>CBDEFQ010000011.1:0-38501 GCA_965237485.1 Candidatus Poriferihabitaceae bacterium | reverse complement strand
GAAGAAACAATCAAGCGCACCCAAAGCGAATACAACAAGTACAAAAATGTTAGAAGTTAAAAGTGAACAAATAAAAGACTTAAAAACCGGCAATTTTCAGGGTAGTTGCACATTTTCCTACGCAGCCAATAATACTTCTTTTTGTGGGTTCAGCGCAACCGCACCACAAGGCCGCCAATTTCGGGTTTGGCCAGACCACCGATTAGGTTTTGCTGCTTTAGCTTCCTGATAAACAACTTCTCGTTTTGCTAATAGGGCACTATCTTCATCGCGATAACGCTGGCCAGGTGTAACGTAGCGTATAGCACTGTGACGATGTTCTTCGTTATACCATTGCATAAACTTACCCACCCATTGGCGGGCGGCCTCTAAGCTATCGAAGCCTTGAGAAGGCCACGCAGGGCAATACTTTACCGTTCTAAACATGGATTCAATATAAGCGTTGTCATTGCTTACTCTTGGCCTTGAGTAAGAGGGCTTTATTCCTAATGCTTCTAACTTCGCTCTCATTGTGAACGATTTCATTGGGCTGCCATTATCACTGTGTAAGACGGGCATGCCATCGCAGCTGGCCACTTTTAGAGCCGCCTGAGACATCAACTGCGCACCTAATTCACCGCTTTCAACAGGATGTACTTCCCAGTGAACGCCATAGCGACTGTAAAGGTCTTCTACCATGTACAGGTAATAATGCTTGCCAATAGTACGCGTCGCCAAATAGGTGATATCCCACATCCACACAGCATTAGGTTTTAGCACTATATGAGTATCGGGTGTTCGGGACTGCTTTTGTTTGGCGCGGCCGCGGTGCTTCAATTGCCCATGCGCCTTGAGAACTCGATAAAAGCTGGGCTCGCTGGCCACATAAATACCTTTGTCAGCCAACTGCGGTACTATTTGCGACGGCGGCAAATGATGGTATGCCGATTCATTACATATCGATAAAATGTGTTGCTGCTCTTGCTCGCTTAGTTTATTGCCAGGGACTGGCTTTTCTACCAAAGGACGTTGATCACTGCGGATACTATCTTCTCCTTTTGGCTTCCAACGTCTAAGCGTAGACTCGGCAAGGCCAACCAACTCACAAGCACTTGAACGCTTTGAACCTGCGTCTACTGCTTCATTAACATCATTGATTACTTTAATGCGCGTCTGAGTCGTAATCATACTTCCTCGTCCTCCCAAAGCGCCTGAAACTTTTTTGTAATACTAATAATGCGGCCGTTTCAGCCAAGGCTTTATCTTTGCCGCGCAGCTGGGTTTCTAGCTTCTTCTTGTCTTTTTTTAACGCACGTATTTCATCGCGCGCAACTTTAGGGCTAATGAGAGCCTCATCAACACCATTAATACAAGCTTCTCGCCATTGCGTTATTTGAGTAGGGTATAGGCCTTTCTCTCGGCAATACGCAGATAATTCTTGTTCATTCATCGCAGCAGTTTCAAGAACTACGGTGAACTTAGTTTGGCAATCCCACTGATTAGATGAATCACTATTAGGCATTAAAACTCCTGATCGTCTGGCTTTATTTCGCCAATCATACAAGGTTTGAACACTGATTCCTTCTTCTCTAGATATTTCTGCGAAGGACTGACTATTTGATGATAATAATTTAGATAAAACAGCTTCTCTTCGTTCTACGCTATATTTCGGCATGAGTATTTCTCCGCCGCCCCTTGTGAATTAAAATGTGTGCAACTACCCTGACGTCTGGGGTTATGTACTGACCCGATGATGTGAAGCATCTTTAAACCTAGATAAATCAGTTAAACGCGGAAAAGACATGCAAGCTCTTGATGCACCTGGCAAAATCAAAAAAACCTTATCACCAATAAGGTGACCGCGACTTTTTTGATTTCACTATGCACTTCAATTGCTTACATGTCTTTTCCGCGTTTAACTGATTTATCTAGGTTTAACCGTGAAAGTAGGAGCTAGCAAATATCATTCATAAAGTGAAAATATTTATTTTTCTAGTCGCCTGCTCCTCATTATCTTTCGAAGGAGATCGGCCGGAAGTAAAGGTAGGGCCTGTTTAAGCAAGTGTGCGGAAGTCCTAATGGCTTGAAAGCTGGTCATCTGTTTTGGCTGAGAGGCGATATTTTCTTCTAGCCAACCATCAGTGGAAGTGTTTTTCCCATGTACATTCTGATGATAATTATGATTATTGTTGTTTCTACAGTAAAGCTTTAATTCTGTATGGTGCTCTAAATGAAATTTCCATAATCTATCTTCAAACCATGGAGAGTATGGATCTACCTTGCTAATGGCTTTGACCGCTTCTTTTGAGAATGCCCACGTTGCTGCTATGCCACAACATTTTTCGCCTTCTTGTAGGCCCATGTTTTTAATAAAATAATCAACTTTCCATTTATATCCATTGATACCGCCGTAACAGTGTTCTCCCGAAAAGTCCCAGTTGTTTAGCTCAAAGTCTTTTACGGTATCTTCTACATAGTTGCGTCGATAAATATCGTCGTCATCTATTTTCAAAAACAAATCATAGTCGCCTATATTGACCTGGTCGATTGCTGAGAAGTGATTTATGTGCTGATGAAAAGACGGACCAAAGCTAACGAATACTTTTTGGTTATTGATAGATGAAATATCTGAGATAAGGTCAGTATAGTCGGTGTTTTCTTCTTCGTTAGAGTTGATATATATAGCTAAGTCAACTGGGACGGTTTGTACGGCCATTTGTAATATGGCATGTCGTAACATGAGCGGTCGGTGGCGAGAGCACATAAACGCTAGTGTTTTTTTCATAAGTTAATCATCGAGAAGCAATAACTTTAATATGGGAGGAAGAATATATTGAGGTGGGATATACCCCTCTGGGAACCCTATTTCATGAGAAACACTTACTCCATTACTTCGTACTCTAGTGTATCCATCGTTTGGGGATTCGCATTCATTTTCGTTGGTTCCAGTAAGGAGCGTCTCGACACTATTGTCACTGACTGATGAAGGGTAAAAGGTGGCTTTCATATAATGTGACAAATTACTGTTTCGGTGTTTCGCAATGATTAATTTCAAAACCGTCCATTCGGTTTCTCATCAATCTACAAATTCGCGTTTCAGCGAGCGCCATCTACAGCCTGATTAAGCAACTCTCCACGCGCGTTAATTTCCGCGCACCTCGCGGTATTAAGAACAGGGTAAATCCTGAATTTATAACTCTTTTGAATCCTTTTGAATCGCGGGGCTATTTTACCATGATAAACACGGTTTTATTGCGAAACAAGACAAATTAGCCGATGTACGTCCTGCTTCGTTTCTCAGCAATGACTCAAGCCATCGGGGTCGCAAACTTCCATGTTTTCTTCAACGCATTAAGGAATAAAGCTTATGTTCGACATGAAAAGTATCTCTTCAAAAAACTTGCCTCTCATTAGTTGCTTATGTGTGACGTTTGCGCGCCCCACATTGTTGGAAGAAGCCATACAGTCTTTTCTAAATCAA
The DNA here is from genome assembly GCA_965237485.1 of Candidatus Poriferihabitaceae bacterium. Lineage (GTDB taxonomy): Bacteria > Pseudomonadota > Gammaproteobacteria > Arenicellales > Poriferihabitantaceae > JAAELZ01. Next base: position 35,041 of record CBDEFQ010000011.1, on the reverse strand, counting down.
GACTATCAAGGAGAAAAAGAGCTGATCATACTAAATGATTTTAACATGCAAACATTAGCTATTGATCATCCAGAGGTGTCTGTAATCAACCTGCCAAATAAAGTTAATACTCTAGGGGAAAAAAGGAATATGGTCGCAGCGTTATCTAAAGGTGATATCTTGTTTCCCTGGGATGATGACGATATCCATTTATCATTTAGAGTCTCTCAATCAGTCAATTCCTTAATAGAAAATAAGGCTGAATATTACAAGCCCGCTAGTGCTTTTTTTTGGAATAATGGTGTGATTGATAGCATAGAAAGATATAACTTCCATGCTCAGTGTTGTTATACCAGAGACCTTTTCAATAAAACGCTTTATAGCGTGATGGGTTCAGGACAAGATCAAGACTTTGATTCCAAAGTAAGAACAATATTAAATGAAGAAATCAGTACAGTAGTTTCACCAGACAAGAATTTTTACTTGTACAGATGGGCAGGCACAAACAGCTACCATCTAAGCTCTATAGGCAGTGAAAATGCCGAATCTGTTATTTTAGCTCAACACAGAGCTCTCGCTAAGCTTAAACAAATACCTTCAGGTAGTATAAATTTAATCCCAAAATGGAACCTCGATTATGAAAAACAAGCGAAATATTTTATTGAGTAGTTTATTAATAGGAGTTATGCCCGAATCTGGTGTATGAGGCATTTTCTTCAAGCGGCCTCGGTTTGATCTGAGTAGTCATTAGCTTGCTCTATTCCATCTTTAAATGGAACCCCTTGAATCACTTTTGCTAGATAGGCGAACCCGCGTATTCGGTTCCACTTTTTCTCTGCGCACTGACCCAGCTTGAACATCATACTTAACATGCCATCACGGCTAAGACATCCCTTGCATCGTTTGGTACGGTGTCGGATAGTCGCGAATGTTGATTCAATTGGATTCGTAGTACCTATGCTCATCCAGTGCTTGGCAGGGAACGAGTAGAACGTCATTAACTCTTCGCGATCTTTTTCCAAGCACTGCGTGGCTTTTGGATACTTGTCTTGACAGGTTTTAATGAATAATTGATAGGTGCTTTGCGCCGCTTCTTTGGTTTCTTCCTGCCAAATGTTATGCAGAGCTGCTTTTGCTTTGGGCTGCACCGATTTAGGCAGCTTGTTCAGCACGTTGGCCGTTTTATGCACCCGGCACCGTTGATGTTTAGTGCCAGGATAGACTTCTTCCAGGGCATTCCAAAAGCCTAAAGCACCATCACCGATGCCCAGCTCTGGTTGATTCAGGCCTCGCTCCTTGAGTGCCAACAACACCTCTCGCCAACTCTGCGTAGACTCTCGCTCACCGTCTTCAATCGCCAGTAATTTCTTGTGACCGCGCTCATTCACTCCGATGACAACTAAGGCACAGAGCCGGCCCTCATCGCCGCGCAGGCCGCTGTGTATCCCGTCCGCCCATAGATAAACCCATCGATCTCGATCTAAACCTTCTCTATTCCAATCCTTGTACTCCTGAGACCACGTTGCTTTGAGCTTACTCACTGTGCCTGATGATAACCCAGTCGCTGATTGACCCACTAGCACGCTCAGTGCATCCCCCATTTCTCCAGTGCTGACACCCTTGAGATACAGCCAAGACAAGGCCGCTTCCAGTGTTCTCGTTTTACGCACATACGGCGGCACTAAAGCAGATCGAAAGGTGATCGGTACTCCAGTGCGGGAGCGCACCTTGGGGATACGTACTTTGACTGGGCCGATCCCGGTTTGCAGTTCACGTTCTGGCAAATAGCCGTTACGAACGACACCAGCGTGTCCTGAATCTGAGACTTTGTCACAATTGCGATACAGCAGTTCAGATAACTCACTCTCGACCGCGGTTTGAATGAGTTGCCTGGCGCCATTACGAATTAATTCTTGCAGCGGATCGATGCTTTGCTCTGGCTTTTCAAAGGAAATAATTTTATTCTGTTTCATAGTGGCGTATGTCTGTGGAAGTTTAAGTTGTTGTAAACTCAATTCATCCCGATACGCCGCTTTTAGTCAACTACTCCATACACCACTTTCAGGCATAACTCCAATGTGACGGGGTCATGCAGATACTATGATTCAGAAGGTAAGGTTTCTTTACGGTTTAATGCTGAAATAATCCCGTATATCTCAAGCCTCAAAAACCGATTCATTAAATATCAAGCAAAATACGTTATGCCGATGCGATCTGGTTATGGCATACGACTGTATGAGCTGTGTCTACAATGGCTGGGCGAAGAAAGGGAATTTGAAGTAGAAGAATTTAGACAACTATTTAAACTCGAAGATAAGTATAAAAGTCCTTATGAAATCAAAAGACGAATAATCTATCCAGCCCTAAATAACATCAACACCCATTCAGACATCAGGGTTACGTTTGGTCAGAGAAAAGCGGGGTGCAGGGTGTCTCATTTTCAATTTATGATTGTTAAACCAGCAGCAAAGGAAAAACCCCTGTCTCACCGCGAATGGATAGATAAGCATAAAATGGCGCGCACCGGTGAAAGCTGGGAACAAGCCATCAAACGGACAAAAAGTGAACACAACAATTATAAAAAGTGCCTGCCGATTGGTTCAACACCAGAACAGCTGTGATTTGGTTGGTTGGTTGGTTGGATGTGATTTGCGGATAGCCCGGGGTCGGTTACACTATCTCGCACGTAAAGCCCTGATTATCAAATAGAACTTTAAAGGCTTTAAAGGGGTCTGACCCCTTTTGGACCTGTAAAATATAGCTCTTTATATTTAGACGGGTATAGTGTAATATTTGCTGTAATTTGTAATTTAGAACAGATTTAAGGGAAATTTAAAATTTGGCGGGTATGAAAAAAACAATCAAAACAATCAATCGAAAACATGAAAGATGAAAACATGAAAGATGAAAACATGAAAGATGAAAACATGAAAGATAGCGGGTCAGATGTAAAGCAATCAGACACTAAAAAAATCAGCAGGCGAAAATCGATAGCCAGTATCGCTGTGTTAGGTGGGGCGGCGAGTGCAACGGAGTGGGGTAAACCTATTATCTCCAGCGTAATTCTCCCCACGCATGCACAAACGACCACTGCAGGTACGACCACTGCAGGTACGACCACTGCAGGTACGACCACTGCAGGTACGACCACTGCAGGTACAACGACTGCTGATCCTACAACGACTGCTGGTCCTACAACGACTATGAAGCCTCTTGTTGATCCTAATCCTGAGGGGGGCTGACCCCTTTTGGAAAAAGCACCCAACCAACTTGAGCTTTTATAAGGCGCAAGTTGGTTTGTTTCTATTTGATAATCAAGGCTTTACGTGCGAGATAGTATAACCGACCAAGGCCTATCCGCAAATCACAACTACTATATAATACCGTCTATAGAATAACTCAGTATAACCGACCAAGGCCTATCCGCCACTTTAAAGGGGTCTGACCCCTTTTGGTTAACCTCCAACCGCATTGAACGGACGGTTCAACAAGAACTTAAGCGGCGAACCCGCTTGGTCAGAGTCTTTCCTAACCGAGAGGCCTGGTTACGATTAGTCAGTGCCATTCTGATTGAAATTGACGACGAATGGGCTAATGCTAATCATCGATATATCGTGTGGAACGACAATGAGTCAACTTGCTAGACAAAAAGTCCATACCCAATGTTGCGTAATCGACTTATTGGTATATGTATAGGGTTATGGGCGTTTTATAACTACGTTAATACCGAGGAAAAAATAAAGGGTTTAGAGTCAAAATTAAAACCAACAAAAGCTAAACCCACAAAGGAAATGACAAAGGAAGAAATAGATAATGAAATTATAGAACGGGATAAAGAAGTAGCAAAAGCCATCCAGGAAGCATTCTTGTTATATGGTGAAGACGCAGAAAGGGGCGTTCCTAGTGCCCAATATCAATTTGGAAAGGCACACTATCGAGATAATAAAACGTGTATAGAGTGGTTTCTAAAAGCAGCAGAACAAGGATATGCGCCAGCACAGTGCAGTTTATACTTTTTATTTGAGTGATAAAGAGCAGGGATTAGAATGGCTTATGAAGGCGGTTGAACAAAACTACGGAAAAGCTCAATATGTTTTATCTAACTATTATTATCATAATAATGATAGAGAGAAGTGGGTAGAGTGGATGAAGAAAGCAGCTGATAACGGACATGATGAAGCGCGCAAATCATGGGAAATATACTCTTCATAACCTTCAACCTAGATAAATCAGTTAAACGCGGAAAAGACATGTAGGCAATTGAAGTGCATAGTGAAATCAAAAAAGTCGCGGTCACCTTATTGGTGATAAGGTTTTTTTTGATTTTGCCAGGTGCATCAAGAGCTTGCATGGACTTTCGTGTTTTAACTGATTTATCTAGGTTCAACCATATCTATGGTGTAGGACCAGGAAGCCATGCCAAATTTTTATACAGCTTTTTTACAACTAATATGCAGCTATGTTACAGCTTGTTTTTAGCATAGGCATGAATAGCTAACTTGATCACCTGTAGTAGTGATCTATCCTCGGATTCAGCGGTATCAACAAGTAATTCATAAGTGTGCTTGTTCATCCCTATGCTGATCTTTTTATAATTAGCAGGGGCTTTAGGATCATTTAAATCTTTAGCACCAGAGCTATTTATAAACTCTGTTTTGCTGGGGGGTTCTTTAGCTGTTTTAGGCTTTCTTTTGCCGACCATAGAGTAGCTTCATCAATTTATTTATTTCGGTTTTAGCTTTAGCGTTAGTTGATTCGATAACGCCTTGGCCTTGACTGATAGCGTCACGGTAGACCTTGCGATCATGTATTAAGCCGTTTAGCAAAGGATAAACGTCTGCCAGCGCTTCTTGAGAGTCTTGTATCTCATTGATAGCTGGATTAGTCGGACACATGGTTAATATGCCCAATTGTTTTAAATCAGGGTTTAATGTACTAGCTTGATCAATTACTTCGCTAAGCTGGTGTGCGGTGTCTATGTCTGGTTGAGAAGGTCTAAAAGGACATAAGACAACATCAGCGGCTAATAGGCCAGAGCGTAGTTCTCTGGAGTCTCTACCAGCAGCATCGACAACAACATGTTCATATCTGCCCACTAAGTCTTTAACTGTGGCGGTAATATTGCCAAACTTTTGAACACAATGAACGGTAGGTAAGTCCGTTTCGTTTCTATCAGTGACCCATTGAGCGCTTGTTCCCTGATCATCTGCATCGAGTAGTACAACGTCTGAGCTATGAGACAGACAGGCTGCTATGTTTGTAGCAAGAGTAGATTTGCCGCAACCACCTTTCTGAGAGCCTATTAAAATTATCATGCTGTAACATCACATCAGTTCAACACCATAATACAGCCACTATTGATAGACAATAGAGTAAATCTAAACTCAAAGTTTGTCTCGTAGCTAAGTATTCTCTACCCCGCCTATGGAGCAAAGCCATTATTAACGGGTTATCCCCCCTATTATGTATATAAACGCATGTCTCCGTCTAAGCTGGAGAACAACTAAAAATGACATGGTACAACATGAACATGGTGCTATTTACTAAAATTAAATAGGCTGTAAAACAGCATTAATATAACATTATAATACAGCCATATTAAAAACATTTGTGTTGTATCTTAATAGAGGTATATCCCCAAATGGATACAGGGATTATGAGTGAAGAAAACGCGCAAGTTCACATAAAACGTGTCAAAACCACATTACCTGATGATGGTGAAGTAAGAATTATCAAAATCACCGACAAACAATTTGCTAAGATCCAGGTTTATTATGGAAAAAAACGTCTGCCAACAGAAAAAGCACCCAACCAACTTGAGCTTTTATAAGGCGCAAGTTGGTTTGTTTCTATTTGATAATCAAGGCTTTACGTGCGAGATAGTATAACCGACCAAGGCCTATCCGCAAATCACAACAGCCGATCGCGTCCATCGTTAATCGTATAAGTATAACCGACCAAGGCCTATCCGCAAATCACAACAGAAGTAGAAAAGCCTAAAAAGACTACAAAGTATAACCGACCAAGGCCTATCCGCAAATCACAACATAACGTCATTACATTGCAGTAATGCATTAGTATAACCGACCAAGGCCTATCCGCAAATCACAACATAGCGTGGATAGTGATGTCTGTCGCCGCCAGTATAACCGACCAAGGCCTATCCGCAAATCACAACGTGAAGCGTTATGGTGAGGATTATTTATTTAGTATAACCGACCAAGGCCTATCCGCAAATCACAACCAAAAAGCCAGCATCATTTGTTTTTTATAGTATAACCGACCAAGGCCTATCCGCCTATCCGCAAATCACAACCCATGAAACACGATTCTCAACTCGGTGTTTCGCAATGATTAATTTCAAAACCGTCCATTCGGTTTCTCATCAATCTACAAATTCGCGTTTCAGCGAGTGCCATCTACAGCCTGATTATTCAGGTTGCCCGATTAAGCAACTCTCCACGCGCGTTAATTTCCGCGCACCTCGCGGTATTAAGAACAGGGTAAATCCTAAATTTATAACTCATTTGAATCACGGGGCTATTTTACCATAGAAACACGATTTTATTGCAGAACAAGACAAATTAGCCGATGTACGTCCTGCTTCGTTTCTCAGCAATGACTCAAGCCATCGGGGTCGCAAACTTCCATGTTTGCTTCCAAAGAAAAAAAACCCCGCGAGATAACTAAAGCGAATGAAAAGGGCGATACTGGTCGGCAGCGTTGAGATAGACGCAGATTAACTTTCAATAAGTATGGTCGTACTGTTGGAATGTTCAATTAAGACAAATGAGGTTGTCGATATGGATAAATTAAAAGCTGGTACAAAACTCGTCAGGACTGACGAGGCAAAGCATCAACATACCTTGGAAGAAGGGTATTCAATTATCGATGACACTATCATTGCTGATAGTAAATTACTTAAACGTGGCTCCGCGTTTGATCCGATCTTCTTTCAAGATAACCGCAATACGGAAATATCCCCCCAAAGTTTTAATAACACTCGAATTACAGGCGTTCCGACCAGCGCTTGTAAGGGAGAGTCAGCCTTTGTTTTTCCTCAAGCTGGGTTGACTTCTCCTTTTTTTGATAGCGCCCGTCATTTGACGGGCGCTATTCCCTTTACTAAATAAATACACAATATTATGAAACTATATATCGCGGAAAAACCATCACTAGGTAAAACTGTCGCCAATGTTCTCGGTGGTGGTAAACCAATAAATGGCGGCATTGCTGGCGACGGCTGGGTAATGACTTGGTGCTTCGGTCATCTATACGAACAGTACCAACCTGAAGACTATAACGATTCCTGGGTCAAGTGGAATTCTAGCGATCTACCGATGATCCCCGAACAATGGAAAATCTCACCGAAGTCGGATGCTAAAAAACAAATATCCATAATTAGTAAATTATTAAGTACCGCTAATTCTGTCGTTAATGTTGGCGATCCTGATAGGGAAGGGCAGTTGTTGGTAGATGAAGTCCTTAAAGAATGCAATTGGAACGGAACGACCGATAGATTATGGCTTCCTGATTTAACAGATAAGGGAATTACCAAATCTTTATCAAACATTAAAAGTAATTCTGATTATCAAGGCCTTTATGACGCTGCTGTAGCACGTCAACGCGCTGATTGGCTTGTCGGTATGAACCTCACTAGAGCCTATACAATTAATGCTCGTAAGGGCGGTCACGATGGCGTTTTGAGCGTTGGTCGTGTTCAAACTCCAACACTTGCACTTGTCGTTAATCGCGATGAAACAATCGCTAATTTTAAATCTATTGATTTCTACGAACTCAGCGGTGAATTCGATCATCAAAATGGACAATACACAGGCAAGCTAATAATCGACGAATCAAAGACCGACGATGAAGGTCGTTTGATCGATCTAGAGATAGCTAACAAATTAAAAGCGGCTGCAAGTGTCGATTTGAGCGCGACTATAAGCGACGTAGACAAAAAGACTAAAACAAACTATCCGCCGCTTTGTTTATCTCTAACAGACCTTCAAGCTTTAGGCTCTAAAAGGTTTGGTATGTCGGCAGATAAGGTTTTGACTATCGCGCAAAGTCTTTATGAGACTTATAAAATTACTACATACCCTCGCTCAGAAAGTGGCTACCTTACAGAAAATCAATTTGATGATGTACCGGGAATAATTGTATCTCTAAAAAATGACTCCGAGCTTGCAACCACCATAACAGGAGCCGATTTAAGCCTAAAATCTAAAGTATGGAACGATAAAAAAAGCAGCGAGGCCGCTCACACTGCGATAATACCAACAGGTGATTCATCAAAATTATCTTCGTTGAACGAAGAAGAATTATCGATATTTCGTCTAATAGCTGAACGCTATATTATTCAATTCTATAAGCCAAACGTAATAGAGCAAACGACATTCAATACGAATCTAAGTGATTCGATATTCAAGTCTAGCGGTAATGTAACTATTGTCGATGGCTGGAAATCTGTTTATTCAGATGAAGACGAAGTAACAGATGAGAGCGTATTGATCGATGTTAATAATGCAGATACGGCAACGCTTTTATCCATAGACACTATTACTAAATCAACAACTCCACCCAAACCTTTCAACGACGGTACATTAGTCGTTGCAATGAAAAATATCTCTAAGTACATTGATGGAAAAGACGCTAAAGAAACACTGCGGGATGTTAAAGGGATCGGAACTGTAGCCACCCGCGCAAAGATTATAGAAAACCTTAAGAAACGCGGTTTTCTTACAAATAAAGGACGAGCTTTAGTAAGCACTCCACAAGCACAACAATTTGTCGGTTTTCTCCCTGACGCTATTAAATCCGCCGTAACTACAGCGGATTGGGAACAAATGCTTGCAAAGGTCGAAGCTGGTTCTCTTTCTTTAAATGAATTCACACAAGCTCAGATAGATAATGTCAATAAGCTATTAGCTGCCGTCAGTGACGTTCAAATTGCCCCATCCAAGGATGCGATCACTTGTCCTGAGTGCGGTACTGGCATACTTAATAAGCGTAAAGGTAAGTATGGCGCGTTTTGGGGCTGTAGCCGCTACTCAGACGGCTGTAAAGCGATATACAAGGATAATCGTAACAAACCAATTCTTGAGAAAAAAGAAACCCCTACCTTTCCCGAATCACCGTGTTCACACCCTGATTGCAGCGGAACAGCTAAACAGTTTTCAAAGAAGAAAGGTAAGGGCAAGTTTTGGATTTGTAACGACTGTGATAAATCGGGGCGCAATAAATTCCTGAGCGACAAAAAAGGAAGCCCTGTACTTCAAGATTAATACCGATTTAGGAAAATACTATGAACAGCTCAATTCCAAAACATCTAACACTCGCAGACGAAGCACTTTCAATGCTTGGCGTACAAGAAGGAGTAAATAACGGTACGATGGCTGTCGAGTACCAAGCCGCCGCGATAGAAGCAGGCACTAAATCAATCTCTACAAGCCCTACACTGTCCACGGTCAAAATATTGCTCAGTTATTACGACAAAAACAATATTTCCTATATCTTCAAAAATGAAGCTGCTGGATTATTCAACAAGCAATTGAAAAGTATTCGAGCTGCAAAAGCACCCAACCTAAAAACTAACCCGAAGACGGCCAGCATAAAAAGAACATTTCGGCATAAATCACCTTCCGTTAATGAGCGATAAATATTAACCAATGGAAGCAACCACATTTCAAACGATCCAACCCGACGACGAAACCGAGCTTAATTTTGTCGCATTGGTTTCAAGTGGTGATGGTGACAAAATCGCTGTTATGTCAGGTGGAGGGCATAACTTCTATTACACGATTGATGGTCTTAGAAACCTTCAATCACGTTTAAAACTTGAAGGTCGATTGGCTCTAAATTCTATGATCGACCTTTTAAACGCAACTAATGTTGAGGATATGTTTATCGACCTCGACGTTGTTCCTGATTTGGTCACTCGCGAAGTTGACCCATGGGGACGATAACTATTATTAAACCTGGAGGCCATTATGTATAATTTTACTTTACTGCTTTTTTCACTATTCATATCAACCAACGCTCTTGCTCAGAATTGCCCACACATTGGCGAGGACATTAGAATAACGGTATTGGGGGTTGATGATAATCAAGTAAGGATTGGAATTAATGCCCCAAAAGAAGTGCCGGTTCACCGTGAAGAAATATATTACAAAATTAAGTTCGAGAACGAACAGAAGGGTATTGCGGTTAGCGTTGATGCTGAAAGCGAAGGTCATAACGAAAATCGGGGAAACCGATAGTATGTCATGGCGATGGAGTTTTTATTCTTGCTCGATTACGGCACTGAGGTAGTGTTCGATGTGGACGGTAATCAGTTTCTTTATGATATTAAAGGTATTAACTTTTTGTCTGATCTACACGCACGTGATTCTGAGATTTGCTTAGAGTTGGAGCAGGCTAGAATCGCTTTGCTTGATTACCAACAACGCCCGATAAAAGATTCACTGCCTTATGTTTACGAGGCTCCTGCAACAGCATTATGATTTTTCTAGCCGCATTCACCACTGTTTTTTTGCTGGTATTCCAGCAACAAAACGTAGTCCATAAATTATATTTGTGGGCTGTTTTAACTTCCTTTGGGATTACTCTAGGGCAGGTGTATGTAATCAAGGTTATAGCCGATAACAGCGATCTAACAAGTATATTTCTTATGATGGGAGGCGGGGCTGCTGGCGTTGTGGCCTCTATGTTTCTACACGGTCGATTGGTTGAGTATTACAACCGATCATTGGCTAAATAACTTGCCATAGTCCCGTTATGGGACTATAATATATGAGTGAGAATTATAGCGCTATCAACACTAAAATTGTTTTGGAAAGAAAGGCCAGAATATATTGATGCTAAAAGCCAAACACTAGCTTGGTATCGGTTTACGCTACAAGCTGATTGGTCTACTCCATCGGATGTAAAGCATGATTTTGGAAATGCTAGTGTTCTTAAAGATGGCCGAGTTGTATTCAATATTGCAGGTAATAAATATCGATTAGTTGTTTGGATAAATTACACCTACAGAGTGGTTTATATCCGTTTTATCGGTACACATTCGCAATACGACAAAATAGATGTGCAAAACATTTAGAGGAAACATTAATGAATATTAAACCAATAAAAACCGACAGTGATTATCGTCATACTCTACAAGAGATAGAGGGCTTGATGATGTCTGAGTTAGATACGTCTGCTGGGGAAAAGCTTGATGTTTTGGTGACTCTAGTTGAGGCTTATGAAACTAAACAATTCCCGCTTGATCTTCCAGACCCAATAGATGCTATTAGATTTGAAATGGAAAGAAAAAATTTAACCATAAAAGATTTAGAACCAATGATTGGCCGTAGTAACCGAGTGTATGAGGTGCTTAATGGCAAACGATCTCTAACGCTCAAAATGATATGGAAGCTACATGATAATTTAGGTATTCCCGCTGAATCACTAATCAAACAACCGCAGACTGTAGCAGCGCGGAACTAACTGATATGCCGAAGTTAAAAGTATACGGTGGCCATTCAATGACGAAAGTGGCGATAGAACTATGGATCAAGCTTTTTGGGAATTATTTATAATAAAATGCTCAAAACTCAAAACTCGCCCTGGAGCATAAATTAGCTCTAAACGTCAAATAAGCGGCACGACACGTCGCATGGTTCGTGTTACTACCCACCAAACGCTTCAAGTATACACGAGAGAGCGATATTTTCTATAGCCGTTCACATAGCTAGACCTTGTTTACTTACTTTTGCGGATGAAATGGAACGAGCGAAGTTTCCGAATGAGATTGGTAAACACAGTATTGAAATGGGAAAACACGCCGCTACAATCCGTGACCAATATTTGAAGAAACAGTAAGCACCATTGACACTCCCCTAGCTAAGCAAGGGAGTCGTCAAATACACTCTCAGAGCGCCTCTGAGGTGATTTAAGCCCTCAATCCTCTTTTGATAATGACGAAGCGAATAGCCTACCAGAGCCTTAGAATTGATCTAAGGCGCGTTCACGGCTAGCCGCATCACCCATATCAAATTAATGGCGCGCAGCGTTTCATGCTTTAGGCCGCGAAGCGGGGCGAAGGGAGCGTAGCGACTGGAGGGTCAGGTGCTTTTGTTTGTGAGTTTTAAACTCCTTTCAGAATACTATTTATCCACATATCCACAGGATTTAATAACAAGCTTTTGGCTTTTATTTCTTTTATGACCTTTATAACTCCTCTGAAACCCGCGTGGTTATTGGGCTGTAGCGATTAAGGGTGTAGTAATTCCCTGCTAACGGTGTAGTAATTCCCTGCTGCATAGTTGTGATTTGCGGATAGGCCTTGGTCGGTTATACTAGGTCATTATAACATATATTTTAGTATGTGGTTGTGATTTGCGGATAGGCCTTGGTCGGTTATACTATGAACAATCAGGCAATGGAGATAGCTTCTGTTGTGATTTGCGGATAGGCCTTGGTCGGTTATACTATCTCGCACGTAAAGCCTTGATTATCAAATAGAAACAAACCAACTTGCGCCTTATAAAAGCTCAAGTTGGTTGGGTGCTTTTTCTGTTGGCAGACGTTTTTTTCCATAATAAACCTGGATCTTAGCAAATTAACTACTTAGCACCGATATAGTTGCCCGTTATATCCTCTCTGCCTGCTCCATGGCCAAGCTCTTGATTGACTACGGCGGCGGCCTTTTCCCAATGCCTTCTTTCTTCGTCCGATAGCGTTTCGTAAGCGGGGCCGCCTGCGTGCGGCGACTTGATACCACCGCTCATTTCCTCAAACTTATTCTGTGCCCATTGATGACGAAAACCGTGCCCTTTAATGCCGATCTCGGTGCTTTTTGCCTGAACCTCGTTTTTGTATGTTTCGTATTTTACGCCCTTGGGGATCATTGATTTTTCGTTATGCTCCTGATGGTGCGCATTAATTCTATCGAGCAAATCACGCTGGCGATTATTAACAATCGCAATGGTGCGCTGGCGACCATTCTTGCACCAGCTACCCTTGAGACGGATAATTCCGTTTTCTTTGGTTGCGTAGGCGTGTTGGAATTTAAGTGCTTCCTTTTCCCTTAAGCCAAACTCGGCTTTGAGTTCATTGACCAGTTGCATGCGCGTGTCCATCTGGTCGAGGTGCTTTTGCTCCAGCTTGATCGCTTTATTCTCGCCGTGGTTCGGCTCGTTGGTTCGCCTTCTTAATCCCAAGTCTTTATTACTTGGGATTTGCTCTTCACGGCCAACCTTGCTGGCCAGCCATCGTTGGTGGGTTAAGCTGTTCGCTATTGAGCGATGTCTCAGCCCGCGTTCTTTCATATCGTGGACTAATCGACAAACTTCCTTCTTGCCAAAACGGTGCACATCGAACCGTTTGGAGTAGCCACGTTTCTCTTGGAGATGCTTAAAACCGCGCATCAAGGATTGATGTCTGGCTCTTTGTTGGTCTGGCGATCCGTCACGGTTATATTTCATGATTTGACGGATCTGGTAATCGGTTTTATGTCTTTCAGGCATAGCTCCTCCACTGGCATTTTCTAGTAGAAATTCCGCTTCACACGCTTCAAATTGTCAGGGTAAATGCAATTAACTCACTTGATTTACTAAGCCGATGACTGAGTAATCGTACTGTGAAATTGCCTCAATTTAATGAGTCAGTTTGAACTATCTCTTACTTTATTTAGTGCGCTATATTTCTCCTGCGCTTTAGGGTTTTATAAAGTGCGGAGAAACAAACCAACACACCGCTAACGCGAGTGGTTGAAATAGTCTCTTGCACCACTCTAATACCATACAACGGTTTGCTGGGCTTCTTTTACAACGGATGTCAGCGGGTCCGAGTTCTTAACTGTCGAGTGAATACACTAAAATACAGAACCAATACTCTAGCCACAATTGCCAAGTTAAAGTCTTGACCAGACCTTCGCTACTTAGGTTGAGTAGCCACCAATTTTTCTTTTACCACATTGAGTATATATCACAAGAACCATACATATCAAGGTATGAGTGACACCTAAGGGCCCGTCACTTCCCTATATTCGGCTACGCCTCAGGAAGTGACGGGATTATAATTATAGACAACTAACTCAAAGTTCTGATAAGATCATACTTACATAACGTACATACATATTAAGATGCTATTTGAGTGGGACGACCAAAAGAATCAAACTAATATCGCCAAACACGGTATTAGTTTTAAAATGGCAAAGCGCATTTTTGATGGCCAAGTTTTGAGTGCCATCGATGGTCGTTTTGATTACGGTGAAGAACGCAAAATCAGCATTGGTTCGATTGATGATATTTTGATCTTGCTGGTCATTCATACCAGCAGGAAAAATAACACAACACGGATAATTTCAGCACGAAAAGCAAACAAAGCAGAGAGGGTTAGATATGAGCAAACATTACGATAATGAATTAAGCATCAAAGAATTGGCCGCATTACCAGATAGTGAAATTGATTACAGTGATATTTCAGAACTGGATGATAGATTTTGGACTAATGCAAAAATCGTCATGCCAAAAAACAAGCAACGCCTAACCGTTCGGTTTGATTCCGATATGGTCGAATGGTTTAAAGGCCATGGAAAAGGCTATCAAACAAAAATGAATGCTGTACTTCGTAGTTTTTACGAAGCTAAAAACCATCACTAGACTCCTAGACTCACCTGAAAGAGAGCAGAACGGCTAGCCCAGAACGCGCCTAACCTAATTTAAGCACTCTGGTAGGCTTGTTCGCTGTTCGTCACGGTTTGGCGGGAATAGTGGCTTAAATCGCTCCTCCGGGCTTCTGAGGCAACTCCTAACCACTTACCTCCCGCTAACTGGAGCGAAGCGACCCAGTACCAGAACGTTTAATTTTGAGGTCGATCGTTCACGGCTAGCCGTTCTGCTCTCTTTCAGGCAACAAATAATTGAACGTGCGTAGCACTTCATCAATTAGGATGCGAAGCATGGCGAGCGAAGCGAAGGGTTAGGCGCGCCTTCAGGCGCTTTAAGCTCCTTTTTCTTTATATATATATTTTATCCTTTTTTAAGAGCCTGAAACCCGCATGGTTATTGGCCAAAATCGACCTTATGGTGACAAATTGAATGTTAACTGTGACAAATTGAATGTGGATAAGTCGGTTAAATGTGACAAATTGAATGCTACTGTGTCATTGTTTTAATGTGTCATTTACTATTAAGGTGACATGAATTATGAATTATAATTTGTCTCAATAGCATTCAATTTGTCACATTTAGTGAGAATGATACTTTCGGTGTTTCGCAATGATTAATTTCAAAACCGTCCATTCGGTTTCTCATCAATCTACAAATTCGCGTTTCAGCGAGTGCCATCTACAGCCTGATTAAGCAACTCTCCACGCGCGTTAATTTCCGCGCACCTCGCGGTATTAAGAACAGGGTAAATCCTGAATTTATAACTCCTTTGAATCACGGGGCTATTTTACCATGAAACACGATTTTATTGCGAAACAAGACAAATTAGCCAATGTACGTCCTGCTTCGTTTCTCAGCAATGACTCAAGCCATCGGGGTCGCAAACTTCCATGTTTGCTTCCACGAAGTAGATCAAAATAGCCCTGAGTGGTTTCATTTGCGCTGCGGAATGCCCACGTCAAGCTCATTCGAAAAGATAGTGTGCGGCACGGGCGAGAAGTCTAAATCGTTGCTTGAATACGGCAGAGACCTGGGAATTGATCTCTACAAGGGTTTCCACTACAGTGCCTTTCAAGGCAACTACTACACGCGAAGGGGCCATGAACTAGAGCCGCTTGCGGCAGAAGAATACGCCTTGGTAACCTCGGTTGAGCCTCAAATTATTGGCTTTGTAACGGATGACGAAAAAAAAAATCGGTTCTTCGCCTGATCGGCTGGTCGGTAAAAACGGTATTTTGGAAATAAAATGCCTGTCTGACGGTAACCACTTTAAGCTTTTGAAATATTTAGAAAAGCACGGCGATATCCCGCCAAATTACAAGCCACAGCTTCAGGGCGAAATGCTTGTCTGCGAGCGCAAGTGGGTTGACGTTATGTTTTTCCACCCGGATTTGCCGTCGGAAACAGTGCGCGTAATACCAGACGAAATATATCTCCAAAAGCTAGCGGAAGGCATTGAAACCGTGCTGCAGTTCAGGGAAGAAACCCTAAGCTTTCTAAAAGGCTATGGAGCATGGAGCATTGAACCCGACCAGGAGGATGCAGTATGAGTGTCATAAGCAAGTGCCATGTCTATGGTTCTCTCAAGCCAAAGCCTGATTATTTAGATTGCGTGACGGCAGACATTACGTGGTCGGGCCTATTTTTTGCTATTGTTTTTACTTTTGTGTGCGCCGTCTTGTTCACTAAAGCGGATCCACCTGAAAAAGAGCCAGAAGCGGTGGAGGAAAGGGAAAGGAAAGAGGAGGAAAAGAAAAAGCGGCTGAGGCTGGAAGATGAAGTGGTGGAGGATAAGTGGGAAAAGCATCGGAAAATGCGTCATCACCAATCCGGCGTTAATGGACATCACACACAAAAACAGGATCGGCGTACAAAAAGCCGAAAATATAAACTAAAACATGAGGTTACAAAATGACTTACGAAACATTTAATGATAACTAATGATAACTAAAGTGGATTCAAAGTGTTTCTTTTTATATTCAACTAACTAAAAATAAATCGCCCTGAGCGAGTTTGGAACGAACGCGCTCAGGACTTCCCATATTTAACAAAAGAGTGTCAAATAATGAGCAACGCGGATTATATCAACGAAATTTCATCCTCGTCAGAAACTAGAATAATTAACTTCAATCAAGCTTTATTGCATTTGATGCAAGGTGCTTGTATCCTTGTATCGATGTGGTCAAAAGTATAACCGACCAAGGCCTATCCGCAAATCACAACCTGCATTAATAAGCACTTTAAAGAGGTCTGACCCCTTTTGGTTCTACCAGCAGCATCGACAACAACATGTTCATATCTGCCCACTAAGTCTTTAACTGTGGCGGTAATATTGCCAAACTTTTGAACACAATGAACGGTAGGTAAGTCCGTTTCGTTTCTATCAGTGACCCATTGAGCGCTTGTTCCCTGATCATCTGCATCGAGTAGTACAACGTCTGAGCTATGAGACAGACAGGCTGCTATGTTTGTAGCAAGAGTAGATTTGCCGCAACCACCTTTCTGAGAGCCTATTAAAATTATCATGCTGTAACATCACATCAGTTCAACACCATAATACAGCCACTATTGATAGACAATAGAGTAAATCTAAACTCAAAGTTTGTCTCGTAGCTAAGTATTCTCTACCCCGCCTATGGAGCAAAGCCATTATTAACGGGTTATCCCCCCTATTATGTATATAAACGCATGTCTCCGTCTAAGCTGGAGAACAACTAAAAATGACATGGTACAACATGAACATGGTGCTATTTACTAAAATTAAATAGGCTGTAAAACAGCATTAATATAACATTATAATACAGCCATATTAAAAACATTTGTGTTGTATCTTAATAGAGGTATATCCCCAAATGGATACAGGGATTATGAGTGAAGAAAACGCGCAAGTTCACATAAAACGTGTCAAAACCACATTACCTGATGATGGTGAAGTAAGAATTATCAAAATCACCGACAAACAATTTGCTAAGATCCAGGTTTATTATGGAAAAAAACGTCTGCCAACAGAAAAAGCACCCAACCAACTTGAGCTTTTATAAGGCGCAAGTTGGTTTGTTTCTATTTGATAATCAAGGCTTTACGTGCGAGATAGTATAACCGACCAAGGCCTATCCGCAAATCACAACTACCTATGGCATTTCGGTTCTTTTCAGAAAAGTATAACCGACCAAGGCCTATCCGCAAATCACAACAAGGGTCCTAGTATTAGTGTGGATGCTTCTAGTATAACCGACCAAGGCCTATCCGCAAATCACAACTAAGTCACAACCTTTATAACCCAAAACAAAGTATAACCGACCAAGGCCTATCCGCAAATCACAACTTACTGCGGTTTACTGTCAATGCTGTGTTTAGTATAACCGACCAAGGCCTATCCGCAAATCACAACCTGCATTAATAAGCACTTTAAAGGGGTCTGACCCCTTTAAAAGACTGGCGACGGCACTACGGGAACATACTGCTACGTCAGGGGCGATATTGCGCCGTTTTATACGTAGTAATGCTAAGCATCCTACATATCGCGCATTGATTGAGCTTGGCAAGGCAGTAAAAACAATTTTCTTGTGTCACTATCTAGGTTCAGAAGAACTCCGTCGAGAGATCAATACTGGACTTAATGTAGTTGAACGTTGGAATGGTGTTAACGGGTTTATTTACTTTGGTAAAAAAGGCGAGGTGGCTTCCAATAAATTAGAGGACCAGGAGATATCTGTTCTTGCTTTACACCTTCTGCAAATTAGCCTTGTGTATATTAATACCCTGATGATTCAGCAGATCCTGAAGGAGCCTGCCTGGAAA
Organism: Candidatus Poriferihabitaceae bacterium; assembly: GCA_965237485.1. GTDB lineage: Bacteria > Pseudomonadota > Gammaproteobacteria > Arenicellales > Poriferihabitantaceae > JAAELZ01. Next base: position 16,604 of record CBDEFQ010000011.1, on the reverse strand, counting down.
GAACGAATGACCGAGCGCGCGATATGGCGTACTAGAGCTTGATATGTCACACCGCTTATCGCTTGCAGCCTAATGGAAGACATTCATCACAAAAGTAGTTCCGAAACTTATAAATTACGGAACGGTTATTTAGTTCTGCAAAAACAGCAGCTTAGAAAATCCGTATTTCTGTTCCGTAACAGCTACCCAAAAATACCCGTAATATCATGATAATCGGTTACGGGAGAGTTTCTACGACAGGACAAAGCTTATTGGTACAGCGCGAACAATTATTAGTTGCCGGTTGTGAGAAGATATTTGAAGAAAAGAAAACGGGTACTGATCGAAAACGGCCTCAGCTTTCTAAAATGCTAAAGGAGATTGCCGAAGGCGATACTTTGATCATCACAAGCCTTGATCGACTCGCTAGATCTACACGCGATTTATTGGAGATAACCAAGAAACTAAAAGAGCAAGATACACAGTTTCGCTCTCTCCGCGAGCCTTGGGCTGACACAACAAGTCCAATGGGGAGCTTCTTACTAACTGTTTTTGCAGGCCTTTCTGAGCTAGAGAGAAATCTAATCAAAGACCGCACTGAAGAGGGCCGTGTACAAGCAAAGAAGCGCGGAGTGAAGTTTGGTCGAAAAGCCAAACTTACCGAGCATCAGCAAAGACAGGTTGGCCAGATGCTCAGTGAAGACCAATCCATACGCTCAATTGCACGGCATTTTAATGTCGGTGTCGCAACGATAGACCGAATTAAGAAAAGACAGGCAGCGGTTTGAAAGGTGAAAAACTAAAATCTTGCCGTTTTGCACAGCTACGTGGGCACACCGCCTACCTCATGGTAATGGTTGTGATTTGCGGATAGCCCGGGGTCGGTTACACTATCTCGCACGTAAAGCCCTGAAACGAAACGTCTGGCGTTCACAAGACTATCTTATCTTGAGCTATGTACTCGGTAATATCTAAAAGCTCGGCTTGAGCCTCTAGGGTAACGCGTATTTGGAAATCCATACGCTAGGATTGAGTCTTTAGTCTTTCCTCTACGGTGGACACAATGGAAGAAACAAAATTCTCGTCCATTAAAACAGTCTGGCCAGATTCAACCTGTTTTAGTCCAGCTTCTATTTTAGAGTCAATTTCCTTTTCTTGTAATGCTCTAAGGGCTTCTCGAATAACCTCACTTGCAGAGTTGTAGCGTCCGCCGTCAACTTTGTCTTTAACGTAGTTTTCAAGATTTTTGGTAAGTGATACATTCATAATTTTAGTAATTACTATTGACGACTCCCCTAGCTAAAGCAAGGGGATTCCTAATTCAACACAACGAACCTATGTAGACTAGCTACACAGGATTTACAGTTGCTCCAAAGGCTAAAGACGACAAGCCCTGCCGCCTAATATTTATGGCTGCATTATTGTGCATATTACCTAGTTTGTCAAGACCAGAATACTCCTAGCTAACCGCTCCGCTTACCTCCCCGCACTAGAAGTACGGGGTTTCTCGCGGAGATTAAGATAACAGAAAATAACAATAAACACGGCCAGAGCGGCTCGACCGTCTATACTGACGAACACCCCGCATAGTTGTGATTTGCGGATAGCCCGGGGTCGGTTACACTATCTCGCACGTAAAGCCCTGAAACGAAACGTCTGGCGTTCACAAGACTATGCTTGAGCTATTCGGTAATATCTAAAAGCTCGGCTTGAGCCTCTAGGGTAAAGCGTATTTGGAAATCCATACGCTAGGATTGAGTCTTTAGTCTTTCCTCTTGGCAAGTCAAATGGTTAAAATTGGGCTAGACCTAGACGCGCCTTAAATCGGTTCTAAGGCTCTGGTAGGCTTTTCCGCTCCCCCCTTTTAGGGTTGGGCGGCAAAAGTGGTTTAAATGGCTTCTACGGGTCTCTAAGGCGACTCCAAACCACTCATAATATGCTAACTGGAGCAAATTGACTTGTACCAGAGAGTTTATTTTGAGGTGGATTGTTCGCGGCTAGCCGTTCTGAATTCTCTTCCAGTCAACTCCAACTCTAATCCTCTCTACTCTTTGATTTTCTTTTCTCTTCTATTCTCCTCTAGGGGAACTTTCTCTGAGTTTCTCGGAGTTGTTTGTTTTCAATGACTTGAGAAGGATTTTGTCGAACTTACTTTAAGTGAGCATTATTACCCCTCAAATAACTAAAATTTGGTGGTATTTCGCGGCGATTAAGGGTCAAAGGGGTCTGTTGCTGAGATATCCCAACAAATAAACGTTTAATATTAGACAGATAAGAGATATATTTCATGCAAAACACTATGTACATCGGAAAGTTGTCATCTGAGTCTCAAGTTCAGGTGATCCCGATGCACACAGTTTCGTTATTGTACAAACGCTTATCTCAATCTGTAAGCACTTTACACGCGAGTCGTTTAGCAGCATTACAAACAGCAGTTCTTTCTTTAAAGGGGTCTGACCCGTTGAGCTATCCCCACAAATAAACATTTAATATTAGACAGATAAGAGATATATTTCATGCAAAACACTATGTACATCGGAAAGTTGTCATCTGAGTCTCAAGTTCAGTTCTTTCTTTCTTTCTTTTTGAAGAAACAGTAAGCACCATTGACACTCCCCTAGCTAAGCAAGGGAGTCGTCAAATACACTCTCAGAGTGCCTCTGAGGTGATTTAAGCCCTCAATCCTCTTTTGATAACATGAGCGTAGCGAATAGCCTGCCAGAGCCTTAGAATTGATCTAAGGCGCGTTCACGGCTAGCCGCATCACCCATATCAAATTAATGGCGCGCAGCGTTTCATGCTTTAGGCCGCGAAGCGGGGCGAAGGGAGCGTAGCGACTGGAGGGTCAGGTGCGCCTTTAGGCGCTATTTTAAATTGTGCATTTTTCAGAGTTATCCACAGGTTTTTTGATTTTGAGCGTAATGTTTATTGTTTATACTGTTTAAGGGGGTAAAAAACCTAGGGTTTATGCGGGCTGTAGAGGCTATACATGGACAACTTCCTCGTTATACATGGACAACTTCCTCGTTATACATGGACAACTTCCTCGTATTATTGGACAAGTTGACGCAATGTCAATTAAAGGACATAATCCTCGCACTATTGGATACCCAAAGATGTATGTCACAAAACAAAGATATAGTAAAAAGCAATGCCTTAATTGAAGCTGCTTACAGCCCCGGTAATGTTTATAAAATGCGTGTATTGTTAGCTTGCCTGATGCAGGTTAAATCTAAAGATGAGCTTAGCCACACTAAAAACTTTATTATCACTGCCAACGCTTTAGCAGACCTGACCGGTTCTAAGGCTAAGAACAACTACGAAGAGTTGAAAACGGCTGCTGCTGGATTGCGCGCAATGTATATAACCGTTATGGAAAAGCCTAACGGCGAAGGTGGCTCGCCAGTAAAGACTGAAATCAATGTGACGGGGTCATGCAGATACTATGATTCAGAAGGTAAGGTTTCTTTACGGTTTAATGCTGAAATAATCCCGTATATCTCAAGCCTCAAAAACCGATTCACTAAATATCAAGCAAAATACGTCATGCCGATGCGATCTGGTTATGGCATACGACTGTATGAGCTGTGCCTGCAATGGCTGGGCGAAGAACGAGAATTTAGCGTTGGTGAGTTTCGCGCCATGTTCGATTTAGAGAACAAGTATCCAGTCATCGCAGACTTGAGGAAAAGAGTAATTATCCCAGCACTAAGGGACATTAATGAGCACTCAGATATTAGGGCTAGATTTGGTCAGCGTAAAGCAGGCAGGCGTATCTCGCATTTTCAATTTATGATCGCCAAACCACAAACCAAAACTGCCTCATTAAGTCATCGTGACTGGATAGATAAGTATAAAATGGGTCGCCCTGGCCAGAGCTGGGAAGAAACAATCAAGCGCACCCAAAGCGAATACAACAAGTACAAAAATGTTAGAAGTTAAAAGTGAACAAATAAAAGACTTAAAAACCGGCAATTTTCAGGGTAGTTGCACATTTTCCTACGCAGCCAATAATACTTCTTTTTGTGGGTTCAGCGCAACCGCACCACAAGGCCGCCAATTTCGGGTTTGGCCAGACCACCGATTAGGTTTTGCTGCTTTAGCTTCCTGATAAACAACTTCTCGTTTTGCTAATAGGGCACTATCTTCATCGCGATAACGCTGGCCAGGTGTAACGTAGCGTATAGCACTGTGACGATGTTCTTCGTTATACCATTGCATAAACTTACCCACCCATTGGCGGGCGGCCTCTAAGCTATCGAAGCCTTGAGAAGGCCACGCAGGGCAATACTTTACCGTTCTAAACATGGATTCAATATAAGCGTTGTCATTGCTTACTCTTGGCCTTGAGTAAGAGGGCTTTATTCCTAATGCTTCTAACTTCGCTCTCATTGTGAACGATTTCATTGGGCTGCCATTATCACTGTGTAAGACGGGCATGCCATCGCAGCTGGCCACTTTTAGAGCCGCCTGAGACATCAACTGCGCACCTAATTCACCGCTTTCAACAGGATGTACTTCCCAGTGAACGCCATAGCGACTGTAAAGGTCTTCTACCATGTACAGGTAATAATGCTTGCCAATAGTACGCGTCGCCAAATAGGTGATATCCCACATCCACACAGCATTAGGTTTTAGCACTATATGAGTATCGGGTGTTCGGGACTGCTTTTGTTTGGCGCGGCCGCGGTGCTTCAATTGCCCATGCGCCTTGAGAACTCGATAAAAGCTGGGCTCGCTGGCCACATAAATACCTTTGTCAGCCAACTGCGGTACTATTTGCGACGGCGGCAAATGATGGTATGCCGATTCATTACATATCGATAAAATGTGTTGCTGCTCTTGCTCGCTTAGTTTATTGCCAGGGACTGGCTTTTCTACCAAAGGACGTTGATCACTGCGGATACTATCTTCTCCTTTTGGCTTCCAACGTCTAAGCGTAGACTCGGCAAGGCCAACCAACTCACAAGCACTTGAACGCTTTGAACCTGCGTCTACTGCTTCATTAACATCATTGATTACTTTAATGCGCGTCTGAGTCGTAATCATACTTCCTCGTCCTCCCAAAGCGCCTGAAACTTTTTTGTAATACTAATAATGCGGCCGTTTCAGCCAAGGCTTTATCTTTGCCGCGCAGCTGGGTTTCTAGCTTCTTCTTGTCTTTTTTTAACGCACGTATTTCATCGCGCGCAACTTTAGGGCTAATGAGAGCCTCATCAACACCATTAATACAAGCTTCTCGCCATTGCGTTATTTGAGTAGGGTATAGGCCTTTCTCTCGGCAATACGCAGATAATTCTTGTTCATTCATCGCAGCAGTTTCAAGAACTACGGTGAACTTAGTTTGGCAATCCCACTGATTAGATGAATCACTATTAGGCATTAAAACTCCTGATCGTCTGGCTTTATTTCGCCAATCATACAAGGTTTGAACACTGATTCCTTCTTCTCTAGATATTTCTGCGAAGGACTGACTATTTGATGATAATAATTTAGATAAAACAGCTTCTCTTCGTTCTACGCTATATTTCGGCATGAGTATTTCTCCGCCGCCCCTTGTGAATTAAAATGTGTGCAACTACCCTGACGTCTGGGGTTATGTACTGACCCGATGATGTGAAGCATCTTTAAACCTAGATAAATCAGTTAAACGCGGAAAAGACATGCAAGCTCTTGATGCACCTGGCAAAATCAAAAAAACCTTATCACCAATAAGGTGACCGCGACTTTTTTGATTTCACTATGCACTTCAATTGCTTACATGTCTTTTCCGCGTTTAACTGATTTATCTAGGTTTAACCGTGAAAGTAGGAGCTAGCAAATATCATTCATAAAGTGAAAATATTTATTTTTCTAGTCGCCTGCTCCTCATTATCTTTCGAAGGAGATCGGCCGGAAGTAAAGGTAGGGCCTGTTTAAGCAAGTGTGCGGAAGTCCTAATGGCTTGAAAGCTGGTCATCTGTTTTGGCTGAGAGGCGATATTTTCTTCTAGCCAACCATCAGTGGAAGTGTTTTTCCCATGTACATTCTGATGATAATTATGATTATTGTTGTTTCTACAGTAAAGCTTTAATTCTGTATGGTGCTCTAAATGAAATTTCCATAATCTATCTTCAAACCATGGAGAGTATGGATCTACCTTGCTAATGGCTTTGACCGCTTCTTTTGAGAATGCCCACGTTGCTGCTATGCCACAACATTTTTCGCCTTCTTGTAGGCCCATGTTTTTAATAAAATAATCAACTTTCCATTTATATCCATTGATACCGCCGTAACAGTGTTCTCCCGAAAAGTCCCAGTTGTTTAGCTCAAAGTCTTTTACGGTATCTTCTACATAGTTGCGTCGATAAATATCGTCGTCATCTATTTTCAAAAACAAATCATAGTCGCCTATATTGACCTGGTCGATTGCTGAGAAGTGATTTATGTGCTGATGAAAAGACGGACCAAAGCTAACGAATACTTTTTGGTTATTGATAGATGAAATATCTGAGATAAGGTCAGTATAGTCGGTGTTTTCTTCTTCGTTAGAGTTGATATATATAGCTAAGTCAACTGGGACGGTTTGTACGGCCATTTGTAATATGGCATGTCGTAACATGAGCGGTCGGTGGCGAGAGCACATAAACGCTAGTGTTTTTTTCATAAGTTAATCATCGAGAAGCAATAACTTTAATATGGGAGGAAGAATATATTGAGGTGGGATATACCCCTCTGGGAACCCTATTTCATGAGAAACACTTACTCCATTACTTCGTACTCTAGTGTATCCATCGTTTGGGGATTCGCATTCATTTTCGTTGGTTCCAGTAAGGAGCGTCTCGACACTATTGTCACTGACTGATGAAGGGTAAAAGGTGGCTTTCATATAATGTGACAAATTACTGTTTCGGTGTTTCGCAATGATTAATTTCAAAACCGTCCATTCGGTTTCTCATCAATCTACAAATTCGCGTTTCAGCGAGCGCCATCTACAGCCTGATTAAGCAACTCTCCACGCGCGTTAATTTCCGCGCACCTCGCGGTATTAAGAACAGGGTAAATCCTGAATTTATAACTCTTTTGAATCCTTTTGAATCGCGGGGCTATTTTACCATGATAAACACGGTTTTATTGCGAAACAAGACAAATTAGCCGATGTACGTCCTGCTTCGTTTCTCAGCAATGACTCAAGCCATCGGGGTCGCAAACTTCCATGTTTTCTTCAACGCATTAAGGAATAAAGCTTATGTTCGACATGAAAAGTATCTCTTCAAAAAACTTGCCTCTCATTAGTTGCTTATGTGTGACGTTTGCGCGCCCCACATTGTTGGAAGAAGCCATACAGTCTTTTCTAAATCAAGACTATCAAGGAGAAAAAGAGCTGATCATACTAAATGATTTTAACATGCAAACATTAGCTATTGATCATCCAGAGGTGTCTGTAATCAACCTGCCAAATAAAGTTAATACTCTAGGGGAAAAAAGGAATATGGTCGCAGCGTTATCTAAAGGTGATATCTTGTTTCCCTGGGATGATGACGATATCCATTTATCATTTAGAGTCTCTCAATCAGTCAATTCCTTAATAGAAAATAAGGCTGAATATTACAAGCCCGCTAGTGCTTTTTTTTGGAATAATGGTGTGATTGATAGCATAGAAAGATATAACTTCCATGCTCAGTGTTGTTATACCAGAGACCTTTTCAATAAAACGCTTTATAGCGTGATGGGTTCAGGACAAGATCAAGACTTTGATTCCAAAGTAAGAACAATATTAAATGAAGAAATCAGTACAGTAGTTTCACCAGACAAGAATTTTTACTTGTACAGATGGGCAGGCACAAACAGCTACCATCTAAGCTCTATAGGCAGTGAAAATGCCGAATCTGTTATTTTAGCTCAACACAGAGCTCTCGCTAAGCTTAAACAAATACCTTCAGGTAGTATAAATTTAATCCCAAAATGGAACCTCGATTATGAAAAACAAGCGAAATATTTTATTGAGTAGTTTATTAATAGGAGTTATGCCCGAATCTGGTGTATGAGGCATTTTCTTCAAGCGGCCTCGGTTTGATCTGAGTAGTCATTAGCTTGCTCTATTCCATCTTTAAATGGAACCCCTTGAATCACTTTTGCTAGATAGGCGAACCCGCGTATTCGGTTCCACTTTTTCTCTGCGCACTGACCCAGCTTGAACATCATACTTAACATGCCATCACGGCTAAGACATCCCTTGCATCGTTTGGTACGGTGTCGGATAGTCGCGAATGTTGATTCAATTGGATTCGTAGTACCTATGCTCATCCAGTGCTTGGCAGGGAACGAGTAGAACGTCATTAACTCTTCGCGATCTTTTTCCAAGCACTGCGTGGCTTTTGGATACTTGTCTTGACAGGTTTTAATGAATAATTGATAGGTGCTTTGCGCCGCTTCTTTGGTTTCTTCCTGCCAAATGTTATGCAGAGCTGCTTTTGCTTTGGGCTGCACCGATTTAGGCAGCTTGTTCAGCACGTTGGCCGTTTTATGCACCCGGCACCGTTGATGTTTAGTGCCAGGATAGACTTCTTCCAGGGCATTCCAAAAGCCTAAAGCACCATCACCGATGCCCAGCTCTGGTTGATTCAGGCCTCGCTCCTTGAGTGCCAACAACACCTCTCGCCAACTCTGCGTAGACTCTCGCTCACCGTCTTCAATCGCCAGTAATTTCTTGTGACCGCGCTCATTCACTCCGATGACAACTAAGGCACAGAGCCGGCCCTCATCGCCGCGCAGGCCGCTGTGTATCCCGTCCGCCCATAGATAAACCCATCGATCTCGATCTAAACCTTCTCTATTCCAATCCTTGTACTCCTGAGACCACGTTGCTTTGAGCTTACTCACTGTGCCTGATGATAACCCAGTCGCTGATTGACCCACTAGCACGCTCAGTGCATCCCCCATTTCTCCAGTGCTGACACCCTTGAGATACAGCCAAGACAAGGCCGCTTCCAGTGTTCTCGTTTTACGCACATACGGCGGCACTAAAGCAGATCGAAAGGTGATCGGTACTCCAGTGCGGGAGCGCACCTTGGGGATACGTACTTTGACTGGGCCGATCCCGGTTTGCAGTTCACGTTCTGGCAAATAGCCGTTACGAACGACACCAGCGTGTCCTGAATCTGAGACTTTGTCACAATTGCGATACAGCAGTTCAGATAACTCACTCTCGACCGCGGTTTGAATGAGTTGCCTGGCGCCATTACGAATTAATTCTTGCAGCGGATCGATGCTTTGCTCTGGCTTTTCAAAGGAAATAATTTTATTCTGTTTCATAGTGGCGTATGTCTGTGGAAGTTTAAGTTGTTGTAAACTCAATTCATCCCGATACGCCGCTTTTAGTCAACTACTCCATACACCACTTTCAGGCATAACTCCAATGTGACGGGGTCATGCAGATACTATGATTCAGAAGGTAAGGTTTCTTTACGGTTTAATGCTGAAATAATCCCGTATATCTCAAGCCTCAAAAACCGATTCATTAAATATCAAGCAAAATACGTTATGCCGATGCGATCTGGTTATGGCATACGACTGTATGAGCTGTGTCTACAATGGCTGGGCGAAGAAAGGGAATTTGAAGTAGAAGAATTTAGACAACTATTTAAACTCGAAGATAAGTATAAAAGTCCTTATGAAATCAAAAGACGAATAATCTATCCAGCCCTAAATAACATCAACACCCATTCAGACATCAGGGTTACGTTTGGTCAGAGAAAAGCGGGGTGCAGGGTGTCTCATTTTCAATTTATGATTGTTAAACCAGCAGCAAAGGAAAAACCCCTGTCTCACCGCGAATGGATAGATAAGCATAAAATGGCGCGCACCGGTGAAAGCTGGGAACAAGCCATCAAACGGACAAAAAGTGAACACAACAATTATAAAAAGTGCCTGCCGATTGGTTCAACACCAGAACAGCTGTGATTTGGTTGGTTGGTTGGTTGGATGTGATTTGCGGATAGCCCGGGGTCGGTTACACTATCTCGCACGTAAAGCCCTGATTATCAAATAGAACTTTAAAGGCTTTAAAGGGGTCTGACCCCTTTTGGACCTGTAAAATATAGCTCTTTATATTTAGACGGGTATAGTGTAATATTTGCTGTAATTTGTAATTTAGAACAGATTTAAGGGAAATTTAAAATTTGGCGGGTATGAAAAAAACAATCAAAACAATCAATCGAAAACATGAAAGATGAAAACATGAAAGATGAAAACATGAAAGATGAAAACATGAAAGATAGCGGGTCAGATGTAAAGCAATCAGACACTAAAAAAATCAGCAGGCGAAAATCGATAGCCAGTATCGCTGTGTTAGGTGGGGCGGCGAGTGCAACGGAGTGGGGTAAACCTATTATCTCCAGCGTAATTCTCCCCACGCATGCACAAACGACCACTGCAGGTACGACCACTGCAGGTACGACCACTGCAGGTACGACCACTGCAGGTACGACCACTGCAGGTACAACGACTGCTGATCCTACAACGACTGCTGGTCCTACAACGACTATGAAGCCTCTTGTTGATCCTAATCCTGAGGGGGGCTGACCCCTTTTGGAAAAAGCACCCAACCAACTTGAGCTTTTATAAGGCGCAAGTTGGTTTGTTTCTATTTGATAATCAAGGCTTTACGTGCGAGATAGTATAACCGACCAAGGCCTATCCGCAAATCACAACTACTATATAATACCGTCTATAGAATAACTCAGTATAACCGACCAAGGCCTATCCGCCACTTTAAAGGGGTCTGACCCCTTTTGGTTAACCTCCAACCGCATTGAACGGACGGTTCAACAAGAACTTAAGCGGCGAACCCGCTTGGTCAGAGTCTTTCCTAACCGAGAGGCCTGGTTACGATTAGTCAGTGCCATTCTGATTGAAATTGACGACGAATGGGCTAATGCTAATCATCGATATATCGTGTGGAACGACAATGAGTCAACTTGCTAGACAAAAAGTCCATACCCAATGTTGCGTAATCGACTTATTGGTATATGTATAGGGTTATGGGCGTTTTATAACTACGTTAATACCGAGGAAAAAATAAAGGGTTTAGAGTCAAAATTAAAACCAACAAAAGCTAAACCCACAAAGGAAATGACAAAGGAAGAAATAGATAATGAAATTATAGAACGGGATAAAGAAGTAGCAAAAGCCATCCAGGAAGCATTCTTGTTATATGGTGAAGACGCAGAAAGGGGCGTTCCTAGTGCCCAATATCAATTTGGAAAGGCACACTATCGAGATAATAAAACGTGTATAGAGTGGTTTCTAAAAGCAGCAGAACAAGGATATGCGCCAGCACAGTGCAGTTTATACTTTTTATTTGAGTGATAAAGAGCAGGGATTAGAATGGCTTATGAAGGCGGTTGAACAAAACTACGGAAAAGCTCAATATGTTTTATCTAACTATTATTATCATAATAATGATAGAGAGAAGTGGGTAGAGTGGATGAAGAAAGCAGCTGATAACGGACATGATGAAGCGCGCAAATCATGGGAAATATACTCTTCATAACCTTCAACCTAGATAAATCAGTTAAACGCGGAAAAGACATGTAGGCAATTGAAGTGCATAGTGAAATCAAAAAAGTCGCGGTCACCTTATTGGTGATAAGGTTTTTTTTGATTTTGCCAGGTGCATCAAGAGCTTGCATGGACTTTCGTGTTTTAACTGATTTATCTAGGTTCAACCATATCTATGGTGTAGGACCAGGAAGCCATGCCAAATTTTTATACAGCTTTTTTACAACTAATATGCAGCTATGTTACAGCTTGTTTTTAGCATAGGCATGAATAGCTAACTTGATCACCTGTAGTAGTGATCTATCCTCGGATTCAGCGGTATCAACAAGTAATTCATAAGTGTGCTTGTTCATCCCTATGCTGATCTTTTTATAATTAGCAGGGGCTTTAGGATCATTTAAATCTTTAGCACCAGAGCTATTTATAAACTCTGTTTTGCTGGGGGGTTCTTTAGCTGTTTTAGGCTTTCTTTTGCCGACCATAGAGTAGCTTCATCAATTTATTTATTTCGGTTTTAGCTTTAGCGTTAGTTGATTCGATAACGCCTTGGCCTTGACTGATAGCGTCACGGTAGACCTTGCGATCATGTATTAAGCCGTTTAGCAAAGGATAAACGTCTGCCAGCGCTTCTTGAGAGTCTTGTATCTCATTGATAGCTGGATTAGTCGGACACATGGTTAATATGCCCAATTGTTTTAAATCAGGGTTTAATGTACTAGCTTGATCAATTACTTCGCTAAGCTGGTGTGCGGTGTCTATGTCTGGTTGAGAAGGTCTAAAAGGACATAAGACAACATCAGCGGCTAATAGGCCAGAGCGTAGTTCTCTGGAGTCTCTACCAGCAGCATCGACAACAACATGTTCATATCTGCCCACTAAGTCTTTAACTGTGGCGGTAATATTGCCAAACTTTTGAACACAATGAACGGTAGGTAAGTCCGTTTCGTTTCTATCAGTGACCCATTGAGCGCTTGTTCCCTGATCATCTGCATCGAGTAGTACAACGTCTGAGCTATGAGACAGACAGGCTGCTATGTTTGTAGCAAGAGTAGATTTGCCGCAACCACCTTTCTGAGAGCCTATTAAAATTATCATGCTGTAACATCACATCAGTTCAACACCATAATACAGCCACTATTGATAGACAATAGAGTAAATCTAAACTCAAAGTTTGTCTCGTAGCTAAGTATTCTCTACCCCGCCTATGGAGCAAAGCCATTATTAACGGGTTATCCCCCCTATTATGTATATAAACGCATGTCTCCGTCTAAGCTGGAGAACAACTAAAAATGACATGGTACAACATGAACATGGTGCTATTTACTAAAATTAAATAGGCTGTAAAACAGCATTAATATAACATTATAATACAGCCATATTAAAAACATTTGTGTTGTATCTTAATAGAGGTATATCCCCAAATGGATACAGGGATTATGAGTGAAGAAAACGCGCAAGTTCACATAAAACGTGTCAAAACCACATTACCTGATGATGGTGAAGTAAGAATTATCAAAATCACCGACAAACAATTTGCTAAGATCCAGGTTTATTATGGAAAAAAACGTCTGCCAACAGAAAAAGCACCCAACCAACTTGAGCTTTTATAAGGCGCAAGTTGGTTTGTTTCTATTTGATAATCAAGGCTTTACGTGCGAGATAGTATAACCGACCAAGGCCTATCCGCAAATCACAACAGCCGATCGCGTCCATCGTTAATCGTATAAGTATAACCGACCAAGGCCTATCCGCAAATCACAACAGAAGTAGAAAAGCCTAAAAAGACTACAAAGTATAACCGACCAAGGCCTATCCGCAAATCACAACATAACGTCATTACATTGCAGTAATGCATTAGTATAACCGACCAAGGCCTATCCGCAAATCACAACATAGCGTGGATAGTGATGTCTGTCGCCGCCAGTATAACCGACCAAGGCCTATCCGCAAATCACAACGTGAAGCGTTATGGTGAGGATTATTTATTTAGTATAACCGACCAAGGCCTATCCGCAAATCACAACCAAAAAGCCAGCATCATTTGTTTTTTATAGTATAACCGACCAAGGCCTATCCGCCTATCCGCAAATCACAACCCATGAAACACGATTCTCAACTCGGTGTTTCGCAATGATTAATTTCAAAACCGTCCATTCGGTTTCTCATCAATCTACAAATTCGCGTTTCAGCGAGTGCCATCTACAGCCTGATTATTCAGGTTGCCCGATTAAGCAACTCTCCACGCGCGTTAATTTCCGCGCACCTCGCGGTATTAAGAACAGGGTAAATCCTAAATTTATAACTCATTTGAATCACGGGGCTATTTTACCATAGAAACACGATTTTATTGCAGAACAAGACAAATTAGCCGATGTACGTCCTGCTTCGTTTCTCAGCAATGACTCAAGCCATCGGGGTCGCAAACTTCCATGTTTGCTTCCAAAGAAAAAAAACCCCGCGAGATAACTAAAGCGAATGAAAAGGGCGATACTGGTCGGCAGCGTTGAGATAGACGCAGATTAACTTTCAATAAGTATGGTCGTACTGTTGGAATGTTCAATTAAGACAAATGAGGTTGTCGATATGGATAAATTAAAAGCTGGTACAAAACTCGTCAGGACTGACGAGGCAAAGCATCAACATACCTTGGAAGAAGGGTATTCAATTATCGATGACACTATCATTGCTGATAGTAAATTACTTAAACGTGGCTCCGCGTTTGATCCGATCTTCTTTCAAGATAACCGCAATACGGAAATATCCCCCCAAAGTTTTAATAACACTCGAATTACAGGCGTTCCGACCAGCGCTTGTAAGGGAGAGTCAGCCTTTGTTTTTCCTCAAGCTGGGTTGACTTCTCCTTTTTTTGATAGCGCCCGTCATTTGACGGGCGCTATTCCCTTTACTAAATAAATACACAATATTATGAAACTATATATCGCGGAAAAACCATCACTAGGTAAAACTGTCGCCAATGTTCTCGGTGGTGGTAAACCAATAAATGGCGGCATTGCTGGCGACGGCTGGGTAATGACTTGGTGCTTCGGTCATCTATACGAACAGTACCAACCTGAAGACTATAACGATTCCTGGGTCAAGTGGAATTCTAGCGATCTACCGATGATCCCCGAACAATGGAAAATCTCACCGAAGTCGGATGCTAAAAAACAAATATCCATAATTAGTAAATTATTAAGTACCGCTAATTCTGTCGTTAATGTTGGCGATCCTGATAGGGAAGGGCAGTTGTTGGTAGATGAAGTCCTTAAAGAATGCAATTGGAACGGAACGACCGATAGATTATGGCTTCCTGATTTAACAGATAAGGGAATTACCAAATCTTTATCAAACATTAAAAGTAATTCTGATTATCAAGGCCTTTATGACGCTGCTGTAGCACGTCAACGCGCTGATTGGCTTGTCGGTATGAACCTCACTAGAGCCTATACAATTAATGCTCGTAAGGGCGGTCACGATGGCGTTTTGAGCGTTGGTCGTGTTCAAACTCCAACACTTGCACTTGTCGTTAATCGCGATGAAACAATCGCTAATTTTAAATCTATTGATTTCTACGAACTCAGCGGTGAATTCGATCATCAAAATGGACAATACACAGGCAAGCTAATAATCGACGAATCAAAGACCGACGATGAAGGTCGTTTGATCGATCTAGAGATAGCTAACAAATTAAAAGCGGCTGCAAGTGTCGATTTGAGCGCGACTATAAGCGACGTAGACAAAAAGACTAAAACAAACTATCCGCCGCTTTGTTTATCTCTAACAGACCTTCAAGCTTTAGGCTCTAAAAGGTTTGGTATGTCGGCAGATAAGGTTTTGACTATCGCGCAAAGTCTTTATGAGACTTATAAAATTACTACATACCCTCGCTCAGAAAGTGGCTACCTTACAGAAAATCAATTTGATGATGTACCGGGAATAATTGTATCTCTAAAAAATGACTCCGAGCTTGCAACCACCATAACAGGAGCCGATTTAAGCCTAAAATCTAAAGTATGGAACGATAAAAAAAGCAGCGAGGCCGCTCACACTGCGATAATACCAACAGGTGATTCATCAAAATTATCTTCGTTGAACGAAGAAGAATTATCGATATTTCGTCTAATAGCTGAACGCTATATTATTCAATTCTATAAGCCAAACGTAATAGAGCAAACGACATTCAATACGAATCTAAGTGATTCGATATTCAAGTCTAGCGGTAATGTAACTATTGTCGATGGCTGGAAATCTGTTTATTCAGATGAAGACGAAGTAACAGATGAGAGCGTATTGATCGATGTTAATAATGCAGATACGGCAACGCTTTTATCCATAGACACTATTACTAAATCAACAACTCCACCCAAACCTTTCAACGACGGTACATTAGTCGTTGCAATGAAAAATATCTCTAAGTACATTGATGGAAAAGACGCTAAAGAAACACTGCGGGATGTTAAAGGGATCGGAACTGTAGCCACCCGCGCAAAGATTATAGAAAACCTTAAGAAACGCGGTTTTCTTACAAATAAAGGACGAGCTTTAGTAAGCACTCCACAAGCACAACAATTTGTCGGTTTTCTCCCTGACGCTATTAAATCCGCCGTAACTACAGCGGATTGGGAACAAATGCTTGCAAAGGTCGAAGCTGGTTCTCTTTCTTTAAATGAATTCACACAAGCTCAGATAGATAATGTCAATAAGCTATTAGCTGCCGTCAGTGACGTTCAAATTGCCCCATCCAAGGATGCGATCACTTGTCCTGAGTGCGGTACTGGCATACTTAATAAGCGTAAAGGTAAGTATGGCGCGTTTTGGGGCTGTAGCCGCTACTCAGACGGCTGTAAAGCGATATACAAGGATAATCGTAACAAACCAATTCTTGAGAAAAAAGAAACCCCTACCTTTCCCGAATCACCGTGTTCACACCCTGATTGCAGCGGAACAGCTAAACAGTTTTCAAAGAAGAAAGGTAAGGGCAAGTTTTGGATTTGTAACGACTGTGATAAATCGGGGCGCAATAAATTCCTGAGCGACAAAAAAGGAAGCCCTGTACTTCAAGATTAATACCGATTTAGGAAAAT
>CBDEFQ010000010.1:0-575117 GCA_965237485.1 Candidatus Poriferihabitaceae bacterium | reverse complement strand
TGGCGAAATAAAGCCAGACGATCAGGAGTTTTAATGCCTAATAGTGATTCATCTAATCAGTGGGATTGCCAAACTAAGTTCACCGTAGTTCTTGAAACTGCTGCGATGAATGAACAAGAATTATCTGCGTATTGCCGAGAGAAAGGCCTATACCCTACTCAAATAACGCAATGGCGAGAAGCTTGTATTAATGGTGTTGATGAGGCTCTCATTAGCCCTAAAGTTGCGCGCGATGAAATACGTGCGTTAAAAAAAGACAAGAAGAAGCTAGAAACCCAGCTGCGCCGCAAAGATAAAGCCTTGGCTGAAACGGCCGCATTATTAGTATTACAAAAAAAGTTTCAGGCGCTTTGGGAGGACGAGGAAGTATGATTACGACTCAGACGCGCATTAAAGTAATCAATGATGTTAATGAAGCAGTAGACGCAGGTTCAAAGCGTTCAAGTGCTTGTGAGTTGGTTGGCCTTGCCGAGTCTACGCTTAGACGTTGGAAGCCAAAAGGAGAAGATAGTATCCGCAGTGATCAACGTCCTTTGGTAGAAAAGCCAGTACCTGGCAATAAACTAAGCGAGCAAGAGCAGCAACACATTTTATCGATATGTAATGAATCGGCATACAATCATTTGCCGCCGTCGCAAATAGTACCGCAGTTGGCTGACAAAGGTATTTATGTGGCCAGCGAGTCTAGCTTTTATCGAGTTCTCAAGGCGCATGGGCAATTGAAGCGCCGCGGCCGCGCCAAACAAAAGCAGTCCCGAACACCCGATACTCATATAGCGCTAAAACCTAATGCTGTGTGGATGTGGGATATCACCTATTTGGCGACGCGTACTATTGGCAAGCATTATTACCTGTACATGGTAGAAGACCTTTACAGTCGCTATGGCGTTCACTGGGAAGTACATCCTGTTGAAAGCGGTGAATTAGGTGCGCAGTTGATGTCTCAGGCGGCTCTAAAAGTGGCCAGCTGCGATGGCATGCCCGTCTTACACAGTGATAATGGCAGCCCAATGAAATCGTTCACAATGAGAGCGAAGTTAGAAGCATTAGGAATAAAGCCCTCTTACTCAAGGCCAAGAGTAAGCAATGACAACGCTTATATTGAATCCATGTTTAGAACGGTAAAGTATTGCCCTGCGTGGCCTTCTCAAGGCTTCGATAGCTTAGAGGCCGCCCGCCAATGGGTGGGTAAGTTTATGCAATGGTATAACGAAGAACATCGTCACAGTGCTATACGCTACGTTACACCTGGCCAGCGTTATCGCGGTGAAGATAGTGCCCTATTAGCAAAACGAGAAGTTGTTTATCAGGAAGCTAAAGCAGCAAAACCTAATCGGTGGTCTGGCCAAACCCGAAATTGGCGGCCTTGTGGTGCGGTTGCGCTGAACCCACAAAAAGAAGTATTATTGGCTGCGTAGGAAAATGTGCAACTACCCTGAAAATTGCCGGAACCCCTTGAATCACTTTTGCTAGATAGGCGAACCCGCGTATTCGGTTCCACTTTTTCTCTGCGCACTGACCCAGCTTGAACATCATACTTAACATGCCATCACGGCTAAGACATCCCTTGCATCGTTTGGTACGGTGTCGAGTTATGCCCGAATCTGGTGTATGAGGCATTTTCTTCAAGCGGCCTCGGTTTGATCTGAGTAGTCATTAGTTTGCTCTATTCCATCTTTAAATGGAACCCCTTGAATCACTTTTGCTAGATAGGCGAACCCGCGTATTCGGTTCCACTTTTTCTCTGCGCACTGACCCAGCTTGAACATCATACTTAACATGCCATCACGGCTAAGACATCCCTTGCATCGTTTGGTACGGTGTCGGATAGTCGCGAATGTTGATTCAATTGGATTCGTAGTACGTATGCTCATCCAGTGCTTGGCAGGGAACGAGTAGAACGTCATTAACTCTTCGCGATCTTTTTCCAAGCACTGCGTGGCTTTTGGATACTTGTCTTGACAGGTTTTAATGAATAATTGATAGGTGCTTTGCGCCGCTTCTTTGGTTTCTTCCTGCCAAATGTTATGCAGAGCTGCTTTTGCTTTGGGCTGCACCGATTTAGGCAGCTTGTTCAGCACGTTGGCCGTTTTATGCACCCGGCACCGTTGATGTTTAGTGCCAGGATAGACTTCTTCCAGGGCATTCCAAAAGCCTAAAGCACCATCACCGATGCCCAGCTCTGGTTGATTCAGGCCTCGCTCCTTGAGTGCCAACAACACCTCTCGCCAACTCTGCGTAGACTCTCGCTCACCGTCTTCAATCGCCAGTAATTTCTTGTGACCGCGCTCATTCACTCCGATGACAACTAAGGCACAGAGCCGGCCCTCATCGCCGCGCAGGCCGCTGTGTATCCCGTCCGCCCATAGATAAACCCATCGATCTCGATCTAAACCTTCTCTATTCCAATCCTTGTACTCCTGAGACCACGTTGCTTTGAGCTTACTCACTGTGCCTGATGATAACCCAGTCGCTGATTGACCCACTAGCACGCTCAGTGCATCCCCCATTTCTCCAGTGCTGACACCCTTGAGATACAGCCAAGACAAGGCCGCTTCCAGTGTTCTCGTTTTACGCACATACGGCGGCACTAAAGCAGACCGAAAGGTGATCGGTACTCCAGTGCGGGAGCGCACCTTGGGGATACGTACTTTGACTGGGCCGATCCCGGTTTGCAGTTCACGTTCTGGCAAATAGCCGTTACGAACGACACCAGCGTGTCCTGAATCTGAGACTTTGTCACAATTGCGATACAGCAGTTCAGATAACTCACTCTCGACCGCGGTTTGAATGAGTTGCCTGGCGCCATTACGAATTAATTCTTGCAGCGGATCGATGCTTTGCTCTGGCTTTTCAAAGGAAATAATTTTATTCTGTTTCATAGTGGGCTTGTCGGATAATTAATAGAATACGTGAGATAATATGGGCTGATTCTAGTCAGCCTGCAATTTTGAGCAAACGTCATCAAAGCCAACTGTTCCTAACCTTAGATTCTCTGGTTAGCTCTGAACATCCCTACCGTAAACTCGATGAGCTATTATGTTTTGGTGCATTGAGTAAACCCTTCTCTAAAATATATGCCACCCGTGGCCCTAAAGGCCGAGGTGTTGAGTTCGGCTTACGTGCCTTGGTGCTTCAGTTCATGGAAGATTTAAGTGATAGAGAAATGGAGCGATACTTATCAGAGAATCTGGCCGCTAAGTGGTTTTGTGATTCAGGACTGGAACAGAGCACTCCTGATCATAGTTACTTTGGTGATTTTCGCTCACGCATTGGAACCAGGGGTATGATGAATTTATTTGACCGTGTTCGGAGCGGGTTAGTTTCAATGGGCTTAGTACGAGAAGTATTCACATTTGTCGATGCCAGCCAGTTGGTCAGTAAGCTAACCACTTGGGATGATAGAGATAAGGCGATAAAGATGGGATTAGAGGAGTTCAACAATAAGACAGTTGATAAAGTTGCGGCGGACAAGCAAGCACGGTTTGGGTGCAAGGGAAATAGCAAATATTGGTATGGTTACAAAGAGCATGCATCAGTGGATATGCAAAGTGGCTTGATCAATAAAATAGCGGCCACCTCGGCTGAGGTAACGGATGCAAGCGGCTTGAAGCATGTTTGCCCTAAGTCGGGCGCTGTTTATGCGGACAAGGGTTATTGCGTGAGCCCGGCCAAAACCACGCTCAGGCGCAACGGTTGCCATGATGCAACAATCAAGAAGAACAATATGCATGGCAAGAATAGAGACAAAGACCGTTGGATTAGCAAAATTCGTTCACCATATGAGCGAGTGTTTGCTCATCGCAATAAGCGAGTTCGTTATAAAGGGTTGGCTAAAGTCCAGTTCCAAGTTGGAATCAGGGGCTTATGTTTTAACCTTAAGCGATTAATGGCATTGGGAGTTGAACGAGTTGAATTGGTGCCGGCCTAGGGATAGATCCGTCTATTGGTGGCAAAATGGCTGCTAATAGACGGTTTATTGCACAAAAAACGCGTTGCTGAGCAAACTAAAAGCGACTTCGGCGAAAACCCTGTTTGAAATTGTATTAACCGACGAGCCCACTGACTCAGCAAAACCGTAATGACCGATTAGAAATAATAGAAGATCGCCACGGTAATGGCACCACCTTAATCACCAGTCAATTGCCCACACAACATTGGCATGATGCGATTGGTGAAGCCACTTTGGCTGATGCGATTCTGGATCGCTTATTACACAACGCGCACAAAATACAATTAGAGGGGGAATCGATGAGAAAAATCCAGTCACAACAGAGCAAAGTGTAGCCACTTTACGTTAAAATCACTTGACCGTTTGAAGGCTTGGTGCAAGTGGCCACGCTTCGTAAAATTCGGTGGCCACGGTTGTAAAAATACGCACTTGGCGCAGTGGCTAGAAAACAATGTGCCTGAAGGGTTAAATGTGTTTGCCTTGCCAGATAGACACCAAAAGAAAATGCGAACCTCCAACCGCATTGAACGGACGGTTCAACAAGAACTTAAGCGGCGAACCCGCCTGGTCAGAGTCTTTCCTAACCGAGAGGCTTGGTTACGATTAGTCAGTGCCATTCTGATTGAAATTGACGACGAATGGGCTAATGCTAATCATCGATATATCGTGTGGAACGACAATGAGTCAACTTGCTAGACAAAAAGTCCATACCCAATGTTGCGTAATCGTTCATCCAACTCCAAAAGTTGATTCTGTACATAAGCCCGCATCGTATCTTCATTCGCGTTTCCTATCGTTTCGACAAAACAGCTCTAAGACCGCAACTACCTCCCCAAAAATATCACTTATTAATCTCCGGATAAAGCCTAAAAAATCTCGAGTCGATAAACATGATGCGCATTTCTTTGAATATCCATAAGCGAAACAGCCAAAATGGGATAAATCCCATTTTAAGCTATTCAGCTCGGGGGCAAGCCCCCGAGATTTTCGCTAAGCGAGTTAAAACCAATCCTCAAAAACCCTCAAAATACGAGAATAGTAGTGTTAATAAATACACAGGTTCTCTGCCGCAACACCCAAATCAACCTGAATGGGCATTTAGAATATATGTAACAGCGCCAGAAAGCCTTGGATTCACTATAGAGCGATATAGATGGCATTGGTGGGTCGGAAATAATACATATTCGCAGTCAGAGGAGTTTACAAGTAGTAAATTTGCCACCTCTTTTAACGACTGTGGTAGTGGCTCTAGTTTTATACCAGCTGGAACAACCAAGTGCGCGGACCTACGTGTTAGTCTAGGAGCACCCGTTTCTGGAAAACTAGTAATGATTTTTGTTGGGAAGACCAGCGACAACAAGTACTATAGAATTAACTCACCCGTCTTACTTTTGAATTGACTTATTGTGATTCTGGATTGTGGATTTAGATTCACTATACAGACTTGAACAATAGTCATATTAAAAATTCCGACTTATTGCTAGAAATGAAATTATAAGGTGGTATCATATCTTCCCGATTTTGGAGGTATATTATGAAAAAGAACAACTTATTTATTGGCGCGGTGTTCGCGGCTGCGATGGCCATACCCGTCAACGCCATGGCAGCTAAAACCTTAGTTCACTGCTCCGAAGGCTCACCTGAAGGCTTTGACTCTGCTTTATACACAGCCGGAACAACCTTTGATGCCAGCTCTAGAACGATTTATAACCGTTTAGCGGAATTTGAGCGCGGTACTACAAGCATTGGTCCGGGCTTAGCTGAAAGCTGGTCTGTATCAGACGATGGCCTTGAGTACACTTTTAACTTACGCAAAGGCGTAAAGTTTCACACTACTGCTTATTTCACCCCCACTCGCGATTTTAATGCTGATGATGTCGTATTTTCGTTTAAGCGCCAACTAGATCCAGATCACGCTTGGAATCAATATACCACCGGAACTGCTTGGGAATACTTTGTTGGCATGTCTATGCCAGACTTGCTAAGCGACATTGTTAAAGTAGACGACCACACTGTAAAGTTCTTGTTAACGCGTCCAGAAGCGCCGATGATCGCGAACTTGGGTATGGACTTCGCTTCTATTGTTTCTGCTGAGTACGCTGCGCAACTAGAAGCTGCTGGCAAAAAAGAAGCGTTGAACCAAGAGCCAATCGGTACAGGCCCATTCAAATTCTTAGCGTATCAAAAAGACGCGGTAATCCGTTATCAAGCGCATGATGACTATTGGGCTGGTCGTGCAGCAATCGATAACTTGATTTTCGCCATTACGACTGAACCAGCGGTTCGTCACCAGAAGTTGAAAGCAGGCGAATGTCACTTTAACCCTTACCCTCAACCTGCTGATTTACAAGCAATTAAGGATGACCCAACGCTTACCTTAGCGCAGCAAGAAGGTTTAAATGTTGGCTACCTGGCCTATAACACCAAGGTAGCACCTTTTGATAACGTGAATGTACGCAAAGCACTGAATATGGCGATGAACAAGCAAGCTATTCTTGATGCTGTGTTCCAAGGTGCTGGCAAGTCGGCCAAGAATCCAATTCCGCCAACTATTTGGTCTTATAACGACGCCGTTGAGGATGACGCTTATGACCCCGCTGCAGCACGTCAAATGCTAAAGGATGCTGGAGTTGAAAACCTCAGCATGAAGATTTGGGCAATGCCTGTTCAACGGCCCTATAACCCTGATGCGCGTAGAATGGCAGAAGTTATTCAAGCAGACTTCAAAGAAGTCGGCGTCGAAGTTGAGATCGTCTCTTACGAATGGGGTGAGTACTTAAAGCGTTCTAAAGAAGTGGATCGTGACGGTGCGGTACTTCTAGGTTGGACTGGCGATAACGGTGATCCAGACAACTTCCTTGCTGTGTTGCTAGGTTGTGATGGTGTGGGCGGTTCTAACCGTGCGCAATGGTGCCATCAGCCTTTCGAGGACCTGATTCAGAAAGCTAAAATAGTTTCTGATCCAGCTGAGCGTACGGCTTTATACGAACAAGCGCAGGTTGTTTTCAAGGAGCAAGCTCCATGGGCAACTATCGCTCACTCAGTAGTAAATAAAGCGATGCGTAACGAAGTAAGCGGATACAAAATCGATCCTTTTGGCGGTCATGTGTTCTACGGCGTAGATATCGCTGAATAATCCAGTTCGCTGGACTTCAAGGGCGGCGGTTTGCCGCCCTTTATCTATTACCTTTTATGCCGTAAGACTTCTCAAAGTCGATGTTCGCCTTTATTCTTCGTAAAATAGGTCTACTAATTCCCACCTTCGTGGGCGTGACAATCGCTTCATTCGCTTTTATCCGCTTGCTGCCGGGCGACCCAGTGCTTTTAATGGCGGGCGAACGAGGTGTATCCGACGAGCAACATGCCACTTTAATGAAGCAATTTGGGCTGGACCGCCCTTTATATGAGCAGTACTGGGATTACCTTACTGGCATTTTTCAAGGCGACTTAGGGCACTCTCTAGTAACTAAAAAACCAGTCTTTGAAGAGTTTTTTACGCTTTTCCCGGCTACGTTAGAGCTTTCAGTTTGTGCAATAATCTTGGCTGTATTGCTGGGCATGCCCGCAGGAATAATTGCAGCTACCAAGCGCGGATCAGTAATCGACCACAGTGTAATGGGCACTGCATTAGTAGGCTACTCCATGCCAATCTTTTGGTGGGGTTTACTAATGATCGTTTTTTTCTCCGGCATATTAGGTTGGACACCCGTATCAGGCCGGATATCCCTGCTGTATTATTTTGAACAATCTACCGGATTTATGCTGATAGATAGTTTGCTTTCCGGGCAAAAAGGCGCATTTAAGTCTGCACTATCGCATTTGATATTACCTACTATTGTATTAGGAACCATACCGTTAGCTGTCATCGCCCGCCAAACCCGATCGGCTATGCTAGAGGTGCTAAGTGAAGACTACGTCCGCACTGCCAGAGCTAAAGGGCTATCGCCTTTTCGAGTAATTGGCATTCACGCGCTAAGAAATGCGCTCATTCCGGTCATCACCACCATTGGTCTGCAGGTTGGTGTGTTACTAGCGGGTGCAATATTAACTGAAACTATCTTTTCTTGGCCGGGCATTGGCAAATGGATGGTTGACTCTATTTTCCGCCGCGACTACCCGTCGGTGCAAGGTGGTCTGCTAATGATTGCAGGCATTGTTATGATCGTAAATCTTATTGTCGATATCCTATACGGGCTCATAAACCCACGTATAAGACACGAAGCTTAGACTTATGCACGATCAAGCATCCACAGTTCAAATTGACAATATAGCGCAAGCAGAGCCCCAAAGCGGTTTTAGGGAGTTTTGGCACTATTTCAGTGCAAATAAAGGCGCTGTCATCGGGCTATTTTTCTTTGTTGGCGTGTGCCTATTGGCTTTGTTAGCCGACGTGATTGCCCCACACGAGCCAACTCAGCAGTATCGTAATGCTTTGTTGACGCCGCCCGTTTGGCAGGATGGCGGTGATTGGCGGTTTCTATTGGGTACCGATGCGATTGGCCGCGACATTTTATCAAGGCTAATCTATGGCAGCCGTTATTCGTTATTTGTAGGCTGTATCGTCGTCTCGATTTCCCTATTTGTCGGGGTGCTATTGGGGCTAGTTGCCGGCTTTGTGGGCGGTATCGTGGACACCATCATCATGCGAATTATGGACACCATTCTGGCTTTTCCAAGCCTGTTGTTGGCGCTAACACTGGTTGCCATTTTAGGCCCAAGCTTAACCAATGCGATGATAGCTATCGCTATTGTGCAGCAGCCGCATTACGTTCGATTAACGCGCGCTGCTGTGATGGGCGAACGTGGTAAAGATTATGTGACAGCAGCCAAAGTGAGCGGCGGCGGCTCATTACGACTTATGTTCGTAACCATTTTGCCCAACTGTATGGCTCCTTTAATAGTACAAGCTGCTCTTTCGTTCTCCAGTGCTATTTTAGATGCCGCGGCCTTGGGTTTCTTGGGGATGGGCGCTCAGCCGCCTACTCCTGAATGGGGAACGATGCTGGCTGAAGCGCGCGAATTTATTTTAAGAGCTTGGTGGGTGGTGACCCTCCCAGGCTTAGCAATACTGTTTACCGTCCTGGCTATCAACCTAATGGGGGATGGCTTACGTGATGCGCTTGACCCCAAATTAAAACGCTGATAATGCGATGGCCTTGCTAAGCATTCAAAATTTGACGGTTGAGTTTAAAACTTCTAGCGGTGCCTTTCGTGCGGTAGACCAACTCTCGCTGGAAGTCGATCATAGCGAGGTGCTGGCCATTGTGGGCGAATCAGGGTCAGGAAAATCAGTGGCCATGCTCGCAGTAATGGGGTTATTACCTTGGACTGCCACTGTCACCGCTGAGAAACTACAATTTAATCGCATTGATTTGCTGTCTTTAAGCAAGAAAGCCAAGCGTGAGTTGATTGGTGAGGAGATCAGCATGATTTTCCAAGAGCCGATGACGAGCCTTAACCCCTGTTTTACCGTCGGGTTTCAGTTGGCTGAAGCTATTAAACCTAAAATAAGCCGTAAGAAACGCAAACAACGCTGCATTGAATTGATGCAACTGGTTGGTATTCCTGCACCTAAAGATAGGTTATCAGCGTTCCCCCACCAACTATCTGGAGGCATGAGCCAGCGGGTGATGATCGCCATGGCTATTGCCAGTAATCCCAAGCTGTTAATCGCAGATGAGCCAACCACGGCGCTAGATGTAACCATTCAAGCTCAAATACTCGAGTTATTGCTAGACGTCCAAAAGAAAACAGATATGGCGTTAGTGCTGATAACTCATGATATGGGTGTAGTGGCTGAAACTGCGCAACGTGTGCAAGTGCAATATGCGGGGCAAAAAGTGGAAGAGCAAGGTGTCAACGAATTATTCAACACTCCTTATCACCCCTACACAGCGGCTTTATTAGCAGCACTACCAGAAAGAGCCACAAGCCGAGAACTACCTTCAATTCCTGGCGTTGTACCAGGCCAGCATGACCGTCCAACAGGTTGCTTATTTTCTCCACGATGCTCATCGGTTCAAAGCCTTTGCCGAACTGAAGCGCCGCTTCCATCTGACTCGCAATTTGGCGTTGCAAGATGTCATTTCCCAATTAAGTACAGTAAAATACAAAGGGAGCGTAGTTAATGACACCGCCTGTGTTAATTGCCGATCAAATAAGCAAGCACTATTCAGTAGCGCGTGGCCCGTTTAAGCCTGCCGACAACCTAATTGCGTTGGATAAAGTCAGCTTCTCTTTAGAACGCGGAAAAACCTTAGCCATTGTGGGAGAGTCCGGTTGCGGTAAATCCACATTGGCACAGTTGGTCAGTATGATCAACCCACCAACGTCAGGCTCTTTAATCATCGACGGCAACGAAATTGCGGGCACCTCGATAGAATTGTTAAAGTCGCTACGGTCGCGGGTACAAATCGTATTTCAAAACCCATTTGGTTCGTTAAACCCAAGGCAAAAAATAGGCTCCGCGCTGATAGAACCGTTGAGGATGAATACCTCACTTTCAAAAATAGCGTGCCAGGAAAAGGCGGGCGAGATGATAGAGCAAGTTGGATTGCGTGTTGAGTTTTTAGAGCGTTATCCGCACATGTTTTCTGGCGGGCAACGCCAAAGGATTGCTATTGCTAGAGCCTTAATGC
The DNA here is from genome assembly GCA_965237485.1 of Candidatus Poriferihabitaceae bacterium. Classification (GTDB taxonomy): domain Bacteria; phylum Pseudomonadota; class Gammaproteobacteria; order Arenicellales; family Poriferihabitantaceae; genus JAAELZ01. The sequence goes on along the minus strand of CBDEFQ010000010.1, from coordinate 564,527 downwards.
TCAACCCGAAGGTACTTGTGTTAGATGAACCGGTTTCTGCATTAGATGTTTCTATTCAAGCGCAAATATTAAACTTACTCAATGAGTTACAAGACAAACATAATCTTGCTTATCTCTTTATAAGCCATGATTTGTCAGTCGTAAAACACATTGCCGACGAAGTAATGGTGATGTATTTAGGCCGAACCGTAGAAAAAGGCGATAGCGAAACTTTCTTCAAAAATCCACGCCACCCTTATTCACAAGCTCTGTTAGCCTCTACGCCCGTACCCATTCCAGGGTTAAAAAAGCAAAGAATCAGCTTGGAAGGTGAAATTCCGTCTCCAATTACGCCACCATCCGGTTGCACATTTCACCCTCGTTGTCCTAAGTTTGAATCAACTTGCAGTGATTCTGCTCCTAGTTTAAGTCCGCTCGCTAGTGATGCACACTCAACGCATATAGCTTGCCACGTAGTAAACCGCCTTGCTTAACCTAGAAATTCTAGTTATCTTGACTAAACTCAGCCCAAGCTTTGTCTGCTTGAACTTTGTATTTTAGATAATTTCCTTTATTCCAGCGCACACGCCCTCTTGGCGCATAAAACACATAAAGCTGGTCGTCGAAAATCTCCCAGGTTTTACCGTTGGTTTTATACAATCCTTCTCCTAGGCTTAGTGCGTTAGCGCAATACCCATTGTAGGCAGCTGTGTAGCACTCTGGGTCTTTTGCAAAGGCGTCGGCATTTTGTTTTGAACTGAATCGCCAAGTTGCACCCTTGTAGTCGACACTAAATTGTCGCTCGCCCACTGCCCTCTCATGCTTTTCTATGGCTTCTGGTTGATGGTAGGCCACAGTATCGTGCCCACTAATAAGCCCAGTAAAAGAGTCAGCACCGTTTGGCTCTTTTGCTTGAACTGCTACGGGTAGCGACACCATTAAACAGAAAAAGGCGACTGCACTAGTGCGAGTGACTAATTTAAGTTGGTGGAACATAGCATTTTGATAAGTATTAACTCTTTGGTTTGGGCAAAATCATAGAGGCTTAGTTCCCAATTAAATCACACTGAAATATGAGCCAAGCACTAAAACCAAGTAACGCTATAATGCTAAGCTCTTGTTGCTTACTTCCATGCACTTCCCCTTTAATTGAAAACGTGGGCTTGTCGGATAATTAATAGAATACGTGAGATAATATGGGCTGATTCTAGTCAGCCTGCAATTTTGAGCAAACGTCATCAAAGCCAACTGTTCCTAACCTTAGATTCTCTGGTTAGCTCTGAACATCCCTACCGTAAACTCGATGAGCTATTATGTTTTGGTGCATTGAGTAAACCCTTCTCTAAAATATATGCCACCCGTGGCCCTAAAGGCCGAGGTGTTGAGTTCGGCTTACGTGCCTTGGTGCTTCAGTTCATGGAAGATTTAAGTGATAGAGAAATGGAGCGATACTTATCAGAGAATCTGGCCGCTAAGTGGTTTTGTGATTCAGGACTGGAACAGAGCACTCCTGATCATAGTTACTTTGGTGATTTTCGCTCACGCATTGGAACCAGGGGTATGATGAATTTATTTGACCGTGTTCGGAGCGGGTTAGTTTCAATGGGCTTAGTACGAGAAGTATTCACATTTGTCGATGCCAGCCAGTTGGTCAGTAAGCTAACCACTTGGGATGATAGAGATAAGGCGATAAAGATGGGATTAGAGGAGTTCAACAATAAGACAGTTGATAAAGTTGCGGCGGACAAGCAAGCACGGTTTGGGTGCAAGGGAAATAGCAAATATTGGTATGGTTACAAAGAGCATGCATCAGTGGATATGCAAAGTGGCTTGATCAATAAAATAGCGGCCACCTCGGCTGAGGTAACGGATGCAAGCGGCTTGAAGCATGTTTGCCCTAAGTCGGGCGCTGTTTATGCGGACAAGGGTTATTGCGTGAGCCCGGCCAAAACCACGCTCAGGCGCAACGGTTGCCATGATGCAACAATCAAGAAGAACAATATGCATGGCAAGAATAGAGACAAAGACCGTTGGATTAGCAAAATTCGTTCACCATATGAGCGAGTGTTTGCTCATCGCAATAAGCGAGTTCGTTATAAAGGGTTGGCTAAAGTCCAGTTCCAAGTTGGAATCAGGGGCTTATGTTTTAACCTTAAGCGATTAATGGCATTGGGAGTTGAACGAGTTGAATTGGTGCCGGCCTAGGGATAGATCCGTCTATTGGTGGCAAAATGGCTGCTAATAGACGGTTTATTGCACAAAAAACGCGTTGCTGAGCAAACTAAAAGCGACTTCGGCGAAAACCCTGTTTGAAATTGTATTAACCGACGAGCCCAACGTGTTGAATTTATCCGCCACTCAACTTGCGCTAACGCAGAACGAAGTGAGTTCCTGCGAGTTGCTCGATAAGGTCTATGCAAGAATCAAATCAGCCAGCCTGCAGGGTTCAGTCAGCTTTTTATCAACACTTCAAGACCAAGCCTACCAACAAGCTAAAGACTTTGATTGCGAACGATTAAAGGGAGTGGACTTACCGCCATTAGCGGGGATACCGATTTCGGTAAAAGATAATTTTGATATTCAGGGACAAACTACAACTGCTGGCTCAAAAGTATTATCTAAAGAAACGCCTGCTACCAACGATGCTCCTTTCATTTCTCAACTAAAACAAGCGGGTGCCATTATTGTAGGCAGAACCAACATGACAGAGTTTGCTTACTCTGGTTTAGGGCTCAACCGACATTTCGGCACACCGTTATCTCCCATTGGTGAAGGCTTGATTGCAGGCGGCTCAACCTCCGGTGGTGCTGTTTCCGTTGCCCAAGGTATGAGCCTGTTTGCTGTTGGCTCGGATACCAGTGGCTCTTGCCGTATTCCAGCCGCCTGCTGTGGCCTTGTAGGTTATCGACCTTCTAAGAACCAATTCAGCATTGAGGGTATTGTTCCTTTAGCAATAAGCTTTGATGTACCCGGTCTGCTAGCTAAGAAAGTCAGTTGCATCGAGCTTGTTACACAAGCTTTAACAACTCACTGCGCTAGAGAAGAAAACCTTGAACTCAAGGATAAGCGGTTTCTTGTGCCCAGCGAAATAGAATCCAAAACTTACGACCCAATCGTTAAAACCTACTTTGAGCAGTTTCTAAGTCGGCTGGGTGAAAATGGAGCAACCATTGTGCGACAACCGTTCCTCTTCAGAGAAATAACGGAACAGAGTAGCCCAGCTGAAATTGTAATTTACGAGGCATTTCAATATCACCAACCTTTGCTCGCCAAGCACAAAGACCATTACGACCCGCGTATTGCCATGAGAATGGATAAAGCAGCGGGTATCACAAAATCGCACTACAATAGGCTTCTCAGTAAGCTCCATGAATTACGCATTCAAGGCGATAAACTACTCACTGGGTTTGACGGCGTGTTGCTGCCTACCCTACCCATATTACCCCCGAGCTTAAAGGAATTGCAGGACGAAGAGCGCTATTTTCGAGCGAATACATTGATAATCAGAAACACCGCTATCGCGAATCATCTAGATTTACCCGCTATCTGTTTCCCTGTAAAACAAGCCATTGCAGAGCAAACACCAGTATCAATACAATTAATCGGTAAACGGCATCAAGATCAAAGCCTATTAGCACTGGCATCGAGCTTGTCTAAACTTTGTTAGTTATCCTTAAAATAGAAGAACTGATTTATCTAGGGTAAAGGGATGACTCGCCAATTACTGTGGGAAGAATACGCCGGGCATCATCCAGTCAACCATTACAGCTATTCTCGCTTCACGGTGTTGTTCGGTCAGTGGCGCAAGAAGCAAAGAATCTCGATGCGCCAGACTCATATTGCTGGAGATAAACTGTTTGTTGATTATGCTGGTTTAACCTTAGGTATTATTGATGCTCGTACGGGTGAAGCACGCCCTGCCCAGGAGCTTTGGTTTATGAACAACAATAAACAGAAAACTACAGTTAATTTTTGAATAAAGCGCATTATTGAACGCCCTGCTCGTTCAATTTTCGATAAGCATCACACCCACTCTGCTCACCTCCGTCACATGCTAGGCCATATAGATGCTTTGCTTTGCTTTTGTCTTGCTTCACGCCTCTACCATTGGCGTATGAATTCCCTAAATTAAAGCACCCGCCCATGTACCCGCCGTCACAAGCGGTTTGGTATAAGTCACTGGCTTTTTGGTAGTCCTGTTTGACGCCTTCGCCGTTGTAATATAAAACCCCCAAGTTATTGCACCCGCCCATGTTCCCGCTGTCACAAGCTTTTTGGTATAAGTCACTGGCTTTCTTATGATCTTGTTTAACGCCTTCGCCTTTGTCATATGAAACCCCCAAGTTAAAGCACCCGCCCATGTTCCCGCCATCACAAGCGGTTTGGTATAAGTCGCTGGCTTTTTTGTAGTCCTGTTTGACGCCTTCGCCTTCGTAATATGAATTCCCTAACGAAACGCAATCGGACATTTTACCGCCGTCACAATTTTTTTGCCTTTCCTCGATAGTGCTGGCTGAAGCAGCGAGCGTATTTAGTGTAAAAGCACTTAATATGGATATTAGTATTCGTTGTACGAAAGATGTTTTTTAACTTTAAGCATTTTTGTTCCAGGGTAGTAAATAGCGCCATGAAGGTTCTTTGGGCGTAGTGATTTTATCTATTAAAGCCAGTGCCTTTGCTTCGCGCTCTTCGGCCTTATGTAGTTGTCTTTGAGAAGTATGTTTTCGCGTCTTAAGTGTAACCGACCAAGGCCTGTCCGCAAAGCAACAGATTAATCGCGATCGAATCGAGAACCAAAAGTATAACAGCAAAAGGGGTCAGACCCCTTTAAAAGAAATGACCTGTGCTGTTATACTCGCTTTATGCTACGGAAGCCCCGATATTTTCTCCCTGAAATCCCTGTTCATGTGACGCAGCGTGGATTGAATCGTGGTGCTGTTTTTATTGAAGATGATGACTTTCAGACCTTTCTCGAATACTAAGTTAAAGCTAAAGAACAGCATAACTGTAAGAGACATGCTTATGCGTTGATGACTAATCATTATCATTTGCTAGTTACGCCACCAGATAGTTATAGCTTAAGCGCAATGATGCAGACAATGGGGCGGCATTTTGTACCTTTTATTCACAACAAATACGGCGGGAGTGGCTCTATCTGGGAGGGGCGGTTTAAAGCCAGTTTGGTGCAAGACGAAACCTATTTTTTAAACTGTATGCGTTATATCGAGATGAACCCTGTTTCTGCCAATATGGTAGTGCTGCCAGAAGATTATACTTGGAGTAGTTTTAAACATAATGCACTGGGAGATGAGCCTTATTGGATAGATGAGCATACAGAATATCTGGCATTAGGCTCAACTTCTAAAGCACGTCAGGTTAGCTATCAAGAAATGTTCTCTGAATACCTTTCTAAAGCTGAAATATTTGGTATTGAGAGTGCATTGCAAACAGGAACACCGCTAGGCAACCAACGCTTTAACCTAGATAAATCAGCGTTTAAAACTGGACACCTGTCAGCGAGTAAAACTGAACAATTAAATACAATAATATTTCTTTATCATCAACTCAAGTGAAGCGTAGCGAAACTTGAGTTGATGAATCAATCCTGCTTTCTTGCGATGTTATTTTTTAGTGACAGTCTTGAGCTTTGCTTTAGCACTAGACTGCTTGAATCGATATGAGTCGTTACCCGTTTCAATCATTGAGCAATGATGAGTCACTCTGTCGAGCAAAGCCGTGGTCATTTTCTTGTCGCCAAATACCTGCACCCATTCACTGACATTAAGCTTGGTGGTAAACACGATGGAGGTTTTCTCGTATAGCTTGCTGATCAGGTGGAATAATAGTGCGCCACCCGATGCGGGGAAGGGTAAATATCCCAGCTCATCGAATATCACCGCATCTAACGGTTGCATAATTCGTGCTAGCCGCCCCTGCTTCTCATCCTGCTGTTCTTTGGTCAGCAGATTAACCAGTGCCACCACATTGTAAAACCGAACCCGATGACCTGAATGAATGGCTTTAATGCCTAAGGCCGTAGCTAAATGGGTTTTGCCTGTTCCAGTGCCACCGACAAAGATGGGGTTATGGGTTATGGGCTCTGTCCATATAGTCAGCCTGAGACAAATCCTCGATGAGCGCGGGTTCAACTTCGCTCTGGGTAAAGTCAAATTGCTGTAAATCACGGTGATGAGGGAATTTAGCCACCTTCATTGGGTAGTTAAGCCGCCTCACTTCTCGGTCCGTTCGCTCGGCATCCATCAATTTAATTAACCCAGATTGCAACGTTACTTTAGAACGAGGCGAATCTATCAACTCAGGTAAGCATTGTGCCATACCGTGTAGTTTAAGGGCTTTAAGATCATCAACAAGTTCAAGCATGGCTCACCTCCGCGCACAGCGGGCCATAGCGGGTCACGTTCGCTACCGAGAGGACAGCTAATACAGGCGCATTGGTAATTGTCATCACTTGGGCCGAATCAGGTTCCGTTAACCGATGCACCAAATTGGTAATGACTGATAGCTGAGTCGTATTGGCATCTAATGCCCGCTCACAGGCCACCGTGACTGTTTCCAAGCCATGCTGGTGAATCAATAGTAACAATGGTACAAACTCTCGGTCACCGCCATCACGTTTGAGGTACTGTTTTTTGAGTGTTAGCCGCGCCTTGGGTAAATCCCAATCAACAAACGGTGCGCCATTGCGTAATGCGCCAGGTTTAATCTCCAGTACGGGCAGATAATGCCAAGGATCAAAGATCATTTGATGACGACCGAAACAGCGAGCATGTGAAGTCACTTCCACATCGTCAACCACGACTTTAATCCTATCTGCATAGGCTCTAACAGAAACAGCTTGGCCAACATACCGACAGGGTACGGAGTATTAATGGCGGTCGTAGTGCACCACACCGGTTTTATGCACACGCGCCAAACGCTCATAATATCCATCAAAGGCTACCATCGCGGGACGTAAGCTCGGCTGCTCCTCGGCAAACACTTCATCAATTAGTCTTGATTTGTCAGTCGGGTGTGGGCGTTCACCAAGTCGAGCACAACGTTGCTCCAGCCATTGGTTTAATTCATCTAAATCAGCAAAGCGCACCCGTGGAACAAACAGCCTTTGGCGCATAACACCGACCTGACGTTCAACCTGGCCTTTCTCCCAACCCGCTGCCGGTGTACAGGCAATCGGTTCAATCAGATAATCCTAGATAAATCAGTTAAACGCGGAAAAGACATGTAAGCAATTGAAGTGCATAGTGAAATCAAAAAAGTCGCGGTCACCTTATTGGTGATAAGGTTTTTTTGATTTTGCTAGGTGCATCAAGAGCTTGCATGGACTTTCGTGTTTTAACTGATTTATCTAGGATAATGATTCATCCGGCTTAGAAAGCGGTGATTAAACTCACGCCGCTTACCCTTAAACAATGCACTGACTATGGTCTTAGGGTGATCGTATATCATCTTCTGAGGTAAGCCCTCAAAGAAATCAAACGCCCGAATATGTGCATCAAACACCCTCTCCTGTGTTTCTCTGGGATAGGCCCTAAGATATGATTTACGCGAATGACATAAACGAAAGTGGGCTAGTTTGATCTTGACACCGGCAATTTTCAGGGTAGTTGCACATTTTCCTACGCAACCAATAATACTTCTTTTTGTAGGTTCAGCGCAACCGCACCACAAGGCCGCCAATTTCGGGTTTGGCCAGACCACCGATTAGGTTTTGCTGCTTTAGCTTCCTGATAAACAACTTCTCGTTTTGCTAATAGGGCACTATCTTCACCGCGATAACGCTGGCCAGGTGTAACGTAGCGTATAGCACTGTGACGATGTTCTTCGTTATACCATTGCATAAACTTACCCACCCATTGGCGGGCGGCCTCTAAGCTATCGAAGCCTTGAGAAGGCCACGCAGGGCAATACTTTACCGTTCTAAACATGGATTCAATATAAGCGTTGTCATTGCTTACTCTTGGCCTTGAGTAAGAGGGCTTTATTCCTAATGCTTCTAACTTCGCTCTCATTGTGAACGATTTCATTGGGCTGCCATTATCACTGTGTAAGACGGGCATGCCATCGCAGCTGGCCACTTTTAGAGCCGCCTGAGACATCAACTGCGCACCTAATTCACCGCTTTCAACAGGATGTACTTCCCAGTGAACGCCATAGCGACTGTAAAGGTCTTCTACCATGTACAGGTAATAATGCTTGCCAATAGTACGCGTCGCCAAATAGGTGATATCCCACATCCACACAGCATTAGGTTTTAGCGCTATATGAGTATCGGGTGTTCGGGACTGCTTTTGTTTGGCGCGGCCGCGGTGCTTCAATTGCCCATGCGCCTTGAGAACTCGATAAAAGCTAGACTCGCTGGCCACATAAATACCTTTGTCAGCCAACTGCGGTACTATTTGCGACGGCGGCAAATGATTGTATGCCGATTCATTACATATCGATAAAATGTGTTGCTGCTCTTGCTCGCTTAGTTTATTGCCAGGTACTGGCTTTTCTACCAAAGGACGTTGATCACTGCGGATACTATCTTCTCCTTTTGGCTTCCAACGTCTAAGCGTAGACTCGGCAAGGCCAACCAACTCACAAGCACTTGAACGCTTTGAACCTGCGTCTACTGCTTCATTAACATCATTGATTACTTTAATGCGCGTCTGAGTCGTAATCATACTTCCTCGTCCTCCCAAAGCGCCTGAAACTTTTTTTGTAATACTAATAATGCGGCCGTTTCAGCCAAGGCTTTATCTTTGCGGCGCAGCTGGGTTTCTAGCTTCTTCTTGTCTTTTTTTAACGCACGTATTTCATCGCGCGCAACTTTAGGGCTAATGAGAGCCTCATCAACACCATTAATACAAGCTTCTCGCCATTGCGTTATTTGAGTAGGGTATAGGCCTTTCTCTCGGCAATACGCAGATAATTCTTGTTCATTCATCGCAGCAGTTTCAAGAACTACGGTGAACTTAGTTTGGCAATCCCACTGATTAGATGAATCACTATTAGGCATTAAAACTCCTGATCGTCTGGCTTTATTTCGCCAATCATACAAGGTTTGAACACTGATTCCTTCTTCTCTAGATATTTCTGCGAAGGACTGACTATTTGATGATAATAATTTAGATAAAACAGCTTCTCTTCGTTCTACGCTATATTTCGGCATGAGTATTTCTCCGCCGCCCCTTGTGAATTAAAATGTGTGCAACTACCCTGACGTCTGGGGACACCAAACCCACCCAGAATGACTTGTTCATGTGACCAATCAAACTGACAGGCTTCACCTGGTGCAAAAACCAATGGCACAAATGCTTGTTTAATACATGACCGCGAGTGATCCTTCCACGCTTTGACAAACCGTTGAACGCTGTCATAAGCCCCTCGATACCCTTGCAACTCAATCTCTTCATACAGTTGAACTGCATTACGTCTTTCTCGCACTGAGCGAGCTGCGTCCACTTCAAGCAAATTGATCAACTGAGGTTTGAACTTATCCAGCTTCGGACAGACTATTGGCACCGACCGCTGATATTCAGGTTCACTTGGCGCGTTGTTTAAATATTTATAAATAGTGGTGCGTGATAAATTGAATTCACGCGACACCTCGCTTACTTTGCGACCTTCTACTAAACACAAACGTCGTATCTTGGTACATATAGGCATACAAATCACCTGACAGTTTCCTCGGATTAATGGCTCCGAGACAGTTAACAATAAAGGTGTTCAGTTTTGTACGCTGATCACCCACGAAACTGTTCATTTTTGCACGCTGTTCAACAAACAAGGCAGAACGGCCAGTCCAAGTCCCTCTCTTGCTGCCACATGCAAACCTAATACAGTGTTGATTCTAAATCGGCAACGTTTATCCAGATTATTTTCGGTTATCCATTTTTCAAGTACCGGATAAATCATGGCTTTGTCTGGCCCCAACCAATCCATTTCATGGATATTAATTGGTTCTGCTGATCGCGATATTAATTCATCCTGACCGTACGTAGCATAAGAAAGTGTTCCCAATTTCCGACCGTACAATGTTTCATCAGGATTAAACGTGGGACGAATCGCGACATCCGCTTCATGCTTTGGCAAACTGTATAACTGATTTGATAAGGAGATTTCCAGATTGATATTTGGATGTTCGGATTGGAATTTCCTAAACAGAGGAATTAAAAGTCCAACCAACAGTGAATCTAAAGTTGTAATTCGAATATCACCTGATAGCTCGAGATCTCTTCCGATAATACGACGCTCTACCTCCACGACATGGGATTCAACCTGTCGAGCAGTTGCCGCGATTTCTTCACCAGCTAGGGTTGGCACACAACCCGACCTACCGCGATTGAATAATTTGACCTGCAGTTTGTTTTCGATTGCCGATAGATGTCTTGAAATAGTGGCGTGACTAACGTCCAGGGACTTTGCGGCACCAATAAGAGATCCTGCATCATTAATACTCAATACAAGCTGAAGGTCGTTCCAGTGTAGTTTACTGTTCATACATGCAATTATAACTTGCGTATCTGGCTAGTTACACGACAACTATGGAACGATATGATCAGTTACCATAAATTCTAACTATCATTTAGATAAGAAGTCGCATGCATGTACTCATAGTTTATTGCCATCCAGAGCCCAAATCATTTAATGCTGCATTTAAAGATGCCGCTGTAGAAACATGGCAGTCCTTGGGGCATACGGTTGAAGTTTCTGATCTTTATGGTGAGGAATTTGATCCATGTGAAAAACCTAGCCACTTTAGCGATCGTAGTAATCCAAAATGGTTTTCTGCGGCAGATGAGCAACGCCATGCGAGTGCGAATGGATCTCTTCCTGTGAGTGTAGCAAAGGAGGTCGAACGGTTGGAGCGAGCTGATTTCGTCTTGCTGCAATTTCCTCTTTGGTGGCATTCTCAACCGGCCGTACTTAAAGGCTGGTTTGATCGGGTCTTTGTTAACGGACTGCTATATAGCAGCACAATGCGTTACGACCAGGGATATTTTAAAGGTAAGAAGGTTATGTGCTCGGTTACCACTGGTGCCCCAGAGATGACTTTCCAAGGAAACGGTCGCGGAGGAAATATGGATGTCATGCTCTGGTCAACACATTACTCACTTTATTATATGGGTTTCGAGGTTCTACCGCCATTTCTCGCTTTTGGTATACAAAGTTCGGGATTTGCTACGATTAATGATGATCAGATGCGTCAACATCTAGCCGATCAAAAAACTGCCTTGGCAAACAGGTTAAAATACTCTGAGCAAATACTTCCTATGTCTTTCCCGGGTTGGAATGACTGGGACTCATTGGGGCAACAAAAAGGAAAGTAGAAATATTTTGTATTCGAGTATCGTGTGTATAGAAAACATCAAGTGCTTGGATGGTTGTTTTACAGAAACTAGAAGCTATTACTCTAAAACTTATCTGATTCTAAGGGGCAAACTAGAGGCGGTCGCTTGAACCCTAGCGCGTATTTTCGCCCCCTTCCGCAAGCGATCCCTTTTAGCATTCCCTTCAGAGTGAAACAATTCGGTTTTTGGTGGCTACGCGAGATGTTACTATCTGAAGCTTAAACATATTAATTCTTTAAGGGGGCAGTGAAATGAGTTTAGTTGGAACATTGGGGAAAATAGCCATGGGTGTGATGGTTGCTAAAACCGTCGGAAAAATGATGAAGGGCGCAGGTGGTGGCGGTTTAGGGGGGCTGTTAGGTGGCTTAACTGGCGCAAAGCAATCGGGCGCTGCTGCAAATCAAATACCCGATATTGGTGATTTATTAGGCGGTAAAAATCAACAAAATGGAGGTTTGGGCGGCATGCTATATTCTCTAGGTGCTGACATTCAATCGTCAGGCGATATTGGCGGCGTATTGAATGATGTTCTTAATGGAAATGTTGCAAATGCACCTAGTCGTCAACAAGAAGATCAAGCAAAAATCATGTTGCGCGCAATGCTAAGCGCAGTCAGAGCTGACGGCAAAATTGAAGAAAAAGGGCACAGTAATATCACCCAGCATCTAGGTGAGCTTTCGGCTGCAGACGCCGATTTTATTCGTGCAGAGCTAAACGCGCCGGTGGACGCAAGCCGAGTTGCTAAAAGTGTGCCACGCGGTATGGAGCAGCAAGCTTATTTGATGTCCTTGCTGGCGATTGATCTTGACTCGCAAGAGGAGGCTAAATACTTAGATAAGCTGGCTAGAGAGCTGAATATCTCGAATGCTATGTGTGATTCAATTCACGCTGAGCTGGGGGTGCCGAAGCTTTATAGTTAGTTATTTCATCTGCGCGCAGTGCTTGGTGCTGATTAATTGATGGTGGCTGTCGATGGAAACCTTCTTGGTTCTAGTGGGCCACCAACTATCAATAATTACTCTACACAGCCAAACAATAGGAGGTTTTAAGATCACCTAAAGCCGCCCCAGCGGCCACACGATCTTGCTCATCGCAGGTCACCTGACTCGTGATCTGTTAGCGACTGTATCGCCGCGGATAAAATGGATGTAGCGTAAATTAAGTATCGTTGCTTTAGTCATGATCTGCCCCTATTTATCTTAATTTCACTTATCATACCTGTTTCAGGTATTCCTCTAAATTGAGCTAATGGCCTCAAAATCTGCCTCAAAAGTAATTTATCAGTTTAAAGTTGAATTGTTAGGGGTTTCTCCAACAATTTGGCGCCGCATTCAAGTTCCCAGCGTGTACAGCTTTTGGGAATTGCATGTTGCTATACAGGATGCTATGGGTTGGTGGGACTACCATCTGCACGAATTCTCGCCTGGTCTGCGTAAGCCGTATACTTACACCCCCGATATTTTAAGAATTGGGGAACCAGATGATCAGTTTGGTGATTCGGTAACCCAAGCTGGTTGGGATATCCTTTTAGCAGATCATTTTGATAAACCGGGTGATACATTCATGTATTTATACGATTTTGGCGACTCTTGGCATCACTCTATTATTCTTGAAGGTATATTGCTTGCCGAGCCAAAAACCCGATATCCTAAATGCACAGCAGGGGCTAATGCATGCCCACCCGAAGACTGCGGCGGTATTCCTGGTTATGAGAATCTACTCGAACTTTTGGAAAATCCCCAAGACGAAGAATATGCCAGCATGATGGAGTGGTTGAAAGGTGCGACTGAAGATGGCACACCATTTAACCCGGCAATTTTCAGGGTAGTTGCACATTTTCCTACGCAGCCAATAATACTTCTTTTTGTGGGTTCAGCGCAACCGCACCACAAGGCCGCCAATTTCGGGTTTGGCCAGACCACCGATTAGGTTTTGCTGCTTTAGCTTCCTGATAAACAACTTCTCGTTTTGCTAATAGGGCACTATCTTCACCGCGATAACGCTGGCCAGGTGTAACGTAGCGTATAGCACTGTGACGATGTTCTTCGTTATACCATTGCATAAACTTACCCACCCATTGGCGGGCGGCCTCTAAGCTATCGAAGCCTTGAGAAGGCCACGCAGGGCAATACTTTACCGTTCTAAACATGGATTCAATATAAGCGTTGTCATTGCTTACTCTTGGCCTTGAGTAAGAGGGCTTTATTCCTAATGCTTCTAACTTCGCTCTCATTGTGAACGATTTCATTGGGCTGCCATTATCACTGTGTAAGACGGGCATGCCATCGCAGCTGGCCACTTTTAGAGCCGCCTGAGACATCAACTGCGCACCTAATTCACCGCTTTCAACAGGATGTACTTCCCAGTGAACGCCATAGCGACTGTAAAGGTCTTCTACCATGTACAGGTAATAATGCTTGCCAATAGTACGCGTCGCCAAATAGGTGATATCCCACATCCACACAGCATTAGGTTTTAGTGCTATATGAGTATCGGGTGTTCGGGACTGCTTTTGTTTGGCGCGGCCGCGGTGCTTCAATTGCCCATGCGCCTTGAGAACTCGATAAAAGCTAGACTCGCTGGCCACATAAATACCTTTGTCAGCCAACTGCGGTACTATTTGCGACGGCGGCAAATGATTGTATGCCGATTCATTACATATCGATAAAATGTGTTGCTGCTCTTGCTCGCTTAGTTTATTGCCAGGGACTGGCTTTTCTACCAAAGGACGTTGATCACTGCGGATACTATCTTCTCCTTTTGGCTTCCAACGTCTAAGCGTAGACTCGGCAAGGCCAACCAACTCACAAGCACTTGAACGCTTTGAACCTGCGTCTACTGCTTCATTAACATCATTGATTACTTTAATGCGCGTCTGAGTCGTAATCATACTTCCTCGTCCTCCCAAAGCGCCTGAAACTTTTTTTGTAATACTAATAATGCGGCCGTTTCAGCCAAGGCTTTATCTTTGCGGCGCAGCTGGGTTTCTAGCTTCTTCTTGTCTTTTTTTAACGCACGTATTTCATCGCGCGCAACTTTAGGGCTAATGAGAGCCTCATCAACACCATTAATACAAGCTTCTCGCCATTGCGTTATTTGAGTAGGGTATAGGCCTTTCTCTCGGCAATACGCAGATAATTCTTGTTCATTCATCGCAGCAGTTTCAAGAACTACGGTGAACTTAGTTTGGCAATCCCACTGATTAGATGAATCACTATTAGGCATTAAAACTCCTGATCGTCTGGCTTTATTTCGCCAATCATACAAGGTTTGAACACTGATTCCTTCTTCTCTAGATATTTCTGCGAAGGACTGACTATTTGATGATAATAATTTAGATAAAACAGCTTCTCTTCGTTCTACGCTATATTTCGGCATGAGTATTTCTCCGCCGCCCCTTGTGAATTAAAATGTGTGCAACTACCCTGACGTCTGGGGAACCCAACTAGCTTTGATCCTAAACTTATTAAATTTGACAACCCCAAGAAGCGATTAAAAGAATTGCTAGAAGAATAGATTTCGGTGATTAAAGAAATGGTGTTCCGTTAAAGCACAAATGCGTAATCATTCAGTTAACTTTGCGCCTTTAGCTTGTTTAACTTAAGAGCACTAGTACTCTTTCAAGATAATATTGCCTAATTCAGCTTCAACGCACCGTTTCACAGCAAGGCGTATTGCGCAATGAACCTAGAAAAATCAGTTGAACCTCCACTAACGGATGTATTATCGTTGCAATCAATTGAATTAAAAGGAGAAACACCATGGTCGCCAAAGATAAATCCTTTCACCCAGAGGGTGCGCTAAAACCGGAGGTTTCAAACGCTGTTTCCACCTTATTATCGACTGAAACGTTCGATGGAAAAATTCACGTTGAATGGGACCCGTCAGCGGCAGTAACGCCCATAGGACCGTTGCCTTTTTTCATTCAATATTTAAAACTTGGTGGTCTGTTTAAGCCATGGGTGAGCAGTTGCCCATTGGAATATCGAAGCAATAACGCACCTGAGAAGATCAATGTGTTGGGCTCATTTTTGTTGTCTGTTCTCTCGGGTCACAATCGCTACGCACACATGGCCAGCTTAATGGGCGATCGTATCAACACCAAAATGCTTGGAATGACCAAAGCGGTTAGCGACGATTCGGCGCGCCGTGCGCTGAAGAAGATGGATGAGGAACAAGGTATAGCCTGGCTACAAACTCATTTGCAGCGTTGCTACGAGCCCTTGCTCACACAGCCATGGATATTGGATTGTGACGTAACGGTTAAACCGCTATACGGTCATCAAGAAGGTGCCAAGGTTGGCTATAATCCACACAAACCTGGCCGGCCCTCGCACACGTATCACACCTATATGATTGCCAATCTTCGTCTTGTATTGGATGTTGAGGTCAAGTCTGGCACTGAGGTAGCTGCTAGTCATTCTTCGCCGGGTCTATGGGAGCTGTTGGATCGATTGCCACGTTCATCTTGGCCGCACTTTATTCGAGGCGATTGTGACTGGGGTACCCAGGATGTGATGAGCGCTGCAGAACAAAGAGGCGTCAATTACTTGTGGAAGTCTAAGTACGTTAAGCAACTGATACAGCAGCAGCATAGCGTGTCGGGCTGGGATTATGTTATCGATGGCTGGGAAGCCAAAGAAAGTTGTTTGAAGTTGGCTGCGTGGAACGATCATCGGCGCGTGGTAATCGTTCGTCGTCGTTTAGCAAAGGACGCGCTGCTGGTATTGGAAGAGAAAAGTCAAGGCCAGCAGAGCTTTGGTTTTTTGCAAGAAGCGGATGATATTCGCGCGTTTGAATACGCTGTTCTGGTCACCTCATTAGACGATGAGGTGATTAGCATCGTCCAACATTATCGAGATCGAGCCGACTGCGAAAACAATTTTGATGAAATCAAGAACCATTGGGGTTGGGGCGGGTTTACTACCGCCGATATCAAGCCCTGTCGCTTTATAGCGCGGATCATTGCCTTGATTTATAACCGGTGGAATATATTCACTAGGCTGGCTAACCCAGACAAACATATGGAAGCGATTACTAGTCGACCGCTATTACTGAGTTCGGTGGGGCGCGTTACTGAATCGGGGCGGAAAAAGACTATGACGATTACTAGCACGCACGCCAAGGCCGACTTAATTCGCGACACGTTTGACCAAATGCAACACTTCTTTAATTCATTGAAGGCGATTGCGCCGCAGTTGAGCGTGGCGCAAGTTTGGTGTCGCATTCTAAGCGAGGCGATGAAGAAATATCTTGGTGGAACGATTCTTCAACCGCCAGATGACCGCTGTTTACTTGGCTAAAGTGTCTCGGAGGCAGTAGCGACGATGGAAGGGTTGTTTATGTTGGCCTCATTGGAGAGGCTTTAACTGCGTTTTTTAGGATGAATGGTCACTCCCTTCAAAAGCGATACAACGCAGCTGTGGGACGGTGCGTTGGCGCCCTTTGGGTGAGCCTGTCCGCGCCACCTGGACTGCGTTGCCGCTTTTGCAAAGGGAGCGCCATTTCCTGCAAGCGACGCCTTGCCAGGTACGCGGACAGACTCACTGAATTAGGCAATATTATCTTGAAAGTGTACTAGCAATTCACATCACAAGATATTACGACCCAAAGCACTTTGAATGAATGTCACGGCTCGCTCCGCTGATATATTCCTCTGATCTAAAAAAGGGTTCAACTCTACAATTTCCATGGAAGTCATACGCCCATTACTCGCACAGTCCTCTAATAGCAGATGTGCTTCTCTGTAACTTACTCCGCCTGGGACGAGCGTACCCGAACCTGGAATCACTTCTGGGTCGCAACCATCAACGTCAAAACTGATGTGAAATCCAGCGGTATTTTTATTGACCACCTCAAGTGTTTGTTTGGCTACCTCGCTCATACCCATTTCGTCAATATCACGCATCGTAAAAGTTGTAATCCCGGATTGATTGATAAACTCTCGCTCGTTACGGTCAATGTCTCGAATACCAATGAGCACCACGTTTTCTGGGCGCACTGTGGGATTAACTCCGAGTACGTTCGATAAATCCGCATCTCCATAGCCCAATAAATGGGCTAATGGCATACCGTGTATATTTCCGCTTGGTGAAATTTCAGGTCGGTTCATATCACCATGCGCATCAAACCAAATTAGCCCTAGGTTTTGATTATTTTCGTTAAAATACTTACTCACGCCGGATACGGTACCCATTGCTATTGAATGATCGCCGCCGATGACCAATGGCATTTCATTGTTAGCCATCGCACGATAAGTCTCACCGCCAAGCTGTTCACAAACAGCAAGAATTTCTTCCTTAAAACGAGCCTGCTTATTGGTGCTTGTCCTGGTTTCCATAATGGGAACAGGGATATCAGTTTCTGTAGCGACCGCATATCCAATTTTTCTAATTGCTTTGTTTAGCCCAGCAACTCGCATGGCTGAAGGCCCACCATCGGTACCGCGGCGTGATGCCCCAAGATCTAGTGGCACGTTTATAATGTGGATAGGCTTGGTCTCGCTATTCATAATCTATCAACCGAGTCATGTGGATATTTAGGTAATGCAATTTCTATCCGGCGTCGGATAGTTGTTTCGAACGTTGAACCATACCATATAGATCTCGCGGCTCGTCTGGGTCGGCAATCATATCGAGGTATTCGCACAGGCCGGTCATTCCGGGTTTATTCAACTGATCATAAATATATCTTAGCGCAGAAAAATCTTCTATTGCAAAGCCAACGCTATCAAATAGGGTAATTTCGGTATCGGTCTTTCTTCCTTGTTCTCCAGCCAAAATGAACTGCCACAGTTCTTTTACGGGATAGTCATCAGCCAATTGCTGAATTTCTCCTTCTATACGTGTTTGAGGGGGGTATTCAACGAAAATTTCAGAGCGCAGTAGTATTTCTTTTTCCAGCTCGGTTTTACCAGGGCAATCTCCGCCAACAGCATTGATGTGTACCCCGGGCATAACCATATCGTTGGTTAATATGGTTGCACACTGCTTATCGGCGGTAACAGTGGTAATAATATCAGCCCCTTCTATAGCTTCAAGCACTGAAGCGCAGCGTATGATGTCAAAACCGCTGTTGTTAAGGTTAAAAATAAACTTGTCGGTTGCCACTGGGTCAATATCGTATAGTCGAATTTTGTCGACATCTAATATTGACTTAAACGCGAGCGCTTGAAATTCTGCCTGCGCACCGTTTCCAATCAGCGCCATACACTTTGAGTCTTTGCGTGCTAAGTATTTTGCCGCCATCGCCGAAGTGGCTGCGGTTCGAAATGCTGTGAGTATGGTCATTTCTGAGAACAACAGCGGATATCCCGTGCTTACCTCTGATAACACACCAAACGCAGTGACGGTTTGCAGACCCTCCTTCATGTTCTTCGGGTGTCCATTCACGTACTTAAACCCATATAGCTCGCCATCACTGGTTGGCATCAACTCAATAACCCCTTGGTCAGAGTGTGATGCCACTCTGGGAGTCTTATCGAACATCTCCCAGCGTTTAAAGTCTACTTCGAGATACGCTATAAGCCCCGAAAGCATATCTTCGGTTCCAACTTTGCAGACTAATTTCATCATATGATCAACGCTTACAAAAGGCACAGTGCTTAATGACTTTTGTGAACTTAGATTAATAGCCATGCTTGATATGTCCTCATTTAGAGCTTGTTAAAATCAAAATAGCGAGTGTATGGCATTTTAATCGCTCAGAGTGTTAGTTAAAATGTCAATAATATGTAATATTTTGGTCTAAATTGTTACTATTTACAGTTCAAAATGTGAATATATATAAAACATGACTGTAGATCGAATGCTACTCAGCAAACACACCTACGATAATTTGGACAAGGAGATCATCGGTTTACTGCGTAATGATGGTCGAGCTTCATTATCAAAAATCTCCAAAAAGCTCAATATATCCAGAGGAACCGTACAGAACCGATTAGATAAGCTGTTGGCTTCAGGGGCCCTCTTGGGTTTTACCATTAGGGTACAAGAAGATTATGGTTTGGATACCATTCGTGCTGTGATGATGATCGAGGTCGAAGGTAAGTCCACCTCTCAAATAATACAAAAGCTAAGAGGCTTCCCCGAGTTGACTACGCTGCACACCACAAATGGATCGTGGGATCTTGTTGCCGAAATACAGACTTCTAGCCTGTCAAGCTTTGACCGCGTATTGGGTGAGGTAAGAGTTATTGACGGCGTACTAAATAGCGAAACTAGCATTCTATTGAGTTCGGTTTAGTAACACTTGCTTGCTATTACTTCTTTAGGAGACCGCAGCATAACTACTACGCTTGAAAATACGTCGTTAAAAATTCGCTCAAAATGCTCATTTATACACATAAACTGCGCTTTTTCTCTCATTTTTGCCTAGTCTTTTCTGCACTCGCTACGTTATGCTGCGGTCTCTTTAGGTTTCTTATTTGCCTTTCCAAACAGGTGCACGTTTCTCTGCAAATGCCTTAAAGCCTTCTAAACCGTCTTCACTGCCATAGAGTTTATCGACGGTGGCTAACTGTCGCTTAGTCACTGAGTTTAGGGTGTCTTGAAACTTCTGGCCTTCGGCTTCTTTGGCGGTTTCTTTGATGGCCGCAAAAACCAATGGTGGGCCAGAGGCTAACAATTGCGCTACTTCCCACACGCGTTTCATTAAGGCATCACCATCTTCTAATATCTCGTTAACCAGTCCCCACTTATGCGCCTCTTCTACGTCCATCCATCGACCGGTGTAGAGCAAGTCCATGGCCACATGATAGGGAATGCGCTTGGGTAGTTTAATGGTGGCGGCATCGGCTAAGGTGCCCGCATAAATTTCGGGTAAGGCAAAGCTAGAGGTGGAACTGGCATAGATCAAATCCGCTGATAGGGCTAGTTCGAAACCCCCGCCTACCGCCATTCCGTGTACTGCGCAGATTACCGGTTTGTTAAGGCCTCTTAATTCCTGTAGGCCTGCGAAGCCTCCAACGCCGTAATAGGCGTCTACTGCATCGCCGTCTGCGGCGGCTTTTAAGTCCCAACCTGCACAGAAAAATTTGTCTCCAGCCGTGTTGACGATGGCCACTCGCATTTCTGGGTCATCACGAAACTCAGCAAACACTTCGCCCATCTTACGGCTGGTGTGCAGGTCAATCGCGTTAGCCTTAGGACGATCTAAGGTCACTTGTAAAATAGTGCCTTCGCGGCGAACTTGTATTGTTTCAGACATCTTAGCTAATCTCCAAATTGAGCTTGGTATTAAGTAGGGCCAGCGCATCGACGGCAACCGCCGAATGTTCGCTGACCATTAAAGGGTTAATGTCGAGTTCCAACAATGTTTGTTGGCGCTTTATTGCAAATGATTGTACCGCTAAAACCGCATCAATAACGGCGTCTAAATTCCAGGCCTTTTGACCACGATACGATTCAAACAGAGGGCCGATTTTGAGGGACTTTATGGCTGTCTTGATCTCAATCCGATTAGTCGGCAGCAGCATACCAGTACTTTCTTTGAGTAACTCTACCGATATACCCCCGAGACCGATAGTTAGGAATAGGCCGTATTGCGGGTCGCTGGTGACGCCGATAATCATTTCCCCTAGTGCGTCGTTTACCATGCTTTCTAGCGTCACTTCGTTACTTATCCGAAAAAGCTCATCCACTGCTTGGGCAAGCTCTTCTAAAGTTGTTATGTTTAGTCGGACGGCGTTGTACTCGGTTTTATGGGCGATCCCCAGTGCTTTGGCCACTAAGGGAAAGCCTATTTGGGTATGCCCAGCAAGTACTTCCGCTTTGTTTTTGGCTCTAACTGCCTTAGGTGTATTCAGGCCTGCTCTTTGCAACGCTTGTTTTGCTTGGTGTTCATCCATGCTCCATGGCGTGGCAGTTGGTGCAGCAGGCAGTAGCAACGGAGCCGGGAAGCCTTCTTCACCCCATTTCTGCCAGCATGCCCCAATCTTCGCGGAAGCACCTGCTGCGATCAGTATTTCGTCAAAGCCACCAAAACAAAGCAAACCTTGGTCCGCGTATTGCTCACGCAAGGCTTTAGAGGGCATGCTTTCGATCAAGGAGGACACCATCACTACGTTTAAATTTTTGTTTTGGCGCTGTTCAATAGTTTTCTTGGCGGCGATTAACGATTCAGCAGTTATTTGCCAACCACAGTCGCTAAGTGGCGCTTGCGGAAAGTCTTGTATCAAGATGCTCAGATCAAAACCACCTGATAACACACCGCTAAACGCAGCGGTGGTTTGCTCTGTATTTTCCCAAATGTAAGTATGAAAATCTAAGGGGTTGGCAACCGTTACCATGGGGCCTAAAGCGGATTCGGTTTCCTCTCTAGCGGATAGGGTCAACGGTGTAAATTCGATATCTTTGTCTACCGCCAAATCGGCAATTAAGCTGGCTTCTCCACCTGAGCAAACCATAGCCGATAGCTTATTGTCTGGTAATACGCCAAACCAGTTAATGAACTTGAGTGTGTCCAAAAAAATGGGCAGGCTGTTCACCTCTGCCATGCCGAGGCGTGCTATAAATGCTCGCGAGGCCTCATGCGCACCAGCTAGTGAAGCGGTATGCGAAATTGTGCCCGCTTGGGCTTGTTCGCTTTTGCCTACCTTGAGAACCACAATAGGTTTGCCTAGGGCATAGGCTTTTTGTGCCAGTGCTTCCATGCCCGCGATGGAATCGAACCCTTCAACATGTAAGCCTAAACAGCTAACCCGTGGGTCGTCTAACAAGACTGAACCCAGTTGTGACAAACCTACTTTGGCTTGATTACCCACGGTCATTAGGTAGCCGATGGGCAGGTCGCGTCGTTGCATGCTCATATTGATGGCCATGTTTGACGATTGGGCGATAATGGCAACGCCCTTGCTTTGGAAAGCTAAAACATGGCCGCCGTGTTGGTCTGGCCAGAGCAAGGTGCCGTCAAAGTAGTTGATGAAGCCATAGCAGTTTGGGCCTAGCACGGGCATATCACCCGCTGCTTCGATTAGGGCATTCTGTAGCTCTTGGCCGTGGCTATTATCCCCATCTAAGGTTTCGGTATAACCTGAAGAAAAGCATACCGCTCCGCCCGCACCCAGCTCGCTAAGCTGTTTCACGATAGACACGGTAATTTCGCGGTTGACCCCAATAAAACAGGCGTCCGGCACCCCGGGTAACTCATCAACGCTCTGATAGGCGTTCAAGCCTTCTATGGTTTCGTGCCTAGGGTGGACCGGCCAGATATCACCTGTAAAGCCAATTTTCTGGCATTGGCGAATTACCTCAGCGGCCCAGTGGCCGCCGAAGATAGCGACCGAACGTGGTCTAATAAGGCGGCTTAACTTACCGCTATCACTTTCAGCAGACATGCTTGAAGCTTCAACAGCCTAATGGGCGTAATAACTCTCGCGAGATAATGTGGCGCTGGATTTCAGATGTACCATCCCAAATGCGTTCCACTCTAGCGTCTTTCCAAAAGCGCGCCAAGGGCAAGTCACTCATTAGTCCCATACCACCTAATACTTGAATGGCTTCGTCGGTAACTTTAGCCAGCATTTCAGTGGCGTACACCTTGGCGGATGCGATTTCACGGTTGGCGGGTAAACCCTGGTCTAAGCGCCAGGCAGAAGCTAGAGTTAGCCAATCTGCTGCGTCGATCCCGGTGATCATATCCGCCAATTTAAAAGACACACCTTGAAAGCGGCCAATTTTCTGTCCGAACTGTTCACGTTCTGCAGCGTGGCCTAAAGCGATATCAAATGCACGGCGGGCACGGCCAACTGCAGATGCCGCTACAGTTAATCGAGTGGCATATAGCCAATCATTCGCTACGTCAAAACCGCGGTGTACGTCGCCCAGAATCTGCGCACCTGGGATGCGGCAGTCATCAAAGTTTAGTATACAGTTATGGTAGCCGCGGTGACTGACTGATTCATATCCAGGGCGAATTTCAAAACCGGGAGTGTCACGGTCGACTAAGAAACAAGTAATTTTTTTCTTGATGCCGCGCGGAGTTTCTTCCTCTCCAGTAGCAACCCAGCATATAACAAAATCAGCAATATCGGCGTGACTAATAAAATGCTTGGTGCCATTAATGATCCAATCGCCGCCATCGCGTTTGGCATTGCAGCGCATACCACGAACATCTGAGCCCGCACCGGGCTCTGTCATCGCGATGGCGTCAAATTTTTCACCGCGAACAGCGGGGAGCAAGTATTGTTCTTTTTGTTGGTCATTGCACGCCAGTAGAATACCGGAAGGCCGGCCAAAATAAACAGCCAGGCCCATGCTGGTGCGGCCAAGTTCGCGCTCAAGTAGTGTGAAATCTAAATGCCCAAGACCGCCGCCACCGACCGATTCCGGTAAGTTGGCAGCGTAAAAGCCGAGATCGATGACCTTTTGTTTAATCTCTTGTCCAAGTTCAGTGGGCACAATGCCAGTTCGCTCGATTTCATTTTCATGAGGGTACATTTCGTTTTCAACAAAACTGCGGACCGTGTCTACAATCATTTGCTGCTCTGTGCTTAGTCCAAATTGCATTTTTTTATCCCCCTCTGTTTATGACCGTGCTTGGCCGACAAAGCGGCCAGTGCCGTTCGGCAACTCAAGCGATTTATGTGCGTTAGCGATTACTTCGGCTTTTGCTAATACACTTTCTGCGGGTTCAGTTGCTCTTCGTGTTTCAAGGCTCACATGAATAAGCATGTGCTCTCCCGTTGCCAGTAGGCGGCCATCGGCGTGGTACAAAGAATGAATAACGTGTAGTTTCTTGCCCGCAAGCTCAATCACTTGCGTTTGCACATTTATTCGCTCTCCGGCTGTGGTTTCGTCGATGTTTTGAATATGCGTTTCCACCGTAAAATAAGATCCGGTGGTTTGCATGTATTGGGCACTTACACCGATTAACCGCATTAAGTAATCTGAGGCATCGCTAAAGCATTGCAAATAACGGCTCTCATTCATGTGGCCGTTATAGTCAATCCAATCTGCTGGCACACGACGATTCACGGTTTCAATCGGCTTTGATATATCAATATCGGTACTTTCGATTGTGCTGTCGGCTTCACTAAACAGCTGCTTTTCATAGCTATCTAGAGTTAACCCAGCGCCCCATTGGTTATCTTTTAGCGCTTGCATGATGGACACCAAATTGGTGTCGCGAATTTGCTCCAACTCGCGAATGCCATATTGTCCTGATTGCGCGTCCGACTGGCTGCTAATGAGTTCAACCAGCTCCTCGGTGAGTTCTGGCACATTCATCAAGCGCGTCCATGGCCAGCTTAATGTCGGGCCGAATTGATCTAGAAAGTGCTTCATACCGGCTTCGCCGCCTGCAATGCGATAAGTCTCAAATAAGCCCATCTGCGCCCAACGCAGGCCAAAGCCAAAGCGTATGGCGTCGTCTATGTCTTCAGTGGTGGCGACACCGTCGCGCACTAACCATAATGATTCGCGCCAAACAGATTCTAGAAGACGATCCGCAATAAAAGCGTCGATTTCCTTCTTAACGCGCAACGGACGCATGCCCATGTATTCACAGATTTCTTGAACCTGATCGATGGTTCCAGCAGCTGTTTTGTTTCCGCCAACCAATTCAACCATCGGCAACAAATACACTGGGTTAAATGGGTGGGCTACGATCAAGCGTTCGGGAGCGTGCATCTTGGCCTGTAGACCGCTGGGCATAATGCCCGAGGTTGAAGACGTGATGATGGCATCATCCGCTGCGCTTTCTTCGATTTGCGCATAAACAGCTTGTTTAATGCTTAAATCTTCTGGTACCGATTCAATAATCAGTTGGCTGTTGCTAACCGCAGCGGCGAGCGTTTTCTCGAGCGTTAATTTACCTTTTACACGGCGTGGCGCGCCGGTGAGCTTTTCATAGGCGGCTTCTGCGTTGCCTAGCACTGCATCTATCTTGCGCTGCGCATCGGTGTCTGGGTCAAATACATGCACATCAATGCTGTTTTCTAATAAGCGTGCAATCCAACCCGCACCAATAACGCCGCCGCCAACGACCGCTGCTTTTGTAATGTTAATACTCATTTTTAGGCCTTTATCCTAACGGTGAGGCGCGCGTTTTTGCAGTGCAAGCTTATCTCGCACTTGTTGTGGGTTCATAATACGGGTGCCTAAATTAGTAACGATGGTCGCCGCTTTTTCAACCAACTGTGCATTGGTGGCTAAAACGCCTTTTTCTAGGTATAGGTTATCTTCTAGCCCCACGCGTACGTTGCCGCCTGCTAGCATGGCTGCTGCCACCATTGGCATTTCGTTGCGGCCCAAAGAAAATGCCGAGAAAGTCCAACTTTCGGGAATATTGTTTACCATCGCCAAGAAGGTGTTTAGATCATCCGGTGCGCCCCATGGCACGCCCATACAAAGCTGAATCATGACAGGGTCTTCGATGATGCCTTCTTTAACTAATTGCTTGGCAAACCATAGGTGGCCAGTATCAAATGCTTCAATTTCAGGGCGTACACCCAAATCAGTCATCATTTGACCCATAGCGCGTAAAACGGCGGGTGTGTTGGTCATAACATAATCGGCTTCGGCAAAGTTCATGGTGCCGCAATCTAAGGTGCAGATTTCAGGCAAACAGTTGCGCACATGCTCGATGCGCTCGGCTGCCCCCACCATATCGGTAGAGTGTTCGTTAAGTGGTAAAGGTTGCTCCGGCGGGCCAAACACCATGTCGCCGCCCATGCCAGCGGTGAGATTAAGTACCACGTCCACTTCGCTATCTCGAATTCGGTCCGTCACTTCACGATATAACTCCACATCACGTCTTGGTGCCCCAGTTTCTGGGTCGCGAACGTGACAATGTACCACCGCAGCACCCGCGCGTGCGGCATCTATTGCGGAGTTGGCAATTTCTTCTGGGCTGCGAGGCACATGCTCAGAACGGTCTTGGGTTCCCCCGCTTCCAGTGACGGCGCAGGTGATAAAAATGTCTTGGCTGGGTTGCATTGGCATGATGACTAGTATGGATAGTTAGAACGTCACTAATATTATGCTCGACTTGATTGCAGAGTTTAACGATAATTGCCATATTATTAACATATGATGCCAAATTGGACTTATCTAGATCACTACCAAAAGAGGGCTTACCTAGACAGTGTACTGGCGTTCAAAAGCCGATTGAGGTTGGCTTTTTAGTGGTCGATGGTTTTTCGATGATGTGTTTTGCAAATGCTGTTGAACCGCTGCGCGCGGCAAACATGATTTTGGGTAAAAGACTTTTCAGTAGAACGGTTATTACGCCTAATGGTCAGCCGGTGATATCGTCAAGCAATTTGTCCTTGAATGCTGATAGCAAAAAGGATAAGGATCAACAATTTGATTGGCTTTTTGTAATCGCAAGTTACAACTATCAAGATTTTGCAAATCCACAGGTCAGTTCACTGATTCGCAAACTGGCTCGCAATGTCAAGGTTGTTGGAGGGTTGGATTGTGGTAGCTGGTTGATGGCACACGCCGGGTTACTAGACCGCTATGTGGCAACGATTCACTGGCAAGAATTGGCCTTGTTCGCAGAACAATTTCCTAACCTTAAATCTAGTGATCAGCGCTATGTAGTAGATAGACAGAGAGTGAGTGCAGGCGGTGCGGTAGCGGCGTTAGATTTAATGTTAGAGTTGGTTCGCGGCGTCTGCGGTGAAAACATATTCTTTGAGTTGCGCAACTTGTTTTTATACGATGTTTCCCAACCGGCTGGGCGTAGCCAACAACGCCACAGTTTGGCCAAAGAAGCAGCTCCGAAACTGCATGCTGCCATCGAACTAATGGAGCGCAGTCGCGAAAACCCACTACCCCTTGAAGATGTTGCCAAACAGGCATCTATGTCTTTGCGTTCGCTAAATCGGGCTTTCCATAAACATATCAGCCTAAGCCCGGGGCAATATTATATACAGCTTCGCTTAAAGGCAGCGCGGCGGCTTATTGCGGAGACACAATTAAGCATTACCGAGGTAGCTGACCGCTGTGGATTCAATTCTCCGCAGGCGTTCAGTCGTGCTTTTAAAGCGAAATTTTCAGTAACGCCAAATAGCCTGCGACGTGGTAGGGAGCGTTCTTTGCTGCAGTTTTAGTGAAGGCCAATATCTTCGCTAGTCCAAGACATTAATTCTACCCATTGAGCTTCTAATGACCATTGTTGCAACATCGGCGAAAGGGCTTCTTGGTGCGAAAGCCCTAGAATTTTACTTAAGTAATGGTACATGAATGCAGACACTCGATAATTCATGATGCAGTGCACAAATACCCTTTCCCCTTCTAGCGCAGCCATTAGTTGGCAAAAGTACTTTAGTTTCTGTTTCTTTGGCTCGCTAAAAATTACTGGTATATGGGTATAGGTCATGCCAGTACTGGTTACGATTTGGTCTTCGTCTGTTAAGGCGTCGTCATGGCTCAGCATTCCCAGGTTAATAATGTGCTGGTAATCGTGGTCGGCTATTAATTGAAATTGTTGCGCAGTCGGTTGGCCGCTGGTTGCAATAAGTTCGGTAAGCTGGGCAAAGTTTTTATGCGATCTAGCATCCGTAGGCCCGTGTCTTACTGAAGTTTTAAGGCACACTGAGCCACTTTTTGCCCAAGCATAATACTAGAGGATTTTTCTGCTTCACTAATTGGGTTCTTGCTATCGCTACCCGCCACATGGCTCGCGCCATAAGGTGTCCCGCCGCTGGTGGTTGTCGATATGGAACTCCCCGTGAATGGTATGCCAACCATCAGCATACCATGGTGCATCAACGGCAACATCATCGATAGCAAAGTGGTTTCTTGACCACCATGCATGCTTGAAGTGGAAGTAAAAACGCCTGCTGGTTTATTGACTAAGTCCCCCGATATCCAAACAGCTGCGGTTTGGTCGATAAAGTATTTAAGCGGCGCCGCCATATTACCAAAGCGCGTTGGGCTGCCGAGCAATAAGCCATCGCAGTTTTTAAAATCATCTATCGTAACGTATAAATCGCCTACGTCTGGGATGGCCTCTTCGGTGGCTTCGCAATTTGTCGAAACGGGTGGAACCGTGCGCAAGATGGAGTTACAGCTGTCAACGGATTCGACACCGCGCGCAACCAAGCGGGCCAGTTGCTGCACTGAGCCATGGCGGCTGTAATATAGGATTAGGATATTTGTCATAATTTAAGACTCACAAAATATCAATAACCCGTTCTATTGGCCTACCGATCGCTGCTTTGCCTTTATGTACGACAATAGGGCGTTCTAGTAGTTTGGGGTTTTCAGCGATCACCTTGGCCCATTGCTCGTTGTTTAACCTTTTGTTCTTTAGGCCCAATTCTTTGTATACAGCCTCACCAGTACGTACAATCTCGCCGCCTGAAACACCGAGGAGGTCAATTAGCTCCATTACTTTGGCTACTGTTGGCGGGGTGTCTAAATATTTAACCACGTTTAATTCTAAGTCTCTATTTTCTAACTCAGCCATCGTCGCCCGAGATTTAGAACAACTTGGGTTATGGTATATTGTCGTCATACTTATAGCGGTAGTTATAAAGGCACAATGTTAAGTGGCTCAGCGGTGAACGGCAAGTTAAATGGCAATACAAATAGCAATGCAATTAGTTAGGCGAAGCATTAGCTACGCACTACGGCTAGTTCCTTTATTGAGAACCATGCCGCGTAGATTAAGTGCTGGGCGATACTTCCGGGTGGCTTCCGCGTTAGCGTTCTCAACCTTGTTGGCTCTAGTACCACTGCTTACGGTGGCGTTTTCTACTTTGTCTTTGTTCCCGGTGTTTGAGCAATGGTCGGGCGCAATAGAAGCTTTTTTATACCGCAATTTTGTACCCCAGTTGGGTGACCAAGTGCAGGTGTATTTGCAGGAATTCAGTGCCAATGCGGGGAAGTTGACTGTTTTGGGCCTGGTGTTTTTAATTATTAGCACCTTGTTCTTACTCGCAACCATCGAAGACACTTTTAACGATATATGGCAGGTTAAAGCTGGACGCACCTGGGTGCAGCGCTTGTTGGTGTACTGGGCTATGTTAACCTTAGGGCCAATTTTGATTGCAATTAGTTTATCGGTTTCGTCTTATTTGCTTTCCTTATCAATCATCAATGATCAAGCGGTGTTGGTGGGCATCAAGTCGCACTTGCTGAGCAGCTTACCTTTTCTTCTACAACTAATGACATTCGTGTTTTTCTATTTGGTGGTACCCTATTGCGATGTCCAATTTAGACATGCCTTAGTAGGCGGAATCGTCGCTAGCGTATTGTTTGAGTTGGCAAAAATGGCATTTGGCTTATATATTATCAACTTTAATTCTTATCAGCGTATCTACGGCACTATAGCCATATTGCCGGTGTTTTTGATATGGATATACTTATCCTGGCTGGTGGTATTGATTGGTGCTTATATCGTAGCGATTTTTGGCAATCGACAGGTTGAATAGCTAAACGTAATAAAAGGCGGCCATTGTGGCCGCCTCTTGATCTGCAAGTTAATCTAAATTAGCCGCGACGAGCCGCAGGATTACCATTTTTGTAATACTTGCCATCAAACTTCAAGTAGCAGGGTGTTGGGAAACCAGCCCCAGCACGGTTGAAATAAATTGTTGATTTACCGCTATGCGTTCCACGGCGGATGACAGTGCCAACAATAGTGCCATCAGCGCTATGGATTGTCATAGGTAGTGAAGTTTGGAACGTAGGCAATACAACCAATGTACCTGTGCCTTCTGAACGAGGTTTCCAAATCCAGCCAGGGCCAAGGCAATGATTGCGCTTCCAACGAAAGCGATTGGGTAGATTCAGTGCCTGTGTTAGAGCCACCACCACCGCATGCGGCTAAAGTACCGAATAAAGCTGCAACCAGTGTTGTCGATATTAATCTTCTCAGTGTGATCATGTTGTAATATTTAAAGTTGATCCTAGAAAAATCAGTTGAACCTCCACTAAGGGATGTATTATCGTTGCAATCAATTGAATTAAAAGGAGAAACACCATGGTCGCCAAAGATAAATCCTTTCACCCAGAGGGTGCGCTAAAACCGGAGGTTTCAAACGCTGTTTCCACCTTATTATCGACTGAAACGTTCGATGGAAAAATTCACGTTGAATGGGATCCGTCAGCGGCAGTAACGCCCATAGGACCGTTGCCTTTTTTCATTCAATATTTAAAACTTGGTGGTCTGTTTAAGCCATGGGTGAGCAGTTGCCCATTGGAATATCGAAACAATAACGCACCTGAGAAGATCAATGTGTTGGGCTCATTTTTGTTGTCTGTTCTCTCGGGTCACAATTGCTACGCACACATGGCCAGCTTAATGGGCGATCGTATCAACACCAAAATGCTTGGAATGACCAAAGCGGTTAGCGACGATTCGGCGCGCCGTGCGCTGAAGAAGATGGATGAGGAACAAGGTATAGCCTGGCTACAAACTCATTTGCAGCGTTGCTACGAGCCCTTGCTCACACAGCCATGGATATTGGATTGTGACGTAACGGTTAAACCGCTATACGGTCATCAAGAAGGTGCCAAGGTTGGCTATAATCCACACAAACCTGGCCGGCCCTCGCACACGTATCACACCTATATGATTGTCAATCTTCGTCTTGTATTGGATGTTGAGGTCAAGTCTGGCACTGAGGTAGCTGCTAGTCATTCTTCGCCGGGTCTATGGGAGCTGTTGGATCGATTGCCACGTTCATCTTGGCCGCACTTTATTCGAGGCGATTGTGACTGGGGTACCCAGGATGTG
Organism: Candidatus Poriferihabitaceae bacterium; assembly: GCA_965237485.1. Lineage (GTDB taxonomy): Bacteria > Pseudomonadota > Gammaproteobacteria > Arenicellales > Poriferihabitantaceae > JAAELZ01. The sequence goes on along the minus strand of CBDEFQ010000010.1, from coordinate 533,499 downwards.
ATGAGTGCTGCAGAACAAAGAGGCGTCAATTACTTGTTTAAGCTAAGGAAGTCTAAGTACGTTAAGCAACTGATACAGCAGCAGCATAGCGTGTCGGGCTGGGATTATGTTATCGATGGCTGGGAAGCCAAAGAAAGTTGTTTGAAGTTGGCTGCGTGGAACGATCATCGGCGCGTGGTAATCGTTCGTCGTCGTTTAGCAAAGGACGCGCTGCTGGTATTGGAAGAGAAAAGTCAAGGCCAGCAGAGCTTTGGTTTTTTGCAAGAAGCGGATGATATTCGCGCGTTTGAATACGCTGTTCTGGTCACCTCATTAGACGATGAGGTGATTAGCATCGTCCAACATTATCGAGATCGAGCCGACTGCGAAAACAATTTTGATGAAATCAAGAACCATTGGGGTTGGGGCGGGTTTACTACCGCCGATATCAAGCCCTGTCGCTTTATAGCGCGGATCATTGCCTTGATTTATAACGGGTGGAATATATTCACTAGGCTGGCTAACCCAGACAAACATATGGAAGCGATTACTAGTCGACCGCTATTACTGAGTTCGGTGGGGCGCGTTACTGAATCGGGGCGGAAAAAGACTATGACGATTACTAGCACGCACGCCAAGGCCGACTTAATTCGCGACACGTTTGACCAAATACAACACGTCTTTAATTCATTGAAGGCGATTGCGCCGCAGTTGAGCGTGGTGCCGCATTCTAAGCGAGGCGATGAAGAAATATCTTGGTGGAACGATTCTTCAACCGCCAGATGACCGCTGTTTACTTGGCTAAAGTGTCTCGGAGGCAGTAGCGACGATGGAAGGGTTGTTTATGTTGGCCTCATTGGAGAGGCTTTAACTACGTTTTTTAGGATCAAAGGCTACCATCGCGGGACGTAAGCTCGGCTGCTCCTCGGCAAACACTTCATCAATTAGTCTTGATTTGTCAGTCGGGTGTGGGCGTTCACCAAGTCGAGCACAACGTTGCTCCAGCCATTGGTTTAATTCATCTAAATCAGCAAAGCGCACCCGTGGAACAAACAGCCTTTGGCGCATAACACCGACCTGACGTTCAACCTGGCCTTTCTCCCAACCCGCTGCCGGTGTACAGGCAATCGGTTCAATCAGATAATGATTCATCCGGCTTAGAAAGCGGCGATTAAACTCACGCCGCTTACCCTTAAACAATGCACTGACTATGGTCTTAGGGTGATCGTATATCATCTTCTGAGGTAAGCCCTCAAAGAAATCAAACGCCCGAATATGTGCATCAAACACCCTCTCCTGTGTTTCTCTGGGATAGGCCCTAAGATATGATTTACGCGAATGACATAAACGAAAGTGGGCTAGTTTGATCTTGACACCAAACCCACCCAGAATGACTTGTTCATGTGACCAATCAAACTGACAGGCTTCACCTGGTGCAAAAACCAATGGCACAAATGCTTGTTTAATACATGACCGCGAGTGATCCTTCCACGCTTTGACAGACCGTTGAACGCTGTCATAAGCCCCTCGATACCCTTGCAACTCAATCTCTTCATACAGTTGAACTGCATTACGTCTTTCTCGCACTGAGCGAGCTGCGTCCACTTCAAGCAAATTGATCAACTGAGGTTTGAACTTATCCAGCTTCGGACAGACTATTGGCACCGACCGCTGATATTCAGGTTCGCTTGGCGCGTTGTTTAAATATTTATAAATAGTGGTGCGTGATAAATTGAATTCACGCGACACCTCGCTTACTTTGCGACCTTCTACTAAACACAAACGTCGTATCTTGGTACATATAGGCATACAAATCACCTGACAGTTTCCTCGGATTAATGGCTCCGAGACAGTTAACAATAAAGGTGTTCAGTTTTGTACGCTGATCACCCACGAAACTGTTCATTTTTGCACGCTGTTCAACAGCACTGTTGCGAGGTGACCCGATGCACCATCCAAACCTTAATCCTAATCAATTTTCGTTGCTGTGAAAGTTAACGGGACAGCAGTGAACCCATATCTAACAATATGGACGACTGTCTCATTGTGGTTAACAAATAGAGTGACTAATAATAGCTAGACCAATCCTTGTAAGTTAGGCCTCTGATATATACCTGCGATAGACCAGTGCGCATTTGCAAGGCAAATAGTCGCGCTTAAGACACCACAATTCTGCCCCTTTGCGGTGGTTAAAAGTATAATCGGCGCACAAATAAATGCGCACCAAGCACTTGTTATCTAAGATGTCTCAAAGAAATAAAGCAAAAAAGTCTCGCCGTCAAAATAAAGGCCGCCCGTTAAACCCCATCGCACTGGCTGAGGTCGAGGACTTGACCGCAGGAACGCAACTTAAAGCAGATTTGTTAATAGAGTATTTGCACTTGATTCAGGACAAGTATAAGCAGCTCTCACTCGACCATCTTTTAGCCCTTGCGCATCTGCTTAAAATCGCACCTGTCAAAGCACATGAAGTAGCCAGCTTTTATCACCACTTTGACATCGCACAAGACGGCGACACCCCCGCCGACATTACCGTAAGAGTGTGTGATTCTATTAGCTGCGAGATGGCGGGCTCTGAATCATTAATAGAGGCTCTCCAAAAAAACTATAGCGAGCCCAACATCCGTATTCAACGGGTGCCCTGCGTCGGCCGCTGCGCCGAAGCGCCCATTGCGGTAGTTGGTAAAAATGCGCTTGACCATGCTACGGTTGAGTCGGTAAGGGTACAAATCGATGCTGGCAACCTCGCGCCCGCCCCGATTGCATCCACGCTAGATACCTACTTGGCGCAGGATGGATATACCACAATTACAAGTTTACTGGCAGGAGAGCAAAGCGTTGAGGAAGTTATAGAAACACTTAAGTCTGCTAATTTGCGCGGGCTCGGTGGAGCGGGTTTTCCACTAGCCACCAAATGGAATATCCTACGTAGTCAAGCCAGCCCACGTTGGATGGCGATCAATATTGACGAAGGTGAACCGGGTACATTTAAAGACCGCGTTTATTTAGAACAACAACCGCACGCCTTACTTGAAGGCATCCTTATCGCCGGTTGGGCTATCGAGTCTGAAAATTGCATTATGTATGTTCGGGACGAGTATCCGGCGGTAATTTCCGCACTAGAAAATGCCGTTGAGGAATTGAAGCAATGGGCCACCTTTGCATTACCTACTTTTGAAATTCGCCGTGGTGCGGGCGCTTATATTTGCGGTGAAGAATCGGCAATGATCGAGTCAATTGAAGGCAAGCGCGCCTACCCAAGGCAGCGGCCACCTTATATCGCTGAAGTCGGCGTTTATGGCCACCCTACGCTTGAACACAACTGCGAAACACTATTCTGGGTGCCAACCTTACTACGCAAGGGTGCGGGTTATTTCGCTGACCATGGACGCCGCGACCGAGTGGGCCTACGTTCATTCTCAATCAGCGGTCGCGTGAATAAGCCTGGCGTACATTTTGCGCCAGCCGGTATTTCTATGCGTGAACTGATCGACGAATACTGCGATGGCATGCAAGAAGGCCATGAGTTATACGGCTATCTTCCGGGCGGTGCATCTGGCGGTATATTGCCGGCCTCGCTGGCCGACGAACCGATGGACTTTGATACCTTACAAAAACATGGCTGCTTTATTGGCTCTGCCGCGGTGATTGTGTTCTCACAACACGATAAGGCGCGTGATATTGCCCAAAATGCGATGCAATTTTTCTCGCATGAATCATGCGGCCAATGCACACCGTGTCGAGTTGGCACCCAAAAGGCAGCGCAACTAATGAGTGCCCCAAAGTGGGACACTGAACTGCTCGAATCGCTCTGCACCACGATGGAAGACGCTTCTATCTGCGGCTTGGGCCAAGCTGCTCCTAATCCATTACACTCTGTCGTACGATTTTTTCCTGAGGAAATTAGCTAGTGAATAAGCAAACTAACATTAACTTTACCCTAGATGGAAAGCCTTGTGAGGCACAGCCGGGCGAATCCATATTAGCGGTAGCCCAGCGTAACGGCGTCGAAATTCCTAACCTTTGCTTTCACCCCAAGCAATATGCTGAAGCCAACTGTCGCAGCTGCGTGGTTGAAATCGAAGGTGAACGTGTATTAGTGCCATCGTGTCGCCGTGAACCCACCGAAGGCATGGTCGTGCATAGCCAAAATGAGCGCTCTCGCAACGCGCAAAAAGGCGTAATCAGCCTTTTACAATCGAATGTAGATGCCAGTGCCCTGTCACCAGAGAACGACTTAGACCGCTGGGCAAAATACCTAGACCTAGACGCTGCTACAAATCCATTTGGCGAAGATGTGGTTCGTCATAAAGACACTTCTCACCCGGCATTTAAGTTTGACGCAAGCGCCTGTATTGTATGCACCCGTTGTGTACGTGCCTGTTCTGAAGTGCAGGTTAATGAGGTAATCGGCTTAACTTCGCGCGGCGGAGAAACCCGAATTGAATTTGACTTGGACGCCGCCATTGGCAAAAGCACCTGCGTAAGCTGCGGCGAGTGTGTTCAAGCCTGCCCAACTGGTGCATTAATTAACCAGGTCCCAGAAGAGGAAGATACCCAACAAACCCATTCTGTGTGCCCATACTGCGGTGTAGGCTGCCAGCTTACTTACCACACTAAGAATAATAAAATAGTCAAAGTAGAAGGTCGTGATGGCCCCGCCAACTTTAGCCGCCTTTGTGTAAAGGGCCGCTATGGATTTGACTATATTCATCATCCCGAACGCCTAACACAACCCATGTTACGCATCGAAGGGGTACCAAAAGGCATGAACGAGTTTTTTGATCCGGCAGACCCCAGCAAAATGTTTCGACCCGTTTCTTGGGAAGAAGCACTTGCTGCTGCAGGCGGTGGACTAAAACAGCTACTTGACGAACACGGCGATGACGTACTAGCTGGGTTTGGTTCGGCAAAAGGCAGCAATGAAGAAGCCTATTTATTCCAGAAAATCGTTCGTACAGGTTTTCGCAACAACAATATTGACCATTGTACTCGTTTATGCCATGCGTCTAGTGTTGCCGCCTTATTAGAAGGCATCGGTTCTGGCGCGGTATCAAATCCAGTTGAAGACGTTAAGTACGCTGACCTAATTTTTATCATCGGTTCTAACACCACTGGCAATCACCCCGTGGCTGCAACCTTCGTTAAGAATGCCATTAAGTCAGGCGCTAAGTTAGTGGTGTTAGACCCACGACGTATCGATATGGCTAGGCACGCCGATCACTTTTTACAGTTTAAACCTGACTCTGACGTTGCGCTTATAAACGCGATGTTGCATACGATCATCGAGGAGGACCTACTCGACCACGACTTTATAGCTAAGCGCACAAATAATTTTGAGGAAGTGAAAGCCAATGTAGCGGATTTCAGCCCAGAGGCCATGGCCGATGTCTGCGGCGTTGATGCGCAGAGCATTCGTCAAGTAGCTAGAGAATATGCCACCGCTAAAAACTCGATTATCTTCTGGGGAATGGGTATATCACAGCACATTCATGGCACCGATAACGTCCGCTGCCTGATCAGCCTTTGTATGCTCACTGGCCAAATAGGCCGACCGGGCACGGGCCTGCATCCGCTACGTGGTCAGAACAATGTACAAGGCGCATCGGATGCGGGATTAATCCCGATGATGTATCCGGATTATCAGCGCGTTGATAACCCTGAATACAATACCAAGTACGAGCAGGCTTGGGACACGGCTTTAAGTACAACGCCAGGGTTAACAGTAGTAGAAATCATGCATGCCATCGATGACGGCAAGATTAAGGGGATGTATATGATGGGCGAAAACCCAGCCATGTCTGACCCCAATCTTAACCACGCCCGTAATGCCTTAGCAACGCTTGAGCACCTAGTTGTTCAAGACATTTTCCTTACTGAAACCGCTGCGTTTGCCGATGTTATCTTACCCGCTACAGCGTGGCCCGAAAAAGACGGTAGCGTCACCAATACCGATCGGCGTGTTCAAATAGGGCGTAAAGCGGTTGAAGCACCGGGAGAAGCTATGCCAGATCTATGGATCATCCAACAAATTGCCGAGCAATTAGATTTGGGTTGGCCCGAGCAAACCATTAGCGAAGTCTACGAAGAAATGCGTAGCCTAATGCCGAGCTTAACAGGTATCAGCTGGGATCGACTTTCTGCTGCTGACTCAGTGACCTATCCGTGTGCTGACGAGAATGACCCTGGGCAACAAGTGGTATTTGTTAATAATTTCCCCACTGCCGATGGCAAAGCCAAGCTGGTGCCTGCACGTTATATTCAAGCGGATGAACTGCCTGATAACGACTTTCCATTTATCCTGATCACTGGCCGTAAGCTTGAACACTGGCACACTGGCTCAATGACTAGGCGCGCAGACGTACTCGATAAAATAGAGCCTTCTGCGGTAATAGATATGAACCCAGCGGATATTGAAAAACTGAACCTCTCCAGTGGTGATATGGTCAGTGTGAAATCTCGTCGCGGTGAAATAGATGTTGCTTTGCAATCAAGCTTGCAAGTTCAGCCAGGCGAAGTGTTTATGCCATTTTGCTTCAATGAAGCTGCGGCAAATTTACTTACTAACGAAGCCATTGACCCGATTGGGAAAATCCCAGAGTTTAAATACTGCGCGGTGAGTATCCAATAAACCTACTCTTTAACGTTCAATTTTGAGGCTCGTTCAGTGTAAGTATTGCTGATGTTCAGCCCCAGTCTATTTGGCTTTCGTTAAGCCAATTAATAAGCTAGAATTCAGCCGAAATTTTACCATTCCTTATCCATTATCATGAACCTAAAAAACGCAGTTAAAGCCTCTCCAATGAGGCCAACATAAACAACCCTTCCATCGTCGCTACTGCCTCCGAGACACTTTAGCCAAGTAAACAGCGGTCATCTGGCGGTTGAAGAATCGTTCCACCAAGATATTTCTTCATCGCCTCGCTTAGAATGCGGCACCAAACTTGCGCCACGCTCAACTGCGGCGCAATCGCCTTCAATGAATTAAAGACGTGTTGTATTTGGTCAAACGTGTCGCGAATTAAGTCGGCCTTGGCGTGCGTGCTAGTAATCGTCATAGTCTTTTTCCGCCCCGATTCAGTAACGCGCCCCACCGAACTCAGTAATAGCGGTCGACTAGTAATCGCTTCCATATGTTTGTCTGGGTTAGCCAGCCTAGTGAATATATTCCACCCGTTATAAATCAAGGCAATGATCCGCGCTATAAAGCGACAGGGCTTGATATCGGCGGTAGTAAACCCGCCCCAACCCCAATGGTTCTTGATTTCATCAAAATTGTTTTCGCAGTCGGCTCGATCTCGATAATGTTGGACGATGCTAATCACCTCATCGTCTAATGAGGTGACCAGAACAGCGTATTCAAACGCGCGAATATCATCCGCTTCTTGCAAAAAACCAAAGCTCTGCTGGCCTTGACTTTTCTCTTCCAATACCAGCAGCGCGTCCTTTGCTAAACGACGACGAACGATTACCACGCGCCGATGATCGTTCCACGCAGCCAACTTCAAACAACTTTCTTTGGCTTCCCAGCCATCGATAACATAATCCCAGCCCGACACGCTATGCTGCTGCTGTATCAGTTGCTTAACGTACTTAGACTTCCTTAGCTTAAACAAGTAATTGACGCCTCTTTGTTCTGCAGCGCTCATCACATCCTGGGTACCCCAGTCACAATCGCCTCGAATAAAGTGCGGCCAAGATGAACGTGGCAATCGATCCAACAGCTCCCATAGACCCGGCGAAGAATGACTAGCAGCTACCTCAGTGCCAGACTTGACCTCAACATCCAATACAAGACGAAGATTGACAATCATATAGGTGTGATACGTGTGCGAGGGCCGGCCAGGTTTGTGTGGATTATAGCCAACCTTGGCACCTTCTTGATGACCGTATAGCGGTTTAACCGTTACGTCACAATCCAATATCCATGGCTGTGTGAGCAAGGGCTCGTAGCAACGCTGCAAATGAGTTTGTAGCCAGGCTATACCTTGTTCCTCATCCATCTTCTTCAGCGCACGGCGCGCCGAATCGTCGCTAACCGCTTTGATCATTCCAAGCATTTTGGTGTTGATACGATCGCCCATTAAGCTGGCCATGTGTGCGTAGCGATTGTGACCCGAGAGAACAGACAACAAAAATGAGCCCAACACATTGATCTTCTCAGGTGCGTTATTGCTTCGATATTCCAATGGGCAACTGCTCACCCATGGCTTAAACAGACCACCAAGTTTTAAATATTGAATGAAAAAAGGCAACGGTCCTATGGGCGTTACTGCCGCTGACGGATCCCATTCAACGTGAATTTTTCCATCGAACGTTTCAGTCGATAATAAGGTGGAAACAGCGTTTGAAACCTCCGGTTTTAGCGCACCCTCTGGGTGAAAGGATTTATCTTTGGCGACCATGGTGTTTCTCCTTTTAATTCAATTGATTGCAACGATAATACATCCCTTAGTGGAGGTTCAACTGATTTTTCTAGGGTTAAGGACACACGGCCGCCGAACAAAATTCGCTTACGTTCTGGGCAGGTGCGGAAGTAAACAAGCACTTTGCGCGAGTCGGTTACCATGCGGTCATTCGGCAGCAGGGTTTCGGTCAGACCTTCAGGTAAAGGTTCGGTCGCTATGATGTACGAGCCAATTGGAATCACCCGCTGTTGCTGCCACGGGGTTGATTTTCTGGTGTACCCGCTGGTAGCGACCAGCACATCTTTAGCACTTATTTTTCCCTTAGTGGTATCAAGAGAAAACACACCTGCGGTTTTAGTAATGTCTTCCACCTTGCAATGGCTAACTACTTCCACCCCCAAATTTAAAGCATGTTGCAGCAAGCCTTGGTGGTAACGGCTAGGGTCGATAGATGCATGATGCGGGAATACGATACCGCCTTTATATTTATCACTAGCGACTTCGGTATGGCTGTCTTTTGGCTCAACAATATAAGCATCAGCATTGAGCTCTGGGGGCGTATCGTCTATTTTTCTACGATAAGCCTTTAGGGCCGATGCATTGTGTGCGCCCCGAAAACGGCCGCAGCGTCTAAAGTCGCAATCGATTCTATTTTCCTGTGTGAAAGACTCTACCCAATTGAGCGCGTTAAACCCCTCGCTTAAAATGGCCAGCGCCTTATCGCGCCCGTATTTAGCACGTAGTTCTGGAAATGTGGGTTTTAGGCTGGTTCCTACTTGGCCCCTATTGCGCGAGCTACAACCCCAGCCAGAGTTTTGTGCTTCGACAACGATGGTTTTTAAACCGTGCTGTGCAGTTTGAATAGCCGCAGAAAGCCCGGTATACCCTGACCCGATGACAACCACATCAGCCGTTTTGGGAAGCGGTTGATGACGGTCTTGGGGTCTTGGGGTCTAGGCGTCCGATCCCACCAATAAGGGGTTTCTTTATACTCAGTAGAAAAGAGAGTGCCGCTCATTTAGCCGTAATTTGGTACTGCGCTGTAGCTAGCCACCGTGGGTTGACCTCGACCCCCCAACCGGGTTGGTCAGTTACGGTTGCGTGTCCGTCAACGATGTCATAAGGACTTTTAACATAAAGGTCGTCTTGCCAAGGATAGTAATCTTGCCCTTCAATCGAGAATTCTAAATATTTTCCTGCATTAGGTATTGCGCGTAAAAAGTGCATGGTAAACAAAGTGACCATCGATAAGTTGGCTGCATGCGGCGTGCAGGGCAGGCCCGCATCTTCGGCCATTTTTGCCACTTGCAGCGCGCGAGTTAATCCACCGACGTAGCACAAGTCGGGCTGGATTATGTTTACTACTTTGTCATCGATCATGCGTTGCCATGTAGATAAGTCACAATCTTGTTCGCCTCCGGATACATCGATGGATAAGGCGTCGGTCACTTGCTTAGTTTGGCCGAACTGCCAATAAGGGCAAGGTTCTTCAAAGTGACTAATACCGCTATCTTGCAAGAACCGTCCTACTTCAATGGCTTTGGCAGGAGAATAACCAGAGTTGGCATCGACCAGTAAGCTGACTTCGTCACCCATCGCTGAACGCATAGCCTGCACAATTTCTTCTGTGCGTCCTGGCCATTCATCAACGTCGTGGCCGCACTCAGCCGCAATACGAAATTTAAACGCATCAAAGCCAGTTTGATCGCGCAGCCTGGTCAAGCGATCCACTTCTTGTTTTGGGGTGATGTCGCGTTTCATTGATGAAGCGTAAGCACGTACTGTGCCGGGTGAGCCACCTATCAAGCTACACACGGGTTCTTCTTCAATGCGTCCGCGTAAATCCCATAATGCGGTGTCTAACCCTGTTAATGCACGGCGTAAATACGAGCCAGGGAATTTATGCTCTTTTTCAGGAATGCATGTTACTAAAGCATCGATGTCAAACGCATCTTTACCAATTGCATAAGGCGCAACTTGGCGGTGAAAAACCAAGGAAGTAATGTCAGCATGATAAGTAGATACTTGACCCCAGCCGAACTCGCCGCTGTCTGTAGTGACTTTAACCATTCCCACAAATTCGTTGCTATAGGTCTCTAGGCAAGCGATTTTCATACTTATTGTTGCTCTACAAAGGCGTCTTTAGGGTAGATTTCCTAACAACAATTTACGACTACTTCAGTTTACTATATTTTGCCCTTATGGCTGATTTTTCCAAATCCTCAATTTTTTTGTAATCGCGAAGTTTTACCCTAGAAAAGCCCCGTAATGAAAGAGTGTCGCGCGCGGATTGATCCATTTCGATGGTGGCTTGATCCATAGCGCGTATTAGACGATTAACACGGGTAGTTGATGTTTTAGGTATTACAAACGGTAAGCCAACGGTCATTTCAGATTGCCCAACTATTTTTATGGAATCGGCCAAAGCCGGCTTAGCTTTTAAAGCTAATGCGTAGCTAACCGCGTCAATTGCTGCTAGGTCAGCTTGCTCACTGGCGATCATCTCCAGGCTTTGCCAATGTCCACCGCTGACTTTAACTTCGCTAAAGAAAGTGCCGTCCACGCGTTTCTTCTTAGGGAGCTGACTAATCGCAAAGCGCAATACATTCATACCACTATTGGAGTGAATGCCGCTCATTGCAGCGCGTTGATGCTGAAATTGTTCTAGTCGATCTGCAGGGTGATTAACATGAGTAACAAACCAACTGGAATACTGCGTTCCTACGCAACCTTTGCAGTCAAAAACCGCCGCTGCAATTGGGTCGTGGGTGGTGGCCCATTTGTGCAACAGCGGATAACCGCAGGTCTGTACAGCAATTAGGTTAGGTGCTAAATACGCTTGATCGGAAGTGTCAAAATAAAAATTGATTTCTGAATAAGAGGGGTCACTATAGAGTTGGCTAAACGCCTCAAACCAGCATTGCCATGCAGATTGTAGCTCGGGGGTGTTAGCATACATGCCTGCATGAAATTGACCAATTGAATCTTGATTATTCAATAGAGCGCGCCGACGAATAATATGGGTGGATTGGATTCGCTACTGGCCTAAATAAATATTTAATCCAACTACGATAGCCCGTAAAATAGAAGTGTCCATTATTGATTAAGTAACTGTCTTCATTGTTTTTATACTCTGCGTATAACTTGTACCACGGCATTTTGGGGTGTTTATGGTGAGCAGTATGGAAATTATTGCACAGATATAAGAGTTGAAAAAACGCGCAGGAACTCACCGCAACCGTGCGTTTTGCAGGGTCTAAGTCAGGTCGGTGCTCGTAGAAAGAACGAATAGCGATGACCGATAAAGAACAGTATGCCGCAGCACAATATAGCCAAATTGAAATGCCTACGGAATTAACCAAAAATAAAATAGCTATGACTCCTATAAGATAGCTTGCCCATTGAACAATCTTGAAGCCTGATCTACTACTCACGTCCTCGATAAATTTTTTTGTTAAGCCGATTAACGTATAAACAGGTCCAATAAGCAGTCGGCCAATCAAGCTCATGTTGAAAGTAGTCAAGTTGCGCTTTAGCGGACTTAAAGTTTGCCATTTTTGGTGTGAGACAAAAAAACTTTCCGGGTCCACCCCTGGCTCGGTAAGGTGCTCATCAATATGGTGAACTAGATGAGAGTGCTTATATTCGTAGTAGGGAAATAAGCTTAATGGCATTACACCAAAAGCATCATTAAGTGCTTGGTTACTAGTAGGGTGACCATGTATTAACTCATGTGATAAGGAACTAAATAGCGTCATCACCAACAACAATAATGCGAATTGCAAGATCTGCGGTAGTTGCTCACCGGTGGCAATTAGGGCGACCCAACTGCTATACACGGCGATAACAAGTAGCCAAGTCGGCCATTCGATCTGTTTAAGAAACGGCACTGATAATTATTATGATATTTATACCAGCACCATTATAGTCAGGTATTCTAAAATTAAGATACGGTTTGGGCTGATTGAGTAGTGGGAATTCGTCACTTTTATGTTTACATTTATAAACAACCGTTCAATTTGTCACGGTTTTGCCTTAGAGTAAGTTCTTGATTCGTAATTTGATGTGCCCAACCTATGGCTAGACGAAATTCTAAACGACGCGACGCATCTGCATTTTCGTTGCCACAACTACCTTCTGAGCAATCGTTTAACCCGTTTACTCCTTTACAAGTTCTCTCCCTTGAGCAGCTAGATAAAATCCATGATGCGTCAATGCGTATATTGGAGGAGATAGGTTTAGAGATCGTTAACGAACGATCTAAAGCACTAATGCTAGAGCACGGTGCAACACTTTGCTCTAAAACGGGGTACGTGCTAATGGATCGCGCGTTTGTAATGCAAAAGATAAAAACCGTTCCGAGTGAATTTACTCTATACGCAAGAAACCCAAAGTTTAATCGCAAAGTGGGTGGCAATTATATCAACTTTAGCCCAGTGGCCAGCGCGCCTAACAGCTCAGATATCGATCGCGGGCGCCGCACAGGGAACTATAAAGATTTTTGTAACTTCATTCGTTTGGGGCAGTACTTCAACTGTTTGGATATGTTTTCGGGTTATCCGGTAGAACCCGTTGACTTACATGCGTCAACTCGTCATTTAGATGCTTATTCGGCATTCATTAAACTCTCTGAGAAGTCATGGCACGTCTACAGTTTAGGAGAAGGCCGTGTTACCGACGGCATTGAAATGATCAAAATTGCACGTGGTTTGAGTGATGATGAATTGAAGCAACAACCCAGTATTATGACGGTGGTGAATACCAACTCGCCGCTCAAAGTTGATGAGCCTATGCTTGACGGGCTGATGTTGTTAGCACAGTACAACCAGCCGGTTATTGTTACGCCGTTCACCTTAGCTGGAGCGATGAGCCCAGTGTCATTAGCGGGTGCGCTATCTCAGCAAAATGCCGAAGCATTGGGTGTGATTGCGATAACTCAAATGATTAACCCGGGCGCGCCAGTACTCTATGGCGGATTTACTTCAAACGTGGATATGAAGACAGGCTCTCCAGCTTTTGGTACACCAGAATATGCCAAGGCGGTAATGGCGGGCGGTCAGTTGGCGCGCAGATATAACATTCCCTACAGAACCTCAAATGTGAATGCCTCAAACGTGGTAGATGCGCAAGCCACTTGGGAAGCGCAGGTTTCGTTATGGTCTGCGACGATGTCGCACGGGAATATGATTAAGCACAGTGCAGGCTGGCTAGAAGGCGGCTTGTGTGCGTCATTTGAGAAATTCATTATTGACATAGAAATGATTCAAATCATGTTGCAAACCCTAAAAGGGATCGAAGTAAATGATGAGGAGTTGGCCTTTGATGCTATTAAAGAAGTCGGCGCGGGCGGGCATTTTTTCGGTACTGAGCATACCTATGCACGCTATGAAACGGCGTTTCATACGCCCTTTGTAACGGACTGGAGTAATTTTGAAACGTGGGAAGAAAATGGCTCGTTGACCGCTACGCAACGCGCCAACAAAATTTATAAGGAAGTACTGAACGAGTACCAACAACCGCATATGGACGAAGCCGTTGCAGAAGAATTAGATGCGTATGTGGTAAAGCGCCGCGCTGAATATGGCGTTGATTAGGCCAGCGAGTTATTAAATGGGAATGAATTACGCGCAAAGAGTCGTTTTATTTCGTGACCGAATTGGTCAAGTCATTACCCAAAGCCAACTCAATCCGTCAAAGTTTGCCGAATCAATTGGAGTTGACCGTTCTACGCTATCACAGTTGTTGTCTGATAAGAGTCTGCGTTTACCGCGTGCTGACACCATCGCCTCAATAGCAGAGAAATACAGCGTGAGTGTGGATTGGCTACTGGGATTGACTCAAGAAGGTCCGGTAGACACCAAACTAGTGGCGGGGCCACTGGAAATTGAGGAATATCGTGAAACAGGGTTTAACAAACGGTTTATGCGCTGGCACCGTGAAGCACAAGATTACAAGGTGCGGTATATCCCCAGCACCTTACCCGACTTACTAAAAATTGCTGCGGTCACCAGTTACGAGTTTCGACGTTATGGCACTGGCAAAACCGATCAAATCGTCACTGAAAGCCGGTTGTTATTGGCCCAATTGCGCCAAAATAAGGGCGAACTAGAAGCGGTACAATCTATACAAGAGCTCCAAAGTTTTGCTCGAGGCGAAGGCGTTTGGAGAGATTTACCCGCTAAAATACGCAAAAAGCAGCTCGAGCATGCTATCGAATTGATTGAAGAACTCTATCCACGGTTTCGGTGGTTTATGTTCGACGGACGCGAACTATACACCGTGCCCTTTACTATTTTCGGGCCAGTGCGTGCGGTGGTGTTTTTAGGTCAACACTGCTTAGTGCTTAACAGTGCCGAAAATATTCGCTTATTGAGTAAGCGCTTTAACGAACTTATACGAAATGCTGTAGTGCATCCACACGAAGTTAAAACAACCTTAGAAAATTTAATTAAAGAAATAGCGTAATGAAATCTCATACTCAAGTAGCCGTGATTGGTGGTGGTGTTGTCGGTTGTAGCGTTCTTTATCACTTAACCAAGTTGGGCTGGAAAGACGTTTGTTTGATAGAGCGTTCGGAGTTGACATCGGGTTCTACATGGCACGCCGCAGGAGGATTTCATACGCTTAATTCAGACACTGATATTGCTGCGCTGCAAAGCTACACCATTGGTTTGTATGATGAACTCGAGAAAATTTCGGGGCAGAACTGCGGTTTGCATCATGTCGGCGGCATTTCGCTTGCAGCTAATAATGACCGCATGGATTTTTTGAAGGCAGAACGCGCTAAGCACAATTATATGGGTGTAGATTCTCACCTAGTGACGCCAGCAGAAATTCGAGAGTTATCACCGATAACCAATACCGACGGTATTATCGGCGGTATGTACGTACCCTTGGATGGTCATTTGGACCCATCAGGCACAACCCACGCCTATGCTAAGGCCGCGCAAATGGGTGGTGCTGAGATCATACTGCGAAACCCAGTCAGTGCGCTCAATCCGCAGCCCGATGGCAGTTGGGAAATTATAACAGAGCAAGGATCGATGATAGCGGAGCACGTTGTAAATGCTGCTGGCCTCTGGGCACGTGAAGTAGGTGAAATGGTCGGTATAAACTTACCTCTGCACCCCATGGAGCATCAATATTTAGCGACTGAAACAATACCAGAAGTGGCTATTTTGGAAAAAGAGCTACCACATGTTCTTGACCCTGAAGGCGAGAGCTATCTTCGCCAAGAACGCCAAGGACTAGTGATTGGCTTCTACGAACAACAATGCGATCCATGGGCGGTGGATGGTACGCCATGGGAATTCGGGCACGAGTTGTTAGAGAATAATTTAGACCGCATCGGAGATTCATTGACCATCGCCTTTAAACGCTATCCAGTGCTAGAAAAGGCGGGAATCAAAACCATTATTAATGGCCCGTTTACCTTTGCGCCTGATGGCAACCCTTTGGTTGGCCCCGTGCCCGGTCTGCGTAACTACTGGTCGGCTTGCGGAGTGATGGCAGGTTTTAGCCAAGGCGGTGGTGTCGGTTTGAGCCTAGCAGAATGGATGATACACGGTGAGCCTTCTAGCAATATTATGGCGATGGACGTCGCACGATTTGGTGATTACTGCACCAAGCCCTACACCCGTATTAAGGTAACCGAAAATTACCAAAAGCGCTTTTCCATGACCTACCCTAACGAAGAACTCCCCGCGGGCAGGCCTTTTAATACCACACCCGCCTATGGAATATGGAAAGCACAAAATGCGGTTTTTGGCTCAGGGTATGGAATGGAGCATGTGAATTATTTCGCAACCGATGGGGAAACCACATACGAAATTCCAAGCCTAAGGCGTTCTAATGCGTTTAAAAGGGTCGGTGAAGAATGTCGTGCGGTAAGAACAAGTGTGGGTATTAATGAAGTACACAACTTCAGTAAATTTCTAGTAACAGGCGAAGGCGCCAGAGCTTACCTAGATAAAATTATGGCTGGCAGAATGCCCAAGCTACACTGCCTAACGCTTTGTCCGATGCTTAGCCCGAGTGGCAGGCTAGTAGGTGATTTCACGGTTTCCATGCTGGGCGAGCAAGAATATCAGCTAACTGCGTCTTATGGTTCTCAAGCTTACCACCAACGTTGGTTTGAACAGTATCTACCCGAAGCAGGGGTGACGATTGAAAATATTTCTAATGAGCGAATTGGTTTTCAAATAGCGGGGCCCAAAGCCAGAGAATTACTACAAGCGGTGTCACGGCAAGACGTATCGCATGATGCGTTTAAATTTATGACACTGAAGTATCTGGAATTAGGCACTTTAGATGCCATTGTGCAAAGAGTTTCATACACCGGCGATTTAGGTTACGAAATTTACGTGCCGTCTAAGCACCAAGTTGCGCTTTATGATTTATTAACAAAAGCTGGTGAGGCTTTTGGGCTAAGGCCTTTTGGTATGCGTGCGATGATGAGCTTACGCTTAGAAAAATCTTTTGGTTCTTGGATGCGTGAATATAAACCAGAGTATACTCCGTTAGAAACGGGCCTAGGTCGCTTTATTGCGTATAACAAAAAGGCGGAATTTATTGGTAAAGCAGCTGCACTTGCGGATAAAGAAAAAGGTGCTGAGCGAATCCTCTGCACTTTTACTGTAGAAGTAGACGATGCCGATGTGGTCGCTGATGAACCCATCTGGATAGCTGATGAAGTAGTGGGTTTTATCACCTCTGGCGGCTATGCGCATTATAGTGAAAAGAGCGTTGCCTACGGGTTCCTACCTGTAGAACATGCGTCGGAAGGGAAGCAAGTAGACATCGAAATTTTGGGCGAACGTTACCCAGCCCAACTTTATACGCAGCCTTTGTTTGACCCCGAGTTTTCAAGAATGCGGTCCTAGACACCTTTAATCTGATGTGGCAGTGAGTTAAGCTGGTGGCTGTCAGCACCACTAATTATTTGTTTGATGAGATATCTACACACTATGGTCCGAGTGAAAGACCTCAATGCCTCTTTAGCCTTTTATTGCGATCACCTGGGCTTGGTAGAAACCAGAAGATATGACTACGAGAACGGCCGTTTCACATTAGTATTTTTGGCCGCCGCTGAAGATGTGGCTACCGCCAAGGAAAAAGCTGCGCCAGTAATAGAGCTGACGTATAACTGGGATACTGAAGACTATGGCGGCGGTCGAAATTTTGGACACTTAGCTTACGAGGTAGATAATATCTACGAAGCCTGCCAGAAATTAATGGATGCAGGTGTAACCATTAACCGACCGCCTAAAGATGGACATATGGCGTTTGTTCGGTCGCCGGATAATATTTCTATTGAGTTATTGCAGAAGGGCGAGAGTTTGAAGTTAGTTGAGCCTTGGGTTTCTATGGAGAATGTGGGGGAGTGGTAGGATTTTAATTTGATTGAGAAAGTTATTGCTGAATGCTGCAATTAAGCAATTTGTTCTTTGAACCCTAAAGAGGGTATTCATTCGCACAATGAAATGGAAATTCTAAATAATAGAGAGTTGGCACTACTATGTTGGTTAGTAATAATCGCGATAGTATTGGTACTAAACAAGGATTTACGCAGATCACTATTCGGGGTGTTTGGTGCGCTTATGCAACCGACCTTAGCAAAGCTATTTTTACTTTGTGTAACCTATGTTTTTGGAATGCTCGCTATCCTTTATTCTTATAATTATTGGAATTTTGGGCAGGTAAAAAATTCACTATTTTGGTTCTTCACAGTTGCCCTTATGTCGACCGGTCGCGCAACAGATGCTGATGATACGACTCCACTCCTGCAGTAGCTAATTAAAGATAATTTGAGGTTGATTGTATTTATTGAATTCGTAATCGACTTTTTCCCATTTAGCCTTGTTGCGGAAATGATATTACTGCCTGTGGCTACATTTTTAGCGGTTGGGATTGCAGTAGCAGAGCGGGATAAGAATCTTAGCGTTGGGAAGAAAGTTTTTGAGTGGGTGCTTTATCCTAGATAAATCAGTTAAACGCGGAAAAGACATGTAAGCAATTGAAGTGCATAGTGAAATCAAAAAAGTCGCGGTCACCTTATTGGTGATAAGGTTTTTTTTGATTTTGCTAGGTGCATCAAGAGCTTGCATGGACTTTCGTGTTTTAACTGATTTATCTAGGTTTATGGGTTAGGTGCATTTCTGTTATTACGAGCGTCGTATCAGCTTGTAACTAAGCTTGGTCAATTTGCACAGCTAAGTACGTTAGCAGATTTTAGTTTGCCACCAGTTTTATCGCTTTTATATCTTCCCTTTATATATGGATTGTACCTCTACGCAAAATATGGAAATGCTTTTACTAGGCTAAGTTCATTTGTAGAGGACGAAGACGTGTGTTTATGCGCTAAGTTTAGTGCAGTTATCGCTTTTAATTTCCGTGTAAAACGATTGCAAGATTGGCTAACTAGTCTTACGTGGTTTGAGGTTAAAACAAATAGAGATGTCGAGAAATCGATAAGGGAGTACAAGCAAATTTACCGCAAATCATTAACTCCAGTAAAAGTGGATATAGCCGAAGGGTGGAGTCCATATGAGACAGCACGTTATCTTACAGACTACGGGCTCGCCACAAACATATATCATCCAACAGTGGGTAATGAATGGTGGGCGTCGTCGGGATATGTTGATATGGATGACGAAATTTTAGCAAACAAAGTTTCTTACTATATAGTAGGCGTTGAGAGCACTGTAACTAAATTAAAACTTACGTTTGACATTTGGAATGAGAAAAACGAAGAAGATGCAGAGATTTATATAAATACCATTATGATGGAGCTGATTACTAAGTTGAACCTCTCAAAAGTAGACAAAGCTGATGAAACGTTCCAAATTGATGAGGGATCAACTACCGAGTTTGACCAAGCGACTGTAAAGCTTTGGCGAGAGACATTCGAAGGCATAGAGGATTTTTATATTTACCTTGAAGTTATACATAAGCAACATTCATCTGAGTTTTAAAATCATGGAAAATTACGGTAGTCGAGTGTTTCTTTAATGGTGGGTTTAGCCCCCTCAGCGAGTCACTTTTTTCTTGGAAAAAGTAACCAAAACCGTTTGCTCATACATCCGCGCCCTGCAGGCTCCCCCTTCCCCGTACGGCTTTTAAGGTGACGGCTCAACAATTCTTCCTCCAAGTAAATTAATTATGGGATCGCCTCATTTGCCCTCTATGGCAAATGCTACCTTAAACGCAACACTCCATTCGGCACTACCAAATCGCAACTGCTGTCTACCAAAAACCCTGAGTCATTGCGAAAGTAGTGAAGCAATCTCTTTGTGCCATGCAAGAGGCGAAAAGATCACCGCGCTACCCTCGCGAGAGTTATGCCCGAATCTGGTGTATGAGGCATTTTCTTCAAGCGGCCTCGGTTTGATCTGAGTAGTCATTAGTTTGCTCTATTCCATCTTTAAATGGAACCCCTTGAATCACTTTTGCTAGATAGGCGAACCCGCGTATTCGGTTCCACTTTTTCTCTGCGCACTGACCCAGCTTGAACATCATACTTAACATGCCATCACGGCTAAGACATCCCTTGCATCGTTTGGTACGGTGTCGGATAGTCGCGAATGTTGATTCAATTGGATTCGTAGTACGTATGCTCATCCAGTGCTTGGCAGGGAACGAGTAGAACGTCATTAACTCTTCGCGATCTTTTTCCAAGCACTGCGTGGCTTTTGGATACTTGTCTTGACAGGTTTTAATGAATAATTGATAGGTGCTTTGCGCCGCTTCTTTGGTTTCTTCCTGCCAAATGTTATGCAGAGCTGCTTTTGCTTTGGGCTGCACCGATTTAGGCAGCTTGTTCAGCACGTTGGCCGTTTTATGCACCCAGCACCGTTGATGTTTAGTGCCAGGATAGACTTCTTCCAGGGCATTCCAAAAGCCTAAAGCACCATCACCGATGCCCAGCTCTGGTTGATTCAGGCCTCGCTCCTTGAGTGCCAACAACACCTCTCGCCAACTCTGCGTAGACTCTCGCTCACCGTCTTCAATCGCCAGTAATTTCTTGTGACCGCGCTCATTCACTCCGATGACAACTAAGGCACAGAGCCGGCCCTCATCGCCGCGCAGGCCGCTGTGTATCCCGTCCGCCCATAGATAAACCCATCGATCTCGATCTAAACCTTCTCTATTCCAATCCTTGTACTCCTGAGACCACGTTGCTTTGAGCTTACTCACTGTGCCTGATGATAACCCAGTCGCTGATTGACCCACTAGCACGCTCAGTGCATCCCCCATTTCTCCAGTGCTGACACCCTTGAGATACAGCCAAGGCAAGGCCGCTTCCAGTGTTCTCGTTTTACGCACATACAGCGGCACTAAAGCAGATCGAAAGGTGATCGGTACTCCAGTGCGGGAGCGCACCTTGGGGATACGTACTTTGACTGGGCCGATCCCGGTTTGCAGTTCACGTTCTGGCAAATAGCCGTTACGAACGACACCAGCGTGTCCTGAATCTGAGACTTTGTCACAATTGCGATACAGCAGTTCAGATAACTCACTCTCGATCGCGGTTTGAATGAGTTGCCTGGCGCCATTGCGAATCAATTCTTGCAGCGGATCGATGCTTTGCTCTGGCTTTTCAAAGGAAATAATTTTATTCTGTTTCATAGTGGCGTATGTCTGTGGAAGTTTAAGTTGTTGTAAACTCAATTCATCCCGATACGCCGCTTTTAGTCAACTACTCCATACACCACTTTCAGGCATAACTCATGTGCGAAAACATAATAGCTCATCGAGTTTGCGGTAGGGGTGCTCTGAACTAACCAAAGAATCTAAGGTTAGAAACAGCTGACTTTGGTGACCTTTGCTCAAAATAACGACTCATTTGAATTAGCTCTTATTATCCCACGTTTACCATTATTTATCCGACAGGCCCGTGATATACTTCGAAAAAAAATAACCACAAAATTTGTTATATGAAAGCTATTGTTTTATTAGTATTGGTGCTGTTTTCAGTCAGTGTCGTCAGCCAAACCACTTCCAATTGCAGTCTTCCGCTTATACCTAAACCTATCGAGAGCGATGATAGCTCGATTGAAGCAAAAATAGAGAAAATGGAAACGTTTGATTTTGAGATGAATCATTTTATGGAGTCGATAGTTCGTTATAGGGAATGTTTAAGTGATTATCAAAATGGAATTGACCCAGAGCAAGAAAATGCGCAAGAAATATTCGATGAAGTATTTCGTTTAAGTGACGAGGCAGACGATCAAGAGAATATTGCTATCAATCGATACAATGGTTATATAGGGAACCAGAACTAAATAGCATTTAAGGGTTACTAGTTATCTGTGTAATGGAAATAGGACTGTGAATAAGAAACTCTATATAGGAGCTGGGGTAGTTATAGTTTCGATCGTTGGTGCGTTGCTTTTCTCTTATCATGAGCAAGAGGAACCGAGCCGTGAAGCTTCTCTAAACGAGACAAAAAAAGAACAACCAGAAACGGCAAGCAAAGAAAAAGAAAAGAAAGAAGAGCCTATACCTGTTATAGATATTGAAAGTTTAGACAAGCGAATGGAGTTGGTCCATAAAGAGATGGAGATTTTATTAAAAGATCGCGTAGTTATAGAGCAAGGAGAAGACTTTGCGCTGGCATCTCAAGAAAAGTTAGATGATGTTTTGGAGAGCATAAAGGTGCTTTCTGAAAAACAATTAGCAGCTCAAGTGCCGATATCGCCGGACAGTCCATCGGGGAAAGTATTGAATCAACCTCGAACGCAGAGTGGTTTATCAGAATCAATGTTAGATAACTATGAAAGAGAAACGGGTGTGACTCCGCAAGAAATAGAAAGCCTGATGCAGCAATAATTGCTGAGAAGGGATAAGTAAATAAAAGCCTAAGTAAGTAAGTTAATTAATGGAAAACAAGATGAATAATTTAAAATGTTTGGCGGTTTCTTTGGTGATGCTGATGCCAGCAGGTAGCCTCTATGCACAAGAAGAGTCTGGTCAAGACCAGCAAGAACTATATGCTGATTTAAGGAGCAATGTAGTGTCAGCATGTCCGGTAATTTGGGAAGACTTAGCGGCTGATATTGATACAGAAACGTTAGAGAGCGATATTTGGCAAAGTAACGCAGATGACAAACAAAGCTTCGTGTCACTGCTAATTGAGCAGATGGGTGATAATGCGCCTGATTCAGCAACGCTTGATTCTTTAGCATCAGATGTATCATCGGTTGCAACTGAATGTGCATCGCATCGAGTTATATTATTGGATGCTTTAATTTCAAAAACACCGCGAGATGTTTTATTTGCGATGGACGCGGTTAATCGAGGTCTTAATAAATCAATAGAATACCTTAATGGTGGTTGGAGTGTCGGTGACGTTAGAATGACGGGTAGACTTGAAGCTCAAGATGACTGGGTGTTTTTGGTGGGGCAAACTATTGGTATCGAGGGTAGTAATGCGGTTCTTACAGGCGATGATTACAATGAACTTTATGAACTGGCTAAGAATTGGGCACCTAATACAGGAAGTGAAGTATGGTCTAACAGCGATTTAGTGACATTGCCTGACATGCGCGGCCGTGGAATATTGGCTGCTAATAACATGGGTGGTCAAGTGGCTAGTACGGTGAGTGATCCGTTGGCTAATCAAGTTGGTAATGTTCTTGGGGCTGAAAAGACCAAGTTAACCATTAACGAACTGCCTGCGCATAAGCATACAACAAATAATGGTGGTTACCATGGGCACTCACAAGGGTATGCAGGGAATCATAATCATAGTATCAAAGTGATTACTGGGCCTGTAAGAGGGGGAGGCGGCATAGAAAGAGATAGCACCTGGGGAGGTAATTATTGGCAAGCGGGTAAAGTCAGCACTGCCAGAAATCATAAACACTCACTCTCTGCTGCTGGTAACCATGCCCATGTTGTTAATAACACGGGGGGGAGCCAAGCACATAATAACATGCAACCCAGCATAGTTTTCAACGTAGAGATGAAATACTAATAATAATTGAGCGTAAGTAGTTTGATGCCGAATCAAGGAAATAATATAACCTCAATAATAGGCTGTGAGGAAAACAATGATACGTAAGATAGGGTATATATTTTTAGGGCTATGTTGGAGCCATATGGCTATAGCACAGGCGGACATTGCAAGTGTTAAAGAAAAAATTGCATCTGCCTGCCCAAAGAAGTGGGAAGGTATTTATTCACCGATAATTGTCAAAGATTCGATGATAGATATTTGGCAAGGGGATTTAGTTGATAAAGCGGCATTTGTCACCTATGCCAACGAATTTTTAATTGATGAAACAGGGCAGTCTTTAATTAAGAGTTATGGTGATGTTATAACGATCATGACGGAGTGCAGCACTCAGCGGTTGAACTTGTATAAAACAATGAGAGAAAGCACAACAGCGTCGATTGATCATTTAGTGACAAGGCTTGATGGTTATACGATGTTCCGAGAATCAGCCATTGCTACGGGCGTATCTTATGACACTCAGTTAGAGGGAATCACTCAAACGGACACAGTGGAAGAAAATATTGAGAACCTGGCCATCGGGCGTTATACCGTTCAATCTGGCACCTCAAATGATACGCTAGATAATGAGTTTGAAGACGGTGCAGGCGACGTTGAAGTTGAAGTTGAAGGTGAATGGGAGAGTGAAGAACTCCATGGTGAAGAAGAGGATACCCTTAAATATAATGGCTATGCCGCAAGAGCGGTTGATATGAATACGGATGGCAATTTTGCTAATGGCTCGGTGACGCATACTGGTATTACGAATCAACCTTACTGGCAGGTAGATCTTGATGCAAAAGCACCTCTCAAGGAAATACTCATTTACAACCGAACCGACTGTTGCTCTTCTCGGCTTAAAGATTTTTATGTCATAGTGAGCGATAAACCTATCAATAAACGAAAATTATCTGATGTATTAGTGCTACCAGATGCATCTCATTTTCATGTGGCCGGGCCAGTTAATGGGTCGTATAAATTAGATCTGCCAGCTAACACTGTGGCACGTTATGTTCGTATACAGCTTGCAGCTAATAAAACGGTTTTAAGCCTTGCTGAAGTAGAAGTCATGGGCAGTCCGGTAAGATAAATAAATATTCAGCTATAGCCATTAAAACTAATTGATATCTGTAATCCAATCAGGCAGAACGGAAATAAAAAATGAATAATAAATATATAGCGGTTATAGCAAGTTTCTTTGCGAGTGCTCTTTTTTTCGGTGCGACCTATGCGAGCCAAGTTGGCACCACGACGGGTATATTTGAATTAACACCCGGTGGTCAAAGCAGCTACTCGGTTGGTATAGAAATGCCTCCTGGTATCCAAGGAGTGGTTCCGCAAGTAGCGATTACCTACAATAGTACTGGTGGGAATGGGTTATTAGGCATTGGTGCGAACCTATCAGGCTTATCTTCGATATCGCGATGTGGTTCTACTATAGAGCAAGACGGGGCTTTCAAGCCGGTGCAATATGATCAAAATGATCATTTTTGTATGAACGGTCAACGCTTAGTGTTAATAAGTGGGCAGTATGGCGCTGCTGGCTCGGTCTATCATACAGAAATTGAATCCTTTCAGAGAGTTACGGCCAATGGTGCGCTAGGCCATATAGACGCCGGGGTCAGCCCTGTATCATTTACCGTTGAGAGCCGAGGGGGTAGTGAAGTTGTATATGGTGCCAACGCAGCAGCTCGTTTGACGGACCCTATCAGTAGCGCGGTGACTAGTTGGTCAATTAGTTATTTACAAGATAGAAATGGTAATCGAATAGATTACGAATATGCAGATTATCCTACTACGGTTGATGGAGTATCGACGAAGCAATCTTTACCCAAAGCGATTCATTATGGACGGAATGATAGTGCGAACGTAACAGGAAATTTAAAAGTTGAGTTTGTTTATGAAAACAGACCAGATATATCGCGTGGATATTCCCGCGGTCAAAAACACGTCGCGACCAAACGAATTAGCAACATAACAACGTCTGTTGCAGATGATATCGTTAAAGATTACCGCATTGCCTACGAATTATCTCCAGTCAGCCAACAATCGAGAATTACCACCGTCACAGAGTGTGCAGGCAATGAAGACTGTCTGACACCTGTTACATTTTCGTGGCATGACTACGATGAACAATGGAGTCAGGGTGATGACCTACCCGAGGCAATACTCACTACTCAGGGAAAATTGCGAGGAACCTATGCCGACGTTAATAACGATGGGCACGTTGATTGGGTAACGGCTTATCGAAATGAAAGTGGCCAAGAACTACTTTCAACCTACCTGAACAATGCTGGCCAGTGGAGCATTAGTAATGCGTACACACCGCCTAGTGCCCTGTATGATTATAATTTGAGCGCCGATGGCTTGGGTATTAGCGAACTGGTTGATATTAACGGGGATAACTTACCTGATTGGGTAGCGGCTTATCAAAGCAGTGCTGGCATTGTTAATCGCATATGGATTAATACGGGTTCTGGTTGGCAGTTAGATATAACAAAAACCTTACCCAGCCTTTTATCTGACATCTCTAATGCAGATAACCCAGTTATGTTATCGCAGTTGCTCGACATCAATGGCGATCAATTACCCGACTTGATCGCTTCTACTTCACGTGCTGATGGCAGTTCGGTAAAACAAACTTGGATAAATAAACTTAATGGTTGGCAGTTAAGCACTGAGTATGCGCCGCCCATTATCTTAACTGATTACACTGCCTATACTAAGGGGGCGGTGAAAGGCCAAACCATAGATATTAATGGTGATGGGTTAGTGGATATCGTGTCCGCTTACAAATCGGATAATGGCAATACGGTAAAACAAACTTGGTTAAATACAGGAGCAGGCTGGCAGGCTAATACGACATTTAATCTGCCGGTTATCACTACCGATTACTCAAAGGTCACGCCTGAGTCTTTGGCTAATACTATAGATATTAACGGCGACGGATTACTTGATATTATTCAAGCGCACATTTTAGAAGGTGGAACACGCCTTCAAAGAACTTGGCTAAACACGGGAAATGGTTGGCTACAAAATGAAGAACTACAAGCACCTGCAATTCTCTGGGAAAAAGTAGGGTCTATTAATAAAACTAAAGGGGTTATTGCTGATTTAAACAATGATGGGCTGCCTGATTTTAGCTTGTCTTATAAAACGGATACGGGTCAGTTCGTAAACCGCGTTTGGAAAAACAAAGGCGATGGCTGGATTGAACAAAACGACCTAATCTTTCCCACTGCATTTATTCAAGATAATAGCTCAGAAGACAGTTACGCACGCGGCATCCTGTTTGATGTGAACAGCGATGGCCAGGGAGATCTTATATATAGCCAGGGCGGTTCTACTTCTAAAGTATATCTTCGAGGCGTGGGTCAGCGAGGGTATGCTTTACCAGAGGCAGCGTGGTCATTCACCGACGGGCTAGGGGCGAGTTATGTCGTTGAATACAAGCCAACCACTTATGGCGATCTTTATACACCGTCTACGGGTAGCGCTTATCCAAACATTGATGTTTCTAGTCCGATGGTATTGGTTTCAGCGGTAGAGTCATCAGATGCGTCTGGCAGCTTAGGCCGGTCTGATTACCAATACTTTGGTAAAAAAGTCAATCTAACGGGGCGCGGAGATTTGGGGTTTGCTAAAAAAGTCGCCACAGATAACCGAACACTAATTAATCTAGAGACACAATTTTCTCAGCAGTGGCCCACTATCGGGTCGGCCATATCGTTACGCAAAGTAATGCCTAACGGAACAGTACTATTTGCGAGTGACAACCGCTTTGCTTACAAAGACTTGTACGCTGGTAAAACCATTTTTCCTTATCAAGACCTAAAACAAAGTCAGCAGTATGAGTTAGATGGCGTCGAGATTAGTTCTGGTAGCCAAACAACAAGTTTCGATGATTTTGGTAATCCGATTAGTACGGTAAACGCGAGCACAGACCTAAACGGGACTACGACTCGTACGACAGAAACGACCTACCAAAATGATGAGTCTTCTTGGTTACTAGGGCTTGTGCAGTCTGTAATGAGCACATCAAATGTACCGGGTTCTAGTCCACATATAATGACAACGGGCTATAGTTATTATGCTGATGGCAGCCTGAAAAATAAGACGGTTGGGCAAGGAAATGCGCAAGCGGTTACCGAAGCTTACGAGTATGACAATTTCGGCCATATTGTTAAAACCACCATCAGTGCCTCGGATGTGGCTGACCGATTTTCATCAACAATTTACACCAGTGACGGTCGTTTTGTAGCCTCTACTAGCAATCAGTTGGGTCATACGGGTTATGTTGAATACCATCCCCATTTTGGACAAGTTACCCGCACTTTGAGCGTTAACGGTAACGAGACAATTAAGCTGTATGATGACCATGGCAGGATGATTAAAACGACCAATCTACGCAGCGAAGCCGACAGCGAGAGTGCGGTTGATGATGCCAAGAATGTAATCGTATTTAAGTCATGCTTGGGAGAAGCAACCTGCCCAACAAATGCGGCTTTTTTACTGGCGGTTATAGACAATGAAGGCGAATCGCCAGAAACGGTTTATTATGATAACCGTAACCGTGAGGTGCGTAAACAAACTCAAGGTTTTGATGGTACTTCGGTGTATGTCGATACGATATACGATAGCTTTGGCCGTAAGTGGAAAGCATCAAAGCCCTATTTTAAAGATGACACACCGAAGTGGACGACGATTGAATATGATGTACTGGGTCGTAAATCAAAGATAATCTCATCAGAGGGTTATGAGACTAGCTATAGCTATTTTGCAGATAGAACCGTTGTAACCAACCCGGTAGGGCAAAAATCAATTACTTGGAAGAACGGTGCAGGTAAACCCTTAAAAGTTGTTGATGAAGCAAATAAAGAAATTAGGTATCAATATGATGCTGCGGGTAATTTACTCAAAACGATTGATGACCAAGGCAACGAAATTACGCTTAAGTATGATTATTTTGGTAGAAAAATAAATCAATCCGATCCTGATTTAGGTGATTGGGAATATAAATACAATTCCTTAGGAGAATTAATTTGGCAAAAGGATGCGAAAGGCCAAATAGTCACCATGGAATATGATCTTTTAGGGCGTATTGTTAAGCGTACTGAACCAGAGGGGATCACTCAGTGGACATATGATACAGCTCTTAACGGGCTAGGAAAGCTGGCGCAAGTTTGGGATGGACAAGGCTACGTTCGCAGCCATAAATACGATAAACATGGCCGCTCTACTGATGTAACGACGACAATAGATGGTGAGAGCAATACCATTACCACAGCCTTTATAGGCACAACTGATCGCGTAGATTATGTTAAGTATTCTTCGGGTTTAACGGTTCGTAAAACCTATAATGATTATGGGTTTCCCCTTGAGATCCGTAGCAATGGCTTGGCTGAATATCAACGTTACTTGGACCAAATTGATAAAACCCAAGCGTTAGCTGCAACAGCACAACAACTGATTGATGATACGGAAGGTGAGCGAGCCACTTTATATACTGCTTACACAGCAAGTGATGGTGAGATAACGCGCTTAAATGGCCTAATTGAAGGGTATCAAGCAGATTACCAGTCTAGATTAGGTGGTTACCGCTCGGGTATACGTAAACAAAGCGAGCTTATTAGCAAAGCTAGGAAATACGCTAAAAAAGGGGATACCTGGCGAAAAACATCTGAAAAATGGAATAAGAAGGCGGAGGAATATGCGAAAAAAGCTAAAGACTTAGTTGATAACCCAGAGTACATCACTATTGTAGTTCCAGCTAGTGAAAATCGCCAAGGGATAGTGCCCTCGTATACCAAGAAAGTCCCAAAGTATTCCAAAAAGAAAAGGTATGCAATGGCTAATAGTTTGGCATGGGATGCGCAAGATGCTGCAAATAGAGCTAATTATTCCGCAGGGGAAGCCAACAGTGCTTATAAAAAAGCGCAATCTTACAATAAGTCTGCGCAAGCAAGGGCAAAGAGCACAAAGAAATATTACGATACAAAACTTAAACCGCTCATCGAGCTGGTTGAAGACGCTTCAGAAGAAGCGGGTGGCCATGTTACAACAGCCAATGAGAAAGCGAAGGCGATTGCAGCAATAGACCAACGCGTAAAAAAGGCGGTAGACCTGGCCCAAAATGCGTCTGAACAAGCCGATATAATACTTGAGTACTATACTGACCATAAGAGTGTATTACATTGGCGAGCAGAGGAAGCCGATGCCGAAGGTAAAGTACTTAAATTCATGCAGGGAAAGCATGTGACCACTGATGTAAGTTATAGCGACTACTCAGGCAGGTTAAGCAGTGTTTATACCCATAGTGCTGTTGATCCAGTAGAAACACAAACCAGTGACACCTTTCCATCGGTGCTCGCTAGGGTGAATGGGTTTATCGGTCAGTTAAATAATGATAAGACCAGCAGTGCTTCTCATTTCGCGCAAGCCCAAGAAGATCAGGCAGCCGTACAAGAAGTGCTCGACACCTTAGACCCTAACGACCCTGGTTTATCACCCGCACTGAAATTAGCCACACAAGCGCAGATACAAGCCTTAACCATCAACTTTAATGTGCACAATGTTGATGCTCAAGTAAATCAACAAATTTACACAGTCGCTACTTCTACCTTGGCCAGCACACAACAATTGCTGGATACTTTTAGCCAAGTAGAAGCCAACACCAGTAATGTATTGGTGCTATCCAGCAAGCTGCATAGTTTGATGGCGCGTTATAACCGCTCAGTGCGTGATAGCTATCAGGCGGCGAGTCAAGTACAAACCAACTTGATAGCCGATATGCAGGATGTCAGTCAGGTATCACCCGAGTATTTACAAGAGTATAAAGACCTAGGTGCTTATCACCAAAGCTTGGCAGATCAGCATGGTGCGCATGCAGACAGTATCGTGGTTGACCCGAGTGAAACTGCTAATACAGACCCGTTTGCTTATGGTTATGCTTATGCATCACAACGACATAGACGTTTGTTTGGCCGTCATGCTGATGTCAGTCAAAAGCTTCGACGTTTAAATAAAGCGTTATATACCCCTTTACAGTTACTTAATGTGGCCGCAGCTGAGAAACACACATTGGCTGAACAAGGAACGTTAGCGTCACACTTTGAAGGGCACAGCGAAGCAGGTTTAGGCGAAAAAACAAGGCTTAGAGAGCTTGAGAAAGTTTATCGAGCGCGCGTGTTAGAAATTGCTGACTTAGATCAAAATGCTAGCGACGGTTTAACCAATAACGCTGATCGTAAACAGATATATGAATATCTGTCTCAAATTAATTCAGAGATGAGTGAAATGTATACCGATATGGGCGATCAGTCCTATTGGGATAACATGTATCTTAGTTTTACCAGTACGCTTACAGATAAAAGCTCGATCTACAATCAGTTATCTATTAACCATGACAAGATTGCGAATAATAATGAGTTATTGGCGAACGAATCATCATCAGAGTTTGACCATGCCTTATTAGGCAATGACGGTGTTGTATTGAATGATTCTTATACATGGGATTCTATCGGTAACCTGGTTGAGCGCAATCACAGCACTAGCGGTGTGCTTGAAACCTTTGAGTACGATGAGTTAAATCGTCTAACGCGAAGTAGCATGAGCGGCACCGGCGTGGCTTTGTATGAGCTTGCAGGGCTTGAGACAACTACTTACGAGTATGATGCTTTAGGTAATATCACTTACAAATCAGATGTGGGGCATTATACCTATGGAGGGCATCAGTCCAACGGCCATGCGGGCCCACATGCGGTTACCCGCATAGACCAGGTTGGCCAAACCTCAATCAATTATCAGTATGATCATAACGGCAATATGACCTCTGGTGATGGACGTGCAATTCAATACGCTTCATACAATAAGCCCATTGCCATTACCAAGGGCGACAGCGTTACAGGTTACTTCTACGGACCAGAACGCCAGTTAATCAAAGATACACAAGTGATTCCTAATGGATTGCGCACCACGG
The DNA here is from genome assembly GCA_965237485.1 of Candidatus Poriferihabitaceae bacterium. Lineage (GTDB taxonomy): Bacteria > Pseudomonadota > Gammaproteobacteria > Arenicellales > Poriferihabitantaceae > JAAELZ01. The sequence goes on along the minus strand of CBDEFQ010000010.1, from coordinate 502,139 downwards.
TGTATTTTAGCGACGGTTATGAGAAAACATCGGACACCTATGGAACCACGAGTAAATACCATATATCGATTAACGGCGGCACCATTGCCGTTATTACAGACAAACAAGACGCGGATATAAAAACCAATTATCTGCATCGAGATCATCTCAATTCCATTGTTGCAATCACAGATGAAAAAGGCTTTATCATTGAGCGTTTTCATTATGATGCCTTTGGCAAACAGCTGACCTCAGTAGGCATTAGCACTAGCGATTTATCCAGTGATTTAGCCAACAATACGCTAGACCTTAATTTAACCGATCGAGGCTATACAGGTCATAAAATGCTAGCGGATTCAGAACTAATCCATATGCGAGGCCGTGTTTATGATCCTAAAATAGGGCGCTTTTTAAGCGCTGACCCACATATTCAGTTCGCGGGCAATCTGCAAAGCTATAACCGCTATAGTTATGTGTTGAATAATCCACTGGCGTATAACGATCCGAGTGGTTACTTTTTAAGCAGCTTGTTTAAATCGCTGAAGAAGCTATTTAAAAAGCTAGTCGCGGTAATAAAAAAGGTTATTAACGTCGTTAAAAAAGTCGTTAAGTTTATAAAGGAGAATATTAAAGTTATTGCGGTGGTCGTGGTGGCGGTGGTGGCGCCTTATGCGGCATCGGCAATTATGTCTTATGCGGGAGGTGCAACTGTTGCGGCGTCCATTGCTGGGGCGAGTTATGCCTGAAAGTGGTGTATGGAGTAGTTGACTAAAAGCGGCGTATCGGGATGAGTTGAGTTTACAACAACTTAAACTTCCACAGACATACGCCACTATGAAACAGAATAAAATTATTTCCTTTGAAAAGCCAGAGCAAAGCATCGATCCGCTGCAAGAATTGATTCGCAATGGCGCTAGGCAACTCATTCAAACCGCGGTCGAGAGTGAGTTATCTGAACTGCTGTATCGCAATTGTGACAAAGTCTCAGATTCAGGACACGCTGGTGTCGTTCGTAACGGCTATTTGCCAGAACGTGAACTGCAAACCGGGATCGGCCCAGTCAAAGTACGTATCCCCAAGGTGCGCTCCCGCACTGGAGTACCGATCACCTTTCGATCTGCTTTAGTGCCGCCGTATGTGCGTAAAACGAGAACACTAGAAGCGGCCTTGCCTTGGCTGTATCTCAAGGGTGTCAGCACTGGAGAAATGGGGGATGCACTGAGCGTGCTAGTGGGTCAATCAGCGACTGGGTTATCATCAAGCACAGTGAGTAAGCTCAAAGCAACGTGGTCTCAGGAGTACAAGGATTGGAATAGAGAAGGTTTAGATCGAGATCGATGGGTTTATCTATGGGCGGACGGGATACACAGCGGCCTGCGCGGCGATGAGGGCCGACTCTGTGCCTTAGTTGTCATCGGAGTGAATGAGCGCGGTCACAAGAAATTACTGGCGATTGAAGACGGTGAGCGAGAGTCTACGCAGAGTTGGCGAGAGGTGTTGTTGGCACTCAAGGAGCGAGGCCTGAATCAACCAGAGCTGGGCATCGGTGATGGTGCTTTAGGCTTTTGGAATGCCCTGGAAGAAGTCTATCCTGGCACTAAACATCAACGGTGCTGGGTGCATAAAACGGCCAACGTGCTGAACAAGCTGCCTAAATCGGTGCAGCCCAAAGCAAAAGCAGCTCTGCATAACATTTGGCAGGAAGAAACCAAAGAAGCGGCGCAAAGCGCCTATCAATTATTCATTAAAACCTATCAAGACAAGTATCCAAAAGCCACGCAGTGCTTGGAAAAAGATCGCGAAGAGTTAATGACGTTCTACTCGTTCCCTGCCAAGCACTGGATGAGCATACGTACTACGAATCCAATTGAATCAACATTCGCGACTATCCGACACCGTACCAAACGATGCAAGGGATGTCTTAGCCGTGATGGCATGTTAAGTATGATGTTCAAGCTGGGTCAGTGCGCAGAGAAAAAGTGGAACCGAATACGCGGGTTCGCCTATCTAGCAAAAGTGATTCAAGGGGTTCCATTTAAAGATGGAATAGAGCAAACTAATGACTACTCAGATCAAACCGAGGCCGCTTGAAGAAAATGCCTCATACACCAGATTCGGGCATAACTCTGCTGGGGCGACGGCAACTGGTTTAGGATTAGGTGGTGCTGCGTTAGCTGGGGCAATTGCGGGTGGCATGTCAGGCTTGATAATGACAGGTAGTTTAAAGGGCATGTTAAAAGGGGCGCTTATTGGTGGTTTGTCTGCGGGCATTGCGCATAAAATCGGAACAGCTTTTATTAATAGCAAGTTTAGTGTTGCTGGAAAGCTGTCAACAGCGGGTAAAGTATTGAAAACGGTAGCACATAGTACAGCCAGTGGTGTGATTAATAAACTGCAAGGCGGTAGTTTTGGTAAGGGCTTTGCTTCGGCGTTTATCTCTACGGGGGCTTATGCCTCAGAGCTGCTCGGTAATTCAGCATTTGCAGCTGGTGTTGTGGGTGGTATCTCAAGTAAGGTGGCTGGGGGTAACTTTGCTCAAGGGTTTGCTCAGAGTTATGCTACTGTTAAATATAATCATCATGCTGAGCATAAAAAGCATGCTCGATATGGCATAAATCGGCATGCGGGTCATGCGCATCATTCTAGTGAGGGCGGGAATCCTAATCCAGATGGAATTACGAGAGACCAAATGAGAAACGGACATGGTACTTGGGAAATAAATACCGCTGATAAATATCATCAGGTTGGAGTAGATCCTGACTTTCCAAATGAAAAATGGAATGATATAACTGGTCATGAAGAAGTATTTGATTATGAAGGTAACCCTGTTAGAGACCACAATGGCCCTACGTTTAATGTGCATCCTGGTAATTTAAATCCACTACATGTATTAGATATATTGGAGTGGAAAGTTAATGGCACAGGATGGCCCGCTGATAAAACAGAGTCATCCGATCGTTGTATTATTGTAGGCTGTTGATATAAACAAGATGCAAAATAAGATTTCTGTGAGAATATTATTTCTATTTATGGGGTGCTTTTTATTACAGGCATGTGATACTACAAACTATTACTACATGCTTAAAGATGGAAAAGAAGTAACTAGCTCAATGCTTTATAAGGATAAGAGCCTGATGTTGTTTCTTCGAGTGTACAATGGAAATATTTCTAGGTTAACAATTTCAACGCCGATGGAAAGTGGAATATCAAAGATTGAAGTAATAAAATTTGAGCATTCTTTATTAGCAAATGAGGTGTCTTATGACTCCTCAATTATTGGAGATTTCGGGTTGGGAGTCGTTAAATTTCTTGATAATGGATCGGCTACAATTACAAGTAAAATTGTTTTTGACGATCCACCTGAGCTTCTTAGTGAGTCAATATTGATTGAACTGTTAGTTGAAGGACGGATAGTAACTATTTCTAAAAAGTTTCATTTATTAAAGGGCTCTTATAACCAGTTCGAAGCGTTAATGAATTTGTAAAACAAGAAACAAGTGGGAAGCCGGGGATCATGGGGTCGGCCAACTTGATGTGGTTTCCTGACGGTGAATCGCCCCATGTTGATCGGAGACTAATTCAGGCTCTTCTAACGGGGTTTTCGAAGCAGACCTTGCAAGCCGCCTTGCTAAAATACGCATTGAGCTTGTGTTGATTGATATTAATCAACTCGATCGGGTGCCTACTCAAGCAGAAATAGACTGTGTTATTGAACAAGGAGGAGCAGATGCATCCGATGCTCAGGTTTTGGCCTGTTTGAGCTAAAAAAGTTAATAAGGTCAGACTGATACTTCCACCCTTTAAGAGTGTTTTCGACTACTACAAAATCGACGCTATATATTCAAAGGGGTCATTTATCAATAGCATTTAATCTAAATTGTTAGCTAGTGTTTATATGAAGAAAATCAACATATCGTTATGTATAGTAGCTTTTGCTTTTATTTCTGCATGCGCCCCACTAACGGAGGCGGAATTAGCTGAATGGAAAATTGCTAATGATATTGAACGACAATCTCTCGACTACCAAGCCATATCAAGAATTGACAAGGCAATATCTGTTCGAGTCAATACTCTTCTATGGAGAAATCACAACACAGGAGGGAGCACATTAGTTATTGGAACGCCTAAAGACAAGGTTCCTACTGTTAAAGTATTCGGACAAGATGCTGATGTTATTAGCAAATGGTTACCAATACCTAATGGAAATCAGACAGTTTATCAACCTGCCGATGAGCGGTTAGACATAGTCAGTGCAAATGTTGGTACTAATATGAAAAAAATATTAGAAAAACAAAATATAACAAGCCAGCAGGTTAATACTGATCTGTTTAACGAAGAACAAAGAGCAGATGAAGTTACCATTTACATTACTGTCAATGAATATTCTACTAGCTACGATGCAGGAGAGTCTATTGATGCTAACTATATTATTGAAGGGTTAGGAAAAGACAGATTCGAGAAAAAATATTCTGTCCTTGGTAATATTTTCACTGGTGGGTGTCGCTCACGGCAATTTTCAGGGTAGTTGCACATTTTCCTACGCAGCCAATAATACTTCTTTTTGTGGGTTCAGCGCAACCGCACCACAAGGCCGCCAATTTCGGGTTTGGCCAGACCACCGATTAGGTTTTGCTGCTTTAGCTTCCTGATAAACAACTTCTCGTTTTGCTAATAGGGCACTATCTTCACCGCGATAACGCTGGCCAGGTGTAACGTAGCGTATAGCACTGTGACGATGTTCTTCGTTATACCATTGCATAAACTTACCCACCCATTGGCGGGCGGCCTCTAAGCTATCGAAGCCTTGAGAAGGCCACGCAGGGCAATACTTTACCGTTCTAAACATGGATTCAATATAAGCGTTGTCATTGCTTACTCTTGGCCTTGAGTAAGAGGGCTTTATTCCTAATGCTTCTAACTTCGCTCTCATTGTGAACGATTTCATTGGGCTGCCATTATCACTGTGTAAGACGGGCATGCCATCGCAGCTGGCCACTTTTAGAGCCGCCTGAGACATCAACTGCGCACCTAATTCACCGCTTTCAACAGGATGTACTTCCCAGTGAACGCCATAGCGACTGTAAAGGTCTTCTACCATGTACAGGTAATAATGCTTGCCAATAGTACGCGTCGCCAAATAGGTGATATCCCACATCCACACAGCATTAGGTTTTAGTGCTATATGAGTATCGGGTGTTCGGGACTGCTTTTGTTTGGCGCGGCCGCGGTGCTTCAATTGCCCATGCGCCTTGAGAACTCGATAAAAGCTAGACTCGCTGGCCACATAAATACCTTTGTCAGCCAACTGCGGTACTATTTGCGACGGCGGCAAATGATGGTATGCCGATTCATTACATATCGATAAAATGTGTTGCTGCTCTTGCTCGCTTAGTTTATTGCCAGGTACTGGCTTTTCTACCAAAGGACGTTGATCACTGCGGATACTATCTTCTCCTTTTGGCTTCCAACGTCTAAGCGTAGACTCGGCAAGGCCAACCAACTCACAAGCACTTGAACGCTTTGAACCTGCGTCTACTGCTTCATTAACATCATTGATTACTTTAATGCGCGTCTGAGTCGTAATCATACTTCCTTGTCCTCCCAAAGCGCCTGAAACTTTTTTTGTAATACTAATAATGCGGCCGTTTCAGCCAAGGCTTTATCTTTGCGGCGCAGCTGGGTTTCTAGCTTCTTCTTGTCTTTTTTTAACGCACGTATTTCATCGCGCGCAACTTTAGGGCTAATGAGAGCCTCATCAACACCATTAATACAAGCTTCTCGCCATTGCGTTATTTGAGTAGGGTATAGGCCTTTCTCTCGGCAATACGCAGATAATTCTTGTTCATTCATCGCAGCAGTTTCAAGAACTACGGTGAACTTAGTTTGGCAATCCCACTGATTAGATGAATCACTATTAGGCATTAAAACTCCTGATCGTCTGGCTTTATTTCGCCAATCATACAAGGTTTGAACACTGATTCCTTCTTCTCTAGATATTTCTGCGAAGGACTGACTATTTGATGATAATAATTTAGATAAAACAGCTTCTCTTCGTTCTACGCTATATTTCGGCATGAGTATTTCTCCGCCGCCCCTTGTGAATTAAAATGTGTGCAACTACCCTGACGTCTGGGGCAAGCCGCCTTGCTAAAATTCGCATTGAGCTTGTGTTGATTGATATTAATCAACTCGATCGGGTGCCTACTCAAGCAGAAATAGATTGTGTTATTGAACAAGGAGGAGCAGATGCATCCGATGCTCAGGTTTTGAGTTATGCCTGAAAGTGGTGTATGGAGTAGTTGACTAAAAGCGGCGTATCGGGATGAATTGAGTTTACAACAACTTAAACTTCCACAGACATACGCCACTATGAAACAGAATAAAATTATTTCCTTTGAAAAGCCAGAGCAAAGCATCGATCCGCTGCAAGAATTGATTCGCAATGGTGCTAGGCAACTCATTCAAACCGCGATCGAGAGTGAGTTATCTGAACTGCTGTATCGCAATTGTGACAAAGTCTCAGATTCAGGACACGCTGGTGTCGTTCGTAACGGCTATTTGCCAGAACGTGAACTGCAAACCGGGATCGGCCCAGTCAAAGTACGTATCCCCAAGGTGCGCTCCCGCACTGGAGTACCGATCACCTTTCGATCTGCTTTAGTGCCGCCGTATGTGCGTAAAACGAGAACACTAGAAGCGGCCTTGCCTTGGCTGTATCTCAAGGGTGTCAGCACTGGAGAAATGGGGGATGCACTGAGCGTGCTAGTGGGTCAATCAGCGACTGGGTTATCATCAGGCACAGTGAGTAAGCTCAAAGCAACGTGGTCTCAGGAGTACAAGGATTGGAATAGAGAAGGTTTAGATCGAGATCGATGGGTTTATCTATGGGCGGACGGGATACACAGCGGCCTGCGCGGCGATGAGGGCCGGGCTCTGTGCCTTAGTTGTCATCGGAGTGAATGAGCGCGGTCACAGAAATTACTGGCGATTGAAGACGGTGAGCGAGAGTCTACGCAGAGTTGGCGAGAGGTGTTGTTGGCACTCAAGGAGCGAGGCCTGAATCAACCAGAGCGGGGCATCGGTGATGGTGCTTTAGGCTTTTGGAATGCCCTGGAAGAAGTCTATCCTGGCACTAAACATCAACGGTGCCGGGTGCATAAAACGGCCAACGTGCTGAACAAGCTGCCTAAATCGGTGCAGCCCAAAGCACCTATCAATTATTCATTAAAACCTATCAAGACAAGTATCCAAAAGCCACGCAGTGCTTGGAAAAAGATCGCGAAGAGTTAATGACGTTCTACTCGTTCCCTGCCAAGCACTGGATGAGCATACGTACTACGAATCCAATTGAATCAACATTCGCGACTATCCGACACCGTACCAAACGATGCAAGGGATGTCTTAGCCGTGATGGCATGTTAAGTATGATGTTCAAGCTGGGTCAGTGCGCAGAGAAAAAGTGGAACCGAATACGCGGGTTCGCCTATCTAGCAAAAGTGATTCAAGGGGTTCCATTTAAAGATGGAATAGAGCAAGCTAATGACTACTCAGATCAAACCGAGGCCGCTTGAAGAAAATGCCTCATACACCAGATTCGGGCATAACTCTTCAAAAACACCGCGAGATGTTTTATTTGCGATGGACGCGGTTAATCGAGGTCTTAATAAATCAATAGAATACCTTAATGGTGGTTGGAGTGTCGGTGACGTTAGAATGACGGGTAGACTTGAAGCTCAAGATGACTGGGTGTTTTTGGTGGGGCAAACTATTGGTATCGAGGGTAGTAATGCGGTTCTTACAGGCGATGATTACAATGAACTTTATGAACTGGCTAAGAATTGGGCACCTAATACAGGAAGTGAAGTATGGTCTAACAGCGATTTAGTGACATTGCCTGACATGCGCGGCCGTGGAATATTGGCTGCTAATAACATGGGTGGTCAAGTGGCTAGTACGGTGAGTGATCCGTTGGCTAATCAAGTTGGTAATGTTCTTGGGGCTGAAAAGACCAAGTTAACCATTAACGAACTGCCTGCGCATAAGCATACAACAAATAATGGTGGTTACCATGGGCACTCACAAGGGTATGCAGGGAATCATAATCATAGTATCAAAGTGATTACTGGGCCTGTAAGAGGGGGAGGCGGCATAGAAAGAGATAGCACCTGGGGAGGTAATTATTGGCAAGCGGGTAAAGTCAGCACTGCCAGAAATCATAAACACTCACTCTCTGCTGCTGGTAACCATGCCCATGTTGTTAATAACACGGGGGGGAGCCAAGCACATAATAACATGCAACCCAGCATAGTTTTCAACGTAGAGATGAAATACTAATAATAATTGAGCGTAAGTAGTTTGATGCCGAATCAAGGAAATAATATAACCTCAATAATAGGCTGTGAGGAAAACAATGATACGTAAGATAGGGTATATATTTTTAGGGCTATGTTGGAGCCATATGGCTATAGCACAGGCGGACATTGCAAGTGTTAAAGAAAAAATTGCATCTGCCTGCCCAAAGAAGTGGGAAGGTATTTATTCACCGATAATTGTCAAAGATTCGATGATAGATATTTGGCAAGGGGATTTAGTTGATAAAGCGGCATTTGTCACCTATGCCAACGAATTTTTAATTGATGAAACAGGGCAGTCTTTAATTAAGAGTTATGGTGATGTTATAACGATCATGACGGAGTGCAGCACTCAGCGGTTGAACTTGTATAAAACAATGAGAGAAAGCACAACAGCGTCGATTGATCATTTAGTGACAAGGCTTGATGGTTATACGATGTTCCGAGAATCAGCCATTGCTACGGGCGTATCTTATGACACTCAGTTAGAGGGAATCACTCAAACGGACACAGTGGAAGAAAATATTGAGAACCTGGCCATCGGGCGTTATACCGTTCAATCTGGCACCTCAAATGATACGCTAGATAATGAGTTTGAAGACGGTGCAGGCGACGTTGAAGTTGAAGTTGAAGGTGAATGGGAGAGTGAAGAACTCCATGGTGAAGAAGAGGATACCCTTAAATATAATGGCTATGCCGCAAGAGCGGTTGATATGAATACGGATGGCAATTTTGCTAATGGTTCGGTGACGCATACTGGTATTACGAATCAACCTTACTGGCAGGTAGATCTTGATGCAAAAGCACCTCTCAAGGAAATACTCATTTACAACCGAACCGACTGTTGCTCTTCTCGGCTTAAAGATTTTTATGTCATAGTGAGCGATAAACCTATCAATAAACGAAAATTATCTGATGTATTAGTGCTACCAGATGCATCTCATTTTCATGTGGCCGGGCCAGTTAATGGGTCGTATAAATTAGATCTGCCAGCTAACACTGTGGCACGTTATGTTCGTATACAGCTTGCAGCTAATAAAACGGTTTTAAGCCTTGCTGAAGTAGAAGTCATGGGCAGTCCGGTAAGATAAATAAATATTCAGCTATAGCCATTAAAGCTAATTGATATCTGTAATCCAATCAGGCAGAACGGAAATAAAAAATGAATAATAAATATATAGCGGTTATAGCAAGTTTCTTTGCGAGTGCTCTTTTTTTCGGTGCGACCTATGCGAGCCAAGTTGGCACCACGACGGGTATATTTGAATTAACACCCGGTGGTCAAAGCAGCTACTCGGTTGGTATAGAAATGCCTCCTGGTATCCAAGGAGTGGTTCCGCAAGTAGCGATTACCTACAATAGTACTGGTGGGAATGGGTTATTAGGCATTGGTGCGAACCTATCAGGCTTATCTTCGATATCGCGATGTGGTTCTACTATAGAGCAAGACGGGGCTTTCAAGCCGGTGCAATATGATCAAAATGATCATTTTTGTATGAACGGTCAACGCTTAGTGTTAATAAGTGGGCAGTATGGCGCTGCTGGCTCGGTCTATCATACAGAAATTGAATCCTTTCAGAGAGTTACGGCCAATGGTGCGCTAGGCCATATAGACGCCGGGGTCAGCCCTGTATCATTTACCGTTGAGAGCCGAGGGGGTAGTGAAGTTGTATATGGTGCCAACGCAGCAGCTCGTTTGACGGACCCTATCAGTAGCGCGGTGACTAGTTGGTCAATTAGTTATTTACAAGATAGAAATGGTAATCGAATAGATTACGAATATGCAGATTATCCTACTACGGTTGATGGAGTATCGACGAAGCAATCTTTACCCAAAGCGATTCATTATGGACGGAATGATAGTGCGAACGTAACAGGAAATTTAAAAGTTGAGTTTGTTTATGAAAACAGACCAGATATATCGCGTGGATATTCCCGCGGTCAAAAACACGTCGCGACCAAACGAATTAGCAACATAACAACGTCTGTTGCAGATGATATCGTTAAAGATTACCGCATTGCCTACGAATTATCTCCAGTCAGCCAACAATCGAGAATTACCACCGTCACAGAGTGTGCAGGCAATGAAGACTGTCTGACACCTGTTACATTTTCGTGGCATGACTACGATGAACAATGGAGTCAGGGTGATGACCTACCCGAGGCAATACTCACTACTCAGGGAAAATTGCGAGGAACCTATGCCGACGTTAATAACGATGGGCACGTTGATTGGGTAACGGCTTATCGAAATGAAAGTGGCCAAGAACTACTTTCAACCTACCTGAACAATGCTGGCCAGTGGAGCATTAGTAATGCGTACACACCGCCTAGTGCCCTGTATGATTATAATTTGAGCGCCGATGGCTTGGGTATTAGCGAACTGGTTGATATTAACGGGGATAACTTACCTGATTGGGTAGCGGCTTATCAAAGCAGTGCTGGCATTGTTAATCGCATATGGATTAATACGGGTTCTGGTTGGCAGTTAGATATAACAAAAACCTTACCCAGCCTTTTATCTGACATCTCTAATGCAGATAACCCAGTTATGTTATCGCAGTTGCTCGACATCAATGGCGATCAATTACCCGACTTGATCGCTTCTACTTCACGTGCTGATGGCAGTTCGGTAAAACAAACTTGGATAAATAAACTTAATGGTTGGCAGTTAAGCACTGAGTATGCGCCGCCCATTATCTTAACTGATTACACTGCCTATACTAAGGGGGCGGTGAAAGGCCAAACCATAGATATTAATGGTGATGGGTTAGTGGATATCGTGTCCGCTTACAAATCGGATAATGGCAATACGGTAAAACAAACTTGGTTAAATACAGGAGCAGGCTGGCAGGCTAATACGACATTTAATCTGCCGGTTATCACTACCGATTACTCAAAGGTCACGCCTGAGTCTTTGGCTAATACTATAGATATTAACGGCGACGGATTACTTGATATTATTCAAGCGCACATTTTAGAAGGTGGAACACGCCTTCAAAGAACTTGGCTAAACACGGGAAATGGTTGGCTACAAAATGAAGAACTACAAGCACCTGCAATTCTCTGGGAAAAAGTAGGGTCTATTAATAAAACTAAAGGGGTTATTGCTGATTTAAACAATGATGGGCTGCCTGATTTTAGCTTGTCTTATAAAACGGATACGGGTCAGTTCGTAAACCGCGTTTGGAAAAACAAAGGCGATGGCTGGATTGAACAAAACGACCTAATCTTTCCCACTGCATTTATTCAAGATAATAGCTCAGAAGACAGTTACGCACGCGGCATCCTGTTTGATGTGAACAGCGATGGCCAGGGAGATCTTATATATAGCCAGGGCGGTTCTACTTCTAAAGTATATCTTCGAGGCGTGGGTCAGCGAGGGTATGCTTTACCAGAGGCAGCGTGGTCATTCACCGACGGGCTAGGGGCGAGTTATGTCGTTGAATACAAGCCAACCACTTATGGCGATCTTTATACACCGTCTACGGGTAGCGCTTATCCAAACATTGATGTTTCTAGTCCGATGGTATTGGTTTCAGCGGTAGAGTCATCAGATGCGTCTGGCAGCTTAGGCCGGTCTGATTACCAATACTTTGGTAAAAAAGTTAATCTGACGGGGCGCGGAGATTTGGGGTTTGCTAAAAAAGTCGCCACAGATAACCGAACACTAATTAATCTAGAGACACAATTTTCTCAGCAGTGGCCCACTATCGGGTCGGCCATATCGTTACGCAAAGTAATGCCTAACGGAACAGTACTATTTGCGAGTGACAACCGTTTTGCTTACAAAGACTTGTACGCTGGTAAAACCATTTTTCCTTATCAAGACCAAAAGCAAAGTCAGCAATATGAGTTAGATGGCGCCGAGATTAGTTCCGGTAGCCAAACGACCAGTTTCGATAATTTTGGTAATCCGATTAGTACGGTAAACGCGAGCACAGACCTAAACGGGACTACGACTCGTACGACAGAAACGACCTACCAAAATGATGAGTCTTCTTGGTTACTAGGGCTTGTGCAGTCTGTAATGAGCACATCAAATGTACCGGGTTCTAGTCCACATATAATGACAACGGGCTATAGTTATTATGCTGATGGCAGCCCGAAAAATAAGACGGTTGGGCAAGGAAATGCGCAAGCGGTTACCGAAGCTTACGAGTATGACAATTTCGGCCATATTGTTAAAACCACCATCAGTGCCTCGGATGTGGCTGACCGATTTTCATCAACAATTTACACCAGTGACGGTCGTTTTGTAGCCTCTACTAGCAATCAGTTGGGTCATACGGGTTATGTTGAATACCATCCCCATTTTGGACAAGTTACCCGCACTTTGAGCGTTAACGGTAACGAGACAATTAAGCTGTATGATGACCATGGCAGGATGATTAAAACGACCAATCTACGCAGCGAAGCCGACAGCGAGAGTGCGGTTGATGATGCCAAGAATGTAATCGTATTTAAGTCATGCTTGGGAGAAGCAACCTGCCCAACAAATGCGGCTTTTTTACTGGCGGTTATAGACAATGAAGGCGAATCGCCAGAAACGGTTTATTATGATAACCGTAACCGTGAGGTGCGTAAACAAACTCAAGGTTTTGATGGTACTTCGGTGTATGTCGATACGATATACGATAGCTTTGGCCGTAAGTGGAAAGCATCAAAGCCCTATTTTAAAGATGACACACCGAAGTGGACGACGATTGAATATGATGTACTGGGTCGTAAATCAAAGATAATCTCATCAGAGGGTTATGAGACTAGCTATAGCTATTTTGCAGATAGAACCGTTGTAACCAACCCGGTAGGGCAAAAATCAATTACTTGGAAGAACGGTGCAGGTAAACCCTTAAAAGTTGTTGATGAAGCAAATAAAGAAATTAGGTATCAATATGATGCTGCGGGTAATTTACTCAAAACGATTGATGACCAAGGCAACGAAATTACGCTTAAGTATGATTATTTTGGTAGAAAAATAAATCAATCCGATCCTGATTTAGGTGATTGGGAATATAAATACAATTCCTTAGGAGAATTAATTTGGCAAAAGGATGCGAAAGGCCAAATAGTCACCATGGAATATGATCTTTTAGGGCGTATTGTTAAGCGTACTGAACCAGAGGGGATCACTCAGTGGACATATGATACAGCTCTTAACGGGCTAGGAAAGCTGGCGCAAGTTTGGGATGGACAAGGCTACGTTCGCAGCCATAAATACGATAAACATGGCCGCTCTACTGATGTAACGACGACAATAGATGGTGAGAGCAATACCATTACCACAGCCTTTATAGGCACAACTGATCGCGTAGATTATGTTAAGTATTCTTCGGGTTTAACGGTTCGTAAAACCTATAATGATTATGGGTTTCCCCTTGAGATCCGTAGCAATGGCTTGGCTGAATATCAACGTTACTTGGACCAAATTGATAAAACCCAAGCGTTAGCTGCAACAGCACAACAACTGATTGATGATACGGAAGGTGAGCGAGCCACTTTATATACTGCTTACACAGCAAGTGATGGTGAGATAACGCGCTTAAATGGCCTAATTGAAGGGTATCAAGCAGATTACCAGTCTAGATTAGGTGGTTACCGCTCGGGTATACGTAAACAAAGCGAGCTTATTAGCAAAGCTAGGAAATACGCTAAAAAAGGGGATACCTGGCGAAAAACATCTGAAAAATGGAATAAGAAGGCGGAGGAATATGCGAAAAAAGCTAAAGACTTAGTTGATAACCCAGAGTACATCACTATTGTAGTTCCAGCTAGTGAAAATCGCCAAGGGATAGTGCCCTCGTATACCAAGAAAGTCCCAAAGTATTCCAAAAAGAAAAGGTATGCAATGGCTAATAGTTTGGCATGGGATGCGCAAGATGCTGCAAATAGAGCTAATTATTCCGCAGGGGAAGCCAACAGTGCTTATAAAAAAGCGCAATCTTACAATAAGTCTGCGCAAGCAAGGGCAAAGAGCACAAAGAAATATTACGATACAAAACTTAAACCGCTCATCGAGCTGGTTGAAGACGCTTCAGAAGAAGCGGGTGGCCATGTTACAACAGCCAATGAGAAAGCGAAGGCGATTGCAGCAATAGACCAACGCGTAAAAAAGGCGGTAGACCTGGCCCAAAATGCGTCTGAACAAGCCGATATAATACTTGAGTACTATACTGACCATAAGAGTGTATTACATTGGCGAGCAGAGGAAGCCGATGCCGAAGGTAAAGTACTTAAATTCATGCAGGGAAAGCATGTGACCACTGATGTAAGTTATAGCGACTACTCAGGCAGGTTAAGCAGTGTTTATACCCATAGTGCTGTTGATCCAGTAGAAACACAAACCAGTGACACCTTTCCATCGGTGCTCGCTAGGGTGAATGGGTTTATCGGTCAGTTAAATAATGATAAGACCAGCAGTGCTTCTCATTTCGCGCAAGCCCAAGAAGATCAGGCAGCCGTACAAGAAGTGCTCGACACCTTAGACCCTAACGACCCTGGTTTATCACCCGCACTGAAATTAGCCACACAAGCGCAGATACAAGCCTTAACCATCAACTTTAATGTGCACAATGTTGATGCTCAAGTAAATCAACAAATTTACACAGTCGCTACTTCTACCTTGGCCAGCACACAACAATTGCTGGATACTTTTAGCCAAGTAGAAGCCAACACCAGTAATGTATTGGTGCTATCCAGCAAGCTGCATAGTTTGATGGCGCGTTATAACCGCTCAGTGCGTGATAGCTATCAGGCGGCGAGTCAAGTACAAACCAACTTGATAGCCGATATGCAGGATGTCAGTCAGGTATCACCCGAGTATTTACAAGAGTATAAAGACCTAGGTGCTTATCACCAAAGCTTGGCAGATCAGCATGGTGCGCATGCAGACAGTATCGTGGTTGACCCGAGTGAAACTGCTAATACAGACCCGTTTGCTTATGGTTATGCTTATGCATCACAACGACATAGACGTTTGTTTGGCCGTCATGCTGATGTCAGTCAAAAGCTTCGACGTTTAAATAAAGCGTTATATACCCCTTTACAGTTACTTAATGTGGCCGCAGCTGAGAAACACACATTGGCTGAACAAGGAACGTTAGCGTCACACTTTGAAGGGCACAGCGAAGCAGGTTTAGGCGAAAAAACAAGGCTTAGAGAGCTTGAGAAAGTTTATCGAGCGCGCGTGTTAGAAATTGCTGACTTAGATCAAAATGCTAGCGACGGTTTAACCAATAACGCTGATCGTAAACAGATATATGAATATCTGTCTCAAATTAATTCAGAGATGAGTGAAATGTATACCGATATGGGCGATCAGTCCTATTGGGATGATATGTATCTCAGCTTTACCAGTACGCTTACAGATAAAAGCTCGATCTACAATCAGTTATCTATTAACCATGACAAAATTGCTAATAATAATGAGTTATTGGCGAACGAATCATCATCAGAGTTTGACCATGCCTTATTAGGCAATGACGGTGTTGTATTGAATGATTCTTATACATGGGATTCTATCGGTAACCTGGTTGAGCGCAATCACAGCACTAGCGGTGTGCTTGAAACCTTTGAGTACGATGAGTTAAATCGTCTAACGCGAAGTAGCCTAAGCGGTGAAGGTGTTGCCTTATATGATCTTGCAGGGCTTGAGACGACTACCTATGAGTATGATGTTTTAGGTAATATCACTTACAAATCAGATGTGGGGCATTATACCTATGGAGGGCATCAGTCCAACGGCCATGCGGGCCCACATGCGGTTACCCGCATAGACCAGGTTGGCCAAACCTCAATCAATTATCAGTATGATCATAACGGCAATATGACCTCTGGTGATGGACGTGCAATTCAATACGCTTCATACAATAAGCCCATTGCCATTACCAAGGGCGACAGCGTTACAGGTTACTTCTACGGACCAGAACGCCAGTTAATCAAAGATACACAAGTGATTCCTAATGGATTGCGCACCACGGTGTATTTTAGCGACGGTTATGAGAAAACATCGGACACCTATGGAACCACGAGTAAATACCATATATCGATTAACGGCGGCACGATTGCGGTTATTACAGACAAACAAGACGCGGATATAAAAACTAATTATCTACATCGAGATCATCTCAATTCCATTGTTGCAATCACAGATGAAAAAGGCTTTATCATTGAGCGTTTTCATTATGATGCCTTTGGCAAACAGCTGACCTCAGTAGGCATTAGCACTAGCGATTTATCCAGTGATTTAGCCAACAATACGCTAGACCTTAATTTAACCGATCGAGGCTATACAGGTCATAAAATGCTAGCGGATTCAGAACTAATCCATATGCGAGGCCGTGTTTATGACCCTAAGATAGGGCGCTTTTTAAGCGCTGACCCACATATTCAGTTCGCGGGCAATCTGCAAAGCTATAACCGCTATAGTTATGTGTTGAATAATCCACTGGCGTATAACGATCCGAGTGGTTATTTTTTAAGCAGCTTGTTTAAATCGCTGAAGAAGCTATTTAAGAAATTAGTGGCGGTTATTAAAAAGGTTATAGCCGTAGTTAAAAAAGTAATTAAGTTTATAAAGGAGAATATCAAGGTTATTGCGGTGATTGTTGTGGCGGTGGTGGCGCCTTATGCGGCGGCAGCGGTTATGAATATGGCGGCAGGTATGACAGCTACTGCGGCGGTGGCAGGGGCATCGGCAACGTTGTCGGCAGGAATAGGTCTCGGTGGCGCAGCATTGGCGGGAGCAATTGGTGGGGGCTTGTCAGGTTTAATAATGACAGGCAGCCTAAAGGGTATGTTAAAAGGGGCGCTTATTGGTGGTTTGTCTGCGGGCATTGCGCATAAAATTGGCTCGGCATTTCAAGCAAGTAAGTTTAATGTGGCTAATAAACTATCAACAGCGGGTAAAGTATTAAAAACTGTAGCGCATAGTACAGCCAGTGGAGTAATCAGTAAGTTGCAAGGCGGCAGTTTTAGTAAGGGCTTTGCTTCGGCATTTATTTCTACAGGGGCATATGAAACTGGCATGCTTGGTGAGTCCGCTTTCGCTGCAGGTTTAGTGGGCGGAGCAGCTAGTAAGGTGGCTGGGGGTAATTTTGCTCAAGGGTTTGCTCAGAGTTATGCTACTGTTAAATATAATCATCATGCTCAGCATAATGATGCACAAAAAAGGGATGGAACAGGGCCAGGGAGCATCGGACCTAAAGGGCCTAAAAACTTTCACTATGAAGGGCGCGACGCACTAAATGTTGGTTTGCCAGAAAATTTAAGTGATGCGAGGAGATTTAGAACTGGTACGGAACTGCTTTCTAGTCAAGCAATATTTCATGATAATGGTGACTCGTACCCTGAGAACAAGTTTATTTTTAGCGACGGAAGGGAAGCTGTTTATGATGGTTCAAGTCAAGATTTGATCACTGATCCAGAATATGCGGGTACATACAATTATGTGAATCCAGAACCAGGTGCTTCTTGGTGCCATCCGCGAAATATTGGGCATGGGGTTGTGGATGTCTTACCTTTTTGTATCGGTGGAAATAATCGTGCAGGGGCTGGACCATCATGTTTTTAAAAAGAGTTCTACCTTTTTTCTTCTTGGGTCTGCTAGTCGGGTGTAAGCAGGTTGTTTTTTTAGAAAATAAAGCATCTAAAGATTATCTCGAAGGTAATCTAAATTATTCTGATGATGCCAGATTAAGCACAAATAAATTGGATGGGTTGCTGTTTTTGGTAGATGCTACCTCTTATGTTCGTAGCCAAAACTCGACACATACTGTTGTTATGTTTTTGATTTTGGATTCAGATTCAGGCCAAGAAATCGTGTTTGAGGAATTAGTGATAGCTGATGATCAAAAAATTAGTTTGTTTGGTACTCTAATTGATAGAGACTTGAAACCTAAACGGCTGAACTCTAGTAGTAGGATATTTCGATCAAGAGCGAGGGTTGAGTTTGATATCGATAATCCTAATGAAATATTAGACAGTGAGAATTTAGCTCTAAAAATTCAATATATTCAAAACGGAGTTCGTAAACTGATAGATATTGATTTGTCTGTAAGAAAAGAACGGGTTTCTAAAACTTAGAATGCATAAAAGCAACCAAAAGCAGATCATGGGATCGGCCAGCTTGATTCTGTTTCCTGATGGGGCCTAGTATAGCTAAATGACTCGTTTATCCCGTTTAATTCCCCAGACGTCAGGGTAGTTGCACACATTTTAATTCACAAGGGGCGGCGGAGAAATACTCATGCCGAAATATAGCGTAGAACGAAGAGAAGCTGTTTTATCTAAATTATTATCATCAAATAGTCAGTCCTTCGCAGAAATATCTAGAGAAGAAGGAATCAGTGTTCAAACCTTGTATGATTGGCGAAATAAAGCCAGACGATCAGGAGTTTTAATGCCTAATAGTGATTCATCTAATCAGTGGGATTGCCAAACTAAGTTCACCGTAGTTCTTGAAACTGCTGCGATGAATGAACAAGAATTATCTGCGTATTGCCGAGAGAAAGGCCTATACCCTACTCAAATAACGCAATGGCGAGAAGCTTGTATTAATGGTGTTGATGAGGCTCTCATTAGCCCTAAAGTTGCGCGCGATGAAATACGTGCGTTAAAAAAAGACAAGAAGAAGCTAGAAACCCAGCTGCGCCGCAAAGATAAAGCCTTGGCTGAAACGGCCGCATTATTAGTATTACAAAAAAAGTTTCAGGCGCTTTGGGAGGACGAGGAAGTATGATTACGACTCAGACGCGCATTAAAGTAATCAATGATGTTAATGAAGCAGTAGACGCAGGTTCAAAGCGTTCAAGTGCTTGTGAGTTGGTTGGCCTTGCCGAGTCTACGCTTAGACGTTGGAAGCCAAAAGGAGAAGATAGTATCCGCAGTGATCAACGTCCTTTGGTAGAAAAGCCAGTACCTGGCAATAAACTAAGCGAGCAAGAGCAGCAACACATTTTATCGATATGTAATGAATCGGCATACAATCATTTGCCGCCGTCGCAAATAGTACCGCAGTTGGCTGACAAAGGTATTTATGTGGCCAGCGAGTCTAGCTTTTATCGAGTTCTCAAGGCGCATGGGCAATTGAAGCACCGCGGCCGCGCCAAACAAAAGCAGTCCCGAACACCCGATACTCATATAGCACTAAAACCTAATGCTGTGTGGATGTGGGATATCACCTATTTGGCGACGCGTACTATTGGCAAGCATTATTACCTGTACATGGTAGAAGACCTTTACAGTCGCTATGGCGTTCACTGGGAAGTACATCCTGTTGAAAGCGGTGAATTAGGTGCGCAGTTGATGTCTCAGGCGGCTCTAAAAGTGGCCAGCTGCGATGGCATGCCCGTCTTACACAGTGATAATGGCAGCCCAATGAAATCGTTCACAATGAGAGCGAAGTTAGAAGCATTAGGAATAAAGCCCTCTTACTCAAGGCCAAGAGTAAGCAATGACAACGCTTATATTGAATCCATGTTTAGAACGGTAAAGTATTGCCCTGCGTGGCCTTCTCAAGGCTTCGATAGCTTAGAGGCCGCCCGCCAATGGGTGGGTAAGTTTATGCAATGGTATAACGAAGAACATCGTCACAGTGCTATACGCTACGTTACACCTGGCCAGCGTTATCGCGGTGAAGATAGTGCCCTATTAGCAAAACGAGAAGTTGTTTATCAGGAAGCTAAAGCAGCAAAACCTAATCGGTGGTCTGGCCAAACCCGAAATTGGCGGCCTTGTGGTGCGGTTGCGCTGAACCCACAAAAAGAAGTATTATTGGCTGCGTAGGAAAATGTGCAACTACCCTGAAAATTGCCGGTAGACGCAGGTTCAAAGCGTTCAAGTGCTTGTGAGTTGGTTGGCCTTGCCGAGTCTACGCTTAGACGTTGGAAGCCAAAAGGAGAAGATAGTATCCGCAGTGATCAACGTCCTTTGGTAGAAAAGCCAGTACCTGGCAATAAACTAAGCGAGCAAGAGCAGCAACACATTTTATCGATATGTAATGAATCGGCATACAATCATTTGCCGCCGTCGCAAATAGTACCGCAGTTGGCTGACAAAGGTATTTATGTGGCCAGCGAGTCTAGCTTTTATCGAGTTCTCAAGGCGCATGGGCAATTGAAGCACCGCGGCCGCGCCAAACAAAAGCAGTCCCGAACACCCGATACTCATATAGTGCTAAAACCTAATGCTGTGTGGATGTGGGATATCACCTATTTGGCGACGCGTACTATTGGCAAGCATTATTACCTGTACATGGTAGAAGACCTTTACAGTCGTTATGGCGTTCACTGGGAAGTACATCCTGTTGAAAGCGGTGAATTAGGTGCGCAGTTGATGTCTCAGGCGGCTCTAAAAGTGGCCAGCTGCGATGGCATGCCCGTCTTACACAGTGATAATGGCAGCCCAATGAAATCGTTCACAATGAGAGCGAAGTTAGAAGCATTAGGAATAAAGCCCTCTTACTCAAGGCCAAGAGTAAGCAATGACAACGCTTATATTGAATCCATGTTTAGAACGGTAAAGTATTGCCCTGCGTGGCCTTCTCAAGGCTTCGATAGCTTAGAGGCCGCCCGCCAATGGGTGGGTAAGTTTATGCAATGGTATAACGAAGAACATCGTCACAGTGCTATACGCTACGTTACACCTGGCCAGCGTTATCGCGGTGAAGATAGTGCCCTATTAGCAAAGCGAGAAGTTGTTTATCAGGAAGCTAAAGCAGCAAAACCTAATCGGTGGTCTGGCCAAACCCGAAATTGGCGGCCTTGTGGTGCGGTTGCGCTGAACCCACAAAAAGAAGTATTATTGGCTGCGTAGGAAAATGTGCAACTACCCTGAAAATTGCCGGTGGAGTCTCAAGTAAGGTGGCTGGGGGTAATTTTGCTCAGGGGTTTGCTCAGAGTTTTGCTATTACTAAATATAATACTGATCAACATTCAGATGTGACGGGGGTTTTCTCACACGCATTTAACGAGAGGCAACATCCTGATGATGGGTTGAGAGGAGAGAGTCAAAACGAAATAAACCCATCTGAGCAAGGGGTAGAGGGTTATGGCTCATTTGGTTTGCAAGGTGCAGCCCATATTGGTATTGCTGGTGGGAGTTATTCTGTAAACAGCTATATTGGGCAAGATGGCAATATTTGTGTAGCATCAACTGCATGTGTAAGGCTTGGCCCGGGAATAATGGTGCAAGGCGGCGTAACTACTGGTGTTGGCGTAACAAACGGCGGCGTAGAGAACGTACAGGGTTTTTCAGGCGGAATCGGTGGAGATATAGGTATTCCTGGTGCTATGGCTGGTGGTGCATTGACTGTCGGCGGAACTAGCGCAGGAGGAGTTAAAGGTCATGTTGGAACTGGGGCGGGTATTTCAGTTGGTGTTGATATTTGCTACACCTCAGAATGTTGGTGACTCAAGTGATCAAAATAAAAAGCAAAGGTTTTAAAATAGCGATTATAGGTTGTTGTATTGGTTTTTTGGGTGTGTTTCTACATCGACAAGATACCTATGATGTTGGTTATATTCTAGCTATCATCGGTTGGATAATTGTAACTGTTGGCTTTTTCATCCATGCTCGATATGTATTCAAAAAGCTCAAGGATGATTAACCTCTTTCTCGATCCTGAGACGCGGCGGTGAATAGACAAGGAGAGTATCAGTTGAAAAGAATATTTAATGTTCTATTTTTATCAGTATTTTTTCTAGGAAGTTGTGGAGCTGAGACTCGTAAACTAAGCTATAAAGAGTGCATTGTTGCGGTAGATAGTCCTATTTCACAAAATGGGTTTGGGTCCGTCGGCACCGATTGGATTGCCATATATATGATGCAGGATAATATAAAAAACAGCCGTCGGATAAAATATTTGCCAGGTATGACGAGAATATCTGAAAGGGGGTTTTACTTTTATTTTTACGAAACATGCCAAGATAAGCTGAAATGGTCAAAATACTATATTGATAGTTTCATCAAAACTCACGAAAAAGCTTATTACTACAAGTTGGGCTTGTCGGATAATTAATAGAATACGTGAGATAATATGGGCTGATTCTAGTCAGCCTGCAATTTTGAGCAAACGTCATCAAAGCCAACTGTTCCTAACCTTAGATTCTCTGGTTAGCTCTGAACATCCCTACCGTAAACTCGATGAGCTATTATGTTTTGGTGCATTGAGTAAACCCTTCTCTAAAATATATGCCACCCGTGGCCCTAAAGGCCGAGGTGTTGAGTTCGGCTTACGTGCCTTGGTGCTTCAGTTCATGGAAGATTTAAGTGATAGAGAAATGGAGCGATAAGAAGTGGACCCGCTTTTTAGGACAGATGGCTTAGGAGTTATTTTCAGCTGATTAAGCAGCCAATTTCAGGCCGCGACATGGATCATACATCATGTCAGGGACCATGCCCAATGTTTGATGTTTACGCTCTTGGTTGTAATAGTTTATCCAGGAGCCAATGCCGTCTTTTGCCTCTTTCATCGATTGGTAGGCTTGCAAATAGACTTCCTCATATTTCACGCTGCGCCATAAGCGCTCAACAAATACATTGTCACGCCAAGCACCTTTGCCATCCATGCTGATGCGAATACCATTGTCTTTGAGTACACCGGTAAACGCCTCACTGGTAAATTGCGCACCTTGATCGCTGTTAAAGATATCAGGCTTGCCGTAGTAATGCAGTGCCTCTTCCAAAGCATCTACGCAGAATGCGCTATCCATGCTGTTGCTAAGCCGCCATGACAGCACTTTACGAGAGAAGTGGACCCGCTTTTTAGGACAGATGGCTTAGGAGTTATTTTCAGCTGATTAAGCAGCCAATTTCAGGCCGCGACATGGATCATACATCATGTCAGGGACCATGCCCAATGTTTGATGTTTACGCTCTTGGTTGTAATAGTTTATCCAGGAGCCAATGCCGTCTTTTGCCTCTTTCATCGATTGGTAGGCTTGCAAATAGACTTCCTCATATTTCACGCTGCGCCATAAGCGCTCAACAAATACATTGTCACGCCAAGCACCTTTGCCATCCATGCTGATGCGAATACCATTGTCTTTGAGTACACCGGTAAACGCCTCACTGGTAAATTGCGCACCTTGATCGCTGTTAAAGATATCAGGCTTGCCGTAGTAATGCAGTGCCTCTTCCAAAGCATCTACGCAGAATGCGCTATCCATGCTGTTGCTAAGCCGCCATGACAGCACTTTACGAGAATACCAATCCATCACAACGGTAAGATAAGCAAAGCCCTTAGGCATCGGGATATAAGTTATATCGGTACACCAAGCTTGATTGGGTTGATTGATGGCCAACCCACCTAGCAGATAAGGATAAATCTTGTGCCCCGCCTTCTTCTTGCTGGTGTTAGGCCTAGGATAGATGGCTTTAATGCCCATCTTACGCATTAAGCGTCGCACATGTTTACGGTCAACTCGGTGGCCTACATCTTGCAACACATCACGAATGCGTCTACTGCCAAGAAAGGGCCGATTGAGGTGAATGCGATCAATCAGATGCATCAGTTCCAAGTCATCCTCATTAGCAGGTGAGGTTTTGTAATAAACATGGGAACGATGAATCTTCAACAATTTACACTGACGAACTAACGATAGTTTATTGCTTTTATTAATCATAGTTTTGCGCTCAGGTCTGTTTAACGACCGAGCGCTTTTGATAAAAAATCGTTTTCCATGGTGATTTCACCGATCTTTGCCTGTAATGATTTAATCTCTGATTCTCGGTTTGGAGATAAGCCTGTGCCTGATGCAAAGACTTCAGCTGAGCTATCGAGCAATTGTTTCTTCCACTTGACGATAAGATTTGCATTGATGTCATAACGACTAGCAAGATTGCTTAATGTTTCATCACCTTTGATTGCTGCAAGAGCAACTTTGGCTTTGAATTGTGGGGCATGGTTTCTACGCTTTTTACTCATTTTCTGTTCCTCGTTTTGAACAATTATAAAACAGAAAATAACTCCTTATTTTGGCCTTCAACCTGTCCTAATCATGGGGTCCACTTCGGCAATTTTCAGGGTAGTTGCACATTTTCCTACGCAGCCAATAATACTTCTTTTTGTGGGTTCAGCGCAACCGCACCACAAGGCCGCCAATTTCGGGTTTGGCCAGACCACCGATTAGGTTTTGCTGCTTTAGCTTCCTGATAAACAACTTCTCGTTTTGCTAATAGGGCACTATCTTCACCGCGATAACGCTGGCCAGGTGTAACGTAGCGTATAGCACTGTGACGATGTTCTTCGTTATACCATTGCATAAACTTACCCACCCATTGGCGGGCGGCCTCTAAGCTATCGAAGCCTTGAGAAGGCCACGCAGGGCAATACTTTACCGTTCTAAACATGGATTCAATATAAGCGTTGTCATTGCTTACTCTTGGCCTTGAGTAAGAGGGCTTTATTCCTAATGCTTCTAACTTCGCTCTCATTGTGAACGATTTCATTGGGCTGCCATTATCACTGTGTAAGACGGGCATGCCATCGCAGCTAGCCACTTTTAGAGCCGCCTGAGACATCAACTGCGCACCTAATTCACCGC
Source organism: Candidatus Poriferihabitaceae bacterium (assembly GCA_965237485.1). Classification (GTDB taxonomy): domain Bacteria; phylum Pseudomonadota; class Gammaproteobacteria; order Arenicellales; family Poriferihabitantaceae; genus JAAELZ01. The sequence goes on along the minus strand of CBDEFQ010000010.1, from coordinate 477,265 downwards.
TTTCAACAGGATGTACTTCCCAGTGAACGCCATAGCGACTGTAAAGGTCTTCTACCATGTACAGGTAATAATGCTTGCCAATAGTACGCGTCGCCAAATAGGTGATATCCCACATCCACACAGCATTAGGTTTTAGTGCTATATGAGTATCGGGTGTTCGGGACTGCTTTTGTTTGGCGCGGCCGCGGTGCTTCAATTGCCCATGCGCCTTGAGAACTCGATAAAAGCTAGACTCGCTGGCCACATAAATACCTTTGTCAGCCAACTGCGGTACTATTTGCGACGGCGGCAAATGATTGTATGCCGATTCATTACATATCGATAAAATGTGTTGCTGCTCTTGCTCGCTTAGTTTATTGCCAGGTACTGGCTTTTCTACCAAAGGACGTTGATCACTGCGGATACTATCTTCTCCTTTTGGCTTCCAACGTCTAAGCGTAGACTCGGCAAGGCCAACCAACTCACAAGCACTTGAACGCTTTGAACCTGCGTCTACTGCTTCATTAACATCATTGATTACTTTAATGCGCGTCTGAGTCGTAATCATACTTCCTCGTCCTCCCAAAGCGCCTGAAACTTTTTTTGTAATACTAATAATGCGGCCGTTTCAGCCAAGGCTTTATCTTTGCGGCGCAGCTGGGTTTCTAGCTTCTTCTTGTCTTTTTTTAACGCACGTATTTCATCGCGCGCAACTTTAGGGCTAATGAGAGCCTCATCAACACCATTAATACAAGCTTCTCGCCATTGCGTTATTTGAGTAGGGTATAGGCCTTTCTCTCGGCAATACGCAGATAATTCTTGTTCATTCATCGTAGCAGTTTCAAGAACTACGGTGAACTTAGTTTGGCAATCCCACTGATTAGATGAATCACTATTAGGCATTAAAACTCCTGATCGTCTGGCTTTATTTCGCCAATCATACAAGGTTTGAACACTGATTCCTTCTTCTCTAGATATTTCTGCGAAGGACTGACTATTTGATGATAATAATTTAGATAAAACAGCTTCTCTTCGTTCTACGCTATATTTCGGCATGAGTATTTCTCCGCCGCCCCTTGTGAATTAAAATGTGTGCAACTACCCTGACGTCTGGGGACTTCAATACTTATCAGAGAATCTGGCCGCTAAGTGGTTTTGTGATTCAGGACTGGAACAGAGCACTCCTGATCATAGTTACTTTGGTGATTTTCGCTCACGCATTGGAACCAGGGGTATGATGAATTTATTTGACCGTGTTCGGAGCGGGTTAGTTTCAATGGGCTTAGTACGAGAAGTATTCACATTTGTCGATGCCAGCCAGTTGGTCAGTAAGCTAACCACTTGGGATGATAGAGATAAGGCGATAAAGATGGGATTAGAGGAGTTCAACAATAAGACAGTTGATAAAGTTGCGGCGGACAAGCAAGCACGGTTTGGGTGCAAGGGAAATAGCAAATATTGGTATGGTTACAAAGAGCATGCATCAGTGGATATGCAAAGTGGCTTGATCAATAAAATAGCGGCCACCTCGGCTGAGGTAACGGATGCAAGCGGCTTAAAGCATGTTTGCCCTAAGTCGGGTGCTGTTTATGCGGACAAGGGTTATTGCGTGAGCCCGGCCAAAACCACGCTCAGGCGCAACGGTTGCCATGATGCAACAATCAAGAAGAACAATATGCATGGCAAGAATAGAGACAAAGACCGTTGGATTAGCAAAATTCGTTCACCATATGAGCGAGTGTTTGCTCATCGCAATAAGCGAGTTCGTTATAAAGGGTTGGCTAAAGTCCAGTTCCAAGTTGGAATCAGGGGCTTATGTTTTAACCTTAAGCGATTAATGGCATTGGGAGTTGAACGAGTTGAATTGGTGCCGGCCTAGGGATAGATCCGTCTATTGGTGGCAAAATGGCTGCTAATAGACGGTTTATTGCACAAAAAACGCGTTGCTGAGCAAACTAAAAGCGACTTCGGCGAAAACCCTGTTTGAAATTGTATTAACCGACGAGCCCAAAGTGAAGTACCAAATTATGTAGAAGACGGCTGGTCGAAAGATAAGCCAAAGAAGCAACCGATTAAACAACCTAAGAAAGAGGATTTAAAGAATGACTGATATTATCATTGATGGAATGACCTTCTCGGTCAGCGCAGCAGCACCCGCAACGCAAGATCAAGCTGGCTATGACGCATTAACCTATACTGCGGCCACAGACTGCGAAATTATAGATTTCAGCGGCTGGGATGATAGCTGGGGTAGCGCGGCAGACGATACATTATGTATTAACGGTAAGCCGCCCAGAAAGACTAAGAAGATTTTTGGCCCTATGACTCTTAGTCTGCAATTCGAGAAAATAAGCACTATCCATGCCTTATTGAAGACTGGGTTCGATTCGCAGAGTGATCAGCTAGCCTGTAAGGTTCTGTTTCCTGACGGGGTTGATATGATTTACTTCATGGCTGAAGTAACTAAATACAACCCTGTATTTGGCGGAACTGGCAGCAAGATAACAACTCCTACCACTTTGCAGCCAACGGTAGAACGTGTTGAGGTGTTTGCATCATGGATTTAGCCTAATTGGCACGGGTAACGACGAGGGGACTATGCCTCTCGTTACACCTAACGGCGTGCTATGTGTTCACGAAGAAATTGAAATGTTCATCACTGGTCACGGTGTTGGTTCGCAAAAGTATAACTCTTGCGTTAGTGAGATGGAAAAAAGCAAACCTGTAGGCGGTGATCTGGATTTTCTTGAGAAACGAATCGAAATTATGTCTCGAAACGTCATCGACGCGAAGCTATTTATCGATGGTGAGTGGATTAAGCCCGGCTATAAATCAATGAAGAAAGTTTTCCAAAAGTATATCTGGATTCGTGAAAATTACTGGACTTACATAACGACGACCTCTAATTTTTTGGAACTACCGCCAGCGAGCTAAAGGATTACACGCGGGCGGTTGCTTGGCTTCACTCGACGCCCAAAGGTAGCGACGAACCAAGACACAAAACGATTGAGTACGATCTGCCAAGGATAGACAAGGGCGGCGAAACGGTCGATTTTTTATCTAGATTAGGCTGGTGCTCGTCAGACGGAACCCCGCTTGATTATGGGCACCTGAGAGACTTTAAAAACTCACTGGTTATAAGGTCGGAGCATGGCAGGCCGAAACAATTATTGGTATGTCTCGATCTTATTCTAATGGGCGTAATGACCCAGAATTAGTAAGTCCGTATGAGATCGAAGACAAGCAGGCTAGAACGAAAAGGCTTGCTGATTTGATGCGGGGTTAATAGCTATTTGCTGGCTAAATCTCTCTTAGTTGACCAATCTCAATACCCATTGCATTTGCAAGCTTTTCAAGAGTGGCCGTTCTGACATTGCCAGTGCTTTTTTCTAGTTGTGCAACGGCAGGCTGAGTCATTCCAGCTTTATCAGCAAGATCGGCTTGAGTCAGGCCAAGGTGTTCGCGCCACGCTTTAATCATTGAATCATTACCTATGGTGGTAGCTTTGACAACATCGTGAGGAATTAAGGCCTCGTCTGCGGAGCCTTGCCGGCTCACTTGTTGGACGACGAAACATGATCTTTTAGTATCTCGTCTATCTTAGTTTGCCAGCCTTTACCTGTGCCGCGAAAATAAGACGTAACCTCTGGCGAAAGACGAATAGTTACACGGTCTTTAGTGACCTCTGCTTTTGGTCTGCCTAGGGGTTTCATTTTCTTAAATTCTTCATCTGTAGGGCTGAAAGTGTCAGGATCAGCGGCAATGCCTGCATTGATTGCGGCATCTTCTTCTGGCGTGGGGAATATGGTCCCCTTTTTAAGATTTGGCATATCTGTTTAACTCTCTATTGTTAGCCTTTCTAAGGCTGATTATGCGGCGAGTTTCGTTTCGGTCAGCGTAAATCACGCAATGCAATCTTAGCCCGATGTAGGTATAACCTATATTACGAGTCTCGTCATAGTCCTTGCGGGTATCTTCATAGCCCCAGAGTGTGTCCCACTCTAGGTTAACCGCCTCGTTTAGCGAAACGCCGTGCTTAGCTAAGTTCTGCTGGTCTTTGTTCTTGTCGAAGATTATTTCCATGCCTTTATTGTATGCACAATAATAATTGAAGTCAACACATTTGTGTATGTACAATAAAGAAAGTTAGGATGCCTTTTTATTGGGGGTTAGGGTTTGGTGGGTAAAACGAAATGAACAAACAAGAAACAACACTTAGCGAAAGGTTTATCGACTGGTCAGAGAGAAACTTCTATTGGGTTGAGCCTGCAATATTTTTATTGACTGGGGTGATCGGGTATCTAATGATTTATTTCGCTCGGCCTTTTGTTTAGACAGTTAAGTAAAATTAACTATTAGCGTCGCAGCGATACCCAAGCCGAACCAGATAGCCTTTTCAGCTTGAACCAAGATGCGACCTTTTAAGGAGCACTTTTCAAGCAGATGATTCCATTCGGCAAGAATTGCAGCTCCGCTGGCGGTCAGTGATACGTTGTGATGCGTTACAAAACCAAGAACTATACGTTTTTCGCCAGACAAATAGCCCAATTCTATTAGGCTAGAAACCCTATCGAAGTTAACACCTTCGGTGTTTTCACCAACTTTATCGTAAGACTTAGAGGCAAACATGAACAACGAATCAAAATACTCTTGTAATTGTCAATCAGCGTTTAAAACTGGACACCTGTCAGCGAGTAAAACTGAACAATTAAATACAATGAGAGCGCAGCGTAACTCACGATTTTAGTTTGATATTTTCGAAGCACTCATTTTTTGAGCTATATTTGCCCAGTTTCGCGTATTCGATCATCATTTAGTCACTATTTTATCAATTCGAGCACCTAAGCCATATTAAAGGCACAACTATCCAGCATAGTGCCAATCAGGCAAGCCATACAAGCTTAAGAACTTAGCACCTTTACGGATATTCGCTGCCATCGCCGCTAGGCCGTAAACAGTCTGGTTCTTCGCTAGCCCCATGAACCGAGTGCGAGCTAAACCATAATGCTGCTTGTAAGTCGCAAAGAGCCGTTCGCCACCTGCTCGCGTTACCGCAATAACTGCATTACGGGTACGGTCTGCATCTGACAACGGATTACCTCGATAGCCCTTGCGTTGAACCTGATCATCAATTCCAAGTTGCTCCAGTTTATCTCGCGTCTCCTCAGAACTATACGCCGCATCAGCATATAGGGCAGTCTCATCGCCCAACAGCAATTCATCGCGCAGTTGGCTGTCATGAACATGCCCTGGCGTCACATTCTGGCGCTGAACAAACCCATCCTCATCAACTCCCGTATGCACTGAGTAGCCATAGGTAGACTTCTTTCGACCTCGGCTGTCATTTTTGACATGCCAGCTCGCTTCAGGGTCTCGCTTAGGCGTCCCGTCTTTGCCGTTACCATTTCCAGAACGAGCCGCTTCTATAGGTGTTGCATCTATAATGTTGATGCGCCCCTTGCTCATAATAATGTTCTTCGCTTCAAGTTGACGATTGATCTCACCTAGCAAGCGATCCCACAGTTCGTGCTCCATTAACTGGTTACGAAAGCACCCAAGGGTCGAAGCTTCAGGTACATCGCCGCCTAACTCAAAGCGGCAAAACTTACGAAACAATAAATCTCTAAATAAGCACTGTGCTAACTCCCTATCCGACAGTTCATACCAAATTCCCAGCATCAAGCTGCGGAACAAACTAAGTAATGGATAACTAGGGCGGCCAGTAGTGCCAGCATAAATAGATGAAAGCAGTGTCTCTATTTCGCTCCAATCTAATAGTGCTTCTGTATCATCAAGACTATGCAGAATTGGATGATCCAAATCTGATCTTGATACTAATAAATCTCGTTGGGTGGCGAATGGTTTTTGCATGCCTAATTTTAACAAATTATGTAGATACTCGATGAGTTATGCTGCACTCTCAACATATTAGATTAGCCTATAAATTCTGGTTTTATGGTGCCGCCGTGGCCGGGCAACGCGTTGGGCATAATAATACCCTGTTCAAGCGTCGCACCAGTGCAAGGGTCGGGCGCTAGGTTTAAGTGGGAATCAAGGTCTATATGATCGATAACACCGGTCAGTGCTGCTGCTGCGGAAATAGAAACCGATGATTCCCCCATACAGCCGATCATGGTTTTTAAGTTGTGCTGCTTCGCTGCTGCAATAATACGTATGGCTTCGGTGACGCCGCCGCATTTCATCAGTTTCATATTCACCCCATCAACGCAATGTGCCCACCTTTCAACGTCCTGAGAATAGCGGCAGGATTCGTCTAAAAAAATAGGTAAAGCGCGGTTTTTGAACAGGGTTGGTAAGTCGTTTTCTTCGCCTTCTTTAAGCGGCTGCTCGATATAATCCGTCCCACGCTCGGCTATCCAATTCATCATCATTTGCGCGTCTTTAACGCTCCATCCACCATTGGCATCAACGCGCAGCTGCACGTCATAGTTCTTGGTGCTTTCGACCACTTGTGCATACATGGCTTTGTCTTCTTCCACGCCTTCGGGGGAGCCGAGTTTGATCTTCAGAGACTTAACGCCAGTGCCATCAAGTAACAGCGGAACGCGTTCTTTAACCACTTCAGGTGGGTTGATCCCGATAGTGACTGATGTGGGCACCGTGGGTTTAGCGATTTGTAGCTGTTGATACAAGGGCAACCCAGCTCGTTTAGCGCGTAAATCCCAAAGGGCGATGTCTAGCGCGGCCAGTGCGCAGGCTGGTACGGACTGTTCCCTACCCAGATCGTAAATTTGTTCAACACTCAGTGACCGCAAATTGTTAGTTAAAAATTGTTCCAACGCAGCTTGGCCCTGTTCAGGCGTATTGGTGCCTTCGGTAGAGCCAGGGCACATCTCGCCCAATCCACTCACTCCATTTTCAGTTACAGTAACAAATAAGTTATCAGATGCACTGCGTACTCCGCGGCTGATGGCAAGCGGGAAACGTTTTTTCAGGTGAAGAGTTTGAAAGGTGACTTGCATGTTATTTTTACTCAGGAAACCCCAATATTCTAACGTGAAGACAGGTGCAAGGAATAGCGCGTATTTGGATTTCGCTCGTTAATTTGCCTATTGTAAAAACAAAGAATCCCTCGCAAGGAGGGATTCGGTAACTCAATGTTTATTTTGGCTCACTCGGACTTAGGCCAATCGGACAATGGAAATGGTGCTTGCTCTGAGTGGAAGCTTAGATATTGGGTAATTTGGTGCATATAGGCATTTAAACTTCCGGAAAAAGTTTTGAGTCGAGCATTTTGCTCCCCAGTGATTAATGTGAGCACCCACTGTACAATAGAAATAACCGGCACTGCTAAACGCACGATTATGCCGAGAACAAAGGCCAGCAATACCATTATGAGGAGCCGTAGCCAATGCTTGGGGTTTAAAAGTTTGGTTTTGATGTCTGTCATTTCGTTACTCTCTTGCTTGTCGGTCATAATTTGGCGTGGCTCCGATGATAATTTGTTATTAAACCCAATATGGGGTGTGCGTTAACTTTAACAAGTTGAAAGCGTAATGCATGAACTTTCTTAACGCGGCTAATGTTTAGCATCTTAAACCAAGTTTCGCATAAAATAGTGCCCCTCACAGTGTAAATTAGTTAAATCCAATAAATTGATCAAGATTACCTCTTTGATAAGCAGCATAAAGTTGTCTATTAAGTTAGCAACTGGGCTGCTGATGGCTATCTCATTGCAAGCTTGTTTTACCCATCCAACAGCACCGGTGAGCGACCTTTCGCCTGTCTCTAAAAATCAGCGATCTTATTCTGTGCGAAGCGGCGACACGCTTTTTGGCATCGCTTTTCGTTCTGGTGTTGACGTGCAAGATTTAGCCAGATGGAATGATTTAAAGCCGCCCTATACCATCTATGTGGGCGCAAATTTGCGGCTGCGCCCAAAGCCAATAAATTTGAGTGCCTCGGCCACGACCAAACAGCCAAGTGCTGAAGTGAAAAAAACCAATAGTGCCTCGTCCAAGAAGGTGGCGTCAAGGCCCTTACCTAAGGTTCAGTTGCCTAGCAAAGTAAACAAGTGGATTTGGCCAGCGAAGGGTAAATTAATACAAAATTTTTCGCTAAAGAAGGGTATAAACGGTATTCAAATTGCGGCAGCTGGATCTTCACCGGTGGCCGCTGCGGCCGCTGGGCAGGTGGTGTATGCGGGCAATGGCATTCGCGGCTATGGTCAACTCATTATTATTCAACACTCGGATGCGTTCTTAAGTGCTTATGCGCACAATAAATCAATGTTTGTAAAAGAAGGCGAGAGCATAAAACAAGGGCAGAAAATTGCCGAAGTAGGAAGCACGGGAACCAACACGACCAAACTTCATTTTGAAATACGTAAAGATGGCAGGCCCGTCAACCCGCTTAAATACTTGCCTCTCAAGAGCGCATAGGCTTTTGCCATGCGAAATGACCTTCCCTACTCACAAGCCTGCGAAAATAACAAGCAAGCTATTCTCGAAGCCCTAAGCCCCTTATTGCACAAGGTCAGCTCAGTGCTGGAAGTGGGCAGTGGCACCGGACAGCACGCAGTACACTTTGCGGCGAATCTGCCACACATCAGTTGGCAAACCAGTGACTTATTGCAAAACCACGCCGGAATCCTCGCTTGGATTGAGCACAGTGGGCTGGCAAATATAATTGCGCCTATAGAGTTAGATGTGCGCAATTTTGCTTGGCCCCGCGCTGCGCTAGAAGCCATTTACTGCGCTAACTCCATACACATAATGAGTTGGGAGTCGGCGCAAATGTTTATAGTTGATGCGGTGAGCGCATTGGGTCACAAGGGGCAGTTTGTTTTATACGGCCCGTTTAATTACGACGGGTCTTATACCTCAGAGAGTAATCGAAGCTTTGATCAATGGCTCAAAATACAAAACCCTGAAAGTGGTATACGGGAGTTTGAACAAGTAGATGATCTGATGAGGCAAGGTGGCCTCGAGCTTGTTCGAGACACTACAATGCCCGCTAATAATCGTTTAATTGCATGGCGCAAATCATAGCCTGATGACAGCCACAGAAAATTTAGTCTCGATCATTGTACCGACCTACAATGAACCTAAATCGGTGCTTGAGTCTTTAAAACAATTGCCCGAGTTGCCAGCAGTGCATGAGGTTGTGGTCGTTGATGCGAGCGATGATGAGCGTTGTAAAAATGTCTTAAGCGAGCTAAATAATGTGCCCAACCTACGCCTAATTAGAACCGAAACTAAAGGTCGTGGGGTTCAAATGAATATAGGTGCAGCGGCTGTAACAACGCCGGTATTGCTATTTTTGCATGCGGACACCCATTTAGATAAGGAGGCAGCGCGTGCGACCATTACTGCGCTTAATGCGGGATACTATTGGGGCCGATTTGATACCAAGTTAGATGACGATCGTTGGCAGTTTCGTATGATAGCTTGGTGTATGAACAAGCGCTCAGCACTTACCCATATTGCAACTGGTGATCAAGCCATCTTTATGACCCACGAAGCGTTCGACATTGTGGGTGGTTTTGACGATATCGAGTTGATGGAGGACATTGCGATGTCAACCAAACTTAAGCGCATCGGCCCAATATGCGCAGTGCCCATGGCGGTTGAAACGTCCGCTCGCCGCTGGCAACAGCTTGGGATAAGCAAGACCATATTACAGATGTGGTGGCTACGCTTTCGTTATTTCGTGGGTGCCCCGCCTGCTGAATTGGTGAAATCCTATGCCCAGATAAGAGCTAAAGTAAAGCGGAGCGTTGACAATTTCCCGGTTTACTTATTTGCTAAAGCACCGGTTGCTGGCAAAGTAAAAAGCCGATTATGTCCGCCATTAAATGATCATCAAGCCGCCTTGGTGGCGGTGGAGTTATTAAATTTAGTGGCGTCAGAGTTGGCCGAACATTGGCCTGGACATGTGGTTTTGGCGATGACCCCCAACGCAGCGCACCCCAGATTTCAAAACTTGTTACGCCAACATAAATTTTCAAGCCTTCAACAACGCGGTGCAGATTTAGGGGAGCGCATGTTACACGCACTAAGGCATGGCTTGAATAAATCCCAGTCAGCAGCCGTGATTGGCGCTGATATTCCCGCCATTAGTGGTCAGGTATTGACACAAGCTTATCAGAGCTTATTGCAAGATGAGTGCGTAGTGGGCCCCACTCATGATGGCGGGTTTTATTATTTAGGGGTGAACAAAGCGCCCATTGCATTGTTTAAGGATATTGTATGGGGCGGGCCAGAAGTATTTGAACAGCTTATGATTAATGCTAAGCAATTGGAAATGGATTTTATAGTGTTGCCCTTATTGCACGATTGCGATTATTGGGGGGACGTGCAGGCGGCTGCGCAGCAGGTGCCACTCTTTGGTAGTGCTTTAACGGTAGCGGGAGTGAATGTGGACCAGAGTTAAGGTACTTCAAGTAATACGTCTTGCGTAGACTTGACGCTACAAAATTCAGCATTCAGACTGGCCAAATGAATCTGATGGATCTGCTCAGCTGAGAAATGATTGCCTAGATGGTCGCTTCTATCAAATGCGGCGCTGGCATCGCCGACCAAGGTGACGTCAAAACCCAAGTTGCCAGCCATGCGCGTGGTGGTGGATACGCAATGATCGGTGGTTAAACCAGCGATAACCAACGAATTTAAGCCGTTATCACGCAAATATTCTTGAAGATCAGTTCCAATAAATGCACTGTTCACCGTCTTACTAATTACTTTTTCACCGGCAATAGGTAAAGCTTCATCTTTAAAAGCGTTACCCGGTGCTTCGGGCCGTAAGGGCGAGTTGGGCTCAACAGAACAATGGCGTACATGGATAACAGGGTATTCATTTTGCCGCCAAGTTTGAAGCATTAAGGCGATATTGTTCTCAGCCTGAGGGTTGTTTCTAATCCCCCAATAAGGGTCATCAAATGCTTTTTGAACGTCAATCAGCAATAAGGCGGGTGTTGTTTTCATTTATTTAGTGAGCGTCGCGTTTTATGCGCGAGCGTGACCGTCTCCCATTACAATATATTTTTGGCACGTTAAGCCTTCTAGCCCAACTGGCCCACGAACGTGTAATTTATTAGTGCTGATACCAATCTCCGCGCCTAGACCATACTCAAAACCATCGGCGAATTGCGTGGAGGCGTTGACCATGACTGAACTGGAATCAACTACGCGCAAAAACCGATTAGCCTTGCTCAAGTTTTCGGTGACGATAGCATCGGTATGGCCAGAGCCATATCTCCCGATATGCAGCATCGCCTCGTCAATATCTTGCACAATTTTGATGGATAAAATTCCGTCTAAATACTCTGTTGACCAATCTTCTTCGGTCGCGCTGACAACGTTTTTTAGAATAGCCCGGGTTTGCTCACAGCCGCGTAGTTCTATGCGTTTTTTAAGATAAAGGCTTTCGAGTTTGGGCAGGACTTTGATAGCAATTCCTTTATGCACCAGCAGCGTCTCCATCGCACCGCAAACGCCATAACGTCTAGCTTTTGCATTGTAGGCGACCCGCAGGGCTTTTTCTAAGTCGGCCTCGTCGTCGATATAAACGTGACAAATACCCTCAAGGTGCTTAATCACCGGTACGGTTGCGTTATTACTAATGCGTTCGATTAAGCCTTTGCCGCCTCTAGGGATGATGATGTCTAGATATTCGTCGGCGGTGATCATTTGGCCCACTATTACGCGGTCAGTTTTATTAATGACTTGTACGCAGGTTTCAGGTAAGCCCGCTTCATTGAGGCCAGCAGCAATGCAATTGGCTATAGCGAAGTTTGAATGTATAGCTTCTGAGCCACCACGCAATATCGCCGCGTTACCCGATTTTAAGCATAAGGCGGCAGCATCAGCGGTGACGTTAGGTCGTGATTCATAAATAATGCCGATCACCCCGAGCGGGACGCGCATTTTGCCTACCTTGATGCCGCTAGGGCGATAGGTCATATCACTGATTTGCCCTATTGGATCGGCTAGTGCCGCAATTTGTAGCAGGCCCTCGGCCATCACTTGTACACCTTGCTCATTTAGCTCCAAGCGGTCTAATAACGCTGCACTCAAGCCTTTTTCCTTACCGTTTGCCAAATCCTTATTGTTTTGGACAACTAACTCTTTTCTGCCCGCAATCAATTGCTCTGCAATACAGCGCAAGGCTCTATCTTTGATGCCCGTATCGCTGCATCTAAGCACGTTGCTAGCATCACGCGCCTGTTGCCCGATTTGACTAAAATAGTCTTGCATACCTTAGGGGGGCTATGTTGTTATGTTGCATGGCTTTGCTTAAGTCAAAGTCTGAGTAGATTAATTTTAGTATAACCAATCGAATTAGCGAAAACATCAACTTCGAGTCAAACTATGTAAAAGCAAGTAGCTCACAACGAATTGATTTTATTAATAGATTAAAGGTATAATAGAAGGTATATATAGAAGGTATATATAGAAGGTATATATAGAAGGTATATATAGAAGGTATAAGCGGTTATCGCAAGAAGCCGTTTGAGTAAGTCTAATTTATATAATAAAGCAGGTAAATATTATGTCACGAGGTCTATGCGGCTTGGGCGCGGGAGTGTCGAGCGCGAAGTGGTGGCTGTGGACACTACTTGGGTTATTGGCGATATTCGCGCTTATGTGGCTTAGTAAAAGAGCGCCCATTGAGAATGATATTCAACACAGAACCACTTCAGCATTGGTCAGCCAAGGCCATGATTGGGCCACAGTTGATTTAGATGGCAGGGACGTTACACTCGGTGGTGCGGCCCCCTCTGCAGAAGCGCGTATCAACGCTATCGATATTGCAAAAAAAGTTGATGGTGTACGTATTGTCGAAGATCAAACCTCTGAGTTGCAATTGGGTTCAGCTTCGTATGGTCTTAGCCATGAAGGTGACAAAGTCTTGTTGTCTGGTTCGATGCCAACACAGGAATTAATCGATTCTAGTGTGTCGGCTGCCGCCAGTGCGTTTGGAGCCGAGAACTTAATTAATCGAATGAATGTTGATAGTGGTGTAAACGCGCCAAGTTGGTTGGAAGGTCTAAATGCGATGATGCCGAATCTGGCTGGATTGCGCGAAGCCAATATTGATGTTAACGATGGAAAAATCACCTTCGCTGGGTTAGTCGAGAATGATGGGATCAAGGGGCAGCTGCTCAGTGCAGCTAACAAACTATTCCCATCAGGGTTTTCTGAATCAATCTCAGTCAGGTCTAGCGGCCCGTCCGCAGAAGAATTGGCGCAAGCTGCTGCGGATAAAGCGGCAAAACTCGCAGCTGATCAAGCGGCAGCTAAGGCAGAGGCGGCAGCACAAGCGAAGGCCGAAGCGGAGAAAATGGCGAGAGTGCAGTTTATTAAAAGCTGCCAGTCACGCCTCAATAGCACCATGGAAGGACAAAGTATTAATTTTGCTTCAGGTAGTGCAACTATCGACCTTAGTAGCTATCCATTGCTTGGTAGAATTGCCGCGTTGATTGCAGAATGTAAAGGGGCAGTTCGTGAAAGCAGTTCAACCATAGAAGTGTCGGGGCACACTGACTCTGCGGGCGACGCTGAACTAAACTTAAACCTAAGTGCTCTTCGTGCAAATGCAGTGCGCGATTATTTGGTGGGCGCAGGGGCGCCAGCAGATTTACTAAATGCTAATGGCTATGGTGAAGACCAGCCAGTTGGCGACAACGCTACCACTGCAGGTCGAGTGCAAAATCGCCGAATTCAATTCGATATAAAACAGAATTCGATATAAAACAGTAAGGGTACTATTATGGGTTATCTATTTATTCAAACACTACTTTGGATCTTATTAGCGTTTCTTTTAGGGCTAATTTTAGGTTGGCTTTTAAGAGGCATCATTTGTGGCTCATCTTGTAAAGATAAGGAAGGCGCAAGCGATAGTTCAAGTGGCTCCGCTAGTAGCGATGGTGGTGGGTCAAATACGCAGGCAGTAGCCAGCACTGCAAGCGCAGCAGCGGCAACATCTGCAGCCAAACCTAAAGCGGCGGCTAGTGCCGCCCCTGCACAGAAGGCAACTAATGTATCAGACGATATGAAACCTCAAGGATTAAGTGCGCCAACAGGTGGTGTAGCTGATGATCTCAAACGTATTAAGGGTGTCGGACCGGTTATCGAGAAAACTTTAAACGATTTAGGCGTCTATCACTTCACCCAAGTAGCAGATTTCACTGAAAATAATATTAAGTGGGTTGATAACTTTATCTCTTTCCCTGGCCGTATTAAGCGTGAAGGCTGGGTTTCGCAGGCGGGTGATCTTGCCAAAGGTGCGCAAACCGAATTTGCCGCACGTTATGATAAAGGCGAGGTGGGCGAAGATAATCCGAACACCTAATCGGCTTCAACTCACAAAAAAAGCCGCCAATCGGCGGCCTTTTTTGTGCCTGTCAGTTTCTAATAGCCCCAGGTTTAGCCCAAAGCGGGTATCTCGCCAAATCGACTAGAGTATTTGTTTGGCGGTGGTACAAATCGAGATTCTCGATCTGGCTTGGCTTCTAGTGGGTTTACGTATTTCACATCAGCATAACTTTTGTGCACGAAATCTTTTCGTGTACCACTTCTTGTCGAAGGCCGGCTACCCGAGCTACGGCGTTTGTCGCCGTATTCGAGTTTACTTAAATCTGGCTTATTGGCCGGCGCAACCAAAAGTTCTGTAGTGATTTCACCAATAGGTAAGCGATGGCCTATGAATTCCTCAATATCCATCATCGAGTATGCATATTTCTCGCAAGCCAAGCTTATCGCGTGACCACTCGCGCCAGCTCGGGCTGTGCGGCCAGAACGATGCACATAATCTTCTGCTTCTTGGGGTAAGTCGTAATTAATGACGTGACTCACCTCAGGGATGTGTAATCCACGGGCTGCCACATCGGTTGCAACCAAAATGTTGACCTTGCCATCGTGAAACTTCTTAAGCAGTTTTTCACGCTTAATTTGTGGTACATCGCCCGACAAAATAGCGCACGGCAACTCATTGGCCCCAAGCCACGCTGCTACTTTATTACCTTCGTGTTTAGTGTTAATAAACACCAATCTACGTTTATCTGGCTCGCCCCTCTTAAGCAAATTAATTAGTAAGGTAATTTTTTCGTTCTGTGCAGGGTAATACGCTATTTCTTCGATGCGTTGCACCACCATTTCAGATTCGACTTTCACTTGTTCTGGCCCGTTCATATGCTCGTAAGCGAGCTCATCAACACGCAAAGAAAGGGTGGCAGAGAAAAGTAGGTTAAGGCGTTTAGACCCTTCGGGCATTCTGCGCAATAGATATCTGATGTTGCTGATAAAGCCAAGATCAAACATACGATCTGCCTCATCCATTACAGCCACTTTAATGTTGTTTAAATGGAATACTTTTTGTTTGTAATAGTCGATTACACGGCCGGGTGTGCCAATTAAAACGTCAACCCCACCAAGCAAAGTCTGCTTTTGCTCATCATATCCGGTGCCGCCGTATGCAAGTGCCAAGCGGATGTCGGTATTCTTCGCCAAATCAATAGCATCTTTATGGATTTGAATAGCTAGCTCGCGGGTGGGTGCAAGGACCAGTGCTTGAATAGCGCCTTTATCCACTTTAGCCCTAACAGGTGCTACTACCTTTTTTTCAGCTTTGGTTTCTTTTGGCCCTTCACTAAGCGTATTTTCAGCATCATCTTGGCTAGCTGTGTCGGATGATTCAGTTTGCTGTGAAGCTAACTCCTTGCGGTCTTGAGCAGCAGCGGGTTGTTCAATTTGAGGATCTACTTGTGCGGCTTCATTTGCTTTTAGAATATGGTGGAACGTAGCCAGTAAGAATGCGGCCGTTTTACCCGTACCGGTTTGTGCTTGTCCAGCAACGTCTTTGCCTTGCAAAGCAATGGGCAATGCCAGTGCTTGAATTGGGGTGCAATAATCGAAACCTGCCTCTTCTACGCCTTTTTGTAAAAGTGGGTGTAGAGGCAAATCTTTAAAGCGTTGTTCGCTTAGATGTTTGTCTTGCATGATATAATTAGCTCAATATTAAGATAGTCAAGCCTCAAGGTGTTTTGTGCCGATGAAGGCGAAATTCACAGTGGGAAGGTTGTTCAAGCGGCTGCTTGATCAACCGTACATTATACCCATATTTACAGCATGTTAGTCGATTTAGTGGAAGTAAAATTATGTCAAATCAAATTGTAGAAATCACCGATGAAAACTTTGAGCAAGAGGTACTAAATTCTGAGGTGCCGGTATTAGTAGATTATTGGGCCGAGTGGTGTGGACCGTGCAAAATGATTGGTCCGATCTTAGAAGAATTAGCTGGAGACTACGCGGGGAAGGTAAAAATTGGCAAGATCAATGTTGACGACAATTCGCAAACACCTCCACAATATGGTATTCGTAGTATTCCAACTTTGATGATGTTTAAAAATGGTCAGGTGGAAGGCACAAAAGTGGGTGGTAGCTCAAAGTCTGACCTTGCTAATTTTATCGATACTAATATCGCATAATTATCTGATCCTCGCCGCTAAGCCCGCATTTGGCGGGCTTTTTTGCCTTGGGATCATTGGCACACACTATAGATTGACGCCTGCTAAAGGATGAAAAAACTCGTTGAAGAAACCATAAGTCATGCCTTAGATGCGCTGATTGAACAAGAAATCATTCCTGCTGATGCGAAGCAACGCTTGCATGTTGAGCGAGCGCGAGATCGTCAACATGGTGATTTTGCGAGTAATATTGCTATGGTATTAGCCAAACCCGCCAAGCTGAATCCGCGTGAGTTGGCAGGTAAGCTGATCGACTTGATGATGCCAACGCAAGGGCTTGATTCAATAAGCGTGGCAGGCCCTGGGTTCATCAATTTCACTTTGGCTAAAGATACTCAAAGCGCGGTAATCGACGTAATACGTACCGCTGGCACAGCGTATGGAAGATCTGATTTAGGCGCGAAGGAGAAAGTGATGGTGGAGTTTGTTTCTGCTAATCCGACTGGTCCGTTGCATGTGGGGCATGGAAGGGGTGCGGCCTACGGTGACTCGCTTAAACGATTGCTAAATACCTGCGGTTACGATGCCCACGCTGAATACTATTTCAATGATGCGGGTCGTCAAATGCAAATATTGGCCGCGAGTGTGTATTTACGTTATTTAGATTTATCCGGCGAATCGGTTACCTTGCCAGAAAATGGGTACAAGGGGGATTATATTTGGGACATCGCCAGATCTTTGCGACAGCAACATGGCGACCAATTTGTGCGGGGTGTGGGGGCGCTATTCGCTGATTTACCGGAAGACCCTGAATTAAGCACTGATATGTTGATCGAAAGAATTCGGTCAGGCTTAGGAGAAGAAGCCTATCGTGCGGTTTTCAGTGTTGGATTAGATGCGCTAGTAGATAATATTAGAATGGACTTAAGCGAGTTCGGGGTTGATTATGACTGTTGGTTTTCAGAACGCGATTTAGTTGACCAAGGTATGGTTGATCAAGCGGTAGAAATACTCAAAGCCAACGGCAAGTTGTATCTAAAAGAAGGTGCGTGGTGGTTTAAATCGACAGACTATGGTGATGAAAAAGACCGCGTAGTGTTGCGTAACAATGGCGTGCATACCTATTTTGCTGCGGATATCGCTTACCATCTTAATAAGCGTCAACGTGGTTTTGAGAAAGTAATTTACATATGGGGCGCTGATCACCACGGCTATATTTCCCGTGTTAAAGCTGCTTTTGAAGCGATGGAGCAAGATCCAGAATTATTGCATATTTTGTTAGTGCAATTTGCCGTACTCTATCGCGGTGAAGAAAAGGTTTCGATGTCAACGCGAGGAGGCGACTTTGTCACCTTGCGTCAGTTGCGTGAGGAAGTCGGTAAAGACGCAGCGCGCTTTTTCTACGTCATGCGCAAACCAGAGCAGCATATGGATTTTGATTTGGAGCTTGCTAAGTCGCAGTCTTCAGATAACCCTGTTTACTATGTGCAATATGCTCACGCGCGGGTATGCAGCGTGTATCGACAGCTAGAAGAGAAGGGTTTAAAACCTGGCGTGAATGCAGATTATAGTTTGCTAGACGAACAACACGAGCTTGATTTGATGATGGAATTGGCTCGTTACCCCGAGTTGGTGGAAAAAGCTGCAAAGGCTTACGCGCCTCATCAGATTGCCTACTATTTACGAGATTTAGCCACGGCATTTCATACTTATTACAATGCACACCCGTTTATTTCGAGCGAGGAATCGGTGCGTAACGCGCGCTTAGCTTTAATAGACGCGGTTAGGATAGTGATCGCAAATGGCTTATTGATTCTGGGCGTTGATGCGCCGCAAAAAATGTAAGCATAGAGTATGAGCAATGGTACAAGCTAGAAGAAAAAAGCCTGCTAAGGCAGCGCGCAATAAACCAAAACGTTCAGGCAGTATTGGTGTCGCTAGTCAAAGTGTAAGCTTTTTGTTTGCGGGTATATTAATAGGAGTTTTGTCTACATTATTTTGGCAAGGCTACCAAACCAGCCATGAAGGTGATATTGGCAGCGGCCTTAAAGACATGATTGCTAAGTCACGTATTAGCACTGAAAAAGCGCAAGCACGAAAGGTGCCCACTGAGCCTATTGCTGTAAATGACGCCCCCAGAAAAACCGCCGACTATGATTTTTATACGGTGTTACCGGCCATCGAGGAGGTGTTGCCCAAAGACCCAATTGTTGAAGACCCTCAAGTCGCGGTGACTGATGCATCGCCAAGTAGCGAACCAGAGAAAAAAACGCAATCGAGATTACCTGAAGGGAGCGCCTACTTTTTACAAGTGGCCTCTTATCGGAATGCTGCGGATGCGGAGCGTTTAAAAGCCAAGTTGGCACTCAACGGCTTGCGCGCTGCTATTCAGAATGTCAGCATTGAGCGTAAGCAATATTATCGGGTGCGTATTGGCCCTTATACGGATTACGGTAGTATGACTGCGGATGATTATCGCTTGTCTAAGATGGGCTTTAAAGCAATGCGTCTGCGTGTGTCAGGAGCCTAATTCTTGACATCTCCCGTCGGGCATTGCTTAGGTGGTTGGCTAGTTAGCAAGCCGTCCACACTTAATTGGCGCTGGTTGTTATTCATTTTCTTTGCGGCGAATGCAGCTGATTTAGATTTTTTTGTAGGGGCACTACAAGGGCAGGTAAATCGCTACCACCACATGGCTTCCCATTCATTGTTCGCAGCTGTTGTTTTTACGACATTAACCTACTTAATTGCAAAACGCTTAAAGCTAGACGCTGCA
This sequence comes from Candidatus Poriferihabitaceae bacterium, assembly GCA_965237485.1. GTDB lineage: Bacteria > Pseudomonadota > Gammaproteobacteria > Arenicellales > Poriferihabitantaceae > JAAELZ01. Next base: position 458,081 of record CBDEFQ010000010.1, on the reverse strand, counting down.
TATGCGGCGATGGTCGGTGGTTTGGCGTATAGTTCGCACTTGTTTCTAGATGCTTTCACCATTGATAGTTCAGCACCCATCGGGATGCAATTGATTTGGCCTCTCAGCCAAGAGTATTTCATTGCACCGTACACATTTTTTACTAATATTCATCATGGCAGTAAAGGCGATACACTATGGGAGGCACTCGCGCCTATTTTTTCAGCGCATAACGCAGGTGCAATTGCGCTTGAGTTAATTGTTTTAACGCCGGTATTAATTTTAGTGAAGCTAATCAGAAAATCATGACTGATATTATAAAAATCGGCACGCGAAAAAGCCCGTTGGCTTTGTGGCAAGCGCAATACGTTAAACAAAGCTTGCTCGCTATTCATCCACATTTGCAGGTGCAGCTGGTAGAAATTGTTTCGTCAGGTGATAAGCATTTGAAAACTGCTTTGGCAAAGATCGGCGGCAAAGGTCTTTTTCTTAAAGAGCTTGAAAATGGATTGTTGGACGGCAGTGTAGATATCGCCGTTCATTCTATGAAAGATGTCACGGTGGAGCTACCAGAGGGCTTACATATTCCTGTAATCTGTGAGCGTGAAGACCCGACAGATGCGTTTGTGTCTAATCGTTTCAGTAGTTTAAGCGACTTGCCAGATGGGGCACGAGTGGGTACCTGTAGCTTACGCCGGAAGAGCCAAATCGCTGCGCAATTTCAAAAGCTTCAATTGATAGACTTACGCGGTAACGTGAATACACGGTTACAGCGTTTAGATGATGGCGACTTTGACGCTATTATATTGGCGTCGGCTGGTCTTAAGCGTTTGGGTTTTGAGGCACGAATTAAACAACAGATCGCGATAAGCGAAGTTTTACCTGCTGTAGGACAAGGCGCAGTTGGGATTGAGTGCCGTATTGATGATGAGCGAGTAAATACCCTAATTGCCCCTCTAAATTGTGAACCAACTTATATCAGGGTAAGTGCTGAACGCGCAGCCAATAAAATGTTGGGCGGGGGGTGTCATGTTCCCGTGGCAGCCTTTGCAGAGTTGCAAGGTACTGAGTTATCGATGCGTGCTTTGGTGGCCTCTGTGGATGGTAAAACGATTCTTAGCAGTGAACGGTCTGGCGGTTCTAATGCGCCCGAAGCATTGGGTGAAGCCGTAGCTACGGACCTTATCACCCAAGGGGCGCATGGAATCCTGGCCAAGGTTTATCAAGAGGTAGTACTCTTTCAAGGTGATATTGTCTAATTCAGCGTCAACGCGCTGTTTCACAGCAAGGCGTATTGCGCAATGAACCTAGATAAATCAGTTAAAACACGAAAGTCCATGCAAGCTCTTGATGTACCTAGCAAAATCAAAAAAACCTTATCACCAATAAGGTGACCGCGACTTTTTTGATTTCACTATGCACTTCAATTGCTTACATGTCTTTTCCGCGTTTAACTGATTTATCTAGGATGAATGGTCATTCCCTTCATAAGCGATACAACGCAGTTGTGGGACGGTGCGTTGGCGCCCTTTGGGTGAGCCTGTCCGCGCACCTGAACTGCGTTGTCGCTTTTGCAAAGGGAGCGACCATTTCCTGCAAGCGACACCTTGCCAGATACGCGAGCAGACTCACTGAATTAGGCAATATCACCTTGAAAGAGTACTAGGTGGTGACTAATAATCTATCAGGTTGGACTGTGCTGGTGACGCGTCCGGCTCACCAAGCCAAGGCTATTTGTGAGCGCATTGCGCAATTGGGCGGTGACTATATCACCTTGCCGACGATCGAAATTCTGCCTCCTAGCGATATTGAGGATTTTAACGCTACGCTAATGCAACACCACTACTACGACTTAAGTATTTTTACCAGTCAAAATGCAGCGTCCTCGGTGCTAAATCGAATGCAGGAACTTGCCCTGCAGTTGCAGGGGGAGGTGGCAGCGGTAGGCGCAGCAACTGCAGTTCGCTTATCACAGGTCGTAGGAGGGAAGCTGATAAAGCCAGTAGGTCAAGAATTTACTAGCGAAGGTCTCTTAGCTGCGCTTAACAAGCGCGACATGACGGGCATAAAAATCGTTATATACAGAGCGCAATCTGGACGAGAATGGTTAAAGGAAATGCTTCAACAGCGCGGTGCTAAGGTTGATTATGTGCAGGCGTATAGGCGAAAGGCGCTTACAGACACGATCAGTGCAAAAACGCGACAACAAATAGTGTCAAGTGTGAAGCTCGTGAGCTTGTGTGCCAGCGCCGAAGCGGCGAATAACCTCTTTAAGCGACTAGACAAAAATTCTAAAAAGCTAATTGAGCTCTCTCCGTTAATTGTTCCTAGCGAAAGGGCGAAACACGGGCTTGAGGGCTATTCAGGATCAGTGATAGTCGCAGAATCGGCCATGGATGATTCAATGTTGGCGGCTATTCCCTCCACCTAAGAGCTTGATTTCTGTAGTTCAGACTCAGCGATAACAAAATCCCAAAACGCTTGCGCCGTTGCAGAAAGCTTCTTGCCGCTGCGGTGGCCTATATGCCAATTTTTTTTAATAGGGAAGTGTTCAACATCTAAGGTGACTAAGCGCTTGGCTTTTAGTTCTAGATCAACAGTATGAAAGGATACGAGTGCCAGCCCCAATCCAGCTTCAACAGCCTGTTTTATGGCTTCATTTCCCGAAAGCTGCGTGCTCACCTTAGGGTAAATACTATATTCATTAAACATGGTTTCCATCGCCCCTCGGGTGCCCGAGCCGCTTTCTCGAAGAACAAACCGCTCGTTGTTTAGCTTGGTGATAGGAATTTTTTTCTTACCCGCTAGTGGGTGATGTGGGTTAGCAATAATCACCAATGGGTTATTCATGAAGGCCTGTGAGGAAAGGTCCGCGCTGCTAGGAGGGCGACCCATCAAAACAAGGTCTGGTTCGTTGGTCTCTAATTGCTTTAATAAGTCTTGCCTGTTAGTTACATCCAGACTGATTTGAACATTAGGGTGCGCTTGACTAAACTTAGAGATTAGTCGTGTGGCAAAATAATTCACTGTAGATGCGATGCAAACGCGTAAACGGCCCCCATCAATGCCTTTTAACTGTTCAATGTCATTTCTAATTGAACCTAATTTTGCGAGAATAGACTGCGCGTGATCAAGCACCACTTGCCCTGCTTCGGTGAGGTAAATCTTTTTGCCAATTTGTTCAAATAGTGGCAAATCAGCAGACTTTTCAAGTTGCTTAATCTGCATTGAAACGGCGGGTTGAGTGAGGTGTAGTTCTTCCGCAGCTCGGGTATAGCTAAGGTGTTTGGCTACCGCATTAAAAACTTGAAGTTGGCGAATGGTTATATGCATGGCTTGATATTTTCTCAACTAATATATCATAAGATAAACTATATGTTTGATGCGTTAATTATAATACAAAATTATGATAAATCCTAAGCACGTTTTTTACGTCAATCAACATTTCTAAACCCTAATGACTGATATAGGAATTATAGGCGGAGGCATCAATGGCCTATGTGCAGCTTGGGAAATGGCCAAGCAAGGGCATCAAGTGACTTTGTATGAGCGTGGCAATATCATGGAACAAACCAGCCGCTCATCAAGCAAAATGCTCCACGGCGGGCTGCGATACCTAGAAAACTACGAGTTTAGATTAGTCAAAGAGTCGCTATATGAGCGTCGGTGGTGGATAGATCAAGCCCCCCATTTAGTAAAACCATTGGAGATATTTATCCCAATATATCGCCATTCTAGGCGCCCACGGTGGGTAATGCAGTTGGGGCTGATGTTGTATGATTTCTTGGCAGGGAAGATAAGATTAGGCCCGTATCGACGCTATACCCAAATGCAGTTCAGCGAATTAAACCCGCAAATTGACGCTACAGACCTAAAGGGCGGCTTTAGTTATGTTGACGCGCAGATGGATGACTATGCCTTAGGGCGTTGGGTCGCAGATCAAGCTGAATCAGCGAGTGCCAAAATAATATCCAAATGTGAAGTTAGCCAAGTTTCAAGACAAGGGGATGTCAGCTTTACAGGGCGTGCTTCTGCTAAGCATGAACTACTGTTCAACATAGCTGGTCCGTGGGCAGAGCAACTGCTAAGGCATAGTAACTTAGAACCAACCCACTCATTAGATGCAGTTCGTGGTAGCCATATCGTGTTTAATGACAAGATTGAGAACGGCTATTTTTTGGAAGTACCAAATGAACGGCGTATTTTCTTCGTGCTGCCTTATAAAGGCCAAACTATGGTGGGCACAACAGAGCGGCACCAAACGTTAGACCAACCCATTAAAGCCAGCGACGAAGAAATTGACTATTTGCTGGCGGCTTATAATCATCACTTCAAGCATGATAAAACACGTGATGATATAGTTCATCAGTTCGCAGGTGTGCGGCCGTTGATTCGATCAAGCGCGGACCCAAATAAAATTTCAAGAGAATATGAGATTGATCAGCAGGAGAAGTTGGTTACGGTTTATGGAGGGAAGTGGACTACGTCTCATGCACTTGCGGTGAGGCTTTGTGGCTTAGTTTAAGGTGTCGTGTGGTGATCTAAGTTGGAGTTCTGACTTTGGCTCTACTATACTCAGACTGTGTGAAAGCTCAGACCCAAGATGGGTGGTAGGAATTAACATCTATCTATAGGCCAAATAAGCGGCATTAGTGGGGCAAGATGGGCATATATTAATCAGGTTTTGGATTGAAGTGCAGTGCTGTCCCAATCGTATGTTGAAAATTGAAGTTTTAAGATATGACTGTGCATTGGTCAACGATTTGCTTTAAAGGGGTCTGACCCCTTTCTTGCTATGGTCTGGATGCACACGAAATTGGCAAGTCATTAACTCGGTTGCACTCAATCCTGAAAATAATGTACCATTAGCCATGTAGAAAATTACTGCAACTAGCCTGAAAAACGCCGAATCCAGCTTCTTGTCATTTACATCAATATATCTCATCGTACAATTTAAATGGCGATGACGCGCTGTTATTGAAGTTGAATAACAGATAAGCTTTTGGACATTAATTCATAATAAGAGTAAAGACTTGTGGCAAACATTAAACAAAGCATACTAATAATTTTTACTACATTGATGTTGTTTGTTGAGGTGGCATACAGCGGCGATTTTGACGATGGCGTGCAAGCTTATAACAACAATGATTATGAGACAGCGTTTAACCTGTTTAGAAAAGCTGCGGAGCAGGGAGATGCGTACGCGCAACACAGTTTAGGATTGATGTACTACAATGGAGCAGGTGTAACACAGGATGACAAGGAAGCCGCTAGATGGTATTTGAAAGCAGCAGAACAAGGATATGCAAGGGCGCAATACACTTTAGGCGTGATGTACTACCATGGAGCAGGTGTTACACAGGATGACAAGGAAGCCGCTGAATGGTATTTAAAAGCAGCAGAACAAGGATTTGCAAGTGCGCAATACAATTTAGGCGTGATGTACTACCATGGAGAAGGTGTTACACAGGATGACAAGGAAGCCGCTAGATGGTATTTGAAAGCAGCAGAACAAGGATATGCAAGTGCGCAATACAATTTAGGAGTGATGTACGACAATGGAGCAGGTGTTACACAGGATGACAAGGAAGCCGCTAGATGGTATTTGAAAGCAGCAGAACAAGGATTTGCAAGGGCGCAATACAATTTAGGATTGATGTACCACAATGGAGAAGGTGTTACACAGGATGACAAGGAAGCCGCTAGATGGTATTTGAAAGCAGCAGAACAAGGATTTGCAAGTGCGCAATACAATTTAGGATTGATGTACAAAAAGGGAGATGGTGTTACACAGGATGACAAGGAAGCCGCTAGATGGTATTTGAAAGCAGCAGAACAAGGAGATGCGGATGCGCAACACAATTTAGGATTGATGTACGGCCATGGAGAAGGTGTTACACAGGATTTTGAAAAATGCTATGTATGGGCGAGCGTAGCTGCTGCAAACGGGATTGAGGATGGTAAAAAGCTACGAGATTTATGTGTTGAAACATTAACCATTGAAACATTAAACAGAGCACAACAAACAGCAGAAGAATACTTTGAAAAGTACAGCAATCAGTAACTTCTAAAAGTTAACAACCCAGCTTTAAAGGGGTCTGACCCCTTTCTTTGCTGCCTTATAAAGGTCAAACTATGGTGGGCACAACAGAGCGTCGCCAAACGTTAGATCAACCCATTAAAACCAGCGACGAAGAAATTGACTATTTGCTGGCGGCTTATAATCATCACTTCAAGCATGATAAAACACGTGATGATATAGTTCATCAGTTCGCAGGTGTGCGGCCGTTGATTCGATCAAGTGCGGACTCAAATAAAATTTCAGCTTTAAAGGGGTCTGACCCCTTTCTTTGTCAGGTAAGTAATGGGGAAATAACAATAATGCAGATAGGTTCAGGTGGCTTGATAACGCTGGCTAAAATGATATGTGGGGACGAACCATTCGGCTTCTTCCCCTATCGTAATTCGTCATATTTGACGCAGTTCTTCGTTGGCCTTGATCTTGACTATGCTCATGACGGGTCAACCCGCCGCCATTGGGTTAATGACACCCTGAAGGAAATCAATAATCAGCCTTCGTCCGTGCAGTCAATGCCATCCTCCGGTATGGTCACAGTCATTGAAAGCCTATTGCATCCTGAACACTTTCTTTTCAATAAAAATAAAAATGTGGACCATAAAAAGGCACTTGAAGAAGCAGTCAAACTATTCAAGACCTATGATTTAACTGTGACCCAAAAAACAAATGGTCAGGTCACGTTAAGCCCTGCCCATGGTGAATTTGTTTCAACGTCACACCAAGCCCCACCGGTTGAAAAGCTAATCGAGTGCAAGCCTAGTGTGTTCAACGTCCCCAGTAAGCCACGGAATGAAAAACTTATTTCAGTCATGATGCCGTTCAATGCGGCTTTTGCTGGAACCTATGAAGCCGTGAAGCGTGTGGCTGATCATATGGGGCTTGAATGTTTACGGGCTGATGATATTTGGGACAACTCAACATTCATGCAAGACATTTTTGACCTGATCTTTTGTGCAAAGGTTATTGTGGTTGACTTCACTGGTCGAAACCCAAACGTAATGTATGAAACTGGCATTGCCCACACACTGGGAAGAACGGTTATACCCATTACCCAATCATTAGATGATATTCCTTCAGACGTGGGGCACATCCGGGCTTTAAAGTACCTACCTAATGAACAAGGCTATAAAGATTTAAGTAAGGAACTTCGTGAGCGGTTAAAGACAATTACCGATGCCGATTAAAACTAATATGTCAAACAGACGGCACGAAATTAATAGAGAATGTATGAATTCAGAAAATATTGACGATAACCTAATCCAGTTCGAAGCATATCTTTAAAGGGGTCTGACTCCTTTTCTTTTGTACATCAAGCCCACATTATATTGCGCATGCGCATAATATGAAATCAAACTTTAACATTCAGCTTATATACCAAGTGTATGTGGATTACGCAACATTGGGTATGGACTTCTAGCAAGTTGACTCATTGTCGTTCCACACGATATATCGATGATTAGCATTAGCCCATTCGTCGTCAATTTCAATCAGAATGGCACTGACTAATCGTAACCAAGCCTCTCGGCTTCATTAAGCGCCATATCAATCACTTGGTGGCCCTCACGCACCTTTTCATAACGCGCATCAAGGATTAGGTAAGAGACTTTACCCAACGGACGATCACGCCAGACTTTTAACGCCTCATCCATGCTCTGGTTAGCCCGTGAGACCGGTGTAGAGGAGATGCTTTCAATACCCATGCTCTGCATGACTTTTTCGACTCGGCGCGTGCTAACGCCCGTCACGTACATTTCAGCAACGGTCAGCATCATCGCACGTTGGCTGCGTCAGCCGCGTTCTAGCGATTGAGGGTAAAAAGGTTCATCAACGTGTTTAGCGGTCTTTGGGATACGCAGATTGAGCGTACCGGCTTGCGTATCGATACGCTTATCCTGGTAGCCATGGGCAAACCCTGGCCGGTCTTGACTAGGCTCATAGTGTGATGCGCCTGGAAACGGCTCTCTTTCAATCTTCATCGCCTCATTGAGCAGTGCGGTGAGCACGGGGCGCATGGCATCGGGGCCTTCTGAGATGTGTGTTCCACTACTACGTCAAATACGTTATTGTTTGATTGGGTCATTTAGGTGTCTCCAGTATGTTAATTGCTTAAAACAGGGAACGCACAAATGGCTCAACTTACAAGACACCCAGATAGAAAATTTGAATAAATCGAAAATTCGGAAAAATTCCCCCTAGGGGGAAAAGGCCATACTGCTCTATCTAATATAAAAGTCCATACCTGAAGTTACAGTATCAGCAAGGTATGGATATACCACAAACACGTTTAGTCGCCAGTTAAAAGCAATTCATTTCACGATTGATGGTAACCTTAATGCCAGGGTTTTTGCGAACGGATTAAGTGAAGTAATCTCTGAATTTCGGGAATCGGAAGGGTCAACACTTGCGGTGCGTTTTGTTGGTTCCGTTATTTTGCACAAAAGAATGAACGCCCGCCACGGCAACGAAAATGCTTATTAGAACTCCTAATTTCCAGATTGGTATTTCTAGTTAGATAAAGTAAGAAGAGCTAACAGAAGTGGACCCGCTTTTTAGGACAGATGGCTTAGGAGTTATTTTCAGCTGATTAAGCAGCCAATTTCAGGCCGCGACATGGATCATACATCATGTCAGGGACCATGCCCAATGTTTGATGTTTACGCTCTTGGTTGTAATAGTTTATCCAGGAGCCAATGCCGTCTTTTGCCTCTTTCATCGATTGGTAGGCTTGCAAATAGACTTCCTCATATTTCACGCTGCGCCATAAGCGCTCAACAAATACATTGTCACGCCAAGCACCTTTGCCATCCATGCTGATGCGAATACCATTGTCTTTGAGTACACCGGTAAACGCCTCACTGGTAAATTGCGCACCTTGATCGCTGTTAAAGATATCAGGCTTGCCGTAGTAATGCAGTGCCTCTTCCAAAGCATCTACGCAGAATGCGCTATCCATGCTGTTGCTAAGCCGCCATGACAGCACTTTACGAGAATACCAATCCATCACAACGGTAAGATAAGCAAAGCCCTTAGGCATCGGGATATAAGTTATATCGGTACACCAAGCTTGATTGGGTTGATTGATGGCCAACCCACCTAGCAGATAAGGATAAATCTTGTGCCCCGCCTTCTTCTTGCTGGTGTTAGGCCTAGGATAGATGGCTTTAATGCCCATCTTACGCATTAAGCGTCGCACATGTTTACGGTCAACTCGGTGGCCTACATCTTGCAACACATCACGAATGCGTCTACTGCCAAGAAAGGGCCGATTGAGGTGAATGCGATCAATCAGATGCATCAGTTCCAAGTCATCCTCATTAGCAGGTGAGGTTTTGTAATAAACATGGGAACGATGAATCTTCAACAATTTACACTGACGAACTAACGATAGTTTATTGCTTTTATTAATCATAGTTTTGCGCTCAGGTCTGTTTAACGACCGAGCGCTTTTGATAAAAAATCGTTTTCCATGGTGATTTCACCGATCTTTGCCTGTAATGATTTAATCTCTGATTCTCGGTTTGGAGATAAGCCTGTGCCTGATGCAAAGACTTCAGCTGAGCTATCCCCAGACGTCAGGGTAGTTGCACACATTTTAATTCACAAGGGGCGGCGGAGAAATACTCATGCCGAAATATAGCGTAGAACGAAGAGAAGCTGTTTTATCTAAATTATTATCATCAAATAGTCAGTCCTTCGCAGAAATATCTAGAGAAGAAGGAATCAGTGTTCAAACCTTGTATGATTGGCGAAATAAAGTCAGACGATCAGGAGTTTTAATGCCTAATAGTGATTCATCTAATCAGTGGGATTGCCAAACTAAGTTCACCGTAGTTCTTGAAACTGCTGCGATGAATGAACAAGAATTATCTGCGTATTGCCGAGAGAAAGGCCTATACCCTACTCAAATAACGCAATGGCGAGAAGCTTGTATTAATGGTGTTGATGAGGCTCTCATTAGCCCTAAAGTTGCGCGCGATGAAATACGTGCGTTAAAAAAAGACAAGAAGAAGCTAGAAACCCAGCTGCGCCGCAAAGATAAAGCCTTGGCTGAAACGGCCGCATTATTAGTATTACAAAAAAAGTTTCAGGCGCTTTGGGAGGACGAGGAAGTATGATTACGACTCAGACGCGCATTAAAGTAATCAATGATGTTAATGAAGCAGTAGACGCAGGTTCAAAGCGTTCAAGTGCTTGTGAGTTGGTTGGCCTTGCCGAGTCTACGCTTAGACGTTGGAAGCCAAAAGGAGAAGATAGTATCCGCAGTGATCAACGTCCTTTGGTAGAAAAGCCAGTCCCTGGCAATAAACTAAGCGAGCAAGAGCAGCAACACATTTTATCGATATGTAATGAATCGGCATACAATCATTTGCCGCCGTCGCAAATAGTACCGCAGTTGGCTGACAAAGGTATTTATGTGGCCAGCGAGTCTAGCTTTTATCGAGTTCTCAAGGCGCATGGGCAATTGAAGCACCGCGGCCGCGCCAAACAAAAGCAGTCCCGAACACCCGATACTCATATAGCGCTAAAACCTAATGCTGTGTGGATGTGGGATATCACCTATTTGGCGACGCGTACTATTGGCAAGCATTATTACCTGTACATGGTAGAAGACCTTTACAGTCGCTATGGCGTTCACTGGGAAGTACATCCTGTTGAAAGCGGTGAATTAGGTGCGCAGTTGATGTCTCAGGCGGCTCTAAAAGTGGCCAGCTGCGATGGCATGCCCGTCTTACACAGTGATAATGGCAGCCCAATGAAATCGTTCACAATGAGAGCGAAGTTAGAAGCATTAGGAATAAAGCCCTCTTACTCAAGGCCAAGAGTAAGCAATGACAACGCTTATATTGAATCCATGTTTAGAACGGTAAAGTATTGCCCTGCGTGGCCTTCTCAAGGCTTCGATAGCTTAGAGGCCGCCCGCCAATGGGTGGGTAAGTTTATGCAATGGTATAACGAAGAACATCGTCACAGTGCTATACGCTACGTTACACCTGGCCAGCGTTATCGCGGTGAAGATAGTGCCCTATTAGCAAAACGAGAAGTTGTTTATCAGGAAGCTAAAGCAGCAAAACCTAATCGGTGGTCTGGCCAAACCCGAAATTGGCGGCCTTGTGGTGCGGTTGCGCTGAACCCACAAAAAGAAGTATTATTGGCTGCGTAGGAAAATGTGCAACTACCCTGAAAATTGCCGCTATCGAGCAATTGTTTCTTCCACTTGACGATAAGATTTGCATTGATGTCATAACGACTAGCAAGATTGCTTAATGTTTCATCACCTTTGATTGCTGCAAGAGCAACTTTGGCTTTGAATTGTGGGGCATGGTTTCTACGCTTTTTACTCATTTTCTGTTCCTCGTTTTGAACAATTATAAAACAGAAAATAACTCCTTATTTTGGCCTTCAACCTGTCCTAATCATGGGGTCCACTTCAAACTTATGCGCGCCGGCAACGCTTCACTCAAGCTAGTATTCAACTCCTCCAGCAAAGTTGCTGTTGTATCCCAGTCAATGCACGCATCAGTAATCGAAACTCCATATTGCAAAGCACTCAAGTCTTCGCCTAGCGACTGACTACCCTCTGATAAATGACTCTCCAACATAATGCCGACAATTGAACGATTGCCGTCTTTTATTTGTTGCACCACATTTTGCGTAACCAGGGGTTGCAAAGCATGATTTTTATGTGAGTTGGCATGGCTGCAATCAATCACTAAGTTGGTGGTTAAGCCCGCTTTTTCGAGGGCTTGTTCAGCTAATGCTACGCTTACTGAATCGTAATTGGGTTCGCTGCCACCACGTAAAATAACATGGCCATAAGCGTTGCCACGAGTGGTGATGACGGTGGTGTTTCCATCTTCGTTGATGCCTAAAAAGCGGTGCGGTGAAGCGGCCGATTGCATCGCATTGATGGCCACACCGAGGCTACCATTGGTGCCGTTCTTAAACCCGATAGGTGTAGATAAGCCGCTGGCGATCTCTCGATGGGTTTGTGATTCTGTAGTGCGTGCGCCGATGGCTGACCATGAAAATAAATCAGAGAGATATTGTGGACTGATTGGATCGAGTGCCTCGGTTCCAGTGGGTAAGCCTAGTTCAGCAAGCCACTGTAATAATTCACGTGCGGTCTTTAAACCGTGTTCAATATCGAATGAATCGTTCAAGTGTGGGTCGTTGATCAAGCCTTTCCAGCCGACGGTAGTACGCGGCTTTTCAAAATAAACACGCATGACGATGCATAAGGTGTCAGCATAGCGCTCTTGCAAGCCTTTTAATCGTGTGGCGTATTCCTTTGCCGCATCAATATCATGGATTGAACAAGGGCCTGTTACCACTAACAAACGGTGGTCTGTTTTGTCGAGTATGGCTTCAATATCGCGTCGGCCTTGTTCAACAGTTTGTGTAACTTTTTGGGTGCGAGGATATAATTCGCGCAGCTTTGCGGGCGACATTAGGACGTCTTGCGAAACGATATTAATATTACTAAGTTTTGGAGTCATATTGTCATTGAAGCATTGCTGGTCGACCACAGATGGCTAAGCCTAGCCGCTCGATTTCTTCCCAAACATTTTTGTTCTGAATAGGCCGTTGGCCCTTCACCATTTGATCTAGGTTGGCGATCTTACTGTGTATTCGTTTCCAGCCAACTGCGCTAATGCGGTTAACGGCTTGTTGCATTAATCGGCTTCGGCTTGACCAAATACCTAGGTGTTGAAACAAGGGTTCGATGTTGCGTCCAGCTGCTTTGGCATCTGCCAAAATAACCAGCTTACGGGTTTCTCGTGATAAAGCACCTAATAACAGTATCGGTTCAAGTTTTTCGCCCTCAAGGCTCAATAGTATGCGGTTAGCCCGTGACGCATTACCCGCAAGGCAGGCATCAATATAAGCAAATGAAGTAAACCGAGCTTGATCACTAATAAGTGATTCAACCGCACTAACACTTAAAGGGCTAGTGCGCTTGTGCAAACCAAGAAAATGAATCTGCTGTGCTGCGGCCAATAAATTGCCTTCTACATAGTGTGCGATTAGTGTTGCGACTCCTGACTCACAGATAATGGATTGTTTTTTTAGACGTTGTTCTATCCATCGAGTTAATTCGTATTTCTGCACTTTGGTGGCTTCTATACTGGCGCCGGCAGCGTCGAGCACTTTGAACCATTTGCTGTTTTGTGCAGCACGCTCCACTGGCCCGCTGACTAAAATTAATATCGTGTCGACATTACGATGTGTAGCAAACTCGATTAATGTTTTGGCACCCTTATCACCTGGCTTGCCTGTGGGCATGCGCAGTTCAATTATTTTCTGTGAGGAAAAAAGGGAGAGAGACTGATTTGCGCTATTTAACTCGTCCCAGTTAAAGCCTGTCTCAACGTGGAATTTTTGCCTATCACTATACCCCAGAGCCTGTAATTGTTGACGTAGCGCGGTGAGCGTTTCTTCAATAATAAGCGGTTCTGCGCCAAAAAGATGATATATGTTGTGCGGCGGATTTGCGGATGAAACCATTAATTTGTATGGGGAGAGCTTCATACTTAGCGCTTGTTAGCGCGATAATCTGAGCTATTTGATCTTACTCAAGCGGCGTAGGAGTTGTCGCGCCACTTCTTTTTGCATGTCTTCTTTTAAAAAGTGCTCTTCGCGCTCAGAAACTAATATTTCTGTTGCATCAAAGCTTAATGTGCGGGTTTCTAATATACTTTGCTCTTGTAAAGTTTCGCCTTCTGGATCAAACACGAGGAAGTTTAAATCGTAACTTAACTTGAACGAGGTCGCTTGGCCGATGCTGTTAGTTGAGTTAATGGTGCGCTCATACACTGTATCACTTAGGTCTAACACTGCCACTCCTTCTTCGGAATCAGCGATATGAATATCGTTAAAACGCAGCCCTTTTTCCAACTCAGCAATGAGCTCGTAGTCGTCACCGATAATGTGCATAGATCGCATATTCTCAGGAACAATAATTTTACCGCGCAAATGAAACCCGCAGCCTGTTAACAGCAATGAGCCAGTAATCAGAGTGAGCAGGATTGAACGGCGAAGGGATTGGGTGATAACTTTAGGCATGTCGATCTAGATCTAGTTTTAAAGTAGGTTCGTTATGGGCAGATTATACCTACCTTAACTATCGCGACGCGAACAATTTTGCGAGATCAGCAATACAATCAAGGTTCATAATTTTTTGCCAGTTTGCAGTTAATTGGCAACGATATTAACTAACCTTCCTGGCACAACAATAATTTTGCGTAGCGTTAGGTTTTGCATATTGCGCTCCACAGCTGGGTCGGCAAGTGCCAGTTTTTCAATTTTATCTTTTGGTAAGTCTGCAGCGACTTCAATTTCGGCCCGTTTTTTGCCGTTCACTTGCACTACCAAGGTGATGGTGTCTTGCACTAGCGCGCGGGTGTCAACTTGTGGCCAAGGTGCGTCGATCACATCACCCGTTTGCTCCAGCAATTGCCATAGAGCATGCACAATATGCGGTGTGACTGGCGCCAGAATCTTAAATATATTTAAAGTCCCCTCTAAGCAGGCAGCTGCTTGTTCAGCATCTGTCTCAGGGGCCATTTTTTCGAGCGCATTAAGCAGTTCCATCGCACTTGCCACCACCGTGTTATATTGATGGCACTCATAGTCCTTAATGGCTTTTTGTAGCATTGTATGCGTACTAAAACGCAACGCTGTAGCGGTTTTACTGCTAAGCCCTTGGGCAAAATTATCATTATCTAAGGCATGCTGTGCGTTAAGCAAAGCCAAGTGGTTGTTTTGCACGAACCGCCACAGACGCGTTAAAAATCGATGCGCACCGGCGACGGCATCCCCATTCCATTCAAGTGATTGTTCTGGTGGTGCGGCAAACATCATAAACAAACGCACGGTGTCAGTACCATATTGGTCAATCATTGATTGTGGATCAACGGTATTACCCTTAGATTTTGACATTTTGCTGCCGCCCTTAAGCACCATACCTTGGGTCAACAAACGAGTGAAAGGTTCATCAGAATCAACCAAGCCCTCGTCTCGCATTAACTTATGAAAGAAGCGAGCGTATAGAAGATGCAACACCGCGTGCTCGATGCCGCCAACATATTGGTCAACGGGCAACCAGTAATTGGCGCGCTCGTCTAGCATCGCGTTGTCACTCCCCGGGCAGCAATAGCGCGCAAAGTACCATGACGACTCAAAAAAGGTGTCGAAGGTATCTGTTTCGCGCGCGCCGGGTTGGTCGGTACCCGGTACGGCAGTATTGATGAAGTCGGGGTCTTCCTTGATGGGCGAATTAACACCCGAAAACGCTACATCTTCTGGCAGGGTGACGGGTAAGTCTGCCATCGGTACCACATGTAAACCTTCTTGCTCGTCATAAACAATCGGAATAGGACAACCCCAATAACGTTGTCGTGAGACGCCCCAATCGCGCAGGCGGTAATTAACTTTACGCCGCCCATTGCCTTCCCCTTCAAAACGCGCACAAATGGCATCGAAAGCTTCGCTAAATACTAAACCGTCATACGCACCTGAGTTGATGCAGCGGCCTTTTTCAGTCATCGATGAAGCTGCATAATCATGTTTGCTACCATCCAGCTTTTCTATCACGGCTCTAATTGCGATATCGTGTTTAGTAGCAAACTCCCAATCGCGTTGGTCATGCGCAGGCACTGCCATTACTGCGCCCGTGCCATAGCCCATTAATACGAAATTGGCGACCCATACGGGTACGCGCTCACCGCTCACTGGGTGAATGGCGTCTACGCCCAGAGGCACGCCTTTTTTCTCCATCTTTTCAATATCCGCTTCTGCGGTTTTAATGGATTTACACTCTTTAACAAAAGTGCTTACTTGGGCATTGGACTTAGCGACCTCTAGTGCTAAGGGGTGTTCTGCCGCGACAGAGATGAAGGTGATACCCATCAAGGTGTCTGGGCGCGTGGTGTACACCTCTAAGGGCGAATGGTCAGGCAATTCAAAGGCGAACTCTAATCCTTCAGAGCGACCTATCCAGTTTCGCTGCATGGTGCGCACTGCGTCTGGCCAGCCATCTAAACCATCAATATCGTCCAATAATTCTTGCGCATATTGGGTAATTGCAATAAACCATTGAGGAATTTTTTTGCGTTCAACCACCGCACCTGAACGCCAACCGCGGCCATCCACCACTTGCTCATTCGCTAATACTGTTTGTTCCTCCGGGTCCCAATTGACCTCAGCCATTTTTTTATAGGCAAGCCCCTTATCAACAAGTTTGGTGAAGAACCATTGCTCCCATTTGTAATACTCTGGGGTGCAAGTTGCGAGTTCACGGCTCCAATCATAAGCAAAACCCAATCGCTTGAGCTGTTGCTTCATGTAATCAATGTTTTCGTACGTCCATTTTGCCGGCGGCATTTTATGTTTGATCGCAGCATTTTCAGCGGGCAAGCCAAAGGCATCCCATCCCATGGGTTGTAGCACATTTTTCCCAAGCATACGTTGATAGCGGCTGATCACATCACCGATGGTATAGTTGCGCACATGGCCCATATGCAGCTGCCCCGAAGGGTAGGGTAGCATCGACAGGCAATAATACTTTTCTTTAGAAGAATCTTCCGTAACCTTAAAGCTCTCGTTATCGTCCCAGTACTGCTGTACTTGGGCTTCAATAGAAGAAAAATCGTACTCTTGCGACATAGGGAACGCTACTAAACCAATAGCGGGCGATTTTAACTTACTCTTACGAAGTGCGGTGCTTGAAGATGATAATATCTAAGTATTTTTGGGGCAAGTTAGGCTAGCTTATTGCAGTAAATCTCGGTGCTGTATTTGCACGTTAATACCCTTTTTGGTGAAGTGTTTTCTTAGCTGTTGGGCAGTATAAACTGAACGATGTCGACCACCCGTACAGCCAATAGCGATGGTTAAATAACTGCGGTTATCCGCTTGAAACCGTGCTAGCCACTTGCCCACAAAACTCGCGATATCCTCCACCATTTCTTCGGCATCGGTTTTTTGGGAAAGAAACTCAATAACGCCTTCATCTAAGCCGCTTAAATGGCGGATAGATTCATCCCAATATGGATTAGGTAAGCACCGAACATCAAATACAAAATCGGCCTCGCGTGGCACGCCATGTTTAAAACCAAAAGACTCGAATAATAATAGTGCGCCTTGATTTTGCTCACCAGCGATTAAGCGAATTTGTTCGCGCAGCTCGTGCGGCGTTTTACCGGTCGTGTCGATTACGCGGTCGGCGCTTGATTTAATTGGCTCGAGCAAATCAATTTCACGTTGAATGCCTTGCCTAAGGGTTGTTTGATTCGACGTTAGCGGGTGGCGCCTTCTGGTTTCGCTATAGCGTCTTAATAATTCAGCGGTAGTGGCTTCAATAAACAATAACTCATGGTTAATACCTTGTTGTTTAATACGCGCTAGGTTTTCTTGTGTAGAAAGCCCAAAATCTAAATTTCTTGAATCTATGCTCACCGCAGCCAGTTGATTGTGGCTTTTAGATTTAGATAGTTGGGAGGCAAACTCTGGAAGCAAGGCAAGGGGTAGGTTATCGATGCAGTAGTAGCCGATGTCTTCAAGTGATTGCAGGGCCACACTCTTTCCCGAACCGGAAAGGCCGCTAATAATGAGTATTTTGGGTGGGGAAGAAGTTATCATAAGCTAGGAATAAAATGGGCAAGCCCAAGAGCTTGCCCGAGAAACCAATTTACAATGTATTTATTCGAGCTTTTGCTCCGCCCCCATTGCCTGTCGGTGATTCGTGAGTTTTTCTTTGTGTTTAAGTACCTGTCTGTCAAGTTTCTGGGTCATTGAGTCAATAGCGGCGTACATGTTTTCAGCAAGGCCCGTGGCGTGAATCGAGGTGCCTTTGGCGTGCAAGTTTGCTTCTGCCATGTGGCTTTCCTTTTCAATGTGCAATACCACCTGTGCTCCGGTTAGGTGATCGAAATGATGAATAATTTTTTCTAGTTTTTCTTCTACGTATTGCTTTAGTGAAGCTGTTACTTCTAGATGTTGGCCACTGATTGCTATTTGCATATCGTTTTCTCCAAATTTATGTAGCTCTTACAAACACTACGGGTTAGACAAGTGCTTCCTAAAAGGGGAAGCGGGAATATTTAATTGTTCACGGTACTTCGCTACCGTGCGCCGTGCTAACTGCAAGCCAGAACGATTAAGATATTGGGTGATCTGGTTGTCAGAAAGCGGCTTGCGGCACTGCTCTTGTTTTATTAAATCAAGAATTTTTGCGCGCACACTTAGAGACGAGCTTAGTGCGCCATTAGTTTGCGGTATCGGCGCAGAAAAAAAGAAACGTAGCTCAGTCAGGCCTTTGTTACTCAATAGATACTTGCCACGCACAGTGCGAGATACGGTTGAAATATGCATTTCAAGCGCATCTGCAATCTGCTTTAAAGACATGGGCTTTATTGCAACATTGCCTAGTTCAAAATATGCCTGTTGGCGATTTACAATTTCTGTCGCCACTCTAAGTGTGGTCTGTCGGCACCTTTGAATATGCGACAGCAATGTTTTGGCTCGTTGTACTTGCGCCAAGAGTGGCTTCTTATTCTCGCTGCCTTTTATTTGACTCAACCAAGCGTGGGTGTAAGTAGATAAGCCAATTTTTGGCAAGTTTTCTTGGTTAAGCTCAACTTGCCAGACATCAGCTTGATGGGTGACGATTAGGTCTGCACCAACGTATACAGTGGAATTGTCCTGAACTTGCGCCCCCGGGTGAGGGTCCAGACTTCGGACCAACTTAATGGCCTGATGTACTGAGTCAGTGTCCGTAGCCAATTTTTTGCACAATAGCGAATGATTGCTTTTCCCCAACAATGGCAAATGATTGGTCACAATAGTTTGCGCCAGTTTATTGATTGGCGAGCGCGTATCGCCGTTTTTAAGTTGAATGCTCAGGCACTCAGTTAAATTACGACAACCCACCCCAACGGGCTCAAAATCTTGTAAGCAAGCTAAGGCGTTCTTAAGGTCATTAAGCGTAATATTTAGCTCGGCTGGAACAAAACTGATAATTTCTTCTAAGCTCACGCCGAGATATCCGTTGTCTTCAGTGCTGTCGATAAGCATGGTTAAAGCCAAATGCTCGCGTTCGCTTAACGGTGTGTGCGCGGCTTGTTGGTGTAGATGTGCTTGTAGGGTATTTACAGTCGCAGTAATTTTCCCTGCTTCAGTGACCTCATGCCTCGAAGACGCAGCACTTGTGCAGTGCTGAGTAGATGTGGTTACGTTATCATTTTGTGTGTATTTCGGTATGTCCATCCCAGTTTCACCATTGGGAACCTTATCACGAGGCGAAATGGTTTTGGTACGGGTACTAACAGCCAGTTTTGCTTGATCCAAGGGCTGCGCTGCCTTAGGCGGTCCAAAATTATCTAGTTGCTCAAGAAAGGGATTATTGTCCAGTTCCTGTTGAATATGCTGCGCTAGGGCAGTAGCACCAAATTGAAGTATTTTTACCGCTTGCTGCTGTTGCGGCGTAAAGGAGGGGGTTTGCTTTTGGGACGATTGAAAGCTTTGCTTCATCTTAGCCCATTTTGTTAGCGGGGTTCATGCACATCATTTTATACCACCGTTGGCGACTAAACGAAAGCACTTCTTGAATTCGACAGATTTCTGGGTTGTTGAACAGCGTGCAAAAATGAACAGTTTCGTGGGTGATCAGCGTACAAAACTGAACACCTTTATTGTTAACTGTCTCGGAGCCATTAATCCGAGGAAACTGTCAGGTGATTTGTATGCCTATATGTACCAAGATACGACGTTTGTGTTTAGTAGAAGGTCGCAAAGTAAGCGAGGTGTCGCGTGAATTCAATTTATCACGCACCACTATTTATAAATATTTAAACAACGCGCCAAGCGAACCTGAATATCAGCGGTCGGTGCCAATAGTCTGTCCGAAGCTGGATAAGTTCAAACCTCAGTTGATCAATTTGCTTGAAGTGGACGCAGCTCGCTCAGTGCGAGAAAGACGTAATGCAGTTCAACTGTATGAAGAGATTGAGTTGCAAGGGTATCGAGGGGCTTATGACAGCGTTCAACGGTTTGTCAAAGCGTGGAAGGATCACTCGCGGTCATGTATTAAACAAGCATTTGTGCCATTGGTTTTTGCACCAGGTGAAGCCTGTCAGTTTGATTGGTCACATGAACAAGTCATTCTGGGTGGGTTTGGTGTCAAGATCAAACTAGCCCACTTTCGTTTATGTCATTCGCGTAAATCATATCTTAGGGCCTATCCCAGAGAAACACAGGAGAGGGTGTTTGATGCACATATTCGGGCGTTTGATTTCTTTGAGGGCTTACCTCAGAAGATGATATACGATCACCCTAAGACCATAGTCAGTGCATTGTTTAAGGGTAAGCGGCGTGAGTTTAATCGCCGCTTTCTAAGCCGGATGAATCATTATCCTAGATAAATCAGTTAAAACACGAAAGTCCATGCAAGCTCTTGATGCACCTAGCAAAATCAAAAAAAACCTTATCACCAATAAGGTGACCGCGACTTTTTTGATTTCACTATGCACTTCAATTGCTTACATGTCTTTTCCGCGTTTAACTGATTTATCTAGGATTATCTGATTGAACCGATTGCCTGTACACCGGCAGCGGGTTGGGAGAAAGGCCAGGTTGAACGTCAGGTCGGTGTTATGCGCCAAAGGCTGTTTGTTCCACGGGTGCGCTTTGCTGATTTAGATGAATTAAACCAATGGCTGGAGCAACGTTGTGCTCGACTTGGTGAACGCCCACACCCGACTGACAAATCAAGACTAATTGATGAAGTGTTTGCCGAGGAGCAGCCGAGCTTACGTCCCGCGATGGTAGCCTTTGATGGATATTATGAGCGTTTGGCGCGTGTGCATAAAACCTGTGTGGTGCACTACGACCGCAATCAATACTCCGTACCCTGTCGGTATGTTGGCCAAGCTGTTTCTGTTAGAGCCTATGCAGATAGGATTAAAGTCGTGGTTGACGATGTGGAAGTGACTTCACATGCTCGCTGTTTCGGTCGTCATCAAATGATCTTTGATCCTTGGCATTATCTGCCCGTACTGGAGATTAAACCTGGCGCATTACGCAATGGCGCACCGTTTGTTGATTGGGATTTACCCAAGGCACTGCTAACACTCAAAAAACAGTACCTCAAACGTGATGGCGGTGACCGAGAGTTTGTACCATTGTTACTATTGATTCACCAGCATGGCTTGGAAACAGTCACGGTGGCCTGTGAGCGGGCATTAGATGCCAATACGACTCAGCTATCAGTCATTACCAATTTGGTGCATCGGTTAACGGAACCTGATTCGGCCCAAGTGATGACAATTACCAATGCGCCTGTATTAGCTGTCCCCTCGGCAGCGAACGTGACCCGCTATGACCCGCTGTGCGCGGAGGTGAGCCATGCTTGAACTTGTTGATGATCTTAAAGCCCTTAAACTACACGGTATGGCACCATGCTTACCTGAGTTGATAGATTCGCCTCGTTCTAAAGTAACGTTGCAATCTGGGTTAATTAAATTGATGGATGCCGAGCGAACGGACCGAGAAGTGAGGCGGCTTAACTACCCAATGAAGGTGGCTAAATTCCCTCATCACCGTGATTTACAGCAATTTGACTTTACCCAGAGCGAAGTTGAACCCGCGCTCATCGAGGATTTGTCTCAGGCTGACTATATGGACAGAACCCATAACCTCATCTTTGTCGGTGGCACTGGAACAGGCAAAACCCATTTAGCTACGGCCTTAGGCATTAAAGCCATTCATTCAGGTCATCGGGTTCGGTTTTACAATGTGGTGGACCTGGTTAATCTGCTGATCAAAGAACAGCAGGATGAGAAGCAGGGGCGGCTAGCACGAATTATGCAACCGTTAGATGCGGTGATATTCGATGAGCTGGGATATTTACCCTTCCCCGCATCGGGTGGCGCACTATTATTCCACCTGATCAGCAAGCTATACGAGAAAACCTCCATCGTGTTTACCACCAAGCTTAATGTCAGTGAATGGGTGCAGGTATTTGGCGACGAGAAAATGACCACGGCTTTGCTCGACAGAGTGACTCATCATTGCTCAATTATTGAAACGGGTAACGACTCATATCGATTCAAGCAGTCTAGCACTAAAGCAAAGCTCAAGACTGTCACTAAAAAATAACATCGCAAGAAAGCAGGATTGATTCATCAACTCAAGTTTCGCTACGCTTCACTTGAGTTGATGATAAAGAAATATTATTGTGAGAGTGCAGCATAACTCATCGAGTATCTACATAATTTGTTAAAATTAGGCATGCAAAAACCATTCGCCACCCAACGAGATTTATTAGTATCAAGATCAGATTTGGATCATCCAATTCTGCATAGTCTTGATGATACAGAAGCACTATTAGATTGGAGCGAAATAGAGACACTGCTTTCATCTATTTATGCTGGCACTACTGGCCGCCCTAGTTATCCATTACTTAGTTTGTTCCGCAGCTTGATGCTGGGAATTTGGTATGAACTGTCGGATAGGGAGTTAGCACAGTGCTTATTTAGAGATTTATTGTTTCGTAAGTTTTGCCGCTTTGAGTTAGGCGGCGATGTACCTGAAGCTTCGACCCTTGGGTGCTTTCGTAACCAGTTAATGGAGCACGAACTGTGGGATCGCTTGCTAGGTGAGATCAATCGTCAACTTGAAGCGAAGAACATTATTATGAGCAAGGGGCGCATCAACATTATAGATGCAACACCTATAGAAGCGGCTCGTTCTGGAAATGGTAACGGCAAAGACGGGACGCCTAAGCGAGACCCTGAAGCGAGCTGGCATGTCAAAAATGACAGCCGAGGTCGAAAGAAGTCTACCTATGGCTACTCAGTGCATACGGGAGTTGATGAGGATGGGTTTGTTCAGTGCCAGAATGTGACGCCAGGGCATGTTCATGACAGCCAACTGCGCGATGAATTGCTGTTGGGCGATGAGACTGCCCTATATGCTGATGCGGCGTATAGTTCTGAGGAGACGCGAGATAAACTGGAGCAACTTGGAATTGATGATCAGGTTCAACGCAAGGGCTATCGAGGTAATCCGTTGTCAGATGCAGACCGTACCCGTAATGCAGTTATTGCGGTAACGCGAGCAGGTGGCGAACGGCTCTTTGCGACTTACAAGCAGCATTATGGTTTAGCTCGCACTCGGTTCATGGGGCTAGCGAAGAACCAGACTGTTTACGGCCTAGCGGCGATGGCAGCGAATATCCGTAAAGGTGCTAAGTTCTTAAGCTTGTATGGCTTGCCTGATTGGCACTATGCTGGATAGTTGTGCCTTTAATATGGCTTAGGTGCTCGAATTGATAAAATAGTGACTAAATGATGATCGAATACGCGAAACTGGGCAAATATAGCTCAAAAAATGAGTGCTTCGAAAATATCAAACTAAAATCGTGAGTTACGCTGCGCTCTCATTGTATTTAATTGTTCAGTTTTACTCGCTGACAGGTGTCCAGTTTTAAACGCTGATTGACAAGCACTCTTTATCGCTTCTTCCCGACTTGAAAATAAATTCGCGTCTTCTACTCCAACCAGCACCTCTTCTTTGGCAAGCACTTGCTTGGCTTGGCCGCTAGGCGCCACCACCGAAACGTTAACCTGACTCTCAAGTGCGGTGTTAATAATTTCTTTAATCGCGCAACTCGCTGTGTAATCCAACGCAGTTACCTCACTTAAATCTACCAGCAATCGGGAGTAATCTTGTTCTGTTGCGAAAAAACGCACCATGTTCTTTGCAACACCAAAGCTCACTGGCCCTTTAATCTCGAAAATTGCTTGTTCGCCATCGCGGCCTTGTCGGTGCACGGACATATTTTCAAGCTGCATATCCGACTGCCTTTTTACAAACAACAAGCAGGCCATTCCCATGCCAACTGCAACTGCCATGATGAGGTCGACAAATACAGTCATCAGCAACACGGTGAACATCATAATGACTCCAGCTCGAGAAGAAGACCCTATGCGCTTTAAATAACCCCAATCAATGATGTCGGTACCGACTTTAATTAACAAACCAGCTAAAACAACGTGCGGAATGTATTTTGCCGCAGAGCCTAAACCTAACACGATAGAGAGCAACACCAAAGCGTGCAGCACGCCAGAAATAGGAGTTTGTCCACCAGTCCGCACATTTACAACAGTACGCATAGTCGCGCCAGCACCGGGCAAGCCGCCGAACAAGCCCGCTATCGTATTACCAATACCTTGGCCAATTAATTCCCTATCTGACTTATGATGGCTGCGAGTAATATTATCTGCCACCAGTGAAGTAAGCAAAGAATCGATGGTGCCAAGTAAAGCCAAAATAAGCGCCGATTTAATCATGCTTGGTAACATTGCAACGTCAACCACCGGCGAGCGTATATCGGGAAAGCCGGTCGGTAAATCCCCTAGTATCGTGACCCCTTTGTCCGACAGAAAAAATGTGGCAATTAGCGTACCTATTAATAACGCCAACAGCATAGGCGGCACAAACCGGCCTACTTTCTTAGGGGTTAAATACACTATGGCTAGTGTGAGCAAGCCGAGTAAAAAAGCAGCGAGATTGATGTTTGATAGTGCTGCAGGTATCAGCTTAATGGCGGTAATGGTTCCACTGGCCGACGCCGTGCCAAGCAGCGGCGCGAGCTGTAATAAGATGATAATCACCCCAATACCGCTCATAAACCCGGAAATAACTGGCTGCGGCACATAGTTGATGTATTTCCCAATACGTAATATGCCAAACAGAATTTGGAACAAACCGCCCATAATGACCACCGTAAACGCCATTGCAGCACCATTGATAGGGTCGAGCGCGGTGTATTGGGTAAAAATCGCGGCCATGACCACGGTCATCGGACCAGTTGGGCCAGAAATTTGGGAAGGCGTTCCACCGAATAAAGCAGCGAAAAAGCCTACGAAAATGGCGCCGTATAAGCCTGCAATAGGTCCGGCCCCTGATGAGACACCAAAAGCCATCGCCAGCGGTAAAGCCACCACGGCCGCGGTTAAGCCGCCATAGATGTCACCACGAATATTATTAAAGTGTAGCCCGTTAACGAATTTCAATTGAATATATTTGAATTATGATAGGCAAATTATACCCTCGCAGCCAGCGCGGATAAATTACTGTTTAGGCAATAGTTGATGTTGCTTAAACGCGGTACAAATAGCCTTCGTATCCACAGAATGTTCCACTCGAATGCCTTTACGTACTGCACCAATTATTTGGTGCGAATCAATTGCACTTATTTACTCAACTAACTTAAGTGGTAACTCAACCCGCACCTGCGTGCCTTGCTGTAATTCGCTGCTAATTGTGATGCTACCGCCATGCGCTTGCGCAATAGTCTGGCATAAGTACAGCCCCAGACCGAGGCCGCCAGTATCTTTAGCTCTTGATGGGTCAGCGCGGTAAAAAGGTTCTGTTAGCCTATTTAAATGCTCTGCGGCAATGCCCTCACCGCAGTCAGCAACGGTTATGTTTAGCGTCGATGGCAAGTATTCTACGGTTATACTGATATCACCTTTGTCAGGTCGATGATAACGCTGTGCATTTTCTAGCAAGTTGCGTATTAGGCGGCGAATTTGATTGGTATCGACCTCCACCATTGTTGGCGTGGCGGTAATATTTTTAGTTAGATTTAGATCAACCAAATCTTCCGTAACAATATGATCAATCAATAGGTTAATGTCAGTGGGGCTACGATGCAATAAAGCATGATCTTGATGCGCGCGCTCAGACTCAAGCACTTCATCGATCAAGCGTTCGATTGTTTTTTGATCACGCAATATATCATTTTGTAACTTAGACGGCTCCAGTAAAGCCAGTTTCACGCGAGACCGCGCCAACGGCGACTTTAATTCATGACTTAACGCCAGCAACATGTCTCGTTTGGCCTTAAGCATGTGCGCAAGGTCAGTGGACATCTGATTAACCCGTTGGGCTAGCTGGCCTAGCTCATCGGTTCGCGTTACGTCTATTTGATGCCCCACATGTCCTTCGCCAATCAAGTTGACGCCTTCTTGAATTTTGCGCACTGGTGCAAATAGCCAACGTGTCGCTCTATAAAAACCGTAAAGGCCAAGCCCCACTAGCAGGCAGGCAATAATGGGAAACCAGGCAACGCGCCCACCGCGCAATTGAAACCCAAAAAAAACTTCGTATCCGGGTTGGCGCTTAAGCACAAACACACTACCGTGATCAAAGAAAACTCGACGCGCTGCAACTTTTCTATCTGGTTTATCGGTTTTATCATGTTCTGCATGATCTCTATCGTGACGACGTATCCGGTGCGGCCTGACTGCACGGCCGTCACTGGCCCAAGATACGTTGTCACCAAAAATACGGATAACTATCGAACGAGATTGAGTGATTTGTTTGGCTTTATCAATGCTCGGTGGAGTGCCAATCTCTTCCTCAAGTTGATCAATGTAGTAACGTAAATGTGGTTGGATTTGATTCACGAAATGACGCTCAAATCCGAATTCTGTTAGCGCACCGATTGCGCTTGCAAGCAGCATGCCACCCGCGATAAACAACGCTATTAATTTAAAAGACAGGTTGGCGCGCAATGCTTTGATAGGGTTTTTCATTGTCGCTCCGCTTCCAGCACCCATTGATAACCCTTGCCCCGCAAAGTAATGATGGGTTCTAAGGGCTTTAACTTCTGCCGTAGACGGCTCACCAGTACGTCAACAGAACGCGAAAACAATTCTGCCTCAACGCCGTTTACATTGTTCATAATGTCGTCGCGACTCACTATCGACCCTCGCGAGGTACAAAACTGTTCGAGCAACATAAACTCATGCCCCGTCAATCTGATGCTTTGTTCTTCGAGATAAGCTGACTTTGATTTAAAATCGACTTCGAGCGGCCCATAATTAAACTTGGTTTGGTTTGCAGGCTTAACCTGCCCGCGTTTTAGAATGCGCGAAATCCGCGCCACCAACTCACGCGGATCAAACGGCTTAGGCAAGTAGTCATCTGCTCCGAGTTCGATACCAACAATACGGTCTGTAACTTCGCCTCTTGCGGTTAGCATCACAATAGGGATGTCGCTAAATAACCTCACTTCCTTGCACACCTCAAAACCGTCCTTACCCGGCAGCATTATATCTAGCACCAGCAAATCGTAGGCTTTTTCGCGCAACATTTGTAAGCCCAAATCTGGGTGATCAGCGTGTTTTAGATCAAGCGCATAGCACTGGAAATACGTTTTTAGCGGTTCAGCTAAACCCTCGTCATCGTCAATCATCAATATTTGATTCATGGCGTTATTTTACGAATATCAGCGCGGATTAGATAGCACACGCCGCAAAGGAAAAGTCCGCCCCAAGAGTTACCATGAGACGGACGGGGTTAAGTATTAATGAAGTTTAGCCTTGCTCGTGATCGTCCTCGAATTCGCCATTATGGTGACTACGTTTACCCCAAAAGCCCATTCGATGGCCGCCGCGCTTTTCAATAAACTTCACCATTTTAGCTTGTTGCTCAGCATCTAGTGAATCATAAAAATTAGCGAAAGAAGCGACCATTTCAGGCGCATGCTGATTAATCGTGTCAGCTTTTTGCTGCACTAATGTCAATGCTCGGCCTTGGTCAAACTGCGCACCGAACAGGTCCATAAATGCCTGCTTAGACTGCGCCTTGTTATCCCGCATCGCTGACATTCTGTCTTGCATGTTTTGCTGCAATTCTTTGAGTGCGACTTGCTGGCTTTCGTTGAGGTCTAACTTCTTGGTGACTTTCTTCACCATATGCTCGCCGCGTTTTGCCATGTGTTCGCCGCCGTGACAGAACTCACCGCCTTTATTCGCCGCCACACCGCCCACGATACCTAGCACCACTGCTGCACCGAGAATATATTTTGTAACTTTTTTCATTTGTTTGCTCACTGTTTGTTTAATGGAGTGTGCATTGTAGGAAATCACATGTTACAAAGCTTTTCAGCAAGGTAACACTTTGTAACAAAGTGTAACTGCTAGAGAATATAGCGGTCTTGGTATTCCGCTATACCGCCGCGCAATACTTGGACTAGTACACTGTCCAGACTAAATTAATGGATTGAACTCGTAAGCTTTAACCGTATATTAACTTACAAACTGTAATTGAATAAGCTACAAAAATGGCACTTCAGCATCTTAATTTTGACAATCGGTTTTTGGCCGACCTCCCGGTCGATCCGATTAGCGAGAACCATCGGAGACAAGTTAATGGTGCTTGTTCCTCTCGGGTACGACCAACTGCTGTTGCTGCGCCGCAAACGATAGCGGTTGCCAAGGAAGTGGCAGAGTTACTCGACTTATCTGCAGAGGATCTGAAAAGCGATGTCTTTACGCAGGCATTTGTGGGTAATGCTTTACTCAATGATATGGACCCCTATGCCTGTTGCTACGGTGGCCATCAATTTGGCCATTGGGCTGGGCAATTGGGCGATGGGCGGGCGATCAATTTAGGTGAAATAGTCAATAAGCAAGGCGAGCGCTGGGCTATGCAACTTAAAGGTGCTGGCCCTACTCCCTATTCACGCAGTGCAGATGGCTTAGCGGTATTACGTTCGTCAGTGCGTGAGTTCGTATGCTCTGAAGCCATGCATCATCTTGGTGTACCTACCACGCGCGCCTTGAGTTTGATACTCACCGGCGAGCAGGTAATGCGTGACATACTCTATGACGGCCATCCTAAATATGAACCCGGTGCCGTGGTTTGCCGCGTAGCACCTTCGTTCACTCGGTTTGGTAGCTTTCAAATTCATGCCAGTCGTGGTGATATTGAAGTGCTAAAACAACTGGTTGACTACACTATCAAAACTGATTTCCCACACCTAGGTCTGCCCAGCAAAGAGGTCTATATTGCTTGGTTTGGTGAGGTGGTAGAACGCACTGCACTAATGATAGTAGAGTGGATGCGTGTTGGTTTTGTGCACGGGGTAATGAATACCGATAATATGTCGATCTTAGGATTAACGATTGATTACGGCCCCTACGGCTGGTTAGAGCCGTATGACCCAGATTGGACCCCTAATACCACCGACGCAGAAAATAGACGCTATCGGTTTGGGCAGCAGCCACAAATCGCCCACTGGAATTTAGTGCAGTTGGCCGAATCATTGATTTCAATAATTGGCGAAGTCGAACCCTTGCAGGAGGCCGTCAACGGCTATCCAAAGATCTATCAAGCTACGTGGCGAGACATGATGGCGCAAAAGCTAGGGCTCGACACTTTTGAAGAAGATGACACAGTTTTATTTAACGATTTGCACGAAACCTTACAAATTATTGAAACAGATATGACTTTGTTTTTCCGTGCCTTAGCCAACTACCGCTTCGCTGGGCCTGCGGCAGAGAAGGCAAGTGACGCTGAATTAGTAGATGTAATCAGTGAGGCGTATTATGAAGAGCGCAGCGCGCATACAGACAAAGCGATGACCGCGTGGTTGCGGCGTTACAGTACACGCCTCGATCAAAATAAAACAACTGTCGAGGAGCGCGCAAGCAAAATGAATAGCGTCAATCCGCAATATGTACTGCGCAATTATCTAGCGCAACTCGCCATAGACGATGCCGAAAAGGGTGACTTTGCTTTAGTCAACGAATTACTCGACGTACTGCGCAACCCATACAGCGAGCAAGCGGGCAAAGAGCGATTTGCTGAAAAACGACCAGAGTGGGCGCGAAACCGCGCTGGATGTTCAATGTTATCTTGTAGCTCTTAATCCAACCAGCAAACATGCGACTCACTCATCTCGCCACTCCGCAAGAGGCCAAACAATGGTGCGAAGAAAAACGATTATCAGATCGCGCCATTGGATTTGTAGCTACGATGGGTGCGCTTCACGAAGGGCATCTGACGCTTATCCGCGCTGCCAAAGAGCAAAATGATTTGGTAGTCGTCAGTATTTTTGTAAACCCATTGCAATTCGACAACCCCGAGGACCTAGCTAAATACCCCAAAGAGCTAGAAAGCGACCTCGCACTATTGAGCCAAGAAGGCGTGGCAATGGCATTTACTGGTGAAATCGACGATTTCTACCAGGACGTCAACTCTTTAAAAGAATTACAGCTTAAGGACCCGGGCATTTATGCCCAAGGCATGGAAGGTGCATATCGCCCCGGACATTTTGAAGGCGTTCGAGAAATAGTATACCGACTGTTTTCTTTTGTAGGCCAGTGCACAGCCTATTTTGGCGAAAAGGATTTTCAGCAATTACAGATCATCAAACAGCTGGCTGATGAAATGGGCGGCGTTAAAGTCGTCACCTGCCCTACTTCCAGAGAGCCAACTGGTTTGGCTAGGTCTTCGCGTAACGCCCGCTTAAGCGAAAGCGGCAAGCAGCAAGCCGGAGTCATCCATCAAGCTTTAAGTGCAGCGCGCGCTGCTTGGCAACTCAATGAACGTCTGGCACCCGCTTTGCAACAAGAAATAATTAGTGTCTTAATCGATAGCGGGTTTAAATGGGAGTATGTTGAAGTAGTTGACCCTGATAATTGGACGGCTACTACCCCAAGCGGCGCACTAAGCCATGCCCGAGCATTGATCGCTATGCAGATCGAAGACGTGAGGTTAATTGATAATATGTTAGTTGGGCGAGAGGAAGCTTCGTAAAGTAAGGCTATGGGGATGGGTTCGGCCTGACTAAGGCCGGAAAATCCGCCGCAGCGACAGTTAACGGGGCGAATTCATGATGAAAATTGATCACTCGCTAATAACACAAATAAACTTACAGTATTAGCTTAGCGAAGAACTAAATGCGGCTAAGTGTTCTAACTTTTGCAAGGCTTTACCGCTATCTAGGGTTGCACGCGCTAACTCCACACCGTCCTGCATGGTCGCGGCTTCGTCTCCAGCATATAGAGTAGCTCCTGCGTTTAATGCCACCATATCGTATGCAGGGCCTTGTTCACCAGATAAAGCACTGCGTATTATTTGCAAACTCTGTTCTGAGTTTTCGATAATTAATGACTCGGCAGATTGCCTTTTTACGCCAAAATCTTCCGGTTTGATCATTACCGTAGATATAAACTTACCCTCTTTAAATTCCGCCATTGCAGTTTCATCGGCGATGGTAATTTCGTCCATACCGTCGTTGGAGTGCACAACGAGCGCGTGTTGACTGCCCATACGGCCTAACACTTGCGCCATGGGCTCGACCCATTCTCGCGAAAAAACACCTGTTAATTGATGCGTTGCGTTAGCCGGATTGGTCAATGGGCCAAGTAAATTAAAGATTGTACGCACCGCGATTTCTTTACGGATGCCAATTGCATGACGCATGGCACTGTGATGACTAGGAGCAAACATGAACCCAATCCCGCACTCATTGATGCAATCGGCGACTTGCTCGGGCTTTATAGCGATATTGACTCCCGCCATTTCCAATACATCAGCGCTACCCGAATTTCCAGAAGCGGCTCGGTTGCCATGTTTTGCCACTATACCGCCAGCTGCTGCCGTTACAAATGCGCAAGCTGTTGAAACGTTAAACAACTTCGCACCGTCACCACCCGTGCCTACGGTGTCAATTATTTTGCTTGCTCCGATTTCAACCTTAGCCGCCAAGCTTTTCATAATCGTTGCTGCGCCAACAATCTCATCCACACTTTCCCCCTTAATGCCCAATGCGACTAATATTGCACTAATTTGTGATGGCGTGGCATCACCGCCCATAATCGTCGACATGACATCTTGCATTTGTTGTTGAGAAAGAGACTGCCCCTGCATCAGGGTTTTAAGTGCGTTTTGAATATTCATTGTTTATTCGATTTATGTGATCGCTTTATTTTACGGATAAACGCGGTACGCGCTAGGACTAACTTCAGCTACAATTCGCGAAAAAACACTTCTTACATTAACAATAAAAAATTGAGTAACTATGGAAACAATACTAAATTCAATTAGCGGTTCCTTCACTTGGGACGCTGGAGCACTAGTCCATTTTGCCACGCTTGGTTACGTGCTGGGTTTTCTATTTAAAAATCAGATCGTACTGCGGGTTTTGGTGATGGTCGCTACTGTGCTATACATCATTTATTACTATACATTTCCAGTAGAGCCGCTATGGGGGGCTATTTTGGGAAGTTTACTGATAATGATAGCCAACATCACGGGGCTTTTAAGGTTATTGTACGATAAGCTTCCATTGCGTATAAGCCCAGAATACATGCGGGTTTACGCTAACCTCAAAGGGCTACAACCTGGCGAATTCAGGCACCTGATGAAGTTAAGTAAACTTAAAACTGCAGAAGAAGATACCCAACTAACGGTGCATAATGAAAAGCCCGATGCCTTATATTATATAGTGAAGGGAAACCCGATTGCTTCCAAGGGTGATCACCAATTTCCCATCGCCTCAAGTAAGTTTGTAGGGGAGGTCAGTTTTATACTAAATAGCGTTGCATCAGCTTCAGTGGTGCTCCCAAAAGGGACACTTATTTACGTTGGGATCGTGGCCCTCTGAATGCTGCCTTAGAAAAGTCACCCAGTTTAAAGCAGGCCTTTGAGGCCCTCATAGGCCGGGATTTAGCCAATAAAGTGGCCATTAGTGAGCCTGTTTATACGGACTAATGCCTACTAGTACTTTTTCAAGATAATATTGCCTAATTCAGTGAGCCTGTCCGCGTACCTGGACTGCGTTGTATCACTTATGAAGGGAGCGACCATTCATTGCGCAATACGCCTTGCTGTGAAACAGCGCGTTGACGCTGAATTAGGCAATATTATCTTGAAAGAGTACTAGCATGTCTGCCGATAGGCGAGATGCTGCTCAACTCGATTAATATGTGATAGCACGGCTTGCTTTTCATGCTCGCAAAATTGCTTTATAGCGGGCACAAATCTATCGTCTGCCAGCCAATGCGCAGAATGGGTTAACACCGGGTTAAAACCCCGTGCTACTTTGTGCTCACCTTGGGCGCCCGGCTCAAACAACTGCAATTCATGTTCGATGCAATACTCAATGCCTTGGTAGTAGCATAACTCAAAGTGAAGACCATCTATTCGCCGGTCGCAGCCCCAGTGGCGGCCATAGAGCACCTTGTCGCCTTGATACAGCAATGCAGCCGCTATGCAATCACCGTTTAAATCCCCCATTACCAACACTAGACGTTCCCCCAAGGTTTTCGCCACGGACTCAAAAAAGGACTGACTAAATACAGTTTGCCCCCATTTTCGTTCGTAAGTCAGTGCGTAAAAGTGACAAAATTCTTGCCATTCTTTTGAGGTGGCTGTTACGCCATTTAGACGCCGAACCGCCACACCAGCATCTTCCACGCCCTGGCGTTCTTGACGAATATTCTTGCGCTTTTTAGCACTCAAACAAGTTAAAAAATCATCGAAGGTTTTGTAACCTTGATTGTGCCAGTGATACTGGCAATCATGTCGAGACAACAAACCTTGTTGGGTTAAAAGATTGTGTTCCTGCGCGGTGGGAAATAAGTAGTGTACAGAACTCGCTTCAAGTTGCTTCGCCACGGCCAAACACCCCTGCACTAATAAGGCTTGAATCTCCATTTTACGATCTGGCAAAGCCAGTAGTTTTTGCCCGAACACAGGCGAAAATGGAATGCCCGCCACCAATTTTGGGTAGTAATTTAATCCGTAACGCTGATAGGCATCGGCCCAAGCATGATCGAAAACAAATTCGCCCCATGAGTTGTGTTTTTCAAATAAAGGCACCGCACCTAGCAAAACTCCCTCCTCCTTGGCTACGACATAACGCGGAACCCAGCCGGTGTGCGCACCGATGCAATCATGCGTTTCCATCGCTAGTAAAACCTCGTGCTGCAATAAGGGGTGGGCATCGTCTAGCAAGGCGTTCCATTGCTCAGCATCTATCTTACTGATGGATGTAAAGGAACTCAGCTTAATTTCCATGCGTAAAAGTGCTAGTGCTTATCGTTCACTTAAATGAGCGAACGGGGCATTATTCTCCAAACAAATACTTCACCATCTCTTTTTGCAAAATCGCTTTGTGCTCCGGATTAATCGGGCTATAACTATTTTCGTTGATAAGAATGGTCTGCTCACCCAACCACATTTTCCAAGCTTCTTTGCATACTGAAGCCATAATACGCTCGCCAAGCTCGCCCGGCCACGGAGCGCGCTTCAAGGCTTCACCTTGTTTGTCTAATTTTACGCAATGTATTGTGTTCATAAGTTTGTTTGTAATCGCTTAATAATTTGGCTAACAGGCGCAGCCAGACCAACTTGATCTGGCTTATCTGCATTTAAATTAAACCACATCATATCTGCTTTATTCACGCTTTGGTATTGCTGTTTGCTTAGCCTTAAATATAAGGGGTTAATCGTCAAATCATAGTGGGTAAAACTATGGTCTATGGGTGCATCTAAAGATTTGACTTCGTCCATATTCAGTTTGTTGTTCGCGCACCAATCGGCTAAATCTACCGCTGCGGTAAATTCTAGTGGATACCATAAACCGCCCCAAATACCCTTGCTTGGCCTTTTAACTAGCGCACATTCATTATTGTGGTTAACTAAACTAAGCATGGTCACAAATTCATGCCTTCTGCTTTTTTGCCTAGGTTTCGGCGTTGGTAAACACTTCACTTTATCGGTCGCCAACGCTTGGCAACTAGCCTGCAGCGGACAAGCGCTGCAATTGGGTTTGCTTCGCGTACACAAGGTCGCCCCTAAGTCCATTATGGCTTGGGTGTAATCATCAACCCGCTCATGCGGTGTGTGTTGATCAGCAATTTCCCATAATTCTGACTCGATGCGTTTAACCCCGGGATAGCCTTCAATTGCGTGATAACGACAAAGCACACGTTTTACATTGCCATCTAATATGGGGTGGCACTGCCCCATGCTGCAGGCCAATATCGCGCCCGCGGTTGATTTACCTACCCCAGGAAGCCGTTGCACTGCATCAATATGACCGGGGAACACTCCGCCGTGTTCATCGCAAATTGTTTGTGCCGCTTTATGCAAGTTTCGCGCGCGGGCGTAATAGCCTAAGCCCGACCAGTAATGCAGCACTTGGTCTTGCTTGGCATCGGCCAAGCTTTGAATACTGCTAAAGCGCTGCATAAATTTTTGATAGTACGGAATCACAGTGCTCACTTGCGTTTGCTGTAACATGATTTCAGCTATCCACACCCGATAAGCAGATTTGTTAGTTTGCCACGGCAAGTTTTTACGCCCAAACTGGTCGAACCACATTAACAAACGTTTAGCAAATTGTTCTTGGTCCAATGCGATATTTAGAGTAAAAATAGGTTTTTGAAAAGGCTTTAACTTTGGTATAGAGGGTATAAACCAAGAACGTTAGTTAGGCCATAAGCACTTGATAAGCTTACCTCCTTTACCCTTAATCTAGACAGATCATTACCAAACATTCATCTACAAACAACAGGCTTATGTTACTGTATAGCTTATTATATTGGTGTGCGTTTTGCGTACTATTTATTGCAATTGACTCTAAATTTAAAATGAAATTTAAAAAAGCTAAAAGCTCTGATTTAGTTGGTTATATGGCTTGGTTTACTATAAATGCAATCAGTATATTTATTGGCTCGTGCTTATTAATGCCCTTGTTAGCCAATGCTGATGATAGCGTAGTAAAGGAAACAGCTATCGCAGAATTTGGAGAACCACTCTATGCTAAAGGAATTGAACATTTTCCTTACGCTAATCCAGACGCACCAAAGGGAGGAAAAGTGGTCTTAAGCGCTTTTGGCTCTTTTGACACTTTAAACTTTTATGTACAAAAAGGCGAATGGCCGAACAGTATCGGAGTAGTCTACGATGATTTAATGACAGGTTCTGCAGATGAGATTGACGGCTTGTATGGCCTTATTGCTGAATCAGTAGAATATCCTGCCGATAAAAGTTGGGCGATATTTAACATTCGCCAAGAAGCAAAATACCATGACGGCATGCCTATTGTTGCACATGATTTTGTCTTTACCTTAGAAACCATAAAAGAACATGGCCGAGTGTTTATAAAATCCTTTTATGAGGACATACTCAGCGCTGAAGCACTGTCTGAGAGACAGCTTAAAGTAACATTTGCAACCAAAAACACGATGAAGCCTATCACCATTGCAGCTGGCCTATCACCTCTGCCCAAGCATTATTGGAAAGATAAAGACGTTACCGCATCCACATTAGAAGCTCCATTATCTAGTGGGCCATATAAGGTTACAAATGTCGATGCTGGCCGTTCAATCACCTATGAAAGAGTACAAGATTATTGGGCAAAAGACTTAGCCATTAAACGTGGGTTGAATAACTTTGAAGAGATACGTTATGAATACTACCGTGACCTGACCGTTGAATTTGAAGCTTTTCGCGCTGGAGAAATCGATTTTCGCGGTGAATCTAGCGCAAAAAGATGGATGACCGAATACGAGTTTGATGAAATCACCTCTGGAAAGATAGTAAAGCAGGAAGTACCTAGCCGAAAGCCGCGTGGCATGGGAGGGTACTTTTTCAACTTGAAGAGAGATAAATTCTCAGATGTAAATGTGCGTGAAGCCATTATGTCTTTGTATGATTTTGAAGCTATACAACGCACCTTGCTGTATGGCCAATATAAGCGTATTCAAAGTAACTTCCCAAATTCAGACTATGGCGCTACTGGTATGCCTAGCGAAGCTGAGTTGGCTATACTGAAGCCTTTTGCGGATCAACTGCCATCTGGCACGCTAGATCAAGCATTTGTTCCTCCAGTTACTGATGGTTCTGGACGCGACAGAAAGAATAAACGTCGCGCTTTTCAATTATTTAAATCGGCTGGCTGGGTATTGCAAGATGGCAAGTTAGTTTCAAAACAGACAGGGGAACAACTTCAACTGGAGCTAATGACCGCATACCCTGAGTCACAGCGCCTAGCTTTACCCTATGTGGAGTCCATGAAAAAAGCTGGTATTGACGCATCAATTCGTCTTGTCGACACCTCTCAATGGCGCGTACGCATACATGATTCTGATTTCGACTTATGGATAGGCGCTCTTAATTTTTTCCCTCCTCCAGGAAATGAATTACGTAGCTTTTTTGGCTCAGAATCAGCTGACGTTCGGGGTGGCAATTCTGGCGGAATTAAAAATCCGGTAGTGGATGCTTTAATTGAACAAATAGTAGAGGCTAAAGACCTAGAGACCTTACAAGCCACCACGCGCGCCTTAGATAGAGTTCTTCTTTGGAATCACTATGCTGTACCGACTTATTATAACGATGAGGCATGGATTGCCTACTGGAATCGTTTTAGCCAACCACAGCAACGGCCCATATACAGTACTGGCTTCCCTGGAACTTGGTGGATAGATGGTGAAAAAGAAGCGGCTTTAAATCGCTAGCGCTAGGCACTAAACTTAGTTAGTACACCACTTCTAGATTTCTATGCTCGGCTATATATTACGTCGCTTGCTCTTAGTGATACCGACTTTGTTTGGTATTATGGTGATTAACTTTGGAATTATTCAATTCGCCCCCGGAGGGCCTGTAGAACAGGCGATAGCAGAGTGGCAAGGGCAAGGAGTGGACGCTACTCGTCGGTTTTCTGGAACCAGTTCGGACATCCAAGGCGTCGACGGAAACGCAATAGGCACTTCCCAGGGGAGTAGCGTAAGTAAATACCGCGGCGCACAAGGGCTACGACCCGAAATAATTGCCGAGTTAGAAAAACAGTACGGCTTTGATAAGCCCGCACATCAACGTTTTTTCAAAATGATGGGCGAATACTTACGCTTTGATTTTGGTGAAAGCTACTATAGCAATAAGCGTGTCACAGAGTTAGTTTTAGATAAAATGCCGGTGTCCATTTCATTGGGGTTATGGACAACCTTAATTGCTTATTTAATCTCTATACCATTAGGCATTCGCAAGGCCGTGCGCGACGACTCTCAGTTTGACGGCTGGACCAGCGGCTTAATCATCGCTGGCGCAGCCATACCCAGTTTTTTATTTGCGATACTGCTGATCATCTTATTTTCAGGTGGGCGCTATTTCGATATCTTCCCTCTGCGTGGCTTAACATCGGAAGGCTGGGAGCAATTTCCTTGGTGGCGGCAAGTAATCGATTATTTTTGGCACATAACCTTGCCAGTACTGTCCATGGTAATCGGCAGTTTCGCTGGCTTAACCATGTTGACCAAAAACTCATTTCTCGATCAAATTCAACTCCCGTACGTGCAAACTGCTAAGGCCAAAGGCCTAAGTGAAGATCAAGTGCTATATGGGCACGTATTTAGAAACGCGATGCTCATCGTTATTGCAGGCTTTCCGGCCATGCTAATTTCTATTTTGTTCACAGGGGCACTGCTGATCGAGGTTATTTTTTCCTTAGACGGGCTAGGCTTATTAGGGTACGAAGCTGCTCTAAATCGCGACTACCCCGTAATGTTTGCATTGCTGTTCATTTTCACTTTAGTCGGCATGGTGATGCAAATAATACGTGATGTAATGTATACCGTGGTCGATCCAAGAATCGATTTTGATTCACGAGGCTAGTTTGATCAACTATTGAAATGTTTGGCTTAAAACTAACCCCCCTTGATAAGAGGCGTTTACAAGCTTTTAAAGCTAACCGAAGAGGTTATTGGTCTTTATGGATTTTTCTCGTTTTCTTTACGATAAGCTTGGTTTCAGAGTTAATTGCAAACGATAAGCCATTATTAGTGCGATATGACGGCCAACTTCATATGCCAGTTTTCAAGACTTACTCCGAGACCCAGTATGGTGGGGAATTCGACGTAGAAGCAGATTATAAAGACCCTTACGTTCAAGAACTTATCAATGAAAAGGGTTGGGTCATATGGCCCCTTATTCGATATTCTTACGACACAATAGATTACGACCTAACCGTCCCTGCGCCTTCTCCTCCCTCAAAGCAGCACTGGTTAGGCACAGATGATCACGCAAGGGATGTGCTAGCACGTATTTTATATGGTTTTCGTATTTCTATCTTATTTGGGTTAATTTTAACTTTCTTCAGCTCAATTATTGGTATTACAGCTGGCGCCGTGCAAGGATACTTTGGAGGGTGGTTAGATTTATTACTACAACGTTTTATCGAAATCTGGGAAGGGCTACCTGTTTTGTATTTGCTAATTATTATGGCAGCAGTAATACAACCTAGTTTCTTTAGTTTACTTGCGCTAATGCTGTTATTTTCGTGGACAGGTTTAGTGGCGGTGGTTAGAGCAGAGTTTCTGCGAGCACGGAATTTTGAGTATATTCGAGCCGCGCGCTCTTTAGGGGTAAGTGATGTAACTATCATGATAAAACACGTTTTACCCAATGCCATGGTCGCAACTTTAACCTTTATGCCTTTTATTTTGGCGGGCTCGGTCACGACTCTAACCGGTTTAGATTTTCTAGGTTTTGGTTTACCCGCCGGCTCAGCTTCATTGGGCGAAATGCTTAATCAGGGGAAAAATAATATACAGGCACCTTGGATTGGCATTAGCGGCTTTGTAATTACTGCATTCATGTTATCCACTTTAATATTTATCGGCGAGGCTGTTCGTGACGCTTTTGACCCGCGTAAAACCGTTAAATAGGGTCCATGTCCTCAAATAAACATAATGCTGAGTTAGCACTGCAAATAGAGGACCTGTCCGTCAACTTTGGTTCGGATAATAACGTAGTCAATGCCGTTAAAAATGTGTCGTTTGATCTTTACAAAAGCGAAACCCTTGCCTTAGTCGGCGAAAGCGGCTCCGGCAAATCCGTCACTGCATTGTCAATACTCCAGCTTTTACCCTATCCGAAAGCGGTTCATCCTAGCGGCAGCATTATTTACAAAGGTCAGGAATTAATTGGCACCAAGCACTCTATATTGCGAAAGATTCGTGGTGACCAGATTGGCATGATTTTTCAGGAGCCGATGACTGCACTTAACCCTTTGCACACTGTCGAAAAGCAGATCGGTGAAGTATTGATGTTGCACCAACACCTAAACGGCGATGCCGTTCGTGAGCAAGTGCTCTCTTTGCTACGCAAAGTGCTTATTTATCGCCCTGAAGATCGGCTCAGCAGCTATCCACATCAACTGTCAGGAGGCCAGCGTCAACGTGTAATGATTGCGATGGCCTTAGCAAACACACCGGATGTACTCATTGCAGATGAGCCCACCACCGCGCTCGATGTAACGGTGCAGGCCGAAATTTTAGCCTTGCTGGCGCAATTGCAAGCGGAAATGGGCATGGCAATTTTATTGATCACCCATGATCTAGCGATGGTTGAGAAAGTAGCTGATCGCGTGGTAGTGATGCAACAGGGTGAAGTCGTAGAAACAGGACCGAGTAAAACGCTGTTTGCTAAGCCTAAACATCCATATACCCGCATGTTATTGGAGGCAGCGCCCAAACCACGTCCAGACAGCTTGCAAGGCAGCACTGATGCACCTGCGAGTATCGCTTGCGAAAACTTAAAAGTGTGGTTCCCCATCAAAAGGGGCTTGTTCAAGCGCACAGTTGACCATATTAAAGCCGTGGACGGCGTCAGCTTGTCACTAAACCTAGGCAAAACGCTGGGCATTGTTGGCGAAAGTGGCTCAGGAAAAACCACTCTCGCCCTGGCTTTGATAAGACTTATTAAAAGCGAGGGTTCTATTTATTTTCACGGCGAGCGCATTGATGAACACGATGGCAAAGCCATGCAAAAGCTACGCCGCCAAATGCAAATGGTGTTCCAAGACCCTTACGGTTCGTTAAGCCCACGCCTAACCATTGCACAAATCGTTGCCGAAGGCTTAGACGCGCACAATATTGGCTCCGAAGAGGAACGCAAGCAACGCGTAATTGCGCTGCTTGAAGAAGTTGGTATCGACCCAGATGCACGCCATCGCTACCCACATGAATTCTCTGGTGGCCAACGCCAACGTATCGCTATTGCCAGAGCAATGATTATGGAACCGAGTTTGCTAGTATTGGACGAGCCGACGTCTGCGCTGGATAGAACGGTACAAGCGCAAATAGTCGACTTATTAGCCAGCTTGCAGCGAAAGCGTAATGTAGCTTATTTGTTTATTAGCCACGACCTTTCGGTAGTTAGGGCCTTAAGTGACAACATACTGGTTTTAAAGCAGGGTAAAGTGATTGAGCAAGGCGCGGCGCATCAAGTGTTCGAGTCGCCGCAAGCACAATACACCCAGAAATTAATTAAGGCTGCAATCGATTTCGAAGCTTCTGCTGAAGATCAGTCGACGAGTTAAATCAGATGGATAAACCATTTTGGGAACGGCCATTGCAATCTCTCACTGAACAGCAATGGGAAGCCCTTTGCGATGGCTGCGCTCGGTGCTGTTTGCAAAAGTTAGAAGAAGAGGATACGGGTGAGATTGTATTCACTCAAATCTCATGCGAGTTTCTTAACACCGATACTTGTCGCTGCAAGGTATACCCTGATCGCGCAGAAAAGAAGCCACAGTGTGTGGTTATTGATCGTAATAATTTGGCACATCATTATTGGCTCCCCAAAACTTGCGCTTACCGTTTGCGCCATGAAGACAAACCTTTACCCGACTGGCACCCGCTACTGGGCGGAACAAAAGCCGACATGGTAGCTGCGAATATTTCAGTGAGCAGCTGGTGTATTCCGGAACAGACGGTGTGCGAAGACGATTGGGTAGACTATATTCTAGACGAATAAATTAAAACCCAACAGACTGTGTAAAGATGGCTATTCATTCGAG
The DNA here is from genome assembly GCA_965237485.1 of Candidatus Poriferihabitaceae bacterium. Classification (GTDB taxonomy): domain Bacteria; phylum Pseudomonadota; class Gammaproteobacteria; order Arenicellales; family Poriferihabitantaceae; genus JAAELZ01. The sequence goes on along the minus strand of CBDEFQ010000010.1, from coordinate 416,355 downwards.
TTATATACGTTATTTTAACGAAGTACGCAATTGCGGTTCCATCCGCAAGGCCGCTGCAAAATTACACGTCGCACCTTCGGCCGTAAGCCGGCAAATGCTAAAGCTGGAAGGTGAATTAGAAATCAGTCTATTTGAACGGCAAACTAGCGGTATAAAATTAACTCAGGCAGGTGAGCTTTTTGCAGCACATGTTAGCCACACGCTCTCAGAATCAGACCAACTAATAGAACAACTAAAGGCTTTAAAAAATCGATCGCACGAACGTATCGCCATAGCGGCACAAGAATCAGTGATCGCGCAGTTTTTACCCAAGGTTTTGTTGGAGTTCCATGACCAATACCCAGGCGTTTTAACTTCATTCACCACTGCCAGTGGCAAAGACTTAATTGATTTAATCGCCCACCGAGAAATGGATATCGCTCTTGCCTTTGACCCAGCTCCGCAGCCTGAAATAAAGCAACTGGTAAGCCAAGCGCTGCCAGTGGTCGCCGTGATGACCCCTAATCATCCTTTGGCAAATACCGCACAGCTTGAACTAGCTCAATGCGCCGAATACCCATTGATCTTGCCCGACTCATCTTGGCCGTTGCGCGATATAATTGATGACTTGTTTTCCAAGCTAGACCAAGCACCAAGGGTGCTAACCTCATCAAATTCAGTCGAATTCTTACGCAAAATGTTAGCAACCGATATGATCATCGGCTTTCAAACAGTCATTGGTATCGAAGCGCAAATTAAGGACGGTAAGCTTGTTCAAATTCCATTACTAGCTGACCAAAGCACTATAAACCAACAGTTTGCCCTATGCGTACGCAGTGACGCTGTTCAAACAGAGGCTTTCATTTTCCTACTTAAACTCCTTAAGAAGCACTTTGATCAATATCAGACGGCCACTTAGGTAGGAGGCCAAGGCGTTGCTATATTGTATTCGTGCGTACTAGTTTATTGCTCTCCCGCATGTGTTGCTGCAATGGTATATTAGCTAAAGTAACGGTTGAGACTGGGTCCTAATCGTAAAAACTTCAATACGCAAAAATATATGGGTTTTCTAACCACACATGTTCTGGATACAGCGCGGGGCATTCCTGGCGCGGGGATCCCCTTCAGTTTGTATCGTATCAAAGAAAATGCTCAGCTTGTCAAAACACTAGTCACTAACACTGATGGGCGAACAGACGATATTTTGTTACCCAAAGCTCAATTTGAGCTAGGCACCTGGGAGTTGGTTTTTGAGGTAGGGCAATATTTCGCTGACAGTGGCACTGCGATCGACGAGCCCGCGTTTTTAGATCAAATCACCCTACGTTTTACTATGAGCAAAGACGATCACTATCACGTACCTTTGTTAGTATCGCCGTGGAGTTATAGCACTTACCGAGGCAGCTAAACGTGCAAGCTATTGCTGCAAATACTGTTCGGTTTTTGTTGAACGACGAGTTGGTCACACTTCAAGAGGTTAAGCCCACCAAAACAGTACTCAATTACTTGCGCTATGATCTTGGCCTAGTCGGCAGTAAGGAAGGCTGCGCAGAAGGTGATTGCGGCGCCTGCACCGTAGTAATAGGCCAACTGTTCGACGGCCAACTCCAAATGCGTGCGGTTAACGCCTGCATTCAATTCGTGCCCACTTTGGATGGCAAGGCACTATACACAGTCGAGTATTTACGCCAAAGTAACGGTGCCCTACACCCCGTGCAACAAGCCATGGTCGACTATCACGGCTCGCAGTGTGGGTTTTGTACGCCTGGTTTTGTGATGTCGCTTTGGAATGTGTATATCGACCACCAGCAAAGCAAAACCGTAGCTGATGACGAGCAACTACGGACGGCTTTATCGGGCAATTTATGTCGCTGCACAGGTTACCGATCTATTTTAGAAGCCGGTTCGAAGATGTTTGAACTCGACTCAGTTACGTTTGATAGCCAAGGCTTGACCGAAAAATTGTCGGCCATGGCCCGTGATGAAGCCCTTTCTTATACCCACTCTGATGGCGCTTTCCACGCGCCAACCGATATACAACAACTATGCCAATTGCGCAGCGAAAACCCAGAGGCCACGGTGCTTGCTGGTTGCACAGATATTGGTCTGTGGGTAAATAAACAACTGCGAGACTTGGGTGATATTATTTTTTTGGGCAATGTTAAGGAATTAGCACAAACCAGCGAAAATGATAAAAGCTTGGTCATTGGCGCAGGCGTGTCTTTAAGCGATGCCTATGCACTGATCGCCAAGCATTACCCGCAAATTGATGAACAATGGAAACGATTTGCATCGGTGCCAATTCGCAATGCGGGCACCCTAGGCGGTAATCTTGCCAACGGCTCGCCAATCGGGGACTCGATGCCATGGCTAATTGTTATTGGTGCAAAAGTTATATTAGCTAGCTTAAAGGGCCAACGAAGTTTGCAGCTAGAAGACCTGTACTTAGACTACATGCAAAAAGATATGTTTGATGATGAGATCGTGTCTGCGATCCAAGTGCCTTTGCCAGATTCAAACCTTGAATTTCGTACTTATAAGCTATCGAAGCGGTACGACTCTGATATCTCAGCAGTTTGCGCCGCATTTGCCCTTCGGCTTGAAGATAATAAAGTAACGGATGCGCGTATTGCTTTTGGAGGAATGGCAGCGACACCCAAAAGGGCAAAACACGCTGAAGGTGCTCTGGTGGGGCAACAGTGGAACGAGGAGACTGTGCAAACAGCCATTAAACAACTCGCCCGGGACTACACGCCATTGGCAGATATGCGTGCCTCGGCTGAAAATCGTAGCTTAAGTGCTGAAAATCTGCTGAAACGGTTTTACCTTGAAACGAGGGTAGAAAACTCTACACCTGAAACGCAACTGAATGTATTCGCGGCGTAAACAAAATGAATAAACCAAACACCTTGTTCAGCCGCGCCACCCCACATGAATCCGCGCATCTGCATGTTAGCGGTGAAGCAACTTATATCGACGATATTCCCGAGTTGGCCGGTACGTTATTTTGCGCGTTGGGCTTAAGCCAGAAGGCACACGCCAGGATCAACAAAATCGACCTTAGCGCAATTATAGCGATGCCCGGTGTAGTGGCCGTTTTGCAAGCTAGTGATATCCAGGGCGTAAATGATTGCGGGCCTATACTGCATGACGATCCTATTCTAGTTGACGATGTGGTCGAATATATTGGTCAACCCATCTTCGCGGTGGTGGCGAAAACATATCAAGCCGCCCGCCAAGCGGCGGTAAAGGGCGTGGTTGATTATACTGAGCTACCAGCCGTTTATTCCCCAGAAGAAGCCAAAGCACAAAATAGTTATGTAATCGAACCGATGGCTTGTCTTCAAGGGCAGCCAGAGCAAGCTTTAAAAAAGGCGCCAAGGCGCCTCAAAGGCAAGTTTAATGTCGGCGGTCAGGAACAGTTTTATCTTGAAGGACAGATTTCTTACGCGATTCCTCGCGAAGACAACAGTATCTATCTGCATTGCTCAACTCAACACCCGAGCGAAATGCAGCATATAGTGGCGCACGCACTTGGCCTAAAAAATAACCAAGTTACAGTTGAAATACGGCGCATGGGTGGCGGTTTTGGTGGCAAAGAATCACAGTCTGCAATATTTGCTTGCATTGCTTCGGTCTGTGCGCGAAAGCTGAACCGCCCGGTCAAGCTTAGGCTCGACCGCGACGACGACATGATGATAACCGGCAAACGCCACTGTTTTTATTATGAATACGATGTGGGCTTTGATGATAAGGGACGTATTCTCGCAGCGGACATCGACATGACTCTACGGGCCGGATTTTCTACAGACCTCTCGCCACCTGTTGCCGCTCGTGCAGTTTGTCATTTTGACAATGCGTACTACTTGAGTGATGTGCATATTAAAGCACGATGCGGCAAAACCAACACCCAGTCAAACACCGCATTTAGAGGCTTTGGTGGCCCACAAGGCGCTATCGCCATAGAAATCATTATCGATAATATTGCCCGTGAGCTAGGTAAGGATGTACTGGCTATTCGTAAGCTTAATTTTTATGGCAAGACCGACCGCAATGTCACACCTTACGAACAAACGGTGCAGGACAATGTCATTCACGAGTTAGTGGCTCAGCTCGAAATCTCGAGTGGCTACGCAAAACGTAAAGACGCTATTTCCAGCTTTAACCAAACTAGCCCTATTCTCAAAAAGGGCATTGCGCTTACGCCGCTTAAATTTGGCATTTCATTTAATGTGGTGCACTTTAATCAAGCTGGGGCTTTGGTACATGTATACCTAGACGGGTCGATACTCGTTAACCACGGCGGCACTGAAATGGGCCAAGGCATCAATACCAAGGTTGCACAAGTAGTGGCTAATGAATTGGGCGTGTCATTAGAATATGTTAAATCTACTGCTACGCAAACTGACAAAGTTGCTAACACGTCGGCCACCGCTGCTTCCACCGGTGCTGATCTCAATGCGAAAGCGGCCGAAGATGCGGCGAGGCAAATAAAAATTCGCATCGCTAATTTTGCCGCCGAAAAATATGGCGGCACAGCCGAGGAAGTTGAATTTATCGACAACTGCGTTAATGTTGCCGGAAATAAATTCGGTTTTAACGTGATGGTGGTTCAAGCTTACGAGAACCGCGTACAGTTGTGGTCTGACGGTTTTTATAAGACTCCAGATCTAAGTTGGGATAAAGACAAAATGAAGGGTCGCCCCTTTTACTATTTTGCTTACGGCGCTTCTGTTTCTGAAGTTGTTGTCGATACGCTGACCGGGGAATGGAAGCTATTGCGTGCTGATTTACTGCACGATGCTGGCAACTCAATTAACCCTGCTATTGATTTAGGTCAAGTTGAAGGTGCTTTTATTCAAGGAATGGGTTGGTTAACGACAGAAGAACTTTTTTGGAATGACAGCGGTAAATTGATGACACACGCCCCATCAACCTACAAAATTCCTGCGGTAAATGATTGCCCAAAAGACTTTCGTGTAAATCTATTTAAGAACATTAATCATGAAAACACCATTATGCGTTCAAAAGCAGTCGGCGAGCCCCCCTTGCTTTTAGCGTTCTCAGTTTTCTTAGCGATTCGTGACGCAATTGCCAGCACGCGCGAGCATAAATTCAGTCCTGACTTAGATGCACCTGCAACGAGTGAGCGCATCCTTAAAGCCATTACCGATCTTAAAGCAGCCTAATGGAAAGTTATTTTATTGAATGGCTTAACTTGCTGGGTCGCTGGGTACATATGATCACTGGGGTTGCTTGGATTGGCGCATCGTTTTATTTCGTGTGGCTAGACAACCATTTGCTCACACCGAAAAAGGATGAAGACGTTGCTGACGGAATAAGCGGTGAAGTGTGGTCTGTGCATGGCGGCGGCTTTTACCACGCGCAAAAGTACAAGTTGGCACCGCCCGCTATCCCATCCACCTTGCATTGGTTCAAGTGGGAAGCTTATACCACGTGGCTATCCGGCGTGTTTTTGTTGGCTTTAATCTATTGGTATGGTGCAGAAATTTACACGATTGACCCGAGCGTGCTTGAACTGAGTAAGCCGATTGCCATTTTAATTGGGGTTGCCACTTTAATAGGCGGTTGGCTGGGTTACGATTTTTTATGCAAATCGCCCATTGGAAAAAATGACAAAGCACTGAGCACTGCCATCGCGCTATTCGTTTGCGTGATGGCTTTTGTATTGTGCAAACTGTTTAGCGGTCGTGCGGCTTATATTCATTTCGGTGCAATGCTCGGTACCATAATGGCAGCCAATGTTTTTTTTATTATTATCCCGGGGCAAAAAGCCTTGGTCAAAGCCGCGACAACAGGCGACAAATTAGACCCGAAGCACGGCTTAACCGCTAAACAGCGTTCCGTACACAACACCTTTTTTACCCTACCGGTGTTATTCGTAATGATTAGCAATCATTACGCAATGACCTACGCGCACGCGCTAAATTGGCTGATTTTGATCGGCATCTGCATAGTGGGGGGCTTAATCCGCGTTTATTTTGTGCAACGTCATTTTGGCAAACAAACCGCACTTCCGCTCATTATAGCAACCATAGTTCTGGCGGCAATCGCTGCCTTGGCTGCGCCTAGGCCCACGACGGATGCCCGTAGCAACAAGTTGAACGCTGAACAAACCTTTGCTCAAGTGCAATCTATTGTTGCCACTCGATGTGTTAGCTGCCACGCTCAAACGCCTACTCAAGCTGGCTTTAGCTCTGCACCTAAAGGGATATTGCTGGAGACGCAGCAGCAAATTACTAGCCAAGCCTCGCTTATTCACCAACAAAGTGTCATTAGTAAAGCCATGCCCATTGGGAATCTGACTAATATGACCGATGCTGAACGTGCGTTATTAGACCGCTGGTTTGTCGACGGTGCATTGGTGCAATAACATGGCAGAAACCGCAAGCCTATATCGTATACCGCGCAGCGAAGATGAATTTGTTGCCTTGTTTGGTGGTGTATACGAACATAGCTCTTGGATAGCTCGCGCAGCATGGCAACAAGGGCTAGGCGAAAACATTTCCTTTGAAGAGTTAGACAAAGCTTTAGCACAGCAAGTGGACAATGCATGTCATCAGGAACGGTTCGATTTGATCATTGCTCACCCTGACTTAGCCGGTCGAGCCGCACAAGCTGGAACATTGACTCGAGAATCAACAACAGAGCAATCTAGCACCGGCATTGACCAATGTACTGCTGAAGAATTCGCACTATTCGTAAGTTTTAACGCGGCCTATAAGAAAAAATTTAGCTTCCCCTTTGTGATGGCAGTTAAAGGTAGTAATCGTCACTTAATCCTTGCTGCTTTCGAGCGGCGGATTGAAAATGACTATCAAACTGAGTTTGATCATGCAATCAAAGAGATCCATAAAATTGCAAAGTTTCGTATAGAAGACATCCTAAGCAAGCACTAAAACATGGTTCTATCACCCACTGATTCCTCAACCGTCGCCTATCGCGCCTCGGTGTTGCATTTCCTAAATGACCCTGGGGAAAACAGCAATAGCGATGCTTACGAATATTTCGAAGATGGCTTGTTGGTTATTGAAGATGGTTTGGTAAAAAGCTTGGGCAACGCCCAAACCCTGCTCGATCAAATACCCTCAGATATTGAAGTCGTTGATTACTCTGGCAAGCTCATCATTCCCGGCTTAATCGACACCCATGTCCACTATCCGCAAACCGATATTATTGCCTCATATGGCGAAGATTTACTGCATTGGCTCAACACTTACACCTTCCCAACCGAAGGTTTATTTGGCAATGCGCAGCACGCAGCAGAAGTGGCTGAGTTTTTCCTTGATGAACTACTGCGCAATGGCACGACCACGGCCCTAGTTTTAGCAACGGTTCACCCAGAGTCAGCCAACGCTATTTTCACTGCTTCGCGAAAACGAAATATGCGTATGATTGCTGGCAAGGTAATGATGGATCGTAACGCGCCAGATTACCTGTTGGACACACCCGAGTCTTCCTATGAAGAAAGTGCAATACTGATAGATAAATGGCACAAAGTCGATCGCTTGCTCTACGCAGTCACCCCACGATTTGCACCTACTTCTAGCGATGCGCAACTGGAATTCGTAGCTAAATTGTCGAAAGAATATCCAGATACCTATGTGCACACGCATGTTGCCGAAAACGCCAAAGAAGTTGCTTGGGTGAAAAAATTGTTCCCCTGGAGTCGCAGTTATTTAGACGTATACGATCACCATGGTTTGTTGCGTGAGCGATCTATGTATGCCCACGGTATTTATTTAGACGAAGTAGACCGCAAGCGCATGGGCGAGACTGGTGCTGCGATTGCTTCTTGCCCAACCTCAAATACTTTTTTGGGTAGCGGTTTGTTTAATTGCTTTCGCGCCTTAGCTGAAGGCATACGAGTGAGCATCGCAACCGATGTGGGTGGCGGCACCAGTTTTAGCATGTTGCAAACACTGGCCGAAGCTTACAAAGTGCAACAGCTTAGCGGCCAGCAGTTATCACCCATTCGATTGCTATACCTTGCAACCTTGGGTAATGCACGAGCACTGTACCTTGACGATGTGATAGGTAATTTCAACCAAGGCAAAGAGGCTGATTTTATTGTTATAGATTATGCTGCTACACCACTCATAGAACGCCGCATCAAATCAGCAAAAACCTTGCAGGAGAAATTATTTGCGATGATTATCCTAGGCGATGACCGCGCGGTATTTGCTACCTACATCATGGGGAAATGCCAACAATTGTCAAGGCGCAAGGCACTGAGCCTATCAATTCAGTCCGGACAGAGTCTAGGGCTTTGCTGAAAATGTTACAATCTATCTATTCGTAAATAACCAATTTCGTATGCATATTTTGATTACCGGCGGTGCCGGATTTATCGGCTCTAGCTTGGCGCACAGCCTGCTGGACCGGGGCCACACCGTGCATGCCATCGACAACTTAAATGATTACTATGAAGTCAGTTTAAAACACGCGCGACTCGACCGTTTAACCCAGCGCGATGGTTTTAGTTTTGCACGCTTGGATTTGGTAGATCAGCAAGCAATTGAAAAACTCTTTGCCGACAACCAGTTCGATGCGGTGATGAATTTGGCCGCGCAGGCAGGCGTGCGTTACTCGCTAGAAAATCCAGCTGCATATATCAATGCAAACTTAGTCGGCTTTGGCCATATTTTGGAAGGTTGCCGACACAGCGAGGTAAAGCATTTGGTATATGCCTCGTCTAGCTCGGTATACGGGGCCAACAGTAAGTTGTCCTTTAGTGAAGACGACCCCGTTGATCACCCCGTGTCTTTGTACGCCGCCAGCAAAAAAGCCAATGAGTTGATGGCACACACCTATGCCCATCTTTACGGCATCCCAACAACGGGGTTACGCTTTTTTACGGTTTATGGCCCCTGGGGAAGACCCGATATGGCGTTCTTTAAGTTCACCAAGTTAATTTTAGCAGGCGAACCAATTCCTATTTACAATCACGGTAAGTTGACCCGCGACTTTACCTATATTGATGACATCATCGAAGGGGTAATACGCGTTATTGATCAGCCCGCAGAAGCCGATTCAAATTTCGGCTCTCACGCTCCCACGCCCGCATCCAGCCAGGCACCACACCGTGTATACAACATCGGCAATGGAACGCGCATTGAACTAATGGATTACATCCAAACCTTGGAGGAATGCCTTGGGGTTAAGGCGCAATATGAGATGAAGCCAATGCAAGACGGTGATGTTCACACCACCAATGCGGATGTCAGCCGGCTTAAAGCTGATTTTGGCTTTGCGCCGAATACTTCCATCAAGCAAGGTCTAAGCCAATTTGTGCAATGGTACCGTGAGTATTACAATGTGCCTGAGCACAGCTAAATCACCTCCCTACTATCAGCTATTCTGCCGCACATCGAATCACCCCCTCTCTAGCGATCACACGCTATTTGCACAGCTATAAATCACAACAAAATTTAACGCTGGTCGGCCCACTATTAGAACCAGTTGAAGATTTTGAAGAACCGATTATATTTGTAGACGGCGGCGCTAATTTTCGTAAGGGCGATATAGGCCTTTCCGTCGGCGACGGAGATTCTTTTTCTGGAAAAATGGACGAACCGCTCAACAAGAATAAAGATTATTCGGATCTTGCTTACGTCCTAGCGGGCATACCGCAGCATTTTAGAAACCTAAGCCTGCATGGCTTTTTAGGTGGCCGGCGCGATCACGAATTACTTAATATTGGTGAGGTATGTGCCTTTCTAAAACACCAGCCTAAAAATTCTACAGTCAACTTTGATAACAAAATTTGTTGTTATGGCAAAGGCGAATGGCAATTAGAAAGCCATCAGACCTTTAGTTTAATGTCCTTACAGCCCGTTAAAGTACAATTGACCGGGGAAGTAAAGTACCCCATTACAAAACTAACTGAATTAAGCCCCTTAAGTTCTTTAGGCCTTAGCAACGAAGGTCAAGGGCAGTTCGATTTAAAGTGTGATGGGCCTTTGTTATTGTTTTATTCGGACAAGCTATAAATTGAGATTTGAAATTCGTACTAAAACTCGAATTTAACCCCTGTCATTAAAGTATTCACATCAGCCTGTTCAGCGTCAAAGCGGTTATATTCTAAGAATATATTGGTCACGCCCAAGTCAATTTCACCGCCCACACCCCAAAACAGCTCAGTATCAGAAGAATCAATTTCGCTCACACCATCTTTTGAAGCCTCAAGCACAATACGCGCTGCGCCCATCTTGCCATAGATATCGGCCGCTTCGCCAACAGGTATTGAACCAATGACACCTATCGCAACTACACCAACATCGATGTCAAAACCCTCAGCACTAGTAGTGCCCAAGCTAGCACTCGTCAGGTCGACACCAATATTATCCGTAAACATATAACCTAAACGTAAGCCGACTTCATTTCCAGATTCATCAAAATCATTAGCATCCACGTCTGACCTAGCCAAACCGATTCCAGCATAAAAGCCAGAGTCGTTATCTGCATCATACAGATCGTCAGCCAATACAGGGCTAAGGGCTACCGAAGAAAGCAATATCAATAGAAAAATTCTTGTGATCATTATATTTACCTAGTTATTTATGCGAACTATTACGACCATTTCCAGCCAACAGTATTGTTTACGAGATTGATTATAGCGATATAACGATTAACGAATACTTAATCTAAAAGGTAAAGGTGGCTTTGTTTGGTTGGGGTTCAGTTTGTTGAGTGTTATCGGGGAGAATACAGTGCTGCGACGGACCTTAGATTCGTACACACTATTAACATTGCCACTGCCGTGGCGGGCGTCTCAGCCTTTTTACCACCCTCATCGCGAGGGGAGTTATGCCTGAAAGTGGTGTATGGAGTAGTTGACTAAAAGCGGCGTATCGGGATGAGTTGAGTTTACAACAACTTAAACTTCCACAGACATAAGAAGTGGACCCGCTTTTTAGGACAGATGGCTTAGGAGTTATTTTCAGCTGATTAAGCAGCCAATTTCAGGCCGCGACATGGATCATACATCATGTCAGGGACCATGCCCAATGTTTGATGTTTACGCTCTTGGTTGTAATAGTTTATCCAGGAGCCAATGCCGTCTTTTGCCTCTTTCATCGATTGGTAGGCTTGCAAATAGACTTCCTCATATTTCACGCTGCGCCATAAGCGCTCAACAAATACATTGTCACGCCAAGCACCTTTGCCATCCATGCTGATGCGAATACCATTGTCTTTGAGTACACCGGTAAACGCCTCACTGGTAAATTGCGCACCTTGATCGCTGTTAAAGATATCAGGCTTGCCGTAGTAATGCAGTGCCTCTTCCAAAGCATCTACGCAGAATGCGCTATCCATGCTGTTGCTAAGCCGCCATGACAGCACTTTACGAGAATACCAATCCATCACAACGGTAAGATAAGCAAAGCCCTTAGGCATCGGGATATAAGTTATATCGGTACACCAAGCTTGATTGGGTTGATTGATGGCCAACCCACCTAGCAGATAAGGATAAATCTTGTGCCCCGCCTTCTTCTTGCTGGTGTTAGGCCTAGGATAGATGGCTTTAATGCCCATCTTACGCATTAAGCGTCGCACATGTTTACGGTCAACTCGGTGGCCTACATCTTGCAACACATCACGAATGCGTCTACTGCCAAGAAAGGGCCGATTGAGGTGAATGCGATCAATCAGATGCATCAGTTCCAAGTCATCCTCATTAGCAGGTGAGGTTTTGTAATAAACATGGGAACGATGAATCTTCAACAATTTACACTGACGAACTAACGATAGTTTATTGCTTTTATTAATCATAGTTTTGCGCTCAGGTCTGTTTAATGACCGAGCGCTTTTGATAAAAAATCGTTTTCCATGGTGATTTCACCGATCTTTGCCTGTAATGATTTAATCTCTGATTCTCGGTTTGGAGATAAGCCTGTGCCTGATGCAAAGACTTCAGCTGAGCTATCGAGCAATTGTTTCTTCCACTTGACGATAAGATTTGCATTGATGTCATAACGACTAGCAAGATTGCTTAATGTTTCATCACCTTTGATTGCTGCAAGAGCAACTTTGGCTTTGAATGGTGGGGCATGGTTTCTACGCTTTTTACTCATTTTCTGTTCCTCGTTTTGAACAATTATAAAACAGAAAATAACTCCTTATTTTGGCCTTCAACCTGTCCTAATCATGGGGTCCACTTCAATACGCCACTATGGGCTCGTCGGTTAATACAATTTCAAACAGGGTTTTCGCCGAAGTCGCTTTTAGTTTGCTCAGCAACGCGTTTTTTGTGCAATAAACCGTCTATTAGCAGCCATTTTGCCACCAATAGACGGATCTATCCCTAGGCCGGCACCAATTCAACTCGTTCAACTCCCAATGCCATTAATCGCTTAAGGTTAAAACATAAGCCCCTGATTCCAACTTGGAACTGGACTTTAGCCAACCCTTTATAACGAACTCGCTTATTGCGATGAGCAAACACTCGCTCATATGGTGAACGAATTTTGCTAATCCAACGGTCTTTGTCTCTATTCTTGCCATGCATATTGTTCTTCTTGATTGTTGCATCATGGCAACCGTTGCGCCTGAGCGTGGTTTTGGCCGGGCTCACGCAATAACCCTTGTCCGCATAAACAGCGCCCGACTTAGGGCAAACATGCTTCAAGCCGCTTGCATCCGTTACCTCAGCCGAGGTGGCCGCTATTTTATTGATCAAGCCACTTTGCATATCCACTGATGCATGCTCTTTGTAACCATACCAATATTTGCTATTTCCCTTGCACCCAAACCGTGCTTGCTTGTCCGCCGCAACTTTATCAACTGTCTTATTGTTGAACTCCTCTAATCCCATCTTTATCGCCTTATCTCTATCATCCCAAGTGGTTAGCTTACTGACCAACTGGCTGGCATCGACAAATGTGAATACTTCTCGTACTAAGCCCATTGAAACTAACCCGCTCCGAACACGGTCAAATAAATTCATCATACCCCTGGTTCCAATGCGTGAGCGAAAATCACCAAAGTAACTATGATCAGGAGTGCTCTGTTCCAGTCCTGAATCACAAAACCACTTAGCGGCCAGATTCTCTGATAAGTATCGCTCCATTTCTCTATCACTTAAATCTTCCATGAACTGAAGCACCAAGGCACGTAAGCCGAACTCAACACCTCGGCCTTTAGGGCCACGGGTGGCATATATTTTAGAGAAGGGTTTACTCAATGCACCAAAACATAATAGCTCATCGAGTTTACGGTAGGGATGTTCAGAGCTAACCAGAGAATCTAAGGTTAGGAACAGTTGGCTTTGATGACGTTTGCTCAAAATTGCAGGCTGACTAGAATCAGCCCATATTATCTCACGTATTCTATTAATTATCCGACAAGCCCTCAGTGTATCCAAGCCCCAGTCATCGATAATCAATAGTTTGATTTTTGCTATTTGTGCCAGTAGCTTGGTGTAACTGCCATCACCATGGCTCAAGGTCATTGCTTCAAATAAGCGGCTAGCACGAATATATTTTGTGCTAATGCCGTGCTCACAAGCCGCTTGTCCTAACACACAGGCCAAGAAGGTTTTGCCGGTGCCTGTAGGGCCTTGGATGATGACATTGCGGCTTTTGTTTACCCCGTCTAGGGCCAGTAACTGCGCTACCGTGTCTTTGTGTAAACCTCGTCTAGTTCGGTAATCGATGTCGTCTGCTTGGGCGCGATATCGTAACTTCGCTTGCTTGAGTAAACGCGTGACTTTGCGGTTATCCCGCACGGTGGCCTCGTGGTTTACGAGCAAACTGAGTCGTTCGATAAAGCCCAGCTCATCATAAGTGTTAGGTGGGTCGAACTGATAGCACAGTTGCTCGGCCATGCCCGTTAGGCGTAATTCATTCAGTTGGGTAAGGGTTTGTTGTGGAGTCATAGTATTTTCCTGTTGGTTATAGATGAAATGGTTTGGGTTAATGGTAGTAATCGGCTCCGCGCACATTGGCATGGGTGCTTGGCAAAGTCTGTTGCTTATCGGGTTCGGTAGGTAGCTTGTCGAGACGGGTTTGTAGTATTGATGCAAGGTGTTTGTAATGCAGGCCGCCAATCTTCTCTGCGCGTAAACAGGCATTCTCTAAACGCGTCTTGCCGTATTTCTTGGCAAGGTTAAGAATGCCCAAACAAGCACGAGAACCATGTTCTGGATGGGGGCGATTTTCTAATTGATAACGCACCACGCGCTCTGTCGCCGAACCGACCTGACTTGCCCAATTAAGAAACCGACCAAGCGTCCACTCTTGGTGTTTAGCATGAGCTTTAGGCATGTGAGCGACATGGGTTGTGTGTCCGCCTTGGCCCATTGCTCGCGGATGTTGCGCGACACCCTTGCCTTGGTAGAACACATCAATACAGTGCTCGCCCACGTGTAACATTACTGCCTCGCCGCGCAATTGATAGGGAACCGAGTAATGATGTCCATCATAGCTAACGTGATAATCGATGTGCGCCCGTGCTTTTACTACATGGCGATAGCTATAAGGCGTGCCAGGCAATGATTTAAGAGCAGGCTTATCAATTGATTCAAACTGTGAGCGGCGAGAACCCGGGCGTTGTTTAAAGGGGCGATTGTTTAGATCATCTAGCAATCCTCGAATAGCTTGATTAGCCTCATCCAAACTAAACAATTGCAGCTTGCGCAGCCGCATCATGATCCAGCGTTCGACAATCTGTACGCCCACCTCGGCTTTAGATTTATCCTTAGGCTTATAAGGTCTGGCAGGCATCACCGCCACACCGTAATAGGCGGCTAATTGTGCATAGCTGGGGTTGAGTTCGGGGTCATAACGACCGGCTTTAGAAACAGCACTCTTGAGGTTATCGGGCACCACTGTTTGAGTAACACCGCCATAAAATTCAAAGGCGCGAACGTGTGAGCCTATCCAGTCAGGCAAGCTCTGTGTCCATGTGGCCTCGGCGTAGGTATAGGAACTGACTCCGAGCACTGAAACGAATACTTGGGCAGGGCGTGCTTCACCCGTACGAGCATCAATAATACCTAAGGTTAAACCAGCATAATCAACAAACAGTTTATCTCCAGCAATATGAGTCTGGCGCATCGAGATTCTTTGCTTCTTGCGCCACTGACCGAACAACACCGTGAAGCGAGAATAGCTGTAATGGTTGACTGGATGATGCTCGGCGTATTCTTCCCACAGCAATTGGCGAGTCATCCCTTTACGAGACCGTTCAACTGATATTTGTGCAAAGTCTGGCTCACACAATAAAGCAGTGGCAGGGCCTCTGCATTTGGGCGGCTTTAATATCGCCTGCAGCTGTTGTTCATCCATGCCTGCTGGCAGGGGCCAGCTTAATTGGGCATTTGTTGCTCTGACGAGATATTTGGATACGGCGCTGCGTGACAGGTTTAAGCTGAGCGCGATTTTACGGGAGGATAGTTGCGCCTCATAGTGCAAGCGCAGAATGTCTTTGAGTTTTAACATAGTGACCTTCTTGGGTTTCATAGCTGTTCCAATACAAATAAAAGAACGGCAGGTTAACGGTTATAGTGTTAACCGCAAGAAGGCTGTGGAGGAATTTTACGGAAGCGAAAAAGTGTCCGCGCTTCGATAAAAATCAGTGGCCACGGTTGGTAAAATTAGGTGGCCTCGCTACGTAAAATTAACTGGCCACGGTTGGTAAAAATATGCAAGCATCTTGGCTTCATGCATATCCCGCAAAAATATGCGCCTGAGATTAATCAATTTGCCACCGACTTTCTTAACCCTTATTTGAATTATCACCGACCTTGTTTGATTACGCAACATTGGGTATGGACTTTTTGTCTAGCAAGTTGACTCATTGTCGTTCCACACGATATATCGATGATTAGCATTAGCCCATTCGTCGTCAATTTCAATCAGAATGGCACTGACTAATCGTAACCAAGCCTCTCGGTTAGGAAAGACTCTGACCAAGCGGGTTCGCCGCTTAAGTTCTTGTTGAACCGTCCGTTCAATGCGGTTGGAGGTTCGCATTTTCTTTTGGTGTCTATCTGGCAAGGCAAACACATTTAACCCTTCAGGCACATTGTTTTCTAGCCACTGCGCCCAGTGAGCATGCTTTTCCTGGTACTGGCTCACAAGGACTTTTAGATTAACCTGAGCAGCTGCCCTATTGGGTGCATTCCAAACACTACGCAGCTCACCACCAATGCGCTGCTTGATCTTGTGATTGGGGGCATGATGCATTGCATTCTGCGCCAGATGAAACTGGCAACGCTGCCAAGGTATACTTGGGAACACTGCCTTTCTAGCGGCTTTTAAGCCACGGTGATCATCACTGACAATAAACTCAATACCATGTATGCCCCGGTCAACCAAGCCTTTGAGGAACGCTCGCCAGTTAACCTCGGCTTCATTAAGCGCCATTGCCGTTCCTAATACGCAACGCCGTCCACAAGGCAATACCCCCACCGCACTCAACACCGCCATATCAATCACTTGGTGGCCCTCACGCACCTTTTCATAACGCGCATCAAGGATTAGGTAAGAGACTTTACCCAACGGACGATCACGCCAGACTTTTAACGCCTCATCCATGCTCTGGTTAGCCCGTGAGACCGGTGTAGAGGAGATGCTTTCAATACCCATGCTCTGCATGACTTTTTCGACTCGGCGCGTGCTAACGCCCGTCACGTACATTTCAGCAACGGTCAGCATCATCGCACGTTGGCTGCGTAAGCCGCGTTCTAGCGATTGAGGGTAAAAAGGTTCATCAAGGTGTTTAGCGGTCTTTGGGATACGCAGATTGAGCGTACCGGCTTGCGTATCGATACGCTTATCCTGGTAGCCATGGGCAAACCCTGGCCGGTCTTGACTATGCTCATAGTGTGATGCACCTGGAAACGGCTCTCTTTCAATCTTCATCGCCTCATTGAGCAGTGCGGTGAGCACGGGGCGCATGGCATCGGGGCCTTCTGAGATGTGTGTTCCACTACTACGTCAAATACGTTATTGTTTGATTGGGTCATTTGGGTGTCTCCAGTATTTTAATTGCTTAAAACAGGGAACGCACAAATGGCTCAACTTACAAGACACCAAGATAGAAAATTTGAATAAATCAAAAATTCGAAAAAATCCCCCCTAGGGGGAAAAGGCCATACTGCTCTATCTAATATAAAAGTCCATACCTGAAGTTACAGTATCCGTTTATGTCATTCGCGTAAATCATATCTTAGGGCCTATCCCAGAGAAACACAGGAGAGGGTGTTTGATGCACATATTCGGGCGTTTGATTTCTTTGAGGGCTTCCCTCAGAAGATGATATACGATCACCCTAAGACCATAGTCAGTGCATTGTTTAAGGGTAAGCGGCGTGAGTTTAATCACCGCTTTCTAAGCCGGATGAATCATTATCTGATTGAACCGATTGCCTGTACACCGGCAGCGGGTTGGGAGAAAGGCCAGGTTGAACGTCAGGTCGGTGTTATGCGCCAAAGGCTGTTTGTTCCACGGGTGCGCTTTGCTGATTTAGATGAATTAAACCAATGGCTGGAGCAACGTTGTGCTCGACTTGGTGAACGCCCACACCCGACTGACAAATCAAGACTAATTGATGAAGTGTTTGCCGAGGAGCAGCCGAGCTTACGTCCCGCGATGGTAGCCTTTGATGGATATTATGAGCGTTTGGCGCGTGTGCATAAAACCGGTGTGGTGCACTACGACCGCCATTAATACTCCGTACCCTGTCGGTATGTTGGCCAAGCTGTTTCTGTTAGAGCCTATGCAGATAGGATTAAAGTCGTGGTTGACGATGTGGAAGTGACTTCACATGCTCGCTGTTTCGGTCGTCATCAAATGATCTTTGATCCTTGGCATTATCTGCCCGTACTGGAGATTAAACCTGGCGCATTACGCAATGGCGCACCGTTTGTTGATTGGGATTTACCCAAGGCACTGCTAACACTCAAAAAACAGTACCTCAAACGTGATGGCGGTGATCGAGAGTTTGTACCATTGTTACTATTGATTCACCAGCATGGCTTGGAAACAGTCACGGTGGCCTGTGAGCGGGCATTAGATGCCAATACGACTCAGCTATCAGTCATTACCAATTTGGTGCATCGGTTAACGGAACCTGATTCGGCCCAAGTGATGACAATTACCAATGCGCCTGTATTAGCTGTCCCCTCGGCAGCGAACGTGACCCGCTATGACCCGCTGTGCGCGGAGGTGAGCCATGCTTGAACTTGTTGATGATCTTAAAGCCCTTAAACTACACGGTATGGCACCATGCTTACCTGAGTTGATAGATTCGCCTCGTTCTAAAGTAACGTTGCAATCTGGGTTAATTAAATTGATGGATGCCGAGCGAACGGACCGAGAAGTGAGGCGGCTTAACTACCCAATGAAGGTGGCTAAATTCCCTCATCACCGTGATTTACAGCAATTTGACTTTACCCAGAGCGAAGTTGAACCAGCGCTCATCGAGGATTTGTCTCAGGCTGACTATATGGACAGAACCCATAACCTCATCTTTGTCGGTGGCACTGGAACAGGCAAAAACCATTAACCTAGATAAATCAGTTAAACGCGGAAAAGACATGTAAGCAATTGAAGTGCATAGTGAAATCAAAAAAAACCTTATCACCAATAAGGTGACCGCGACTTTTTTGATTTCACTATGCACTTCAATTGCTTACATGTCTTTTCCGCGTTTAACTGATTTATCTAGGTTAATGTCAGTGAATGGGTGCAGGTATTTGGCGACGAGAAAATGACCACGGCTTTGCTCGACAGAGTGACTCATCATTGCTCAATTATTGAAACGGGTAACGACTCATATCGATTCAAGCAGTCTAGCGCTAAAGCAAAGCTCAAGACTGTCACTAAAAAATAACATCGCAAGAAAGCAGGATTGATTCATCAACTCAAGTTTCGCTACGCTTCACTTGAGTTGATGATAAAGGAATATTATTGTATTTAATTGTTCAGTTTTACTCGCTGACAGGTGTCCAGTTTTAAACGCTGATTGACAGTTTGCAATTTTGATCACCCCAATACTGTCGATCTCAAACTGCAGTCGCGGCGCTATTTTATTCGATATAAAAATAAACGTCGCGCGGCGCACCTGCGTAGATCGGTGCTTGAATGGAGTCTTTTCTGCTGAAGTGAGCGTTCGCTCTACCGTTGTGGTAGGCAAATCGAGCTATCGTATCTCGTGGTGAATCGGCATGTAGTGTGATTTTCGGCAATTTTCAGGGTAGTTGCACATTTTCCTACGCAGCCAATAATACTTCTTTTTGTGGGTTCAGCGCAACCGCACCACAAGGCCGCCAATTTCGGGTTTGGCCAGACCACCGATTAGGTTTTGCTGCTTTAGCTTCCTGATAAACAACTTCTCGTTTTGCTAATAGGGCACTATCTTCACCGCGATAACGCTGGCCAGGTGTAACGTAGCGTATAGCACTGTGACGATGTTCTTCGTTATACCATTGCATAAACTTACCCACCCATTGGCGGGCGGCCTCTAAGCTATCGAAGCCTTGAGAAGGCCACGCAGGGCAATACTTTACCGTTCTAAACATGGATTCAATATAAGCGTTGTCATTGCTTACTCTTGGCCTTGAGTAAGAGGGCTTTATTCCTAATGCTTCTAACTTCGCTCTCATTGTGAACGATTTCATTGGGCTGCCATTATCACTGTGTAAGACGGGCATGCCATCGCAGCTGGCCACTTTTAGAGCCGCCTGAGACATCAACTGCGCACCTAATTCACCGCTTTCAACAGGATGTACTTCCCAGTGAACGCCATAGCGACTGTAAAGGTCTTCTACCATGTACAGGTAATAATGCTTGCCAATAGTACGCGTCGCCAAATAGGTGATATCCCACATCCACACAGCATTAGGTTTTAGCGCTATATGAGTATCGGGTGTTCGGGACTGCTTTTGTTTGGCGCGGCCGCGGTGCTTCAATTGCCCATGCGCCTTGAGAACTCGATAAAAGCTAGACTCGCTGGCCACATAAATACCTTTGTCAGCCAACTGCGGTACTATTTGCGACGGCGGCAAATGATTGTATGCCGATTCATTACATATCGATAAAATGTGTTGCTGCTCTTGCTCGCTTAGTTTATTGCCAGGGACTGGCTTTTCTACCAAAGGACGTTGATCACTGCGGATACTATCTTCTCCTTTTGGCTTCCAACGTCTAAGCGTAGACTCGGCAAGGCCAACCAACTCACAAGCACTTGAACGCTTTGAACCTGCGTCTACTGCTTCATTAACATCATTGATTACTTTAATGCGCGTCTGAGTCGTAATCATACTTCCTCGTCCTCCCAAAGCGCCTGAAACTTTTTTTGTAATACTAATAATGCGGCCGTTTCAGCCAAGGCTTTATCTTTGCGGCGCAGCTGGGTTTCTAGCTTCTTCTTGTCTTTTTTTAACGCACGTATTTCATCGCGCGCAACTTTAGGGCTAATGAGAGCCTCATCAACACCATTAATACAAGCTTCTCGCCATTGCGTTATTTGAGTAGGGTATAGGCCTTTCTCTCGGCAATACGCAGATAATTCTTGTTCATTCATCGCAGCAGTTTCAAGAACTACGGTGAACTTAGTTTGGCAATCCCACTGATTAGATGAATCACTATTAGGCATTAAAACTCCTGATCGTCTGGCTTTATTTCGCCAATCATACAAGGTTTGAACACTGATTCCTTCTTCTCTAGATATTTCTGCGAAGGACTGACTATTTGATGATAATAATTTAGATAAAACAGCTTCTCTTCGTTCTACGCTATATTTCGGCATGAGTATTTCTCCGCCGCCCCTTGTGAATTAAAATGTGTGCAACTACCCTGACGTCTGGGGTTTTGGTGATGCGTGATAAGGTGTCGTACTTTAAGGTGCTAAAAGTGAGCGTACTTTCTGCGATAAAAATTAGGCATGCCAAAAGTACGCGTTTATATGGGAACATTGAGGGGTCAAGCTGAAGCTAATAGGTCCTTCGTATAGTATGTCAGAACGAATGCCTAAAACGTATCACAAAGGTTGTTTAAATCCGATCGGGCGGTAAGCTCATGAATTTAGATCTCGCGCCCGTTTTTTCCTCTTTACAATAGTGAAATAAACACCAACATGGCGATTAGGGCTTAAGCGTTTATTTAGGCGTAGTTCCGTGTCGTTAAAATAGAATTTCTCGTATAGGGCTGTAATGGACTTTGATCCATACGGCCCTCTGTTGGCTGAAAAATAGGAAACTTAAAGCTTCCCCTAGGTTAAACTCGTAGACTAATAGAGCCATCTGCATAACTATTGCGCTCGATAATACGGCGTTAAAAAAGTGGCTCAAAATGCGGGCTGCGTAACAGTAAATAGGTATAAATTGCGCTTTTCGACCCCCGTGTTATTTGTGCTGGACTTTGTCTTATTTTCCCTCGTGACTTTATGCTTAAGCCTCTTATAATCGATACTAAAACTGACTAAATGAAGTTTGCAATTATGGTCAACGAAGGGCCATACAACCATCAGGCGTCTGATTCGGCTTATCACTTTGCATTAGCTGCGGTGAAGGCTGGGCATGAGGTGTTTCGGGTGTTCTTTTATCATGATGGCGTTAACAATGGCACAAGGCTAACCACCCCGCCGCAGGATGACCGCAATATCGTGCAACGCTGGAGCACACTAGCGGCAGACTATAATGTTGATCTGGTTGTATGTGTGGCTGCAGCCCAGCGGCGCGGGATAGCCGATGAGGCCGAAGCGAAACGCAACGGTAAAGACACTAGCAACATCGCATCGGGCTTTCGTATTTCTGGCCTTGGGCAACTCATTGAGGCTGGGATACAGGCCGACCGATTGATTGAATTTGGTGACTAGCGATTATGTCTGAAACCAAAAAAATGATGTACGTTAACCGCAGCGCACCCTATGGCACGGTGTACGCATTAGAAGGCCTTGAAGTGGTACTAGTAGGTGCGGCATTTGAGCAAGATGTTTGTATGGCCTTTATTGGTGATGGTGTGTTCCAAATTATGAAGGGGCAAGACACTTCAGAATCAGACATGAAAAATTTTTCGCTCACCTATAAAGCGTTAGGTGATTACGAGGTGACCAAGTTGTATGTTGAGCAAGAGTCTATGCAAGAGCGTGGCTTGGATCTAGATGATCTTATGCCTTTAGTTTGGCAAGATGAAGATGATAATTGGGCCGAAAAGGCTTCTATTAAAATCGTGTTGCGTAAACAGCTATCCAACATTATGGCGGCGCAAGACGTGCTGTTTAATTTTTAGGGTTAAGGCGTGTTACACACAGTAAACAAACCACCGTTTAGCTCAGACAGCTTAAAGCTTTGTTTGGATTATGCCCAAGCAGGAGATGCGGTTTTACTTTTGGAAGATGGAGTATATGCAGCAATTGAAGGTAATCAGTTCGCTAAATTGTTGCAGTCGGGTTTGGCAGATAAGCAAGTTGTCGCGATTGGCCCCGATTTAAAAACTAGGGGCATTGCAGAGGAGAAAATGATACAAGGCATACAGATAGTAGGCTACGATGGTTTCGTTGACCTGGTAGTAAACCACGACAAAGTGCAAAGCTGGCTTTAAATTTGAACGTAAGAGATAGTTAAAACTCTAAATATCAAGATGGCAATAGAACTAAACGGTAAAACGGTCGAAACCGACGAGGAAGGCTATCTTTCAAACCTAAGCCAGTGGAGCACAGACGTAGCTGAGCACATGGCCAGCGAAGACGAGTGTGAGTTATCCGAAGCGCATTGGGACGTAATCAATTTTTTGAGGGATTATTATGACGAATACCAAATTGCACCAGCGGTACGGATACTAACCAAAGCCATTGGTAGAAAAGTAGGTAAAGATAAAGCTAACAGCAGATATTTGTATTCTCTGTTTCCATATGGCCCTGCTAAGCAGGCTTGTAGGTATGCTGGTTTGCCCAAGCCAACAGGCTGTGTTTAAGGGTGTTTGGCAAAAATTGTTTAGCGGCTTATTTTACGGCGCACTGGCCTTCACCTTAAAACGGTAAGGGTGCGCCACACGCAATGATGGTAACTACAATCTACGCCATCTGTTTTTATATCTCCGCAGCTGTTTTAGTGTTCGGCGTAGCGATTAAACTGTTGGGTTACGCCCGCACGCCTCAGCCTTTGGTTATTCCTACGACGCCAGCGCCGATAACATGGGGTGGGGTGGTCCTGCGTTTGTTGCGCGAACTGTTTTTGTTTTCCAGTTTATTTAAGGCCAATAAGTGGACTTGGGTACTGGGAATTTTGTTTCATTACGGCTTGTTATTCGCTTTGCTGCAGCACTTGCGTTTTTTCACCGAACCAGTTTGGAAATGGGTGGTGACGCTTCAATTGACGTTAATATACGCAGGCTTTGTAATGTTTTTGGGTTTGCTTGGGTTATTGATTCGGCGCTTTGCGGTTGATCGCGTTCGTTATATTTCTAGCCCGTCTGATTATTTATCCTTAATATTGCTGATGGCGATTGCGGGTTCGGGTTTGATGATGAAGTGGGTTGTGCACACCGACGTTATTGCCGTGAAGGCTTTTGCAATGGGTCTATTTAGGTTTGATTTTCAACCTCTGCCATTAGACCCTTTGATACTCATTCATCTGGCGCTAGTGATTTTGTTAATGTTAATATTTCCAATCAGCAAGATGATTCACGCAGTGGGTATTTTATTTAGCCCAACGCTAAATATGCGTGATAACCCGCGTGAAAAACGCCACCTAGCCAATAGGGGTAAACCAAGGTGAGCCAAAAGGCTAAATCGCAATACGATGTTCCTGGCCTAGCGCATTACGTGCCTATACCTAAGCTAGAGCCTAATAAGATGGCACATAGCAGTCCGTTTGTCGCTAAACCAGAACATCAGACAAGTATTGGCTACCCCGGTGAACTGGTTGACGACTGGCACGACCGTGCTATTAGTAAGATGGGTGAACTGCTGGGCAAATACCGTTCCTTGACGGTGTTTATGGATATCTGCGTTAAGTGCGGTGCGTGTACCGACAAATGCCACTTTTACTTAGGTTCGGCTGACCCAAAAAATATGCCGGTAGCACGGCAAGATTTGATGCGCTCTGTATATCGCCGCTACTTCACCTTTGCGGGTAAATGGTTTCCGTGGTTAGTCGGAGCACGGGACCTAACTAGAGACGTGCTCGACGAGTGGCACAGTTATTACCATCAATGCTCAGAATGCCGGCGTTGTTCGGTGTATTGCCCTTACGGCATAGACACCGCTGAAATTACCATGGCAGGACGCGAGATTCTTTCATCGGTGGGTTACGGCGCTAAATACTCCAACGAAATTATTGGCAAAGTGCATAAAATTGGCAACAACTTAGGTTTGCCTGGCCCTGCGTTACTACATACTTTGCAAGGCTTAACTGAAGATTGCGAGGATGAACTTGGCATCAGCGTACAATTTCCACTAGATAAAGTAGGCGCTGAAGTTTTGCTCATTACACCATCGGCGGATTTTTTTGCCGAGCCGCATGTTGACGGCTTAATTGGTTACGGCAAAGTATTCCATGAAGCGGGCATTGATTGGACAGTGAGTTCTTATGCTTCGGAGGCCGCCAATTTTGGTTTGTTTATTGGCAGCTACGACAACATGGAACAGGTTGCTAAGCGTGTGCGCCAAGCCTCAAAAGACTTACAAGTTAAACGCATTGTAGTGGGTGAATGTGGTCATGCATGGCGAGTGGCTTATAGTTTTTGGAACACCCTCGCAGGGCCATTTGATTATCTTGATTCCAGCTACCCTGTGCCGCAGCACATTTGCGAAGTGACTCACAACTTGTTGAAAGAAGGGAGAATTAAGTTGGATGCATCACGCAATAATGACAAGGTGCTGACCTTTCACGATTCATGTAATGTCGCCCGCGGCTCACGTATGGGCGATAAGCCGGGTGGACAGTTCACCATTCCACGAGATTTAATAAAAGCCGCCTGTAATAACTATGTAGATATGTCGTCAGGCACCATCCATGAGGAAACCTTTTGCTGCGGTGGAGGTGGCGGTTTGTTAACCGACGAATTGATGGAAATTCGGCTAATGGGTGCGATGCCGCGTATGCAGGCACTTAATGAGGTGGTTCAGCACAATGGGGTTACCCATGTGGCTGCGATCTGCGCAATTTGTAAAACGCAATTCGCTAAAACCTTGCCCTACTTCGGTATGGGCATGGATATGATTATCAGCGTACATCAATTAGTAGGCGATGCCTTGGTAATGGAGGGCGCGGCAAATGATGACGACGACACCTTGTAATGAATGTCTGGTTTATCTTCTGTGGGAGTAAGAAATTCAGATAAGCGCTTCTATTTAATTTGCAACAGCAACCCAGCGATATAAAACTCCTAGCATATGCGCGATAAAGTAGGCGACCAGTATAAAAATAGTGTGCACCAATATGTTATTGCCGTTGAGGAAGTTATAAGTCACCTGAACGGTAGAGCTGGTGTCGAGCTGATCAAACACCAGTCGGCTTAGCTTGTGGATGCCGTTTTGAAGGTAGAGGAGGGCACTCGAATTATTGATCGCTAAAAATATCTGTAAATACAAAGCGAGTAGAGAAATAATCGTGAGTCGTAGCAATAGCTTAAAGTAGCTGTATAGTTTCATGTTTATATGATTGAATTTGTGAAAGCTGTGCTTGTTTAGGGAGTTATAAAGCAGCACCACCTAGCAACGTGGATACGGCTAAAGCAGAACTGATAGCGCCCTCATGTAAGCCATCACCCAAATAAGTGCCTGTGTGATAAGTGTGGTTTTCTCCATTCAGCACTTTCACCTCGTTGCAAAAACTAAGCACTTTTGCGGTGTATTTCGATACTGTAACTTCAGGTATGGACTTTTATATTAGATAGAGCAGTATGGCCTTTTCCCCCTAGGGGGAATTTTTTCGAATTTTTGATTTATTCAAATTTTCTATCTTGGTGTCTTGTAAGTTGAGCCATTTGTGCGTTCCCTGTTTTAAGCAATTAAAATACTGGAGACACCCAAATGACCCAATCAAACAATAACGTATTTGACGTAGTAGTGGAACACACATCTCAGAAGGCCCCGATGCCATGCGCCCCGTGCTCACCGCACTGCTCAATGAGGCGATGAAGATTGAAAGAGAGCCGTTTCCAGGCGCATCACACTATGAGCATAGTCAAGACCGGCCAGGGTTTGCCAATGGCTACCAGGATAAGCGTATCGATACGCAAGCCGGTACGCTCAATCTGCGTATCCCAAAGACCGCTAAACACCTTGATGAACCTTTTTACCCTCAATCGCTAGAACGCGGCTGACGCAGCCAACGTGCGATGCTGCTGACCGTTGCTGAAATGTACGTGACGGGCGTTAGCACGCGCCGAGTCGAAAAAGTCATGCAGAGCATGGGTATTGAAAGCATCTCCTCTACACCGGTCTCACGGGCTAACCAGAGCATGGATGAGGCGTTAAAAGTCTGGCGTGATCGTCCGTTGGGTAAAGTCTCTTACCTAATCCTTGATGCGCGTTATGAAAAGGTGCGTGAGGGCCACCAAGTGATTGATATGGCGGTGTTGAGTGCGGTTGGGTGTATTGCCTTGTGGACGGCGTTGCGTATTAGGAACGGCAATGGCGCTTAATGAAGCCGAGGTTAACTGGCGAGCGTTCCTCAAAGGCTTGGTTGACCGGGGCATACATGGTATTGAGTTTATTGTCAGTGATGATCACCGTGGCTTAAAAGCCGCTAGAAAGGCAGTGTTCCCAGGTATACCTTGGCAGCGTTGCCAGTTTCATCTGGCGCAGAATGCAATGCATCATGCCCCCAATCACAAGATCAAGCAGCGCATTGGTGGTGAGCTGCGTAGTGTTTGGAATGCACCCAATAGGGCAGCTGCTCAGGTTAATCTAAAAGTCCTTGTGAGCCAGTACCAGGAAAAGCATGCTCACTGGGCGCAGTGGCTAGAAAACAATGTGCCTGAAGGATTAAATGTGTTTGCCTTGCCAGATAGACACCAAAAGAAAATGCGAACCTCCAACCGCATTGAACGGACGGTTCAACAAGAACTTAAGCGGCGAACCCGCTTGGTCAGAGTCTTTCCTAACCGAGAGGCTTGGTTACGATTAGTCAGTGCCATTCTGATTGAAATTGACGACGAATGGGCTAATGCTAATCATCGATATATCGTGTGGAACGACAATGAGTCAACTTGCTAGACAAAAAGTCCATACCCAATGTTGCGTAATCTGTATTTCGGGGTGTGATGATGTTGTTTATCTATTATCAACGCCTCGTTTATTTGCTCTTGCATATTATAAGCAAGGCAATAATGCGGGGCTTGTTGGTCGGATAATCCGATCAGTCGATTTAGGTAAGCATTATACGAACCATCAAGGCCGTCTTGTTGCTCAAACACATCGAATTCAGAATACGTATTCACGCCATAAGGTTTGTAGAGGCTGGTGTCGGTATGGATTACGGTGGTTGCGTAGTTTGCTTGCCAGTTACTAAATCGCCGTATTTCATCTTCTGTAGGATCACTCAGTAACGCAAGAACTTGGTCTGGTGGCGAATATAACCTTATCAAATTTTTGCATGCTACCTGGAGCCAGCTTAAAACTAACTCCTGTAGCACTACGGGCTTGTCGGATAATTAATAGAATACGTGAGATAATATGGGCTGATTCTAGTCAGCCTGCAATTTTGAGCAAACGTCATCAAAGCCAACTGTTCCTAACCTTAGATTCTCTGGTTAGCTCTGAACATCCCTACCGTAAACTCGATGAGCTATTATGTTTTGGTGCATTGAGTAAACCCTTCTCTAAAATATATGCCACCCGTGGCCCTAAAGGCCGAGGTGTTGAGTTCGGCTTACGTGCCTTGGTGCTTCAGTTCATGGAAGATTTAAGTGATAGAGAAATGGAGCGATACTTATCAGAGAATCTGGCCGCTAAGTGGTTTTGTGATTCAGGACTGGAACAGAGCACTCCTGATCATAGTTACTTTGGTGATTTTCGCTCACGCATTGGAACCAGGGGTATGATGAATTTATTTGACCGTGTTCGGAGCGGGTTAGTTTCAATGGGCTTAGTACGAGAAGTATTCACAT
Organism: Candidatus Poriferihabitaceae bacterium; assembly: GCA_965237485.1. GTDB lineage: Bacteria > Pseudomonadota > Gammaproteobacteria > Arenicellales > Poriferihabitantaceae > JAAELZ01. The sequence goes on along the minus strand of CBDEFQ010000010.1, from coordinate 388,291 downwards.
TTGTCGATGCCAGCCAGTTGGTCAGTAAGCTAACCACTTGGGATGATAGAGATAAGGCGATAAAGATGGGATTAGAGGAGTTCAACAATAAGACAGTTGATAAAGTTGCGGCGGACAAGCAAGCACGGTTTGGGTGCAAGGGAAATAGCAAATATTGGTATGGTTACAAAGAGCATGCATCAGTGGATATGCAAAGTGGCTTGATCAATAAAATAGCGGCCACCTCGGCTGAGGTAACGGATGCAAGCGGCTTGAAGCATGTTTGCCCTAAGTCGGGCGCTGTTTATGCGGACAAGGGTTATTGCGTGAGCCCGGCCAAAACCACGCTCAGGCGCAACGGTTGCCATGATGCAACAATCAAGAAGAACAATATGCATGGCAAGAATAGAGACAAAGACCGTTGGATTAGCAAAATTCGTTCACCATATGAGCGAGTGTTTGCTCATCGCAATAAGCGAGTTCGTTATAAAGGGTTGGCTAAAGTCCAGTTCCAAGTTGGAATCAGGGGCTTATGTTTTAACCTTAAGCGATTAATGGCATTGGGAGTTGAACGAGTTGAATTGGTGCCGGCCTAGGGATAGATCCGTCTATTGGTGGCAAAATGGCTGCTAATAGACGGTTTATTGCACAAAAAACGCGTTGCTGAGCAAACTAAAAGCGACTTCGGCGAAAACCCTGTTTGAAATTGTATTAACCGACGAGCCCACTACGAGCAACTGCGGTAATGCTAGCATCTGCCACTATTTTTCCAGAAAACTGCTCGAGTATTTTTTCGATATAGGTATACACACCGCCAACAACACGGGTCCAGCGTGTGCCGTACCCAGAACTGTTGATAATATTCACGCCTAGTTCTGCAGGGAAATTGTCCAATTCTGCATAGGGAATAGAAAACCCATACATTAACAATAGCCTTTGCCATTGGTGCCATTGATGGCCTTTCCAAAAAGTCGACATCGATTTTCCCTTGAGCTGAGCACTGTTTTTGGTGTGTATTGAAAACTGGGCTTGGCTTGCTATGATAGGCAGCAATTTCAAGTACGCCCTCATTTTAGCAAGCGCAGATATTGAGCTACCTCGAATGACCCCGGGCCTTAAAATATAGCGACCATTGCTGAGGTAAAGCGCGCTCGATCCACCATGTATTTCAGCCATTTCCACATCTAACGCCTTCATTAGTTTATGGAAATTAATGAAGTAGTCCTTTTGAAATTCGATGACACCATTATTGATTGCGACGTCGGTAGGAATCGAGCTGTTTTGTACATTCTTATTTAGGGTACGAATATTGCCGCCCAAAATTGATTGCTTTTCAAATAGGGTAACTTGGTGCTGCTTATTTAGTAAATATGCGGTGGTCATGCCCGCTGCACCGCCGCCTATGATTGCAATTTTCATGCTAGGTATTTAGAAATCGATCACCGCTAAGGCGTTCGTATAAATTGCATCCTGTCCATATGGTGCCAGCAAACCCCGCGTAGCCCGAAGAAGCATTGCAAAAGTAGAAATTTTTCAGCGAGGTTTTATGTTTTAAGCGGCCCATCCCAATGTTTTCTGGCGTCATGTTAGAACCATACGAGTTACCCGCTGGCGACCAGCAGTAACGTTCGTTGCTGGTGGGGCTGCCGGTAATATCGAAAACAAGATGCTTGCGCAATTCTGGGACATAGTCACGCTCCATAATATCTAGCATCGCATCGAATATTTCCTTTTTCTTTTTGCGATATGCCCTAGGGCTGCTCAACTTTAAGTCTAAAAAGCGTTGGTAGTTGGCTACCGTTAAAAACTCGATTATTTGGTGGTCTGGGGGGCAATCGGATCTGTCTTCGCTTAATAGTGACGGCACGGTCACTGCAAAGCTCGGTGCGCTGTAATCACCCAAGGTATGCATATTGTAGAAGGCCTTATTTAAATCCATTTCTTCGGTGTGAAACAAATTGGACTTACCAAAACCATAGTCGCGCAAATCAATACCTTTAACTACCGCATACACCATGTAGTTTGAATAAGAGTAGTCGTAATCAAGTTGCTTTCTGAGTTTGGGCGAGAAATGTGAAAAGCCAATCATTTCTGCGGCTTGTCGCGGGTCCATATTGCAAATTACATCGTGTGCATAGTGATTTGATAGCGCTCCTAGGTTTATAACACTGTCAATTGTGACTCCTTCAACCGCCTTCCCTCGCCTAAGGAAGTCGACAACTTTGTGTTCATAAATCACTTCTCCTCCCGCCGGCTCAATCACGTCTACTAGCGCATTGCACACGTGTTCAAAGTGGTGGTCTGGATAATATGCACCGCGGCAATAGCCAGTGAACAGCAGCATCCAAGCAATAAAGGAGAGCTGATTGGGTGGCAGCATAAAATCTGGCCATTGCAACCCCAGTAATGTTTGCGCCGCTGAGGGGAGCTTATAGTGTTCAAACACCTGCTGCAAAGTGGCGCGGCGAAATTTGAGTAAGGTAGGAATATTGGAAAAGTGCTTAAGGGTTGAGCGAAATGCAGTGGCATCGGAGAACGCCTTTAATGCGATTTGCGACATTTGATCAATGGCATCTGACATGTCGCGTACAGCAAGCACAAATCGGGCGATATCGTGTTTTTCTTTTGGAAACTGCTCGCCAAGGCGTTGGGCTAGGAGTTCATAATCATAGGGAATATTGAGTGAATAACCAGGTGCTCGCATCCTATCAAAGCCGTTGCTATCATATTCTGAAAAGGTGACTTGTTGATCCAGCCCTAGTTTTTTGAGTATCTTGTTAACGGTTTGCCCCTCGCCGCAATTCCACACATAGTGCAATTGTGCGTTGAATTTGTAGTTGTCAAATTCAAAGGTGTGGCCGTAACCACCTGGCAGGTAATGGGGCTCAATTACTTTTACGCGCTTGCCAGACTTGGCCATTAATGCACCAAACGATAGTGCGGCTAATCCACTACCTACTAAAATATAATCTGATTTCAATTAATCTCCATTGAACCTAGATAAATCAGTTAAAACACGAAAGTCCATGCAAGCTCTTGATGCACCTAGCAAAATCAAAAAAACCTTATCACCAATAAGGTGACCGCGACTTTTTTGATTTCACTATGCACTTCAATTGCTTACATGTCTTTTCCGCGTTTAACTGATTTATCTAGGTTGAAAGTATGGCCACTTCCTCTTTGTTTGGTTTTGTTGCCATTATAATGCTGGGACGCAATACTACCGATAGTTCTTTTGAAAAAAGTATAAACCTAAATTACAGTTAGGCTTAGGATACAGATCAGTTCCATATATCTCATCGAGGTCTCAGATTTGAAAACACTTAATATCATCGGTTGCGGTAAGGTGGGCCAAACCCTAGCGCGCTTATGGGCCGAACAGCGCGTTTTTACTATTGGCAGCGTTGTTAATAGTACGCTGACAAGTAGTGCGTCGGCGGTGAGTTTTGTAGGCTCTGGGCAGTCGATCAGTAGCATTACGATTATGCAAACAGCCGATGTGTTTCTCATTACTACGCCGGACGGTCAGCTAATCGAATCATGCAATGCCTTAAGCGCCTCAGGCTTGCTACGCAAAGGAAATATTGTATTTCATTGTTGTGGCGGTCTTGCAGCGGATGCGTTTGCTTCGGTTAGGCAAATAGGTGCGCTCGCCGCGAGCGTTCACCCGGTTAAAACTTTCGCTAGGGCAGCAGCATCGACACAAGCATTCGCCGGCACTTTTTGTGGTATGGAAGGCGATGCAGCTGCGTTAACTGTCTTGCGGCCTGCTTTTGAATCTATTGGCGCTAAGCCTTTTGCAATTGACCCATATAATAAAACGATTTATCACGCTGCTGCGGTGATGGTGAGTAATTACCTCACGGCATTGCTTGAGGTGGGGGTTCAAACTTATGCTAAGGCGGGCGTGGATCGCGAAGTTGCGCTGCAGGTGATGCAGCCCTTAGTGCGAGAAACAGTTGATAATGTATTCCAAATAGGCACGGCCAAAGCACTGACTGGCCCAATTGCTAGAGGCGATTATGCAACGGTTGCTAAGCAGCTTGCGGCGGTGTCTGAATGGGACGCACAAATTGGGCATGTATATCGTCACTTAGGCGTAGTTGCCCTATCGTTATCTGAGCAACAAGGGTCGGTTTCGGCCGAAAGCCTGACAGCGTTAGGTAAATTATTAACGCCGGGTTCAAATCAACCATGAACTCGGTCGGCATTAACAATATTGAACCACCTACGGCAGGCAAGAACACACAATAAGCAATGGCTGAACTTAAAACTTTAGCGCAGCGGCAAGCTCATCTTGATAGGCGAACAGAGCGGGTGTGCCGCCAGTATGAATCATCACAATCGTTTTGAACCGGGATAACTCACCTGTATTTATTAAGCTTTGGGTGCAGGCGACGGTTTTTGCAGTATATACAGGGTCAATCAAAATACCTTCTTGGTTTGCCATTAGCTTAATGACATTGAACACCTCTAAAGAGGCTTTGCCGTAACCTGGAGCCAGAGCATCATCAGCACACCATACATCGTTAGGCTGTACAATTTGACCGCAACCAAGCATTTTTTCGACTTGGCAACAACTCGCCAAAACCCTTGCAGTTTGGAGCTCGGCGTTGCGTCGAACGCATGCACCTAGCACGGGTGTAGATAAGCCTAGGAACCTAAGACCGGTTAACAATCCAGCATGGGTCAAAGAACTTCCCGAACCCACGACAATTAAATCGACGGATAGGCTTTGTTGGCTTAGTTGGAGTGCTAGTTCTTGGGCGGCGTCCACATAACCCAATGCGCCGCGTGGCGTTTCAACAGGAGCCAATGGCACAATGTAAGGTTTTTTCCCTTGTTTGATTAGGTCTTCAGAGATCAAACTAAGTTGCCGACCCGCGTCAAATTCATCTTCGCCCTCTTCGAAGTGATGAATGTGCGCACCGAATAATTTGTCTAACAAGACGTTTCCTGATTGTAAATAAGCTTGAGTAGGTTCTTGCACTCGTTTTTCTAATTGGATATGACACTCTAAACCAAGTTTGGCCGCTGCCGCCGCAAGTTGGCGCATATAGTTTGATTGCACCGCACCAGTGCTTAATATTACATTGCATTTTTGCTGTAAGGCATGACCCAAGTAAAATTCAAGCAGTCTGGCTTTGTTGCCGCCCATAGCGAGTCCGGTGCAATCGTCCCGTTTGAAGTAGAGCTGGTGCCCAGGAAAATTGGTCGAGAACTGCACAAGCTTATCTAGAGGCGTGGGTAAATGGGCGAGGTGGGCACGGGGCCATCGAGCGAGGGCTAAATTAAGCTCTTCGGTGTTCAATTTGCTCGCATTCATTGTTGCTAATTTCTTAGGTTCAAACAATATTATAGCATCAGTGCTAAGTCGCTCGATGAGCCATAGAGGTAACCAGTAAGCTGTATGATCAGCCCTCTAAACTGGGCAGTTTCTCACGCTGATTAACACCTATTTAGGGTCGGGGATAACTTTAGCTGGTTTCGACCCTGCTTCAGTTTGTTTATTGGTGGGCAGCTGAAAATATTCAACTGTTAGTTCGCCTATTTTATCGATCAAATTGATCTAATATCACCATTTTTATCAAGCAAGCCTCCGCGCGTCTGCCCCAAAATATCGAGCACCTTAAATGACCTACAACTCGCTGAGCTGCTTCATGGGAGCTCGTATCGGGTTAGTTTCGAAATCAAATTCTATGAAAAAACGGTTGTAAATTCAGCGAGTCATCTCCTCATTTCTCGATATTATTATGGTGTACAGATCGATTTCGCCCTAGCTTATTTACCGAGGACAATATTCGCAATGTCGATACAACGCATAACATAATCGCGCGAAATTACTTACCCTAGTACACTGTCCAGACCAAATTGATGGGTTCAGTGCTGCCATGGTGTTTTGCAGTAAGACGCCGTACGCAATTAATGGTTATCCCCTTAATAAGCACTGCAACGCAACTGCGGGACGCCATGGTAGCGCCCTTTGGGTGATTGTCCGCGTCCATGAACTGCGTTGCGCCTTTTGCAAAGGGAGCAACATTCGCTGCAAGACGCGCCTTGCCATGAACGCGGACAAGCTCACTGAATCCATCAATTTAGTCTGGACAGTGTACCCGAATAAACCGTTCGAAAATCGGGAAGTTTTCAAGCAGGTGCCAAATTCTCGCTATTACCGGCTTTTAAAGCACCATGGCTGTGTGTAGTAGCGACAATTATTTCAATAAGATCGAAGCTGGTTTCACTGCTGATGTCTTCAAAATAGACGTTTCCAGGCCACGGCGGCTCTTTTAGGTCATATCCATTTTGGCGGATGGTGTTGGCCACCAATCTTATTGCTTCGACATATTCGATAGTGATGGCTTCGAGGTCTTGTTTTGTGGTTTCCCAGTCGGCCACGCTGTTGCGGTCGATCATAGTGGCGCCAATGCCAGTAAAGAGCGGTACATTTTTGCTGATTGCTTTTTCGGCGTAATAGGAAACAGGCACTTTATCGTCAGCAAGGCTAATTACATAGTCTGGGCAGATGCTGTGTTTTGCTTCAAATAAGGTATCTATATCCATCTTGGCCGATTCCTCGTCTCCTATGTTGGGCTTTCGGCGTCTTGCGGAACGGTTAGACTGTTGTTTAACAGCTTGGGTGACGTAATCACCCCGGTAGTTAGCATCATAAAGGCGATCCCCCCAGGGGGTTTCGTCAAGCAGACGTTTAATTGCACGTATCGCCACATTTACACAGTTGTCGGGGCCAATGAAAAACGGCGATCCTGAAGCATCGGAAAATTCAATCCATCCTTTGGGGTGTTGCTTAAAAAAATGTTCAATCCACGGCTTGTGAACTCGGTCCACCAGTAGATCGAGGATTTCATTGACAAAAGCCGGGTCGTCATTGAAGGCATTCATGAGGTGTTCCTGGCCGTAAATATCCGCTGCCAGGCTATAAGGGGCTGCGAGATGTAGCACGGGCTCGTACCCCGTAAGTCGTTTAAAACTGTCCAACATTTCGTCAAGTAATTTTGGAATACCCGTAGAAAAATCTGGAGTTTGTATGACATCTTGCCAATTGGCATAGTTCGCTAAGAGATCGCCTGGATCGGTGCCCGGAGAATACCTGTCTGAATAAATCATCGGTTGACCGAGTGCTTCGGCGGTTAGTCCGTATACTGGCCAGCTAATATAAAGTTTGGACATACCGAGTAATCGTTGAGCTATCAGTTGAGCTCGTACAAGGCGTTCTGCATCATCCTTATAAAACTGCTCCGCAGTAAGGCCGTATAGCTGAAACATGATAGTAATCATCATTACATCAACGGGCCCGCAAATATGAACTGAATCTTGTGGTGGTTTCCATTTGAATATTTCGTCGTACTTCCCCTCAAATGTAGCATCCAAGATTTCTTTCAACCTTTCCGTCGCTGCTGGGTCGCCACTTTGCCAGTTTCCTAGTAATCGACTACCAGCAGGGAACTTTAGCTCTTCAAAGGGCAAGCTTTCTGGGAATATAAATGAAAAATCACTTGAAGTCTTTGCTGGTGTCATGGGTTTTCTGTGAGTCGGAAAATTGAGGGTATGGAGTGTTTTAAACCAATAGGAAGTCAATTGTTATTCTTATCGGGAAAATGTCCATTCCAGTCGCGCATGGGATGAGACAAAGAGATTATGAATTAGTAAGTTAAATTAATAAAACTAATTATAATGATCATATCTATCGAAATAATTAAACTAAATTGCCATTATGAACTTTCTATATATTAAAACTTTTCTCGAAATTGCATCGACTCGAAATTTCAATCAGGCAGCGAAGAATCTCTATATTGCGCAATCAACAGTCAGTGCGAGGATTAGCCATCTCGAAAATGAGTTGGGGCACAGCCTATTTAATCGCAGTCGTGCAGGGTTTGAAATCACCCCTGCAGGACTGCAGTTTCAAAAACACGCATTGACTTTGATGCGATCGTGGGAACAGGCAAAGCAAACTATGGGTTTTCTCGACGTAGAACAGTCGATTTATCGAATTTGCATTCAAATTAATCTTTGGGAATTGATAATAAGTAGTTGGATACCGTGGATTAAAGATAGAGACCCGTATTCAATATTAGAACTCGAAACCGAATTTTCTACAGCGATGATGGATCAGCTATCGAAGGGTTTGCTCGACATTGGTGTTATGTATACACCTCGAAAGACACAGGGTTTGAAAGTTGAACAATTGCTTGAAGAAAATTTGATTTTGGTGTCGACTGATCCCGTAAGCTTATCGAAGCTGGACTATGGGAGTTATGTATTTGTGAATTGGGGGAGTGCATTTGAGCAGATGCACAATCAGGTTTTTAGTGTCAAAGGGACGCCCACTATATCGGTAGGCATGGGGCCTATTGCTTTGAGAGTTATACTTGATATAGGCGGCAGTTGCTATCAGTCGCGGGGCATGGTGCAGCCAATGATCGACGAAAAGAAATTATTCATTGTTGAGGGCGCTCCTGTATACCCTCGACCTGTTTATATGGTGTATCCAGATGGGGCTGAGGATATCAAACGCTTGCGGTTGGCACTTGATGGTTTTCGTCACGTAGCCAAAATGTTGGCGGATTGATCCTAATTTTGTTGCAATTCCAGAATGGATAATTCCAGATGCTAGATTTGCTACAATGCGCTGTAATATGTCTCACTAAATTTGGATAAACACTCAGTCAATATCTACCTGTAATACCGGCGTTTAAGGATGGCCGAGGCAGTGATGTTCGCATGTCAAACACTACAAAGAATTAACAAACATGGCCTCAAAAATTGGAGAAAAGCCGGGTTGGGATTCCCACAGGCGTTCTTTCTACCGTGTTTCAACTTGACTGCGAGGAGCTTGGGGGGTATTGGATAAGTGATAATAGAGCAATAAACTACGCCTGTTACGAGAGCAATGGAATAGCGATTACTTCAGCGATAAATTCCTAGAGACAAAGGATTTGCAGTTATTACGATATTGACCAATTAGTTGTACAGGGGTTTGACTCAGATATTGTTTTGGCAAGTCAATCAACTATACGAAGTAGGAAAATAATATTGTCTAAATTATTGGCCCTAGCTTTTACTTAGACCCACCAACCTAGAGTAATCAGTCAAAGGTAGCTCACGAGGTGTAGAACCCCACTAATCTGTTGAATTAAAAGGATAATCATTGCATAATACCCCTAAAGTTCGTAGCATTAGATCAGGTTTGAACCTAACCCGCTACACGCTGTACACCGCAGAATTATCTAGACACTGTTCAGACCAAATTGATGGATTCAGTGAGCTTGTCCGCGTTCATGGCAAGGCGCATCTTGCAGCTAATGGTGCTCCCTTTGCAAAAGGCGCAACGCAGTTCATGGACGTGGACAAGTTCACCTAAAGGGCACTACCATAGCGTCCCGCAGCTGCGTTGCAGTGCTTATTAAGGGAAATAACCATTAATTGCGTACTGCGTCTTACTGCAAAACACCATGGCAGTGCTGAATCTATCAATTTGGTCTGAACAGTGTACTGGGGTAGGGAATCACTTTAGCTGTTCTCTGTTCGGACAGGGCTTGCTTATTGGCGGGTAGTTGATAGTATTCCACTGTTAGTTCGCCTATTTTATCGATTAGATTGATCTGATCAATGTCACCGTTTTTGTTGAGCAAACCACCGCGTGTTTCCCCCAAAACATCGAGTATCTTAAACCTAGATAAATCAGTTAAACGCGGAAAAGACATGTAAGCAATTGAAGTGCATAGTGAAATCAAAAAAGTCGCGGTCACCTTATTGGTGATAAGGTTTTTTTTGATTTTGCTAGGTGCATCAAGAGCTTGCATGGACTTTCGTGTTTTAACTGATTTATCTAGGTTAAATGGTTCAATCTTTTGCCAAATGTTCTGACATTGATGTGTTTTGTAAATATCAACCATCACTTGGCGCGATAAACGATAATGAATCGTGTTTTGGTCAAATAATTGGTTCAATTCCTTGGCTTCAGGGAGAACCGAGAACGTATGTCCCTCAATCTTTTCAGACAAATAGCATACAAAATCTATAAAGCTGCTATTTATCTGCATTGTTAGCTGTACTCAGCGTAGCTTTCCTGCATTTTCTGGTGATAGTTAATTTGCTTAATCGTCAAAATAGATTCACTAGAAGTATCTTTTCGGAGGTGATCTACTACACCTTTATGCAGTTGGTATTTGACCTGATTCAGCGTGTTGTCATAGATCGCATCTCGCAATAGGGCATGCTTAAAAGTATAGTAATTTGATTCTTCAGCACTTTTATATATTTGTTCATGTCAACCAGTATGTCGATGGCTTGTTCTACCAATGGTTGTGGTTTTTCTAGCACTGGAGACAAGATCCGGTGATCAAATTCTCGACCTACCGCCGCCGCTCTGGCGACCATTTGCACGTTTTCTGGGTAGCGATCAAAACGTTCAATAAATGAATCGAACAAGGTGGCGGGTGTTTTAATACCTTTAACTTGTTCAATTCCACCAGATTTGCTTAAATGTTCACTTATATGTAACGCAAGTTCTTCAATGTGCAGAGGCACCCCATCGCTTTTGCCCAAGATATCTCGGCATATTCCTTCGGGTAAGTGTTGATCAAATTTCACGTTTTGCAATAATTCAAGCACTTTATGGCTTGCCAAGTGCTTGAGTGGAATTTCAGTGACGTAGTCTTCAGCTGAGTTAAGGGCTTCGTATTCAGGTCTTGCTGTCACCACTATCATAATGCGAGAGCGCTTTGCATGCCGAATAGAATTCATCAATAAGTTGATAGAGGCCTCATCAGCACAGTGCATATCTTCAATAATTACGAGGACGGGTGCTCTTCGAGTGAAATATATCGGCAGTTGCGTGCAGACTTTGATGGCTGAGCTAATTTCTTTTTCGCTTAGCTCTGCGGAGCCGCCACGGCTTTTCTGAGAGTTGTGCACCAGCGGCATTAAAATATCTTTGTATAAGTCTGCAGTGACTTGCCAAGACTCTAAGATGGAAACCAATTTTGACTCAATAATCTGCGCGCTGTCATTCCGTTTTATATCGGTTGCTAAGGTTATTTGCTTCATTACAGGATAAAGCGGCACGTCTTTAGCAAATTGGGAGCACTGGTAACTCAATTTCATGTGAGCAGGTGTTCGGCGGTTTATCCTTTGGATGAATTCCGCTAAAACCCTGGACTTTCCGATACCCGCCTCGCCGCGCAAAAATATCACTTGGCCACGCTTTTCAAGGACTTGATTCCAGCGGCTAAGCATGGAGTCCATAACTTCTTCACGGCCCACTAAGGGAGTTAATGCTTGATGACGAACATCGAATCTTATTTCAGAGTCATTTGCTTGCTCCACTTTCCATACTTGCTCAACCTCAGTAAAACCTTTTAAACGCGAATCGTTGAGCCGGGTATATTCGAAGAACCCGTTGGTTCTTCGATAAGTTTCTGGGCATACCACTACTTCGTCGGGTCGCGCAAAACCCTGCAGCCTAGAGGCTAGATAGGTAGGCGTGCCAAGTACTTGCACAGCGGGTTGATTGTCGACCATGGCGTTGACCAGTGCCTCGCCAGACGCAATGCCAATGCGAGTTTGTAGCTTTGTTTGGTTCTTGCCGGAACCCACAGCGCGTAATTGTAAAATGCTCTGTGCCAAATCGTAGCCCGCTCGCACAGCGCTTTCAGTAGCGTTTTCTTGGCCTGAAAAAATAGCCACGATGCCGTCTCCTTGTACCTCTATCACGCGACCACCGAAGTCATTAATCACTTCTTCACCTTGCTTTTGGTAGATCTGCATAATACGTTGTAGCTCTTCAGGGTCAAAGGTTTTTACCAGTCGTGTGGAGTCGACGATGTCAGTAAATAGAGCAGTGATATAGCGTCGCCCCGGCCGAGTTTTACCAACACCAGCATTACAGCTTGAGTCAACAGCGACCTCAAATCCTGCAGGTATACCACACTGGCCGCAAAATTTATTGTCGTCTGGAATGGGGTGTTGACAAGCCGAGCAAATCAATTGAATTGTTCCTTAATAATTATTTACAAATGTTGAGTCGAGCTTAATTTACGCTTGTTGGCTTAGGTATTTTGGAGAATTTAACGGTGAGACGAGCAACGTTGCATTATGATTACGCAACATTGGGTATGGACTTTTTGTCTAGCAAGTTGACTCATTGTCGTTCCACACGATATATCGATGATTAGCATTAGCCCATTCGTCGTCAATTTCAATCAGAATGGCACTGACTAATCGTAACCAAGCCTCTCGGTTAGGAAAGACTCTGACCAAGCGGGTTCGCCGCTTAAGTTCTTGTTGAACCGTCCGTTCAATGCGGTTGGAGGTTCGCATTTTCTTTTGGTGTCTATCTGGCAAGGCAAACACATTTAACCCTTCAGGCACATTGTTTTCTAGCCACTGCGCCCAGTGAGCATGCTTTTCCTGGTACTGGCTCACAAGGACTTTTAGATTAACCTGAGCAGCTGCCCTATTGGGTGCATTCCAAACACTACGCAGCTCACCACCAATGCGCTGCTTGATCTTGTGATTGGGGGCATGATGCATTGCATTCTGCGCCAGATGAAACTGGCAACGCTGCCAAGGTATACCTGGGAACACTGCCTTTCTAGCGGCTTTTAAGCCACTGTGATCATCACTGACAATAAACTCAATACCATGTATGCCCCGGTCAACCAAGCCTTTGAGGAACGCTCGCCAGTTAACCTCGGCTTCATTAACCTAGATAAATCAGTTAAACGCGGAAAAGACATGTAAGCAATTGAAGTGCATAGTGAAATCAAAAAAGTCGCGGTCACCTTATTGGTGATAAGGTTTTTTTTGATTTTGCTAGGTGCATCAAGAGCTTGCATGGACTTTCGTGTTTTAACTGATTTATCTAGGATTAAGCACCATTGCCGTTCCTAATACGCAACGCCGTCCACAAGGCAATACACCCACCGCACTCAACACCGCCATATCAATCACTTGGTGGCCCTCACGCACCTTTTCATAACGCGCATCAAGGATTAGGTAAGAGACTTTACCCAAAGGACGATCACGCCAGACTTTTAACGCCTCATCCATGCTCTGGTTAGCCCGTGAGACCGGTGTAGAGGAGATGCTTTCAATACCCATGCTCTGCATGACTTTTTCGACTCGGCGCGTGCTAACGCCCGTCACGTACATTTCAGCAACGGTCAGCAGCATCGCACGTTGGCTGCGTAAGCCGCGTTCTAGCGATTGAGGGTAAAAAGGTTCATCAAGGTGTTTAGCGGTCTTTGGGATACGCAGATTGAGCGTACCGGCTTGCGTATCGATACGCTTATCCTGGTAGCCATGGGCAAACCCTGGCCGGTCTTGACTATGCTCATAGTGTGATGCGCCTGGAAACGGCTCTCTTTCAATCTTCATCGCCTCATTGAGCAGTGCGGTGAGCACGGGGCGCATGGCATCGGGGCCTTCTGAGATGTGTGTTCCACTACTACGTCAAATACGTTATTGTTTGATTGGGTCATTTGGGTGTCTCCAGTATTTTAATTGCTTAAAACAGGGAACGCACAAATGGCTCAACTTACAAGACACCAAGATAGAAAATTTGAATAAATCAAAAATTCGGAAAAATTCCCCCTAGGGGAAAAGGCCATACTGCTCTATCTAATATAAAAGTCCATACCTGAAGTTACAGTATCTTAAGCCAAGTGCCGCACCATTAATTTGCACCAGTTTTGATGCTTGCAACAACATCGGCCAAGAAAAAGCTTTCATCGGACCAATAATTTGATCCCATTTACTAACTTTAACCTCGATAGGGTAATAATCCCCATCTATTAAATTCTCTGCTAATAGTTGACTCGTGGCTGCTGATGGCCGTTTAGTTTTGCTGCTTACCTTTATTTTTTTAAGCTCTATTAAATTAAACAACCGTGGTAAATCTAAGAGTGCTTCTTGTTCGGTATACCGAACTAAGAGTTCTTCATATTCGAGTTCGGGTAGTTCAACAGATGATTTCATTATTGACAGAGTGTTATATTATGTATAACTAAGGGAATTATATACTTCAGTATGCAAAATTACTTCCTTTCCAGCTTCCATCGTCTGTTTAATTCCTCTTTTGTTGGTTTGCGATTCTCATAGATTGTCTGTGAAGGGCGTTTCGCTCCCAAAACTTCTTTTGCTGCTATCTTAAAATCATTTTCTGTTAGGTTGTCGTATTTCACCACTTTATTCATTTTTTACTCCGTTTTTTATCAACATAGTTAACCCAATTAACCCAGTCAATCTCTCCTTGTTGGGATATTCCCGATTCAATAAGGAATTGAGTAACCGCGCCTTTTGCTAATGTTTTTGATTCCATTAATCCGTTTTGAGCGTGCGCAACGAATATACTCAGCAAAGCAATGTGAGTATCTTCCCAACCGCTTACTTCCTCCCAGAAGTCCGATCCTATGTAAGTGTAGTAGCTGCCTCTACTCCGGTTACTCGCAGGGCCATAACATACGCCCTCAATGCATCTTACATGCACGTTATTTCCCTGCTGCAAGATTACGAGTGGCTTTATTGAAGTAGTCAGACAGTTTTTCCTTTGTGAAGAGTTTCCCCAATTCTTTCCCGATTTTACTTGTATTATTGTTCTGGTTTCATTTTCAACATATTCTATATCTATACCTTCTGCTGTGGATTTCATCCCATTTTTCGCAGACTGGCATATAACAACTGCGCATTGTTCCGCCAACGTGCCAAACATAGTTTCTTCACTGGAAGACAGAAAGGCATCTAAGACCGAGGCCGCAAAACCATCAGTTTTGTTGGTGGCCCTTAAACAGAAAAGGTAAGGATTCTTTCTCCTTATAAGTTCCTCTGGCTTTAGCGTTTCCAGCTTACTTTTAATCCTGACTGCGAAGTCTGCGACATTCGCATTCAGTCTGTTTTCTGCTTTTTCCCACCATTCAGGGTAAATCAAAACGATCTTACCCTTTGTCGCATCAAAGCACAATACTCAGTCTTGTCCAACATGAAATGATACTGAGAGAAGGGACTGATTCTAATCGGAAATGATACCGAACTAATCTAATTTCTGTTCATGATGGTGAATGAATACCATTATGAATGACCACCATATAGATACCCTTGATAAGGCACGCTTGTTGCTACAAGGCACTGATGAAATCGATCTGGCAATCGACGGTAAACGCAATCGCTATGATTTCATCAAACGCACCTTAATCCTAAAAAACGCAGTTAAAGCCTCTCCAATGAGGCCAACATAAACAACCCTTCCATCGTCGCTACTGCCTCCGAGACACTTTAGCCAAGTAAACAGCGGTCATCTGGCGGTTGAAGAATCGTTCCACCAAGATATTTCTTCATCGCCTCGCTTAGAATGCGGCACCAAACTTGCGCCACGCTCAACTGCGGCGCAATCGCCTTCAATGAATTAAAGACGTGTTGTATTTGGTCAAACGTGTCGCGAATTAAGTCGGCCTTGGCGTGCGTGCTAGTAATCGTCATAGTCTTTTTCCGCCCCGATTCAGTAACGCGCCCCACCGAACTCAGTAATAGCGGTCGACTAGTAATCGCTTCCATATGTTTGTCTGGGTTAGCCAGCCTAGTGAATATATTCCACCCGTTATAAATCAAGGCAATGATCCGCGCTATAAAGCGACAGGGCTTGATATCGGCGGTAGTAAACCCGCCCCAACCCCAATGGTTCTTGATTTCATCAAAATTGTTTTCGCAGTCGGCTCGATCTCGATAATGTTGGACGATGCTAATCACCTCATCGTCTAATGAGGTGACCAGAACAGCGTATTCAAACGCGCGAATATCATCCGCTTCTTGCAAAAAAACAAAGCTCTGCTGGCCTTGACTTTTCTCTTCCAATACCAGCAGCGCGTCCTTTGCTAAACGACGACGAACGATTACCACGCGCCGATGATCGTTCCACGCAGCCAACTTCAAACAACTTTCTTTGGCTTCCCAGCCATCGATAACATAATCCCAGCCCGACACGCTATGCTGCTGCTGTATCAGTTGCTTAACGTACTTAGACTTCCACAAGTAATTGACGCCTCTTTGTTCTGCAGCGCTCATCACATCCTGGGTACCCCAGTCACAATCGCCTCGAATAAAGTGCGGCCAAGATGAACGTGGCAATCGATCCAACAGCTCCCATAGACCCGGCGAAGAATGACTAGCAGCTACCTCAGTGCCAGACTTGACCTCAACATCCAATACAAGACGAAGATTGGCAATCATATCACTGCTGTCCCGTTAACACTAAAGAAACAGGCCTGATTTTCTCTCAATTTGATAAAATACGTTTAGCGATAAACCGTTGAATCAAATAGGAAAATCAGACCATGTCACATTGTAATACCGTTCTAAATCAAATACTCAAAATTGTTCCGAGACATGAATTCGAGGCACTCGCAATTCAACATCATTCGGGGCGTTCATTCCGCAGAGCGTCTCGTTGGTCACAGTTCGTGAGCCTGACTATAGCTCAATTGACTGGCCGTCATAGCTTGCGTGATATTGTTGATAATGTCAGCACTCAATCACACCGCTTGTATCATCCTGGTAGTGCCGTGTTAACGCGGTCCAATCTTTCACGCATCAATGAGAACAAGCCTTCGAGCCTTTATGAAGCGCTATTCTCTCAATTACTCAAGCGCTGTCAGAGCAAAACGCCAGGGCATAACTTTCGTTTCAAGAATCCCCTGTATTCGCTGGACTCATCTACCATTGATCTGTGCTTATCGGTTTTCCCATGGGCAGACTTTCGATCAGCTAAAGGGGCAATCAAACTGCATGTAGGCCTGAATCATGATGGTTACTTACCTGAGTTTGTTAATATCACCGAGGGTAAATGTGCTGATGTTACTGCAGGCAGGAAAGTAGCTTTCCCGAAAGGCAGCATTGTAGTTATTGACCGTGGATACAACGACTATGCCTGGTATAAGCAATTGAATGACAAGGGAATATACTTTGTCACACGATTAAAGAAGAATGCTGCATACCGCCTTATCAAGCGACATAGTGTACGCAAGGGAACGGGACTTAGCAGTGATCAAACGATTGAATTCACGGGGGTCAAAGCAGCAAAGGAGTGTTCGATTCGATTACGCCGTATTGGTTATCGCGATGCCACTACAGGCAAGCATTATGTGTTTTTAACCAACCACTTTAAGCTCAGTGCTCAAACTATCGCCGATATTTATAAAGCCAGATGGCAGGTGGAATTATTCTTCAAGTGGATCAAGCAGAACTTAAAGGTGAAGTCATTTATCGGCACCAGCAAGAACGCAGTATTGACCCAAATATGGATTGCGTTATGTATTTACCTAATACTGATGTTCATCAAATTGCAGTCGAAGGCGGGCAAAACGATGCAACAAATATTGAGGGTATTGCAGCTTAATTTGTTTGAAAAACGTGATTTAATGGCACTGTTGCGAGGGGACCCGATGCATCACCCAAACCTTAATCCTAATCAATTTTCGTTGCTGTGAAAGTTAACGGGACAGCAGTGCAATCATATAGGTGTGATACGTGTGCGAGGGCCGGCCAGGTTTGTGTGGGTTATAGCCAACCTTGGCACCTTCTTGATGACCGTATAGCGGTTTAACCGGCAATTTTCAGGGTAGTTGCACATTTTCCTACGCAGCCAATAATACTTCTTTTTGTGGGTTCAGCGCAACCGCACCACAAGGCCGCCAATTTCGGGTTTGGCCAGACCACCGATTAGGTTTTGCTGCTTTAGCTTCCTGATAAACAACTTCTCGTTTTGCTAATAGGGCACTATCTTCACCGCGATAACGCTGGCCAGGTGTAACGTAGCGTATAGCACTGTGACGATGTTCTTCGTTATACCATTGCATAAACTTACCCACCCATTGGCGGGCGGCCTCTAAGCTATCGAAGCCTTGAGAAGGCCACGCAGGGCAATACTTTACCGTTCTAAACATGGATTCAATATAAGCGTTGTCATTGCTTACTCTTGGCCTTGAGTAAGAGGGCTTTATTCCTAATGCTTCTAACTTCGCTCTCATTGTGAACGATTTCATTGGGCTGCCATTATCACTGTGTAAGACGGGCATGCCATCGCAGCTGGCCACTTTTAGAGCCGCCTGAGACATCAACTGCGCACCTAATTCACCGCTTTCAACAGGATGTACTTCCCAGTGAACGCCATAGCGACTGTAAAGGTCTTCTACCATGTACAGGTAATAATGCTTGCCAATAGTACGCGTCGCCAAATAGGTGATATCCCACATCCACACAGCATTAGGTTTTAGCGCTATATGAGTATCGGGTGTTCGGGACTGCTTTTGTTTGGCGCGGCCGCGGTGCTTCAATTGCCCATGCGCCTTGAGAACTCGATAAAAGCTAGACTCGCTGGCCACATAAATACCTTTGTCAGCCAACTGCGGTACTATTTGCGACGGCGGCAAATGATGGTATGCCGATTCATTACATATCGATAAAATGTGTTGCTGCTCTTGCTCGCTTAGTTTATTGCCAGGGACTGGCTTTTCTACCAAAGGACGTTGATCACTGCGGATACTATCTTCTCCTTTTGGCTTCCAACGTCTAAGCGTAGACTCGGCAAGGCCAACCAACTCACAAGCACTTGAACGCTTTGAACCTGCGTCTACTGCTTCATTAACATCATTGATTACTTTAATGCGCGTCTGAGTCGTAATCATACTTCCTCGTCCTCCCAAAGCGCCTGAAACTTTTTTTGTAATACTAATAATGCGGCCGTTTCAGCCAAGGCTTTATCTTTGCGGCGCAGCTGGGTTTCTAGCTTCTTCTTGTCTTTTTTTAACGCACGTATTTCATCGCGCGCAACTTTAGGGCTAATGAGAGCCTCATCAACACCATTAATACAAGCTTCTCGCCATTGCGTTATTTGAGTAGGGTATAGGCCTTTCTCTCGGCAATACGCAGATAATTCTTGTTCATTCATCGCAGCAGTTTCAAGAACTACGGTGAACTTAGTTTGGCAATCCCACTGATTAGATGAATCACTATTAGGCATTAAAACTCCTGATCGTCTGACTTTATTTCGCCAATCATACAAGGTTTGAACACTGATTCCTTCTTCTCTAGATATTTCTGCGAAGGACTGACTATTTGATGATAATAATTTAGATAAAACAGCTTCTCTTCGTTCTACGCTATATTTCGGCATGAGTATTTCTCCGCCGCCCCTTGTGAATTAAAATGTGTGCAGCTACCCTGACGTCTGGGGTAACCGTTACGTCACAATCCAATATCCATGGCTGTGTGAGCAAGGGCTCGTAGCAACGTTGCAAATGAGTTTGTAGCCAGGCTATACCTTGTTCCTCATCCATCTTCTTCAGCGCACGGCGCGCCGAATCGTCGCTAACCGCTTTGGTCATTCCAAGCATTTTGGTGTTGATACGATCGCCCATTAAGCTGGCCATGTGTGCGTAGCGATTGTGACCCGAGAGAACAGACAACAAAAATGAGCCCAACACATTGATCTTCTCAGGTGCGTTATTGCTTCGATATTCCAATGGGCAACTGCTCACCCATGGCTTAAACAGACCACCAAGTTTTAAATATTGAATGAAAAAAGGCAACGGTCCTATGGGCGTTACTGCCGCTGACGGGTCCCATTCAACGTGAATTTTTCCATCGAACGTTTCAGTCGATAATAAGGTGGAAACAGCGTTTGAAACCTCCGGTTTTAGCGCACCCTCTGGGTGAAAGGATTTATCTTTGACGACCATGGTGTTTCTCCTTTTAATTCAATTGATTGCAACGATAATACGTAACTTCTCAATAACCCGTGGCAGGTAAAATAAAACAAAATATTTCTTGACAGGGTTTTACGCTAAAAGGAAGGTAATTCAACGTGGTCGAGTGACTCGATTTAGGTTGAGTTCCAGGGTGGTTGTAGGCCCCTTTACGCTAATAACAAAGATCGCTTAAGGACGTTCAGGGGTGTCTTCTTAACGTTCGTTGTGGCGCAGTTGAGAAGGCAAAATTGGACTTTCAAAACCGATGGTACACTAAGGTCTATCCAGTTAACGGACGTTTAAGACCTTGAGTAAGCTACCCTCTATTCCCGACATTCCTGAACAAGAACAAACCCCCGCAGTAAAAATGTTGCGGGTGCTAGTGGAGCAGCTGTTGGTGCGAGTTCAACAACAGGACGAAGAAATAGCATTGCTTAAAGATGAAATCAATATCCTTAAGGGGCAGAAGAGGCGGCCTACTTTTAAGGGCGGTAATATGGATAAGAAAACAGAGCCAAAACGTTCATCTTCTAGCGACAAACCTAAGCAGCGAGCTGGGTCGAACAAGGCAAAGAAAACACCAAGGCTGTCAATTGACCTAAATCTGGTTATTGAACCAGCGAAGTCCGTGCCCGAAGGTTCTCGCTTTAAAGGCTATCGGGATTTTGTAGTGCAAGATTTGCTTATCAAGGTTCATACCACCCGCTATCGTTTAGCGCATTGGGTAACGCCAGACAATAAAAAGCTCAAAGGCCAGTTACCGACATCCGTGGCAGGGCGACATTATGGGCCTCGTCTGGTCAGTTATATTCTCTATCAATATCATCATTGTCAAACCACGCAACCACTCTTGTTGGAACAGTTGCGAGAGTGGGGAATTGATATTTCTTCGGGACAAATTAACCCAATACTGATCAGTGCTAAAGAGCCCTTTCATGCTGAGAAAGAGGCGTTACTAAGCGTTGCTCTGAGCGCATCGTCTTACGTGACCGTGGACGATAGTGGTGCTCGCCATCAGGGCAAAAATGGCTATGTAACGCACATTGGTAATGACTTGTTTGCGTGGTTTAAAAGTACTCAGAGAGCGCAGCGTAACTCACGATTTTAGTTTGATATTTTCGAAGCACTCATTTTTTGAGCTATATTTGCCCAGTTTCGCGTATTCGATCATCATTTAGTCACTATTTTATCAATTCGAGCACCTAAGCCATATTAAAGGCACAACTATCCAGCATAGTGCCAATCAGGCAAGCCATACAAGCTTAAGAACTTAGCACCTTTACGGATATTCGCTGCCATCGCCGCTAGGCCGTAAACAGTCTGGTTCTTCGCTAGCCCCATGAACCGAGTGCGAGCTAAACCATAATGCTGCTTGTAAGTCGCAAAGAGCCGTTCGCCACCTGCTCGCGTTACCGCAATAACTGCATTACGGGTACGGTCTGCATCTGACAACGGATTACCTCGATAGCCCTTGCGTTGAACCTGATCATCAATTCCAAGTTGCTCCAGTTTATCTCGCGTCTCCTCAGAACTATACGCCGCATCAGCATATAGGGCAGTCTCATCGCCCAACAGCAATTCATCGCGCAGTTGGCTGTCATGAACATGCCCTGGCGTCACATTCTGGCGCTGAACAAACCCATCCTCATCAACTCCCGTATGCACTGAGTAGCCATAGGTAGACTTCTTTCGACCTCGGCTGTCATTTTTGACATGCCAGCTCGCTTCAGGGTCTCGCTTAGGCGTCCCATCTTTGCCGTTACCATTTCCAGAACGAGCCGCTTCTATAGGTGTTGCATCTATAATGTTGATGCGCCCCTTGCTCATAATAATGTTCTTCGCTTCAAGTTGACGATTGATCTCACCTAGCAAGCGATCCCACAGTTCGTGCTCCATTAACTGGTTACGAAAGCGCCCAAGGGTCGAAGCTTCAGGTACATCGCCGCCTAACTCAAAGCGGCAAAACTTACGAAACAATAAATCTCTAAATAAGCACTGTGCTAACTCCCTATCCGACAGTTCATACCAAATTCCCAGCATCAAGCTGCGGAACAAACTAAGTAATGGATAACTAGGGCGGCCAGTAGTGCCAGCATAAATAGATGAAAGCAGTGTCTCTATTTCGCTCCAATCTAATAGTGCTTCTGTATCATCAAGACCATGCAGAATTGGATGATCCAAATCTGATCTTGATACTAATAAATCTCGTTGGGTGGCGAATGGTTTTTGCATGCCTAATTTTAACAAATTATGTAGATACTCGATGAGTTATGCTGCACTCTCACTCAATCAAAAAGTCGAATTAACTTCCTACCGCTATTAAGGGCTGGCAATACGGATTATCGTTTGAGTCAAAGTGCGTTGAATTATAGGCAACAACATGGATTGCCAAAGCAAGCCTTAGCCGCTGTAACTGAGCACCGGGAACGCCGTATTGCCAACGAGGATGACTGGCTTGAAATGCTCGATAGCCTGTTGATCATTAAGGCACGTCACCGACGTATCACCACCGAAGGGGCATTACTTGGTAGTATTTTGCATCATGGTCTGTGTGATGACATCGCTGTCGTCAGTGATGATGCAGGGCAATTTAACATTTTGGCTCATGCCTTGTGTTGGATACACACCGAGCGCTTAATCCATAAGTTGATACCGCTGAACGAGGGACACCGGCAGGGCATGGCTAAAATACGCACCAAGTCTGGTGCTTTTATCGGGCGTTAAAAGAGTATAAAACCCAGCCTTGCGAGAACCAACGTAAAATACTTGAGCAGCGTTTCGATGAAATCTTCACTCAACAGACATGCTACCAAACATTAAACCTAGATAAATCAGTTAAACGCGGAAAAGACATGTAAGCAATTGAAGTGCATAGTGAAATCAAAAAAGTCGCGGTCACCTTATTGGTGATAAGGTTTTTTTTGATTTTGCTAGGTGCATCAAGAGCTTGCATGGACTTTCGTGTTTTAACTGATTTATCTAGGTTAAATCAGACGCTCAAACGAATCCATGCGAATAAAGCAGAATTACTGTTGGTGCTAGATCGACCAGATATTCCGTTACACACCAATGGCAGTGAAACAGACATTCGCGATTACGTGAAAAAACGAAAAGTGAGTGGCTCCACCCGCAGCGATGCTGGCCAGCAGTGTCGGGACACGTTTGCCAGTTTGAAAAAGACCTGCCGAAAACTGGATATATCGTTCTGGCACTACCTGACCCATCGACTTGGTATCGGTGAGCAACATATTGATCCTCTGCCAGATATCATTATGGAACGCGCCAGCTTTGCCACGGGTTATTGAGAAGTTACGATAATACATCCGTTAGTGGAGGTTCAACTGATTTTTCTAGGTTTATATGAAAATACTCAGCTATAACATTCAGTTTGGTCGAGGTTTAGATGAAAAAATTAGTCTTGAGCGCATAGCAAGCGAAATTAATGACGCTGATATTATCTGTTTGCAAGAAGTAGATTCTAGTTGGTCCCGATCTGGCAATACGGATCAAGCCGAGGCCATAGCGGCTATGCTACCAAATTATTACTACGTATTTGGCTCCAGCTTTGACGTTGATAATAGTGCGCGCCGCGACGACGGATCTATCGATAATAGGCACCGTAAACATGGCAATATGATCTTATCTAGGTGGCCAATTTTGAGCAAGCGTACATTCAACTTGCCGAAAGCCCAGAATTCACTTAAGTTTAATATGTGTATGAGTTGCGTTGAATCGGTGATTAACTTGCCGTCTGGAGCAATAAGGGTTTATTGTTACCATGCTGGTTATTTAACCGATGATGAGCACTTACAGCAAATAGGTTATTTTTCAAATAAATTTGATCAATCTCCAATTGAAGGCGGAGCTTGGTGTGGAAAGCCTGACATTGATGGCGACGATTGGGGAAATAGAGACCAGCAAGCACCAGCGATGCCTTACCAAGCAATTGTATGTGGTGATCTTAATACCGGGCCCAATTCTTTGGCCTACAAACTGTTATTAGACCGTTGCCAGTTATTCGATTGCTGGCAGTTAGTCGACCCTGTCAATTTGAATACGCCTACGATTAAAAGGGCGCAATCTGAGGACATCAAGATAACGGGGAAGATAGACCATATACTGGTGACAAGTGAACTCGTGCATAAAGTCGAAGCAGTAGGAATTGATTTTAAAGCTAAAGGTTCGGATCACCACCCAGTTTTCTGTGTTTTAAATTTATAAAATTCGCTATTTAAATGGCCACTGGCGTGGACTAGCTTTTGATAATAGGGCCAATGATGGTTTAGATACTCACGCGCCGCTGGCATTTTTTTAGCAACCTCGTTAAATGCCAGCTCAATTTCTTTTTCACTGATGGTTTCAGGCACAATAAATGAGTGATTGTTAGTTTTTGTGTGCCACTGATCAACCACTTCCCATTCCTTTGGAGTTGCTTGGTTATTCCAAGAAAAGGCTTGGGTTGATTGCTAAGGCCGATGTAATCCCAAGCATCCATTATAATTTTTTCGGGTGTTGTTTGAATTGCTTCGGTTTGCACAACCATTGGGGCTCTACCCGATTGTTGTTTTATCCACTGGTATAAATTCCATTGTGCTTGTATGCCAATTTCATCGCATTGTACGTTTGAATCTAGCTTAATAGTGAGAAACGATAGACTTACGAGGATCACGTATTTAAGAATAAGTGTGTGGCTTCCTTGGCAATTTCAGGAAACTCAGTGATGCGAGGATAGACGTAATAGGCCATGTCTTTGGCAAAAACGGCCTGCTTTTGAAAGCGCTTGTTAAGGTCTTCAAGTATCGTTTTAAATTCGGTTGGCCTAGATTCATCTGCATTGAAATGTGGCATTTCTTTATTGCCGTGACCAATATAGTAGTAATACATAAAGGGTTCATGCAAGCAGTCGCAATCGCCACGTTCACGCATAATTCGTTCCGTGGCCGTTGACATAGAGCGGGGATGTGCCCACAAGAAAATGATCGGATGGCTCATCGGGTCTGCACCGATCTATCTTCTAAGCGTTTAGAATGAGCTAGCTAAAGGCACCGATAGATACACCCCAAATTCTTTTCCAAAATCACAGCTCACTCTTGCGTGCACTTTACCTTGCCGATCTAAAAATCTCTGTTTGTCAGTCACCGGAAAAACCCCTTCATGCCAAATATTAGGGTGAATATAAAACCCCTGTGAGCCATCACACCAAAACGCAATGACTTTTTCGGGACTTAAATCATCGCCCGGTAAGGCTACTGGCAATACAAAAGGTTTATTGTCTAGCGGAAAAAATAATTGCCCGCCGTCGGGGTGGTAATTAAAGTGCCAGAGTAAAACCTGCTTGCGTTCTACCGTTGCTGTTTCGCTATTTGCTGTTTGCGGGTCGGTGGACCACCCCAGCACATAATGCCCACCAACGGCGTCATTAATGCCCATTAACACATCACCATGCCACTGCGATTCAAAGGTGCCTTCAACATGCCCCGCTTCATTACCGGTGCCTTCGTCAATAGGGCGCCAACCTGGCGCAGGCCAAGTGGCAACTTCTATTTCGAAATCCTCGTGAGAGTCAACCAGTCGGCCGTAGCCTTTTACTGACTCTTGGGTTGCCTTAATTAACGGCACGTTTACCTGCTTTAACGAAGGTTTGTCTTTCGCATCGAATAAATATGCAGGCGCATTTTGACTCATTTTTATATCCTCAAATTAGTTTACTGGGAAATCGTTTATCCACTGATTAGCGATATCAATTCTGCGTGCGAGCCAGACGTTTTCTTTGCTCTGCACGTAATCCAAAAACCGTGCTAATGATTTAGCACGGCCAGGGCGGCCAACCAAGCGACAATGTAAGCCAACCGACATCATCTTCGGACTGTCTTTGCCTTCTTCATATAAAGTATCGAAGCTGTCCTTCAAATAGGTGAGAAATTGCTCACCGCTATTAAACCCTTGCGGTGAAGCAAAGCGCATGTCGTTCGCATCTAAAGTGTAGGGAATCGTTAACAAAGGCTTAGCGTGATCGGTATTCCAATAAGGCAGGTCATCCGCGTAGCTGTCTGCGGTGTAAGTGAAGCCACCGTACTCAGCACTAAGGCGCGCGGTGCTGGGGCTGCAACGACCTAGATAAAAACCTTGCGGACGTGAGCCAGTGATTTGGGCGTGAATATCAATCGCTTGCTGCATATGATCAAGCTCCACAGCTTCGTCTATAAACTGATAATCAATCCACCGATAGCCATGGCTAGCTAGTTCCCAATCGGCTTTAAGCATGGCATCAACCGCTGTTTGATTGCGCTGCATCGCCATCGCGACGCCAAATACCGTAACTGGAATCTGGCGTTCGGTAAATAGCCTGTGCAAGCGCCAAAACCCGGCGCGTGAGCCGTATTCATAGACTGATTCCATATTGGCATGGCGCATCCCGGGGTATGGGGCTGCACCGACTATTTCAGACAAAAATGCTTCTGAGGCTTTGTCGCCATGGAGAATATTATTTTCGCCGCCTTCTTCATAATTAATGACGAACTGAACCGCCACTCTGGCTTTATTGGGCCAAATTGGTTGCGGTGGTTTAGCACCGTAGCCAATCATGTCTCGTGGATAAGTCATGGGTTTTCTTCTTAGTTGAACGGAGAAGCCTTGCGAAAACGCGCGGGGCTAAATGCATTGATATTATGGCTAAGTGTTTCGCCACTAGCTAGCTCCGAGATAAGTTTGCCGGTGATGCCCGATAAGGTTAAACCGAGATGGTGGTGCCCAAAGGCGAATAAAATATTTTTTGATAACGGGCTATGACCTATAACCGGCAGCGCGTCGGGCATGGTCGGGCGAAAGCCTAACCATGTTTGGTCCGGGGTGTCAGGTAATTCAAACATTTCACTGCCCTTGCGCATGATGTAATCTAGCAGAGACTGATTCTTCTTGGTGTTATTGCCGGCGATTTCTACGGTGCCGACTAGGCGTAAGCCCTCGTCCATGGGGGTTGCATAAAACCCAGAACTTGGCCATGTTACTGGCCGATTTAAGAGGGTTTGTAAGCCTTTGTACTGGACATGATAACCCCGTTCGGTATCCAGCGGTAGAGGTTCTGCACCACTGCCAATAATTTCTCTACTGAACGCGCCAGCAGCTAACACCATTTTGCTGGCCTTAATTTGTTCGTTGTTATCGAGAAAAATATTCACTGATTCTGGAAGCTTTTGCACTGCTAAGGCTTTTTGACGAATGTACTTGCCGCCATTTTGCACGAAGTGGTCAAAATAGTGGGTGCTCAAGCTTAAAGGGTTAAGTACCTGACTAACATTTTCAAAAAATAAACCCCGCTCGAACGCCATGCTTAAATTCGGCTCGAGCTCTTTTATCTCTCCGCCATTTATTTCTCTAAATTCTACGCCGTGCTCTCTACGAAAAAGATTGGCAGGCCAGGCTGCTTGAAATTCCGCCTCATTTTCAAAAACATGCAATAAGCCCCGCCTTTGCAGTAGGTGGTGCGCCTTGCTTGCATCTAATAGCGGGGTTAAGCCTTCGTAGGTTTTAGCCAATAAGCCGGCCAATTGGGTTTGGATGCGATTTACTGCTGAGGGGGTGCAGTTGGACAAAAATTTAAGGCACCAGGGCAAGTGGCTTAGGGCATATATAGGGTTGACTGATAGAGGACTGTCTTTTGAAAAAAGTAAGCTGGGTAATGTCTTGAACAAACCAGGGCTGTTGACGGGGATGCAGCCATAATCAGCGATGGTGCAAGCGTTGCCCGATGATGTACCTGAACCGGCCAGCTCTGGGTCGATTAAGGTGACGGTATGACCGGTTTTTTGCAACCAAAGGGCACAACTCAGACCAACAATGCCGGCACCTACGACTGCTATATTGGGTTGAGTTGACATGGCTTACCTAAACTGTACCGTGTTGTTGGGGTCGTACGGCGAGTCATTAATAATGCTGGCCGGGTAGCACTTACCCAGAATTTCTGCCTGATAACCCTGCTTGGGCTTTGTATGCTCGATAGCAACATAAGCCAGTGCAATGACTTTGCCCAGTGTATGGCCGAAGCCACCAGACGTAATACGGTCTATCATGTCGTTTGCCTCATCAAATAAAGGGGCATTGCTTATCGGTTGTACATTGCATTTTTCAATAGAGAGGGTAATCATCTTTTGGATTATGCCATTTTCTTTTTGCTTAATAAGCGCTTCTCTGCCGGTAAATTCACCTTTGTCAAAATCTACAAACCGACCTAGTCCAGACTCCAATGGGGTGTATTCACTGCTTAGACCGAGGTTCCATCCCCGATAGGATTTTTCCAGACGTAAAGAGTCAATCGCTCGCATGCCAATGGGTTTTATGCCTAACTTTTTGCCGTCGGCCATTAGTGCGTCGTACAAGGGCACTTGTCGTTCACTGTCGTGGTGCAATTCCCAGCCTAGTTCGCCAATATAGCTAACCCGTAACGCCAACATCTCGCCTACATTTTTGATGTTTATTTTTTGAGCACCAAACCAAGGGAACGCGCTCTGGCTTAGGTCATCGTCGCTTAATGATTGCAATAGCGCTCGAGAATTGGGGCCGGTAATCACAAAGGTGCCTTTTTGTTCAGTGATGTTGGTAATTCGCACGCTGCCGTTCTTGGGGCAATTTTTCTGCAATAGGTCCTCGTCAAAGCGTTCGGCCCAAGCGGGTGTGACCACGTAAAAATGGTACTCGCTTAAACGGCTTATGGTCAATTCGCTACGAACACCTCCGCTAGGATAAAGTGCGTGGGTCAAACGTGTATGCCCATTCTTTGGTAGTCGGTTAGCTACTAAGTGGTTTAGAAAAGCTGTTGCACCTTCACCGCGAACGTCAAACTTGGCAAATGGTGTGAAGTCAATCAATGCGCAGGCGGAGCGTGCTACGTGGCATTCGCGGGCAACGGCTTCGAAATCGTTAGAGCGATGGAAGCTGAGTTCGTCATGCGTTTCTTGCGATGAGTTAGCGAACCAATTGGCGCGCTCCCAGCCGTATTTTTGCCCCCAAACTGCACCAGCTTCACTCATTCGCTGATAACAAGGCGAGGTTTTTGACGGCCTTGCGGAAGGCATTTCGAGATTAGGGTAGTGGATATCAAATACATGGCCGTAGGTTTCTACATTCTTTTTTGCTGTGTACTCTTGATTGGCGTAAGCGCCAAAACGACGAGGGTCGACTTCGAATAAATCGATGCTCGGTTCCCCGTTAATGATCCACTCTGACAAATAATGACCCACGCCGCCCGCTAATAAAATACCGAAGGTGTTGCCTTCTGCTAACCAAAAATTCTTAAGTCCCCACCGCTGGGCCAACTAACGGCGCACCGTTGGGTGTATGAGCAATGGGGCCGTTTACAATTTCTTTTACGCCAGCTTTGGCGAGCATCGGAATCATGCTGGACGCTTGTTCAAATTGGTCGAGCATTCGGTCGATGTCTGGCGGCAACAATTCTTGGCCAAATCCGTCGGGTACCCCATTTTCTGCCCACAGAGGCGGATTCGGGTCGTAGGGGCCAAATATTAGCCCTTGGCGTTCTTCGCGTAAGTAAAATTGCGCACGATCTTCCCTCAGCACGGGTAGCTCTGGTAATGCTTGGCGCTTTCGCTCTTCTAGTTCTGGTATTGAATCAGTGACTAGAAATTGATGCAAAACGGGGATACAGGGTAAATCTAGGCCTACCATTTGCGCGGTTTGCCGAGCGTAGAAACCTGTTGCGCAAACGATGTGCTCTGCGTGAATTTCA
The DNA here is from genome assembly GCA_965237485.1 of Candidatus Poriferihabitaceae bacterium. Lineage (GTDB taxonomy): Bacteria > Pseudomonadota > Gammaproteobacteria > Arenicellales > Poriferihabitantaceae > JAAELZ01. Next base: position 358,810 of record CBDEFQ010000010.1, on the reverse strand, counting down.
CCCTTTGTGGTGCTTAGCAGCCATTCGCCACCCGCTTGCTGCGCCATGGCAGTGACTTCGGTTTGTCGGTAGATTTTTACCCCTAGTGCGCGCGCCAGCAGCCATCGCTTGGGTTACATCAGCGGGTGCGATGTGACCGTCAACGGGATGGTACAGCGCACCTTTTAATCCGGCTGTATCCATGTAAGGCCATAAATCCTTTATTTTTTCCGGTGAAATAATCTCAAAAGGAATGCCGCTGGTGTTGGCAACATCGCAATAGGCGTTGTACTCATCAAGACGATCTTGGCTTGAGGCAAGACGTAAATTGCCTGTTGGATGAAAACTAACGGCTTGCCCTGTTTCTTGTTCCAGTTGCCTGTAAAAATCAACGGAATATTTATTCATTCTTCCAATGGAATAACTGGGGTGATACAGCGGCAATAAGCCAGCGGCATGCCAAGTTGACCCAGCGGTCAATTCGCTACGCTCCAGCAGTACGACGTCAGTCCAACCCTGTTTAGCAAGATGATAGGCAATGCTAACTCCGACGATGCCGCCACCAATGACTGCGACCCTAGTATGTGATTTCATTCGTGGTATCTAGGAAATATCCTGCGATTTTGAAGGCTAATTCTACTAGAAACAAGCGCAATGAAAATAAACCAGACTGTGCATTCAAGAATCACCCACTAAGTGCTACTCTCAGCAAATGCGGTCTAAAAAATTTGTTCGCCCCGAAGTACTGTTGATGTTGATGGCCGCCGCTATGCCATTGAGTTTTTCAGTTTGGTCGACACTCCTCAATAACATGGCAATTGAGCGCGCATCGTTCACCGGTGTGGAAATGGGGATACTGCAAAGCCTAAGAGAAATTCCGGGCTTTATGGCCTTTGCTGTGGTGTTTTTATTGTTATTGGTCCGCGAACAACGACTAGCCTATTTATCCCTGCTTTTATTGGGCGGGTTTACAGCCGTTACCGCATGGTTTCCTAGTGTATTGGGTTTGTATATCACTACAGTTTTTATGTCGATCGGTTTTCATTATTACGAAATCTTACAAACATCTCTATCTTTACAATGGCTAGAGAAAGAAAAGGCACCAGAGGTGTTGGGTAAGATAATTGCTGTTGCCTCGTTTATCTCTATCATTATATTTTTGTTTATCGCCCTGGTCTCTAAAGTTTGGCACTGGGACTACAATAGCATTTACATGGTGGGAGGTGGCGCGACGGTGCTCATTGCGCTATTTTGTTGGTGGCAGTTCCCCACTTACCCAGAGAAGGTGGTTCAGCATAAGAAAATCATTCTTAGAAAACGTTATTGGCTTTATTACAGTTTGATATTTATGGGCGGGGCTAGGCGGCAGATATTCGTTGTGTTCGCCGGGTTCTTAATGGTTGAAAAGTTTGGCTATAGTGTCGCAGCGATCTCATCTTTGTTTTTGATAAACGCAGCACTCAACATGTTTGCAGTGCCAAAATTGGTAAATTAATAGGCAAATTTGGCGAACGCAAAGCTTTAATATTTGAATATGTTGGCTTAATCCTCATTTTTGCGGCCTACGCGTTCGTTACAGACCATCGCATTGCCGCGGGTTTGTATGTGCTAGATCATCTTTTCTTTGCTTTAGCGATTGCGCAAAAAACCTATTTTCAAAAAATTGCTGATCCACAAGATATTAGCTCCATGGCAGCGGTAGGTTTTACGATTAACCACATAGCAGCCGTAGCCTTGCCAGCGGCATTGGGGTATGTCTGGATAAACTCGCCTAGTAATGTTTTCCTGTTAGGTTCAATAATGGCGGTTATTTCGTTGTTGTTAGCCTTGCTAGTGCCGCGTAACCCCAGCGAAGGGCATGAAGTTCGGCCATGGATACACGTTAAGGCGCAGCTTGAATAAACCCTCCTTCGCTATACGTGAAAAGCATCCCTTCGAAGTATTAAAGCTCAATAGCGTTTATTGATGCAGCGTGGCCTAGCGTTCTTGGGTGTAAGTGTTGTAGGTAAAAAGAGGCACTTTGTTTTAGTTGCGCTAAGTGTGTTTGATTAGGGCTGGCATCTGAAGCGAGAGTGGCGCAAGACTCTAACGTTAATAACATTTGCCATGCACCGCAGGCGTAACCACTCAAATAGAGGAAATCGTGGGCGGCATGCGCTGCCAACTTAGGTTCTGCGACTAGAGCGGTAATGGTGTTTTCTATATGCACAATACTATTGTTTAGCGCTTGGCAATGTCCGGCGTAGTCAGGTAATTGGCTTTCTATTCTCGCTGTGTCGTCGCGCATTTCTGCAATCAAATCAGCATAGGCTTGGCCTTGATCATAAAGGGTTTTTCGCCCGACTAAATCCAGTGCCTGAATGCCAGTGGTACCTTCGTATATCGGTAAAATTCGAGCATCACGAAAATGCTGCGCCACGCCGGTTTCCTCAATAAAGCCCATACCGCCGTGCACTTGAATAGCAAGTGAAGTAACTTCTTGCGCAATTTCAGTGACCCAGCCCTTGACGATTGGCGTGAGTAAAGCAAGCCGGCTTTTGGCTTTTTCTTGCTCGGAAGAAACAGCTATTTTTTCCAAATCAACACCACTGCAAGCTACGTAGGCAACGGCGCGGCCAGCTTGGGTGAGTGCGCGCATCGTCATTAACATGCGTTGCACGTCGGGATGCTGGTCTATAGTACAAGTCTCCTTGGTCCCCGGTAGGTTTCCTTGACGACGTTCGCTAGCGTACAAGGTGGCATCTTGAAGTGCACGTTCAGCGATTGAAACACCTTGTAAGCCTACCATTAACCTTGCAGTGTTCATCATCGTGAACATGCAGGCTAAGCCACGATGTTCTTCACCTACCAAATAGCCGATCGCCCCTTCATTTTCGCCAAAACTCATCACGCAAGTGGGTGAGCCGTGAATCCCGAGTTTGTGTTCAATTGAAATGGCTTTACAATCGTTACGTGCACCTATATTGCCTTCTTCATCAATTAAAAACTTGGGTACGACAAATAAAGAGATGCCTTTAACGCCGGCGGGGCAATCGGGTAAGCGAGCCAAAACTAGGTGGACAATGTTTTCAGCCATATCATGCTCACCCCAAGTGATGAATATTTTCTGGCCTTTAATAAGATAGTGATCGTTTTCTCTAGTGGCGCTGCTTTTTATCAGCACTAGATCAGAGCCAGCCTGGGGTTCGGTCAAATTCATGGTGCCGGTCCATTGGCCACTTATCATCTTAGGTAGGTAAGCTTGTTTTAGGGTGTTGTCGGCATTGTGGTAAATTGCGTCTATAGCACCTTGCGTAAGCAAGGAGCTAAGGCTCCATGCCATATTTGCTGATTGCACCATTTCCAATACGGCGGTGGAAAGGATAAATGGCAAACCTTGACCACCATATTCTGGGTCAAATTGCAGAGAGCTCCAACCCGCCTCAGTGAAGGCTTGATAAGCTTCGTTAAAGCCCTTTGGTGTTATCACCTCGCCATCGCCATCGCCGTCGATAGAGCAACCGATTTGATCACCAATTTGGTTGGTAGGGGCAATTTCTCGCTCAGCGAGCTTGCTAGATTCCGATAAAATGAGGCCAATCAGTTCTTCGTTAGCTTCTGAAAAAAGAGCGTGTTCACTTAAACGATCAACTTTCACTAAATACTTAAGGGTGAATTCGATGTCTTCGATCGGTGCTTTGTACTCTGCCATATTCGCAAATTAGAAAGGCTATGAAGCCCAATGTTTAGGTCTGGATCATTGTAACACTGCAGTTTGAGTGTGGGTCTATAGCTGAATTAATTTATAGTTGCCCTGCGTCAAGCCGTCTAGCGTCCACGGCCCTACGCTATAGCGAATCAAGCGCAGAACCGGGAACCCAACTGAAGCGCACATTCTTCTAACTTGACGGTTTCGACCTTCATGAATAGTTAATTCTAGCCAACTATCAGGTATGTTTTTACGTACTCTGATGGGCGGGTCGCGTGGTTCTAAGGAGTTCGGAGTAGTAATCGCACTACACTGCGCAGGTTTGGTTAAACCGTCTTTAAGTACCACTCCATGGGCTAATTGTTGGCAGGCTTCGTTGCTTATTTGTCCTTCCACTTGTACCCAGTAGGTTTTTGCTGTTTTGTACTTGGGTTATGCAATTTGGTGTTGCGTTGGGCCATCGTCGGTTAGCACCAGTAAGCCTTCAGGGTCTTTGTCTAAACGGCCGGCAGGGTATACGTTGGGAATTTGAACATAGTCCTTTAAGGTTTGGCGGTTATCAGTGTCGCTAAATTGGCTTAGCACCCCAAAGGGCTTGTGGAGTAATACAATTTTTGGCATTAGAGCAAAGCTTACCTAAGAAGCTTTACTAGCAACCGCATTTTCAATGGTTTTAGCGATGCTGCGAAACTCAGACTGTCTGGAGCTGCCTTCTCGCCATGCCAGAGAGATAGTCCGTGAGAAATTAGATTGTAATTCGCAAGTGCCAATTTCTGATTCGTTGAGGTTTAAATATTTAATGGCCATATTCGGTAGCAACGTGACCCCCAGATTACTGTTCACCATTTGCACCAAGGTATATAAGCTATTGACACTAAACTGACTAACTTGTACTTGGTCTTTAAGGCTGCAAGCGGCCAGTGCGTGTTCGCGTAGACAATGGCCATCTTCCAGTAGTAACAGGCTGTCTGGATCTAACTTCGCGAAGTTGACGTTTTTGCGTTGACTGTGCTCGCTAAGTTGGCTATAGGCAAAATGAAAACTGTCTTTGAATAAGGGGTGGATGGCGGTATGTGGAACATCGTAAGGCTCGGCGAATAAGATCAGATCCAGTTCGCCAGAGATGAGCTGCTGATAAATTTGCTGGCTCTGGCCTTCTTTTAAGTACAATTTCAAATTGGGGTAAGTATTGCGTAGCGCGGGCAACAATTCAGGTAGCAAGTAAGGTGCAATAGTCGGGATTAAACCTAGGCGTAGTGCACCAGAAAAAGGTTCACCCGCGGATTTACCCAGCGCGGATAACTCTTCTATATTGGCAAGGCAGCGCCTAGCTTGAGCTTCAATGTTGATGCCCGCCAAGGTAAATACAACGCTGCGATTAGTGCGGTCGACTAGCGAAGCTTCAAGCGTGGTTTCAAGTTCCTTAATTGCGGTGCTAAATGCCGATTGTGAGACAAAGCAGGCCTCTGCGGCTTGGCCGAAATGATTGGTCTTGCGTAAGGCAACTAAATATTGAAGCTGGCGAACGGTGGGTAGCTTTTTCATTGCAAAGATAGAGCAAGTAAGCGGGCTCTAATGGGCTTCCTTCCAATTGTCGCCGACACCCGTGTCAACAACTAGCGGCACTTTGAGCTGCGTAACGCCGGTCATTAGTGGAGATATTTGTTCGCGCATTTCATCAAGATTTTTTTCTGGCACCTCTAAAACCAATTCATCATGCACTTGCAAAATAATGCGGGTGTCTGGCTGATTTTTGTTGACCCATTTATCTACTTCAATCATCGCTAGTTTAATTAAATCTGCAGCAGAGCCTTGCATGGGTGCGTTGATCGCCGTGCGTTCAGCATATTGGCGACGGTTAAAGTTGCTAGAATGAATCTCTGGAAGGTACAGACGCCGCCCGTGCAGCGTTTCCACATAACCTTGCTCAGCAGCGATTGTGCGCATTTCGTCCATGTAGCGTTTAACGCCGGGATAGCGATCAAAATAGAGGTCGATATAATCTTGCGCCTCCTTGCGTTCAATGCCTAATTGTTTGGCTAAACCAAACGCAGACATACCGTAAATAAGGCCAAAATTGATGGCTTTTGCACGTCTGCGTTGCTCACGGTCAACGGCTTCGACCTCAACTTCAAACACTTCCGCTGCCGTGGCGCTGTGCACGTCCAAGCCATTTTTAAATGCATCGACTAGCCGCGTGTCTTCTGATAGATGTGCCATTAAACGTAGTTCAATCTGTGAATAATCTGCCGCGAGTAACTTGTGGCCTGATTCGGCCACGAAAGCAGCGCGGATTTTGCGGCCTTCTTCTGTTCGCACCGGAATATTTTGTAGATTCGGGTCACTTGAAGAAAGTCGGCCAGTGGCTGCCACCGCTTGATGGTACGAGGTATGCACTCTGCCACTGCGCGGGTTAATCAGCTTCGGCAGTTTGTCTGTGTAGGTGGATTTAAGTTTGGCAAGCGAACGATGTGCGAGAATTAATTTGGGTAATTCGTGCCCTTCATCAGCTAACTCTTGCAACACGCTTTCCGCGGTCGAAGCTTGGCCACCGGGCGTTTTTTTCAAAACGGGCAAATTTAATTTATCATAGAGTATCGCTTGTATTTGCTTAGGGGAGGCAATGTTAAAGGCTTCGTCTACTTGTTGATGACACTGAGCTTCGAGCTCTTGCAATGTTTTACCAATCTCTAGGCTTTGCTGGGCTAGCATGGTGGCGTTTAGTTTTACACCGTGGGTTTCGGTCCTTGCGAGCACGGGCAATAACTGCATTTCTATATCGCGAAATAAGCACTCTATCTGCACGTTTTCTTGTACCTTAGGCCAAAGCGCATGATGCAAGCGTAATGTAATATCAGCATCTTCTGCGGCATACGGAGCAGCAATCTCAAGGTCAATTTGATCAAAGGTTAATTGCTTTTTGCCTGTGCCCGCCACCTCTTTGAAGGCAATGGTTTTGTGGTCTAAATGCCGCATTGCCAGTGTGTCCATATTCTGGTTGGTGATTCCAGCCTCGGTTACGTACGACTCAAGCATGGTGTCATACTCGATGCCATTTAGTGCAATGCCGTGGTGGGCGAGTACAATTTTGTCGTACTTAATATTTTGGCCTATTTTTTTAATGGCCTCGTCTTCAAGCAAGGGCTTTAGCTTTGCAATCGCCAGATCAAAGTCAATTTGTTGCGGTACCCCAGCATAACTGTGTTTTAACGGAAGATAAGCTGCCTCACCCGGTAGCGCGCAAAAGGATAAACCTACTAAATTGGCCTGCTGCGGGTCGAGCGAGGTGGTTTCTGTGTCAACTGCAAACAAACCAACAATAGTAAGCATATCTACCCATTCGTCTAAATCATCGAGCACTAAAATAGTTTTATATGCAGTGGTATCAATGGCAGAAGTCGGCGTGGCTTCTTTGTCATTAGGCTGAGCGTAATCATTAAGCGCATTATCAACGTCATCCCCCGCGTGTTCGGCCAGAAGCAAATCTTTAGCCCAGGTATTAAATTCCAGTTCTTTGTATAGCGTACTTAGTGTAGCAGTATCAGCTACTTGAAATAGCAGCTCATCTGGCCCCACTTCAAGATCTACATCAAGTTTGATGGTGGTGAGTATTCTCGAAAGTGCGAGTTGCTCTAAATTTTCGCGTAAATACTCACCTACCTTTCCAGTGAATTTGTCGGCATTGGCTACGATATCGTCAATGTTGGGATATTCTGCCAACCATTTTGCCGCTGTTTTAGGCCCTACTTTGGGTACACCAGGGATGTTGTCGGAGGTGTCGCCAACCAAAGCCAAATAATCAATAATTTGATTCGGGTGCACCCCAAACTTGGTAAAAACACCTTTTTCGTCAAGAGTTTGGTCTTTCATGGTGTCGACAAGTGTGACCTGCTTATTAACCAGCTGTGCCATATCTTTGTCGCCAGTTACAACCAAACAATCCATGCTGCTGCTAGCGGCCTGATGCGCTAAAGTGCCGATCACATCATCTGCTTCCACGCCCGGCACACACAGTACGGGAAACCCCAGTGCTGCGGTAATTTGATGGACGTATTTTATTTGGGTGACTAAATCCTCGGGGGCGGAAGGTCGGTTGGCTTTGTATAAATCATACAAGTCGTGGCGGAACGTTTTACCTTTAGCATCGTAGACTATCGCCACATGCTCCGGTTGACATTCTTTAATCAGCTTTCTCAGCATGTTAGTCACGCCATAAATCGCACCCGTCATTTGACCAGTTCGTGTCGCCAGATCCGGCAGGGCGTGATAAGCCCTAAACAAAAATGAAGAGCCGTCTACTAAAATAAGTTGCTTACAATTGGTCACTTTATTGAATGGGATGGGATGAATTATTTGACATTAATTTTGCGCATTTGCTTTAATGGCGTAACTAAAATGCAGCGGTATTGGGTGATGATACCCCATTCTAGTGCTAAGTGAATTGCCAAAAAATAAAGACACCGTATCTAAACAAATTACGCATGTATAAACCTGAAGATGTAGCAAATTTCGAGAATTGGCCAGGTTCGCCAACCGCGGAACTTAATCACGAGTCTTGGAAAATTTTTCAGGTGATGGGTGAATTCGTTGAAGGGTTCGACAAAATGACCCGCGTGCATCCAGCAGTGAGTATCTTTGGTTCGGCTAGAACTGACCCTAATCATGAATATTATAAGTTGACTGAAAGCATAGCTGCAATGTTGTCAGACAGAGGGTTTTCAGTTATTAGTGGCGGAGGCCCGGGCATTATGGAAGCGGCGAACAAAGGTGCGCAACAAGGGACATCACCTAGCGTTGGCTTGAATATCATTTTGCCAGGTAAGCAAGAACCTCCAAATGCGTATCAGGATATCAGTATAGATTTCCAGCACTTTTTTGTGCGTAAAATGATGTTTGTAAAATACTCAGCGGCCTATATTGTAATGCCTGGGGGGCTTGGAACTCTCGACGAATTGGTAGAAGTGTTGACACTTATCCAAACAGACAAAACGCCGGCTATCCCTGTTATCCTTGTTCAGTCTGCATTTTGGGATGGCCTGTTAGACTTTTTTAAGAATACGCTGGTCGCGGAAGGTACAATTGGTACACAGGATTTAGACCTGATACAGGTTATAGATTCACCCGACGAGGTATGCGAGGCTATTTTTGATTTTTACGAAAATAAAGGCTTTCATCGCCCTGAAGCATTTCCAGCAATAGGGTAAAAACATTTTATATGAAACATCATTTTAAATCACCGAAACGCAGCTTACTAATAGCTTGCGGTTTTTTAACTCTCAGCGCGGTCGCCAATGGGCAAGTAGGCTCTGAGCTCAATGATGAAGCGGAGAAACTTGAAGAAGGTTTGGTGGTGTATCAAATTAAAACGCAGGATCACGTCGAGTCAACTGTGGTACGTAGAGGTGAAGGCAAGTTAATAGACTATTACGATCAAGGTCAAGGTGATCAAAGTGTCTTTACCGACGGCGAAATAGGCTCCACGGGTCAGTTACGCCTTTGGAAGCTCAGTAGGTAATAGTTGAAATACGGTTTTATGCTCGAATGATAACTAGACGTTTGGCTATGAGTGCCTTACTGCTGATGGTGTTGTGCTGCGTTTATAATGGAGTGGCTTATGCAGGCCAATCAGTTCGTTTTTATGAACTCACTAAGAAAGACAAGGAAAAGAGAATATTTAAACTCGGGTCGATGGAAGGGCCAGGTTGCCACAGTTTTGTGCGTAAACGATGGATTCATCGCTTTCACAAGTAGGGTTTGCATCTTGTACTATGTATTCGGCGAAGAAGTGTAATTCAGAAAATTTAGTTAAGGCGACTTGGAGTGGCAAAAATTATAAACGAGCTGATAGAACTGGGTATTCCTTTAATTCTGAGGCAGCAAAAATTTCAAGGGTTTACCGAAGAAGGAAAGAGGGTAGTTACCTGGGCCAAACGATTACTCGCAGGTCGCTCCGCGATGATAGAGGAATTGAGCATTATGCGGAGCGACCTAAATGGGCGTTTACGAATTGGTGCAACCCCGTTGAGCTCTCCTCTATATCCAACAGTTAGTCAGCTGTTCCAAAAACGTTACCCATCGGTTCAATTGAATATCCAATTTATGGGTATCGATCAACTGGTTTTGGGATTAACCAACTTTGAGATAGATATTGGTGTTACTTATTTGGATAACCCAGCGCTTGACCGTTTCGTTACCATGGCCTTATACGAAGAGCCGCTATACTTACTGCTGCCTGATAACGACTGGTTAGACGATAGTCCGACTATCTCCTGGGCTGATGCGGTGAAATTGCCGTTATGTTTATTGTCTAAATCGATGCAAGAAAGGCAAATTATGGACGACGCGTTTGAGAAGGCTGGGGCGCAATGTAAACCAATTTTAGAGTCGAATTCTATTTTTCAATTAGCATTTCACGCAATGGCAGGCGATCTGGCTACGATCGTTCCAAAGCGTTTTGCCCACTTACCCAACACCAAGCAGAAGTTACTCGAAAAACCGACTGTTTCTCAAACTTTAGGGCTAGTATGGGTACACGGCAGCCCAGTGTTACCTATGACTAAAGCAACCTCAACCGTAACTTCTCAATAACCCGTGGCAGGTAAAATAAAACAAAATATTTCTTGACAGGGTTTTACGCTAAAAGGAAGGTAATTCAACGTGGTCGAGTGACTCGATTTAGGTTGAGTTCCAGGGTGGTTGTAGGCCCCTTTACGCTAATAACAAAGATCGCTTAAGGACGTTCAGGGGTGTCTTCTTAACGTTCGTTGTGGCGCAGTTGAGAAGGCAAAATTGGACTTTCAAAACCGATGGTACACTAAGGTCTATCCAGTTGACGGACGTTTAAGACCTTGAGTAAGCTACCCTCTATTCCCGACATTCCTGAACAAGAACAAACCCCCGCAGTAAAAATGTTGCGGGTGCTAGTGGAGCAGCTGTTGGTGCGAGTTCAACAACAGGACGAAGAAATAGCATTGCTTAAAGATGAAATCAATATCCTTAAGGGGCAGAAGAGGCGGCCTACTTTTAAGGGCGGTAATATGGATAAGAAAACAGAGCCAAAACGTTCATCTTCTAGCGACAAACCTAAGCAGCGAGCTGGGTCGAACAAGGCAAAGAAAACACCAAGGCTGTCAATTGACCTAAATCTGGTTATTGAACCAGCGAAGTCCGTGCCCGAAGGTTCTCGCTTTAAAGGCTATCGGGATTTTGTAGTGCAAGATTTGCTTATCAAGGTTCATACCACCCGCTATCGTTTAGCGCATTGGGTAACGCCAGACAATAAAAAGCTCAAAGGCCAGTTACCGACATCCGTGGCAGGGCGACATTATGGGCCTCGTCTGGTCAGTTATATTCTCTATCAATATCATCATTGTCAAACCACGCAACCACTCTTGTTGGAACAGTTGCGAGAGTGGGGAATTGATATTTCTTCGGGACAAATTAACCCAATACTGATCAGCACTAAAGAGCCCTTTCATGCTGAGAAAGAGGCGTTACTAAGCGTTGCTCTGAGCGCATCGTCTTACGTGACCGTGGACGATAGTGGTGCTCGCCATCAGGGCAAAAATGGCTATGTAACGCACATTGGTAATGACTTGTTTGCGTGGTTTAAAAGTACTCAATCAAAAAGTCGAATTAACTTCCTACTGCTATTAAGGGCTGGCAATACGGATTATCGTTTGAGTCAAAGTGCGTTGAATTATAGGCAACAACATGGATTGCCAAAGCAAGCCTTAGCCGCTGTAACTGAGCACCGGGAACGCCGTATTGCCAACGAGGATGACTGGCTTGAAATGCTCGATAGCCTGTTGATCATTAAGGCACGTCACCGACGTATCACCACCGAAGGGGCATTACTTGGTAGTATTTTGCATCATGGTCTGTGTGATGACATCGCTGTCGTCAGTGATGATGCAGGGCAATTTAACATTTTGGCTCATGCCTTGTGTTGGATACACACCGAGCACTTAATCCATAAGTTGATACCGCTGAACGAGGGACACCGGCAGGGCATTGCTAAAATACGCGACCAAGTCTGGTGCTTTTATCGGGCGTTAAAGAGTATAAAACCCAGCCTTGCGAGAACCAACGTAAAATACTTGAGCAGCGTTTCGATGAAATCTTCACTCAACAGACATGCTACCAAACATTAAACCTAGATAAATCAGTTAAACGCGGAAAAGACATGTAAGCAATTGAAGTGCATAGTGAAATCAAAAAAGTCGCGGTCACCTTATTGGTGATAAGGTTTTTTTTGATTTTGCTATGCACTTCAAGAGCTTGCATGGACTTTCGTGTTTTAACTGATTTATCTAGGTTTAACGTAGTTTTCAAGATTTTTGGTAAGTGATACATTTATCGTATCGAACGCCATCTTCATTAAGAAAAACTATCCCGTTCTTTTGGAACACAGCTTTTAATAGATTTAGGGTCGATTCCCGTGCTACCGCGCCGTCCTTTTCGACGCGAGCCATGGTATTGAGATGCAAGCCAGTCCATTTTGATAGATCGGACATTGTCCAATTTAAGACCGCTCTAGCCATGCGTATTTGTCGCGGAGTAATCATTCGTGCATTATACACCTATCAGGCCATTATTTATGTGGATTAATGGCAACTATTAGAACTGGGGCGCATAGCGTTTATGCGCTCCACGCCCACTTAGTGTTTATTACGAAGTATCGTTACAAGATATTTCGTGCCTATACGCTAAAAACGATGGGGCAAATATTTTTAGATCAGTGTCATCAGCTTGAGGTTGATTTAGTGGAGTTTAACGGCGAAGAAGATCATGTTCATGCAAACGACTTAAGTTAGTGAATCATAATCATATTTAGGCCGGCCTTATCGCATGCTAACAGTTCACTCATTAGCAGCAATGAGTATATAGCGGAGTTATGCCTGAAAGTGGTGTATGGAGTAGTTGACTAAAAGCGGCGTATCGGGATGAATTGAGTTTACAACAACTTAAACTTCCACAGACATACGCCACTATGAAACAGAATAAAATTATTTCCTTTGAAAAGCCAGAGCAAAGCATCGATCCGCTGCAAGAATTAATTCGTAATGGCGCCAGGCAACTCATTCAAACCGCGGTCGAGAGTGAGTTATCTGAACTGCTGTATCGCAATTGTGACAAAGTCTCAGATTCAGGACACGCTGGTGTCGTTCGTAACGGCTATTTGCCAGAACGTGAACTGCAAACCGGGATCGGCCCAGTCAAAGTACGTATCCCCAAGGTGCGCTCCCGCACTGGAGTACCGATCACCTTTCGATCTGCTTTAGTGCCGCCGTATGTGCGTAAAACGAGAACACTAGAAGCGGCCTTGCCTTGGCTGTATCTCAAGGGTGTCAGCACTGGAGAAATGGGGGATGCACTGAGCGTGCTAGTGGGTCAATCAGCGACTGGGTTATCATCAAGCACAGTGAGTAAGCTCAAAGCAACGTGGTCTCAGGAGTACAAGGATTGGAATAGAGAAGGTTTAGATCGAGATCGATGGGTTTATCTATGGGCGGACGGGATACACAGCGGCCTGCGCGGCGATGAGGGCCGGCTCTGTGCCTTAGTTGTCATCGGAGTGAATGAGCGCGGTCACAAGAAATTACTGGCGATTGAAGACGGTGAGCGAGAGTCTACGCAGAGTTGGCGAGAGGTGTTGTTGGCACTCAAGGAGCGAGGCCTGAATCAACCAGAGCTGGGCATCGGTGATGGTACTTTAGGCTTTTGGAATGCCCTGGAAGAAGTCTATCCTGGCACTAAACATCAACGGTGCCGGGTGCATAAAACGGCCAACGTGCTGAACAAGCTGCCTAAATCGGTGCAGCCCAAAGCAAAAGCAGCTCTGCATAACATTTGGCAGGAAGAAACCAAAGAAGCGGCGCAAAGCACCTATCAATTATTCATTAAAACCTGTCAAGACAAGTATCCAAAAGCCACGCAGTGCTTGGAAAAAGATCGCGAAGAGTTAATGACGTTCTACTCGTTCCCTGCCAAGCACTGGATGAGCATACGTACTACGAATCCAATTGAATCAACATTCGCGACTATCCGACACCGTACCAAACGATGCAAGGGATGTCTTAGCCGTGATGGCATGTTAAGTATGATGTTCAAGCTGGGTCAGTGCGCAGAGAAAAAGTGGAACCGAATACGCGGGTTCGCCTATCTAGCAAAAGTGATTCAAGGGGTTCCATTTAAAGATGGAATAGAGCAAACTAATGACTACTCAGATCAAACCGAGGCCGCTTGAAGAAAATGCCTCATACACCAGATTCGGGCATAACTCTTGTATTGGGGGGGAATGTTAATCATCTTTTGTTTTAGCTTGTTGATCGCGCGGACTGTTTTGAAACACAATCCTTCCAATCAAAGCCTACATGCGCTCACCGCTATGTATTCCAGTACGGGGTATGTGGGATTGCCAATTATTTTACTGGCATTTGGAGATCAAGCATTGGTGCCCGGGATTATTGGTGCAGTGATTACAGGGTCAGTGTTCATGCCGCTAGCAATTATCCTTGTGGAGTCAGATAAACAGGCAGGTACCAGCAAGATAGCAAAATCTATGCTAATTGCAGTTTTAAAAAATCCAGTGGTTGTGGCAACAATCGCTGGCCTAAGTGTCTCGGCGTTATCAGTTACTGTTCCAGCCCCTATTGAGACTGTTTGCGAGCTATTAGGCGGGGCTTATATACCCTGTGCTTTATTTGCAGCAGGCTTGTTTATGTCTAGTTGTAGCGTGGGAGGCGAAGGCAAGGAAATCGCATGGTTGGTCGGCGTTAAACTGTTGATACATCCATTAGTCACTTGGTGGCTCGCTATTTTCGTATTTCAGTTAGAACCGATGTTAGCAACAATTGCCGTTTTACAGGCTGCTCTACCTTGTGGCGTGCCGGTATTTGTGCTCGCTCAGCAGTACAACACTTACGTAGTTCGATCTAGCGCGGTTATTGTTATATCAACGGTGCTATCAGTCCTTACCTTATCTGCGGTTTTACTGATGTTGAAGGTTTAAGGAAGTAAAGTGGCTATAATATTTTCGTGCAATCGCTTTATCTCACCCCACCGTATTCAACGCCCGATAAATCTGCCATGTTCTTGTCAAACGTTGTTAGGTCACTCAAAGTAAAGTCTTGCATAGATCCATGCCCACAAGCTCTAGCCAAAATTGCCATTAAACTAGTAGATGATGTTAAGAAATTGCTGAGGCGTTCAGCGGCTTGGTCAACAATAAGGCGTGCGCGTAAGTCCTTTTTCTGCGTTGCTATTCCGACTGGGCAATTATTGCTATGACATGCGCGCATGCCCAAGCAACCGATGGCCTGTAGCGCAGAATTTGACAAAGCAATACCATCGGCACCTAGCGCCATGGCTTTGGCAAAATCAGCAGGTGTTCTTAGGCCGCCTGTGGCGATCAATGTAACATCCGAATTACCGGTTTTATCTAGGTGTCGGCGCGCTCTAGCAAGTGCGGGAATTGTCGGCACTGAAATATTGTCACGGAATATCAACGGTGCAGCACCTGTGCCACCGCCGCGACCGTCAAGAATAATGTAATCAACACCCACTTCTAGCGCGGCGTCGATATCCTCCTCAATATGTTGGGCTGAAAGCTTATAGCCTATTGGGATGCCGCCAGTTTGTTCTCGTACTTCTTTCGCGAATGCCTTGATTTGATCAACACTATCCCACTCTGGAAAACGTGAAGGCGAGATGGCATCTTGGCCGGGTTCTAAGCCGCGTACCTCAGCAATTTTTCCGATCACTTTTTTGCCCGGCAAATGCCCGCCCGTACCCGTTTTAGCGCCTTGCCCGCCTTTGAAGTGGAATGCTTGGCACTTCTTTACTTTCTCCCAGTCAAAGCCGAAACGCGCTGATGCAAGCTCATAAAAATAGTGGCTGTTGGCTTGTTGCTCTTCAGGTAGCATGCCGCCTTCGCCTGAGCAAATCCCGGTGCCTGCAAGTTCTGCGCCTTTAGATAACGCCAATTTGGCTTCTTCTGACAACGCACCGTAACTCATGTCTGATACAAATAGTGGGATATCCAACTTCAAAGGCTTAGCCGCGCGAGGCCCAATCACCAGTTCGGTGCTGACCTTAGCGTCGTCCAGCAAGGGTAGAGTGGATAATTGACCTACCACAAATTGGATATCGTCCCATGAAGGCAAATCGTTACGCGACACGCCCATCGCGCCCATTGGGCCGTGATGCCCAGTTTTCTCTAGGCCGCTTGCAGCTAGCTTTTGTATCAGCTTTACATGCGGTTCGTCAGGGCTACCAACAGGGTCTTGGTATGAGCCTTGGTAGGCCTCTCTATCATAGGGCTGCGGGTGCTTGGCTTCCCAGGCTAGGATTTCTTCCTCGTCAACCCAAACGTCATTGCCATCAATACCACAGAGAAATTTATCTAAATACTCAGAGTTGTTGTACTCGCTAATACCCGTGTCCATTCGGTAATCCCACCCGTGTAAGCCACAAATGAGGTTGTCACCACTGACAAAACCATCTGACATTAATGCACCGCGGTGTGCGCAACGGCCGTATAACACTGAGATTTTGTTGTCGTAACGTATAACGACAAGGTCTACATTAGACACTCGGGCAGCGGCAGGATTACGATCTTCAATTTGGTCAAATTGAGCTATTACAACTTTTTTCATATTAAGAGTAGGGATTGATTAAGTGGTTAATTTTGTTAATTGGTATTGCCAATATCTTTAGCAAAGCGGCTATTTCCGTAACGTTCTGCAAACGCAGCGGCGGAAATGCCATGGGCAGCTACGCTGATTAAAACGGTTATAAATACAATATTAGTGATGGCTTGAGGATGCGGCAGCATGGTCTCTCCAACGACTAAAATAACGAATAGAATCGATGCCAAACCCCTGGGGCCAAACCAACCAACAAATAGACTCGTGGGGAGGTTTAACCGCAAACCACGAAGCGATAAGTAGGTCGGCAGCATGCGCATGACGGTCAAGGCGAATAGGGCGAATGCCCAATACCAGATATTAAATTCAGTCAATGCCATCGGTAGCAACAAAGCACCGAATACAAAAAAGGTGCCGAGCGTAAATAATTGGCCTTCTGTTTCTGTAAATTTGAATAAGCCTTTGCAATGGTTGCATTGGTAGTGACCAAAAACCAAGCCGCCAACGAACGCGGCAATAAATCCGTTGCCGTGAAAAGATTCTGCGGCGACAAAGCATAAACCAGCGATGCTCAAGGCGATAATGCCCTCGCCAGACTCAGAAACCCAGCCTTTTTTGCTCGCCGAGTTTACTAATTTCGCCCCGAAGTAACCGATTAAAATGCCACTTAGTGGGCCAAGGGTGACTTGTAGCAGGGCAAATTGAAACCACTGTTGTTTTTCGTTCGTCATCAATGCGCTCGCGATACTGGCCAATACCAAAATAATTGGAAGGGCAATGCCATCATTTAGGCCGCTTTCTACATTTAAACCAATGCGTACCTTCTCAGGCACCTTTTCGCTAGATACGACAACTTGCCCAAGTGCTGCATCTGTTGGGGTTAAAATAGCTGCGAGTAAGGCGGCTTCGCAGAATGTCAGGCCCAAGGGTAAGACGCTCGCAAAGGCTGTACCGAGTATAATGGTTAGCGGCATACCGATCAGTAACATTCTTTGCGGAATGATATGGTCTTTTTTTAAGCGTTCTAAATCAATATGCGCCGCGTCGCTGAACAATACCAATACCAGCGTAATTTCAAGCAGCAGCCTTAATAGATGCTGGTCAAGCTCAATATGCACAAGGCCGAAACCCAGCGGGCCCAGTATAACTCCTGCTGTAACAAACAATATGGGCGCTGTTATCACAGTGGTGTTTATGCGTTTGGAGACCAAGCCAAATCCAAGAAAAAGCAAAGCGACGAGAATGATTAGCAGGTGTTCCAAATGACAACCTTTATGATTAATTAGTGCTGTTAGACGCATATTAACAAAATAAGGGTAAGTGCCGAGCAAACGACATATTATCTTTTTCGGTTGCCCTTGTTTTTATTTTGACTAATAGTAATCACTTGCTGCCTGGGTTTCGCGGCCTTCACCAAAGCTAGTAAGTGAGGCGATACACTCCATTGCCTCCAGAATTCGATTAGTACGGCCACTGTTTTTCGATTATGTTTGATCACAGTGTAGTCTGATTTTCCATAGTAGATTTGAAACTTACCTTAGCACCCAGCTGCAATGATCTGATTTCATTGAGGGCTTGTACCGAATCAACGAACTTAAGCCGCTCTCCAATATCATGGTCCAGGGCAACCAACTCATCATAACTTAACTCATCGAGGTTCATGTTATGGTTTGGCATTACTTTGGTAGCAGTTTATCAATCTCATGATAAGTGATGGTATTGTGATAATCAGCTAATAATCGCCTCGGTACTTCACTACTGCAAACAACGTTAATCGATCACCGCGTGGTCCCGCACTGCGTACCCACATATAGGATTTACTCAATCCTTGTAATGGCCTTTATTTCGGCGGGAAGGTCAGACGGCTTAAATATTCACTATAGACCGTGAGATGGTTTATTTTATGAAGCTTAATATTCATGTTTCTCTTTGTCCGTAAATCACAATATTAAATTCACTTTTGCCATCACAAAAAACGTTTGGGAAGGTCTGGTTCAAAGCTGGGTTACAATGATTGTTTGATAGACAGTGCTTGTACCAGAGGAATACACTTGAAACGTATAAAGCCGGAAACTAAAGTAATTCCGGGAAAAATCGAAACTAAAAATACAACGTGCTATATGTGCGCATGTCGATGTGGTATTCGGGTTACCCTGCGCGATGGCGAAGTCAGGTATATCGAAGGGAATCCCGATCACCCTATTAATAAAGGCGTTATTTGTGCCAAGGGTGCCTCCGGCATTATGAAACAGAAATCGCCGGCGCGATTGACTAAACCGCTAAAACGCAAGGAGGGCAGTGAACGTGGCGATGCCCAGTTTGAAATCATAGGCTGGGATGAAGCGTTTGAAATTATGCAAACCCGCCTTGCTAAAATACGCTCCACCGATCCGAAAAAGTTTGCTTTGTTTACGGGGCGAGACCAGATGCAGGCGCTGACAGGTTTATTTGCAAAACAATTTGGAACCCCCAACTATGCTGCACATGGTGGGCTTTGTTCGGTCAATATGGCAGCGGGAATGATCTATACCATCGGCGGGTCGTTTTGGGAGTTCGGTGGCCCCGATCTCGACCGAGCTAAATTATTTGTCATGATCGGTACTGCGGAAGACCATCATTCCAACCCGCTAAAAATTGCGTTATCGAAATTTAAACGCAGTGGCGGCAAGTTTATTTCCATAAATCCGATTCGTACTGGCTATTCTGCAATTGCGGATCAATGGATTCCTATAAAGCCAGGTACTGATGGAGCCTTGTTGCTGGCATTGAACCGAGAGATTATTAAACAAGGGTTATTTGATCGAGAGTTTCTCACTCAATTTACCAATGCCTCTCAATTGGTAAACAACGATGAATCCAGCGATGAGTTTGGGTTATTTGCACGTTCTGATGTGCCCGTAGAAGAAGGCTGCATGGAACCGATCAATAAGTGGTGGTGGGATAGTGTTACCAATAAGCAAGTAGATACCCATGATGAAGATGCAAATCCTAAATTGTTCGGGTCATATACTCTGGAAGACGGAACACCCGTAAAAACCGCATTTCAATTGCTGGTAAATCGTCTGGAGGATTACACGCCTGAATGGGCTGAAGGTATTACGGGTATCTCCGCTGTAGACATACGTAAATTAGCCCACGAAATGGGAATTACAGCACGCGATCAGAAAATAGAACTGCCCATTCCTTGGACCGATGCCTGGGGCAAGGAACACGATACGGTAGTGGGCAATCCGGTTGCGTTTCATGCCATGCGCGGATTAGCAGCGCATTCAAATGGCTTTCATACCATTCGTGCACTTTCAATTTTGATGACATTGCTCGGTACCATTGATCGTCCGGGTGGTTTTCGCCATAAAGCACCGTTCCCTCGACCTATTCCGCCTTGCGCCAAGCCACCCAATTCTCCTGATGCAGTACAACCGGACACGCCATTAAATGGTATGCCATTAGGGTTTCCCGGAGAACCCGAAGATTTATTCGTAGACGACAAGGGTGAGCCCGTTCGAATTGATAAAGCATTTTCCTGGGAGTATCCGTTATCAGTGCACGGTTTGATGCACAATGTTATTACTAATGCCTGGCGTGGTGACCCATATCACATCGATACACTGATGATTTTCATGGCTAATATGGCATGGAATTCCACCATGAATACCATGGAAGTACGTACGATGCTAAATGATAGGCATGAAGAAGGGCCCGATGCAGGGGAATATAAAATCCCCTACATAATTGTTGCAGATGCTTTTCAATCTGAGATGACTGCTTATGCCGATTTAATTCTTCCGGATACGACTTATCTTGAGAGGCATGATGTGATGTCAATGTTAGATCGACCAATATCCGAATTCGAAGGGCCCGCTGATTCGGTACGAATTCCAGTGTTACCGCCGTTGGGCCAATGTAAGCCTTTCCAGGAGGTCTTGATCGAGTTAGCGGGGCGTTTGAAGTTTCCCGCTTTTGTAAACGAATCTGGGCAGCCGAAATACAAAGATTACCCTGATTTCGTTGTGAATTATGAAACAGAACCGGGTTCTGGGATCGGATTCTTATCTGGCTGGCGGGGGAAGAGTGGTGAAAAATTCATGTCTGGCGAGCCAAATCCAAATCAATGGCAGATGTATGCGGACAATAATTGTGTGTACCAACATGAGTTGCCCAAGTCGTATCAATATATGCGCAACTGGAATATTGGTTATCTTGAATGGGCGCAGCGCCATCGTTTGATTCGTCATTCCGATCCAATATTAATTCATGTATATTCCGAAGTCCTGCAAAAATTTCGATTGTCAGCCCAAGGTAAATGGAAGGGTCGGCAACCTCCAGAACGACATCGAGATCGTGTCGATACCTTTTTTGACCCTCTGCCATTTTTCACTATGCCATTGGAATCACAGCAAACCAATCGCGAAAGATATCCATTGAATGCGGTAACCCAACGCCCCATGGCAATGTACCATTCCTGGGATTCGCAAAATGCGTGGTTACGCCAGATACATAGTCATAACTATTTACACCTCAATCCAAAAACTGCTGGGCTCAATGGAATTAATGAAGGAGATTGGATTTGGGTGGAATCGATGTGGGGTAAGGTACGTTGTCAATGTCGTTTTACCGAAGCGGTTGAGCCGGGGACGGTTTGGACTTGGAATGCCATAGGTAAAGCCCCAGGTGCGTGGGCACTTGAGAAAAACGCCAATGAAGCTGATCGCGGCTTTTTACTCAACCATTTGATTTCCGAAGAATTGCAAGGTCAAGGTGGCTACACTATTTCTAATTCCGACCCGATTACTGGTCAGGCTGCCTGGTATGACGTGCATGTAAGAATTTATCGCGATGAAGATCAAACAGCTGGAACGTCTCAACCCAAGGTAAAGGCGATATCAACGTATCCCGGACAGCCGATAAAGTCAAAAAAGCGGTTGGGTTACTTTGCCGGGTGCCGAATTAAACAGTAAAAAAGATATTGATATGACTCAACTCGCATTAGTGATTGATTTAAATGTTTGTGTCGGTTGCCATGCTTGCGTAACCAGTTGTAAGGAATGGAACACGTCGGGGGTTTTTGGCAGTCTGACTGATTTGATGCCTTACGGTAAAGACCCCAGTGGCACTTTTTTTAATCGCGTGCAAACATTTGAAGTAGGGGAGTTTCCTAAAACCGAAACAGTCCATTTCCCAAAGTCATGTCTTCATTGTGAAGACCCTCCGTGTGTTCCTGTTTGCCCAACAGGCGCGAGCTATAAGCGTGAAGAAGATGGCATAGTTTTAGTCGATTATGACAAGTGTATTGGTTGTGAATATTGTTCATGGGCATGTCCTTACGGCGTGCGAGAAATAGATCCGGAGCGTAAGGTCATGACCAAATGCACCTTATGTGTGGATAGAATTTACGACGAGAACTTGCCAGAGTCGGAGCGTAAGCCGGCATGCGTACTGGCTTGCCCGACCAGTGCTCGATTGTTTGGTGATGTACATGATCCAGATTCAATAGTGTCAGAAGCAATCAGGAATAATGGAGGCTACCAGCTACAACCCGAATGGGGAACAAAACCCGCGAACCACTATTTGCCGAGGAGAAAAACCGAAATCACAATCCACGAAGACGAATTGGTTCGTTCTGACAATCCTTTGTTGAAAGAATTGGATCGTCCGCACGGGCCGGTTAAAGAACAAACCCTAGATGACATTACTAGCTGGTAATCCAAAACATGAAACCTGCATTTTCAGTTATTTTTTTAACAACCTTGATCGGTATGGGGCAAGGTTTGTTTGTTGCATTGTATTGCGCTGAAATATTCGGTTGGGTTAACGTTGTCCAAAGGGAATATTTTACAAGTGGCGCAATGCTTTCGTTGGCTTGTTTGATTGCTGGATTAATGGCTTCTTTTTTTCATTTGGGGCGACCTGAGCGCGCCTGGCGAGCAGCAGCCATGTGGCGAACATCTTGGTTAAGTCGTGAAGTGATTGCCTTGCCTTTTACCATGATGATGGTCGCGGTCTATGGTTATACGCACTACAATGCGGGCAGTGATATTGGCCAATCGAATATAACCTTGCTCGCGGGTGGCGTTGGAATTGCGGCGGTCATAGGGCTATTTATTTGTACTGCTATGATTTACGCTTGTATTAAGTTTTTACAGGAATGGGCTTCACCACTAACCGTAATTAACTTCACATTACTCGGGCTTTCGTCAGGCTTTGTGTTATCCACAGCACATGCTAGCTACTTTGGTGTGGCTGCCATAAAAAACATAAACACAACAGCGTTGTTACTATTAGTTATAGCGTTTATTTTTAAACTGGCTAGCCTGTGGCGTAATCAGCGTATCAAACCAAAGTCGACAACCCAAACTGCAATTGGTATTCGTCACAATAAAATCAAGCAACAATCGGTTGGCTTTATGGGTGGTTCATTTAATACCAAAGCTTTTTTTCACGGTAAATCACAATCTGCGGTTAAATTTTCCAAACTACTGTCCTTAGTACTAGTATTTTTAGTACCGGGGGTGTTGTTGTTATTTTCAATTCAACAACCCTTATTTACCGTCTTGGTTTTCGCGCTTGTGACGATGTACATAGGTTTGATTGCTGAGCGTTGGCATTTCTTCGTACAGGCGAATCACCCACAAAATTTGTACTATCAAAGTGACTGATTCGTAGAGTCTTTTTGGTGTTCACAAGCGTTCCCATCTGCCCAGCCTTGACCACTCTTCATTCGTTAACCCGCCGCGCCACCTACCAAGCACCAGTATATTTGAATTGATCCACCCGATGCGGCAATATGCTCGCTTAATTCGCGGAGCTCAAACTGCAGCCACAAGATGATCGCAATCGGGCGGTTGCTCCCAATGCTTTACTATAGGCCTTAACCGCCTCCATCAAATTCGTAAACTCCGCCGACTCGAGTAATTCATCAGCCCCAGTCGCCATCGCTTCACAAAATTGATAACATGATTAAATAAATATAGAAGGTTGCATAACTGCACTCTATTGCTTAGTGACAAGAACTATTTTTTAAAAATTCAGTCGAAACCATCAAACGACATCCCGCGCCTAATATTACCCCATTTTAACAGTAGCGGAAACAGGCCCAATAATTTGTAAAACAGAGGATTAAATGAGTTCAGAAATAAGCTACGAATGGCATAAAGTTGCAACACTAGATGAGTTGCCAAATGGCCGAGTGAAAACAGTGACGGCAGGTAATAAGTCCATGGCACTGACCCACATTGATGGTGAGTACGCTGCTATGGACAACAAATGTCCTCACCAAGGAGGCCCCTTAGGAGAAGGCTCAATTGAAAAGGGAAATGACGGTCAATGCTGGCTACGTTGTCCTTGGCGCGGTTGGGATTTCGACCCCCTGACAGGTAAACCTCCAGGCGGCCATGAGGACTCTGGCCAGGATATGTATCCGCTGGATATTCGCGAAGATGGCATTTATCTAGGCTTGGAGCAAGAACAAGAAAAGTCTGAAACCATTTCAGATGTGATGGCCGAAACCATGGTCAATTGGGGCATAAAATCGGTATTTGGCATGGTAGGCCACTCTAACTTAGGTTTAGCCGATGCATTGCGCAAGCAACAAGTCAAAGGGGAACTCAATTTTTACGGAATACGCCACGAAGGTGCTGCTGCATTCGCTTGTTCGGGGTACGCCAAGGCTTCAGGAAAGCCAGCTGCCGCTTTAACGATTGCTGGGCCGGGTGCGACCAATTTGCTAACCGGTCTTTGGGATTGTAGGGTTGATCGGGCTCCCGCACTGGCCCTAACAGGCCAGGTGGATGTGCAAGTGTTAGGGCCAGGCGCGTTTCAAGATATTGATCTGGCATCAGCTTTTCAAGCTGTCGCGGGCTTCAGTCAAACAGTTTTGCACACCAGTAAGCACGGCGAGTTAATGAGCTTAGCATGCAAGAATGCTATTGTGAATCGCGAACCGACTCATCTAATATTTCCCGATGACGTTCAAACACTACCCGTTACAGCACGAACTAAGGTGGGTTCTCCAGCTGGGCGGTTGGGTAACCAAAAGATTACCCCAGCCGCTGAATCAGTAGACCAAACCATGGAGATGATTCATGAGTTTCGTAGACCGATCATTATTGTTGGTTACGGTGCTAAGAATACGATGCCGGAGGTGATGGAGTTTGCGCAAAAGCTAAATGCTCCTGCATTAACTACATTATAAGGCCAAAGGCCAAGTATCGGATTCTCACCCGTTGGCGGCAGGCGTACTAGGCCGTTCAGGCACGCCCATTGCTAGTTGGTTTATGAATGAATGTGATTTGATTTTAGTATTCGGCACTTCATTTTCGAATCACACTGGTATTACGGAAAAACGGCCCATTATTCAGGTCGATTTTGACCCAATGGCATTGGGTAAATTTCACGCGGTCAGTTTGCCTGTTTTGGGTGAAATAGGCACCACCGCCAAACTGCTTACTTCTCGACTAAAGGCTAACCACGAAACCGTTGATCAACGTCCAGAGCTCGCGGAGCGTTGGAAAATTTGGCGAGATGAAAAACAAAGTCGTTGTGCAGATAATACCGGCACGGGTATTAATTCCGCTTCAATTTTTGCCTCTTTGAGTAAATTGGTGCCTAAAGATGCCATCATTGCGGTAGATGTCGGTAACAACACCTATTCCTTCGGTCGTTATTTTGAATGCAAGCAGCAATCGGTGCTGATGTCAGGCTATCTTGGTTCAATCGGGTTTGGCTTTTCCGCAGCAATGGGCGCATGGGCTGCTACACAGGACTTAGAAGAATTAAAAGGACGACAAGTAGTCTCTATCAGCGGCGACGGCGGCTTCGGACAGTATTTGGCCGAGTTTACAACCGCGGTTAAATACGATATGAATATCACCCATATTTTATTAAATAACAGCCAGTTAGGTAAGATAACTGTAACTTCTCAATAACCCGTGGCAAAGCTGGCGCGTTCCATAATGATATCTGGCAGAGGATCAATATGTTGCTCACCGATACCAAGTCGATGGGTCAGGTAGTGCCAGAACGATATATCCAGTTTTCGGCAGGTCTTTTTCAAACTGGCAAACGTGTCCCGACACTGCTGGCCAGCATCGCTGCGGGTGGAGCCACTCACTTTTCGTTTTTTCACGTAATCGCGAATGTCTGTTTCACTGCCATTGGTGTGTAACGGAATATCTGGTCGATCTAGCACCAACAGTAATTCTGCTTGATTCGCATGGATTCGTTTGAGCGTCTGATTTAACCTAGATAAATCAGTTAAAACACGAAAGTCCATGCAAGCTCTTGATGCACCTAGCAAAATCAAAAAAAACCTTATCACCAATAAGGTGACCGCGACTTTTTTGATTTCACTACGCACTTCAATTGCTTACATGTCTTTTCCGCGTTTAACTGATTTATCTAGGTTTAATGTTTGGTAGCATGTCTGTTGAGTGAAGATTTCATCGAAACGCTGCTCAAGTATTTTACGTTGGTTCTCGCAAGGCTGGGTTTTATACTCTTTTAACGCCCGATAAAAGCACCAGACTTGGTCGCGTATTTTAGCCATGCCCTGCCGGTGTCCCTCGTTCAGCGGTATCAACTTATGGATTAAGCGCTCGGTGTGTATCCAACACAAGGCATGAGCCAAAATGTTAAATTGCCCTGCATCATCACTGACGACAACGATGTCATCACACAGACCATGATGCAAAATACTACCAAGTAATGCCCCTTCGGTGGTGATACGTCGGTGACGTGCCTTAATGATCAACAGGCTATCGAGCATTTCAAGCCAGTCATCCTCGTTGGCAATACGGCGTTCCCGGTGCTCAGTTACAGCGGCTAAGGCTTGCTTTGGCAATCCATGTTGTTGCCTATAATTCAACGCACTTTGACTCAAACGATAATCCGTATTGCCAGCCCTTAATAGCGGTAGGAAGTTAATTCGACTTTTTGATTGAGTACTTTTAAACCACGCAAACAAGTCATTGCCAATGTGCGTTACATAGCCATTTTTGCCCTGATGGCGAGCACCACTATCGTCCACGGTCACGTAAGACGATGCGCTCAGAGCAACGCCTCTTTCTCAGCATGAAAGGGCTCTTTAGTGCTGATCAGTATTGGGTTAATTTGTCCCGAAGAAATATCAATTCCCCACTCTCGCAACTGTTCCAACAAGAGTGGTTGCGTGGTTTGACAATGATGATATTGATAGAGAATATAACTGACCAGACGAGGCCCATAATGTCGCCCTGCCACGGATGTCGGTAACTGGCCTTTGAGCTTTTTATTGTCTGGCGTTACCCAATGCGCTAAACGATAGCGGGTGGTATGAACCTTGATAAGCAAATCTTGCACTACAAAATCCCGATAGCCTTTAAAGCGAGAACCTTCGGGCACGGACTTCGCTGGTTCAATAACCAGATTTAGGTCAATTGACAGCCTTGGTGTTTTCTTTGCCTTGTTCGACCCAGCTCGCTGCTTAGGTTTGTCGCTAGAAGATGAACGTTTTGGCTCTGTTTTCTTATCCATATTACCGCCCTTAACAGTAGGCCGCCTCTTCTGCCCCTTAAGGATATTGATTTCATCTTTAAGCAATGCTATTTCTTCGTCCTGTTGTTGAACTCGCACCAACAGCTGCTCCACTAGCACCCGCAACATTTTTACTGCGGGGGTTTGTTCTTGTTCAGGAATGTCGGGAATAGAGGGTAGTTTACTCAAGGTCTTAAACGTCCGTTAACTGGATAGACCTTAGTGTACCATCGGTTTTGAAAGTCCAATTTTGCCTTCTGAACTGCGCCACAACGAACGTTAAGAAGACACCCCTGAAACGTCCTTAAGCGATCTTTGTTATTGGCGTAAAGGTGCCTACAACCACCCTGGAACTCAACCTAAATCGAGTCACTCGACCACGTTGAATTACCTTCCTTTTAGCGTAAAACCCTGTCAAGAAATATTTTGTTTTATTTTACCTGCCACGGGTTATTGAGAAGTTACAACTGCGGGAGTCTTAACGGGACATTATCGCATTTTTAATGGGCGTGTAAAATAACTGGAAATTAGAATGTAGTTCACTGCTGTCCCGTTAACACTAAAGAAACAGGCCTGATTTTCTCTCAATTTGATAAAATACGTTTAGCGATAAACCGTTGAATCAAATAGGAAAATAAGACCATGTCACATTGTAATACCGTTCTAAATCAAATACTCAAAATTGTTCCGAGACATGAATTCGAGGCACTCGCAATTCAACATCATTCGGGGCGTTCATTCCGCAGAGCGTCTCGTTGGTCACAGTTCGTGAGCCTGACTATAGCTCAATTGACTGGCCGTCATAGCTTGCGTGATATTGTTGATAATGTCAGTGCTCAATCACACCGCTTGTATCATCTTGGTAGTGCCGTGTTAACGCGGTCCAATCTTTCACGCATCAATGAGAACAAGCCTTCGAGCCTTTATGAAGTGCTATTCTCTCAATTACTCAAGCGCTGTCAGAGCAAAACGCCAGGGCATAACTTTCGTTTCAAGAATCCCCTGTATTCGCTGGACTCATCTACCATTGATCTGTGCTTATCGGTTTCGGCAATTTTCAGGGTAGTTGCACATTTTCCTACGCAGCCAATAATACTTCTTTTTGTGGGTTCAGCGCAACCGCACCACAAGGCCGCCAATTTCGGGTTTGGCCAGACCACCGATTAGGTTTTGCTGCTTTAGCTTCCTGATAAACAACTTCTCGTTTTGCTAATAGGGCACTATCTTCACCGCGATAACGCTGGCCAGGTGTAACGTAGCGTATAGCACTGTGACGATGTTCTTCGTTATACCATTGCATAAACTTACCCACCCATTGGCGGGCGGCCTCTAAGCTATCGAAGCCTTGAGAAGGCCACGCAGGGCAATACTTTACCGTTCTAAACATGGATTCAATATAAGCGTTGTCATTGCTTACTCTTGGCCTTGAGTAAGAGGGCTTTATTCCTAATGCTTCTAACTTCGCTCTCATTGTGAACGATTTCATTGGGCTGCCATTATCACTGTGTAAGACGGGCATGCCATCGCAGCTGGCCACTTTTAGAGCCGCCTGAGACATCAACTGCGCACCTAATTCACCGCTTTCAACAAGGATGTACTTCCCAGTGAACGCCATAGCGACTGTAAAGGTCTTCTACCATGTACAGGTAATAATGCTTGCCAATAGTACGCGTCGCCAAATAGGTGATATCCCACATCCACACAGCATTAGGTTTTAGCGCTATATGAGTATCGGGTGTTCGGGACTGCTTTTGTTTGGCGCGGCCGCGGTGCTTCAATTGCCCATGCGCCTTGAGAACTCGATAAAAGCTAGACTCGCTGGCCACATAAATACCTTTGTCAGCCAACTGCGGTACTATTTGCGACGGCGGCAAATGATTGTATGCCGATTCATTACATATCGATAAAATGTGTTGCTGCTCTTGCTCGCTTAGTTTATTGCCAGGTACTGGCTTTTCTACCAAAGGACGTTGATCACTGCGGATACTATCTTCTCCTTTTGGCTTCCAACGTCTAAGCGTAGACTCGGCAAGGCCAACCAACTCACAAGCACTTGAACGCTTTGAACCTGCGTCTACTGCTTCATTAACATCATTGATTACTTTAATGCGCGTCTGAGTCGTAATCATACTTCCTCGTCCTCCCAAAGTGCCTGAAACTTTTTTTGTAATACTAATAATGCGGCCGTTTCAGCCAAGGCTTTATCTTTGCGGCGCAGCTGGGTTTCTAGCTTCTTCTTGTCTTTTTTTAACGCACGTATTTCATCGCGCGCAACTTTAGAGCTAATGAGAGCCTCATCAACACCATTAATACAAGCTTCTCGCCATTGCGTTATTTGAGTAGGGTATAGGCCTTTCTCTCGGCAATACGCAGATAATTCTTGTTCATTCATCGCAGCAGTTTCAAGAACTACGGTGAACTTAGTTTGGCAATCCCACTGATTAGATGAATCACTATTAGGCATTAAAACTCCTGATCGTCTGGCTTTATTTCGCCAATCATACAAGGTTTGAACACTGATTCCTTCTTCTCTAGATATTTCTGCGAAGGACTGACTATTTGATGATAATAATTTAGATAAAACAGCTTCTCTTCGTTCTACGCTATATTTCGGCATGAGTATTTCTCCGCCGCCCCTTGTGAATTAAAATGTGTGCAACTACCCTGACGTCTGGGGCTTTCGATCAACTAAAGG
Organism: Candidatus Poriferihabitaceae bacterium; assembly: GCA_965237485.1. Taxonomy (GTDB): domain Bacteria; phylum Pseudomonadota; class Gammaproteobacteria; order Arenicellales; family Poriferihabitantaceae; genus JAAELZ01. Next base: position 329,289 of record CBDEFQ010000010.1, on the reverse strand, counting down.
GGCAATCAAACTGCATGTAGGCCTGAATCATGATGGTTACTTACCTGAGTTTGTTAATATCACCGAGGGTAAATGTGCTGATGTTACTGCAGGCAGGAAAGTAGCTTTCCCGAAAGGCAGCATTGTAGTTATTGACCGTGGATACAACGACTATGCCTGGTATAAGCAATTGAATGACAAGGGAATATACTTTGTCACACGATTAAAGAAGAATGCTGCATACCGCGTTATCAAGCGACATAGTGTACGCAAGGGAACGGGACTTAGCAGTGATCAAACGATTGAATTTACAGGGGTCAAAGCAGCAAAGGAGTGTTCGATTCGATTACGCCGTATTGGTTATCGCGATGCCACTACAGGCAAGCATTATGTGTTTTTAACCAACCACTTTAAGCTCAGTGCTCAAACTATCGCCGATATTTATAAAGCCAGATGGCAGGTGGAATTATTCTTCAAGTGGATCAAGCAGAACTTAAAGGTGAAGTCATTTATCGGCACCAGCAAGAACGCAGTATTGACCCAAATATGGATTGCGTTATGTATTTACCTAATACTGATGTTCATCAAATTGCAGTCGAAGGCGGGCAAAACGATGCAACAAATATTGAGGGTATTGCAGCTTAATTTGTTTGAAAAACGTGATTTAATGGCACTGTTGCGAGGGGACCCGATGCATCACCCAAACCTTAACCCTAATCAATTTTCGTTGCTGTGAAAGTTAACGGGACAGCAGTGAATGTAGTTAGAGATTTTAGTTTGCCATTTCTGCAAATTTCCCCATCTGTAGGAAATGCAGTATTTGTTTGAGCACGATGTCGGCGCGCATGATAAAAGTATGGCCATTGTCGACGATAATAAAATCAGCCATCTCGTCCAGCTGGGCGCTTTGAACCGACACTTTGCCGTCGTCTTCTCCCGGAATAAAAGGTGAAAACCAAGGGTCTGAAGTACTATTGCCGGTAATAATGCCGATCTGCCCGCTGATGGGTTTCATGTCAGCCGTTATATTGTTAGCGTCTGTACCCAATTGAATGGCCGCGGGGCCCATGATAAATTGGAATAGCTTAAAATCACCTAACATATCAACGATTTCTGAGCCTTTATTGGGCGGACTGATCATCACTATTTTACCCAGTTCGCTTACTTGGTGGTCTTGTAGGTAAGCGCGTACTAAAATGCCCCCTAGAGAATGGGTTACGAAATGTATGCTGCTGGCTTTTTGCTCCCGGCAATACGTCAAAGCCTGTTCTATGGTCTTGTTAGCAAGGGGCTTAACTTGCTCGCTGGTGGACGGGTAGCTTTGGTTCCAAACTGCGTAAGCTGCTTGGTTTAGGTGCACCTCAATTTTGCTCATCGAGCCAGCATTGCGACCGAGGCCGTGTAGCAGAATTACGCACTCGGCGCTATTGTCACCCTCCGCGGCACCTGCTTGTAAAACCGCTGGTTCGGCTGTAGTTATTAAAATCCATAGCAATAGATGTTTAAGCATTTTCGGCGTTCTTACTGCGGGTTAGTTTGTTTGCCAAACGCACCATTTTGGCGACCTCTACTACCAATTCATCACGCTTGTGCACGATATACTCGCGTAACTGGCGCTTGCGCATAAAGATAAAGAAAACTCTAACATTGCCTAAAATGTGTTTTATCTGTCTGCGAAAATATAAGGCAAGGGCAGAAATAATCATGATCACGACCCCCACAATAATAGCCAATTTAAGCCCGTAGACGCTGTATGCCCATGCTATTTGTGCTAGCCAAAACAGGCCAAAGAAAAATAAACCAAACAGTACTCTTGCGGTATCTACTTGGTCTAAACCCTTAGCGAAGCGGCGGATGAAAACCCCAGATAAGTAATAAGGGCGTTTACTGCCCCTACCAGAGCGATGGGAAGCCCAATCAACAGCATCAGTAAGCTTTTGAAGATATATGTCATAACTAGGCGAGGGCGGTATTCAATGTCCAAGTGGTAATTTTGTACGCCTAAGATGGCACATACGCGCTCAAAAAATCTTAGCCTTGAAGTAAGGTGCCTTAATTCTTGTGGAGCATGATCTCGCAGCGCGTTTTGCGCTTCGATAATGCGCTGCAAAGAAGAAAATCGTTGCCCTAAACTGCTGGCCGAATGCTTGCCGCGGCGCATCGCGAAAAAACGCTCTAGCAACTTAACTAAGTGCATATCTTGCCAACTTTGTGTGTTGAGCGTAACCCGTTGCAGCCCTTGTGAAATTTGCTCAGTTAATTCATTAATCCTAGATAAATCAGTTAAACGCGGAAAAGACATGTAAGCAATTGAAGTGCATAGTGAAATCAAAAAAGTCGCGGTCACCTTATTGGTGATAAGGTTTTTTTTGATTTTGCTAGGTGCATCAAGAGCTTGCATGGACTTTCGTGTTTTAACTGATTTATCTAGGTTAATGCGTTGTTTAGGGCTGCAATCATCCACGTTTCGTGGACTGGGTGCTATCGGTTCGCCGTATTTAACCAACACATCTCCTCTGAACCGCCCCTTATGGCTAAAATTAAGCCCGATCGGGATAATCAGCGGCGCTTCGCTATTGCGCTCTATTGCGCCTAAAGCCATTCGTGCAGCACCCGTTTTAAGTCTATTCAAATGAGGGTCCGAATGGCTTTGACCCTCAGGGAAAATGACCACATTCTCGTTACGCGCGAGAAGTTCGTATACTTTTGCAAAGCTATCTTGGTTTTGAGCGGTATTAACACCCTTGTCGCTTGCTCTGAAAATAGGAATGGCGCCGATGAGTTTTAGCGCAGGAGAATAGAGAGTATTGAATAGCCCACTACGTGCGAGTGGACGTAAAACATGTGGTGTGGTGGCTTGTACGATAGCGGGGTCGACCAGAGCATTCACGTGGTTTGCGCAATAGATAATTCCGCCGCTAGTGCTAAATTGATTATCACCATCAACTTCTAAACGTCGATAAAATACCTTGGTCACGCCCTTGCAAAGGGCAACCCAAATACGAAAGAAATGCCCTGAATCCTTGACTAACAATTTATATAGGCTCTAGCTAGAGTACGCGAGTTTAGAGTGATAACAAAGAAGCATTGCCGCCCGCTGCGCTGGTATTTGTACTAATTACCCGTTCATGCGCAAAGCGCGTTAAGTAGTGTGGTCCACCCGCTTTGGGCCCTGTGCCGGACAGCCCCTCTCCACCAAAAGGTTGCACACCCACTACTGCGCCGATGGTGTTGCGATTAACATAAATGTTGCCTGCATGAATGCGCTCGCTAATGTGCTTAATGCTACTATCTATGCGACTATGAATTCCAAATGTAAGACCGTACCCAGTGTTATTGATGGTGTCAATGACTTTATCTAAATGCCTTGATCGATAAGCGACGATGTGCAAAACCGGCCCAAACACTTCATGCTCTAATTCTTCAATGCTATTAAATTCGATCAAGGCGGGAGGAAAGTAAGTGCCTTTGTCGCGTTCGTTTAATGACGCGGACGGCGCACGATAAATGGACTTTCCAGCGATGTGCATTTTATCGATATGTGCATTCAAACCATCTAGCGCTTGTTTATCGATAATTGGCCCAACGTCAGTTTTAATATGCACCGGATTGCCGGTGATGAGTTGGTCCATTGCACCCTTTAGCTTATTAACGGTTGCCGCGTAGATGTCATCCTGTACGTATAACACCCGCAATGCCGAGCAGCGCTGACCAGCACTTTGAAAGGCTGACTGCACTACGTCATCAACCAGTTGCTCTATTAGAGTCGAGGAATCAGCGATCATCGCGTTTAAGCCGCCTGTTTCGGCGATGAAGGGAATGATGGGCCCCGCTTTTTGGGTAATGCTGGTGAGGATTTGCTGGGCGGTTTGGGTAGAGCCGGTAAAGGTAACGCCGCTGATATGTTGTAATGCGGTAAGCTTTGCGCCGACATCGCTGCCATTGCCTGTCACTAGGTGCAAGGCGTTTTTGGGTACGCCTGCTTCGATCAAGAGTTTTACCGCAACACTGGCAATGATTGGAGTTTGTTCGGCTGGCTTGGCCAAGACGCAGTTGCCAGCAGCTAATGCAGCGCCGATTTGGCCAGTGAAAATAGCCAATGGGAAATTCCAGGGGCTAATGCATACAAACACACCTCGGCCAGATAAAAAATGCTGATTCTTTTCTCCAGTAGGGCCGGTTAAGGTTTTAGGGCTGGTGAAATTACGTCTTGCTTGTACCGCATAATAGCGCAAGAAATCGACTGCCTCACGCAGTTCCGCAATGGCGTCCAGCAGTGTTTTGCCTGCTTCAATGATGCAAAGCGACAGTAGCGTATCTGAATATTGCTCGAATAAACCGGCAGCAGCTTCAAGAATGCTCGCGCGCTTATTTCCTTTAAGCGCATTCCAACTGGAGAATGCGCGCTGCGCAGCATTAAAAGCATGGTCTATCTGGTGTTGATCAACATTACTGGCGGTACCGACCGCTGAGCCCGTAGCCGGGTTAAGCACTTGAATATTGTTAGTGTCAGGTTGACTAGCCGAAGGGTTAACTTGCCACTGTTTACCCTGTAACTGTTGAAACTTTAAATAAAATTCCTCCAGTTGATTGGCATCGTCAGTATTAAATCCAGCTGAATTAATTCGTTCCGGTAAAAAGTCAGCTGGCAAGGGAATCTTGGGGTGGCGGTAATGCTCGGCTGTTGCTAACTTTTCAGTTGGGTCGGCGACAATGTCCTCTATCGGTAAATCTTTATCTACTAGCCGATTTACAAATGAACTATTTGCGCCGTTTTCAAGCAACCGCCTGACTAAATAGGCCAGTAAGTCCTTGTGTTCGCCGACCGGCGCATAGATGCGTACAGGCTTGTTGTGCTGGTTAATAACTTGGTCGTACAGCGTTTCACCCATGCCATGTAAGCACTGAAATTCGTACTCGTGATGCTTGTCGGCTTTGTATAAAATGCTGGCTACGGTATGGGCATTATGGGTGGCGAATAAGGGGTAAAAATATTGCGGGTTGCTAAGCAACTTATCGACGCAGCGTAAATAAGCCACATCTGTGGTGAATTTTTGAGTGTAAACAGGGTAATCGCGCAGACCTAATATTTGTGCATTCTTGATTTCACTGTCCCAATATGCACCTTTAACTAAACGGATCATGATTTTTCGACCATGTTCAGTGGCAAGTGATTCAATCCAGTCGAGCACTGCAAGCGCACGCTTTTGATAAGCCTGCACCACAAACCCCAAGCCATTCCATGATTTAAGTGAGGGTGTATGGCATAAATGTTCAAGAATGGTTAGCGAGGGTTCCAATCGCTCCGATTCTTCTGCATCTATTGTTAAACCAATCTTGTAGCTAGCAGCTTGTTCGCAGAGTCTGATGATTTGTGGTAATAATTCGCCCAGAACGCGGTCTTCCTGTGCATATTCGTAACGCGGGTGGAGCGCGGATAATTTAACCGAAATCCCGGGGCTATTAATTGCGTCGCTGGGGGGTTGGTTTTGCCCAATTTTGTCGATTGCCTGACTGTATGACTCGAAATACCAATTTGCATCGTCGGTGGTGCGGGCCGCTTCGCCCAGCATGTCATAGGAATAACGATAGCCCTTGGTTTCATTCGCCCGCGCTCTTTTCAGGGCTGAGGGTATGCTCTCTGCAAGCACAAATTGTTGGCCCATGATCTGCATAGCCTTTATCATGGCTGCACGAATTACTGGTTCACCGCTTTGCGCAACCAATCGACTCACGTAGTCGGTGGGGTTGTTGGTAGTACGTTTGTTTAACTTAACGAACTTACCGGTGAGCATCAGCCCCCAGCTCGAAGCGTTGACGAAAAACGAATCACTATTGCCAATATGCGCCCGCCAGTCACCGTCTTGAATTTTGTCTTGTATGAGAGCATCAGCAGTATCGCCATCTGGGATGCGCAACAAAGCTTCGGCCAGACACATCATCGCAATGCCTTCTTCCGATGATAGTTTAAATTCCTGCAGGAAAGCATCTAGGCCGCCGTGGCCTCCGTCATTATTACGTATCGCCTTAACTAGGTTATAAGCGGTTTTATGCGTTTGCGATTCACAGCTATCTGCGTCTTTAAAGTAGGCTAGCAGACGTTGTACGCACAGCTCTTCATCTTCGTGGTACGCAGCTCGGATGGCTTGACGTAGTGGGTGATCTGATAAGAACGGTATGGTCGCAGTCATACAATAGTTCGAAAGTGTAGGCGGCTAATTTAGCATTTTGTTGGACATTTATTAAGTTTATGTTGTGCGCTGAATATTGGTGTCGTAAAACCGCTAGCGCGGACCGATGGCGAAGGGGCACCACGGGTGAGAGAGTCAATTACTATAAGGAAGCCTTATGTTTGAGTAAGTAATACAAAACTTAACAGCAGAAATATTAGACTAAGTTGTACGGTTACTAATTTTGCTAACATGTTTAATTCCTCAACTTGGTCTATAGCGTCTAGGGTCGATTATTGATATTTATATCGGGTTTGCTATTACAGGCGATTACACCTGCGTACGATTTGGCTTTAAAATGATCCCCAGCTGCGCTTTCTCCTTGTCGACATTTTAGGGATTAACAAGCCCAGCAGTATGCCTAACAAAATGACGCCAGCGCCGCGAATGAACCATTCTTGCTCAATATTGTTGCGTAGTTGTGTATTCTGCAAGCTAAGTGCTTGCTGATCCTCTTGAGATGCGTGTAAGGAAGTAGTAAGAGCGAGATTCTCTTGGTTTAGTTTTATTGAACTCGCGGCAATTTTTTTAAGCTCAACAAGCTCTTTGGTTAACCTCATAACTTGTGCTTTAGCCAATACAAGGTCCTTTTGCGTCTGTTCAGCCTTTCCTTCTCTTAACTTCGCAAGTTCTTGCTTATGTTGCAATTCTTTTTCGCGTTGTTCAATTTGCCTAAGCTAGCTGCGTGGGCTAGGCTGCTGCATCAAAAAGCGTGTCAATACCCAACCCTGTGCGTCGGTCTTGTCTTATACTTTGGTATAACCTTGCCCGTCGCTAGCTAGCGCGGTAATTTCGGCACCACTTTTAAGCATCTTGATTATCTTATTACTAGTGCTAGGGCCAGTTCTAAGGGTGATCTCTAGCTGGTCGCTGACATATAAGGCGTTTGCGTTAGAGGTTAGTGGGATTAATATGGCTGCAAGCGTTAAATACGCTAATAACCTAAGCCATATAAAAGATTTTGGTGGAGGTGGATTAAACTGATTTTGATCAAACATAAAAGCGACAGTTAGGGTTTAATCGCTATTTTAAAATAGTCTCCCTGAATAAAAGCTTTCTCTAAGCAAAGCTTGAAAGAATAAATATGCGTGCTCATAGCGTTATCACCACACTAGACACTGTCCAGATCAAATTGACGGATTCAGTGCTGCCATGGTGTTTTGCAGTAAGACGCAGTACGCAATTAATGGTTATTCCCTTAATAAGCACTGCAACGCAGCTGCGGGACGCCATGGTAGCACCCTTTGGGTGAGCTTGTCCGCGTCCATGAACTGCGTTGCGCTTTTGCAAAGGGAACACCATTCGCTGCAAGACGCGCCTTGCCATGAACGCGGACAAGCTCACTGAATCCATTAATTTGGTCTGGACAGTGTCTAGTTGTTGCCCATCTTGCTAAATGAAAATAACACATCAATTAGTCGCCCTAGTTGTAGCCTTTATTTGGGGCACTAATTTTGTGCTTATAAAATTGGGATTGGCTGAGTTGCCACCTTTTCTTTTCGCTGCTTTGCGCTTTTTATTAGTGGCCATTCCTTTGATATTTGTTTTACCACGGCCTAAAGTGGCTTGGCGTTGGATAGTAGCGTACGGAGTGTTAATTGGGTTTGGTCAATTTGGCTTATTGTTTTGGGCTATGCAAGGGCACATCACACCGGGTTTGGCCTCTTTGGTGATTCAGATGCAGGTATTTTTCACTATTTTTCTCGCAGTCTATATTTTTCAAGAGAAGTTACAAGCGGCCCAAATTGCTGCCTTGATTATCAGCGGCACGGGGTTGGGCTTAATCATCTTTTATACAGATGGAGATACTTCGCTGTTGGAGCTTGCAGTCGTATTAGTTGCCGCCTTGAGTTGGGCAGGCGCTAATCTAGTTGTAAAGCATGTTGGCTCCGTAAGTATCATTGCTTTTATAGCTTGGTCCTCGATATTCGCCGTGCCACCTTTGCTAATTATGTCCTTAATTTTTGAAGGAGTTGACAGTATGGCAGATGCGATAATGAGTGCCAGTCTTGGAGTTTGGGGGATAGTGCTTTGGCAAACTATTGGAAATACACTACTCGGTTATGGTTTGTGGAATATATGTTGCTCGACAAATACCATGCTGCGCAAGTGACTCCTTGGGCACTAATGGTGCCGGTGTTTGGTTTGGTTGCTTCTAATGTTTTGTTGGGCGAGCCACTATTGTGGTGGAAGGTGACGGCTACGGCGTTGATACTGGGTGGGTTGTTGCTAAATATTGTCAGTAGTAGTGTAAAACGATAATGATTGTAAACTGATGTCCGTTCGGCATTTAAGTATTGCGAACCAATAAAGGCCCAAGCTATACGTCAATATTCACTTTGCTGAAGGAGTAAGTGGTAATTAACTGTTAGAAGTAAATAGAACTGTCCGGATTATTAACACATAGTCTGTCCGCTTTAGTTATTGCCGATGAATGAGTGAAGGGCGTAGCCCGTAATGAATTCATCGGCGGCAAATTGCGAAGCCCAGTTACGCAACTTTGCTCTTAATCTGTTTTTGTTGCACCAGTATTCCATCGGCTGTGTATCGGCCTAATCGCCTTGGGCCATGATCAATCGACAATGAGCCATCAAGGTGGCGCGATACTTTTACTTTAGCTTTGACGTAATGATAGCGGTGTTGATCTTTAGGTAGCTGCAGAGACAGCGTCTCAAACTGTACGCTGTTGTCTTTACCCACCACACGCTCGTACTGTTCGCATAGATAATCGTCAAGATCGATGCCCGCAAGCGGCACAAAGGCGCTGCCTTGCTCTCTAGCTGGATGACTGAATTCTTTATTGTGTCTGGGCATATAATGATCTCTAAGGTATTTATTAGCCGCTTGCATGCCAGTGATACCCATCAACGCAAGCTCGTTCGGTAATCGCCCTTGGTGTGTGCCAAACGCACGTTCGGAACGGCCTCTGGCTTCAGGAGAATAAGCCGCTATCATGCCAATGCCTAATCTCTTCATCGCCAACCCAAATTGAGTTGGGCCATTCTTATCCACCTTGCCGCCAGCCTCAGGCGTATGCCAATAGTGGCTGCCTCGGTCAGAGTAAAACGAACAGAATAGCCCCTTCACCTTAAGTACATCTTTAACCCCAAGCAAGCTGCTGTGCGTGCCTTCCTCTTCGACAAAGCGCATGGAATAATGCTTATTGGTGGCATCATCCAGGGTGACGATTAAGTCCCAAGACACATCAGGTACCCATTGGTGAGTACTGCCATCCTGGTGAATCATCCTACCTGGCAAGGCGCCAGGTAGACGTTTAATGCGGTGAGGGCCGCGTGTTTTAGATTTACGCACCAGGTCTGCGCTTTGTAGCTTATTCTTAACCCAACTGTAGCTACGCTTACCTTGGTGCTCGCGTTGATACCATGTATGGAAGTGGCGCACATTCCAGCCTTGATAGCGTGTTGAGTATAGGTCTTGTAGCTTGATCATTTCGTCTACGGGTGCCCGCCTGTGTGAGGGCTGATTGAGTCGCTGATCTAACCGCCCATCCAATCCTGATTCTTCGTACTTATTAATGTACCTACGAAAACTTCGATCACAAACACCCAGTATTGTGGCAGCATCCGCTGGTGATAGTCGTTTAGCTTGATAAGCTTCATATGCTTCTTCAAATCTCATCTGTTTTACCTTATTTAGAAATACTATCTGGCTCATCTCACTTCCCAAAAGGGAGGAGGATAAATCCGGACAGTTTATTTGCTAATTATCAGGACAGATAATTTACTCGTAACAAGTAAGTGGTAATTAACTTGACCAATGCGTAAAGTAGGTTGAAAATAACTTCTGTAGAAAAATAACCAATACGGTAGAACTTAATGACTGTTGATCAAATCAGTGTGTTTGCAATCCTGTTTGTTGCCATGCTGTTGTTCGTAATTAACTACTGGCGCTATGATGTAGTCGCTGGTTTTGCGCTGGTGGCAGCTGTTTACACTGGAGTGGTGCATACTGACCACGCATTCAGTGGGTTTTCCCATCCGGCAGTGGTAACCGTTGCCTGTGTGTTAGTGATCAGCAAGGCTTTGCAATCATCTGGCGTGGTCGAACTTTTTTTAAAGTATCTGGCGTTAGCGCATGGGCGAATGCTAAGCCAGCTGCTGGCAAATTGTGGCTTAACGGCCTTTCTTTCTGCTTTTATGAACAATATTGGTGCGCTGGCGCTGATGATGCCCATCACTATGCGCGACGCCAGAAAGGCAGGGAGATCGCCTTCCAAATTGTTGATGCCCCTTTCATTTGCGAGCTTATTGGGCGGTTTAGTTACCATGATCGGTACGCCGCCCAACATTGTAATTGCTACCTTTCGCGCTGATAGCTCAGGAGAGCCATTTGGGATGTTTGACTTTACGCCAGTTGGCTTACCGGTCGCCTTATGTGGAATACTTTTTGTGGTTACTATTGGTTGGCGGCTCTTGCCCAAACGCGCTAGCGATGACGGTGACGGGCAGTTTCAAATAGCAAAATATATTACCGAGTTAAGAATACCTGCCGAATCAGCCCTCATTGGCAGTACGGTGAACGACTTGGAGCGAATTTGTGAACATGAAGTGTCGGTGATGGCTATCATTCACCAAGGTCAACGTCGCTTGGCGCCTAGTAGTATCGAATTTTTATATGAAGGTGATGTGCTTATCTTGGAGGGGGAGAGCGAGGCCCTTCAGCCGTTGTTTGAAAATAGTGGGCTGGTGGAGGCGGGTTCTGAAACCTTTGACCCAGCTTGGTTAAAATCCCCTGATATCCGCGTTATCGAAGCGGTTGTAATGCCCAATGCCTTGATTGAGGGCTTATCCATGCGTGGAATTGGAATGCACGAGCGCTATGGCGTTAATTTGTTGGCGGTGGCGCGCGAGGCGCGTGCCTCTAGTGCTAGACTAAAAATCATTAAGTTTAGAGTTGGAGATTTACTATTGTTACAAGGTGAGTCACAGGCTTTAGAAAGGCTATGTAGTGCGTTAGGTTGTCTAGCAATAAAGAATAGGGGTTTGGAAATTACGCAGCGCAAAGGAGCCTTATTAACCCCGCTTTTCTTTGCATTAGGCATATTTGCTTCCGCGATGAATTGGGTGCCAGTGCATATTGCCTTTGTTACGGTAGTGGGGGCACTAGTTATTGCGCGTCTGGTATCGTTAAGGGACGCTTATCTCAGTGTAGAATGGCCAGTTATTGTATTGCTTGGGTTTTTAATACCTATCGGTGAAGCGCTACAAAGTACCGGTGGGACTGAGATTATTGCTAACGGCATTATAGGCGTATCTGCAGATTTGCCGCTATGGGGTTTGCTAGCCCTGCTCATTGCTACTACCATGATTATGTCTGATGTCATTCACAATACCCCCACCGCTGTGTTGATGGCACCGGTGGCCTATAGTTTAGCCATAGGATTAAGTTTATCTCCCGACCCATTTTTGATGGCGGTTGCCATCGGCGCGGCTTCTCCCTATCTTACACCGATTGGTCATCAGTCAAACACGCTGGTGCTGGGGCCTGGTGGCTATAATTTTGGAGACTACTGGCGGATGGGCCTACCGCTAGATATTATTATCGTGGCGGTATCCGTGCCTTTAATTATGTTGGTTTGGCTGTAATACGGCCTTAGGTGCCTAAACGGCCGTAAAACATCATTCGCGCTGACTCTGACAAAGAGATATTTGGTTCAGTGTTGTATGCCAACACTACTAATAAACGTGTTTGGTCGCCAATAGTCGGGGTGACGCGGTGCATTGAATCGCGGCCGCGAAATAACACTAATGTGCCTGGTGCCTGCGTCCATGGTTAATGTTTCACACGCTGTAGTGCCGTCCAGCACCTCCCCTGAGAAGGTGTAATTCATTTCATTATTATCCGCATCGCGTACATCTTTTACGTATTCAAAAACGCCTCCGGCCTTCGGGGCTTGAATCATTAGCGTGATCGCAAAAGAGGAATTGTCATAGTGCCATCCCAGCTCTTGGCCTTCACTGGCGTAGTGCAAGTTGACTGAGGAGAGCGGGTCAGAATATTCGTATAACTGCTGTTCGCCCAGCACATCGCATAGGAAATCACGAAATGTGTAGTTGTCGTATAGCTGGTGTAGATAAGATTGCTGTGGAATCTGGTCAGTGGTGATACAACCTTTTGAAGAGCTTACTTCACGATTACGCGGATGGTCATCGCCAAATGTTGGGTCGGCTGGTTCGAGGTAGATATTGTGATTACCAGCTGTATAGTAAGCGAGCTGTTGTTGGTCTAAGCCTTCTTGCCTAATCGCCTTAATTATATCGTGCCGTAAAAATTCAGGCAAAACTAACACGCCATGCGCATCTAAGATGCCTTTGCATCGCACCCGAAAATCGGGGCTAGAAAGCGGATGCTTAGTTAAGTTCAGCAATTCCCGCCCAATTAACAAACCAAGCAAACAAGCGGGTTACAGGGGTTCTGAAAAAATAGTTTTCGTAAACTATTCCGAGGATACAGTATGATACAGCCAATTTCACAGATTAGAGTTGAAGAACCATAGCTAAACCTCTACTTCGTAAACACCTCAGCGCGCCGGGATTACTCAAGTCGATTAGGCAAGTGTTTAGTCAGATAGAAGCTACAGATTCATGCCACGCCCGTAATGATATTTCTCTAGCAGATTGTCTGATGTCAGGGATGGCTATTTTCGGGTTGAAGTATCCCTCATTACTTCAGTTCGACCAAGATAAGCAAACCATCCAAGCTAATTTACGCAGCTTATACGGGATTAAGAAAGCCCCTTGTGATACGACATTACGTGAGCGGCTAGACAATGTTGACCCTGCACTATTACGCCAAGCCTTTACCCGTATCTTTGCCAATCTTCAACGCGGCAAGGGTTTAGAAGGTATGGAGTTTATGGATGAGCACTATCTACTATCGGTGGATGGGACAGGTTACTTCTCATCCAAGCAGGTGCATTGCAAGCAGTGCTGTGAAAAGCATCATCGCAATGGTCAGATCACGTATTATCATCAATTGCTGGCGGCGGTATTGGTGCATCCTGATCAGTCTGAGGTATTTACATTGGCACCCGAGGCGATCTTGAAGCAAGATGGCGAGGCCAAGAATGACTGTGAACGTAATGCAGCCAAGCGTTTGTTCAAAGACATTCGCAGGGAACACCCTCATTTAAAGCTGGTGGTCGTAGAGGATGGTTTGTCGTCTAATGGCCCTCATATTGAATGACTTAAGTCACTGGACATGCGTTTTATTCTAGGCGCAAAACAAAGTGACCATGGGTTTCTATTTGACTGGGTGAGTCACACAAAAGCCACAAAAACAGTGGAACTCATAGATTCCAAAGGGGTGCATCATTGTTTTCGATACTGTAATCAAGTGCCGCTTAATGATGCGAATTTCCAGATGCAGATCAATTTCTTGGAATACTGGGAAACCAAAGCATCGGGTAAAACACAGCACTTCTCGTGGGTGACGGATATTGAAATCACCTCTGACAATATGATGACGCTAATGCGCGGCGGCCGCGCTCGTTGGCGCATTGAGAATGAAACCTTCAACACCCTGAAAAACCCTTGGCTATCACTTCGAGCATAACTTTGGTCATGGCAAACAGCACCTAGCGACGGTGTTTGCTTACTTGATGATGCTGGCGTTTCTAGTTGATCAGATTCAGCAATGCTGTTGCAAGCTATTGGGTCAGGTGCTGGAGGCAAAGAAATCGAAAAAGAATTATTGGGAGAAGCTGCGCAGCTTATTCCTTGTTCTTCATGTTCCGAGCTGGGAGGCGACATATAGTGATCTTGCATTTAGAGAAGGGCTGCTGCCCTTTCCAGATACCTCTTGACTAAGATCATGATCAAAGCTGCTTGAGGCGAGGTTTTCAGGGTATAAACATCAGCCGAGACAATGAGCTAGCGACAGCTGGACAGAGATTAGACCCTGCATCAAACTCAGCGAGACAAAGCTAACGACGATTTGGGCTAAATCTTGGTAGGCGGGAATTTCTGAGTTAAGTTGACAGCATCTTTTAGCGTGACTAAAGCAATAATATGGTGGCGTGAATTATACCGATGAGCAGGCTAGGCCAAGCTAAGTTAAAGCTATTCAATCTGCGTCAGCGGACGAGTTAAATACAACAGGAAACCAATCTTCACGTAAGCGTTCGCCTGACTGCTGATTTATCTCGGGGAAGTTGGGTGATGTTCTACCACCGCGGTCAAAGTAGCATGCATCGTCTCCAACTAACCTAAACGACAAGGTGCGGTTAGCACAGGGCAGCGTATTGGCGTACGCGCCATGAATGGTGCGAAAATCAAAGGCAATGGCGTCCCCTGGTTGCATAGCCCATTGCCTGATTTCAAATTCGCCGTTATCAATATCAGGCATGTCCATAAATTGCGCGTTATCATCATAAAAGCTTTCGTTGCTCGACCAACTGGTGGGGCGAATTTCTTTTGGCAATTGGTGGCTGCGGGTAGCAAGGCGCAAGGAAACTGACTGTTCTCGGGCGTTGAGTGGTATCCAAAAGCTGACCGTTTGCATGCCGTTTACGCAATAATAAGGCATATCTTGGTGCCAAGGTGTGGGTACGGCCGAATTGGCTTCCTTGTAGAGAAAATGGTCGTGGAAAAACTGCGCGGTGGAGGACTGCATTAAATTAGCGGCAATTTGCCCTAGTGGTGACTGAGTTACAAACTCGGTGTATTCTTCAATGCGCTGCCAATTGCAGAAATCCTCTACAAATTGACCACTTTGGTTGTCTGCTTGATGAGTTAATGCTCGCTCGCTAGGATGGTCAATGTTGGTTTGCGCGCCTGTATTTAGAACTGAAACCCATTGGCTAAAAACACCGCTTAGTTTTACCACGCCTTCGGCTTGGAAGGTTTGAATGTCTTTAGCGCTTATCAGAGTAGCTGAATGTTTAGTCATCGAGTCGTTGCTTGTGTACAATCAGTACTCTTTCAAGATAATATTGCCTAATTCAGCAATATTATCTTGAAAGTGTACTAGTGGTTAACTAACAAAAAAAGATAGTATGGCAATTCGCGAAATTTTACAAATCGGCCACCCACTATTGGCAAGCCGCGTAAGCGAGGTGGAGTTAGGTGATATAAGTTCGCCTGAGGCGCAAGGATGGATTGACGACATGATCGATACCATGCGTGATGCCAATGGCGCGGGCATCGCCGCAAATCAAATTGGCATACCGCATAGAATATTTGTGATAGAGGTGGGCGATAACCCGAGATACCCCTATAAACCCGCAGTTCCGCTTACTATCGCAATCAACCCCACGATTGAATTTTTGAGTGATGAAACCTTTGAATCAAACGAGGGCTGTCTGTCAGTGCCGAAAATGCGCGCTTCGGTTGACCGCCATGTAGAAATTGCGGTTACATTTTATGACAGAGAAGGTAACTTACAATCTCACGAGGTGCGCGGTTATTCTGCCTGCACATGGCAGCACGAATACGATCACTTGGACGGCATCTTATTTCCCAATCGCGTCACTGACATGCATTCGTTCTGTTCTTGGTCCATGTTTAAGGAATACCGCCAAGCAGACTTTGCTAAACAGGTGGAGGCCCTAGTTGAAAAATGGGGCGCTTAAGCTTTAAAACCGACAATCATGGTATTAAAGATTAGAGACAACGGCGATGTCGCGGGCCAATACTACAGAGGTATGGTTGCAGAATATAAAATCTGATTTCGAGTCTAGTTTTGCGTTGGGCTTACCTGTTTCTAGCTGCGCTAGCTATTAGCCGACAAGCCCCTTAGGTATTTACGAGTAAATATAACTCTGAAGCTGCTGGATCTCATAGTCTTGTTGTCGAATCACCTCCTTGACAACGTCACCGATAGAAATAATACCGCGCAATTCATCCTCCCGCATTACGGGAAGATGACGTAAATGTTTGGCAGACATGATCGCCATGCATTCGCTGATGGGAGTGTCTTCCTTAACTACCAATACCTTACTGGTCATAATATCACTGACTAGTGTGTCATCGGCAGATTTGCGCAGCAAGGTTAGCTTGCACATGCAATCGCGCTCAGAAATGATGCCGGCCAATTTATTGTCTTCTAATACCACTAGGGCACCGATTCCGATCTGTTCCATCGTCTCAATCGCACTATAGACACTATGTGCTACATCGGCAGTCTTAACGTCGCTGCCCTTTATAGTTAGTATGTCTTTTACAACTCGCATATCTTTCCCTCAAATTAGTTTCGGTAGCAAAATTCGGCGCGCTAAACAGTCTTATGCTTGCTGAACGCCACAGTATTCATCTGATAAGTATATAACAAATGGTTGAAGTTTGGTTTTTGAGTCTTTGTTCTGGTGTGGCCTCTATAGAAAAAGGGCCGGATTGGTAAGTTTTGGAGTATGCTTTAAGGGTTCGTCCGCTAGTAACTTGCGTAGCTATAAAGTGCTGCTGTCGCAGCAGCAAAACTAATTATCCGACAAGCCCCTTAATTAATGAACTATGTAAGAACGTTTCTATGCCACTGCAAAATTTAGCCTTTAACAAAGTAGAACAAGCACTAAAACCCTGGCCGAAAGCTAGTTTAGCGCACCTTCCAACCCCTCTCGATTCACTAAGGCATTTCTCGTCAAATTTTCCAGGTTATTTACTTAAAACGAGATGACTGTACTGGGCTTGCAATGGGTGGCAACAAAGCCAGACAACTTGAGATACTGTAACTTCAGGTATGGACTTTTATATTAGATAGAGCAGTATGGCCTTTTCCCCCTAGGGGGATTTTTTTCGAATTTTTGATTTATTCAAATTTTCTATCTTGGTGTCTTGTAAGTTGAGCCATTTGTGCGTTCCCTGTTTTAAGCAATTAACATACTGGAGACACCCAAATGACCCAATCAAACAATAACGTATTTGACGTAGTAGTGGAACACACATCTCAGAAGGCCCCGATGCCATGCGCCCCGTGCTCACCGCACTGCTCAATGAGGCGATGAAGATTGAAAGAGAGCCGTTTCCAGGCGCATCACACTATGAGCATAGTCAAGACCGGCCAGGGTTTGCCCATGGCTACCAGGATAAGCGTATCGATACGCAAGCCGGTACGCTCAATCTGCGTATCCCAAAGACCGCTCAACACGTTGATGAACCTTTTTACCCTCAATCGCTAGAACGCGGCTTACGCAGCCAACGTGCGATGCTGCTGACCGTTGCTGAAATGTACGTGACGGGCGTTAGCACGCGCCGAGTCGAAAAAGTCATGCAGAGCATGGGTATTGAAAGCATCTCCTCTACACCGGTCTCACGGGCTAACCAGAGCATGGATGAGGCGTTAAAAGTCTGGCGTGATCGTCCGTTGGGTAAAGTCTCTTACCTAATCCTTGATGCGCGTTATGAAAAGGTGCGTGAGGGCCACCAAGTGATTGATATGGCGGTGTTGAGTGCGGTGGGTGTATTGCCTTGTGGACGGCGTTGCGTATTAGGAACGGCAATGGCACTTAATGAAGCCGAGGTTAACTGGCGAGAGTTCCTCAAAGGCTTGGTTGACCGGGGCATACATGGTATTGAGTTTATTGTCAGTGATGATCACCGTGGCTTAAAAGCCGCTAGAAAGGCAGTGTTCCCAGGTATACCTTGGCAGCGTTGCCAGTTTCATCTGGCGCAGAATGCAATGCATCATGCCCCCAATCACAAGATCAAGCAGCGCATTGGTGGTGAGCTGCGTAGTGTTTGGAATGCACCCAATAGGGCAGCTGCTCAGGTTAATCTAAAAGTCCTTGTGAGCCAGTACCAGGAAAAGCATGCTCACTTGGCGCAGTGGCTAGAAAACAATGTGCCTGAAGGGTTAAATGTGTTTGCCTTGCCAGATAGACACCAAAAGAAAATGCGAACCTCCAACCGCATTGAACGGACGGTTCAACAAGAACTTAAGCGGCGAACCCGCTTGGTCAGAGTCTTTCCTAACCGAGAGGCTTGGTTACGATTAGTCAGTGCCATTCTGATTGAAATTGACGACGAATGGGCTAATGCTAATCATCGATATATCGTGTGGAACGACAATGAGTCAACTTGCTAGACAAAAAGTCCATACCCAATGTTGCGTAATCATATTTTCGATCGATATATGCAAGGGTAGAGCAACTTCAGCAATTTGTTCAACCTGCTCTCCGACACTCTTTACTTGAGATGCCGCCACCATAGTAATAATGCAAAAGTCAACAACCTCGATGACAATCAAGGCAAATATTTTCTGGTCTAAAGAAAGCCGAGTAAATGTTTTTTTATTCCTAGCAATGGAATTAAGTTCAGATTGAATTTATAAGAAACCCAGTTCTACAAGTACTTAATAGCTTGGGTATTATTTCTTAGTGAGCAATCTCAGCTAGTTTAGGTTGCAATAGGCTTTTCTACCAGCATGAACTCCAAAAACTATTCAATGAGCACTAAACAGCCTAGACATCACCTTATGTGGGGTTTCTACGGGTGCTTAAGGTACGATATACGGTTTCTTACCTTCTTGTTTTAGAGTTTTCGCAATCAATGCCAATTGATTGTCTGCGCCAAATTCATTCTCTCCTTCTTCGTAGTGGTGAATTGTCGCTCCAAATAATTTATCCAATAATACATTGCCTGAATTTAAGTACGCTTCGCTGGGGTGTTGGATATGGCACTCTAATCCCAATTTCGCTGACGCCGCTGCAAGTTGGCGCATATAGTTAGATTGCACCGCGCCGGTGCTTACGATTACATCGCAGTTTTGTTCAAGTGCATGGCCTAATTAATATTCAAGTTGTCTGGCTTTGTTGCCACCCATTGCAAGCCCAGTACAGTCATCTCGTTTTAAGTAAATAACCTGGAAAATTTGACGAGAAATGCCTTAGTGAATCGAGAGGGGTTGGAAGGTGCGCTAAACTAGCTTTCGGCCAGGGTTTTAGTGCTTGTTCTACTTTGTTAAAGGCTAAATTTTGCAGTGGCATAGAAACGTTCTTACATAGTTCATTAATTAAGGGGCTTGTCGGATAATTAGTTTTGCTGCTGCGACAGCAGCACTTTCCCCAGACGTCAGGGTAGTTGCACACATTTTAATTCACAAGGGGCGGCGGAGAAATACTCATGCCGAAATATAGCGTAGAACGAAGAGAAGCTGTTTTATCTAAATTATTATCATCAAATAGTCAGTCCTTCGCAGAAATATCTAGAGAAGAAGGAATCAGTGTTCAAACCTTGTATGATTGGCGAAATAAAGCCAGACGATCAGGAGTTTTAATGCCTAATAGTGATTCATCTAATCAGTGGGATTGCCAAACTAAGTTCACCGTAGTTCTTGAAACTGCTGCGATGAATGAACAAGAATTATCTGCGTATTGCCGAGAGAAAGGCCTATACCCTACTCAAATAACGCAATGGCGAGAAGCTTGTATTAATGGTGTTGATGAGGCTCTCATTAGCCCTAAAGTTGCGCGCGATGAAATACGTGCGTTAAAAAAAGACAAGAAGAAGCTAGAAACCCAGCTGCGCCGCAAAGATAAAGCCTTGGCTGAAACGGCCGCATTATTAGTATTACAAAAAAAGTTTCAGGCGCTTTGGGAGGACGAGGAAGTATGATTACGACTCAGACGCGCATTAAAGTAATCAATGATGTTAATGAAGCAGTAGACGCAGGTTCAAAGCGTTCAAGTGCTTGTGAGTTGGTTGGCCTTGCCGAGTCTACGCTTAGACGTTGGAAGCCAAAAGGAGAAGATAGTATCCGCAGTGATCAACGTCCTTTGGTAGAAAAGCCAGTCCCTGGCAATAAACTAAGCGAGCAAGAGCAGCAACACATTTTATCGATATGTAATGAATCGGCATACAATCATTTGCCGCCGTCGCAAATAGTACCGCAGTTGGCTGACAAAGGTATTTATGTGGCCAGCGAGTCTAGCTTTTATCGAGTTCTCAAGGCGCATGGGCAATTGAAGCACCGCGGCCGCGCCAAACAAAAGCAGTCCCGAACACCCGATACTCATATAGCGCTAAAACCTAATGCTGTGTGGATGTGGGATATCACCTATTTGGCGACGCGTACTATTGGCAAGCATTATTACCTGTACATGGTAGAAGACCTTTACAGTCGCTATGGCGTTCACTGGGAAGTACATCCTGTTGAAAGCGGTGAATTAGGTGCGCAGTTGATGTCTCAGGCGGCTCTAAAAGTGGCCAGCTGCGATGGCATGCCCGTCTTACACAGTGATAATGGCAGCCCAATGAAATCGTTCACAATGAGAGCGAAGTTAGAAGCATTAGGAATAAAGCCCTCTTACTCAAGGCCAAGAGTAAGCAATGACAACGCTTATATTGAATCCATGTTTAGAACGGTAAAGTATTGCCCTGCGTGGCCTTCTCAAGGCTTCGATAGCTTAGAGGCCGCCCGCCAATGGGTGGGTAAGTTTATGCAATGGTATAACGAAGAACATCGTCACAGTGCTATACGCTACGTTACACCTGGCCAGCGTTATCGCGGTGAAGATAGTGCCCTATTAGCAAAACGAGAAGTTGTTTATCAGGAAGCTAAAGCAGCAAAACCTAATCGGTGGTCTGGCCAAACCCGAAATTGGCGGCCTTGTGGTGCGGTTGCGCTGAACCCACAAAAAGAAGTATTATTGGCTGCGTAGGAAAATGTGCAACTACCCTGAAAATTGCCGCTTTATAGCTACGCAAGTTACTAGCGGACGAACCCTTAAAGCATACTCCAAAACTTACCAATCCGGCCCTTTTTCTATAGAGGCCACACCAGAACAAAGACTCAAAAACCAAACTTCAACCATTTGTTATATACTTATCAGATGAATACTGTGGCGTTCAGCAAGCATAAGACTGTTTAGCGCGCCGAATTTTGCTACCGAAACTAATTTGAGGGAAAGATATGCGAGTTGTAAAAGACATACTAACTATAAAGGGCAGCGACGTTAAGACTGCCGATGTAGCACATAGTGTCTATAGTGCGATTGAGACGATGGAACAGATCGGAATCGGTGCCCTAGTGGTATTAGAAGACAATAAATTGGCCGGCATCATTTCTGAGCGCGATTGCATGTGCAAGCTAACCTTGCTGCGCAAATCTGCCGATGACACACTAGTCAGTGATATTATGACCAGTAAGGTATTGGTAGTTAAGGAAGACACTCCCATCAGCGAATGCATGGCGATCATGTCTGCCAAACATTTACGTCATCTTCCCGTAATGCGGGAGGATGAATTGCGCGGTATTATTTCTATCGGTGACGTTGTCAAGGAGGTGATTCGACAACAAGACTATGAGATCCAGCAGCTTCAGAGTTATATTTACTCGTAAATACCTAAGGGGCTTGTCGGCTAATAGCTAGCGCAGCTAGAAACAGGTAAGCCCAACGCAAAACTAGACTCGAAATCAGATTTTATATTCTGCAACCATACCTCTGTAGTATTGGCCCGCGACATCGCCGTTGTCTCTAATCTTTAATACCATGATTGTCGGTTTTAAAGCTTAAGCGCCCCATTTTTCAACTAGGGCCTCCACCTGTTTAGCAAAGTCTGCTTGGCGGTATTCCTTAAACATGGACCAAGAACAGAACGAATGCATGTCAGTGACGCGATTGGGAAATAAGATGCCGTCCAAGTGATCGTATTCGTGCTGCCATGTGCAGGCAGAATAACCGCGCACCTCGTGAGATTGTAAGTTACCTTCTCTGTCATAAAATGTAACCGCAATTTCTACATGGCGGTCAACCGAAGCGTGCATTTTCGGCACTGACAGACAGCCCTCGTTTGATTCAAAGGTTTCATCACTCAAAAATTCAATCGTGGGGTTGATTGCGATAGTAAGCGGAACTGCGGGTTTATAGGGGTATCTCGGGTTATCGCCCACCTCTATCACAAATATTCTATGCGGTATGCCAATTTGATTTGCGGCGATGCCCGCGCCATTGGCATCACGCATGGTATCGATCATGTCGTCAATCCATCCTTGCGCCTCAGGCGAACTTATATCACCTAACTCCACCTCGCTTACGCGGCTTGCCAATAGTGGGTGGCCGATTTGTAAAATTTCGCGAATTGCCATACTATCTTTTTTTGTTAGTTAACCACTAGTACACTTTCAAGATAATATTGCTGAATTAGGCAATATTATCTTGAAAGAGTACTGATTGTACACAAGCAACGACTCGATGACTAAACATTCAGCTACTCTGATAAGCGCTAAAGACATTCAAACCTTCCAAGCCGAAGGCGTGGTAAAACTAAGCGGTGTTTTTAGCCAATGGGTTTCAGTTCTAAATACAGGCGCGCAAACCAACATTGACCATCCTAGCGAGCGAGCATTAACTCATCAAGCAGACAACCAAAGTGGTCAATTTGTAGAGGATTTCTGCAATTGGCAGCGCATTGAAGAATACACCGAGTTTGTAACTCAGTCACCACTAGGGCAAATTGCCGCTAATTTAATGCAGTCCTCCACCGCGCAGTTTTTCCACGACCATTTTCTCTACAAGGAAGCCAATTCGGCCGTACCCACACCTTGGCACCAAGATATGCCTTATTATTGCGTAAACGGCATGCAAACGGTCAGCTTTTGGATACCACTCAACGCCCGAGAACAGTCAGTTTCCTTGCGCCTTGCTACCCGCAGCCACCAATTGCCAAAAGAAATTCGCCCCACCAGTTGGTCGAGCAACGAAAGCTTTTATGATGATAACGCGCAATTTATGGACATGCCTGATATTGATAACGGCGAATTTGAAATCAGGCAATGGGCTATGCAACCAGGGGACGCCATTGCCTTTGATTTTCGCACCATTCATGGCGCGTACGCCAATACGCTGCCCTGTGCTAACCGCACCTTGTCGTTTAGGTTAGTTGGAGACGATGCATGCTACTTTGACCGCGGTGGTAGAACATCACCCAACTTCCCCGAGATAAATCAGCAGTCAGGCGAACGCTTACGTGAAGATTGGTTTCCTGTTGTATTTAACTCGTCCGCTGACGCAGATTGAATAGCTTTAACTTAGCTTGGCCTAGCCTGCTCATCGGTATAATTCACGCCACCATATTATTGCTTTAGTCACGCTAAAAGATGCTGTCAACCATTGTCAACTTAACTCAGAATGTTGAACAGCGTGCAAAAATGAACAGTTTCGTGGGTGATCAGCGTACAAAACTGAACACCTTTATTGTTAACTGTCTCGGAGCCATTAATCCGAGGAAACTGTCAGGTGATTTGTATGCCTATATGTACCAAGATACGACGTTTGTGTTTAGTAGAAGATCGCAAAGTAAGCGAGGTGTCGTGTGAATTCAATTTATCACGCACCACTATTTATAAATATTTAAACAACGCGCCAAGCGAACCTGAATATCAGCGGTCGGTGCCAATAGTCTGTCCGAAGCTGGATAAGTTCAAACCTCAGTTGATCAATTTGCTTGAAGTGGACGCAGCTCGCTCAGTGCGAGAAAGACGTAATGCAGTTCAACTGTATGAAGAGATTGAGTTGCAAGGGTATCGAGGGGCTTATGACAGCGTTCAACGGTTTGTCAAAGCGTGGAAGGATCACTCGCGGTCATGTATTAAACAAGCATTTGTGCCATTGGTTTCAAGAGTTATGCCTGAAAGTGGTGTATGGAGTAGTTGACTAAAAGCGGCGTATCGGGATGAGTTGAGTTTACAACAACTTAAACTTCCACAGACATACGCCACTATGAAACAGAATAAAATTATTTCCTTTGAAAAGCCAGAGCAAAGCATCGATCCGCTGCAAGAATTGATTCGCAATGGCGCCAGGCAACTCATTCAAACCGCGGTCGAGAGTGAGTTATCTGAACTGCTGTATCGCAATTGTGACAAAGTCTCAGATTCAGGACACGCTGGTGTCGTTCGTAACGGCTATTTGCCAGAACGTGAACTGCAAACCGGGATCGGCCCAGTCAAAGTACGTATCCCCAAGGTGCGCTCCCGCACTGGAGTACCGATCACCTTTCGGTCTGCTTTAGTGCCGCCGTATGTGCGTAAAACGAGAACACTGGAAGCGGCCTTGTCTTGGCTGTATCTCAAGGGTGTCAGCACTGGAGAAATGGGGGATGCACTGAGCGTGCTAGTGGGTCAATCAGCGACTGGGTTATCATCAGGCACAGTGAGTAAGCTCAAAGCAACGTGGTCTCAGGAGTACAAGGATTGGAATAGAGAAGGTTTAGATCGAGATCGATGGGTTTATCTATGGGCGGACGGGATACACAGCGGCCTGCGCGGCGATGAGGGCCGGCTCTGTGCCTTAGTTGTCATCGGAGTGAATGAGCGCGGTCACAAGAAATTACTGGCGATTGAAGACGGTGAGCGAGAGTCTACGCAGAGTTGGCGAGAGGTGTTGTTGGCACTCAAGGAGCGAGGCCTGAATCAACCAGAGCTGGGCATCGGTGATGGTGCTTTAGGCTTTTGGAATGCCCTGGAAGAAGTCTATCCTGGCACTAAACATCAACGGTGCCGGGTGCATAAAACGGCCAACGTGCTGAACAAGCTGCCTAAATCGGTGCAGCCCAAAGCAAAAGCAGCTCTGCATAACATTTGGCAGGAAGAAACCAAAGAAGCGGCGCAAAGCGCCTATCAATTATTCATTAAAACCTGTCAAGACAAGTATCCAAAAGCCACGCAGTGCTTGGAAAAAGATCGCGAAGAGTTAATGACGTTCTACTCGTTCCCTGCCAAGCACTGGATGAGCATACGTACTACGAATCCAATTGAATCAACATTCGCGACTATCCGACACCGTACCAAACGATGCAAGGGATGTCTTAGCCGTGATGGCATGTTAAGTATGATGTTCAAGCTGGGTCAGTGCGCAGAGAAAAAGTGGAACCGAATACGCGGGTTCGCCTATCTAGCAAAAGTGATTCAAGGGGTTCCATTTAAAGATGGAATAGAGCAAGCTAATGACTACTCAGATCAAACCGAGGCCGCTTGAAGAAAATGCCTCATACACCAGATTCGGGCATAACTCCATTGGTTTTTGCACCAGGTGAAGTCTGTCAGTTTGATTGGTCACATGAACAAGTCATTCTGGGTGGGTTTGGTGTCAAGATCAAACTAGCCCACTTTCGTTTATGTCATTCGCGTAAATCATATCTTAGGGCCTATCCCAGAGAAACACAGGAGAGGGTGTTTGATGCACATACTCGGGCGTTTGATTTCTTTGAGGGCTTACCTCAGAAGATGATATACGATCACCCTAAGACCATAGTCAGTGCATTGTTTAAGGGTAAGCGGCGTGAGTTTAATCACCGCTTTCTAAGCCGGATGAATCATTATCTGATTGAACCGATTGCCTGTACACCGGCAGCGGGTTGGGAGAAAGGCCAGGTTGAACGTCAGGTCGGTGTTATGCGCCAAAGGCTGTTTGTTCCACGGGTGCGCTTTGCTGATTTAGATGAATTAAACCAATGGCTGGAGCAACGTTGTGCTCGACTTGGTGAACGCCCACACCCGACTGACAAATCAAGACTAATTGATGAAGTGTTTGCCGAGGAGCAGCCGAGCTTACGTCCCGCGATGGTAGCCTTTGATGGATATTATGAGCGTTTGGCGCGTGTGCATAAAACCGGTGTGGTGCACTACGACCGCCATTAATACTCCGTACCCTGTCGGTATGTTGGCCAAGCTGTTTCTGTTAGAGCCTATGCAGATAGGATTAAAGTCGTGGTTGACGATGTGGAAGTGACTTCACATGCTCGCTGTTTCGGTCGTCATCAAATGATCTTTGATCCTTGGCATTATCTGCCCGTACTGGAGATTAAACCTGGCGCATTACGCAATGGCGCACCGTTTGTTGATTGGGATTTACCCAAGGCGCGGCTAACACTCAAAAAACAGTACCTCAAACGTGATGGCGGTGACCGAGAGTTTGTACCATTGTTACTATTGATTCACCAGCATGGCTTGGAAACAGTCACGGTGGCCTGTGAGCGGGCATTAGATGCCAATACGACTCAGCTATCAGTCATTACCAATTTGGTGCATCGGTTAACGGAACCTGATTCGGCCCAAGTGATGACAATTACCAATGCGCCTGTATTAGCTGTCCCCTCGGCAGCGAACGTGACCCGCTATGACCCGCTGTGCGCGGAGGTGAGCCATGCTTGAACTTGTTGATGATCTTAAAGCCCTTAAACTACACGGTACGGCACCATGCTTACCTGAGTTGATAGATTCGCCTCGTTCTAAAGTAACGTTGCAATCTGGGTTAATTAAATTGATGGATGCCGAGCGAACGGACCGAGAAGTGAGGCGGCTTAACTACCCAATGAAGGTGGCTAAATTCCCTCATCACCGTGATTTATAGCAATTTGACTTTACCCAGAGCGAAGTTGAACCAGCGCTCATCGAGGATTTGTCTCAGGCTGACTATATGGACAGAACCCATAACCTCATCTTTGTCGGTGGCACTGGAACAGGCAAAACCCATTTAGCTACGGCCTTAGGCATTAAAGCCATTCATTCAGGTCATCGGGTTCGGTTTTACAATGTGGTGGACCTGGTTAATCTGCTGATCAAAGAACAGCAGGATGAGAAGCAGGGGCGGCTAGCACGAATTATGCAACCGTTAGATGCGGTGATATTCGATGAGCTGGGATATTTACCCTTCCCCGCATCGGGTGGCGCACTATTATTCCACCTGATCAGCAAGCTATACGAGAAAACCTCCATCGTGTTTACCACCAAGCTTAATGTCAGTGAATGGGTGCAGGTATTTGGCGACAAGAAAATGACCACGGCTTTGCTCGACAGAGTGACTCATCATTGCTCAATTATTGAAACGGGTAACGACTCATATCGATTCAAGCAGTCTAGTGCTAAAGCAAAGCTCAAGACTGTCACTAAAAAATAACATCGCAAGAAAGCAGGATTGATTCATCAACTCAAGTTTCGCTACGCTTCACTTGAGTTGATGATAAAGAAATATTATTGTATTTAATTGTTCAGTTTTACTCGCTGACAGGTGTCCAGTTTTAAACGCTGATTGACACTCTACGAACATGAAAACCAAAAAAAACCGCCCGAAGGCGGTGTTTTTACTGGGTTTCACGAACTTTCTCGAATCTCGAAATGGTGGAGGTGGCGGGGATCGAACCCGCGTCCGTCAGCCCTACACTCATCGGCGACTACATGCTTAGTCTATGCTTTAAGTTAACCGCTGTTACACCGATAGACTAGCGCGACAGTGGCGAGCCTGTTTAAGTTTAACCCGCGCAGCACAGACAACTTTACGAGCGATTTCATCTTAAGTGACCACCTGATGCCAAGTCAATGAACGAACCGGGCGGGTGGACTAACATGCAATTAAGCTGCTAGTGCGTAGTTATCGTCGTTTGCAACTATAACAAGTTTACAGTTGGATTTACGAGGTACTCTGCCCCTCGACATGCTCCGATGGCTTCGCGACCAGCGTCAAAACCAGTCACCCCCAGAACCTCCATTATGGCGCCTAGTATCGAAAAAGCAAGCTAATATTGAATGCAAATATGTTTGATCTAAGCACCTGGATCGTTCATATTTCGGACTAGCCTAATAACCATTACAACCTTAATTTATGCAGCCAGCCAGAGGTTTTCCTGTTAAGGAATTTGAGCAACGCACCGAAAATGCGCAACGGATGATGCGCGAACAGCACTTAGATGCTTTGCTATTTACAACAGAGCCAAACGTGCGTTATTTCAGTGGTTTTTTTAGCCAGTTTTGGCATAGCCCAACACGGCCTTGGTATTTGATTATTCCGGCTGCTGGGAAACCCATTGCGGTGATTCCGAGTATTGGTGAAGTGGGCATGAGTACGACCTGGATTGAAGGCATTCGTACGTGGCCCGCGCCGCAGCCAGAAGATGATGGAATGTCTCTGCTTATTCAAGCTATGAAAGAACAACTAGGGCAGTATGGACGAATCGGAATGAAGTTAGGCTATCATAGCCAATTGCGCATGCCCGCAGCGCACTTCAAGCAATTAAGTGATGCGATGGCCAGCACCGAGATAGTTGATTGCACCAAGTTAATAACTGATTTGCGAAATGTTAAATCGGATTTGGAAATTGCTAAAATTGAGCACATTTGCCAGATGACCTCTGCTGCATTTATTGCTTTGCCGAGTCAAATGCGTATCGGTGAAACCGAACGTGATATTTGCCGCAAGATGCGCATTGATTTATTGCAGCGCGGAGCGGATGAAACGCCGTTTATGGTGGCTGCATCAGGGGGAGAAAGTTATAGCGATATCATTATGGGGCCGCTTGATAAGCCTTGTAATGAAGGTGATATTCTAATTATTGATACTGGCACTACTTACGACGGCTATTTTTGTGATTTTGACCGCAACTGGGCGTTTGGCAGTGCAAGTGACGCGGCAAAGAAGGCCTATGAGGTTACTTATGCTGCAACAGAAGCAGGCTTTGCCGCGGCAAAACCCGGTGCAAGCTGCGCTGATTTATACAAAGCGATGTCTAGCGTGCTTGTTGATGGCGGTAGTTTGGGCAATAATATTGGCCGAGTAGGACATGGTTTGGGTATTCAGTTAACTGAGGGGTCATCAAATACTCCAACTGATCAAACGGTTCTAAAGCCCGGTATGGTAATGACATTGGAACCGGGAATGGAATTTGCGCCTGCTTGTCAAATGGTGCATGAAGAAAATATTGTCATCACCGAAGATGGTGCGCGCTGGTTAACAAAGCGCGCTGACCCAGAACTGCCGATTGTGCAGTAAATATTAAATTAATAGTATGAGTGCCTCCATTCTCTGGCAACCCAGCCAGCAGCAAATTGAGCAAAGCTTAATTTCCCGGTTTATGCGTAATATTCGCGAGGAACAGGGCATTGAGTGCGATAACTACCCGCAACTGTACGATTGGTCGATTGAACATAAAGAACAATTTTGGTCGCAGTTGTGGGACTTTACTGCGGTTATTGGTGACAAGGGAGAACGTATATTGATTGAGGGGGAAGATATTGAATCAGCCCAATGGTTTCCTGATGCAAAATTAAACTTTGCCCAAAATTTACTGCGTAATACAGGGGAGGGCATTGCGATCTACTTTCAGGTTGAAGACAAGCGCAGTAATCGGTTAACTTATGATCAACTAAACGTACAAGTCGCTTCAGTTTCAGCTTGGTTGCGTTCGGTTGGGGTAAAAAAGGGTGATCGAGTAGCTGCGTATCTACCAAATATTCCAGAGACTATTATCGCAATGCTAGCCACCGCAAGTGTAGGGGCTGTTTGGACTTCAACTTCTCCAGATTTTGGTGAGCGAAGTGTCACTGAGCGCTTTGGCCAAACCGCACCCAAAGTGTTGTTTACCGTAGATGGCTATTTCTATAACGGCAAAACGATTGATACTCGCGATAAATCTAACGCGGTTGCTCAAGCTATTTCTAGTATTGAACACCACGTTCAAATAAGCTTTGCGGGTTTAGCTGATGGTCACTTAAAGAGCACCACCGATTCTCATGATTGGGCTGATTTACTAACGTTCAACCCGGTCAGCGAAATAGAATTTACGCCTTGCGGATTTAATGATCCGCTATATATTCTCTACTCCTCGGGCACCACAGGACAGCCCAAATGTATTACCCATAAAGTGGGTGGGGTGTTGTTACAGCACCTTAAAGAGCATCAGCTACACGGGGATGTAAGGCCGGATGACAAGGTATTTTACTTTACAACCTGCGGATGGATGATGTGGAACTGGCTGGTTTCCTCATTGGCTTCGAAGGCTGCTGTGGTGTTGTACGACGGATCACCGTTTTATCCCAGTGGCAACGTGTTGTGGGACTATGCGCACGATGTGGGTATTACCTTGTTTGGCACGTCTGCAAAGTATATCGACGCGCTAAAAAAGCATAATTTCAACATCAAAGAGTCACACGCACTTTCGAGTTTACGCACTGTTTGCTCAACGGGTTCGGTGCTATCCCCCGAAAGCTTCGAGTATGTATATGAGTGCATAAAACAAGATGTATGCCTATCCTCTATATCGGGCGGCACTGATATCGTATCGTGCTTTGTGCTGGGCTGCGCAATATTGCCCGTGCATATTGGTGAAAGCCAATGCCGCGGTTTGGGCATGGCAGTCGAGGTCTTTTCTGATGAAGGCCAAAGCTTGTTAAATCAAAAGGGCGAACTGGTATGCACGCAACCATTTCCGAGCCAGCCTTGTTATTTTTGGGGAGATGAGGACGGAGCTAAGTATCACGAAGCCTATTTTGCCAAATATCCAAATATTTGGCATCATGGAGATTACGTATCACTAACCGAAAGTGGCGGTGTGGTTATCTATGGACGTTCTGATGCTACCTTAAACCCGGGCGGCGTACGTATTGGTACAGCGGAAATTTACCGACACGTAGAGCAACTCGATGAAGTGCTTGAGAGTATCGTTATTGGTCAGGATTGGAATAATGATGTCCGCGTAGTACTGTTTGTGGTCTTGCAGCGGGGTATGCAGTTAGATGCTGCGCTTAAGGAAAAGATTCGGAAAACGGTGGTCACAATGTGTACGCCACGACATCGTCCGGCGAAAATTATCCAAGTTGAAGATATACCCCGAACCAAGTCGGGTAAAATCGTAGAACTTGCAGTGCGAGAAGTAGTGCACAATCGCCCCGTCAAGAATACGCATGCCTTGTTAAATCCTGAGGCGCTACTTTTTTATCAAGGAATAGAGGAATTAAATCTCTAAACTGTAATTTATTACAGTGAAATTCGGTAACTAAATACTGTATAAACTTGGAATCAAATACATTTTTAGTTGGAGAAGGAAACATGATTATATTGAGATTGACAAGTTTGAGAAACGCACTGATTATTACAGTTGCCCTATTTGGTCTTACTGCTTGTGGTGGGGGTTCATACTTGTAGGAACGGAAATCTGAACAGTACAATCAATTACTGCGCGCCAAGATTGATCAGGATATGCGAATCAAGAACGAGGCCGCTCAGCGAGAGCAAACCCAGTTTGATCAGCAACAAAATGCCTATACAGGATTGGCAAAAAACCTCGGTACTATCTATGGATTTCAGAATCAAACGGCCACCGCGACACATGGGCCTATAGGCGATCAAGTAAGTTCGCAAGTTATCCCAAGCGACGCTGATTATGCTCAAGGTATGGCGGGAGTAATACGGGCTGGCGGAGGTGATGCTAGCAGCCTTGCTAAGATGCTGGGTGACCTTCAAGCCCAACACTTTCTAGCGCAATCAGCGAGGGAAAGTGACCCAATGCAAGCAGCTCGACTGGCTTCATTGGGCATTGGCGAACAGCTAAAAGGGCATTATAGCGTCAACAGTCAGGGACTTAGGGTAAACGAACTAACGGGGGCAACAAACGTGGCCGCGCCGGAGCTTTATGGTTCTTTGGTTGCGGAACGATATGCGAATGCTAACCAGACCAACGCTAGAACGCCTTTAGAAATCGCCTTACTTGAGTCGCAGGCAGCGAATCAAGATGCCAGCGCAAGTGCTCAGATTAATAGTATGGGACAAGACAATCTCAGGGAAGAAAAGCTGCAATTAGAGATAGACAACATTGTCAAAAAGCAAGAAGAAGTTGAGAGGGCGGATGAAGTAAAAAAGAAAACACTTATTAGAGACGCGGAGTCGGTTATCGACGAAATCAGGAAAGCGAGAGAAGAAGTTAGCGACTGGGCTACGGGTCTTAGTGGCGCTATTTTCAGCAGTGTTCCAGGCACGGAAGCATTCGAACTACGGGAGCGAATCAAAACTATTGAGGCGAACATAGGCTTCGATCAAGCGACAGTCACATCCTTAGACCCTAATCTGGGCAAAAAGCGACTACTAGAAGCCCTAGATAAAATAGAACTACATTACCGAAACTGGATAGCCACTTTGCAAGGGATAAATCCTGATGAGCAAGGCGGTGAGGACTTAAGCATTGGTCAGCAAGACACTGCAACTAACCACGAAACAGGTGAGGTCATAAGCCCTGATCAACTTTTAGAAGAAGCAAGGCAAGCAATAGCAAAGGGCGCAGACCCGCAAGCCGTTGTTGAACTACTGCAATCTCTGGGCGGCGACCCAACTAGGTTATAGATATGGGAACTTTTGACCGCTTAATACCTAAAGTCAATCAATCACAAGCGGGGACGTTTGGTCGTTTAATACCCACACCGCAATTTGACGGCAATCCATATGGGGTAATGCAACGCCTTAAAAATAGCGAATGATTATCTTAATCTCCGCGAGAAACCCCGTACTTCTAGTGCGGGGAGATAAGCGGAGCGGTTAGCTAGGAGTATTCTGGTCAGTCTATTCCAATACAGGAATGATACCGAGAAGTTGATTGTCATTTCTGTTCAAAGATGTTTTTAAAGAGTTTAGTTTTTTCCTCATTGAGTTGTTTTGCTGCCTCATTATCAGTCATCTGATAAACGATATCGTCAAGCATTGTAAACGAGATGTGAGTTTTAAGATATGACTGTGCATTGGTCAACGATTTGAGTTTTTCATAAGGCGTCATCATGTTTCGATATGGATAGGTTTTGACTTGTTTTCCTTTGTTGTTAGTGCTGATCTGTGGGAAGAAACAAGGTCGGTGATAATTCAAATAAGGGTTAAGAAAGTCGGTGGCAAATTGATTAATCTCAGGCGCATATTTTTGCGGGATATGCATGAAGCCAAGATGCTTGCGCACGATGGCCCCATTGTTGCACTCAACTAAGGCATGGTCGTTACGGTGTCTAGCCCTGGATTGGGTCAACTCGATTAATAGCTTATTCAACAATCGCACCACCGATTGGTTAATGTATTCACTGCCATTATCGGCATGAAAGCCTTTAATCACAAAGGGGAATTGCTCTAGCATTTGAGTGAGAATAGGCATCAAGAATGGCTCTGATATTTTCTGTGTAGAAGACACGACTTCAAACGGGGTGATCTCATCAACGGCGTTGATATGATAGACCCCTTTAACCTTGTCCTTATCGCCCTGATGCACTGTATCTAACGGCTATAGCCAGGTTGACCTTCTGGCTGTGGCTTACGTCTTTGGCCGATAGAAGAAGGCTTGGAATGTGTCTTTCAAAGTGACGGCGATTGTTCTGGTAGGGTTTAGATCGGCGTAGATTGTATAGATGAGAAACCGAGATACGTGCCAGGTTGGCATACTCAGTTTGCTCATAGACAACTAAGGCGCGCTCACAGAGTTTCTTAGTGGCATGGCCTGATAACGTACCGTGGAGTTCATCCATATCTGCTAGAAGCTTAATGTCTTGATTGCTATAGCGTCTAGCAAAGCCCCTTGTGGCACGATGTCGCCACTTGATTCTACCGTGCTTGAGATAGCTGGCAGCCAGGCGTTTCACTTGCACATAAGAGTAACCGCTGATGCGTGTGATATAACGCAGCACAAGACCCTTATCGGCTCGACCCAGTTTGCTGTATTTGAAACGCATTAAGGTGCGTTTGATGAAATCATAGCGATTGCGTTTACCGTCGATTGCCAGATCGATTTCATCAGTGCCTTGTAGCAACAAGCGCGCCTTATCAAGGGTATCTATATGGTGGTCATTCATAATGGTATTCATTCACCATCATGAACAGAAATTAGATTAGTTCGGTATCATTTCCGATTAGAATCAGTCCCTTCGCTCAGTATCATTTCATGTTGGACAAGACTGGTGCTTGTTTATTGCATATCTAATCGTTACAATACGCGCCCCTTTTAGGGGTGGCCGTAATAAGGTGGCCACACCCTGTTAGCTGGTGCCCACAATAGGGGGGCGTCTGGTAAAACGGGTCGATAAATTCGATATTCTATTATTTATTAGGAAACACATCTAATGGCTATGACTTTTGCAGATCGCGAAGCGATCATCAAAGACCACCAGCGCAGTGACTCTGATACGGGCTCAACCGAAGTGCAAGTTGCACTACTAACCGCCCGAATCAAAGACCTGACTGAACATTTCAAAACCCACATTCATGACCACCATTCACGACAAGGCTTATTGCGCCTTGTTAATCGTCGTCGCAGCTTACTTGATTATTTGAAACGAGTAGATGTTGAACGATACCGCGCTTTAATCGCGAAACTAGGCTTACGTAAGTAAGCGCATCGGATAATCCAAGTGAAAGAAATAGTTAAAAAGTTTCAGTATGGCGAACATGAGTTTTGCCTTAAATCAGGAAAAATTGCTAAGCAAGCCCATGGCGCGGTGATTGCCAGCCTTGGCGATACTATGGTGATGGTGACTATCGTCGCACGCCAAAGTGATATCGAGCGTGATTTCTTCCCGCTCACTGTAGATTATGAAGAACGTTTCTACGCAGCAGGGAAAATTCCGGGCGGGTTTTTCAAACGCGAAGGTCGTCCATCCGAAAAGGCCATTCTGACTTGCCGTTTGATGGATCGTCCGATTCGCCCTTTGTTTCCCAAAGACTTCAAACAAGAAGTGCAAATTGTGGTGACAGTGTTGTCAGTTGATCCACAGATCGATCCAGATATCGTAGCTATGGTGGGTGTAGCGGCGGCTATCGAGATTTCTGGTTTGCCATTTAATGGCCCGATGAGCGCTGCACGTGTAGGCTATGTTGATGGCGAATATGTGCTTAACCCAAGCCAGACAGCACTTAAAGAAGATTCTCAACTAGATTTAGTGGTTGCGGGAACCCAGCAAGCGGTTTTAATGGTTGAATCAGAAGCGAAAATGCTGTCTGAAGACCAAATGTTGGGCGCAGTGATGTATGGCCACGCGCAATTACAAACTGCGATTAATGCGGTTAAAGAATTTGGCGCTGAATATGAAGTTACGCCAAGCACTTGGACAGCACCTGAAAAAGATGAATCAGCTTTTGAGGCGGTAAGCGTCGCAGTAGGTGGTGATTTAACCGCGGCTTATCAAGTGGCTGAAAAGATGGATCGCTACGCAGCGATTGGCGAAGCAAAAACTAAAATGCTTGAAGCGTTAGTTAACGATGACAGCGAAGATGGATTTGAAGGCAAATGTAAAGACGCATTCAAGAAGCTTGAAAAGCAAACAGTTCGTAGCCGAATCATAGCGGGTGAGCCACGTATTGATGGTCGTGATACCAGCACAGTGCGACCAATCACCGTTGAAACTGGTATTTTGCCGCGCACACATGGTTCAGCCTTGTTTACACGCGGTGAAACACAAGCGATTGTAGTCACTACTTTGGGTACCGACCGTGATGCGCAGCGTATTGAAGCCTTAGAAGGTGAGTACAAGCAGCCGTTTATGTTGCACTACAATTTCCCTCCTTATTGTGTGGGTGAAACGGGCCGCGTAGGTTCGCCAAAGCGTCGTGAAATCGGCCATGGCCGCTTGGCTCACCGCGGTATTGCAGCGGCATTGCCTGATATGGACGAATATCCATATACTATTCGCGTGGTATCTGAAATCACTGAATCGAATGGTTCTAGCTCAATGGCATCAGTGTGTGGCACTAGCTTAGCGCTGATGGATGCAGGCGTTCAAATGAAAGCGCCGGTTGCAGGCGTTGCTATGGGCTTGATCAAAGAAGGTGATAACTACGCGGTATTAAGCGATATCTTAGGTGATGAAGATCATCTAGGTGATATGGACTTTAAAGTAGCGGGCACCGAAGAAGGTATCACTGCATTGCAGATGGATATCAAGATCGATGGTATCACTGAAGAAATCATGCAAAAGGCCTTAGCACAAGCTAAAGACGGCCGCTTATTTATCTTAGGTGAGATGGGTAAGGTTATCTCTTCAGCGCGTGAAGAAATGTCTGATTACGCACCGCGTATTCTGACGATGAAGATTCACACAGATAAGATTCGTGACGTAATCGGCAAGGGTGGTGCGGTTATTCGTTCTATCTCCGAAGAAACGGGCGCGACGATTGATATCGATGATGATGGTACGATTAAAATTGCCTCTAGTGACAACGAAGGAAGCCAAGCGGCTGTTCGCCGTATTGAGCAAATCACAGCTGATGTTGAAAGTGGTATGGTTTACGAAGGCAAAGTGGTTCGCTTAATGGACTTTGGTGCATTTGTTAACATCTTGCCAGGCCGTGATGGATTAGTGCATATATCGCAAATTTCTAACGAGCGTGTTAATACCGTGAGTGATGAATTGTCGGAAGGCGATATGGTTAAAGTTAAAGTGCTTGAGGTTGATAAGCAAGGGCGCATTCGTTTAAGCATGAAGGCATTAATTGAGTCAGATGCAGCTGCATCTGAGGCATAAACACCTAATTCTGGAAACTGAAAAATGGTAACGATTAGATTAGCACGTGGCGGTTCAAAGAAGCGCCCATTTTACTCAATCACCGTAGCAGACCAACGCTTTGCACCGACTAAGCGATTTATCGAACGCATCGGTTTTTTTAACCCGAGTGCGCGCGGCGGCAAAGAAAAACTCCGCGTCGACTTAGAGCGCGCTGAGCACTGGATATCTAAGGGTGCTCAACCATCAGACCGGGTAGTAGATTTAATCAAGCAGGCAACAAAGGCCGCACCTGCTGAGTAATGTCGAGATTTTGATTTGGTTCTAACTGAACCAAATAAGATAGTTTTAGGCAAAATTATAGGCCCGCAAGGGCTAAAAGGGTGGCTTAAGGTGTATTCTTATACTAGACCACCAGAAAGTATTTTTGATTACGCGAGTTGGCAGCTCGAATTTGGTAGAGGTAAGACAGCAAAGGTAGAAAACTATACTAGCACTGGGAAAAACCTCGCTGTGAAATTGATAGGTGTAGATGACCGCGCGGCGGCGGAATCGCTAAAGTATTGCGAGATTTTCGTCGAAAGTGGGCAGCTTGAGACACTAAACGATGGTGAATACTTTTGGCACCAATTAGTTGGCCTAAGCGTAATTAATAGCGATGACAAAGATATTGGCGTAGTTAAAGAGCTTATTGAAACTGGCACTAATGACGTCTTAGTTATTCAAGGTGATGCAGATTTAGGTTTGACTGCACTACCGTGGATACCAGACGTTATAATTAAAACTGACCTTGAAGCAGGTGAAATTCACGTTGATTGGCAGTTTGATGAGTAAGCGATGAAAATTGATATCATTTCCATATTTCCGCAGATGTTTGATGCGTTGAATTATGGAATGATTAAGCGCGCGCGTGATCAAAGCGCGTTACAGATTGATTTG
Organism: Candidatus Poriferihabitaceae bacterium; assembly: GCA_965237485.1. Lineage (GTDB taxonomy): Bacteria > Pseudomonadota > Gammaproteobacteria > Arenicellales > Poriferihabitantaceae > JAAELZ01. The sequence continues at coordinate 291,958 of CBDEFQ010000010.1, read as the reverse complement.
TGGAATCCACGTGATTTCACTACTGATGTACACCGAATGGTGGATGACCGACCGTATGGCGGTGGCCCCGGAATGGTGATGATGGCAAAGCCGCTAAGCGATGCGCTTGATGCAGCTAAGCGAAAGCAAGAAGATACGGGCTTTAAAAATGCCCCGGTTTTGTATTTAACGCCCCAAGGTAAGCGCCTTGAGCAAAAAGAGGTCAAGCGTTTGGCTAAGCTGCCAGCGCTAACCTTGCTAGCTGGCCGCTATGAAGGGGTTGACGAACGCTTGATTGAAGGTCGAGTTGACCTTGAAGTGTCGATTGGTGATTATGTACTGGCGGGAGGTGAATTTCCGGCCATGGTGTTAGTAGATGCGATTTCGCGGTTGCTGCCTGATGTTTTAGGTAATGCCCAGTCAACGCTTGAGGAGTCTTTTGAAGACGCCGGGCTTGATTTTCCGCAGTATACTAGACCTAAGAATTATGATGGCCTTGAAGTACCTGCAGTACTGTTAAGCGGCAATCATCAAAACATCGCGAACTGGCGTAAACAAAAAGCCACAGAACGTACCAAACAAAGGCGGCCTGATTTAATAAACCAGGTCAAAGAGATTTAAAGTTTAAACTGAAATAGAGATACGGTTATGACAACCATTATTGATGAAATTAATGCTGAGCAATTAAAAACTGACCTTCCGTCATTTGCTCCTGGGGACACAGTTAAAGTTAATGTTTTGATTCGTGAAGGTGACCGCCAGCGTGTTCAAGCGTATGAAGGTGTCGTCATTGCCAAGAAGAATCGCGGTATTAATTCTTCATTTACGGTACGAAAAATGTCTTCGGGAGAAGGTGTAGAACGGGTATTTCAAACACATAGCCCATTGGTTCAAGGCATCGATGTGAAACGTCGCGGTGCTGTGCGCCGTGCTAAGTTATACTATTTGCGTGAGCGTACGGGTAAATCTGCACGCATTAGAGAGAAGGTATAAGCTGCTTTTCACTTAACATCGGGTTAAGTGCTGGCTAGTTAGAATACAAACCGTGGATATGCCGCGTTTTACTTCTACAAAAATTCAGATTGGGCGCACGATAACAGCAGGGTTTATCTCGCTTTGGTTCGTGCCTGTATTGCTTTTTGCCCAATCAGCTGAGCAAAGTATTGATCAACTGGATGGTTTAAGTATAAGTATTCCAGGAGATCAAAACGCTTTGGAAACTTTAAAGCGCGTGCGACAGCTGGTTAAAGCCGGCGTGCCGAATCTTGCTTTAAGCGAATTGGGCGCTGGAAGCGAACCTTTGTTAGTTAACGCTACTTGGAAAGCGTGGTATGAACAAAAATGGAGCTTATTTGAGCAACTAAGAAATTACCAAGGGCTACTTGATGATATTCGAGCATTTCCTCCTGCGATATCGAAGCAGGCTGAGAGCTTTATACGTCCATTTGAAGGGCTCGCTCTAATACATTTAGGCGAAACCACTCAAGCATCCCGCACTTTGCAGTCGACTTTGGTTGACCAAGGTTCAACGCTAGAAGATCGCAAACGGGCGCGGCGTTTTTTAATCGAAATGCACGTCAGTTTAGGTGACCATTTAAATGCACAAATAGATGCAACCCGTTTTCACTCAGAGTTTAAACCACAAGAAACGACTTGGTTTATAAAGCGCGCTACCATTGAGCATGCCGCAGGTAGAACTGAATTAGCAACACAAATCTTGGCTCCGATTAACGCAATTACTGCCAAGCTATTGCAAACGTACTTTAGATTTCTCACAGGGAATATCAATTCAGTAGAGGCAAATCAAAACCTTCAAATGCAGTTACAGCGCAAAAGAATATCGCGCGAGCAAAAAAAGCTCGCATACGCAATCGGTGCTGAGTTGGTTAAAGGTCGAGATAATTCTGATGCTTTACTGCATAAAGTGTCTAAGCTCGAGAAATATCACTATACGGATGCTAAGGATCTTTACCCGCAAATCATTAGGTTTTCAGATGCTAGTTTAAATCAAACCTACGTTGCCTTGGGCGAGTACTTGGTCAACGAAGCTGGTTTGTTAGGATCCAGCATGGGGCAGTGGTATGGTTTAGCACAGCGATTAGAGGAGCAAGGTGAGCTATTAAAAGCCAAAGCACTGTACTCGCAAGTATTGCAAGATAAGTCTAACCCGGTTTTAAGCAGTGCTGCTTTGAATCGATATGTCCAGATATTGTTAGAAGGTGATAACTTACCTGTACTTAAGCATCTTTTTGGGGAGAAAGTACACTCGATTGGGAATTTAAAAGGCCTTAAAAGCGACAGCAGCACTAGAATATTGGATTATGCACTGGCGCAAAGCGACGCAGATTTGATTGCACTGATCGCTCCTTACTTAGGGAACGCACCTGCATCGGTTAAGTTAGAAGATTGGCTACTGCAAAAGGCTAGAATAGACATTTTTTCGGGACGTTTTGCACAAGGAAAAGAGAAGTTATACGAATGGATCAACGCCTACCCAGTGCTGGACGGAGAGCAGGTTGATAAAGTATTACAGCCCGTTTATGATTTACAAGCGGCTAATGAAAACCAGATGAGCCTGGAATTGTTTGACGCTATCTCTAATAAGACCCTATCTAAACGCCATAAACGTGAAATACTATTTTGGAAGGCGCAATCAAATGAAAATATGGGGGAGCGTTTGAAGGCCGCTGCTCTGTATTTGGAGTCGGCGTTAGTGCAAGATAACGGTTTCGATGAATGGGGACAATCAGCGCGCTATCATGCAGCGTCTACGTTAATGGAGGCGGCTTACTACGAAGATGCAAAACGATTATTCGAAGGTTTGCTACTGGCCACTAAAGACAGCGCCCGTTTAACCACTATCAAGCAATCGCTACAACGGCTGTGGCTTCTGAAAAACACGATTCGAGGAAGCTAATATCAGCGAAGCCACGAACACTAAGCAACTCACTGACGAAATAGCGTTAGTAGAACGGTTTTTGGATAGTGCGTGGATGGAGTCGGGGTTAAGCGAAAATACTTTAATAGCTTATAGAACAGATTTAACGATTGCAGCTCATTTTTTAAACGCTAAAGGGCTCAATTTTCGCAAAGCTTCAAAGAATCAGATAAAAAGATTTTTGGTGTTCCGTAACACCAAAGTGGCACCACGAAGTGCGGCGCGCACCTTATCGAGTTTGCGTCGTTTCTACCGTTGGTTGCTGAGGGAAAACCTTATTCAGTTCGACCCCACCACAGAAATCGATCCACCAGTGATTGGGCGCAGCTTACCGAAAACTTTATCCGAAAATGATGTAGAGGCATTACTACAAGCACCATCAACTGATTGTTTGGGCGTGCGTGACACCGCAATGCTAGAGTTGTTGTATGCTTCAGGTTTACGTGTTTCTGAATTAATTAGTCTGCAAATAAACCAGTTGAACGCACAAATAGGGGTCATTCGAATTATTGGTAAAGGCAATAAAGAGCGGTTGGTCCCCGTTGGAGAGGCGGCGCTTAGCGCAATAAAAGCCTATTTAGATGGTGGCAGAAGGGAAATTTGTGCTAATACGCGAAGCGGCGCGATGTTCATTACCAAACGTGGCGCGGCGATGAGCCGACAAGCATTCTGGCAAAATACCAAACGCTATGCCAAGCAAGCTGGCATTACTGCGGACGTTTCACCGCATACCTTACGCCATGCGTTTGCAACCCACTTACTTAATCATGGAGCTGATTTGCGCACCTTACAAATGATGTTGGGTCACGCTGATTTATCAACTACGCAAATATACACACACGTCGCTAAAGCTAGATTGCAAAGTCTACACCAACGCCACCACCCTAGAGCTTGAGAGTTGACACCCGCAACTAATCTTAAAGTAACCAAAGTAAAGGGGTTTAAACCCTATTTGCTAATGTTATTCCTAAATGCCTTTGTAGATTTAGGGCATAAGATAGTGATCCAAAATACCGTATTCAAAGTGTACGATGGGCAAACGCAAATCATTTTGATCGCAATCGTCAACGCGATGATATTGCTACCTTACGTGCTACTTTTTACCCCTGCTGCTTTTTTATCTGATCGGTTTCAGTTTATAAAAGTGATGCGCTTTAGCGCATGGCTGGCTACGGTAATAGCTTGTTTTATTTGCTATTTCTATTATGCCGGGGAGTATAAATTTGCCTTTGCGATGACAATGGTGCTGGCGGTTCAAAGTACACTGTATTCACCGGCAAAGTATGGGTACATTCGACAATTAGTGGGTGAAAAAAGACTCACCGAGGGCAACGCCTTGGTGCAGGCGACCACTATTATCTCAATCTTGGTTGGAACCATCGTATTTTCAATCTTGTTTGAGCATTTCTTAAGCGGGCGTATGTACCAAAACGAAGCAGATATTTTGCGTCTGATAGCCCCAGCGGCGTGGTTGCTAATATTAAGCTCACTGGCCGAACTAGTTACCGCTTATCGACTGCCGGTGGGCAGCCCACGCTCAACGCAAAAAGGCTTTCAAATATCAGCTTATTTAAGCGGCAGCACCTTGAAGTCAAATTTGGCCTTGGTAACTAATAGCAAAGTGATTTGGTGCAGTATTGCGGGCCTGAGCGTTTTTTGGGGCTTGTCTCAAATGGTACTAGCGTCGTTTCCAGCATACGCAAAAGCCCATTTAGGTGAATTTAATACGGTGGTTATTCAAGGTGTTATTGGGGCCTCTGGTATCGGTATCTTGCTCGGTTCATTATTAGTTACTAAAATCTCGAAAGGCAAAATTGAGATGGGTCTTATTCCTCTAGGCGCAGTCGGGGTTGCTTGCGCTTTCTTTTTAATGCCATTTAGTGATTCCAAATTAGTGTTAGCGTGTTTGTTCTTTTTTATCGGCTTGTTTGGCGCTTTTCTCATTGCGCCGTTGAATGCCTTAATTCAATCAAATGCGCCGACAGCAAAGCTTGGCACTGTGCTGGCTGCAAATAATTGGCTACAAAACATTAGCATGCTGTTGTTTTTGGTAATCACAATCTCAATAGCCTTAACTGGCCTAGATAGCCTGTGGCTGCTTTACTTTATGTCTACCGTTGCGTTGGTGGGTGCACTGGCTAGTTTTATAATTCTATTGCGTCCTTTCCTACAACTGATGCTGACTGGCTTATTCAAGCTACGTTACAACGTTGTTTCAGTAAATGAAGAGGCGTTTCCAAAAAACGGCAGCATACTGCTGTTAGGAAACCATGTAAGTTGGATTGACTGGGCATTGGTGCAAATGGCGGTGGGTCGCCCAATTACGTTCGTGATTGACCGTATATTTTATGATTTTTGGTTACTTCACTGGATATTAAAAAAAGTTGGAACCGTGCCGATTTCGCCGACTAAAAATACGCAAGCTATAAAGGAGATCCACCAGGCACTCAAGCAAAATGGTGTGATTTGTCTGTTTCCCGAAGGAGGGATTAGTCCAGACGGTGAATTACAGGAAATTAAACGGGGGTTTGAACTAATCTTAAAAAAGTCTGGAGCAATGGTCAGCCCTTTTATTATCCATGGTATGAGCGGGAGTATCTTTGCTAGAGATAAACCTAAGCGAAATTGGCTACACAGACGCAAAATACGGGTGATGTTTCATCAGGCATTAAATGATGAAACTTCGGTCGTTGAATTAGAAACAGCACTTCGTGATCTGGAATCTTTGTCCGCCGTCTAGTGTAGTGTATTAAGCGCAAGGAATATCCCTAAGCTCAATTGCCAGCCTACCCTTATTACTCATTTTAATCGTATCAATATGTTGGCGATCGTTATTTTTGTCACATATGCGCAGATTACCGCTGGTTCGTAATGTGCCGTATTTGTCAATCTTAATTGCCTTGGCTCGCCCAGCAGCATTTAAACTGACGTTAATTGTTAAATCATCATCAGCAGGTTGGTAGGTGGTGATTAGTACATCTCCCGCATCGGATTTTTTATTGAGGTTTAGGTCTAAATCTAAATAGCTAATCCATCCTTGGTGCCAATGCTTTACCTTCAAACAGGTGCTTCCGTCATTGCTGGGGCAAATATAAGCGACGCTTCGGCTAGATTTGGCGGCCGCTCTTGCTTCTCGAATATTTTGCATCAGCAATTGTTGCGTCGCAGAAATTGAAGTGCGTGTCATTACCGCCGACATATTGGGCGCGCTTAGGCTTACTAGAACGACTAATATGCTCATAGATACCAGCGTTTGTATTAATGAGACACCACGCTGAGATTTACTAAGTTTGATTCCTTGCATATTTGAAAATATTCCTTGCTCGGGCTAGGGGTAAGAAAAATAGTTTAGTAGAACGTTTTGACTGAAGATGTGATGAAACACACTTTTGTGGAGTATTTTTCTGTTTAAAGGTAGGTCATTTTGGTTAAATGGTTGTAAATTAGTTTGAGCGGTAGTAAATTCCAACTGTAGAGAGTAAAACCTCTTGGTATTAGGATGAATGGTTAGCTTTTCTAAGAAGAGTGGCGTTAGGCGATTTGGTAGATGGGATGTCTGTTGAATGGTCTAGTTAAAAGCACCGTTCTTCTCTTTTTAAAGCATCTAATGTTCATCTTGAATACTGCTGAGGCATTTATTATTCTTTAGAGAGTGCAGCATAACTCATCGAGTATCTACATAATTTGTTAAAATTAGGCATGCAAAAACCATTCGCCACCCAACGAGATTTATTAGTATCAAGATCAGATTTGGATCATCCAATTCTGCATAGTCTTGATGATACAGAAGCACTATTAGATTGGAGCGAAATAGAGACACTGCTTTCATCTATTTATGCTGGCACTACTGGCCGCCCTAGTTATCCATTACTTAGTTTGTTCCGCAGCTTGATGCTGGGAATTTGGTATGAACTGTCGGATAGGGAGTTAGCACAGTGCTTATTTAGAGATTTATTGTTTCGTAAGTTTTGCCGCTTTGAGTTAGGCGGCGATGTACCTGAAGCTTCGACCCTTGGGTGCTTTCGTAACCAGTTAATGGAGCACGAACTGTGGGATCGCTTGCTAGGTGAGATCAATCGTCAACTTGAAGCGAAGAACATTATTATGAGCAAGGGGCGCATCAACATTATAGATGCAACACCTATAGAAGCGGCTCGTTCTGGAAATGGTAACGGCAAAGATGGGACGCCTAAGCGAGACCCTGAAGCGAGCTGGCATGTCAAAAATGACAGCCGAGGTCGAAAGAAGTCTACCTATGGCTACTCAGTGCATACGGGAGTTGATGAGGATGGGTTTGTTCAGTGCCAGAATGTGACGCCAGGGCATGTTCATGACAGCCAACTGCGCGATGAATTGCTGTTGGGCGATGAGACTGCCCTATATGCTGATGCGGCGTATAGTTCTGAGGAGACGCGAGATAAACTGGAGCAACTTGGAATTGATGATCAGGTTCAACGCAAGGGCTATCGAGGTAATCCGTTGTCAGATGCAGACCGTACCCGTAATGCAGTTATTGCGGTAACGCGAGCAGGTGGCGAACGGCTCTTTGCGACTTACAAGCAGCATTATGGTTTAGCTCGCACTCGGTTCATGGGGCTAGCGAAGAACCAGACTGTTTACGGCCTAGCGGCGATGGCAGCGAATATCCGTAAAGGCGCTAAGTTCTTAAGCTTGTATGGCTTGCCTGATTGGCACTATGCTGGATAGTTGTGCCTTTAATATGGCTTAGGTGCTCGAATTGATAAAATTAGTGACTAAATGATGATCGAATACGCGAAACTGGGCAAATATAGCTCAAAAAATGAGTGCTACGAAAATATCAAACTAAAATCGTGAGTTACGCTGCGCTCTCCTTTAATGATATTATGTAATCGGCTTGCGACGCCTATTTGTCAATAGCCGCTGTTATATGTAGTTTTACATACACAGAAAATAATAATTAACCTTGGGATAACCACCATGGCAGAAATTCCCGCCTACCAAGATTTAGCCCAAATCGTCGTTAGCTTTGTCTCGCTGAGTTTGATGCAGGGTCTAATCTCTGTCCAGCTGTCGCTAGCTCATTGTCTCGGCTGATGTTTATACCCTGAAAACCTCGCCTCCAGCACCTGACCAAATAGCTTGCAACAGCATTGCTGAATCTGATCAACTAGAAACGCCAGCATCATCAAGTAAGCAAACACCGTCGCTAGGTGCTGTTTGCCATGACCAAAGTTATGCTCGAAGTGATAGCCAAGGGTTTTTCAGGGTGTTGAAGGTTTCATTCTCAATGCGCCAACGAGCGCGGCCGCCGCGCATTAGCGTCATCATATTGTCAGAGGTGATTTCAATATCCGTCACCCACGAGAAGTGCTGTGTTTTACCCGATGCTTTGGTTTCCCAGTATTCCAAGAAATTGATCTGCATCTGGAAATTCGCATCATTAAGCGGCACTTGATTACAGTATCGAAAACAATGATGCACCCCTTTGGAATCTATGAGTTCCACTGTTTTTGTGGCTTTTGTGTGACTCACCCAGTCAAATAGAAACCCATGGTCACTTTGTTTTGCGCCTAGAATAAAACGCATGTCCAGTGACTTAAGTCATTCAATATGAGGGCCATTAGACGACAAACCATCCTCTACGACCACCAGCTTTAAATGAGGGTGTTCCCTGCGAATGTCTTTGAACAAACGCTTGGCTGCATTACGTTCACAGTCATTCTTGGCCTCGCCATCTTGCTTCAAGATCGCCTCGGGTGCCAATGTAAATACCTCAGACTGATCAGGATGCACCAATACCGCCGCCAGCAATTGATGATAATACGTGATCTGACCATTGCGATGATGCTTTTCACAGCACTGCTTGCAATGCACCTGCTTGGATGAGAAGTAACCTGTCCCATCCACCGATAGTAGATAGTGCTCATCCATAAACTCCATACCTTCTAAACCCTTGCCGCGTTGAAGATTGGCAAAGATACGGGTAAAGGCTTGGCGTAATAGTGCAGGGTCAACATTGTCTAGCCGCTCACGTAATGTCGTATCACAAGGGGCTTTCTTAATCCCGTATAAGCTGCGTAAATTAGCTTGGATGGTTTGCTTATCTTGGTCGAACTGAAGTAATGAGGGATACTTCAACCCGAAAATAGCCATCCCTGACATCAGACAATCTGCTAGAGAAATATCATTACGGGCGTGGCATGAATCTGTAGCTTCTATCTGACTAAACACTTGCCTAATCGACTTGAGTAATCCCGGCGCGCTGAGGTGTTTACGAAGTAGAGGTTTAGCCATGGTTCTTCAACTCTAATCTGTGAAATTGGCTGTATCATACTGTATCCTCGGAATAGTTTACGAAAACTATTTTTTCAGAACCCCTGTAACCCGCTTGTTTGCTTGGTTTGTTAATTGGGCGGGAATTGCTGCCACCATGGCAGCAAAAGGGGCTCAACTTCAGGATCCTTTCCTGAATATACTAAGAAAAGAGCGAATTCCAGTTTCTATATTTTTAGTAAACGGTATTAAATTACAAGGGCAAATTGATTCATTTGATCAATTTGTCATATTGTTGCGTATTTTTACAACCGTGGCCACCGAATTTTACGAAGCGTGGCCACTTGCACCAAGCCTTCAAACGGTCAAGTGATTTTAACGTAAAGTGGCTACACTTTGCTCTGTTGTGACTGGATTTTTCTCATCGATTCCCCCTCTAATTGTATTTTGTGCGCGTTGTGCAATAAGCGATCCAGAATCGCATCAGCCAAAGTGGCTTCACCAATCGCATCATGCCAATGTTGTGTGGGCAATTGACTGGTGATTAAGGTGGCGCCATTACCGTGGCGATCTTCTATTATTTCTAATCGGTCATTACGGTTTTGCTGAGTCAGTGTATCCAAGCCCCAGTCATCGATAATCAATAGTTTGATTTTTGCTATTTGTGCCAGTAGCTTGGTGTAACTGCCATCACCATGGCTCAAGGTCATTGCTTCAAATAAGCGGCTAGCACGAATATATTTTGTGCTAATGCCGTGCTCACAAGCCGCTTGTCCTAACACACAGGCCAAGAAGGTTTTGCCGGTGCCTGTAGGGCCCTGGATGATGACATTGCGGCTTTTGTTTACCCCGTCTAGGCCAGTAACTGCGCTACCGTGTCTTTGTGTAAACCTCGTCTAGTTCGGTAATCGATGTCGTCTGCTTGGGCGCGATATCGTAACTTCGCTTGCTTGAGTAAACGCGTGACTTTGCGGTTATCCCGCACGGTGGCCTCGTGGTTTACGAGCAAACTGAGTCGTTCGATAAAGCCCAGCTCATCATAAGTGTTAGGTGGGTCGAACTGATAGCACAGTTGCTCGGCCATGCCCGTTAGGCGTAATTCATTCAGTTGGGTAAGGGTTTGTTGTGGAGTCATAGTATTTTCCTGTTGGTTATAGATGAAATGGTTTGGGTTAATGGTAGTAATCGGCTCCGCGCACATTGGCATGGGTGCTTGGCAAAGTCTGTTGCTTATCGGGTTCGGTAGGTAGCTTGTCGAGACGGGTTTGTAGTATTGATGCAAGGTGTTTGTAATGCAGGCCGCCAATCTTCTCTGCGCGTAAACAGGCATTCTCTAAACGCGTCTTGCCGTATTTCTTGGCAAGGTTAAGAATGCCCAAACAAGCACGAGAACCATGTTCTGGATGGGGGCGATTTTCTAATTGATAACGCACCACGCGCTCTGTCGCCGCACCGACCTGACTTGCCCAATTAAGAAACCGACCAAGCGTCCACTCTTGGTGTTTAGCATGAGCTTTAGGCATGTGAGCGACATGGGTTGTGTGTCCGCCTTGGCCCATTGCTCGCGGATGTTGCGCGACACCCTTGCCTTGGTAGAACACATCAATACAGTGCTCGCCCACGTGTAACATTACTGCCTCGCCGCGCAATTGATAGGGAACCGAGTAATGATGCCCATCATAGCTAACGTGATAATCGATGTGCGCCCGTGCTTTTACTACATGGCGATAGCTATAAGGCGTGCCAGGCAATGATTTAAGAGCAGGCTTATCAATTGATTCAAACTGTGAGCGGCGAGAACCCGGGCGTTGTTTAAAGGGGCGATTGTTTAGATCATCTAGCAATCCTCGAATAGCTTGATTAGCCTCATCCAAACTAAACAATTGCAGCTTGCGCAGCCGCATCATGATCCAGCGTTCGACAATCTGTACGCCCACCTCGGCTTTAGATTTATCCTTAGGCTTATAAGGTCTGGCAGGCATCACCGCCACACCGTAATAGGCGGCTAATTGTGCATAGCTGGGGTTGAGTTCGGGGTCATAACGACCGGCTTTAGAAACAGCACTCTTGAGGTTATCGGGCACCACTGTTTGAGTAACACCGCCATAAAATTCAAAGGCGCGAACGTGTGAGCCTATCCAGTCAGGCAAGCTCTGTGTCCATGTGGCCTCGGCGTAGGTATAGGAACTGACTCCGAGCACTGAAACGAATACTTGGGCAGGGCGTGCTTCACCCGTACGAGCATCAATAATACCTAAGGTTAAACCAGCATAATCAACAAACAGTTTATCTCCAGCAATATGAGTCTGGCGCATCGAGATTCTTTGCTTCTTGCGCCACTGACCGAACAACACCGTGAAGCGAGAATAGCTGTAATGGTTGACTGGATGATGCTCGGCGTATTCTTCCCACAGTAATTGGCGAGTCATCCCTTTACGAGACCGTTCAACTGATATTTGTGCAAAGTCTGGCTCACACAATAAAGCAGTGGCAGGGCCTCTGCATTTGGGCGGCTTTAATATCGCCTGCAGCTGTTGTTCATCCATGCCTGCTGGCAGGGGCCAGCTTAATTGGGCATTTGTTGCTCTGACGAGATATTTGGATACGGCGCTGCGTGACAGGTTTAAGCTGAGCGCGATTTTACGGGAGGATAGTTGAAGTGGACCCCATGATTAGGACAGGTTGAAGGCCAAAATAAGGAGTTATTTTCTGTTTTATAATTGTTCAAAACGAGGAACAGAAAATGAGTAAAAAGCGTAGAAACCATGCCCCACCATTCAAAGCCAAAGTTGCTCTTGCAGCAATCAAAGGTGATGAAACATTAAGCAATCTTGCTAGTCGTTATGACATCAATGCAAATCTTATCGTCAAGTGGAAGAAACAATTGCTCGATAGCTCAGCTGAAGTCTTTGCATCAGGCACAGGCTTATCTCCAAACCGAGAATCAGAGATTAAATCATTACAGGCAAAGATCGGTGAAATCACCATGGAAAACGATTTTTTATCAAAAGCGCTCGGTCGTTAAACAGACCTGAGCGCAAAACTATGATTAATAAAAGCAATAAACTGAGAGTGCAGCATAACTCATCGAGTATCTACATAATTTGTTAAAATTAGGCATGCAAAAACCATTCGCCACCCAACGAGATTTATTAGTATCAAGATCAGATTTGGATCATCCAATTCTGCATAGTCTTGATGATACAGAAGCACTATTAGATTGGAGCGAAATAGAGACACTGCTTTCATCTATTTATGCTGGCACTACTGGCCGCCCTAGTTATCCATTACTTAGTTTGTTCCGCAGCTTGATGCTGGGAATTTGGTATGAACTGTCGGATAGGGAGTTAGCACAGTGCTTATTTAGAGATTTATTGTTTCGTAAGTTTTGCCGCTTTGAGTTAGGCGGCGATGTACCTGAAGCTTCGACCCTTGGGCGCTTTCGTAACCAGTTAATGGAGCACGAACTGTGGGATCGCTTGCTAGGTGAGATCAATCGTCAACTTGAAGCGAAGAACATTATTATGAGCAAGGGGCGCATCAACATTATAGATGCAACACCTATAGAAGCGGCTCGTTCTGGAAATGGTAACGGCAAAGATGGGACGCCTAAGCGAGACCCTGAAGCGAGCTGGCATGTCAAAAATGACAGCCGAGGTCGAAAGAAGTCTACCTATGGCTACTCAGTGCATACGGGAGTTGATGAGGATGGGTTTGTTCAGTGCCAGAATGTGACGCCAGGGCATGTTCATGACAGCCAACTGCGCGATGAATTGCTGTTGGGCGATGAGACTGCCCTATATGCTGATGCGGCGTATAGTTCTGAGGAGACGCGAGATAAACTGGAGCAACTTGGAATTGATGATCAGGTTCAACGCAAGGGCTATCGAGGTAATCCGTTGTCAGATGCAGACCGTACCCGTAATGCAGTTATTGCGGTAACGCGAGCAGGTGGCGAACGGCTCTTTGCGACTTACAAGCAGCATTATGGTTTAGCTCGCACTCGGTTCATGGGGCTAGCGAAGAACCAGACTGTTTACGGCCTAGCGGCGATGGCAGCGAATATCCGTAAAGGTGCTAAGTTCTTAAGCTTGTATGGCTTGCCTGATTGGCACTATGCTGGATAGTTGTGCCTTTAATATGGCTTAGGTGCTCGAATTGATAAAATAGTGACTAAATGATGATCGAATACGCGAAACTGGGCAAATATAGCTCAAAAAATGAGTGCTTCGAAAATATCAAACTAAAATCGTGAGTTACGCTGCGCTCTCAAACTATCGTTAGTTCGTCAGTGTAAATTGTTGAAGATTCATCGTTCCCATGTTTATTACAAAACCTCACCTGCTAATGAGGATGACTTGGAACTGATGCATCTGATTGATCGCATTCACCTCAATCGGCCCTTTCTTGGCAGTAGACGCATTCGTGATGTGTTGCAAGATGTAGGCCACCGAGTTGACCGTAAACATGTGCGACGCTTAATGCGTAAGATGGGCATTAAAGCCATCTATCCTAGGCCTAACACCAGCAAGAAGAAGGCGGGGCACAAGATTTATCCTTATCTGCTAGGTGGGTTGGCCATCAATCAACCCAATCAAGCTTGGTGTACCGATATAACTTATATCCCGATGCCTAAGGGCTTTGCTTATCTTACCGTTGTGATGGATTGGTATTCTCGTAAAGTGCTGTCATGGCGGCTTAGCAACAGCATGGATAGCGCATTCTGCGTAGATGCTTTGGAAGAGGCACTGCATTACTACGGCAAGCCTGATATCTTTAACAGCGATCAAGGTGCGCAATTTACCAGTGAGGCGTTTACCGGTGTACTCAAAGACAATGGTATTCGCATCAGCATGGATGGCAAAGGTGCTTGGCGTGACAATGTATTTGTTGAGCGCTTATGGCGCAGCGTGAAATATGAGGAAGTCTATTTGCAAGCCTACCAATCGATGAAAGAGGCAAAAGACGGCATTGGCTCCTGGATAAACTATTACAACCAAGAGCGTAAACATCAAACATTGGGCATGGTCCCTGACATGATGTATGATCCATGTCGCGGCCTGAAATTGGCTGCTTAATCAGCTGAAAATAACTCCTAAGCCATCTGTCCTAAAAAGCGGGTCCACTTCTAGTTGCGCCTCATAGTGCAAGCGCAGAATGTCTTTGAGTTTTAACATAGTGACCTTCTTGGGTTTCATAGCTGTTCCAATACAAATAAAAGAACGGCAGGTTAACGGTTATAGTGTTAACCGCAAGAAGGCTGTGGAGGAATTTTACGGAAGCGAAAAAGTGTCCGCGCTTCGATAAAAATCAGTGGCCACGGTTGGTAAAATTAGGTGGCCTCGCTACGTAAAATTAACTGGCCACGGTTGGTAAAAATATGCAATTGTTAAAAAACAGTGTCAATCAAATGATTTATAAACACGCAATTTCTACCATCGTGCCAGTTAAATCTATTAGCATACCTCACGAAGGTAACGGAGAAGCCACAATTGAAGATGGCAGACAACCGACTTACTAATAAATTGTGGACAGTGTACTAGGCTTCAATATATTGTCTATCTTCTAGAAAAGACCGCTGTTTTCTTCCATTAACGAGCCTGGGCCGAACCGCCCGGGTGATGAAATCGAGCGCGTTATCATTGTTGATCAAACGCATCGAAGACTTAAAAGCCATTTGAGTGTGCAAGAGTCTATAGCGCTTACTCACTCAGCCGGAGGCGAAGTGATCGAGGTTCTTTCTGCGTTACGCGATAAACCACATCCCGCAAGTTTTATTGGCTCGGGTAAAATTGAGGAACTCAAGCAGTTAATCAAGGATCATCATGCTACCTTGGTGGTGGTAAATCATGCTATTTCACCGATTCAAGAGCGTAAATTAGAGCGTGCACTTGATTGCAGAGTATTAGATCGAACTGGTTTGATACTTGATATATTTGCGCAGCGAGCTTCCTCGCACGAAGGTAAATTGCAAGTTGAGCTAGCTCAGTTAAAACACCTATCTACTCGCTTAGTACGCGGATGGACTCACCTTGAACGGCAGAAGGGCGGTATCGGCCTGCGGGGGCCCGGTGAAACACAGCTTGAAACGGACAGGCGATTGATCGGTAAACGCATAAAAACCCTAAGCACCAAGCTCAAAAAACTGGGCAATCAACGCGAATTACGCAGAAAGGCAAGAGGCAAGGTGCCGATTCCAGTAGTTTCTTTGTTAGGTTATACCAACGCCGGAAAATCAACGCTATTTAATCGTATCACTGGCGAGAATATTTACGCTGCTGACCAATTATTCGCGACCCTCGACCCAACTATGCGTCGCGTTACAATAGACGGTTATGGTAATATCGCGCTCTCAGACACCGTAGGGTTTATTGAAGACTTACCCCATACTTTAGTAAACGCATTTCACTCAACATTGGAGGAGGTGGCGAATGCCTCTGTGCTGGTGCATGTAGTGGACAAATCAGATGAAAATTACTTGTCTCATATTGAAGAAGTAAATAAAGTTATTATCGAAATTGGCGCGCAGGCCATACCGTTGGTTATGGTTTATAACAAGATTGACTTGTGCGACGAAGCACCAGGTATCATAAAAGGCGAAGCACCCTCAAATCAATCTCACCAAATTCGATTGTCGGCGGCAAATGGCAAAGGTGTTGAGTTTGTCACTGAGGCATTGGCTGAATTGCTCACTCTAAAGCATCAAAATTATGACTTGCTATTGCCCTTTAGTGCATCAAAGCTCAGATCCCTAATGCACCAAAGATACACAGTGCTGAGCGAACAAGAGGAAGAGTCTGGGTGGTGCATTACAGCTAAGTTACATATATCTGAACTAGGGTGGTTAGAAAAACACGAGAAAGACAATTATTCAATAGTTTAACTATTGGAAATAGGTAAGCGGCGAAATTGAACAAATCTACCTGCCAATCAGGCTGTTCGCCCAAACAAACGTCTTACGATGTGGTAATTGTCGGCGGAGCGATGTTTGGTTCGTCGGTAGCCTGGTTTTTGGCTAATAACGCTGATTTTGATGGTTCCGTGTTGGTGGTTGAGATGGATCCAAGCTACGAAAATTCTTCGACAGCGCATACACATAGTTGTATGCGTCAGCAGTTTTCTAGCGAGATTAATGTAAGAATTTCACAATTTGCTGCCGAATTTGTCAAAAACTTTCAGGCTTTCATGGGCAATGACCCACGGGTGGCGAAGCTGGCATTTCAATGCTTTGGCTATATGTACTTAGCAGACAATGAAACGCTTGCACAATACCTAAAGGACAGCCAACAAGTACAGGCTAGTTGCGGTGCGGGCACTAAAATTATGAGCCCTGAGGAAATTAAGCGCGACTACCCGTTTTATATGGTTGATGATTTGCTATTGGGTAGTCATAACCTTATAGACGAGGGTTACTTTGACGGTAATAGTCTATTTGATTGGTGGAAGCACTCCTCCAAGGAACAAGGGGTTGAATATATACAAAATGAAGTGCTTGGAATGGCACGAAGTGATAGTGGCGCGCAGATACAAAGCGTGACATTGAAATCTGGCGAAGTCGTTTCTTGTGCAACGGTTGTCAATGCCTCTGGGCCGAGAGCGGTGCTGACCTCAAGAATGGCGGGCATAGAAATTCCAGTTGAGCCTCGTAAGCGTTACACCTATATCTTTGATGCGGAGCAGCCTTTAGACCGAGATTTACCTCTAACGGTTGACCCAAGTGGCGTGCACATTCGAAGTGATGGCCGGCACTATCTCGTCGGTTGTTCACCGAATGATGACCATGCGGTGGACTATGACGATTTTGCTGAAGATCATAGCATTTGGCTAGACAAAGCTTGGCCAGCAATTGCAAAGCGTATTCCACAATTTGAGGCAATTAAGCTGGTCAATTCTTGGGCAGGGCACTATGCTTTTAATGTGTTTGATCAAAACGCTATTTTGGGTGCGCACCCCGAAGTTGAGAATTTTGTTTTCTTAAATGGCTTTTCTGGTCATGGATTTCAGCAATCTCCAGCCATGGGCCGCGGCATAGCTGAATTGATAACTTACGGTGAATATCGTTCACTCGATCTGTCGCCTTTTAACTATAGTCGTATAGAGCAAAACGAACCATTTAATGAACTAGCAATTATATGAAACCGCAGAGGTTTTATGGTGGCTCACCAAGTTAAACTACCGTTCCCAAATCAACCACATGGCTTCATTATGAATGCGGATACCGCGGAATTTCAAAACTCTTCACGTATTGATCATATCGGCGTTTCGCAGATTCTTGTAATCGGACAACGTGCACGCGATTTAAAAGCACAGGGGAAACCTGTTATTGTTCTTGGAGCTGGAGAACCAGACTTTGATACGCCTGATAACGTCAAGGCTGCTGCTATTAAAGCCATCAATACTGGCGATACCAAGTACACGGCCCTAGACGGCACACCCGAGCTTAAAAAGGCCATTCGCGCCAAATTTTTACGTGATAATAATTTAAATTACGCGCAGGACGAAATTACCGTTGCAACTGGTGCTAAGCAAATATTGTTTAACGCCTTCATGGCCAGCTTGGAAGAGGGCGATGAAGTGATCATCCCAACACCGCACTGGACGTCATACGAAGATATTGTAGCTATTTGCGGCGGTAAAGCGGTGCTCGTACCGTGTACTTATAAAAATGGTTTTCGTCTCGATGCGATAGATCTAGAAAATGCGATCACTAAAAAAACTAAGTGGTTGCTGCTTAACTCACCGTGCAACCCAACTGGTGGAGCTTATAGCGCACAAGATTACCGTCCGATCACTGATGTATTACTGCGTTACCCTAATATGTGGTTATTGTCAGACGATATTTATGAGCATATTGTGTACGATGATTTTAAATTTGCAACGCCTGCACAAGTCGAACCGAAACTTAAACCACGTACTCTAACTGTAAATGGCGTGTCTAAGGCCTACGCAATGACAGGCTGGCGTATCGGATATGCTGGTGGCCCCGCTGCGTTGATCAAAGCGATGTCAGTGATTCAAAGTCAGGCCACTTCTTGCCCGTGTTCAATTAGCCAAGCTGCTTCGGTTGAAGCCTTAAATGGCCCGCAAGACTTTTTAACCGAGCGCAAACTCAGCTTCAAAAAGAGGCGTGATTTAGTGGTAAGCGCGCTCAATGAAGTCGAAGGCATTGAGTGCATGTCGCCCGAAGGTGCGTTTTATACTTTCTCAAGCTGCGCTGGCGTATTAGGTAAGAAAACCCCGAGCGGTGAAACCATCAATACTGACGCTGATTTTTGTCGCCATCTGCTAGATACTGCCTTTGTAGCGATGGTGCCCGGTAGTGTATCTGGGGTATCACCTTTTTTCCGTATTTCTTACGCGACTTCAGTATCAGAGCTCAAAGAAGCCTTAGTACGAATAGCGCGATTTATTAAGCAATTAAGATAAAAAACACGCCATCTGTTTAATGTCATAACTTCAGCTATTGCTGGTTTCTCGCGTGGTTTTCCGCTTTTTTGCGTATTTTTACAACCGTGGCCACCGAATTTTACGAAGCGTGGCCACTTGCACCAAGCCTTCAAACGGTCAAGTGATTTTAACGTAAAGTGGCTACACTTTGCTCTGTTGTGACTGGATTTTTCTCATCGATTCCCCCTCTAATTGTATTTTGTGCGCGTTGTGTAATAAGCGATCCAGAATCGCATCAGCCAAAGTGGCTTCACCAATCGCATCATGCCAATGTTGTGTGGGCAATTGACTGGTGATTAAGGTGGCGCCATTACCGTGGCGATCTTCTATTATTTCTAATCGGTCATTACGGTTTTGCTGAGTCAGTGTATCCAAGCCCCAGTCATCGATAATCAATAGTTTGATTTTTGCTATTTGTGCCAGTAGCTTGGTGTAACTGCCATCACCATGGCTCAAGGTCATTGCTTCAAATAAGCGGCTAGCACGAATATATTTTGTGCTAATGCCGTGCTCACAAGCCGCTTGTCCTAACACACAGGCCAAGAAGGTTTTGCCGGTGCCTGTAGGGCCCTGGATGATGACATTGCGGCTTTTGTTTACCCCGTCTAGGCCAGTAACTGCGCTACCGTGTCTTTGTGTAAACCTCGTCTAGTTCGGTAATCGATGTCGTCTGCTTGGGCGCGATATCGTAACTTCGCTTGCTTGAGTAAACGCGTGACTTTGCGGTTATCCCGCACGGTGGCCTCGTGGTTTACGAGCAAACTGAGTCGTTCGATAAAGCCCAGCTCATCATAAGTGTTAGGTGGGTCGAACTGATAGCACAGTTGCTCGGCCATGCCCGTTAGGCGTAATTCATTCAGTTGGGTAAGGGTTTGTTGTGGAGTCATAGTATTTTCCTGTTGGTTATAGATGAAATGGTTTGGGTTAATGGTAGTAATCGGCTCCGCGCACATTGGCATGGGTGCTTGGCAAAGTCTGTTGCTTATCGGGTTCGGTAGGTAGCTTGTCGAGACGGGTTTGTAGTATTGATGCAAGGTGTTTGTAATGCAGGCCGCCAATCTTCTCTGCGCGTAAACAGGCATTCTCTAAACGCGTCTTGCCGTATTTCTTGGCAAGGTTAAGAATGCCCAAACAAGCACGAGAACCATGTTCTGGATGGGGGCGATTGTTTAGATCATCTAGCAATCCTCGAATAGCTTGATTAGCCTCATCCAAACTAAACAATTGCAGCTTGCGCAGCCGCATCATGATCCAGCGTTCGACAATCTGTACGCCCACCTCGGCTTTAGATTTATCCTTAGGCTTATAAGGTCTGGCAGGCATCACCGCCACACCGTAATAGGCGGCTAATTGTGCATAGCTGGGGTTGAGTTCGAGGTCATAACGACAGGCTTTAGAAACAGCACTCTTGAGGTTATCGGGCACCACTGTTTGAGTAACACCGCCATAAAATTCAAAGGCGCGAACGTGTGAGCCTATCCAGTCAGGCAAGCTCTGTGTCCATGTGGCCTCGGCGTAGGTATAGGAACTGACTCCGAGCACTGAAACGAATACTTGGGCAGGGCGTGCTTCACCCGTACGAGCATCAATAATACCTAAGGTTAAACCAGCATAATCAACAAACAGTTTATCTCCAGCAATATGAGTCTGGCGCATCGAGATTCTTTGCTTCTTGCGCCACTGACCGAACAACACCGTGAAGCGAGAATAGCTGTAATGGTTGACTGGATGATGCTCGGCGTATTCTTCCCACAGTAATTGGCGAGTCATCCTTTTACGAGACCGTTCAACTGATATTTGTGCAAAGTCTGGCTCACACAATAAAGCAGTGGCAGGGCCTCTGCATTTGGGCGGCTTTAATATCGCCTGCAGCTGTTGTTCATCCATGCCTGCTGGCAGGGGGCCAGCTTAATTGGGCATTTGTTGCTCTGACGAGATATTTGGATACGGCACTGCGTGACAGGTTTAAGCTGAGCGCGATTTTACGGGAGGATAGTTGCGCCTCATAGTGCAAGCGCAGAATGTCTTTGAGTTTTAACATAGTGACCTTCTTGGGTTTCATAGCTGTTCCAATACAAATAAAAGAACGGCAGGTTAACGGTTATAGTGTCAACCGCAAGAAGGCTGTGGAGGAATTTTACGGAAGCGAAAAAGTGTCCGCGCTTCGATAAAAATCAGTGGCCACGGTTGGTAAAATTAGGTGGCCTCGCTACGTAAAATTAACTGGCCACGGTTGGTAAAAATATGCACTTTTTATGGCTATCGGTGCACAGAACGCCTATGCGCTTAAATAGGGCCTCAAAATTCGGCATGTGTTCCTGATTTTCTCATCAGTACCGGAACAGTTTTGCCTTGTCACCCCTTCGAACGCGACGTCTATGCTGTGATCTCTAATAGACATATCTTTCTTATTACATGTTTTTTATGGCCAAAGAATGGGGCACAAATCACTGGTCAAGGAGTCGCCCTCACTAAGGCCGATGGAAGCAAGTTCTTCTGTGAAATTAGGGTCAACACCACCCGCTTTGTTGGGTTGGTAAATCGCATCGTCGCCCAACCACTGAATAGAAATCGCTTGCCGTCCCAATTCGGGTGGTAAACCGCCGGAGCCGCCGTGCACAGTCATACCGTGAAAAAACAGACAATCCCCAGGAGACATGCCCCATCTTACGATGTTATAGCTATCTCGATTCGATTCAATATCTGGTAGTTTATCGGCTCTGCTTTCTTCACCATCAAGATAGTCTTGCTTGTGGTTAGTGTGAAAATCAGGTCGCGCAAAAGATTCCCAATGATGAGAACCGGCAACAAATTCCAACGCGGTTGATTCAGGAACTGTATCAGTAGAAAGCCAGGTACTACAGGTTTGGTCCCCTGTTGCTGACCAATATGGCAGGTCCTGATGCCAAGGGGTACGCTTAGCTGTGCCGGGCGAGCGAACAAAGACCGAGATATAAAAAGCAATGGCTTTTTTAGATCCCATCGTCATAGCGACCATCTCGGGCAAGGGCGAGTCTGTTAGAACTATATGAAACTCTTCGATATCAGGTGCTAGCACTGCATCATAAAAAAATCGTTGATTTACATCACAGTCTATTCCAATACAGGAATGATACCGAGAAGTTGATTGTCATTTCTGTTCAAAGATGTTTTTAAAGAGTTTAGTTTTTTCCTCATTGAGTTGTTTTGATGCCTCATTATCAGTCATCTGATAAACGATATCGTCAAGCATTGTAAACGAGATGTGAGTTTTAAGATATGACTGTGCATTGGTCAACGATTTGAGTTTTTCATAAGGCGTCATCATGTTTCGATATGGATAGGTTTTGACTTGTTTTCCTTTGTTGTTAGTGCTGATCTGTGGGAAGAAACAAGGTCGGTGATAATTCAAATAAGGGTTAAGAAAGTCGGTGGCAAATTGATTAATCTCAGGCGCATATTTTTGCGGGATATGCATGAAGCCAAGATGCTTGCGCACGATGGCCCCATTGTTGCACTCAACTAAGGCATTGTCGTTACGGTGTCTAGCCCTGGATTGGGTCAACTCGATTAATAGCTTATTCAACAATCGCACCACCGATTGGTTAATGTATTCACTGCCATTATCGGCATGAAAGCCTTTAATCGCAAAGGGGAATTGCTCTAGCATTTGAGTGAGAATAGGCATCAAGAATGGCTCTGATATTTTCTGTGTAGAAGACACGACTTCAAACGGGGTGATCTCATCAACGGCGTTGATATGATAGACCCCTTTAACCTTGTCCTTATCGCCCTGATGCACTGTATCTAACGGCTATAGCCAGGTTGACCTTCTGGCTGTGGCTTACGTCTTTGGCCGATAGAAGAAGGCTTGGAATGTGTCTTTCAAAGTGACGGCGATTGTTCTGGTAGGGTTTAGATCGGCGTAGATTGTATAGATGAGAAACCGAGATACGTGCCAGGTTGGCATACTCAGTTTGCTCATAGACAACTAAGGCGCGCTCACAGAGTTTCTTAGTGGCATGGCCTGATAACGTACCGTGGAGTTCATCCATCTCTGCTAGAAGCTTAATGTCTTGATTGCTATAGCGTCTAGCAAAGCCCCTTGTGGCACGATGTCGCCACTGGATTCTACCGTGCTTGAGATAGCTGGCAGCCAGGCGTTTCACTTGCACATAAGAGTAACCGCTGATGCGTGTGATATAACGCAGCACAAGACCCTTATCGGCTCGACCCAGTTTGCTGTATTTGAAACGCATTAAGGTGCGTTTGATGAAATCATAGCGATTGCGTTTACCGTCGATTGCTAGATCGATTTCATCAGTGCCTTGTAGCAACAAGCGTGCCTTATCAAGGGTATCTATATGGTGGTCATTCACCATCATGAACAGAAATTAGATTAGTTCGGTATCATTTCCGATTAGAATCAGTCCCTTCTCTCAGTATCATTTCATGTTGGACAAGACTATCACTGTCATTGGCGTAATCGGCATGTCGTTTGCTTGGGTGCGAGAGGCATTTCTCAATTCCTGCTGAGATCAGCCTCAATTTAGTCTCGTCGAATAGATTTCTCACCAGCACAACGCCATCGTCTTTAAATTTCTGGCGATGAGTTTTTGATACAGTGGGCACTTTCATTGTGAGTCTCCGGTTGCTCTCGCGACTTTACATTGAAAATGATGAACTGCGTGTTCACTGACAGAAGTATGCTCCGGGTCAACCACTAACTGACCCCGTCAGCAATTCCCGCTAGATCTAAAAACTGAGTAAATAAGCGGTTCTACGGAGGCTCTACAATTATTATTTCGTAACCTTTCGTCTGCTTTTAGTAAGATATCAGCACTATTTCATAAAATAAGTAAGACTGATGCCCCAACCGTCACTGCGTAAACAGTTGAGTGCCCCGGGTTACTTAGCGCCGTTCGTCACTGTTTTGATTCGATAAAGGATACTAAAGCGAGCCGAGCTTTACCTCTTGTTGATTGTCTTATGTCTGGTGTTGCGGTGTTTTCATTAAAATACCCATCATTACTCCAATTTGATCAGCCTCAAGATAAAGAAGAATTAGTCCGTAAGAACCTGCGTGCACTATATGGAATTAAGCAGGCTCCTAGCGATAGCTGGTTGCGCCAAAGATTGGACGAGGTTGACCCAGTCTCGTTACGTAAAGCGTTTACTAAATTATTTGCCAACCTTCAACGCGGCAAAGGTTTAGAGGGATTCGATTATTTGGCGGGTCACTATCTATTATCAATTGATGGCACGGGCTATTTTTCCTCCTCAAAGGTTCATTGCGCCAACTGTTGTGAAAAGCATCACCGCGATGGGCGGGTGACGTATTATCATCAGATGCTTTGCGGGGTGTTGGTGCATCCTGATCATCGTGAAGTATTTCCGTTTGCGCCAGAGCCGATCATGCAGGCGGATGGGAGCAATAAGAATGATTGTGAGCGTAATGCCTCGAAACGTTTTTTGAGCGCATTAAAGCGGGAGCATCCGCATTTGAAATTGATCGTTATCGAGGATGGTTTAGCGTCTAACGGACCTCATATTAAACTGCTTAAGTCATTGAATCATCGTTTTATTATCGGAGCTAAAGAATCCGATCATGGTTTTCTATTTGACTGGGTTGAGCACACCAAAGAAACACAATGCGTTGAACAAACAGATGAAGCAGGGGTTCATCGGCGTTTTCGTTACGCCAACGGCGTACCATTGAATGATAGCCATTTTGAGTTGGAAGCTAATTTCCTAGAAGTCTGGGAAACCACAACAAATGGCAAAACACGACACTTTAGCTGGGTAACTGACATCCCATTGTCGGATGACAATCTGACTCAGATTATGCGCGCAGCCCGAGCGCGCTGGAAGATTGAAAACGAAACCTTTAACACCCTGAAAACCCAAGGCTATCACTTTGAACACAACTTCGGTCACGGCCATAAGCATTTGTCGACGGTATTCGCGTCGTTGATGTTGCTTGCTTTTATGATTGATCAGATTCAACAACGCTGTTGTCCGCTGTTTTGATACTGAACTAATCTAATTTCTGTTCATGATGGTGAATGAATACCATTATGAATGACCACCATATAGATACCCTTGATAAGGCACGCTTGTTTCTACAAGGCACTGATGAAATCGATCTGGCAATCGACGGTAAACGCAATCGCTATGATTTCATCAAACGCACCTTAATGCGTTTCAAGTACAGCAAACCGGGTCGAGCCGATAAGGGTCTTGTGCTGCGTTATATCACACGCATCAGCGGTTACTCTTATGTGCAAGTGAAACGCCTGGCTGCCAGCTATCTCAAGCACGGTAGAATCCAGTGGCGACATCGTGCCACAAGGGGCTTTGCTAGACGCTATAGCAATCAAGACATTAAGCTTCTAGCAGATATGGATGAACTCCACGGTACGTTATCAGGCCATGCCACTAAGAAACTCTGTGAGCGCGCCTTAGTTGTCTATGAGCAAACTGAGTATGCCAACCTGGCACGTATCTCGGTTTCTCATCTATACAATCTACGCCGATCTAAACCCTACCAGAACAATCGCCGTCACTTTGAAAGACACATTCCAAGCCTTCTTCTATCGGCCAAAGACGTAAGCCACAGCCAGAAGGTCAACCTGGCTATAGCCGTTAGATACAGTGCATCAGGGCGATAAGGACAAGGTTAAAGGGGTCTATCATATCAACGCCGTTGATGAGATCACCCCGTTTGAAGTCGTGTCTTCTACACAGAAAATATCAGAGCCATTCTTGATGCCTATTCTCACTCAAATGCTAGAGCAATTCCCCTTTGTGATTAAAGGCTTTCATGCCGATAATGGCAGTGAATACATTAACCAATCGGTGGTGCGATTGTTGAATAAGCTATTAATCGAGTTGACCCAATCCAGGGCTAGACACCGTAACGACCATGCCTTAGTTGAGTGCAACAATGGGGCCATCGTGCGCAAGCATCTTGGCTTCATGCATATCCCGCAAAAATATGCGCCTGAGATTAATCAATTTGCCACCGACTTTCTTAACCCTTATTTGAATTATCACCGACCTTGTTTCTTCCCACAGATCAGCACTAACAACAAAGGAAAACAAGTCAAAACCTATCCATATCGAAACATGATGACGCCTTATGAAAAACTCAAATCGTTGACCAATGCACAGTCATATCTTAAAACTCACATCTCGTTTACAATGCTTGACGATATCGTTTATCAGATGACTGATAATGAGGTAGCAAAACAACTCAATGAGGAAAAAACTAAACTCTTTAAAAACATCTTTGAACAGAAATGACAATCAACTTCTCGGTATCATTCCTGTATTGGAATAGACTTAACATCAACTAACTTATACTCAATTACCATTAGATTACTAGATGCAGATCGTTTCAAATGTAGTAGCAAAAAAATTACAACAATGAATATATCACTGAAAGGCAAACGCGCTTTTATTACCGCCGGCGGGGCGGGCATGGGAAGAGCCACCGCTATAGCTATGCAAAAACTAGGGGCGACTGTCTTCCTGCGATGTGGACCAACGAGTGCTATCTACTTTGCACAGCGGTATCAAGGGGTTCTTGTGCGATGTATCAGAATCGGCGCAACTCAATGTGCTATTTGATGAAATTTTGCCAGATGGCTTAGATATACTGGTCAATAACGCTGGGGTAACCGGCCCCACAAAATTAGTGGAAGACATCACTGATGAAGAATGGTCAGCAACTATGCGGGTATGTGTATACGCCCAATTTTATTGTGTTCGCCGCGTCGTGCCAGTATTTAAAAAACAAGGTAGCGGCGTAATTATTAACTTGGTGTCAGCGGCGGGAATGCTTGGCTATCCGACCCGCAGCCCGTATGTGGCGGCAAAATGGGCAGTGACTGGTTTTACCAAGACCTTGGCTATGGAATTAGGCCCAGACAATATCCGCGTTAATGGCATTGTGCCTGGCAATGTGAATGGTGATCGCATGGAAAGGGTGATCAATGCGCATGCTGATGCGGAGTCATTGGATCCTGAAGCAGTACGGCGCATGTACGCGATTGGCACTTCTATGCAATGCTACGTTGATCCACAAGAAATAGCTGATTTGATTTGCTTCTTAAGTTCGAATTACGGACGCCATATATCAGGACAAATTATCGGTGTTGATGGCAATACCGAGACGCTGTATCCGCGGAGTTGATTTGCTAACGAATACTGGAGTACTGGGTGACCGCCTGCAACTAATACATGATGGTTCATATGTGGCGGAGTCAGATTTTCCTAAGGCATACAGGAATATTTAGCGCGTATAAAAATAGCTAGCAATAAGTTCAATTTATTTGCCTAGTGGGTTCTTCTTTCAATACGTCTCGAATACACAAGATTGAGCGCACATTCTTGATACCCGGTATTTTGTAAATCTTTTGCTTTAAAAATTGCTCAAACTCCTTGGTGTCCTTTACGGATATCTTTATTAAGAAATCAAACTCCGCTGCACATAAATGCGCTTCGATAACCTCGGGAATATTTCGAATGGCAGCTTCAGCGACGGAAAAGCTTTTATCATCATGTCTATCCATCGATACCTGAACCATCATTATTTCGCCTCGACCTAGCACTTTTTGACTAATAACTGCCTGATATCCTGCAATAACCCCTTTTTCTTCTAGATTCTTTACCCGTGTCCAGCACGGAGATTGAGATAAGCCAACTCGCCTAGCGAGTTCAGCGTTGCTTATTCGGGCTTCATTTTTGAGTTGTTGAATAATCTTCTGATCTGTTTGGTCGGGGGTGAAGGAGCTCATGAGGTTCTCTGATTGCCGAATTTGTATTACTCTTGAATTTCGCTAACTATTTAGAAGGTTCTTCTGTATTTATAGCATAAAAATGCAAATACAGAAGCACCTTATCGAATATAAAGCGTATGATTCTGTCATTGTAATAACTATCTGTGCTTCAGCTAATAGCACGAACACAGCCAGAGAGATTCTTATGACAACTCAGTTTTTAACTCACCTATCCGATACGCTAACCGAAATTGAAAGCAACGGGCTTTTAAAATTAGAGCGAAAAATTACCTCGGCCCAGGGTGCAAGCATCCAAGTTACCGATAAAGACGGCGCCCGCAATAATATTGTCAATTTGTGTGCCAATAACTATCTTGGTTTGGCCGATCACCCTGATTTGATAAATGCAGCCAAACAGGGGTTAGATAACTACGGTTATGGCATGGCATCGGTTCGATTTATCTGTGGAACTCAGGATATTCACCGCCAACTCGAACAGCACTTAGCTACATTCCTTAATAAGGATGATGCTATTTTATTTGCAGCCTGTTTTGATGCCAATGGTGGCTTGTTTGAGCCGTTACTTGGGCCGCAAGACGCGATTGTCCGACTCACTGAATCATGCTTCTATTATTGACGGTATACGTTTATGCAAAGCGAAACGCTATCGTTATGCCAATTCGGATATGCAGGATTTAGAAAACCAGCTGATAGCTGCAAGAGAAGACGGCGTGCGCTTCATCATGATTGCAACGGATGGGGTGTTCTCTATGGATGGTTATCTGGCCAACTTGCCCGACGTAACGGCATTGGCGAAAAAGTATGACGCCTTAGTCATGGTCGATGACTGCCATGCTACGGGCTTTATGGGGCCTAAAGGGGCTGGTACCCCAGCGCACTTTGGAGTCGAGGTGGATATCATGACGGGTACTTTAGGCAAAGCATTGGGTGGTTGCGGTAGGCGGGTATATTGCAGGGCCACAAGCCGTCGTAGATGTGTTGAGGCAACGCGCACGCCCCTATTTGTTTTCAAACTCATTACCGCCCATGGTGGTGATGGCGGGGCTGGCAGTGTTGGATCTAATTGAGACTGGAGACAACTTGCGCAGACAATTGTTCGAAAACACCCTTTATTGGCGCAATGGCTTGGCTGGGCTCGGGTTTGACTTGCTAGAAGGCGAGCACCCAATCGTTCCTGTGATGTTAAGCGATGCGAATCTTGCTCAGCAAATGTCTGCCAAACTATTTGAGCTCGGTGTGTACGTATCTGGCTTTTTCTACCCAGTGGTGCCAATAAGCAAAGCGAGAATCCGCACTCAAATGAACGCCGTTCTCACCCGTAAACAATTAGATTTTGCTTTACATGCCTTCGAACAGGCAGGGCATCAGACCGGAGTTTTATCATGAATGGTTTAATGAATGCGCTGGTCAAATCGAAAGCTGAACCTGGTATATGGATGGAACAACAACCCATTCCAGAAATTGGTCGAGACGATGTACTAATTTGCATCAATAAAACAGCTATTTGTGGCACTGACTTACATATTTGGAAGTGGGATGAGTGGGCGCAAAAAACCATACCCGTGCCACTCATTACTGGTCACGAATTCAGTGGCGAAATAGTTGAATTAGGGCCGGCGGTAAAAAACCTTAACTTAGGCTTGCGCTGTTCAGGGGAAGGGCATTTAATTGGCAAACAATCTAGGCAATCACGCGCTGGGAAATTTCACCTCGACCCAGAAACTCGCGGGATAGGCGTAAACGAACCCGGAGCATTTGCCGAGTATTTGCGCCTACCAGCCTTTAATGTGGTGCCTTTGCTAGAGGATATCGACGATGAAATTGGGGCTATTCTTGACCCGTTAGGCAACGCAGTACACACGGCATTAAGCTTCAACCTAATTGGGGAAGATGTGTTGGTAACCGGGGCTGGTCCGGTCGGTATCATGGCTGCGGCCGTAGCGCGGCATGCTGGGGCTAGAAATGTGGTCATAACCGATGTCAATAATGAGCGGCTAAAGTTGGCTGGAGAGGTTGCTGATGTTCGCCCCGTAAACCCTGTTGAGGAAAGCTTAGACGAAGTGATTTCTGAGCTAGGCTTGAAGCAAGGTTTTGATGTGGGTCTGGAAATGTCGGGAAACCAACAAGCGATGGATCAAATGATAGAGGCGATGGTTATGGGTGGCAAAATAGCTTTGTTAGGAATTCCGCCCGGGAAATCTCCGGTCGATTGGTCACGTATCGTTTTCAAAGCCATCACAATAAAAGGTGTCTACGGAAGAGAAATATTCGAAACTTGGTACAAAATGATCGCGATGCTGCAAAACGGCTTAGACGTGCGTGCTGTAATTACTCATCGCATACTAATAGAAAATTTTGAAACTGGTTTCAAGCTGATGAACGAAGGATCTAGCGGTAAGGTAGTATTAGATTGGTGCTAACACTGAATACTTTGTAAACAGGGTGAGATTCACAGGCGGTTACCAAATAATCTGAATCAGCGGGGATATCGCTGGATATGGGAGTTGAGGTGAGTCCTTCTTGTCGAGTCGTCCCAGGCGAATTTTACTTGTAAGTTTTACCACCAATAGTCACATTATCGGCATTATTGGTTCCTTCCCAACAAAGGTAGGTAAAGTACTGCAGGAATTACAAATTTGCCGGTTGAGCTCAGTGTTCACAAAGCCGTACAAATGCATATTCGAAAATTCCCTTTGGCTGATATCAATGGACAGATAGTTGTGATAATCGCCAACTTCACCAGTTAGGATTTATATTTTCAGGGTTTGAAATTGAACGAAACAGCAATTCTTGTCAATGGTTCTAATTTGCAAAACAGTCAGTCACAAGACGTGAGTCCCCCTTATATCGAGTTTTTGCACAGCCTGGGCAAACTTTCTTCCGTTCGCCTAATCCTTAGCGTACGGTGTTCTCCGTTCTGTGGCACGCCCCATACAAATAATTTACCTCGAAAAGTACAGCATAATGCTGGCGTATTTCGATGAATTAGAGCGATAATAACCCTCTTAAACCTGTTGAATTGTAATTATGCCAGAAGATTTTTCAAAACCCGCACTTAGTTATCACCGTCGCGCTCCATACGGTAAGTTAGAAGTTGTCGCCACCAAGCCATTAGCGACGCAAAGAGATCTTTCTCTTGCGTATTCTCCAGGCGTAGCGGCGGCTTGTGAAGCCATTGTTGATGATGAATCAGAGGCGGCATCTTTAACTGCTCGCGCCAATTTAGTGGCGGTCATCTCCAATGGCACGGCAGTGCTTGGCTTAGGTGATATAGGGCCGCTCGCGTCTAAACCGGTGATGGAAGGGAAGGCAGTGTTGTTTAAGAAATTTGCTGGCATCAATGTTTTTGATATAGAAGTAAATGAAACGCGTGCGGAAAAGCTAATCGAAATCATTAGGAGTTTAGAACCTACATTCGGCGGAATTAATCTCGAGGATATTAGCGCGCCAGAATGCTTTATTGTAGAAAAAGCGCTTAAGGAACAAATGGGCATACCGGTGTTTCATGACGACCAACACGGCACTGCGATCATCGTCGCTGCGGCGGTACGTAATGCGCTGTTTTTAAATGGTAAAGATTTGCGCAAGGTCAAACTAGTGGCAACCGGGGCAGGCGCGGCTTCTTTGGCCTGTTTAAACTTGTTAGTCGAGATGGGGTTGCCCCGCGAAAATGTGACTATTTTTGATAGTAAAGGCATGATTCGAAAAGGTCGTAGTGAAGGCATGGATGAATATAAGGCCGTTTACGCAACACAAGAGAAAGAACTCACGCTGCTAGAAGCACTCGATGGAGCAGATATCTTCTTAGGCTTGTCCGTCGCTGGCATTATTCAACCAGAAGATATTAAGCTAATGGCAGATGCGCCAGTCATTCTTGCGCTGGCTAACCCTGAACCAGAAATATTGCCAGAAAAGGCCTTAGCCGTGAGGCCTAACGCAGTTATTGCGACAGGCCGGTCTGACTATCCCAATCAAGTAAACAACGTATTATGCTTCCCTTTCTTATTTAGAGGCGCGTTAGATGTTGGCGCGACCGCCATTAATGAAGCGATGAAAATAGCGGCAGTAGATGCTATCGCAAATTTAGCTAAACGCGCCCCTACGCAAGAAGTAGATATGGCCTATGGTGGCGCGATCGGCGCTTTTGGCCCCGAAAATCTAATTCCTAAACCTTTTGACCCAAGGTTAATACTCGAAATCGCACCCGCGGTTGCTAAAGCCGCGATGGATTCAGGGGTGGCCACGCGCCCAATCAAGGACTTTGATGCTTATATTGAAGAGTTAACCGAATTTATCTATAAATCGGGCTCATTAATGAAGCCGATTATGAGCCAGGCTAGGTCTAACCCCAAACGTGTGGTTTATGGTGAAGGCGAACGTCGGTTGACGCTTCAAGCGGTACAACAGGTTGTGAATCAAAAATTAGCTTTCCCGATTTTGCTCGGCAGAAAAAAAATGATACTGAATCAAATCAATAAGTTAGGATTCTCTCTTGAAGTTGATAAAGACTTTGAAATAATCGACCCGCTTGATAACGCACACTTTAAACCTTGTTGGCAGGAATATCACCGATTAATGGGCCGCAAAGGCGCAACACCAGCCACTGCTAAAGCAACGGTCACCAGCAACACCACCGTTGTGGGTTCTCTATTGGTTAAACTAGGCTATGCAGATGCCATGTTAGTAGGTACCGTTGGGAAATTTTCAAAGCACTTAACCCATATTCGCAAGATCGTCGGCTTACGTGCTGGGGCGAACCAGTTGGCTTCGCTAATGGTACTAGCTTTGCCTAGTGGCACCTATTTTATCTCTGATACACATGTTTCTTCGCCATCGACCCCCAAAGAATTGGCGAAACTAACTATTGACGTTTCCAAGGCGGTTGAGCGCTTTGGAATTACGCCTAAAGTAGCGCTACTGTCTCGGTCAAACTTCGGCAGTATGAAAGAAGCGATGTCTTCGCAAATGATGCAAGATGCTTTAGCGATGGTTAAAGAGCAAGAGCCAGCACTTGAAGTCGATGGCGAAATGCACGCAGATACAGCACTTTCTGAAAAGCTGCGCTCTTTAGCAATGCCACAAAGCACATTGGTAGGCCGTGGGAATACCCTAATTATGCCCAACGCAGATGCGGCGCATATTTCCTATAACTTATTAAAAATGTTGGGTCGCGGGGTTTCGGTCGGCCCAATATTGATCGGTTCAGACTTACCGATACATGTCTTAACGAATTCCACTAGTGTACGTGGCTTGGTTAATATGACGGCCATTGCAGTTGCAGATGCACAAGCGCACCAACGTACGGCGTAGCCCAATGAAGCTTATATCAAAAGCACAAGTCTGCTTTCTCCCATCGAGGTTTTACCTTGGTGTTAATAAAACTTACGCAACGCCGATGCTATCGAAACCGCCCTTTATGGCCGCAGTGGCCGATAGTGCGTTAACATTAATTGCTCGAATTTCACCCTTGTAGTGTAGTGCGTTTCGCAAGGTATTCACCAGTGAAAAGCCCTTTGTAGGGTCATTCTTAGGTAGGACAATAGCAATGAGCTCTAGATGCTTTAGATCTTTCGGTTGAATATCCAGCGTGTCCTCAGGTGTCAGATAAATTCCTTTAGAGTCTATTTTTAGCGCTTCATTAATCTTTTTCCAGAATCCATATTCCAACAGAGCGTGGTCGGATTCCTCTGAGTCGAATTCGCTCGCAACAGGATAACTGGCATTAGGGCCACCTAAGGTTGCAAGCTGCCATTGATCATTAGTAACTTGTAAGTCTTTGATTATTTGCATGTTTCTAGTCTATGTATGAAGTTGAGCAAAAAGGAGATTATCAAACTAAACCGAGGTTTTGAGTGACGGCATAACTCATGTTCGGCATATTCAGAGTATAAAAATGTAAAGCATCCACCCCTTCAGATAAAAGCGTGCTGCACAGCCGTGTGGCGTGTTCCACAGCCGTGTGGCGTGTTCCACGCCAATTTCTTGTTGTATGTCTTTGTCCTTTGGCGCGTATTCATATAGCTGTATCAAAGATTCAGGTACTTGTGTCCCGCAACGATGGCTAAACGAGACCACTTTATCGAAATCATGAACAGGTAAAATGCCCGGCACAATAGGTTGATTAATACCTGCTTTATAAGCCTTATCGCGAAAGCGAAGAAACACATCCGCATCAAAAAAATATTGGCTAATTGCTCGGTTAGCACCAGCGTTTAATTTTTGCTTCAAATGCAGCAAATCTGCCGAGGGGTTTACGGCTTTGGGGTGAACTTCGGGGTAAGCGGCAACGCTAATATCAAAATCTGCTATAGATTTCAGTGAGCCAATCAGTTCAACAACATTATTAATCTCCCCATTTACC
Organism: Candidatus Poriferihabitaceae bacterium; assembly: GCA_965237485.1. Lineage (GTDB taxonomy): Bacteria > Pseudomonadota > Gammaproteobacteria > Arenicellales > Poriferihabitantaceae > JAAELZ01. Next base: position 258,195 of record CBDEFQ010000010.1, on the reverse strand, counting down.
GGGGCAGCATCACCCCGAAGCGCAACGATTCTCTCTATACCCATGGAATAAAGGTGGGTGGCTAATTCCAGTAAATGACGTTTACTATGGCCTGATGCAGTAAGGTGGGCCGTAATTGGCACCGCGTAATCTTCCTGCATAGCCTCAAGCATTTTAATGCTGTTGCTTCTAGTGCTGCCTAAGGTGCCAAACGTCATAGAATAAAAAGAGGGCTCGACCGTTTCAAGCTGACCCATGGTTCGCCAGAGATTCCTCTCTGATTTACCTGTCTTGGCTGGATAAAATTCATAAGACAAATCAGGCTTTTTCGCCTGATTCAAATGTTCTTCCAATAAGAGAACGTGGCTCGACTTCGGGCTTGTCGGATAATTAATAGAATACGTGAGATAATATGGGCTGATTCTAGTCAGCCTGCAATTTTGAGCAAACGTCATCAAAGCCAACTGTTCCTAACCTTAGATTCTCTGGTTAGCTCTGAACATCCCTACCGTAAACTCGATGAGCTATTATGTTTTGGTGCATTGAGTAAACCCTTCTCTAAAATATATGCCACCCGTGGCCCTAAAGGCCGAGGTGTTGAGTTCGGCTTACGTGCCTTGGTGCTTCAGTTCATGGAAGATTTAAGTGATAGAGAAATGGAGCGATACTTATCAGAGAATCTGGCCGCTAAGTGGTTTTGTGATTCAGGACTGGAACAGAGCACTCCTGATCATAGTTACTTTGGTGATTTTCGCTCACGCATTGGAACCAGGGGTATGATGAATTTATTTGACCGTGTTCGGAGCGGGTTAGTTTCAATGGGCTTAGTACGAGAAGTATTCACATTTGTCGATGCCAGCCAGTTGGTCAGTAAGCTAACCACTTGGGATGATAGAGATAAGGCGATAAAGATGGGATTAGAGGAGTTCAACAATAAGACAGTTGATAAAGTTGCGGCGGACAAGCAAGCACGGTTTGGGTGCAAGGGAAATAGCAAATATTGGTATGGTTACAAAGAGCATGCATCAGTGGATATGCAAAGTGGCTTGATCAATAAAATAGCGGCCACCTCGGCTGAGGTAACGGATGCAAGCGGCTTGAAGCATGTTTGCCCTAAGTCGGGCGCTGTTTATGCGGACAAGGGTTATTGCGTGAGCCCGGCCAAAACCACGCTCAGGCGCAACGGTTGCCATGATGCAACAATCAAGAAGAACAATATGCATGGCAAGAATAGAGACAAAGACCGTTGGATTAGCAAAATTCGTTCACCATATGAGCGAGTGTTTGCTCATCGCAATAAGCGAGTTCGTTATAAAGGGTTGGCTAAAGTCCAGTTCCAAGTTGGAATCAGGGGCTTATGTTTTAACCTTAAGCGATTAATGGCATTGGGAGTTGAACGAGTTGAATTGGTGCCGGCCTAGGGATAGATCCGTCTATTGGTGGCAAAATGGCTGCTAATAGACGGTTTATTGCACAAAAAACGCGTTGCTGAGCAAACTAAAAGCGACTTCGGCGAAAACCCTGTTTGAAATTGTATTAACCGACGAGCCCGTTATTGAGAGTGCAGCATAACTCATCGAGTATCTACATAATTTGTTAAAATTAGGCATGCAAAAACCATTCGCCACCCAACGAGATTTATTAGTATCAAGATCAGATTTGGATCATCCAATTCTGCATAGTCTTGATGATACAGAAGCACTATTAGATTGGAGCGAAATAGAGACACTGCTTTCATCTATTTATGCTGGCACTACTGGCCGCCCTAGTTATCCATTACTTAGTTTGTTCCGCAGCTTGATGCTGGGAATTTGGTATGAACTGTCGGATAGGGAGTTAGCACAGTGCTTATTTAGAGATTTATTGTTTCGTAAGTTTTGCCGCTTTGAGTTAGGCGGCGATGTACCTGAAGCTTCGACCCTTGGGCGCTTTCGTAACCAGTTAATGGAGCACGAACTGTGGGATCGCTTGCTAGGTGAGATCAATCGTCAACTTGAAGCGAAGAACATTATTATGAGCAAGGGGCGCATCAATATTATAGATGCAACACCTATAGAAGCGGCTCGTTCTGGAAATGGTAACGGCAAAGACCCCAGACGTCAGGGTAGTTGCACACATTTTAATTCACAAGGGGCGGCGGAGAAATACTCATGCCGAAATATAGCGTAGAACGAAGAGAAGCTGTTTTATCTAAATTATTATCATCAAATAGTCAGTCCTTCGCAGAAATATCTAGAGAAGAAGGAATCAGTGTTCAAACCTTGTATGATTGGCGAAATAAAGCCAGACGATCAGGAGTTTTAATGCCTAATAGTGATTCATCTAATCAGTGGGATTGCCAAACTAAGTTCACCGTAGTTCTTGAAACTGCTGCGATGAATGAACAAGAATTATCTGCGTATTGCCGAGAGAAAGGCCTATACCCTACTCAAATAACGCAATGGCGAGAAGCTTGTATTAATGGTGTTGATGAGGCTCTCATTAGCCCTAAAGTTGCGCGTGATGAAATACGTGCGTTAAAAAAAGACAAGAAGAAGCTAGAAACCCAGCTGCGCCGCAAAGATAAAGCCTTGGCTGAAACGGCCGCATTATTAGTATTACAAAAAAAGTTTCAGGCGCTTTGGGAGGACAAGGAAGTATGATTACGACTCAGACGCGCATTAAAGTAATCAATGATGTTAATGAAGCAGTAGACGCAGGTTCAAAGCGTTCAAGTGCTTGTGAGTTGGTTGGCCTTGCCGAGTCTACGCTTAGACGTTGGAAGCCAAAAGGAGAAGATAGTATCCGCAGTGATCAACGTCCTTTGGTAGAAAAGCCAGTACCTGGCAATAAACTAAGCGAGCAAGAGCAGCAACACATTTTATCGATATGTAATGAATCGGCATACAATCATTTGCCGCCGTCGCAAATAGTACCGCAGTTGGCTGACAAAGGTATTTATGTGGCCAGCGAGTCTAGCTTTTATCGAGTTCTCAAGGCGCATGGGCAATTGAAGCACCGCGGCCGCGCCAAACAAAAGCAGTCCCGAACACCCGATACTCATATAGCGCTAAAACCTAATGCTGTGTGGATGTGGGATATCACCTATTTGGCGACGCGTACTATTGGCAAGCATTATTACCTGTACATGGTAGAAGACCTTTACAGTCGCTATGGCGTTCACTGGGAAGTACATCCTGTTGAAAGCGGTGAATTAGGTGCGCAGTTGATGTCTCAGGCGGCTCTAAAAGTGGCCAGCTGCGATGGCATGCCCGTCTTACACAGTGATAATGGCAGCCCAATGAAATCGTTCACAATGAGAGCGAAGTTAGAAGCATTAGGAATAAAGCCCTCTTACTCAAGGCCAAGAGTAAGCAATGACAACGCTTATATTGAATCCATGTTTAGAACGGTAAAGTATTGCCCTGCGTGGCCTTCTCAAGGCTTCGATAGCTTAGAGGCCGCCCGCCAATGGGTGGGTAAGTTTATGCAATGGTATAACGAAGAACATCGTCACAGTGCTATACGCTACGTTACACCTGGCCAGCGTTATCGCGGTGAAGATAGTGCCCTATTAGCAAAACGAGAAGTTGTTTATCAGGAAGCTAAAGCAGCAAAACCTAATCGGTGGTCTGGCCAAACCCGAAATTGGCGGCCTTGTGGTGCGGTTGCGCTGAACCCACAAAAAGAAGTATTATTGGCTGCGTAGGAAAATGTGCAACTACCCTGAAAATTGCCGAAGATGGGACGCCTAAGCGAGACCCTGAAGCGAGCTGGCATGTCAAAAATGACAGCCGAGGTCGAAAGAAGTCTACCTATGGCTACTCAGTGCATACGGGAGTTGATGAGGATGGGTTTGTTCAGCACCAGAATGTGACGCCAGGGCATGTTCATGACAGCCAACTGCGCGATGAATTGCTGTTGGGCGATGAGACTGCCCTATATGCTGATGCGGCGTATAGTTCTGAGGAGACGCGAGATAAACTGGAGCAACTTGGAATTGATGATCAGGTTCAACGCAAGGGCTATCGAGGTAATCCGTTGTCAGATGCAGACCGTACCCGTAATGCAGTTATTGCGGTAACGCGAGCAGGTGGCGAACGGCTCTTTGCGACTTACAAGCAGCATTATGGTTTAGCTCGCACTCGGTTCATGGGGCTAGCGAAGAACCAGACTGTTTACGGCCTAGCGGCGATGGCAGCGAATATCCGTAAAGGTGCTAAGTTCTTAAGCTTGTATGGCTTGCCTGATTGGCACTATGCTGGATAGTTGTGCCTTTAATATGGCTTAGGTGCTCGAATTGATAAAATAGTGACTAAATGATGATCGAATACGCGAAACTGGGCAAATATAGCTCAAAAAATGAGTGCTTCGAAAATATCAAACTAAAATCGTGAGTTACGCTGCGCTCTCACAATAATATTTCTTTATCATCAACTCAAGTGAAGCGTAGCGAAACTTGAGTTGATGAATCAATCCTGCTTTCTTGCGATGTTATTTTTTAGTGACAGTCTTGAGCTTTGCTTTAGCACTAGACTGCTTGAATCGATATGAGTCGTTACCCGTTTCAATAATTGAGTAATGATGAGTCACTCTGTCGAGCAAAGCCGTGGTCATTTTCTCGTCGCCAAATACCTGCACCCATTCACTGACATTAAGCTTGGTGGTAAACACGATGGAGGTTTTCTCGTATAGCTTGCTGATCAGGTGGAATAATAGTGCGCCACCCGATGCGGGGAAGGGTAAATATCCCAGCTCATCGAATATCACCGCATCTTAACGGTTGCATAATTCGTGCTAGCCGCCCCTGCTTCTCATCCTGCTGTTCTTTGATCAGCAGATTAACCAGGTCCACCACATTGTAAAACCGAACCCGATGACCTGAATGAATGGCTTTAATGCCTAAGGCCGTAGCTAAATGGGTTTTGCCTGTTCCAGTGCCACCGGCAAAGATGAGGTTATGGGCTCTGTCCATATAGTCAGCCTGAGACAAATCCTCGATGAGCGCTGGTTCAACTTCGCTCTGGGTAAAGTCAAATTGCTGTAAATCACGGTGATGAGGGAATTTAGCCACCTTCATTGGGTAGTTAAGCCGCCTCACTTCTCGGTCCGTTCGCTCGGCATCCATCAATTTAATTAACCCAGATTGCAACGTTACTTTAGGACGAGGCGAATCTATCAACTCAGGTAAGCATGGTGCCATACCGTGTAGTTTAAGGGCTTTAAGATCATCAACAAGTTCAAGCATGGCTCACCTCCGCGCACAGCGGGTCATAGCGGGTCACGTTCGCTGCCGAGGGGACAGCTAATACAGGCGCATTGGTAATTGTCATCACTTGGGCCGAATCAGGTTCCGTTAACCGATGCACCAAATTGGTAATGACTGATAGCTGAGTCGTATTGGCATCTAATGCCCGCTCACAGGCCACCGTGACTGTTTCCAAGCCATGCTGGTGAATCAATAGTAACAATGGTACAAACTCTCGGTCACCGCCATCACGTTTGAGGTACTGTTTTTTGAGTGTTAGCAGTGCCTTGGGTAAATCCCAATCAACAAACGGTGCGCCATTGCGTAATGCGCCAGGTTTAATCTCCAGTACGGGCAGATAATGCCAAGGATCAAAGATCATTTGATGACGACCGAAACAGCGAGCATGTGAAGTCACTTCCACATCGTCAACCACGACTTTAATCCTATCTGCATAGGCTCTAACAGAAACAGCTTGGCCAACATACCGACAGGGTACGGAGTATTGATTGCGGTCGTAGTGCACCACACCGGTTTTATGCACACGCGCCAAACGCTCATAATATCCATCAAAGGCTACCATCGCGGGACGTAAGCTCGGCTGCTCCTCGGCAACACTTCATCAATTAGTCTTGATTTGTCAGTCGGGTGTGGGCGTTCACCAAGTCGAGCACAACGTTGCTCCAGCCATTGGTTTAATTCATCTAAAGCAGCAAAGCGCACCCGTGGAACAAACAGCCTTTGGCGCATAACACCGACCTGACGTTCAACCTGGCCTTTCTCCCAACCCGCTGCCGGTGTACAGGCAATCGGTTCAATCAGATAATGATTCATCCGGCTTAGAAAGCGGCGATTAAACTCACGCCGCTTACCCTTAAACAATGCACTGACTATGGTCTTAGGGTGATCGTATATCATCTTCTGAGGTAAGCCCTCAAAGAAATCAAACGCCCGAATATGTGCATCAAACACCCTCTCCTGTGTTTCTCTGGGATAGGCCCTAAGATATGATTTACGCGAATGACATAAACGAAAGTGGGCTAGTTTGATCTTGACACCAAACCCACCCAGAATGACTTGTTCATGTGAACAATCAAACTGACAGGCTTCACCTGGTGCAAAAACCAATGGCACAAATGCTTGTTTAATACATGACCGCGAGTGATCCTTCCACGCTTTGACAAACCGTTGAACGCTGTCATAAGCCCCTCGATACCCTTGCAACTCAATCTCTTCATACAGTTGAACTGCATTACGTCTTTCTCGCACTGAGCGAGCTGCGTCCACTTCAAGCAAATTGATCAACTGAGGTTTGAACTTATCCAGCTTCGGACAGACTATTGGCACCGACCGCTGATATTCAGGTTCGCTTGGCGCGTTGTTTAAATATTTATAAATAGTGGTGCGTGATAAATTGAATTCACGCGACACCTCGCTTACTTTGCGATCTTCTACTAAACACAAACGTCGTATCTTGGTACATATAGGCATACAAATCACCTGACAGTTTCCTCGGATTAATGGCTCCGAGACAGTTAACAATAAAGGTGTTCAGTTTTGTACGCTGATCACCCACGAAACTGTTCATTTTTGCACGCTGTTCAACAGCTTACGTCTTTGGCCGATAGAAGAAGGCTTAGAATGTGTCTTTTCAAAGTAACGGCGATTGTTCTGGTAGGGTTTAGATCGGCGTAGATTGTATAGATGAGAAACCGAGATAGGTGCCAGGTTGGCATACTCAGTTTGCTCATAGACAACTAAGGCGCGCTCACAGAGTTTCTTAGTGGCATGGCCTGATAACGTACCGTGGAGTTCATCCATCTCTGCTAGAAGCTTAATGTCTTGATTGCTATAGCGTCTAGCAAAGCCCCTTGTGGCACGATGTCGCCACTGGATTCTACCGTGCTTGAGATAGCTGGCAGCCAGGCGTTTCACTTGCACATAAGAGTAACCGCTGATGCGTGTGATATAACGCAGCACAAGACCCTTATCGGCTCGACCCAGTTTGCTGTACTTGAAACGCATTAAGGTGCGTTTGATGAAATCATAGCGATTGCGTTTACCGTCGATTGCCAGATCGATTTCATCAGTGCCTTGTAGCAACAAGCGTGCCTTATCAAGGGTATCTATATGGTGGTCATTCATAATGGTATTCATTCACCATCATGAACAGAAATTAGATTAGTTCGGTATCATTTCATGTTGGACAAGACTATGCCTTGATAGTAGGGGATGTCTACAGGTATAATCCGCGCCCATTGAAGCGTGAACTCCCTCATTTGTTGGGCTTTTTGATAGTAACGCGCTTGTAGTAATGGATATTGGTAGCTTTGAGGCGATATCGAATGCGTTAATTAATAAGCTAGATAGCGGGAGCAGCGTGTCCCCGCTACCATTTAAGTGGTCAGGTCTTAAAGTTTGAGACTTTGCCACACTAGACGCGAAAAATGGGCTATAGGCCCATTTTTTTTTTGCTTTAAATTTAGCGATTATTTATTGAGGTAGGGTATGCAAAGTGATCCAAACGGATTAAAAAGTTTGCTGGAACCTCAAATAGAAGCTTTGGGTTATGAACTGGTTTTGATTGAGCAGACGCAAGATCAAAATGGAGCAGTGTTACGCATTTATATCGATGCGCCCGGCGGCATTTTGCTTGAAGATTGCGAGCAAGTGAGTCGGCAAGTTAGCTTGATTCTAGATTTGGAAGAACCCATTCGCGAGGCTTACAATTTGGAAGTGTCCTCTCCAGGGGATGATCGGCCATTGACCAAAATAGCGCACTTTAAGGCGCTGCAAGGCAGTGAAGTAAAAATTGTGACTCATGACTATGTCTTGGGTAGAAGAAGATTTAAAGGCTTGTTAGAAGAAGTTGATAGCGAGATGGTCGTAGTGACCGTCGATAACGAAGCCTATGAAATACAGCTCGAACAAATTGAGTCGGCCAGAGTGGTGCCTAATTATGATAATTAGAAATTGCCCTGTTCAATACAGAATTAGCGAAGTGGAGTAGATTAATGGCGATTACAAACAGAGAAATATTGCTGATGGCAGAGGTGGTTTCACGCGAGAAAGATCTCGATCGTGAGGTTATTTTTGCTGCGATTGAAGCTGCATTAGCCACGGCGACTAAGAAATGGCACAAAGATGAAATCAGTGTTCGCGTTGACATCGATCGGTCTACTGGTGACTATGACACTTATCGAGTATGGGATGTGGTGGATGATAATTTCGAAGAGTTCGACAATAATATGCATATGTACCTAGATCAGGCGCAGGCAGTGAATGCGGAGTTAGAATTGGGCGATAGCATTGAAGAGCCTATCGAACAAGCTGAGTTTGGTCGCATACAAGCGCAAGCGGCTAAGCAAGTTATTATGCAAAAAGTGCGTGAAGCTGGCCGCGCGCAAGAATTGGAGCGTTTTCACGAGCGTGTTGGTGAGATGGTGTCTGGTACAGTTAAACGTATGGAACGCGGCGATGTAATCGTGGCATTGGGAGAGGCTGAAGCCTTACTGCCGCGACGCAATCAAATTCCAATGGACGGTCTTAGAACCGGTGATCGTGTGCGCGCCTTATTACAAGAAGCAAAAGCGACTAATCGTGGGCCACAGCTTTTTCTTGATAGGGTGTCCTCACAGTTCTTGATTGAGCTTTTTAAAATCGAAGTTCCTGAGGTTGGCGAAGGCTTGATTGAAATTCATGGTGCAGCGCGTGAGCCGGGCGTTCGCGCAAAAATTTCGGTTCAAGCTAAAGATAAGCGCATTGATCCGGTTGGGGCGTGCGTGGGCATTCGTGGCTCACGGGTGCAAAGCGTGTCGAATGAAATCGCTGGAGAACGCGTGGATATCATCGTTTGGTCTGATCAAATCGCTGATTTTGCGCTTAAAGCGCTAGCGCCAGCAGAAATTGAATCTTTGCTGATAGATGAAGAAAAACGCGCTATTGATGTGGTGGTAAGTGAAGAGAATCAATCCCGCGCCATTGGGCGTGGCGGGCAGAATGTACGCCTTGCGTCAGAACTAATTGGCTGGGAACTTAATATCCTAACCGACGAAGAAGCCGAGAAAAAACAAGCCGAAGAAATTGGCGTTCTTGTTGAGAAGTTTAAAGACCAGCTAAATATTGATGAAGACGTGGCTATCGTGTTAGCGCAAGAAGGCTTTAACTCGGTGGAAGAAATTGCCTATGTAGAAAAACAAGAGCTGGTGGAGATTGAAGAGTTCGGAGAAGAAATGGTTGATGAGTTAGTGCGCAGAGCACAAGATTTAATGCTAACTCGGGCTATCGCCACACAAGAATCCCAAGTTCCTGCGGATGACCTGCTAGAGATGGAAGGGATGGATGTAGAGACAGCCAACGCCCTTGCACTGGGCGGCGTTCGCACGATGGAAGACTTGGCAGAATGTGCTACAGATGAGCTGATTGAAATCGTAGAAATGCCAGAGGAACGCGCGCAAACCCTTATCATGACGGCAAGAGCGCCATGGTTTGCGCAAGACGCGGCAGAGTAACAGCGTATTAGAACTATTAGCATTTAGGGTTAGTGATAACATTCCTTTAGTAAAAGGCGCATATAAAGAGGCACAAAGTATGGCACAGGTCGAGATTAAAAAGTTTGCAGAGCAGATTGGTACGCCAGTCGAGCGGCTGCTCGATCAGCTGAGTAATGCTGGCGTAACAAGGAAAACGGCAGACGATATGTTGTCAGACGAGGAGAAAAAAGCCTTGCTGTTGCACCTGAAAAGTGGGGCTGCGAGCACGCAGGCAACACCCTTAGCGATTAAAAGTCGTAAAAGCACTGAAATTCGTCAAACCTCCAAAACTGGCGCGGCTAAAACGGTGCAGATCGAGGTAAAACGTAAACGTCGGGTAGTGCGTCAGGCACAGCCGAAACCAGAGCACCAAGACGAACTGCGTAAACTTGAAGAAGAAAAGCGTGTTCGCGAGGAAGCCCGTGAAGTAGAAGAGCGTGAAAAAGCGCAAAAAGAAGCCAAGCAGTTGGCTGAGCGCTCTGCTAGAGAGGTTGCCGAGGTGCAAGAACAAGAAAAACTAAACGCTGAACGTGCAGTGCGTGAGGCTAAAGAAGCTGAAATTCTGGCAAAACAACAAGCACGTGAAGCAGCTGCAGCTGAAGAAAAAAGTAAAGAAGAAAAAGCAACGGCGAATCGTACAGCGTGGGCAGAACAGAACAAGAAAGACAAAGAGGCTAGAGACGCACGCGGTAAGAAGGGTGGCGGTGCTGGAAAAGAGTTGCATGTTAAACGCAGCCATCGGGGTAATGTGAAGCGCCCAGCGCCAGTTAGGCGCAATAAAAATGTGCAATCAGCGATGGCCGACCAACACGCATTTGAGTTGCCTACTGCGCCCGTTATTTATGATGTTGAAATTCCAGAAACGCTAACCGTTGCAGACTTGGCACTTAAATTGTCAGTTAAAGCCGCTGAAGTGATTAAAGTGATGATGACCATGGGGTCGATGGCCACCATAAACCAAGTAATTGATCAAGATACCGCTATTTTGGTGGTTGAAGAGATGGGCCACAATGCCAAACCAGAAGAGTTGGGTGACCCAGAAAAAGATATTGTAGAAGACGAATCGGAAGGCGAGCAAGTCGCGCGTGCGCCAGTGGTTACGGTGATGGGCCATGTGGATCACGGCAAAACCTCGATTTTAGATTATATTCGTAACGCCAAAGTGGCTTCAGGAGAAGCTGGTGGTATTACTCAACATATTGGTGCCTACCGAGTTAAAACCGACAACGGCGATGTTTGCTTTGTAGATACCCCGGGGCACGAAGCATTTTCTGCGATGCGCGCACGCGGGGCGAAAGTTACCGACATTGTAGTGCTGGTGGTTGCGGGAGACGACGGGGTTAAACCACAAACCGTGGAAGCCCTTAACCACGCAAAAACAGCTGAAGTGCCCGTTATTGTCGCCATTAATAAAATGGACAAAGAAGGGGCAGACCCTGAGCGCGTTAAGCAAGAGCTAGCCAATCATGAAATTGTGTCTGAGGACTGGGGCGGTGATACCTTGATGGTGGAAGTTTCAGCGATCACGGGTGATGGCATTGATAACTTGCTGGAAACGATCTTGCTGCAAGCTGAAATTATGTCTCTGACTGCGACTGCCGAAGGCCGCGCAAGCGGTAGCGTAGTAGAGGCCAGAATGGAAAAAGGCCGCGGCGCAGTGGCCACTATATTGGTGAGAAATGGTGAGCTAAAAAGGGGCGATACTGTGTTGGTCGGCCGAGAGTTTGGCCGCGTTCGCGTGATGCTCAGTGATACGGGTGAAACGGTATCAAATGCATTGCCGTCAACGCCAGTAGAAATTCAAGGCTTGTCGGGCGTACCGGTTGCGGGCGATGACTTAAATGTAGTCGACAGCGAACGCAAAGCCCGTGAAGTTGCCACACACCGCCAAAGCCAATATAAAGATCTCAAGCTGGCGAAGCAGCAAAGCGCCAAGCTTGAGAATATGTTTAATCAAATGGAAGAGGGCGATGTTAAAACGCTCAATTTGATTATTAAGGCAGACGTTCAAGGCTCGGTTGAAGCGCTGACTGCGTCACTTGAGAAATTATCGAACGAAGAAGTGCGCGTTAAAGTAGTGCACGGCATGGTCGGCGGAGTGAACGAATCGGACACAAACTTAGCGGTAGCTTCTGACGCGATTATGATTGCATTTAATGTGCGTGCTGACGCGGCTTCTCGCAAAATAATCGAGAAAGAAGAAGTCGATATTCACTACTACGCGATCATTTATGACGTAATTGACGATATCAAAGCCGCAATTTCGGGTATGTTATCACCCATATTGCGTGAAGAATTTCACGGTTTGGTGGAAGTGCGTGATGTATTTAGAGTGCCGAAAATGGGCGCGATTGCCGGTAGTTATGTCAAGGAGGGTGCAGTTAAACGTAATTTGCCGGTGCGCGTATTACGAGATAACGTAGTTATTTTTGACGGCCAAATTGATTCATTACGTCGCTTTAAGGACGATGTGAATGAAGTTAAGGCGGGTTATGAGTGCGGAATCGGAATTAAAAATTATGATGATGTACAACCAGGCGACCAAATTGAGGTTTACCAAGTTGTCGAGCAAAAGGCAACGTTGTAAGCAGCAATGATTGAGCGAAGTGATCGCAGCCGCCGTGTTGGAGAGCAAATCAAACGCAATCTGGCAACAATCATCACCAGAGAGGTTTCAGACCCTAGATTGGGTTTAGTCGGAGTGAGCGACGTGCGCTTGAGTAAAGATTACAAAACCGCGGTGGTTTATATTAATGTTTTTAAGGATTCTGAGATTGAAGACAGTATGCAGGCATTAAATAGCGCGGCAAGCTTCTTGCGGCGCGAGCTAAGCCAAAGCCTTAATCAACGCGGCACACCCCGGCTGATCTTCGAGCACGACGTATCGATTCGTGATGGCGTGGCCTTATCTAAACTGATTGATTCAGTTCAAACTTAAGGCATATTTCTTCCCTAATGGGGCAGCGCACTAAAACGCGAGGCGAGTTAGTTAATGGAATACTACTATTAGATAAGCCCGCAGGTCGAAGCTCAAATCAGGCTTTGCAGGCCGCAAAAAGGCTGCTTAACGCCAGAAAAGCTGGACATACCGGCAGCTTAGACCCTTTAGGCACAGGCTTGTTGCCGCTTTGTTTTGGGCAAGCGACCAAGGTGTCCTCCTATTTGCTTGGTGCCGATAAGCGCTATGTTGTAGATATTCAGTTAGGCATAACCACCACCACGGGTGACTCAGATGGAGAGGTGCTTGAACATAGGCCAATAAATTGCGACGAAGCCGATGTGTCTGCAGTTATAAAGCAGTTTATTGGTCCGCAAGATCAAATGCCACCGATGTATTCAGCGCTAAAACTAAATGGGGTGCCGCTGTATAAATTAGCGCGTAAAGGTATTGTGGTTGAGCGTAAAACACGCTCGGTTATTGCACACAACATTATGGTGCTTGACCACAAGACTGATAAATTAACTTTAGATGTCCATTGCTCCAGCGGTTATTACATCCGTTCGTTAACTGAAGATATTGGCTCGGCTCTGGGTTGTGGGGCGCATGTTGCGGCTCTGCAACGTACCCAAGCGGGCGCATTAACCTTAGATGGTGCTGTTACCTTGGATGAACTTGAAGCCATGCAAAGCCCACAGGAGAGACACAAATTACTTTATCCAAGTGATACGGCAGTTTGCGAATTACCAAAAGTGGATTTGTCAGAGAATGCCGCTTTCTACTTATTGAGAGGCCAGGCGGTGCGGGTTAATGGTTTGCCAGAAGCGGGTATGATTCGTATGTACGATAATCAGCAACAATTCCTCGGCTTAGGTGAAGTGAATGAAGCTGGTTCAGTTTCGCCCAAGAAGTTAATGGTTGATTTACCGGCACAACAATCGCCTGCACATAATTAAGTAAGGCTGTGACGTATAGCCAAACGGTATTCGCTTGCAAATAGGTTTAAAATGCTGGTATGGATACACAAACCTTACTAGAAATAGAAGCTAGTTTAAGGCTCAGTTTCTTTCTGGGCGTTCTAGTCTTAATGATGATTGCGGAGTGGCTTGCGCCACGGCGAGCCGAACAGCATCGTAAGCGACGTTGGCCCAGTAATATCGCTCTAGTGGCCGTTAACACTGTTGTAGTGAGGCTGATTCTTCCAGGCGCGACTATATCTGTCGCTTTTCTAGCAAGCCAATGGAATACAGGTATATTTAATTGGATTTCGCTCCCATTGTGGCTTGAAGTGCTTACAACAATTGTTTTATTAGATTGCGGCATTTATTGGCAACATCGCTTTGCCCATAGTATTCCTATTTTTTGGCAGGTGCATAAAATGCACCATACGGATACAGAGTATGACGTGACCACGGGGTCGCGATTTCATCCGATAGAGATTGTGATCTCGGTGTTAATTAAATTGTTACTTATCTTAGTTTTGGGCGCTGCTGCTTGGGCGGTGGTTATTTTTGAAATATTGCTTAATGCCACTGCTATGTTTAATCATAGTAATTTTAAAATACCTACGCGCATAGATTCGATGTTACGCAGGGTGTTGGTTACACCCGATATGCACCGCGTGCACCATTCGGTTCGTGTTGAGGAGCTAAATCGAAATTTCGGCTTCAATTTGTCGCTATGGGATCGGCTATTTGGAACTTATACTGAGCAGCCTATCGATGGACATGAAGCAATGCGCATTGGTTTAATTGATTATCGAGAGCCGCAAGAAGCCCACCTACATAAGTTAATAACCCAACCATTTAGAACGCCTCCGGAAGCTTAGTGTACTAGTGCACTCTAAATTGGAGGATAGAATAGCTTCGTAATTGCAGAGATTAGACGCGCATTTGCTATCTCGTGTCTTTCGATACCTTAGCCGCCGCTATAGAGGATGCCGCGCCGTTTATACATACAAGTTGATTGACATTAGGTACAATCAGCGCCTGATTTTTTGCGGGCGTTTGTGCCGCTACCCATGCCAGAAACCGACTTAAGTCATATCCGAAATTTCGCAATTATTGCCCATGTTGACCATGGGAAGTCGACGCTGGCTGATCGATTAATTCAATCTTGTGACGGACTTGCCGACCGAGAGATGAAGGAGCAAGTGCTCGATACAATGGACATTGAACGCGAGCGCGGGATTACGATTAAAGCGCAAAGCGTTTCACTTAATTACCACGCACAAAACGGCAATACGTATTTATTTAATTTTATCGATACGCCAGGGCACGTCGATTTTTCTTACGAGGTGTCGCGTTCGTTAACGGCTTGTGAAGGCGTGCTTTTAGTGGTGGATTCGACCCAAGGCGTTGAGGCGCAAACTGTGGCCAATACCTATACTGCGGTTGAGCTTGGGCTTGAAATCATTCCGGTGATCAATAAGATTGATTTGCCTTCTGCTGACCCAGACAGAGTAAGAAAGGAAATAGAAGATGTGATAGGTATTGACGCTTCAGATGCCCTATTAATCAGCGCCAAAACTGGTGAAGGCATTGAAGCAGTTTTAGAGGCGGTGGTAGAGCTGTTACCGCCCCCACAAGGCGAAGCCACTGCGCCGCTACAAGCGCTGATTATGGACTCTTGGTTTGATAATTACTTGGGCGTAGTGTCATTGGTGCGCGTCATGCAGGGCGAGCTGATAGGAAATAAAAAGACCAAAATTCGCATGATGTCGACGGGTGACGATCACTTCGTTGAGCAAACCGGCATCTTTACCCCTAAGCCGAAAAAAACGCAGTCATTAAAAACCGGCACGGTTGGTTTTGTAATGGCCTCGCTAAAGGACGTGCGTTCAGCTCGAGTAGGTGACACCATTACCTTAAGTAATAATTTGGCAGATGCGCCATTAACGGGTTTCAAAGAAGCGCAGCCGACGGTATTCGCTGGGCTTTATCCGATAGAAAGCGCAGACTTTGAGAACTTCCGCACTGCACTAGACAAACTTAGCCTAAACGATGCAGCCTTGCATTATGAACCAGAAAGTTCGCAAGCTTTGGGCTTTGGCTTTCGTTGCGGGTTTCTTGGTCTGCTGCACATGGAGATCATTCAAGAACGGCTAGAGAGAGAATACGACATCGATTTAATTACCACTGCGCCTACTGTAATTTATGAAGTGGAAATGGAAAGCGGCGATGTGGTGATGATTGATAACCCAGCAGAATTGCCGGAACTTAATAAAATTAGGGAGATCCGCGAGCCTTATATCACCGCTAGGATTCTTACCCCTCAAGATTATGTCGGCGCGGTGATGACCCTGTGCATTGAAAAGCGGGGTATCCAAGCTAACTCGGTTTATCACTCTCAACAAGTGATGATGGAGTTTGAATTGCCGCTTAATGAAGTGGTGCTGGATTTTTTTGATTTGCTCAAATCAACTACCCGTGGTTATGCTTCTTTGGATTACGAGTTTTTAGAATACCGCGCTGCAAATATGGTAAAAGTGGATATCATGATCAACGGTGAAAAGGTTGACCCGCTAGCGCTGTTGGTCCATAAAGACCAGTCTGTTTATCGCGGTCGTATTTTAGTATCAAGGATGCGTAAAATTATTCCACGGCAAATGTTTGACGTGGCCATACAAGCAGCGATCGGTGCAAAAATAATTGCGCGGGAAACGGTTAAAGCGCTGCGAAAGAACGTTACGGCTAAATGCTATGGGGGTGACATCACCCGAAAACGCAAGCTATTGGAAAAGCAAAAAGAAGGCAAAAAGCGCATGAAACAAGTCGGCTCTGTGCACATTCCGCAAGAAGCATTTCTTGCAGTTCTTAAGGTAGATTAATAGGTTTTCGATATGGTTTTAGAGTGGATTTTGCTGGTGATGTCAGTGTTAACTGGTTTAGGCGTTCTGTATGGTAGGTTGAGTAATAAGGGCGAAGGCGAATCAACACTGGCTGATTATGGTAGAGCCTTGTTTCCGGTAGTGATTATTGTTTTCGCACTGCGTTCATTCGTTGCAGAGCCTTTTCGAATTCCTTCAGGCTCGATGTTACCCACTTTGCATTTAGGTGATTTCATATTGGTTAACAAAAGTGCCTATGGCATAAAATTGCCTATTATCTACAAAAAGGTTATTCCCACTGGCTCGCCTGATAGAGGCGATGTAGTGGTCTTTCGATACCCAAAAAACACTAAGGTAAACTACATTAAGCGCTTGGTTGGATTGCCTGGCGATGTCTTACAAATGGGCAACAACAGGTTATTTATTAATGGCCAAGAAGTGATAGCGACGCTTGAGCAAAAAGATCACTTGGCCAGAGATCTTGGCCGAGGCTATACCGCAACACGGAAGGTAGAAAAGCTGGGCGAGGTAGAGCACGATATATTACAAAGGAAAGTCAGCCGTACTCGACCATTTGAGTTGGCTGTTCCAGAGGGGCATTATTTTGTGATGGGGGATAACCGTGACAATAGCAGTGATAGCCGAGTCTGGGGTTTTGTGCCTGAAGCCAATATGGTGGGGCGCGCATTTTTTATTTGGTTTAGCTGGAATGTGGTGGCAGGCGGAGGCGTTGATTGGGGTAGGATAGGTACCGTAATAGAGTAAGTTGATGGCTGGTTTAGATTCTCTACAAAGGCAGTTCGGCTATCATTTTAAAGAGATAGACCTGCTTGAAAGTGCTTTGACCCATAGGAGTTTCGCGGGTCAAAATAATGAACGGCTAGAATTTTTAGGCGATGCAGTGTTGGGCGTGGTGATTGCAAAAGCGTTGTATGAACGCTTTGATGACGCGCAGGAAGGCGAGTTAACGCGCATGCGTGCGAGGTTAGTCCGGGGAGAGACCTTGGCGGTAATAGCCCATGAGTTGGAATTTGAAAAGCATCTGATTGTTGGTGCAGGGGAGCTTAAAACTGGTGGCCGCAAGCGCGATTCTATTCGCTCCGATGCTTTTGAGGCGGTATTGGGTGCTATCTATTTGGACAGTGATTTTAATACTGTGCGTGATGTAATTTTATCCTTATATGATAATCGGCTTAGCACGGTTAAGCCAGATATAGATAAGGATGCAAAAACCCAACTTCAAGAGGCGCAGCAGAGTGCAGGACTACCTTTGCCGGAATACGCAATCGTCTCCAAAACAGGTAAGCCGCATGATTTATGCTTTGAAGTGGAATGCACCTTGCAAGAGCCAAAGCGGGTTTTCCTCGCAACGGGTAAAAGTCGGCGTGTGGCTGAGCAGCTTGCCGCAAAATATGCCTTAGCCTCTTTATAAAATGACTCCAGAGGACAATACCAAGTTTGGGTTTGTGGCCGTAGTAGGGCCGCCAAATGCGGGCAAATCTACCCTTGTCAATTACATGATTGGCCAGAAAATAGCGATCACTTCTAGAAAGCCACAAACCACGCGGCATCGCATTTTGGGCATAAAAACTACCAAGGAAGCACAGATTGTTTTTGTTGATACGCCGGGTATACACGATGCCGGTCGAAGCAAGCTCAACAGAGTAATCAACAAAGCGGCATTAAGTAGCCTAGAAGATGTTGATGCTGTTGTGTTTATGATGGATGACCGGGGCTGGAATGCAGAAACACAACTGGCCTTAAGCGCTATAGGTAGACCTAAGGCACCGGTAATTTTGTTGATCAATAAGATTGATAAACTTAAAGATAAGGACCAATTACTACCGCTAATTGCGCGGAGCCAAAAACAGTTTGATTTCACCCATATCATTCCACTGTCGGTAAAGCGCAAACAAAATATTGACGACTTGCTTGATAAGCTGATTGAACTATTACCAAGCGATGGCATGGGTTATGGCTTTCCAGCCGACCAGATCACTGATAAAAGCCAGCGGTTTTTAGCGGCTGAGTTAGTGAGAGAACAAATATTTAGGCAGCTAGGCCAAGAGTTACCTTATTCAACTGCGGTAGAAGTTAACAGCTTTGAAATTAAGGATGAAGACATATTGGTTACGGATATGACTATCTGGGTAGACCGTCAAGGCCAGAAGGGCATACTGGTTGGTAAAAATGGTGAAAGGCTTAAAGAAATTGGCACGCGGGCACGCAAGCAAATGCAGTTATCATTCGGTAAAAGAATTCACGTTGCGCTATGGGTTAAAGTGCGCAAAGGTTGGGCGGACAATGCGGCTTTGCTTAAGTCGTTAGGTTATAGCGAGGGTTAAGCCATACGCATACAACAACAAGATGCGTATATGTTGCATTCAAGCCCTTGGTCTGAAAGCAGTTTATTAGTCGATGTGTTCACGCGGGAATATGGCCGTTTTCGGTTGCTTGCTAAAGGTGCGAGGCGCCAAAAGACCGGTAGTAGAGCGCAACTACAAAGTTTTCAAAAATTAAATATTAGTTGGTCAGGTCGACGATCTTTACATACGCTAACCGGGGTGGAAACACGGGTTGTGCGTCCTTCTCGATCAAATCGACAAGTATTGGCGTCGCTGTATTATATTAATGAGTTAGTATTTAAGTTCCTTCACGCAAATGACGCGCACGAAGATTTATTTGATGCTTATGATGAGTGTGTTTTGCGCTTGTATGAGGGGGGTAGACCGGATGATATTTTGCGACTATTTGAGTGCGCCTTACTCAGCGAAATTGGCTACGGATTAATTTTAGACCATGATGCCAATACGGGAGAATTGATTAATGAGGCTAAGCAATACTTTTACTATCCAGAAAAAGGCCCAGTGCGTGTTGATAATATTGATGCTGAGCAAACATTACAAGTGAGCGGGGCTTGCTTGAAGCAATTGGCAGATCGGCAGTTTATCGATGACGAAGCACGCACTGGCAGTAAATGTCTGTTGCGTAGTTTGTTGACTCGCCAAGTGAGAGGCGGTGAGTTTCGCACTAGAAAGGTGTTTAGTGATTTGCTGAAATATGTCCCCGCTAATAAAAAACCACATCGATCAAAGCGATCAAAGCGATCAAAGAATATATGTTATCTTATACGCATGGATAAAAAAGTCATACCTTGCCCCAATTGTGGTCATCCGACTAACGTCTCAGATCTTATTTTTGAAGAGATCGCAGAGGATGTGAATGCAAAAATCGCTTCGCAGCATTCAAGTAGAATGGAAAAAAAGTTGCAAAAGGCACAAGAGCAGCACAATGCTTTAATGCGGCAGCAACGCGAGCAATTTGCCTCACAAATGCAGGGCATACAAGCGCAACTACAGGAGCAGCAAAATAAAGTTTCAGAGGCGCATACTAATGAACTTAATTTGCGTGAACAAGCAAGAAAACTGCAACAACGTCAACAAGAAATGGATTTGGAAATCGCGCGCAAGATGGACGTAGAGCGCAATAAAATTGATGTACAAATCCGACAGCACGTAGAAGCGGATTATTCCCTCAAGCTGCAACAAAAAGAACAACAGATTCAAAGCTTGCGAGATTCGCTATCAGAAGCTAAGCGAAAATCCGAGCAAGGGTCGCAAGAAAGCCAAGGAGAGGCGATACTGTAACTTCAGGTATGGACTTTTATATTAGATAGAGCAGTATGGCCTTTTCCCCCTAGGGGGGGATTTTTTCGAATTTTTGATTTATTCAAATTTTCTATCTTGGTGTCTTGTAAGTTGAGCCATTTGTGCGTTCCCTGTTTTAAGCAATTAACATACTGGAGACACCCAAATGACCCAATCAAACAATAACGTATTTGACGTAGTAGTGGAACACACATCTCAGAAGGCCCCGATGCCATGCGCCCCGTGCTCACCGCACTGCTCAATGAGGCGATGAAGATTGAAAGAGAGCCGTTTCCAGGCGCATCACACTATGAGCATAGTCAAGACCGGCCAGGGTTTGCCCATGGCTACCAGGATAAGCGTATCGATACGCAAGCCGGTACGCTCAATCTGCGTATCCCAAAGACCGCTCAACACGTTGATGAACCTTTTTACCCTCAATCGCTAGAACGCGGCTTACGCAGCCAACGTGCGATGCTGCTGACCGTTGCTGAAATGTACGTGACGGGCGTTAGCACGCGCCGAGTCGAAAAAGTCATGCAGAGCATGGGTATTGAAAGCATCTCCTCTACACCGGTCTCACGGGCTAACCAGAGCATGGATGAGGCGTTAAAAGTCTGGCGTGATCGTCCGTTGGGTAAAGTCTCTTACCTAATCCTTGATGCGCGTTATGAAAAGGTGCGTGAGGGCCACCAAGTGATTGATATGGCGGTGTTGAGTGCGGTGGGTGTATTGCCTTGTGGACGGCGTTGCGTATTAGGAACGGCAATGGCACTTAATGAAGCCGAGGTTAACTGGCGAGCGTTCCTCAAAGGCTTGGTTGACCGGGGCATACATGGTATTGAGTTTATTGTCAGTGATGATCACAGTGGCTTAAAAGCCGCTAGAAAGGCAGTGTTCCCAGGTATACCTTGGCAGCGTTGCCAGTTTCATCTGGCGCAGAATGCAATGCATCATGCCCCCAATCACAAGATCAAGCAGCGCATTGGTGGTGAGCTGCGTAGTGTTTGGAATGCACCCAATATGGCAGCTGCTCAGGTTAATCTAAAAGTCCTTGTGAGCCAGTACCAGGAAAAGCATGCTCACTTGGCGCAGTGGCTAGAAAACAATGTGCCTGAAGGGTTAAATGTGTTTGCCTTGCCAGATAGACACCAAAAGAAAATGCGAAGCTCCAACCGCATTGAACCTAGATAAATCAGTTAAAACACGAAAGTCCATGCAAGCTCTTGATGCACCTAGCAAAATCAAAAAAAACCTTATCACCAATAAGGTGACCGCGACTTTTTTGATTTCACTATGCACTTCAATTGCTTACATGTCTTTTCCGCGTTTAACTGATTTATCTAGGTTGAACGGACGGTTCAACAAGAACTTAAGCGGCGAACCCGCTTGGTCAGAGTCTTTCCTAACCGAGAGGCTTGGTTACGATTAGTCAGTGCCATTCTGATTGAAATTGACGACGAATGGGCTAATGCTAATCATCGATATATCGTGTGGAACGACAATGAGTCAACTTGCTAGACAAAAAGTCCATACCCAATGTTGCGTAATCTCAAGGATGCGTCCTTGAATACGGTGATAACTGTTTGTCAGTGCTTGATTGCCTATTCCGTAATTTTCCATTATTCTCTCATGTGTCATTTGAGTGGATAAAGAAATGGGTGATGAAATTAGGGCTTGAAAGAGGGTGCGGAATATCTCAAATTGAATGAGAAGACTGCATACCGTCTTGCCGCAGAAGGCAAACTGCCGGCTTTAAAGCTGGGGGTAGTTGGTGCTTCAAACGAACGGATATTGAACAATGGATAGCGGACCAAATATCGAATGACAAAAAATAACGGGACGATTTAATGACAGCACTTCAAAAGCGACTGGTTTCATTCCGAGAAGCCGCAGTAACCGAAAGAGAAAAAGGCACTTATTTTGAAGAGCTGACGGAGACCTATTTGCGCCATGAGGCGACCTATAAAGACCTGTATAGCGATGTCTGGATGTATGCGGATTGGGCAAAGGAACAGGGTATTGACGGTAAGGATACCGGCATTGATTTGGTAGCAAAGACCCATGGGACTGAGGAATATCATGCCATCCAAAGCAAGTTCTACGCCGAAGATTATCGTATTCAAAAATCAGACATAGACAGTTTCTTTACCGCGTCAGGCAAGAAGCCATTTACCCACCGCATTATTGTCACCACTACAAATAATTGGAGCAGTAACGCAGAGGATGCCCTGCAAGGACAGCAGCCACCAGTTTCCAAAATAGACCTGCATGACTTAGAAAACAGCCAGATAGACTGGTCAAAATTCCAGCCAGATCAAGAGCCTGTTCTCAAAGAAAAGTACGGCTTAAGACCGCACCAAGAAAAGGCACTCACGGAAGTAAAGGATAGAATAAAAGACGCAGGTCGCGGCAAGATGATCATGGCTTGCGGGACAGGAAAAACCTTCACCAGTCTAAAAATCGCCGAGGAACTGGCAGGTAGCGGAAAGCGCGTTTTATTCCTGGTTCCGAGCTTGTCTTTGCTTTCCCAGACCCTTACCGAATGGACGCAACAAAGTGGTATGCCTTTGCATAGTTTTGCCGTTTGCTCAGATAGTGATATCGGCAAGAAACGCAAGAAAGACGATGATGTTGTGCAAACCTTCATGCACGAGCTTCGTTATCCGGCGACAACCAATGCCAAAGCGTTAGCCAGTGCAATGGGCAAGCGTCATGACGCTGCGCATATGAGCGTTGTATTTTCTACTTATCATTCCATTGCCGTTATTTGCGAAGCGCAGAAAAAGCACGGTCTTGGTGATTTTGATCTGATTATTTGCGATGAAGCACACCGCACAACGGGCGCGACCTTTGAGGGCGAAGAGGAAAGTAAATTCGTTAAAGTTCACGACAATGATTTCATTCGCGCAAACAATCGAATTTACATGACGGCTACCCCGCGTATTTATGGGGATAGCGCACAGGCAACAGCAGAAAAGGACAATGTTGCTCTTTGCTCAATGGATGATGAATCGCTTTACGGTAAAGATTTGCACGTCATTACTTTTTCCGAAGCGGTAGAGCATGATTTACTGGTTGATTACAAAGTCATTGTCCTGACGGTGGATGAAGCCCATATCAGTACAAGATTGCAAAGCCTGTTATCCGATGAGAATAACCAGTTAAAAGTTGACGATGCCGCCAAAATTGTAGGGTGTTGGAAAGCGCTTAGCAAGCAAGAGCAGGAAGACGGTCTTGCTGATGATAGTGACCCGATGCAACGCGCCGTGGCTTTTTGTCAGGTCATTGAAGCCAGCACCGGCAAGAAGACACACAAAGTTAGCTCAAAGAATATAGCAAGCCTGTTTCAGGCCGTGGTTGAAGCCTATCAAGAACAGGAAGACGATCACAATACGCTGGTATGTGAAGCGGCGCATGTTGACGGCAGCATGAACGCCACTGAAAAAGAATCAAAGCTCCAATGGTTAAAAGACGAAACACCCAAAGACACATGTCGGATTTTAAGTAACGTCCGCTGTCTATCCGAAGGAGTAGATGTTCCTGCGCTTGATGCGGTTCTTTTCCTGACCCCGCGTAATTCACAAGTTGACGTTGTGCAATCAGTAGGCCGCATCATGCGTAAAGCACCCAATAAGAAACGCGGTTACGTCATTTTGCCTGTGGTTATCCCTACCGAAATGGAACCCTCAAAAGCACTTAATGACAATAAGATTTACAAGGTCGTCTGGGAAGTTTTACAAGCGTTGCGTTCGCACGATGATCATTTTGACGCGATGATTAACAAGCTGGATTTGATCGGCAAAGATAACCGCAAAATAGAAGTGATTGCGATCACAGACAAAATCCAGCCCAAAGGCAAGAAGACCACCGGCACAAAAAACAAAGATGCCGGTAAAGGCACTCATTCCATTGGAACACCTGAGCAAAAACCACAAGGTCAGCAGCAACGTGAATTAGAGTTTGAAGTTGGAGAAATTGAACGTGCTCTTTATGCAAAGCTGGTAAAGAAGTGCGGTAATCGTAATCACTGGGAAGATTGGGCGAAGGATATCGCCAAAATCGCGAAAACCCATATCACACGTATCACAACAATTGTTACCAATTCAAAAAACAAGAAAGAAGCGGCTGCGTTCCAATCCTTTGCCAAAGAATTACGTGATGATCTTAATGACAGTATTACCGATGATGAAGTTATCGAAATGTTGGCGCAGCACTTAATCACCAGGCCGGTGTTTGATGCCTTATTTAAAGAATACAGTTTTGCGAGCAATAATCCGGTCTCACAGGCCATGCAACATGTGCTGGATATATTGCAGGAACACAAACTGGAAAAAGAAGCCGATACGCTGGACAAATTTTATGCCAGCGTTCAAATGCGCGCGGAAGGGATTGATAACGCGGAAGGCAAGCAAAAGATCGTTGTTGAGCTTTACGACAAGTTTTTTCGCAATGCTTTCCCGAGAATGACAGAGCGCCTTGGCATTGTTTACACCCCCGTCGAGGTCGTGGATTTCATAATCCATAGCGTGAATGACGTACTGAAATCCGAGTTCGGGCAGACTTTGGGCAGCAAAGGAGTGCACATCATCGATCCCTTCATCGGGACAGGTACGTTTATTACTCGTATGTTGCAAAGCGGTTTGATCAGTAAAGAGCAGCTACCGCATAAATATAAAAACGAGATTCATGCCAATGAGATTATTTTGCTGGCTTATTACATCGCTGCCATCAATATTGAAGCCGTTTATCACAGCCTGGTCGGTGGAGGCTATCAACCCTTTGAGGGTATCTGTCTAACCGACACTTTCCAGCTCTATGAAAAAGACGATTTAGTGAGTGAACTGTTAGTGGATAATAGCACTCGCCGTACACGGCAAAAAGAGCTGGATATTCGCGTTATCATGACCAACCCGCCTTATTCATCGGGGCAATCAAGTGGCAATGACAATGCGGCCAATGTTGCCTATCCCTCCCTGGATGAAAGTATTAGAACGACATATGCAGCCCATTCAACAGCAACGAATAAGAACGCTTTATACGATAGCTATATCCGCGCCATTCGTTGGGGTAGTGACCGCATCGGCGACATCGGTGTTTTGGCCTACGTTAGTAATGCAGGATGGATTGATGGCAATGCCACAGACGGATTGCGCAAATGCCTTGCTGATGAGTTTAGCAGTATTTATGTGTTCCACTTAAGGGGTAATGCTCGTACGTCAGGAGAATTGCGCCGAAAGGAAAAAGATAATGTATTTGGACTAGGTACACGTACACCTATTGCAATAACTTTGCTTATAAAAAACCCGGATGCAAAAGAACATGGGGAAATCCATTTTCACGATATTGGTGACTATCTGGCACAATATGAAAAGTTCTCTATTATTTCAGATTTCAAGAGTATCAGTGGCATTGCCGCAATGGATGACTGGAAATCTATAACACCAGATAAGCATAATGATTGGTTAAATCAGCGAGACGATAGTTTTGACTTATTTATTCAACTTGGGAATAAAAGGGATAAAGTTGCGAAAACGATTTTTGAGAATTATTCAAATGGCATAAAAACTAACCGTGATCCATGGTGCTATAACGCTTCAAAAAATTCATTGGCTAACAACATGAAGAAAATGATTTCTTTCTATAACGAAGAAGTTGAAAGATACGAGTGTGCTGATGACAATCGAAAGCCAATTGATTTTGTAGACAAAGACCCTACAAAAGTTAAATGGACAAGAGAAATTCTTGCCGATCTCGAAAAGGGAAGAAAACGTCAGTTTGAAAAAGAATGTTTGGTACAAGCGGCCTATCGACCATTCAGTAAACAGTGGGCTTACTACAATCGATACTTCAATAATTGTATATATCAAATGCCACGCATTTTTCCAAATACGAAACTAAAAAATAGAGTTATCTCGATTTCTGGTATCGGTGCACGGGCAGGGTTTTCTGCAATGATGGCTAATGCGTTGCCCGATATTCAAATGATGTTTAACGGCCAATGTTTTCCTCTAAAACTTTACGAAGAAAATGCCGTTTCTTCGGGCGATGATCTTTTTGCATCGGCAGAAGCAGAAACGGGTTACACCGTTAAAGACGGGCTTACCGATGTGGGATTGGCACATTTTCAGGCGGCCTATCCGAAAGAAACGATCAGCAAAGAAGATATTTTTTACTATATCTATGGTTTGCTGCATTCCGAGAACTACCGCACCCGCTATGCTAACAACCTGTCCAAACAATTGCCGCGCATTCCATGCGTAAAAAAGGCCAAGGACTTTTGGGCGTTTAATGAAGCGGGTAGAAGGCTGGGTGAACTACATGTGGAGTATGAAAGCGCAGAGCTTTACCCCGTTGCAATTGAAGGCAAGCCAAAAACCGATAAAGACTATTACGTTACAAAAATGAAGTTCGGTAAGGCGGGTAAAGAAAAAGACAAAACCACCGTCATTTATAACGACCATATCACTATTAAAGGTATTCCCCTTGAGGCATATGATTACATCGTAAACGGTAAAGCTGCCCTTGACTGGGTTATGGATCGGCAGTGCATTAAAACCGACAAAACAAGCGGTATCGTAAATGATGCCAACCTTTACGCTACCGAAACGGTTGGCGATGCAAAATACCCATTGGAATTATTCCAGCGCGTGATCACTGTAAGTCTGGAAACAATGCAAGTCGTGCGGTCTTTACCAACGCTTGATATTGATACGAATTAGTGGAGTGTTATCTAAATGCTAGATAATTTTAGCCTGATCAGAAATGTCGGAAAGTTCGATTCCGTAGATGCAGGAGCAACTCTTGCTCTAAATAGGCTCGCCCTGATTTATGCAGAGAATGGCGGAGGAAAAACAACGCTCGCCACAATATTGCGTTCTCTGGGTGACAAAAATCCAATACCGATTAATGAACGCACGAGGCTTGGTGGTCAGGGCGGTCCACACATAGTAATCACCATCAATAATGGCGATACGGCAGTGTTTGAGAATGGCGCGTGGGATGATAGCGAGGTAAATATTCTGGTTTTTGATGATAGATTTGTTGCAGATAATATTTACTCAGGGATAGACGTAGATACCGAGCATCGACAGAAGTTACATGAACTTATTATTGGCGCAGAAGGTGTTGACCTGAATGCCACTCTTCAACAGATCGTTGCGAACATTGAAGAGCATAATCAAGCCATAAGAGAGAAAAGAGCGCGTATTACAGCGGTAATGCGCTACGGATTAAGCGTTGAGGTATTTTGCGCCCCAGAAGATATACCAGAAGATATAGAGGACATAGACAACCTTCTGCAAGAAGCAGAAAGGGCTTTAGCCGCTGCAAAAAAATCAGAAGTTATCGCGCAAAGGAACTCGTTCATTGCCTTATCCCTTCCTGACTTTGATGTGGAAGCCTTAAACACACTACTTGCAAAATCTCTTCCCGATATTGAGGCCGCGTCCGCAGAGCAAGTAAAAGAGCATATCGCCAGCTTGGGTGAAGGGGGCGAAAGTTGGGTTGCCACAGGCATGAAGGTCGTTACAGAGAATGATTTGAGTGATTGTCCATTTTGCAAACAAAAGTTGTCAGGCTCAGAGATTATTGCTCACTATCAATCAATATTCAGTCAGGAATATTTGACGCTAAAAGACGAAATATCTACTTCTCTATCAGGCTTGAAAAGAGATCATCGCGCCGAGCTTATGACTGCATTTGAACGCAATGTTCGTACGATCACCGAAAACCGCCAGTTTTGGTCGGAGTTTATTGCTATACCTGAGATTGATCTGGATACGGCTTTGGTTACTCGGTTATGGCGGTCATGCTTTGATGCTATTAAGGCGATGTTAGATTCCAAGAAAGAATCACCGCTTGAGGCATTTACTCTTAATCAAGAAATCCTCGGTCTGATTGACAAATATCGTACTGCTAGAAACGCCGTTCATGAATTGAGCAATTCTTTGGTAGCCGTGAATGAAAGGATAGAGCGTCGTAAGAAAAGTGCTTCGGGATCGAATATTGCCGCGCTTGAAGCCGACCTGAATAGATTGAAGGCTGTTAAATCACGACATAGCGATGCCGTGTCAACTCTTTGCGATGATTACCTTGCGGAAGTGGCTCTTAAGACGGCAACGGAAGGAAAACGGGATCAGGCTAGAGCTGCGTTAGATCAATATCGTGAGCAGGTGTTTCCTCAATATCAGGACGGGATCAACAGGTATTTGGTGAAGTTTAATGCAGGATATCGTTTGAAAAATGTGAGTTCTGTGAACAATCGTGGAGGTTCCAGTTGCAGTTACAGTGTGTTTATAGAAAATACTCTTGTTCCGTTGAGAAGCAATCAGGCCGGTCAGCCATCATTCAAAACCACATTAAGTTCGGGAGATAGAAACGCATTAGCCTTGGCATTCTTTTTTACTTCAATAGAATTGAACGCCAACAGAGCAGGTATGATTGTCGTTATAGATGATCCCATGACAAGTTTGGATGATCATAGGTCGCTGACGACGAGGCAGGAGATAAAAGCCTTGTTGGGTGAAGTTGATCAGGTGATAGTGCTTTCCCACTCTAAAGCCTGTCTATGCGGATTGTGGGATAGCGCAGATAAAACATTAGTTTCTGCTATGGAGATTTCGCGTTCCGGTTCAACTTCAACATTATCCAAGTGGAATGTAGATCAAGACAGTATGACCGAGCATGATCGTAATCATCGAATGGTCAGTGATTTTATTAAAAATGGTCACGGGGCTGACAAGCGTTCTGTAGCATTAGCATTAAGACCAATATTAGAATCATATGTCCGTATTACCTGTCCGAGCATATTTCCGCCCGGCTCTCTACTTGGTCCGTTTCTTGATATTTGCCAAAAAAGAGAAAATACAGCAAATCCAATACTATCGCCGGGTGTTCGTAAGAAGCTTCGCAAGCTCTTGGATTACGCTAACGGCTTTCATCACGATACAAATCCGGCGTGGCAACCCAAGAATATTAATAAGGAAGAACTTCTTGATCATTCAAGGCGAACAATTGACTTTATAAGCATATAGCGATAGGTAGAAAGGTTTGATCATGAGTTACGATGACTGGAAAGCAGAAACAAAAGAGAGATTGCCTAAAAGCGGCAATTTTCAGGGTAGTTGCACATTTTCCTACGCAGCCAATAATACTTCTTTTTGTGGGTTCAGCGCAACCGCACCACAAGGCCGCCAATTTCGGGTTTGGCCAGACCACCGATTAGGTTTTGCTGCTTTAGCTTCCTGATAAACAACTTCTCGTTTTGCTAATAGGGCACTATCTTCACCGCGATAACGCTGGCCAGGTGTAACGTAGCGTATAGCACTGTGACGATGTTCTTCGTTATACCATTGCATAAACTTACCCACCCATTGGCGGGCGGCCTCTAAGCTATCGAAGCCTTGAGAAGGCCACGCAGGGCAATACTTTACCGTTCTAAACATGGATTCAATATAAGCGTTGTCATTGCTTACTCTTGGCCTTGAGTAAGAGGGCTTTATTCCTAATGCTTCTAACTTCGCTCTCATTGTGAACGATTTCATTGGGCTGCCATTATCACTGTGTAAGACGGGCATGCCATCGCAGCTGGCCACTTTTAGAGCCGCCTGAGACATCAACTGCGCACCTAATTCACCGCTTTCAACAGGATGTACTTCCCAGTGAACGCCATAGCGACTGTAAAGGTCTTCTACCATGTACAGGTAATAATGCTTGCCAATAGTACGCGTCGCCAAATAGGTGATATCCCACATCCACACAGCATTAGGTTTTAGCGCTATATGAGTATCGGGGTGTTCGGGACTGCTTTTGTTTGGCGCGGCCGCGGTGCTTCAATTGCCCATGCGCCTTGAGAACTCGATAAAAGCTAGACTCGCTGGCCACATAAATACCTTTGTCAGCCAACTGCGGTACTATTTGCGACGGCGGCAAATGATTGTATGCCGATTCATTACATATCGATAAAATGTGTTGCTGCTCTTGCTCGCTTAGTTTATTGCCAGGTACTGGCTTTTCTACCAAAGGACGTTGATCACTGCGGATACTATCTTCTCCTTTTGGCTTCCAACGTCTAAGCGTAGACTCGGCAAGGCCAACCAACTCACAAGCACTTGAACGCTTTGAACCTGCGTCTACTGCTTCATTAACATCATTGATTACTTTAATGCGCGTCTGAGTCGTAATCATACTTCCTCGTCCTCCCAAAGCGCCTGAAACTTTTTTTGTAATACTAATAATGCGGCCGTTTCAGCCAAGGCTTTATCTTTGCCGCGCAGCTGGGTTTCTAGCTTCTTCTTGTCTTTTTTTAACGCACGTATTTCATCGCGCGCAACTTTAGGGCTAATGAGAGCCTCATCAACACCATTAATACAAGCTTCTCGCCATTGCGTTATTTGAGTAGGGTATAGGCCTTTCTCTCGGCAATACGCAGATAATTCTTGTTCATTCATCGCAGCAGTTTCAAGAACTACGGTGAACTTAGTTTGGCAATCCCACTGATTAGATGAATCACTATTAGGCATTAAAACTCCTGATCGTCTGGCTTTATTTCGCCAATCATACAAGGTTTGAACACTGATTCCTTCTTCTCTAGATATTTCTGCGAAGGACTGACTATTTGATGATAATAATTTAGATAAAACAGCTTCTCTTCGTTCTACGCTATATTTCGGCATGAGTATTTCTCCGCCGCCCCTTGTGAATTAAAATGTGTGCAACTACCCTGACGTCTGGGGAAAGTGCTATTTACCGGACGCTAAGGGAAAAATGTAATGATGATCCTGCTGGCAGTCGGGTGCTATCTCTTGTTGATGAAGCAACTTTTTTTGCGTATCAAAAAACCAAGACAATACTTATGCACATGGGGGAATTTACTCTCCATGATGGCGATCATTTATTCCGAGTTTTGACGTTAATGGAGAAGCTACTTTCTCCAGAAAAACTTGAAGAGCTATCAGTTCCGGAATTGATGTTACTAATACTTAGTGCGTTTTTTCATGATACTGGCATGGCGGCGGACGAAAAGGATGTTTGTTCATGGAGAAAAGTTTGGGACTTATCTCCATCGCTGTCAGATGAAGAAAAAGATGAGTACAGCAAATTTCAGAGATTTTATCTGTCAAAGCCAGAGCAGAAAGCACAGATTGAATCGTTTATTGCGCGGGGAAAAAATAGCGAAGCGGATTTGTTAAAAAGCTACTTTATTTTAAAGAACCAAAAGCAACCAAAAGGGGTCAGACCCCTTTAAAGATACTGCTCTATCTAATATAAAAGTCCATACCTGAAGTTACAGTATCCTGTAACTGAGCACCGGGAACGCCGTATTGCCAACGAGGATGACTGGCTTGAAATGCTCGATAGCCTGTTGATCATTAAGGCACGTCACCGACGTATCACCACCGAAGGGGCATTACTTGGTAGTATTTTGCATCATGGTCTGTGTGATGACATCGCTGTCGTCAGTGATGATGCAGGGCAATTTAACATTTTGGCTCATGCCTTGTGTTGGATACACACCGAGTGCTTAATCCATAAGTTGATACCGCTGAACGAGGGACACCGGCAGGGCATGGCTAAAATACGCGACCAAGTCTGGTGCTTTTATCGGGCGTTAAAGAGTATAAAACCCAGCCTTGCGAGAACCAACGTAAAATACTTGAGCAGCGTTTCGATGAAATCTTCACTCAACAGACATGCTACCAAACATTAAATCAGACGCTCAAACGAATCCATGCGAATCAAGCAGAATGACTGTTGGTGCTAGATCGACCAGATATTCCGTTACACACCAATGGCAGTGAAACAGACATTCGCGATTACGTGAAAAAACGAAAAGTGAGTGGCTCCACCCGCAGCGATGCTGGCCAGCAGTGTCGGGACACGTTTGCCAGTTTGAAAAAGACCTGCCGAAAACTGGATATATCGTTCTGGCACTACCTGACCCATCGACTTGGTATCGGTGAGCAACATATTGATCCTCTGCCAGATATCATTATGGAACGCGCCAGCTTTGCCACGGGTTATTGAGAAGTTACGATAGAACGACATAAGACATTGTTTTATAAGGAAGTGAGCTAGGGTCTCTGGTAAAATATCGGCATGCAATCGTATGCTGAACTACAACAAGAAAACCAGCGAATTCAAGGCGATATAAAACAGATTAGGAAAGCTTTATTGGCACAGGAAGTGGAATATAAGTCTCGTCTAAACTCTAAAGATGCCTTTATAGATCAACTCAAAGAAGCACTGATTCTAGCGCGCAACACCCGTTTTGCAGCGAACAGTGAAGCATTGCGCACTTTGCAGTTAGTGCTGTTCAATGAGGCTGAGTTAGATTCAGACTCAGTCACAAACGAGGCTCCTGCAATTGATGATGCCGATACCGTCACCATCCCTGCTCATCAACGCAAGCGCGGTGGCCGTAAACCCCTGCCCGCAGAACTACCCCGTATTGAGGTGGTTCACGACCTGAGTGATGAAGATAAGGTTTGCCCGCACGATGGCTATACACTTACATTCATGAGCGACAAGATATCGGAACAGCTAGACATCATCCCGATGCAGATTCAGGTGATTCGGCACATTCGCAAGCAATATCAGTGCCCTTGTTGCCAAAGCAACGGCGAGACGATGATTAAAACGGCGGCCAAGCCTAAACAGGCCATCGAGAAAAGCCAAGCCAGTAGTGGCTTATTGGCTTATATCGCCACGGCCAAATATGCAGATAGCCTACCGTTGTATCGCCAAAGTACGATTCTTGGGCGCTTTGGTATCGATATTGACCGCACTACGTTGGCTAATTGGATGATTAAGTGCGGCCAGTTGGTGCAACCGTTGATCAACCGCATTGAAGAAGACTTGTTAGGGCAAGATTATATCCAGATGGACGAAACGCCAGTTCAGGTATTGAATGAGGAGGGTAAGACGGCGCAAAGTAAGTCGTATATGTGGGTGCGCAGTGCGGGGCCACCTGGTCAAAGGTTAATCTTGTTTGATTATGACCCGAGCCGCAGCAGTGAAGTGCCGAAACGGTTATTGGCTGATTATGATGGTGCCATGATGGTGGATGGCTATGTGGGTTATGATGCCGTTTGTGCTGAACAAGCAATAACTCGCTTAGGTTGTTGGGCGCATGCGCGGCGTAAATTTGTGGAGGCGGTTAAGGCAGGCGGCAAGCGCAAGACAAGCCTAAGGCAGAGTATGCACTGAAGCTGATTGCCAAGTTGTACGTGATAGAAAAGCAAATCAAAGATGAACCAGCCGATGTGCGTTACAGCCGCAGGCAGCAAGATTCAAAGGAGATCATCATCAAACTACGCAAGTGGTTAGACGAGACGCGGCCACAGGTTGCGCCTAAACTGGCACTGGGTAAGGCACTGCATTATCTTGATCATCAGTGGTCTCGTTTAGTTGTGTATTTAGATGATGGACGTTACTCGATAGACAACAATATGGTTGAGAATGTAATCAGGCCGTTTGCGATAGGCAGAAAGAATTGGCTATTCTCAAGCAGTGTGCATGGTGCTAAGGCCAGTGCTAATCTTTACAGCTTAATTGAGACAGCCAAGGCCAACGGCTTAGAGCCTTATGCGTACTTAAAGCAGATATTCACTGATCTGCCTAATGCTAGCAATTATGATGAGATTGATGAGTTGCTGCCGAAAAACCAGTGACGTCGTTGCTTGGGCACTTACGCACTAAACGCATTAATTAATGTTGGTTTAAGTGAATTCCCATCTTCGTTTACTACCGATCTGTCTGAAATTGAGAATCGCCCTGATCAGGTAGTAGCTGATCATTTGCACGACCTTCGGTCTTCCAATGATTTCAGACTCAGGGCGTTTCTTGAGAATGGCGAACTCGTTGGGACTGTCCGCTTAATCAGGCAACGAAGCCTTAAATAATTACATGCCGCTGATGTCGTGTTTTTGTTAGTGCATCACAATTATCAAAATCAAGGTATTGGTCAGCAGCTCATGGAGTCAGCAATAGAAAGAGCCAAGCAGATTTCTGGTTTGGAGCATCTACATCTATCCGTAAGTCTTGATGCAAAGTCCGCTATACGTCTGTATGAAAAAATAGGATTTACACCAACTGGCGTAGTTAAACAACAAATTAAAATAGGTGGCAAGTATCATGACCTCTCAACAATGTGGTTACCTCTAAACAACACCTAACAAGACCAAGTATATGGACAATTTTTCCAACGCTGCGTTTCTCCAAAACTACCCATATCGGCTGCGTTACTAATGTCCGCTTTTTCAGTTTTATGCGTGAGCAAATTGTCGGAATTGGCTGTGAAACAAATTAATGTCAATGGCTGAATAGGGCAATTTTGAGACAGTCACGCTGATCCTTAAGGTACAATATTTTGTGTTTCCTGAAGCTCTCAACATTGAATCGATCATCCCTTAAACGCTGGTTTTAGAGGCACATTATTTTAGTGAAGACAGCCACCAAACGGAGCGTAAAAGCGTATTTTTATTCATGCCTTTAGTATTCTCTGTCCCAAAACAGGAGCAAGCCCTTTAGAGACAGGGTGTTGCAGGCTTAGCGTTACTCAGTGAACAAACCTTGCTATGACCCCTAGTTGATAGAACTCTAGGTTAAGGCTCCGCCGCAGCTACTGCCAGCACCTGCTGTACAACCAAAACAGTGCTTGGCGACCGCTATACCTTGTTCAAATAGACTATCTGCATTTACATTCCAAAGCTGCGTTTTTGGTTTGCCTGATAAGGGCATTTCGAGCATTTGATTGAAGTCACAATCGTATACATAGCCTTGCCAATCGACACTAATTAAGTGACGACACATTAGCGTTGATGTGGTCATCGGGTTGAAATTATCGACCAACAGGGTGAGGTAATCGTCTAGTTGATTCGTTCTTTCAAGATAATGCTCAAACCGCTTGATTGGTAAATTAGTAATGGTTAATAAATTGGTGAAAGAAATGCCAAAGTCAGCTTTTAGGCGCTGCTTATATTCTGCCTCTAAATTTTCTTGGCTTGGAGGCAAAAAAGGTCCGCCTGGGTTATAAACCAAGGTCATGGGCATATCAGGGTCAACGCCGTAGCCCAAGGTGTTTAGTTGAATGAGGGCATCAATGCTTTTGCCGAATACCCCTTTGCCTCTTTGCTTGTCTACGTTGTCTTGCGTATAGCAAGGTAGAGAGGCGACAATTCGAACTTTATTATCGGCATACCACTGCGCGAAGTCTTCATAGCCCGGTTCCATTAAAATAGTGAGATTACAGCGTGATGTGACTTGCGTGCCCATTGCTAGAAACGCTTTAACGAAACGCTTAAAGTGAGGGTTCATTTCGGGGGCGCCGCCAGTTAAATCAACCGCAGTTATCTGGGTTTTTTGCGCCCACGCAATCACTTTTTCCATGGTCTCCCACGTCATTTCTTCAGTGCGCTTTGGCCCAGCTTCAACATGGCAGTGCTCACAGGCTTGGTTGCAGCGATACCCCAAGTTTATTTGCAGCTCGCTCAGATTACTGCGCGTCAATTTGGGTAATTGATGTTGCTTTAGCGTGTTGTTAAAGGAGTAGGGCAATGTAGTTTGCATGCTAGTTTTGCATTATTGAGTTGGGGTTTAGTGTGGCTTTTAGCTCACAAGTTCATTCTTTGCTTTAAGTCTTGGTTTTATCTGTATACGGACATAAGTGAGCAACCAAGCATTCTGGGCATTTAGGCTTTCTTGCCAAACAAATATAGCGGCCATGCAAAATTAACCAGTGATGTGCATCATAGAGGAATTCAGGTGGAATGGCCTTAACCAAGTCCTTTTCGACGGCTAATGGAGTTTTGCCGGGTGCTAGACCTAGTCGATTGCCTAGCCTAAATATATGCGTATCAACAGCCATGGTAGGCTGCCCGAACGCTGTATTCAGGATGACATTTGCTGTTTTGCGTCCGACGCCCGCTAAGGCCTCTAGCTCTTCTCTGGTTTGGGGTACTTCACCGCCGTGGCACTCAATCAACGCCTCGCAAAGCTTCACAACATTTTTTGCTTTGGTGTTAAATAAGCCGATGGTCTTGATATAGCCCTTAAGTGCTTTCTCACCTAAAGCGAGTATTTGTGCTGGAGTATTGGCGACTTGGTAGAGCTTTTCTGTCGCTTTATTAACAGAAATATCAGTAGCTTGGGCTGATAGTACTACGGCTATTAATAATTCGAATGGAGATTCAAAAATAAGTTCGGTTTTAGGCGTAGGGTTGTTGGCGCGAAGAATTTCAAAAAATTCGACTACCTTGGCTTTTTTCATGGCTATTTAGAGGCTTGTCTGCGCTTAACAGCGGCCAGGATTTCGTCCATTTTGTTTGCCTTCATCTTAGGGGGTACTTGGTTCACTAACTTCTCTTCGGTGACTCTCGAGATCCGCATCTCAAATCTTAGTTTTGATAACTCAATATCTTGGGCCGAATACCCCGGCCACGGGCTGTCCAAATCGGCTTTACCGTTGGCTAGAGCCTGCATTTCGATGCAATCGGTCGGGCACACGGGAAGGCACAATTCACAGCCAGTACAATGGTCTTGAATAACAGTGTGCATTTGTTTATTGGCACCTACAATTGCATCCACTGGGCAGGCTTTAATACATAGTACACAGCCTATACAGCGAGCTTCGTCAATCCAAGCCAGGGTTTTCGACTGGGCAGGGCCCACCGATTCATCCAAGGGAATTGAAGACTGATTAGTTAGTGCTGCCAGAGCGTTAATTGTAACCCGATCACCAGGTGGGCAGAGGTTGATTGGAGCATGTTGTTGGTTTATTGCTGTAGCGTAATCCTTGCAACTAGGGTAACCGCAACGTGTGCATTGGGTTTGCGGTAAACAAGCGTTGATTGAATCGACGTTTAACACACTGGTTTCAGTTCACTATTCTTAGCGGATGGGTATGGCGGATAGGTGCTAATGGATGGGTAACTGCTCTTCAACCCATCGATCAAGCTCGCCGATAAGCTGTTGTTTTTGTTCTGTATCTCCTTGCATTAATTCTGAACTGCTAAGTTCAGCACATTTTTCGATGTAATCATGTAGGGTAAAATTACAGCCGTATTCTCCATCCAATAAGCGCGCTTTACAAAAATCCTCCCAAGTTGCGGCTTGTTCTTCATTGAGTAGTTCAGGCCAGTTTCGAGCCAAATAACGCGGGTAAAGAGTTTGTAAGCGCTTGTCTTGAAACCCAGGGGTATGAGCGAATTTTTCTTCGGTTGAGCTATTTAATACTTGATTACAAGTTTTTCGGTCGGCATTGTCGACAAACCCTTCATAGAGCGCGCTGTCTGCATCGCTTATCGTGTTTGGGTGCCCAGCTGCATATATTTGAACAACCTTCTTTTCAATCCCCACGCCTAGACCACAAACTTTAAGTAGCTTTTTACGGTTTTTGTCTACTTCATTCCAATCAATACCCCACTTTTGCGCTTGCGTGTCCGTTAAAGTATTAATCGGGGCTAAGGCAGGTGATTTATTGATGTGAACGCCTTTTAAAGCAATGCGCTCGACGCCTTCAGGTAGTTCATTCTTGGGTGTAAACAGCGACTTGCTGATATCCTCGGCTGCATCATTGATTAGCCTTTCAGGGTCTTGGCGCAAGTCAAATACAATGTACTCGTTTTTATTCTTCGGGTGGGTCGCCAAAGGCATAATGGGGGCAATACAACCAATAGAGGAAGGGTACATCCCACTGATGTGCAATAAGGTGTCTTTGCTTATTAAGTTCATCATGCTGGCTGCGGTTGCTTTAGCGCGGAAGCCAAAGTAGTAATCGAACAATTTTGGCTGCGCTTTACGAATAGCGCGAGCCAAACCGATGGTGGCATGAACGTCAGATAAGGCATCGTGGGCATTTGCATGTGCAATGCCATTAGCAATAGAAAGTTGGTCAAGGCGAAAGCTTGGGATCCCTGGTTCTCGTTCTGGCCATACGATACCCTCAGGCCGCAGTGCATAAGTCATGCGTACTAAGTCGACTAAATCCCAGCGACTATTACCGTTTTGCCATTCTCTAGCATAGGGGTCAATAAAGTTACGATAAAACCCAAAACGACTAACTTCGTCATCAAAGCGAATATTGTTATAGCCAACTGAGCAAGTTTCTGGCACCGCCATAGCCTGATTGATGGCCGCGAAAAATTCAGCTTCTGGTAAGCCTTTTCGCTCCACTTCATGCGGATTCAGTCGCGTAATCATGATCGACTCAGGGTGCGGGATAAAATCACGCGATGGCTTGCAAAACAGCTCAATTGGCTCACCAATGATATTCAGCTCAGTGTCGGTGCGTATTGCCGCGAATTGAGCGGCGCGATCTATACGGGGGTTTAATCCCCAAGTTTCATAGTCGTGCCATAAAAGAGTAACGGCCATGGCTTAATTCTTTGGCAGAGTAATAATCGGTGGATTGGTTGGCATATAAATAACCCCAGTGCGACCGATGAGTTGTACATTATTGGCACTGGTCTGCATACAGAGATTTTTTAGTAGCTCACGTTTGATGTTCTTTTCGTCTTGCGGAAGACGCACTTTAATTAATTCGTGCGCACTAAGTGCGACTTTAGTTTCTTTAACTACCGCAGGTGTAAGCCCTTTATTGCCGATAGAAACAGTAACGCTTAAGTGATGCGCTTTGGCGCGGAGAAATTTTTTCTGTTGAGCGTTAATGGCCATGATTACAAACAATAAAGTACCTATGGGAAAGATGCACTACCGACATCGCTTATGGGAAGTCGATACGCTAAAATAGAGTGGTATTTTAACGAAATATGTCGCGATCTACGCGTCGAAATAGCAGATAAATAGAATACAAAAACAAGCAAGTAGCGATCAGCGCAATAAATTGTGCTGAACTCATTCCATATAACAGCGGTGCGTCATCGCAATTTAGCTGATTTTGTATCACGGTGGTTATTTTGTTAACGAAGGGTAACTGTTGATAATCCATTAAAGAACTACTATCGCAAATTAATCCGTTAGATGTCGTTTTTGTTCGATACCACAGGCGTGCTGTGCTTATAAATAGCCCAGAGCCAGAAATAATACAAAGGATGAGGGCATAGAATTTACACCCCCACTTTCGAGGGTGCTGCAGCACTGCAATAATTAATATCAACATATAACTCAGTAATAGCCACAGGGCGACTGAGCATAACGCACACACCAGCCCGCCGCGGCTAGTATCTAAGTAAAGGCTTCCACCTAAAACACAAAAGCAGAATATCAGCCCGAATATGGCCTGCTTACGCAAACCGCAATTTTAGTTGATAGTTCATGGATTTCTTCTTATTATAATTCCGCGAGCATTCTATCGCTCATTCCAGCAATATTAAACCCCCCATCTACGTAAGTTATTTCGCCAGTGATGCCCGATGCGAGGTCGGAACACAAGAACGCTGCAGCGTTGCCGACTTCTTCGACCGTGACGACGCGCCCGAGTGGAGCCATTTTTTCGAATTGAGTCAGCAATTTTTTGAAATCTTTAATGCCTGCGGCCGCTAGGGTGCGTATCGGTCCGGCTGAGATAGCGTTGACACGGATCCCCCGACTGCCCAATGACTGTGCTAAGTAACGCACATTGGCTTCTAAACTGGCTTTGGCAACGCCCATTACATTGTATGAGGGCATTGATAGCACTGCTCCAATATAGGTGAGCGTTAGCATCGAACCGTTACGGCCCTCCATCATCGGTTGCGCATATTTCGCTAGCGCTGCAAAACTATAAGAGCTGATCTCATGAGCTGTTATGA
The DNA here is from genome assembly GCA_965237485.1 of Candidatus Poriferihabitaceae bacterium. Classification (GTDB taxonomy): domain Bacteria; phylum Pseudomonadota; class Gammaproteobacteria; order Arenicellales; family Poriferihabitantaceae; genus JAAELZ01. Next base: position 218,292 of record CBDEFQ010000010.1, on the reverse strand, counting down.
AGCCCTCACGCGTTACTGCATCAATATATTCCCCCTCTAGCTCTTCACGTGGCGCATAGGCAATGGAGTGTATTAAGCAATCCAAACCGTCCCAGTGGTCGCTCAATTGGGTGAACAATTCTTTGATTTCACCATCCGTCGCTACATCACAAGGTAAAATAATCGTGCTGCCTAGTTGTTCCGCAAGTTTTTCGACTCTAGGTTTCATTTTGTCGTTAGGGTATGAAAAGGCAAGTTCGGCACCTTGTTGGTGCATGGCGCTTGCGATGCCCCAAGCGATAGACCGGTTGCTGGCCACACCTGTTATCAAGACTTTCTTGCCCTTTAAAAAACTCATGAATAATTTCCTCGCTAAAATTCGGTGTGCCTATTATAAGCGAAGTGCCGAAGGGCGGCGAAGCGCAGTCTTGTCCAACATGAAATGATACTGAGAGAAGGGACTGATTCTAATCGGAAATGATACCGAACTAATCTAATTTCTGTTCATGATGGTGAATGAATACCATTATGAATGACCACCATATAGATACCCTTGATAAGGCACGCTTGTTGCTACAAGGCACTGATGAAATCGATCTGGCAATCGACGGTAAACGCAATCGCTATGATTTCATCAAACGCACCTTAATGCGTTTCAAATACAGCAAACCGGGTCGAGCCGATAAGGGTCTTGTGCTGCGTTATATCACACGCATCAGCGGTTACTCTTATGTGCAAGTGAAACGCCTGGCTGCCAGCTATCTCAAGCACGGTAGAATCCAGTGGCGACATCGTGCCACAAGGGGCTTTGCTAGACGCTATAGCAATCAAGACATTAAGCTTCTAGCAGAGATGGATGAACTCCACGGTACGTTATCAGGCCATGCCACTAAGAAACTCTGTGAGCGCACCTTAGTTGTCTATGAGCAAACTGAGTATGCCAACCTGGCACCTATCCCGGTTTCTCATCTATACAATCTACGCCGATCTAAACCCTACCAGAACAATCTCCGTCACTTTGAAAAGACACATTCTAAGCCTTCTTCTATCGGCCAAAGACGTAAGCCACAGCCAGAAGGTCAACCTGGCTATAGCCGTGTAGATACAGTGCATCAGGGCGATAAGGACAAGGTTAAAGGGGTCTATCATATCAACGCCGTTGATGAGATCACCCCGTTTGAAGTCGTGTCTTCTACACAGAAAATATCAGAGCCATTCTTGATGCCTATTCTCACTCAAATGCTAGAGCAATTCCCCTTTGTGATTAAAGGCTTTCATGCCGATAATGGCAGTGAATACATTAACCAATCGGTGGTGCGATTGTTGAATAAGCTATTAATCGAGTTGACCCAATCCAGGGCTAGACACCGTAACGACCATGCCTTAGTTGAGTGCAACAATGGGGCCATCGTGCGCAAGCATCTTGGCTTCATGCATATCCTGCAAAAATATGCGCCTGATATTAATCAATTTGCCACCGACTTTCTTAACCCTTATTTGAATTATCACCGACCTTGTTTCTTCCCACAGATCAGCACTAACAACAAAGGAAAACAAGTCAAAACCTATCCATATCGAAACATGATGACGCCTTATGAAAAACTCAAATCGTTGACCAATGCACAGTCATATCTTAAAACTCACATCGTTGACCAATGCACAGTCATATCTTAAAACTCACATCTCGTTTACAATGCTTGACGATATCGTTTATCAGATGACTGATAATGAGGCAGCAAAACAACTCAATGAGGAAAAAACTAAACTCTTTAAAAACATCTTTGAACAGAAATGACAATCAACTTCTCGGTATCATTCCTGTATTGGAATAGACTAGCGCATATTCAGCAAATTGATGGGGTTTTAACGCTTATTCAGGGCGTGGGTAAAGCGCAGCGTAGGGCATTTATTAATTTTACTCAAGGTAGATACTTGGCAGGAAAAGTTGGTCCGCTGATTAAAACCATGGGAGGTCCGAATAAACGCGTGTTAGACATGACCGCGGGTTGGGGTAAAGATGCACATCACTTGGCCTGTAATGGTTATTACGTGACAGCGCTAGAACAGCATTGCGCGCTAGTTTTGATGCTAGCGCATGCTAGAGCTAGTATCGAAATTAAAGAAATAAAAGAACGCATTCAATTTAAATATAAGGATGCCCGTACGGACCTTAACGACATCTTGAGTAGCTTCGCCGTAAAATTTGGGCCGATTGACGTAGCGTATATAGATCCCATGTTTCCACCGAAAGGGAAATCCAGTGCGGCGGTAAAAAAAGATGTAGCACTACTAAAATCATTAGTTGAGGAATATACGCCTGAGAATGATCGGCTGCTGTTGATGCAAGTGCTTAAAACCGGTGCGAAAAGAGTGGTGGTCAAGCGGCCATTACGTGTAGCCCCAATCATGGGTCCCGCGCCTAGCGGTTGCATTAAAGGTAAATTAATTCGATTTGATATATATTCAACAAATTAGGATAATGCGCGTACAAGAAATTTACATTTGTAAGGGACGATGAATTATCAAAGCTATGTAACCAAAACGCTCAATGGAGCTGGCATTGCGGTGAATGAAAGCGGCAGTAAGGCTATACAGGTTAATAACCCGAGATTTTATAAGGCAGCGGCCTTAAATGGTTCATTAGGCTTTGGTGAAAGCTATGTAAATGGCGACTGGAGTTGCGACCAATTGGATGTGGTTATTGATACATTACTACAAAATGGAGTTCGTACTAGTGGTTTTACGGATGCCTTCAATAAAATACGTGCCCAGTTCGTCAACATGCAATCCATTATGCGCTCGAGCCGAGTAGCTAAGCAGCATTATGATGTAGATACCCAAGTGTTCGAATGGATGTTAGACCCTTATTTGCAATATACATGTGGTTATTGGAAGGATGAGGATAATCTAATAGATGCACAAACTGCTAAAATGAACTTAGTCATCAAGAAATTGCAGTTAAAATCGGGTGATACAGTACTTGATATTGGCTGCGGTTGGGGTGGTTTTGCAAAGTATGCAGCGCAGGAACACGGTTTGACAGTCAAAGGAATTTCTATTTCTCACTCGCAATTAGCTTACGCCGAAAAGTTATGCGCAGGTTTGGATTGTGAATTTAAGTTTGGTGACTACCGTCATTTAGAGACGATCTATCCACAAAAGTTTGATGCAATTGTCATTATTGGTGTGACTGAACACATTGGATACAAGAATTTTGAAACACTGTATCGCGTGATGCGAGATAGGGTGAAAGAGGGCGGTTTGGTGTTGCAGCACACAATAACGCATATGAAATCAACGGTATGCGCTGACCCATTTATTGATAAGTATATTTTTCCGGGTGGTTCTGTTCCTTCAATGGTGCAATTGAGCAATGCTATGCAGAACTATTTCATCTCGGAAGATGTCCATAACTTTGGAGCTGATTATGACCGAACCTTGATGGCTTGGGCAGAGAAGTTAGTAAAAGTAAAACATAAGATAGAAGCTTACGATGGTTTGGGCGAACGTTTTTACCATATTTGGCTGTACTATCTGTTAAGTTGTGCAGGTATGTTTAGAGCAAGACAAGCCCAACTTATGCAGTTCGTTTTATCGCCTAAAGGCGTTGCAGGGGGGTATCAGCGCGTTTCTTGACTAATGAAAAGGGTTTTATATGAAAACTTCTAGAAGAGTTTTAAAAGCTTGTTTAGTTTTGTTATTGGGTTTCTCTGCAGTAGCAACGTCGGCTATAAATAATGATAAGCGTGCAGAAGATACACAAGAAGCTGGGAATTCCTATGAAAAAGGGCGCAGTGAGTTAAATATATTATTTGCTAGCTTAGCCTTGGCGGTCAATAAGCAAGAGGCTGATGGATACGTCAATAAAATCTGGCAGCGTTGGTTCAATACGGACAACCAAACTGTCAATGCTATGCTGCAAGGTGTGCTGCACTACCGCCGCGATCAAAATTTGAAGCAAGCACTTATTTTAAGTGATCGAATTGTGGCTAAGTTCCCTGCCTATTCGGAAGGTTGGAATCAACGCGCCACGCTTTTTTTCATGTTAGGTGATTACCAAGCTTCTTTATCAGACATTGAGCAAACCTTAGTTAGAGAGCCACGGCACTTTGGTGCTTTATCAGGACGGGCGTCAATTTACCTCATACAAGGTGATCGACAAGCTGCCGTAGAAACAATAAAGGAAGCTTTGGTAGTTAATCCTTTTTTAAACGAGAAGGCGATACTCGGTGCAGAAAGTTAGCGGCGTTCTAAATTAGGTTCATTGCTTATGCCGACGCCGTTTATTGACTCAGCAAAGTCGAATAAACATCATATGTGGGATCACATGCTCTGAATTTTGTCCAATTGACCGCGCAAGTTGGCGAGCGTGGCATCGCCTTGTTCGAATTTCTCTCTCTCTTTCTTAACCACTGCTTCTGGAGCTTTGTTCACAAAGCTAGGGTTGGCTAACTTACCGCGCGTGCGCATTAAATTGGCTTTAGATTTCTCTATTTCTTTGCCGAGACGTTCAATTTCAGCTGCTTTATCGATTAAGCCCGCTAACGGGATCATTACCTTCATTTCGCTGACTAGCGTTACCGCAGATTCAGGTGCATCGTCGTCACGACTCAATATCGATAGTGATTCAATGCGCCCGACAAACTGAATAAGTTGGCTGTGGCTCTTTGCCCAAGCTTTATCGGATACAGAGGTGTTGCTGAGTAGTACAGGTAGTGGTTTTCCGGGGGAAATATTCATTTCGCCACGTATTTTACGTACGCCCAATATCAAATCTTGTACCCATTTTATTTGCTCTTCCGCCTCACCGTCGATTTTGCTTTGTTGTGCAACTGGAAACAGCGCCGTCATAATGGTGTTGCCTTGTTTTCCAGCCAGCGGGGCTATTTTTTGCCATATTTCTTCAGTAATAAACGGCATGATCGGGTGCATTAAGCGCATTGTAGTTTCGAGCACACGTACTAGCGTGCGCCGCGTGCCGGCTTTTTCCGCTGCAGTGAAGTCACCGTTTAATACGGGTTTGCTGAGTTCCAAGTACCAATCGCAATACTCGTTCCACATAAAGTCATATAAGGCACTTGCGGCGCGGTCGAAGCGATATTCTTCGAATGCACGGGTTACTTCGAACTCAGTTTGTTGTAGGCGGGAGATAATCCATTGGTCTACTGCGCTCAATTTGTAATCCTCATGATCAACAGCGCAGTCTTGCTCTTCTGTGTTTATCAATACAAATCGAGCAGCATTCCAAATCTTATTACAGAAGTTGCGATAACCCTCTATACGCCCCCAGGCAAAATTGATGTCACGCCCATTGGTGGCTAGGGCGGTAAACGTAAAGCGCAACGCATCGGTGCCGAATGCGGGAATACCATCCGGGAAGGACTCGATAGTCTGTTGGGTGATTTTGTCCTTAAGCTGGGGTTGCATCATGCCTTTTGTGCGTTTTTCTAGCAGCGCATCTAATTCAATGCCGTCAATTAGATCAATCGGGTCTAATACATTGCCCTTAGACTTAGACATTTTTTGGCCATATTGATCGCGCACTAAGCCAGTGATATACACTTCATGAAATGGTATTTCGTTCATAAAACTCACACCAGCCATGATCATTCTTGCGACCCAGAAGAAGATAATGTCAAAGCCAGTGACTAAAACGCTGGTAGGGTAAAAGGTTTTTAAACGCTCAGTATTTTCAGGCCAACCAAGAGTAGAAAACGGCCACAAGGCTGAGCTAAACCAAGTGTCTAATACATCTTGGTCTTGGCGCAAATTTGTTGAGGTATCTAAGTTGTATTTTTCGCGAACTTGATCCTCAGAATCGCCGACATAAACCTTATCCTCTTCATCGTACCAAGCTGGAATGCGGTGTCCCCACCAGATTTGCCGCGAAATGCACCAATCCTCAATGTTCTCTAGCCATTGGAAGTAGGTGTTCTCCCAGTTTTTCGGCACGAATTTAACTTTCCCGTTGCGCACGACTTCAATTGAAGGATCAGTAATAAAGGTTTTACCCCCTATGCGTCCATCTTCTTGCTTGTCTTTAGTTAAATCGACGTACCATTGGTCGGTGAGGTAGGGCTCAACTACCGCGCCTGTGCGGTCGCCTTTCGGCACTTTTAGGCTGTGTGGTTCTACTTTGTCTAGCAATCCGGCAGTTTGCAGATCAGCCACTAACTGCTTGCGGCAGTCGTATCGATCCAATCCAACATATTTTGTAGGAATGAGTTCGTTTTCTTCGCTGGTGTTTTCTCGAATTGCCGCGCTATCGGTCAGCACATTGATTAATCCCCCGTGCATTTGCTCTTGCATGGCTGGGGTATCCATGTGTCTTTTCCATACTTGGTAATCGTTAAAATCATGTGCGGGAGTGATTTTTACGCAACCCGTACCGAAATCTGGGTCAACATATTCGTCGGCAATTATCGGTACTTGCCTTCCTGTTAAAGGTAGTTCAACGAATTTACCTACAATAGACGCATAGTGCTCATCATCCGGGTGCACCGCCACAGCCGCATCCCCCAATAAGGTTTCAGGCCGTGTAGTGGCTACGGTAAGTGCGCCGTCGTCGTCAATAATTGGATAGTTAATGTGCCACATGTGGCTTTGCTCTTCTATCGACTCGACTTCCAAGTCAGATAAGGCGGTATGCAAAACAGGGTCCCAATTGACCAAACGCTTACCACGGTAGATGATGCCCATGTCATACAGCTTCACAAACACTGCGCATACGGCGTCGGATAAACCTTCATCCATGGTAAAGCGTTCGTGTTCCCAGTCCACCGACGCGCCAATGCGGCGCATTTGACTGGTTATGGTGCCACCCGATTCTTTCTTCCAATCCCACACGCGTTCAATGAAGCCATCGCGGCCATAATCATGGCGCGTTTTACCCTCTTGGTTAATCAAACGCTCGACGACCATTTGTGTGGCAATGCCTGCGTGATCGGTGCCAGGTTGCCATAACGTATTATTGCCCTTCATACGGTGATAACGAGTAAGTGCATCCATAATGGTGTCTTGAAAAGCATGACCCATGTGCAAGCTGCCCGTCACATTGGGCGGCGGAATCATAATGCAATAAGGTTTGCCTTCACCAGAGGGGGAAAAATGGCCGTTACTTTCCCATTTCTGGTACCAACCTTGTTCGATTTCTACCGGGGAATAAGATTTGGCTAGTGTCATTAATTGTGAATAGCTTAAGTATTAGTTTAAAGGGTGGGCGTTTACGATTGCGCCTTGATCACGATAAGTCGCATAACGTTGGCGTGCTTTTGATTTGGCGATTTCGTTTGCAGGAACGATGTCAGCTATACGCCTAAAGTGCGATAACGGCGATTGTACTGTTTCTACCAGACTATTAACATGCTGTAACTCTGGCCAACAGCTGGAGCTAGACCAATGTGGATGGCGTTGTTGATGGTTAACACAGATCTACTGTCAGTAGCGCTGATGCTGTGCGGGATAAAGCTGTCAGCTTTGTACGTCCACATTGCCTCATCGAGTTGTTTTATTTGAATATCATAGAAGATTGCACAAAGATACTATAACCCGCGTTAAAAGCCTTAGCGGCTAATTGGCAAGTCACTTTAACAATGTGGCTTCTTCGTTTCGGTCAGATAAGTAAAATTCGACCTGAGTCGGCGTGCGTCTTTATCTAGGGTTTGTAGTTCAGTACGAAATCAAGCAGCAAGGCAACAGGGCGACCCGTTGCGCCTTTGGCACCACCACTACGCCACGCTGTGCCTGCAATATCAAGGTGTGCCCAGCGGTAGTCTTCGCAAAATCTCTTTAAAAAACAAGCGGCAGTAACTGCCCCGGCAAAGCGCCCGCCAATATTGGCGACATCGGCAAAATTACTTTTTAACTGCTGTTGATATTCATCCCACACCGGCAAACGCCAAGCGCGGTCAGCGGCGCGTTCTCCTGATTCTAGAAGTTGATTTGCAAGCGCATCATCATTAGAGAACAAGCCGCTTGCATGCTGGCCTAAGGCTACGGTACAGGCGCCCGTCAAAGTCGCAATATCAATAACGACTTCAGGATCAAACTTGGCACAATAGGTGAGTGCGTCACATAAAATAAGTCTGCCTTCGGCATCGGTGTTAAGAATCTCGATGGTGGTTCCGGCCATACTGGTGACGATGTCTCCAGGCTTATTGGCATCACCATCGGGTAAATTCTCGCTACTTGGAACCACGCCTACCACGTTTATCGGCACGCCTAACTCACCTAGTGCCCGCATTACTCCAAATACCGTCGCGCCGCCGCACATGTCATATTTCATTTCATCCATTGCCGCAGAAGGTTTGATTGAAATGCCGCCAGCGTCAAAGGTCAAGCCTTTGCCTATTAAGACTAAGGGCTTGTCACCTTTTTTGCCAGCCATGTATTCCATTACAATCAGTTTTGCGGGTTCTCGGCTGCCGCGTGAAACCGAAAGCAAAGAGCCCATTTTGAGCTTTTTCATTTTGGCTTCATCTAAAACTGTAGTGGTGATTTCATATTGCTTGCTTAGCTTCTTCGCCTGTTCGGCGAGATAAGTCGGGGTACAAATATTCCCTGGTAAATCAGACAATTGTTTACATAAAGTTTCTCCTTCGCCCAAGGCTTGGCCAATTTTTATGCTACTTTCTATTTTGGCTTTATCGACTTTATCGTCAATAATTAAATATACGTTGTCCAGCCCAATTGGGTCTTTTCGGTCAGATTTGGTCGCGCTGTATTGATACAAACCTTCGTGTAATGCTTGGGCCAATAATTGGCAAAATTCGGTATCTGTAAAGATATCTTGGTTAGCAAAATCCTCCAATGCTATAGCAAAATTAGTGATGCTGCGTTCATGTAGTTTTCCGAGAACAGTTTTGATGGCGCGCTTGAATTTATGTGCAGTTAATTCTCTGGTTTTTCCCAAGCCGATTAAGATAATTTGCGGTGATTTTTTGCCAAGACCATTACTCACAACGTCAATGTTGTTATGTTTGCCTGTTAAGCCTTGCATTTTTACCTCATCGGTTAATTTATGCTTAAGCAATGCATTCAATTTGTTCGTGTAAGCACCGACTATGGCCTTATCGTCTTTTGAAAATAATGGGCTGACTAAAACTTCCTGAACTGCAACCGAAGTTGACGTTAAATTGACTGAAAAACTCACAATACCTCCAAACAAAAATTGACGATTAAGGTAAACTTCCTTAACCATATTGACTTGATGCGCTGCGTTCGTCGCCTAACCAATTGCACGCCTCTCTAACACGTAAATTATAACAAAGGCCTATCTGAAGTAACGTGATAATTCATCGTTCATTCGTACGTGAAGTGCTGCAGACGGTCGGTGCGGTAATGGTTATTTTAGTTTCTATTTTCTTGGCGGCGCGCGTAGTTAATATTTTACGCGATGCAGTAGATGGGGTGGCACCGATTGAAAGTGTGTTCACGCTGCTGATATTAAAGCTACTGAGTAATTTTAATATCATCATTCCTTTGGTATTGTTCGTAGCTATTTTGTTAGTGCAAAATCGTTGGTCACGCGACAATGAAATGATCGTGATTAAAGCCTGCGGAGTAAGTGCAGGTACGTTTATTAAGCCAGCGTCAATTTTGGTTGCAATAGTCGGTATCATAACGGCGACATTCTCCTTGTACTTAGGCCCATTAGCCGACCGTATTTCCCGTAATATTGAAGAGGAGTTTCGAAATCGATCCGATATTTCGGGTGTAGTGCCAGGTACTTTCGCAGAAACTAAAAGTGGCCAAGGCGTCTATTTTGTTGAAGATTTTAATGAAGAAATAAAGCAATATAGAGACGTTTTCGTTTACAACGGAGGTAATAAAGAGGGTGTTGTAGTCGCTAATAATGGATTTAAAACGGTTGATCAACAGACCCAAGATGAGTTTTTAGTGCTTAAAGATGGAACCCGCTATGAGGGCAATCCGGGCGACCCGGATTATGCCGTAATGGATTTTGAAACCTATGCTTTGCGATTGCGACAAAATAGCACTACCAAATTCCATTTGCCGCTCAAAGCTATACCAACAAATAAACTTTTCAATTCAAGTCACCGTTCCTCTACAGGTGAGTTGCATTGGCGAATCGCCCACGTACTGGCGATTCCTATTATGACTATTTTGGCTTTGTCCTTCGCCACCAGCGCGTATAGGCAAACTAAAATGCCGGCTATGCTTGTCGCTCTAGTGACTTACTTTTGCTATATCAATTTTTTGGGTTTTACCGTTGCGATGATAAGAAAAGGCGAGCTTAATCCGCATTGGGGTTTGTATATGGTGCATGTGATTTTTGCCGCTATTGCGATCTTCCGTTTTAAACGCAGAGTTGCAGATCGTCCCATATTTTCCATGTTACGGAGAGGGTAAACATGGCGATATTAGAGCGCTACTTGGGGCGCATCATTCTCAACCAAACCATGTTAGTGTTGCTGGTTTTACTGGGGTTATTTTTGTTCGTCAATTTCCTTGATCAGCTCAGCTCGATCGGCCGTGGCCGGTATGGATTATTAGACGCTATCAAGTACGTTGTGATGACCGCACCCAAGACAATTTATGAGTTATTCCCCATGGCGGCGTTGCTTGGCACTATCTTAGGGCTGTCCATTTTGGCGAACGATTCGGAGTTAATTGTGATGCGATCAAGTGGCATCTCAATTATGCAAATTACCCGTGCGGTATTGAAAACTGGCGGTATTTTCGTAGTGATTGCGATGTTAATTGGCGAAGTTGTATCTCCTTGGACTGAAGCGCAAGCAAGTCGTGATCGCGCAGAGGCCTTACAAGAAAACATCCAGCAGCAAACTAACTTTGGTTTGTGGATGCGAGATGCCACCACTTATGTAAATGTAGGTGAGGTCTTGCCCGATTTGAGTTTACTTCGGGTAAAAGTTTTTGAATTCGACGAGAATAAAAAGTTACGTTCTTTAGTATCAGCAAAAGAGGGGCACTTTGATTCCGGTGATTGGGTGATTGAAGGGGTGACACAAACTGTGATTGGGGTAGATGGGCGTGCAAAGCCGCAGTTTTTACATAATGCTTTCTGGCACACCGAAGTGACGCCGCAAATCCTGAATGCTTTCTTAATACAACCAGATCAGCTTTCCATATGGCAGCTGAAGGATTATATTCAGCATTTGAAGGAAAACTCGCAACGCACTGATTCGTATGAATTGGCGTTCTGGAATAAGCTGGTACTCCCATTATCTACAGCAGTAATGGTGATACTAGCTATACCGTTTGTGTTCGCAAATCTGCGTATGGGAAATTTGGGTCGTAGCTTGTTTGTAGGGATCATGTTGGGTTTAGGCTTTTACGCTGCGAATAAAGGCTTTGGTTATGTTGTTTTGGCCTATGGTTTGTCACCGCTCATGGGGGCAACCGCGCCGGTATTGTTGGCGCTGACCATTGCAATAATATTTTTAAGAAGAGTAGAATAATCAACATGAGTGAAATTAAAGTCGCATTTTTAGGCTTAGGCGTAATGGGAGCACCTATGGCGGGCCATTTAGCAAAGGCTGGATGTGCCGTAACCGTCTACAACCGTACTGTCGAGAAAGCGAAACAATGGTGTGAGAGTAACGAAGGTGATTACGGTGAGACACCCGTGCAAGCGATAGCACAAGCGCAATACGTCATGATGTGCTTAGGCAACGATCAAAGTGTCCGCGAAACGCTGATCGATAGCGGTGCTATAGAGGCGATGCGTGAAGGCACTATAGTTGTAGATCATACAACCACATCGGCAATAGTTGCGCGCGAGATGGCTGAAGAGTGTGCAAGGCGTGACGTGAATTTCCTTGATGCCCCTGTTTCAGGCGGGCAGGCGGGAGCTGAAAGTGGTCAACTTGCAGTGATGGTAGGTGGTGATGAAAAAGCATTTGAGCAAGCCGAACCAATTATTGAGCACTATTCGAAAGCCACCACATTATTGGGTGACTCTGGTGCAGGGCAATTAACCAAAATGGTGAATCAAATCTGCATTGCGGGTTTAGTTCAAGGCTTATCCGAAGGCCTCGCATTTTCTGATAAAGCCGGTTTGGATACCAAGCAGGTGTTAGGTGTCATCTCTAAAGGGGCGGCACAAAGTTGGCAAATGGAAAATCGCGGTGAGACCATGGTCGATGATTTTTTTGACTATGGTTTTGCGGTAGATCATATGCGCAAAGATTTGGGCTTGTGCTTAGATCAGGGGAAAATGCTAAAAGCGGATATGCCGATTACCACGTTGGTTAACGACTTTTATGCAGACGTGCAGGCTATGAACGGTGGGCGTTGGGATACTTCAAGCCTAATAAAGCGTCTTAGCCGTGAAACATAATTATCTAACTCCTGAACTTAAAGCCCTAAATTGGGTCTGTTATTTAGGATTAAACTCACCTGATATAGGGCTAAACTGGTGCTATATGGGATTCAACAAATTTTGAGAATTAAACAATGAAATATATACTTAGTAAGGTTACCAAAGCACTTGTAGGGTTGACGGCCTTGTCCACCCTTGGTTTAGGCGTAGCTGTTGCGGATACCATGGAAGACGTAAAGCTTGCAGTGCAGCAGAGGCTTGGTACACGGGTAGTCATATCAGAAATCAAACTATCGCCAATGGAAGGGGTTTACGAAGTGACCTTCGGTGCGCGAACAATGTATGCGAATAAAATTGGAAAATACCTTATTCTGGGCGATGTATACGACACGGAGCGTTCAGTGAGTCTGTCTGAGGAACTAAAACAAGCCAAGGCCATAGCGGTGGTTGATGCAATGTCTGAGACTGAGATGATCGTTTTTGGTGAAGATTCCGCAGACAGAACAATAACAGTTTATACCGATGTAGATTGTGGCTATTGTCAGAAATTGCACCGTGAAGTGCCTGCATTGCTGGCGGGTGGCGTTAAAGTTCGATATCTATGGTATCCGCGGGCCGGGATTGGATCTGCTAGTTATAAAAAGGCGGTATCAGTCTGGTGCGCTGAAGATCAACAGCAAGCCATGGATAACGCAAAACTCAGTCGCTCGTTCACAGATGCCACTTGCGACCCTAATCCGGTGGCAGCCCAGTATCAATCAGGCCAGCAAGTTGGCGTAAAAGGTACCCCCACGATTGTGGTTGACGATGGTACGATTATTGGCGGCTATATGCCCGCCCAAAAGCTCTTAGCCAGATTAGGCTTAGGTGGTTAGTTTCTAGCTATAGGCTTTCAAAGTGCTAGCTTTTTTATTTCTAGGGCCTCTGTGGCGTTATAAGGACTATTCTGGTTCTATAACCTTGCGTTCTAAATATTGCAGTTTATCTGGCTTACCTTTCCAATCTTCAGCATCTGGCAATGGACCACGCATTTCGGTGATGACGGGCCATATTTGCGAAAGCTCTTCGTTTAAGGCCAGCATATGCTGCTGCTCGTCGGGCAAATCATCTTCCGCAACAATGGCATCAATTGGACATTCAGGTTCACACAGGCTGCAATCTATACATTCTTCGGGATCGATTACTAGAAAATTCTCTCCTTCGTGAAAGCAATCGACTGGACAAACTTCTACACAATCAGTGTGTTTACATTTGATGCAATCTTCGAGGACAATATAAGTCATAATTAAATTTCTACTTCGACAAGGCTGAGGGCGAATATGGCCAGTACTATAGCGCGAGGTTTTTAATTATCAAGTGATTCTTTTAATTTATACAACCACTCGTGGGCTTCCCGTGGGCTGAGTTGATCAGGGTCGGTTAGAATGACTTTTTGAAGCAGGGCGTTTGCGCGATTTTGCTCGACTTTGTTATCCTTCTCGGCGGATTTACTGCTTGGTTTAGAATCACCTTGTTTGTTGGATTCGAGCTCGCGTAATTTTGTTTTGGCTAGATCAGTAACGGGTCGTTGAATCCCAGCCAGCTGCGCCACTTGTATGCCATAGCTTTGACTTGCGGGGCCAGATTTAACACTGTATAAAAACACAATTTCTTGTCCATGTTCAGCCGCATCAAGATGTAAATTGATGGTATTTGCACATTCTTCCGATAGAGCAGTTAGTTCAAAATAGTGGGTAGAAAACAAACTGTAGGCACCAATCCGAGTTACCAAATCAGTTGCGCAAGCCCAGGCCAGTGACATGCCATCAAAGGTGCTTGTGCCGCGGCCAATTTCATCTACAAGCACTAAGCTTTGATCGGTGGCATGGCGCAGGATGTGCGCCATTTCGGTCATTTCTACCATAAAGGTTGAGCGGCCGCCAGCCAAATCATCCGCGGCACCAATACGGGTAAAGATGCGATCGATAAGCCCTATATCTGCTGATGCCGCGGGTACAAATGAGCCGGTATGTGCAAGCAGTACAATTAGCGCAGTTTGGCGCATATAAGTGCTTTTGCCGCCCATATTGGGTCCGGTGATGATCTGTAAGCGGCTGTGATCTTCAAACAGAGTGTCGTTGGCAATAAATTTACTTTTAAGCGAACGCTCCACCACTAGATGACGACCATCTACAATACTTAGCTGCGCATTTTGATGCAAAGTCGGTTGTGCTAATTTTAGTGTTACAGCGCGTTCTGCAAAGTTGTTTAGCACATCTAAGCGCGCTAACTGATCCGCAGTTCGCAATAAGGCAAGCGACATGGGTAGTATTGACTCCAATACCGCGTTGTATAACTGTTTTTCCTTGGCCAAGGCTTTTTCGTTGGCACTTAATATCCGGTCTTCAAACTCCTTTAATTCTTCAGTAATAAAGCGTTCGGCATTCTTTAAAGTTTGGCGTCTTACATAGTGTTCTGGCACATTTTCGCTGCGTGAACGCGGCAGCTCGATGTAATAGCCGTGAACGCGGTTGTAACGTACCCTTAAGGTTTCTACCCCTGTGTTGCGTTTCTCCTGCGCCTCAATTTTAAGTAAGTAACTACCCGTATCACGTTGTAAATTACGGTATTCATCAAGTTGCTCATCGTAGCCATCTTTTATTAGGGATTTATATATCTGACTAGCCAAAAACAAAGGTATCACAATGTCTAAGCCAGAATCAATTAGTTTGTATGACTTCTTCAAGAGAATACCTGATGAAGAATCAGCTAGATTATACTTTGAAAATAAACGGTGGGGAAGCAAGCCATACTGTCCTCACTGTGGATGTATTAACGCGGTTGAGTGTAAAGACCACAAACCTATGCCTTATCGCTGTAAGGAGTGTCGTAAGCATTTTAGCGTCCGTACTGGGAGTATACTAGGTGAGTCTAAACTACCCTTACATAAATGGTTACTGGCTATATACATGCTTACAACAGCAAGGAAAGGTATTCCATCTACTCAACTTGCCAAAGAGTTAGGCGTGACTCAGAAGACAGCATGGTTTTTAGCTCAACGTATCCGCGAAGCGTGGTTAAACAACGATTCGGATAATATTAGCGATCATGTACAAGTTGATGAAACCTACGTGGGTGGTAAAGAGAAAAACAAACACGCTCATAAGCGTCTCAGAATGGGTCGTGGTACAGTGGGTAAAAAAGCAGTGATCGGTTTACGTGATGAAAAGGGAATAGTAAAAGCTCAACCAATTAACAGTACATCGGCAAAGGTAATTCATGGATTTATTCGTGGGCATGTCAAGTCTGGTGCTACGGTAGTCACTGATAATTTCAAATCCTATAAAGGATTAAGTGAGTATAAACATCACACAGTAAATCATTCTATTGGTCAGTATGTAAAAGACCAAGCACACACGAATGGCATTGAGAGTTTTTGGGCCTTATTGAAACGTGGGTACATTGGTGTATACCATTGGATGAGTCATAAACACTTACATCGTTATGTAGATGAGTTTTCATTTAGACATAATACTCGCAACATTAGTACGATGGATTTTATTGACATGACCATTGATAAAATGAACAATAAGCGACTCACTTATAAAGAGTTGACTAATGACCAGACCACCGAAACATATTGAACCTATTGATGCTGACTTTGACGATGTGGCAAGTAGTACTGTAAAGTCAAAAAATAATCAAGTGCAGCAACAAATATTCCCATTAATAATTCGTGAATTAGATAGAAATACTATCAATCAACGTGCGAATGATGGGTATATTAATGCAACCGCTCTGTGTAAGGCTGTAGGTAAAAAACTAAATCACTATGGAGATTTAAAAACAACAAGAGAATTTTTAAAAGAATTATCTTCCGATACCGGAATTCCGGTATCGGGATTAGTCCAAAGTATTAAAGGTGGTGTGCCACAAAATCAAGGTACATGGGTACATCCTCAAGTTGCTATTAACTTAGGACAATGGGCTTCACCTAAGTTTGCTGTACTTGTATCTAAATGGGTAACAGAATGGATGAGTGGCAACACTCAAACAGTTTACACGTTACCTGATCATGTTAGAAGATATATGGTTAATAGGCATAAAATACCCCCCAACTCATTTTTCTATGTTGGATCAAATGACATTAAGATTATTAGCTAGTTTGGAAGATCATGGATACATTCTACCTGATAACATGATGCCTGATATATCACTAGGTAGAATGTTTAAAGGTTATTTAAGAGAAAAAGGCTATGACCCAGATGACCGTAGTCAATTCCCTAGGTACAAGCATGAGTTTTTAGATCATAGACCAATTGTACCCGCAGCTTTATACCCAAATGAACTACTAACAGATTTTAATTTACAGTTAGATGAATGGATACGTGATGGTCGTGCATTAAAGTATTTTAAAAACAGAGACGAAAAGGCCATTGCACCATTAAGTAAGATTGTCGCATTGTTGCCTAAACCTCAAGTAAGGCCGAAACTAAAAAAGAAACCTTTTAAAACAAGGGTTTAATGAACTACCCGATTTTATCGGGCAGTTGAAATTAATATCTAAAGACGACTTACCGACTGTATGAATACTGAGTTGCACGATTTTATCGTGCAACTGTGAAATAGTTATTACCGTTACGAGAATTCCCATAACGGTAATAACTCAATATAATTAATAGCTACTTTCGATTAAGCTTTTGTATCATTTTAAAAAATTTGGTTCGTAGTTCTTTATTTTCACAGTCCTCGACGATACCTTTTTGAGGATACCTAGTAGGTATGCTAGATGCGATATATAAACATCGTTTAATTTGTTGTCTTTCAGAAGAGCTAGTGGTAATAAAACGATACCCTTCTTTTATTCCAATGAATAGAGGGTAAGGAGGTATACTATAAGCGGCGAACAAATGACCTTTCCCATATCGAAGATCATCTGTAGAAACCACATACATTCCAATAAAATACGCGGTAAGCATGGATAGACCAGCACAAGTGGACATAATATTTTTCATTATAGTTCTCCTGTTATGATCTTAACTGCTGCGGAATATCCCTTATCTGTAAATGCTATGTACTCGAATTTAAAATCTGTAGAGTCGATGAATTCATTAAACGCCTTGTACTCATGATCTCTCCAGAATGGATAGTTGAAGTATTCATCAAATACAATAATTGTACCGCTAACAATTCTATCTCTTAAACCGTCTAGTATGGTTTTAGTGGATGAGTATAAATCTGCATCACAGTGTAGGAAGGCAATCGCTCCTTGATGATCATTAATAAAGGGTGCAATAGTGTTTTCAAACCATCCTTTATGAAGTTTAACATTATCCCTAACCTGCGGGAATTTTCCACCTGTATCAAACGTTCCTTTTTTCGCTGCTCCCCATCCTTCTGGTAAACCTTCAAATGAATCAAACCCATGAACAGTTTTATTGGGTACTAAGTCAGCAATTTGATTGATAGTCGTACCACTGAACACGCCAAACTCAAGATATAGACCATCAATCATTGCAGCCTCTATAGCTTGCTCTAGTGTCTGGTAAGGGTTTTCGTTACCTTCAATATGAGGGATGTTTTTAGTGACAAACTTAGCCGTATCTAAAGATGCTTCCTCCATCCGGCGCTCACGAATACTATTAGGAATACTAGAATAAAAATAGTCGAGTCCACTAGGTCTAACGTGTGCCGTTTTCCATATTGTTTTTCTCAATTCCTCGTTATTCTTTAGATGATCACTTATAACCACTTTCGATAAATCTCTGTATAAGTATGCGTCTATACATTTCTCTATCTGAGATATGGTTATCTCTCTGTTCAAGTATCTGTCAAAATACCTGTCTAAAATACAATAAACTCTATGTTTAAACTTCATTTATAATGTTCCTGTGTTTTTATATCTCACCTAACCAATGGTGTCGGGAGTTTTATCATGCGCAAACACAGGGAAGCACACCCCACTTATTTCCTCATGATGGGTGTTGTATTCGTAGGACACCCGACATAGAGAGTTTCCCGTGTTTAACACATGACAGCGTACATAAATCTCTGATAAAGGAAATTCATGTACTTGGAATGGTACAGAGTATTAAGTCATAAATCTAGTGATGACTTAAATTAGAACAAATGGCTAGTCAGGTATATAGACCCCTTTTATTACCCCGCCGTCACGCAATACCGCCGCAGGGTCGTCTTTGATGGCCGAGCTTAATAGTTGGTGTAGAGACTCAAATGGGTCGATGTTTGCATTAATTTGCGCAAGAGAAGTATCGTCGTTTGTAGCGAGTTCCATTTTAAGCTGCGGTAACGCTGTCAGTGCCTCTCTTAAACGAACTAGGTCCCTAGGCTTAGCGTGCCCTGTCGCTATTCTCGATACGACGCGTTGCATATCCCCGACAGGTCGCAGCGCGTTAGCAAAGCGTTGGTAGCTGTCGTCACTCAAAATGGCATTGACCACGCTGTGACGGTTTAATAAAGTTTGGTGGTCGCGAGTTGGGTCGGTTAACCAGCGACGTAGTTGTCGTGCTCCCATGGCGGTTATACAACGGTCAATTTGTGCAACGACTGTATGATCTGTTCCACCATTGATGCAGCGTTCAAGCTCTAAGTTAGTTCTGCTCACGCTATCAACTATTAGTTGAGACTCCTTGCGTAGGAATTTAAGATGTTCGATGTGACCTAAGTCCTTAAGGCGCAATTCATTTATATATTGAATTAGTGCGCCAGCGGCTAGCGTGGCGTTAGGGAAGTCGTGGCTTTCAAATGCGTCAAGGCTTTGTGTTTTGAATAAGGTACAAAGCGCTTCATTGGCGCGTTTGGGTTCAAAGTACCAGCTCGGTATGGTATGAATTAACGCGCTGCGGCCAAGGTGCTCTTGAATCAGTGTTTCGAACTCCAGTTGCTGGTCTGCAATTAGCACTTCGGCTGGGCGCAGTCGAGTTAGTTCATTGCGTAATTGTGATGCATCCGCTATTTCTTGGGCGCAGAGATAGCCTGTACTGATCTCAAGTGCACTCAGCGCATATTGCCCTTGCTTGGTTTCTAATAAAGATACAATTAAGTTGTCTTCGCGTTCTGAAAGTAACCCGTCCTCAAGAACGGTGCCAGGGGTAATGACTCTCTGAACTGCTCGCTCAACTGGTCCTTTAGAAGTAGCTGGGTCGCCAATTTGTTCACATATAGCGACTGACTGGCTGGCCTTAACCAATTTGGCGATGTATTGGTCAGCGCTGTGGTAGGGAATGCCAGCCATGGGGATTGGCTCACCGTTTGATTGGCCGCGTGCGGTTAAGGAAATGCCTAAAAGTAGAGCGCCGCGCTTGGCATCGTCAAAAAACATCTCGTAGAAATCACCCATGCGATAAAACAGCAAAATATCAGGGTATTGCGCTTTGATACTCAAATACTGACGCATCATTGGCGTATGCGAGACTAATTCAGCAGATAGGGTGAGTTGCTCAGCCATCGGGTTTAACTATCGTAGTCCGAATAAATTGGTTTTGTCTTGATGGCCGCTTAAGTAATCGCTTTGGCGTGCTCTTTAATAATCACTTGTAACTTGCCGAATATTTTTTTATTGCCGGAGATTACATGCCCAGTTTCGAGCATATTCTGTTTGCCTTGGGTGTCACTTACTAATCCGCCTGCTTCTTGGATAAGCAAAATACCTGCTGCGATATCCCATTTTGATAAACCGTATTCCCAAAAACCGTCAAATCGCCCGCAAGCGACATAAGCTAAGTCGAGCGCAGCAGAGCCAGCACGGCGTATACCGTTGACATGCGGAACTAACATTTCAAAAGATTTGGTCCACGGCGCTAGGTATTTCATTTCCTTGTAGGGTATTCCAGTGCCTAGTAACGCGCTTGCGAAGTTAGGGGTCTGACTTACCCGAATACGTCGGTCATTTAGTTGCGCGCCTTTGCCGCGCACCGCGGTAAATAATTCATCACGAGTTGGGTCGTAAACAATTGCGCAAGTTAGTTGGCCCTTTTCTAACAAAGCAATAGAGATACAAAAAACTGGAAATTGGTGTAAGTAATTGGTGGTGCCATCTAGGGGGTCAATAATCCATTGGAAATGCGAATGTTTGTCGTTTTGCGCCGAGCTGCCAGATTCTTCGCCAAGAATTTGGTGGTCTGGATAGGCTTCAAGGATAGTTTCGATTATTAGCTGTTCAGCCTTTTTGTCGACATTTGTGACGAAGTCATTTCGTCCCTTGCTTTGGATGTCTAGCTCATCCACGCGATTAAGGCTGTTTAAGATGACCTTACTGGCCAAACGCGCTGCCTTAACCCCAATATTCAACATTGGGTGCATATCCAAACCTAATTGTAAAAGAGGGCGCTATTTTAAATGCCCGTAGGCTTAAAAGGAATGAATATTCAGAGACAAATCTACGTTCGGCACGTTTAACGTAAAATAAATATCTGAATTGAAATTACTGAATTTATTTTTGAAAATGAAACAAGCGAACAAAGGCATAATGATCAAGTGCTCAATTATATTGGTGAACGTGGTCACACTTCCCGGGTGTATAGCATGGTCGCCGGAATTGGCGAGGGAAAGCCGATGGGCTGACCAAGTGATTGAGGATTTGGTTGACGGTTAAGCAATCTAATAAAATGAAGATGAAAATGATTTTCTCGGCTTATATGCGCATGCTTAAAGTGGTAAAGAAGCCGCAATACTGGTCATGTATGGGAGTACTACACCCAGATTGGCGTTTCATAAACAGCTCCAGACCCCTTAAAACCATCACCGTGGGCTTATTAGCTGGGTTAGTTCCGTATATTCAGGATCAAATACGCGCTTTGGACGATATGACTTCGATATGGAGGAATATCCGCCTTACTTAGATCCAAATCCGGTGAAAATGGATACTAGTTCAGAGATGTGACAACAAGTCAGATACATTAGTACAGATTCTTTGTAGGAGTTCGTAGAGAAAAATTTGACATCAATGAGCCAACGAAACTAACATTAGTCTAGTATCATCACAACCCCCGTGGATAATTCTCGCTATTGGAAAGAATAAAAACTCCAACAGGGTCTACACCAGCTACACCAATTTGAAAACCTATTAAGGAGGAAAAAATGAAGACATCGGATTTATTTGTCAAAGCACTAGAAAACGAAGGAGTAGATACTATTTTTGGTATTCCAGGCGAAGAAAATTTAGACTTCCTAGATTCGTTACGAGGGTCAAGCATCGAGTTGGTCTTGACTAGACATGAACAGGCCGCCGGGTTTATGGCTGCTACCTATGGGCGACTCACAGGGAAGCCTGGCGTATGTTTGTCAACATTAGGCCCCGGAGCAACTAATTTTGTAACCGCCGCCGCCTACGCTCAACTAGGGGCGATGCCGATGGTCATGCTGGCTGGCCAAAAGCCAATTAGAAAAAGCAAACAAGGTCGTTTCCAAATCGTTGATGTCGTTGGTTTAATGAAGCCAATCACCAAGTATTCAGAACAAATTGTTGACGGTAATAATGTTCCATCGATGGTACGTGATGCATTTCGCATTTCCATGGAAGAACGTCCCGGCGCGGTTTACCTAGAATTACCGGAAGATATAGCCGAAGAAGAAACTGATGCAACTGTTTTTGAAGTGGTTGGCCATCGTAGGCCCTCAGCTGATCAGATTTCTATTGATCAAGCAGCGGCGATGATAGAAGCCGCTGAGCGACCTCTCCTTCTGGTTGGTGCTGGTGCCAATAGAAAACGAACTGGCGAAGCGTTGCGTGAATTTATAGATAAGACTGGGATTTACTTTTTTAATACACAACTTGGTAAGGGTGTTGTGGATGAGCGGCATGAAAAATTTATTGGAACGGCCGCTCTTTCTTCTGATGACTTTTTACATTGCGCCATTGAAAGATCTGATTTGATTATTAATGTCGGCCATGACGTGATTGAAAAACCTCCGTTCTTTATGGAAGAAGATGGAAAGAAAGTAATTCACATCAACTTCTTTGCTGCACAAATTGATGACGTATACTTCCCACAACTCAATGTGGTCGGAGATATTTCATCGTCTATTAGCCGTCTGTCCAAACAGGTGTCGATTAGCCAAGATAGAGACTTCTCATTCTTCGAACGGGTCAAAAATGAAGTTGATTCACGAATTAGTAAATATTTTGAAGACGAGCGTTTCCCAATGCTCCCTCAACGACTAGTTAATATAGTACGCAATAACTTAGATGCAAAAGATATTGTAACTTTAGATAACGGCGTTTATAAATTATGGTTCGCACGTAATTACAAATGTTACGAGCCTAATACCATGTTATTGGATAATGCGCTCGCCACCATGGGTGCAGGATTGCCATCGGCGATGATGGCTAAACAATTGAACCCCGATAGCAAAGTTGTGTCGATCAACGGTGATGGAGGCTTCATGATGAATTCGCAAGAACTAGAAACTGCGATTCGTATGGAGTTAGATTTAGTGATCATCATCCTTAACGATAGTGCCTATGGCATGATTAAGTGGAAGCAAGAAGGTGTTGGGTTCAATAATTTTGGTTTAGACTTTAAAAATCCAGATTTTATTCAATATGCAGAAAGTTTTGGGGCGCATGGTTATCGCCCAGAAACTCACGACGAATTTGAGAGCATGCTGTCTACCGCCTTGAACGCCAAGGGCGTACATCTGATCGATTTACCCATTGATTATTCGCTTAATCATTCCATTCTGAATGTATTGATTAAAGAAAGCGCCTGCATTATTTGATCGGCATTTACACATTACCTTTACAAGGGCTCACCTCATGACTATTAAACAAGTCAATAACCCGTTCGACCAGAGTTTACTTGAAGAACTGCCCATGTGTAGCTCTGAACAAGTAGAGGATACAGTTCAAGCTGCCTATGAGCTTTTTCATGATCGAGACCGAAGGCTGCCTGCTTTTGAGCGTGTAGAAATATTGGAACGCGTAATTGAAATTATGCGCGATCAAGTTGAGGAGCTTACAATTTTAGCCGCATCGGAAGGTGGTAAGCCATACATGGATTCAAAGGTTGAAGTGATGCGAGCCATTAACGGTGTAAAACTTGCCATTGAACATATACCGGCCATAAAAGGCGAACAAATTCCGATGGGGCACACAGCTTCTTCAAGCCAGCGTATAGCTTTCACTCAAAGGAAACCAATTGGGGTTGTGCTGTCCATCAGCGCGTTCAACCACCCATTAAATCTTATCGTGCATCAAACAATCCCGGCGATTGCGGTGGGCTGCCCGGTAATTATTAAGCCTGCGGCACTGACACCTCTCTCTTGCTTTCGCTTTGTAGAAATCCTGCGACAAGCAGGCCTGCGGAGGCTTGGTGCCAGGCATTGATTTGCAGCAATCAAGATTCAGAAAAAATGGTGAGTGACGATAGAGTTAATTTTTTCTCTTTTATTGGTTCGGGTCGCGTTGGCTGGATGTTACGCTCAAAACTAGCACCAGGCACACGATGTGCTTTGGAGCATGGTGGTGCAGCGCCTGTGATTGTAGATCAAAGTGCTGATATGCCAAGCATGATCGATAGCTTACTCAAAGGTGGCTTTTACCATGCTGGACAGGTTTGTGTTTCAGTGCAAAGGGTGTTCGCCCATGAAGGTATAAGTGCTGACCTCGCTCAGCAACTCGCAACTAAAGCTGAAAAATTAATTGTAGGTGACCAACTTGACCCAGCCACCGAAGTCGGCCCACTTATTTCTACAAAAGAAGCGGATCGTATCCAAGACTGGGCTGAAGAAGCACAAAGTTTGGGCGGTGAAATACTATGTGGCGGAAAACGAATTTCTGATTCTTGTTATGCACCGACCGTCATACTGAACCCTCCTGACAACGCAAAAGTTTCTCAATTGGAGATTTTTGGGCCTGTGGTCTGCGTATATTCGTTTACGGAAAAGGAAGATGCCATACGTAGAGCAAACGGCCTGCCTTTTGGCTTCCAGGCGTCAGTATTTACGCAGAATTTAGATGACGCGCTAGATACGAGCAACAAACTCAACGCCACGGCAGTAATGATAAACGACCATACCGCATTCAGAGTCGACTGGATGCCGTTTGGCGGTCGCGATGCCTCTGGCATTGGTATGGGTGGCATTCAATATTCCATGCATGAAATGACTCGTGAAAAAATGCTGGTGATTAAAAGCCATGTCCTTTGATTTAATGTTTGATCTGATCTATTGCTAATATTTAGTCGAGCCTGGAAAAAGCAGTTATTTCGGCACGTTGCATGCAATCATCCTGATGTTAGGGCCAACGGGAGCACTTGAGCATTCGGGTTGAGATCGGCCAGTTTAATAATTTTTTAAAGTCTTGTTAGGACGACCGTGCCCGTATCTGAAGGGGCGGCAGAATTCACGTATGTGCCTGTTATTGATGAGCAACTACCATCAACGATTCCTTGTATATCGGCTGTGACACCGGAAGGAGCACTTGTCGATAAAAAGGAAAACACCTGATTGACAACAGACCAAACAACTGTACCCGTGTCAGCCGGAGTTGGTGGGGTGTTTTGATAAGTGCCAGTCCCGTCGGAATTGAGGCTGGTGGTACTATCAAAGACACCGCCCGCATCAAGGGAAACGACAACATTCCAGCTTCCTGACAGATCAGCTACATCGCAGGTTGAGGTTTGCGCATGTGCTGGAAGCAAGACCGTGTTTATCACGGGTTGCATCCATGAGCTGGGTAGCGCCAAAGCTATTGAGCTGATACCAGTTACTTTTTTAAGTGTGGCGCGTTTAGTATTCAATTTGTTCCTCTATAAAATATTTCGACACGAAGCGTATTTTGTCATGAGCGTGTGAGTTTAATTTCATTAAACACTGGGCTCATGGTAGAGAATAACACAAGTAATTCCCGGCGCAACGAGAAACCCATAATAATCAATGTGATATACAGGTTAATAATCGATTATATTGGTGAACTGAACTTCCATGTGCAACGCCTAGTATTAATGTTGAGGGCCACATAAACGCGCAAAGTAATCAATTGGCAGCGAATATACATGGTCTGCAATATTTTTCATCTCTAAGGTAGCGTGCTTGAATGTATATTGAGAGACAAACCTACGTTTCGTGAGTTTGAGGTAAAATTAAGCCCTGAATTGGAATTACTGCATTTAATTTGAAGATGAAACAAGCGAACAAACCTGAGGTAAATAGGTGCTTTATTAGTTTGGCGAGCGTGTTTTCCCTACCTTTAAATACCGCATGGTCGGTAGATTTAGCTAAGGAAGCCCGCTGGGCTGAGCAAGTGATTGATTTACCCTTGCTAGACGTATCTGGTCAGAATAACTTAGAAGGAGTACTTGCAAGCTCTATATCCAGGGCGAATGCAGCATCTGCTAATAGTGCTTATCTCCAATAGTAGGTTAATGATACGGATCATTTCTTCGAGAGGTATGAAGAGCAACTGCACTAGTAGTCTTTCAAGATGATATTGCCTAATACAGTGAGTCTGTCCGCGTGCCTGTCAAGGCGTCGCTTGCAGCAAATGGTCGCTCCATTCGCAAAAGCGGCAACGCAGCTCAGGTGCGCGGACAGGCTCACCCAAAGGGCACTAACGCGCTGTCCCACAGCTGTGTTGTATCGCTTATGAAGGGAGTGACCATTCATTGCGCAATACGTCTTGCTGTGAAACAGCGCGTTGGTGCTGAATTAGGCAATATCGGCAATTTTCAGGGTAGTTGCACATTTTCCTACGCAGCCAATAATACTTCTTTTTGTGGGTTCAGCGCAACCGCACCACAAGGCCGCCAATTTCGGGTTTGGCCAGACCACCGATTAGGTTTTGCTGCTTTAGCTTCCTGATAAACAACTTCTCGTTTTGCTAATAGGGCACTATCTTCACCGCGATAACGCTGGCCAGGTGTAACGTAGCGTATAGCACTGTGACGATGTTCTTCGTTATACCATTGCATAAACTTACCCACCCATTGGCGGGCGGCCTCTAAGCTATCGAAGCCTTGAGAAGGCCACGCAGGGCAATACTTTACCGTTCTAAACATGGATTCAATATAAGCGTTGTCATTGCTTACTCTTGGCCTTGAGTAAGAGGGCTTTATTCCTAATGCTTCTAACTTCGCTCTCATTGTGAACGATTTCATTGGGCTGCCATTATCACTGTGTAAGACGGGCATGCCATCGCAGCTGGCCACTTTTAGAGCCGCCTGAGACATCAACTGCGCACCTAATTCACCGCTTTCAACAGGATGTACTTCCCAGTGAACGCCATAGCGACTGTAAAGGTCTTCTACCATGTACAGGTAATAATGCTTGCCAATAGTACGCGTCGCCAAATAGGTGATATCCCACATCCACACAGCATTAGGTTTTAGCACTATATGAGTATCGGGTGTTCGGGACTGCTTTTGTTTGGCGCGGCCGCGGTGCTTCAATTGCCCATGCGCCTTGAGAACTCGATAAAAGCTAGACTCGCTGGCCACATAAATACCTTTGTCAGCCAACTGCGGTACTATTTGCGACGGCGGCAAATGATTGTATGCCGATTCATTACATATCGATAAAATGTGTTGCTGCTCTTGCTCGCTTAGTTTATTGCCAGGGACTGGCTTTTCTACCAAAGGACGTTGATCACTGCGGATACTATCTTCTCCTTTTGGCTTCCAACGTCTAAGCGTAGACTCGGCAAGGCCAACCAACTCACAAGCACTTGAACGCTTTGAACCTGCGTCTACTGCTTCATTAACATCATTGATTACTTTAATGCGCGTCTGAGTCGTAATCATACTTCCTCGTCCTCCCAAAGCGCCTGAAACTTTTTTTGTAATACTAATAATGCGGCCGTTTCAGCCAAGGCTTTATCTTTGCCGCGCAGCTGGGTTTCTAGCTTCTTCTTGTCTTTTTTTAACGCACGTATTTCATCGCGCGCAACTTTAGGGCTAATGAGAGCCTCATCAACACCATTAATACAAGCTTCTCGCCATTGCGTTATTTGAGTAGGGTATAGGCCTTTCTCTCGGCAATACGCAGATAATTCTTGTTCATTCATCGCAGCAGTTTCAAGAACTACGGTGAACTTAGTTTGGCAATCCCACTGATTAGATGAATCACTATTAGGCATTAAAACTCCTGATCGTCTGGCTTTATTTCGCCAATCATACAAGGTTTGAACACTGATTCCTTCTTCTCTAGATATTTCTGCGAAGGACTGACTATTTGATGATAATAATTTAGATAAAACAGCTTCTCTTCGTTCTACGCTATATTTCGGCATGAGTATTTCTCCGCCGCCCCTTGTGAATTAAAATGTGTGCAACTACCCTGACGTCTGGGGATATCATCTTGTTAAAGAGTACTAGTGGTTGATTGGTTACATCAAAATGGTTTGTAATACGCAACAAATGATAAAACGCTGGTGGTATATTTACGTAAAGGTTGTCATTTATGTGACGACATGCTTGAAGGTTTAGATAGCTATTCCGATGAGTATGGCTATGACTATATTACCACTGATATCGATACAAACCCTACATTGTTGGCAAAATACAATGAAGCAGTGCCGGTGGTAGAGTTGAATGGACAAGAGTTATTTAGATACTTTTTTGAACCAGAAACCTTGCGGCTACACTTAACCAAAGTATAAAGAAGCTTTAAAAAATGATGCGTGAGAAAAGCAACTTTACTCGAATATTCCAAAGTCTAAGCTGTGTAACAGCAGTTAGTCTGCTGTTGGTTACGCCATTATTAGCAGAAGCAACAGGCAAGTTTATTGGGGCTAAAACTGCTACACATCCCGATTGGTTTAAAGTGAGCTTTCTAGATTTTAGCGAAGATATCGATGAGGCCGCAGCAGATGGAAAAAGGCTCGCCTTATATTTTTGGCAGGCTGGTTGCCCGTATTGCAATCAATTGTGGGAACACAATATGGCGGTGCCTGGAATACAAGAAAATTTTAAATCTAACTTTGACGTCGTTGCGATCAATATGTGGGGTGATGATGAGGTGGTTAGTGTCGGGGGGAAAAGTTTTTCGGAAAAGCAGTTAGCACAAGCACTGAATGTCGATTTTACACCCACAATAATATTTTATACCGAGCAGAAAAAACCGGCGCTAAGGCTAAATGGGTATTACCCGCCTGATGAATTTAACGCTGCGCTTAATTATGTTAAGGAAAAGCAAGAAGATATACAAAGTTTTGCAGAATATTCAGTTACAAAACTTGCCCAAGCAAACCAAAACGAAGGAGACTTAGTTTTTAGGCAAGATTATTTTAAGTCAGTGGAGTCAATATCGGCGCGTTCTCACGTTGAGGCGGAAAAACCTTTGGCTATTTTGTTTGAGTCCCCTAACTGTAAAGCATGCGAAATATTGCATACCAAAACTTTGGCCGATGAGACAACCAAGTCTTTGTTCCAAAAAATGCATGTAATACAGTTGAGCGTAACAGATAGTGCTAAGATTAAAAAACCTAGCGGTGAACCAACCACTGCCCAACAGTGGGCTAAAGAACTGGGCTTAGCCTATTTTCCGTCAATTGTGTTTTTTGATAAGCAAGGCCAATACATAATGAAAATGGATTCAGCTTTGCGCACTTTTCATACGCAATCTATTTTTGCCTATGTTCTTGAAAAAGCCTATTTGACCGAACCAAATTTTCAGCACTATATTTCATCAAGAGCAGATTACCTACGCAAACAGGGCATTGATGTTGATATCTGGCGTTACTAAAACACAAGCTTTCGCAGTTATATTCAACATAATGGTTGAATAATAATTTCTCTTATTATATATTAAACCATATGGTTGAATTAAGAGACAACGATAAACTCTCTGTTATGTTTAAAGCAGTAAGCGATCAAACTCGTCGAACCTTACTCTTGCAGCTATGCCAGCAAGGGCCGACTAGGGTTACTGACTTGGCTAAAGTTCATGCTATGTCTCTTAACGCCATATCTAAGCACATTAAAGTGCTAGAAATAGCGGGCTTGGTAAAACGTAAAACGCTAGGGCGTACTCATTGGATAGAAGCAGAATTAGCTGAGGTAGCGCACCTTGAGGCCTGGTTCAGTAAACTTAAATCTATCTGGGAGTTGCGTTTAACCAAGCTCAATGAAATCGTAGCCACCGGAGACAAAAATGAAACCACTAAGCCTAAACGTTAGTAAGACAATTAATGCGCCTATTGAAAAGGTGTTTGATGCTTGGCTAGACCCAATCGCATTATCTAAATTTATGTTACCGATGCCGATTATGCCGCAGCCAAAGGTAAAAATAGACCCAGTTCAAGGTGGTCAATTTGAGATATTGGATTACGCAACATTGGGTATGGACTTTTTGTCTAGCAAGTTGACTCATTGTCGTTCCACACGATATATCGATGATTAGCATTAGCCCATTCGTCGTCTATTTCAATCAGAATGGCACTGACTAATCGTAACCAAGCCTCTCGGTTAGGAAAGACTCTGACCAAGCGGGTTCGCCGCTTAAGTTCTTGTTGAACCGTCCGTTCAATGCGGTTGGAGGTTCGCATTTTCTTTTGGTGTCTATCTGGCAAGGCAAACACATTTAACCCTTCAGGCACATTGTTTTCTAGCCACTGCGCCCAGTGAGCATGCTTTTCCTGGTACTGGCTCACAAGGACTTTTAGATTAACCTGAGCAGCTGCCCTATTGGGTGCATTCCAAACACTACGCAGCTCACCACCAATGCGCTGCTTGATCTTGTGATTGGGGGCATGATGCATTGCATTCTGCGCCAGATGAAACTGGCAACGCTGCCAAGGTATACCTGGGAACACTGCCTTTCTAGCGGCTTTTAAGCCACGGTGATCATCACTGACAATAAACTCAATACCATGTATGCCCCGGTCAACCAAGCCTTTGAGGAACTCTCGCCAGTTAACCTCGGCTTCATTAAGTGCCATTGCCGTTCCTAATACGCAACGCCGTCCACAAGGCAATACACCCACCGCACTCAACACCGCCATATCAATCACTTGGTGGCCCTCACCCACCTTTTCATAACGCGCATCAAGGATTAGGTAAGAGACTTTACCCAAAGGACGATCACGCCAGACTTTTAACGCCTCATCCATGCTCTGGTTAGCCCGTGAGACCGGTGTAGAGGAGATGCTTTCAATACCCATGCTCTGCATGACTTTTTCGACTCGGCGCGTGCTAACGCCCGTCACGTACATTTCAGCAACGGTCAGCATCATCGCACGTTGGCTGCGTAAGCCGCGTTCTAGCGATTGAGGGTAAAAAGGTTCATCAACGTGTTGAGCGGTCTTTGGGATACGCAGATTGAGCGTACCGGCTTGCGTATCGATACGCTTATCCTGGTAGCCATTGGCAAACCCTGGCCGGTCTTGACTATGCTCATAGTGTGATGCGCCTGGAAACGGCTCTCTTTCAATCTTCATCGCCTCATTGAGCAGTGCGGTGAGCACGGGGCGCATAGCATCGGGGCCTTCTGAGATGTGTGTTCCACTACTACGTCAAATACGTTATTGTTTGATTGGGTCATTTGGGTGTCTCCAGTATTTTAATTGCTTAAAACATGGAACGCACAAATGGTTCAACTTACAAGACACCAAGGGGGGGAAAGGCAATACTGCTCTATCTAATATAAAAGTCCATACCTGAAGTTACAGTATCAGATATTGATGCAGGTGGGCGAAAACACGATACCGCATACAGGCGAGTATCTTGAGATAGGTCGTCCAAATAAATTGTCGTTTTCTTGGATTTCGCCATTTTCAGCGGATGACAGCATGGTAACGATTTCGTTTAAGTCGGTTGATGGCGACAATACTTTGGTCGAGCTTGTACACCTTAGATTTCCTGATGAGGAAAGTCGGGCTAATCATGAGGGAGGTTGGGCCAATATATTAGATGCTTTATCCTCTGTAGTACCGCAGTAGTATAGTCAGGGTCATTTTTAGAACGTGGTAGTGCCGTTTCGTATAAATCCTACGCATTTTTGTGATCGCTAGAGTTCAACAAAAGCATATCTTCAGTACCACATAAAGCCTCTACGCTGTCGCGAATGACTACGTATTTGCTGTGTGACAAGAACTACTAGGCCCTATAAGGGGCCAAATGTTCTTGCTCCTTACTCATTGAGTAACGCTTGCAGGGGCTGGGTAGTGGTTGGTATCTAAGCGCATCAAAGCTGCTAATGTAGGCGCAACATGCTCAGCTTGTGCGGATGCAAAATGGTTTTCACTGATCTTCGGCCCAGCCATACATTGTCAGCTTCACTAGGTGAACCATTTGATTTGGGCTGAAGTAATTCATGCGTCCAAGCTGGGGGATAATAAAATGCGTCCGGGTAGGGATGTTGAGCAGCGTTCAAGGCTAACGTGGTCAACTAGGTGCCACGCTCAGCCAGTTCGTTTAAATGCGGTAAGCGATGGCAATACTTTGAAAGTAATCTGCGCCAAGGCCATCAACCATGACCACAATTAGTTTGCTCTATAGACTACGCTGCAGCGCGAGAACTGCGTCGCAAAACACTCAGGGTGCTGTATAGGCCGTCTAAATCGCTGTAGGCTCCTTGTAAGTGACGAGTTCCGCCTTTTGAATAGGCTAGGCCATGCATAATGCGTGTGTTGTTGAATAGCATTAACTCACCTGCTTGGAGTTTGAAATGTATCTGTAAATGTTGGCGTTCCTATATCTGGGCAAAAATGACGATACGCTGCGTAAAGAGGGCGAATTTTTTCAGGGGCCAGCTTTAAGGTGTCCATAGCCCCAGACGTCAGGGTAGTTGCACACATTTTAATTCACAAGGGGCGGCGGAGAAATACTCATGCCGAAATATAGCGTAGAACGAAGAGAAGCTGTTTTATCTAAATTATTATCATCAAATAGTCAGTCCTTCGCAGAAATATCTAGAGAAGAAGGAATCAGTGTTCAAACCTTGTATGATTGGCGAAATAAAGCCAGACGATCAGGAGTTTTAATGCCTAATAGTGATTCATCTAATCAGTGGGATTGCCAAACTAAGTTCACCGTAGTTCTTGAAACTGCTGCGATGAATGAACAAGAATTATCTGCGTATTGCCGAGAGAAAGGCCTATACCCTACTCAAATAACGCAATGGCGAGAAGCTTGTATTAATGGTGTTGATGAGGCTCTCATTAGCCCTAAAGTTGCGCGCGATGAAATACGTGCGTTAAAAAAAGACAAGAAGAAGCTAGAAACCCAGCTGCGCCGCAAAGATAAAGCCTTGGCTGAAACGGCCGCATTATTAGTATTACAAAAAAGTTTCAGGCGCTTTGGGAGGACGAGGAAGTATGATTACGACTCAGACGCGCATTAAAGTAATCAATGATGTTAATGAAGCAGTAGACGCAGGTTCAAAGCGTTCAAGTGCTTGTGAGTTGGTTGGCCTTGCCGAGTCTACGCTTAGACGTTGGAAGCCAAAAGGAGAAGATAGTATCCGCAGTGATCAACGTCCTTTGGTAGAAAAGCCAGTCCCTGGCAATAAACTAAGCGAGCAAGAGCAGCAACACATTTTATCGATATGTAATGAATCGGCATACAATCATTTGCCGCCGTCGCAAATAGTACCGCAGTTGGCTGACAAAGGTATTTATGTGGCCAGCGAGTCTAGCTTTTATCGAGTTCTCAAGGCGCATGGGCAATTGAAGCACCGCGGCCGCGCCAAACAAAAGCAGTCCCGAACACCCGATACTCATATAGCACTAAAACCTAATGCTGTGTGGATGTGGGATATCACCTATTTGGCGACGCGTACTATTGGCAAGCATTATTACCTGTACATGGTAGAAGACCTTTACAGTCGTTATGGCGTTCACTGGGAAGTACATCCTGTTGAAAGCGGTGAATTAGGTGCGCAGTTGATGTCTCAGGCGGCTCTAAAAGTGGCCAGCTGCGATGGCATGCCCGTCTTACACAGTGATAATGGCAGCCCAATGAAATCGTTCACAATGAGAGCGAAGTTAGAAGCATTAGGAATAAAGCCCTCTTACTCAAGGCCAAGAGTAAGCAATGACAACGCTTATATTGAATCCATGTTTAGAACGGTAAAGTATTGCCCTGCGTGGCCTTCTCAAGGCTTCGATAGCTTAGAGGCCGCCCGCCAATGGGTGGGTAAGTTTATGCAATGGTATAACGAAGAACATCGTCACAGTGCTATACGCTACGTTACACCTGGCCAGCGTTATCGCGGTGAAGATAGTGCCCTATTAGCAAAACGAGAAGTTGTTTATCAGGAAGCTAAAGCAGCAAAACCTAATCGGTGGTCTGGCCAAACCCGAAATTGGCGGCCTTGTGGTGCGGTTGCGCTGAACCCACAAAAAGAAGTATTATTGGCTGCGTAGGAAAATGTGCAACTACCCTGAAAATTGCCGATAGAGCGGTGATTGCATTCATAACAACAGTGAATTGAGTAAAGGTTCGTAATGTTTAGCAGGGTGGATAGTCTTGCCGGCTACTTTGCCGTTATCGTCATACTTTCTGAGCTGCACGGCGTCTAGATAAAACGAATTAGCTTCAAACTGATTTACTTCATTTTGGGTCATTGGGCCCCCTTGGACTGCAAGAGACTGAATAGATGCGCTAGATAACTGACTATGGTAGTCAGGGTCGACTGCACATAGATACTTTTTAGCAGGAACATGCAGCCGAATAGGTTCGGTGACAGCTGCCGAGAAATAAGGTGATAGAAATTGCGCAGCGATATTCTCGTGTAAATTATCCACTCCATTTTCTAGTGCATCGATCGGAAAATCTCCAACGAAATGCCCAATATCATGTAGTAGAGCGGCGGCGACTAATTCATTTGCAGCGTTATCTGACGCCGCGCAGGCCGCGGTTTGCTCCATGTGTCCTGCCATGCTGACCGGCTCGCCCATATATTCTTCGGCACCCCTTTTGGCGAATAAATCCATAATAAAGGGCACTATCTCGCTTTTGCTTAACATAATTAATTATTGTTGGGCCATACGCTGCCTTCTTTAGTGTCTGTAATTTTCTGAGGCTTGGGGCCAACCTTCTTAACTCGAAGCCGACACCCATCCACTACTTGACTATTGAGGGCTTGCATGGCGTTTTTTGCTTCGATGGGTTTTGACATGGTCACAAAGCCAAAACCTTTGGACAAACCCGTTGCCTTGTCTAATACGAGGGCGCAAGACAATACTGTGCCATGGGGTTGGAACAGCTTATGCAGCGCATCTTGTGTGGTCACTCGGGCGAGGTTTCGAACGAGAAGTTTCATCGCGAATCAGGTTATCTAATGGCTGGACTATAATCTGTTGCAGTTATTAATTCATGCTAGCAGAGAATTTTTTTTCGCGCATTATCGTAAGCAGCACCTTTAATAAGCGATGCGCCCACTTTTTTATCGAATGATTGAACGATGAACCCAGCTTTATTAGCTACGGCAGTGGGCAGATAAGCGAGTACCAGGCTTTTGCTGACCGAGTAGCCAAAGTTACCACTGGTGGTTTGTGCAATCACCTGGCCGCCCAAAAAGACCGCCTCGCCGCCAAATACGGGTAATGCCTCGTCGAGAGCAAGGCAAACCAGCTTACGGTCAACACCTTGCTGTCGAATCTGAGCCAGCGCTTCAGCGCCGATGAAGTCGCCTTTATTCCAGTTAATCAGAAATTGTAACCCCGCTTCAAACGGATTGTAGTCAGGCGTTATATCGACGCCCCATGCCAAATAACGCTTTTCCAGTCGTAAACTGTCAATCGCGTGATAACCCATATTAGTGATATTAAACTCGCTGCCTGCCTGTTGCAGCACTTCGTAAACATACAGCATGTATTCCGATGGCACGTAAAGCTCCCAGCCCAGCTCACCAATATAAGTCACTCGGTAGGCCAAAGCCGGCGCATAACCAATTCGGATATCTTTCGCGGTCATAAATGGGAATGCGTCGTGACTCAGGTCGTCGTCACACACTTTTTCCAATACCTGTCGTGACAAGGGCCCAGCAATATTAATCACGCCGTAGCCAGAGGTAATATCGCGAATTTGCACCTTACTGAACCTAAGGGGGTTCGGACGACTCAATGTTTGACCTGATTGAGTCCACTGCCTATCATTTACACGCTGCGCATAAGCGGTACCCGTTTGGTGGCCGCCTAGGTGGCTATCGATCCAATGTCGATCACGCACCCCCAAGCCTGAGCCAGTAATCAGCCAAAAGCAATCCTGAGAGCGGCGAATGATAGTTACGTCGCCTTCGATGCCGCCACGTTCATTACACAATTGTGTATAGGTCGCTCCTCCCGGTTCTTTATCGACATCAGCGATGGCTAGATATTGTAAAAACTGACAAGCCTGTGAACCACTGATTTCGAACTTGGTGAACGATGACATATCAACCAGCACCACGGCTTCGCGCGCTGCCCGATGTTCTCGCGCAATGGTAATGTCTTGTTGCGGTCGATCAAAGCCATGTACATCCTTAGGTGCAATACCATTTGTTGCAAACCAATTGGCCCGTTCCCAGCCAAATTTCGACCCGAACACGGCACCTTGTTCTCGAAGAGCGTGATAAAGCGGACTGCGTCGTACACAGCGGGCAGAATTAAGCTCCTCACCTGGCCAATGAATAGCGTAGTATTTGCTATAACTTTCGATGGCGCGCTCGTGTAAATATTCTTGTCCCGCGTGTAGTGGCCCAAAACGACGAATATCAAATGGCCACAAATCCAACCCAGGGTCACCCTCCAATATCCAGTTTGCAACTGCCTTACCTGCCCCGCCCGATGCGGCAATTCCAGAAGTGAAGGCGCAGGCGCTAAAGAAATTATTCAGGCCCGGCACCGGCCCCATGATCGGCTCGCCATCAGGAGAAATAGGAATAGGGCCGTTGACGATAGTACGCACACCGAGTTCACCCAGAATGGGAATACGCCGTATAGCGGGTTCAAAAAATTCACTTAAGCGGTCCATCTCGCCATCAAACAAGTGGCGTTCATTTTTCCAAGGGAAACCCTCCTTAGGGTTAACCGCTCTTGTTTGTTTTTCCCAGCCGCCGATGGCGAGGGCACCAGGTTCAGGCTTGGCATAAAACCCGCCATCAGGGTCACGCAGCGCGGGAAGTTTATCGGGGATTTGGTCGGACTTTTCAGTCACCAAATATTGGTGTTCAACCACTGCGGCAGGAATTTCTACACCCGCCATCCAGCCAACCTGACGAGCCCATAAACCAGCGGCATTAACCACAATTTCGGCTTCTATCAAACCCTGCTCGGTAACCACGTGAGTAATACGGTTTCTATCACACTTTAAATCAGTGACCATTACGCCTTCAAGAATTTTCCCGCCATTAGCGCGTATGCCTTTGGCATAGGCCTGAGTTAAACTGTTCGGGTCGACATAGCCGTCGGCAGGGATAAATGCTGCACCCACCAAGTCATTGGTTTCTATCAATGGATAAATTTCTCGGGCTTCATAGGGGGTAAGTAAGTTCATTTCAAACCCGACAGCTTGAGCCGATGAATAAGATTTGAGTAACTCCTTCCAACGATCTTCGGTTTGGGCGACCCTGAGGCTGCCAAATTTGTGCCAGTCTATTTCTTGCTTAGTTTCTTCGCCAAGAACATCAAACAGTTTGACGCTGTCATTCATCAGGCTCATTAAATTTTGCTGCGAACGAAATTGCCCGACTAATCCGGCCGCATGCCAAGTCGCGCCCTCGGTTAATTTGGATTTTTCCAACAGTAATACGTCTTTTTCGCCTGACCGCGCTAGGTGATACGCGATGCTGGTACCAATGACACCCCCACCGATAATAACAATGCGGGTGCTTTGGGGAATCGATGTCGTCATGGTTATTTTTGGCTGAAATTACTTTTGTTTGCGACGACGGTTTTGCCGACGTTCACGGGGAGGGACCTGACTGCCTACTTTAAATGGCTGCCAGCCCTCTGGTAGTGAGGATTCCCCAGCGACCAATCCATCGAAGGCGGCACGAACTCTGTTGTCAACGCGTACATCAAACGCAGCGGAATTGGGTGTCGAAATAATATCCATTGCTTTGTTTAAAGCACGTTGATGGATGGTCGAGCTGCCTTCCGCTTCCCATTGTTCACGTATTTTTCGGTCAGCAATCTCAGGCATATAGGTCTCTGTATGCATCCGCTCAAGTGTGATGGGATTATCTGCGAACATCCCCGCTGGACCCGTATCCTTAATTTCCTGTAACGAGGCCGCTTCTTTGCTAAAGCCAAAACCGTTACGCACGCGTTTAAGCATCATGGCAATTTCGTTATCGATAGCCACCTGCCCAAAGTCGAACGACATCAAAGCATCTTGCAGCCCTCCCATAACGATAAAGTCGACACCCGATAATGCGCCCATTAAGGGTGACATGCCTTTTTCGAAGCCCGCTTGAGCATCGGTTATTTTAGAATTTGTTAACCCCAGATATCCGCCCGCAGGCACATTGTAAAATCGCGCCATCTGGCAAACGGCTGAATTCATCATGCCAATTTCTATGGCCCCTGGTGCATAAGCACCGTCACGCATATCGGCAAACACGGGCAGAAAATTATAAATCTGGGCCGTTCCGGCCTTCGACATTTGCGCCAAGGTGGCCACAGCCAGCCATTCAGCATTCATAATAGTTAGCATGCCCGATAATGTTAGCGGTGTACTCAAACCGCCCATTGGCGCAATGGTGCCATAAGCGGTAATGTCATTTTCTGCAAAATACATCATCGTGTCGGTGCTGTCGAAATCCATAGTCAGTGGTGAAACAACCGAACAATAACCAAAATTGATAAAGGGACGCTCCCAGAATGCTTCTGCAGAACCCGCGATCAGTTCGCCGAGCTTGATCACTTGCTCGGCTTCTCGAATATTGTAGACAGAAGTTCGACAGGGTTTGACACAGTTTTTCATCGCCGCGTAGAAACGCGTGAGACTGAACTGATCCTTGGGCGCATCATCGGCCAGAGTAGAAATAGAAAACAGATCAAAGCCGGGTAACTCATTAACTAGATGAGCAATACGGGCAATATCATCGGACCGCGCACGTCGGGTTACGCCGCTAACTGGGTCAACAATGTCTGGAGCGGAGCTGGCTGTTGCAATAACGGGTAGCTTACGAGGAAAAGTGATGTCGTAAGTAGGATCACGCCCGCGTAAAGTAATTGTCGGCGGAACAAGTGCTCGATATTTTTCAACCACAGCAGAGGGTATCCGAACCATCTCGGTTGCATGATCAACGATGGCCCCGTGTTCAGCAAATCGATTTCTAGCTTTTTCATTGCGAACTAGCAACCCCACTTCCTCCAGTATCTCTAGAGAAGCATCGTGTACATACTGAATATCATCATTGCTTAGATAGGAAAAGAAGTTCATTTAATCAACGCTCACGGTCAAAATTAATGATCAAACTTTAGGTAACGATATGAGTTGCGTCAAGCAACGAATACTGTCATTATTTGTAAGTAAAACTTATCCGAAATATTGCTTGAAACGACCTCGACTTAATACGCTGCGAACTTTTGAAGCCGCTGGTCAACGTTTGAGTTTCACTGAGGCGGCCATCCATTTGAATATTTCACAGGCTGCGGTTAGCCAGCAGATGCGCAACCTAGAGGTTTACCTGAATACTCGCCTGTTCATTAGGCAAAATCGTCGCTTGTCCTTAACCCGCACTGGTCAGGCTTATTTAGATGTAGTACACGAAGCACTAGATCGTCTCGATACTGTGACAGATCAACTATTTCCAGCAAACCACAACCATACGGTAACTTTGCGTTGCACCTCGGCCATCGCTACTTTGTGGTTGGCACCGCAGCTAAAGTCTTTACAAAACTTAAACCCAAATATTGATCTGCATATAAAAACATTAGATCAATTTACCGAAAACGAACCCAAGTCCCCTGACGATTTGGAGATTTTTATCGAAGGAGAAAAAGCAATTGATGCGCAGACGCAAAAATTACTCACTGCGACGATTATACCAGTATGTTCACCCGGGTTGTTTTCTAGCCGACAGTTACCCATCAATGCCGCGGAATTGCTTAATTTTGACTTGATACATGTGCTCGGTTATAAACACGATTGGCATAGATGGTTTCGTGTTTACCATAAAGACAGTGGAGATATTCCGGGCGGACTAACGGTTGATGGCTCGCTTATTGCGATTGAAGCAGCACTACGTGGTGATGGCATCATGCTCGGTAGACGTCCATTTATAGATCGTTATCTCGACTCGGGTGAATTGATTGAAGTATTCTCGCAACCATACAGTCTACACACTGATTATTATTTGCACCAAGCGATAAAAGCCATGTCTCGACCTGAGTGCAAGATCGTGGCAAATTGGCTTAAAAAATTAGCTTAGTAGAAATACTTAACTAAAATGTTACAGTAAAAGTCTATTCCAATACAGGAATGATACCGAGAAGTTGATTGTCATTTCTGTTCAAAGATGTTTTTAAAGAGTTTAGTTTTTTCCTCATTGAGTTGTTTTGCTGCCTCATTATCAGTCATCTGATAAACGATATCGTCAAGCATTGTAAACGAGATGTGAGTTTTAAGATATGACTGTGCATTGGTCAACGATTTGAGTTTTTCATAAGGCGTCATCATGTTTCGATATGGATAGGTTTTGACTTGTTTTCCTTTGTTGTTAGTGCTGATCTGTGGGAAGAAACAAGGTCGGTGATAATTCAAATAAGGGTTAAGAAAGTCGGTGGCAAATTGATTAATCTCAGGCGCATATTTTTGCGGGATATGCATGAAGCCAAGATGCTGATTACGCAACATTGGGTATGGACTTTTTGTCTAGCAAGTTGACTCATTGTCGTTCCACACGATATATCGATGATTAGCATTAGCCCATTCGTCGTCAATTTCAATCAGAATGGCACTGACTAATCGTAACCAAGCCTCTCGGTTAGGAAAGACTCTGACCAAGCGGGTTCGCCGCTTAAGTTCTTGTTGAACCGTCCGTTCAATGCGGTTGGAGCTTCGCATTTTCTTTTGGTGTCTATCTGGCAAGGCAAACACATTTAACCCTTCAGGCACATTGTTTTCTAGCCACTGCGCCCAGTGAGCATGCTTTTCCTGGTACTGGCTCACAAGGACTTTTAGATTAACCTGAGCAGCTGCCATATTGGGTGCATTCCAAACACTACGCAGCTCACCACCAATGCGCTGCTTGATCTTGTGATTGGGGGCATGATGCATTGCATTCTGCGCCAGATGAAACTGGCAACGCTGCCAAGGTATACCTGGGAACACTGCCTTTCTAGCGGCTTTTAAGCCACTGTGATCATCACTGACAATAAACTCAATACCATGTATGCCCCGGTCAACCAAGCCTTTGAGGAACGCTCGCCAGTTAACCTCGGCTTCATTAAGCGCCATTGTCGTTCCTAATACGCAACGCCGCCCACAAGGCAATACACCCACCGCACTCAACACCGCCATATCAATCACTTGGTGGCCCTCACCCACCTTTTCATAACGCGCATCAAGGATTAGGTAAGAGACTTTACCCAACGGACGATCACGCGATACTGCTCTATCTAATATAAAAGTCCATACCTGAAGTTACAGTATCCAGATACTAAGCCTCACGCTATTCGAAAAAACACCATTGGATCAATTACTTATTGATATCTGAAAACAAATACGATATGAGCAAAGACAGTAACCAATTGAATTTGTTCGATTTAACGTTTGGACACTAGTGTGGTGGAATATATTCACTAGGCTGGCTAACCCAGACAAAGCATATAAAGTGTTTGCTTCAAGGATGATGTATCGGTTGTTCATGATTCTTCTCTTTTTCTTTGATCTGGTGTAACCCAATTACCACGCGGAACACGCGACACATTAGCCGCCAAAGTATCTGTATAGTCTTCAAGTTGGTCTGCTGCGGCTTGTAATTCCTCCTGTTCTGCCGTTCCTGTGGCGACCAGTGCCGCATTCTGCGCAGATCCTGTTGCAAGCAATATGTTC
The DNA here is from genome assembly GCA_965237485.1 of Candidatus Poriferihabitaceae bacterium. Classification (GTDB taxonomy): domain Bacteria; phylum Pseudomonadota; class Gammaproteobacteria; order Arenicellales; family Poriferihabitantaceae; genus JAAELZ01. The sequence continues at coordinate 177,087 of CBDEFQ010000010.1, read as the reverse complement.
TGGGTTGTACCTGTGGTGGTTAACGTCGCTTCGTGCGCTGTCTCTGCCGCCGCCAAATCAATTACTTATGATATCTGAAAACAAATACGATGTGAGCAAAGACAGTAACCAATTGAATTTGTTCGATTTAACGTTGGGACACTAGTGTGGTGGAATATATTCACTAGGCTGGCTAACCCAGACAAACAGATGGAAGCGATTACCCGTCGACCGCTATTACTGAGTTCGGTGGGGCGCGTTACTGAATCGGGGCGGAAAAAGACTATGACGATTACTAGCACGCACGCCAAGGCCGACTTAATTCGCGACACGTTTGACCAAATACAACACGTCTTTAATTCATTGAAGGCGATTGCGCCGCAGTTGAGCGTGGCGCAAGTTTGGTGCCGCATTCTAAGCGAGGCGATGAAGAAATATCTTGGTGGAACGATTCTTCAACCGCCAGATGACCGCTGTTTACTTGGCTAAAGTGTCTCGGAGGCAGTAGCGACGATGGAAGGGTTGTTTATGTTGGCCTCATTGGAGAGGCTTTAACTGCGTTTTTTAGGGTAATGGTTTTGGTTGCTTTTGACGTGACAAAAGTAACTCGCTCGCGGAGCGAAATCCTACGTTAAAGAAATAATGAAACGTCCGAATTTCGCTCTTTTCAGGCAGTCAGTAGATTTAGAAATAGCTCGAAGATTCCTTGTGAGTCGCCATTCATAATTTGATGATTTTGTAACATTGATTGCAAATGAGCTGCCGAATATGATGTTTAGGACGGGTCCCTTTGAGGTCAATACACTTAAATTTCATCACTCGCGCACCAATGCGGTATGAATTCAAGTTTTCTAAGGTCTATAATTTCCTCAGCATATCTAGCACCTCCATAGTGGCGGTACTCTGACAGGCAGGTCCAGGCGTACTTATAGGCATGTTCCAGGCCGAGTGAATTGGACATTAGCATTGCTTTCTCTCGGTTGATGCAGGGGCTTCCAACCACCTTGTGTGCGGCAAGAAGCCCACCTGTCAATGCCGCGAGGGCAAGTTTGTTATCAATAAATTCAGAGCAAATTCTAATTGCTTGGGTGGCAGTAACCATATGTAAAGCAAAGAAATTTCTAGTGCTAAGATAGATATCAAGAGCCATAACAGCGCAATCACTGATATTTTCAGCGCATCCCACAGGGTATTCATCTAATCTATTAATTCGTAAACGCTCTCGGTAAATCCCGGTTGGTTGAATGATCGCGAGCCGGCCGTTACCTGTCTCTGCATATATGCTTGCAACTCGGTCACTTTATTCGCGTCTATCGGAACATCCTGATGGCTACTAACAATATAGGCAAGTGCAGCTGCTGTTTCAGCTTCTGATCCAAAGTCTATTGCATAACCAAGCCGAATGATCGGATGAAATGCTTCCAGTGAAGGCTACACACAAATTCAGGCAGGTAGGTGCTGACAGTTGATTCAATGCCCTTGCCAGCTACTTGTTCACTAAACCAAGCAAGCAATGAAGGATAGGATTCGCTTTGCCCAATACTGCTTCGCCAATCTCTACCAGGTTTTTCTGATGGAACTTCATGCAATTTCTTTTTGTATTCGTTCCGATAGGCAATCATCGTATCGAAATTCCCTCCCAATCCACTAATGGCGCAAAGGGTCATCGGCATATGATCCGCGTTCCTAGAAGGAAGATAACGCGGGTCGTAACGAGTTCCATCAACTAATAAGTCTTGTAGGTTGCGCGCCTGATGCATTTCGAATTTCTCTCGTCAATTTTAATAATAGTTGCTCAGCTCTAGGAATCATCGCAAAGTTTGTTCACTGACTGTTTCTTATGAGTAGAGGCTGTGAAAACTCCAATTTTCAACACACAATTGGGACAGCACTGTATGTCAGTCCGATATTTAATCAAAATATGCTCATTTTACGGCACTTTGGTAGAATCTCTAACTAACATTGAGCTATCAACTCCCACCAATAGTCATCTCATCAACTAACACCGACCCCATTCGCGTATTCCCTCGAGTATCCACGTCATCACCAATTGCCACAATGCCTTTAAACATCTCACTTAAATGCCCTGACAGCGTTATTTCGTGCACAGGATATTGAATCTCCCCGCCTTCTACCCAAAACCCCGCGGCGCCGCGAGAATAGTCGCCGGTTACAATATTGATACCAAAGCCCATCATTTCGGTGACCAGCAAACCTGTATCCATTTTTTTAAGTAACTCTGCTCGACTTACAGGGTTAGTGGACGTTAAATGCAAATTACGCACACCGCCGGCATTGCCGGTGGTTTTGAGGCCTAGCTTACAGGCGGAATAGCTGCTCATAATATAGCTGCTTAATACCCCAGCGTTTATGTAGGTGTTGTTACGCATACTAACCCCTTCACTGTCGTATAGCGCGCTGCCCATGGCTTTTTGTAGATACGGCATTTGGCTTACTGTTAGGTGCGGTGCGAATACTTCTTTGTCTAACTGATTTGCTAGGAAAGTGGCCTTTTTGTAAACCGCATTACCATTGATGGCGGAAGTTAGATGTGAAAGCAAGCTGGGGGCAACTGTTGCATCGAACATCACTGGTGCCTTGCGTGTTGAAATCTTTTGCGCTTCCAAACGGCTTAATGTGCGCGAGGCCGCTTTTTTGCCGATGGCACTGGGATCTATAAAATCACTGAAATCACGAACCGAGTCATACCAATAATCTCGCTGCATGGCTTCGGTTTCGCCGGCGATTACCGAACAACTTAAGCCATAGCGCGTGCCTCTTGCAAAGCCCGTGAAGCCATTGCTGTTTAACATTAGGCTTACACCTTCGTGGGCGCTAAAGCTGGCACCTTCGGTATTGCTAATTTTTGTATCAAAGCTTAGTGCTGCGGCTTCGCATTCCCGGGCCAGTTCTAAGCCTTGATGTGCAGTTTCTTCAGCACTCCAATTTTGGGGATGATGTAAATCTAAATCAGAAAACTCATTTGGGTATAGCGCTTTATCAGCTAGCTTTAAACATGGGTCGCCTTCGGTTACTTTGGCGATTGAGTGAGCGGCTGATACTGCATTTTGTATCGCATCCTCACTCAAATCAGTGGTGGAAGCGTTGCCAATTTGGTGGCCGATATACACTCGAATATCCAAGCCTTTGTCTTGGTTGCGCTCGATGGTTTCGGGCACGCCATTGCGCACGGTGTATTCGTTGCCGCTAACTTGGTTTATACTGATGTCTGCATTGGTGCAGCCTGCCTTTTTAGCGAATTGTAGGGCCTGTTCAGCGGCTTCCAACATGCTTGACTCGGCGTCATTGAGAGGCTCGCTACTGTGGCTGCTTAATTTAGTGCTCATGCGTCACCCCCTACAGTTAAGCCGTCTATGCGCATACTAGGTTGGCCTACACCTACGGGTACGCTTTGCCCTTCTTTGCCGCAGACTCCCACCCCGGAATCCAGTTGCATGTCATTGCCTACCATGCCCACCCGCGTCAATACATCCGGGCCGTTACCAATTAGGGTTGCCCCTTTTATTGGTTTGCCGACTTTGCCATTTTCTATCATATAGGCTTCGGATGCGCTAAATACAAATTTACCCGAGGTGATATCGACCTGTCCGCCGCCAAAATTTACTGCGTAAACGCCTTTATCTACTGACTCAATTATTTCTTGTGGGTCGTATTCGCCGTTGTGCATATAGGTGTTGGTCATTCTCGGCATGGGTAAATGGCTATATGATTCACGGCGACCATTACCAGTTGCTTGCATGCCCATTAAGCGCGCATTGAGTTTGTCTTGCATGTAGTTTATTAGAACGCCATTTTCAATTAAAACGGTGTCTTCAGTAGGGGTGCCCTCATCGTCAATACTCAAGGAGCCGCGCCTGTTAGCAATGGTTCCATCATCAACAATGGTGCATTGTTCACTGGCGACGCGCTCACCAATTCGGCCACTAAAGGCCGAGGTACCCTTGCGATTAAAATCGCCTTCTAAACCGTGCCCAATGGCCTCATGCAATAAGATGCCGGGCCAGCCTGACCCTAGCACCACCGTCATTTCACCCGCAGGCGCGGCGGTGGATTCTAAGTTAACTAGTGCCTGGCGAACAGCTTCTTGTGCGTAACCTTCCCCGCGATTGTCTTCATAGAAGTATTGATATTTATAGCGACCGCCGCCGCCCATCGAGCCAGTTTCACGGCGCCCATCTTGCTCTACGATAACGCTTACATTTAAGCGAATTAGCGGCCGCACATCGCCTTGAAACGTGCCATCACTGGCCGCGATGAATATCACTTCACGACCGCCTGATAAACTCACTGACACCTCTTTCACGCGTGGGTCACAATCCCTAGCAGCCTTGTTGACTGTTTGCAGTAATAAGACCTTGTCTGCATCTTCCAAACTATTGATGGGGTTGTGCTGGGCATCACTGCTGTCCCGTTAACTTTCACAGCAACGAAAATTGATTAGGGTTAAGGTTTGGGTGATGCATCGGGTCCCCTCGCAACAGTGCCATTAAATCACGTTTTTCAAACAAATTAAGCTGCAATACCCTCAATATTTGTTGCATCGTTTTGCCCGCCTTCGACTGCAATTTGATGAACATCAGTATTAGGTAAATACATAACGCAATCCATATTTGGGTCAATACTGCGTTCTTGCTGGTGCCGATAAATGACTTCACCTTTAAGTTCTGCTTGATCCACTTGAAGAATAATTCCACCTGCCATCTGGCTTTATAAATATCGGCGATAGTTTGAGCACTGAGCTTAAAGTGGTTGGTTAAAAACACATAATGCTTGCCTGTAGTGGCATCGCGATAACCAATACGGCGTAATCGAATCGAACACTCCTTTGCTGCTTTGACCCCCGTGAATTCAATCGTTTGATCACTGCTAAGTCCCGTTCCCTTGCGTACACTATGTCGCTTGATAAGGCGGTATGCAGCATTCTTCTTTAATCGTGTGACAAAGTATATTCCCTTGTCATTCAATTGCTTATACCAGGCATAGTCGTTGTATCCACGGTCAATAACTACAATGCTGCCTTTCGGGAAAGCTACTTTCCTGCCTGCAGTAACATCAGCACATTTACCCTCGGTGATATTAACAAACTCAGGTAAGTAACCATCATGATTCAGGCCTACATGCAGTTTGATTGCCCCTTTAGTTGATCGAAAGTCTGCCCATGGGAAAACCGATAAGCACAGATCAATGGTAGATGAGTCCAGTGAATACAGGGGATTCTTGAAACGAAAGTTATGCCTTGGCGTTTTGCTCTGACAGCGCTTGAGTAATTGAGAGAATAGCGCTTCATAAAGGCTCGAAGGCTTGTTCTCATTGATGCGTGAAAGATTGGACCGCGTTAACACGGCACTACCAGGATGATACAAGCGGTGTGATTGAGCGCTGACATTATCAACAATATCACGCAAGCTATGACGGCCAGTCAATTGAGCTATAGTCAGGCTCACGAACTGTGACCAACGAGACGCTCTGCGGAATGAACGCCCCGAATGATGTTGAATTGCGAGTGCCTCGAATTCATGTCTCGGAACAATTTTGAGTATTTGATTTAGAACGGTATTACAATGTGACATGGTCTGATTTTCCTATTTGATTCAACGGGTTATCGCTAAACGTATTTTATCAAATTGAGAGAAAATCAGGCCTGTTTCTTTAGTGTTAACGGGACAGCAGTGGCTGGGCATATAAGTAGTGCGGGTCTTTTTGCTTAAATTTTGCAGGCAGTTGGCTTTTTTGACCCTTGCTAGCGATACTTCGCGCAGCGGTAGCCGCATCGACGAGTGCTGCTTTGTTTATTTCATCGGAATACGCAAAGCCCGATTTCTCCCCACTAGTTGCACGTACACCAACGCCTTGCTCTATGTCAAATGACCCAGATTTGACTTTGTTTTCATCAAGCGACCAACCTTCAAAGGTAGCATGTTGGAAATACAGGTCAGCAAAGTCGATACTCGGTGTCATGATTTGGCCTATGACATCATTCAAGACCACCTCGCTGATTTCTCCATCATTGAGTAGAAGTTGATTTACTAATTGTTGGTGTTTGGCGGTCATGGTCAGGATAACAATAGGTATAAATAAACTGGGAGGTATTACTCTAAAATCAAGCCTACTTGTATTGCTTGCTTTATTTCTAATTTAAATTTTGCTGGGCCCCATGCTAACTTCGCTTGCATGATTTTAGCGGTACGCATTGCCGTGGATGGTGAGACTTGTCGCTTATGTGCAAGCCCAGTGCGCCGGCATAAAACGTCGGTAAGTCGCTGTGCATGTTCATAATCGATGGCGTAACAGACCTCTCCTATCAAGGTGTCATGGCCTAGTTGATTGGTGAAGCCTTGGTGTTTGGCAAAGTACTGGCCGGCTTGTTCCCAACGACGACCGTATTTCTGAAATAATAATTTTTGCAGATCACTTTTGGGCCGAGGTGGCTTCACACTATCTGAGATCATGAGATTGGGAGTATTTCTACTTCGATCGGCTAATTGAAAATGTGATTGAAGTATATCCAACACATCGTCAGCCACAGCAGGCGCGGTAGTGAATTTTACGCCACGCAGAACTAGCCCGGGCGATGATCAACAAGCCAGAGGTTATGATTGAGTTATGCCTGAAAGTGGTGTATGGAGTAGTTGACTAAAAGCGGCGTATCGGGATGAGTTGAGTTTACAACAACTTAAACTTCCACAGACATACGCCACTATGAAACAGAATAAAATTATTTCCTTTGAAAAGCCAGAGCAAAGCATCGATCCGCTGCAAGAATTGATTCGCAATGGCGCCAGGCAACTCATTCAAACCGCGGTCGAGAGTGAGTTATCTGAACTGCTGTATCGCAATTGTGACAAAGTCTCAGATTCAGGACACGCTGGTGTCGTTCGTAACGGCTATTTGCCAGAACGTGAACTGCAAACCGGGATCGGCCCAGTCAAAGTACGTATCCCCAAGGTGCGCTCCCGCACTGGAGTACCGATCACCTTTCGGTCTGCTTTAGTGCCGCCGTATGTGCGTAAAACGAGAACACTAGAAGCGGCCTTGCCTTGGCTGTATCTCAAGGGTGTCAGCACTGGAGAAATGGGGGATGCACTGAGCGTGCTAGTGGGTCAATCAGCGACTGGGTTATCATCAAGCACAGTGAGTAAGCTCAAAGCAACGTGGTCTCAGGAGTACAAGGATTGGAATAGAGAAGGTTTAGATCGAGATCGATGGGTTTATCTATGGGCGGACGGGATACACAGCGGCCTGCGCGGCGATGAGGGCCGACTCTGTGCCTTAGTTGTCATCGGAGTGAATGAGCGCGGTCACAAGAAATTACTGGCGATTGAAGACGGTGAGCGAGAGTCTACGCAGAGTTGGCGAGAGGTGTTGTTGGCACTCAAGGAGCGAGGCCTGAATCAACCAGAGCTGGGCATCGGTGATGGTGCTTTAGGCTTTTGGAATGCCCTGGAAGAAGTCTATCCTGGCACTAAACATCAACGGTGCTGGGTGCATAAAACGGCCAACGTGCTGAACAAGCTGCCTAAATCGGTGCAGCCCAAAGCAAAAGCAGCTCTGCATAACATTTGGCAGGAAGAAACCAAAGAAGCGGCGCAAAGCGCCTATCAATTATTCATTAAAACCTGTCAAGACAAGTATCCAAAAGCCACGCAGTGCTTGGAAAAAGATCGCGAAGAGTTAATGACGTTCTACTCGTTCCCTGCCAAGCACTGGATGAGCATACGTACTACGAATCCAATTGAATCAACATTCGCGACTATCCGACACCGTACCAAACGATGCAAGGGATGTCTTAGCCGTGATGGCATGTTAAGTATGATGTTCAAGCTGGGTCAGTGCGCAGAGAAAAAGTGGAACCGAATACGCGGGTTCGCCTATCTAGCAAAAGTGATTCAAGGGGTTCCATTTAAAGATGGAATAGAGCAAACTAATGACTACTCAGATCAAACCGAGGCCGCTTGAAGAAAATGCCTCATACACCAGATTCGGGCATAACTCGTTATGATTCTGGATGAACCATTTCGTGGGCTTGACCACATGTCTAAAGAATTGATGTGGGAATATTATGCGGGCTTGTATGAAGAAGAACGTAATACTAACTTTTTTGTTACCACCGATATCGATGAAGCAATTTTTCTAGCAGATAAATTGCTAATTATGACTAATTTACCTACTTCGACGCGATCAGTAATTGAGATTGATATACCACGACCGAGATACTGTAACTTCAGGTATGGACTTTTATATTAGATAGAGCAGTATGGCCTTTTCCCCCTAGGGGGATTTTTTTCGAATTTTTGATTTATTCAAATTTTCTATCTTGGTGTCTTGTAAGTTGAGCCATTTGTGCGTTCCCTGTTTTAAGCAATTAACATACTGGAGACACCCAAATGACCCAATCAAACAATAACGTATTTGACGTAGTAGTGGAACACACATCTCAGAAGGCCCCGATGCCATGCGCCCCGTGCTCACCGCACTGCTCAATGAGGCGATGAAGATTGAAAGAGAGCCGTTTCCAGGCGCATCACACTATGAGCATAGTCAAGACCGGCTAGGGTTTGCCCATGGCTACCAAGATAAGCGCATCGATACGCAAGCCGGTACGCTCAATCTGCGTATCCCAAAGACCGCTCAACACGTTGATGAACCTTTTTACCCTCAATGGGCTCGTCGGTTAATACAATTTCAAACAGGGTTTTCGCCGAAGTCGCTTTTAGTTTGCTCAGCAACGCGTTTTTTGTGCAATAAACCGTCTATTAGCAGCCATTTTGCCACCAATAGACGGATCTATCCCTAGGCCGGCACCAATTCAACTCGTTCAACTCCCAATGCCATTAATCGCTTAAGGTTAAAACATAAGCCCCTGATTCCAACTTGGAACTGGACTTTAGCCAACCCTTTATAACGAACTCGCTTATTGCGATGAGCAAACACTCGCTCATATGGTGAACGAATTTTGCTAATCCAACGGTCTTTGTCTCTATTCTTGCCATGCATATTGTTCTTCTTGATTGTTGCATCATGGCAACCGTTGCGCCTGAGCGTGGTTTTGGCCGGGCTCACGCAATAACCCTTGTCCGCATAAACAGCACCCGACTTAGGGCAAACATGCTTTAAGCCGCTTGCATCCGTTACCTCAGCCGAGGTGGCCGCTATTTTATTGATCAAGCCACTTTGCATATCCACTGATGCATGCTCTTTGTAACCATACCAATATTTGCTATTTCCCTTGCACCCAAACCGTGCTTGCTTGTCCGCCGCAACTTTATCAACTGTCTTATTGTTGAACTCCTCTAATCCCATCTTTATCGCCTTATCTCTATCATCCCAAGTGGTTAGCTTACTGACCAACTGGCTGGCATCGACAAATGTGAATACTTCTCGTACTAAGCCCATTGAAACTAACCCGCTCCGAACACGGTCAAATAAATTCATCATACCCCTGGTTCCAATGCGTGAGCGAAAATCACCAAAGTAACTATGATCAGGAGTGCTCTGTTCCAGTCCTGAATCACAAAACCACTTAGCGGCCAGATTCTCTGATAAGTATCGCTCCATTTCTCTATCACTTAAATCTTCCATGAACTGAAGCACCAAGGCACGTAAGCCGAACTCAACACCTCGGCCTTTAGAGCCACGGGTGGCATATATTTTAGAGAAGGGTTTACTCAATGCACCAAAACATAATAGCTCATCGAGTTTACGGTAGGGATGTTCAGAGCTAACCAGAGAATCTAAGGTTAGGAACAGTTGGCTTTGATGACGTTTGCTCAAAATTGCAGGCTGACTAGAATCAGCCCATATTATCTCACGTATTCTATTAATTATCCGACAAGCCCTTATAGTATTCGGGGGTGTAAAAAGACAAGCCGTAATACGGGTCCTTACTAAACCATTCGGTAAATACCTCGGTTAATCCGGGCATGTCTTGGAAGCGAGGAAGCTTCCAGACTTCTACTGCGAAATACCAAAATGATAGAATAAAAGCAAAACCGATAAACATTAGATACGGCTTTGGGCTCTTTAACCATGACGAAATACGATACATCGTCATGTTCATATTTGCCGTGTTAGTTTGACTCATATTGTCTAGCTCAAAAAATAGGTTAATCCTTAAATTTATTACCTATAGCTTGTCCTTTGCAAGGAGGTCCCGAATCGAATTTATAGGGGGCTTCTCTGACTCTGTTTGAGTCTATTTGATAGACTTAAGGAGCAGCCTTCGGGGTCGGTATTTCGGTATTTAAAACTGGCCCCCGCCAAATGCGGTGAGGGCGAGGGTATTACTACTTTAGCTATACCTAAGCTTAATAGCCATGACCAAAAGCTACGGCTTTAACCTTAGCCTGGGAAGGCAGAGTCAGGTTGCGCTACAATTTGACCAATAGGTGCAGTTAGGCCGCGCTGTTTCAAAATCTCTTCTGTAAAGCTGGTCTCGATTGCATTAACACGTAAAGTATCAACCTTGATAGTCTTGATTGAATGTAAGAAAGTAGTTGCCTTATCAATCAATGCTTGGGCCTTAGGCGTAATAGCAAATGCCATTTCGTTACGTATATCAGTACCACCTTGAGCTTTTGGGGTGCTCCCAACCATTGCTTTCCAGAGAACTTTATCTTCAAAGCCGGTGGTTTGTTCAGCAGCCATTTTAACTACAGCCATTGTATTGGCAGGGTCTGCCATGAACAGCTGTGCATCAAGCTCAGCATTTAACCATGCCTTTACAACGTCTGGACGCTGGTCAATTAAATCACCACGCATGTCGATAAAGCCGCCGTCGTTCTCGTCTACTGACGCGCCGGTTGCTACTTTACGAGCAAGGCCTTCTTCAATTAAACGCGCTGCCGTTGGCTCCCATATTGCCGCTGCATCCAATTTTCCAGCACGAAAACCGCTGGTAATAACTTCGATGTTTTGGTTTAGATACTGGTCTGGAGTAACGTTTTTCTTTTCAAAAACCGCTAAAGCAAAGCGATCAGTACAAGCGCCTTTAGGTACAGCAACTATTTTGCCATTCATCCATTGGATGGCTTCATCTGCATTTGCAAATTCAGGTGCATCAGTTCTAACCAACATATTATTACACTGATCTTGAGCTAAGCCCGCGGTTGCGACGATTCGAATATCCGCAACTCTTTCTTTAGTGGTAGCAACGATAGCAGGCATATCACCCATATAACCGATGTGTTGCTTACCCGCTAACATCGCATTTACGATGATGCCGCCTTGCAAGCCGATTTGGAATTCTACGGTTGAGCCTTCTGGCAAATACTTCTCGTAAAATTTCTTGCCCTTCATTACAACACCAGACCATGCTTCGGTGTAATAAGGTTGGTAACCTACTACGAGGTTAATGGGCTCACCCACATTGCCAAAGTCTATTACTGCGGCATTAACAGTGGATAGGGTGCCTGCTGCTGTCAAACTCATTAGATACTGTAACTTCAGGTATGGACTTTTATATTAGATAGAGTAGTATGGCCTTTTCCCCCTAGGGGGATTTTTTTCGAATTTTTGATTTATTCAAATTTTCTATCTTGGTGTCTTGTAAGTTGAGCCATTTGTGCGTTCCCTGTTTTAAGCAATTAACATACTGGAGACACCCAAATGACCCAATCAAACAATAACGTATTTGACGTAGTAGTGGAACACACATCTCAGAAGGCCCCGATGCCATGCGCCCCGTGCTCACCGCACTGCTCAATGAGGCGATGAAGATTGAAAGAGAGCCGTTTCCAGGCGCATCACACTATGAGCATAGTCAAGACCGGCCAGGGTTTGCCCATGGCTACCAGGATAAGCGTATCGATACGCAAGCCGGTACGCTCAATCTGCGTATCCCAAAGACCGCTCAACACGTTGATGAACCTTTTTACCCTCAATCGCTAGAACGCGGCTTACGCAGCCAACGTGCGATGCTGCTGACCGTTGCTGAAATGTACGTGACGGGCGTTAGCACGCGCCGAGTCGAAAAAGTCATGCAGAGCATGGGTATTGAAAGCATCTCCTCTACACCGGCCTCACGGGCTAACCAGAGCATGGATGAGGCGTTAAAAGTCTGGCGTGATCGTCCTTTGGGTAAAGTCTCTTACCTAATCCTTGATGCGCGTTATGAAAAGGTGGGTGAGGGCCACCAAGTGATTGATATGGCGGTGTTGAGTGCGGTGGGTGTATTGCCTTGTGGACGGCGTTGCGTATTAGGAACGGCAATGGTGCTTAATGAAGCCGAGGTTAACTGGCGAGCGTTCCTCAAAGGCTTGGTTGACCGGGGCATACATGGTATTGAGTTTATTGTCAGTGATGATCACAGTGGCTTAAAAGCCGCTAGAAAGGCAGTGTTCCCAGGTATACCTTGGCAGCGTTGCCAGTTTCATCTGGCGCAGAATGCAATGCATCATGCCCCAATCACAAGATCAAGCAGCGCATTGGTGGTGAGCTGCGTAGTGTTTGGAATGCACCCAATAGGGCAGTTGCTCAGGTTAATCTAAAAGTCCTTGTGAGCCAGTACCAGGAAAAGCATGCTCACTGGGCGCAATGGCTAGAAAACAATGTGCCTGAAGGGTTAAATGTGTTTGCCTTGCCAGATAGACACCAAAAGAAAATGCGAAGCTCCAACCGCATTGAACGGACGGTTCAACAAGAACTTAAGCGGCGCACCCGCTTGGTCAGAGTCTTTCCTAACCGAGAGGCTTGGTTACGATTAGTCAGTGCCATTCTGATTGAAATTGACGACGAATGGGCTAATGCTAATCATCGATATATCGTGTGGAACGACAATGAGTCAACTTGCTAGACAAAAAGTCCATACCCAATGTTGCGTAATCACTCATTACAACAGCTGCTGCAGTAAGCTTGTGTTGAATGTTACGAATCTGCTTTCCCATAATCTCTCTCCAAATTGGTTGTATTTCTCTTTGTAATAAAATAGCAATCCAATGACGTATAGTTACAGCATCAGACCTCATTGTATATGAAACCATCTGCAGTGATTTGTAAAATCATTCAATTCAATTGGACGATTGATAATGCCTATCAAAATCGTCGGATTAAGGAAATAAGAGGTCGCTAACAGGAAAATTGTAACTTTGAACCCCCAGACGTCAGGGTAGTTGCACACATTTTAATTCACAAGGGGCGGCGGAGAAATACTCATGCCGAAATATAGCGTAGAACGAAGAGAAGCTGTTTTATCTAAATTATTATCATCAAATAGTCAGTCCTTCGCAGAAATATCTAGAGAAGAAGGAATCAGTGTTCAAATCTTGTATGATTGGCGAAATAAAGCCAGACGATCAGGAGTTTTAATGCCTAATAGTGATTCATCTAATCAGTGGGATTGCCAAACTAAGTTCACCGTAGTTCTTGAAACTGCTGCGATGAATGAACAAGAATTATCTGCGTATTGCCGAGAGAAAGGCCTATACCCTACTCAAATAACGCAATGGCGAGAAGCTTGTATTAATGGTGTTGATGAGGCTCTCATTAGCCCTAAAGTTGCGCGCGATGAAATACGTGCGTTAAAAAAAGACAAGAAGAAGCTAGAAACCCAGCTGCGCCGCAAAGATAAAGCCTTGGCTGAAACGGCCGCATTATTAGTATTACAAAAAAAGTTTCAGGCGCTTTGGGAGGACGAGAAAGTATGATTACGACTCAGACGCGCATTAAAGTAATCAATGATGTTAATGAAGCAGTAGACGCAGGTTCAAAGCGTTCAAGTGCTTGTGAGTTGGTTGGCCTTGCCGAGTCTACGCTTAGACGTTGGAAGCCAAAAGGAGAAGATAGTATCCGCAGTGATCAACGTCCTTTGGTAGAAAAGCCAGTCCCTGGCAATAAACTAAGCGAGCAAGAGCAGCAACACATTTTATCGATATGTAATGAATCGGCATACCATCATTTGCCGCCGTCGCAAATAGTACCGCAGTTGGCTGACAAAGGTATTTATGTGGCCAGCGAGTCTAGCTTTTATCGAGTTCTCAAGGCGCATGGGCAATTGAAGCACCGCGGCCGCGCCAAACAAAAGCAGTCCCGAACACCCGATACTCATATAGCACTAAAACCTAATGCTGTGTGGATGTGGGATATCACCTATTTGGCGACGCGTACTATTGGCAAGCATTATTACCTGTACATGGTAGAAGACCTTTACAGTCGCTATGGCGTTCACTGGGAAGTACATCCTGTTGAAAGCGGTGAATTAGGTGCGCAGTTGATGTCTCAGGCGGCTCTAAAAGTGGCCAGCTGCGATGGCATGCCCGTCTTACACAGTGATAATGGCAGCCCAATGAAATCGTTCACAATGAGAGCGAAGTTAGAAGCATTAGGAATAAAGCCCTCTTACTCAAGGCCAAGAGTAAGCAATGACAACGCTTATATTGAATCCATGTTTAGAACGGTAAAGTATTGCCCTGCGTGGCCTTCTCAAGGCTTCGATAGCTTAGAGGCCGCCCGCCAATGGGTGGGTAAGTTTATGCAATGGTATAACGAAGAACATCGTCACAGTGCTATACACTACGTTACACCTGGCCAGCGTTATCGCGGTGAAGATAGTGCCCTATTAGCAAAACGAGAAGTTGTTTATCAGGAAGCTAAAGCAGCAAAACCTAATCGGTGGTCTGGCCAAACCCGAAATTGGCGGCCTTGTGGTGCGGTTGCGCTGAACCCACAAAAAGAAGTATTATTGGCTGCGTAGGAAAATGTGCAACTACCCGAAAATTGCCGTTTTGGTGCCCAATATTACAATCCAGAAAATTTGCTTTGGCTCAGTGGTGACCCCATGGTGGTTGGAGATACTGGCTTTTTGAATAAAGTTGAGAACTTACCTATTTATGGTTATGGGGCTTGGAATCCAAATGGATTAGTTGACGAGAATGGTGAGTTTCTCATTAGCGGAACAATCACAGTCGTGGTTTTAGCTTATAGGGCCTATAGTGCATATGATACCTATAAAGATGTTAGAGGAACCGTGGGGCACATTGTTGAAGGAAGGTATGGTGAGGCAGCTACAGATGCTGCGTATGTTGGAGTTGGCATAGTTGCTGGGAAGCTAGGAAAGTCTGCTTTACAAAAAGCTAATGCGTTTAGAAAAACAGGTGCAGGTAAGCAACTTTTAGCCAAAGCTAAAGGGTTTTTCAAAAAGGAAAATTTATCTACTTCTATTAAAAAAATCGAAAATCCAAAATTTAAAAGGCGATTAAGTCGTATGTATGATCCCAACGGTGTAATTGGTGATAAGAGCACCGCTGATGTATTGAAGTTTGAATTAGATTCGGGAATCCCGTTTAAAACGCCTTCAGGCCATGTGCAGAAAGGTTTTGAAGGAATAACGGGTTTAGAGAAATCGCTAAGAAGTGGAAATTTGAATCCTTATGATAAGAAAATTACTATACAAGAATTAAATAAATTGAAAAATATCATGGGTCAATCAGGGTCGTTTAAAAAATAGTTGGCAGGTTTTAGTATTCTCACGGGATAGGATATAAATTAACTGTTCAATTAGTGTACCTGTATCGTACTCGAGAAGAATATAAGGAGCAAGTTAACGAATCCAAGTGCGCGTAACTCATTGATAAATAGTGGTGCCCGGGGCCGGAATCGAACCGGCACGAGGTTGCCCTCGAGGGATTTTAAGTCCCTTGCGTCTACCAATTTCACCACCCGGGCATCGGGTATTGCGGAGGTAGGTATAACCTCTGTTATGCGCGTATTACGTGGAGGCTGAACCCGGAATCGAACCGGGGTACACGGCTTTGCAGGCCGCTGCATAACCACTCTGCCATTCAGCCACGTAGCTCCTGTTTAAACCTAGAATAATCAGTTAAAACACGAAAGCCCATGCAAACTCTTGATGCACCTAGCAAAATTAAAATAAGGTCTTATCGCCAATAAGGTGACTGCGACTTTCTTAATTTCACTACGCACTTCAATTGCTTACATGCCTTTTCCGCGTTTAACTGATTTTTCTAGGTTAAATCACTCGGCCAGCGAATATTTTAAAGCATTTATGGCCGCTTGATAAAGAAAAACCCAGTGGAAATACGTTTCACACTGGGTTTTAAATCTGGAGCGGGAAACGAGATTCGAACTCGCGACCCCGACCTTGGCAAGGTCGTGCTCTACCAACTGAGCTATTCCCGCAAACAGGGCAGTGGATTCTACGCATGCCCCCAGTCTTGTCAACTGATTCCCGTGATTTTTGAGGACTAATCGGTGTCTCGAAATGATTTTGCCGCAGAGCTTAAGTACACCCACATTGACCACAAGGTCAGTGCCACAGCGATGTATAAAAGCAGCTCGCCAATCTTGAATATAGGTAAGCCATACAGGGGCTTAGCGTACAATAACATGGAGATGGAGATAAGCTGAACGGCGGTTTTGAATTTGCCTGATTTATCCACTGCAACCTGGCCTCGCTTACCCATATCGGCCATAAGTTCACGCAACGCTGAAATCACAATTTCGCGACCGATGATAACCGCCACTGAAATAATGAATACGATGGGCAGGAAGGTTCTTTCGACAATGCTTGCATCGGCCACTAGCATTACCAGTACTGTGGAAACGATTAGCTTGTCAGCCACCGGATCAAGGAAAGCTCCAAATGGTGAAGTGAGATTCAGGCGGCGGGCCAAGTAGCCATCTAACCAGTCGGTAAGGGCGGCAATCACAAACAATGTTGTGACTACGATTTCCCGGTTAGCGAGACCAGGTAAGTAATAAAACAAAACTAAAATGGGAATCATGCCGATTCTCATCCAAGTGAGTGTATTAGGGATGTTCCACTTCATGGTTTTGATGTCAATTAGTTATTTGCCATTAAGAGATACTGTAACTTCAGGTATGGACTTTTATATTAGATAGAGCAGTATGGCCTTTCCCCCTAGGGGGAATTTTTTCGAATTTTTGATTTATTCAAATTTTCTATCTTGGTGTCTTGTAAGTTGAACCATTTGTGCGTTCCATGTTTTAAGCAATTAAAATACTGGAGACACCCAAATGACCCAATCAAACAATAACGTATTTGACGTAGTAGTGGAACAATTAATCTCAGAAGGCCCCGATGCCATGCGCCCCGTGCTCACCGCACTGCTCAATGAGGCGATGAAGATTGAAAGAGAGCCGTTTCCAGGCGCATCACACTATGAGCATAGTCAAGACCGGCCAGGGTTTGCCAATGGCTACCAGGATAAGCGTATCGATACGCAAGCCGGTACGCTCAATCTGCGTATCCCAAAGACCGCTCAACACGTTGATGAACCTTTTTACCCTCAATCGCTAGAACGCGGCTTACGCAGCCAACGTGCGATGATGCTGACCGTTGCTGAAATGTACGTGACGGGCGTTAGCACGCGCCGAGTCGAAAAAGTCATGCAGAGCATGGGTATTGAAAGCATCTCCTCTACACCGGTCTCACGGGCTAACCAGAGCATGGATGAGGCGTTAAAAGTCTGGCGTGATCGTCCGTTGGGTAAAGTCTCTTACCTAATCCTTGATGCGCGTTATGAAAAGGTGCGTGAGGGCCACCAAGTGATTGATATGGCGGTGTTGAGTGCGGTGGGTGTATTGCCTTGTGGACGGCGTTGCGTATTAGGAACGGCAATGGTGCTTAATGAAGCCGAGGTTAACTGGCGAGAGTTCCTCAAAGGCTTGGTTGACCGGGGCATACATGGTATTGAGTTTATTGTCAGTGATGATCACAGTGGCTTAAAAGCCGCTAGAAAGGCAGTGTTCCCAGGTATACCTTGGCAGCGTTGCCAGTTTCATCTGGCGCAGAATGCAATGCATCATGCCCCAATCACAAGATCAAGCAGCGCATTGGTGGTGAGCTGCGTAGTGTTTGGAATGCACCCAATAGGGCAGGAGTTATGCCCGAATCTGGTGTATGAGGCATTTTCTTCAAGCGGCCTCGGTTTGATCTGAGTAGTCATTAGTTTGCTCTATTCCATCTTTAAATGGAACCCCTTGAATCACTTTTGCTAGATAGGCGAACCCGCGTATTCGGTTCCACTTTTTCTCTGCGCACTGACCCAGCTTGAACATCATACTTAACATGCCATCACGGCTAAGACATCCCTTGCATCGTTTGGTACGGTGTCGGATAGTCGCGAATGTTGATTCAATTGGATTCGTAGTACGTATGCTCATCCAGTGCTTGGCAGGGAACGAGTAGAACGTCATTAACTCTTCGCGATCTTTTTCCAAGCACTGCGTGGCTTTTGGATACTTGTCTTGACAGGTTTTAATGAATAATTGATAGGTGCTTTGCGCCGCTTCTTTGGTTTCTTCCTGCCAAATGTTATGCAGAGCTGCTTTTGCTTTGGGCTGCACCGATTTAGGCAGCTTGTTCAGCACGTTGGCCGTTTTATGCACCCAGCACCGTTGATGTTTAGTGCCAGGATAGACTTCTTCCAGGGCATTCCAAAAGCCTAAAGCACCATCACCGATGCCCAGCTCTGGTTGATTCAGGCCTCGCTCCTTGAGTGCCAACAACACCTCTCGCCAACTCTGCGTAGACTCTCGCTCACCGTCTTCAATCGCCAGTAATTTCTTGTGACCGCGCTCATTCACTCCGATGACAACTAAGGCACAGAGCCGGCCCTCATCGCCGCGCAGGCCGCTGTGTATCCCGTCCGCCCATAGATAAACCCATCGATCTCGATCTAAACCTTCTCTATTCCAATCCTTGTACTCCTGAGACCACGTTGCTTTGAGCTTACTCACTGTGCTTGATGATAACCCAGTCGCTGATTGACCCACTAGCACGCTCAGTGCATCCCCCATTTCTCCAGTGCTGACACCCTTGAGATACAGCCAAGGCAAGGCCGCTTCTAGTGTTCTCGTTTTACGCACATACGGCGGCACTAAAGCAGACCGAAAGGTGATCGGTACTCCAGTGCGGGAGCGCACCTTGGGGATACGTACTTTGACTGGGCCGATCCCGGTTTGCAGTTCACGTTCTGGCAAATAGCCGTTACGAACGACACCAGCGTGTCCTGAATCTGAGACTTTGTCACAATTGCGATACAGCAGTTCAGATAACTCACTCTCGACCGCGGTTTGAATGAGTTGCCTGGCGCCATTGCGAATCAATTCTTGCAGCGGATCGATGCTTTGCTCTGGCTTTTCAAAGGAAATAATTTTATTCTGTTTCATAGTGGCGTATGTCTGTGGAAGTTTAAGTTGTTGTAAACTCAACTCATCCCGATACGCCGCTTTTAGTCAACTACTCCATACACCACTTTCAGGCATAACTCATAGGGCAGCTGCTCAGGTTAATCTAAAAGTCCTTGTGAGCCAGTACCAAGAAAAGCATGCTCACTTGGCGCAGTGGCTAGAAAACAATGTGCCTGAAGGGTTAAATGTGTTTGCCTTGCCAGATAGACACCAAAAGAAAATGCGAAGCTCCAACCGCATTGAACGGACGGTTCAACAAGAACTTAAGCGGCGAACCCGCTTGGTCAGAGTCTTTCCTAACCGAGAGGCTTGGTTACGATTAGTCAGTGCCATTCTGATTGAAATTGACGACGAATGGGCTAATGCTAATCATCGATATATCGTGTGGAACGACAATGAGTCAACTTGCTAGACAAAAAGTCCATACCCAATGTTGCGTAATCCATTAAGAGCCTGTCGGATGATAATTTTTACGACTGTGAAAGCGCGCCTTTGGTCTATTCCCCAGCTTATTTTTCACCCAATGGAACAATTATTGAGCTCGCTCACCAGAAAACTAGCTTCAAATTACCAGCAGACAAGCCCATTATAACGCTTTGCGTCGCTCGAATCGCTAGAACGCGATCAAGAATTAGTGAAACAAGTCATAAATTTTCGCGGCAAGTTTGGGGCTAATGCCCGGTGCCTTTTGTAAGTCTTCAATACCCGCACTTTTAACTTCTTGAATGCCGCCAAAATGCTTAAGTAAGGCTTGGCGTCTTTTGGCACCCACTCCTGTAATACCCTGCAGAGGGGAGCTAACCATTTTTTTAGCACGTCTTGCCCGGTGCCCAGTGATCGCAAAGCGATGGGCTTCGTCGCGGATCTGTTGTATTAGATGCAGAGCTGGTGAACGTCTACCGAGGTCAAATTCTCGTCCCTTAAAATGCAATGTCTCCTCGCCGGCTATCCTCTCTGGCCCTTTCGATACCCCCAGCAAAGGCACTTCGCTGATGCCTAGCTTGGCCACCATTTCAACAGCGATGGCCATCTGGCCTTTACCGCCATCCACAATGACTAAATCAGGCAGTGCAGCTTCTTCTTTTATCAGCCTTCCATATCGGCGGCCCAGCACTTGTCGCATTGCCGCATAGTCATCACCCGGTTCGATTCCTTCGATATTGAATCTTCTATAATCTTGTTTAAGCGCGCCATTTTCGCCAAACACAACACACGAGCCTACGGTGCGCTCGCCGCTAGTATGGCTGATATCAAAACATTCCATGCGTTTTGGCACAGCGTCAATCTTTAATACTTTTGCTAAATCTTGATATTGGCTATTTAGGGTGCTATTACGGCTCAAGTGTTGGTTTAGGTGGTGCTCCACGTTAAGCATCGCTTGTTGTTGCCAGCGTTTTCGATGCCCTCGGCATTGGCTTTTAAACTCTACTTTACCCGCTGATTGCCCAGTATTATTTTGTAGCAAGCTATCTTGAATGAGATCGCTGTCTTTTATTGCTATGCTAATTAGTATTTCTTTGGGGAGTGTTTTATCCAGATAATATTGCGGTAAAAATGCACTCATTAATTCAGTATCCGTTAGACCCAATCGGTTTTTCTGAAAGTGATAACGCCCACCCAAATTGCGACCATTGTGAACGTGTTCAACATATAAGCAGGCTAATCCACTTGCTTGTTTAAGGGCAATAATATCCGCATCACCCTTCGCGCCACTGACGTACTGTTTTGCTTGCAAGCGTTTTAAAGCGGCGACGCGGTCACGCAGTGCAGCGGCCTTTTCAAACTGCAAGTTGTCAGAAGCCATTTGCATTTGCTCACCCAACTCCGTCGCGAGGCGGGAATCCTTGCCTTCTAAAAATGCCACGGCTTGGCGCACATCTTCAGCGTAATCTTCTTTAGAAATTCTATCAACGCAAGGCGCGCTGCAACGCTTGATTTGATATTGCAAGCAAGGGCGAGAGCGGTTTTTGAATATACTTTCGCTACACTGGCGCAATTTAAAAATTTGCTCTATATAACCTAATGTATCTCTCAAGGAGCCAGCGTTTGGAAAAGGCCCAAAAAAGCGGCCACTGCGTTTGCGGCTGCCACGATAGTGGCTTAGCCAAGGTGCGCTGGTTTGCGTATGCAAGCGTAAATAGGGGTAAGATTTATCGTCCTTAAGCAACACGTTATAGTGTGGTTTATACTGCTTGATCAAATTATTTTCAAGCAATAAGGCTTCTACTTCAGTATGTGTTTGGTGCGTTTCGATGGATGCTATCTTGCTGACCAATAGCATAGTGCGCGTCGCCAAGCCCGATTTACGGAAATAACTGCTTACTCTTTTCTTCAGTTGTTTGGCCTTACCTACGTACAGGACATTCCCAGCTTCGTCGCGATACATATAAACCCCCGGTCGCGTGCTCATGCCCGACAGTGCTTCTTCCACGTCGAAACTAGAAGGGGTAAGCAAGTGTATGTCGGCTTTATTTGACAAAATTGAGCAAGAAGTTCAGAGGTTGCTGATTGATGTGTGAGTCACTAGAATGCGCCCTTTAATTTTACGGCGCTGAGAAATGAAAGTATCTGCAATGGAAGTTCGGATTGGGTCACTCATAGAATATAAGGGCAAGTTGTGGCGTATTCTAAAGAAAAGTCATGTGAAACCGGGAAAAGGTGGTGCATTTGTACAAATGGAGATGAAATCTCTTGAAGGAACTAAGCTTAATGAACGCTTTCGCTCAGTTGATAAAATCGAAAAAGCCCACGTTGAACCGCGGCAAATGCAGTTTTTATATGCCGAAGGCGAAGACTATATTTTTATGGATTTAGAGTCTTTTGAGCAAACAACGATCATCGGCGATGATCTGGGCGACCAAACATTGTATTTGCTGCCAAATACTGAGGTGCAAGTAAACTTCAATAACGAAATGCCTATTGGGGTTGATTTACCTTCAAATGTGATCTTGACAGTGCATGAAACCGAAGCGGCTATAAAAGGGCAAACTGCGTCTAGTAGTGGCAAGCCAGCCACCTTGGAAACCGGCCTAAAAGTCACTGTCCCTACTTTTGTAAATGAAGGTGAGAAGGTAAAAATAAATACCGAAACTGGTCTTTATGTTGAGCGTTCTGAGTAATCATATATTTACCATCATATAGTATTCTTACTGATGCAATTATCTCACGAAATATTTAAAGCTTACGATATCCGCGGTGTGGTGGATAAGTCGCTCACCGTTGAGACGGTGCGCTTAATTGGGCAAGCACTTGGTACTACAGCGCAGGAAGCCGGCATGAGCACCATGGTGGTGGGTCGCGATGGCCGCTTAAGTGGCCCCAAATTGAGCGAGGCTTTAGCGCAGGGCATGTTAGATAGTGGCATTGATGTCATCGATATCGGTCAGGTGCCGACGCCAGTTTTGTACTACGCCACCTACGAGCTAGAAACAGGTAGCGGTGTAGAGGTGACCGGTAGCCATAATCCACCTGAGTATAACGGTTTAAAGATGATGATCGATGGGGTCACATTGTCAGGTGAAGCGATTCAAACGCTAAAAAATAGAATTATTAGCGGCGATTTGAAAACCGCTGAGCAACGCGGGAATTTAACTTCGCAGCTAATGTTAGATCGATACTGCGAACGCATCACTTCCGATTTAAGCCTTGATCGCCCGATGAAGATTGTTATTGATAGCGGCAACGGTGTGGCCGGTGCAATTGCCCCAAAAGTTTACAAAGATTTAGGCTGCGACGTAACAGAGCTGTTTTGCGAGGTCGATGGAAATTTCCCCAATCACCACCCCGACCCCAGTCAAGCCGAGAACCTAGAAGACCTAGTCGAAGCTGTTCAAGAAACAGGCGCTGAGTTCGGAATGGCTTTTGATGGCGATGGCGATCGGCTGGGTGTGGTGACGCCCGACGGGAACATTATTTGGCCAGACCGCCAGATGATATTGTTTGCACGTGATGTACTAACGCGAAACCCAGGAGCACAAATTATTTACGATGTTAAATGCTCGCGTACGTTACCTGCCGCTATTGAACAAGCGGGCGGTGAGCCGCTGATGTGGAAAACGGGCCATTCATTCATTAAATCTAAACTTAAGGAAACCGGCGCTGCACTCGCGGGTGAGATGAGCGGCCATTTGTTTTTTAATGAACGTTGGTATGGTTTTGACGATGGAATCTACGCAGGTGCCCGTTTGTGTGAGCTACTCTCCAAACTTGAGCAAACCCCCAGTGAGGTTTTCGCTTCGTTGCCCGATACCATTAATGCCCCAGAGCTTCGTCTCGATTTTGAAGAAGGCGAGCACTACAAATTTATTGAAGCCCTACAGGCTGGGGCGCAGTTCGAAAATGGTGTGGTGCACACCATTGATGGAGTAAGAGTAGACTTTAATGGGGGTTTTGGTTTGGTCCGAGCCTCTAACACCACGCCGATGTTAATCATGCGGTTTGAGGCTGATAATCAGCCCTTGTTAGAGCAGATTCAAAATCAATTTCGTCGTGAAATGAGTAAGATAGACGCTAATTTGACTTTACCTTTTTAGATTTTTCAGGCGTTATTACGCGATTGCAGTATAGTGAATATGCGGCCTTGAAACGAGATGGCTATCTTTTTTTTGCAAAAATAGCTAGAATGTATAGACAACAAAAATTAATGTTCTTTATTCAGTTGGAGGAGCGGCGATGTCTGAGCGCTTAAATGGAACCGTTAAATGGTTCGACCATCGAAAAGGCTTCGGCTTTATCGAATATGCTGATGGTGAAAAAGATGTATTTGTGCACTATCGAGAAATACAAGGTGAAGGCTTTCGTACACTTTACGAAGGTCAACGTGTCGAGTTCGAGTTGATCGAACGAGATAGAGGCTTGGCGGCAGAGAATGTCGTTGGTGAAGCTAAAGACGAAGAAGAGTAATTTACTCTATCAACGCTCTAATCGAGTGCTATTTTCGCCCAGTAAAAGGGGTGGTCAGATGCTGGAGAATTAGCAATACCAGCGTCAAGCACACTCAATCCACGCACTAAAATCCAATCTATTTTTTTTGCTGCCTCCGCTTGAGATAAGCTCAAGCCCGCGTGGGCGTCAGTGGCCAATTCATCTTGCAGCGCTTTTTGCAATATCGGGAAATCCCCATTGACGTTTAAGTCGCCTACCAATATGGCTTTGTCATATTCGCCAAATTTTTGAAGTACTGTTTCCAATTGAACTTCTTGGTCTGAAGTGGACCCCATGATTAGGACAGGTTGAAGGCCAAAATAAGGAGTTATTTTCTGTTTTATAATTGTTCAAAACGAGGAACAGAAAATGAGTAAAAAGCGTAGAAACCATGCCCCACCATTCAAAGCCAAAGTTGCTCTTGCAGCAATCAAAGGTGATGAAACATTAAGCAATCTTGCTAGTCGTTATGACATCAATGCAAATCTTATCGTCAAGTGGAAGAAACAATTGCTCGATAGCTCAGCTGAAGTCTTTGCATCAGGCACAGGCTTATCTCCAAACCGAGAATCAGAGATTAAATCATTACAGGCAAAGATCGGTGAAATCACCATGGGAAACGATTTTTTATCAAAAGCGCTCGGTCGTTAAACAGACCTGAGCGCAAAACTATGATTAATAAAAGCAATAAACTATCGTTAGTTCGTCAGTGTAAATTGTTGAAGATTCATCGTTCCCATGTTTATTACAAAACCTCACCTGCTAATGAGGATGACTTGGAACTGATGCATCTGATTGATCGCATTCACCTCAATCGGCCCTTTCTTGGCAGTAGACGCATTCGTGATGTGTTGCAAGATGTAGGCCACCGAGTTGACCGTAAACATGTGCGACGCTTAATGCGTAAGATGGGCATTAAAGCCATCTATCCTAGGCCTAACACCAGCAAGAAGAAGGCGGGGCACAAGATTTATCCTTATCTGCTAGGTGGGTTGGCCATCAATCAACCCAATCAAGCTTGGTGTACCGATATAACTTATATCCCGATGCCTAAGGGCTTTGCTTATCTTACCGTTGTGATGGATTGGTATTCTCGTAAAGTGCTGTCATGGCGGCTTAGCAACAGCATGGATAGCGCATTCTGCGTAGATGCTTTGGAAGAGGCACTGCATTACTACGGCAAGCCTGATATCTTTAACAGCGATCAAGGTGCGCAATTTACCAGTGAGGCGTTTACCGGTGTACTCAAAGACAATGGTATTCGTATCAGCATGGATGGCAAAGGTGCTTGGCGTGACAATGTATTTGTTGAGCGCTTATGGCGCAGCGTGAAATATGAGGAAGTCTATTTGCAAGCCTACCAATCGATGAAAGAGGCAAAAGACGGCATTGGCTCCTGGATAAACTATTACAACCAAGAGCGTAAACATCAAACATTGGGCATGGTCCCTGGCATGATGTATGATCCATGTCGCGGCCTGAAATTGGCTGCTTAATCAGCTGAAAATAACTCCTAAGCCATCTGTCCTAAAAAGCGGGTCCACTTCTGTCAACGCGTCTGGCTAAGTGAGTCACGAAAAATGCAACGGCTTGGTCATCAATTACGATTTCCATTTGCAACAAACTACGCGGGTGTTTGCCGACGGAATCTTGCAATGGTTGCACTGACCAATGATTAATTGGGAATCGACTTAAAGCGCCGTTGCCTCGGTTAGCAAACCCCCAGCGCATTTGGGCGCATGCAAAAACGCCTAACAAGCTTAGTTTTTCAGCCAAACTCTCCAGTTGGGTACGACGCAGTATGGGATTATGGCCCTCTAGTTCTGACAAGCCAGCGAGATCACAGCCAGTCAATACTTCGCTGATACGATTTAGGTCCTTGCGTCCATCTGCGCCTTTAGCGCGGTGGATGTTGTACGCCCCAACTCTAAAACTGTTAGTGTCATCATCTTGTGCTAGAGAAGTTATTGGCCCCCCTTGTTGCGCCCTACCCGGCCGACGTTTTGCTAGAGTCGCAAGCACAATAGCGGTGACAAAAAGGGCTAAATAAAGCATAGCGTTGTAGTGTAGGTGATGCTGGCTCTGGAGCCTAGCGTCAACATGCTATACCATGATGTGTGTAAACCAAAATCCGAACCCTGCCGTATAGATGGTGAATCCAAAATCATGCTCGACCTAAACGATTTACATCAAACGTTTGATTTAGCGCTTACCCCGCGCCAAACAGAAGGCTACTCGCTTGACAAAATACCATGTTGTTGGATTTTGCGGTTGGGAAAGTCTAATAGCTACGTAAAAATGAATGACACCGCCGTTTTGATCTGGAGCTTATGCGAAGGTGAGCTAACCGTCGGTGATATTATTGGCGCACTTATTGAGGAATACCCTGACGTGCCTGACATAGAAAAGGATATTCAACGCACCCTAGACAGCTTGCTTGAAGAAGGCGTGATTGAAATTAACGCTTAATCGGTTTTACCGCAAACTCTATCTTATTTAAACCTGCTAAGCCGATCGCCTCCATCAGTTCAATCACCTTGCCGTGCTGGGCGTCCTTATCGGCTTGAATTACGATGGTGGGTTCAGAAGGTTTCTTGCCTCTTTGAGATTGTTCAATGGTTTGTAAAATTTCTACCGCCAGACGCTTAACATCTGCATCTTCAATCAACCGTGTAGGATAGTTGCCCTCGGGCTGGATCGCTATTTCTCCCAGAGCGTTTACATTCACAAACACTCGTACCTGCTCAGCTTGATTCGCTGTAGCATCGGCTTCGGGCAAGGTGATATCAATCGCCGCGGTGCGGTTAAATGTGGTCGTCACCATAAAGAAGATCAGTAATAAAAACACCACATCGATCAGCGGTGCTAAATTAACGTTTAGTTCTTCTTCTTCCCCAGAGCTAAAATTCATCGAACTAGCCTAGTTATTGAGCACTCTTACCCAAAGCGGAAAGCAACTTCAATACTTCGCGCTCCATCTCAACAGCCAATGTTTGAATGCGGCTTTTAAAGTGGCGGTAAAATAATAGTGCCGGGATCGCAACGCTTAGCCCTGCCGCTGTGGTAATGAGTGCCTGCGATATACCAGCAGACAACACTTGTGGGTCACCTACTCCCACCGTAGTAATAGCGGTAAACACTTTTATCATGCCCACAACAGTGCCTAGCAAGCCCAACAATGGCGTAATCGCTGCGATAGAACCAAGAGTATTGAGGTAGCGCTCCATATCATGCACATGGTGGCGGCCACTGTCTTCGATAACCGCTTTTAGTTCGTTTGTCCCCATGTGTGCATTTTGCAGCGTAACCGAAAATAAGCTTCCAAGCGGTGATTGCGCGGCGAGCGTATTAAGGTGGGCCTTGCTGATTTTTTGTTGTTGAATCAGGCTCTCAACTTTCTGGTATAAGCCGTTTGGCATGACTCGAGAACGCTGTAAATTCAGAAATTTGTCAATGATGATCGCAAATGCTGCAATCGAGCAAATTAAGATCGGCCATATTAACCAACCTCCTGCATTAAGCAAATCAAGCACGTTTATTTACCCTATATTTATTTGCGCTAGAGTTTAGTCGATAGGCAAGCTAAACGTCGAGAAGGTTTTCTGGTAATTAGCTGTGTTTCGAGCGTTAAGAAAAGGCTTGTTTGTGCTTGAGCGCGTTGCATTCTTGCGGTTTCAGGGGTAACATCGCGTCCCTTTTTAGCACTGGCTGCGTTACGTTTCTAGCGAAGATTAATTGATGAAGTTATACGAATGCGAACACCCTTAGTAGCAGGAAACTGGAAAATGAACGGCAGCCAGCAATCGGTAGCCGAGTTATGTGCAGGTATTGTTGCTGGATTGGCTGATTTAGGCGAGGTTGATGTGGCGGTTTGCCCACCGCATATATTGGTTTCATCCGTAGTTACAGCATTGGGTGGCAGCTCAGTCTCAGTAGGGGGTCAAGATGTGGACGTTAACGTTAGTGGCGCGTTTACGGGTCAAACTTCAGCTGCAATGCTGCTTGATGCTGGTTGTGCATTCGTGATTGTAGGGCACTCAGAGCGGCGCCAGTATTATGGTGATACCGATGACCTCGTTGCCAAAAAAACGGCGGTAGCGCTGAGCGCTGGACTATTGCCTATTGTTTGTGTCGGTGAAAGCTTACAAGAACGCGAATCGGGCATCAACGAAGAAGTGGTGGCACGTCAGTTACAAGCGGTGATTGATAGAATTGGCATCTCGGCGATAGCTGCTTGCGTGATAGCTTACGAGCCAGTTTGGGCTATCGGCACTGACGTAACCGCTTCGCCAGAGCAGGCCCAACAGGTGCATGCTTTTATTCGTGACTTGTTGGCTGTGCAAGATGCAAATGTGGCGCAGCGGTGTCGTATATTATATGGCGGCAGCATGAAGCCTGATAATGCTAAAGAATTAATATCAATGGCCGACATCGATGGCGGCTTAATCGGCGGCGCTGCGCTAAGCGCGAAAGATTTTTTGGGTATCTGTAAAGCAGCGACCTAGTTAGAGCAAACACTTATATTAACGTAGTAGTACGAGATACAACATGATTCAGAATTTATTATTGATTTTACACTTGGTATTAGCAGTCAGTGTGGTGGCGTTGGTTTTATTGCAACAGGGTAAAGGCGCACAAGCGGGTGCAGCTTTTGGCGGGGGTTCTTCGCAATCTCTTTTTGGTGCAAGAGGCTCGTCTAACTTCCTATCGCGCGCGACCGCATTTGCCATTACTGGTTTTTTCGTCACTACTTTGGTGTTAGCTTACGTCTACGCAAATACCGGTCGTAGCGTGAGCGTTTTAGAAGGCAGTGTGATGCAGGAGCCTGCGGCAGTTGAAGAAGAAGACGGTGTACCAGCTATTCCCGCGGATGATGTTGAAGTGGTAACAGAAAATGCTGCTAGCAACGAAGCAGTATCAAGCGACGCAGACGTTCCTAAAATACCAGAATAATATTCAATTATTGCCGATGTGGTGGAACTGGTAGACACGCTATCTTGAGGGGGTAGTGGGCTAACGCTCGTGCCGGTTCGAGTCCGGCCATCGGCACCATAATTGATTCTAGGATGTCCTATGAAGGTAACTTCTCAATAACCCGTGGCAAAGCTGGCGCGTTCCATAATGATATCTGGCAGAGGATCAATATGTTGCTCACCGATACCAAGTCGATGGGTCAGGTAGTGCCAGAACGATATATCCAGTTTTCGGCAGGTCTTTTTCAAACTGGCAAACGTGTCCCGACACTGCTGGCCAGCATCGCTGCGGGTGGAGCCACTCACTTTTCGTTTTTTCACGTAATCGCGAATGTCTGTTTCACTGCCATTGGTGTGTAACGGAATATCTGGTCGATCTAGCACCAACAGTAATTCTGCTTTATTCGCATGGATTCGTTTGAGCGTCTGATTTAATGTTTGGTAGCATGTCTGTTGAGTGAAGATTTCATCGAAACGCTGCTCAAGTATTTTACGTTGGTTCTCGCAAGGCTGGGTTTTATACTCTTTAACGCCCGATAAAAGCACCAGACTTGGTCGCGTATTTTAGCCATGCCCTGCCGGTGTCCCTCGTTCAGCGGTATCAACTTATGGATTAAGCGCTCGGTGTGTATCCAACACAAGGCATGAGCCAAAATGTTAAATTGCCCTGCATCATCACTGACGACAGCGATGTCATCACACAGACCATGATGCAAAATACTACCAAGTAATGCCCCTTCGGTGGTGATACGTCGGTGACGTGCCTTAATGATCAACAGGCTATCGAGCATTTCAAGCCAGTCATCCTCGTTGGCAATACGGCGTTCCCGGTGCTCAGTTACAGCGGCTAAGGCTTGCTTTGGCAATCCATGTTGTTGCCTATAATTCAACGCACTTTGACTCAAACGATAATCCGTATTGCCAGCCCTTAATAGCGGTAGGAAGTTAATTCGACTTTTTGATTGAGTACTTTTAAACCACGCAAACAAGTCATTACCAATGTGCGTTACATCGCCATTTTTGCCCTGATGGCGAGCACCACTATCGTCCACGGTCACGTAAGACGATGCGCTCAGAGCAACGCTTAGTAACGCCTCTTTCTCAGCATGAAAGGGCTCTTTAGCGCTGATCAGTATTGGGTTAATTTGTCCCGAAGAAATATCAATTCCCCACTCTCGCAACTGTTCCAACAAGAGTGGTTGCGTGGTTTGACAATGATGATATTGATAGAGAATATAACTGACCAGACGAGGCCCATAATGTCGCCCTGCCACGGATGTCGGTAACTGGCCTTTGAGCTTTTTATTGTCTGGCGTTACCCAATGCGCTAAACGATAGCGGGTGGTATGAACCTAGATAAGCAAATCCTGCACTACAAAATCCCGATAGCCTTTAAACCTAGAAAACTCAGTTGAAACACAAATGTCTGCACAACTCTTTAATATGCCTAAGAAACCCAGAAAAGCACTCATCACCAATAAGGTGACCTCGTATTTTCTGACTTCCTTATTCATATCAATTAGTTGCACATCTTTTTTGCGTTCAACTGGGTTTTCTAGGTTAAAGCGAGAACCTTCGGGCACGGACTTCGCTGGTTCAATAACCAGATTTAGGTCAATTGACAGCCTTGGTGTTTTCTTTGCCTTGTTCGACCCAGCTCGCTGCTTAGGTTTGTCGCTAGAAGATGAACGTTTTGGCTCTGTTTTCTTATCCATATTACCACCCTTAACAGTAGGCCGCCTCTTCTGCCCCTTAAGGATATTGATTTCATCTTTAAGCAATGCTATTTCTTCGTCCTGTTGTTGAACTCGCACCAACAGCTGCTCCACTAGCACCCGCAACATTTTTACTGCGGGGGTTTGTTCTTGTTCAGGAATGTCGGGAATAGAGGGTAGCTTACTCAAGGTCTTAAACGTCCGTTAACTGGATAGACCTTAGTGTACCATCGGTTTTGAAAGTCCAATTTTGCCTTCTCAACTGCGCCACAACGAACGTTAAGAAGACACCCCTGAAACGTCCCTTAAGCGATCTTTGTTATTAGCGTAAAGGTGCCTACAACCACCCTGGAACTCAACCTAAATCGAGTCACTCGACCACGTTGAATTACCTTCCTTTTAGCGTAAAATCCTGTCAAGAAATATTTTGTTTTATTTTACCTGCCACGGGTTATTGAGAAGTTACGAGCAATTCCCCTTTGTGATTAAAGGCTTTCATGCCGATAATGGCAGTGAATACATTAACCAATCGGTGGTGCGATTGTTGAATAAGCTATTAATCGAGTTGACCAAATCCAGGGCTAGACACCGTAACGACAATGCCTTAGTTGAGTGCAACAATGGGGCCATCGTGCGCAAGCATCTTGGCTTCATGCATATCCCGCAAAAATATGCGCCTGAGATTAATCAATTTGCCACCGACTTTCTTAACCCTTATTTGAATTATCACCGACCTTGTTTCTTCCCACAGATCAGCACTAACAACAAAGGAAAACAAGTCAAAACCTATCCATATCGAAACATGATGACGCCTTATGAAAAACTCAAATCGTTGACCAATGCACAGTCATATCTTAAAACTCACATCTCGTTTACAATGCTTGACGATATCGTTTATCAGATGACTGATAATGAGGTAGCAAAACAACTCAATGAGGAAAAAACTAAACTCTTTAAAAACATCTTTGAACAGAAATGACAATCAACTTCTCGGTATCATTCCTGTATTGGAATAGACTCTAAGCCTAACCTTCGTTGTACAAATGATCATCGTTATGGTTGATTCCTTGTTTGCTGGGAATATTAGCTATGTCGATTTGGCCGCCATATCTTTGGGGGGCAGCGTCTATTATATATTCCTGTTATTGCTAGTCGGGTTTGAAGTTGGCAGTAGCGTTCGAGGGGGCAGGCCATTGGTTCAGGCGATGAACTAGGAATGATGCGCAGTTTTAAGCATGGAATGATGCTGTGCATTTCATTCGGGGTCCTATTTGCTATCGTTTTATTAAATGCAACTCCGCTGCTTATATCGCTTGGGCAAAAACCAGAAGTTATAGCACTATACCAACAGTACATGGTTTGCTTTGCGTGGACTCTACCTATCCACATGGCGGTGATCATGCTGAGAGGTTACTTTGCGGTAATTGATGAGCCCTGGTCAAGTGTATGGCCAGTGGTTTTTGCTTTAGTACTAAACACAATTTTAAATTACTGCTTTACTCAAGGAAATCTAGGGTTTCCAAAAATGGGGATATTTGGAATAGGGTTGGCGAGTTTAATATCCAACACAGTTCTTGTTGGATTGATGTTTAGAAATGTGGAATGGGAAAAACCAAGCAACTGTTTGATTTCGCACGCTGGTCAGCCTGGGCTGATAAAGACCTACTTAAAATGTTCCTTATTAGCCTTCCTATTGGGCTCACGCTGGTTATGGAAGAAGCATTCTTTTCAGGCACCAACTTTTTAGCCGGAACTCTCGGAGCAGATGAGCAGGCCGCTCATCAAATATTATTTAACGCGGTGGGTACCTCTTACTTATTCAATACGGGTATTGCGATGGCGGTAGCTATCATCATTGGGAAACACATAGGTGCAAATAATCACTCACAGATATTGCCTACTGTAAAAGGGGGCCTAATTATTATATTGGCCTGCACGTTGCCCTTCGCTTTGGTGATTGGATTATTTGATGATCAGTGGATAAATCTGTTCCTAAATGAGTCACTTGATTCGAACCAAACAACCATATTTTTAGCAAAAAGCGTAATTTTGATCGCGGTTGTAGCACTGTTTATAGACTCTTGTTTTCTGTTATTGATAGAAACCCTACACGGTATGCTAGATACTACCTACCCCGCACTATGCGCGTTAGTCGTTTACTGGTTATTAGTCGGTCCACTCGCTTATTGGGCAACACATTATTCGCGACTGCCGTTTACCGGAATTTGGTTATGTATTTTATTGTCTTCATTAATGTTGGTTGGGCTAATAGCTCTGAGAGTAAGGGCAAAAACAAAAGGATATTCATCTAAGATGTCAATTCTCTAGGTTATAGAGAGTAGAGTTAAATGATCAAGTTGTCAGCCAACATGATTAGCACCACCTCTAGAATCGAACAATATGACTTAGTTTACGCTCGCCTTCCCCCAGACGTCAGGGTAGTTGCACACATTTTAATTCACAAGGGGCGGCGGAGAAATACTCATGCCGAAATATAGCGTAGAACGAAGAGAAGCTGTTTTATCTAAATTATTATCATCAAATAGTCAGTCCTTCGCAGAAATATCTAGAGAAGAAGGAATCAGTGTTCAAACCTTGTATGATTGGCGAAATAAAGCCAGACGATCAGGAGTTTTAATGCCTAATAGTGATTCATCTAATCAGTGGGATTGCCAAACTAAGTTCACCGTAGTTCTTGAAACTGCTGCGATGAATGAACAAGAATTATCTGCGTATTGCCGAGAGAAAGGCCTATACCCTACTCAAATAACGCAATGGCGAGAAGCTTGTATTAATGGTGTTGATGAGGCTCTCATTAGCCCTAAAGTTGCGCGCGATGAAATACGTGCGTTAAAAAAAGACAAGAAGAAGCTAGAAACCCAGCTGCGCCGCAAAGATAAAGCCTTGGCTGAAACGGCCGCATTATTAGTATTACAAAAAAAGTTTCAGGCGCTTTGGGAGGACGAGGAAGTATGATTACGACTCAGACGCGCATTAAAGTAATCAATGATGTTAATGAAGCAGTAGACGCAGGTTCAAAGCGTTCAAGTGCTTGTGAGTTGGTTGGCCTTGCCGAGTCTACGCTTAGACGTTGGAAGCCAAAAGGAGAAGATAGTATCCGCAGTGATCAACGTCCTTTGGTAGAAAAGCCAGTACCTGGCAATAAACTAAGCGAGCAAGAGCAGCAACACATTTTATCGATATGTAATGAATCGGCATACAATCATTTGCCGCCGTCGCAAATAGTACCGC
This sequence comes from Candidatus Poriferihabitaceae bacterium, assembly GCA_965237485.1. Lineage (GTDB taxonomy): Bacteria > Pseudomonadota > Gammaproteobacteria > Arenicellales > Poriferihabitantaceae > JAAELZ01. The sequence continues at coordinate 143,057 of CBDEFQ010000010.1, read as the reverse complement.
AGTTGGCTGACAAAGGTATTTATGTGGCCAGCGAGTCTAGCTTTTATCGAGTTCTCAAGGCGCATGGGCAATTGAAGCACCGCGGCCGCGCCAAACAAAAGCAGTCCCGAACACCCGATACTCATATAGCACTAAAACCTAATGCTGTGTGGATGTGGGATATCACCTATTTGGCGACGCGTACTATTGGCAAGCATTATTACCTGTACATGGTAGAAGACCTTTACAGTCGCTATGGCGTTCACTGGGAAGTACATCCTGTTGAAAGCGGTGAATTAGGTGCGCAGTTGATGTCTCAGGCGGCTCTAAAAGTGGCTAGCTGCGATGGCATGCCCGTCTTACACAGTGATAATGGCAGCCCAATGAAATCGTTCACAATGAGAGCGAAGTTAGAAGCATTAGGAATAAAGCCCTCTTACTCAAGGCCAAGAGTAAGCAATGACAACGCTTATATTGAATCCATGTTTAGAACGGTAAAGTATTGCCCTGCGTGGCCTTCTCAAGGCTTCGATAGCTTAGAGGCCGCCCGCCAATGGGTGGGTAAGTTTATGCAATGGTATAACGAAGAACATCGTCACAGTGCTATACGCTACGTTACACCTGGCCAGCGTTATCGCGGTGAAGATAGTGCCCTATTAGCAAAACGAGAAGTTGTTTATCAGGAAGCTAAAGCAGCAAAACCTAATCGGTGGTCTGGCCAAACCCGAAATTGGCGGCCTTGTGGTGCGGTTGCGCTGAACCCACAAAAAGAAGTATTATTGGCTGCGTAGGAAAATGTGCAACTACCCTGAAAATTGCCGCTTCCTGCTCACGCCATTAGCGCGCTGCTCTCGTGACACCTCGCAGGATCAGCTTTGATCGTTAGCCTTAAGCGGCAGCGAACCGAACGGTAGTGCGCAGGAGTACACGACATAAAGGTAGGTCATGATTAACGAATATACTCTATTGAACGTGAAACACTTATATGATATCTGCTAAAGAAGACATATTTTATTAGCTTGAGGTCAGTTTTACTCAACAAAATCATATCACTTTAACTAACTATTTATACAATCATTTCAATGGCATAAAGCTTAAACCAGTGCCACTCAGAACAGATCGTCATTCCGGCAATATTTAGCAATAACTCCATTATCGCAAATTGCGATTCGCTAGCGTGTCGCGATAGGGATAGCACTTCTCTAAGTTTATCTTTGTGGACTATCCTTCAATTAAATTTGGTACTATACTGGATTAAAAGCTAGTGTTATATATTTGTCAGCAAGCTTATTTACAGGATACAGTTAGCTAAAAATTACATTCAATTTTGGAGGACGATCAATGAAAGAAAAAGTATTAGTTGCACTTGATGGAAGTGATGGCGGTAAACGGGCTTTAGATGCGGCGGTGGAACACGCCAAGTTATCTGCAGCTGATATCGTACTCACCTACGTTATCGAGTGGTCGCCATATAGCTTTCACACACCAGAAGAACTTGAAGAACGTCACGGCAGACGAGAATCAGAAATTGACCGCGCTAACTCCTCGGTATTAGAGCCTCTAAAGGAAAAGCTACAAGATTTAGGAATCAATGTTGAAACTATAGTACAACACGGAAAAATTGCCGAAACAGTTGTTTCTATTGCATCTGATCAAGATGTGTCGCAAATCTATATCGGGCGTAAGGGGGAATCATCCGTTCGGTCGATGATATTTGGAACGGTTACGGCAGCGCTAATTCAAACATCGCCTGTGCCGGTTACTGTAGTGCCCTGAACATTAAAGTAAAACAGATTCAGTTGTAAATCAAATGAGGATAGATAAATGAGTAGAATAATTAGCTTTTTAACTTTATTTTTTGTGACGTTTTCAAATGCATACGGTGGGATTGACGAGAGCATAAATAATGCCACCGCTCCAATAGCGACGTTAATTGGCAAGATAGTTTTCTTTAAAATCCCCATTTTGGGGGCGCAATTACCTGTTGTTGTATTGTGGCTAGTGGTTGGTGCGGTATTTTTTACCATCTATATGGGCTTTATAAATATCAAAGGATTCAAGCATGCAATTGAATTAGTGCGAGGAGACTACACCAATCCAAATAGCAGCGGAGAAGTATCACACTTTCAGGCACTTGCAACTGCAGTTTCAGGAACAGTGGGTATCGGTAATATTGGCGGCGTTGCAGTTGCGGTAACTGTTGGTGGTGCTGGCGCCACGTTTTGGTTGATTGTGGCCGGGTTCTTAGGTATGTCGACCAAGTTTGTAGAGTGTACTTTAGGTGTTAAATACCGAAGCGAATATGACGATGGTCACGTTTCAGGCGGGCCGATGTATTATTTACGTAAAGGCTTTGGCGAACGTGGGATGGAAGGTTTTGGTAAATTCATGGGCACGTTTTACGCAGTCGGTATTTTTATTGGTGCCTTGGGTATCGGTAATATGTTTCAGTCTAATCAGGCCTATGTACAGCTTAACGCGGTATCAGGCGGTGCGCTAGATGGTTTGGGTTGGTTAATCGGGCTAATTATGGCGGCTGTGGTTTTCTCTGTTATCGTCGGCGGAATAAAGTCTATTGCACGAGTTACAGAAAAAGTAGTTCCTTTCATGGCAGTGTTTTACTGTTCTTTTGCAATCATCGTCATTCTGATGAATATAGGCTCTTTGCCGCAAGCAATATCTAACATATTCACCGGTGCGTTTACTGGCGAAGGTGTTGCAGGTGGAGCGTTAGGTGCGATGATTATCGGCTTTCAACGAGCTGTATTTTCAAACGAAGCGGGAATAGGTTCTGCGTCAATTGCCCATGCCGCGGTAAAAACTGACGAGCCTGTGACTGAAGGAGTCGTGTCATTACTAGAGCCATTTATCGATACGATCGTTATTTGTACAATTACGGCTTTGGTTATCGGTACCGCTCAAGTAGCAGACCCTAACTTCGCTGGTGCAGCGAAAGGCGTTGCAATGACATCCGCTGCATTTGAACGTGAGTTTTCGTGGTTTCCAATACCTTTAGCGTTTGCTGCTGTCTTGTTTGCATTCTCCACCATGATATCTTGGTCTTACTACGGCCTCAAAGGTTGGACTTACTTGTTCGGTGAAGGCGAAATGGGGCAAACAATCTACAAGCTTATTTTCTGTGTGTTTGTAGCGTTAGGTTGTGTTGTGCAACTAGGACCGATTTTGGATATTTCAGATGCGCTTGTATTCTTAATCTGTGTTCCAAATATTTTAGGCTTATACTTCCTTGCGCCAATAGTTAAGCGAGAAATGGAGTCCTATTTCGCGCGTATTGAAAGTGGAGAGATAAAAAAGTATAAATAAGGCAAGTTAAATTGACTTAGTTTAAGAAGCCCTGAAAAACGGGCTTCAGAGTGCTGACAAACCCCGTCATACTGACGGGGTTTTGCTATTTTATGCAGTCGAAGACAGAACGCCACGCCTTTTGGCGCTTACCTGGGATACGTAAGATTTGTCTTGTTTAATTTTGGCTCTATTTAACTCGCTTAGCGAAAATATCGGGGGCTTGCCCCCGTGCTGAATAGCTTGAAATGGGATTTATCCCATTTTGGCTGTTTCGCTTATGGATATTCAAAGAAATGCGCATCATGTTTATCGACTCGAGATTTTTTAGGCTTTATCCGGAGATTAATAAGTGATATTTTTGGGGAGGTAGTTGCGGTCTTAGAGCTGTTTTGTCGAAACGATAGGAAACGCGAATGAAGATACGATGCGAGCTTATGTACAGAATCAACTTTTGGAGTTGGATGAACATGAATCTATGAGTCGTCAGTTGGGATTACTCTAAAACTCGGTAGCTTGCTGCCGAGTTCTTTATCGATTACGCAACATTGGGTATGGACTTTTTGTCTAGCAAGTTGACTCATTGTCGTTCCACACGATATATCGATGATTAGCATTAGCCCATTCGTCGTCAATTTCAATCAGAATGGCACTGACTAATCGTAACCAAGCCTCTCGGTTAGGAAAGACTCTGACCAAGCGGGTTCGCCGCTTAAGTTCTTGTTGAACCGTCCGTTCAATGCGGTTGGAGGTTCGCATTTTCTTTTGGTGTCTATCTGGCAAGGCAAACACATTTAACCCTTCAGGCACATTGTTTTCTAGCCACTGCGCCCAGTGAGCATGCTTTTCCTGGTACTGGCTCACAAGGACTTTTAGATTAACCTGAGCAGCTGCCCTATTGGGTGCATTCCAAACACTACGCAGCTCACCACCAATGCGCTGCTTGATCTTGTGATTGGGGCATGATGCATTGCATTCTGCGCCAGATGAAACTGGCAACGCTGCCAAGGTATACCTGGGAACACTGCCTTTCTAGCGGCTTTTAAGCCACTGTGATCATCACTGACAATAAACTCAATACCATGTATGCCCCGGTCAACCAAGCCTTTGAGGAACGCTCGCCAGTTAACCTCGGCTTCATTAAGCGCCATTGCCGTTCCTAATACGCAACGCCGTCCACAAGGCAATACACCCACCGCACTCAACACCGCCATATCAATCACTTGGTGGCCCTCACGCACCTTTTCATAACGCGCATCAAGGATTAGGTAAGAGACTTTACCCAACGGACGATCACGCCAGACTTTTAACGCCTCATCCATGCTCTGGTTAGCCCGTGAGACCGGTGTAGAGGAGATGCTTTCAATACCCATGCTCTGCATGACTTTTTCGACTCGGCGCGTGCTAACGCCCGTCACGTACATTTCAGCAACGGTCAGCATCATCGCACGTTGGCTGCGTAAGCCGCGTTCTAGCGATTGAGGGTAAAAAGGTTCATCAACGTGTTGAGCGGTCTTTGGGATACGCAGATTGAGCGTATCGGCTTGCGTATCGATACGCTTATCCTGGTAGCCATGGGCAAACCCTGGCCGGTCTTGACTATGCTCATAGTGTGATGCGCCTGGAAACGGCTCTCTTTCAATCTTCATCGCCTCATTGAGCAGTGCGGTGAGCACGGGGCGCATGGCATCGGGGCCTTCTGAGATGTGTGTTCCACTACTACGTCAAATACGTTATTGTTTGATTGGGTCATTTGGGTGTCTCCAGTATGTTAATTGCTTAAAACAGGGAACGCACAAATGGCTCAACTTACAAGACACCAAGATAGAAAATTTGAATAAATCAAAAATTCGAAAAAAATCCCCCTAGGGGGAAAGGCCATACTGCTCTATCTAATATAAAAGTCCATACCTGAAGTTACAGTATCCCAGTCCATCAAGCTGCGTTACAGGAATTGCTGGAAATGACATCGCAAGTCGATTATCGTCATATCGCGAAACACTCAGGTTTCCTGAGCTTCGAGTTTCAAAAGATATCTCGTCATCTTTCCAACCAAGGTGTTTGAACACAACATGCGCAGCTACCAACGTTGCATGTCCGCACAATGCAACCTCTGCCGTAGGCGTAAACCAACGAATCTCCCAATGTCGATCGCAAGGTACGATAAACGCCGTCTCAGCTAGATTATTCTCCGCGGCGATTGATTGAAGTAAGGAATCCAAAGGCCAAGCTGTGAGCGGAACCACTGCTGCTGGGTTACCCTCGAACACCCTGTTAGTAAAAGCATCTACCTGATAAATTGAGGTCATTAATTATATCTCCGTTAATTGCAAGATTAAGAATAGTAAATTAGTTATCTAATGCTTTGGAGCGCCAACCCAAAATCGCTGGTGGTGCCACTCAGGTAGACAAAATTCTTAGACGTAAACCCAGAAAGGGCCATAAGCACTCATTCATCGGCTTTTAAATCAGGCAAAAATATACTCAATGCGCTTATTGAAGTTTCAGAGTCTACAAGCAATATCAGCTTCAGTACGCCGCATGATTTCTTAGCTCAGCCGTGGCTCGCAAAGCTCGACTTGTTTAATATACGAAGGCAATCTTCATCGGTCTCGACTTCAGATGATTGAACCAACTGTTCTAATTCTTTTTACCCAATAAAAAATGAGTGGAATTGCAATCGCTGTCGGTAAAAGCCACGCAATATATTCAGGCTTAGTTTGAATATTAACTACAAACACTGCGGTAATCGTAGCAATACAAGCTCCGCCAATTCTCGTAATATGAAGCACAATGCGTTCCTGGCCTGCTGGCCAACCCGGAATTACTTCAGGAGTTTGTGGTTTTTGTTTCAGTCTGTTGATGTCAACTAAAGCGAAACCCCCGCCTATCAAACCAAAAACTGATATCACTGTAGCTAATGCTTGGTCTTGGAAGTACATCCATATTCCAACGCCTACCATGCTTACAGAAACTAATAGCATGGAAAGAACAACAGCTTTATCAATTTTGTTAAACTGCTGGTTTCTATTACTCGCCAACCGCCACCCCGTATAAACCATATATCCACTGAATAATGCGACTAAAAATAAGAATAAATTTGAGTTAAGAATGGATAATAAGGTAGCTGCGATCAATACTAAAAGCATTGATATTACATAGATATTTCCAGCTAAACGGTGTGCTTTGCTTCCTTTTTTGCACGACATAGCAACAAATATACTAAGCAATGCGGTGGAACCAAATAATAAGTGAAACCAAATAATAAGTGATGGCATAGTTCATTTAATATGAAACAATTTGCATATGATATCGAGATTCGAATCGATATGCAACATATTCCATATGGATTAAAAATATATGTCACTCAAATATATTCTTCTCAGCGAGATAGCTAACGGTGAAAAGACCGGTTACGACATTGTTAAATCTTTTGAGTCTAGTGTTGGATATTTTTGGAATGCCACCCATCAACAGGTGTACCGTGAATTAAAACAGCTTCACAAATCAAGGCTTATTGATTTACGTATTGAAACTCAGAGCGATAGGCCGGATAAAAAATGGTATGTAGTCACAAATAAAGGGATCGAAGAACTTACGCAATGGGTAAAAAAAGCCTCACAATCAGTGCCTGTTCGGGACTCTTTGCTGGTTAAGATACACGCCGCTTCATTAGTTGGGACTGCAGAAGTATTGTTGGAACTTCGACGATCCCACAAAAATACGGAGGCTATTCTAGAGACTTATAGAGTGATCAAAAAAAATCACTACCGCGAACTACCACAGAAAAACTCCAGTGGCCGTTCAAGAGCATTATATGTAGCACTACGTAAGGGAATTATTGGTGCTGAATCTCATATTCAATGGTTAGACGAAGCTATTTCCATATATTCCGACTAGATTTATTTTAATTAGTACCCTGATTGTAGAAGTTGCCGCGTCACCACGTTCCTCGCAACTAAGAATCTATTTCAGGCCTTGGTCGGTAAACCTTTGCACGTACTTTTAATCCATTGCTCAACTTGTGCATTCAAATCTCTAGGCTTTAAGCCAGTTGCGTCAATTGCTTGCCCAATAACAACATTGACCACCCCCGCTTTTTTGTTGAATGGGTTTTTCTTAGGCCAAAATACCCCAGCATTGTGCGCTACGGGAACTATCATCACACCTGCCTTGCAAGCGATAAAAGCACCCCCGGCCTGATAAGTTCCCGGTTCTTCGACGGGTAATCGTGTGCCCTCTGGGAATATGACAATCCAGCGACCTGCGTTGAGCCGGTCTTTGCCTTGGCTTACTAATTGTTGCATGGCTTGCGTCTTCTTCGAGCGGTCAATTGCAATCGGTTGATTGGCGGCCAGACCCCAACCAAAGAAGGGTATCCACAGTAGTTCACGCTTTAATAGCTGTGAGTGCACCGGAAAAATAGATTGAAAGGCGATGGTTTCCCAAGCCGATTGATGGTTGCTTAGAACGATGGCAGGGCCTTCAGGTATATGCTCGCTACCACTAACATTGAAAGTTATGTTGCAGCACAGCTTTAACCACCACATCATGAAATCTGCCCATAAACCGATGAATGCGCCTTTAGCGGTGGGGGATAAGAAGGGCGTAACAACGAGTACGAAAGGTACAAATAAGATAGTGCTGATAATTTGGCCTATAACGAAAATAAAGTTGCCAAAAAGCCGTTTCATTTTTCTTCTACCGTTTTCGCTATTTCATCACTAAACGCCAGCAAGTCATCATACACAGGGACGTCGTGAAGCCAATGGCCAGAGAGTTTGGTTTTTATCGTCTCAATGCTGCGCTCCCCTTTACCAGTTTTCAATAAGATGGGTTTGCAATTAACTGAATGCCCAGCCTCTAGATCGCGAATAGAATCACCAATTGCGTAACAGTTACTAAGGTCAACAACGTGTTGCTCAGCAAGGTCCTTGAACATGCCAGCTAAAGGTTTTCTGCATTCGCAATTATCACCTGGCCCGTGCGGGCAAAAATATACTGCATCGATCTGCCCACCTTGGTTTTCGATGTAATCAAGTAATTTCTGGTGAATCGAACCTAGGGTGCTTAGCGAAAAGTAGCCTCGCGCAATACCTGATTGATTGGTTATCACGGCCACCTTAAAACCTAATTTATTTAGCTTTGCTATAGCCAGACCGCTGCCTTCGATCAATTCCCATTCATCAGGTGACTTAATATAGTCATCGGAGTCGTGGTTAATCACGCCGTCTCGGTCGAGAATAATCCAACTATTAGTCGCGCAGTGCATGGGCAAATGATTATTCTTTAAACTCTGAAACGCGAATGCGGCCATCGATGATGCGGCTTTCCCGCTCTAAAAGCCGCTCCATCTTTTCCCAAAATGCTTGGTTTAGATCAAAGCCTTCTGAAATGGCATTGCCCATGAGTAGAATTAATAGGTCAGCGCACTCTTCGGCCAGCGCGTCCTTGCCTTTGCCCTTGGTTACGGCTTCGGAAATCTCACCCAATTCTTCTGCCATAAGCGCAACTCGGTAAGTCATTTCTTCACCACCATTTTTGTCAAACTGGTGTTTAGTATGGAAGGTTTGCACGGCCTGCAACATACTTAGCCAAGAATCGAGTTTATTGTCGGGCATGACCAGGGCTTACTTCTCGATTACTAAATGAGAAATATCTGCTACCTGCATAAAAAGCGCGCGTAAGTTTTGCAGCAAGGCTAGTCGGTTATTGCGTTTCTCAACGTCTTCGTCCATTACCATGATCTCGTCAAAGAAATGATCGACGTGACATCGTAGGCCGGCAAGTAAGGCCAAACCTTTTGAGTAGTCTTTGTTCCCAAACTCTATGTGCGCAGCATCCGATAACTTTGCCAGTTCGGTGGCTAGCTGGTGTTCTGCTTTTTCAGTTGCTAAAGAAAGTTTGAAATCAGGCAGTTGATAGTCGGTTTTACGTAGAATGTTGGCGATACGTTTATTCGCGGCCGCCAGCGATTTAGCGTCCTCTTCGTTTTCGCAATAAAAGGTGTTGATGGCACGAATGCGTTGATCGAAATCAGAGGCTCTAGCTGGGTGGCAAGCGGCCACGGCATTAAATTCATTTGCAGAAAAGTCTTGCGCTAAATAAAACGCGCGCAAGCGGTCGAGTATGAATTGGGTAATTTCACTTTGGGTGGTTTGGTCTGGCTCTACGCTTGCTTGCTCCGTGAGTTTGTATGCATTTATTGATTGGCTTAACAAATCTTGCAACGAGATGTCTATCTCATTGTCGACCAGCATACGTATGATGCCCAAGGATGCGCGGCGTAAGGCATAAGGGTCTTTAACCCCTGTTGGTTTCTCGCCAGTTGCGAAGATGCCTACCAAGGTATCTACCCTGTCTGCCATGGCTAAGGCAGTTGCTTCTGGACTTGTAGGTAATTTATCACCGGCAAACTTAGGCCAGTAGTGCTGTTCAATGGCATCCGCTACGCCCTTGCTTTCCGTGTCATTCAATGCGTAATAGTGGCCCATTGTGCCTTGCAAGCTCGGGAATTCACCGACCATATCGGACACAAGGTCATTCTTGCATAGCGTTGCGGCACGGTTAATATTTTCTAGGCTTGCCCCAGTTTGTTCGCCAATATATTGGGCTACAGCACCGATTCGTTTTACTTTATCAGCCACACTGCCGAGCTTAAGGTGAAAAAGCACATCTTCTAATTGAGGCTGACGCGCACTTAATTTCTGTGATTTATCTTGATCCCAGAAAAACATGGCATCAGAAAGTCGTGCCCTTAAAACTCGCTCATTGCCTTTTACAACTCGCTCTGGCTCAATGCTTTGAATATTACTGACGGTGACGAAATTCGGCTGTAAACGGTTGTCACTGTCCACTAAATGGAAGTATTTCTGATGGTCCTTCATAGAAGCAACCAACGCCTCTTCGGGGATATCAAGAAAACGCGGATCAAATTCACCCATGACTGTGACCGGCCATTCAACTAGGCCTGTTACCTCATCCAGTAAATCTTCGTCCAGTATAACTTGGCAATTTTTCTTTGCCGCAAGTGATTTAGCGTCTTGTTTGATTTGTGTCTTGCGTGATTCAAAATCGGCAATTACTTTACCCTTGTCGCGCAACTCACTTTCATAAGCGACGGCACTGCTAATTTGAATAGCTGAACTGCAATGGAAGCGATGTCCGTAGGTTGCATTACTTGCGGTAAGGCCAAAAGCATTGAGCGCAACAGGCTTGTCACCAAATAGAGCGAGTAGCTTGTGCACGGGTCGCGCGAACTCGGTGCTGGAAGACCCCCAGCGCATTCGCTTGGGAATAGGCAGGTTTTTAATGGCAAGGTCTAGTGCTTCTTGCGCAATTTCGGTGACGTCTTTACCTTTCACTTTCTGTGTGAAAGTGAGCCAAGTGCCTTGCTTAGTTTCGGTACGTTCTAAGTCCGACACTTCAACACCGCAAGACCGAGCAAAGCCACTCGCGGCTTTCGTAGGTTGTCCATCTGGGTCAAACGCGGCCTGTAGCGCAGGCCCTTTGCGTAGTTGGCTTCGATCTGGTTGTTGCGATTTAACGCTATTCACCAATATGCCCAAACGTCGCGGGCTGGCAAATGATTTGTAATCACAATCTTTAGCTGCCAGTTCGTTTTGCATTAATACTTCGAGCAAAGTGGAGGTAAATGAATGACTCAACTTGGATAGCGATTTTGGTGGTAGCTCTTCGGTGCACAATTCAATTAATAGCGCTTGTGAGTTGGGTGCTTGGCTCATGAGTTTAGCCTTTTACCACGTGGGAGACCCAAGGCTTCACGGCTTTTTAAGTAGGCTTCTGCGACACCTTTGGAGAGGGTACGCACCCGGCCAATAAAGCGAGCGCGTTCGGTTACACTGATAGCTTTACGCGCATCAAGTAAGTTGAATAAGTGAGAAGCTTTTAAAACTTGCTCGTAAGCGGGCAGGGGTACTTTGTGTTCTAGCGCAAGTAGGCAGGCTGTTTCTGCTGCGTCGAATTGATGAAATAACTCGGGTACCAGCGCCAATTCAAAATTGTATTTTGATTGCTCGACTTCATTCTGATGGAATAAATCACCATAGCTATAACCTTCAGTCCAAACTAAATCGTAGATGCTTTCAACGCCTTGAATAACCATCGCTAGACGCTCTAAACCATAAGTCAGCTCACCCGTCACGGGCCGACATTCGAGACCACCTACTTGCTGAAAATAGGTGAATTGGCTCACTTCCATTCCGTTAAGCCAGATTTCCCAACCAAGACCCCAAGCGCCCAAGGTGGGCGATTCCCAGTTGTCTTCTACAAAGCGAATATCGTCTACTAAGGGGTCGATGCCGAGTGCACGAAGCGAATCCAAATAAAGGTCTTGGATGTTATTCGGCGACGGCTTGAGCACAGTCTGAAACTGGTAATAGTGCTGCAAGCGATTTGGGTTGTCGCCATAACGGCCGTCAGTTGGCCTGCGTGAAGCTTGGACATAAACAGCCTGCATAGGCTCCGGACCTACTGCATCCAAAAAAGTGGCACGGTGAAATGTGCCCGCACCCACTTCGATATCATAAGGTTGCATAATAATACAGCCTTGGTCAGCCCAGTACTGTTGCAGGGTTAATATAATATCTTGAAATGTCACAAACTTTGACTAATCTACCTAGGGTTGTTGATTATATGAATTAGGCCATGCTTTAGCTAGGAGCCTAGATAAAACTAAAGGCCGTGTAAGGCGGCGAGTGAAAAAGGCAATTAACTATAATCATGGATACGAATAAACTAAAATACGGCGATGTTTAAATTCTTGAAATTGCTGTTCATGGCGATAGGGAACGCGTTTGGCGGCATTCTCGGGCGGCTGTTTGGCTTTCTGATCACGGCTGGCCTGTTGGTTGGCTTTTTGGTTAGTTGGTATGTGCTTGAGCAGATGGAAGACTTACCAAATATTGAACAAGCTCACGAGATTGAACTCAATGTGCCGCTACGGGTATTTACCTCAGACAAAAAGCTCATCGGTGAGTTTGGTGTTGAACGCCGCATACCGGTTTTAATTCAAGATACGCCTTCCATTTTGCACGATGCAATCATCGCAGCAGAAGACGACAATTTTTATAAGCACAGCGGTGTAGATTACCGCGCAATTACGCGTGCTGTAGTCAGTAACGTGAAATCTGGGGGAAAAGGGCAAGGCGCAAGCACGATTACAATGCAGGTAGCGCGTAATTTTTTCTTGTCTAACGACAAAACCTACCAACGCAAAATAAAGGAAGTGTTGTTGGCTTTTCGTCTAGAAAAGAATTTGTCTAAGGAGCAAATTTTGGAATTGTATATAAACAAAATTTTCTTAGGGCATCGTTCTTATGGCTTTGCCGCCGCCGCACATACTTACTATGGCCGAGACTTAATTGATTTAAATTTGCCAGAGCTTGCAATGTTGGCGGGCTTACCTAAGGCACCTTCGGCTTATAACCCGCTTCGTAACCCCAAAAGAGCTTTGATTCGCCGCAATTATGTGTTGGATAGAATGCACGTGTTGGGGCAAATAGACGACCTTAGCCACGAAGTAGCCAGTAAAGCGCCGATTACAGCAAGCTTGCATATCGCTAAATTAGACTTCCAAGCACCGTATGTAACCGAGTTGGCAAGGCAATATATGATCAATCACTTTGGCGAAGGAGAAACCTACTCAAATGGTTATAACGTCTACTTAACGGTGCATTCTGAATACCAAAAATCGGCGCAAACGTCTTTACGTAATGGCCTGCTGGCTTACGATGAACGGCACGGTTATCGGGGGCCTATACTCAACTTCGATTTAACTAAGCTTGAGCTTGAAAAGGACGAACTATCTAAAGCCACACAGATTTTGCGTGATTTTCCTTCTAGCCAGTCTTCTCATTCTGCACTGGTTATGGGTGTTGAGGAGAAGTCTGCAACGCTTCGATTGGCGGATAATACAGCAGTAAAACTGGGCTGGGATGGCATCAAGTGGGCCAGGAAATTTTTGTCCACTAATAGTGTGGGTGCTGATCCAACTTCGGCCAAACAAGTGCTAACAGTAGGCGATGTGGTTTACATTCTATATGATGAATACAAGCCTGAAGAAGCGATATTGAGTCAAATGCCGGAAGTTGCAGGCGCATTAACTACGCTCGACCCACATAGCGGTGCAATTCTCGCAATGGTTGGGGGGTTCGATTTTTATCTATCCAAATTTAATCGTGCCGTGCAGGCCCAGCGCCAATTAGGCTCTAATATTAAGCCATTTATCTATGCAGCGGCGTTGGAAGAAGGCTTAACACCTGCAAGTTTGGTAAGCGGTGCACCCATTATTGTGGAAAATGGCGCAGAAGGAATTTGGCGGCCAGAAAATTATTCTAAGAAATTCTTTGGTCCAACGCGATTAAGCAAAGCGTTAAGCCTTTCGTTAAATTTGGTCTCGGTGCGTTTATTGAGGGCCATAGGTATAAGCCCAGCGAGGAATTTTTTAGAAGGCTTTGGTTTTAATAAAGAGAAGTTACCAGACAATCTATCTTTAGCACTAGGTACTGCTTCCGTGACGCCATTGCAAGTGGTCAGTGCCTACGCCACGCTGGCAAACGGGGGTTTCCAAAAGAGGCCGTATTTGATTGAAAGTATTTCAGATCGGGATGGGAATTATATCGCCAAATTTGAGTCAAATTGCGATGTGTGTTCAGTATTGGAACCAGAAAACCAACCTTTTGCGAACTTAGGTGATGCACGACCAGGTGGTCGCGCGATGAGTGTTGAATCGAACTATCTAATTCGAAATATGATGCAGCGCGTGATTACACAAGGTACCGGTAGACGGGCTTTAGTACTGAACCGATCAGACCTAGCGGGAAAGACAGGCACCACCAATGACTATAACGATGCTTGGTTTTCAGGGTTTACCCCGCAGGTAGTAACCACAGTTTGGGTTGGCTATGATCAACCCGCCTATCTCGGGCGCAGAGAATCGGGTGCGGGTGCGGCATTGCCTATTTGGGTGGAACATATGGCTAATGTATTGAAAGACTTTCCTGAAAAGCCCATACCTCGACCAATGAATGTGACCACTGCTTATATTGATAAAGATTCGGGTGGGGCACTGCCACCGGATAGCCCTAATGGACTGTGGGAAGTGTTTAAGGTCGGCACTCAGCCTATTGCTTCAAGCACGGCTGCTAGGACAAGTTCAACAGCCGCCATCACTGAGCAAGATACCGATGAGTTATTTTAGAACTCATATAGAGTTAGTTATGGCTAAGGGCAGGGATTCTTGCCTAATAAACACACGGTTAAGCCTTAGTGCATTTTGGTGTGCTATTTTTCTACCCAATATTTAGGAACACTATACGTAATGAAAACTTCCCTGATTTCTTTGATTCTGACGCTCAGTTTAATAACTGGTTGCGCGACTACTTCCAAGCATGATCAAACTCAATATTCGGCGGAATCGAGTACATCAGCTGAGTCAAATGAAGTAAATATTGACCCGCTTGAAAAAATGAACCGAGCGGTTTATGGGTTTAACACGGCACTGGACAAAGCTATTATTCGGCCCGTCGCTAGAGGCTATCAAAAAGTATTGCCAAAACCAGTACGCAACGGCGTAGCAAATTTCTTTTCCAATTTGTTTGAGCCAACAAGCACTGTAAACGCTTTGTTACAGGGTAAACCTAAGTTAGCAGCAAAATCCCTTGGGCGGTTTTTAATCAACTCGACTGTAGGTGTGCTGGGCATATTTGACGTCGCTACGCCGATGGACTTGCCGGAACATAATGAAGATTTTGGCCAAACCTTTGCCGTCTGGGGAGTGGGCTCTGGGCCGTATATTATGCTGCCCTTCTTGGGGCCGAGCAACTTGCGTGATTTTGGCGGTACGATTGTACGATATGCCCTAACCGATGTGACGGGAGCGTTGGATGCTGATATCGCAGCAATGACAACTACCCTAAGGTTAGTTGATACTCGCAGCCGATTTCTAAGTTTTGACGAAACCCTAAATCTACAGGTGGACCCATACGCCTTTATTCGAGAAAGTTATGCGCAAGCCCGTTTGAGGGCAATTCACGATGGGACGTTACCTGAGACAGAGGTTGACGAGTTTGAAGAAGAGTTGTTCGACAACTAATTTTATAATCACTATTTGACAAAGGACATCAATGGCGCATTACGCAGTAGGTGATATCCAAGGCTGTTTAGAACCTTTAAAGCAACTACTTGCTGATTCTCCATACAATCCTCGCAAAGACCAGCTTTGGTTTGTGGGTGATTTAGTTAATCGTGGCCCACATTCGTTGGAAACGCTGCGCTTTGTAAAGCAGATGGGCAAGCGAGCAAAATTGGTATTAGGTAATCATGATCTGCATCTTTTGGCATTGCACGCTGGGATAAATAAAACTCAATACACCGCCTCTCTGGAACCAATTTTTGCTGCTCCAGATTGTGATGAACTATTAGCGTGGTTGCGACAACAGCCTTTGATGCATACTAATAAGAAAACCCACGCTGTTTTGGTTCATGCAGGTATCTACCCTTTTTGGAGCTTAAAGCAAGCGCAGAGCTATGCCAGAGAGGTGGAGGCCATACTGCAAGGAAAAGACTATAAATCATTACTTAATAAAATGTATGGCAAGCGGCCAGCAAAATGGAAGTCAGAACTCACTGGCTGGGCGCGTTATCGCTTTATCATCAATGCATTTACGCGGATGCGGTTTTGCACCAAGAGCGGCACCTTAAATTTTGACAACAATGGTGCGCCAGGTGGCCAGCCTAGGCGCTTGTATCCTTGGTATCGAATCGCAGTACAAGCTCGCAGCGATTGGCGGATTGTATTCGGACATTGGTCTACTGCAGGTCATTGGTATGATGGGAACCACATCGCTTTAGACAGCGGATGCTTGTGGGGGGGTAAGCTAACTTTGGCTAGAATTGATGCGCGTAAAATCAAAGTGTATCAACATGCTTGCACAGCTAGGATTGCGTAATATTTGAGTTCTCATGACTGATCAGCAAAGAAGCCATATTGCTTATTGGCTGTTCAGCATCGCCTTTATTTTGATAGTGATGATTGTGCTCGGAGGTGTTACCAGGTTAACTGGTTCGGGCCTGTCTATGGTGCAATGGAAACCGATTATGGGCATTTTACCGCCATTAAATCCGGCGCAATGGGCTGCGACATTTGATCTATATCAAGCAAGCCCGGAGTTTACTAAGGTTAATCAAACAATGACCTTGGCGGGGTTCAAGTCTATATTTTGGTTTGAGTACTTTCATCGATTATTGGGCCGCTTAATAGGGTTGCTATTCTTTTTCCCGATGGTTTTTTTCTTTATAAAATACCCACTCTCTGGGAGTTTAAAATATAAGTTACTTGGTCTGTTTGTGCTTGGTGGCGCACAAGGATTGTTGGGCTGGTATATGGTGCAAAGCGGCTTGGTTGATAAGCCGCATGTTAGTCAGTACCGATTGGTGGCGCATTTAAGTCTTGCTCTTTTGCTTTATGTAGCCATCATCTGGATCGCGCTAGGTCTTAATTTGAGTAACTTTAAACAGCGGTACTTAGTACCGAAGGCGAGCAAAAGAGCGTTGGCCGCGCTCATATTCTTGGCTTTAATAACAATTATTGCGGGTGGCTTTGTTGCGGGCATAAAGGCTGGATTTGCTTTTAATACCTTTCCATTAATGAACGGGAGATTGGTGCCGGAGGGTTATTTAGCTCTAAGCCCTTGGTGGATAAATGCGTTTGAAAATGGGGCCGCTGTGCAATTTAATCACCGACTACTGGCAACCGTCACGGGCCTTGTAGCACTAATCGTAGCATGGCGTGCGCTACAACGGCCTTTAGAGCCGAAGTTGAGATGGAGTTTTAAGTTCTTAATCTTAACGGTGGGCTTACAATATTCACTGGGTTTGATGACATTACTGTTGCATGTGCCAGTGGCACTTGCTGCCGCTCATCAAGCTGGCGCAATCTTGTTTTTGACAGCCTGTATATATGTAACTCGTCTATCTTGGGCGAGAGTTATGCCTGAAAGTGGTGTATGGAGTAGTTGACTAAAAGCGGCGTATCGGGATGAATTGAGTTTACAACAACTTAAACTTCCACAGACATACGCCACTATGAAACAGAATAAAATTATTTCCTTTGAAAAGCCAGAGCAAAGCATCGATCCGCTGCAAGAATTGATTCGCAATGGCGCTAGGCAACTCATTCAAACCGCGATCGAGAGTGAGTTATCTGAACTGCTGTATCGCAATTGTGACAAAGTCTCAGATTCAGGACACGCTGGTGTCGTTCGTAACGGCTATTTGCCAGAACGTGAACTGCAAACCGGGATCGGCCCAGTCAAAGTACGTATCCCCAAGGTGCGCTCCCGCACTGGAGTACCGATTGAAGTGGACCCCATGATTAGGACAGGTTGAAGGCCAAAATAAGGAGTTATTTTCTGTTTTATAATTGTTCAAAACGAGGAACAGAAAATGAGTAAAAAGCGTAGAAACCATGCCCCACCATTCAAAGCCAAAGTTGCTCTTGCAGCAATCAAAGGTGATGAAACATTAAGCAATCTTGCTAGTCGTTATGACATCAATGCAAATCTTATCGTCAAGTGGAAGAAACAATTGCTCGATAGCTCAGCTGAAGTCTTTGCATCAGGCACAGGCTTATCTCCAAACCGAGAATCAGAGATTAAATCATTACAGGCAAAGATCGGTGAAATCACCATGGAAAACGATTTTTTATCAAAAGCGCTCGGTCGTTAAACAGACCTGAGCGCAAAACTATGATTAATAAAAGCAATAAACTATCGTTAGTTCGTCAGTGTAAATTGTTGAAGATTCATCGTTCCCATGTTTATTACAAAACCTCACCTGCTAATGAGGATGACTTGGAACTGATGCATCTGATTGATCGCATTCACCTCAATCGGCCCTTTCTTGGCAGTAGACGCATTCGTGATGTGTTGCAAGATGTAGGCCACCGAGTTGACCGTAAACATGTGCGACGCTTAATGCGTAAGATGGGCATTAAAGCCATCTATCCTAGGCCTAACACCAGCAAGAAGAAGGCGGGGCACAAGATTTATCCTTATCTGCTAGGTGGGTTGGCCATCAATCAACCCAATCAAGCTTGGTGTACCGATATAACTTATATCCCGATGCCTAAGGGCTTTGCTTATCTTACCGTTGTGATGGATTGGTATTCTCTGAAGTGGACCCCATGATTAGGACAGGTTGAAGGCCAAAATAAGGAGTTATTTTCTGTTTTATAATTGTTCAAAACGAGGAACAGAAAATGAGTAAAAAGCGTAGAAACCATGCCCCACAATTCAAAGCCAAAGTTGCTCTTGCAGCAATCAAAGGTGATGAAACATTAAGCAATCTTGCTAGTCGTTATGACATCAATGCAAATCTTATCGTCAAGTGGAAGAAACAATTGCTCGATAGCTCAGCTGAAGTCTTTGCATCAGGCACAGGCTTATCTCCAAACCGAGAATCAGAGATTAAATCATTACAGGCAAAGATCGGTGAAATCACCATGGAAAACGATTTTTTATCAAAAGCGCTCGGTCGTTAAACAGACCTGAGCGCAAAACTATGATTAATAAAAGCAATAAACTATCGTTAGTTCGTCAGTGTAAATTGTTGAAGATTCATCGTTCCCATGTTTATTACAAAACCTCACCTGCTAATGAGGATGACTTGGAACTGATGCATCTGATTGATCGCATTCACCTCAATCGGCCCTTTCTTGGCAGTAGACGCATTCGTGATGTGTTGCAAGATGTAGGCCACCGAGTTGACCGTAAACATGTGCGACGCTTAATGCGTAAGATGGGCATTAAAGCCATCTATCCTAGGCCTAACACCAGCAAGAAGAAGGCGGGGCACAAGATTTATCCTTATCTGCTAGGTGGGTTGGCCATCAATCAACCCAATCAAGCTTGGTGTACCGATATAACTTATATCCCGATGCCTAAGGGCTTTGCTTATCTTACCGTTGTGATGGATTGGTATTCTCGTAAAGTGCTGTCATGGCGGCTTAGCAACAGCATGGATAGCGCATTCTGCGTAGATGCTTTGGAAGAGGCACTGCATTACTACGGCAAGCCTGATATCTTTAACAGCGATC
This sequence comes from Candidatus Poriferihabitaceae bacterium, assembly GCA_965237485.1. Classification (GTDB taxonomy): domain Bacteria; phylum Pseudomonadota; class Gammaproteobacteria; order Arenicellales; family Poriferihabitantaceae; genus JAAELZ01. Next base: position 123,658 of record CBDEFQ010000010.1, on the reverse strand, counting down.
AAGGTGCGCAATTTACCAGTGAGGCGTTTACCGGTGTACTCAAAGACAATGGTATTCGCATCAGCATGGATGGCAAAGGTGCTTGGCGTGACAATGTATTTGTTGAGCGCTTATGGCGCAGCGTGAAATATGAGGAAGTCTATTTGCAAGCCTACCAATCGATGAAAGAGGCAAAAGACGGCATTGGCTCCTGGATAAACTATTACAACCAAGAGCGTAAACATCAAACATTGGGCATGGTCCCTGACATGATGTATGATCCATGTCGCGGCCTGAAATTGGCTGCTTAATCAGCTGAAAATAACTCCTAAGCCATCTGTCCTAAAAAGCGGGTCCACTTCTGATCACCTTTCGGTCTGCTTTAGTGCCGCCGTATGTGCGTAAAACGAGAACACTAGAAGCGGCCTTGCCTTGGCTGTATCTCAAGGGTGTCAGCACTGGAGAAATGGGGGATGCACTGAGCGTGCTAGTGGGTCAATCAGCGACTGGGTTATCATCAAGCACAGTGAGTAAGCTCAAAGCAACGTGGTCTCAGGAGTACAAGGATTGGAATAGAGAAGGTTTAGATCGAGATCGATGGGTTTATCTATGGGCGGACGGGATACACAGCGGCCTGCGCGGCGATGAGGGCCGGCTCTGTGCCTTAGTTGTCATCGGAGTGAATGAGCGCGGTCACAAGAAATTACTGGCGATTGAAGACGGTGAGCGAGAGTCTACGCAGAGTTGGCGAGAGGTGTTGTTGGCACTCAAGGAGCGAGGCCTGAATCAACCAGAGCTGGGCATCGGTGATGGTGCTTTAGGCTTTTGGAATGCCCTGGAAGAAGTCTATCCTGGCACTAAACATCAACGGTGTTGGGTGCATAAAACGGCCAACGTGCTGAACAAGCTGCCTAAATCGGTGCAGCCCAAAGCAAAAGCAGCTCTGCATAACATTTGGCAGGAAGAAACCAAAGAAGCGGCGCAAAGCACCTATCAATTATTCATTAAAACCTGTCAAGCGGCAATTTTCAGGGTAGTTGCACATTTTCCTACGCAGCCAATAATACTTCTTTTTGTGGGTTCAGCGCAACCGCACCACAAGGCCGCCAATTTCGGGTTTGGCCAGACCACCGATTAGGTTTTGCTGCTTTAGCTTCCTGATAAACAACTTCTCGTTTTGCTAATAGGGCACTATCTTCACCGCGATAACGCTGGCCAGGTGTAACGTAGCGTATAGCACTGTGACGATGTTCTTCGTTATACCATTGCATAAACTTACCCACCCATTGGCGGGCGGCCTCTAAGCTATCGAAGCCTTGAGAAGGCCACGCAGGGCAATACTTTACCGTTCTAAACATGGATTCAATATAAGCGTTGTCATTGCTTACTCTTGGCCTTGAGTAAGAGGGCTTTATTCCTAATGCTTCTAACTTCGCTCTCATTGTGAACGATTTCATTGGGCTGCCATTATCACTGTGTAAGACGGGCATGCCATCGCAGCTGGCCACTTTTAGAGCCGCCTGAGACATCAACTGCGCACCTAATTCACCGCTTTCAACAGGATGTACTTCCCAGTGAACGCCATAGCGACTGTAAAGGTCTTCTACCATGTACAGGTAATAATGCTTGCCAATAGTACGCGTCGCCAAATAGGTGATATCCCACATCCACACAGCATTAGGTTTTAGCGCTATATGAGTATCGGGTGTTCGGGACTGCTTTTGTTTGGCGCGGCCGCGGTGCTTCAATTGCCCATGCGCCTTGAGAACTCGATAAAAGCTAGACTCGCTGGCCACATAAATACCTTTGTCAGCCAACTGCGGTACTATTTGCGACGGCGGCAAATGATGGTATGCCGATTCATTACATATCGATAAAATGTGTTGCTGCTCTTGCTCGCTTAGTTTATTGCCAGGGACTGGCTTTTCTACCAAAGGACGTTGATCACTGCGGATACTATCTTCTCCTTTTGGCTTCCAACGTCTAAGCGTAGACTCGGCAAGGCCAACCAACTCACAAGCACTTGAACGCTTTGAACCTGCGTCTACTGCTTCATTAACATCATTGATTACTTTAATGCGCGTCTGAGTCGTAATCATACTTCCTCGTCCTCCCAAAGCGCCTGAAACTTTTTTTGTAATACTAATAATGCGGCCGTTTCAGCCAAGGCTTTATCTTTGCGGCGCAGCTGGGTTTCTAGCTTCTTCTTGTCTTTTTTTAACGCACGTATTTCATCGCGCGCAACTTTAGGGCTAATGAGAGCCTCATCAACACCATTAATACAAGCTTCTCGCCATTGCGTTATTTGAGTAGGGTATAGGCCTTTCTCTCGGCAATACGCAGATAATTCTTGTTCATTCATCGCAGCAGTTTCAAGAACTACGGTGAACTTAGTTTGGCAATCCCACTGATTAGATGAATCACTATTAGGCATTAAAACTCCTGATCGTCTGGCTTTATTTCGCCAATCATACAAGGTTTGAACACTGATTCCTTCTTCTCTAGATATTTCTGCGAAGGACTGACTATTTGATGATAATAATTTAGATAAAACAGCTTCTCTTCGTTCTACGCTATATTTCGGCATGAGTATTTCTCCGCCGCCCCTTGTGAATTAAAATGTGTGCAACTACCCTGACGTCTGGGGCAAGACAAGTATCCAAAAGCCACGCAGTACTTGGAAAAAGATCGCGAAGAGTTAATGACGTTCTACTCGTTCCCTGCCAAGCACTGGATGAGCATACGTACTACGAATCCAATTGAATCAACATTCGCGACTATCCGACACCGTACCAAACGATGCAAGGGATGTCTTAGCCGTGATGGCATGTTAAGTATGATGTTCAAGCTGGGTCAGTGCGCAGAGAAAAAGTGGAACCGAATACGCGGGTTCGCCTATCTAGCAAAAGTGATTCAAGGGGTTCCATTTAAAGATGGAATAGAGCAAACTAATGACTACTCAGATCAAACCGATGCCGCTTGAAGAAAATGCCTCATACACCAGATTCGGGCATAACTCCTTGGGCGATTCGGCTGAGTACTTGAAGGTTGGTTAATTTCGTCAGGGCAGTGATGTAAATAAATTAGAATTGACCTATGCTTAGAGTTACTAGGGTTCTTTCCCTCACTATCTTCCACCCATTAGACTGTTTCTCAAACCGAAGTTCTTTAATCACTTGGTCTGCATAGAGCGGCGTTTTATATGCTTGAGTAAACTGTGCAGTGGCAAGGTCTGCGCCTTGATTGTTTAGCTTGACAGAGTTTTTTGAGATAGAAACCTCTATACGGTCAGGGGTCAGTAGCCGCTCTTTGCGCCAATCTCTCCATTGAAATACAGTAGGGTGTTTTTCACCCCGGTGATCGCTCGCATAGCTGTCTAGATAAGTATCAATGTCTTGATTAGACCAAGCGTTTGACCAAGTCGAGATAAGCGAACGTATTTGTTGTTTTGCTGACTTCTCGGCAACCGCAATTTCACCGCTTGTAGGAGGATCTACGATTACGCAACATTGGGTATGGACTTTTTGTCTAGCAAGTTGACTCATTGTCGTTCCACACGATATATCGATGATTAGCATTAGCCCATTCGTCGTCAATTTCAATCAGAATGGCACTGACTAATCGTAACCAAGCCTCTCGGCTAGGAAAGACTCTGACCGATACTGTAACTTCATACATAACATCTTTCAAAATCTTGTGTAACGCCTTCTTCTTTGCCGTACATCAAGCCCACATTATATTGCGCATGCGCAATATATGAAATCAAACTTTAACATTCAGCTTATATACCAAGTGTATGTGCTGTTGAATGGGTTAGTTTTTAGAAGTTATTGATTGCTGTATTTTGTAAAGTATACTGCTGCTGTTTTCTGTGCACTGTTTAGTGTCTCAGCTGTAAGTTTCCCAGCGCATAAATCTCTTCTATTTTTAGCTGACTCATGCCCGTTTGCAGTAGCTACGCTTGCCCATACATAACAGTTTGCATAATCCTGTGTAACGCCTGTTCCGTTGCCGTACATCACTCCCAATTTATATTGTGCCCTTGCAACTCCTTGTTCTGCTACTTTTAAATACCATTTAACTGCTTCTTTGTAATTCTGCGTAACGCCTACTCCGTTGTCGTACATCATTCCCAATTGACCTTGTGCAACTACATCTCCTTGTTCTGTTGCTTTTAAATACCATTTAACTGCTTCTTTGTAATCTTGTGTAACGCCTGTTCCGCTGTAGTACATCAAGCCCAAAGAGAATTGTGCGCCTGCATTTCCTTGTTCCGCTGCTTTTAAAAACCATTTAGCTGCTTCTTTGTCATCTCGTGTAACGCCTGTTCCACTGTAGTACATGTCCCCAAAAATAAATTGCGCAGTTGCATTTCCCTGTTCTGCTGCTTTTAAAAGCCATTTAGCTGCTTCTTTGTCATCTCGTGTAACGCCGGATCCGCTACCGTACATCCTGCCCAACTTGAATTGTGCGCCTGCATTTCCCTGTTCTGCTGCTTTTAAATACCATTTAGCTGCTTCTTTGTAATCTTGTGTAACGCCGAATCCGCTGTTGTACATCAAGCTCAAATGGAATTGTGCGTCTGCAACTCCCTGTTCTGCTGCTTTTAAAAACCATTTAACTGCTTCTTTGTCATCTTGTGTAACGCCTGTTCCGGTGTCGTACCTCATTCCCAAATTGAATTGTGCAGTTGCAACTCCCTGTTCCGCTGCTTTTAAAAACCATTTAAATGCTTCTTTGTAATTCTGCGTAACGCCTGTTCCGATGTCGTACATCACTCCCAATTTATATTGTGCAGTTGCATCTCCTTGTTCTGCTGCTTTTCTAAAATGGGTTAATGCAGTTTCATAATCCTCGTTTTGGTAAGCTTGCACGCCATCCTCCAAATTTTCTCCATACGCCATCCCAACAAATAGCATTAAAGTAGTAGAAAATATTAGTATGTGTTGCTTAATGTTTGTCATTAGCTTATGTCTCTATTAATAGATAATGTTCAATAATCATACCTTTCGTTAGCTTTAAAGGGGTCTGACCCCTTTTCTGAACGGCAAGCACAAGGTGAAACCAATCTGAAACGTTATAACCCAGCCATAGCCAGCCGAGCATTGAGAGGAAGTAGGTTCTTAAGAACATGGCCTTATAAATCTCTTTTATATCCTTTAGAGAGCATGCAGTCGTTGTAAAAGTCGCCGCTCAACCAGTTGGAGTTAAAGCCGCTACGGTACATATCAAACTTGATACGACAATCCGCTTCGTCCATTTCTTGGTTGTAAGTTTTTGTTGTGTCAGCGGGCGAAAATTGCACGCTCTCGGTGTAATTGGAGGCACACCCAGCGACCAATAAGCAACTAGCACCCAATATTAAAAACTTCATTCCCACAATGTCACGCTTAATCCCTAATCTCCAATTCATAACTCAAATCTACACCAAGCCATGAATAAAGGCAAATGGGCTTATTGCGGTACAGAAATTCCCGCCTACCAAGATTTAGCCCAAATCGTCGTTAGCTTTGTCTCGCTGAGTTTGATGCAGGGTCTAATCTCTGTCCAGCTGTCGCTAGCTCATTGTCTCGGCTGATGTTTATACCCTGAAAACCTCGCCTCAAGCAGCTTTGATCATGATCTTAGTCAAGAGGTATCTGGAAAGGGCAGCAGCCCTTCTCTAAATGCAAGATCACTATATGTCGCCTCCCAGCTCGGAACATGAAGAACAAGGAATAAGCTGCGCAGCTTCTCCCAATAATTCTTTTTCGATTTCTTTGCCTCCAGCACCTGACCCAATAGCTTGCAACAGCATTGCTGAATCTGATCAACTAGAAACGCCAGCATCATCAAGTAAGCAAACACCGTCGCTAGGTGCTGTTTGCCATGACCAAAGTTATGCTCGAAGTGATAGCCAAGGGTTTTTCAGGGTGTTGAAGGTTTCATTCTCAATGCGCCAACGAGCGCGGCCGCCGCGCATTAGCGTCATCATATTGTCAGAGGTGATTTCAATATCCGTCACCCACGAGAAGTGCTGTGTTTTACCCGATGCTTTGGTTTCCCAGTATTCCAAGAAATTGATCTGCATCTGGAAATTCGCATCATTAAGCGGCACTTGATTACAGTATCGAAAACAATGATGCACCCCTTTGGAATCTATGAGTTCCACTGTTTTTGTGGCTTTTGTGTGACTCACCCAGTCAAATAGAAACCCATGGTCACTTTGTTTTGCGCCTAGAATAAAACGCATGTCCAGTGACTTAAGTCATTCAATATGAGGGCCATTAGACGACAAACCATCCTCTACGACCACCAGCTTTAAATGAGGGTGTTCCCTGCGAATGTCTTTGAACAAACGCTTGGCTGCATTACGTTCACAGTCATTCTTGGCCTCGCCATCTTGCTTCAAGATCGCCTCGGGTGCCAATGTAAATACCTCAGACTGATCAGGATGCACCAATACCGCCGCCAGCAATTGATGATAATACGTGATCTGACCATTGCGATGATGCTTTTCACAGCACTGCTTGCAATGCACCTGCTTGGATGAGAAGTAACCTGTCCCATCCACCGATAGTAGATAGTGCTCATCCATAAACTCCATACCTTCTAAACCCTTGCCGCGTTGAAGATTGGCAAAGATACGGGTAAAGGCTTGGCGTAATAGTGCAGGGTCAACATTGTCTAGCCGCTCACGTAATGTCGTATCACAAGGGGCTTTCTTAATCCCGTATAAGCTGCGTAAATTAGCTTGGATGGTTTGCTTATCTTGGTCGAACTGAAGTAATGAGGGATACTTCAACCCGAAAATAGCCATCCCTGACATCAGACAATCTGCTAGAGAAATATCATTACGGGCGTGGCATGAATCTGTAGCTTCTATCTGACTAAACACTTGCCTAATCGACTTGAGTAATCCCGGCGCGCTGAGGTGTTTACGAAGTAGAGGTTTAGCCATGGTTCTTCAACTCTAATCTGTGAAATTGGCTGTATCATACTGTATCCTCGGAATAGTTTACGAAAACTATTTTTTCAGAACCCCTGTAACCCGCTTGTTTGCTTGGTTTGTTAATTGGGCGGGAAGTGCTGTGAGTATTGGAATCATCCAGCACTCAATATCAGCAAATCGATCGCTGAGGCGTTGATTCTGCTTAGATTCCATGCCTGTTCTTGACTATAGAGTATGAATTAAATGAAGTAATGAAGAACAGATTTGATATTATCTGTACGCATTGAAATCGCTAAATAGCGTAAAGCAGCGCACTGTCACAATCGCTCCTGCTACATCTGCCACTATTTAGTTTAACAGCGTTTACTTTTTTCTGAAACTCCAAGTTTATGTGGTCAACCTATTATGTCTAGAAACGAGCCGACGAGATCACAGTACGATCAATATCTATTCGCAAATTATGCACCGATGGGCATGTTGCCGAGCCGTGGTGAAGGTGCGAAATTATGGGATACGCAAGGTAAAGAATATATCGATTTTGCAGCGGGCATTGCTGTCAGTGCTCTGGGTCATGCCCATCCAGCATTAATTAAAGCACTCAAAGCCCAAGCCGATCAATATTGGCATGTGAGTAATTTGATCGCTACGCCGCCAGCGATAGCCCTAGCCAAACAATTGGTTGAATCTACTTTCGCTGATAAGGTTATTTTCTCAAATAGCGGTGCCGAAGCCAATGAAGCTGCCCTAAAACTTGCTAGACGCTATGCCTTTAATCACCATGGCGTTGAGAAAAACGAAATTTTGGCGTTCAATAACTCTTTTCATGGCAGAACATTTTTTACGGTAAGCGTTGGTGGTCAAGCTAAATACAGTGATGGCTTTGGCCCCAAGCCTGCGGGAATTAAGCATGCACGTTACAATGAGTTAGACCACGCGAGGTCGCTGATAAACAACAATACTTGCGCTGTAATTATAGAACCGATTCTAGGTGAGAGTGGCGTGCATCCAGCCCAACAGGCATTTATAAAAGGCTTGCGCACATTATGTAATAAGCATCAAGTATTGTTGATATTTGACGAAGTGCAAACTGGCGTGATGCGAACAGGTGACTTATTCCGTTATCAAGGCTTGGGTGTGGAGCCGGATATTTTGACCACTGCTAAAGGTTTAGGTGGCGGTATGCCGATCGGCGCGACGTTGGCTAAAGACGAAATTGCTGCTTCATTTTCTGTAGGCGTGCACGGTTCTACTTTTGCTGGAAATCCGTTGGCGTGCGCTGTCGCCAATAAAGTGATTGAGCTGGTTAATACGCCCAAAATGCAATCGGCGGTTAAAGCACGCAGTCAGCAATTGATACGCGGGTTAGAAAAGCTGAATGCCCAATTTGATATGTTTTCAGATATACGTGGTGTAGGGCTGCTAGTCGGTTGTGAGCTAAATTCAAATTATTTAGGGAAATCGCGCGAAGTAGTCGAGCAATGCTTGCAAGCGGGGTTATTAATACTAGTGGCGGGGCCTGACGTGATCCGTTTTGCGCCTGCTCTGATAATATCAGAGCTTGATATTAAGCAAGGCTTACTCGCGCTAGAAAAGGCGCTGCGGCAAGTAAAAGCATAGACGGCTTTGCTAGATTTACCTTAAGAGACCCCAGCATAACTACTGCGTCCAGAAATTACGTCGTTAATAAACCGCTCAAAATACGGGACCACGTAGGGGTAAATATACATAAACTGCGCTTTCGCTCATTTTTGCTTAGTCTTTTCTGCGCTCGCTACGTTATCCTGGGGCCCGTTTACGGCATAAAAAAGGGGCACTACTAATACTAGCACCCCTTTGAGTTTACGAATTATTTTAGTTCTAATTGTTGTAACGCAACCCCAACTTGACAACATTGTGACGCGAGATGTCGTCGGTGAAATCACTAAACACACGTGCCTCGGCAAACCACTTCACAGGTCGCTCGCGGTATGACCATTTAGTGTTAGCTCCGCCATGAATGAAGTATGTAGTATCTTCACGAGTGTATTTGTTCGCTCCGTTAATAAGAAAACTATCTTTGTGAAAGTCCCAGAGTCCAACACCAGCGCCAACAAACCCGCCTTTATTTCCGAACTTGCGTTCTAGTCCTAGATCGACAAACAATGAAAGTTCTGCGTGCTTAATATTGTATGAAACGCCGCCCTGTATCAAGAAGTCAACATTTTCGCTGATGGGATTAAGATGCCCAACCTTGATGCCCATCAAAGGCGGATCAATCGCTCTGACCTGACGGCCAAGGAACGGAGCAAAGAAGAACCCACTGGGCACAATGGCAGCCGGAGGGGCCAGCACAGCAACGGGTTCCGCTATGGTAAAGCTGTCGGTTACTAAGCCAGATTCGCCACAGTCGTTAGCTGTTCTAGAGACTACTTGGTAGGTGCCCGGTGCCAATTCACCTGTCCAACTTCCAGAAGCAGTATCGATGATTTGAGTGCTACCATCAGGCATAGTTAATTCTGTAATCGAGCCGTCGCCGCCGCTATCCACATTTACCGTTACGCTATTTCCATCAATTACTGACTTAAGTGTTGGCTCCGGTATTGCGATCGTAGAACTCGCTACTAAAGAAACGTTACAACAGGCTTTAGGAATGACAATCGTGTGCGCCATGCAGTTCGACTTGATATTTAACTCGAATCCGCTGAATGGCTGTTTTCCAGCCCATATTTTTTTTGGCTTGGCAATAACTTCACCGTTTTCTCTTTGGCCCATCCACTCAAATTTAGATCCCACAGCGTAAGATTTCTCGACGAATTGGCCTTGCTCAACCGCATTAAAGAAGTCGTCAGTGTTGCCAGACCAGCCAGCGGAGTTAAGAATGTCGATAACATCTTGAGACTGATTTAACGCGAAAGACTGTAATTCTGCTGCGCTGTTTATGGCAGGGCGACAAATGGCAGTAGACGGATTGCCAAGACGGGTTACTTCATGGTACTCGGCTGCGAACGTGCTTAAACTCGTGAGTAAAGAAATTGCGATGAGCGATTTGATGGTTTTCATTTATAGGTAAGATGAATGCGTAAATTTAGATTAGTGGCTATATTTTACTTACAAATGGTATCGTTGTCAGCTTATGTAACCTAAACTTTGGCAGTTAGCTGCTAAATCTCTGAAACACCAACGAACAATTAGTTCCACCGAATCCAAAACTGTTTGACATCACCGTGTTCAGGCTTACATCGTCGACACGCTTTTGAGCGATGTTAAAACCTTGTGCGTCTGGATCAATGTTTTGAATGTTCGCTGATGCGGCGATAAAGTTTGATTCCATCATCAGCAACGAATAAATGGCTTCGTTTGAGCCGGCCGCCCCCAAAGCATGACCACTCAGCGATTTAGTGGAGGTAATAATCGGTGAGTAATCGGTAAAAACTGACTTAACCGCTTGTAACTCTTTGGTGTCTCCAACAGGTGTACTAGTGCCGTGTGCATTGAGGTAATCAATGGGGCCGTCTAGGTCTTGCATTGCTTGGCGCATGCATCTGGCCGCGCCTTCACCTGACGGTTGAACCATGTCGTAGCCATCGGAGGTTGCGCCGTAGCCAACCAATTCAGCGTAGATTTTTGCGCCGCGAGCTTGTGCGTGTTCTAAGTTCTCAAGGACCAACACACTGCCGCCGCCAGAGATGACAAACCCATCACGGTCCACATCATAAGGCCGTGAAGCGATGGTTGGATTATCATTATATTTGCTAGACAGTGCGCCCATGCCATCAAATAACACAGACATACTCCAATGGACTTCTTCACCGCCGCCAGCAAATACGACATCTTGCTTGCCCAACTGAATTAATTCGGCTCCATGGCCGATGCAGTGCGCGCTGGTGGAGCAGGCCGATGAAATAGAGTAGGACACACCCTTAATTTTAAACGGTGTACTAATACAAGCAGGAACCGTACTCGCCATGGTTTTAGTAACCATGTACGGGCCAACGCGACGAATGCCTTTTTCACGCAGGGTGTCAGCCGCTTTTACTAAGTTTTCTGGCGACGCGCCGCCGGTGCCAAGCACTAAACCAGTGCGTTCTGATTCAACCGCCTGCGCTTCAAGGCCAGCGTCATCGATGGCTTCTTGCATAGCAATATAGGTGAAGGCAGCGGCATCACCCATAAAACGATATATTTTGCGATCAATGTGTTCGCTTGCGTCAATTTTTATATCGCCGTGGATTTGCGAGCGCATACCCAGCTCTTCGTACTCAGATGCTTTGCCAATGCCTGATTGCCCTGCATGCAGCGCACTGCGTACTTCTTCCTTGTTGTTACCTATGCTAGAGACAATGCCTAGACCCGTTATAACAACTCTTTTCATGAATTACCCCGCCTTATTGGTATCAGTGAACAGTCCCACACGTAAGTCATCGCAGCTGTAAGCTACTTCTCCGTCCACCGCTACCGTGCCATCGGCAATGCCCATAAACAACCGTCGCGAGATAACGCGTTTTAGGTTTAAATGGTAGGTAACAACTTTAGAAGTTGGTAGAATTTGCCCGGTGAACTTGACTGCTCCAACGCCTAACGCGCGGCCTCGGCCTAGGCCGCCAAGCCAGCCAAGGTAAAAACCAATCAATTGCCATAAAGCATCTAAACCAAGCGCGCCGGGCATCACCGGGTCGCTCTCAAAATGACAGGCAAAAAACCACAAATCAGGGTTAATGTCGAGTTCGGCAATGATTTCGCCTTTATCAAACTCACCGCCTTGTTCTGATATGCAGGTAATGCGGTCCATCATCAGCATATTAGGCAGTGGCAACCGGGCGTTGCCTTCTCCAAAAAGTGCCCCATGGCCGCAGGCGATAATTTCGTCGTAACTGAATTTACTTTGTCGTTGCATGAATCATTATTTTTGGGGACAATAGCTGCGCGCCATTCTACAAGAGTGGGGGCGAATGGGCAAAAGCTTTACGGCTATAATCCTCGCCTACGTAATATCTAACTTTAGTTTCCAGTCACGAACTATTTCGGTTAGTTTCACTTCGAAACTTTGCCGATCTGTTTTGTACGTCTATTTTTCTGTTCGAGTCACGATCAAATAACAAATAAATTTAGATAAATGGTCGCCAGTTGGGTGTAAAATTGATAGGCTCTGCGGCTCACTTTTAAAATAAAGAGGGTGTTTGTCGCGCTAGACTACACTACATCGAGAAATAAAATTGGCCCGAACAAGCAATAAAAATACGTCCAACAAGCGTTCACCGCAATCAAAGGCAGTGGGTGTAAAAAAATCAGCTGCTAAACAACAGCCGGCTAATAAAACAGCTACGGTTAAGACAAGTACGGCAAAGACAAGCGTGGCAAAAGACAAGCTAACATCTACAACTAAACCGGCTCAGCAACCCGCCTCGCCTACAACTAAGAAGACAGATACTGGTCAGGCCTCACCAAGTTTAGCGACAGGTGCAACGGACAAGGCTGGTAGTAAGTCGGCCGTGCAAAATAGTACGCCCGCTAAGCACAGTGTAGCGCAAACTACTTCAAATAAAAGTGGCAATGGCATAGCTTGGTTGGCCTTATTATGTGGGTTAGGGGGCTTAGCAGCGGGGGGTTATGCTTATTACCAGAGCGTTTTAAATCAGCAATCGAATGGTAGCAAGGTTGTTTCGATTGACTCACAATTAAAATCATTGACTTCCAGCCAAGTTACCGTTAGTCAAGCACTGAGTGATATCGACGGGCGTGTGCAGCAAGTTGAGCAAGGCGTCGAAGGAAAGCTTGCTGACATTGATAAGCTAGTGTCAGAAAACGCCACGTCATTGCAGTCTTTGCAAGCTCAGCAGCCTACTACGCTGGTTGACCAGACAAAAGTGCTTGAAGAACATGCACAAGTATTGCAATTGCGGTCGGAAGAATCGATTAAACAGTTAAGTGCTGGACTGGGTAAGCGAGTAGAAAATTGGCAACATCAAGAGCTGTCATCTGTGTTGTCGTCGATCGAGCGCCATTTAGCGTCCACCGGTGATACTGTTAGAGCAGCAAGGGGGCTGACTATGCTCGGCTCGGAGTTAACCAGCCTCAATGCCGTTAAGTATGCGGCAGTGAACGCCCAACTTACTGCTGACGTTGCGGCATTAGAAGCCGTTCAGGTGGTTGACTTAGAAAACACGCGCATTCAACTTAATAAGCTAAGCGATAAGGTTACCGATTTGCCTTTTATGCAGGATACCTTGTTAAGAGCAGATAAACCCAAGCCGGTGATCGAAAGCACTGTTACGCAGGCAGCTGCCGCGTCTGAAGGTGAGCAATCCGCAGTGAGTAGGCTGAAGTCGGTAGGTAAACAATTATTTGCCGATTTGGGTAGCATGGTGAAGATCCAGAATATTGATAAAACACCACAAGCTTCTTTAGACGCACAGGCCAAATTTATGCTCAATGAATCAATACGCTTAAATTTGAAAGCCGCTAAATTCGCTTTACTCAGTAAAAATGATAGTTTGTTTCAGTCTGAATTGGGCTCAGCACTATCGGCTTTAAAACCATATTATGATCAAAATTCCCAGCAAGTGGTGGCTTGGTCGCAAGGTGTTGCTGCTCTATCTTCTATGGTGTTAGCAGCCGATGTCCCTGATATTTCAGGTACGCGCAAAGCATTTGAAAAAGCAGTTGTAGACGGACAATAAAAAATGAAAATACTTATTATAGTTATTGTGGTACTCGTGTTTGGTGTTTGGTTTGGCCATGTCTCACTCAATGACCCTGGTTTAATTACAATTGCGCGTGAGCCGTATTTAATTGAGCTGCCATTGGCCCTGTTTGTATTAGGCTCTATCGCGGCTTTTGCGGTTTTATATTTGCTGTGTAGTTATTTGTTCAGCATTTTTCGTGCACCGAAAAAGGCCAGGCAATGGAATAAAGAGCGGCAAAGTAAAAATGCGCAAAACGATACCCTACGCGGTTACGCACGCCTCATAGAAGGTGACTGGGATGGTGGAGAGAAAGATCTAACTAAAAGGTTAGACCACTGTAAAACACCCCTACTTAATTATTTAGGTGTGGCTTATGCTGCGCAACAACGTCAAGATTTTACCAAACGTGATCATTATCTAGACTTGGCTGAAAAAAGTGATCCAGCCAATCGAATGGCAGTAGATTTAACGCGCACACGAATGTTATCGCAAGCTGGTGACTATGCTAGCGCAAAGACCTTATTAGAGACGATGCATGGGCTTGCACCTGCAAATAAGACGGTGCTTAGGTTGATGTCGGACGTATATAAAAGTACCCAAGATTGGAGTGCCCTGTCTGGTTTGTTACCTAAACTAGAAAAATGTAAAGCGGTTGACCATGCGCATATATGCGAATTAGATGTGTTGGCACGTGAATCACAAATGACGGGTGTGTTAGATGCCAGTGGCAAGACTGCAGAACAAGAATACAAGGCTTTGCCTCGCAAGCGTAAAACCGATTCGACAATGGCGGCTATGTATGCCAAGAAAATGATTCAAGATGGTGATCTTAAGGGTGCCGAAGTGGTAGTGCGTAAAGCTATTGCAAAAAATTGGACCAGCAAATTGGCAGGCTTATACGGTAAGACTCGATCGCGAGATATGCGCGGACAGATTAATCTTGCAACGACTTGGCTAAGCGAGCATGAGGATGATGCGATGGTGAGTTTAAGCTTGGCCCGCTTGAACATGGCAAATGATCAAGTAGACAAAGCCAAACATTACTATGAGCAAGCTATAAAGTTGGGCGCTGGTGACGAAGCTTTTTACGAATTAGGTAGGCACCATGAAGACGCTGGAGACCAAGAAGGGGCGCTAAATTATTATAAAAAAGGTCTTCAAGTAGCCACTTCATCCGCGCCGAAGGTATTAGTAGCGCCATCCAAGGTAGAGGCTGTGGCGCGCCTAGATTCAGTAGTTACACCGGGAATGGGAGAACAAAAAACGATGGTGGTTCGCTCTGCGTCTGATCAAGCAGTTGAGGTTATTGAAGCCGAGGTTGTTGTAAAATCATAATTCGCTAACGGCGGCATAGTCAAAGGCGTCAGAATGATAAAAATCAGTATTGAGGTTCTTCGCTTTTAACGCTTCCAGTACGGAGTCCGTCATTATGGGTGGGCCACTGGCATATACGCTGTAGCCACTTACATCTTCATAAGCGCGGGCTACCGCCTCGTGAACAAAGCCAGTTTCGCCGCGCCAATTATCACTGTCAGCCGCCTCTGAGAGTACGGGTGTATATTGAATAAAATCGTAATCTTCTACCCATTTTTTTGCCAGCGAATCTAAATATAAATCAGCCTTGGCGCGTGCACCCCAGAATAAGTGTATGGGTTGCCCGTGTTTAGTTTCAATCGCCTCTTCAATTAGCCCTTTGATCGGGGCAAACCCTGTTCCTCCCGCGACCATGATAATGGGTCTTGCCTCGTCTGTTCTGAGAAAATAAGTGCCAAACGGGCCCTGAATTCGTAGAATATCCTTTACCTTTAAATGATCCAAAACAGTCGGTGAGTAATACCCATCAGGCACGATACGTATATGCAGCTCAAGGCCATTTTCGGAAACTGAGCTTGCGTTATTGCCAATCGAAAAACTACGTTGCTTGCCACCTTTAAGTTGAATTTGAATATATTGCCCAGCAAGGAAATTTAAAGTTTGGGTTTTAGGCAGTGCTAAGAACAACTGTACTACATCGGGTGCAAGCAGATTCTTTTCCGATACGCGGGTTGGCATCGTCTTGATCTCAATGCTTTTAGCTACCTCTATCTCTTTTACGTCGATAACAACATCACTCAGTGGAATGCCTTGGCAAAGTAGGCATTTACCCTCATCCTTCTCAGCTTCAGTTAATGTACTGGGGTCTGCCGCGCCGTAATCGATTTCGCCGCTTACTAAAGTAGCCTTGCAGGCCCCACATACGCCGGCTTGGCAACCGTAAGAATACATATGGCCGTTACGCAATGCAGCAGCTAAGATACTTTCGCCCTCGTTGGCGATATAGCTGGATTGATTTTGCTCGTTGGTGATGGTGTATGTCATAATTTAAAGCTTCGGCCAAATGACGCGCAATTTTATTTTAATTTGATACCCTACGCACTGATTTTGTTCCTTAAACCTAGAAAACTCAGTTGAAACACAAAAGTCTGCACAACTTCTTAAAATGCCTAAGAAAGTCAGAAAAGCGTTCATGACCAATAAGGTGACCTCGCATTTTCTGACTTCCTTATTCATAGCAATTAGTTACACATCTTTTTTGCGTTCAACTGAGTTTTCTAGGTTAATTGCGCAGCTTTTAAAATAACTAAGAATGCCAGAATTACCCGAAGTTGAAACCACGTGTAGAGGCATCGAACCCTATTTAAAGCAAGCCACCATTAAAAAACTGGTGGTGCGAAACCGACGGCTTCGATGGCCCATACCGCCAGATTTAGAGGCTCAACTGGACGGACAAATAATTGAACAAGTGCGCAGAAGGGCTAAATACATTTTGATCGATCTGCAAGCGGGTAGTTTGATTTTGCATCTCGGTATGTCTGGTTCGTTGCGCATAATTGGCGAAGAAACGCTTAAGCAACAGGTGGCTAAGCATGATCATTTCGACTTGCTGGTGAAGTCAGGTTACATACTCAGATATAATGACCCTAGGCGATTTGGTTGTTTACTATGGAGTGCAGATGCCCGTAATCATCGATTACTAGCGGCTTTAGGCCCTGAGCCATTAAGTGAGTGCTTTAATGCCGTTTATTTGCATAACGCAGCTAAGGCTAAGAAAGTGCCAATTAAAGTCTTTATTATGAATCAGCAGGTAGTCGTGGGTGTGGGTAATATTTACGCTAGCGAGGCGTTGCATCTAGCTGGAATTTCTCCACTACGTTCAGCAAGCAAGGTTGCCTTATCGCGATTGGAGGGTTTGGTCTCTTGTATAAAGTCTGTGCTGAGCAATGCCATCGCAGCGGGTGGAACCACTTTAAAAGATTTTACTAAAAGCGACGGAAAACCGGGCTATTTTAAACAAGAGCTCAGCGTATATGGGCGTGCGAGTCAGCCTTGCAAAAAATGTGGGTCGAGCCAGATTAAGAAAATAGTTCAAGCGCAGCGCGCAACTTATTACTGCACCCAGTGCCAAAGATAAGTATCTTTGTAAATGAAACGTAGCTGATTAATGCTAAATATTTGTAAGCCTTTTCGTCAATGCCGCACTCAATTGATAATTAGTTTTTGTGCGTGGCTGATTAGCGTCTATCCGTCATTTGCACAGGGCGACCCGAATGAGGGCTGTTTAATTAATCCAGCTGGATGGACTAGTATGCATGAGCAGATTATTGTGCTGAATTTGGGAGCAAATAACCAGCTGGAGTTGTCAACTCGCCTAGCGGATGAAGCGCATGAGCGCCGCGCGGGTTATCAATGGATTTGCCCTGAGGAGGCTGAGAATACGGCAGCCCTGTTTCCATTTGGTGGGATGATCCACACTTCGTTTCATATGCGTAATGTTTATGTTCCTCTAGTTATTTTATTTTTTGATTACCAAGGCGACCTCGTTGATGCCATGCGTATGCTCCCTGAAGCGAGAACGGTCGGCAAGCCCCAGTATTACCGCGCTAAGGGGCCGTTCCAATATGCTCTTGAGCTAAGCGAAGGTTTTACTGCAAGCCGCTTACTAAATAGCCCAGATGTCAAACTTGATATTGAGGCGAGCGCACTTCATTAGATAGGCCTAATAATTGATCTTTAAGTGCTACGCAAGCAATGCAAGAAAAACTGATTTATTACTATCGAGATTACTGCGGATTCTGCGCCCGTGTGGACGCGATCATCAATAAATTAGGGATAGACTTGCAGCGGCGAAACATCTGGGAAGACGATGAGAGCTATAATGAGTTGACGGTAGCAACTGGAAGGGGCACTGTGCCGGTTCTAAGAATTATGGATGCCGATGGAAATTCAAAATGGATGGCCGAATCGACAGACATTGCATACTACTTAGTCGAAAATTTTGCTCCATAGTTGAATGTAAATCACGCCTTGTTAGGCTTAGTCGGGCCTATTGGTTTGCTTCTAGGATTTTCGCAACCAAACGTGTGGTTGAATTAGGGTGCTTAAACGCTATCGAATGAACTTGGCCGCCTCTATTTTTAACAAGGTCGTGGCCGACGATGTCTCGAATCGCCCAGTCACCACCTTTTACCAAATGGTCGGGCTTAATTGAATTGATTAGGTCGATCGGTGTGTCTGTATCGAATGCGCAAACAGCATCAATGCACCCCAATGCAGCGATCACCGCCATTCTATCTTCGAGTGTATTGAGGGGTCGTTCGGCGCCTTTGTTGAGTCGGCGTACAGAATCATCGTTGTTTAGTGCCACAATTAAGCACTCTCCCAACGCCGCAGCTTCCTCAAGATAGGCGATATGTCCGCGGTGGAGTAGATCAAAGCAGCCATTGGTGAACACCAACGGCCGTTTCGTATTTTCTAACCAACGATTGATGGATCGCGAGCTAGTTAGTATTTTCTTCGCGTGATTGCGTTTCAATTAGTGGCCTAAACAGGTGGCATAAAGACTTTGATGATGCGAGAAACGCCGCTAACGTTTTTAGCAAGTTCAACAGCTGTCTCGCCTTCGATCGGTGTCACGATACCAAGTAAATGTACCACACCGCGTTCGGTAACAACTTTAATGTTGGTAGAGTCAACTTCCTTGTTGCGCACCAGTTCCGTTTTTACTTTCGCAGTAATCAATGAATCATTAGCGCGGCTGGTTAAGCTGCTCTTGCCAGCAATTTCGAGCTGGTTAACCACTTGTGCAACGCCTTGAAAACTGTTGGCAATGGCTTCAATTTTGGTGCGTTGGGCATCGTTAGCAACTTCACCAGAAAGTAAAACTACGCCATTTAGCGCAGTAACACTGACATGCACTCCTACTCGTAATCCTGGGTCTTTTAGCACATCTCGCCTGATGCTCAGTTCGGCCAAGTTATCGTCAATCACTGTGCCCATTGTGCGGCGCTCTTTAACTAGGTCTATTGCGGTAACGGTGATGACGCCGATGGCCGCAGGGATACAAGCAGTTAATAGCGCAAATGCACCGGCGAGAAGGCTGGCTTTAAAAAAACCACTGACGCTAGGTCTTTTGGTGTTGCTGATGGTGCTCATAGGTTTACTCCAAATAAATGATGATCAATTAAATCGCACAGGCAATGAATAATAAGGCCATGTACTTCCTGAATGCGAGCTGTTTCGTTGTCGGGAACGCGCAATTCGATATCGCTAGCGTTTTTTAATAACGCCATTTTACCTCCGGATTTACCGCTAAACAAAATGCATTGCATGTCTTTATTGTGCGCGGCCTTAATGGCCTCTAATATGTTCGGTGAATCTCCAGAAGTGCTGAATGCTACAAGTACATCACTGCGACCACCTAGGGCTTCAACTTGCTTGCTGAAAATCTCAGAATAACTGTAATCGTTGCCAATTGAGGTGATTGTCGACACATCCGCGCTTAAGCATATAGCTGGCAAAGGTCTGCGTTCCATGTCCATTTTGTTAAGCAATTCGCCAGAAAAATGTAAAGAATCGCAGGCGGAGCCGCCATTACCACAAATCAGTATTTTACCGTTGTCATTGATGCAATTGACCATAGCTACTGCGGCCAGTTCAATTTCATTTTGTAGTGCTGGAAGAGAGGCAGTGAGGGCAGATACGCTGCGCTTAAAATGTTGCGCAATACGCGTGGCTGGACTAATCATTTAATCTTGAAGGAGCACTGGGCATTAACAAAAAGCATCTTTAATCCATTCGATTTTAACTTGTTTTAACGGCCCGCTCATGGCTATTACGTCAAATCGGCAGGATTCAAATGCATCAGTGTGATGTTGCATAAAAAATTCGGCGGTGCGTATGAGCTTTTGCTGTTTGCGTAAATCTACACTTTCACTGCCGCCGCCAAACTGAACACTATTGCGATAGCGTACTTCAGCAAACACCCAACAATCATTGTCCTTCAGTACGAGATCAATTTCCCCGTGGGGGCAATGATAATTTTGAGTGTGTACTTGCAAGCCTGCTTTAACAAGGTAGGTTTTTGCCAGCTTTTCGGCATGGGCACCGACCCTGCGTGTGGTAGTTTTCTCGCCCTCGGAAGTGGGATTTGAGCCGCGTATTTTGCTAAGGGCCCGCTTTAATACTGACGCCATCTTGGGTAAATGCGCCCCAGGCGCTTTCGTGGTTTAGATTACGATTTTCGTCTAGCCTTAAACTCATGGTTTTGCCAATAAATTGCTGCCAAGGGTCGGCGTGCAAACGTGCTAACTCAGGTATCACTTCGTAAGCGGCATAGCCAAGCGCGTAAAGCCGGTCTAGGCCCGAGCCGCCGTAACGAAGATTCTGTCGTGCCTTCACAACTAAAGTTGAAGTCTGGGCAGTTTCGTCAGTCGAATCTTCAGGGTTTAGAGCTTGAGAGTTCAGCCCATCCATTAACCAAGGTAAGTCGACGAAATTCAGCCCGTTTAGATCGGCATCCTTGATCTTACTAAATTTTCCGGAAAACACGCTAGAGGTAGCAAATAAGGGAAGATCATGGGCGCGATAGAATTTGAGCAGCGGCACCAGCTTTCTGGCATCGCCTGCTGAAGCGGCGATAAAAACAATATCAATATCATCGCGGCGGCGAACGCTATTTTTAAGCTTGCGGCCAACTAGCTGCTCCAAACGTTTGTGGCGAATCTCGCTGCCGTTAATCGAAAGAAGATTTTTTACTGTGATAACAATATCATCGTCATTGGCTAAAAAGCGTTGCTCAGTTTTGACTAAGCCGCCTTTTTGATTAAACGCAGTTGAAAATGCTTCGGCAACACGTTCTCCCCAAGCGTTATTTTTGCGCAATACTGCGGCGCTTTTAAATCCATGTTGAATGGCCCTCTCCGCAACCGCCTGCGCATCTTGTTCAGGGGATAATCCTAAACCCCAAATATTTTCGTGTGGAGTGTTTTCAGGAAGCAAGCCAATAAGTAAAGTTGAAACTGGTAGATTAGCTTGTGAGTGCAGCGCGTTAACTGCCTGCCTTCCGAGTGGGCCGATAATGAAATCGGCACCGTCATTGATTGCCGATCGATAATATAAAGGGCTTAATTCGTATTCTTCGCCTATATCATAAATACGCGATCGGTTGAACCCAGTCGCATCAAGCTCTGCCGCCGAAAACCCTTCTTTGAAGGCATCGGCCGCGCGGCCCAAGCGCGAAGTTAAAGGCAACAACAGCGCAATTTTATTTGCGCTGATATCGAGGGTGCCGACCTGTGATTGGTTTGTGAATAAAGTAGAGTCTGCTGGATGATTTGGATGGCGTTGGTGCCATTGTGACCAAGCTATTTCATCCATGTGGCCGTCACGTTTTTGTTCAACCAGATCAATCCACCCCGGTAAATCAGGGTGCTGCACACTTCTACCGAGCTGATAAAGTTGCGGCTTGCTTAGTTGCAATAACAAACTATATAGCTTGGTTAGGTTTTTGTTTCCAGCGTCACTGCCAAGCAATTCACTGAGCAATAAGCGAGACTCTATGGCTTGTTCGCTTTGACCCTGAGAAGTTAAAATGCCGGCCTGCAAACTTAGCACTTGCGCGCTGAGTTCGCGGCTTAGAAGTTGGTTGCCAAGTGCATTTAGCAAAGCTTGGGCCTTGCGGTGTTCGCCAAATAAAAACTTGAACCGCGCGGTGGTAATTTGATAGTGAATAGCTTGCTCCGTACTCAGTGCATCGGTATCAATCTGATTCAAGATTGATTCGGCCGTTGAAATATGTTCTTGGTCCAAAAATGCCCTACTGGCAGTTAATAAGAGCTCATTTTTAAGCACTGGATCGCTTTGTGCCGCAGCTTGATTAACCAATGCCCATGGATCAATCGAATCGGTGCTATGACCGCTAAGACCCTCGTCGCTAATGCCTGACGTAGTCGCTGCGTTTTCTTCAACTTGAACGCCTGTCCCGGCGGTTGAGGGTTCGATTTCTTCCACGGTAGGCAGCTGGGTTTGCCTAGAGCCGCAAGCGTTAAGTGTTAGCACTATAACGGCGAGTATTAATAATCGAAACAATAGCTTGCGAGCCATAAGGAACCTTGCCACAATCAAACCTAAATGAGAAGCGAGAGTATACGGTAGAGGCGGATGAACAGCAAAGCAGGAAACCTCTATGTTGTCGCTACACCGATCGGTAACTTGGGTGATATCACCTACCGAGCTGTTGAAACTTTAAAACATGCCGATAAAATATTGGTAGAGGATTCGCGCCATGCTAGGGTGTTGTTAGACCATTATGGTGTGCGCACTCCAACGCTGGCATTTCACGAGCACAACGAACTTAAATTGATTCCGAAGGTACTGGCTGCTTTGCAGCAAGGTGAATCTTACGCGTTGATCAGTGATGCTGGCACACCGCTGGTGAGTGACCCAGGGTACAAATTAGTGCGGGAGGCTCAGCAAGCGGGTTTTCAGGCCCAGACCGTACCCGGCCCCTGTGCTTTGATTGCGGCGCTCTCGATATCTGGGCTTGCGACAGATCGTTTTGCTTTTGAGGGTTTTTTGCCAGCGAAAAAGCAAGCAAGGTTGACTTATTTAGAGGCTTTGCGAGATGAGCCCAGAACTTTAGTTTTTTACGAATCCAAGCACCGAATATTACTCAGCCTTGAATTAATGTCAGCTGTGTTTGGTGCTCAGCGACAAGTTGTTATAGGGCGCGAGCTAACCAAGAAATTTGAGTCGATTATCAGTGGAGACTTCACTGAAGTCTTAAGCCAAATTGCCAACAATCTTGAGAGCCAGAAGGGTGAATTTGTGGTAATTGTAGAGGGGCACAATATGATCCCAGACGAGGCGGACTTAGAAAAAATGCTAAACGTCTTGCTGGCGGAACTGAGCTTAAAACAGGCAAGTAAGCTTGCTGCGAAGCTAAGTGGAGTAAATAAAAATACCTGTTATGAACAGGCAATTCGAATACAAAATGCAACTTCAGCAAAGATAAAACATGAAATTGGATAATTATGGATGGGCTGATCGATGAGTGAATTTTGGAATAAACGGACACACTCTTTAAGCCCGTATGTGCCTGGCGAGCAACCGCAAGATCAGCAATACATAAAGCTCAACACCAATGAAAACCCGTATCCGCCGTCTTCCAAGGTGTTAAAGGCGATGGAAGCGGCATTACATGATGGTCTGCAGCTATATCCTGACCCAAACTGCACGCAGCTTAAGCAAGCAGTGGCTGATTATTACGGTTGCAGTGCAGCCAACGTATTCGTAGGCAACGGGTCTGATGAGGTGTTAGCCCATATTTTTGCTGGCTTGTTTGATGCAGATAAACCCTTGATAATGCCTGATATTAGCTATAGATTTTATCCTGTGTACGCGCAGTTATACGGGCAGCAAACCCAAACGATAGCCTTGAATGAATCGTTTGAAATCGATTTTGAAGACTACCCCATACAAAACGGCGGGGTGATTTTTGCCAACCCGAATGCGCCTACATCCATCAGTAAGCCATTGATTGAGATTGATGCATTTTTACTGAAGAATACCCAAAGCGTGGTGGTGATTGATGAAGCGTATATTGATTTTGGCGGAGATTCGGCAATAGCATTAATTGATAAATATCCTAATCTGCTGGTCACTCAAACATTATCAAAGTCGCGCTCATTAGCGGGCCTACGGGTGGGGTTTGCGGTAGGCTCTAAAGAGCTAATTGAAGGTTTAGAGCGGGTTAAAAACTCTTTTAATTCTTATCCAGTAGATAAAGTAGCTTTAGCAGGGGCGGTTGCGTCGATGGAAGATGAGAATTCTTTTGAAAAATCTACCGTAGCTATCATTAAAACGCGCGAGTGGACGGCAGCACAGCTTACATCGTTAGGGTTTAATGTACTGCCATCAGACGCGAACTTCTTGTTCGCCAAACCCAATTTTATAGATGCAGAGGTGCTTTATTTGGCGCTTAAAAATCATGGGATTTTGGTTCGTTATTTTAGTAAGCCGCGTATTAGTGACTATTTGCGAATTACCATTGGTACGGATGATGAAATGCGGGCTTTGGTAGCGGAGCTTAAACAATTGAAAATAGCATAAGTCGTAATATGCGCGATACGGTGGATGCTTAGTACGCGCTCGGGGAAGCATGAGCCACGACAGATAAGTATCGCGTCCCTCTAACTCCTCCAATCAATCCTGACCCTCATCAGAATAAGCCACATAACTTTATCGATTTATTGATGTGAGTCTATTCCAATACAGGAATGATACCGAGAAGTTGATTGTCATTTCTGTTCAAAGATGTTTTTAAAGAGTTTAGTTTTTTCCTCATTGAGTTGTTTTGCTGCCTCATTATCAGTCATCTGATAAACGATATCGTCAAGCATTGTAAACGAGATGTGAGTTTTAAGATATGACTGTGCATTGGTCAACGATTTGAGTTTTTCATAAGGCGTCATCATGTTTCGATATGGATAGGTTTTGACTTGTTTTCCTTTGTTGTTAGTGCTGATCTGTGGGAAGAAACAAGGTCGGTGATAATTCAAATAAGGGTTAAGAAAGTCGGTGGCAAATTGATTAATCTCAGGCGCATATTTTTGCGGGATATGCATGAAGCCAAGATGCTTGCGCACGATGGCCCCATTGTTGCACTTAACTAAGGCATTGTCGTTACGGTGTCTAGCCCTGGATTTGGTCAACTCGATTAATAGCTTATTCAACAATCGCACCACCGATTGGTTAATGTATTCACTGCCATTATCGGCATGAAAGCCTTTAATCACAAAGGGGAATTGCTCTAGCATTTGAGTGAGAATAGGCATCAAGAATGGCTCTGATATTTTCTGTGTAGAAGACACGACTTCAAACGGGGTGATCTCATCAACGGCGTTGATATGATAGACCCCTTTAACCTTGTCCTTATCGCCCTGATGCACTGTATCTACACGGCTATAGCCAGGTTAACCTTCTGGCTGTGGCTTACGTCTTTGGCCGATAGAAGAAGGCTTGGAATGTGTCTTTTCAAAGTGACGGCGATTGTTCTGGTAGGGTTTAGATCGGCGTAGATTGTATAGATGAGAAACCGAGATAGGTGCCAGGTTGGCATACTCAGTTTGCTCATAGACAACCAAGGCGCGCTCACAGAGTTTCTTAGTGGCATGGCCTGATAACGTACCGTGGAGTTCATCCATCTCTGCTAGAAGCTTAATGTCTTGATTGCTATAGCGTCTAAAGCCCCTTGTGGCACGATGTCGCCACTGGATTCTACCGTGCTTGAGATAGCTGGCAGCCAGGCGTTTCACTTGCACATAAGAGTAACCGCTGATGCGTGTGATATAACGTAGCACAAGACCCTTATCGGCTCGACCCAGTTTGCTGTACTTGAAACGCATTAAGGTGCGTTTGATGAAATCATAGCGATTGCGTTTACCGTCGATTGCCAGATCGATTTCATCAGTGCCTTGTAGCAACAAGCGTGCCTTATCAAGGGTATCTATATGGTGGTCATTCATAATGGTATTCATTCACCATCATGAACAGAAATTAGATTAGTTCGGTATCATTTCCGATTAGAATCAGTCCCTTCTCTCAGTATCATTTCATGTTGGACAAGACTACTTGACACCGGATTTTAATCCCGGTATATTTTCTTGTCATATACTTTAGGCAAGCGCGTTAGCTATAAGGAATTAACTCAATGACTATCCTGAACAAAAACCCAACTGGATTTAGGCATAGACCACATCATGGCGTATCGACCAAGCATGGCTGACTTGTCCCCTGCAAAGTTAATACAGGGGGATAGCACTAACCGTAGCACGTTGAGGCCTAACGCGGTGGATTTGATTGTTACCAGCCCACCCTATAATTTGAGCAAAGCGTACAACGGAAACGGCAATAGTGATGAATTGAGTTATGCGGATTACTTAAAATTTACCAAGAAATGGCTTAAAAACTGTTATCACTGGACACGCTCGACCGGTCGGCTATGTGTTAATGTGTCTCTTGACAAGAATAAGAATGGGAAACAGCCGTTGAGTGCGAACATCACCACTGCCGCCCTCGCCGTTGGCTGGAAATATCATGCGACCATAGTGTGGAATGAAGGGAATATCAGTCGGCGCACGGCTTGGGGTAGCTGGAAATCTGCTAGTGCGCCACACATCATTGCGCCGGTTGAAACAATAATCGTATTATATAAAGACAACTGGAAGCGGGCACGACAAGGGACAAGCGATATTAGTGCTGATGAGTTTAAGGAATGGGTGCTGGGCATCTGGGCTTTTAATGGCGAGAGTGCGAAACGCATAGGGCATGAAGCTCCCTTTCCTCGCGAATTGCCATCAAGGTGCATAAAGCTACTGTCTTTCCCGGGTGATATTGTGCTTGACCCATTCGTAGGTAGCGGAACAACGATGATTGAATCTATCAGTCTGGGTCGCATAGCGTTAGGGATTGAACAAGAATCAGATTATTGCGGATTAACAATCAATCGGATTAACAAAGAATGCGGACTGAAATTGACGAAATCATCGGCGGAAGGAGTGGTGAAATCTACTCTGAACTGCTGGGCAGTATAACAACCTATGACACACCACACCAATTTATTGAAACAGCCTATCAGCAATACCTTAATAGCTATTCAAACAATCCGAGTGTCAATGGGCGAATATTTGAATACTTGGTTTGCGAAACATTGGCCCGTGGACAGATTAGTCCGTTTTACTACCAAGCAAGATTTACTTTGATTCCTAATGCCGACTTTGATGTGGTCTGCTATAACCCCAAACGACCCGTTGTGTTGTCAATGAAGGTGTCATTGCGCGAGAGATATAAGCAAGCCGATCTTGAGGGGATAGCATTGAGACAAGTGTACCGCAATGCCGAATGTTACTTGGTAACCTTGTCCAATGAGGAGGCGAAAGGAGTATCTCGCAAGATAAAAGAAGGCGACGTATCGGGGCTGAACAAATGTGTGATTGCAAATACCGCAGATTATACCAACTTGCTGAATGACTTAAAGATTCGGCAGTTCTTTTATGCTGTCCCGGTTATACCCATAACTGGGAGAGTCTTTCCGGTGCCAATGCCAAGTATATAATTCCCGAATATAACTGACCAGACGAGGCCCATAATGTCGCCCTGCCACGGATGTCGGTAACTGGCCTTTGAGCTTTTATTGTCTGGCGTTACCCAATGCGCTAAACGATAGCGGGTGGTATGAACCTTGATAAGCAAATCTTGCACTACAAAATCCCGATAGCCTTTAAAGCGAGAACCTTCGGGCACGGACTTCGCTGGTTCAATAACCCGATTTAGGTCAATTGACAGCCTTGGTGTTTTCTTTGCCTTGTTCGACCCAGCTCGCTGCTTAGGTTTGTCGCTAGAAGATGAACGTTTTGGCTCTGTTTTCTTATCCATATTACCGCCCTTAAAAGTAGGCCGCCTCTTCTGCCCCTTAAGGATATTGATTTCATCTTTAAGCAATGCTATTTCTTCGTCCTGTTGTTGAACTCGCACCAACAGCTGCTCCACTAGCACCCGCAACATTTTTACTGCGGGGGTTTGTTCTTGTTCAGGAATGTCGGGAATAGAGGGTAGCTTACTCAAGGTCTTAAACGTCCGTTAACTGGATAGACCTTAGTGTACCATCGGTTTTGAAAGTCCAATTTTGCCTTCTCAACTGCGCCACAACGAACGTTAAGAAGACACCCCTGAACGTCCTTAAGCGATCTTTGTTATTAGCGTAAAGGGGCCTACAACCACCCTGGAACTCAACCTAAATCGAGTCACTCGACCACGTTGAATTACCTTCCTTTTATCGTAAAACCCTGTCAAGAAATATTTTGTTTTATTTTACCTGCCACGGGTTATTGAGAAGTTACTTATAGTCGGCTTAAGCTACAGGTCGCCGAGACAATAGCTAAGCAGGGAAACGTCTTTAAGTTTGAAGTAGCTTGTTTTAAAAAAGCCAATTGGGTTTACTCTAAATCCGTAGCCGCTAAGCGCTTATTGGTTTCGAAGTTTAAGCAGAATTTAAAGTCGGTCGCGCTACAATAAGCCATGAGTAACAAAATCCTCAAGTCGACGTTCGTAATTGGACTGATGACATTGGTTTCGCGCATTAGTGGCTTAGTGCGCGATAATTTGTTTGCTCAATTTTTGGGTAGTGGGGTCGTTGCGGATGTTTTTTTTGTAGCATTTAGGCTGCCGAATTTTTTTCGTCGCTTGTTCGGCGAAGGTGCATTTTCTGCTGCGTTTGTACCAGTTTATGCCGACGTGTCTATGCACCAGAGTGAGTCACAAGCAAGGCGGTTTTTAGAATTAGTTTCGGGCCGCCTTATCCTATGTTTGTTATTGACATGCATTCTAGGTGTCTTGGGTGCGCCTTGGTTAGTGAGTTTAATAGCACCTGGGTTTCGAGCTGACCCACAAAAATTTGAGTTGGCCATTACCTTTACTCGAATCATGTTCCCCTACTTGTTTTTTATCTCCTTGGTGGCTTTGTCTGCTGGGATGCTAAATACTAAGGGGTGCTTTGCGGTTGCTGCATTTACGCCCGTCATTCTAAACCTATGTCTAATTGGCAGTGTATGGTTTTTTATGCGAGGGCAAACTAACCCAAGCAATGCCGTTGCGTGGAGTGTAATTGTGGCTGGGGCGTTGCAACTGCTGTTTCAATTACCTTTTTTGGCCAAAGAAAGGTGTTTGGTTAAGCCTAGAGTGCGTGCCTTAGCAAACGACGACGAAGCCGACAGGGCCAGCAAAAAAGTCTACCAATTAATCCTGCCCGCACTTTTTGGCGTTTCAATCGCTCAAATAAATTTATTGGTAAATACCTTGCTGGCATCCCTAATGGTGTCGGGAAGTATTTCTTGGCTTTATTACTCTGATAGGTTGATGGAGTTTCCGGTTGGGGTTTTTGGTATTGCTTTGGGAACAGCGATCCTACCTAAGCTCTCGAAAGACCATGCAAACGCATCACCCAAGGCTTATGGTGCAACCTTGGATTGGGCTTGTCGGCTTGTGGTGCTAATCGCCATTCCAGCTATGGCCGCTTTAATTGTGCTGGGCGAGGCAATGATTGCGACTCTTTACTACTACGGTAAATTTAATGTTGTAGACGTTCACAGCGTTTACAACAGCCTAGTGGCATTTTCGGTGGGCATCGTGCCGATCATCATGATCAAAGTGCTCGCACCGGGATTTTATGCCAAGAAAAATACTCGAACGCCAGTGAAAATTGGTGTAATCGCCATGGCGGTTAATATAGTTCTTGCACTGATATTATTTAAACCAATGCAACATGTTGGGCTTGCTTTGTCGACTAGTGTGGCTGCATTTGTAAATGCGTTGTTACTGTTCATGCTTTTGCAAAAGGAAAAAACTATAATCATTGCTCGCGGATGGGGACTTTTACTGATTCGCGTGTTGATGGCAGTGTTATTAATGACGCTAGTTCTGTGGTATTGCAAAGGTGCATTACCTAATTGGTTAGACGCTAATGTATGGGGGCGGGTTGCAAAGCTGTTTGGCTTAATGGTATTAGGCGGGGGCGTTTATACTACGAGTTTATTTGTGTTGGGTGTAAGGCCGCGCCATTTTGTCGCGCCGGCGGCTATTACTTAATATTGAAGATGAAACATCCGTCAATTAAAAGCGCTCTTTCGATACACCCTAGTGGGCATGCAGGGTTTACATTTCAATCCGCAACTGACAGCTTAAAGCTTGTGCGAGAAATCACCAAACTATCGGCAGCTCAATTGCAGCCAATACAAAATCAATTACATCGTTCCGTACCTGCGGACCCTAGGGTGGCTGAGCTTGACACTCAGTACATCCGCATTGTTTCTCAGTGGAGGGGCAAAATGCGCCGCCTAGGTTTAGCTGTACATGGTCTCTGGCAAGTTGGATTTGACTGCGAAGAGGGCTGGTACAGTTGGCAATACCCCGAGCGCAGGATTCGGTATTTTATTGAATATGGGAATACATTTGCTGATCGAGTTCCTGTGAGTACGTTAGAAGGTGAATCATTTGAGTGGGCTGCAGAAGAATGAAGATTGCCCGCCAAACTTCCAATTCAATGCCCAGCAACTCAAGGTCAGTGGTCACCATTGGAAATTTTGATGGTCTACACAAAGGGCATCAACAAATGTTGGAGTTGGCGCAAAAAAAAGCTAAACAATTAAATGCAACTTTAGTTGTTTTAACATTTGACCCATTGCCAGTGGAGTATTATATTACCGATAGAGTGCCAGCACGGTTAATGTCTTTTGCTGAAAAATGTTTAGGACTACGTCAATTAGGTGTCGATGTTGTATGCGTAAAGGCATTTGATTCTGCTTTTGCAAATACGGATGCGGATGAGTTTGTGCAACAAGTACTGGTAAATGACCTTAAAGTTGCCCATATAGTAGTTGGAGACGATTTTCGTTACGGAAAATGTCGAGAAGGCTCGATAGATAGCCTAACTGCTTCAGCCGAAAAACAGGGTTTCACAATAAGCCAACTGGATACTATTTCTCAGTCGGCGGAGCGCATCAGCAGCACCAGAGTAAGAACACTGCTGTCGCTAGGCGACTTTGAAGGTGCTACGGCGCTACTAGGCCGCCCCTATTCGATTTATGGTCGCATTACCCGCGGTGACCAACGCGGGCGTACTTGGGGGTTTCCGACACTAAACTTGGTCATGAAAAATAAGCGCGCCGTTCAAGGCGTTTACGCCGTTAAAGTGTTAGGGCTTGAAGACCAAAAGGTATACGGCGTTGCTAACATTGGGGTGCGCCCCACGGTCGGCGGCTTAATGCACTTGCTCGAAGTGCATTTATTTGATTTTGCGCGTGAGGTTTATGGCGAACGAATTTGCGTCGAATTTCACAAAAAAATCCGTGATGAACAAAAGTTTGATTCTTTCGATGCGCTTAAAAGTCAGATTGGCGAAGATTGTAAATCGGCTGATAAATATTTCAATGAAAATGAAAAAGCCGAACTATGTTAAGTGAAGGTCGTCGCCGTTATTTGGTCTGCTATTTGTTGCTAGCCGCATTCATACTGATAGTTGATCAGCTAACTAAGCAAATCATTTTCAGGTCAATGGCTTTGCACGATGCCAACGCTATTACCGATTTTTTTTCAATTGTGCATGTGCATAACTACGGTGCGGCGTTCGGGTTTCTTAATAACGCCAGCGGTTGGCAGACGGTATTTTTTGGTGTTGTGGCTTTTGTAGCTTCCATTGTGATTATTCGTTGGCTCAGTCAGATAGTAGGCAAACAACGTCAGCTTTCATTTGCTCTAGCACTGATATTAGGCGGTGCCTTGGGCAATTTAATGGACAGAATCTTGTTTGGATTTGTGATCGACTTTTTGAGCTTTCACTATGGCACTTCGGAGTTCCCCGCTTTCAATGTAGCAGACAGCGCAATTTGGGTAGGCGCGTTTTTGTTGTTATTCGATGCCTTTAGACTCAGATGACAACTTTCCGATGTACACAGTGTTTTGCATGAAATATATCTCTTATCTGTCTAATATTAAACGTTTATTTGTGGGGATAGCTGTGATTGATTTGCGCGCAAAAGTGTCCGATATGTCCGATTGTGCTTTGCCGATAGGCCTTGGTCGGCTACACCTTGTATATGGTCCTGTTGCCGCCCGCACCTCACAAGTTGAAAAAATATAGCGGGCCACGTGATTAACAAAACGCCGACCAGTGTTGAAGTGGACTTTAATCATCCTTACGCGGGTCGAGATTTAGATTTTAGATTCAAAATTTTGAAAATACATTAATCGTACCAAATGAAAATTTTACTCGCTAATCCCAGAGGCTTTTGCGCAGGTGTAGACCGCGCCATAGAAATTGTAGAACGGGCATTGAAACTTTTTGGCACCCCAATTTACGTACGACATCAGGTTGTTCACAATAAATTTGTGGTTAATTCATTAATTGAAAAGGGCGCTATTTTTATTGAAGAACTCAGTGAGGTCCCCAGAGGAGCAACCGTTATATTCAGCGCCCATGGTGTATCCAAGCAAGTGCGTCAAACAGCTGATAGTATGGGCTTAAAAGTATACGACGCAACTTGCCCATTGGTAACAAAGGTGCATACCGAAGTAACACGATACCGAAAAGGTCAGAGAGAAATTATCATGATAGGCCACGCAGGACATCCAGAAGTAGAAGGCACTTTAGGCCAAGTTAAAGACGGTGTTTTTTTGGTAGAAACAAAAAAAGATGTTGCTGATCTAGTTGTTAAAGACCCAGACCTATTGGCTTATGTGAGCCAAACTACTTTATCAGTTGATGATACTGCAGAAATTATTGGCACTCTCAAATCGCGCTTCCCCAACATTGTAGGCCCACGTAAAAATGACATTTGCTACGCAACGCAAAACCGACAAGATGCAGTTAAGCGCCTAGCAGAACAATCCGATGTAGTCCTAGTAGTGGGTTCTCACAATAGCTCTAATTCTAACCGATTAGCAGAATTAGCGATTCAAAATGGCATTGAGTCTCATCTTATCTATGGAGCTGAAGAAATTGAAGAAAAATGGTTAGAGGGTAAGAGAACTATTGGTGTAACCGCTGGTGCATCCGCACCTGAAATACTAGTGGAAAGTGTGGTGGAAAGGCTGAAAAAAATGGGCGGTTATGTACAGCAAATCGACGGCCCAGCTGAGCATGTTTCGTTTGCCTTACCTTCCCAGTTAGCTTAGGAAATTAGTGAGTCCAGCCAGCGACCCAATTGAATCCAGAGTCTTCTGATCTTTCTTGCAATCCAGTTTGGTCTTGTCTTAGCTGAAGTGTATCAGACGTGCTGGCTGCCACGGGCACAGAGAGAATTTGATATGTTTGAACGCCACCCGGTAGAGATAATGTGTAGGTATAGTTTCCGTCGGTAGAGGTGGCGATGCTAGGGGGAGTAGATGGAGTTATCGCTAAATTTACAAAGTTATTGGTGTAAACGCGGTTGTAAGTGTAATAACGTTCCATTGCTTGCGCAATATTGTTGATATCTGAAACTGAATTTGCTCTGTCACCCCTGGCTATTGAGTTTTGATAAGATGGAAACGCCAGCGTCGCTAATATCGCTAGAATAGCCACAGTAACCATTAGTTCGATAAGCGAAAATCCCTTCATTGTGAGTTTGTATCCCACTATTGAATTCTTTTCCATGACGATCTTGCGAAGTCTTGAGGAATGGTGAGCACCGATGAAATGGCCGTACCCGCAGCCAGATTGGCTGGGTCTAGTGCTGGTGCGACCAGTTCACCATTGGAAAGCTGAATAAAGGTAGGGTCTTGAAAAGGCTTTCCTGATTGTTTTTCGCCGCCGAGTAGAGAAATACCCTGACTGTTTTCTAATTCCTCGCCGGTATCTTTTCGAGCAGTCATTAACCAGCCATCAAGACCTGGTACGCAAACATCGTTGCTGGTCGGCACTTGGCTTATAAATGATATATGTTCAAAAACAGAAATTGGCTTTCGAACAATCCTTTCTCCATATGTAGGTAAGTCCATAAACCAACCCACATCAGCGGTATAGTCAACACTGGAGTTTGTATAAGTACGTTCTGTGCCAGAAGAGGCACCAGAAGCAACAATGATTTGCTCTTCTAGATTGTTTCTATTAAGGGTGCTATTGTTACTGGTTGTACCCCAACTTCCTTTGTCCCACACGGCGTACATACTCTGCACCAATAAATTAGTTTTTTCTAATAGATGGTTAGAATCGAAGAATTTTCCGGTGCCAAAGAATACTAACTCACCTTCGTTTGACACGCCTGATGGGCCACGCGTGACGGTTATTTCTCCGGTGATGGCTTGCTGATAAGAACCTGTTGCACTGCCTAATGCGGCGCTGCTAGAGGGTCGTTTCGGGCCAGTTGCTTGGAAAATAGGGGTGTCAATGCTTGATACTTGAAACGCTGAGGTGAGATTTTTTGAAATGTATGTGGCTGCATTAGACTCAGTTGCGCTGTCCTGCGCATAATTCAATCGGTACAGGTTCCCTTTAAGGTCTCCCGCGTATAGCCTTTCAATGTAACCGTCTGAATCGGTGTCTACAGCTGCGACGCTGGTAATTCCATTTGCCGCGTTGAAAGAAAGGTATTCAGGTGTGCCAGCAAGAAGGCCGTCATCTAGTGTAATTTTATGTAATAAGGCACCGTTGTCCAAATCAATTATATAGAGTACAGCCTTACCTATCCTGTCGCTATCATTTGCATCTTCGCTGTGGACACCATTACCTGTGATTGCTACCCATTTTTCATCAAAACCGCCGCCACTTTTGGGGATTTTAAGACGTGCGATTTTTGGAGGATTGACTATATGTCCGATATCGGAATATCCGCTTGAATTTTCATTTATTTCCCATTGGAATATCTGTGATGCTGCAGCGTTAGGATTGGTAACATCCAACGAAAACAACCCTTTGAAACCGGCTCCAAATGGTGATACAAGTGTTGTAGACCACGCGCCGCTTAATTTTGAGTCAACGATGGTCATTTCACCATCAACAAAGTACTTATGATTTTCAGCGTATGCGTTATCAGCATAGTTAGCTAGTTCACCTAGAATAGTATGCGGAACAAATGCGAAGTTTTCAGATCCATCGTCCGCATCGAAACCGTGTAACATTCCATCATTGCCGCCAACGTAGACAGCGCCATCCCGGCTAGAGATGGCAGTAGTCTGTCTCCATGTTTTATAGTCGTCATCGGGGTAACCAAAGCCGAAGATTTTTACAAAAACTGGACGTGAGTGAACGAAATCTGCTAGTTTTGACGAGCGGGTTCTAAATAATCGATCTGCCTCCGCTGCGGCTGATTGTTCGTTGCTTTGATCGCCGCGTAAATAGTTGATTAGTTGTGTCTCGGTTGCAGTATCTTCCCCAAGGGCGGGTATGGAAGAAGAAGAAGATAGACTACTAGAAGTAAAATCAACCGTATTACCCGTATTATCATGGGTAAAAATAGTTCTGCTACTCGCTGAACGAGTCGCGAGTTTTGCACTAGCAGACCATTTTTGAGTTGGAATAAGGGTGTTTCCACTGCCTTCACTCAATTCATTTTTAGTTAAATCACCAGACCAGTCCGAGGTATCGTACTCAGTTACAAACACAGTGGTTTTACCACCAATCAAAGAAGTTGAAGTTTGGGCAGCACCAGCACCAGTTATATCAGTTCCAGATGTAGAACTTCCTACCACGTCGCGAAGCGCTTGCAATAATTCATCTTGATTAGTGGCTTCACTAAATTTCCCCTTTCCATTGTTAGCCGCAGTTACTAGCATAGCGTATTCAATTAATAAGCCTATTACGTGTATTTGTATTTTTCGTGTTTCAATGTGTGCGACGTCGTCATCATAGGCGACACCAGCTTCATCATAGCCACCATTATTCAGAGGGTCTGTATCTGCTAACGCGCTTGTTTGAGCGATGTCATCTAGGTCGGTATCTCCACTCGAAGGAGGTGTGATTTTTATTTGATTAGCGAAAAGAGCCAAATCATCGAAAACGTTTTTGGCAACCGGAGCACTAAGCGAATCAGGATCTGAATCACTTGTCCAGTTGTCGACGTCAAATGAATAGCTGACGCCATCAATGGTTCTATCTTCTTTGTTAAGGATATAAGGGGGAGTAAACCCAGAGCTAGAGATATTCCAGTCACCGCTGGCTTCACCATCGGAAATGACCACTACAGTATTGGCTTGGCACCTATAGCGTACAGGGTGAGGCGGTGATGTGAAATCAAAATCTCCGAAGTAGGCAGACTTGCCTCTAAAGTATCTGGTGACATCATACAAAGCTGAAGCTAGTGGTGTGCCTCCAGTAGCAGTTAAACTGTTAATTTTGGACTTTAATGTAGTTAATGCAGTGCCGCATAGCATATTACTGTCCATTTTGGCGCCACCGTACTGATTGGAAAAAGACAAGGAAGAGCCATAGCCATGCCAGTCGAAGGTGCTAAGACAAAACCGTACATTTTTGGTTTCAGTTAATAAGCTAGTAAGCGTGTCTTTTGCAAGTTGTAGCCGAGTTTTGACACCAGCAGCTACAGTATTGGGGGTGGGGTCCAATGGGTCACTTGACCAATTCATTGATTCAGAGGTGTCAAATAAAATCATCACATTCGGCTCAACTGCAAAAGAAAGTTCTAGCGGTAGTTGGGTGGGCGTTGCAATGGCAGTGCTAGATATACTTAAACAAACCCATAAGCACGTAAAAGTGTTGGAAATAGAGCGAGGCAAATTAACTATGGGTTGCATATCAGCTGTGATTTATCGGGTTCTCTTGGAAATGATACTTTCTAAAATCACTTCGTTGTTTCCTGAGCCACTTACTCCGCGTGCAATGATACGGTAGTACACAGTAGAAGTTGCATGGATAGCAAGTGTAGTAGAGGTGGAGAAGCCAATATCCTCTGGCGTGTTGGCATCAAATTCTTCTATTTTGTATCTTGGGTAGACGTAAGCTGATTCATAAGCCGCATCAAAACCATAGCCAGCTGATCTGTCCATATCAGCACTGCTAAGTTGGTAACTTGTTGCGTTTGTCCAAGTTATTAAATCAGGTGGCGTAGAATTTTCTCCGTGAGAAATGTAATACACACTATCTAATTCCAAATCTGTGGAGTTTCGCACCCCCCTTTGGCCATGGCGTAACGCACTTTCCGCAGCCTCGATAGCTAAATGAGCTTCCTGTAAGTCACCTGCAATTCGTTCTTCTAACAATGCACTACGCATGGAAGATATGCCGAGGGTAGAAATGGCCGTTAAGAGTACTAGGCTTACTAAAAGTATGCTCCCCTGTTGTGGCTTGATGCTATTTGGTGAAATAGAAGTCATTGGTGTTAAATGCTGTTTCCTGAAATAATCGATATTTGCCGCGGTAATTGGTAGTTGAAGGTGATTACTCTACGAGGTATCGTTCTTCCTGCGGCTGAAGTGACGTATTCTGGGCAAGCATTTGCGTCTGGTGTGCCCGATGCGTAACAATCGACTGGTGATCCATTTAAATCTGGAAACAACATAGCACTAGAGTTTGCTCTTGAATTGGTCTGGCTCGAGCGAATCATCACACTCACCTTAACTTGAAATACATCGTCCATCGTTACATTAAAACTTGGGTTGTCCGCGACAAAAGTGTTATATGCTGTAACGGTGAAATAGTTCACTACATGATTTTGCCTAACACCTAAAGCATCAATCGCTAAGCCGTACTCAATGCGGAGATTTTCAACCCCTGCAATGAGTGGGCTATCTGTCGTATCAAATGCGCCGGCATTTAGTGGACCGTTAATAGTTCGTTCATAAAGTGTTGGAACCAACACCCCGTCGCCGTTAGCGTTAAAATCGCCTATAAAGTAGGCTTTTGGCTGAAACTCATTCACCACCTTATTAATAGATTCTGGGTTGATTGTTACCCCATTTGTGTACACCAGTGTACCGTTGGTGGTGCTGACATTTGCACGTACTACTGAAGCGTTATTGCAGTCATTTACAATATAGAAACTGCCTGCGTTAATAGTGGCTGCGTTATTTGTGAAGGTTAGTGTTCCACCGCCTGCTCCATCATCGATAGCTTGGTTGATGCGAAGGAAACTAAAACTGCTTGGTGCTAGAGTGTAAAATACATCC
This sequence comes from Candidatus Poriferihabitaceae bacterium, assembly GCA_965237485.1. Taxonomy (GTDB): domain Bacteria; phylum Pseudomonadota; class Gammaproteobacteria; order Arenicellales; family Poriferihabitantaceae; genus JAAELZ01. The sequence goes on along the minus strand of CBDEFQ010000010.1, from coordinate 86,119 downwards.
CCAATCGTGATTCCGTTAGCATCTTGTGTACGCTGCGTGCTTAAATCAAAAAATACTGAGTCGACGTTAATAGCACTTATGTTGGCTGAATAAGCGTTAAAAGGAGTCGCTAAAAAACTGGGGGCGGTTGTTCCGCCGCTTAAGTCTGGAAAAGCCCAGCCTCTTATATTTGTTCTGTCAATTGCGCTATCAATAGCGTCGGTTAGGCTGCCATCAGGCCCACAGCCAATGATTCCAGCTTGTCGTATATTTGTGCCGAATATGTCGTATAAGGTGGTTTCGGCATCCTGGAGGTCCGCGAGACTTGTAACAGCACTCCACGATTGAAGCGTGGGGATGTAAACAGCTATTACGCCCCCGAGTACCACCAAACTAAGTGAAATCCCTACAAGGGTTTCTATTAGCGTGAAACCAAGTTGACGCGTTCGTTTTTTTAGTTTATGTGAGCACATGATTTAGAAAACTACGCTGGCAATATGCCGATAAATAATTCCAGAAGAATCTTGCAACTCTGAATCGGCGCGGGTATCCGACCAGTTTATTCTTAAAACGCAATTGAACGTGGTTGGACAGATTATGAAGCCAGTAGCAGCTGCCGTAGAGCTGAATACAGCACTAATACCTTGCTGCCATGTATCAAAATCGTTTTGTGCGCGTTCAGCTGAGTTGCTTATAGTTGCTGCAGGGGTTCCAGCGGTTAAACCAGAATAACTTCCAGCGTAAACCCCAGCACTATTGGTGCGCATCTTATCGGACATCGAAGCAACCAAAATAGCTGCTTCGCCGCGCTGTAGCGCACTGACACCGCTTTTTAGTGAGTTTATTTGCATAGCGGCAACACCTAGAAGACCAACAGCAAGAATTCCTACAGTAACTAAAACTTCTAGAAGCATATAGCCACTTTGACAACAGTTAGAAGGAAGCTTGATGGTCATTTAAATTAATGAGCTTCGGTTAAGACCGCGCGGCCGTTGGTTTGGAAGTTAATTTTACTGATATTATTCCCTGCGTTGATGTTGCCGTCATCAGAGAAAGTTAACGAACTGATAGTACGAGCACCTTGATTACCACCAGATACAGAAAACATTGTGGGTACTCCAGCTAGGAAAAAAAAACTATTTCTCCACATCACGGGTGATGCTATAACGCCAATATTATTGATATCGCCTTCATAATTTCTGCCCAATAAGGTATCTGCACCGTTCATTAAACCATAGTTTGCAGTATTAACATTATCGTTTTCTATATACCATTGCCATCCAAACTTGAAGTGGTCTTGGCCATTTAAACCTTTGCAATTATTTCTATTAGTTTGATCCAAAGAGCAAAAAATGATGGTTTGAGTTGGTCTAGCTCTTGATGAGTATGCGGCTTGTCTTAAGTTATCATAAAATAATTTAGCGGTTGCACGGGTTTGATTTTTTTTTAGGATGCTGCCCATTGATGGCGCGGCCAGAGATGCCACAATAGCCAATATGGCGATTGACACCATCGCCTCGATTAGTGTCAGGCCAGTTTGTTTATAGATTGCATTATGTTTTAACATGCCGTTCGTATATGTAAATATGCCTTTTATATATAAAAATATACCGTACAAATTGTATATATAGCAATAATACTACCAGTTATAAGGCGTTGTTGCAATAGAGGCAATGTGTATGTGTTACGAGTAAATTATCTGTCCTGATAATTAGCAAATAAACTGTCCGGATTTATCCTCCTCCCTTTTGGGAAGTGAGATGAGCCAGATAGTATTTCTAAATAAGGTCACTGCTGTCCCGTTAACTTTCACAGCAACGAAAATTGATTAGGGTTAAGGTTTGGGTGATGCATCGGGTCCCCTCGCAACAGTGCCATTAAATCACGTTTTTCAAACAAATTAAGCTGCAATACCCTCAATATTTGTTGCATCGTTTTGCCCGCCTTCGACTGCAATTTGATGAACATCAGTATTAGGTAAATACATAACGCAATCCATATTTGGGTCAATACTGCGTTCTTGCTGGTGCCGATAAATGACTTCACCTTTAAGTTCTGCTTGATCCACTTGAAGAATAATTCCACCTGCCATCTGGCTTTATAAATATCGGCGATAGTTTGAGCACTGAGCTTAAAGTGGTTGGTTAAAAACACATAATGCTTGCCTGTAGTGGCATCGCGATAACCAATACGGCGTAATCGAATCGAACACTCCTTTGCTGCTTTGACCCCCGTGAATTCAATCGTTTGATCACTGCTAAGTCCCGTTCCCTTGCGTACACTATGTCGCTTGATAAGGCGGTATGCAGCATTCTTCTTTAATCGTGTGACAAAGTATATTCCCTTGTCATTCAATTGCTTATACCAAGCATAGTCGTTGTATCCACGGTCAATAACTACAATGCTGCCTTTCGGGAAAGCTACTTTCCTGCCCGCAGTAACATCAGCACATTTACCCTCGGTGATATTAACAAACTCAGGTAAGTAACCATCATGATTCAGGCCTACATGCAGTTTGATTGCCCCTTTAGTTGATCGAAAGTCTGCCCATGGGAAAACCGATAACAGATCAATGGTAGATGAGTCCAGCGAATACAGGGGATTCTTGAAACGAAAGTTATGCCCTGGCGTTTTGCTCTGACAGCGCTTGAGTAATTGAGAGAATAGCACTTCATAAAGGCTCGAAGGCTTGTTCTCAATTGATGCGTGAAAGATTGGACCGCGTTAACACGGCACTACCAGGATGATACAAGCGGTGTGATTGAGTGCTGACATTATCAACAATATCACGCAAGCTATGACGGCCAGTCAATTGAGCTATAGTCAGGCTCACGAACTGTGACCAACGAGACGCTCTGCGGAATGAACGCCCCGAATGATGTTGAATTGCGAGTGCCTCGAATTCATGTCTCGGAACAATTTTGAGTATTTGATTTAGAACGGTATTACAATGTGACATGGTCTGATTTTCCTATTTGATTCAACGGTTTATCGCTAAACGTATTTTATCAAATTGAGAGAAAATCAGGCCTGTTTCTTTAGTGTTAACGGGACAGCAGTGAAATAAGGTAAAACAGATGAGATTTGAAGAAGCATATGAAGCTTATCAAGCTAAACGACTATCACCAGCGGATGCTGCCACAATACTGGGTGTTTGTGATCGAAGTTTTCGTAGGTACATTAATAAGTACGAAGAATCAGGATTGGATGGGCTGTTAGATCAGCGACTCAATCAGCCCTCACACAGGCGGGCACCCGTAGACGAAATGATCAAGCTACAAGACCTATACTCAACACGCTATCAAGGCTGGAATGTGCGCCACTTCCATACATGGTATCAACGCGAGCACCAAGGTAAGCGTAGCTACAGTTGGGTTAAGAATAAGCTACAAAGCGCAGACCTGGTGCGTAAATCTAAAACACGCGGCCCTCACCGCATTAAACGTCTACCTGGCGCCTTGCCAGGTAGGATGATTCACCAGGATGGCAGTACTCACCAATGGGTACCTGATGTGTCTTGGGACTTAATCGTCACCCTGGATGATGCCACCAATAAGCATTATTCCATGCGCTTTGTCGAAGAGGAAGGCACGCACAGCAGCTTGCTTGGGGTTAAAGATGTACTTAAGGTGAAGGGGCTATTCTGTTCGTTTTACTCTGACCGAGGCAGCCACTATTGGCATACGCCTGAGGCTGGCGGCAAGGTGGATAAGAATGGCCCAACTCAATTTGGGTTGGCGATGAAGAGATTAGGCATTGGCATGATAGCGGCTTATCCTCCTGAAGCCAGAGGCCGTTCCGAACGTGCGTTTGGCACACACCAAGGGCGATTACCGAACGAGCTTGCGTTGATGGGTATCACTGGCATGCAAGCGGCTAATAAATACCTTAGAGATCATTATATGCCCAGACACAATAAAGAATTCAGTCATCCAGCTAGAGAGCAAGGCAGCGCCTTTGTGCCGCTTGCGGGCATCGATCTTGACGATTATCTATGCGAACAGTACGAGCGTGTGGTGGGTAAAGACAACAGCGTACAGTTTGAGACGCTGTCTCTGCAGCTACCTAAAGATCAACACCGCTATCATTACGTCAAAGCTAAAGTAAAAGTATCGCGCCACCTTGATGGCTCATTGTCGATTGATCATGGCCCAAGGCGATTAGGCCGATACACAGCCGATGGAATACTGGTGCAACAAAAACAGATTAAGAGCAAAGTTGCGTAACTGGGCTTCGCAATTTGCCGCCGATGAATTCATTACGGGCTACGCCCTTCACTCATTCATCGGCAATAACTAAAGCGGACAGACTATGTGTTAATAATCCGGACAGTTCTATTTACTTCTAACATAGAGGCAATGTGTATTGTTTTATTAAATTTGTGCCCTCGTTTGTAAGCTGCTTTGGAACCCAATATAACGCCCTTATTGCAGGCCAGAAATATAGAGTGCTAACTGGCTGATTTGTTCCATGCTTAATGGAAAGGCTATTGATTGCATTATGTCATTTTGTCGCTCTCCAGACTTAAATGCGTTTAGTTGGGCTTCGATATATGTGGCGTGTTGCCCAGCTAGCCGAGGGAAGTTTGGCACTACACCTTTGCCGTCTGGTCCGTGGCAGGCCATGCAAGCCGTGACTGAAAACTCGGCTAAACCAGCGCGGTATAGTTCCTCCCCTGCAAGTGCTGCGGCTTGTTGGTCTGGTGCGATTGATTCCGTCGTTGACGTTTGGCTAGCATAATACGCGTCTAAATCCATCATATTTTGCTCGGTCAAGCCGCTGACCATTCCCATCATCACCGGATTATTCCGAGACATGTCTTGCGGATCCTGCAAGGTTTTTAATTGTGCTGCGATATAGCCTGAAACTTGCCCAGCAATTTTTGGGAACGTAGGGGCCGGGCTGTTACCGTCCGCACCGTGACAGGCAGTACAAGTGCCAGAAATGGCTTTGCCTGCTTCTGCATCGCCGTGCGTCGACGCCTCACTGGCGAATCCAGATTGGGTAAGGGCGAGGGTTAAAGCTAAAGATAGTAAGGTCGATCGCATTAGGTAGAACTCCAAAATATTAAACTAATTGAGCATTGCTTACCGTGTTGGGAAGCTGAATCGGTATAATCGTCGCCCGATATCTTAGGCAAGTATAAGCACTACTCATTGTTAGGGATAATACTGGCCCAAGTAATACTCGCTGCCAGCAACTGAAAACTAAGTAGTATTTTAACATTTGATTGACTTATAAATTGCAACAAATTAATTTTTCAAATGCCCAATTTATCTTAAGTGCAGAGAAAGCGAAGGATTGGGTTAATGACGAGGGCGCAGAAGTTGCATTTGTGGGGCGCTCAAATGTTGGGAAATCGAGCGCGATCAATAAAATCACCAATCGCCGCGGCTTGGCACGTACCAGCAAAACACCGGGCAGGACGCAGCAAATTGTGTTTTTTGAAATCGCAGAGAAAATTAGATTAGTAGATTTGCCAGGCTATGGCTTTGCCAAAACACCTATTGCGGTGCGAAATCATTGGCAAACCTTTATTAGCGCCTATCTATCTAGCCGAAAATCATTACGCGCGCTGATCATTCCAATGGATATTCGCAGACCATTTACTGAGCTTGATCAACAAATGATGGCTTGGGCAGATGAACTGCAACTGCCCGTGCATATTTTATTGACCAAAGTCGATAAACTCAGCAAAGGTAAAGCCAAATCCACATTACAGGCCGTGGAAAAAAACTGGCTTGGTGCGTTCGATTGCAGTATTCAGCTATTCTCAGCAAGCAAGGGAACTGGCGTGGATGAAGCTAGAGATTATTTAACTTCAATACTTACTGAAAAATTAAAAACGGCTAGGGGAAGCGAAGAAGAGTGATCGTATTTAGTAATCAGGCTTTACTTCAATTTAGCCTGCTTTTCTGCAGGTTCTTCACCGGTTCCATTTTCAACTAATGCTTGCTTCTTTGCTTCGATACTAAGCTCTTTATTAAACAGCTTATTCCACAACCAACCATCTGAAATATCTTGGCCGGTTTGGCTGTAATGCAGTTTTTGTTTGGTCGATGCGATTAAATTCATTCTATTGCGTGCCCGGCCTTTACCGCAAAACAAAATGCGGTCGCCAAATTTAAGCGGTGTACCTTCGTCGGGTAACAGCATAAGTTGACGTTTTCGTTGTAGTAGCAAGGGGATGCAAGGTAAGGACTTTGTGTGGTCGCGCACACTGCGCATCAAGTCGCCTAGCAATACGTCTTGGAAATCTCGTAGCTCAGACCAAACCGCTGGCATTTTGTCTTTGCGTATACTTAAAACCCATGTTTCTGGCACTGCGTCGTCAATGATCCCGGCGATTCGACTGACTAATATACGCGCCCATTCGGAAGATTCCTCGCGTGCTAATCGCAAGAAGTGGCCCGTCAATGGGGTCGTTAGGTTTTCTAAAATCCGGCTAGCGATGATGTGACTGTGATCCATCAGCATATTCGGTTTGATGGCTTGAGCAACATTGGCGTTAATCGCTAATTCTTGGCGTAAAATGGTAAAAACCTTTTTGTTTAACTGGCTCGCAGTTAACAGGATTGATAAATTATTTACATCATTGTTGGTGCCCGCAATGATACCAACAGCGCGTTTAATTTTGGCTTCTTCAAGTGTCACCGCTTCGGTGCCACGTCCAATAATGCTGTTTTCAGGTGGGAAGGTCCATTCTGGCTTTTCCTCGATTACGGTTACTGGGTTACCACGCTTCAATAAACGTTTATACATGGCTTTACCGAAGCGTCCGTAACCGCACAAAATCCAGTGCCCACGGGGCGGGAACACGGGTTCGGTCATGGGGGTGTCTTTGGGTGCGGTAATCCAGCGCTCAAGTAGGTACATGCTGGGATTGTCCATCGCCATTACAAAGTCTTCGGCATAGGTTTCGTATGGATTGACTACTAAATCGGTTCCAAATGAATTCATGTTATTCGCTGCGTCCGTGGTTTCGGCGCGACAAATCACTTTCATATTGCGCTCGAGGATTTTGGCCGAAATAGCGATTTGTAAATTTACGTTGTCATTGTGCGTGACCGCAATCACGCCTTTGCAGTTTGGCTTTAAAATACCCGCTTCTTTTAGGCTATTCGCTTCCTCAGCGTTCGCCACTAAGCCCGGTACAGATAGTTTCCAATCTTGCAGCTCAAGGTGATCAATACGCGATTCGGTATTGTCAATAACGACGGTATGTTGGTTAGCGTGCTGTAGGGTATTAACTAAGGATTCCCCGGTATCGCCAAAGCCGCAAACTATATAAAAAGGGTCACGTAAGCGCTTGATCTTTCGCCTAAATCTTGATTGGTTTAAAGCCTGTGAAAAGGCCTGACTCTGGATCAAAGAGAGCATTGTACCAATCGCGTATAACCACGCGACTACACTTGCGTAAATGGTAACGCTGGTCCACATGCGTTGCGCATCGGTAAATGCGTAGGGGATTTCACCAAAACCGATAGTAGAGCCCATAAAGCTGACGAAATAAAAGGCATGGAAAAAACTCATTTTCCATGGTCTTCCTTGGTCGTCGATGCCTGGAATAAAGGTAAACACGAACATCGCAACCGCATAAACCGCGATTAACGCCACCAACGGCGCGCGCAAGCGTCTAAAAACTAAGGAAATAATGTTTTGCATTACCGCGCCTCTATACCTGAAGCGAGTCTGTTCGGTTTATAGCCGCTGAAGGCTGGTCTCAACAAGCAGAATAATGACTGAAATTACGTTGGCGAGTAGAGCACCTCCCGACAAAGATACAATCATAGACATATAATGTGGATTCATCTCAATGCCCATTCCATATACAACCACACCCCAAATTACGGCTGCAGCGACGAGTTGTAAATTGGCTACTAAACTGGTCGCTAGCAGCACGGCGTCTACGTGAGTGCGGTGACCAATTTTTAATATCGTAGCAATAATGCCTACAATAACCGCCGCAAACAGCGCGTAGCGATTATGCTGCACGGCATCGGTGGCATCACCTAAGAAAAAACCGAAATTAAGCGTCAGGGCTAGAATGGTAAAAAATGCGAAAACAACTTTTTCGATGTTCATGATTAATTCTCTGTGATTATCTAATTATAAGGTTGGGATTAATAAGGGACTATCTGGCCATCATAAGCAACAAATGCGCCGCTTCCAAATTGATCAACATTGGCGATGACTGTACGTAAGCCGCTGACACTGGTGGAAGCATCCACAAGCCCGGTGTGATTGGTCATATCTGTTTTCACCCAACCCGGATGTAAAGTGATTACCTTGATATCGTCTTGCGCCAGGTCCACGGCCATTGATTTTGATATTGAGCATAGTGCTGCCTTTGAAGCGCGGTATGCATATACACCGCCGCTGGTGTTGTCGCTGCTAGATCCCATCTTTGAACTCATGTTCGCGATGGTAGCCTTGCCGGCGGTAAGCTGTGGCAATAGGTTTTGAACTGCCAATAAGGGTGATACAGCATTAACGCTGAAAACTTCACTCATATGTTGATCGCTTATATCAGAAAGTGCTTGGCCACTCCCACTTAAGCCATATATGCCGGCATTGTTGATTAGCAGATTAATAGAATCGGGTAGTGCATTTATAGCTGATGGAACGATGGTAGTGGTTACATCCCACTGCACTAGGCTTAAATTTGGGCTAGATAAAGCAGCTAATTCTTCTTTATCAGAACGATAACATGCCCAAACGCGTTCGCCGTCTGCGAGATACTGCTTCACAAATTCTAGGCCAATCCCTCTATTAGCCCCAGTGACTAGAATATTTTGCATATTGAATGAAGAACGTTTGGGGTTTAAGCGATGCTCAATCCGCTTCGTCGCAGCACAAAGTATGGTCCATATCAAACGCGGCTTCTACTCCTTTGGACTCACCCACAGCTTTGGCCGGAATACCAGCATACGTTTGGTGCGCGGGGACGTTTGTTAAGACTACGCTGCCAGCGCCGATTTTAGCACCTTGCCCAATTGTCACGTTGCCCAATATTTTGGCACCCGCACCTAATAATACACCGCACATTACTTTTGGGTGGCGATCACCTGTGTCTTTGCCTGTGCCACCTAAAGTAACTTCATGCAGCATGGAAACATTATCGCTTACAACCGCGGTTTCACCGATGACAACGGATGTGGCATGATCTACTAAGATGCCGCGGCCGATAGAGGCGGCTGGATGAATATCCATAGCAAACACCTCGTTAATGCGGCCTTGTAGAAACAAAGCCATCTCCTTGTGCTGGTTGTTCCACAACCAATGGGTAATTCTTGAGGCCTGCAGGCCATGAAAGCCTTTTAAATAGAGCAAGGGTAATGAGAGTCTATCGCAGGCGGGGTCGCGTTCGCAAAAGGCGCGCAAGTCAGCGCGTATCGCTTTACCAATTTCAGGGGCGTTACTCATCGCTTCATAGAATATTTCGCGTAGCATCATACCGCTGAAATGGCTGCATTTAAGTTTTTGTGCCAAATGCAGGCTCAGCATGTTCTCAAGCGAGTCTTGTTTTAGGACCGTGGTATGTAAGAAGCTTGCGAGTAGAGGCTCACTTTCTGCCTGCTGCTCAACTTCTTCGCGAATTTGCTCCCAGATGGGGTCAATTTCGCTAATGGTGGGGGCGCGATTTAACTTTGACATAATAGTTTGCTGGGTTTGCCAGCGATAAGCGTAGTTTAACGCCGATTATGCGAACAATAAAAGCCTTAATTGCGACTAATTATGATGTATTTATTAGCTTGTTTTTTATTCTAACATATTGATAAATAATAACTAACCTGATTTTGCTGCTTCCCATCCAAGTAAACTCCTTTTGCGGGTTTCACCCCAGCGGTAGTGGCCAATCACCCCAGTAGCACGAATTACGCGATGGCAGGGTATGAGCCAGCCAATCGGGTTTTTGCCTATGGCGGAGCCTACTGCCCGAGAGGCCGAAGGCTTGTTGACAGCCATAGCAATGGTTTGGTAGCTGGCACATTTTCCTGCTGGAATGTTAAGTAATGCCTCCCACACTTTGAGTTGGAAATTGGTGCCTTTAATATGTAAGTATAAAGGTGCCGTATGCTCCAGCTTAAATAGTGACGTTACTGTAGCTCGGTGCTTTAAGTTATCTTCTTGATAACTTGCTTTCGGCCACTGGCTCTTGAGTTCATCTACGCTTTGTCGTTTTTCCCCTTCATTGACAAAGGCTAACCAACAAATGCCTTTGCTTGTTGTACCAATGTGGGCGAAGCCGAATGGGCAAGGGTAAAAACCATGGCTTATGTTTAAGTTCTCACCATGGTTACGATACTCATTCGGTGTCATAGCATAAAAGTTGATAAAGTGTGCGTGCACGCGACTAACGCTGGATAAGCCGACATCCATTCCTAACTCCAGTAGAGATTGGCTGCTCTCTAAGGAAGTTTGTAGCGACCTTGCAGTGAGAAATTGTTGGAAACGCTTGGGGGACACCCCAGCCCAGTTTGAAAATAGTCGTTGAACCTGATTACTGCTTAGTCCAAATGGAACGCCGAGTTGGTCTAAATGTGTTTCTGAATTTTCATCAGCGTCTATCGGTTGCGTAGAAAGCCTGTCAATTAAACTTTCTACGATTTGGTATTCTGATAATGATTTGCCCATAGTCCAAGCTAAATAAATCAGCTATAAGTAAGTGTGGGCTATAGCTTAGATTAGTGCTTAATAGACAGCAATCCGAATCTGGCAAGGCAATGAAAAAAGAGCACGTCCTTGTGCAATAATTGAGGAAACAACAGAGTGTTTAACCAGTCAGTTTACAAGCTTGTAAACTGACTGGCTGATCTTGCGTAACCTCTACGCAATGGGTACAGCGACAAATAAAATCTGTCGCTCTCGCTCGATGAGCAGCAAAACGGACTCTTTTTCGTCGTCCATTGCGGCTTCAACAGCCTTATTAATTTCGTCTGGTGTGTTCACGCGAGTTCGGCCAATTTTCTTGACAACATCGCCAACTTGAACCCCGCGGACAGCGGCTTCACTGTCTGGGTCAATATCTGTGATAACAACACCTTGTGTCTCATTATTGACACTATACTGCTTACGAAGTTCAGCAGAGAGCTCACTAAATACTAAGCCAAGCGTTTCCTCCATTGAGACTTTGTCAGAAACCTTCGCAGTCGGTTCGGTGTTACTGTCACCAATAACCGCTTCGACAGTGAGGTCGCTTTCATTACGCCAAACCGAAAGGTCTACAGATTCACCGCTTAAAGTGTTTGCGACTAATCTGGGTAGGTCGCGCATTTCGTCAAGACGTTCCCCGTTATAGTGTGTAATAACATCCCCTGCCTCGATACCGCTACGTTCGGCTGGGCTACCTTCTAACACGCTTTGCACCAAGGCGCCGTAAGTGTCATCTAAGCCCAAGCTATTGGCGATATCTTCACTAACATTGGCTATATGCACGCCTAGCCAGCCACGCTCGACAGTCCCGTGGTCGCTAAGTTGAGTCACAATGTTCTTTACAAGGTTAGCAGGGATGGAAAAACCTATGCCCACGCTGCCGCCTGTGGGCGAGTAAATAGCCGAGTTAACGCCAATTACTTGTCCTTTGGTATTAAACAGTGGGCCGCCAGAATTACCGCGATTAATCGGCGCATCTATTTGAATGAAGTCGTCATAAGGCCCAGAGCGAATATCGCGGCCGCGCGCTGAAATAATGCCCGCAGTAACGGTGCCGCCCAAGCCAAACGGATTGCCAATGGCCATGACCCAATCACCTATTTCGGCTTCATCAGAATTACCAAAATCTGTGTATGGAAGAGGGTGGTCTGATTCGATTTGAAGCACGGCAATATCAGTTTTCTTATCCGACCCCTTTAAGGTAGCTGGATAGCGTTTACCATCTTGAAATACTACCTCTATCTCATCCGCGTCATTGATTACGTGTTGATTGGTCACCACGATGCCGTCTTCCGACACAATAAAACCAGAACCTAAAGCATGCGTTTCACGCGTTTTTGGAGAGCGATTTGATTGACCATATTGGTCGCCAAAAAAACGGCGCATAAATTCATCTAGTTCGTCACTTTGGCGGTTACCATAACGGGGTGTATTGGAGCTGAGTTTGGGTCGACTGGTAGTGGAAATATTGACTACCGCGGGTTTTACCGCTTTAACCAAATTTGAAAATCCGTCATTGACGTTTACTTCACCTACTAAACTCGAAACAGGGTCCGTTTTCGCCATGAGCGGTGAAGCTACGATGGCAAGGGCTATCGTTATGGCAGCAATTAGCTTATTGCGGCCTGTTAGGGCGTGACTTTTCGAGCAAAAGTTTAAATTAGATTGATTGGGTTTGATATATAGTGGCATAAAGACCTCGACCTTATTAAAAATTAATCGCTTGCGGGCGGCTTAAAACCAGCCTACTGAAACTATGTAGTGACTATACGCAAAGCCAGGTTTCAGCCCAATGAACATTAGATTAAGAAAAGTTAATAATGGCAGTTAGCGTTACATTGCAAATGAGGGTCGCTTGTATCTCCTCTAGGTCTTATACGAACGACTAAAATCACTTTTTTAATCCTTGCAACGCTAGCGAGCGTATAGCGACCAAAATGCCTACAAATTACGACTTTATAATATTGGGTGCTGGCTCTGCAGGCTGTGTTTTAGCAAACCGTTTAAGCGAAGATTCAGACGTCAATGTTTTGCTAATTGAGGCGGGTAATTGGGCTCCATGGTGGGACTTTCGCGTACACATGCCCGCGGCACTAGCGTGGCCGCTGAATGGAAAAACCTATAATTGGGGGTATATGTCCGAGCCAGAGCCGCATATGAATAATCGCCGAATCGCGCACCCCAGAGGTAAAGCAGTAGGGGGCTCTTCAGTTATTAACGGCATGATTTATGTACGCGGCAATCCGGGCGATTACGCGAAGTGGGCGTCCAACGAAGGATTGGAACATTGGTCTTATGCGCATAGCTTGCCGTACTTTAAGAAAATGGAAACTTGGTTAGGGGGCGAGAGCGAATATCGCGGGCGTGATGGCCCGATGAATATATCGGTTGGTCAATGTAAAAACCCTTTGTTTGCAGCTTGGTTTGAAGCTGCGCAACAAGCAGGGCATTTATATTCTGAAGACTTGAACGGTGCGAATCAAGAAGGGGTAGGCCGCTTTGATATGGCCGTGTTTGAGGGTAAGCGTATGAGTGTAGCACAAGGTCATTTAAAGACGGCTATGCAGCGACCTAACCTTACTTTAAGAACAGGCACTGAAGTAGCTGATTTAATTATAAACAATAGGGTAGTTAGCGGGGTTAACTTAGCCGATAGCGAGAAGCTGCATGCCAAAGAAGTGATTAGCTGTTTGGGCGCGTTTGGTTCACCCAAATTGCTGCAACTTTCAGGTATTGGCAGGGCTGAAGATCTTGAGAGTGTAGATATAAAAACCGTGCATGAGTTGCGGGGCGTAGGCGAAAATCTACAGGACCATTTGGAAATTTATATGCAACAAGCATGTAAAAAGCCGGTGTCATTATACCCATCAATGAAGTGGTGGAACCAAGCGCGAATCGGCGTACAGTGGTATCTAAATAAAACGGGCACGGGCGCTTCAAATCAATTTGAAGGAGGAGGCTTTATCAAGTCTAACGAAAATCAACCTTACCCTAATTTGCAATACCATTTTTTGCCGATTGCAATTCGCTATGATGGCACACCTCAAAAACAGCATGGGTTCCAAGTGCACGTAGGGCCAATGAATAGCGATGTAAGGGGGAAGGTGAGTTTGAAGTCTAGTGACTATCGCGACGCACCGCGGTTACAGTTTAACTATCTTTCTACTGAGCAAGAAAAACGCCAATGGGTAGAGGCGATTCACAAAACCCGAGAAATTTTTGACCAACCTGCGTTTGCTGAACTAAAAGGCGAGGCACTATCACCGACGGACGACATCCAATCTGACGAGGACATAATAGAGTTTGTACGCAATCATGGCGAGAGTGCCTACCATCCAAGCTGCACCTGTAAAATGGGTAACGATGAGCACGCAGTAATAGATGGGCAGATGAAAGTGCATGGCATTAAAGGCCTGCGCGTTGTTGATGCCAGCGTATTTCCCACCATTACCAACGGCAATCTTAATTGCCCCACAATAATGGCTGCGGAAAAATCAGCCGATTTAATCAGGGGTAACGAGCCACTAGTGCCAATTTATGTTTAGGATTTTGATAATTTAGTAATGGAGAATTAACGTATAATAGGCTTTGATTGCCGCGACTCTAATAGCTATAATCGCGCGGTTTTACCGGGTTCATGGCAATACATTGCCCCCATCAACTAATACTTTATTATTTAGAGAATCGTTCCATGGCAGTACAACAAGATAAAAAGAGCCGTTCGCGCCGCGACATGCGCCGTTCGCATGATTCGTTACCGGATGTGACACTATCAGAAGATCCAACAACGGGTGAGTTGCATCGTCGTCATCATGTCACTAAAACGGGCTATTACAAAGGCAAGCAAGTCATCGTAATGGCGAATAAAGACTAGAAGACCCAGCAGTTTTAGGGTCGATCTGTGACAACTATCTCAGTCGACGCTATGGGAGGGGATCAAGGATTATCGGTCACCGTTCCTGCCACACTCAACGCTTTACAGTCAGATACAAACTTCAGTTGTATTTTAGTTGGCGATGAGCAACAAATAGGGCTTGCGCTTGAAGTAGCGAATGCTTCGGAAGGTGTGCGCAATCGTGTTACGGTTCAGCACACTTCAGAAGTCGTAGCGATGGATGAAGCCCCAGCTAGGGCACTGCGTAGGAAAAAGGATTCATCGATGCGCGTTAGCATCGAACTACTTAAGCGAAATGAAGCCGATGCTTGTGTCAGTGCAGGTAATACAGGGGCGCTTATGGCAACTGCACGGTTTGTGCTTAAAACCATTGACGGGATTGACCGCCCAGCAATATGCTCAGCGATGCCAAGGCTCAACGGGGTGACCCATATATTAGACTTAGGGGCCAATGTGGATAGTTCCGCTGCGAGTTTAATGCAGTTTGGCTTAATGGGCGCAGCGGTTGTGAAGAGCCTAGATTCCACCGTTGAAAAGCCCAGCGTGGCGCTGCTAAATATTGGCAGCGAAGATGTAAAAGGCAACGATCTCATCAAAGAAGCCGCTGAATTGTTCAAACAAAGTAACCTAAACTATGTGGGTTATGTAGAGGGAGATGACATCTTCCTTGGTGATATAGATGTTATTGTATGTGATGGGTTTGTAGGTAATGTGGCGTTGAAAACCAGCGAGGGATTGGCGCAAATGGTGAGCATGGCGCTGCGCGAAGAATTTTCTCGTAATGTGGGTACTAAGCTATCGGGTTTATTCGCAAAACCAGTGTTGCAGGCTCTAAAAAATAGAATTGATCACCGCCGCTATAACGGCGCTTCATTTGTAGGCTTAAACGGGGTGGTGATTAAGTCGCACGGAGGAACCGATGAGTTGGGTTTTGAGAGCGCGATAAAAGTTGCGCTTAAAGAGGCGCGTGCGGATATCATTGAGCGTATTAAAACAAGATTGTAATTATTGGGAATGCCCTATTCACGAATTACTGGTACAGGAAGCTACTTACCGAAGAAGCGATTAACCAACAGCGAGTTAGCTAAGTCAATTGATACCACCGATGAATGGATTAGAGAGCGCACGGGGATTGCTGCACGCCACATAGTAGCAGAAGGGGAATACACATCAGATTTAGCCTTGAATGCTGCAAATAATGCCATTGAAGCCAGTGGTTTAGATGCGCATGACGTCAACCTTATTATTGTCGCCACATCAACACCTGACCTTATATTTCCTAGTACCGCATCGATTGTGCAAGAGAAGCTGGATATACGTGGCTGTCCGGCATTTGACGTGCAAGCAGTTTGCGCTGGCTTTGCCTATGGATTATCAGTGGCAGACCAATTTATCCGAGGAGGTGGTGCAACCAAGGTACTGGTTATTGGTGCCGAGACATTTTCGCGTATTCTAGACTGGAGCGACCGCAGAACTTGCGTACTGTTTGGTGATGGCGCGGGTGCAGTGGTGCTGGAAGCCAGCGATGAGCCGGGTGTTCACTCAACACATATTCATGCAGATGGGCGATTTCAAGAATTGTTATGCGTGCCCAGTGGCGTATCTAAAAACTATGATGATGTAATCAATGCTAATGCCTTTGTACAAATGGATGGGCAAAAAGTTTTCCGTTGGGCGGTGACCGAAATGGGCAATTTGGCTAAGCGTACCCTAGAAGAAAACAACCTTACTGCTGATGACATCGATTGGATGGTGCCACATCAAGCTAACATCAGAATTATCGAAGCGGTGGCTCAAAAAGCCGGCGTACCGATGGATAAAGTGATTGTAACCGTTGACCAACACGGCAATACTTCCGCCGCCTCGGTGCCATTGGCACTAGATACAGCGGTGAGAGACGGCCGCATTAAGAGCGGTGACAAGATTATTGTTGAAGCTTTCGGTGGTGGGTTTACTTGGGGCTCTGCGCTTATCACCATGTGAGACCCCAGCATATGATTACGCAACATTGGGTATGGACTTTTTGTCTAGCAAGTTGACTCATTGTCGTTCCACACGATATATCGATGATTAGCATTAGCCCATTCGTCGTCAATTTCAATCAGAATGGCACTGACTAATCGTAACCAAGCCTCTCGGTTAGGAAAGACTCTGACCAAGCGGGTTCGCCGCTTAAGTTCTTGTTGAACCGTCCGTTCAATGCGGTTGGAGGTTCGCATTTTCTTTTGGTGTCTATCTGGCAAGGCAAACACATTTAACCCTTCAGGCACATTGTTTTCTAGCCACTGCGCCAAGTGAGCATGCTTTTCCTGGTACTGGCTCACAAGGACTTTTAGATTAACCTGAGCAGCTGCCCTATTGGGTGCATTCCAAACACTACGCAGCTCACCACCAATGCGCTGCTTGATCTTGTGATTTGGGGCATGATGCATTGCATTCTGCGCCAGATGAAACTGGCAACGCTGCCAAGGTATACCTGGGAACACTGCCTTTCTAGCGGCTTTTAAGCCACGGTGATCATCACTGACAATAAACTCAATACCATGTATGCCCCGGTCAACCAAGCCTTTGAGGAACTCTCGCCAGTTAACCTCGGCTTCATTAAGTGCCATTGCCGTTCCTAATACGCAACGCCGTCCACAAGGCAATACACCCACCGCACTCAACACCGCCATATCAATCACTTGGTGGCCCTCACGCACCTTTTCATAACGCGCATCAAGGATTAGGTAAGAGACTTTACCCAACGGACGATCACGCCAGACTTTTAACGCCTCATCCATGCTCTGGTTAGCCCGTGAGACCGGTGTAGAGGAGATGCTTTCAATACCCATGCTCTGCATGACTTTTTCGACTCGGCGCGTGCTAACGCCCGTCACGTACATTTCAGCAACGGTCAGCATCATCGCACGTTGGCTGCGTAAGCCGCGTTCTAGCGATTGAGGGTAAAAAGGTTCATCAACGTGTTTAGCGGTCTTTGGGATACGCAGATTGAGCGTACCGGCTTGCGTATCGATACGCTTATCCTGGTAGCCATGGGCAAACCCTGGCCGGTCTTGACTATGCTCATAGTGTGATGCGCCTGGAAACGGCTCTCTTTCAATCTTCATCGCCTCATTGAGCAGTGCGGTGAGCACGGGGCGCATGGCATCGGGGCCTTCTGAGATGTGTGTTCCACTACTACGTCAAATACGTTATTGTTTGATTGGGTCATTTGGGTGTCTCCAGTATTTTAATTGCTTAAAACAGGGAGCGCACAAATGGTTCAACTTACAAGACACCAAGATAGAAAATTTGAATAAGAGAGCGCAGCGTAACTCACGATTTTAGTTTGATATTTTCGAAGCACTCATTTTTTGAGCTATATTTGCCCAGTTTCGCGTATTCGATCATCATTTAGTCACTATTTTATCAATTCGAGCACCTAAGCCATATTAAAGGCACAACTATCCAGCATAGTGCCAATCAGGCAAGCCATACAAGCTTAAGAACTTAGCGCCTTTACGGATTCGCTGCCATCGCCGCTAGGCCGTAAACAGTCTGGTTCTTCGCTAGCCCCATGAACCGAGTGCGAGCTAAACCATAATGCTGCTTGTAAGTCGCAAAGAGCCGTTCGCCACCTGCTCGCGTTACCGCAATAACTGCATTACGGGTACGGTCTGCATCTGACAACGGATTACCTCGATAGCCCTTGCGTTGAACCTGATCATCAATTCCAAGTTGCTCCAGTTTATCTCGCGTCTCCTCAGAACTATACGCCGCATCAGCATATAGGGCAGTCTCATCGCCCAACAGCAATTCATCGCGCAGTTGGCTGTCATGAACATGCCCTGGCGTCACATTCTGGCGCTGAACAAACCCATCCTCATCAACTCCCGTATGCACTGAGTAGCCATAGGTAGACTTCTTTCGACCTCGGCTGTCATTTTTGACATGCCAGCTCGCTTCAGGGTCTCGCTTAGGCGTCCCGTCTTTGCCGTTACCATTTCCAGAACGAGCCGCTTCTATAGGTGTTGCATCTATAATGTTGATGCGCCCCTTGCTCATAATAATGTTCTTCGCTTCAAGTTGACGATTGATCTCACCTAGCAAGCGATCCCACAGTTCGTGCTCCATTAACTGGTTACGAAAGCACCCAAGGGTCGAAGCTTCAGGTACATCGCCGCCTAACTCAAAGCGGCAAAACTTACGAAACAATAAATCTCTAAATAAGCACTGTGCTAACTCCCTATCCGACAGTTCATACCAAATTCCCAGCATCAAGCTGCGGAACAAACTAAGTAATGGATAACTAGGGCGGCCAGTAGTGCCAGCATAAATAGATGAAAGCAGTGTCTCTATTTCGCTCCAATCTAATAGCACTTCTGTATCATCAAGACTATGCAGGATTGGATGATCCAAATCTGATCTTGATACTAATAAATCTCGTTGGGTGGCGAATGGTTTTTGCATGCCTAATTTTAACAAATTATGTAGATACTCGATGAGTTATGCTGCACTCTCTTGAATAAATCAAAAATTCGAAAAAATTCCCCCTAGGGGGAAAAGGCAATACTGCTCTATCTAATATAAAAGTCCATACCTGAAGTTACAGTATCCAGCATATCTACTGCGCCCAGAAAATACGTCGTTTAAAACTCGCTCAAAATGCTCATTTATTAGGTATAAACTGCGCTTTTTCGTTCATTTTTGCCTAGTCTTTTCCGCGCTCACTACGTTATGCTGGGCCTCAAAGTAATATTGGAACTCAAAATTTTGCTAAGTTAGTAGTAGTTTGCTTTACAAACTGAGCGCCAAATCAATATATATTTCTCTCAAGCGCTTAACTATTGGCCCAGGCTTGCCCGTGCCTATGGTGTTGCCGTCGATTTCTACAATCGGCATGATGAAATTAGAAGCCGCTGTCAGGCAAGCTTCATCAGCCTCGTACGCCTCTTCTAGCGTAAAACTGCGTTCTTCTATGGTTATGTTCTGGTCTTTAGCTAACTGTAAAATCGCACGACGGGTAACGCCAGCTAATATTTTACGGCTTAAGGGTCGGGTGACGATGACATTATTTTTGATTATATAGGCACTGCTCGAAGTGCCTTCGGTTACCGTTCCATCTTCTTCCACCATTAAAGCTTCGTAACAGCCATTACTTGCTGCCGCTTGCTTGCCAAGGCATTGAGCTAATAAGCCTATCGATTTTATATCGCGCCGTTTCCAACGCATATCCTCAGTGGATATCACTTTTACACCGACGATCTCCTCGGGCCGATCGATTAGCTTTAAAGGCAATGTAAAGGCGACCAGTGAACTAGGAGAAGGCGGCTCAGGAAAATGAAATTGACGTTTGGCTGCTCCGCGAGTTACCTGAAAATAAACTAATCCTTCTTCAAAGCTATTTTGCTTGATTAACTCCAAAATCATTGCGTTCAGCGCGCCTTTTTCAATTGGCCACGCCATCTCAAGTGAGGCCAATGAATACTTTAGGCGCTCATAATGTGGCTCTGCATCAATCAGTTTTCCTCGCAATACAGAAATGGCTTCGTATACGCCGTCTGCAAATAAAAACCCTCGATCAAAAATGGAAATTTTTGCATTTTCTTCGGCTATAAATTCGCCGTTTACGTAAACAGTGGACATGGGTGGCAAGGGTTAAGAAACTGGTGGGATCATATCAAATGTGCGAGGCGGATGAGAGCAACAAAATGGATTATCACTAAAGCAAATGATATTATCGTAGCGGTATTTATCAAAATCTCGCTAGGCGATACCACTATGTTAATAACCTTGTCACCCTCCAAAGGCCAAGACTTCGAATCGAAGTCGCCAACCCAATTTCACAGTCAAGCTAGGCAATTAAACCAATCACAAATGTTGATTGATGAACTAAAAAAGCATGATCAAGGCGCAATTATGGATTTGATGAATATTAGTGATAATTTGGCGGAGCTAAATGTTGGGCGTGTAGAATCTTACAAGACACCTTTTACGGTGGACAATGCTAAACAAGCCATTTTCGCTTTTAAAGGGGATGTATACAGCACCATTGATGCAGACGATTATTCAAAGGAGGAATTGGAATTTGCTCAGGCGCATGTACGGATATTGTCGGGTTTATATGGAGCCTTACGCCCATTGGACTTAATTCAAGCTTATCGGCTCGAAATGAAAACCAAGTTACTTAATTCGCGTGGGAGACATTTATACGACTTTTGGGGTGACACAATTACTGAGCAACTTAATCAAGATTTTATAGGCCAGTCTGAAAAAATACTGATTAATTTAGCTTCCAATGAATATTACAAATCCCTAAAACCCAAGCTGCTAGTTGGCAGGGTGCTTAGTATTAACTTCAAAGAAGTTCGTAATGGTGAGACCAGAGTGGTGGCTATTTTTACAAAGCGCGCACGAGGCTTAATGGCCAACTGGCTGATTAGGAATAAAATTGAGCAAAGTGATCGTATTAAAGCTTTTGATGTCGATGGCTACCAGTTTGACGCGAGCTTATCTAATGATGAGCAATGGACCTTCACTAGACCGCAGCCTTCTCCTAAGGGCTAAGCAGCCATGCGTAAAACCTTATTGCTGTTAGCCCTTTCTCAAGCACTAGCGATAAGCGTTGCTTCGTTAATTATATCTAGCGCTGCATTAGTGGGGCAAGACCTCGCGGTTGACCCCAAATGGTCAACTGTTCCCGCAGGCATGCAGTTTCTAGCCACGATGCTGATTATGTTTCCAGCGTCAATGCTGATGTAGGCCAAGGGGCGCAAATTTGGTTTCTATATTGCAACATTGTGCATTATTGTCGCTGGAGGGTTAATGGCTTACTCGGTGATTTCTAAATCTTTCTACGGCTTGTGCGCTGGTTTAGCTTTTGTGGGCGTGGCACTGGGCTTTTTTCAGTTTTTACGATTTGCAGCGATTGACGTAGCGCCGAAAGAATTAGCATCGAAAGCGATCTCTTGGGTGTTGGCAGGCGGGTTAATTGCCGCTTTTATTGGTCCTAGTGTGGCTTCATTAACACGAATGCAGATGCCCGAGTTTCCTTTTGCGGTTTCTTATATGGTGCTTATCCCGTTTGGATTGCTACTGTTGTTATTTATAAAAAATATGGCCTTGCCCATGCCAACCGTAGAAGAATAAAGCGGCGATAGAAGGCCAGTTATTGATATTGTTCGACAGCCCGTCTTTTTGGTCGCAGTTATCGGCGCGATGACCGCGTACAGTGTAATGAATTTGATTATGACCGCTACGCCATTGGCGATGCATGATCATGGCTTTAGGTTCGGGCAAACGGCGATTGTTATTCAATGGCACATCGCTTCAATGTTTGCGCCGTCGTTTATCACCGGCCACTTAATAGTTCGATTCGGCACACTCAAGATTATGTTCTTCGGCGTGCTTATCTTAGGGTGCACGGTATTAACAAATAACCTCCAACATACCTGGTTGTATTATTGGATGGCCCTTGTGCTTTTGGGCGTAGGGTGGAATTTCTTATTTATTGGTCCTACCACTTTACTCCAAGAGGCGTGGTTGCCGGCAGAGAAGGGTAGAGTGCAGGGTATTAATGATACGCTAGTTTATTCGCTCACTACGGTGTCTGCATTCGGTGCAGGTTTATTATATTCTGAACTTGGCCGGCGTGGATTAAATCTGTTGGTGCTACCTTTCTTGTTGATCATTGGCTTATTAATATTGTGGCTGGGTACAAGAAGGAGAACCGCAGTGCCTGCATAAGATGTTTCTTAGACAATACCTTAGTTTAGCGTGTTCTAACCAACATGCTTGAGGACCATCGATCGTGCCAAGTTAACTTTTGTGAATTGATTAATGAAGACAAAAAACCTAGCCCTAGAACTGCCCAAGAAACCAGTGAGGCAATATAACGGATAAACGCTTGACGCCAACTTATAAATGGCTTGTCCATATCGGCTGAAAATTTGTCCTCAGAAACCAGTGTAATTCTCCAAGCTTTCATCCCCACAGTTTGCCCGCCGTGAATCCAAAACCAGCCAAGATATAAAAACGCCACGCCAAAAATATTAGTTAGCATGGCAATTTGGAATAGCACATGCTGCTTTGCTTCATCGCTGATTACCAAGGTCCATTGGGCAACAATAAAAATAACCGAGGCAATCAAAATTGTGTCATAAAATATTGCCCCTATCCTGCGAAATAAACTCACAGTATAGTCTGGAGATTGTGATGTAAGTTGTTCTTTCTTTTGCATTTTAAAATTCGATTGTTTAGGTCTTTTTCTAAACCAAATTATTCCATCATAAAAAGGTATCAACAAAATTAATAAAAGGCCTTGACAAATTAATTTGCCGCAAAAGCATTAAGGTTCGTTCTGTTGTGCCCGGTTAACATGCTGATTATAAAAGGGAAAACTATGAATTATAGTTAATCGACGAAAAATATTGATTGATGACTTATTTCAGCACTCGAGCACGGATAAAGTTATCCACAAAGTTACCCACAGGCAAAATGACCAAATGTAAGTGGTTGATTTGAAACCTTTAGTAGTAAATCACAAAATTCTTTCGGCTAAAAGCTTGGTTTATTTGATCAATAATTTTTGTTCCACTTGAGCTAATTTTTCGTAGCCCGTCGGGGTTAAGGCAATACTTTCGGTTATCTCTAACCCACCGTCATCCAGCCACAGTGCTGGCCTGAAATGTAACACCATATTTTTTTTTGAGTTCAGTTAAATCACCACGTCGTAAACTCATGGTTCGTTCACCCCAATCAGGTGGGTAAGAGAGTCCAATAGAGTAGCCAGCAATTCCCGCTAGATCTAAAAACTGAGTAAATAAGCGGTTCTACGGAGGCTCTACAATTATTATTTCGTAACCTTTCGTCTGCTTTTAGTAAGATATCAGCACTATTTCATAAAATAAGTAAGACTGATGCCCCAACCGTCACTGCGTAAACAGTTGAGTGCCCCCGGGTTACTTAGTGCCGTTCGTCACTGTTTTGATTCGATAAAGGATACTAAAGCGAGCCGAGCTTTACCTCTTGTTGATTGTCTTATGTCTGGTGTTGCGGTGTTTTCATTAAAATACCCATCATTACTCCAATTTGATCAGCCTCAAGATAAAGAAGAATTAGTCCGTAAGAACCTGCGTGCACTATATGGAATTAAGCAGGCTCCTAGCGATAGCTGGTTGCGCCAAAGATTGGACGAGGTTGACCCAGTCTCGTTACGTAAAGCGTTTACTAAATTATTTGCCAACCTTCAACGCGGCAAAGGTTTAGAGGGATTCGATTATTTGGCGGGTCACTATCTATTATCAATTGATGGCACGGGCTATTTTTCCTCCTCAAAGGTTCATTGCGCCAACTGTTGTGAAAAGCATCACCGCGATGGGCGGGTGACGTATTATCATCAGATGCTTTGCGGGGTGTTGGTGCATCCTGATCATCGTGAAGTATTTCCGTTTGCGCCAGAGCCGATCATGCAGGCGGATGGGAGCAATAAGAATGATTGTGAGCGTAATGCCTCGAAACGTTTTTTGAGCGCATTAAAGCGGGAGCATCCGCATTTGAAATTGATCGTTATCGAGGATGGTTTAGCGTCTAACGGACCTCATATTAAACTGCTTAAGTCATTGAATCATCGTTTTATTATCGGAGCTAAAGAATCCGATCATGGTTTTCTATTTGACTGGGTTGAGCACACCAAAGAAACACAATGCGTTGAACAAACAGATGAAGCAGGGGTTCATCGGCGTTTTCGTTACGCCAACGGCGTACCATTGAATGATAGCCATTTTGAGTTGGAAGCTAATTTCCTAGAAGTCTGGGAAACCACAACAAATGGCAAAACACGACACTTTAGCTGGGTAACTGACATCCCATTGTCGGATGACAATCTGACTCAGATTATGCGCGCAGCCCGAGCGCGCTGGAAGATTGAAAACGGAACCTTTAACACCCTGAAAACCCAAGTGCTATCACTTTGAACACAACTTCGGTCACGGCCATAAGCATTTGTCGACGGTATTCGCGTCGTTGATGTTGCTTGCTTTTATGATTGATCAGATTCAACAACGCTGTTGTCCGCTGTTTCGACAAGCGCAACAGAGCAAACAAAGTAAACGTAATTTGTGGGAATCGTTGCGCGGACTATTTCTAAATCACTTGATTCCACATTGGGAGGCGATATTATGCGCGATGGCGTATGGGATAAAAGCGAATGGGCCGATTGCTTATAATACTTCTTAGTGAGGCCGTGACGGAAGCAGTTTAGAGTGAGTGTTTATTCAGGGTAAACCAAGCCAAATTAGCAAGCCTCACGCTAGCAGGAGAAACCCGATTCCCCGTAACAAAGCCAACACAAGCATTTTTATGAGAGATTCTGATTTCACTGGCCTTTTAGGCGATAGCGGGAATTGCTGTAGAGTAGCCAGTGCGGTTGTTTTTTTGAAGCCGTGCTGTTCTAATTCGTCAAAAAAGTGGATCGCGATGTCCTCGCATTTATAACCCGGTTTAGCAAATTCTAAGCCAGCTTGCATTGCACTGAGTACAGCTTGCTCTGCGTCTTTGTATTTTTGTGGTGGTTCTCCAAGCGAAATAGTGCGAGACAATGGGCAGTGGTAACGTTTATGGTAGCCGGCAACTTCAAAGAACGTTATGTCACCCTTAGCAAACGGGCGGTCGTCCCAAGTAAGATGAGCTGCAGTTGCGTCCATTCCTGTAGGTAACAATGGCACAATTGCCGGGTAATCTCCCCAATGCCCATCGGCACCTTCGATGGCGGTTTGATAGATAGTTGCGGCCAATTGGTTTTTGGGTAGGCCGACTTCAATGGTATCGTAAATGGTTGAATGTATTCTCTCGGCGATTCTTGCCGCTCTTTTGATATACACCATTTCTTGGGGAGATTTCACTGCACGTTGCCAATTGACCAAGCTATTCGCGTTAATAAATTGACTCACTAGTGTCCAAACGTTAAATCGAACAAATTCAATTGGTTACTGTCTTTGCTCATATCGTATTTGTTTTCAGATATCATAAGTAATTGATCCAATGGTGTTTTTTCGAATAGCGTGAGGCTTAGTATCTGTAATATTGTATAAAGTTCTATTCCAAGGTGCAGTCTCTTTTTGATGATAGCTATCAACACATACACTGAAATGGCTATCCATATCTGAGTCTTCACTGCATTTTCTGATATCCCGAAGAATGATTTGATCCTCAGATGCTGCTTGATCCATTTGAAGAATAGCTCGATCTGCCAGCGGTAACGAT
This sequence comes from Candidatus Poriferihabitaceae bacterium, assembly GCA_965237485.1. Lineage (GTDB taxonomy): Bacteria > Pseudomonadota > Gammaproteobacteria > Arenicellales > Poriferihabitantaceae > JAAELZ01. Next base: position 60,345 of record CBDEFQ010000010.1, on the reverse strand, counting down.
AAAGATCGGCTGCCGTCTGAGCTGGAATGGTGAAGTTGTTGGTTAGGAAATTGAAAGTTTTGTCGGTCTTCGTGTCGTAATACTTGATTCGCCTTAATTGCTGAGGGTAGTCGTTCTTTGAGCCGACACCCGTGAGCATAATTGTTTGATCGCAAACTATCCCGTTTGATTTTTCTTCCGCGGAAATAGCGTGAGAATATTGACGTCTGTATAACGTATTACTTTTTGCTCGAATAATGAAGAACGCGCTTGCCTGATTGATGCTGAATAATCTTGCAAAGTCCAGATAGCCCCAGACGTCAGGGTAGTTGCACACATTTTAATTCACAAGGGGCGGCGGAGAAATACTCATGCCGAAATATAGCGTAGAACGAAGAGAAGCTGTTTTATCTAAATTATTATCATCAAATAGTCAGTCCTTCGCAGAAATATCTAGAGAAGAAGGAATCAGTGTTCAAACCTTGTATGATTGGCGAAATAAAGCTAGACGATCAGGAGTTTTAATGCCTAATAGTGATTCATCTAATCAGTGGGATTGCCAAACTAAGTTCACCGTAGTTCTTGAAACTGCTGCGATGAATGAACAAGAATTATCTGCGTATTGCCGAGAGAAAGGCCTATACCCTACTCAAATAACGCAATGGCGAGAAGCTTGTATTAATGGTGTTGATGAGGCTCTCATTAGCCCTAAAGTTGCGCGCGATGAAATACGTGCGTTAAAAAAAGACAAGAAGAAGCTAGAAACCCAGCTGCGCCGCAAAGATAAAGCCTTGGCTGAAACGGCCGCATTATTAGTATTACAAAAAAAGTTTCAGGCGCTTTGGGAGGACGAGGAAGTATGATTACGACTCAGACGCGCATTAAAGTAATCAATGATGTTAATGAAGCAGTAGACGCAGGTTCAAAGCGTTCAAGTGCTTGTGAGTTGGTTGGCCTTGCCGAGTCTACGCTTAGACGTTGGAAGCCAAAAGGAGAAGATAGTATCCGCAGTGATCAACGTCCTTTGGTAGAAAAGCCAGTCCCTGGCAATAAACTAAGCGAGCAAGAGCAGCAACACATTTTATCGATATGTAATGAATCGGCATACCATCATTTGCCGCCGTCGCAAATAGTACCGCAGTTGGCTGACAAAGGTATTTATGTGGCCAGCGAGTCTAGCTTTTATCGAGTTCTCAAGGCGCATGGGCAATTGAAGCACCGCGGCCGCGCCAAACAAAAGCAGTCCCGAACACCCGATACTCATATAGCACTAAAACCTAATGCTGTGTGGATGTGGGATATCACCTATTTGGCGACGCGTACTATTGGCAAGCATTATTACCTGTACATGGTAGAAGACCTTTACAGTCGCTATGGCGTTCACTGGGAAGTACATCCTGTTGAAAGCGGTGAATTAGGTGCGCAGTTGATGTCTCAGGCGGCTCTAAAAGTGGCTAGCTGCGATGGCATGCCCGTCTTACACAGTGATAATGGCAGCCCAATGAAATCGTTCACAATGAGAGCGAAGTTAGAAGCATTAGGAATAAAGCCCTCTTACTCAAGGCCAAGAGTAAGCAATGACAACGCTTATATTGAATCCATGTTTAGAACGGTAAAGTATTGCCCTGCGTGGCCTTCTCAAGGCTTCGATAGCTTAGAGGCCGCCCGCCAATGGGTGGGTAAGTTTATGCAATGGTATAACGAAGAACATCGTCACAGTGCTATACGCTACGTTACACCTGGCCAGCGTTATCGCGGTGAAGATAGTGCCCTATTAGCAAAACGAGAAGTTGTTTATCAGGAAGCTAAAGCAGCAAAACCTAATCGGTGGTCTGGCCAAACCCGAAATTGGCGGCCTTGTGGTGCGGTTGCGCTGAACCCACAAAAAGAAGTATTATTGGCTGCGTAGGAAAATGTGCAACTACCCTGAAAATTGCCGATAGCCTCGATCCATAATGTAAAAAGCACCTGCTTCGGGCATTAGTATGTCCAATATCTTCACATCGTGCATTTTTCCAGCTGAAATGTGGATAAACGTTGGGATATTGCCTCGCAAATCGAGCAATGTGTGAAGTTTTACAGCTGATTTGGTGGAACGAAATAGAGCCCAAGGAAAAACTGATAGGCACAGGTCGATGGTAGATGAATCGAGAGCGTAAACCGTATTGTCGAGTTCCAAGCCCAAGGTTTCTTCTGCGTACAATGGCTTGGCGATCCTTATCAATGCTTGAGCGAAGTCGGCGTATATTCTCCAATCGCGCACCTTGTTGGCATTGGAGAGTGTATTGCGGGCAATGCCACCACGTATTCCCATATGATAAAGCTTGTTGTTTTGTGCTCGCAGGCAAATCTCTGTCTCTCTGAGGCTTTCCCGATACGTCAACTGAGCAAAAGCCATGCAGAGAAACTGGTCGAGGCAAGTGTAAAGAATGAACCTTGTGATCTCCGTTGTAGGTTTGTACACAACGGTGGAACACCTTCATTGGAATATGCTCCATCACTTGAGCGAAAACGAACTTGCCTGAATACATAATTTGCCTCAAGGGTCACAGAAAACTCCGAGAGTTTAGAGGTTCGTATTGTGTTCAAGTCGATGCCCTTCATGTTTAGGTGATTCTTCGTGTATATTCAGTTGCTTATCAGCGTTTCAATTCTTAACGTTGGGACACTAGTGAAATTGACTACTTGGGAAAGCTGATTTTAAAGTGTCGAAAGCCGCCGCTGTAAAATAGTAATTATCCATTTCCACACCAATGCGCGTATGCGAGAGACTTTGCTGTTTAATAGTATTGGCAACAAACTCCATCGGATGACAGGTGGTGGACTGTACGAAATGGTCAGGATAGCCGATTAGGTTTTCTTCTGGCAGGTAGCATGTGCGCATTGCCCCAGGTTGGTCAAGATTACGCAACATTTGGTATGGACTTTTTGTCTAGCAAGTTGACTCATAGTCTATTCCAATACAGGAATGATACCGAGAAGTTGATTGTCATTTCTGTTCAAAGATGTTTTTAAAGAGTTTAGTTTTTTCCTCATTGAGTTGTTTTGCTGCCTCATTATCAGTCATCTGATAAACGATATCGTCAAGCATTGTAAACGAGATGTGAGTTTTAAGATATGACTGTGCATTGGTCAACGATTTGAGTTTTTCATAAGGCGTCATCATGTTTCGATATGGATAGGTTTTGACTTGTTTTCCTTTGTTGTTAGTGCTGATCTGTGGGAAGAAACAAGGTCGGTGATAATTCAAATAAGGGTTAAGAAAGTCGGTGGCAAATTGATTAATATCAGGCGCATATTTTTGCGGGATATGCATGAAGCCAAGATGCTTGCGCACGATGGCCCCATTGTTGCACTCAACTAAGGCATGGTCGTTACGGTGTCTAGCCCTGGATTGGGTCAACTCGATTAATAGCTTATTCAACAATCGCACCACCGATTGGTTAATGTATTCACTGCCATTATCGGCATGAAAGCCTTTAATCACAAAGGGGAATTGCTCTAGCATTTGAGTGAGAATAGGCATCAAGAATGGCTCTGATATTTTCTGTGTAGAAGACACGACTTCAAACGGGGTGATCTCATCAACGGCGTTGATATGATAGACCCCTTTAACCTTGTCCTTATCGCCCTGATGCACTGTATCTACACGGCTATAGCCAGGTTGACCTTCTGGCTGTGGCTTACGTCTTTGGCCGATATGAAGAAGGCTTGGAATGTGTCTTTTCAAAGTGACGGAGATTGTTCTGGTAGGGTTTAGATCGGCGTAGATTGTATAGATGAGAAACCGAGATAGGTGCCAGGTTGGCATACTCAGTTTGCTCATAGACAATAAGGCGCGCTCACAGAGTTTCTTAGTGGCATGGCCTGATAACGTACCGTGGAGTTCATCCATATCTGCTAGAAGCTTAATGTCTTGATTGCTATCGCGTCTAGCAAAGCCCCTTGTGGCACGATGTCGCCACTGGATTCTACCGTGCTTGAGATAGCTGGCAGCCAGGCGTTTCACTTGCACATAAGAGTAACCGCTGATGCGTGTGATATAACGCAGCACAAGACCCTTATCGGCTCGACCCAGTTTGCTGTACTTGAAACGCATTAAGGTGCGTTTGATGAAATCATAGCGATTGCGTTTACCGTCGATTGCCAGATCGATTTCATCAGTGCCTTGTAGAAACAAGCGTGCCTTATCAAGGGTATCTATATGGTGGTCATTCATAATGGTATTCATTCACCATCATGAACAGAAATTAGATTAGTTCGGTATCATTTCCGATTAGAATCAGTCCCTTCGCTCAGTATCATTTCATGTTGGACAAGACTGGTGCATTCCAAACACTACGCAGCTCACCACCAATGCGCTGCTTGATCTTGTGATTGGGGGCATGATGCATTGCATTCTGCGCCAGATGGAACTGGCAACGCTGCCAAGGTATACCTGGGAACACTGCCTTTCTAGCGGCTTTTAAGCCACGGTGATCATCACTGACAATAAACTCAATACCATGTATGCCCCGGTCAACCAAGCCTTTGAGGAACTCTCGCCAGTTAACCTCGGCTTCATTAAGCGCCATTGCCGTCCCTAATACGCAACGCCGTCCACAAGGCAATACACCCACCGCACTCAACACCGCCATATCAATCACTTGGTGGCCCTCACCCACCTTTTCATAACGCGCATCAAGGATTAGGTAAGAGACTTTACCCAACGGACGATCACGCCAGACTTTTAACGCCTCATCCATGCTCTGGTTAGTCCGTGAGACCGGTGTAGAGGAGATGCTTTCAATACCCATGCTCTGCATGACTTTTTCGACTCGGCGCGTGCTAACGCCCGTCACGTACATTTCAGCAACGGTCAGCATCATCGCACGTTGGCTGCGTAAGCCGCGTTCTAGCGATTGAGGGTAAAAAGGTTCATCAAGGTGTTTAGCGGTCTTTGGGATACGCAGATTGAGCGTACCGGCTTGCGTATCGATACGCTTATCCTGGTAGCCATGGGCAAACCCTGGCCGGTCTTGACTATGCTCATAGTGTGATGCGCCTGGAAACGGCTCTCTTTCAATCTTCATCGCCTCATTGAGCAGTGCGGTGAGCACGGGGCGCATGGCATCGGGGCCTTCTGAGATGTGTGTTCCACTACTACGTCAAATACGTTATTGTTTGATTGGGTCATTTGGGTGTCTCCAGTATTTTAATTGCTTAAAACAGGGAACGCACAAATGGCTCAACTTACAAGACACCAAGATAGAAAATTTGAATAAATCAAAAATTCGAAAAAAATCCCCCTAGGGGGAAAAGGCCATACTGCTCTATCTAATATAAAAGTCCATACCTGAAGTTACAGTATCGTTGGCCAATCCCTCTGCCGACCCAATGGGGTAGGCCAGTATGACTAACCAGAACACATTGATGGGTATAGAACGACCAACCATTGTAGCCACTAAGCCAAGCCATGTTTGAAGGGTCGACAACAACAAGCAGCTCTATATCTTGGAGTTATGCCCGAATCTGGTGTATGAGGCATTTTCTTCAAGCGGCCTCGGTTTGATCTGAGTAGTCATTAGTTTGCTCTATTCCATCTTTAAATGGAACCCCTTGAATCACTTTTGCTAGATAGGCGAACCCGCGTATTCGGTTCCACTTTTTCTCTGCGCACTGACCCAGCTTGAACATCATACTTAACATGCCATCACGGCTAAGACATCCCTTGCATCGTTTGGTACGGTGTCGGATAGTCGCGAATGTTGATTCAATTGGATTCGTAGTACGTATGCTCATCCAGTGCTTGGCAGGGAACGAGTAGAACGTCATTAACTCTTCGCGATCTTTTTCCAAGCACTGCGTGGCTTTTGGATACTTGTCTTGACAGGTTTTAATGAATAATTGATAGGCGCTTTGCGCCGCTTCTTTGGTTTCTTCCTGCCAAATGTTATGCAGAGCTGCTTTTGCTTTGGGCTGCACCGATTTAGGCAGCTTGTTCAGCACGTTGGCCGTTTTATGCACCCAACACCGTTGATGTTTAGTGCCAGGATAGACTTCTTCCAGGGCATTCCAAAAGCCTAAAGCACCATCACCGATGCCCCGCTCTGGTTGATTCAGGCCTCGCTCCTTGAGTGCCAACAACACCTCTCGCCAACTCTGCGTAGACTCTCGCTCACCGTCTTCAATCGCCAGTAATTTCTTGTGACCGCGCTCATTCACTCCGATGACAACTAAGGCACAGAGCCGGCCCTCATCGCCGCGCAGGCCGCTGTGTATCCCGTCCGCCCATAGATAAACCCATCGATCTCGATCTAAACCTTCTCTATTCCAATCCTTGTACTCCTGAGACCACGTTGCTTTGAGCTTACTCACTGTGCTTGATGATAACCCAGTCGCTGATTGACCCACTAGCACGCTCAGTGCATCCCCCATTTCTCCAGTGCTGACACCCTTGAGATACAGCCAAGACAAGCGGCAATTTTCAGGGTAGTTGCACATTTTCCTACGCAGCCAATAATACTTCTTTTTGTGGGTTCAGCGCAACCGCACCACAAGGCCGCCAATTTCGGGTTTGGCCAGACCACCGATTAGGTTTTGCTGCTTTAGCTTCCTGATAAACAACTTCTCGTTTTGCTAATAGGGCACTATCTTCACCGCGATAACGCTGGCCAGGTGTAACGTAGCGTATAGCACTGTGACGATGTTCTTCGTTATACCATTGCATAAACTTACCCACCCATTGGCGGGCGGCCTCTAAGCTATCGAAGCCTTGAGAAGGCCACGCAGGGCAATACTTTACCGTTCTAAACATGGATTCAATATAAGCGTTGTCATTGCTTACTCTTGGCCTTGAGTAAGAGGGCTTTATTCCTAATGCTTCTAACTTCGCTCTCATTGTGAACGATTTCATTGGGCTGCCATTATCACTGTGTAAGACGGGCATGCCATCGCAGCTAGCCACTTTTAGAGCCGCCTGAGACATCAACTGCGCACCTAATTCACCGCTTTCAACAGGATGTACTTCCCAGTGAACGCCATAGCGACTGTAAAGGTCTTCTACCATGTACAGGTAATAATGCTTGCCAATAGTACGCGTCGCCAAATAGGTGATATCCCACATCCACACAGCATTAGGTTTTAGTGCTATATGAGTATCGGGTGTTCGGGACTGCTTTTGTTTGGCGCGGCCGCGGTGCTTCAATTGCCCATGCGCCTTGAGAACTCGATAAAAGCTAGACTCGCTGGCCACATAAATACCTTTGTCAGCCAACTGCGGTACTATTTGCGACGGCGGCAAATGATTGTATGCCGATTCATTACATATCGATAAAATGTGTTGCTGCTCTTGCTCGCTTAGTTTATTGCCAGGTACTGGCTTTTCTACCAAAGGACGTTGATCACTGCGGATACTATCTTCTCCTTTTGGCTTCCAACGTCTAAGCGTAGACTCGGCAAGGCCAACCAACTCACAAGCACTTGAACGCTTTGAACCTGCGTCTACTGCTTCATTAACATCATTGATTACTTTAATGCGCGTCTGAGTCGTAATCATACTTCCTCGTCCTCCCAAAGCGCCTGAAACTTTTTTTGTAATACTAATAATGCGGCCGTTTCAGCCAAGGCTTTATCTTTGCGGCGCAGCTGGGTTTCTAGCTTCTTCTTGTCTTTTTTTAACGCACGTATTTCATCGCGCGCAACTTTAGGGCTAATGAGAGCCTCATCAACACCATTAATACAAGCTTCTCGCCATTGCGTTATTTGAGTAGGGTATAGGCCTTTCTCTCGGCAATACGCAGATAATTCTTGTTCATTCATCGCAGCAGTTTCAAGAACTACGGTGAACTTAGTTTGGCAATCCCACTGATTAGATGAATCACTATTAGGCATTAAAACTCCTGATCGTCTGGCTTTATTTCGCCAATCATACAAGGTTTGAACACTGATTCCTTCTTCTCTAGATATTTCTGCGAAGGACTGACTATTTGATGATAATAATTTAGATAAAACAGCTTCTCTTCGTTCTACGCTATATTTCGGCATGAGTATTTCTCCGCCGCCCCTTGTGAATTAAAATGTGTGCAACTACCCTGACGTCTGGGGCAAGGCCGCTTCTAGTGTTCTCGTTTTACGCACATACGGCGGCACTAAAGCAGACCGAAAGGTGATCGGTACTCCAGTGCGGGAGCGCACCTTGGGGATACGTACTTTGACTGGGCCGATCCCGGTTTGCAGTTCACGTTCTGGCAAATAGCCGTTACGAACGACACCAGCGTGTCCTGAATCTGAGACTTTGTCACAATTGCGATACAGCAGTTCAGATAACTCACTCTCGATCGCGGTTTGAATGAGTTGCCTAGCACCATTGCGAATCAATTCTTGCAGCGGATCGATGCTTTGCTCTGGCTTTTCAAAGGAAATAATTTTATTCTGTTTCATAGTGGCGTATGTCTGTGGAAGTTTAAGTTGTTGTAAACTCAACTCATCCCGATACGCCGCTTTTAGTCAACTACTCCATACACCACTTTCAGGCATAACTCTATATCTTGCGCCGCCATGGCGCGTTGGGTTTTTAACAATCGCTGCGCGTATTCGGCTTCGGTGAATTCTAAGCTGATGTTATTTGGCATACCAATATTCGCAAGTATCTAATTGCAAGTTTAGAATGAATGGATGTCACTCGCTATTATTTGCTGGATAATTTGTACCGAGGAGGTGCAAACAATGTAGCGAATTATACTTAGCTAGAGCCTTTAGGATTGATATATCACTATTTGATCAAGAATGTTTTTCCTTGCGCGTTGTTCAAGTGAGTTGTGAAAGTAGGGCGTAAAATATATAACTTCCCTTTCGATTAAGGTTTGCATGAAATCAATTTGGCCCTTATTAAATTGGGCATTATCCTGATGAACAAACTCTTTGCGGATTCTCAAACCGTCATTACAAAAAACGGCAATTTTCAGGGTAGTTGCACATTTTCCTACGCAGCCAATAATACTTCTTTTTGTGGGTTCAGCGCAACCGCACCACAAGGCCGCCAATTTCGGGTTTGGCCAGACCACCGATTAGGTTTTGCTGCTTTAGCTTCCTGATAAACAACTTCTCGTTTTGCTAATAGGGCACTATCTTCACCGCGATAACGCTGGCCAGGTGTAACGTAGCGTATAGCACTGTGACGATGTTCTTCGTTATACCATTGCATAAACTTACCCACCCATTGGCGGGCGGCCTCTAAGCTATCGAAGCCTTGAGAAGGCCACGCAGGGCAATACTTTACCGTTCTAAACATGGATTCAATATAAGCGTTGTCATTGCTTACTCTTGGCCTTGAGTAAGAGGGCTTTATTCCTAATGCTTCTAACTTCGCTCTCATTGTGAACGATTTCATTGGGCTGCCATTATCACTGTGTAAGACGGGCATGCCATCGCAGCTGGCCACTTTTAGAGCCGCCTGAGACATCAACTGCGCACCTAATTCACCGCTTTCAACAGGATGTACTTCCCAGTGAACGCCATAGCGACTGTAAAGGTCTTCTACCATGTACAGGTAATAATGCTTGCCAATAGTACGCGTCGCCAAATAGGTGATATCCCACATCCACACAGCATTAGGTTTTAGCGCTATATGAGTATCGGGTGTTCGGGACTGCTTTTGTTTGGCGCGGCCGCGGTGCTTCAATTGCCCATGCGCCTTGAGAACTCGATAAAAGCTAGACTCGCTGGCCACATAAATACCTTTGTCAGCCAACTGCGGTACTATTTGCGACGGCGGCAAATGATTGTATGCCGATTCATTACATATCGATAAAATGTGTTGCTGCTCTTGCTCGCTTAGTTTATTGCCAGGGACTGGCTTTTCTACCAAAGGACGTTGATCACTGCGGATACTATCTTCTCCTTTTGGCTTCCAACGTCTAAGCGTAGACTCGGCAAGGCCAACCAACTCACAAGCACTTGAACGCTTTGAACCTGCGTCTACTGCTTCATTAACATCATTGATTACTTTAATGCGCGTCTGAGTCGTAATCATACTTCCTCGTCCTCCCAAAGCACCTGAAACTTTTTTGTAATACTAATAATGCGGCCGTTTCAGCCAAGGCTTTATCTTTGCGGCGCAGCTGGGTTTCTAGCTTCTTCTTGTCTTTTTTTAACGCACGTATTTCATCGCGCGCAACTTTAGGGCTAATGAGAGCCTCATCAACACCATTAATACAAGCTTCTCGCCATTGCGTTATTTGAGTAGGGTATAGGCCTTTCTCTCGGCAATACGCAGATAATTCTTGTTCATTCATCGCAGCAGTTTCAAGAACTACGGTGAACTTAGTTTGGCAATCCCACTGATTAGATGAATCACTATTAGGCATTAAAACTCCTGATCGTCTGGCTTTATTTCGCCAATCATACAAGGTTTGAACACTGATTCCTTCTTCTCTAGATATTTCTGCGAAGGACTGACTATTTGATGATAATAATTTAGATAAAACAGCTTCTCTTCGTTCTACGCTATATTTCGGCATGAGTATTTCTCCGCCGCCCCTTGTGAATTAAAATGTGTGCAACTACCCTGACGTCTGGGAAAATAGGCCACTCCATGCCAAAACTAGAAAGATCCACATCGATAATGTATTTTTCCTCTGGTGTTTTAGGCAGTACTTTATGCTGTGTTATCAGAATCAAATTAGCGATTTTATTAATAGTGCCCGCATCGATGTGGTCATGCGCCTTCTCCCTAAACCACTGCGCGCTGCGCGATTCATTGATGCGCGAGTCGGCCTCATAGATTGCGTCGTGCATCCATATAGCCAGCTCAACATTCGGCGCATTCCCGTTACTGGCTTGGCCGAGGTCATATTGCTGCAGGCAATGAGCTATATGTTTGGCAGTGTGATAAAAACGCGCAGGGTGACCGTAGAAACGATTTAGTTGTTTAAAAATCCTTTCCGCGTATTCCAGGTCGGCTGATGGTTTCGCACAAGCCTTCCAGACTTCTATAAATCTTTGCTTATCTAAAACTGCTTCCATATAAATTTTAGTTCGAGCGTTGCTAAAAAATTAAGTTCCTATTGAATAATGGTTGTTTCGTTAAGACCTTGTGCATTATAGAGCTTGTGGTACTGGTTCTCAATGTAATATCTAAGGAGTTCAGTTATAAGTAAGTTATTAGGTTTTCTAAGCTAAGTACTCTAGGCGGGCGTGCCAAATAATCTAAACCGACTGACTCCACCATCAGGAAAAATATTTAGCCGTACATGGGTAATGGGTTCTTGACTCAATAAATCAGCTTTTGAAAAAGTGTGAACACTGTCAGCGCTCAGCGGTTTTCTGCTAAGCAGTTCGGGCCAAAAAATTGACTGAGCAACCAATGCGTCCCGAACCGCTACATTTGTTGAAATAGCATTTATCGAAAACCCGTCAGGGTAGTTGCCTTTATTATGTTCGGTATCAATTTCAAGCGCCTGCACAACGCCCTTGTGACCCAATTCCACTACTACCCAGTCAAACCCTGGTTCGCGCCTACGTCTTGTCTCCCACCCATCTCCCATGTCCATGCCTGAATCAGGATAAAGTAGGGCGTGGATATTGCCATAGTGGGCATTGTTATAAGCGATGATTTTGCCCCCATTCAAAGCGCCAGATAATTCCTGCAACTCAGTGCTTTTATCAAAGCTTTGCACAGGGTCGCCATAAACCCGCAAACGCGCGATACCGCCATCGGGCCACATATTTACACGTACCCAATTCCATGGGCCTTGATTAGTTACATCCAGTAAATGCGAAGCATCAGGGCCTAACGCTGTGGCGCCAATTATTTCTTCCCATGCGGTTTTTGCATCAGGCACACCCGCGGATAAGCAAGCCTCAATCGACGCGGCAGGGGGATAGTTGCCAGTAAAGTGGCTAGTGTCAATGTCGATCTGTTCAATGGTCCCTTTAGCGGCCAGTTTAATAATGGCCCAATCATGGTCGGCATTTCGACGGCGACGGGATTCCCAACCGTCCATCCACTTACCGTAGTCGTCATACTTGTTGTCAATTAATTGGGCAGGATGGTCTTGCAGCATACGTTCTTTGGCTGCAAACGAGTCGTCGCTGGTAGAGTGGGCAGTAGCCCCCATACGAGCAGAAGCTAAATTGAGTTTATAAAGTTGCATAAGGTTATATTCGTTAAGCCAGAAGCGGTTTCAAAGGCTCATGATGGTGGCTTCATTATAATACCCTTGTTATGCATTTTTATCCTGAACAGTAGTAGAAAAGCTATTATAGTATTTGAACTCTAATATATTACCTGCAGGGTCTTTAACTATAAATTTACCTGACTCGGTATCAGAGGCTTCTTCTTTTATAGTTGGTTGCATTTCAAAGGTATATTACTAGAGCTGAGTGTGTCAGAAATTTTTAACCACTCTTCTTTTTCTAGAACCGGGCCAAAGTGATCAATTGCCTTTGCTGTGATTCCTTCCCGCTCTTGATGAATAGTGATTTGGTGACCGAAGAAAATAATGTCTATCCATTTGCCCGTGTCACGTCCAACCTCACAACCGAGTATATTGACGTAGAAGTTTCTTACCTTTTCTAAATTTGGGACAACAAATAATAAATGAAATGGTTTCATTGCTAACACTCCTTTTTTAATGATGCATTACGAATGAAATGGACTCCCCGTATCCAATCGGCATCATAATGTGCCAAAGTGATAGTTCTATTAACCACTTGAAAATAAGACAAGCCCATATGAAACATTCTACCATTAATGAAATTAAGACCGTTGGTATAGATCTAGCAAAAGATAGCTTTGCGTTAGTTGCAGCCAATGCCCATGGCGAAATCGTATTAAGTCAAATCCTCAGTCGTAAGAAGTAGTTGCCATTTGTTGCCAATTTATTTACAGGCGGTGGTTGCGTTATAAATCTAATTACACGAGATACCGTAATGGTGGCTCATGCCTTTTGTACCAAGAGTATGCCCCATTGGGCCGGGATCTACCTGATAAAAGACGTTTGTTTCTTTCCATGAAGGGTATTTAGCGATAGCGTTACAAAAAGAAGTTTTAAAGTCGTCAAACTCGCCCTTAAATCGGCATACTTTACGTGTTTCACAGGTGCAGCCTTCAAATTCGCCTTCTTGTTTCTCTATACATCCCATCACTAATTCCGACATGCGGTTTAGAGAGTCACTTATTTGAGAAGCAGCCTGTATTTCTTTTTCATCAATTAGCGTGAGATTCTCAGCAAACGTTAATTGTGACAACAAAGTTAGAATTAAAATTAGTACTTTATGCGTCATGGTGATTTATTTAGGTATGTATAACGCGGAGAGTGAGCGAAGCAAGTGATTCCGACACCAGTTGATTGTTATACGTTGCTGATAAGTAATCCACATCAAAATACAAAAGCATCTCCGTCTTTTATTGGTCTATAGGTTATGTCGTTTACTTTGCAATACTCGATCTCTTTGTCGATCTTTTCTGATTCAGAGTGATTTGACTGAAAATGAGGCATAAACGCAAAATCGATTAACCCCAAACCGTTCCAAATTACGGTACTTACACCTGGGTATGGAGTATCGTTAGCATCACTGGCAAATTGATAAGACGATTACGCAACATTGGGTATGGACTTTTTGTCTAGCAAGTTGACTCATTGTCGTTCCACACGATATATCGATGATTAGCATTAGCCCATTCGTCGTCAATTTCAATCAGAATGGCACTGACTAATCGTAACCAAGCCTCTTGGTTAGGAAAGACTCTGACCAAGCGGGTTCGCCGCTTAAGTTCTTGTTGAACCGTCCGTTCAATGCGGTTGGAGGTTCGCATTTTCTTTTGGTGTCTATCTGGCAAGGCAAACACATTTAATCCTTCAGGCACATTGTTTTCTAGCCACTGCGCCAAGTGAGCATGCTTTTCCTGGTACTGGCTCACAAGGACTTTTAGATTAACCTGAGCAGCTGCCCTATTGGGTGCATTCCAAACACTACGCAGCTCACCACCAATGCGCTGCTTGATCTTGTGATTGGGGGCATGATGCATTGCATTCTGCGCCAGATGAAACTGGCAACGCTGCCAAGGTATACCTGGGAACACTGCCTTTCTAGCGGCTTTTAAGCCACTGTGATCATCACTGACAATAAACTCAATACCATGTATGCCCCGGTCAACCAAGCCTTTGAGGAGCTCTCGCCAGTTAACCTCGGCTTCATTAAGTGCCATTGCCGTTCCTAATACGCAACGCCGTCCACAAGGCAATACACCCACCGCACTCAACACCGCCATATCAATCACTTGGTGGCCCTCACGCACCTTTTCATAACGCGCATCAAGGATTAGGTAAGAGACTTTACCCAACGGACGATCACGCCAGACTTTTAACGCCTCATCCATGCTCTGGTTAGCCCGTGAGACCGGTGTAGAGGAGATGCTTTCAATACCCATGCTCTGCATGACTTTTTCGACTCGGCGCGTGCTAACGCCCGTCACGTACATTTCAGCAACGGTCAGCATCATCGCACGTTGGCTGCGTAAGCCGCGTTCTAGCGATTGAGGGTAAAAAGGTTCATCAACGTGTTGAGCGGTCTTTGGGATACGCAGATTGAGCGTACCGATACGCTTATCCTGGTAGCCATTGGCAAACCCTGGCCGGTCTTGACTATGCTCATAGTGTGATGCGCCTGGAAACGGCTCTCTTTCAATCTTCATCGCCTCATTGAGCAGTGCGGTGAGCACGGGGCGCATGGCATCGGGGCCTTCTGAGATGTGTGTTCCACTACTACGTCAAATACGTTATGGGCTTGTCGGATAATTAATAGAATACGTGAGATAATATGGGCTGATTCTAGTCAGCCTGCAATTTTGAGCAAACGTCATCAAAGCCAACTGTTCCTAACCTTAGATTCTCTGGTTAGCTCTGAACATCCCTACCGTAAACTCGATGAGCTATTATGTTTTGGTGCATTGAGTAAACCCTTCTCTAAAATATATGCCACCCGTGGCCCTAAAGGCCGAGGTGTTGAGTTCGGCTTACGTGCCTTGGTGCTTCAGTTCATGGAAGATTTAAGTGATAGAGAAATGGAGCGATACTTATCAGAGAATCTGGCCGCTAAGTGGTTTTGTGATTCAGGACTGGAACAGAGCACTCCTGATCATAGTTACTTTGGTGATTTTCGCTCACGCATTGGAACCAGGGGTATGATGAATTTATTTGACCGTGTTCGGAGCGGGTTAGTTTCAATGGGCTTAGTACGAGAAGTATTCACATTTGTCGATGCCAGCCAGTTGGTCAGTAAGCTAACCACTTGGGATGATAGAGATAAGGCGATAAAGATGGGATTAGAGGAGTTCAACAATAAGACAGTTGATAAAGTTGCGGCGGACAAGCAAGCACGGTTTGGGTGCAAGGGAAATAGCAAATATTGGTATGGTTACAAAGAGCATGCATCAGTGGATATGCAAAGTGGCTTGATCAATAAAATAGCGGCCACCTCGGCTGAGGTAACGGATGCAAGCGGCTTGAAGCATGTTTGCCCTAAGTCGGGTGCTGTTTATGCGGACAAGGGTTATTGCGTGAGCCCGGCCAAAACCACGCTCAGGCGCAACGGTTGCCATGATGCAACAATCAAGAAGAACAATATGCATGGCAAGAATAGAGACAAAGACCGTTGGATTAGCAAAATTCGTTCACCATATGAGCGAGTGTTTGCTCATCGCAATAAGCGAGTTCGTTATAAAGGGTTGGCTAAAGTCCAGTTCCAAGTTGGAATCAGGGGCTTATGTTTTAACCTTAAGCGATTAATGGCATTGGGAGTTGAACGAGTTGAATTGGTGCCGGCCTAGGGATAGATCCGTCTATTGGTGGCAAAATGGCTGCTAATAGACGGTTTATTGCACAAAAAACGCGTTGCTGAGCAAACTAAAAGCGACTTCGGCGAAAACCCTGTTTGAAATTGTATTAACCGACGAGCCCAATTTCAACATTATCAATAAATAGTTGAATGAAATTCAATCGTGCATATCCAACGCAAACACCTTAGTTTGATACAGGCTTTAGACGAAAATGACACGATGGTAGAAGTGGCTAGCCAGTTACATACGGCAATTTTCAGGGTAGTTGCACATTTTCCTACGCAGCCAATAATACTTCTTTTTGTGGGTTCAGCGCAACCGCACCACAAGGCCGCCAATTTCGGGTTTGGCCAGACCACCGATTAGGTTTTGCTGCTTTAGCTTCCTGATAAACAACTTCTCGTTTTGCTAATAGGGCACTATCTTCACCGCGATAACGCTGGCCAGGTGTAACGTAGCGTATAGCACTGTGACGATGTTCTTCGTTATACCATTGCATAAACTTACCCACCCATTGGCGGGCGGCCTCTAAGCTATCGAAGCCTTGAGAAGGCCACGCAGGGCAATACTTTACCGTTCTAAACATGGATTCAATATAAGCGTTGTCATTGCTTACTCTTGGCCTTGAGTAAGAGGGCTTTATTCCTAATGCTTCTAACTTCGCTCTCATTGTGAACGATTTCATTGGGCTGCCATTATCACTGTGTAAGACGGGCATGCCATCGCAGCTGGCCACTTTTAGAGCCGCCTGAGACATCAACTGCGCACCTAATTCACCGCTTTCAACAGGATGTACTTCCCAGTGAACGCCATAGCGACTGTAAAGGTCTTCTACCATGTACAGGTAATAATGCTTGCCAATAGTACGCGTCGCCAAATAGGTGATATCCCACATCCACACAGCATTAGGTTTTAGCGCTATATGAGTATCGGGTGTTCGGGACTGCTTTTGTTTGGCGCGGCCGCGGTGCTTCAATTGCCCATGCGCCTTGAGAACTCGATAAAAGCTAGACTCGCTGGCCACATAAATACCTTTGTCAGCCAACTGCGGTACTATTTGCGACGGCGGCAAATGATGGTATGCCGATTCATTACATATCGATAAAATGTGTTGCTGCTCTTGCTCGCTTAGTTTATTGCCAGGGACTGGCTTTTCTACCAAAGGACGTTGATCACTGCGGATACTATCTTCTCCTTTTGGCTTCCAACGTCTAAGCGTAGACTCGGCAAGGCCAACCAACTCACAAGCACTTGAACGCTTTGAACCTGCGTCTACTGCTTCATTAACATCATTGATTACTTTAATGCGCGTCTGAGTCGTAATCATACTTCCTCGTCCTCCCAAAGCGCCTGAAACTTTTTTGTAATACTAATAATGCGGCCGTTTCAGCCAAGGCTTTATCTTTGCCGCGCAGCTGGGTTTCTAGCTTCTTCTTGTCTTTTTTTAACGCACGTATTTCATCGCGCGCAACTTTAGGGCTAATGAGAGCCTCATCAACACCATTAATACAAGCTTCTCGCCATTGCGTTATTTGAGTAGGGTATAGGCCTTTCTCTCGGCAATACGCAGATAATTCTTGTTCATTCATCGCAGCAGTTTCAAGAACTACGGTGAACTTAGTTTGGCAATCCCACTGATTAGATGAATCACTATTAGGCATTAAAACTCCTGATCGTCTGGCTTTATTTCGCCAATCATACAAGGTTTGAACACTGATTCCTTCTTCTCTAGATATTTCTGCGAAGGACTGACTATTTGATAATAATAATTTAGATAAAACAGCTTCTCTTCGTTCTACGCTATATTTCGGCATGAGTATTTCTCCGCCGCCCCTTGTGAATTAAAATGTGTGCAACTACCCTGACGTCTGGGGCATATGACCCCTTCAGCATTGTCGCATCAATTAGGTGAAGTTGAAAAACGCATAGGTGCGAAGGTGGTGAATCGTAAAGTTAAGCCGCTACGGCTGACGGCAGCTGGGGGCCGCGTGCTAGATAGCGCCCGTGAAATGATACCGCGTTTCCAACGCCTGGAGCGCGACTTGGATAAGATGCTTAACGGCGAAGGCGGGCGGCTTAATTTAGCGATAGATTGCCATTCCTGTTACATGTGGTTATTGCCGACCTTAGACCAATATCGGTGCCAATGGTCAGCAGTAGAACTAGATATTCTAGGTGGTTTCGCCTTCAACGGTTTGGATGGATTAATGGCCGGAGAGCTAGGCTTAGTAGTCACAGCAGACCCAGAACCTCTCAACGGGATTAAATATATTCCTTTGTTTGATTACGAAACTAAACTGCTTATGCCTCAGGACCATCGCTTGGTAAATAAAGCAATAATTGAAGCAAAAGCACTAGCGAAGGAAACCTTGATCATATATCCAGTACCAAAAGGCAAGATGGACATATTCAGAACGTTTCTAATGCCGGCTGATGTAGAACCCGGCCAGCTACGTACTGTTGAGCTTACAGTAATGATGGTGGCTTTGGTGGCCAGTGGGCGTGGCTTATGTAGCCTGCCGAGTTGGGCTGCGGAGGAATACACTAGCCAAAGCTATGTGGTTGCGCGGTCTTTAGGTAAGGGAGTTTTCAATACCCTATACGCCGCCGTTAGAGAGGAAAGTTTAGAAAACACTTATATGCGAGAGTTTCTACTGTTCGCTAAAGATATTCCTTTAGCTGAGCTTAAGGGCATCGCCAAACCTACTGCTAGGCAGACGCTATAGCGGGGTATACAACTGAACTAAGGCGTGCGTCTCGCACCAAGCCTATGTTGGTCTTGCTAATTAATAACACACCTTGACCTTGGTGCTTGGTTAAATAAGAGATAAAGCCTGTTGAAAACTTATTCGCCTAACGCTCTTGGTACGTTCCCTTCATCTTAGCAATAAGTAAGTAGCTCACTAATATATGCCCATAACATTGGTTCTTCTGACTGAGTCTATTCCAATACAGGAATGATACCGAGAAGTTGATTGTCATTTCTGTTCAAAGATGTTTTTAAAGAGTTTAGTTTTTCCCTCATTGAGTTGTTTTGCTGCCTCATTATCAGTCATCTGATAAACGATATCGTCAAGCATTGTAAACGAGATCACTGCTGTCCCGTTAACACTAAAGAAACAGGCCTGATTTTCTCTCAATTTGATAAAATACGTTTAGCGATAAACCGTTGAATCAAATAGGAAAATCAGACCATGTCACATTGTAATACCGTTCTAAATCAAATACTCAAAATTGTTCCGAGACATGAATTCGAGGCACTCGCAATTCAACATCATTCGGGGCGTTCATTCCGCAGAGCGTCTCGTTGGTCACAGTTCGTGAGCCTGACTATAGCTCAATTGACTGGCCGTCATAGCTTGCGTGATATTGTTGATAATGTCAGCACTCAATCACACCGCTTGTATCATCCTGGTAGTGCCGTGTTAACGCGGTCCAATCTTTCACGCATCAATTGAGAACAAGCCTTCGAGCCTTTATGAAGTGCTATTCTCTCAATTACTCAAGCGCTGTCAGAGCAAAACGCCAGGGCATAACTTTCGTTTCAAGAATCCCCTGTATTCGCTGGACTCATCTACCATTGATCTGTTATCGGTTTTCCCATGGGCAGACTTTCGATCAACTAAAGGGGCAATCAAACTGCATGTAGGCCTGAATCATGATGGTTACTTACCTGAGTTTGTTAATATCACCGAGGGTAAATGTGCTGATGTTACTGCAGGCAGGAAAGTAGCTTTCCCGAAAGGCAGCATTGTAGTTATTGACCGTGGATACAACGACTATGCCTGGTATAAGCAATTGAATGACAAGGGAATATACTTTGTCACACGATTAAAGAAGAATGCTGCATACCGCCTTATCAAGCGACATAGTGTACGCAAGGGAACGGGACTTAGCAGTGATCAAACGATTGAATTCACGGGGGTCAAAGCAGCAAAGGAGTGTTCGATTCGATTACGCCGTATTGGTTATCGCGATGCCACTACAGGCAAGCATTATGTGTTTTTAACCAACCACTTTAAGCTCAGTGCTCAAACTATCGCCGATATTTATAAAGCCAGATGGCAGGTGGAATTATTCTTCAAGTGGATCAAGCAGAACTTAAAGGTGAAGTCATTTATCGGCACCAGCAAGAACGCAGTATTGACCCAAATATGGATTGCGTTATGTATTTACCTAATACTGATGTTCATCAAATTGCAGTCGAAGGCGGGCAAAACGATGCAACAAATATTGAGGGTATTGCAGCTTAATTTGTTTGAAAAACGTGATTTAATGGCACTGTTGCGAGGGGACCCGATGCATCACCCAAACCTTAATCCTAATCAATTTTCGTTGCTGTGAAAGTTAACGGGACAGCAGTGAAACGAGATGTGAGTTTTAAGATATGACTGTGCATTGGTCAACGATTTGAGTTTTTCATAAGGCGTCATCATGTTTCGATATGGATAGGTTTTGACTTGTTTTCCTTTGTTGTTAGTGCTGATCTGTGGGAAGAAACAAGGTCGGTGATAATTCAAATAAGGGTTAAGAAAGTCGGTGGCAAATTGATTAATCTCAGGCGCATATTTTTGCGGGATATGCATGAAGCCAAGATGCTTGCGCACGATGGCCCCATTGTTGCACTCAACTAAGGCATTGTCGTTACGGTGTCTAGCCCTGGATTGGGTCAACTCGATTAATAGCTTATTCAACAATCGCACCACCGATTGGTTAATGTATTCACTGCCATTATCGGCATGAAAGCCTTTAATCACAAAGGGGAATTGCTCTAGCATTTGAGTGAGAATAGGCATCAAGAATGGCTCTGATATTTTCTGTGTAGAAGACACGACTTCAAACGGGGTGATCTCATCAACGGCGTTGATATGATAGACCCCTTTAACCTTGTCCTTATCGCCCTGATGCACTGTATCTACACGGCTATAGCCAGGTTGACCTTCTGGCTGTGGCTTACGTCTTTGGCCGATAGAAGAAGGCTTGGAATGTGTCTTTTCAAAGTGACGGCGATTGTTCTGGTAGGGTTTAGATCGGCGTAGATTGTATAGATGAGAAACCGAGATACGTGCCAGGTTGGCATACTCAGTTTGCTCATAGACAACTAAGGCGCGCTCACAGAGTTTCTTAGTGGCATGGCCTGATAACGTACCGTGGAGTTCATCCATATCTGCTAGAAGCTTAATGTCTTGATTGCTATAGCGTCTAGCAAAGCCCCTTGTGGCACGATGTCGCCACTGGATTCTACCGTGCTTGAGATAGCTGGCAGCCAGGCGTTTCACTTGCACATAAGAGTAACCGCTGATGCGTGTGATATAACGCAGCACAAGACCCTTATCGGCTCGACCCAGTTTGCTGTATTTGAAACGCATTAAGGTGCGTTTGATGAAATCATAGCGATTGCGTTTACCGTCGATTGCCAGATCGATTTCATCAGTGCCTTGTAGCAACAAGCGTGCCTTATCAAGGGTATCTATATGGTGGTCATTCATAATGGTATTCATTCACCATCATGAACAGAAATTAGATTAGTTCGGTATCATTTCCGATTAGAATCAGTCCCTTCGCTCAGTATCATTTCATGTTGGACAAGACTGACTGTGTTAGAAGTAAATAGAACTGTCCGGATTATTAACACATAGTCTGTCCGCTTTAGTTATTGCCGATGAATGAGTGAAGGGCGTAGCCCGTAATGAATTCATCGGCGGCAAATTGCGAAGCCCAGTTACGCAACTTTGCTCTTAATCTGTTTTTGTTGCACCAGTATTCCATCGGCTGTGTATCGGCCTAATCGCCTTGGGCCATGATCAATCGACAATGAGCCATCAAGGTGGCGCGATACTTTTACTTTAGCTTTGACGTAATGATAGCGGTGTTGATCTTTAGGTAGCTGCAGAGACAGCGTCTCAAACTGTACGCTGTTGTCTTTACCCACCACACGCTCGTACTGTTCGCATAGATAATCGTCAAGATCGATGCCCGCAAGCGGCACAAAGGCGCTGCCTTGCTCTCTAGCTGGATGACTGAATTCTTTATTGTGTCTGGGCATATAATGATCTCTAAGGTATTTATTAGCCGCTTGCATGCCAGTGATACCCATCAACGCAAGCTCGTTCGGTAATCGCCCTTGGTGTGTGCCAAACGCACGTTCGGAACGGCCTCTGGCTTCAGGAGAATAAGCCGCTATCATGCCAATGCCTAATCTCTTCATCGCCAACCCAAATTGAGTTGGGCCATTCTTATCCACCTTGCCGCCAGCCTCAGGCGTATGCCAATAGTGGCTGCCTCGGTCAGAGTAAAACGAACAGAATAGCCCCTTCACCTTAAGTACATCTTTAACCCCAAGCAAGCTGCTGTGCGTGCCTTCCTCTTCGACAAAGCGCATGGAATAATGCTTATTGGTGGCATCATCCAGGGTGACGATTAAGTCCCAAGACACATCAGGTACCCATTGGTGAGTACTGCCATCCTGGTGAATCATCATACCTGGCAAGGCACCAGGTAGACGTTTAATGCGGTGAGGGCCGCGTGTTTTAGATTTACGCACCAGGTCTGCGCTTTGTAGCTTATTCTTAACCCAACTGTAGCTACGCTTACCTTGGTGCTCGCGTTGATACCATGTATGGAAGTGGCGCACATTCCAGCCTTGATAGCGTGTTGAGTATAGGTCTTGTAGCTTGATCATTTCGTCTACGGGTGCCCGCCTGTGTGAGGGCTGATTGAGTCGCTGATCTAACCGCCCATCCAATCCTGATTCTTCGTACTTATTAATGTACCTACGAAAACTTCGATCACAAACACCCAGTATTGTGGCAGCATCCGCTGGTGATAGTCGTTTAGCTTGATAAGCTTCATATGCTTCTTCAAATCTCATCTGTTTTACCTTATTTAGAAATACTATCTGGCTCATCTCACTTACCAAAAGGGAGGAGGATAAATCCGGACAGTTTATTTGCTAATTATCAGGACAGATAATTTACTCGTAACATTGGACAAGACTGACTGTTGACATTATGGCCTAGGCTACTCATAATTGGTGCTTGAACAGCGCCGATTTGACCCCTAGCTTGCGGGCGCATTATAAATACTGCTAAAGATGTGGCTCGATTTTCAAGACCCACTTTAGCTTCCGCGAAGTGGGTTTTTTAATTTTGAGTTGAGATCATGAGTAAAAATAACTACCGCCCTGAGACCTTAGCAATACGAGCTGGCCAAACCAGGACCGCTTTTGGTGAGCATAGTGAACCAATATACCTGACCTCTGGTTATGTATTTAAATCAGCCGCTGAAGCTGCTGCACGCTTTTCTGGTGATGTAGACGGCCCAGTGTATGGCCGCATTAGCAACCCCACAGTTCAAGCGTTTGAAAGCCGCCTGGCAGCATTAGAACAAGCTAATTATTGTATTGGAACAGCTACGGGCATGGCGGCAATTAATGCAGTGATGACTGGACTGTTGTCTCAGGGTGATCATGTTGTCGCGTCAGCCTCATTATTTGGCGCAACGGTTAGTTTGTTTGAGAAAATACTATCACGATTTGGTATCAGCACAACCTACGTGGCTATCAGCGATTCTGAGGGGTGGCAAGCGGCGATGAATAGCAATACCAAATTATTTTTTATCGAAACACCGACCAATCCACTTTGCGAATTGTTGGATATTCGCGCTATCGCTGACGTTGCGCATACCCAAAATATAGCTGTGGTGGTGGATAACACCTATAGCACACCAATTTTACAAACCCCGATGTTGCTCGGTGCTGATATTGTAGTGCACTCGGGTACCAAGTATATCGACGGGCAAGGCAGGTTAATGGCAGGGGCAATTTGCCTGAATAACACTGATCTATATGATGAGATATTTAGCATCATTAGAACTGCGGGAGCGAGCCTTAGTCCGATGAATGCTTGGGTGATGAACCAGGGCTTGCATACATTAAGCTTGAGGATGAAACAACATTGTGAAAATGCCTTGGTTCTAGCTAACTGGCTTAGTGAGCGAGCTGAGGTTGAAGAAGTGTTTTATCCTGGCATGACAACACATCCCCAGCACGAGCTCGCCCAAAGGCAGCAATCTGGTTTTGGCGGCATGGTTTCGTTCTCAATGAAAGGTGGTAAAGCAGCGGCGTGGAAACTAATTGATCAGTGCAAGTTAATTTCTATCTCTGTCAATTTAGGCGACTCAAGGTCCATCATCACCCATCCTGCCAGCACAACGCATGTACGCTTAACTGATGAAGAGCGCGCCCGGGCTGGAATTACTGATTCGTTACTGCGTTTTTCGGTAGGTTTAGAGGCCGTAGAAGATTTGATCGACGATTTGGCGGCTAACTTTAAGCAATAAGCTCTGATTTAGTATTTAATTTGGAAATATCAAATTCGATGACAGCGCATAATCCAGGCTTGTTATCATAAATCCTAAGTTCACCGTGGTGTAATTTGGCAATGGCTTCAACCAAACTCAAGCCTAAGCCATTACCTTGTGTTGATCTGCTTTTGTCGGTGCGATAAAAACGTCGAGCTAGTTTGGTAGCGTCATTTTCTTCTACCCCCAAACCGTGGTCGCAAACGCTTAAAGTAGCGATATTACCGCTTATACGAAATTGCACGGTGATATCCGTTTTTACAGGTGTGTATTTAATCGCATTATCTACCAGATTTGATAAGGCTTGAAAAAGTAAATCTTTGTCCACGTTTAGACGTAAATAATCAAGTTGTGTAGCCACAAGGGATTGCTGTTTTTCTTCTGCAAGTGGCTCATACAGCTCAATTACATCTTCAATTATTTGCGTTATCGAAGCATAAGCAAATGACTCTCTACGCTTAGTTGATTCTACTTTTGAAATACGCAACAAAGCATTAAACGTTTCTAGAATGTGATCAACAGAACCAATAGCGGCCTCTACTTGTTGCTTGGCTTGGAGGTTATCTCTGTTGGTTTCTTGCAGTTGTTCAAGCTGTAAACGCAGATGTGATAGCGGCGTGCGTAGATCATGGGCAATATTATTGGCTACGCCAGACACGTCACTCATTAAAGACTGTATTCGGTCCAACATTAAGTTAATGTTGATAGACAGGTGATCCAAGTCATCAACCGGATCGCGCAAAGTTAGGCGCTGTGTAAGATCTCCTTGGATGGTGGTGTTTACTAATTTACTAATTTTTTCTATTCTGCGCACAGCCCGTTTAGACAACCACAAGCCACCTAACAGACCTAGCACTAGAGTGATGATTGAAGCACTTAGGAAAGTCTGAATTAGTCGCCTTTGAATATTTTTGAGTGTTAATTTAGTCTTACCAATTAATATCTTATATTGTTTATCTAATGTAATTACTCTAGCAGAGATTTCTTGGTCTGGCTGACCTTCTTCAAGCGAAAGGGTAAACTCCGCAGTAGCCAATGTAGTCGGGACACTGGGCCATGAATCTATAGTGCCAGCCAAAATTTCATTGTTCTGGTCACTCAATGCATAGACTGCTAACTCGTCTTGATTTTGCGCACGAAATGCTAATAGTCTAATAACCCCGTTGAGCCCAAACTGCTGATAGCGATCATTGAATAAAGCTGCTTCGGACTGCAATCTATTGCTGAGCTGTTGCTGCAAGCTTCTGGTGTTCGCATAATATATGAAGCTAAACAGTATGAAGCTGGAAACAATAAATAGTAGCAAATACAATAAACCTAAACGAAAGGTAAAACTATTATGTAGCAGAGCAGGGCGTTTAACCACGGAGCATATAGCCAGACCCACGCACGGTTTCTAGCATTGGGGTGGTGTCGAAGGGTTTATCTATCTTCGAACGCAATCGACTTATATGCACGTCGATAACATTCGTTTGTGGGTCAAAGTGGTAGTCCCATACCTTCTCCAATAACATCATGCGCGTTATTACTTGGTTGCTATTGCGCATAAGATATTCTAACAAGCGAAACTCACGCGGTTTTAAATCAATTTTTTCGCCTTCTCGCTGTACATCTCTGCTCAGTAATTCCATTACTAATTCGCCCACCTTTAAAATATTATTTGTTTGCTCAGCTTGCGCACGCCGTGCAAGGGCTTCAATTCTTGCCATCAATTCGGGCATTGCGAAGGGTTTAGGGAGGTAATCGTCAGCGCCTGCATTTAAACCAGTCACTCGGTCATCAACTTCTCCTAATGCGCTCAAGAACAAAATTGGGTAAGCCACGTTTTGGGCGCGTAGTTTCTCAACAATAGACAAGCCATCCATAATCGGCAACATCCGGTCGACAATCAATAAATCGAACTGGTTTTGTAATGCCAGTGCAAATCCGTCACCGCCTGAGTTGCAAAGCGTTGTTTCATATCCGTGCTTATGCAAACCACGTTCAATAAACTCAGCGGTTTTAATATCGTCCTCGATAATCAGAATTTTCATGTATTGCTTTTAAGAGATACAGATACAAGTATTATTGGGGCCTTCTTGGCAGTAATCAATTGTACACGCCTTCGCACTTGCGCCAACAGCGCAACGGCAAACTACGCCATAGAGCCGTGATACAAGGTAGTTCAGAATGGTTGTAGGGAAATAACTAACGCTAGAAGATTGAGCTTGGCCATGCATCAAGACCACGAACAACGCCATTTGGAAAGGACGACAGTGCCAAAAAAGTTAAAGCCGCCGTATTACTAATGTAATCGGCGGCCTTAGGCGTTTTTAGATGCAGCTTAGTGCTCTAAAATCTGACTTAAGAATAACTGTGTGCGTTCGTGCTGAGGATTATCGAAAAATTCATTTGGCTCATTTTCTTCAATGATTTCGCCGCCGTCCATGAAAATTACGCGGTCAGCAACCGTTTTTGCAAAACCCATTTCGTGGGTAACGCAAATCATGGTGATACCTTCGTTAGCGAGTTCGATCATGGTGTCGAGTACCTCCTTGATCATCTCTGGGTCGAGTGCTGAAGTTGGTTCGTCGAATAGCATGATGCGCGGCTTCATGCATAAGCTGCGCGCAATGGCTACCCGTTGCTGCTGGCCGCCGGACAGTTGCCCTGGAAACTTATTCGCTTGCTCTGGAATCTTAACGCGCTCTAAAAACCACATCGCAATTTCTTCAGCTTCGGCTTTAGGCGTTTTGCGCACCCAAATTGGGGCTAACGTGCAGTTTTCTAAAATAGTCAGATGAGGGAAGAGATTAAAGTGTTGAAACACCATGCCCACTTCTCTGCGCACTGCTTCGATGTTTTTTAAGTCGTTGGTTAACTCAGTACCGTCCACGATAATATCGCCCTTTTGGTGCTCTTCAAGTCGGTTTAT
This sequence comes from Candidatus Poriferihabitaceae bacterium, assembly GCA_965237485.1. Classification (GTDB taxonomy): domain Bacteria; phylum Pseudomonadota; class Gammaproteobacteria; order Arenicellales; family Poriferihabitantaceae; genus JAAELZ01. The sequence goes on along the minus strand of CBDEFQ010000010.1, from coordinate 33,271 downwards.
GCAACGAATTACCGTTGATTTACCAGAACCTGAAGGGCCGCAGACTACAATCTTTTCACCGCGCTGTACTTCAAGATTAATGTCTTTAAGCACGTGAAACTCGCCATACCATTTATGCATGGCTCTAATTTCAATGGCTAGCTCTGATTGAGCCTCTACAGCTGTTTGTGTTTGTTCAGTCATAATTTTGTTCTCTTATATTCTTTTAGCAGTGTTGTTATCGTTTATGTCCAGTTTCCAGTTTGTTCTCTAAGTATAGAGAGTAACGCGCCATGGCAAAGCAAGAGACAAAGAAAAATAGGGCTACAAATAAGTAAACCTCGTTGGAAAGCCCAGTCCACTTAGTATCAGCAAGTGAAGCGCGGCCAATTCCCAGTGGATCGAGTAAGCCGATGATTAATACCAAGGTGGTGTCTTTGTATAAACCAATAAAGGTGTTAACGATACCTGGAATCGATATTTTTAGCGCTTGCGGCAACACTATTAAACGCATGGAAGACCAATACTTAAGGCCCATCGAATCTGCAGCTTCGGTTTGGCCTTTAGGAATAGCTTGTAACCCGCCGCGAATGACCTCTGCCATATAGGCAGATGCGAATAGCGTTACCATGATTAATACACGCAGTAATAAATCAAAGCTGGTACCGGGTGGCAAGAAGTAGCTCAACATTGTTGAGGCCACAAACAGCAACGTGATGAGTGGCACGCCACGAATAAATTCAATAAACCCAATGCAAAATAATCGAATAATGGGAAGTTGAGATTGGCGCCCCAAAGCCAAACATATACCTATAGGTAGGGATGCTACGATGCCTGTTATACCGATAACCAATGTCAGCATAAAGCCACCAAATTTATCAGTTGCGACAGCTTCTAAGCCAAACCCACCCACGAGTAACCAACCTGCTATAAAGGGAAAAGCCATCGAATAATACAGGCCTATTTTTCTATATGGTACTTTATCAAATAACACAGGAACAGCAGCAGCAATCAACATAATGAAAGATAAGTTGACTCTCCAACGATACTCATGAGGGTAAAAGCCATAGGTAAATAGCGCCAAGCGTTCTTTTATAAACGCCCAACAAGCACCATCGGCAACGGCTTTACAAGCGTTTCTATCTTCTCCCGAAAAGGCTGCATCGGTAATACCCCAAGTTATCGCAGGTGGAATTATTTTATATAATAACCAGGCAACCAATAGCGTCATCACAATATTTGAAGGTGTAGCAAATAGGTTTTCTCTTAACCATGCAATGGGGCCTACGGTGTTCGAGGGTGGTGCCAAGTCAGGGTGTTCACCAATTTTGTAGTTTGTAGTATTCATATTACTCACCTATCGCTCTACGAGCTTCATGCGGTTGTTGTACCAGTTCATTCCCGAAGATATCAATAATGACATGGTCAGGTAGAGGAGGAGTACGATGCTCATGCATTCCATTTCACGCCCCGTTTGGTTCAACGAAATACCACCAATAGTAGCCATGATATCCATATAGCCAATGGCAACGGCTAAGGAAGAATTCTTTGCTAAGTTTAAGTATTGACTAGTCAGAGGTGGAATAATAATACGCAATGCTTGTGGGATAACCACTAGGCTTAGCGTTCTACTTCTGTTGATGCCTAGGGCTGAAGAAGCTTCCGTTTGACCATAACTAACGGCGGTGATACCCGCGCGTACTATTTCACCAATAAACGCTGCGGTGTATAAGGATAAGGCTAGCCATAAAGCGATGAATTCAGGTCGAATGACCATGCCACCCTTGTAGTTAAAGCCTTTAAGTTCTGGTATTTGCCATGTTATTGGGCTGCCGAGTAAGAAATAGGTAATAAGAGGGACGCCAATAATCGCACCCAAACTAATCCAAAAGACTGGGTAAATCTTACCTGTTTGATCTTGTACTGTTGAGGCATGTTTCTTAAAGAGATAAGCGAATATTAAACCGGCTATAAATAGACCGAAGACGATCCAAAATAGAGGTTCGTATAAGGGTTTTGGTAAGAAAAAACCGCGATTGGTGAGAAATGCACCATCGCCAACCGTCATCGCATTTTTTGGAATTGGTAAGGTATGAACAATAATTCCATGCACTAACAATATGTGTAATAAGACGGGTACATTTCGTACGTACTCGATATAAAAATAGGCTAATTTATTGGTAAGCCAGTTTTTTGATAGTCGCAATACACCCAGTACAAAACCCAATACGGTCGCTAGAATTATTCCAGCCACTGCAACAAGTAGGGTATTTAGAATGCCCACCTGCATTGCCCTAAAATGGCTTGAACGGGAGTTATACTCTATAAGGTGCTGGTTTATGTCGTAGCTAGAAGGTTGGACTAAGAATCCAAAACTAAACCCTTTACCAATTGCTTCTAAATTTAATGCAGCATTGCGTACGACATACGCAAAGAAAGCAAAGATTAAGACCGTGGCAATAACTTGAATTATTACCGATCGGGATTCTTTATCATTCCACAAGCGCGAGATGACATTACGCTGTGCAAGAGCATTTGGGGTTAAAGTTGAATCACTCATTTATATAGTTTTGGTGAATTATTGATATGCGAGCTGGGCATTATTTTTTAGATGTATTGGACTAAAAAATAGTGTCTGCTTGCTAGTTCTAATTATCGGCTTTAAACAAAGACATATTCTAAAAACGAATTGGGGCGCCGAAGCGCCCCAAAAACAGTCTTAAATCAATAAGCTAAATCAGTTTAGCGAATTGGTGCTGCGTATAAGATACCGCCGTCTCTCCAAGAAGCGTTTAATCCACGTGCTAAACCTAGTGGAGTATCTGGGCCAACATTATTGTTGAATAGCTCAGCATAGTTACCGCCAGCCTGAATAGCACGAAGTGCCCACTGTGCGTCTAAGCCTAGCATAGCACCCATATCGCTTTCAGAGCCTAAAAGGCGGTTGATGCTCGGGTTATCGCCAGCAGAAGCAGCCATTTCGCCTGCATTTGCAGCAGTAATACCTAACTCTTCAGCTACGATCAAAGCGTTTACAACCCACTTACCGATATCAGCCCACTCATCATCGCCTTGACGTACAGCACCGCCTAACGGCTCTTTTGAGATAATTTCAGGTAACAACATGTGATCATCAGGGTTATCTAATGCCGCACGAGTCGAAGCTAGACCAGATGCGTCAGTTGTGTAAACGTCACAACGGTTAGCTGAGTAGTTAGAAATACCTTCTTCGTTAGTTTCGATATTAACTGGCTCGTAGCTCATGCCGTTAATACGGAAGTAGTCAGCTAGGTTCAATTCTGTAGTTGTACCAGTTTGGATACATACAGAAGCACCGTCTAGGTCCTTAGCAGAGGTAACGCCCATCGCCTTACGAATAAGGAAGCCTTGGCCGTCATAGTAGTTAACAGGTAAGAAAGATAACTTAAGATCCGCATCACGGCTCATTGTTTCTGTGGTGTTACGAAAAAGGATATCGCCTTCGCCAGAGTTTAATAGTGTGAAGCGAGTTTTACCTGTAGAAGGTACAAACTTAACCTTTTCACCGTCACCCAATACAGCGGCAGCAACAGCACGGCAAAAGCCAGCGTCGAAACCGTCCCAACGACCATTTGCGTCAGGTGCTGCGAAACCAGCAAGGCCAGTAGTAACTATGCAGTTTAATTCACCGCGTGCCTGAACGTCAGCTAGCGTGCCAGCTTGTGCAGCACCAGTTGCTGCGAAAGAAATAGTTGCAGCAATGGCCGCGATTTTAGTGAGTTTCATAATTTTCCTCGAGATAATATAAAAAAATAAAAGGCCCCGGCGTGAAAAAAGATGCTTGTTTTTAAATTACATTGGCACCTGCTTCTATTCAGGACTTTTACGTTGGTGAAGTACCAGCGGTTTGAAGTGTGGTATAAGTATGTATTATGTTTACTTCTAATCGAAGTGTAACTGCATAAGTGTATTGCCATCAAGCGATAAATACTATTTATGGTATGAGAAGTTTAAATTATTCTATTAATTGTACATATATTGGGCCGTTAGGAAGCGAAAATCAGCAATATCAGCAATATCAGCAACCATACGTTAAAAGAAATGCACTTTTCGCATAGTTTGGTGCTTGCTATATATTCTTTATATCAATAAAATCGCGCGCCTTAACGAGCCCACAGTATTGAGGGCTTTACCTTTACTCCTTTCTCCACTGCAATTTAAGTCAGGGGGAAATTACCAAGAGGAGAACAATGCGACACTATGAAATAGTCTATTTGGTCCATCCGGATCAAAGCCCCGAAGTGCCAGCGATGATCGAGCGCTACTCGAGCATGGTTACATCAGGAGGCGGAACCATCCATCGCTCTGAAGATTGGGGCCGCCGTCAACTAGCTTACATGATCAAAGATGTGCACAAAGCGCATTACGTATTGATGAACATTGAAGCGAGCCTTGAAACTTTGCGCGAAATTGAAAATAATTTTCAATTTAATGATGCCATCATTCGATCTTTAGTAATGCGCAAGAAAAAAGCCATTACTGACCGTTCTCACCTTGCTCGAGCCGAAGAAGAAGCTGAAAAGGAGCTTGCTCCAGCAGAACCTGTGGAAACAAAACCCACAGAAGAAACGCCAACTGCTGAAACAAAGGCTGAAACAAAGGCTGAATCTACAACTAAAACATCTGACGAGGAGGCAAACTAATGGCTGGTCGTAAGAAAGACAAAAAGAAAAAGGGTCATCAACGTCCGCGTTTTGTTCGTCGCCGTATATGTAAGTTTACCGCTGAACGTATCCCAGAGGCAGACTACAAAGACTTAGAAACGCTCAAGACTTTGATAATTGAAAGCGGAAAAATCATTTCTGCTCGTAATACCGGTACCAAGGCTAAATTCCAACGTCAATTATCGACCGCCATTAAGCGCGCTCGCTATTTAGCGTTAATGCCTTATACCGATAGCCACAAAAACTAAGAGGCTATTATGGAAGTTATATTACTTGAAAGAATTCAAAACCTAGGCGATTTAGGTGAGTTGGTTAATGTTAAGCCGGGTTACGCTCGTAACTTTTTGGTGCCTCAACAAAAAGCTGTATTTGCTTCTGAGGATGCAAAAGAAAAAGTAGAGGCCGCAAGGCGCCGTTTAGCTGAAGAAGAATCTAAACGATTAGAAGTTGCTCAAGCTAAAGCCGACTTGGCGGTTCGCGAAGTCACAATTTCACGTTTGGCAAATGCCGAAGGCCATTTATTTGGTTCGGTTGCGAATACTGACATTGCAGAAGCGATGACTGAAGCTGGGCAGCTAATTGAAAAATCAGAAGTCTATTTGGTTGACGGCCCTTACAAGGAAGTTGGCGAATTTAGCACTGAAATCATCTTGCACCCTGAGGTGCGCTTTGACGTGGTAATTACAGTTGAAGGTGAAGAAGGTGAGATGCCTGAAGGTTTTGAAAGCGTTACAGAAATAACCGCTGAAGATGAAGCTAAGTTACAAGCAGAACGCGAAATTCAACAATTTGAAAGCAACGACGAAGAATCTGAGCTTGACGCTACTGAAGAAGCTGAGACTCAAACCGAAGAACAAGCCTAAGCACGGGCTTGCTAGAAAACAAAGGCGCCGTACTGGTGCCTTTTTTATTGCTACGTGACTTCGCAGTGTTGCTTTCAACAAAAAGAAATTTATTTGCTTTTAGCGTAAAATCAGACCGCCTTTTTTAAATGGAATCCGACCACTTGTTGAGCTCGAACTTTTTTCAGCGAACCGCTTAAAAATGACCAATATTGCCTTTTATGCTCACGTGCTATTTTGTTTCGCGCTGACATTAATTGCGTTAGCTGGTACAGAATTGATGCGGCGCTATGGTGGGATTATTGATAGCCCGAACCAACGTTCTTCTCATGTTAGGCCTTTACCGCGTTCAGGCGGTATTTCCATTGTCGTTACGTTTTTGCTAGGCATGATCTTCATCATCAGCTTTGGCGACATCACCTTAATTAATAAGAAATACATGTGGGGCTTTGTTGGTTCTGCCATCTTAATTGCGGTTATCTCCTTGATAGACGACATCGAAGGTAAAACGGCGAAGTTTAAATTAGCTACTCACGTGCTTGCGGTTGTAATAGTACTTTCAACCGGCATTGTCGTCGATCATTTGGCTTTGCCCTTAGTGGGTTACGTGCCGCTGGGAAATTGGGGGTATGTTATTTCATTTCTGTGGATATTAGGGCTAACAAACTCAGTGAATTTCATGGATGGGATTGACGGCTTAGTGGCGGGCGTAGCAGTGATTGCAAGCCTGTTTTTCATGATCATTAGTTATTACGCAGGAAGTTCATTTGTGTATGTAACTTGCTACACGATTTTGGCAGGGGCACTGGGTTTTCTTTTTTTGAATTTTCAACCAGCAAAAATTTTCCTCGGCGATGTAGGTAGCACCTTTTTAGGCTTCACCTTTGCCACATTGGCGATTATCGCAGCTCGCTATGATGCTTCTCACACTTCATTCTTGGTTATGCCACTATTAGTGTTCAATATCATATATGACACAACTTTTACCTTTATACGTCGTTTGAGCCGTGGTGAAAAGGTAATGGAAGCACACCGTAGCCATTTATATCAATTACTAGTACGTACCGATTTTACCCATCGTGAGGTAGCTCTTATTCACTATTGTATGGCTTTTTTACAAGGCTTAGGCGCCATGTGGATGGTCACCATCCCAGGCAGCCAGCGCGTATTTATTTTTATTCCTTTTTTCATTATTCAAATTTTATATAGCATATTTGTTATGCGTCGTTCGAAACACGTACTGAAACGCTAATGAGCGCAGTCAAAACCTATACTGCATCAGAACTGGGGCTTAATGCCAAGTCAGTGCCACAAGGCGTGATGCAAATTTGCGAAACGCTACAGAAAAACCAGTTTGATGCTTATTTAGTCGGTGGCTGTATTCGAGATTGGTTGATGGGGAAATCGCCTAAAGATTTTGATATCTCGACAAACGCGACACCTGAGCAGGTAAAACGCTTATTCAAGCGTTCAAGAATAATTGGCAGGCGCTTTAAGATTGTCCACGTTTACCTAAATTACCGTGAATATATTGAGATCGCCACTTTTCGCGCTGCTCCAGTTGGAGAGGGCCAACATGCGCAATCTATTCATAGTCAAAATGATAAGGGACGGTTGGTTAGAGATAACGTCTACGGCACAATTGAAGAAGATGCCTTTAGGCGCGACTTCAGCGCCAACGCTTTATATTACGACCCAACTAATACAATCGTATTAGATTACACTGGTGGCCTGCAAGCGATTAAGCAGCGAAAACTTGAAGTGATTGGTAGAGCTGAACAACGTTTTGCAGAAGACCCCGTGCGGATGCTACGCGCTTTGCGCTTTATGGCCAAGTTAGGTTTTGAGATTTCACCAGATTTGTCCCAACTAATACACGCCCAAGTGCATTTAATTCACGATGTATCCAACGCGCGGTTGTATGATGAAACATTTAAGTTATTTCATCACGCACATGGCGTAAAAAGTTGGTCAAGATTAAAAGAGTATGGCTTGGTTGATATCCTGTTTCCGTTAACCGCCAACAGTTTAAGTAAGCAAACATCTCAACCAGGCAATGTAGATGCCTTTATTGACATTGCGCTTAAAAACACGGATCGTAGAGTAGGCCAAAATAAACCTGTTATACCGGCCTTTTTCTTTGCGGTAATTTTATGGCATGCATTTCAATATCAGCGTAAAAATAGCAAATCCTTACCTAAAGGACGACAAGGCACATACATCGTAGCTGACAAAATCATATTGGAGCAAATCCCGCGTATTGCCATACCCAAGAGAGTGTCGATGGTTGTGATGGAGATATGGGACATGCAACATGCACTTGAACAGCGCCGACCCAAACAAATATTAAGAATATTAGAAAACAAACGATTTCGTGCAGCCTATGATTTCTTACTACTACGCCAAAAAATTGATGAAGCTGCTGAAGAAATAACTGTTTGGTGGACCAAGATACAAGATGTTGACGAATCAGCGCGCCTGCAAATGATTCAGGCTCTGCCTCAAGCTCATGGACGCAATAAACCTAATCGTAAAAGGTCAAACCGTAGCAGACGTAACAATAATCTACCGCTAACTTGATCATTCATACTGTTGATTAGGCCTCACGAAAATGGCGCAGTTTTTTACTCTACACCCCGCTAACCCGCAACTTCGGTTAATCAGAAGGGCGGTGGAGATTATTCGTGACGGAGGCATTATTGCTTACCCTACCGACTCGAGTTACGCGCTTGGCTGTCATATTGGCGATGCAAAGGCCTTAGACCGCATTCGGGCGATCCGACAAGTAGGCGAGGAACATAATTTTACCTTGGTCTGTTCTGATTTATCTGAACTAGCCAAATATGCGCGCATCGACAACCAAGATTATCGAACACTCAAACGCCTTACGCCGGGGCCATACACGTTTATATTAACCGCAACCAGAGAGGTGCCGAAGCGGTTGCAAAACCCAAAACGAAAAACCATTGGTTTGCGGGTGCCTGATTACCCTATCGTCACCGCGTTGCTGGACGCACTAGGCGAACCTATTATGAGCTCTACACTTTTACTGCCCGGCGCCACATTGCCAATGAACGATGCACACGACATAGAAGACGAAATCGGCCCCCACATTGATCTAATAATTGATGGCGGACCTTGCGATATTAACCCGACTACGGTACTTGGCTTAGGCCCAGATGGATTAACTGTGTACCGCGAGGGTAAGGGGGAGCTGTCTTTTGTTAATTAAGCTACGCATAAGCCTCGATTATTCATACAATACCCACGATTTTTAACTATTTAGACTTGATGATTTTAGCTAAACCACAACGTATTCTTTCTGGCATGCGACCAACAGGGCGCTTACATCTTGGTCATTACCACGGGGTTTTAACCAATTGGTTGGCGTTGCAAGAAAACTACGACAGCTATTTCTTTATCGCAGATTGGCATGCTTTAACCACGCACTACAATGAACCACAAACCTTGGCACCTCATGTTTGGGAAATGGTCATCGATTGGTTGGCGGCAGGGGTTGACCCAGATAAAGCTACCTTGTTCGTGCAATCAGCTGTTCCAGCGCACGCGGAATTGCATCTTTTGCTTTCAATGGTGACCCCATTAAGTTGGCTCGAACGCGTGCCTAGTTTTAAAGATCAGCAGGCTAAATTAAGTGATAAAGATTTGTCCACATACGGCTTTTTAGGCTACCCATTGCTGCAATCGGCCGACATTCTGATGTATCGTGCACAGGGCGTGCCGGTTGGTGAAGATCAAGTGCCGCACGTTGAACTCACTCGAGAAGTGGCTAGGCGTTTTAATCATATATTTGGCAATAGTGAAGGCGTAGAACAACAGATAAGTGATGCGCAAAATAAGATGGGCAAGAAAGCGTCCAAGACTTTCAAACGGATGCGCCAAGATTATTTAGAAAATGGTAATGATTTAGCTAGGGACGGCGCAATGCAATTGCTCGATGCGCAGCAAAATATTAACGCAGTAGAAAAAGAATTGCTGCAGGGTAACATCGAAGGTAAGGGCCGCATTATTCTGCCTGAGCCTAAGTCGATGCTCACCAAGGCTTCAAAAATGCCCGGTTTAGATGGGCAGAAGATGTCTAAATCTTATGGCAATACCATCGCTTTGCGCGACGACCCAAAACGGGTTGAAAAAGCATTACGCAGTATGCCTACTGATCCTGCCAGAGTACGTCGGAATGACCCGGGTACACCTGAAAAATGCCCCGTATGGGATTTGCATCAAGTCTATACAGATTCAAAAACACACGAGTGGATTCAATTAGAGTGCCCTAGAGCTGGCATTGGTTGCGTCGATTGCAAGCAACCGCTAATCGATGCTGTGCTAGCAGAACAAGCCATTATTAAGGAAAGAGCCGAGCCCTACGAAAACGATCCAGCTTTGCTAAAGCGGGTGATGGCAAAGGGCAATGCACAAGCGCAGGAAGTGGCCGTTGAGACCATGCAGATTGTTCGTGATGCGGTTGGCACGCAATACAATTACAAATGAGTTAATTAATGGACCAAGCAGCCATTAAGGTTAAGGGCGAGGCTATAGTTAAGCTGCCAGAAGACCTGTTCATACCACCAGAAGCACTAGAGATCTTTTTAGACTCATTCGAAGGCCCACTGGATTTGTTGTTGTACCTTATTCGTAAGCAAAACATTGATATTCTGGATATTCCCATTGCAGCTATTACTAAACAATATATGGAGTACGTTGAGTTGATGCGTAAAATACGCCTCGATCTGGCGGCTGAATATCTGTTGATGGCGGCCATGTTAGCGCAGATAAAATCTAGAATGTTGCTGCCACGCCAAGTGAGTGAAGACGAAGAAGAGCTTGGTGACCCCCGAGCCGCACTGATAGCGCAGCTTCAGCAATACGAACAATTTGCCAAAGTAGCCAAATCGCTGGATGAGCGTCCACGACTAGAGCGAGAGCTATTTTTAACCCAAACTCATTTTGAAAAACACATTAGTATTGAGAATCTACCGCAGGCGACCTTAAACGATTTAGCTGTAGCTTTTCGCAACGTTATGGAGAGAGCGCAACAAAATGCGGGCTATCATATTAAACCCGAAAGTTTAAGCATGCGTGAGCGGATGGTGCAAATATTAGACACAATGAAACCTGGGAAGCGTATTTTGTTTGAAGACCTGTTTACAGTGGATGAAGGGCGTGAAGGTGTCGTTGTCAGTTTTATGGCTATATTAGAGTTGGTTCGCGATGGCTTATTAGAGATAATCCAAAACGAAAATTACTCACCAATACATGTAAGCATAGCCAACTAGTCGTGTATGTCTAATAATTCTGTATTAGAGCCCATACTAGAGGCCATATTAAGCGCTGCCGAAGAGCCGCTTTCAGTGGCGAGAATACTTAAGCTGTTTCCCAAGGAAGGTAGGCCCGAGAAGGAAACTATACAAAGCGTACTAGATAGCTTAGTGCAAAGCTATAACGGCCGAGGTGTGGAGCTGGCAAAAGTCGCTCAGGGATATCGCTTACAAACGCGCGCGCAGTACTCTACATGGATAGAGAAGTTGTATGAAACTAAACCCCCTCGCTTATCTAGGGCTTTAATGGAAACCTTATCTATTATCGCTTATCGCCAGCCTGTATCGCGCGGCGACATCCAAGAGATACGCGGAGTTTCAGTCAGTAGTGATATTATGCAGCGCCTCATTGAGCGCGAGTGGGTTAAGAAGATTGGTGAACGTGAAGTACCTGGACGGCCCAGTATTTATGGTACTACTTCTGAATTTTTGTCCTATTTTAATTTACAATCTCTCAAAGACTTACCCGAGTTAAAACCAGTGCGTGAGTTAGACGAGTTAGCCAAAGAAATGAATATGTCTTTGGAGATGATCGCTCCGAATGAAAACCTGACTGATAATATTATCGCCTCGATAGACTCAAATCTTGAACAAGAAGAGTAACAAGGTAAATAAAGGTGGTAGGCGTGGCCCCTTTCGGCCGAAAACAACGCGCGAAAAAAAAGACCAAACAATCTCGATGCGCGGCATTCGCCGTGCTGCAGTTATTCGTCAAGAGTCTCAGCATTCTGTTTGGCAAACAGGTGAGCTGGCTTCCGAGACACCTTTAGATAGTGCTGATGAAGCTGAAAACGTTAGTCAGGATGTGGTGTCTGACCAAGTTGCACATATTGGGATACGCGTACAAAAGTTACTAGCTGACCGAGGCTACGGTTCGCGCCGTAAAATGGAAGGCTGGATCAAAGATGGCCGAGTGATTGTAAATGGTGCCTTAGCTCAATTGGGGAATCGTGTTACGCCAGAGGACGTAATTCTTGTAAATGGCCGCGCGCTACAGACAAAGAGTTTAGACAAGGATACCCGCGTTTTGATGTATCACAAGCCAGAAGGCGAAATATGCACGCTAAATGACCCCGGTAAACGGCCTACAGTATTTAAGCAATTACCAAAAATACGTGGTGCGCGTTGGGTTTCAATCGGTCGCTTGGATATCAACACCAGTGGCTTATTACTGTTCACGACGAATGGTGCCTTAGCTAACCGTTTAATGCATCCAAGAAGTGGCCTAGAACGCGAGTATCGTTGCCGTATTTATGGTGAGGTAAGCAAAGACAAACTCAAACAATTAATTGCCGGAATTGAAGTAGACGGCCAAGTAATGAAATTTGAAAGCATTCAGTTACAAAGAGGTGAATCTGACAAACGCAACACCTGGGTACATGTAGTGCTTAACGAAGGCCGTAACCGTGAAGTGCGCAAGCTATGGGAAGCCGTAGAGTGTCAGGTAAGCCGATTGGCGCGACTAAGATATGGCTCGGTTACTTTGCCGCGTGATTTACGCCAAGGAAAGTATCGTAATTTGGATCAAAAAGAAATTGCTAGACTAGCTTCTTCAGGGGCGTCAGCCTGAGTGCTATAAGCGGCTCAGCTATGTCTAAAAATATACTAGCTTTCACAGAAAATGCCTATGCGGGTATTGAAGTGAACGCAGATGAATTGCCACGTGATATAGCTTCGTTTAATGTGGCACTTAACCATTCTTTGGTATTGTGGACCCAGCAACAGTTCAAAGTTGTTTGGCTGCCAATTAAACCATCATTCGCTAATCTTATTGAAACTGCATTAGCAGCAGGTTTTGATTATCATCATACCGACCAAAATATACTGATGATGACTAAGCGCCTAGAAGATGACGCAAACGTCCCTCCTTATGCTACGCATACTATTGGCGCGGGCGCTGTAGTCATATCGGGAAATAAAATACTTGCGGTGGTTGAACGCAATCATGCGCAAACCAAACCCAATTATTTTAAGTTACCCGGCGGTATGCTGGAACGGGGTGAGCACATAGCTGATGGAGCAGTACGTGAGGTCTTTGAGGAAACAGGCATTAAGACGCAGTTCCAAGGTGTGGTCTGCTTTAGACACCATCACGTAGGGCAGTTTCAAACTTCTAACATATACGCCGTGTGTAAACTAAAACCCATGAGCTTTGATATCGATATGGATGAAGTCGAATTGTATAAGGCGCAATGGCTGTCATTAGATGAATACTTAAACAGCGATGAAGTCGGGGCGCATAATAAGCATGTAGTTAAAGCAGCACTTGACCCTAATTATTTGCGCTCAGTAAATATTGAGGGCTATATGGGAGATAACGATGCCTATGAAATATTTTCCCCTTCAGATTCCCGAGTTTGTTAACATCACAGAGGGCAAGTGTGCTGACGTTATCGCGGGTAGACAAGTTGCTTTCCCGAAAGGCAGTATTGTAGTTATTGACCGTGGATGCAACGATTATGCTTGGTATAAGCAATTGAATTGCAAAGGAACCTTCTTTGTAACCAGATTAAAAAAGGATGCCAAGTGCCGCGTTGTTAAGTGCTATAGTGTCCACAAGGGTACGGGGCTTAGAAGCGATCAGACGATTGAATTTACCGGAATCCAAACAGCAAAGAAGTGTCCTATTCGGCTACGCCGCATTGGCTATCGAGATGCGACCACTGGCAAGCACTATGTGTTCTTAACCAACCACTTTAAGCTCTGTGCACAGACCATAGCCGACATTTATAAGTCACGATGGTAGGTGGAATTATTCTTTAAACCTAGATAAATCAGTTAAACGCGGAAAAGACATGTAAGCAATTGAAGTGCATAGTGAAATCAAAAAAGTCGCGGTCACCTTATTGGTGATAAGGTTTTTTTTGATTTTGCTAGGTGCATCAAGAGCTTGCATGGACTTTCGTGTTTTAACTGATTTATCTAGGTTAAATGGATAAAGCAGAATCTAAAGGTAAAGTCATTTATCTGCACCAGCAAGAATGCAGTATTGACCCAAATATGGATTGCGTTATGCGTTTATCTAATACTGATGTTCATCAAATTGCAGTCGAAGGCAAGTAAGACAATGCAGCAAATACTGCGAGTATTGCAGCTCAATTTGTTTGAGAAACGTGACCTAATGGCTTTGTTACGAGGCGACCCGATGTATCATGGGCTTGTCGGATAATTAATAGAATACGTGAGATAATATGGGCTGATTCTAGTCAGCCTGCAATTTTGAGCAAACGTCATCAAAGCCAACTGTGCCTAACCTTAGATTCTCTGGTTAGCTCTGAACATCCCTACCGTAAACTCGATGAGCTATTATGTTTTGGTGCATTGAGTAAACCCTTCTCTAAAATATATGCCACCCGTGGCCCTAAAGGCCGAGGTGTTGAGTTCGGCTTACGTGCCTTGGTGCTTCAGTTCATGGAAGATTTAAGTGATAGAGAAATGGAGCGATGCTTATCAGAGAATCTGGCCGCTAAGTGGTTTTGTGATTCAGGACTAGAACAGAGCACTCCTGATCATAGTTACTTTGGTGATTTTCGCTCACGCATTGGAACCAGGGGTATGATGAATTTATTTGACCGTGTTCGGAGCGGGTTAGTTTCAATGGGCTTAGTACGAGAAGTATTCACATTTGTCGATGCCAGCCAGTTGGTCAGTAAGCTAACCACTTGGGATGATAGAGATAAGGCGATAAAGATGGGATTAGAGGAGTTCAACAATAAGACAGTTGATAAAGTTGCGGCGGACAAGCAAGCACGGTTTGGGTGCAAGGGAAATAGCAAATATTGGTATGGTTACAAAGAGCATGCATCAGTGGATATGCAAAGTGGCTTGATCAATAAAATAGCGGCCACCTCGGCTGAGGTAACGGATGCAAGCGGCTTGAAGCATGTTTGCCCTAAGTCGGGTGCTGTTTATGCGGACAAGGGTTATTGCGTGAGCCCGGCCAAAACCACGCTCAGGCGCAACGGTTGCCATGATGCAACAATCAAGAAGAACAATATGCATGGCAAGAATAGAGACAAAGACCGTTGGGTTAGCAAAATTCGTTCACCATATGAGCGAGTGTTTGCTCATCGCAATAAGCGAGTTCGTTATAAAGGGTTGGCTAAAGTCCAGTTCCAAGTTGGAATCAGGGGCTTATGTTTTAACCTTAAGCGATTAATGGCATTGGGAGTTGAACGAGTTGAATTGGTGCCGGCCTAGGGGTAGATCCGTCTATTGGTGGCAAAATGGCTGCTAATAGACGGTTTATTGCACAAAAAACGCGTTGCTGAGCAAACTAAAAGCGACTTCGGCGAAAACCCTGTTTGAAATTGTATTAACTGACGAGCCCATTGTAAAACCCCCTGAAAGCTACCTCTCTGATATTCAACCTCCGAATGTTAGCCTGAGGTCCAATTTAGACCGGGCATGAATCCATCCGCTCCGGATTATTAGGCTTAATATTCATCACGCTTTGATGCTGTTTGGGAGGGATCACCCCGTTAGTTTGTGCGCATTGTAGCCAATACAATAACCGATTAGGGGCCGAGTGTCCTCATGATATTTTGTCAGTTCCTGGCGACTTATCTGAGAGGCCGATGCACCATTTTTAATGATATAACATCTGGTATTCGTCAGATTCAATTCCAACGCTCGGACAAAATGGAGACGAGACTTTCATTTTGCATTATTTATACTACATAACTGCGATTCTAGTTCTAATATGAAAAAAATAGTATCAACAAGTCCAAGCGCAAGGGCTTATCTAAAATAGCACTCGGCAGCACCCTCATTGCTGCGGAGAGTGTTTTTGAATGGTCAACGCCTATTATTAAAAGCGTTGTACTCCCTGCCCATGCCTAGGCAACGGCGATAACCACCACTGTTAATGCCTGCATAGTTAATGGTCAAACTGAGTTCAATTTTAATGAAGGCAGTGATACCGTAACCATTCCAGAAGCGTGCACTGTTCAAATATTTGCTTATGGAGCCGGCGGCGGTGCTGCTGGCCCCAGCGGAAGCGCAACTAGAGGAGGCACAGGTGGTTCGGCCTTTGCTTCTCTGTCTATTCCAGGTGGATCATCATTAGCCATTATAGGCGGCAGTGGCGGCGGACACGGCAGTGCGTACGCGGAAGGAGTGTCGAGTACAGGAACGGGACGGCCAGGTTTTTTTGGCGGTGGCGGAGAAGGAGGGCGCAACGTAAGTACCGGTAATAACGAGGTGGGCGGCGCTGGCGGCGGTTATTCGGGCGTATTTCTAGGCGGACAAGCGTTGGTGATTGCCGGCGGCGGTGCTGGCTCGCCTAGAGGGTTAGCACAAGGCGGAGGCTACAATAGTTTTAGCTTCGGCGACGGCGGCGGCGACGGTAACGGCACTGATGGTGGGGGCGGCGTCATTGCTACTAGTTATAATGGTGGACAAGCAGGTGGCTCTGGTGGCACTGGCGGCGGCCCTGATTATAACCATGGAGATACAGGATCGCAGTTTCAAGGGGGTGATGGCGAAGACTCTGGTGGTGGTGGCGGTGGTTTCGTTGGCGGCGGCGGGGCAAGTGGAGTAGGAAATGGTTTTGCTGGCGGCGGATCTGGATATATAGCGGGGGTAGCTTCTGTCATCCAGAATAGTAACGGCGGTGGTGCACCGTCCAATGCATCCGGCAGAGTTAGGATCGTTGTTATCTAATCTCGTGTCCTTTTGAAGTTAAAAGCTAGTGTGTTAACGAAGAGTGTTATTTACGTTGCCGGTTTGCCTCGGTCAGGCTCTACTTTGCTCTGTCAATTGCTTGGGCATCATCCAGAAATATATTCAAATAACCACAGTTCACCACTTGCTGGTGTTTTGAATGGCATACGTCATCAAATATCTGACTCTGAGTTTTTCCTTTCGCAGCTCGATAATAATTTTGAAATGATATACGAGCAGCTAAAACAAGCTAATATTGGGTTCATGGAAGGCTGGTTTTCGAGTATTTCAGAAGGAGTTGTAGTCGACAAAAACAGGTTCTGGTTAAAAATGATCGAAACATTGCATTTACTAGACCCTAATTTTAAAATGATTGTTTGCCTTCGCGACCTTAGACAAATATTTGGCTCAATCGAACATCAGCATGCCCAGACTCGATTAATTGATTTCCCAGGCCACATCGATGCAGATTCTGCTGCTAACCGGTTCAAAACATTTTTCGCAGAGGAAAGGGTAATTGGTTGGGCATTGAACTCCATTAAAAATATGCAGAATATTGACAGTAATGATGTTAAGAGAGCGCAGCGTAACTCACGATTTTAGTTTGATATTTTCGAAGCACTCATTTTTTGAGCTATATTTGCCCAGTTTCGCGTATTCGATCATCATTTAGTCACTATTTTATCAATTCGAGCACCTAAGCCATATTAAAGGCACAACTATCCAGCATAGTGCCAATCAGGCAAGCCATACAAGCTTAAGAACTTAGCACCTTTACGGATATTCGCTGCCATCGCCGCTAGGCCGTAAACAGTCTGGTTCTTCGCTAGCCCCATGAACCGAGTGCGAGCTAAACCATAATGCTGCTTGTAAGTCGCAAAGAGCCGTTCGCCACCTGCTCGCGTTACCGCAATAACTGCATTACGGGTACGGTCTGCATCTGACAACGGATTACCTCGATAGCCCTTGCGTTGAACCTGATCATCAATTCCAAGTTGCTCCAGTTTATCTCGCGTCTCCTCAGAACTATACGCCGCATCAGCATATAGGGCAGTCTCATCGCCCAACAGCAATTCATCGCGCAGTTGGCTGTCATGAACATGCCCTGGCGTCACATTCTGGCACTGAACAAACCCATCCTCATCAACTCCCGTATGCACTGAGTAGCCATAGGTAGACTTCTTTCGACCTCGGCTGTCATTTTTGACATGCCAGCTCGCTTCAGGGTCTCGCTTAGGCGTCCCATCTTTGCCGTTACCATTTCCAGAACGAGCCGCTTCTATAGGTGTTGCATCTATAATGTTGATGCGCCCCTTGCTCATAATAATGTTCTTCGCTTCAAGTTGACGATTGATCTCACCTAGCAAGCGATCCCACAGTTCGTGCTCCATTAACTGGTTACGAAAGCGCCCAAGGGTCGGAGCTTCAGGTACATCGCCGCCTAACTCAAAGCGGCAAAACTTACGAAACAATAAATCTCTAAATAAGCACTGTGCTAACTCCCTATCCGACAGTTCATACCAAATTCCCAGCATCAAGCTGCGGAACAAACTAAGTAATGGATAACTAGGGCGGCCAGTAGTGCCAGCATAAATAGATGAAAACAGTGTCTCTATTTCGCTCCAATCTAATAGTGCTTCTGTATCATCAAGACTATGCAGAATTGGATGATCCAAATCTGATCTTGATACTAATAAATCTCGTTGGGTGGCGAATGGTTTTTGCATGCCTAATTTTAACAAATTATGTAGATACTCGATGAGTTATGCTGCACTCTCGTTAAGTCAAGAATACTTTATCCTAGGGGCTTGTCGGATAATTAATAGAATACGTGAGATAATATAGGCTGATTCTAGTCAGCCTGCAATTTTGAGCAAACGTCATCAAAGCCAACTGTTCCTAACCTTAGATTCTCTGGTTAGCTCTGAACAGAGTTATGCCTGAAAGTGGTGTATGGAGTAGTTGACTAAAAGCGGCGTATCGGGATGAGTTGAGTTTACAACAACTTAAACTTCCACAGACATACGCCACTATGAAACAGAATAAAATTATTTCCTTTGAAAAGCCAGAGCAAAGCATCGATCCGCTGCAAGAATTGATTCGCAATGGTGCCAGGCAACTCATTCAAACCGCGATCGAGAGTGAGTTATCTGAACTGCTGTATCGCAATTGTGACAAAGTCTCAGATTCAGGACACGCTGGTGTCGTTCGTAACGGCTATTTGCCAGAACGTGAACTGCAAACCGGGATCGGCCCAGTCAAAGTACGTATCCCCAAGGTGCGCTCCCGCACTGGAGTACCGATCACCTTTCGATCTGCTTTAGTGCCGCCGTATGTGCGTAAAACGAGAACACTAGAAGCGGCCTTGCCTTGGCTGTATCTCAAGGGTGTCAGCACTGGAGAAATGGGGGATGCACTGAGCGTGCTAGTGGGTCAATCAGCGACTGGGTTATCATCAAGCACAGTGAGTAAGCTCAAAGCAACGTGGTCTCAGGAGTACAAGGATTGGAATAGAGAAGGTTTAGATCGAGATCGATGGGTTTATCTATGGGCGGACGGGATACACAGCGGCCTGCGCGGCGATGAGGGCCGACTCTGTGCCTTAGTTGTCATCGGAGTGAATGAGCGCGGTCACAAGAAATTACTGGCGATTGAAGACGGTGAGCGAGAGTCTACGCAGAGTTGGCGAGAGGTGTTGTTGGCACTCAAGGAGCGAGGCCTGAATCAACCAGAGCTGGGCATCGGTGATGGTGCTTTAGGCTTTTGGAATGCCCTGGAAGAAGTCTATCCTGGCACTAAACATCAACGGTGCTGGGTGCATAAAACGGCCAACGTGCTGAACAAGCTGCCTAAATCGGTGCAGCCCAAAGCAAAAGCAGCTCTGCATAACATTTGGCAGGAAGAAACCAAAGAAGCGGCGCAAAGCGCCTATCAATTATTCATTAAAACCTATCAAGACAAGTATCCAAAAGCCACGCAGTGCTTGGAAAAAGATCGCGAAGAGTTAATGACGTTCTACTCGTTCCCTGCCAAGCACTGGATGAGCATACGTACTACGAATCCAATTGAATCAACATTCGCGACTATCCGACACCGTACCAAACGATGCAAGGGATGTCTTAGCCGTGATGGCATGTTAAGTATGATGTTCAAGCTGGGTCAGTGCGCAGAGAAAAAGTGGAACCGAATACGCGGGTTCGCCTATCTAGCAAAAGTGATTCAAGGGGTTCCATTTAAAGATGGAATAGAGCAAACTAATGACTACTCAGATCAAACCGAGGCCGCTTGAAGAAAATGCCTCATACACCAGATTCGGGCATAACTCCTCTGAACATCCCTACCGTAAACTCGATGAGCTATTATGTTTTGGTGCATTGAGTAAACCCTTCTCTAAAATATATGCCACCCGTGGCCCTAAAGGCCGAGGTGTTGAGTTCGGCTTACGTGCCTTGGTGCTTCAGTTCATGGAAGATTTAAGTGATAGAGAAATGGAGCGATACTTATCAGAGAATCTGGCCGCTAAGTGGTTTTGTGATTCAGGACTGGAACAGAGCACTCCTGATCATAGTTACTTTGGTGATTTTCGCTCACGCATTGGAACCAGGGGTATGATGAATTTATTTGACCGTGTTCGGAGCGGGTTAGTTTCAATGGGCTTAGTACGAGAAGTATTCACATTTGTCGATGCCAGCCAGTTGGTCAGTAAGCTAACCACTTGGGATGATAGAGATAAGGCGATAAAGATGGGATTAGAGGAGTTCAACAATAAGACAGTTGATAAAGTTGCGGCGGACAAGCAAGCACGGTTTGGGTGCAAGGGAAATAGCAAATATTGGTATGGTTACAAAGAGCATGCATCAGTGGATATGCAAAGTGGCTTGATCAATAAAATAGCGGCCACCTCGGCTGAGGTAACGGATGCAAGCGGCTTAAAGCATGTTTGCCCTAAGTCGGGTGCTGTTTATGCGGACAAGGGTTATTGCGTGAGCCCGGCCAAAACCACGCTCAGGCGCAACGGTTGCCATGATGCAACAATCAAGAAGAACAATATGCATGGCAAGAATAGAGACAAAGACCGTTGGATTAGCAAAATTCGTTCACCATATGAGCGAGTGTTTGCTCATCGCAATAAGCGAGTTCGTTATAAAGGGTTGGCTAAAGTCCAGTTCCAAGTTGGAATCAGGGGCTTATGTTTTAACCTTAAGCGATTAATGGCATTGGGAGTTGAACGAGTTGAATTGGTGCCGGCCTAGGGATAGATCCGTCTATTGGTGGCAAAATGGCTGCTAATAGACGGTTTATTGCACAAAAAACGCGTTGCTGAGCAAACTAAAAGCGACTTCGGCGAAAACCCTGTTTGAAATTGTATTAACCGACGAGCCCCCTAGATAAATCAGTTAAACGCGGAAAAGACATGTAAGCAATTGAAGTGCATAGTGAAATCAAAAAAGTCGCGGTCACCTTATTGGTGATAAGGTTTTTTTGATTTTGCTAGGTGCATCAAGAGCTTGCATGGACTTTCGTGTTTTAACTGATTTATCTAGGTTTATGTGAGTTATGAATCTTTGACTGGGGAACCTGAAAAAACAACGGGCAAAATATTTACCTGGCTGGATCTTCCTCCGTGCAGTATTGATACTGAAGCGCTCCAGCTTGGTGAAACAGAGTCAGATAGTCACTATCGCATGAAATTCCCCCACCGATTGAGCAAAGGCGTTCATATGCGCAGTCAACAACGCACAATTCCAGAACATATTGAAGAGAAAATACTTAGCGAAAACGTATGGTTTTACGACGAGTTCTATCCGAAATACAACCAAACATCTTAGTAAAGCCACCACAGCTGATGGTAAATGGCCGGATAAATCTTTAGTCCAAATATAGTCATTCCAAGTTGGTCACAATCTTTTTCGAGTAATTACTTTGGGTTGATAGCACGAACCCAGCCAAAGTCTACAAATGCCGGCTTTAAGTAGAGGCTGTGTGAAAACTCCAACTTTCAATACGCTATTGGGACAGCACTGCATATCAGCCCAATATTTAATCAATATATGCATATAATGCCCACTTAAGTAGGGATACTAGCTGACATGGAGCTACTAATTCCCACCAACATTTCTAATTCTGAGTTTTCACACACCCTGAGTATATAGCACGGTTCACCAATATGGGCCAGACCACCGATTGTTATTGAAAAAGTGTTTAATGATAACGATGTTTAATCAGCGACGTCTAAACAGATTAATGCGGAACTCGGTTGTAAAAGTAGCCGCCGCAAAATTTATACATCTAATAGAGAACGTCCGAAGACCACTACAAACGACGCGCTCGTTTACCTTCTGCTCTAGTATGCGTGGTGCGGGCTGATTGAGGTCTTCCGTGTTTTACGTCCCGCGCTTTTTGTTGACGCCTACCTTTTAATTCTCGATAGGATTCGGTTGGCACTAGACAGCCTTTACCACTGCCGATTAATTCTTTGCGACCCATGTCCCTTAAAGCTTCTCGCAATGTAGGCCAGTTCTTTGGGTCGTGAAATCGTAAGAAAGCCTTGTGTAATCGACGGTGATTCAAGCCCTTAATAGAAGGTACTTGCTCGGAGTCTTTGCGAATACGGCCAAGCGGGTTATACCCCGTATGATACATTGCGCTGGCAACGGCCATTGGTGTGGGCAAGAAAGATTGAACTTGGTCAGGACGAAATTTGTTTTTCTTTAGCCATAAGGCCAAATTGAGCATGTCTTCATCGCTGGTGCCGGGATGCGCAGCAATAAAATAAGGGATGAGGTATTGTTCTTTCCCCGCTTGCTTTGAATAGCGATCAAACAACTGCTTGAAGCGGTCATAGGCACCAATGCCCGGTTTCATCATTTTTGATAAGGGGCCATTTTCAGTATGCTCTGGTGCAATTTTTAGGTAGCCACCCACATGGTGCGTCACCAGCTCTTTGACGTACTCCGGTGATTCAATGGCCAAGTCATAACGCAGTCCAGAAGCCACTACCACTTT
Source organism: Candidatus Poriferihabitaceae bacterium (assembly GCA_965237485.1). GTDB lineage: Bacteria > Pseudomonadota > Gammaproteobacteria > Arenicellales > Poriferihabitantaceae > JAAELZ01. Next base: position 10,741 of record CBDEFQ010000010.1, on the reverse strand, counting down.
CTTAACCCCATCTATTGCTCTAACTCGGCGATAAAGATTAATCAATGGTTTATGATTGGTACCGAGATTCTTGCATATCTTAGGGTAAACGCAGGAGAGCCTGCGGCATGATTCCTCGATGGTTTTATCTTTGCATAGCAAACGATACATATTAGCAGTAGGGCCGCCTAAATCAGAAATAAATCCAGTAAATTCAGGTATTTCGTCGCGAATGGTTTCTACTTCGCGTACAACAGACTCTTCAGAGCGGCTTTGGATAATGCGCCCTTCATGCTCGGTGATAGAACAAAAAGTGCAGCCGCCAAAACAACCGCGCATGATATTGACCGAAAAACGGATCATCTCCCATGCGGGGTTTTTAGCTTCACCATAAGTTGGGTGAGGGCGGCGTGTATAGGGCAACTCAAATAGCGGGTCAAATTCCTCAGTGGTGAGTGGAATCGGCGGTGGATTAAGCCAAATATCGCGGTTACCGTGGTGCTGCACCAAAGCGCGTGCGTTACCCGGATTGGTTTCAAGATGAAATACCCGCGATGTGTGGGCGTATAACACTTTGTTCTTCTTAACCACTTCATAAGAAGGTAAGCGAATGTAGGTTTTCGCGCGTACCGGCATAAGTGGTAGATCGACTTTTATTTTACTGCCGTTATCACCGGTTTGTTTTTGTTCCCGCTTATCGCATGCCGATTGTTCCTGATAAGGGTCGGGGTCTTCTTGTATTTTGCCGGGTTTGTCGATATCGGTTGAGTCTACGTAAGACCAATCACTGGGCAGGGTGCTTCGCATAAATGCGCTGCCACGGATGTCAGTGATGTCTTTTATCGCCTCGCCAGCAGCTAGCCGATGCGCTAATTCAACCACTGCACGTTCGGCATTACCGAACAATAAAATGTCGGCTTTAGAATCCGGCAAGATGGAGCGGCGCACCTTATCAGACCAATAGTCGTAATGTGCAATTCGCCGCAGGCTGGCTTCTATGCCGCCGATAACCACAGTAGCATCTTTAAACGCCTCTCTCGCTCTTTGCGCGTACACCAGTACAGAACGGTCAGGCCGCTTCCCGCCTTCACCATTTGGCGTATAGGCATCGTCTGAGCGAATCTTACGGTCGGAGGTATAACGATTGACCATCGAGTCCATATTTCCCGCAGTAATGCCGAAAAATAAGTTGGGCCTACCTAACTGCTTGAAAGCATCATCTGATTGCCAATCAGGCTGCGAGATGATCCCGACACGAAAACCTTGTGACTCCAATAAACGGCCAATTAGAGCCATACCAAAACTAGGGTGATCAACGTAGGCGTCACCCGTGACGATAATTATGTCACAGCTATCCCAGCCCAACTCGTCCATCTCGGCTCTTGACATCGGTAACACCGGCGCAGCACCAAATCGTTTCGCCCAAAACGGGCGATGGGAAAATAAAGGCTTTAATGTTGGCGTAGCGCCCATTAGCTTGCTAGTAGGTGAAAGGACTTTGGGGAAGGCCGAATTTTATCATATTTGGCTGTTGAACGATGTGTGTAAGCAAGCTTGTTACTTAGGTTTAATTCCCTCGGCTCAATTGACAAATGGGTTATTGGAGTCGCATACTGAGCCGTCATTTTGCATACACAGTTCAACGCATTTGAGTTTAAGAGTCTACATAAAGAAAATTCGGCAAAATTCGAAGCAATGTAAACTATAAAGATGCATACCTTACCTAATAAATCGACAATATCAGAGAGCACTGTGCGTGGAAATAATGAGTAAAGTTTTAGTGTGTTTAGTGGCCGTTGAACACGTTTATATTTTGGTGCTCGAAATGTTTTTGTGGACAAAACCCAAAAGCCTAAAGCCTTTGGAATGACTTCGCAACGAGTTATGCCTGAAAGTGGTGTATGGAGTAGTTGACTAAAAGCGGCGTATCGGGATGAGTTGAGTTTACAACAACTTAAACTTCCACAGACATACGCCACTATGAAACAGAATAAAATTATTTCCTTTGAAAAGCCAGAGCAAAGCATCGATCCGCTGCAAGAATTGATTCGCAATGGTGCTAGGCAACTCATTCAAACCGCGGTCGAGAGTGAGTTATCTGAACTGCTGTATCGCAATTGTGACAAAGTCTCAGATTCAGGACACGCTGGTGTCGTTCGTAACGGCTATTTGCCAGAACGTGAACTGCAAACCGGGATCGGCCCAGTCAAAGTACGTATCCCCAAGGTGCGCTCCCGCACTGGAGTACCGATCACCTTTCGGTCTGCTTTAGTGCCGCCGTATGTGCGTAAAACGAGAACACTGGAAGCGGCCTTGCCTTGGCTGTATCTCAAGGGTGTCAGCACTGGAGAAATGGGGGATGCACTGAGCGTGCTAGTGGGTCAATCAGCGACTGGGTTATCATCAAGCACAGTGAGTAAGCTCAAAGCAACGTGGTCTCAGGAGTACAAGGATTGGAATAGAGAAGGTTTAGATCGAGATCGATGGGTTTATCTATGGGCGGACGGGATACACAGCGGCCTGCGCGGCGATGAGGGCCGACTCTGTGCCTTAGTTGTCATCGGAGTGAATGAGCGCGGTCACAAGAAATTACTGGCGATTGAAGACGGTGAGCGAGAGTCTACGCAGAGTTGGCGAGAGGTGTTGTTGGCACTCAAGGAGCGAGGCCTGAATCAACCAGAGCTGGGCATCGGTGATGGTGCTTTAGGCTTTTGGAATGCCCTGGAAGAAGTCTATCCTGGCACTAAACATCAACGGTGTTGGGTGCATAAAACGGCCAACGTGCTGAACAAGCTGCCTAAATCGGTGCAGCCCAAAGCAAAAGCAGCTCTGCATAACATTTGGCAGGAAGAAACCAAAGAAGCGGCGCAAAGCGCCTATCAATTATTCATTAAAACCTGTCAAGACAAGTATCCAAAAGCCACGCAGTGCTTGGAAAAAGATCGCGAAGAGTTAATGACGTTCTACTCGTTCCCTGCCAAGCACTGGATGAGCATACGTACTATGAATCCAATTGAATCAACATTCGCGACTATCCGACACCGTACCAAACGATGCAAGGGATGTCTTAGCCGTGATGGCATGTTAAGTATGATGTTCAAGCTGGGTCAGTGCGCAGAGAAAAAGTGGAACCGAATACGCGGGTTCGCCTATCTAGCAAAAGTGATTCAAGGGGTTCCATTTAAAGATGGAATAGAGCAAACTAATGACTACTCAGATCAAACCGAGGCCGCTTGAAGAAAATGCCTCATACACCAGATTCGGGCATAACTCCTTCGCAACAAGCCCAAGCCACAAAAGTACTGGCTGCGAATCAAGGTTTGTATAACGGTTTTCTTGCCGCTGGTTTGTTTTGGGGCCTGTGTCACCCGAATACTGTCTTTGGCGTGCAGTTGCAGCTTTTCTTTGTGTTATGTGTAATTATCGCTGCTATATACGGAAGTTTAACTGCCAAAAAATCAATACTTTGGGTCCAAGGCGGACCCGCTTTATTTGCATTGGTAAGCATCTTGCTTTGGCAAGTGAATTAATCCGAGTTCAATCTTGGACGCTTCAATACAGTGCCTGTTGGATGAAGTTCGTGCCTGCACGATTTGTAAGTTGACGTTACCGCATGGCGTACGCCCCGTTCTACAGCTGCACTCGGACGCTAAGATTCTTATTGTAGGACAAGCACCCGGGCGTAAAGTACATGAATCGGGCATTCCTTTTGATGATGCGAGTGGCGATCGCTTACGCGAATGGATGGGTGTAGATAAAGCCACATTCTATAACCCAAAACAAATTGCGATTTTGCCGATGGGATTTTGTTACCCCGGAACCGGAAAATCAGGAGATTTACCACCTAGACCAGAATGCGCGCCCGCATGGCGCGAAGCCTTGTTGGCGACTCTGTCGAATTTACAACTCACACTGGTTATTGGCCAGTACGCACAGACTTATGAGTTTCCGAAATCGAAACTCAATTTAACGCAGCGAGTAAAAGCGTGGCAAGAGGTCTGGCCAAGCCGAATGCCTTTGCCTCATCCTAGCCCACGTAATAATATTTGGCTTAAAAAGAACGAATGGTTTGAAGCTGAGTTAGTACCAGAATTACAAGGTAAGGTAAATATTATACTAAATTAAACAACATGATACGTGATAAAGCTAAACCAATTAAGCAAATCGAAAACGACCAGGTGATTGTCACACAATGGCGGTTTGCACCGGGCGCTGAAACTGGATGGCACCGCCACGAGCTTGATTATATTGTAGTGCCTGAAATGGATGGTGATTTGCTGATTGAATCTGCGCAGGGGAGTAATACGGTAAACTTAAAAACGGCTGAATCTTACAATCGATCCAAAGGCGTTGAGCACAATGTGATAAATGCCAATAATTTTGAGTTCGCATTTGTTGAAATCGAGTTAAAACCGAGATCATAAACATGTCAGAAACATTTGAGGGTTCAGGTCGTTGTATTTGTGGGGCAGTAAAATTTACCGCTACAAGCGCAAAAACGGACATTGGGGCTTGTCACTGTAAAACTTGTCGGCAATGGTCAAGCGGGCCGTGGATGGCAAGCGATTGCGGGCAAAGTGTAGAATTTGAAAATGCCGACTCTATGGGCGTTTATCAGTCTTCTAAGTGGGCTGAGCGCGGCTATTGCAAACAATGCGGTACACATTTATTTTATCGATTGAAGGGAAACAGTCAGACACTAATGTCCGCCGGACTCTTTGATGACCAATCACAATTTAACTTCCACCATCAGGTCTTTATTGATGAAAAACCCTCATACTATTGTTTTGCCGAAGACACGGTCGAAATGACAGGTTTTGAGGTGTTTGCTCGATATGCCCCTAAGGAAATCAAAAATGCCCTGAAAAATAAAATATCGCATTTGAAATCCAATATTGAACAAGGCCTGAGCAAAGAGTAAGCACATGACCAATAACGAAATATTAAGGCGTATCCGCTATTTAAATAACTACGACGATGCCAAGATGGTGTCAATTTTTGCACTAGCTGACTTAGAGGTTACGCCAAGACAAATCGTTAATTGGCTTAAAAAAGAAGAGAACAGGGGCTATCAAGTGTGCCGGGATAAAGAATTTTCTTCCTTCCTAAATGGTTTAATTATCGAAAAACGAGGAGTAAAAGAAGGGGAGCAGCCAAAACCCGAGATGCGCCTTTCAAATAACATCATTTTTCGGAAACTCAAAATTGCGTTACGCCTAGAAAGCGACCAAATTCTCGAAATAATGAGACTTGCTGGCTTGCCCATCAGCAAACATGAACTCAGTGCTTTTTTCAGGCGTACGGATCATAAACACTTTCGTCTCTGTAAGGACCAAATGTTACGTAACTTTTTAAATGGTTTACAGATGAAACAAAAAGGACAGACCGACCCAAAGAAAAAGCCCGATACAAGAGGTATTAAAGTAGGTGCTACAGAAAAAGAAACGCCTGTTTCTATATGGAAATCCTAAGTTCTAATAGCTAATAATCGCATCATGGCTAGTTAATTGCTGAAGGAACAAATGCGCTGCTAGGCTCTTTTAGGTGTTGCGTCAAATATAAGATTTTTTGCGTTTAAAGCGACAAACTGCCGGCTTTTAGCTCTGGCAATTAAGGTCACACCAAGGTCTTGCGCCAGTTCAAATCCCATATGGGTGGTACCGTTACGTGAGACCAACACTGGTATGCCCATCAGCGCGGCCTTCATCACTATCTCGGAGGTTAATCTACCCGTCGAATAAAATATTTTATCGTTACCTGATATACCTTGTAGCCACATTTCTCCGGATATGGTGTCCATCGCGTTGTGGCGGCCAACATCTTCTATGAAAAACAATACTTTGCCGCCGTCAAGCAGCCCGCAACTGTGGACTGACCCTGCCGCGCGATAGATTTTATTGTATTTAGTGATTTCTTTGAGCACCTTATAAATATCGGATTGCCTTATTTTGGATTCAGGCAACCAATGCTCGTATAATTTATCTAAGGTGCAACTCAGAACGGTTCCCTGTCCGCAGCCTGTCGTTACGGTGCGTTTCAATTTGTCAAACTCAGGAACCCCCTTTCCGCGGTAGGTGGCGACTTCAGCAAGCTCTCGGTCCCAATCTACGGTTATCGATTTAATTTCCCCTAAGTCTTCAAACAAGGTTTGATTACGTAAATAACCTAGCACCAGCTTTTCCGGATGCGTACCTAAGGTCATCAATGTCACTAATTCCTGCCCGTCGACTTTAATTGTTAGCGGAATTTCACCTACAATATTAATTATCTTTTGATCGCCATATTGGTCGTGAGATGGAACTTGGTGAATAGATTCAAGCCCAGCATCGCTCAAAGCTGGTGTGGGAATATGGTGCGAAGGGTCGGCTCTAGTGGCGTTAATGGTCAAAGCTGAAGTCTTTGAATGTTGTGTTAGTTAATCGAAAGGTATCACAACGTGAATTGATCGACTACTCTAAATTTATCTAGTTAGCAATCATCTGGCTTCATCCGTATTGTCGAGAACATTGGTTTTTGAATCTGAAACTTACGGCTGAATTTACACTTACTTAAAGGAACCATAGTTTAGATTATTGAATGAAGATCATTGATTTTGGCTAAAAAACAATGGAGCCAATTCCACTTGCTTGTTTTGTCGCTATCGTATTATGCTTGCTGCTGATCATTTGAGAGTTTGTGATACCATCGGATTTGATATTAGCTATGCCAAAGGTGAAGTTTATGACTCATCTGAACATTGTGTTGAAGGGCTGTCAGACGAACTTCCTTATCGACTTGGATCGCATATAAAAAGAGCTCGATACAGGAAACGAATTAGCACTGTGCAAGCAGCAAAGTACTTTAACTTGCGCCATAAAAATTATCTCAATTGGGAGCAAAATATGGTTTCTCCCAAACCAGGTTACTTTCCTGAAATCATTAATTTCATTGGATACTGCCCTACCTCTGAACATCAAAGTGTTGGGAAAAGACACCTTTTAGAACGAGTTTACCTTAATGGCTTTTCACAACATCAACAGGCTCAACATGAAGGCATATCAGAAAGAACCGTAGGTCATCGAGAACGGAACTAAGATAGTGTCTAGTAAAAAATCAGGCAATATTATAGTTTAACGCCCACTTTCAGGCGGAGATGAATTCAGCGGATTCAGTAAAAACCAGAACCACACAGCTAATACTGCAAAAGCAATTAGTACCAGTTCTAAAAATGACATTAACTGTGCAATCGTCAGAATCACTGGAAACACCAACACGAGAAACGCATTGTTACTTGGTTTGTTTCGACAAAATAAATAAAATAATACACCCCATAAAACCATTATCCCAGGAGCTAAAATTGAACTTTTCTTCTTCCAAGCTTCCGATGCATTAGATACGAAGTTCTTTTTGTGATTTTTACGACGCTCAGCAAACCATTGATTATTCTTTTCAACTAATTCACTAAGACGAGCAGATTCAGAAGGCTCTATCCTTTGCTCTCCCTTTTCTAATAATCGATTTATTTCGTCGTTATATGGTGAATATGCTTTAGATCCTTCAACAGAAATTGGAACATCGAAGGGAGAAAACAGCACAATAAGTATGCTGATCAGAGAAATCCCAAACGAGAATAAAAGAGAACTCCTCATTGGGTGCAGCCAAATCCATTTGCGATACAAACACGGTAATCCGTATTTGTACCTTCCCAAATTACCTGTGTTTCGGTCTTGATCAAGGTACCTTCAGATCTGACCCCCGGAATCTCTGTCCAATTATCAGGATTCGGGTTAGTTGCATCAAACAACCGGCAATTTTCAGGGTAGTTGCACATTTTCCTACGCAGCCAATAATACTTCTTTTTGTGGGTTCAGCGCAACCGCACCACAAGGCCGCCAATTTCGGGTTTGGCCAGACCACCGATTAGGTTTTGCTGCTTTAGCTTCCTGATAAACAACTTCTCGTTTTGCTAATAGGGCACTATCTTCACCGCGATAACGCTGGCCAGGTGTAACGTAGCGTATAGCACTGTGACGATGTTCTTCGTTATACCATTGCATAAACTTACCCACCCATTGGCGGGCGGCCTCTAAGCTATCGAAGCCTTGAGAAGGCCACGCAGGGCAATACTTTACCGTTCTAAACATGGATTCAATATAAGCGTTGTCATTGCTTACTCTTGGCCTTGAGTAAGAGGGCTTTATTCCTAATGCTTCTAACTTCGCTCTCATTGTGAACGATTTCATTGGGCTGCCATTATCACTGTGTAAGACGGGCATGCCATCGCAGCTAGCCACTTTTAGAGCCGCCTGAGACATCAACTGCGCACCTAATTCACCGCTTTCAACAGGATGTACTTCCCAGTGAACGCCATAGCGACTGTAAAGGTCTTCTACCATGTACAGGTAATAATGCTTGCCAATAGTACGCGTCGCCAAATAGGTGATATCCCACATCACACAGCATTAGGTTTTAGCGCTATATGAGTATCGGGTGTTCGGGACTGCTTTTGTTTGGCGCGGCCGCGGTGCTTCAACCTAGATAAATCAGTTAAAACACGAAAGTCCATGCAAGCTCTTGATGCACCTAGCAAAATCAAAAAAAACCTTATCACCAATAAGGTGACCGCGACTTTTTTGATTTCACTATGCACTTCAATTGCTTACATGTCTTTTCCGTGTTTAACTGATTTATCTAGGTTCAATTGCCCATGCGCCTTGAGAACTCGATAAAAGCTAGACTCGCTGGCCACATAAATACCTTTGTCAGCCAACTGCGGTACTATTTGCGACGGCGGCAAATGATTGTATGCCGATTCATTACATATCGATAAAATGTGTTGCTGCTCTTGCTCGCTTAGTTTATTGCCAGGGACTGGCTTTTCTACCAAAGGACGTTGATCACTGGAGTTATGCCTGAAAGTGGTGTATGGAGTAGTTGACTAAAAGCGGCGTATCGGGATGAGTTGAGTTTACAACAACTTAAACTTCCACAGACATACGCCACTATGAAACAGAATAAAATTATTTCCTTTGAAAAGCCAGAGCAAAGCATCGATCCGCTGCAAGAATTGATTCGCAATGGTGCTAGGCAACTCATTCAAACCGCGATCGAGAGTGAGTTATCTGAACTGCTGTATCGCAATTGTGACAAAGTCTCAGATTCAGGACACGCTGGTGTCGTTCGTAACGGCTATTTGCCAGAACGTGAACTGCAAACCGGGATCGGCCCAGTCAAAGTACGTATCCCCAAGGTGCGCTCCCGCACTGGAGTACCGATCACCTTTCGGTCTGCTTTAGTGCCGCCGTATGTGCGTAAAACGAGAACACTGGAAGCGGCCTTGCCTTGGCTGTATCTCAAGGGTGTCAGCACTGGAGAAATGGGGGATGCACTGAGCGTGCTAGTGGGTCAATCAGCGACTGGGTTATCATCAAGCACAGTGAGTAAGCTCAAAGCAACGTGGTCTCAGGAGTACAAGGATTGGAATAGAGAAGGTTTAGATCGAGATCGATGGGTTTATCTATGGGCGGACGGGATACACAGCGGCCTGCGCGGCGATGAGGGCCGACTCTGTGCCTTAGTTGTCATCGGAGTGAATGAGCGCGGTCACAAGAAATTACTGGCGATTGAAGACGGTGAGCGAGAGTCTACGCAGAGTTGGCGAGAGGTGTTGTTGGCACTCAAGGAGCGAGGCCTGAATCAACCAGAGCTGGGCATCGGTGATGGTGCTTTAGGCTTTTGGAATGCCCTGGAAGAAGTCTATCCTGGCACTAAACATCAACGGTGCTGGGTGCATAAAACGGCCAACGTGCTGAACAAGCTGCCTAAATCGGTGCAGCCCAAAGCAAAAGCAGCTCTGCATAACATTTGGCAGGAAGAAACCAAAGAAGCGGCGCAAAGTGCCTATCAATTATTCATTAAAACCTATCAAGACAAGTATCCAAAAGCCACGCAGTGCTTGGAAAAAGATCGCGAAGAGTTAATGACGTTCTACTCGTTCCCTGCCAAGCACTGGATGAGCATACGTACTACGAATCCAATTGAATCAACATTCGCGACTATCCGACACCGTACCAAACGATGCAAGGGATGTCTTAGCCGTGATGGCATGTTAAGTATGATGTTCAAGCTGGGTCAGTGCGCAGAGAAAAAGTGGAACCGAATACGCGGGTTCGCCTATCTAGCAAAAGTGATTCAAGGGGTTCCATTTAAAGATGGAATAGAGCAAACTAATGACTACTCAGATCAAACCGAGGCCGCTTGAAGAAAATGCCTCATACACCAGATTCGGGCATAACTCTGATCACTGCGGATACTATCTTCTCCTTTTGGCTTCCAACGTCTAAGCGTAGACTCGGCAAGGCCAACCAACTCACAAGCACTTGAACGCTTTGAACCTGCGTCTACTGCTTCATTAACATCATTGATTACTTTAATGCGCGTCTGAGTCGTAATCATACTTCCTCGTCCTCCCAAAGCACCTGAAACTTTTTTTGTAATACTAATAATGCGGCCGTTTCAGCCAAGGCTTTATCTTTGCGGCGCAGCTGGGTTTCTAGCTTCTTCTTGTCTTTTTTTAACGCACGTATTTCATCGCGCGCAACTTTAGGGCTAATGAGAGCCTCATCAACACCCCCAGACGTCAGGGTAGTTGCACACATTTTAATTCACAAGGGGCGGCGGAGAAATACTCATGCCGAAATATAGCGTAGAACGAAGAGAAGCTGTTTTATCTAAATTATTATTATCAAATAGTCAGTCCTTCGCAGAAATATCTAGAGAAGAA
>CBDEFQ010000009.1:0-1444552 GCA_965237485.1 Candidatus Poriferihabitaceae bacterium | reverse complement strand
AATTTTTAATATCATAGCTCTTTCCTTGGTTTTTGATTTTTGGTTTATATTTGTAAGTTCGTTTCTTTTCTGGCATTAAGCCACTCCATAATCTTAATGATCTTGTCAGCGCAAACGTGCCTGAAGCCATCTGAAATATTTTTGTTGCCTAAATTTTCAGAGAACAATAATCTGATTCAATTTCGGATAGATAAGAACGAGAAATAGATAGCTCTTTCGCCAAATCGATTTGTTTGATCTGGTGAAAAACTCTAATTTGCTTTAATGCGTCATCTAACATTTTTATTGCTCACATAATAAATATATAAGAACCACTTAGCTTCCAGAGACCTTATTGTTAATAGCATTCAATATTTTGCATATTATTTGTATAACAACTAAAGCAATTTTTACTAATTGCCAAACCCATTTTTTCGATGGGCGTGGTTTCTTTCGGCTAAGTGTTTGCCGATATGTATTTTGATTTAAAATAAACATATTATTTGCCTCAAGTATCAGCTCCCCATTATTAGGAAACTTTCTCGCTTTAACTTGAGATGATGAGAGTTATCGGCAATAAAACTTATAAATCATAAACGCGTTCTTCGCTAAGCGCGTTTACTGCATTTGACTCGCGTGCCATTGCGATAGTGCTGATGACAGTTGAGCCTGCAAATAGTAGGGTTTTACCCCCGCAAGATGAATAAAATCATCTCAATGCACAAACAAGCGAGAATCTCTCTTTCAAAACACATTTGGATTATAAACCTCTTGTTCGCTACAAGTCAACATAATGTTGCTACTAAAGAATTGTTTAAACATAAATACACCGAAACAAATAATCTAGTGAAATTTTTATCAGTTTCTACCTTATATGTAGATAACACCCTAGTTATCCACATATTAAAAATAAAAGGGGTCAGACCCCTTTAAAGTTGATAATTCTTGTTGTAAAAGCAATCAAAACCCGGTTAAACAAACCTAAAGTGAGATAAGGGCACATACTGATTTTGAAAGATAGCTCAGGGTCAGACCCCTTTAAACTGCATCTAGATGTATGGATAGATGTTAAAGCGACTCAATTTAAAAACTTTTATGGTTGGTGATATAAGATATGCAAGAGTCTAAAATTTTTTCTGTATTGCATTGTGTCTTTTTTACTTTATTTTGTTTTATTTCGACCTACGTAATTGTTACTTATATTTTGCTGTCTGTGCCGCCATTTTCACGCTCAGTTTACCCAAACTACGGAACATATTCTGTTGTTGGTATAGGGTTTATTGCCAGTATTATTACATCCCTTCTTACCTTTAAAAAAATAGTGAAAAATAAATCCAAAGATAGCTCAGGGTCAGACCCCTTTAAACTTATTGATGATCATCTCACTAAAGCATATTGATGATCAGGGTTATAAAACCGCTCATTAACAAATGAAGAATCTATTAAAGCATATTCAATAAACCCGCTTGAAACATCAACAGGCGAATCGCGATATTTAACTGTTATTTCACGTGCCCAGGAGCTTTGGTTTATGAACAACAATAAACAGAAAACTACAGTTAATTTTTGAATAAAGCGCATTATTGAACGCCCTGCTCGTTCAATTTTCGATAAGCATCACACCCACCCTGATGACCTCCGTCACATGCCAGGCCATATTGATGCTTTGCTTTGCTTTTGTCTTGCTTCACGCCCCAACCGTTTTCGTATAAAACCCCCAAGTTATAGTACCCGTCCATGTTCCCGCCATCACAAGCGGTTTGGTATAAGTCGCTGGCTTTTTTGTAGTCCTGTTTGACACCTGCGCCTTTGTAATATGAATACCCTAAACTAGCGCACCCGCTCATGTTCCCGCCGTCACAAGCGGTTTTGTATAAGTCATTGGCTTTTTTGTAGTCCTGTTTGACGCCTTCGCCTTCACTGTATGAATTCCCTAAATTTAAGCACCCGTCCATGTCCCCGCCATCACAAGCGGTTTGGTATAAGTCCTTGGCTTTTTGGTAGTCCTGTTTGACGCCTTCGCCTTCACTGTATGAATACCCTAAATTAGCGCACCCGCCCATGTCCCCGCCGTCACAAGCGGTTTGGTATAAGTCACTGGCTTTCTTATGATCTTGTTTAACGCCTCTACCATTGCTGTATGAAACCCCCAAGTTAAAGCACCCGCTCATGTTCCCGCCGTCACAAGCGGTTTGGTATAAGTCGTTGGCTTTCTTATGATCCTGTTTGACGCCTTCGCCTTCGTAATATGAATTCCCCAAGTTAAAGCACCCGCTCATGTACCCGCCGTCACAAGCGGTTTGGTATAAGTCACTGGCTTTTTTGTAGTCCTGTTTGACGCCTTCGCCTTTGTCATATGAATACCCTAAATTAAAGCACCCGCGCATGTTCCCGCTGTCACAAGCTTTTTGGTATAAGTCACTGGCTTTCTTATGATCTTGTTTAACGCCTTCGCCTTTGTCATATGAAACCCCCAAGTTAAAGCACCCGCCCATGTTCCCGCCATCACAAGCGGTTTGGTATAAGTCGCTGGCTTTTTTGTAGTCCTGTTTGACGCCTTCGCCTTCGCCTTCGTAATATGAATTCCCTAACGAAACGCAATCGGACATTTTACCGCCGTCACAATTTTTTTGCCTTTCCTCGATAGTGCTGGCTGAAGCAGCGAGCGTATTTATTGTAAAAGCACTTATATATGGATATTAGTATTCGTTGTACGAAAGATGTTTTTTTAACTTTAAGCATTTTTGTTCCAAGGTAGTAAATAGTGCCATGAAGGTTCTTTGGGCGTAGTGATTTTATCTATTAAAGCCAGTGAAAGCCAGTGCATTTGCTTCGCGCTCTTCGGCCTTATGTAGTTGGTCTTTGAGAAGTATGTTTTCGCGTCTTAAGTATAACCGACCAAGGCCTATCCAACCAAAAGGGGTCAGACCCCTTGTACACCTCTCTGGCATAGTTATCATTTGGGTGAGTGGCATCATACCCTTTTTGCCAACGGATAAATTCTGATATAAGTCCGTCTATTTCACGTCCTTCTTGTACTATAATATCCTGTTCTTCTAGTGAAGGTATGCTTTTTTGTTTTGCCATTTTTGTTAATACTTGTCCCTCAAATAGCAGTAACCAAAAATACCTTGCTCTGGCTAATGCTAGGCGTTTATTTTTGGTGTGTAATGATTTGCGAACAAGTTTACCAGTAAAGCCATATCGTTGTTTTAACATGGGAGTGTTACGTACTTGAAAGTAATAGACACCGTGTTTAGTTCGGGTAATATACGTCGGGCCGTACCTCAAATGTATACGACCAATGTAACAGACCGGGGAAAACGGCAGGTATTAAAAAACTAAGTGCTTGAATTTTATAGTGAAAATATGCCGATATGGTACCGAGGAAAGGCTTGTCACTTGTGCTTCTTAACCTATTGTTTTCAAAGAGTTATATTGACACGAACCTAGGATGTATATGACCAAAGTAGATGATTATTTAGGATGAATCTACATTAATAAGTGGCCACTTTGCATTAAAATCTGACATTTGAACTAGAAGCAATACGATAAATTATCAGAGGCGACAAAAACAAATTTAGAATTATTAAGCTCATAATATGAAATTTACTATCACAGGCCCTGGGCAGGCGTTAGGCTTTTATGCCTAATGCTTGGCCACCGCAATTGTGGCAACCTGAGTGCCACCGTCATCCCCTTCATTGGGGGAACGCATTGCACCGCAATATAGTTGCGAGAATGAACAAGTTTCGCTATTGGAAGGCCTTAAGGATGACTGCAAGATGTGTGCGTGTAGTACAAAATGTGCCATTTCTCCTTCACGCACCACGCTTGAGAAGGACATTCCATGTCCGTTCTATCCTGCGGGGACGCTCTAAGCCTCGAATTATCATTCGAGAGCAAGAGCTTATGTGGCGCATTATCGGCATCGAGCCGAATCGTGCACCAGCGAACGTGTGGCCGTTCTAATCACCATTGGGGAGCCTTCCGCGCTCCACCAAACCCCATACCAAATAGGCATTTCATAGCCCCTCTGGACGCCATTGATAATTTCATTAAGACCAACCGTGCGCCGTTTGGATGCCGTGAATATTTCGATATTCGATTACACCATTGTTTCGCTAGTGGACTACGATCAAGGATGCGTCCTTGAATACGGTGATAACTGTTTGTCAGTGCTTGATTGCCTATTCCGTAATTTTCCATTATTCTCTCATGTGTCATTTGAGTGGATAAAGAAATGGGTGATGAAATTAGGGCTTGAAAGAGGGTGCGGAATATCTCAAATTGAATGAGAAGACTGCATACCGTCTTGCCGCAGAAGGCAAACTGCCGGCTTTAAAGCTGGGGGTAGTTGGTGCTTCAAACGAACGGATATTGAACAATAGATAGCGGACCAAATATCGAATGACAAAAAATAACGGGACGATTTAATGACAGCACTTCAAAAGCGACTGGTTTCATTCCGAGAAGCCGCAGTAACCGAAAGAGAAAAAGGCACTTATTTTGAAGAGCTGACGGAGACCTATTTGCGCCATGAGGCGACCTATAAAGACCTGTATAGCGATGTCTGGATGTATGCGGATTGGGCAAAGGAACAGGGTATTGACGGTAAGGATACCGGCATTGATTTGGTAGCAAAGACCCATGGGACTGAGGAATATCATGCCATCCAAAGCAAGTTCTACGCCGAAGATTATCGTATTCAAAAATCAGACATAGACAGTTTCTTTACCGCGTCAGGCAAGAAGCCATTTACCCACCGCATTATTGTCACCACTACAAATAATTGGAGCAGTAACGCAGAGGATGCCCTGCAAGGACAGCAGCCACCAGTTTCCAAAATAGACCTGCATGACTTAGAAAACAGCCAGATAGACTGGTCAAAATTCCAGCCAGATCAAGAGCCTGTTCTCAAAGAAAAGTACGGCTTAAGACCGCACCAAGAAAAGGCACTCACGGAAGTAAAGGATAGAATAAAAGACGCAGGTCGCGGCAAGATGATCATGGCTTGCGGGACAGGAAAAACCTTCACCAGTCTAAAAATCGCCGAGGAACTGGCAGGTAGCGGAAAGCGCGTTTTATTCCTGGTTCCGAGCTTGTCTTTGCTTTCCCAGACCCTTACCGAATGGACGCAACAAAGTGGTATGCCTTTGCATAGTTTTGCCGTTTGCTCAGATAGTGATATCGGCAAGAAACGCAAGAAAGACGATGATGTTGTGCAAACCTTCATGCACGAGCTTCGTTATCCGGCGACAACCAATGCCAAAGCGTTAGCCAGTGCAATGGGCAAGCGTCATGACGCTGCGCATATGAGCGTTGTATTTTCTACTTATCATTCCATTGCCGTTATTTGCGAAGCGCAGAAAAAGCACGGTCTTGGTGATTTTGATCTGATTATTTGCGATGAAGCACACCGCACAACGGGCGCGACCTTTGAGGGCGAAGAGGAAAGTAAATTCGTTAAAGTTCACGACAATGATTTCATTCGCGCAAACAATCGAATTTACATGACGGCTACCCCGCGTATTTATGGGGATAGCGCACAGGCAACAGCAGAAAAGGACAATGTTGCTCTTTGCTCAATGGATGATGAATTGCTTTACGGTAAAGATTTGCACGTCATTACTTTTTCCGAAGCGGTAGAGCGTGATTTACTGGTTGATTACAAAGTCATTGTCCTGGCGGTGGATGAAGCCCATATCAGTACAAGATTGCAAAGCCTGTTATCCGATGAGAATAACCAGTTAAAAGTTGACGATGCCGCCAAAATTGTAGGGTGTTGGAAAGCGCTTAGCAAGCAAGAGCAGGAAGACGGTCTTGCTGATGATAGTGACCCGATGCAACGCGCCGTGGCTTTTTGTCAGGTCATTGAAGCCAGCACCGGCAAGAAGACACACAAAGTTAGCTCAAAGAATATAGCAAGCCTGTTTCAGGCCGTGGTTGAAGCCTATCAAGAACAGGAAGACGATCACAATACGCTGGTATGTGAAGCGGCGCATGTTGACGGCAGCATGAACGCCACTGAAAAAGAATCAAAGCTCCAATGGTTAAAAGACGAAACACCCAAAGACACATGTCGGATTTTAAGTAACGTCCGCTGTCTATCCGAAGGAGTAGATGTTCCTGCGCTTGATGCGGTTCTTTTCCTGACCCCGCGTAATTCACAAGTTGACGTTGTGCAATCAGTAGGCCGCATCATGCGTAAAGCACCCAATAAGAAACGCGGTTACGTCATTTTGCCTGTGGTTATCCCTACCGGAATGGAACCCTCAAAAGCACTTAATGACAATAAGATTTACAAGGTCGTCTGGGAAGTTTTACAAGCGTTGCGTTCGCACGATGATCATTTTGACGCGATGATTAACAAGCTGGATTTGATCGGCAAAGATAACCGCAAAATAGAAGTGATTGCGATCACAGACAAAATCCAGCCCAAAAGCAAGAAGACCACCGGCACAAAAAACAAAGATGCCGGTAAAGGCACTCATTCCATTGGAACACCTGAGCAAAAACCACAAGGTCAGCAGCAACGTGAATTAGAGTTTGAAGTTGGAGAAATTGAACGTGCTCTTTATGCAAAGCTGGTAAAGAAGTGCGGTAATCGTAATCACTGGGAAGATTGGGCGAAGGATATCGCCAAAATCGCGAAAACCCATATCACACGTATCACAACAATTGTTACCAATTCAAAAAACAAGAAAGAAGCGGCTGCGTTCCAATCCTTTGCCAAAGAATTACGTGATGATCTTAATGACAGTATTACCGATGATGAAGTTATCGAAATGTTGGCGCAGCACTTAATCACCAGGCCGGTGTTTGATGCCTTATTTAAAGAATACAGTTTTGCGAGCAATAATCCGGTCTCACAGGCCATGCAACATGTGCTGGATATATTGCAGGAACACAAACTGGAAAAAGAAGCCGATACGCTGGACAAATTTTATGCCAGCGTTCAAATGCGCGCGGAAGGGATTGATAACGCGGAAGGCAAGCAAAAGATCGTTGTTGAGCTTTACGACAAGTTTTTTCGCAATGCTTTCCCGAGAATGACAGAGCGCCTTGGCATTGTTTACACCCCCGTCGAGGTCGTGGATTTCATAATCCATAGCGTGAATGACGTACTGAAATCCGAGTTCGGGCAGACTTTGGGCAGCAAAGGAGTGCACATCATCGATCCCTTCATCGGGACAGGTACGTTTATTACTCGTATGTTGCAAAGCGGTTTGATCAGTAAAGAGCAGCTACCGCATAAATATAAAAACGAGATTCATGCCAATGAGATTATTTTGCTGGCTTATTACATCGCTGCCATCAATATTGAAGCCGTTTATCACAGCCTGGTCGGTGGAGGCTATCAACCCTTTGAGGGTATCTGTCTAACCGACACTTTCCAGCTCTATGAAAAAGACGATTTAGTGAGTGAACTGTTAGTGGATAATAGCACTCGCCGTACACGGCAAAAAGAGCTGGATATTCGCGTTATCATGACCAACCCGCCTTATTCATCGGGGCAATCAAGTGGCAATGACAATGCGGCCAATGTTGCCTATCCCTCCCTGGATGAAAGTATTAGAACGACATATGCAGCCCATTCAACAGCAACGAATAAGAACGCTTTATACGATAGCTATATCCGCGCCATTCGTTGGGGTAGTGACCGCATCGGCGACATCGGTGTTTTGGCCTACGTTAGTAATGCAGGATGGATTGATGGCAATGCCACAGACGGATTGCGCAAATGCCTTGCTGATGAGTTTAGCAGTATTTATGTGTTCCACTTAAGGGGTAATGCTCGTACGTCAGGAGAATTGCGCCGAAAGGAAAAAGATAATGTATTTGGACTAGGTACACGTACACCTATTGCAATAACTTTGCTTATAAAAAACCCGGATGCAAAAGAACATGGGGAAATCCATTTTCACGATATTGGTGACTATCTGGCACAATATGAAAAGTTCTCTATTATTTCAGATTTCAAGAGTATCAGTGGCATTGCCGCAATGGATGACTGGAAATCTATAACACCAGATAAGCATAATGATTGGTTAAATCAGCGAGACGATAGTTTTGACTTATTTATTCAACTTGGGAATAAAAGGGATAAAGTTGCGAA
This sequence comes from Candidatus Poriferihabitaceae bacterium, assembly GCA_965237485.1. Taxonomy (GTDB): domain Bacteria; phylum Pseudomonadota; class Gammaproteobacteria; order Arenicellales; family Poriferihabitantaceae; genus JAAELZ01. The sequence continues at coordinate 1,436,454 of CBDEFQ010000009.1, read as the reverse complement.
AACGATTTTTGAGAATTATTCAAATGGCATAAAAACTAACCGTGATCCATGGTGCTATAACGCTTCAAAAAATTCATTGGCTAACAACATGAAGAAAATGATTTCTTTCTATAACGAAGAAGTTGAAAGATACGAGTGTGCTGATGACAATCGAAAGCCAATTGATTTTGTAGACAAAGACCCTACAAAAGTTAAATGGACAAGAGAAATTCTTGCCGATCTCGAAAAGGGAAGAAAACGTCAGTTTGAAAAAGAATGTTTGATACAAGCGGCCTATCGACCATTCAGTAAACAGTGGACTTACTACAATCGATACTTCAATAATTGTATACATCAAATGCCACGCATTTTTCCAAATTCAGAGATGCAGAATAAGGTCATAGCTGTTACTGGTATCGGTGCACGGGCAGGGTTTTCTGCAATGATGGCTAATGCGTTGCCCGATATTCAAATGATGTTTAACGGCCAATGTTTTCCTCTAAAACTTTACGAAGAAAATGCCGTTTCTTCGGGCGATGATCTTTTTGCATCGGCAGAAGCAGAAACGGGTTACACCGTTAAAGACGGGCTTACCGATGTGGGATTGGCACATTTTCAGGCGGCCTATCCGAAAGAAACGATCAGCAAAGAAGATATTTTTTACTATATCTATGGTTTGCTGCATTCCGAGAACTACCGCACCCGCTATGCTAACAACCTGTCCAAACAATTGCCGCGCATTCCATGCGTAAAAAAGGCCAAGGACTTTTGGGCGTTTACCAAAGCGGGTAGAAGGCTGGGTGAACTACATGTGGAGTATGAAAGCGCAGAGCTTTACCCCGTTGCAATTGAAGGCAAGCCAAAAACCGATAAAGACTATTACGTTACAAAAATGAAGTTCGGTAGGGCGGGCAAAGAAAAAGACAAAACCACCGTCATTTATAACGATCATATCACCATCAAAGATGTTCCCCTTGAGGCATATGATTACATCGTAAACGGTAAAGCTGCCCTTGACGGGGTTATGGATCGCCAGTGCGTTAAAACCGACAAGGCAAGCGGTATCGTAAATGATGCCAACCTTTACGCTACCGAAACGGTTGGCGATGCAAAATACCCATTGGAATTATTCCAGCGCGTGATCACTGTAAGTCTGGAAACAATGAAAATCGTGCGGTCTTTACCAACGCTTGATATTGCTGTTTCGGAGGAAAAGTAATGGAAGCAGCAGCTAACGAAGCCAAGGCCAGAATAAACTTAAGCGGTGCAATGGATTTTATCAAGAAGTCCAAATATCCGCTTATGCCATTGTATCAGGCAATCACAAATTCATTGGAAGCTATGTCGCAACGAGATATGCCAAATGATGAAGAAATTACAATTACGTTGAACTTTACGGGCTTGATAGATGAAGTGAAGGAACTACAGAGCATTGAAATAGTAGACAATGGGCCGGGGTTTACGTCAGAAAACTATCTACGGTTTCAGGAGTTTTTTGATAAAAGTAAGGGTTATGATAATAAGGGAACTGGTCGGTTACAGTTTTTGCACCGGTTTGAAAAACTTGAAGTAGAAAGTGTGTATGAAGTAGAAGGAGGTAAACGACGGCGCAACTTCACCTGCGATGCTAAGCACTTCATTCAAAATGAAAAGGATGAAGTCTGCACTGCAGAGGAAAAAGTATTAAGTAAGATTGTCTTATCTAATGGAACTGTTGACGGTAAAGAGAAAACCTTTTTCGATGAACTGACAATTGATGAAGTTATCAAGGATATAAAAAGGCACTTCCTTTTACGTTTTTATCTTGATGCTCAGAAAGATGAATTAGCACCGCCAAGAATAACAGTAACATTTGTGAAAAATGGGGCAGAGGTAGATAGCCAGTCTTTAGATTCTGAAAACATGCCTAATCCGCAATCGACTGGTGATATAAAAGTGCCCTGTTTGAAAATTGTAGATTCTAAGGCAGATAAAATTGAATGGAAACAGGTTAAAGATAAAGACGAGACTATAAAATGGGCACATTTTAAAGTGCCAGAGAATGAATTAGAAAAAAATGACGTTTATTTGTGTAGCAAAGGTTTGCCTATTCAGGCATTGACGTTCCAACAAATAAAGAAGAATGAAAGTGTTGATGGGTTTAGATATCTAACAGCGTTTTACGGTGATGTATTAGATATGCCGGAAAATGTCAGCGATACAGTTGATAGTTTTAAGTTTCCAGACAAAAAGGAAACTGAAACGGCAGCAGTCGAGGATCTTCTTTTTAATGCAGATGAGGAATTCCTATTTTTTGACAGCATTAAGGAACAAGTCAGCAGAGTAATTCCAGATATTTACAAGGATATATTTGATCTTCATAACGAGCAGGAAAAAGATATTGAAAGCATTGCGCGAGCGCATGGCATTCCAATAGATGTCGCTTTGAAGACAAAAATAAATTTGACCGACAATGAACGCATAATAACTAGAAAAATGTACGCGGAACAGTCGAATGGCTTGGCTGAAAAAGTTTTCAAGCCAAAAAGTTACATGAGAGCCTGAATGAATTAAACCCAACCGCAGACGATTATCAGGAAGAACTTGAAAAGAAGACTATTGACTTGTCTGCTTTAATCGAAGAGCAAAATAAAGAAGAGTTAAGTCGTTATGTTATCAGACGAGAAATGGTAGCAGATATACTGAAAAAGATACTGGCGGGAGAGCTGAAATATCAGACTCAACCAAGCGAAGAGGGAAAAAGAAAAGACAAGGAAGGTTTGATCCATGACCTTATTTTGAAAAGAAAAACCCCGGATACATCAGTACTAAATGATCTATGGGTTTTGGATGAAGAATTCTTACATTTTGATGGATGCTCAGACCGTCCTTTGAAACAAATCGCGGATAGTCAAGGAAACAAACTTCTTGAAGACATTCCAGATGAACTAATAGATGAATTGGGGCTTAATATTAACAGGAGGCCAGACATTTTCCTTTTTGCAGAAGAAGGGAAGTGTGTGGTGGTGGAGCTAAAAGCACCAGATGTAGATATGTCAAACCACTTAAATCAAATGATAAAATACTGCAACCTAATTGCAAATTTTAGTAAGCAAAAACTTGATAGATTTTATTGTTTCCTGATTGGCGAAGAAATCAATGCCGCTATTGATCTTCCCGGTGATTATGAAGAAACAGTAAATGGTGATTGGTTAAAGGCAAACACGCCAATTAAGTCTTTCGATACAAACCGTAATACAATTGCAATACTTCAAATAGAAGTAATTAAGCTGTCTTCACTCCATCTAAGAGCACATAGAAGAAATCAAAGTTTTGCAGAAAAACTAAAATTGCCAGAACTTTTGAATCAACCAAAAGGGGTCAGACCCCTTTAACCTAGATAAATCAGTTAAAACACGAAAGTCCATGCAAGCTCTTGATGCACCTAGCAAAATCAAAAAAAACCTTATCACCAATAAGGTGACCGCGACTTTTTTGATTTCACTATGCACTTCAATTGCTTACATGTCTTTTCCGCGTTTAACTGATTTATCTAGGTTTAAAGATACTGCTCTATCTAATATAAAAGTCCATACCTGAAGTTACAGTATCAAATCCAGACGCCAAAAAAACACGTATTAGAACAACAATCACTCCAATAATCGATGCAATTACCATCAATATATTCCATAATATTGGGCGTAGTGCTATTAGTATCACAATAGCCGCAAGCCCGGGCAAGATCTCAAAGAAAATTAATTTTATGAATTCCATCATGCTGTATGTTCTTGGTCGGTTTCAATTGCTCCATAGCCTTTGAGAAAGCTTAGGGATTCGTCCCTGAGCTGCAACACGCTCTCAATGCCTTCCGCTAGCTTTCGGAGATATATTTCGTCTGGTATTACGCGCATTGTTTCCGACGGCCGATCTGGGTGGAAAAACAGAATGTAATCAAAAGGGGTCAGACCCCTTTTGGTTGCTTTTGGTTGTTAGGAAAGACTCTGACCAAGCGGCGAACCCGCTTGGTCAGAGTCTTTCCTAACCGAGAGGCTTGGTTACGATTAGTCAGTGCCATTCTGATTGAAATTGACGACGAATGGGCTAATGCTAATCATCGATATAATCATAAGTGTGCACGCCCCGCATAATATGATCGATTATGATGCGCCGAGCCGAACCAATGCACCGCGTCAATTAGGGCAGATTAGAGGTGGAATATTGGGCACTTATCCCGGCTCGTTGGGTAACTACGCGGGTGAAAAGAGGGGGATACCCGTTATTACAATTGAGTTGCCAGATGCAAATAAGGCAATCGCAAAAGCTGAACTTAGCGACATGTGGGGAGATCTGCTAGCTTGGTTGGTGCAGACCATGCCGATTGAGAAAGACCGCTTTAGTAAACAAAAACAGTTTGCCAAATTAGATGATTAGCTTTTTTCTAGACCATTTAGAAAACTCAGTTGAAACACAAATGTCTGCACAACTCTTTAATATGCCTAAGAAACCCAGAAAAGCACTCATCACCAATAAGGTGACCTCGTATTTTCTGACTTCCTTATTCATATCAATTAGTTGCACATCTTTTTTGCGTTCAACTGAGTTTTCTAGGATTAATAAATGGGGCTAAGCTGCTTCAAATACAACGCGTCCATTAATAATAGTAGTGTGAACGCGGCCTTGTATTTGTGTCCCATAAAATGGAGTGCTATTGCCTCGGCTGCATAAGCTTTGGTCATCAATGGTCCAAAGCTCTTTGGGGTCAAAAACACACAAGTCCGCAATGGCCCCTTTGCTTAAGTGACCAGCGTCAATGCCAATTTGTTCTGCAGGGTTGGTGGTAAGCAATGAAATCGCTTGTGGTAAATCGCAAACGCCTTCATTGGCCAGTTTTAAAACTAAAGGTAATAGTGTTTGCAGCCCAACGATGCCGGTGGAGGCTTCGCTGAAGGGAACCAGCTTTGTGTCTTTGCCTCGAGATTGATGATCTGAGCAGATCACTTTTAAAGTGCCGTCTTTTACCCCTTCTCGCAGAGCTTGCTTATCTTTCTCACTTCTAAGTGGGGGTTGTACCTTATAGCTTGAATCAAAGGCGATCATGTCCTCTTCGGACAAGTGCAAATGATGCGCGGCAACGCTAGCGCTTACCGTTAGGCCACGTTTTTGTGCATTGCGTATCATATTCACTGAACGTGCAGACGAGATTAGGTGTATGTGCGCTTGTACATTAGCGGTTTCAATCAGCGCTAAATCGCGGGCTACTGCAACCGTTTCGGCCGATTCGGGGATAGCCGGCAAGCCCAGAAGGGTACTAATTTCGCCTTCGTGTATGCAGCCATTGCCTTGTAGGTAAGCATCTATTGGGGTCAAAAATACTTTAATGCCGTAGGTAGAGGCGTATTGCATTGCCCGTCTAGCGACTAGCGTGTCTACGATGGGTTTTAGTCCATTGCTTACTCCGATGCAGCCGGCCTCTTTTAACATTGCCATATCGGTTAACACCGCACCGTCTAGGTTGCGTGTCATAGCACCCAAAGGGTGAACGCGGGTCAGCTTAATATCGCTAGCTAAATCTTGTTCGAGCAAGGCGGTAGCGGCTAGATCAATCACCGGGCGTGTATCGGGTGGGCAAACCAAGCGACTGATCCCGCCAGCAACAGCGGCTTGCAATTCCGTTTCAAGCGCTTGCGCTGAATCTGCGCCGGGCAGCCTAACTCTGGCGCACAGGTCTATTAAGCCTGGGCAAACCACCTTGCCAGAAGCGTCTATTTGCTTGGACGCCTTAAAATTTGTAGGTGCTGATTTACCAACACTTACAATTTTGCCATCGCTGATATAGACATTCAGTTTTTTATTGATGCCGTTTTTGGGGTCGATGACCGTGCCGTTTGAGATGAGTAACTGTGCCATTCGCGCGCCTTAATTGGCCCTAGCAGATTGCACGCCATCACCTAACAGCATGGCCATGATCGCCATTCTAACGGCGATACCATTGGTTACCTGGGCTAAAATAACTGACTGTGGCCCATCGGCAACATCGGAGGCGATCTCTAGGCCGCGATTCATCGGGCCGGGGTGCATGACAATCGCATCTTTTGCCGCCAACGAAACTCTCTTCTCAGTTAGACCAAATCGATAAAAATATTCTTGTTGACTGGGTATTTGCTGGCCGTCCATACGTTCTTGCTGCAACCGCAACATCATAATTGCATCAACGTCTTTTAACCCCGTATCCATGTCGGAGTAGGCTACTACACCCATTGATTCAATTTTAGTTGGAATCAAAGTTCTGGGGCCGATTACTCTTATCTCTTTGGTGCCAAGTATTCTCAAAGCGTGTATCTGGGAGCGCGCTACCCGTGAATGCAAAACATCGCCGACTATCGCAAGGGTGAGTCCTTCAATTTTACCTTTGGCTTGACGTAGGGTAAACATGTCCAGCATAGCTTGTGTTGGGTGTGCATGACGCCCATCACCCGCGTTGATTACTTTTACGTGACTTGGCAAATGCTGGGCAATGAGCTGCGCCGCACCACTAGCGCTATCGCGAACTACAAATAAATCGACGTGCATGGCTTCTAGGGTCTGAATCGTGTCGAGTATTGATTCGCCTTTAGTCGTGGACATGCGGCTAGCATCTAAATTAATAACTTCAGCGGCTAGGCGCTTTGCTGCGATTTCAAATGTGGTTCGGGTGCGGGTACTGGGTTCAAAAAAAACGTTAACAACGGTTTTCCCTTCCAGAAGGGGGATCTTTCTGATTTCTCTATTTTTTTCGTCGATGAAAGTTGAAGTAAGATCTAAAATACGTTCTAGCATTTCGCGAGAATGTGCTGAGGTCGTTAAGAAATGCTGCAACTGACCTTCCTCGTTGACTTCCAAGTTTTGCTGGTTTGTGTCTAAAATCATTTGTCTAGGAAACGAATTAGGATCAGTTTGAGTGTAGCTTTTAGTGCCGCTGAAGCTACCTTATGTAGCTCGATACTTTGGATAGTAGAAATGTTTTGAACAACTTGATTGGAATAGATTCTGGAAGGGGAAAATGGAAAATTTCGCTTAACAGATTGCATGAGCTTAATTTTGCTCGAAGTAGGCCTGCATAATCAACTGTGCAGCCAAAGAATCTCGCATTAATATTTTACTTTTTTTCATCTTTTTCCCAGCTTGTTGTGTACTACGTAACATGCGATCGGCTTCTGAAGAGCTATAACGCTCATCTGCGAAAATAACCGGTAAAGCAATTTTCTTGCTCACAACGCCGCCCAGTTTTTTAATCTTGGCGCTCATCAAAGTCTCTTCGCCTTGCTGGTTTAGCGGCTCCCCCAAAATTATCTTGGTGACCTTCCATTCTTTAATGACGCTATTTAATTTTCTCCAATCAATCTCTCCCTGAATATTGGTAAGGGGCGGTAAGGCCTGCGTTGTCTTCGTTAGCGTGTTGCCTACAGCCAGTCCAATGCGCTTTTGGCCATAATCAAGCGCTAGCAGAGTCTGCGTTGTCATTATGATTTTTTGAATTGTTTATGCATGGCCAACGTGCGTCGAAATACGTGATAAATCAATCCCAGATTCCTGAATTACCTTATTGGCAATGCGCTCGGGTGGGGTGTCGAAAAGTGTGTCATGACTAACGGGTTGATGAAACCATGCATTTTGCTCTAATTCCATTTCCAGCTGGCCAGCAGTCCAACCAGCGTAACCTAGCAAAAAAAGATATTCTTTTGGGCCGCTGCCCTGGCTTATCGCTTCAAGAATATCAGCAGAGCTAGTAAGAAATAATTGATCGCTTATAACTAAGGTCGCTTCCCATTCGCCTTTGCAGGCATGCAAAACAAAGCCAGCCTCAGGTTGTACCGGTCCACCAGACAGGATTAACTGTTCAGGATTATCCAGGTTTTCAATGGATAGTTGCATTTGCAGGAAGACTTCTTGCAGGCTTTGCGTTATGGGTTTGTTAATCACTAAAGCGATCGCCCCTTCGTCATTATGCTGGCACACTAAGGAAACCGAATCTACGAAGCGCGGGTCTCGCATGCTGGGCATCGCTAATAAAAACTGATTTTCTAAGCTTTGACTAATATTCATTCTAAGGTTTTAGTATTCGGAACTCTCAACGCTATTGTGCTTAAACTGCCATGTCCTGATGATATGCACCAAGGTGTTAGACTTTGTTTCTGGAGACAATTTGGGGTAAGGGGCCGCTGCATTAACAATCGCTATTGCTGCAGCATCTATGTGTTGGTTGCCCGACGAGCGCATTATGTCCACGCGCAATAGGCTACCATTGGCCCTGACAATCGCAGCCAATATTAAGGTTCCACTAAGACCTTGCTCACTAATGTTTCGAGGATAGTGTTTATTTCCGTAGGTTTCAACGTGACGGCGCCAGCTCTCTTTATAGTTATCTAGTTCATCGTTCGAGCTATAGGAAGTGGTGAAAACCTCTCTAGGCTGCGCGTCTAAAGTTTGTTGGCCTTGACGTAGTTCTTTAACCAATTTCGCCTGTTTATCCCGTAGCCTTTCAAGCTCCGTCGCGATGTCATTTAGCTGATTATTTACGCTGCGAACGACCTCGGTAGCTTGTTTGGGTTTTTCTGGGCTTGTTTCTTCAGGGTCCGCTGCCTGCGCCTCCATGGCGAAATTGAAAGAATCTAGTGGCGCTTGTTTCAAACCATCCTGGCCGAATTGGGTATCAGAATTTAGTTTTACTCGGATCACTGGCTTGGCCTCTTCAAACAGTGGTTTACTAATGTAAAAGCTCACGCCCAGTAAAATAACAATGTGTAGTAAACCGGAGCCAGATAAGTTCCATTTTAAAGACTCGCTCAGTACCGTATGGGTGGGGACAGACTTTATTTTCAAGTGTGGTGGATGTGGCGTGGTGAGCCTTGGCCGAGCATGCTATATTCAGCTTATTATACGATGTGAAGTATGAGTTTGCACAATCTAAGCTGCATAAATATTTGCACAAATGTTCTAGTACTCTTTCAAGGTAATATTGCCTAATTCAGTGAGTCTGCCCGCGTGCCTGGCAAGGCGCCGCTTACAGGAAATGGTCACTCCCTTTACAAAAGCTGTAACGCAGCCCAGGGGGCGCGGACAGGCTCACCCAAAGGCGCCAACGCGCTGTCCCGCAGCCGCGTTGCATCACTTATGAAGGGAGTGACCATTCATTGCGCAATACGTCTTGCTGTGAAACAGCGCGTTGACGCTGAATTAGGCAATATTACCTTGAAAGAGTACTAGTTCATAACCTTAACCAACGTGCTTGTTTGATGTTACCGACCCTTGACATATTAGTCCCGCTTATTCAGCTTGCGGCAAAGGAATGCTTTGAGCAGAGCTGCGAACTGGAGCGCACGTTCAAAGATGACGGCAGCTTTGTCACCCAAATAGATGAAAATTTGCAAAGAGAAATTCATGCAAAACTCAAAAAAGCCTACCCTGCGTACACTTTGTTAGGCGAAGAGATGACTAGGGAGGAGCAATTGGACCTGCTTGACGGTTCTGAGTCGGGCCTTTGGATTTTGGACCCAATTGACGGCACCACTAATTTTTCTACTGGGTTTCCGATTTATGGCGTGTCACTTGCCTTTGTGCAGCAAGGAGTCACACATATTGCGGTTGTTTATGATCCCGTGCGTGAAGAAACATTTACCGCCATTCTAGGCGAAGGTGCTTGGCTTAATGGTAGTCGACTAGTTGGTTCTAGCGTTACCGAGCTGAGTGATTGTATCGCCAATGTGGACTACAAGCGTCTGACTGGGGATATGGCAAGCCAGTTAGTTATTTGCCCGCCTTATCGATCACAGCGTAATCTAGGTAGTAGTGTAATTGAGTGGTGTTGGTTGGCGGCTAATCGGTTTCAAGTTTATTTACACGGAGGTCAGCAGCTTTGGGATTACGCCGCCGCACAGCTGATTTTAGTAGAAGCAGGTGGTCAAGCCAGCGGTATTGATGGCGCTAAAATAAAGGTCGATCGCTTAACCAAGCAATCTGTGGTCGCCGCGGCTAGCCCCCAGCTATATGAACAATGGTTTAGTTGGGTAAAGCGACAAACACAGGACGCAAGCTACTAATTACTAGCGTAATTTATGATTAGCGTTAAGGGTTTTTGTTCAAGTTTAGGGCGATCTGTTTAGCAATTTGTGCTTGCCTATCACTTACATTGCCCTTTAAACCCTCTACGATACCTTGCTGGTTTCGTTCAGGGTGATTCTGATTTAATTTGCTCTTCATAATCGCTTCATCAATTTCAATTTCCAGCCCAACGATTGCCTTTAGCATTGCTTCGATATAGCCCTCGGGCGCATCGGTGATTTTCCATGCCTCGGCCTCATTTGCTTCATGTTCGTTAGTTAAAGTATCTAGAAAAGAATATAGCCACTGCGCGTCATCTATGAGTTTTAGCTGGCCACGCACGTGCGCGACTTCATAATCCCAAGTCGGGACTACTTTCCCAGTGTCCTTTTTTGTTTGATACCAATTGGGTGTTCGGTGTTTCGCAATGATTAATTTCAAAACCGTCCATTCGGTTTCTCATCAATCTACAAATTCGCGTTTCAGCGAGCGCCATCTACAGCCTGATTAAGCAACTCTCCACGCGCGTTAATTTCCGCGCACCTCGCGGTATTAAGAACAGGGTAAATCCTAAATTTATAACTCCATTTGAATCACGGGGCTATTTTACCATGAAACACGATTTTATTGCGAAACAAGACAAATTAGCCGATGTACGTCCTGCTTCGTTTCTCAGCAATGACTCAAGCCATCGGGATCGCAAACTTCCATGTTTGCTTCGATGTAACAGTCTGCGCCATGAAATATGACCAAGCAGTCAGTGGGACTTGTAACAAGTTTCACTAGGGGGTTGGCTCTAGCAATATGCCCCAGCAATATAGACGGCTTATTATCACTGTCTGTCTTAAGTTGCAAAGGCAGATGATTTGCCTGTAACTTTCCATCCACTGCGGTTGACATTGTTGCGAAGGGGTTGCGACGAATAAAATCATTAATGGTGTTTTGATCTTCAACTTTGAAGTATTTTGGTAGAAACATAAGTCCGTAAGACGACGATGTTAATGAGTGGAGGTGAAGTATAAAACCCACCGATTTGTAGGTATAGGGCCAAATTGATTATTTAAATCGACAGATGCATAAGATAGAATAAAGGGTAACCATTTAAACCATAAGTATATAGTTATGAATAACAGTTTCGACTCGCGTAAAACCTTATCAGTATCGGGTACAGATTATCAAATAAATTCACTAAAAAGCTTGGATAGTGAAGCGGATTTAAGCCGCTTGCCCTATTCTTTGAAAATACTACTTGAGAATCTGTTGCGTCATGAAGATGGCGAAAGCATTACGCACGAAGATATTCTGGCCTTAGCCAATTGGGATGCAAAAGCACAGCCCAATGTTGAAATAGCGTTTACCCCAGCACGTGTTTTAATGCAGGATTTTACAGGCGTACCCGCAATTGTAGATTTAGCGGCGATGCGTGATGCAATGGAAGCTCTGGGCGGTGACCCAGATAAAATTAACCCTTTAAGTCCAGCTGATTTGGTAATTGATCATTCAGTCATGGTAGATAATTTTGGCACGGCCAATGCACTATTACAAAACACAGACAGAGAATATGAGCGCAATGCTGAGCGCTATGAGTTTTTAAAATGGGGCCAATCTGCATTTAAAGACTTTAAAGTAGTGCCGCCATCAACAGGTATTGTGCACCAAGTTAACTTAGAAAATTTAGCGCAAGTAGTGTTTTCGCGCACTATAAATGGCGAGTTATGGGCTTACCCTGATACCGTTGTTGGCACTGATTCGCACACCACCATGATTAATGGTGTTGGCGTGTTGGGTTGGGGCGTAGGCGGCATTGAAGCGGAAGCGGCAATGCTAGGCCAGCCGATTACGATGCTCATTCCACAAGTAGTGGGTTTTAAATTAACGGGCAAGCTCAGTGAAGGTGTTACCGCTACCGACTTAGTGCTAACGGTTGTCGAAATGTTACGTAAGCGTGGTGTGGTGGGTAAATTCGTAGAGTTTTATGGCGATGGCCTGGATCATCTATCTTTGGCTGATCAGGCAACGATTGCCAACATGGCACCAGAATATGGTGCCACTTGCGGTATTTTCCCTATCGATCAAGAAGCGCTTAATTACCTGCATTTATCTGGCCGTAGCGAAGAGCAAATTGCATTGGTGGAGGCGTATGCACGCGAGCAGGGAATGTTCCGCCAAACCGGTGACGCTGATCCAATCTTCAGCGATACACTAGAGCTAGATATCTCTAGTGTACAACCCTGTATTGCCGGGCCTAAGCGCCCTCAAGATCGCATTGATCTGACCGATGCAAAAGCGGTGATCGAAGCCGCACAAACTGAGCTCAGTGGTAGCAGTGAGGTGCGTTCGGCATCGGTAGTGATGGACGGCGAAGATGTAGATATGCACGATGGTGATGTGGTAATTGCGGCCATTACGTCTTGTACCAACACTTCAAATCCTAGTGTAATTATGGCGTCTGGCTTGGTTGCTAAAAAAGCAGTGGAATTGGGTTTGTCTGTGAAACCATGGGTAAAAACTTCATTAGCGCCGGGTTCGCGCGTGGTAACTGAATATTTAGAAAAAGCCAACTTAATTGAACCTCTTTCGCAATTGGGTTTCGATGTAGTGGGTTATGGCTGTACAACCTGTATCGGTAATTCTGGGCCGTTGCCAGCAGCCGTTTCAGAAGCTATTTTGAAGCAAGATTTAGTCGTGAGTTCGGTGCTTTCAGGTAATCGAAACTTTGAAGGCCGGGTGCATTCCGAAGTAAAAATGAATTTCTTGGCTTCACCTCCGCTAGTGGTGGCCTATGCTCTAGCAGGCACAACCAGTGTTGATTTAACTACTGAGCCATTAGGCAAAGATAAAAGTGGTAATGATGTATTTATGAGTGATATTTGGCCAGATCAAGCCAGTGTTAACGCAGCGATAAATTCAGCGCTATCACGTGAAATGTTTCTAGAAAAATATGCTGATGTAACTAAAGGTGATGAGCATTGGCAAGCAGTGCCGACTACAGATGCTAAGCGTTTTGCATGGCAAGAGGGCTCGACTTACATACAACAGCCTCCTTATTTTGTCGATATGAGTAAGAACGCACCGGGTTTCGGCGATATTAAGGGCGCACGTGTTTTGGCGCGTTTAGGTGACTCTATTACCACCGATCATATCTCTCCTGCAGGGGCGATTAAGGCTGATTCTCCAGCTGGCGCCTTTTTATCGGAAGCTGGGGTAGACCGCAGAGAATTCAACTCTTACGGTTCACGGCGCGGCAATCACGAGATTATGATGCGCGGCACCTTTGCAAATATTAGGCTGCGCAACGAATTGGCACCGGGTACGGAGGGCGGCTGGACTTCGCATCAGCCTAGCGGCGAGGTAATGCCTATTTTCCACGCAGCTGAGCAATACCGTGAAGAAGGAACGCCATTGATGATTATTGGCGGGAAAGAGTATGGAACTGGGTCTTCGCGTGACTGGGCGGCCAAAGGGGTTAATTTACTCGGCGTTAAAGCGGTTATCGTTGAAAGCTTTGAACGCATTCACCGATCTAACTTGGTGGGCATGGGTGTGTTACCTTTGCAGTTTAAAGACGGTGATTCTCGAGAAACATTGGGCCTTACTGGAAAGGAAACTTATGACATTGAAGGCGTAATCATGGGCGCCAAAGAAGTGAGTATTTCGGTTACAGCGGAAGACGGGTCTACAAGTTCATTTACAGCCCAAGTTCGCATTGATACGCCAAAAGAGTGGGAGTATTACGAGCATGGCGGGATATTGCATTATGTCTTACGCCAACTTGCTGCTTAAGTAGTAAGTAGAGGTTTATCGCTAAGCGCTAATTGCTAAGCTCCATGCTATTACGATAAGCAGAACCGTGCTAAGGCCCATTAAGCCTTGCCACTTAGCCTGTTTAATATTTTTGCGCCCAAAAGCTATCCACGCTATGCCAGCTAAGCAACCACAAAAATAGCCTGCTAGATGAGCTATGACGTCGGTGCGTTCGCCCGCAGTGCCCGTAAATGCAAGCAAGGCGAGTGTGGCAATAAACGGTAACCACCGTCGAATACCGCGTTGCGCGTAGTTATATCTATCGTTTAAGGCAAATACACCTAACATACCCAATGCGGCAAAAACCATAGTCGATGCACCAATGGATAAATGCACGCTTTGATGCAAATAAGCGTTAATTGCGTTACCCGCCGCGCCAGCCAGTAAAATACTTAACCAGGCTGCTCCACTGCCAATGTATTGAGAAACTAAAATTCCGAATAAGACGCCAAAACCAATGTTTCCAACCAGATGTGCTATATCAGCATGTAGGGTTAATGCGGTGATACTGCGCCACCATTGGTCGCTGAGTAGTTTTTCAGAATGTGCCAAGCCTTGGTGATACCAGTCCACACCGAATGTATACGTGGCTTTAAACGACCCTATGAGCAGTAAGGTTAACCCATAAAGATAAGCGCCAAGAAACCCTTTGGCCAAAGGTTGTAAGGGGCGCGCTAATATTTCTTCAGGAGCGTTCTCGTTAATATATAGATGCAGCTGCTCATAAGCATCTTCAGCTTGTGCTTCTTCTACCAGTAAGTAAAAGCGATTCTCGTATTCGACGACTTGGCTTGGTAAATTTACCGCTTGTAGTACCAGATTGAACTCTTTGCAGCGCTTTGATTGCTGGGTATGAAAGAGGGCGCATAGGCTCATTTAAAGTTGATGCGCCTATTGATAGCTAAATCAAGGGCGAGTTTTGAAATTGGGTTTTGTAGTACCTAGTACTCTTTCAAAGTGATATTGCCTAATTCAGTGAGTCTGTCCGCGTGCCTGGCAAGGCGTCGCTTGCAGGAAATGGTCACTCCCTTTACAAAAGCTGTAACGCAGCCCAGGGGCGCGGACAGGCTCACCCAAAGGACCCCAACGCACCGTCCCACAACTGCGTAGTATCGCTTTTGAAGGGAGTGACCATTCATTGCGCAATACGCCTTGTTGTGAAACAGTACGTTGACGCTGAATTAGGCAATATTATCTTGAAAGTGTACTAGTTAATTGTCCTATACGACTCTTCAGAAAAACTTTAGGTATGTTGTAATTAATTGTTGGCTAATTCAGCGCAAATTTCCGTCGGCGTGTTTTCTGAGCTGATAGCGATTTGGTCTTTATCAAAACTAACTACAGCGGTGCCGTGAAAGCCATTTACCCCAGTCTTAATATTCGGGTTGTCCGCGAACCCGCGAATCAAATGAGCGCGCTCGGAACACCATAGCCACGCCGGGCTTGGTACCAATAAATGTGTTGGGTTTACGGCCATAAAGAAGGCATTTGGGGCGATGCCACGCCCTCCATGGTGCGGAACTTTTAAAATATCAGCTGCTAACTCCGTGGGCTTAGTGTTTACTAACCAAGTACCAATGGTATTGTTGAGGTCACCGGTAAACAGCGTAGTGATCTGACCGACTTGCCAACGCATTATCAGAGATAGGTCGAGTCTATTCCAATACAGGAATGATACCGAGAAGTTGATTGTCATTTCTGTTCAAAGATGTTTTTAAAGAGTTTAGTTTTTTCCTCATTGAGTTGTTTTGCCGCCTCATTATCAGTCATCTGATAAACGATATCGTCAAGCATTGTAAACGAGATGTGAGTTTTAAGATATGACTGTGCATTGGTCAACGATTTGAGTTTTTCATAAGGCGTCATCATGTTTCGATATGGATAGGTTTTGACTTGTTTTCCTTTGTTGTTAGTGCTGGTCTGTGGGAAGAAACAAGGTCGGTGATAATTCAAATAAGGGTTAAGAAAGTCGGTGGCAAATTGATTAATATCAGGCGCATATTTTTGCGGGATATGCATGAAGCCAAGATGCTTGCGCACGATGGCCCCATTGTTGCACTCAACTAAGGCATGGTCGTTACGGTGTCTAGCCCTGGATTGGGTCAACTCGATTAATAGCTTATTCAACAATCGCACCACCGATTGGTTAATGTATTCACTGCCATTATCGGCATGAAAGCCTTTAATCACAAAGGGGAACTGCTCTAGCATTTGAGTGAGAATAGGCATCAAGAATGGCTCTGATATTTTCTGTGTAGAAGACACGACTTCAAACGGGGTGATCTCATCAACGGCGTTGATATGATAGACCCCTTTAACCTTGTCCTTATCGCCCTGATGCACTGTATCTACACGGCTATAGCCAGGTTGACCTTCTGGCTGTGGCTTACGTCTTTGGCCGATAGAAGAAGGCTTGGAATGTGTCTTTTCAAAGTGACGGCGATTGTTCTGGTAGGGTTTAGATCGGCGTAGATTGTATAGATGAGAAACCGGGATAGGTGCCAGGTTGGCATACTCAGTTTGCTCATAGACAACCAAGGCGCGCTCACAGAGTTTCCTAGTGGCATGGCCTGATAACGTACCGTGGAGTTCATCCATATCTGCTAGAAGCTTAATGTCTTGATTGCTATAGCGTCTAGCAAAGCCCCTTGTGGCACGATGTCGCCACTGGATTCTACCGTGCTTGAGATAGCTGGCAGCCAGGCGTTTCACTTGCACATAAGAGTAACCGCTGATGCGTGTGATATAACGCAGCACAAGACCCTTATCGGCTCGACCCAGTTTGCTGTATTTGAAACGCATTAAGGTGCGTTTGATGAAATCATAGCGATTGCGTTTACCGTCGATTGCCAGATCGATTTCATCAGTACCTTGTAGCAACAAGCGTGCCTTATCAAGGGTACCTATATGGTGGTCATTCATAATGGTATTCATTCACCATCATGAACAGAAATTAGATTAGTTCGGTATCATTTCCGATTAGAATCAGTCCCTTCGCTCAGTATCATTTCATGTTGGACAAGCAGCAATTCCCGCCCAATTAACAAACCAAGCAAACAAGCGGGTTACAGGGGTTCTGAAAAAATAGTTTTCGTAAACTATTCCGAGGATACAGTATGATACAGCCAATTTCACAGATTAGAGTTGAAGAACAATAGCTAAACCTCTACTTCGTAAACACCTCAGCGCGCCGGGATTACTCAAGTCGATTAGGCAAGTGTTTAGTCAGATAGAAGCTACAGATTCATGCCACGCCCGTAATGATATTTCTCTAGCAGATTGTCTGATGTCAGGGATGGCTATTTTCGGGTTGAAGTATCCCTCATTACTTCAGTTCGACCAAGATAAGCAAACCATCCAAGCTAATTTACGCAGCTTATACGGGATTAAGAAAGCCCCTTGTGATACGACATTACGTGAGCGGCTAGACAATGTTGACCCTGCACTATTACGCCAAGCCTTTACCCGTAATCTTTGCCAATCTTCAACGCGGCAAGGGTTTAGAAGGTATGGAGTTTATGGATGAGCACTATCTACTATCGGTGGATGGGACAGGTTACTTCTCATCCAAGCAGGTGCATTGCAAGCAGTGCTGTGAAAAGCATCATCGCAATGGTCAGATCACGTATTATCATCAATTGCTGGCGGCGGTATTGGTGCATCCTGATCAGTCTGAGGTATTTACATTGGCACCCGAGGCGATCTTGAAGCAAGATGGCGAGGCCAAGAATGACTGTGAACGTAATGCAGCCAAGCGTTTGTTCAAAGACATTCGCAGGGAACACCCTCATTTAAAGCTGGTGGTCGTAGAGGATGGTTTGTCGTCTAATGGCCCTCATATTGAATGACTTAAGTCACTGGACATGCGTTTTATTCTAGGCGCAAAACAAAGTGACCATGGGTTTCTATTTGACTGGGTGAGTCACACAAAAGCCACAAAAACAGTGGAACTCATAGATTCCAAAGGGGTGCATCATTGTTTTCGATACTGTAATCAAGTGCCGCTTAATGATGCGAATTTCCAGATGCAGATCAATTTCTTGGAATACTGGGAAACCAAAGCATCGGGTAAAACACAGCACTTCTCGTGGGTGACGGATATTGAAATCACCTCTGACAATATGATGACGCTAATGCGCGGCGGCCGCGCTCGTTGGCGCATTGAGAATGAAACCTTCAACACCCTGAAAAACCCTTGGCTATCACTTCGAGCATAACTTTGGTCATGGCAAACAGCACCTAGCGACGGTGTTTGCTTACTTGATGATGCTGGCGTTTCTAGTTGATCAGATTCAGCAACGCTGTTGCAAGCTATTGGGTCAGGCGCTGGAGGCAAAGAAATCGAAAAAGAATTATTGGGAGAAGCTGCGCAGCTTATTCCTTGTTCTTCATGTTCCGAGCTGGGAGGCGACATATAGTGATCTTGCATTTAGAGAAGGGCTGCTGCCCTTTCCAGATACCTCTTGACTAAGATCATGATCAAAGCTGCTTGAGGCGAGGTTTTCAGGGTATAAACATCAGCCGAGACAATGAGCTAGCGACAGCTGGACAGAGATTAGACCCTGCATCAAACTCAGCGAGACAAAGCTAACGACGATTTGGGCTAAATCTTGGTAGGCGGGAATTTCTGTTGGACAAGACTGGTCGTTGACATCAATTTTCTTGTTTGGTAAGTTTGCTGTTTGTGCATGAATAACGCTAAGTTTTGAATCGCCAAGTTCAAATTGATCTCCAGCCACTACTGTGTGAGTTGTTACCGTGCTGTCTTCCCAATACTCAAGATGGTTTTGAAAATCCTTTGCGTTGTAGCAGCAGTCCTCAATTTCCATAGACGGGGTGTTGAAGTAGATATCATCGATATTAATTCCTGATCCAATCATTGCCGAAAAGCCTTCGTAATGGTCTTGATGGGCGTGCGACACGAACGCTTTGCTGATCCTTGAAATATTTAACGCTTGCAGATAGGGAATCAGTTTTTCTACGGCTGGTGCGGTGTAGTCCGCGTCAATCATAAATACTTCTTTACCCGAGATTAATATATGGGCGTCCCCTTGCAGATCAGTATGGTTCACATTGACCATATGCCATTGAACCTCGCCTGTAGATCTATCGCATGCTGTTAGCAGTAGACACAGTAGCAAGAATATCGAAGGTCTTATCATCGATAAATTGCGACTGCTTAAAGTTAGTACAGCATTAAAATTGTGAGGCTAGGCTTAACCAACGCAAGCAGGCATCCAAGCATTTATTACGTCAGTATTGCTGTTAATGAAAACCGCTGCGGCTGAATCATGATCTAAGCCTTCAACATCAACCAATGCCGCCGCCGAATCGATCATTGGGCCAGTAAAGTCAATATTGGTCATCAGCTCGTTAGCACAAGGGTACTTGTCAGCAAACCCAGCCCATAGGCCTTTTTTGAGGTAGCCACCAACAGCGGCACCGCAATCGTTTGCCAAACTGGGATTGACTCCCCATTTTGGATCGCTTACGCACTTACCTTCAGCATCACGACGCGGGAATTCTACGAACTTGCCTGGATAAGCCGCACCAACCCAGTTTGGTGCCCGGTTGAAAAGAATGATGGGTTCTTTGCGCGGGGCAGCAGACTTAAGCTCACCAAATAGTGCATCGGCAGACCCTGCATTGATGATAGTCACGTTAAGGCCTAATGCTTTTACTCTTTCAAGGTCTTCTTGATGCCGCTCAGCTGGGCCAGAAAGATAACGTGCATTTGGCGCTGTTTCGGGCGTAGACAGTACTTCAGCGCAATCGTTAATTGCTTCCCAAGAAGGCAGGCCAGGGCATATTTCTTCAACGTAGTTAGGGTACCACCATTCTTCACGGGTGGTTGCGGTGTGGCTGCCGCCGTCGACCATACGACCAGCCTCCACTTCTTTCATAAATGAGGCGTTCATTGAGCCTTCCCAAACTTCCATTTGAATGTGCGCATCACCCTTTCCCATTGCTACAAATTGGTCTTGCGTGTCTAACGTAAGCAGTTCAGTTTTATATCCTGCTCGGTTTAGAAGCTGCTGCGCGACACGCGCCAAAACCTTTTGGCTTGACCAGTTATTGTCTATCACTTTTATTGGGTCGGGTGATTCAGGTGTTGCGGCCATAACAGCTGGCATCGAGATGATTGATGCAAGGGCGGCGAATGTTATTGTTATTTTGCAGTTCATGGTTCTCCTTAGGAGCTTGGACAGCATAAGTTTATATTGCGTATAGAGACTATTACTAGTGCGTGTATCTTATCTTACACAGCATTGTGGATTATTTACACGCAGTGCAGTGCCTAATTTCGCAAATTCCTTTTGAGTTGTTAGTGGGTTTGAATTTACAGAGCCGCTTGAGCTTGCTCATCGGCATGGTATGAAGAACGCACCATCGCACCAGAGGCGACATTCTGAAATCCAAATCCTTCTGCAATATCTTTTAGCTCAACAAATTCCTCTGGAGTATAGTATTTCTCAACGGCTAAATGGTGGCAGCTGGGTTGCAGATATTGACCCAAGGTGAGCATGTCAATATCGTAAGCACGCATGTCTTTTAGCACCTCTATCACTTCTTCAGTGGTTTCGCCAAGACCAAGCATGATGCCTGATTTGGTGGGCACGCCCGGCATATGGGGTTTTACGTCACGCAATAGCTCTAGTGACACAATATAGTCAGCCCCTGGGCGGGCCTGTTTGTATAAGCGCGGAATGGTTTCTAGATTATGATTAAAAACATCTGGCGGATTTTGTGCCAAGATTTCAATCGCGTGTCGGCGCGTTCTACCGCGAAAGTCAGGGGTTAAAATCTCGATTTTCGTGTTTGGATTAAGTTCTCGCGTAACCTTTACACACTGCATAATGTGCTCGGCGCCACCGTCACGTAAGTCATCACGGTTAACCGAGGTGATTACCACATAGCGCAAGCCCATCTTGCTGATAGTTTCGCCCAGATGTCTAGGTTCATTTCCATCTAATGGGTTTGGTCTGCCGTGTGCTACGTCACAAAATGGACATCGCCGAGTACAGATGTCACCCATCACTAAAAAGGTCGCAGTACCCTTGCTAAAGCACTCTCCTAAATTGGGGCAGGCCGCTTCTTCACATACGGTGTGCAGTTTGTTTTCGCGTAGAATTTTTTTAAGCGCGATTACTTCAGGCGTGCCGGGAAAGCTGGCTCTAATCCATTTGGGTTTACGCAGAACTTGTTCTCTTGGTAATGGCGCGATCTTTACTGGAATGCGCGCTGTTTTAGCTTCACCGCGCAATTTTTCACCTTGAATGACTACAGATTGTTTCATTTAAAATTATCGCCTTGCTCTTATTGGTGCTCGTCTTCGTCTAGATAGGATTCCATCGGTGGGCAGGAACAATTTAAATTCTTGTCGCCATAGATGTTATCAATCCGTCCAACGGGCGGCCAGTATTTATTGTGCTTTAGACCGGCCATTGGAAAGAACGCCATTTTACGTGAATACGGATAGTTCCACTGCTCTATATCAATGAGTTGATTACTATGCGGTGCATTTTTAAGCGGGTTATGTTCTTTGTCCATCGCACCGGATTCGATCAGTGCGATTTCCTCGCGAATTGATATCATTGCGCGAATGAACCGATCAATTTCAGATTTGGGTTCACTTTCCGTAGGCTCTATCATCAACGAATCGTGCACTGGCCACGACATGGTTGGTGAATGAAAGCCATAATCCATCAAACGTTTGGCGATGTCCTCAACCAAAATGCCAGCACTTTCTTTGAAGGCTGAGCAATCAACGATGCATTCGTGTGCTACGCGGCCATTGTCTCCGGTATAACTAACCGGGTAGGCTTCTTTGAGCGCATTGGCGATGTAATTGGAGCTTAAAATTGCCGTGCGCGTGGCCTGTGTTAAGCCATGACTGCCTAGCATTTTTATATAAGCCCAAGATATCGTAAGGATCAGTGGTGAGCCCCAAGGTGCCGCTGAGACTGAACCGATTGGCATCGCGTTGGCAGAGGTATTAACCCCTGGAATTAAGCAATGATCCGGCAAAAAAGGCGCTAAGTGTTTCTTTACACCGATCGGGCCCATGCCTGGGCCACCGCCGCCATGTGGAATGGCAAAGGTTTTGTGCAAGTTCAAGTGTGAGACATCGCCGCCCAGATCGCCAGGCCGAATAAGGCCGATCATGGCATTGAGATTGGCGCCATCTAAATAGACTTGGCCACCGTGGTTATGAATAATTTGGCAAACTTCTTGTACACTAGATTCAAATACACCGAATGTAGAAGGGTAGGTGATCATTAATGCGGCAAGTTCTTTGGTATGTTTGTCCGCTTTGTCGTTTAAGTCGTCCAAGTCAATATTGCCCTCGGGGGTGCACTTTATAATGACCACTTTCATGCCTGCCATCACAGCACTGGCTGGGTTGGTGCCGTGCGCAGACGATGGAATAAGGCAAACTTTACGCTGTGAATCGCCGCGCGATATATGGTACTTACGAATACACAACAGGCCTGCAAATTCACCTTGCGACCCGGCATTTGGTTGCATCGAAAGCTGGTCATACCCCGTAATTTCACACAAGTCTCTAGACAGCTCTTGGATAATGGTTTGATAACCCTTAGCTTGATCTACGGGCACAAATGGGTGCAGCTTTGCAAAGCGCGGGTTAGAAACTGAATCCATCTCTGTTGCAGAGTTCAGTTTCATGGTGCATGAACCCAACGGAATCATCGAACGCGCCAGTGTGATGTCTTTCTGAGACAGGCCTCGCAGAAAACGCATCATCGCGGTTTCATTGCGATATTCGTTAAAAACTTGATGTGTGAAGTAGCTTGATGTGCGCGCAAGCTCTTTGGGGATGCTTTGCGCAGGAGTCTGATTATTAACGATATCTTCTGATTTTCTAAACGGCGAGGCGAACGCATCAACTAGCATGTTGATATGCTTTTCTTTGTGGGTCTCATCTAGCGTTAGGCTAATGGTATCGTCATCGATAAAGCGAATATTCAAGCCATTTTGCAAGGCCGCGTCAACTGCGCGTCGCGCTTGACCGGGCGCGGATATTAGTAAAGTGTCAAAGTAGTGTTCATTGACTACATTGACTTTAATTTGCTTGAGTTTGTCGGCTAATAAGCGGGTTAAGTGATTGATACGTTCGGTAATGCGCTTTACTCCATTAGCGCCATGATAAACGCAATATAAAGCGGCGATGATGGCTAGCAGAGCCTGTGCGGTGCAGATATTGCTGGTTGCCTTCTCTCTGCGAATATGTTGTTCGCGCGTTTGTAAGGCCATACGGTATGCTGGGTCGCCCTGGGCGTCGATTGACAGCCCGATAATGCGCCCGGGAACCGAACGCTTATGCACATCTAGGGTTGCGAAATAAGCGGCATGCGGCCCGCCGTAACCCATTGGAACGCCGAACCGTTGCGTGCTGCCAATGGCAATGTCTGCGCCCATTTCAGCTGGAGATTTCAATACTGCAAGTGCCATCACATCAGCGCCGATTGTGGCGAGGCCCTTGTTTTCTTGTAAGGCGCTTATTTCATTGGTGTAATCATGAACGCCGCCGGTAGAGCCTGGGTATTGGAAAAATGCCCCGAACACGTCGTGCGCCGCTAATTCTGTTTTGGGGTCGCCTACAATTATCTCGATGTCCATCGGCTCAGCGCGCGTTTGCATAACCCTCAGCGTTTGCGGATGGGCGTCTTGGTCGACAAAGTATGCCATGCTTTTGTTCTTTGACAGACGCTTAGACATCGACATGGCTTCGGCTGCGGCGGTGGCTTCGTCCAGCATCGAAGCATTGGCGATTTCCATGCCCGTTAAGTCCATCACCATTTGCTGAAAAATCATCAAGGCTTCTAATCGTCCTTGCGCGATCTCTGGTTGATAGGGTGTATAGGCGGTATACCAATCAGGGTTTTCCAATACGTTACGACGAATCACCGACGGCAAGCGCGTGCCGTGATAACCACAACCGATCATTGAGACATGGCGCGCATTTTCATTTGCCAGCCTCGCGAGCTTACGCAGCGCGTCATCTTCATTGAGCGGAGCGCCAATTTTTAGGTCTCCACAGCGCGGTAAAGAGCTGGGAATGGTTTGGTCAATAAGCTGCTCAATTGAGTCCAGACTTAATGCATTGAGCATCTCTTGACGCTCTTGCTTATTTGGGCCTAAGTGGCGGATGGAAAATGGTTGCGGCATGGCAGTTAGTTCGGTTGTTATTTAAGATGGAATGTGCGGACTTAACTCACTGACTCAACGAAATCGGCATAGGCGTCTGCGGCCATAAGTTGGTCCATCTCACCGTCATCGATGGCCTTTACCTTATAAAGCCATCCGTCGCCTTCTGGTGAGCTATTGACTAACTCAGGTGTGTCTTCAAGAGCGGGATTCACCGCAATGACTTCGCCCGATACGGGTGATTTAACATCGCCAGCAGCTTTCACGGATTCAACCACCGCACACTCCTCGCCTTGTACAACCTCACGGCCTACATCGGGTAATTCAACGTAAACAATGTCGCCTAGCTGCTCTTGCGCAAAATTAGTCAGGCCAACGGTTGCGGTTTCTCCGTCAAGCGTTGCCCATTCGTGATCTTCAGTGAATTTTGTATTACTCATAATATTGCCTCTTACTTATAGTCTGTAGAAGTTATTCTTCACGAAATCGGTTTTGCTCACGATGGCTTCGTTAAGTTTGCCACGAACCCGAGCATAGATTACCGACCCCAATTTGCTGTGCTCGGTTTTAACATAGCCCATGGCGATAGGCTGTTGCAAGCAGGGGCTAAAGCCGCCGCTAGTTACGACGCCTATTTCATTGTCGTCCGCGTCTGTTAAAACGGTGCCTTCTCGAATCGGCGCGCGCCCAGAAGGTTTGATGCCAACACGTTTACGCGACACCTTATTGGGTAATTGACTTAGCACGTTTTGGGCACCAATAAAGCCGCCTTCACGTTCACCGCCGAGGCGACGAACCGATTGAATCGCCCAAGCAATTGAGGCTTCAGCAGGAGTGGTTGTTGTGTCAATATCATGGCCGTACAAGCACATGCCACCTTCAAGGCGAAGGCTGTCGCGCGCACCTAATCCAACCCATTCGCACGCCTCATGATTTTGTAATGTTGTGGCCAGCTCTAAGGCTTGATTATTTTGAATAGAAATTTCAAACCCATCTTCACCGCTATAACCGCTGCGGGTAACAAAGCATTGTGCGCCGTTTAAATCTAGTGACCGACAATGCATGAATTCCATGTCGCTGAGGTCATGACCGAAACCAGCCATCACTTGGTGTGCTTGTGGGCCTTGTATAGCGAGCAAGGCTCTATCTTCGATAATGCTTAGTTTCGCATCGCCGCTAAGATGCTTGTTTAAATGGGCGAAATCGGCATCTTTGCAGGCTGCATTAACGATGACTAAGATATCTTCTCCCCAGCGAGAGACCATTAAATCATCTTCAATGCCCCCCGCTTCATTGGTGAAATAACCGTATCTTTGTTCACCGTTGGCTAGCTCTACAATATCAATCGGTATCAGTTTTTCAAGCTCGCTTGCCGCATCTTGGCCCGTAACCCAAGCTTGGCCCATGTGAGAGACGTCAAATAAACCCGCGTTTGATCGAGTATGCAGATGTTCCTTAAGGACGCCAATTGGATATTGGACGGGCATAGAATACCCTGCAAACGGCACCATCTTAGCGTCGTTATCGATATGCAATTGAGTTAGGGCGGTGGTTAGCAATGCGTCAGTCATGATAAGAAATACTTATTATTTATAGCGAGTTTAGCTTATGCCTATAAATAATAAAAATGAATAGTTAAAATCTAACTATTAATAAAACAAATAAAGTAGAATTGCCAATAGATTACTACAGACATTAAAATATGCAAAACTTTCCTACTGAATTGTTGCGTAGTTTCATTGCAGTACAGGAGCATGGAGGGTTTAGTCAGGCGGGTGCTGTAATCGGGCGCTCTCAGCCTGCTTTGTCATTGCAGATAAAGCGTTTGGAGGCACTGGCAGGGAACGAGTTAATAAGGCGCAGCAGTCGAGAAATCCAATTGACTGAAGTGGGAGAGGTGGTGGCAAGCTATGCGCGGCGAATACTCGAACTCAACGATGAGTTAACCCATCGTTTAGAAGAATCGCAGTTAAGCGGTACGGTGCGCCTAGGCATACCCAATGAGTTTGCGATGTCGTATTTGCCGCAAATTTTAGCTGGGTTCTCTAAACGCTATCCCGATGTGAAATTAGAGGTGCTAAGCCAATTATCAAGTGAGTTGCTAGGCCAGCAGAGGAACGAGAACCTAGATGTTGTCATTGCACTTAACAAAGATCAAGTCTACGAACATAAACCTGTCTGGTCTGAAGATTTGGTTTGGGTGCAAAGTAACGATGTGCCGGAAAATCAGAACACAGTGGTAGCCTTGGTCGTTGCCCCTGAAGGCTGCGTGTACCGCAGTAGAATGTTGGAAAAGCTCAAACAAGATAAAATTCCATGGCGCATCGTCTACACAGGCACTAGCTACGGAGGAATACGCGCAGCGGTAATGGCGGGTTTGGGTGTAACCGCAGTTGCCAAAAGTACCGTGCCGAGCGAACTGAAAGTGATCAAACATTCACGACTATTACCTCAACTAAGCAAAGTAGATGTTCATTTACACTACCTGAGTCGTCAGCCTTCTGAGCTAGTGCAGCGCTTGGCTGAATTTATTCAAAACAGTTTTATTGCGCCGCGCGCTATTTCCAATTCGGGATAAGGCATGTTACAAGCAACACAGTGCGTGCCAGCGTTCAGAGTAATTAATGCAGGGTTCGATTCCCGCGTAATTTTAGTTTGTGACCACGCTAGTAATAGGGTCGAAGCAAGCCTGAAACAACTGGGTTTGCCAGATACAATATTGCAACAGCATATTGCCTATGATATTGGTGCGGCGGCGATCACCGAGATACTGAGTGAATTACTTAGGTCTCCTGCGGTGCTTTCAGAGTTTTCGAGATTAGTTATTGACCCTAATCGGTACATAATTGACCCAACATCCATTCCTGAAGTTAGCGATGCAATCGACATAATTGCCAATAAATCGATAAGCCAAGTGCAGCGTTCGCAGCGTGTGGAACGATTTTTTAAACCCTACCATCAACAAATATCTCATCTAATTGATGCGGTCGTGGGTCGAAATGCGCGCCCTTTCCTGATATCAATTCATAGCTTTACCCCCGAATTAAACGGTGATGCACGCCCTTGGGGATTGGGGGTCTTGATGGGTCGTGATGATGACCGGCAAGCATTGCAGTTAATCGAAAATTTGCGTAGGGAAACGCCGTTTAATATCGGGGTTAACCAGCCGTATGACGCAAAAACCCCAATGGGGTATACCACTCACCATCATGCAGTGGAGCGCGGATTCGAGCATCTGCTCATCGAAATCCGTCAGGACTTGATTGCTAACGACAGTCAGCAGCGGCAGATTGCTGGGCTGCTGCATCGGGCAATAAGAACGATTTTATGAGCCCGTATATGGCGAAGTAAAACCAGTGCCTACGCGGCAGTTAACCACACCTGAAAGTGCGGCGATTTACACTCACGGCGTGGTTGCTTCATATTCAGCGAATCGCTAGTATTAAAAACTACGCTAGGATCTTCAAATAGAATTTTTTGCCGGTTCATTAAAAATATCGACTTGGATAAATCGGAAGCTTAACGAATTAATTTGTGAGGCCAAAGTTTTGCTCGAAATTTTGGTACAAGGTTTACTCATAAATAGGTACAAGCTTGGTTCTTTTTAAAATAGATAGCTTGGTGTAGTATGTGTTTTCGTCAAATTTATTTATCATAACTAATCTCGAGGAGAAATATGAATCGTAAAATTACAACAACCATCGCCGCGTTGGCGACAACGGGGTTTTTATCAGCTGGTGCAGTTAATGCTGCTAGCGAAGAGCCTATTAAAATTGCTACTCACAACTGGTCAAGCCAGATTGTAATGGCGCACGTTATGGGAAACATTTTTGAAAGCTTAGGCAATAACGTTGAATATGTACCTTCTGACACGCAAGCGGCTTATGAAGCTATTCGCGTAGGTGACTTACACGTTCAACCAGAAGTTTGGCAATCAACTATGGCTGCGCCTATGTATGTTGCTATGGATAAAGGCGGTTTAATTGATGCTGGTAGCCATAACACACGTACATTTGAAGAAATGGGTGTGCCTAACTGGGTTATCGAAAAAGACTTATGCCCAGGCCTACCTAACTGGGAAGCGTTAAAAGATTGTTCTGCTAACTTCGTTACGCCTGATTCTGAAGGTAAAGGCAGATGGCTTGAAGGCCCACAAAGCTGGCACGGTGATATTATGCCGAACCGCGTTAAAGGCTTAGGTCTTGATGACAAGTGGACTGTTAAGTTCGCTGGCGCTGCTGATGCACTTTGGGCAGAATTAAAAGCTGCTGAAAAAGAAGGTCGCGGTACTATCATCTTTAACTGGTCTCCAAACTTTACTGACGCCGCTGGTTTCACGTTCATTGAGTTCCCTCCATACACTGAAGGCTGCCGAGTAGCTGATGGTGGCGACGGTGCTTGCGGTTCTCCAGATGGCTGGTTAAAGAAAGTAGCTCACTATAAGCTACCTAAAACTCATCCTTCTGCATACCGTGCATTATCTAAGTTAGCTTTCACTGCAACACATATCGGCCAAATGGCTGCGTTGGTTGACGTAGACGGCTTAACTCATGCTGACGCAGCTGCTAAGTGGGTAGCTGATAATGAAGGTGTTTGGCAGGCTATGATCAACTAGTCTTCCATAAGATATTAAGTAAAATTATTATATCTACGATAATCTCCCTTGACCTCGATTGTTGAGGGAGATTTTTTTCGAGTGCTATTTACCCAACTAATAATATAAAAAGCCATGTCTTCTGATACAACGAACCAAGAAAAACGCGAAGTCGTCATTCAGTGTAAATCTGTTTATAAAATCTTCGGCGAAGATCCCGAAAAAAGGCTACGTGAAGCAAATGGTGTAGTAGATGCTAAAGCGTTTCAGGAAGCGGGCTATATTGTAGGTGTAAACGACGCCAATTTCGAAGTGCACAAAGGGGAGATGCTAGTTATTATGGGCCTCTCAGGCTCAGGTAAATCTACACTGCTCAGATGTATATCCAGATTAGGTGACCCCACATCGGGCACCATTCATATTGATGGTGAAGATATTACCGCTATGAATTCCAAGCAGTTAATGGAAATTAGGCGCAACAAAATGGGCATGGTGTTCCAAAACTTTGCTTTGTTACCGCATAAAACAGTATTAGAAAATATTGCTTTCCCACTTCAAGTAAAAGGGGTTAGCACCAAAGATAGCATTGCTAGAGCAATGGAAATGGTGGAACTAGTTGGGTTGAATACCCGTGAAAACTATTTCCCAAGAGAATTATCAGGAGGGCAGCAACAACGTGTCGGAATAGCTCGTTCGCTTGCCGTTGAGCCGGATATTTGGTTTTTAGATGAACCTTTTTCAGCACTGGACCCGCTCATCCGTAAAGAAATGCAGGATGAATTTTTAAGGTTACAAAATATGCTGCAAAAAACCATCTTATTTGTAACGCACGATTTTGATGAAGCACTGCGCCTAGCTGACCGCGTAGCGATTATGAAAGACGGTATTATTGAGCAACTAGATACCCCAGCAAACATTGTATTAAACCCTGCCACAGAATACGTTAATAAATTTACCGCAGAAATTCCTAGGGAGAAAGTCCTGAAAATTAAGTCGGTGATGGACCCTGTTGATAAGTCTGACAAGGTAGGTGATTTAAAAGTTTCTCAGGATGCCGTTATTGCAACCGTTGCCGAAGCAGTATTAGGCCGTAAAGACTCCATTGCAGTGGTCGATGATAACAATAATATTGTTGGTACATTGCACCCTGCTAAAGTGCTCAAGGTGTTGTTTGGGAAAAAGGATTCGTAACGAGGAATTAGCTTATGAAATCACTAAAAAATCTACCTACGTCGCTACAGTTTTTGGGTTTACTAATTGTTTTCTTTGCTCTGTGCATTTTTGTAAACCCATCTGAATCTAATTACCTATGGAGATTGCCTCCCTTATTACAGGCAGTTCCAGGAATGATTAACAACTCTGCTGAGTTTTTAATGTACGAGTGGCTGCCTATTGATGTATACGACCCTGCTATCGAGGAGTATGAAGAGCAGCCATTAGTCAGACAGATTACGCGCGGTATATCGGGTTTTGTGCTTTTTTTAATTACGTTTATTCGTGAAATATTTTTAGGAGGAGTGAAAACGATTGTCGCATTCTCTAGTTGGAGCTGGGTGGGTGAAAACCAATGGGCGAAGTGGCCAGCACTTCCTTGGACAGTGGTTTCTTTTGGTGCAACCTTACTAGCCTATAGACTAGGGGGTAAAGGGCTCGCATTGCTAACAGCCTGCGCGACAATATATATGTCTGCTTTTGGTCAGTGGGAGCCAACCATGCAAACGCTTTCTTTTGTATTAATAGCAGCTCCCGTATCTGTACTCTTGGGGCTCGCACTAGGTATTTGGGCTTACAAAAATAGTAAGGTTGAAATGGTGCTGGCGCCGCTGCTAAACGTGGCACAGACAATGCCGCACTTTTCATATCTAGTGCCGATTACCGCATTTTTCGGAGTGGGAAATCACGCGGGTGCGATTGCCACTATCATTTTTGCTACTCCTCCAATGGTACGTTTGACTATATTGGGGTTGAGGAACGTTTCTCCAGAAGTGCTTGAAGCAGGTAAAATGAGCGGCTGTACTGATTTTCAACTAATGTATAAGGTGCTTGTTCCCACTGCGAGAAGAGACATTCTAATTGGCGTCAATCAAGTCATCATGCAATGTTTAGCTATGTCAGTAATTGCATCTTTTATCGGGGCAACAGGTCTGGGCTATAACTTATTAATTGCTTTGAACTCACTTAAGGTAGGCAAGGCGTTAGAAATGGGTCTTTGTATCGTGCTATTGGCGGTAGTCTTAGATAAAATGTCTTTAGCTTGGGCAAATAAGCAAACGGATTACTTTGCCGATCTTAGTTTTTACGATCGCAATAAATTTTGGTTAGTAATGGCAATCGCATTGGTAGTGGGTTCTATCATTGCCTATATCGCATCTTATTTCTTCAGAGAAGGCTTTAATTACTTGTATCTCGTGCCTACCGACAAAGGCATCACGACCCATGAATATTGGCAAGCTGGAGTTGATTGGATATGGGATGCCTTCTTTTACCCGTTAAAGACCTTCAACGAATTTCTTATTGTGCAAGTCCTTGTACCGATGAAAAATGCCTATTTAGGTATGCCAGTGGTGGCGACGTTCGTATTGATAATGGGCACGGGCTACATTCTTGGCGGTTACAAGTCTGCATTAATAGTAGGCGGGTTATTGTTGTTCATCGCACTTTCAGAGTACTGGGATAGAGCACTGATAACTGCCTATATGGCTTCATTCGCGGTGATAGTATCAACCATTATAGGTGTCACAGCAGGTACCCTGTGTGCGCAGAATGCTTACGCGAGTAAAACCATATTGCTAGTGGCTGATTTCTTTCAAACCTTCCCATCGTTTATCTATTTAATACCGGTAATTATGCTTTTCGGCGTTACAGATACATCGGTTTTGATCGCCGCGATTATTTACGCGACTATCCCTGCGACCCGATATACAGTGGAAGGATTGCGGGCAGTACCCCAGGCTTTACAAGACGCAGGGTCGATGTCAGGGGTTAACCGCTTTCAACGGTGGATAAATATCGAATTACCTTATGCGTTCCCACATATGCTGTTAGGTATAAATCAAACAGTCGTTTTCTCCTTGTTCATGGTGATAATCGGTGCTTTTATTGGTACCACCGATTTGGGGCAGCTTATATTGAAAGCCCTATCTGATAAACAAGGTATCGGTATTGGTTTGACCTTAGGCTTATGTGTCGCATTTATCGGGTTGATTGCAGATCATTTGATACGCACTTGGGCGGATAGTCGGAAGAAGTCGCTCGGGCAAAGTTAATCCCACTCGTTTTTTTAAAGTTTGTACATTTATTAGGGCACTGATATGTCTATTGCACTTGAATTAAAGCGTTCTAATCAAATACTTACCCCAGGACTGACGGGCACCGATTTAGGTAATGAGCGCTGCCGCATCGAAGGCGGAGGCGCGGTTGCCTTGCCCATTTATGCAGGCGACACGATCGAAGTAGTTGACCAACAAGGGTTGCAATCTGTATGCGTTGCGGGCTTTGATAGCTTGGGTGCGTCGCGCACCACTGAATTGGGTATTAAGCCAAACGCCAAAGGGACTATTATTCAAGAATGCCTTTCAAATGGCGGTACAGGAGCTTCACGGCTTGAAGCTAAGTTAAAGGCTTTCAATATCGACTTGGCAGGTTCAAAAGTAGCCCATATATTGACCGATGAAACGCCGTCTGGCTCTTCGGTAACATTTACTGCGGAAACTGATCTATTGGCGATTATTTGCGCTCCGGGAGCCCCAATGTCTTTGGCTGGTACTGACCTTCCCGCTACAGAAATTATTGTCCACATTCGCCGTGCAAATATTCAACAAGCAGCTGATTTTGCTTTGCCAGACCCTTTAGCTGACCCCAAAAATGAGATCCGTGTTCATGCGCGTACCGCGGTTGCGTATGAAATTAGTGCAGGCGACTATATCCAAATTCAAGACGTGGCGGGACGGCAGTGTTCTGATTTTCAATGCTTCAGTGCTGAAAAGCTAGATCAAGGTATTGAGCGTAGCTTAGACGCAACAGCAACCCGGTCTATGATGGGTTCGGTATATCCAGGCCCGGGTTTAAATTCCAAGTTTTATGATACTGACCTAGAACCGCTCGTACAAGTAGTACAAGATACTTGTGGTCGGCATGATAGTTTTGGTGTGGCTTGCACGGGAAAGTACTATGATGACGCTGGCTATCCAGGCCACGTTAACTGTTCCGATAATTTTAACAAAGCACTAGATCCTTACCCTGTTGGCAAGCGTAAAGGATGGATGGCGATGAACTTGTTCTTTAACACCTTCTTTGACGACAACTTTCAGCTACTATTTGATGACCCTTGGTCGCGGCCTGGAGACTACGTATTGATGAAGGCATTGAAAGACCTTGTATGTCTTTCGTCTGCTTGCCCATGCGATATCGATCCGGCTAACGGTTGGGTTCCAACTGATATTCACGTGCGTACTTATTCAAAAACTAATTTATTCAAGCAAGCAATTGCTTTTCGTAAAACTACAGATGCACCACCGGTTATGACACAAGAAACAGGCTTTCACCCACGCACTTCTCAATTAACCCGTAACTTCGGTGAATACAACGGCTATTGGCTGGCTAATAACTTTACTAAACACGGTGCTATTGAAGAATACTGGGCCTGTCGCAAGGGAGTGATTCTTACTGATTTATCACCGCTACGTAAATATGAAGTAGTCGGTCCAGATGCTGAATTGCTAATGCAAACCTGCGTAACCCGTGACGTGCGTAAACTCAGTGCCGGTCAAGTGGTATACACTGGTATGTGTTACCCAAATGGCGGCATGATTGATGACGGCACAGTATTTAGAATAGGCAAAGACAACTTTCGCTGGATAGGAGGTTGCGAGAGTTCGGGTGATTGGCTACGTACGCAAGCGGCTGAACTAGGCTTGCGCGCATGGGTTAAAAACTCGACGCCTGATTTATGTAACTTGCAGGTCCAAGGCCCGAAAAGCTGTGATGTTCTAAAAGACATTATATGGACGCGGCCAGACCAAGCTACCGTTGAAGAACTGGGCTGGTTCAAATTTTCAATCGCTCGTGTTGGTGGCGAGCTGGGTATGCCTATTTTGGTTTCAAGAACAGGTTACACAGGTGAATTGGGTTATGAGATTTTCTGCCACCCAAATGATGCTCCAGCTGTCTGGGATGTTGTTTGGGACGCTGGGCAACCCCATGATATTACGCCGCTTGGTTTGGAAGCCTTAGATATGTTGCGCATAGAAGCTGGGTTGATATTCGCAGGGTATGAGTTTTGTGACCAAACTGATCCGTTTGAGGCAGGTATCGGCTTTACTGTGCCGCTAAAAAATAAGGAAGATGACTTTATTGGAAAAGATGCCCTGATTAAACGTAAGGCCAGTCCGCAACGAAAACTGGTCGGTTTGGAGCTTAACGGAGGTGAGATAGCGGGTAATGGAGATGGTGTGTTTGTTGGGCGCAATCAAGTGGGACAAATCACCAGCGGGGTGATGTCACCCATATTGGGTAAGAATATAGCCTTGTGTCGTATGTCAGTAGGTTACACCAAATTAGGCGCTAAGGTTGAGGTCGGTAAATTGGATGGTTTCCAAAAGCGTATCCCTGCTGAAGTGACCGCACATCCACATTTTGATCCGACTAAAGAGCGCGTACGCGGTAACTACGGCTAAGCATTCTTAACATCAAGGCTGCATAAAAAGCCGCACGTAAAGTTCGGCTAAACACGATTGTTTTGTGTAACTCGCGTTTCTACACGACTTTGTCGCCCGGAGTTTCGCCGGCGAAATAAGCGCGCAAGTTGTCGATGACACGCATGCCCATTGCTACGCGAGTTTCCATGGTGGCGCTGCCTAAGTGGGGTAATAGCACCACATTTTCCATGCTAGCGAGCTCAGCTGAAACCTTAGGCTCAAATTCAAACACGTCTAATCCTGCACCAGCTATTGCTCCAGATCTTAATGCCTCAACCAGTGCTTGTTCTTCTATCACATCACCGCGGGCGGTGTTGATAATAAATGCTCCAGTTTTCATTTTAGCAAATGTTTCTTGGTTTATTAAGTGGTGGGTTGCTTCACCACCTGGGCAATGAAGCGTAATGAAATCTGAATTAGCATAAACTTCGTCTGGTGAACTGCATTGGGTGGCACTTAGCCCTTCAAGATCCGCCGCTGACGGTGGAAATGGGTCGTGGAAAATGATATTCATACCAAAGCCGTGTGCCGCTCGTGCTGCAACGGCGTGGGCAATTCGGCCCATGCCAATAAAACCCAAAGTTTTCCCAGCTACGCTGGTGCCGATCATGTGCGTTGGCCGCCAGCCTGTCCATTCGCCGTTGCGTAAATGACGTTCACCTTCTCCGGCTCGGCGTGCGATCATTAGTAATAACGTCATCGCTAAATCAGCAGTGCAATCTGTCAGCACTTCTGGCGTGTTGGTTACCGTTAAGTTCGCCGTTTGCGCGGCATCTAGGTCGATGTGATTAAAGCCGACGCCGTAACTCGCTAGTAAAGTAGCTTTTTTATTGTCACAACCCAACACCTCGGCATCAATTTTGTCAGACACTGTTGGACACACAGCATCAGCCGTACGCAGTGCTTCATGTAACTGCTCGACTGTCATGGGTACGTCGTCATGGTTTAAAGTGGCATCAAATTCAGCGCTTAATATATCTTCTACCTGCTGGGGCCAACGACGGGTTACGACGATTTTTGGTTTACTCATGTTTTGCTCTCAATTGGGTGATTTCGTGAATGATTACGCAAGGGAATAATTCAAGCGTTAAATTTAGGTTGATTCTGCATAGTCTTAATATTCCTGTAAAGGCTTGTTTGGCTTGACAGTAGAGATTGAAGAATTTGAGTTATAATTGGTGCGATTACGGTTCAGTTAATCTTGATAAGGAAAGCGCGAGTATGTCTATAAGTTTGGGTTTATGCACTAGTCCAAAAAGAGGACATGGCTCATGTTTGGATCATAATTGGGTCGCTATTGAATCGGTTTTCAGCGTGACTGACTGCTAATATTGCAACAAACCTAGTTACAATATTTGGCTAACATGAATTACTTGTAACTCGTTCCAGATTAACTTTAAATTGCCTTAGGAGACACCGTGACTATTTTCCCAACTTTAGAAATTCCGCACACTTTAGCCGCAGGCCCAGGGCCGGGTAATACTGACCCACGTGTATTGCAAGCATATGCAAATGCAGGCGTAGCCGATCACATGCAAGCAGATGTAGTGCGCGGCATGATTGAATCAAAGCATATGCTGCGTACCGCTTGGGGCACCAAGAACACCTATACCTACGGTGTTGGCGGTACAGGTTTTAGCGGCTTGGACTGCATGTTAAGCATGATTCTACCCGGCGATAAGGTGGTGGTATTCACTAACGGTACCTTCAGTGGCATCGACGGCATGACTATCCGTATGAAGGCGTCGAGCGTTGAAGATTTAGCGGCTAATCCCGCTAATCCTCAACCGGCAAACGTTATCATGGTTGAAGTGCCCCACGGAACTTCAGTCAGCACTGAAATGGCCGAAGCGGCCCTAGCAGAGCATAAGCCTATGTGGGCATTTATAGCGCACTGGGAAACAGGCAGTGGCCGCATTAATGATATTCAAGGCTTTAATAACGCTTGTGCCAAACATGGTGCGATGGGCATGATTGACGCAGTGTCTAGTTTAGGCGTTGGTTACTTTGACATTGATAGTTACCCAGCTGTAGTGGCTTGGGCTTCGTGCCCGCAAAAAGGTGTGCTTGGCTTACCTTTAACTTATGCGCCGGTTTCTTTCAGAGACGAAGCCATTGAGCTGGTAAAAAAGCGTGGTTGTTATACCTACGTGCATCACCCTGTTTTAGAAGGTAGACACTGGGGTATCATAGATGGTCAGGATTCTGAAACTTCTGGGTATCACCGCACCCATTCAGGCTATGCCGTGGCATCTTTTCACGAAGCGTTACGAATTTTATTGACGACCGGACGGGAGCAAACAGCAAAAGACTACGAATACCACGAGCAAGCTTTGAAACAAGCCGTGGGTGCAATGGGCTGCGATGTTACTTCAAACATGCCAAGCTTAGTGGTGCTAAATTTACCGGGTAAATTAGCAGGTAAAGAGAAAGATTTAGTCGGCAAATGCCGCAGCGAAGGTTTCGGTATTTGGCCAACTTTATCCGAACCAGTACAAGTACGTATTGGAATATTGAACCAACTCAATACGCCGGCAATTACCGATATTGTGGGTCGTTTTGCCGATGCGATGTTAAATATGGGCGCTGAGTTTGATAAAGATCAAATTATGGACGATCTAGCTGCGTACTATCACGCCTAAGCTTCGTTAACGTAGATATTGTTTGGCGCGTCATGTAGCTTTGACGCGCCATTATTGTTTTTAGGACGATGAATTATGAATGACGCCAAGCAAACCCAAACACTTGATGACTTAATGCAAGCTGCTATAGAAGCGGCGCAACCCGCCTGTTGTACTCCAAAGGATTTGCCAAAGCCAGGCAAGAGAACGGTGGTAGTGGGTGCGGGTAAAGCCTCTGGTGCCATGGCCAAGGCCTTAGAATCCGTTTGGCAGGGTGAACTAAGTGGTGTGGTAGTGGCGCCGCCCGGGTATGGACAGCAATGCAACAATATTGAAATGCTTGCTGCTGGACATCCAGTGCCTGATGAGCGAAGCATAGCGGCAGCTGACAAGATAATTCAAGCCGTTGCAGGCTTAGATCAAGATGATTTGGTTATCGCACTCATTTCAGGTGGCGGCTCGGCCTTAATGGCTGCCCCCATTGAAGGTGTGAGCCTCGCTGTGAAACAACAGGTGACTAAAAACTTGTTGATGGGCGGTGCAACGATTCAAGAAATCAACACGGTACGCAAGCAGTTATCGCTAATTAAAGGTGGTCAACTGGCGGCTGCAGTAGGGCAAGCTCGACTTGAAACTTGGCTTATCTCTGATGTGCCGGGTGATGATCCTTCATTTATTGCTTCTGGGCCCACTGTTGCTGATGCTTCAACGCCTAAAGATGCGATACGGCTGCTAGAGCGCTATTTAGATGAGATACCGCACGAGGTGCTTACGGCCTTGCGCAATAAGGCAGAAACCGCAACTGTGGTGCATGGTGAGGTACGGATGATAGGCTCGCCACTTACTAGCTTAAATGCAGCAGCTAAAGTGGCTAAGGAAGCAGGGTACTCTCCGATTATTCTGGGTGATGCGCTTGAGGGCGAATCACAGGAAGTGGGCTTGGTGATGGCTGGGATTGCGAAATCTGTATCATTACATGGTAACCCGATCGAGGCACCGGCGGTACTGTTAAGCGGCGGCGAAACGACGGTTACTCACAGTGGTAAAGGCAAGGGTGGGCCTAATCAAGAGTTCTTATTGGGTTTATTAGCGGGTTTAGAAGGACACAGCAAAATCCATGCGCTGGCTATCGACACTGATGGTCGCGATGGCAGTGAACCAGTGGCCGGTGCTCGTATCACGCCAGATTCACTAGTACGTGCTAAGGCTGCGGGTTTGAGTTTTAGGGAAGCCTGCGAACAGCATGATAGTTATACATTTTTCAAGGCACTAGGCGACTTGATTGATACAGGGCCAACCTTTACCAATGTAAATGACTTTAGAGCTGTACTAATCGAAGCCTAACAATAGTATGCAGATAGGCTGGCACGATATTGTTGGAAACTTGGGTGTCGCTTGTATCGTTGGCTGCTATTTCTTGTTGCAATTAGGCAAGCTTGATAGTGAATCCCTAAAATTCTCTCTGATCAACCTTCTAGGCGCTTCCTTAATACTCGTCTCCCTGTCAGTAGAGTTCAATCTAGCTGCTGCTGCAATTGAGTTCTTCTGGGTGATTATTAGCTTAATCGGTATCGCGCGCTACTATCGTAACCGTTAGATTTTTCAAACTTAGCATCGCGATTTCACTTTTTGTTTCCAGCCTAGCAGATTTTATATAAGCTCTAAGCATAAAAAAGCCGCGACCTATTGAGGACGCGGCTAATGCCTTTATAAAGGCTAGGTTCTTCTTAGTCGTGCTCGGCTTCGGCAGCGTTTTCTGCTCTCAAAGCAACCACCAAGGGTACGATCAGCAATGCTGCCATAACCCAGAACCAAAACACAGCACCGCCGCTTCCCGCATAATTAAAAAATGCACCGGCTCCTTCCCAAGTAGTAATTGGACTTGAATTAAACATTAGTCTGTCCTCTTAATTAAGATTTGATTTCTTCTGGGTATGCATCGCCAACAACCTCGACGTCCATACCAGCCATTTGTACACCGTCGCTAGCGCGAAGGATGCCCATCATTTTCATGATCAATGAAATAACATAACCAGGAACAAAACCCAGTAGCCCCATAACGATCATGCCCATGAACTGGCCATAAAAGGTGATCGCTGGAATATCCGCAGAAACAGCAGGGTATCCACCCATAAAGATGCCGACAGATAATAGCCCCCATATGCCGCAAATACCGTGTACTGAGAACGCTCCGACTGTGTCGTCGATCCCCATTTTCTCAACAATACCTGCAGCCCAAGGGCCAAGTAGGCCACCAGCAAACGCAACGACGAATGCAAGGCCTGGGTACCACATATCAAGACCAGCTGCAGCAGAGATAACCCCGCATAGTGCACCGGACATCATCCAGAAAGGATCACGTGTGGCGACATAACAACCGATAATACCGCCGGCTACTGCCATCAGCGTATTAAAACAGATGGCTGAAAGCGTAGTTGGCCCACCGTAAATGTTAGTCCACTGAGTTTCGTGGAAACTTACTGCAGTGCCTGGGAAAATTACACAAGCGCCTAAGAAACCAAAGAAGCCAACAACGATCAGCATCAAGCCTGTAGCCGTCATCGGCAAGCTATGACCGCGGATACTATTGGCAGAACCATCAGAATTGAATTTGCCAATTCGTGGCCCGAGGTTTATTAATACGCCTAAAGCAAAGAAGCCAGAAATCATGTGTACTACACCTGATGCACCGAAATCATGATAGCCCCACTTAGTAACCATCCAGCCTTGATAATGCCAACCCCAAGATGCAGATAGAACCCATGCAACCGAGCCTAATATTACAGCCAGGATTATGAAGGCCGCCATGCGGATACGTTCAATAACTGCGCCAGACATAATTGATGCTGTAGTACATGCAAACAGCGTAAATGCGCCTACGAATACGCCACTGGTATTGTCTTGCATATTAGGGCCCATTGAGTCGCCCCATGGAACGCCCCCTGCACCGGCAGCAAAATCAGGCACAAAGCCATCGGTCATTGCTAGATAAATCCACCAACCAAACATATAGAAGGTAGGGATCATGAACGCGAAAGCCAAGATGTTTTTAGTGCCCGAAGCTAGCGTGTGCTTGACGCGAGACGCGCCCATTTCGTACATTAAAAAGCCGGCATGAATCAATACCATGATTGCCGTGGCCCAATAATAATACACCTCCAAATTAATGGTGGCAGTGGCCGCAATTGCGGCTTGTATTTCCTCTGGGGTCATAACTGCTTCTCCTCGAATTGAGATTAGATTTGTATTTGTACAGCGAGGCAAAATAACTTAAGCATGCTGCGATTATGTAGCAATTGATATTCAGGAGAGTCCTAGAAAATTCAAGGAAGCCCCTTTATATAACTGCTTATTTATTACCAAATTGATGGCAAGGAACACAATTCTACCAGATGCAGATCATTGAAAAGAGTCTACGCTTGCATTGGTATTGAATTGGAGTACCAGTAAAATCGTACTCAAAACTGAATATAGCATGAATTTCATGGTGTTAACGGGATGATCCTAGCTTAGAATCCGTAGCTAAAATTGCTGATATTACTATGGTCGTAACTATTGTGCTTAATCTTGTTAATAAACTAGTACTCTTTCAAGATAATATTGCCTAATTCAGTGAGTCTGTCCGCGTATCTGGCAAAGCGTCGCTTGCAGCAAATGGTCACTCCCTTTGCAAAAGCGGCAACGCAGTCCAGAGCGCGGACAGGCTCACCCAAAGGGCGCCAACGCACCGTCCCACAACTGCGTTGTATCGCTTTTGAAGGGAGTGACCATTCATTGCATAATACGCCTTGCTGTGAAACAGTGCGTTGACGCTGAATTAGGCAATATTATCTTGAAAGAGTACTAGACGTATGACTGATCAGTATTACTTTGCTTACGGCTCGAATATGGCTAGCGAGAGAATGCGCTCACGAATTTCGCAAGCGATCCTAATTGGTGCAGCTAGACTGAAAGGACTTAAAATGGTCTTCACAAAGCTCAGTTCAGATGGATCGGCCAAGTGCGATATGCTGCCTAAAGATGGAGCAGAAATTTGGGGCGTACTATACTTAAATTGACGAAAGTGACATCGAGACGTTAGATCGGTTTGAAGGCACGCCAGTACCTTATATTCGCCAGACAGTAGAGGTTTTGTCAATTGACAATACTCAGATTGAAGCTTTTGCGTACTTCGCAATGCCGTCTAAGCTTGAGGGTGCTTTACCATTAACATGGTATAAAGAGCATGTATTACGCGGAGCTATTGAGCATCAGCTGCCCAAATCAATAATTACGGTCATTGAAATGTCAAAAGCAGTTGAAGACGAAGACTATGAACGTGCGACTAGGGAGCGCGCTATTTACTACTGCTAAGCGGATTGATTCGGCAAATTAACCTGTGGATATGAGATTATCGACAAAAACCGCACGGGTAGCTGCTCTGTTAGGTCAGGGCCGTGGGGCGCGTCAGCGTCAAAGAATAAACAATCGCCAGGTTCTAATCGGTAAGTGTTATTGGCATGTCGGTAATCGACAATGCCCTCGAGCATAAAGATAAATTCGATGCCTTCGTGTTGAAATGCGGGAAATTTATCCGATTTGTCGGTTAGCTCGATAATATAGGGTTCAACAGTAACGCCACTGAAATTGCCGGGTATGTGCCCAAGCAAACTATATTGATGCCCAGAGCGCGTGCCTACGCGCTCTACTTCAATGCCTTCGCCGGCTTTAACGTGCATAGCGTTTCGGCTTTCTTCAAACCGTTTAAAGAATGTGGTGAGCGGCACTTGTAAAGCGTACGCCAAACTTTGTATGGTTGTTAAAGACGGGGAGGTTAAGCCGTTCTCTATCTTTGACAGCATGCCAATCGATACACCCGTTGCTTCAGCTAGTTCAGACACAGTCATGGCTCTTTTTACCCGCAAATTTTTAACCTCTCGGCCAATTGCTATTTCTAAAACTTTCTCTTTTTCTTTTCGAACCGCGTGCGGGTTTTGTTCTAACTTATTTAGCTTAGAAATAGTGTTCTTCATGGGCACTTTATAATTCTTTGTGGATTTTAATTGCTTTAACGGCGAGTTAGCGAAGCTCAAGTTTTAGTAGTTTAACCATGTCTATAATTTGAGTAGTAAGCAGTCTACACCAATGCCTAACCGAAATGAAACCAGTAGTGAACCAACTTGCTAAGACTTTAATAAATCGTTTGACACCACTATGCGAATCCTATTATAAACGAACTTCATTTTTAATGATATGATAAATAATTTAATTATATGAATATTTTAACAACTAATATCAATACATGAGGAGAAAGTTATGGTAGGCGATTTAAATGCATTGATGACAATCTTTACCGAGTTTTATTACTGGGTAACGGTGGTCTTTATGTTTCTAATCCACGTTGGATTTTGTATGTATGGGGTGGGCGCGAGTCGTAGAAAAAACCACCAACATACGTTAATTAAAAATGTCATGATCATTCCTTTGGTCACGGTGACATTTTATTTCTTTGGTTGGTGGATTTACTGGGCGTTCCCACAGTTTCCATTATTTGGTGGTTTAGACTTGGCTTCCGGTGCCGCTAATGTGCCATGGTCAGAAACCATGTCAACTCACTTAGGCGATCGTATTACCGGCGTATTCTGGGCAGCATTTCTATTGTTCTCTTGGACAGCAGCCTCTATCGTTTCGGGCTCAGTTATTGAGCGTATTCGCTCTAGTGCTTTTTGGGTTCACGCGGTGTTGATCGGTTCAGTCTTCTGGATCATTGACGCAGCATGGGGCTGGCATGCGGGCGGTTGGATGGTCGAAATATTAGGCTATCATGATGCCTATGCATCAGGCGTTATCCACGCGATCGCGGGCGGCTATGCATTGGGTGTACTGGTTGTCTTGGGCCCACGTATTGGTAAGTTTGCTAAATGATGGCACACCACGTGACATTCCCCCCATAACCCTTGGATGGTCGCTTTGGGTCTGTTCATGATCTACACAGGTTTTTGGGGATTTTATGCCGCTTGTAACGTTCCGGTGATTTCGCCTGAAGCCATTGGCGGTCTAATTACGGGTGAAACATTTACAGCCACTAATATCTATTTAGCCCCAACCACATTAGGTGCGATTACGTTTAACTTCTTGATGGCACTTTCGGGCGGTTTATTGGCGACTTACATTGTGTCTAAAGGTGATGTCTTCTGGACTTTCTCAGGTGGCCTAGCGGGTATTATCGGCGCTTCTGCGGGTAATGATTTATATCACCCCATGCAAGCCTTGATTATCGGCACTATCATTCCAGTCATAGCTTATAAGCTACACTTCTGGGTTGAGCGTAAGTTCAAAATAGATGACGCAGTTGGCGCAGTTGCCGTGCACGGCTATGCAGGTTTCTTGGGCGTAGTGGTTGCAGGTTTCGTATTATGGGGCGCTCCATCTTCTCCATACGAAGGCTTTGCGCAGATCAACCCATTGGGA
The DNA here is from genome assembly GCA_965237485.1 of Candidatus Poriferihabitaceae bacterium. Taxonomy (GTDB): domain Bacteria; phylum Pseudomonadota; class Gammaproteobacteria; order Arenicellales; family Poriferihabitantaceae; genus JAAELZ01. The sequence continues at coordinate 1,393,084 of CBDEFQ010000009.1, read as the reverse complement.
CAGTTCTTAGGCGCAATTATTATGTTCTTCGTGCTGGGTTTTTGCCCTGCTTATATCGTAACCAAGATTCAATCGAGCATGGGTGTACTACGCATTCCTGAAGAAATTGAAATTCTAGGTCTTGATTTTCAAGATAACGAAGCTTACGAAAATGCCATTGCAGAATTGGCTACAGCGGATAAATCGCGCCTAGGCGCCTAATTTTAGAGAGGAAATTATTATGTCTACAATAGGTTATGAAAATTGGGCCGTCGATCTAGCAAACGTTGGTGCTGTGTACCCTTTTCAAGGGTCTGAGGTTCTGATGGTGGTCATTGGTGTGGTGTTTTGGCTAGGTTGGCACTTTGTTCAGTCGTCTCGTGAGTCAGCTGAACTAGAGCACCAACGCAAGGCGTTTGATAAATCGAAAGCCAGCGGAGCAATCGATAGGTATTGATTTATAAGATTCTTATAAATCATTAATTGGGCGGCCACATACAAATAATATGTGGCTCCCCAATATTCAAATTAATTTGGCGAATTATTTCGCCTCTGAAAAACTTACGAGTGGAGTTTAAAACTAATGTGTGGAATCGTCGGATTATTTTTAAAAGATAAGTCTTTGGAACCGCAGCTGGGGCAAATGCTTTCAGATATGTTGGTGACCATGACTGATCGAGGGCCTGATAGTGCGGGTATTGCGATTTACGGTGCAGAAGACGAAGGTGCTTCTAAAATTACCGTGCAATCAGATACTGGTGCGGATGATTATGAAAACCTAGCAGCTGATTTAAGCAAAGCGATTGGTAAAAAGGTGTCAGTGGCTGTGATTGATACGCATGCGGTGATTAATTTGCCAGCTGATTGCGTTTCAGCAGCGCGCGTTGCACTTGCCGACGTTCGCCCAAATGTGCGCGTGATGAGCGCGGGCGACACGATTGAAATATATAAAGAAGTGGGTTTGCCCGTTGATGTGGCAGCACGCTTTAAATTAGAAGAAATGAGTGGTAGCCATGCTATTGGTCATACCCGTATGGCAACTGAGTCAGCGGTGACTACGCTGGGCGCACATCCATTCTCTACAGGCGTTGACCAATGTTTGGTGCATAACGGTTCGATGTCAAATCACAACAGTCTACGCCGTCAACTCATACGCGAAGGCATGACATTTGAAACAGAAAATGATACCGAAGTAGCGGCGGCTTATTTAAGCCACCAGATGCAAGGCGGTAGCAATTTAGGTGAGGCCTTAGAAGCCGGCCTAGAAGATTTAGACGGCTTTTACACCTTCGTAGTCGGCACTAAAGACGGTTTTGGCGTGGTACGTGATCCGATTGCCTGTAAACCAGCAGTACTTGCTGAGACAGATCAATACGTTGCATTTGGTTCAGAGTACAGAGCGTTGGTTAATTTGCCTGGTATCGAAAATGCCAAAGTATGGGAGCCAGAGCCTGCAACAGTTTATTTTTGGGAGCATCAAGATGCACACAATTAATTTAGAAAAACAAGATTTAAGAGAACTTAACTCTACTCTACAAGCGGCTGAAGCTGGCGAGTATGAAGTGATTAACTCAAAAGGTAGTCACGCGTTAGCCGTTGGCCTAAAAAGTAATATCGATGTCACCATTGATGGCTCTACTGGCTATTATTGCGGCGGTATGAATCAAAACGCCACTGTGCGTGTAACTGGTTCCGTTGGTCCAGGTGTGGCTGAAAATATGATGTCTGGTTCAGTGATTGTTGATGGCAATGCCAGTCAGTACGCGGGAGCGACTGCTCACGGTGGATTGTTGGTGATCAAAGGCAACGCTTCTTCACGCTGTGGTATTTCTATGAAAGGCGTAGACATCGTTGTTCACGGCAATATCGGCCACATGTCAGCTTTTATGGCGCAATCTGGAAACCTAGTGGTATTAGGTGACGCGGGTGATGCCTTAGGCGATTCCTGCTATGAAGCAGGGCTATACGTACGCGGTGAGGTGAAAAGTTTAGGCGCGGACTGCATTAAAAAAGAAATGCGTCCAGAGCACATCGCTACATTGACTGATTTATTGGAGCGCAGTGGTGCGGATGCGAAAGCAGAAGAATTCACGCGGTACGGTTCAGCAAGAACGCTGTACAACTTCAATATTGACAACGTAGGCACCTACTAGAGGATATGAGCATGACTGACAAACCCCAAGATAAACCCAATACCCTTCCAAGACAGGCTTGGACTTTCGACGAATATACTAATTCGGAAATTCGCCGCGCTGCAGCGACCGGCATTTATGATATCCGCGGCGGCGGGAGTAAGCGCCGTCTTCCTCACTTTGACGACTTAACCTTCTTAGGGGCGTCGATATCACGCTACGCGCTTGAAGGCTATCGTGAAAAGTGCGAAACCAATGTGGTCCTCGGAACGCGCTACGCGAAAAAGCCAATTGAGTTAGATATTCCAATCACCATTGCGGGCATGAGCTTTGGCTCGTTGTCTGGCGGTGCCAAAGAAGCATTGGGCCGTGGTGCTACCGCAGCCGGTACGTCGACTACCACTGGTGACGGCGGGATGACAGAAGAAGAACGGGGTCATTCATCTAAGCTTGTATATCAGTACTTGCCATCACGTTACGGTATGAACCCGAATGACCTACGCCGCGCTGATGCCATCGAGGTAGTTGTCGGTCAAGGTGCCAAGCCAGGGGGTGGCGGTATGTTGCTAGGGCAGAAAATTTCTGACCGCGTGGCGCATATACGTAACTTGCCAAAGGGCATCGACCAGCATTCTGCTTGTCGTCATCCAGATTGGACAGGCCCTGATGATTTAGAAATTAAAATTCTTGAATTGCGCGAAATCACCAATTGGGAAAAACCTATCTACATTAAAGTAGGGGGGGCAAGGCCGTATTACGATACTGCACTGGCCATCAAAGCGGGCACTGATGTTGTGGTATTAGACGGCATGCAAGGCGGCACCGCGGCAACCCAAGAAGTATTTATTGAGCACGTTGGTCAGCCTATCTTAGCTTGTATTCGCCCTGCTGTTCAGGCGTTACAAGACTTAGGCATGCACCGTGAAGTACAGTTAATCGTTTCAGGCGGTATTCGCAACGGCGCTGATGTAGGTAAGGCACTGGCATTAGGTGCGGATGCGGTATCTATCGGTACAGGCGCATTAATTGCCATCGGTGATAACGACCCTAAATGGGAATCAGAATACAACGAGTTAGGCACGACGGCTGGCGCTTATGATGATTGGCACGAAGGATTAGACCCTGCGGGCATCACCACGCAAGACCCTGAGTTAATGAAACGCTTTGACCCTGAATTAGGCGGGCGTCGATTGTCCAATTACCTTAAGGTGATGGCACTCGAAGTTCAGACTATGGCGCGCGCATGCGGTAAAAGCCACGTACTAAATTTAGAGCCAGAAGATATGTGTGCCTTAACTGTTGAGGCGGCCGCGATGTCAGGTGTGCCTTTAGCAGGTACTAACTGGGTTCCAGGAAAGGGCGGTTATTAATAACCGCTCAACTGAAAACCTAACAATACAACTATATTAAGAGAGAGATATCATGGCTATAGATTTGACAAAATTTGCAAAAGACAAAGGCGTTAAGTACTTTATGGTGACTTACACCGATTTGTTCGGTGGTCAGCGCGCCAAATTAGTGCCGGCAGCTGCAATTGCAGAAATGCAAAAGAACGGAGCGGGCTTTGCTGGTTTCGCCACTTGGCTTGACTTAACGCCTGCGCACCCAGATATGTTGTCACTACCGGATGCTGATTCGGTTATTCAACTACCTTGGAAGCCAGAAGTGGCGTGGTTAGCAGGTAACTGCATGATGGAAGGTAAGACTGTTGACCAAGCACCGCGTAATGTATTGAATAAGTTGATCGACGAAGCATCTGAACTAGGGCTTCGTGTTAAAACGGGCGTAGAAGCAGAATTCTTTTTGCTCACCCCAGAAGGCGATCAAATTGCGGATAAATTCGATACCGCTGAAAAGTCATGCTATGACCAGCAAGCGGTCATGCGCCGCTATGACGTTATTACGGAGATTTGCGATTACATGTTGGAGATGGGTTGGAAGCCTTATCAAAACGACCACGAAGACGCCAACGGCCAGTTCGAAATGAACTGGGAATACGATGACGTATTGATCACCGCTGATAAGCACTCATTTTTTAAATTTATGACCAAGTCGGTTGCTGAAAAGCACGGTTTGCGCGCTACTTTTATGCCTAAACCGATTGAAGGTTTAACGGGCAATGGTTGTCATGCTCATGTTTCTGTATGGGACATGGCCGGCAAAGTAAATTTATTCGCAGATGATTCTAAAGAATTAGGTCTAGCAGACAAAGGCCGTCATTTCTTAGGCGGCATTATGAAGCATGCTTCGGCCTTGGCAGCGATCACCAACCCGACGGTTAACTCATACAAGCGCATCAATGCGCCGCGTACTATGTCCGGCGCAACGTGGGCACCGAATTCGGTGACTTGGACCGGTAATAACCGCACTCACATGGTGCGTGTTCCTGCTCCAGGGCGCTTCGAGTTCCGTTTAGCTGATGGCGCGGCGAACCCTTATCTATTGCAGGCGGTTATTTTGGCGGCGGGCTTAGACGGCATTCGTAACGAGCTTGATCCAGGCAAACGTTATGACATTGATATGTATAAGGAGGGCCATAAAGTAAAAGGCGCGCCACTATTGCCGCTTAATTTACTCGACGCTTTACGGGCTTTTGAAAAAGACAAGGGACTACAAAATGCCTTAGGGTTGGAGTTTTCTAAGGCCTATGTGAAAATGCGTATGCAAGAGTGGAATTCTTATTGCTCACATTTTACTCAGTGGGAGCGAGAAAACGCACTAGATGTATAAATCACTTTCATTTGATCAATCGATAAAATTAGTGATTCGAGCCGCTACGCCTGCAGATTCTGCAGGCGTTACCAAACTGCTGGATGACTATGCCAGAGTCACTAGTGCTTCAGCGGCGGAAGTAAAAAGCAAAAAAAGCTCATTTAGAAAATTTGGCTTTTCAGAGCAAAAATGCTTTGATTGTCACTTAGGTGTAGTTGATGAATTAATAGTCAGTTATGTCATTTTCTCGGTACGTTACTCGGCGCAGTATGATGCGCCGGTGCTACATTTAGAAGATTTGTTCGTTGATCCTAGATATCGTAATCAAGGTTATGGCCAAATGATGTTGGCTAGAATTAAGGAGATAGCCAAGTAGCGTGAGTGTACTTATGTCGAGTGGTTAGCGGACATCGATAACCATGAAGCCTTAAAATTTAATCGACGCTTGGGTGCGACCCTGCATAAACCGGGCGTTGTATTGCGCCACTTCTGCAGCTAAATAGGGCAGTTTCAACACCCGTATCTTAACTTGTGCGGTTTATAAGCCGCTTAGAAAAGGAAATTACTGGTATTGAGATAACCAAGTAATCAGTTCTTTACGATAAGGCGTAATGCCTTTGTAATCTGCTAATTTGGGGTGTAAGTTTTTTATTATTTTGTCACTGCTGTCCCGTTAACTTTCACAGCAACGAAAATTGATTAGGGTTAAGGTTTGGGTGATGCATCGGGTTCCCTCGCAACAGTGCCATTAAATCACGTTTTTCAAACAAATTAAGCTGCAATACCCTCAATATTTGTTGCATCGTTTTGCCCGCCTTCGACTGCAATTTGATGAACATCAGTATTAGGTAAATACATAACGCAATCCATATTTGGGCCAATACTGCGTTCTTGCTGGTGCCGATAAATGACTTCACCTTTAAGTTCTGCTTGATCCACTTGAAGAATAATTCCACCTGCCATCTGGCTTTATAAATATCGGCGATAGTTTGAGCACTGAGCTTAAAGTGGTTGGTTAAAAACACATAATGCTTGCCTGTAGTGGCATCGCGATAACCAATACGGCGTAATCGAATCGAACACTCCTTTGCTGCTTTGACCCCCGTGAATTCAATCGTTTGATCACTGCTAAGTCCCGTTCCCTTGCGTACACTATGTCGCTTGATAAGGCGGTATGCAGCATTCTTCTTTAATCGTGTGACAAAGTATATTCCCTTGTCATTCAATTGCTTATACCAGGCATAGTCGTTGTATCCACGGTCAATAACTACAATGCTGCCTTTCGGGAAAGCTACTTTCCTGCCTGCAGTAACATCAGCACATTTACCCTCGGTGATATTAACAAACTCAGGTAAGTAACCATCATGATTCAGGCCTACATGCAGTTTGATTGCCCCTTTAGTTGATCGAAAGTCTGCCCATGGGAAAACCGATAAGCACAGATCAATGGTAGATGAGTCCAGCGAATACAGGGGATTCTTGAAACGAAAGTTATGCCCTGGCGTTTTGCTCTGACAGCGCTTGAGTAATTGAGAGAATAGCGCTTCATAAAGGCTCGAAGGCTTGTTCTCATTGATGCGTGAAAGATTGGACCGCGTTAACACGGCACTACCAGGATGATACAAGCGGTGTGATTGAGTGCTGACATTATCAACAATATCACGCAAGCTATGACGGCCAGTCAATTGAGCTATAGTCAGGCTCACGAACTGTGACCAACGAGACGCTCTGCGGAATGAACGCCCCGAATGATGTTGAATTGCGAGTGCCTCGAATTCATGTCTCGGAACAATTTTGAGTATTTGATTTAGAACGGTATTACAATGTGACATGGTCTGATTTTCCTATTTGATTCAACGGTTTATCGCTAAACGTATTTTATCAAATTGAGAGAAAATCAGGCCTGTTTCTTTAGTGTTAACGGGACAGCAGTGTTATTTTGTACAACCGCTTACCCCATTGTGGGTTGGTGTTGCACAAATCTTCCATTGAGGCTAAATACCCACGCACACTGAATAACATGCCATTACTGCGGGGCAGGCGGAATAGCCCTTGTAGTTCAACTCGTAAGTGAACCAGCTGGCCGGCATTTTCGGTCGTCACTGTCGATCTATCAACCCCCCATTCATGATACATCTCTGGTGAGCTGTCCATGCGAGGGTTGATGGTTAATGTCCAGTTTAATCTTCGCACAGGTTGGCCTAAACGAATCATTAATAAATACTTTAAGGCACGGTCAAATACCCCCAGTTCATGAGCAACTGGAACGGGGCCATGCCATTGGCTAAAAGACATACCGACATCGAAATTGCCGCTCCAATCAGCCACGCTCGTGGCAACCAGAGAGTCTGCGAAAAGGTCATTTTCTCGTTGATCTAGTACCACTAAATCACCTTGGCATTGGCGCGCAATATACTCTAGCGGCGCGTAGGGTAGGGTGCTTTTGTCGCCAAACACGAAGCTGTCTTTAATGCCTAGCGGTTTGTTCTCCCAAACCCAGTTGTCACCGTCTTTGCTTAGTGAAAAATGCTCAGGATAATCTCGAGAATTGGACTCCATGATGAGCTCAAATACATCCCACTGATGTAAGTCCATATGCGGTAGAGAGGCGTAACGATTGGGGTCTTTCTCCAGTACTAATCGGCGCTCTTCCATTTCAGACAGATAATGCTCGTCAATGTCAAAAGCGTGCTCGAAAATTGACCCTGAGTCCCCGCCGTCATGCATTTCCATATTAACGCTGTACATGTACTCGTCTTCTGGAAAAGGAAATGGGGAGCGTTTTAAAGCCTCGGGGCTATTTCTATAAGTGAATTTTCCGCGCATGGTTTGCGCAGGTTTAATAGCGATAGTCATTGAAGTGGTGTTTTGCGTGGCGTTATAAATTAAGAACAAGGTCGTCGTCGTTAGCTCTGGATATGCATGGCATGACGCAGTTATTGGCGGCTTTTTCTTCATCGGTAAGGTAATAGTCACGATGCTCGGGTTGCCCCGACACCACGCCCGTTTTACAAAAACCACAGGCTCCACCGCGACAAGAATAGGGTACTTCAACAGATCGTTCTAGTGCTTCTAATAAACTCTCACGTTCGCTAACGTGCACCTTACGTTGTGAATGAGCCAGTTTAACGGTAAACGGCTGGCCCGGGGGCGTCAGGCACTTTAAACTCTTCACTGTGGACAGCAGACTGTGGCCAACCTCGGCTTTCAGCAATACGCAATACGTCTTCCACCATGCGGTGAGGGCCGCACACGTAAACGTGGGTACCGAGTGGTTGTTTGCTAAGCAGTTTATTGAAATCTAATACTTGGTCTTCGCTGTGATCATAAATGACCACTTGTTTGGCATTGTTCTCGACCAGTTCTTCAACGAATGCGCCGTGTTTTGCGTATTTTTACAACCGTGGCCACCGAATTTTACGAAGCGTGGCCACTTGCACCAAGCCTTCAAACGGTCAAGTGATTTTAACGTAAAGTGGCTACACTTTGCTCTGTTGTGACTGGATTTTTCTCATCGATTCCCCCTCTAATTGTATTTTGTGCGCGTTGTGTAATAAGCGATCCAGAATCGCATCAGCCAAAGTGGCTTCACCAATCGCATCATGCCAATGTTGTGTGGGCAATTGACTGGTGATTAAGGTGGCGCCATTACCGTGGCGATCTTCTATTATTTCTAATCGGTCATTACGGTTTTGCTGAGTCAGTGTATCCAAGCCCCAGTCATCGATAATCAATAGTTTGATTTTTGCTATTTGTGCCAGTAGCTTGGTGTAACTGCCATCACCATGGCTCAAGGTCATTGCTTCAAATAAGCGGCTAGCACGAATATATTTTGTGCTAATGCCGTGCTCACAAGCCGCTTGTCCTAACACACAGGCCAAGAAGGTTTTGCCGGTGCCTGTAGGGCCCTGGATGATGACATTGCGGCTTTTGTTTACCCCGTCTAGGGCAGTAACTGCGCTACCGTGTCTTTGTGTAAACCTCGTCTAGTTCGGTAATCGATGTCGTCTGCTTGGGCACGATATCGTAACTTCGCTTGCTTGAGTAAACGCGTGACTTTGCGGTTATCCCGCACGGTGGCCTCGTGGTTTACGAGCAAACTGAGTCGTTCGATAAAGCCCAGCTCATCATAAGTGTTAGGTGGGTCGAACTGATAGCACAGTTGCTCGGCCATGCCCGTTAGGCGTAATTCATTCAGTTGGGTAAGGGTTTGTTGTGGAGTCATAGTATTTTCCTGTTGGTTATAGATGAAATGGTTTGGGTTAATGGTAGTAATCGGCTCCGCGCACATTGGCATGGGTGCTTGGCAAAGTCTGTTGCTTATCGGGTTCGGTAGGTAGCTTGTCGAGACGGGTTTGTAGTATTGATGCAAGGTGTTTGTAATGCAGGCCGCCACTCTTCTCTGCGCGTAAACAGGCATTCTCTAAACGCGTCTTGCCGTATTTCTTGGCAAGGTTAAGAATGCCCAAACAAGCACGATAACCATGTTCTGGATGGGGCGATTTTCTAATTGATAACGCACCACGCGCTCTGTCGCCGCACCGACCTGACTTGCCCAATTAAGAAACCGGTCAGGCGTCCACTCTTGGTGTTTAGCATGAGCTTTAGGCATGTGAGCGACATGGGTTGTGTGTCCGCCTTGGCCCATTGCTCGCGGATGTTGCGCGACCCCCTTGCCTTGGTAGAACACATCAATACAGTGCTCGCCCACGTGTAACATTACTGCCTCTCCGCGCAATTAATAGGGAACCGAGTAATGATGTCCATCATAGCTAACGTGATAATCGATGTGCGCCCGTGCTTTTACTACATGGCGATAGCTATAAGGCGTGCCAGGCAATGATTTAAGAGCAGGCTTATCAATTGATTCAAACTGTGAGCGGCGAGAACCCGGGCGTTGTTTAAAGGGGCGATTGTTTAGATCATCTAGCAATTCTCGAATAGCTTGATTAGCCTCAGCCAAACTAAACAATTGCAGCTTGCGCAGCCGCATCATGATCCAGCGTTCGACAATCTGTACGCCCACCTCGGCTTTAGATTTATCCTTAGGCTTATAAGGTCTGGCAGGCATCACCGCCACACCGTAATAGGCGGCTAATTGTGCATAGCTGGGGTTGAGTTCGGGGTCATAACGACCGGCTTTAGAAACAGCACTCTTGAGGTTATCGGGCACCACTGTTTGAGTAACACCGCCATAAAATTCAAAGGCGCGAACGTGTGAGCCTATCCAGTCAGGCAAGCTCTGTGTCCATGTGGCCTCGGCGTAGGTATAGGAACTGACTCCGAGCACTGAAACGAATACTTGGGCAGGGCGTGCTTCACCCGTACGAGCATCAATAATACCTAAGGTTAAACCAGCATAATCAACAAACAGTTTATCTCCAGCAATATGAGTCTGGCGCATCGAGATTCTTTGCTTCTTGCGCCACTGACCGAACAACACCGTGAAGCGAGAATAGCTGTAATGGTTGACTGGATGATGCTCGGCGTATTCTTCCCACAGTAATTGGCGAGTCATCCCTTTACGAGACCGTTCAACTGATATTTGTGCAAAGTCTGGCTCACACAATAAAGCAGTGGCAGGGCCTCTGCATTTGGGCGGCTTTAATATCGCCTGCAGCTGTTGTTCATCCATGCCTGCTGGCAGGGGCCAGCTTAATTGGGCATTTGTTGCTCTGACGAGATATTTGGATACGGCGCTGCGTGACAGGTTTAAGCTGAGCGCGATTTTACGGGAGGATAGTTGCGCCTCATAGTGCAAGCGCAGAATGTCTTTGAGTTTTAACATAGTGACCTTCTTGGGTTTCATAGCTGTTCCAATACAAATAAAAGAACGGCAGGTTAACGGTTATAGTGTTAACCGCAAGAAGGCTGTGGAGGAATTTTACGGAAGCGAAAAAGTGTCCGCGCTTCGATAAAAATCAGTGGCCACGGTTGGTAAAATCAGGTGGCCTCGCTACGTAAAATTAACTGGCCACGGTTGGTAAAAATATGCAGTGTTTGGCATTACGCACACCGTAATGTAGCTCAAACGGCGAATGGGTCATTTTCATGTCACGAATAAAAGCCATGAAGGGTGTGATGCCCACGCCACCCGCGATAAATAAATGTTTGCGAGCTAACCAATGCACGGGAAATAAATTAAATGGGTTGCCAACTTCTAACTGCGACCCCACTTCGATTTCGTCGTGCATATAAGCAGAACCACCACGGCCGTTGGCTTCGCGGCGAACCGCAATTTGATACTGTTTGAAATCAGCTGAATTTCTCACCAACGAATAAGGGTTTTTGTAGCTGCGGCGTTCATCCTCATCCTCCATGCTCACCACCACATGACTGCCCGCCGAAAAAGGGGTAAACGGCTGACTGTCATTACGTTCAAATGTAAACCCTTTGATGATCGGCGTCAGCTGTTCGACTTTAACAACTGTGACAGGAATTGAGAACTGGGACGTCATTTGTATAATCCTTGTTTTTCAGGAATAGTGCCAGGGTTTTCTGCGTCAACGCGGAAGCCAAGATAGGCACCCATCTCGCGTGAGAAATGATCAATGTTAATGATTGATAAACTGCAGCCGTTGCATTCTGAGATGTCAGTAATCACCCCTTCGTTAAGGGTTTCACAGTGCGGGCAATAGACTTGCCGCGCGGTTGAGCCATTGAGCTCCATGTTGATTTCACTCTTATGCATGCCGTGTTGGCTAGCAATTTTCTGAATCTTCCATAAAAAAGCCTCAGAACCACTGATATAGATGCGCAAGCCCATAAAGCTTTTTTCTAATATCTCAGGTAATGCACTAAGCAAGGCATCTTTGTCTTCAAATCGGCTCACTTTTGCGCACCGATCCGTGGTGAAGTAGGCTTGTGCATAAGCCTTTTCTACATCGGCACCAGTATATAAAACAGCGGTGGCCGCCGCTTGCATGATCGGGCTGTTATTCACTAGGTTAATCAGCCCGATTAAGCCATCGCTTTCGCCGATAAGCAAGTTCCAGCGTGATAAGGGGTCATGCTGGAGTTGGCTATATTGCGGCTTGCTGCGAATTCCAGAAGCGGTTTCTGTCATTGTTGGAGTATATAGTTGAGTGGCAGTGATGTGATTGAATCAGCGGCTTAAAGTGCTCGCCATTAACCACGCATTTTCAATTTTTCTGGGTCGTAAAAGGCAATTGATACGACTGTTGCAGTGCAATTAACATCACCTTTAACATCCACTTTAGTGCCAACTGCATTTTGGCCGACAGGTAAATGACCCAATGCTAAAGATTTTCCCATGCGATGAGACCAAATGGTGCTGTTGAGTGTGCCTACTTGCTTGCCGTCAATATGCAGTTCATCGCCTTCGCCCACTAAGTCAGCGTGGTCAACCACCAGACCGACTAATTTGATGTTCTCTTTGCCTTCGCTGGCCAATAAGGCGTCTTTTCCGCGAAAATCGCCTTTGGCTTTATTAATGGCAAACCCCAAATCAACTTCCCACGGAGTGATGGTTTCGTTCATGTCGTAGGGGTAGAACAACAAGGCAGATTCAATGCGAATTTTATCTAAGCAGGCAAATGAGCACGGCATCACACCCGCATCGCTGCCTACTTCTAATATTTTATCCCAGACTTCACAAATGTCTTCACGCTTTGAATAAACTTCATAGCCGCGCTCGCCTGAATATCCCGTTCGGGAGATGATCACATCAATGCCAAATAAAATAGTTTCAGCTTGGCTAAAAAACTTCAAGCCAGCTAAATCGAGCGGTGTGTGAGGTGCTAATATTTCTAAAGCCTTGGGGCCTTGTAGTGATACATCTTGAATGGCATCGGTATGTTCGATGGTAACGTCACGGCCTTTACCGCTCTCATTTAACATCTCAAGTGCATGGCCTGAACCATGGCACACTAAATAACGCTCAGTATCAAAACACGCGATAATGGCGTCATCAGTAATGGTGCCTTCCTCAGTGAGTACCAAACCATAAGCGGATTTGCCCGGCTTTACTTTCATCATGTCGCGCGTAAAGATGTGATCGACAACGGCCTGCGCATCAGGGCCAGTGACCCAAACCTTCATTAAGCCTGATACATCAAATAAGCCCGCACGTTCTCGAACTGCGTCATGCTCGTCACGGGCATCTGTAGAATAGGTCCAAGCAGTGCCTACGCCTATCCATTCTTCTAAGTTAGAGCCCAGTGCGCGGTGGCGTGAAGCTATTTCGGATTGCAATCTTTTCATGTTAGTGACCTCGTAGAGAAAAAGTTAGAAGGATGGGATAATGAATTTTAGTCCTTCATCTATATACTAATTTGTAGATTTATTATGCCCCAGAATTAAGCGCCGCTGGGTAGCTAATATCCTATGCAGTATCACTGCTGTCCCGTTAACTTTCACAGCAACGAAAATTGATTAGGGTTAAGGTTTGGGTGATGCATCGGGTCCCCTCGCAACAGTGCCATTAAATCACGTTTTTCAAACAAATTAAGCTGCAATACCCTCAATATTTGTTGCATCGTTTTGCCCGCCTTCGACTGCAATTTGATGAACATCAGTATTAGGTAAATACATAACGCAATCCATATTTGGGTCAATACTGCGTTCTTGCTGGTGCCGATAAATGACTTCACCTTTAAGTTCTGCTTGATCCACTTGAAGAATAATTCCACCTGCCATCTGGCTTTATAAATATCGGCGATAGTTTGAGCACTGAGCTTAAAGTGGTTGGTTAAAAACACATAATGCTTGCCTGTAGTGGCATCGCGATAACCAATACGGCGTAATCGAATCGAACACTCCTTTGCTGCTTTGACCCCCGTGAATTCAATCGTTTGATCACTGCTAAGTCCCGTTCCCTTGCGTACACTATGTCGCTTGATAAGGCGGTATGCAGCATTCTTCTTTAATCGTGTGACAAAGTATATTCCCTTGTCATTCAATTGCTTATACCAGGCATAGTCGTTGTATCCACGGTCAATAACTACAATGCTGCCTTTCGGGAAAGCTACTTTCCTGCCTGCAGTAACATCAGCACATTTACCCTCGGTGATATTAACAAACTCAGGTAAGTAACCATCATGATTCAGGCCTACATGCAGTTTGATTGCCCCTTTAGTTGATCGAAAGTCTGCCCATGGGAAAACCGATAAGCACAGATCAATGGTAGATGAGTCCAGCGAATACAGGGGATTCTTGAAACGAAAGTTATGCCCTGGCGTTTTGCTCTGACAGCGCTTGAGTAATTGAGAGAATAGCGCTTCATAAAGGCTCGAAGGCTTGTTCTCATTGATGCGTGAAAGATTGGACCGCGTTAACACGGCACTACCAGGATGATACAAGCGGTGTGATTGAGCGCTGACATTATCAACAATATCACGCAAGCTATGACGGCCAGTCAATTGAGCTATACTCAGGCTCACGAACTGTGACCAACGAGACGCTCTGCGGAATGAACGCCCCGAATGATGTTGAATTGCGAGTGCCTCGAATTCATGTCTCGGAACAATTTTGAGTATTTGATTTAGAACGGTATTACAATGTGACATGGTCTGATTTTCCTATTTGATTCAACGGGTTATCGCTAAACGTATTTTATCAAATTGAGAGAAAATCAGGCCTGTTTCTTTAGTGTTAACGGGACAGCAGTGATGCAGTATAGTGATATTGGCACAACACAAACAGTACCAAAGAAAAACCAATAGCTAATCCAAAGATGGACAATAACGCGGGCTTCTTCTGGCCTAGACTAAGCAAATACTGTTAAGTTTGATATTTTAATTTTTGCTAGAGTGAACCATCTAAATCGGCTCGAGCTCGGCGTAGGTGTTCCGTCATGATTTCCATAGCGCGTGGTGCATCTCTGCGTTTGATGGCACTCAAGATGGCTCGGTGTTGAATGTTATATTGATCAATCGCTGCAGGAGTGAGAACATTGTCTTTTCTTGCACTCCATTGAGTATGGCTACGAATATCGTTTATTCTTTGGTACATCCATATCAGCAATGGGTTTTGCGAGCATTGCGCCAAAATTAAATGAAACGTTTCATCAGCGATGGAAAAAGCGTCAGAGTCTTCACGTGTACGTTCTAGCTGAGTTACCGCGTCCTCTAGTTGTCGTAAATCGCGGTTGTTGGCGTTTGAAACGGCTAACTTTACTATATAAGGCTCAATGGCAATACGAGTTTGAATCAGCTCCATTGGGCTGGTGTCTTCCGCTATATCGTCTTTTTGGAATTGCGGATTGTAAATCGCAAAGGTGCCGCTTCCTGTCTTGATCCTAACTAGGTGAGATTTCTCTAAGCGTTGCAAGGCTGATCTGATGGTGCCGCGCGCTACTTTATAGGCTTCGGCTAATTCGCGTTCCGGGGGCAGGCGCTCATCGTATTGATAATGACCGCTTAATATGGCTTCTTTAAGGTGAACGTATACCCCAGTTGATCCCTTGATAACATGGTTCAATTGCGGTTCTTCTGTATTCATGTTCATTGCACTAGCCGTGTACTATAATTTTCGGGGCGGATCATAATCGCAATTAATTGTCATACGAACCGCTTGTACCAATAATCCCAAGTAGGTATATGTCTGGTATAAGATATCATCTTACATGGGCTCGCATATCGATTGCAAGTGGTACTTCGAAGTGATTTAATTGCTTCATAGGGTAAAACCTACCAAATATTAAACCAAAATAAAACCAATATAAACAAATGGCAATACCAACTTCAGCGAAATACCTAATTATTGGTGCAGGCATTCATGGCTTGAGTACGGCCTATCACTTGGCGCTTAATCTAAAAGCACAAGGCAAGGGCGACGGTAATGACATTTTAATTATTGACAAGGACTCAATTGCAGCAGGCGCTTCAGGTATCGCCTGTGGTGTTGTGCGCAACAATTACTTCCAACCGGCGATGCGCGAATTAATGGCGCAGTGCGTTGAAGTTTGGGAAAGCGATATGGAAGCCTTTAGCTACCATCCAGTCGGTTATATGCAAATAAGCCCAGAGAGTATGCATGATGACGTGGCGACTATTGCGCAACAACAAAAAGAAATTGGATATGAATCCACTTTCATTGAAGGCGAGAAAGATTCTATGGATTATATGAAAGGTATTTTCCATGATTGGCAAGCCAAGGGCATTACGTCCGTGCTGCATGAAAAGAAGGGTGGTTTTTCAAATAATACTAAAGCCATGTACGGCTTGGCGAAGAAAGCGGAAGGTGAAGGTGTTCGCATTCAGGCCGGTGTTACCGTTACTGGTTTTGAGCGCGGTAGTGGCTCAGAAGCGGTTCGGGCGGTGATTACCGACAAAGGTAATATTCAGTGTGACCAATTAGTGATCGCACCCGGTCCTTGGGCGAAGCAAATGTGGGATATGTTAGGCCTACAAAAAACCGTAGATATTAAAGGTGCTGACGGCACCATTCATACGGATATTCCAATGTGGATATATTGGTCATTGCAGGAAGGCACATTGGGTGTTGACCCAGAAATGCAAAAAACCAATGACGGCAAGGCGCCTCCAGTTATTCATGTTGATTCTAACGAGCCACTGTATTCAGACCACGACAGCAGTTTAATTACCGACGAGATGTGGGGCATTTATTACAAGCCTGATTTTCATTTTAATGGCATTCAGGGCGGCGCAGCGCCATTCCCAATTACAACTCCCCCAGATGACGTCGCGGTCGACCCATACGGTGTTGACTCGCCCGACTTTGTAGTGGGTGAAGATTTCGCTCACATGTGGGTGTCTGCATTGGCGCATTGCCAAAAGCGTTTTGAAGGTCAAATGGTTAACTACAGTAGCGAACCCTCTGGCGGAATTGGTTCATTTACCCCAGATAGCTTTCCCGTATTTGATCGGTTTGCAGACAATGTTTACCTGATCGCTGACTCTAATCATGGATATAAGATGATTGGCGTTGGTAAACTCGTCGCGCAAGAACTGTGCGGCGAAACCAGTGCATTGCTCGAGCCTTTTAGGTTTTCACGCTATGCAGAAGGTAGACTACACCCCGTATCAAGCAGCCCATTCCCGTGGAGTTAGGCGGGAGCGTGCAAGTACACAGTTTTACAAAAACCGCAGCAGCTTAATAAAGTTGTACATTTATAAATTCATAGAGGAGAAAAGATGGCTAAGTCACAAAATTCAACTGACCTAGAACAAACGGTCAATGCCCCCGGTCGGGCGGAACTGGTTAAACAAGTTCGCGAGAAAATCAAAGAAACTGGCGTAACCTATATTTATTTCCAATTTGTTTCGGTGACCGGCCGTATTGTCGGTAAGGGTATCCCTGCTGATCATTGGGAGCGCATTGCTGAAAGAGGTTTTCAGTTGGTTTACGGTTCTACCGCGAACTTATTTATCGACCGTCATGGCGATTACATCGGTTATGGCCCTGAAGCTTCAGAGCTGGTGGGCATCCCTGACCCTGAAACGTTCTGTCAACTCCCTTGGGATAAGCGTATCGCACGCGTGTTCTGTACTTGTTACCGAAACCGTGAAGAAAAAGTTGACCCAGGTCAGCACTTAACATCTGATTGCCGTGGTAACTTAAAGCGTATCGACGCTGAGTTCCAAGCCAAGCATGACATGCACATGCGCTGTGGAACAGAGCCAGAGATGATGTGGTTGAAGCTTGACGAGAATAAGCAACTAGATGGCGGTGTCACTAAACCAAATTGTTATCACATCGACCAATTCGAAGAGCTACGCCCTGCCTTTATGCAAGTGATGGAATATGGCCAAGCGATGGGTTATGACATGATCCAAGGTGATCACGAAGATGCACCGGGCCAGCTAGAATTAAACTGGCAGTTCGACGACGTATTGAAAAATGCCGATCGATTAACCACCTACCGTCAAATCTGCGCGCAAGTAGCGCGTGAGAAAGGTTTGCACGCTTGCTTTATGTCCAAGCCATTTATGAATGTATCGGCATCAGGTTGTCACCACAACGTGTCTTTATGGACTGGCGGTGATTTGAAAGTAAATAACTTGCACCAAGAAGTACGTGGCGGCATGGACGACGTATTTTCATATAGAGAAGGTGGTCACAACCACTTTATGCCAGATCCAAAACTCGATAAGTTCGAGCCAGCACCCATTGGTTTGCATTCAATCGGCGGTGTGCTCAAGCATTTACCAGCGCTAACTTCTATTGGTTCTTCAACGGTAAACTCCTATCGTCGCTTATGGGATACAGGTTTCTGGGCACCGATCTTCGCTGATTGGGGCTATCAAAACCGTACTTGCGCTCTGCGCGTATCTGCTCCGGGTCGTTTCGAGTATCGCTCGGTTGACTCAATGGTTAATCCCTACTTGATGGGCGGCGCGCTTTATAAGGCGTTCGAAGATGGTATTGAGAACAAGATGGATCCGGGTGAGCCAGAAGAGCGTAACATTTACGCTGCGATGGAAGCGGGTAAAGAAGTGAAGAAGTTACCAATGACATTGGGCGATGCCTTAACAGAGCTTGCGAACGATGAAGTGATCAAGTCTGCGATGCCTAACGAGATGTACAAGGTCTACCATCATTATAAAAACGACGAGTGGGAGCGTTTTAACCACAGTGTTTCTGATTGGGACTTAGAGAACTATCTCGATTGCCTACCTTAGGGTAGCGACTAATTGGTGCTATCCTAGTAGTGAGGTAGCACCACCATTGCTGATCATATTGTTTCTATCCTTGTGATAGAGGGTCACGCTTTAACTTACAAATTTTATTAACTAGAGAGGATTTGCTTTATGTGCGGAATCGCAGGACTTATCCATAGGGGCAAAAGCTCAGATATCGGGACAGAAATGACCTCGATGCTGCAGTCCCTTAAACATCGCGGGCCTGATTCAACAGGCTATGCGTTATACGGTACACCAGAAGACAGTCAGTATGTTATGCGCTTTATTTGCGCAGAGCAGGAAGACATGAAATCGGGTTTTGAAATTCATCAACAAGTTATTGAGCGTCAAGCTGAAGTTGACAAGCGGTTAAATTCTTTGGGCGCAAAGATTATTGATAAAGACGACGCAACAGAATATGCGCATCGCTACACTTTTTCTTATGACGGCGATATGCGCAAGCTAGCTGACTACGTAGAAGATGTTGAAGGTGCTGAAATTTTGTCGATTGGTCGTGGTCTTGAGCTAATCAAAGACTTGGGCGACGCGAGCGTTGTTTGTGATCAGTATGCCTTAAACGGGTTTCAAGGCACGCACGCGATTGGTCACACCCGTATGGCGACTGAATCAGATATTGATATCCGTTCAGCTCACCCCTATTGGGCCTACCCATTTAACGACGTATCAGTAGTACACAACGGTCAGTTGACTAACTACTGGACATTCCGACGCGAGATGGAGCGTCATGGTCATCGCTTCGTATCTAACTGCGACTCTGAGCTGATTGCGGTATACATCGCGGACCGCATGGAGAAAGGCGATGAGCTTGAAGAAGCGATGACCCGCAGCGTTAGTGAACTAGACGGCGTATTCACCTATTTAGTGGCGACTAGCGACCAATTAGGTATGGCTAAAGACGTTATGGCGGCAAAGCCGATGGTGCTATATGAAAGCGACGAATTCGTCGGTTTGGCATCAGAAGAAATAGCAATTCGTAGCATTTTCCCAGAGCGTATTAAAACGTGGGACCCATATGAAGGTGAGGTAAGAGTATGGCAGGCGTAGAGAAAACATCCCATGAAATGGGTCTGCATGCCGAGCAGTTAACCGGCAGAACTCAGCAGCGTTTTTTCAGCGCCTCTGAAGAAGAGAACTATACTTATCCTTGGGGCATAGAAGTTGACTATGAAAAGTCTGCTGAAATTGACGCCAAAGATATGGAGCCGACTGAAATTAACATCAAAATTCGTGAGTTGATGCAGTCAGGCGTGGGGACGATCCTTTTGAAAAACCCCATGTCACGCCACGCTGTGGCGGTAGGTATTTTGAACCGTTTACATTTAACTATCGATGGTAGCTTAGGCTACTTTGGTTGTGGTTTGATCGATGGTCCAAATGTCACTATCACCGGCCGCGTTGGTTGGTCTTGTGCTGAAAACATGATGGCGGGAACGGTTGTTATTGAAGAGAACGCAGGTTCTACATTCGGTGCGGCGATACGTGGGGGTGATTTAATTTGTCGAGGTGACGTCGGTTCACGTACCGGTATCGACCAAAAAGGCGGCACCATTATTGTAGGCGGACGTACCGGCGCATTCTCTGGTTTCATGATGCAACGTGGCCGTATGGTTATTTGCGGCAATGCTGGCAAGAACTTGGGCGATTCGATGTATGACGGCACTATTTTTGTTGGCGGCGAAGTTGAAGACTGCGGTGTTGATTGCGTACCCGGTGAATTGAATGAAGTTGACGTTAAGTGGCTAACGCATAAGTTGGGCATGTACAACATCAAGCCAGCCTGCGGTAGCATCGACAAAATGCAAAAGTATGTATCGGGCAAACAGCTTTGGAACTACGATAACTTAGAGCCTGCTGAAAAGAAGCTAGTTCTTTAATCTGACCCTATCAAGAGGAAAAATTATGTCTACTAAAAGAGATACCAACCACCTAGGTCAGAGTTTTATCTTTCCGCCTGCGGTGATGGATGATATCCATGTAAAAGCAGAGTTAGGCCGCTATCGTATGCGCGGTTTCTCTTTGTTCAAAAAAATCCCATCTTGGGACGATTTAACTTTCATGCCCGGTACGCTAACGCGTTTCGTTATCGAAGGTTATCGTGAAAAGTGCTTAACCAAAACCATTATCGGTCCTAAGTGTAAGCGTCCGCTGGAACTTGATATTCCTGTTTACATCACAGGCATGAGTTTTGGCGCCTTGTCTTATGAAGCAAAAACTGCGCTAGCGCGTGGTGCCACCATGGCTGGAACAGCGACGTGTTCTGGTGAAGGCGGCATGATTCCTGACGAGCGTCGTTATTCAGAGAAGTGGATGTACCAATGTATCCAGTCTCGTTACGGCTTTAACCCTAATCATTTACGATTAGCTGACTGCGTTGAGTTTTTCATCGGCCAAGGTTGTAAGGTTGGTTTAGGGGGGCACTTAATGGGCCAAAAAGTAACAGACCAAGTGGCTGAAATGCGTTCATTACCTGCGGGCATTGATCAACGTTCACCGGCTCGTCACCCTGATTGGTTAGGCCCTGATGACTTGGCATTGAAGATCAACGAAATCCGCGAAGCGACTGACGGCCAGATTCCAATCCAGCTTAAGTTAGGCGCAGCACGGGTTTATGATGACGTGCGTATGGCAGCTAAAACAGGCCCGGATTCAATCTATATTGATGGGATGGAAGGCGGCACAGGTGCTGGCCCTCACTTAGCGACGGAAGAAACCGGCGTTCCTGGTATCGCTGCTATTCGTCAAGCGCGCCGCGCTATAGAAGACGTGGGCATGTCGGGTGAAATTTCATTGGTTTACGCTGGCGGTATTCGTAACGGCGGTGACTTAGCTAAAGCATTGGCACTGGGCGCTGACGCGGTTGCGATTGGTCACTCAGCGTTGATGGCATTGAACTGTAATAAAGACATTCCTGAAGCGGACTTTCCGAATGAAATGGGTGTTGAAGCAGGCCATTGTTACCACTGTCACACAGGCCGTTGTCCGGTTGGTGTTGCAACTCAAGACCCAGAGCTACGTAAGCGCCTGAACCCAGATGCAGCAGCTGAGCGTGTATATAACTTCTTACACACTTTGACTATCGAAGCGCAGTTATTAGCACGTGCTTGCGGCAAGACAAACATCCATTCTTTAGAGCCAGAAGACTTAGCGGCCCTAACGATGGAAGCGTCTGCGCTAGCACAAGTTCCATTAGCAGGTAGCCAGCATACGGTTGGTCGCCCTGATATGACACGCTTCTAAGAGGATATAAACATGAGTGAAAATGTCGATAAGTTTATTGAAGAAGATGGCTTAGATTCTAGCCGTGAGCAAGAGATCGGTCAGCACATTGGTTATCGTTACGACGTTAACTTGGTGCCGGACATGGATCGCTGCCCGCCTTTCTTAACTAAGTACATGGATATTATGGGCTGGACTGACCTTAATTGGTTAGAAGACGTCCACATGGGCTATGAAGAAGGCAGACCCGCCGTATTTGATAGAAATATCAACGGTTGGGTGCAGATTCCAGAAACGATTGACTTGCCGGACAACCAGCAAGACCGAGACATGATTGCGCGCGAATTGCTAATCAAGTTTCAAATGTCTAAAAGCCACCCTATGGTGGACTTGGTAAAGGCTTACAAAAAGTTTTAATCTTGGTTCAAGTCCTAGTCTTAACCAAATCCTAGGCTTTTTGTTTTCCCGCTTTATTGGAGACTCACCCTCTCTAGTAAAACGGGTTTGCTTTTTTTATGAAGTGTGATTTACTTAAAAAATAAATTCATTGAGAATGGCCGCGCAAGAGGTGCAGTTCAACGAGTTTACTTTTTGTAATTTGCAAGAACTGTTGCGACCTTACCCAATTTGACGTATATAAGTCGCACGATGAAATTCATTGATCTTTTGCAATGTTAGCATTTGCAAAATGGTCGCTGAGAGTCGCTGTAAATGGGCCTATAGTTATTTTTAATTTTAATACAAGTCGTTAAATAAATTATAATTTCAGTGTGTTTAAGCTCGTTTCCTAGAGTCTTAAACAATGGACATCGTCAAATTTTGTGGCTGCATTAATAGCGTCACTCCCAAGTGAAGCTTATAAGCGCTTAACCAACTAACAACTTTTTATAACGAAAACACTACCATGGCTAAATCAGATATCGAAATCGCTCGCGAAGCGAGCATGTTGCCTATTGGCGACATTGGCGACAAACTCTCTATTCCTTCAGACGCTTTGTTGCCCTTTGGACATACTAAAGCAAAAGTAAGTCTAGATTATATCGATACGCTAAAGGACCAGTCAGACGGTAAACTTATTTTGGTTACCGCCATTTCCCCTACGCCTGCAGGTGAAGGTAAAACAACTACGTCGATCGGCTTAAGTGATGGTTTGAACCGCATCGGCAAAAAGACCATGACTTGTTTACGTGAGCCTAGCTTGGGTCCATGTTTTGGAATGAAAGGCGGTGCCGCGGGTGGTGGTTACGCGCAAGTCGTGCCGATGGAAGACATCAATTTGCACTTTACAGGTGACTTCCATGCCATCGGTGCTGCACATAATCTATTGTCTGCAATGGTTGATAACCACATCTATTGGGATAATGAACTCGATATCGATGTGCGCCGTATTAACTGGGGCCGTGTGGTTGATATGAATGACCGCTCACTACGAGACATCGTTACTTCTTTGGGCGGTGTAACCAACGGTTTTCCTCGCCAAACAGGGTTTGATATTACAGTCGCATCTGAAGTAATGGCGATTTTCTGCCTAGCCAGTGACATCCATGATTTAGAGTGCCGTTTAGGTAATATTATTATCGGTTATAACCGCAAGCGTAAGCCCGTACGCGCCGAGGATGTAAAAGCTAACGGTCCGATGACAGTATTGCTAAAAGATGCATTTATGCCGAATTTAGTACAAACATTAGAGAATAATCCTGTATTTATCCACGGTGGGCCATTCGCCAACATCGCGCATGGTTGTAACTCGATGATGGCAACTAAAACTGCGCTTAAGCTAGCAGATTACGTCGTTACGGAGGCCGGCTTCGGTGCGGATTTAGGCGCTGAAAAGTTCTTAGATATTAAGTGCCGTAAAGGCAATCTTAAACCTAGTACAGTAGTGATAGTAGCTACTGCGCGCGCGCTTAAAATGAATGGTGGCGTAGCTAAAAATGACCTTGTCGGCGAAGATGTGAATGCGATTGTTCGTGGTTGCGAAAACATCGGCCGTCACATTCAAAATGTTAAAAGCTTTGGTGTGCCCGTTATTGTGGCTGTGAACGGTTTTGTAACTGACACCGAGGCAGAAATTAAGGCTATTCAAGATTACTGCAAGCAGTTTGATGTCGAAGTTGTGCCTTGCACGCATTGGTCAGATGGCGGAGCAGGTACCGAAGAACTAGCCACTAAAGTGGCTGCGATGGTTGACGCAGACACCGCTAACTTCAAGACTTTATATGAAGATGAGTTACCGTTGCTTGAAAAAGCGCGAAAGATTGCCCAGACGCTTTATGGTGCGGAAGATATTGCTTATGACAAAGGCGTTGAGACATCGATTAAGCAATATGAGAAAAATGGATTTGGGTATTTACCCGTTTGTATGGCAAAAACCCAATACAGTTTCTCAACCGATCCTACTGCTTTAGGCGCTCCCTCGGGCCATGTAATAGGCATTCGTGAAGCACGATTATCGGCGGGTGCAGAATTTGTTGTACTGGTTTGCGGTGAAATCATGACGATGCCCGGCTTGCCGCGTGTTCCATCGGCTAACCACATTCGGATTAATGAAGAAGGTTTAGTGGAAGGTTTATTCTAAGCAAACAGTAAATGTAATCTGCATCTATCGGTAGACATTAATGAGTGAATCCATGGATGCTGATGCTTTACGGCATCAATTTTTGGCTTGGCAATGCTTGATTCGCCAATATGCTGTTAGAAATGACGAAGGGCGCCCACCCCAAGGTGGGCGTGCTGCGTTCAAGGTACATGGAAGTGAGGTTTGGCAAGACCCGATTGTGGTGTTACCCAGCAAGATTGATTCTGAAGAAATTACTTCTCAATTTCGCTTTGCGGCGAAAAAAACCCACGACCCTAAACTGCGCCGTGAAACAGCTCTAAAGCACTTGGCTGAGGCGTATTATCAACAGGCTGCCACATTCTCTGATCAACTAACCGCACTGTATCAACTTAACAGCGTAATTGTTGATCAGCTAATTGGGGCAGATGGCGTCACGCTTCGGTTTAGCCAAGCGAATCAACAGTATGATATTCCATGCTTGGTTAGACGCGCTTTTGAGGAAGAAGCTATTTACCAATTCACTTATTGGCACAACTTCTTATTTAACGCAGCTTTGCCTGGGAAAGTAGATATAGCCTGTTTTTCTCCAGATTGGGAAAATGCAATTTTTACTAAACTAGTTGCATGACTGACTATCTTATTCTGAGTCTTCAATTGGATTGCGCTTTTCATACATTGACGTTAAGGCAAGTGCTGCAAGACTTAATATCGCAAATCCAGCGACCAGCGGAATAACGCTATTGTTATAACTTGCACCTACCAAGTAACCTAAGCCTAAAGAAAGCAGCGAACTGAGCGACCCAATGAGTGCAGCGGCCAAGCCAGCTTGATGACCTTGTGGCTCCATAGCGAGGGCGTTGAAGTTTCCAAAGAGTAATCCGATCATAAGGAAGCTAGGCATTAAGTAAGCCATAAAGGCGTAAAGACTCGGACTAGACAGACTGGCGATTACCCAAAAAACTAAGGATAGAGCACTAAGCACGCTTAGCGATACCCTGCAAAGCATACGCATGCCTAGTTTTAAAACCAGCTTTGCATTTAAATATGATGCAGTGCCGAGCGTCAGGGCTAACACAGCAAAGTAGGCAGCGAATTGGTTACCCAGCCCATAAAGCTCTTGTAAAATTTGCTGCGCAGAATTAAGAAAACCAATAAATGCGCCAAAGACCAGCCCCGCTGCAACGGTATATACCATCGTTGTTTTATTTTTTAGCACACTAACGAAACCCTTGTTTATTCGCCCCAAGCTGAGAGGGCGACGTTGTTCAGGCGCCAGCGTTTCAGCTTGCCTTACTGCTAACCATATCCAAGCAATGGTAGCTAAACCCACGAAAATCCAAAATATCATTCGCCACTGAAAAAAGTGCAGAATTACTTGGCCTAGCGCAGGGGCAATGGCCGGCACTAGTAGGAACATATATGAATACCTCCCTTGAAGTCAACGCTGGTTTTGCTAGAAATGAGTAATTGCAGACATATATTCCGGCTATTATTAGGTCGGGCGAATCGCCAGACCAAGCCTTAATGTGATTCGCTACCTGCACACCTTAACACGATATCGGCTATGGTTAAGCCAGCGTCCCCGTCAGGTATGTGTAGGTTCGATTATTTCATTTCAGATTTTCACCAACATTGAGCAACACTGGGTAAGAAGTTAACGGTTAATTGTAAGAAGTACTTGGTTATTCGATCTAAGCTGACAAATAATGTGCCGGCAATGCATCTGTGCCTTTGTTTAATGCCACCCACACTATACGGGCTGTTTTGTTAGCCACAGCAACAATGGCCTTATGTTTTCCTCGACGTAGAGCCACTGATTTCGCCCAGCAACTCAGCGTATCTTCTCGTTTTTTAGCCCAATTTAGCACTGCTCTAGCGCCGTGCACCAGCAAGAATCTTAATTGCGAGTTACCACGTTTACTGATGCCACTTAACTGTACTCGACCGCCTGTGCCATATTGCTTAGGCACTAGCCCAAGCCAGGCAGATAACTGACGTGCATTTTTAAACTGACTCCCATTGCCAATGGCTGCGTATAAAGACAAGGCAGTAATAGGGCCGATACCCCGTAAGCACAACAGTCTTTTTGCTAGAGGGTAGACATCTATTAAAGTCTCTAGTTGCTTATCAAGAACCTTGATGACTTCGCATAAGCACGGGTGCTCTAGGTAAAGGCCGTGAATAGCAGAACGTGAAATTGGCGTTAAGCTAT
The DNA here is from genome assembly GCA_965237485.1 of Candidatus Poriferihabitaceae bacterium. GTDB lineage: Bacteria > Pseudomonadota > Gammaproteobacteria > Arenicellales > Poriferihabitantaceae > JAAELZ01. Next base: position 1,366,648 of record CBDEFQ010000009.1, on the reverse strand, counting down.
TTTCTGCATCTTCCAGTATCAGTGGCAGTTGCCTTTTTAGCGATGCAAAGCCAACAGGAATAACAACACCATACTCCGCTAGCAAGCCTCGAATCTGATTCGAATTAGAAACTCGATTATCTTTATTACTTGCGCGTATACGCAGTAGCGTTTGTATGTCTTGCTGTTCAATCGACTTAACTGCTACATCGTGGATATTTGGACGAAACACACTTTCCGCCACCGCTAGGGCATCATTGGCGTCGTTCTTGTTGCCCTGCAAAAGTGCCTTTACATGCTGCGTGGGAATAACACGCACTTTAAACCCCAACTTAGTTAATTCGCGGTGCCAATGGTTAGAACTACCACACGCTTCCATAGCCACTATGGCTTTTGGATGCAATTGAAGAGTGCTGATCAGTTGGTTGCGCTTTACTTGTTTATTAAAGATGACTTTACGCGCCTGATTAAGGCCGCATACTTGAAAAACTGATTTAGCCAAGTCGATACCAATTGTTGTAACATTGCTCATGATGAATACCTTGTTTTGTAGTAGAAACCTCCATCCTGCTTGACTCGCCTGTGCTTGTCAAAAAGGGTGGGAGGTATTCATCACAGCATGTTAGTTTGGACCTCTCACCCTACACAGTGCGCCAGGCAACAACCTCAACCAACGCCGTGCTGCTTTTTCGGTTAATTGGCTGGGTGATGATATTGTCTTTAATGGTGAAGATTCCTTGGCAACCTATCGAGATCCTAGCCAACAAGTTGGTTTGCCCATTCATTGCGATAAATTTCCTTTGGTGAAAACTGGGTGACCCCGCATTTTGAACCTCTTTTTAGCGCCATATTATTGAGCGCCGTCGTTAGGCTGAGATCTCGTAATAAGGTTCTTGCGCTAATAACCCCGTATTGATACTCTTCGCTTAACCGTTGGGGTGCCCGTTTGGGCTGAGAGGCAATAGCTAACCCATCGAACCTGTCCGGATAATGCCGGCGTAGGAAACGGTAATTGCCCGCTTTAATCTAGCAATACCGTTTCATTTTACTTTGAGACTAACAATTGCTAAATCCCAAAAATATGGTTCACTCTACCCCTATCGCGCTTACGATAGCGGGTTCTGATAGTGGCGGCGGCGCAGGCATTCAAGCCGATCTCAAAACCTTTTCAGCATTAGGTGTATACGGCGCGAACGTTATCACCGCGATAACCGCTCAAAACACCCAAGCAGTGACTGCAGTCGTAAACACACCCACAGAAATCATCAAGGCACAAATCCAAGCGGTAACTTCTGACCTTCACGTAAATGCAATCAAAATCGGTATGTTATCAACCAGCGAAATCATTTACACGATAGTCGATGAATTAGCTAATAGTAAATTACCTATCGTGCTTGACCCCGTGATGGTGGCAAAGTCTGGTGACAGGTTGTTACAAGCTGACGCCATTAGTAGCTTGCGCAAAGGCCTATTACCGATGGCAACACTATTAACCCCAAATTTGCCTGAATCGGCGGCCTTGTTAAACTGCGAAGAAGCCAGTGATGAGGCCACCATGGTGGAGCAAGCCAAAGCATTAATCAATTTAGGCGCTAAGGCAGTGCTAATGAAAGGCGGTCATGCGAAGGGTGTGCAATGTGTGGATTTATTAGTGCAGCAAGACAGTGTACTGCGCTTAGTTAGTGATCGAGTCAACACCCTCAATACCCATGGCACTGGATGCACATTTTCAGCTTCAATCGCAGCTTATCTAGCTAAAAATGCAAGTCTGGCAAAAGCAACAGAGCAAGCTCATAGCTATTTAACTAAGGCCATTGTCGCAGCAGATACATTGCATATCGGCAATGGTCACGGACCAGTGCATCACTTTCACGCAATGTGGTAATTGATGAATACCGTATCACCCGCAAACACTAAGAAATGAGCGTCGCGATTATAGGCGCCGGGGTCGCAGGACTCACTAGTGCCTGCGAGTTAATTGATCGTGGAATCAAGCCCATTGTGTATGAACAATCTGATCAAATTGGCGAGCAGGCTTGTTCTTGGCTTGCCGGAGGCATGCTCGCGCCATGGTGTGAGAGTGAAAGCGTAGGGCACTCAGTAGTCGAAATGGGCAAGATAGCCATGCAGTGGTGGACATCACATATAGACGGCATGTTTGAAAACGGCAGCTTAGTATTATCACCTCGGCGTGATCTTCAAGAAATAAAGCGGTTCTCGCGCCTTACTGAAAACCATCAAGTGTTAAACAAACAACAAATTAACGAGTTGGAACCCGACCTACAAGATAGGTTCGAGCAAGGTCTGTGGTTTAACAAGGAAGCACATCTCGACCCACGTAACGCACTGCTTGAGCTGGCAGACTACGCAGTAAGTCGCGGCGCGACCATTAACTTCTCAAGCGAAGTTCAAGCTGATGACTTAGATGCACGCATCATCATAGATTGCCGTGGTTTTAAAGCGCAGAACAGCTTATCCGATTTACGCGGGGTAAAGGGTGAAATGCTGCTGTTGCAAACCGATGAGATTCAATTGTCACGTCCTGTTCGCTTACTACACCCGCGTTATCCGGTTTACATCGTACCGCGTAAAAAGGGGCTTTTCATGCTCGGCGCCACGGTGATTGAAAATGCGCAACGCGAGCGTATAACAGCACTGTCAATGCTAGAGCTACTTAGTGCGGCTTATGCATTGCATCCGAGCTTTGGAGAAGCACAAATCGCTGAGATCGGCGTTGATGTGCGTCCAGCGTACAGCAACAACCTACCTAGTTTAAAACGCAAAAATAACGTGCTGTACATTAACGGTTTATACCGGCATGGCTTCTTGCTCGGTCCCGCGATGGCCATTCGCGCGGCCGATATCGTTACAAACGAGCAACAATTTGTACAGATGGAACAATGCGCATAATTCTCAATGGTGAAGCTTTCGAGGTAAATGCATGCCTACTTGATCAAATCTTGGTCGAGCTTAAACACACTGGGCCGATGATTGCCACAGCCGTCAATAGTGAGTTTATCCATAAACAAGGGCGCCACGAAGTGCAGTTAAAAGAAGGAGATCGGTTGGAAGTAGTGTCGCCGATATCCGGGGGTTAAATATGCCTGCTTTTTATAACACAGAAATCACCAATCCTTTATTGTTAGGTACAGCGCGCTACCCATCCCCCGCCATTTTGGCCGAAGCAATTGCCGCTTCGCAAACTGAAGTAGTAACCATATCTCTACGCCGCGAATCTGCTGGCGGTAATTCCGGGCAACAGTTTTGGAATTTGATCAAAGCCCAACAAGTTAAAGTGTTACCCAATACGGCAAATTGTTATACGGTTAAAGAGGCAGTGACTACCGCGCATATGGCACGCGAAGTGTTTAATACCAAATGGATTAAGCTCGAGGTAATTGGTCACCCAGACACCCTACAACCTGACGTATTTGGATTGGTTGAAGCCGCCCGTATATTGTGTGAGGAAGATTTTGAGGTGTTTCCCTACACCACAGAAGATTTAATTGTGGCGGACAAGCTAGTGCAAGTTGGCTGCAAGGTTTTAATGCCGTGGGGTTCTCCTATCGGTTCTGGCCGCGGCTTAAACAATGTATTTGGCCTCAGAAGTCTGCGCGCGCATTTTAAGGATATTCCCTTGGTTGTAGATGCAGGCATTGGCTTGCCATCGCATTCAGCACAAGTAATGGAACTAGGTTATGACGCGGTGTTACTAAATACCGCCGTCGCGAGAGCGGGTGATCCAGTAAAAATGGCAAAAGCCTTTTCATTCGCCATCGCTGCAGGAAAAGCAGCATATGAAGCCAATCCGATCGAGCAAAGCGATATGGCTCAGCCTTCTACGCAGATTATTGGCAAGGCCTTTTTGTCATGAATACAGCAATCCAACTCGACCCGTTTTACCCCATCTTCGATAACGCGGACTGGCTGGAACGCCTATTGCCGCTAGGAATAAAGCTCGTCCAATTGCGAATCAAAGACTTAGAGCATGATGCGCTACGAAACGAAATTAAGCGTGCAAAACAATACACTGACGCTACTAATTGCCAACTTATCGTCAACGACTTTTGGGAACTGGCTATTGAACTTGGCTGTGACTTTATACACTTGGGCCAAGAAGATATCGATACAGCGGATATCGACGCAATTAGAGCCGCAAACATTTGTATTGGTGTAAGCACACACAGTGAGGCAGAGTTAGAACGCGCACTGCGCTTATCACCTGATTACGTCGCATTGGGCCCTATTTACCCCACCATATTGAAGCAAATGGATTGGGTCCCGCAGGGACTAAAGCGCGTCAGCCAATGGAAACAGCGCGTCGGTGATATTCCGTTAATTGGGATTGGTGGGCTAAACCTAGAACGTGCACCTAAGGTACTGGACGCCGGTGCCGATGTAGTTTCTTTAGTTACCGATATCACCCTAAACGCTGACCCTGAGTCTCAGGTCAAACGGTGGATAACACTTACCGCGCCTTATCGAGTCAGCTAGAGCACTTAACCTTTTTTCCTAATTTTTAAACTTATTTAGACCTATGAAATATATTACTTTATTACTACTGTCTTTAACTTTCAGCACCCAAGCGCTTGCTGCAGACAAAATGACCTTATTGCTAGATTGGTTTATCAACCCAGATCATGGGCCAATAATCATTGCGCAAGAAAAAGGCTATTTCGCCGATCAAGGCTTAGACGTGGAGATCGTGGCTCCGGCTGATCCATCAGACCCGCCAAAATTAGTGGCTGCCGGCAAAGCAGACTTGGCCGTATCTTACCAACCACAACTGCACCTGCAAGTGCACGAAGGATTACCGTTAATGCGCGTAGGCACGCTAGTTGCTACTCCGCTAAATTGCTTACTGGTGCTGCAAGATGGCCCAATAAAAAACATCTCGGATTTAGCGGGTAAGAAAATTGGCTTTTCGGTTGCCGGTGTAGAAGAAGCCTTGCTTACCACCATTCTTGAGGAGAATGGCGTTGATTTTGATAGCGTAGAACTAGTCAACGTAAACTGGTCATTATCGCCTTCATTGATGAGTAAGCAAGTCGATGCAGTCATTGGTGCATTTCGAAATTTTGAGTTAAATCAAATGGATATAGAAGGTATTCCGGGCAAATGCTTTTACCTTGAAGAAGAAGGCATCCCTTCATACGACGAGCTAATTTACGTGGCTAATGCCAACAGCATGGACAAGGATAAAATCTCGCGCTTTTTAGCCGCGACTGAAAAGGCAACCCAATTTATGATAAACCATACTCAAGAAAGTTGGGAGATATTCTCTGGCACGGCAAAAGAGCTACAAGACGAGCTAAATGAACGGGCATGGGCTGATACCCTACCACGTTTTGCCTTACGTCCAGCCGCATTTGATGCAGGGCGTTACACTCGAATGGAGAAATTTATGGTTGATGCAGGACTGGTTAATGGCGAGCTTTCGTTAGACAAATTAGCGATCGACGTTACGGCACAGTAAACAACCACCATTAAAAGCATGAGCGGCACTAAATCATCTATTGTCACTGCCCGGTGCGATGCAAGTGTTGAAAGTTGGAATGCCTACACCGACCACGAATTCACTCGGGGCATGGGTGATGGCAGCTTGCCCACCGCTGCTTTCATGGCGTACTTAATTCAGGACTACTTATTCCTGATTCATTTTTCCCGTGCTTGGGCTTTGGCCGCAGTCAAGTCGGAGTCTATCAGCCAACTGCGCATAACAGCCTCAACCGTTAACGCGTTAATCAATGAAGAAATACAACTACATATTAAGTTGTGCGCTGAAAAAGGCATCCCTGAAGAGCAATTAAATAGCGCCGTTGAAGCCCCAGAAAACCTAGCCTACACCCGCTACGTGATGGATGCTGGGCTAACAGGTGATTTACTCGACTTACTCGCCGCGCTAGCGCCGTGTATTTTTGGCTACCACGAAATAGCCTGCAAGCTAGGGGACTGCGATACCTTACCGATGTATCAAGAGTGGATAGACACCTATCGCTCAAATGATACTCGCGAAGTGTGCGATCTAGCCAGTGAACTTATCGACGAAGTCGCTCACGCAAAGCTAGGCGACAAACCTACCGAAAACCCCCGATGGGCGTCGCTTTGCGGACGCTTCGCCATGGCCAGTCAATTAGAAGCGAACTTCTGGCAGATGGGAATACGCCTGGCGCAAGAGGCCGAATAAACTGATGCCTGCCCAAGTTGGTGTCACGTTCAATGGCAGCGTTAATTTCGATAGCAAGCCCTTATTCACTGACTTATCACTCACATTTCCTGCCTGTGTATGGACTTGCTTACTAGGACCATCAGGCTCGGGCAAATCGACTATTCTTAACTTGCTGGCGGGCTTGCCCTTCGGCGGCACTTTCTCCGGAGAGGTTACCACCAACGACCGCCAGTCACTCGAAGGCCGCGTAGCCTATATGGCGCAGTCTGATCTTTTATTCCCGTGGTTAGATGTCAAACAGAATATTATGCTTGGCAATCGCCTGCGTGGTGACACACTCAATTTAACTCTAGCAGACGCATTGATTGAGCAAGTACAGCTGCAAGGCCACGTAAACAAAAAACCACATGAGCTTTCTGGCGGCATGCGTCAACGCGTGGCACTAGCCAGAACCTTAATGGAAGACACCCCTGTTGTTCTGCTAGATGAGCCGTTCTCTGCACTAGACGCAAGAACCCGCGCGGATATGCAAGAGCTAGCATTTTCGGCACTTAAAAACAAAACGGTGCTATTAGTAAGCCACGACCCGGCTGAAGCTGCGCGCCTATCACATCAACTGTATGTACTTACGAACACTGGCGCTATCTCATACGCCCTTGAAGCAAGCGAACCGATTCGCGAAATAGACGACCCCGCTATGCTTCGCGCGCAAGCTAAGTTGCTGTTATTACTCAAACAAGATCAACATGAAGCCTAATAACGAAGGCAAGAATGACGGGCAATATAAAGGCCACGCATACGATCTAGTTATTTCCGTCGTTATCATTATTATCATTTGGCAGGTAGTAATTTGGCTAACCAATGTTCCTAAATTTATTCTACCAAGCCCCCAATTGGTATTTCATGCCTTAATCAATAACAACGCGCTTATTGGGAAGCACACCCTAGTCACCGCTCAGGAAGTGATCATTGGTCTAATTCTTGGCACCAGTCTTGGCGCTGCAACTGCTCTGTTTCTAATGACATCGAAATTGGCGCGGCGTTTTCTAATGCCGCTGCTAGTGCTAAGCCAAGCCGTCCCTGTTTTTGCCCTAGCACCCTTGCTGACCTTGTGGTTTGGTTATGGCTTGTTGTCAAAAATTTTAATGACCGTACTAATCATCTATTTTCCTGTTACTTCCACCTTCTTTGATGGCCTGCGCAATACTCCAAAAGGCTATATCAATCTAGCGCAAACCATGGGCACTTCCCCCATGCGCAGTTTAATGCAAGTTCGCGTTCCAGCGGCCCTCCCTTCGCTAACATCAGGTTTGCGCTTAGCCGCTGTCTACGCACCCATCGGCGCCGTCATTGGAGAATGGGTGGGCTCATCACAAGGTTTGGGCTATTTAATGCTATTAGCCAACGGTAGAGTTAAAACAGATTTAATGTTTGCTGCGCTAATCGTATTATGCCTTTTCACCATGATGTTGCGCGCCCTAATTAATATTTTATGTAATCGAATTAGTCATTGGTCTGGCGAAAGTGCGAGCTAGGCTCGAACTTGGTTAAACTTTCAGGTGTAACTTAAAACCCAAATCTAATAAATTTCGACGCATCCAGAATAAAGGTACAATGTAAGTTAGCGCGGCATTACTTTATTGGTTGAATTTGTAAGTTTTCATATAAGGTTTTGTTCAAAAATAAGAACCCCTATCGAGCTGTTTTATGCCAGAAAAATTGTCTTTAACCATAGGGATTGAGGAAGAATACATGTTGGTTGACCCCAAAACCGGGGATCTTATCAGCGAGGTCAATGATTCATTTATTCCCGACTTAAAAAAGCAACTGGGCGATCAAGTTTCCCCTGAGTTTCTACAATGCCAGATTGAAGTGGGTACGCGGGTCTGCTATGGCATTGGTGAAGCAGGCGAAGATTTACAACACTTACGCCGCACAGTAGCCAAGGCTGCCAGTGAGTACGGCTACGGATTGATCGCGGTTTCCACTCACCCTTTTGCAAAGCCAGAAAAACAAAATATTACCAGCAAGGCAAGATACGCCGTTTTAAGGCATGATTTGCAACGCGTAGCGCGGCGCTTATTGATTAGCGGCATGCATGTTCATGTGGGCGTTGAAAGTAATGACGCCAGAGTCGATTTAATGTCTCAGGTCGCTTATATCTTGCCGCATTTACTCGCACTTAGCACTTCGTCGCCATTTTGGTGTGGAGAGAACACTGGCCTACTCTCATATAGGATCAGTATTTGGGACGAAATGCCACGCACCGGATTACCCGCCTCATTTGAATCTTACTCCGAATATATGCGGCATGTTCAAATTCTTATTGATGCAGGAATAATAGAAGATGCATCAAAGATTTGGTGGGATTTAAGGCCAAGCCGCCATTACCCCACCTTGGAGATGCGTATCCCAGATTTATGCACCTCTATCGACGATAGTTTATGTATCGCCGCTTTTTATGCCTGCTGGCTAAACATGCTAACCAGATTACAAAAGCAAAATCAACGCTGGCGCCGCTATTCAGCAATGCTACTTGAAGAAAACCGCTGGCGCGCTCACCGCTACGGCATTAATGAGGGGCTGATTGACTTTGGCCGTGGCGAAGTTGTGCCCTATCGCGATTTATTAGAAGAGATGATTGTGCTTCTTAGCGAAGACGCAGAAGCCTTAAACTGCGTTGCACAGCTTAATCATGCTCGGACTATTGTAGAAAGGGGCACCAGCGCGCACCGTCAACTCAATGTCTATCATCAAGCACTTGCCGATGGTGATGATGAGCGTACCGCATTAATCAAGGTAGTAGATTGGCTGCGACAAGAAACATTGAATTTCAATTAAGTTAGGCGCTTCCGATAGTTGTCATTCATTTTGTAAAAATGAGCAAACCGCACTAATAAACGCGCAAGTAATTACTGTAAACAAAAATGACGGCATCACGCAAGCCGTGTTGTTAGTAAAAGCAACGGAATATCAGGCATAACTATTCTGGCTCTGCGAGGCATAGGGTGTTCTTGGTGGTTGAAAGTTGCTATTACCTTAACCGCGTTGAAGAATATGCAGCGGAATTACTTTAGTCACGATATTTTTATATTTGAAAGCAAAAACTGGTTTACTTTTTTCTTCGTTTTAGCATCTAGCGTACCAACTTTCTTACTAATTAAAGTATCTTGGACGTTAGCGACTTTAGATGAGCGGATAATGGAAGGGTGGGGTAGCCCGGCTTTCTTAAGATCTCCTATATCAAGGTCGCCCTCATAACCTTTCAAGATACTGTAACTTCAGGTATGGACTTTTATATTAGATAGAGCAGTATGGCCTTTTTCCCCCAGGGGGAATTTTTTCGAATTTTTGATTTATTCAAATTTTCTATCTTGGTGTCTTGTAAGTTGAGCCATTTGTGCGTTCCCTGTTTTAAGCAATTAAAATACTGGAGACACCCAAATGACCCAATCAAACAATAACGTATTTGACGTAATAGTGGAACACACATCTCAGAAGGCCCCGATGCCATGCGCCCCGTGCTCACCGCACTGCTCAATGAGGCGATGAAGATTGAAAGAGAGCCGTTTCCAGGCGCATCACACTATGAGCATAGTCAAGACCGGCCAGGGTTTGCCCATGGCTACCAGGATAAGCGTATCGATACGCAAGCCGGTACGCTCAATCTGCGTATCCCAAAGACCGCTCAACACGTTGATGAACCTTTTTACCCTCAATCGCTAGAACGCGGCTGACGCAGCCAACGTGCGATGCTGCTGACCGTTGCTGAAATGTACGTGACGGGCGTTAGCACGCGCCGAGTCGAAAAAGTCATGCAGAGCATGGGTATTGAAAGCATCTCCTCTACACCGGTCTCACGGGCTAACCAGAGCATGGATGAGGCGTTAAAAGTCTGGCGTGATCGTCCGTTGGGTAAAGTCTCTTACCTAATCCTTGATGCGCGTTATGAAAAGGTGGGTGAGGGCCACCAAGTGATTGATATGGCGGTGTTGAGTGCGGTGGGTGTATTGCCTTGTGGACGGCGTTGCGTATTAGGAACGGCAATGGCACTTAATGAAGCCGAGGTTAACTGGCGAGAGTTCCTCAAAGGCTTGGTTGACCGGGGCATACATGGTATTGAGTTTATTGTCAGTGATGATCACAGTGGCTTAAAAGCCGCTAGAAAGGCAGTGTTCCCAGGTATACCTTGGCAGCGTTGCCAGTTTCATCTGGCGCAGAATGCAATGCATCATGCCCCCAATCACAAGATCAAGCAGCGCATTGGTGGTGAGCTGCGTAGTGTTTGGAATGCACCCAATATGGCAGCTGCTCAGGTTAATCTAAAAGTCCTTGTGAGCCAGTACCAGGAAAAGCATGCTCACTTGGCGCAGTGGCTAGAAAACAATGTGCCTGAAGGGTTAAATGTGTTTGCCTTGCCAGATAGACACCAAAAGAAAATGCGAAGCTCCAACCGCATTGAACGGACGGTTCAACAAGAACTTAAGCGGCGCACCCGCTTGGTCAGAGTCTTTCCTAACCGAGAGGCTTGGTTACGATTAGTCAGTGCCATTCTGATTGAAATTGACGACGAATGGGCTAATGCTAATCATCGATATATCGTGTGGAACGACAATGAGTCAACTTGCTAGACAAAAAGTCCATACCCAATGTTGCGTAATCAGTCAGGTCGGTGCGGCGACAGAGCGCGTGGTGCGTTATCAATTAGAAAATCGCCCCATCCAGAACATGGTTATCGTGCTTGTTTGGGCATTCTTAACCTTGCCAAGAAATACGGCAAGACGCGTTTAGAGAATGCCTGTTTACGCGCAGAGAAGATTGGCGGCCTGCATTACAAACACCTTGCATCAATACTACAAACCCGTCTCGACAAGCTACCTACCGAACCCGATAAGCAACAGACTTTGCCAAGCACCCATGCCAATGTGCGCGGAGCCGATTACTACCATTAACCCAAACCATTTCATCTATAACCAACAGGAAAATACTATGACTCCACAACAAACCCTTACCCAACTGAATGAATTACGCCTAACGGGCATGGCCGAGCAACTGTGCTATCAGTTCGACCCACCTAACACTTATGATGAGCTGGGCTTTATCGAACGACTCAGTTTGCTCGTAAACCACGAGGCCACCGTGCGGGATAACCGCAAAGTCACGCGTTTACTCAAGCAAGCGAAGTTACGATATCGCGCCCAAGCAGACGACATCGATTACCGAACTAGACGAGGTTTACACAAAGACACGGTAGCGCAGTTACTGGCCCTAGACGGGGTAAACAAAAGCCGCAATGTCATCATCCAGGGCCCTACAGGCACCGGCAAAACCTTCTTGGCCTGTGTGTTAGGACAAGCGGCTTGTGAGCACGGCATTAGCACAAAATATATTCGTGCTAGCCGCTTATTTGAAGCAATGACCTTGAGCCATGGTGATGGCAGTTACACCAAGCTACTGGCACAAATAGCAAAAATCAAACTATTGATTATCGATGACTGGGGCTTGGATACACTGACTCAGCAAAACCGTAATGACCGATTAGAAATAATAGAAGATCGCCACGGTAATGGCGCCACCTTAATCACCAGTCAATTGCCCACACAACATTGGCATGATGCGATTGGTGAAGCCACTTTGGCTGATGCGATTCTGGATCGCTTATTACACAACGCGCACAAAATACAATTAGAGGGGGAATCGATGAGAAAAATCCAGTCACAACAGAGCAAAGTGTAGCCACTTTACGTTAAAATCACTTGACCGTTTGAAGGCTTGGTGCAAGTGGCCACGCTTCGTAAAATTCGGTGGCCACGGTTGTAAAAATACGCAATTAGCCTCAAGTGCGCCAATATTTCTGACTTGGGATACTCGCATTACATCGGGTTTATAATGAAAACTATAAAATACGCGCCTTGCCATTTTAAATACTCCCTGTAGAAATTATGATAAACATTATTAAAACTATTACACCGAAAATAACACCGTGAAATAGACGCAGTGTTGTTGAAAAGCAGACTGAAAACCAAGTATCGACTTCTTCTTTAAATTTTGTGGCGTTCATATCAAAATCAATAGATTCAACGCTTTTTGTTGAAACCTCTTGATATAGCTTGCGGTACATCTTCTCTTGCCAGAGAAAGTAGCCATCTAAACTCCAAAAAGTCACGCAAGGAAAATATGCTAAATATAAAAAGAACTGATTGGAATCTTTAGCTGCCAATGCAAAAAGTGCTGATATTAGCGTTACGCTCCATCCTTTTAGAAGGAAGGAGTTGTCAGCCATTCTATTTATTACCCCTTGTATCATTTCAAGGTACTTTAACTTTGCTTCCATAGTGGACTCCTTGAGGCCCTAACGCTTGGCATCAGCGGTCAAAATGCGCGCGTAGCGGGCATTTTGATCCGACTGCATGCCCTTGTTATGTTGCGCCTTAATATTTTCGTCCAAGATTCAAAATTGAGGTTCAAACATCATGAAGTATGCTTTTAAATTTTCTTCGTCAAGCGCACTTGTTGCAGATAATCGAAGCCTGGTAATTGGTAATCTAAAGCTTAGATAATCAAAATAATCATAATCTTGATTTTTGTCAGAAATACGCTCTTCAAAATCTGATGGAATTTGAGCCCTTATCGATAAAATGACATTGCCCCCAATCGATTGATGGGCGTGCTTGAATGAACATGCCGTTTGCAGTAGCCTGAGTTCGTCCTCTTGCAAATACAGAAACCAGTCTAAACTCGGTCGTTCAACTTCGTTTGAAGACCCCAAACCCCCTTGGTATCTTCCATTGAATGCTAGTGAACCGTAGATGCGTTCGTCTTCTTGCAATTGTACGTCTGGGAGGTGTCCACAATGTTTTTCGAAGCTTCCATAGTTGCTTGCGCTTTCATCGATGAGATGAACTTCAATGGGAATGTACCCTAACTCGCCGCTATCACTTATCACTGTAGTGCTACAGAATAGACGATATCCACGCTCGGTGTTATCATCTCGACCCGAACGCCGTGCACCTCAGATGTAAGATCAACAAAGCGGGAGTCGAATCGCTTCGAGTTCCCAACGAAACTAAGAAGCAGGCTCTCGGTCCATCCCTTTTCAAATTCACCGATAGTATTTGGCGTGGGTTCGTCAATTTCTTTGCCTCGTCTTCCAAACATTTTTTTCCCTGCTTTACTTACTACAACATTTAACATATGTGATAATTAAAAGCAACATTAAAGTCTTGTCCAACATGAAATGATACTGAGCTTTAAAGGGGTCAGACCCTGAGCTATCCCCACAAATAAACGTTTAATATTAGACAGATAAGAGATATATTTCATGCAAAACACTATGTACATCGGAAAGTTGTCATCTGAGTCTCAAGTTCAGGTGACCCCGATGCACACAGTTTCGTTATTGTACAAACTCTTATCTCAATCTGTAAGCACTTTACACGCGAGTCGTTTAGCAGCATTACAAACAGCAGTTCATTCAATTTTACACGGCGCACAAGCCAATGTTACTTCTATAGGGCGCAATCTACGGGGTTCAGCTTATGTGAAGCATAAAATAAAACGAGCGGATCGTTTGTTATCGAATCAACATTTGTATCATGAACTAAAGCCGATATATGGTGCACTTACACAGCGTATTTTGAAAAGCCAAAGGCATCCTATTATTCTTGTCGATTGGTCGCCCTTATGTGCAGACCAAAGCTGGCAATTATTACGCGCTGCAATACCAGTCGGTGGGCGTACGCTAACGCTTTATGAGGAAGTTCATCCACTTGAAAAACTAGGGAACCGGCAGGTGCAACATCGGTTTATGAATATTCTTAGTAAGATGTTAGCCGATGATTGTCAGCCTATAGTAATTGCTGATTCTGGATTTAGAACGCCATTTTATCGGTACATTGAAGAAACACTTGGTTGGAATTGGTTAGGCCGTATTCGAGGTAGAGATTTTGTTGCATGGAAAGCTACACCTGATCAGTGGTTTAGTGCCAAATTGTTGCATTCCGGTGCTACTTCAAAGTCACTGAAATTAGGCGAAGTGAAGTGGGTAAAGAATCAATCATTGAGTTCATTCTTGGTGTTGGTTAAGAAATCAGCAAAATCGCGTCAATCTTTGACTCTTGCAGGGCAAAAGCGTCGTTCTAGGCATAATAAGATTCAGTCAAGGCACCAAACTGAACCTTGGTTATTGGTAGCATCTTTATCACTTCATGGTTATACCGCCAAGCAGATAGTCAATCTATATGGCTTACGAATGCAAATCGAAGAAGGTTTTAGAGACTGTAAATCAACGCGCTATGGTTTAGGCTTATCGCAACATCGACACACCAATCTTAAACGTCGGTCGATTTTATGTTTGTTAGTATCCTTGGCTAGTTTCATGCTTTGGTGTATCGGACATGCTGCCCAGAATAGTAGTATTGCCAAGCAAGTTCGAGTTAATTCAAGCAGTCGGCGTAAGGCTTATTCAGATGTATTCTTAGCAAGAATATTACTAAGGCAAAAGCGATTTCGAATTCGTCTGAAACAACTAGAGGCAACCATCGATCAAATACAGAGCTATTGTGAACATGCTATTCAAGCCTAAATTCGTGGGGATAGCTCAGGGTCAGACCCCTTTAAAGGCTATAGCCAGGTTGACCTTCTGGCTGTGGCTTACGTCTTTGGCCGATAGAAGAAGGCTTAGAATGTGTCTTTCAAAGTGACGGCGATTGTTCTGGTAGGGTTTAGATCGGCGTAGATTGTATAGATGAGAAACCGAGATAGGTGCCAGGTTGGCATACTCAGTTTGCTCATAGACAATAAGGCGCGCTCACAGAGTTTCTTAGTGGCATGGCCTGATAACGTACCGTGGAGTTCATCCATCTCTGCTAGAAGCTTAATGTCTTGATTGCTATAGCGTCTAGCAAAGCCCCTTGTGGCACGATGTCGCCACTGGATTCTACCGTGCTTGAGATAGCTGGCAGCCAGGCGTTTCACTTGCACATAAGAGTAACCGCTGATGCGTGTGATATAACGCAGCACAAGACCCTTATCGGCTCGACCCAGTTTGCTGTATTTGAAACGCATTAAGGTGCGTTTGATGAAATCATAGCGATTGCGTTTACCGTCGATTGCCAGATCGATTTCATCAGTGCCTTGTCGCAACAAGCGTGCCTTATCAAGGGTATCTATATGGTGGTCATTCATAATGGTATTCATTCACCATCATGAACAGAAATTAGATTAGTTCGGTATCATTTCCGATTAGAATCAGTCCCTTCGCTCAGTATCATTTCATGTTGGACAAGCAGCAATTCCCGCCCAATTAACAAACCAAGCAAACAAGCGGGTTACAGGGGTTCTGAAAAAATAGTTTTCGTAAACTATTCCGAGGATACAGTATGATACAGTCAATTCCACAGATTAGAGTTGAAGAACCATGGCTAAACCTCTACTTCGTAAACACCTCAGCGCGCCGGGATTACTCAAGTCGATTAGGCAAGTGTTTAGTCAGATAGAAGCTACAGATTCATGCCACGCCCGTAATGATATTTCTCTAGCAGATTGTCTGATGTCAGGGATGGCTATTTTCGGGTTGAAGTATCCCTCATTACTTCAGTTCGACCAAGATAAGCAAACCATCCAAGCTAATTTACGCAGCTTATACGGGATTAAGAAAGCCCCTTGTGATACGACATTACGTGAGCGGCTAGACAATGTTGACCCTGCACTATTACGCCAAGCCTTTACCCGTATCTTTGCCAATCTTCAACGCGGCAAGGGTTTAGAAGGTATGGAGTTTATGGATGAGCACTATCTACTATCGGTGGATGGGACAGGTTACTTCTCATCCAAGCAGGTGCATTGCAAGCAGTGCTGTGAAAAGCATCATCGCAATGGTCAGATCACGTATTATCATCAATTGCTGGCGGCGGTATTGGTGCATCCTGATCAGTCTGAGGTATTTACATTGGCACCCGAGGCGATCTTGAAGCAAGATGGCGAGGCCAAGAATGACTGTGAACGTAATGCAGCCAAGCGTTTGTTCAAAGACATTCGCAGGGAACACCCTCATTTAAAGCTGGTGGTCGTAGAGGATGGTTTGTCGTCTAATGGCCCTCATATTGAATGACTTAAGTCACTGGACATGCGTTTTATTCTAGGCGCAAAACAAAGTGACCATGGGTTTCTATTTGACTGGGTGAGTCACACAAAAGCCACAAAAACAGTGGAACTCATAGATTCCAAAGGGGTGCATCATTGTTTTCGATAAGAGAAGGGCTGCTGCCCTTTCCAGATACCTCTTGACTAAGATCATGATCAAAGCTGCTTGAGGCGAGGTTTTCAGGGTATAAACATCAGCCGAGACAATGAGCTAGCGACAGCTGGACAGAGATTAGACCCTGCATCAAACTCAGCGAGACAAAGCTAACGACGATTTGGGCTAAATCTTGGTAGGCGGGAATTTCTGTTGGATTTATACCAATGTTGTCTCATTCGGAAATGCCTTAGACCAGTGCAATATCTGGTAATTGGATCGAAGTTTATGAATCCAAAACGGATCGATTTCAATGAGAGCTTCAACGCCCAGTTTGGATTCTGACTCTACTATCCATAGTCCACCAACAGGATTATGATCCAGCTGTTCCCTTAATGACCCACCAACCAACACTATATGTTGGTGATCTTTTAGCCATTGGATATGGGACTTTAGATATTTTTTTCGTGTATCGTATCGATCAACACTATCTTTGAAATAAACCACAAATAGCATAATTATCTCAATAATATTTCGGATTAAAAAGCACTAGTATTTAGTCTGCTGACTGTATCGACGACTGGCTACAATGAGTTGGTAGCTCAACGGTTGGATGGTTGCTCATAACGGCTATTTCACTTATTCGTAGAATTTTAGATCAATAAGAGAGTCGACCACGAAGCTTTTCAAATGGAATCATAATCGTTTTTTTATAGGTATTGCGCTCCTGTAACCGACCATACCAAGCATCCAATGGGCTTTTTGGACACTACCGGACGAAATCCTTCCATATAATTGAATCATAAAACCTCACCAATCCTTTTTACTGAATAACCGCTCAGAGTATACAACACGCGGTCTCAAATTGAATCTAATCCAGGTACTCAAACATAACACTGCCCTTAAAAATACGCAAAAAAAGCAGCGGTGTTGCCGCTGCCTTTGATACTGCAATGTTGAAATCTAGCCTTTAGAGAACAGGCGCGATTACCAAGCTTACGATGGCCATTACGTTAATTAAAATATTCATTGCCGGGCCAGAAGTATCTTTGAACGGGTCGCCAACGGTATCACCGACTACCGCTGCTGCGTGTTGCTCTGAACCTTTGCCGCCGAGGTTGCCTTTTTCAATGTATTTCTTGGCGTTATCCCACGCGCCGCCAGCATTAGCCATGGTCAACGCGAGTAATACGCAGGCAATTAAAGCGCCGCCTAGCATGCCACCTAACGCTTCTGCGCCTAGGCCAAAGCCAATTAAAACCGGTGCGCCTACAGCGATTATGCCGGGTAAAATCATTTTCTTTAATGCCGCGCCAGTGG
The DNA here is from genome assembly GCA_965237485.1 of Candidatus Poriferihabitaceae bacterium. Taxonomy (GTDB): domain Bacteria; phylum Pseudomonadota; class Gammaproteobacteria; order Arenicellales; family Poriferihabitantaceae; genus JAAELZ01. Next base: position 1,348,943 of record CBDEFQ010000009.1, on the reverse strand, counting down.
CGATGTCGATACAACGGTCAGTGTCCGGTTTAGCGTTAGGATCGCCTTCTAGTAAGCCGGGGATTTCTTTAAACTGACGGCGAATTTCGCGAATCATTTCGAAGGCTGCCTCACCCACGGCATTCATGGTGATCGAGGCCACTAAGAAGGGGAACACGCCACCGATAAACATACCTGCTAATACCATTGGGCTGTTGATCAACAACTGAAAGTCGGGGTTATGGTGTGCGACGGTTTCGATAAATGCAGAGATAATGGCTAGTGCCGCAAGGGCTGCGGCACCGATAGCAAAACCTTTACCAATCGCTGCAGTAGTGTTGCCTAATTCATCCAAGGTGTCGGTGATTTCGCGCACTTCGCTACCTAAGCCGGCCATTTCCGCAATGCCGCCTGCATTATCAGCAACTGGACCGTAAGCATCAATCGCCATAGTAATGCCTACAGTGGCTAGCATGCCAACCGCTGCGATGCCTACACCGTACAAACCAACCAAGCTAGTGGTGGCCATGATAATGGCCGCAATGATGAATACAGGAACAACTACCGATTGCATGCCGATGGCCAAACCAGAAATGATAACCGTAGCTGCACCAGTTTCACCACTTTTTGCGATGGTGCGCACTGGCTTTCCGGAAGTGTAGTATTCGGTGATTAAACCAATGCCGATGCCGCCGAGTGCACCGCAAACAACCGCAAGCCAGATATTGGCACTCAAGTCCATTTGGGTAATGAGCAAGTAACTAGCAGCAATAAAAATTAATGTTGCGCCGATGGTGCCCATACGTAACGCTTTCTCTGGAGATTGGTTAGTGCCCATTTTAACGATTACGATGCCGCCAATAGAGCAAAGCATTCCCAATGAAGCAAGCGCTAGTGGCAAGAACATGAGGCTTTGTTGTGCCCCCAGTTGCTCTAAGATTGCCGTAGATAAGGTCGCTGCAATCGCAATGGTTGCGATGATGGAACCGCAGTAAGACTCAAAAATATCTGAGCCCATTCCCGCTACGTCGCCCACGTTGTCGCCTACGTTATCGGCGATTACCCCGGGGTTACGCGGGTCATCTTCAGGAATGCCCGCTTCGAGTTTACCAACTAAGTCAGCACCGACGTCAGCACTTTTGGTGAAGATGCCGCCGCCCACGCGCGAGAATAACGCCACACAAGATGCGCCCATGCCAAAGCCATGGATAACGTGCGCAGTCGCTGGGTCGCCGCCAAACATAAGATATAAGGTACCTAAACCTAATAAGCCCATTGCTGCGACCGTTAGCCCCATAACTGAACCACCGAAAAAAGCCACAGTAAGTGCGGCGTTTGCGCCTTCAGTTTGTGCCGCGGTGGTGGTGCGCACATTCGCTTTAGTTGCCGCAAACATACCGATATAGCCTGCAAGCGCAGAGGTCGCTGCACCAACGATAAAAGCGATAAAGGTGTTTATGCCAAGGCCTAGGGCTAAAATAAGCACAGTAACTGCAGCAACGAATATTGCTAAATAAGTGTATTCTCTGCGTAGAAATACCATTGCTCCTTTTTGAATTAGATCACCTATTTCAACAACACGACCAGAGCCTGGGTCATAAGATACAATCTTTCGGTATAGTAACCACGCTACAATTAGGCCAAAGACGCCAAAAAGCACGGGGATATAGGTCAAACTCGACATAGGAAAATTCCTCTAATAAAGGTAAATTATTGATTTAGTTGATGTTTTTATTTAAAAATAGGTGGCGCGCAATTCGCGAAGGTCGCGATGATAATAAGATGGCACTTTGATCGCAACTAAAATAAAAAATTGCTCACAAATCGGTTCTAAATGGCTAGTAAAAGTACCTTTAGAATAGCGTTTTTTCGATTACCAAATGGCCGAATAAATAGTCAGCTCTGTGCGCAATTTCTGCGGTCACAATGAAAAGGCATGATTGCGTCATAATAGGTGGTGGTGCAGCTGGACTGATGTGCGTAGCCACTGCGGGGAAATTAGGCCGTTCGGTGTTAGTGCTAGAAATATCCAATTAAGGTTGGAAAGAAAATTTTAATGTCGGGAGGAGGGTGCTGTAATTTTACGAATACACTAATCGAGCCGAATAACTACCTTTCTCAAAACAGCCATTTTTGTAAATCTGCTTTAAGCCGATATACCCAGTATGATTTTATAAATTTAGTCGCACGTTATGATATAGCCTACCATGAGAAGACGCTGGGCCAGTTATTTTGCGATAACAAATCTAAAGACATATTGAATCTGCTGTTAGCTGAGTGCAAAAAATCGTTGGTAAATATTAAAACAGATTGTAATGTAGATTACATACGTCAGGTCGAATCCGACTCATCACGATTTGAACTAGGTACTAATTTAGGTGAGTTCAGTTGCCAGTCATTGGTTGTGGCTACGGGTGGATTATCAATTCCAACACTAGGGGCCAGTGGTTTTGGTTATGATATTGCAAAACAGTTTGGTCTAAAGGTGACAGCTAAACATGCGGCACTGGTTTCTTTTACGTTAAAGGGCGATTGGCTCGAAGTGTGCAAAAGTTTAGCGGGTCTGAGCCTGCCAGTGAATGTAAGTTGCCATAACCAGCAGTTTAGTGAAGCGTTGTCATTTACACATAAAGGCTTGAGTGGCCCTGCGATTTTGCAAGTTTCTAATTGTTGGTGGCCAGGTGATGAAATGGAAGTTAATTTTTTACCGAATAAAGATTTTCGAAATTTGATTGATCAGTGGCAGCACCAAGGGGAAAAAGCATCGCTAAAAAACTTGTTGGCAAGGACTCTGCCTAAACGTTTTATTACTACGTGGATGCAGGCAAATCAAATTGAACAAGCGGTTTTAGACACACCCGTTAAACAACTAACTATTGAAAAAATAGGCCAGCTGCACAGCATCATTCACAAATGGCGTGTTAAACCTGTAGGAACCGAGGGTTACAAAACTGCTGAAGTAACGCGTGGTGGCGTGTCCACTGGGGAAATCTCTTCAAAAACATTTGAAGCACAAAAAGCCCCAGGCTTGTTCTTTATCGGAGAGGTTGTTGATGTAACGGGTTGGTTGGGTGGGTATAATTTCCAGTGGGCGTGGGCGAGTGGATACCGGCAATTTTCAGGGTAGTTGCACATTTTCCTACGCAGCCAATAATACTTCTTTTTGTGGGTTCAGCGCAACCGCACCACAAGGCCGCCAATTTCGGGTTTGGCCAGACCACCGATTAGGTTTTGCTGCTTTAGCTTCCTGATAAACAACTTCTCGTTTTGCTAATAGGGCACTATCTTCACCGCGATAACGCTGGCCAGGTGTAACGTAGCGTATAGCACTGTGACGATGTTCTTCGTATACCATTGCATAAACTTACCCACCCATTGGCGGGCGGCCTTTAAGCTATCGAAGCCTTGAGAAGGCCACGCAGGGCAATACTTTACCGTTCTAAACATGGATTCAATATAAGCGTTGTCATTGCTTACTCTTGGCCTTGAGTAAGAGGGCTTTATTCCTAATGCTTCTAACTTCGCTCTCATTGTGAACGATTTCATTGGGCTGCCATTATCACTGTGTAAGACGGGCATGCCATCGCAGCTGGCCACTTTTAGAGCCGCCTGAGACATCAACTGCGCACCTAATTCACCGCTTTCAACAGGATGTACTTCCCAGTGAACGCCATAGCGACTGTAAAGGTCTTCTACCATGTACAGGTAATAATGCTTGCCAATAGTACGCGTCGCCAAATAGGTGATATCCCACATCCACACAGCATTAGGTTTTAGCGCTATATGAGTATCGGGTGTTCGGGACTGCTTTTGTTTGGCGCGGCCGCGGTGCTTCAATTGCCCATGCGCCTTGAGAACTCGATAAAAGCTGGACTCGCTGGCCACATAAATACCTTTGTCAGCCAACTGCGGTACTATTTGCGACGGCGGCAAATGATGGTATGCCGATTCATTACATATCGATAAAATGTGTTGCTGCTCTTGCTCGCTTAGTTTATTGCCAGGTACTGGCTTTTCTACCAAAGGACGTTGATCACTGCGGATACTATCTTCTCCTTTTGGCTTCCAACGTCTAAGCGTAGACTCGGCAAGGCCAACCAACTCACAAGCACTTGAACGCTTTGAACCTGCGTCTACTGCTTCATTAACATCATTGATTACTTTAATGCGCGTCTGAGTCGTAATCATACTTCCTCGTCCTCCCAAAGCGCCTGAAACTTTTTTTGTAATACTAATAATGCGGCCGTTTCAGCCAAGGCTTTATCTTTGCGGCGCAGCTGGGTTTCTAGCTTCTTCTTGTCTTTTTTTAACGCACGTATTTCATCGCGCGCAACTTTAGGGCTAATGAGAGCCTCATCAACACCATTAATACAAGCTTCTCGCCATTGCGTTATTTGAGTAGGGTATAGGCCTTTCTCTCGGCAATACGCAGATAATTCTTGTTCATTCATCGCAGCAGTTTCAAGAACTACGGTGAACTTAGTTTGGCAATCCCACTGATTAGATGAATCACTATTAGGCATTAAAACTCCTGATCGTCTGGCTTTATTTCGCCAATCATACAAGGTTTGAACACTGATTCCTTCTTCTCTAGATATTTCTGCGAAGGACTGACTATTTGATGATAATAATTTAGATAAAACAGCTTCTCTTCGTTCTACGCTATATTTCGGCATGAGTATTTCTCCGCCGCCCCTTGTGAATTAAAATGTGTGCAACTACCCTGACGTCTGGGGATACTGCGCAGCAAAATTTGTTTAATAGACAAACACTAGGCTTGTTAGGGGGAGGAGGTAGTCTTGTTACCAATCTTAATTGTGTATTGCCGTGGTATACCGTTGCTCACTTTGTACCATTGTGAATTTTGATTGCGCAATTGGTGAGCTTTAAATGCGGTTTCGTCTATAAATACTTCGGCTACGTGATATCGGCCTTCAATAGCAGAATCTGGGCTTACTTCAAAAGAAATGCAGCCAAATTCTGCTCTGGACAGTTTGACATGCATTGGTAAAGCTTGTTGTATGGTCTCTAGGCGGTTTTTGGGTACATCAATGTATCCGTTTAAATACACCCTTTGGTCAGTACTGTCCATCTTCTATACTTCCTCAAATTCTACCAGGCAACCTAAGGCATCTTTGGGGTGCACAAAGATTACAGGTTTGCCATGTGCGCCAATATTAGGTTCTTTACCGCCTAATATGCGTAAGTTATTTTTCTTTGCTGCATTGGTCGCTACTTGGATATCTTCCACTTCTAGGCAAAAGTGATGAATACCCCCAGCTGGGTTTTTGTCAATAAATTTGGTGATTGGAGAATCATCGCCAAGGGCTTGTAAAAGCTCTAGCTTTGTATTTTCTAATTTTACAAAAACCGTAGTCACTCCGTGTTCGGGTAAATCTAGTTCACTCGAAACTTCAGCCCCCAGCACGTCGCGATATAAGCGTACGGCTTTATCGAGGTCAGGTACTGCAATGGCTATATGGTTTAGTTTTCCTATCATTTTATGCTTATATATTCTGGTTTACTCAAACTCTAGTATACGTGCGTCAACTTCCAAAATTTCTCCTGCTTTGCAATAAACCTTTTTAACTATGCAAGGGTTTTCAGCGCGTAAGGAGTTTTCCATCTTCATGGCTTCGATCACCGCCAGTTCTTGTCCCGCCTCAAATTGATCGCCAGCTTTAGCCCACAAGCTGACCAAGAGGCCTGGCATGGGTGAGATAAGAAACTTGGATAAATCGGGCGGCGCTTTAACCGGCATCAATTTTGCAAGTGCTGCGGTAGTCGGTGACAATACTTCGAAATTGGCTTTATAACCCCTGTGTGCAATTTCGAAGCGATAGTCCAGACGACTGATTTGTAGGCTAATAGCTTGGTTATTGACGATGCCCGAATACAATGAGCTGCCAATCTTCCAGTTGTCTTCAACTTCAAATCTGCTTCCATCGATGTCAATCTGATAACTACCGTCGTCACCTTCGATATTGACAGATTGCACTGTGGCTTTATTGGTAATGACTACCCAATCTCGGCGTGCATTGTGTTGTGTGTGTGGCACTTGGTCAGTAATTTTCGCTGCGCGATCACGATAGCGAAAATGTAAGGAAGCCAAAATGGCGGCAATAGTGCTCAGGTCATCAGGGCTGTTGTCTTCTGGGTGATAGCCTTCAGGATAGTGTTGATCAATAAAGTTAGTATCAATTTCACCTTTTGTAAACGCAGGTTGATGCAAAATCGACGAAAGGAAATTAATATTGGTATCGACACCTTCAATATAATATTGGTCTAATGCCAATTTCATTTTATTAATGGCGTGGCCACGATCTTCGCCGTGTACCACCAGCTTAGAGATCATCGGGTCATAATACATCGAGATCTCAGCCCCCTCTTCAATACCGGTGTCTACTCTTGCGCCTAATTTATCGTCGGGTTCAATGTATCGGCTTAAACGGCCGATAGAGGGCATAAAGTTACGTGCAGGATTTTCGGCATACACCCGTGCTTCAATTGCCCAGCCATAGCGTCTTACGTCTTTTTGCTTGAGTGGCAAAGGCTTGCCTGCTGCAACACGAATCATTAAATCAATCAAGTCAAGCCCAGTGATCATCTCAGTTACGGGGTGCTCTACTTGCAAGCGCGTGTTCATTTCCAAGAAATAAAAATTCTTGTCCTTGTCCACAATCAATTCAACCGTGCCAGCTGAAACATAGTTGACGGCTTTAGATAGCATCACCGCTTGCTCGCTCATGGCCTTACGCGTGGCTTCGTCGATAAAAGGCGAGGGCGCTTCTTCTATCACTTTTTGATGCCTGCGTTGTACGGAGCACTCGCGTTCGTTGAGGGTTAATACGGTACCTTGCGTATCAGCGATGACTTGGATTTCTATGTGTCTGGGTTGTTCGATAAATTTTTCCAAGAATATACGGTCATCACCAAAAGCGGTTTTTGCCTCACTGGCAGCACGATCGAAGCCTTCCTTACACTGCGTGTCATCATAGGCAACGCGCATGCCCTTGCCGCCGCCGCCTGCACTGGCTTTAAGCATGACCGGGTAGCCAATATCGTTGGCAACGAGGACTGCTTGTTCGGCATTTTCTATAACATCGGTATAGCCAGGAATGCAGTTTACGCCGGCTTTAGCGGCAATATTCTTGGCAGTTATTTTGTCTCCCATTGCTCTAATGGCTTTTACATTCGGGCCAATAAATACAATACCGTGCGTTGCTAAGGCCTGCGCAAACTTTGCATTCTCTGATAAAAATCCATAGCCTGGATAGACCGCTTGCACGCTTGTTTGCAAGCAAGCTTGTACCAGTTTTTCGATGTTTAAATAGCTATCACTTGGTGCGTTCCCGCCCAAGTAAATAGCTTCATCTGCGGTTTTGGTATGTAGAGCCTGTGCATCGGCATCGGAGTAGACTGCTACTGTTTGGATGCCCATACGCTTTGCGGTACGCATCGCGCGACAAGCGATTTCACCGCGATTGGCGATAAGTATCTTGTCAAATAGCGGCTTCATATTTTACAGCGGTACGTTGCCGTGTTTGCGCCAAGGGTTTTCCAGCTTCTTGTTTTTTAACATATTCATTGAACGGGCAATACGCTGGCGCGTATCCCGCGGCAAGATCACATCGTCAATATAGCCACGCCTGCCCGCGACGAAAGGGTTAGCAAATTTGCTGCGATATTCTTCTGTGCGCTGTTCCAGTTTCTCTGGGTCTTTGGCTTCTTCTCTAAAAATGATCTCTACCGCGCCCTTTGGCCCCATGACTGCAATCTCAGCGCTAGGCCAACACAGATTGACATCACCGCGTAAGTGCTTGGATGCCATTACGTCATAAGCGCCGCCGTATGCTTTACGGGTTATAACCGTAACTTTAGGTACGGTGCATTCAGCGTAAGCATAAAGTAGTTTAGCACCATGCTTGATAATACCCCCGTACTCTTGGTCAGTTCCCGGCATAAACCCGGGTACGTCCACTAGGGTGACAACGGGGATACTAAAAGCATCGCAAAAGCGAATAAAACGCGCTGCTTTAACGGAAGCGTTAATGTCTAAACAGCCGGCTAATACCATCGGTTGGTTAGCGACAATGCCGGTCGGTGCACCCTGTATGCGCGCAAAGCCAGTTATGATATTTCTAGCAAACTCGGCCTTTACTTCAAAGAAGTTTTGCTCATCAACGATCTTATGGATTGCTTCCATCATATCGTAGGGCTTATTAGGGTTTTCTGGGACAAGGCTATCTAAAGAAGTCTCTGCTCGGTCCACTGGATCATCATAAGGCCGTGTGGGCGGCGCAACTCGATTGCTGGCCGGTAGAAAATCTAGAAAGTTACGGGTCATCAACAGCATTTCAATGTCATTGTCGTAAGATCCATCACTGACACCCGAACGGCTGGCGTGTGTCGTAGATCCGCCAAGTTCCTCTGCGGTGACCTCTTCATGGGTCACGGTTTTGACAACGCCTGGCCCGGTTACAAACATATATGAGCTATCGCGCACCATAAAAATAAAGTCGGTGATAGCCGGTGAGTACACCGCGCCACCCGCGCACGGGCCCATAATGAGAGAGATTTGTGGAACAACGCCAGACCCAAGAACATTGCGCTGAAAAATCTCAGCATAACCTCCTAAGGAAGCCACGCCTTCTTGAATGCGTGCACCTCCTGAATCGTTGATGCCGATGACAGGTGCGCCAACTTTGATAGCTTGATCAATGATCTTACATATTTTTTCTGCGTGCGCTTCAGAGAGCGAACCGCCGAACACGGTGAAGTCTTGGCTATAAACAAACACCAATCGACCGTTAATGGTGCCGTGTCCAGTGACCACGCCATCACCAGGTATGGATTGCTTGTCCATGCCAAAATCAGTGCAACGGTGTTCAACGAAGGTATCCCACTCCTCGAAGCTGTCGTCGTCTAACAATACAGTAAGGCGTTCGCGTGCGGTGAGCTTTCCCTTGGCATGTTGTGCATCTATACGGTGTTGGCCACCGCCTTGATTAGCCGCATAACGCTTTTCTTGTAATTGTTCTAGGATATTGCTCATCGATGGTGTTTTTCACTCAGTAAGTCGATCAGTGCTTGGGCGGCATCAGGTATGTGGGTGCCTGGACCAAAAATTGCGGCAACCCCAGCTTTTTTTAAGTTTGGATAGTCGATTGGCGGTATCACACCGCCGCATATTATTTTGATATCTTCAGCATTTTTTTGTTTCAATAGCTCAATGACCCTCGGTACCAATAAGTTATGTCCTCCTGCTTGAGATGACGCCCCTATGATATCTACGCTAGCCTCAATAGCTTGGTCAACGATCTCTTCTGGAGTTTGAAATAACGGCGACAATGTGACCTCAAAGCCGATGTCAGACAATGCGGTGGCAATCACGTGCGCGCCTCTGTCGTGGCCATCCTGACCTAGCTTGGCGACTAAAATTCGTGGCCGTGCGCCATATTTTTCGGCGTAGCTATCAATTTGCATTGAAACAGCCAAATATTGAGCGTTATCTACAAATGCCGCACCGTAGGTGCCGCTCACTTTGCGCACAGTTGCCGTGTGACGGCCAAATACTTTTTCTAGAGCATTTGAAATCTCGCCCAGTGTGGCGCGGGCTCTCGACGCGTTGATTGCTAGTTCAAGTAAATTGGCTTGGTCATTTCTTGCGCCCGCCTCTAAGGCAGTCAAAGAATTAGCATGGGCTTGCTGGTCACGGCGTTCTCGAACTTGATTAGTGCGTTTAATCTGACTTAGCCTAACTTGCTTATTGTCCACCACACGGATGTCTATATCAGTTTCATCCTCGTTTTGGAATTTGTTTACCCCTACGATAACTTCTTCTTTAAGGTCGATTCGCGCTTGGCGTTTGGTTGCAGATTCTTCTATTCTAAGTTTGGGCATGCCTGACGCGACGGCCACCGCCATGCCGCCCAAATCTTCAATTTCGTCAATTATTTTGCGCCCTTCATTGATTAAGCTTTGGGTAAGGCTTTCAACATAATAAGAGCCGCCCATTGGGTCGACAACTTTGGTGATTTCAGTTTCGTCGCGAATGATAAGCTGAGTGTTACGTGCTAATTGTGCGGATTTTTCTGTTGGTAATGCAAGGGCTTCATCATAGGCATTGGTGTGCAAAGATTGGGTGCCGCCCAGTACGGCTGCCATTGCTTCAATGGTCGTGCGAACTACATTGTTATAGGGGTCTTTGCTGGCTAAACTCACCCCAGAGGTTTGGCAATGGGTGCGTAACATCAAAGACTTTTGATTTTCGGGCGAGAACATCTTTTGCATATACTCAGCCCACAATACACGCGCTGCACGCAGTTTGGCAATTTCCATAAAAAAGTTCATGCCAATAGCAAAAAAGAAAGACAGACGAGGCGCAAAGTCATCTACTTTTAAGCCGTTATTGATCGCTGCCCGCACGTACTCGATGCCGTCGGCCAAAGTGTACGCCAACTCTTGTAAGCAGGTCGCGCCAGCTTCTTGCATATGATAACCCGATATAGATATTGGGTTAAAACGCGGCATGTGGCTTGCAGTATAAGCGATAATGTCGGACACAATGCGCATTGAAGGTTTAGGTGGATACACGTAAGTATTGCGCACCATAAACTCTTTTAGAATGTCGTTTTGTAGTGTGCCAGTGAGTTGCGTGGGGCGGACTCCCTGTTCTTCAGCGGCGACGATGAACATAGCCATGATGGGCAGTACGGAACCGTTCATTGTCATCGAGACTGACATTTTATCAAGCGAAATGCCATCGAATAAGATTTTCATATCTTCAACGCTGTCGATAGCGACTCCAGCTTTGCCTACATCGCCTTCGACGCGTTCATGGTCGGAGTCGTAGCCGCGATGGGTGGCTAGATCAAATGCAACGGATAAACCGGTTTGCCCGGCTGCGATATTTTGCTTATAAAATGCATTCGACTCTTCTGCTGTTGAAAAGCCCGCATATTGACGCACCGTCCAAGCTCGCCCCGTATACATGCTGGCGCGTGGCCCGCGTAAGAAAGGGCTCACGCCGGGGAAAGTTTGGTGATATTCGACGTCTGCGAGATCGGCGACGGTGTAAAGCGCCTTTATATCAATGCCTTCAGTGCTGGTGCTAGATAAACCCTTTGGATCGTCTAAACCGCGTTCTTGAACGGCGGCCTTTTGCCATTGCGAATGCGGGTCCGAATTACTCATGGAGTGGGTTTCTATGCATAGAGGGGTGCTTGGATTATAGACCGCATTTTAAGACTGCGTATGCTGTCAATAAGTAGTGGGCCTTGGGCGTTTATACTGCCTTTATCTTAGCTTACAAAACGCGGGCTACTCTATCGCCAAATTCATCGGTGCTGATCATAGCGTTGTTAACCCCAGGTTGTTTTAGATCAGGTGTGGTTACACCTTGGATGAATAGGTTTTCCATCGCGTCGAAGATCTCTCGTGATTCTTGTTTCATGCCAAAACTGTATTCCAACATCATCGCCACTGAGCCGATCATTGAGTAAGGGTTAGCAATGTTTTGCCCTGCGATATCTGGCGCACTACCGTGAGAAGGTTCATAGTAGGCTTTTTCGGGGCCAATGCAGGCAGAAGGCATTAGGCCGAGTGAACCTAGAATTCCACCACCTTGGTCGCTGATGATGTCACCCATCATATTCTCCATAACCATAACGTCGAATTGCCCTGGGTTTAAACAAAGGGTGGTCGCGACGGCGTCTACCAACATATGCTCCACTTTTACATCTGGGTAGTCCCCTTTTACTTCGTCAAGTATCTCGTTCCATAATACGCTGGATTTAAGCACATTACTTTTGTGTACATTGTGCAGTAATTTGCGGCGTTTTTGAGCAGTCTCAAAGGCCACGCGCAAGATGCGTTCGATCTGGTCTTCGCTGTATTCAAGGCTTTCTTTTACATAGCGTAATCCATCACTATTCACTCCTAACTCTTTGTTTCCAAAATATAAACCCCCCACCAACTCGCGAATGATCATGATATCGATGCCATCGCCAATAATTTCTTTTTTAAGCGGTGAAAAATGCCTAAGCCCTTTGGGCAAATACACTGGGCGGAAGTTGGCAAAGGTGTCATAGTGCTTACGCAGTGGTAGCAGTGCGGCGCGCTCCGGGCGTTCTTCAACCGGAATTTTCAGAGTATCTTGGTGATTAAGGCCGATGCTGCCCTTTAATATTGCATCCGCTTCATCGCATATAGCCAAAGTCTCCTTGGGCAATGAATGGCCCACTTCAAAATAGGCACTAGCACCGAATAGCGCTGGCATCAATTCAAAGTTTACTTCGCCTCGCGCTTCAATGGCTTTCAGCACTTTAACGCCCTGTTGCATAATCTCAGGGCCAATGCCGTCACCGGCTAACAAAGCAATCTTATAAGTATTCATGAGATATTAGGGTACAGCGCGTCAATTAAATACTGGATTATAATGCGCTAGGGTGCTTAGGCGAACTTAAAATAATCTGTTCTATAAAGACTCTAACTGGGTTCTCAAGTGCCCCGTACCCTTTCACGAATAGTGCTGATTAAATACAAGGAAAATGCAGTTACTACAATAGCTGGCCCCGCAGGGAGATCATAAAACCATGAGGCAGCAATACCCAGAATAATGCATAACATTCCACAAACTGCGGAGATAACTATCATGCTTTGTGGGCTATTTGAGAACGCTTTGCTCGCCGCGGGGGGAATGATTAAGATAGCCATAACCAACAATAAGCCAATAACTTGAATGCTAATGCTGACAAACAACGCCAGAGTGATTAAGTAAAGTGCATTATAACGCCGGATGTTTATACCTTCAGCTTGAGCAATGGCTGGGCTGATTGTGGTCAGCAGTAAGGGCTTAATAAAAAGCACAAATAATAGGATAACCGCTACGCAAAAAGAGGCGATTAGTAGCGTGTCTTGGGTAGTGATGCTGAGTATGTCGCCTATTAAGTATTGCATTAGGTTTATTTGGCTTGGCGCGTAAAGACTCAGTAGAATAAGCCCTAAAGCGAGCATGCTGTGAGAAACAATGCTTAGTTGTGCGTCTAAGTTTTGTCGAGAGTGGCTTTGTAATGCGACAATAAAAAGTGCGAAACCTACTGAAGAAACCATCAGGCCGATTTGCGGGTTAGTGCCTGTTAAGTTGGCAATAGCCAAGCCTAAAATAGACGCATGTGCGATGGCCGCACCATAAAATGCCATGTTTTTCCACATCATAAAACACCCCATCGGTGCGGCGCAAATCGCTAACAATATACCGGTGATAAGCGAACGTAGGATCAGCACTTCCATGGGCTACTCGTATTAATGATCGCACACATCTCCATCTAAGCCGTGCGAATGGTTATGATGGTGACTGTAAACTGAAACGGCCTCGCTCGTAGTACCACTAAATAGCTTAAGGTACTCGGGGTGTTGGTTGATGTCGTCCGGCTTGCCCTCGCAGCAAATATGGTGGTTTAAACAGATAACTTTATCTGTCGATGCCATCACTAAATGTAAGTCGTGGGATACCAGTAAGATGCCACAGGCGGTTTCATCACGAATAGCGGTCAATAATTCATATAGCTGAGCTTGCCCGCTGAAATCTAAACCAGCGGAAGGTTCATCCAAAACCAGTAAATTGGCGTCTTTTAATAAGGATCGCGCTATCAAGACACGGCGCAACTCGCCGCCAGAAAGTGTGTTTACTTGATTGTCGATTAGCTTAGCAGCGCCTGTACGCTCTAGCTTACTTAAAATCAGGTCAATGTCCCTGCACTCTAACTTTAGTAAGCTTCGGACAGAAAGCGGCATACTCGGGTCGAGGTCTAACTGCTGTGGAACATACCCAACGGTTAGATCAGGTTTGCGGGTTAGGCTGCCAATATCTACTCGAATTAGGCCTAGTAACGCTTTGATTAAAGTAGTTTTTCCTGATCCATTAGGACCAATTAAGGTAACTATCTCGCCTTCATTTAGGGTTAAACTTACCTTTTCTATAAGCTTCTTTCCGCCTTTGACGACAGTGAGGTCTTTTCCGGAAATCAGTGCAGATTGCATGTTTTCACGCAGCTAGGGCACGTGCCCATTACTTCTACTAAGGGGTATTGTTCGTGGTATCCGCTTTTAGTAATACGTTGATGGAGCGTAAGCATTAAGTCGGGTTCGATCAATTCGGTAGCTTGATTACAATCCTTACAGATTAAAAACAATACGGCATGTTGGTCTCCTGGGCAGGTACAAGAATAATAGGCGTTTATAGTGCTTAATTTATGGATTAGCTTGTGCTGCAGTAAAAACCCTAAGGCGCGATATACCGTGGGAGGTTGTGGATTTTTATGAATAACCTTTAGTTGATCCAATAAGTCGTAAGCAGAAAGTGGTTTCTTTGCCGCGCAAACTAATTCCAGTACGGATTTTCGAATGGGGGTGAATCGTGCGTCATTTCTTGCGCAAATTTGTTCAGCGCGTTTAAATTGTTTGTTTAGACTAAGCGGCATGGTAAGGGAAAAACTAACAGATAAACGGCTTTGGTATTATACTTGAATGAAAGGTTATAACATAACATAAATGCCAAGAAAACATCTATTAGCCGTACTATCAGTATCGTTGTATTTGTTTACCAGTCAGTTGGTAGCATCGCCAAAGGTGCTGGTATCAGTTGCGCCAATACATTCTTTGGTGCAAACACTCTTGAAAGGGGCTTTTCAATCTCAATTGTTGTTGCCAGTTAATGTAGATATGCATCACTTTTCATTTAGGCCCTCAGACATTAAAAAAATTGATTCTGCAGAAATCGTAATTTGGGTTGGTGCGGGGTTTGAAACAAATTTAGCAAAGGTTTTGAAGGCACAAAGCTTTGCGCTAAAGGAGTTTAGATTGGAAACGATACTTAAAGATACTATGCGCGGTGATGACCCCCATGTTTGGCTTGACCCAGAACTAATGCGAAGCATGTTGGGGCCTTTAACGGATGAGCTAGTGGGTCTGGCCCCAATTGATGAACAACTCATCAGAAATAATCATGCCCAGCTTGACCTTCGCCTACAGCAATTGTCTACTGAAATTAAACAGAGAATGAGCGGGTTTACGCAAAAGCACTACGCTGTTTTCCACGATGCTTATAGCTATTTTAGCGAGGTGGGCAAGCTTAAATCTCCAATTGTGCTGGAAACCAGCGTACATGGTCAATTAAGCCTGAAACGTTTAAGAGAACTCGTAGGTCAGTCAAGTGTGGCAGTTGAGTGCGTTTTAATGTCAGAGAGTGATCCTGTGAAAAAGTTAACTAAGTTGCTAAAACCATTGGGTGTGTATGTGCTGACAACTAACGCCTATCTGCAAGAAGGCTATTTTTTAATGCTGGAAACCTTAATGGCAGATTTTGAACTGTGCTTTGAAAAGGATTTAAAAGAGTAGGCTACTTCTGGTATGGGTAGACCCAAAAAAGGCTTAGTAATACTCAGCCTTCACTTTGGCACAAATTTATCTTAATCTCCGCGAGAAACCCCGTACTTCTAGTGCGGGGAGGTAAGCGCAGCGGTTAGCTAGGAGTATTCTGGTGACGTACATAGTCTTTCAAAAATCCACATAAATAATGGCCTGATGGCCTGATATATGTGTATAATACACGAATAAATATTTAGGCGGCAGGGCTTGTCGTCTTTAGCCTTTGGAGCAACTGTAAATCCTGTGTGGCTAGTCTACATAGGTTCGTTGTGTTGAATTAGGAATCCCCTTGCTTTAGCTAGGGGAGTCGTCAACTTAAAGATATTATAAAACAAGCGGATTTAATTATCGCAGTTGGCATACGTTTTGGTGAAATGACTACCGATGCATATGCGTTAATTGACTTGCCTAACCCGCAAGGTAAGGTAGTTCATGCCCACAGCAGTGATGCTGAGTTGGGCAAGATAATTGCAGCTGACATAGCACTTCACGCTGGACCGAATAACATGTTGCGGGCGTTAAGTTGTTTAGATATTGCAGCAAACTCAACAACTTGGCTTAAGCAAGGTAGGCAAAGTTATCTGGATAGTTTTGAAGTGCCTATGCAGCCTGGTGCGGTGGATATGGGTCAGATCATGCATTATTTACGCCGGTGCCTTCCAGGCGATGCGGTATTAACAAATGGGGCTGGCAACTTCGCAGTTTGGCTAAATAAGTTATTTAAGTTCGGAGAAAACCAAAGATTACTTGCCCCACAAAGTGGTGCAATGGGGTTTGGTGTGCCCGCGGCTATTGCATGCAAGTTGGTCGAGCCTGAGAGAACTGTTATCTGTTTTGCTGGGGACGGGGATTTTCAAATGAACTGTCAAGAGTTAGGAACCGCTATGCAATATGGCGCGCGGCCTATAATTTTAATTATAAATAATGGTTCATACGGCACGATTCGAATGCACCAAGAGCAGCACTATCCTGCGCGTGTTTCGGGAACGGACATAGAAAACCCGGACTTCGTAACGTTAGCAAAGGCGTATGGATTTATGTCAGTGCTTATTGAAAAAACCGAGTATTTTTATCCTGCTTTTGAACAAGCGCTAGTGTCAAAATCTGGCGCAGTGCTCGATATACATATTGACATTGAATCACTCACACCACGCCGTACTCTGAGTCAATTTCGTAGTTCGGCTGGATAGGTGAAATAGGGTAGTTAACCTAATGTATCAAAATAATTCTTATGGAAACTAGATCTTCTGACGATAAAATTGTAATTAGCGGTATAAAAATAGCCAAAGAGCTATACGATTTTGTTGAAGCAGAAATATTACAAGGTTTGGGACTAGAGTCAGATGAGATTTGGGTAGCTTATGCGGATTTACTAAATGAATTGATCCCTCAGAACCAGTGGCTGCTAAATCATCGTGATGTCTTGCAATCGCAATTGGATGATTGGCATAAACAGCATGCGGGTGATAAATTTAATTTTGATGCTTATAAAACATTGCTTTCAGAAATTGGTTATCTGCAAGCTGAAGGTCAGCCCTTTGAAATAGGGACAGAAAATGTTGATGACGAAATAGCGACAATTGCGGGCCCGCAGCTGGTGGTCCCGGTTAACAATGCGCGCTTCGCAATTAACGCGGCAAATGCTAGATGGGGGAGTTTATACGACGCTTTTTACGGTACGGATGTCATCGATAAAGAAGGTGATCTTGCCCCGGGTAAAGAATTTAATCGCCTGCGTGGGCTAAAGGTAGTAGAGCGTAGCCAAGAATTCTTGGATAACGCCTTTCCCCTAACTCATGTTAGCCACCAACAGGTTCAGACATATAAATTGGCCGATACTTCGGGAAGACAACGCCTACAAATTGTGGCGAAGGACGGACAAACGCATTATTTGCAGAATGAAAATCAGTTTATAGGCGTAACTGAGAGAGGTGCTAGCCAAATATTTTTACTTAAAAATAACGGCTTACATGTTGAGTTGGTCATTAATTCTAATAGCACTGTAGGTGGTTTACATCCATCTAGTTTAAGCGATGTGATTATTGAATCGGCGGTAAGCACGATCATGGACTGCGAAGATTCGGTAGCGGCGGTTACGCCAGCTGAGAAGGTGGAGGTGTACCGTAATTGGCTTGGCTTAATGACGTGGACGATCAGTGCCAATTTTCAGAAAGGGGGTAAAACTATTTCGCGTAGATTGGCTGGAACGCGCAAATATAAGGGCGTTAATGGTGAGATGTTACACCTTAACGGACGCAGTTTGATGATGGTACGGAATGTGGGACATTTGGTTACCACCGACAGCGTTTTAGATAGCGATGGAAATCAAACACCCGAGGGTATGTTAGATGCGCTGATCACTTGTTTGGGCGCGATATACGACCTGATCAAAGTCGGTGGATTGCGCAACAGCCAGAAACGAAGTATTTATGTGGTTAAGCCAAAAATGCATGGCCCACAGGAAGCAGAGCTTACGGACAGGCTGTTTACTCGAGTTGAAGAAATATTGGGCTTGGCTCCAAATACAGTCAAGATAGGTTTGATGGACGAAGAGCGCCGTACTACCGTCAACTTGAAGGAATGTGTGCGGGCGCTTAAAAACCGCATCGTATTTATTAATACTGGTTTTCTCGATCGCACTGGCGACGAAATACATACTTCAATGCATGCTGGCCCCATGTTGCCAAAGGCGCTGATCAAGCAACAGCCGTGGTTGCAAGCCTATGAAGATTGGAATGTGGATGTTGGCCTCGAAACTTCGATGACTGGGCGTGCACAAATTGGCAAAGGGATGTGGGCAAGACCAGATGACATGAAAGAAATGTTAGCTACTAAAATGGATGCGCCGCTGGCTGGAGCGAGCTGTGCTTGGGTTCCATCTCCAACTGGCGCAACGTTACACGCTTTGCATTACCACAGCGTAAACGTCGCTGAACAACAAGAAAAACTAAAGGGCCGTGATAGAGCTAGCCTTGATGATATTTTAACTATTCCACTACTCGGAGATAAAGAGTTAAGTGCTGAAGAAATTAGCACCGAAATCCAAGAGAACGCGCAGAGCATTTTAGGTTATGTGGTGCGCTGGGTTGATCAAGGAGTAGGGTGCTCCAAAGTGCCGGATATCCATAATGTGGCATTGATGGAAGATCGCGCCACATTGCGTATTTCCAGCCAATTGCTGGCGAACTGGCTACAGCATAAGGTATGCACGCAAGAGCAGATTATTGATGCCATGAAGAAGATGGCAGTCGTTGTAGATGCACAAAATGCCAATGACCCAGCCTATATGCCGATGGCGCCTAAATGCGATGGCGTGGCGTTTAGAGCGGCTTGCAATTTGGTGATCAATGGCGATCAGCAATCCAACGGTTACACCGAACCAGAATTAATTGCCCGGCGTCAAGAACGGTTGGCTATGTAATTAATCTAGGTGGCAACTTCCGAAAAGTGTGCCACAGTCGCCTCTAATGAAGCTTGGTTGATTACCAAAAAGGTTTCAGGTGGTGCCTCAGTGCCACGGAAAGTCTTTTTGACAATACCTTCAAGGTTGGCGCGTTTTTCATCCGGTGATTCACCTTTACCTATGCCACCGCCAAATTCGATTACTTTTTGTAAGCCATGTTCTCCAGCCGCTTGCAGATTATTGACCCACAAAACAGGGTTAAACAATTGCATGAATAAACGCGAGCGGATTGAATCACTGTTTGCTTCGTGAAAGCTGCCACTATAGTTAGATGCCACTTTTACGATGGGGGGTTTGAAGTTCTGGGCATCGAGCTCCTCTCGAAATTGTTTTGCGGCTTCCACCATATAGTAGGTATGAAATGCGCCTTCTGTCTTCAGGCGAGTGCTACGCTTTCTAGGGAAGCGTTCATTCATCGCTATGGCTAAGGCAGCGAGATCATCTGGCATACCCCCAACCACGGTTTGGTCGGATAAGTTACACGCTGCCACGCCGCAATAAAACTCATCCGCTAAAGCGCGCGCATCTTCAAGCTCGAGCGTCAGCACTTCCATTTCTCCCTGGCCTAACTTGCCCATTAATTCACCACGAGTTTTAACTAGCTGTAACGCTTGGTTAAACGAGAGCGAATCAGCAGCGACTAATGCCGAGTATTCCCCCAAGCTATGGCCTGCTGTCATGCTTGGCGTAATGCGTTGATCCGTGAGTTCTTGAAATAAGCGTAAGCAGGCAATGTGGTGGGTTACCAACACAGGCTGAGTATAGCGTGTGAAGTTAATTAAGTTGTCAGGGTCACTAAATGATAGTTGAGCGATGTCATAGCCCAGTGTGTCACTGGCTTCTTGATAGGTTTCCTTAATGCTTTGATAGGCTTTGAATAAATCAGACCCGATCCCGGGATATTGTGCGCCTTGTCCGGGGAAAACAAAAAGTATGCCGTTTTTATGACTCATTGGATTAATTTCTTGTTATTTATCTAAGCTTGCAAGAGTATGAATTTTGTGCATTTCAATCAAGGTAAAGTGCGAATAAATTACCCCACGCGCATGTTCAACCAGCATGTTGTTATTAAGCCAGTAATACAAAAAGTAATAGTCCTCGTGGCGTCGCGGAGCTACAATTCGACCCCTATTCGAAAACAAGGTTATATAAGAAGAAATGGCACAGATTATTGATGGTAAAGCGTTTGCTAATAAGTTACGAGAAGGTATAGCCCAAGGGGCGAAAACCTTAAAAGACAAGCACAATATTGTGCCTGGATTGGCTACTATTTTGGTAGGCGAAGACCCGGCTAGTAGGGTGTATGTGCGTAGCAAGCGTAAACAAACCAAAGAAGCGGGTATGCAGTCTTTTCACCATGCTTTAGATGCAAGTACATCGCAAGAGGAACTCTTGGTGCTAGTTGAACGGTTAAATCAAGACCCTGCGGTGAACGGTATATTGGTGCAACTTCCCTTGCCCGACCATATTGATCCAATGACGGTTATCAATGCGATCGAATCTTCTAAAGATGTCGATGGCTTTCATATAGAGAACGTGGGTCGATTAGCGATTGGTGAACCACAGATAGTTTCATGTACGCCCTTGGGCTGTATTATGTTGCTTAAAGAGCAGCATGACGGTAACTTGTCAGGCATGAATGCGGTTGTTGTGGGGCGTTCAAACATTGTGGGCAAACCTATGGCGGCCTTATTGCTACAGGAAAGCTGTACAGTCACTATCGCCCATTCCCGCACTAAAAATATTGAAGAAGTTTGCCGCAATGCAGATATATTGGTAGCAGCGGTTGGGCGACCAGAAATGATCAAAGCCGATTGGGTTAAGCCGGGCGCTACCGTTATCGACGTGGGCATCAACCGCATTGTGGACGAAGACGGCAAAGGTAAGCTTGTCGGTGATGTTGATTTTGCCGATGCGGAGCCAGTAGCGGGGGCGATTACACCGGTCCCAGGTGGTGTTGGCCCAATGACCATAGCGGTGCTATTGCATAACACGCTTCAGGGTGCGTGTGCGCAGAATGGTTTAGACCCCGTGCTAAATATGACTTAAGGCTAGATAAAATTAAATTACAAAATCAGATGCAACAACTAAAAAACGCGATAGAGCAAGCTTGGGATAACAGGGATTCGATTTCACCGAGTACAGTTTCCAATGAAGTAAAAGACCGTGTAAACCAAGCTTTAGATTTATTAGATTCCGGTGAAGCTAGAGTAGCTGAGCCAGTAGAAGGGGATTGGGTAGTGAATCAATGGCTCAAAAAAGCGGTGTTGCTTTCGTTTCGTATTCGAGATAGCCAAGTCATCGATGGGGGTGATGGCCAGTATTACGATAAGGTGCCGCTTAAGTTCGCTAATTATTCGGTAGCTGATTTTGCCACAGCAGGGGTCCGAGTAGTGCCGCCCGCGACCGCGAGGCGCGGCTGTTATATCGCCAATGACGTGGTGCTAATGCCGAGTTATGTCAACATTGGTGCGCGAATTGATTCAGGCACCATGGTTGACACGTGGGCAACCGTGGGTTCTTGTGCGCAGATTGGTAAGAATGTGCATTTATCTGGTGGTGTAGGTATTGGTGGGGTGTTGGAACCATTGCAAGCGGGGCCAACCATTATTGAAGACAATTGTTTTGTCGGCGCTCGTAGTGAAGTGGTCGAAGGTGTCATTGTTGAACGCGGCTCGGTCATTTCAATGGGTGTTTTCATTGGGCAGAGCACCAAAATATACAACCGAGAAACCGGAGAAGTAAGTTATGGGCGCGTGCCAGCCGGTTCGGTGGTGGTGTCAGGTTCTTTGCCTGCGAAGGACGGCTCGCACAGTTTATATTGTGCGGTAATTGTGAAACAAGTGGATGAGAAAACCCTGAGCAAGGTCGGCATAAACGAGCTTTTAAGGGCGATATAAAATTCGTTTTTAGCTTTCAGTAATGAGTAAATGAGCGACGCTAAATTAAGAATGGCTTGTGGTACTGACGTGGGAGCCGTTCGTAAGACCAATCAAGATTGCGTCGCTATTTTTCCTGAGATGAATTTAGTGGTGGTAGCTGATGGAATTGGGGGTCACAATGCGGGCGAAGTGGCCAGTCGCATAGCGATTGAAGCTATACGTGACGCAATGCGGGTTGGGGCGTATTTGCAGGAGGCAGTGGTGCAGGCAAATGGCAAGGTGTTCCAACAATCCCAAACAAGCGAAGCTCAATCTGGTATGGGCACCACCTTGGTTGCTTGCCAATACGATGGGCTAATAGCCACTATAGCAAATGTAGGGGATAGCCGCTTGTATAGGCAAAGAGCGGGCGTCTTGAGTCAACGTACCAGAGACCAAACTGTAGCTCAGGAGATGAAGGATGCGCGTCTACAGGGAGAGAGTGACATCTTAAGAACGAGTAAGTATGAGCACGTTCTTACGCAAGCTCTAGGCATTCAAGACACGGTAACGCCGGTTATTACCAAAGAGGTATTTAAACCAGGCGATATGCATTTGTTATGTAGTGATGGCTTGTCCGGGGCCATAGAAGATGAACTAATAAACCAGTTTTTACTTACTCAAACCGATTCATTAGATGCCTGTATCCAGTTGCTTTTGGGCGCAGCTTTAAAGCGATTTACCAGTGACAATGTCTCGGTGGCGCTAGTTAAGTCTGAAACTGGGTGAAAAAGCCGCTTATTTTTTTACATATCCCTAAAGCTGGCGGCTCAACGCTACGCAAGTTGCTGCACCAGCAATATACTAGGAACGAAACCTGTAAAATAGAATCTGATATCAACGGCAATATTCGGCGATTTAATGCACTAGATAGTGGTCAGAGGCAACAAATAAAGCGGCTAACAGGGCACATGGCGTACGGATTACATACGCAGTTAGCCGGCGCAAAGTACCTTACATTTTTGCGCGACCCAATTAAAAGAGTGGTTTCAGAATTTCAGTTTATTTCCACTAATCCTTATCACGTGTTGTATAGCTCAGTAAGTCAAATGTCTTTGACGGACTACTTGCAATGCGGATTAAGTAGTCAAATTAGCAATGGGCAAACTAGGCTTATTGCGGGTGTAAGTCAGGAGGGTCAGTTAGGTGTGCCCGGCACAAGAGAGATAAAAAAGATAGATTACCAAAAAGCGTTGAATAATCTACAACAAAATTTTATTTTACCCGGCATTTTAGACTTTTATGATGAAACTTTATTACTCTGGGCGAAGAAGTTCAATTGGTCTAAGCCCTATTATCCTAGAAAACCCAGTTGAACGCGAAAAAGAGTAACTTCTCAATAACCCGTGGCAGGTAAAATAAAACAAAATATTTCTTGACCGGGTTTTACGCTAAAAGGAAGGTAATTCAACGTGGTCGAGTGACTCGATTTAGGTTGAGTTCCAGGGTGGTTGTAGGCCCCTTTACGCTAATAACAAAGATCGCTTAAGGACGTTCAGGGGTGTCTTCTTAACGTTCGTTGTGGCGCAGTTGAGAAGGCAAAATTGGACTTTCAAAACCGATGGTACACTAAGATCTATCCAGTTAACGGACGTTTAAGACCTTGAGTAAGCTACCCTCTATTCCCGACATTCCTGAACAAGAACAAACCCCCGCAGTAAAAATGTTGCGGGTGCTAGTGGAGCAGCTGTTGGTGCGAGTTCAGCAACAGGACGAAGAAATAGCATTGCTTAAAGATGAAATCAATATCCTTAAGGGGCAGAAGAGGCGGCCTACTGTTAAGGGCGGTAATATGGATAAGAAAACAGAGCCAAAACGTTCATCTTCTAGCGACAAACCTAAGCAGCGAGCTGGGTCGAACAAGGCAAAGAAAACACCAAGGCTGTCAATTGACCTAAATCGGGTTATTGAACCAGCGAAGTCCGTGCCCGAAGGTTCTCGCTTTAAAGGCTATCGGGATTTTGTAGTGCAAGATTTGCTTATCAAGGTTCATACCACCCGCTATCGTTTAGCGCATTGGGTAACGCCAGGCAATAAAAAGCTCAAAGGCCAGTTACCGACATCCGTGGCAGGGCGACATTATGGGCCTCGTCTGGTCAGTTATATTCTCTATCAATATCATCATTGTCAAACCACGCAACCACTCTTGTTGGAACAGTTGCGAGAGGGGGGAATTGATATTTCTTCGGGACAAATTAACCCAATACTGATCCGCGCTAAAGAGCCCTTTCATGCTGAGAAAGAGGCGTTACTAAGCGTTGCTCTGAGCGCATCGTCTTACGTGACCGTGGACGATAGTGGTGCTCGCCATCAGGGCAAAAATGGCTATGTAACGCACATTGGTAATGACTTGTTTGCGTGGTTTAAAAGTACTCAATCAAAAAGTCGAATTAACTTCCTACCGCTATTAAGGGCTGGCAATACGGATTATCGTTCTGGCACTACCTGACCCATCGACTTGGTATCGGTGAGCAACATATTGATCCTCTGCCAGATATCATTATGGAACGCGCCAGCTTTGCCACGGGTTATTGAGAAGTTACTGTTTTTCTTACGCATGATTTTCTTACACAATAGCAAGGTTAGCCACTATAAGCCAGGGTGAATATTGATTTAAGAGCAGTAGCATCGCTCACTGATCCCCCGTGTCACCTTTCTTACCCTTAATACCTTGGTCACCCCTTGCACCTTGGTCACCCTGTGCGCCGGGGGGGCAATGAGAAAATTCTAATCCTGTTGGCGGGGATCCCCGTCCGCCTTTCTCACCTGGCTGACCTTTCCCACCTTCCCCGCCTGGCCCGCCTTCCGCACCTGGCCCGCCTTCCGCACCTGGCCCACCTGTTTGACCCTTGGGGCCTTGTTCGCCTTGTGCACCTTTGGCACCTGGTTCACCTTTAATACCAGGGGGGCACGTTGTAGTTGGGGTGGCGGTCGTTGTTGGCGTGAGTACGTCATCACCTGTTGCACCTTGGTTACCTCTCGGACCCTGACGACCTTTGTCACCCTTTTCACCTTTCTTACCCTTAATACCTGGGTCACCCTGTCCACCGAGGGGGCAATGAGAAAATTCTAATCCTACTGGCCGGCGTCCCGGTCCGCCTTCCCCACCTGGCTCGCCTTCCCCGCCTGGCCCGCCTTCCCCACCTGGCTTGCCTGGCTTGCCGTCCCCACCTATCCCACCTCCCCCACTTACCCCGGAGCGACTTGTCCTACCTATCTGGCCTTTTTGACCCTTGGTGCCTTTTTGACCCACGGCGCCTTGTTGACCCATGGTGCCTTTTTTGCCTTGTGCACCGTCGGCACCTGTTTCACCTTTAATACCAGGGGGGCACGTTGTAGCTGGGGCGGCAGTCGTTGTAGCTGGGGCGGCAGTCGTTGTAGCTGGGGCGGCAGTCGTTGTAGCTGGGGCAGCAGTCGTTGTAGCTGGGGCAGCAGTCGTTGTAGCTGGGGTAGCGGTCGTTGTAGCTGGGGTAGCGGTCGTTGTAGCTGGGGCGGCAGTCGTTGCAGGCGTAGCGGTCGTTGTAGCTGGGGCAGCAGTCGTTGTAGCTGGGGCAGCAGTCGTTGTAGCTGGGGCAGCAGTCGTTGTAACGCTCGATTGTGCATGCGCGGGGAGAATTACGCTGGAGATAATAGGTTTACTCCACTCCGCCCCACCTAACACAGCGATACTGGCTATCGATCTTCGCCTGCTAGTTTTTTCAGTGTCTGATTGCTTTACATCTGACCCGCTATCTTTCATGTTTTCGCTATCTTTCATGTTTTCGATTGATTGTTTTTTCATACCCGCCAAGTTTTCCTTATGCGAACGGAATAGTCACACAGACCCGTTAACCGTATTGATAACTCATCCATTATATACGGTTTTCACGTCTCAACCGTAGGTTTCAGATGTACTGGGCTTAAAAGTCGAGCAGAACATCTGGTTAAACTGCGGCAGCGGCAACTGATTCACACTCTCACACACCCGGGTCACCTGTCCCACCCTTCTCACCTTGGTCACCCTGTTCACCTGGGTCACCCTTTGCACCGGGGGGGCAATCAGGAAATCCTTCTGGCGGGGTTCCCGGTTTGCCTTCCCCACCGTCCTCACCTGGCCCGCCCGGTTTGCCTTCCCTACCGTCCTCGCCTGGCCCACCTATGACACCCTTGGCACCTAGTGTACCTTTGGTACCTTTGGTACCTGTTCCACCTTTAATACCAGGGGGGCACGTTGTAGGCGCAGCGGTCGTTGTTGGCGTGAGTACGTCATCACCTGTTGCACCTTGGTTACCTCTCGGACCCCGAGGACCTTGGTCACCCTTTTCACCTTTCTTACCCTTAATACCTGGGTCACCCTGTCCACCGAGGGGGCAATGAGAAAATTCTAATCCTACTGGCCGGCGTCCCGGTCCGCCTTCCCCACCTGGCTCGCCTTCCCCGCCTGGCCCGCCTTCCCCACCTGGCTTGCCTGGCTTGCCGTCCCCACCTATCCCACCTCCCCCACTTACCCCGGAGCGACTTGTCCTACCTATCTGGCCTTTTTGACCCTTGGTGCCTTTTTGACCCACGGCGCCTTGTTGACCCATGGTGCCTTTTTTGCCTTGTGCACCGTCGGCACCTGTTTCACCTTTAATACCAGGGGGGCACGTTGTAGCTGGGGCGGCAGTCGTTGTAGGCACCGAGGTCGTTGTAGGCGCCGCGGTCGTTGTAGGCACCGCGGTCGTTGTAGGCGCCGCGGTCGTTGTAGGCGCCGCGGTCGTTGCAGGCACCGCGGTCGTTGTAGGTGCCGCGGTCGTTGCAGGCGCCGCGGTCGTTGCAGGCACCGCGGTCGTTGTAGGTGCCGCGGTCGTTGTAGGCGCCGCGGTCGTTGCAGGCGCCGCGGTCGTTGTAGGCGCCGCGGTCGTTGTAGGTGCAGTGGTCGTTGTAGGCGCCGCGGTCGTTGCAGGCGCCGCGGTCGTTGCAGGCGCCGCGGTCGTTGCAGGCGCCGCGGTCGTTGCAGGCGCCGCGGTCGTTGTAGGCGCCGCGGTCGTTGTAGGCGCCGCGGTCGTTGTAGGCGCCGCGGTCGTTGTAGGCGCCGCGGTCGTTGTAGGTGCCGCGGTCGTTGTAGGCGCCGCGGTCGTTGCAGGCGCCGCGGTCGTTGTAGGCGCCGCGGTCGTTGTAGGCGCCGCGGTCGTTGTAGGCGCCGCGGTCGTTGTAGGCACCGCAGTCGTTGTAGGTGCCGCGGTCGTTGCAGGCGCCGCGGTCGTTGCAGGCGCCGCGGTCGTTGTAGGTGCAGTGGTCGTTGTAGGCGCCGCGGTCGTTGTAGGCGCCGCGGTCGTTGCAGGCGCCGCGGTCGTTGTAGGCGCCGCGGTCGTTGTAGGCACCGCAGTCGTTGTAGGCGCCGCGGTCGTTGTAGGCGCCGCGGTCGTTGTAGGCGCCGCGGTCGTTGTAGGCGCCGCGGTCGTTGTAGGCACCGCGGTCGTTGTAGGTGCCGCGGTCGTTGTAGGCGCCGCGGTCGTTGTAGGCGCCGCGGTCGTTGCAGGCGCCGCGGTCGTTGTAGGCACCGCGGTCGTTGCAGGCGCCGCGGTCGTTGTAGGCGCCGCGGTCGTTGTAGGTGCAGTGGTCGTTGCAGGCGCCGCGGTCGTTGCAGGCGCCGCGGTCGTTGCAGGCGCCGCGGTCGTTGCAGGCGCCGCGGTCGTTGCAGGCGCCGCGGTCGTTGTAGGCGCCGCAGTCGTTGTAGGCGTAGCGGTCGTTGCAGGCACCGCGGTCGTTGTAGGCGCCGCGGTCGTTGCAGGCACCGCGGTCGTTGTAGGTGCCGCGGTCGTTGCAGGCGCCGCGGTCGTTGTAGGCGCCGCGGTCGTTGCAGGCGCCGCGGTCGTTGTAGGTGCCACGGTCGTTGCAGGCGCCGCGGTCGTTGCAGGCGCCGCGGTCGTTGCAGGTGCCGCGGTCGTTGTAGGCACCGCGGTCGTTGTAGGCACCGCGGTCGTTGCAGGCGCCGCGGTCGTTGTAGGTGCAGTGGTCGTTGTAGGCACCGCGGTCGTTGTAGGCGCCGCGGTCGTTGTAGGCGCCGCGGTCGTTGCAGGCGCCGCGGTCGTTGCAGGCGCCGCGGTCGTTGTAGGCGCCGCGGTCGTTGTAGGCGCCGCGGTCGTTGCAGGCGCCGCGGTCGTTGCAGGCGCCGCGGTCGTTGCAGGCGCCGCGGTCGTTGCAGGCGCCGCGGTCGTTGTAGGCGCCGCGGTCGTTGTAGGCGCCGCGGTCGTTGCAGGCGCCGCGGTCGTTGTAGGCACCGCAGTCGTTGTAGGCGCCGCGGTCGTTGTAGGCACCGCGGTCGTTGTAGGTGCAGTGGTCGTTGTAGGTGGGGCGGCAGTCGTTGTAGCTGGGGCAGCAGTCGTTGTAACGCTCGATTGTGCATGCGCGGGGAGAATTACGCTGGAGATAATAGGTTTACTCCACTCCGCCCCACCTAACACAGCGATACTGGCTATCGATCTTCGCTTGCTAATTTTTTCAGTGTCTGATTGTTTTACATCTGACCCGCTATCTTTCATGTTTTCGATTGTTTTTTTCATACCCGCCAAGTTTTCCTTATGCGAACCAAATAGTCACACAGACCCGTTAACCGTATTGATAACTCAGTATACGGTTTTCACGTCTCAACCGTAGGTTTCAGATGTACTGGGCTTAAAAGTCGAGCAGAACATCTGGTTAAACTGCGGCAGCGGCAACTGATTCACACTCTCACTCCCCCGGGTCACCTGTCCCACCCTTCTCACCTTTGTCACCCTGTAGGCGCAGCGGTCGTTGTAGGCGTAGCGGTCGTTGTAGGCGCCGCGGTCGTTGTAGGCGCCGCGGTCGTTGTAGGCACCGCGGTCGTTGTAGGCACCGCGGTCGTTGTAGGCGCAGCGGTCGTTGTAGGCGCCGCGGTCGTTGTAGGCGCCGCAGTCGTTGTAGGCGCCGCAGTCGTTGTAGGCACCGCGGTCGTTGTAGGCACCGCGGTCGTTGTAGGCACCGCAGTCGTTGTAGGCACCGCAGTCGTTGTAGGCACCGCAGTCGTTGTAGGCACCGCAGTCGTTGTAGGCACCGCGGTCGTTGTAGGTGCCGCGGTCGTTGTAGGCACCGCGGTCGTTGTAGGCGCAGCGGTCGTTGTAGGCGTAGCGGTCGTTGTAGGCGCCGCGGTCGTTGTAGGCGCCGCGGTCGTTGTAGGCGCCGCGGTCGTTGTAGGCGCCGCGGTCGTTGTAGGCGCCGCGGTCGTTGTAGGCACCGCGGTCGTTGTAGGCACCGCGGTCGTTGTAGGTGCCGCGGTCGTTGTAGGTGCCGCGGTCGTTGTAGGTGCCGCGGTCGTTGTAGGCACCGCGGTCGTTGTAGGCGCCGCGGTCGTTGTAGGTGCCGCGGTCGTTGTAGGCACCGCGGTCGTTGTAGGTGCCGCGGTCGTTGTAGGCGCCGCGGTCGTTGTAGGCGCCGCAGTCGTTGTAGGCGCCGCGGTCGTTGTAGGCGCCGCAGTCGTTGTAGGCACCGCGGTCGTTGTAGGCACCGCGGTCGTTGTAGGCACCGCGGTCGTTGTAGGCACCGCAGTCGTTGTAGGCACCGCAGTCGTTGTAGGCACCGCGGTCGTTGTAGGCACCGCAGTCGTTGTAGGCACCGCGGTCGTTGTAGGTGCCGCGGTCGTTGTAGGTGCCGCGGTCGTTGTAGGCGCCGCGGTCGTTGTAGGCACCGCGGTCGTTGTAGGTGCCGCGGTCGTTGTAGGCGCCGCGGTCGTTGTAGGCGCCGCGGTCGTTGTAGGCACCGCGGTCGTTGTAGGCACCGCGGTCGTTGTAGGCGCCGCGGTCGTTGTAGGTGCCGCGGTCGTTGTAGGCGCCGCGGTCGTTGTAGGCACCCCCGGGTCACCTGTCCCACCCTTCTCACCTTTGTCACCCTGTTCACCTGGGTCACCCTTTGCACCGGGGGGGCAATCAGGAAATTCTTCTGGCGGGGTTCCCGGTTTGCCTTCCCCACCGTCCTCACCTGGCCCGCCCGGTTTGCCTTCCCTACCGTCCTCGCCTGGCCCACCTATGACACCCTTGGCACCTAGTGTACCTTTGGTACCTTTGGTACCTGTTCCACCTTTAATACCAGGGGGGCACGTTGTAGCTGGGGCGGCAGTCGTTGCAGGCGCAGCGGTCGTTGCAGGCGCAGCAGTCGTTACAGGCGCAGCGGTCGTTGCAGGCGCAGCGGTCGTTGCAGGCGTAGCGGTCGTTGTAGCTGGGGCAGCAGTCGTTGTAGCTGGGGCAGCAGTCGTTGTAACGCTCGATTGTGCATGCGCGGGGAGAATTACGCTGGAGATAATAGGTTTACTCCACTCCGCCCCACCTAACACAGCGATACTGGCTATCGATCTTCGCTTGCTAATTTTTTCAGTGTCTGATTGCTTTACATCTGACCCGCTATCTTTCATGTTTTCGCTATCTTTCATGTTTTCGCTATCTTTCATGTTTTCGATTGATTGTTTTTTCATACCCGCCAAGTTTTCCTTATGCGAACGGAATAGTCACACAGACCCGTTAACCGTATTGATAACTCATCCATTATATACGGTTTTCACGTCTCAACCGTAGGTTTCAGATGTACTGGGCTTAAAAGTCGAGCAGAACATCTGGTTAAACTGCGGCAGCGGCAGCTGATTCACACTCTCACACACCCGGGTCACCTGTCCCACCCTTCTCACCTTTGTCACCCCTTGCACCTTTGTCACCCGTTCCACCGATGGGGCACTCAGGAAATCTGTCTGGCGAGGTTCCCGGTTTGCCTTCCCCACCGTCCTCACCTGGCCCGCCCGGTTGGCCTTCCCCACCGGGCTGGCCTGGCCTACCTGCGATACCCTTGGCACCTCGGGCACCTTGGGTACCTTTGGCACCTGGTTCACCTTTAATACCAGGGGGGCACGTTGTAGGCACAGCAGTCGTTGTAGGCGCCGCGGTCGTTGTAGGCGCAGCGGTCGTTGTAGGCGCCGCGGTCGTTGTAGGCGCAGCAGTCGTTGTAGGCGCAGCAGTCGTTGTAGGCACCGCGGTCGTTGTAGGCGCCGCGGTCGTTGTAGGCGCAGCGGTCGTTGTAGGCGCCGCGGTCGTTGTAGGCGCCGCAGTCGTTGTAGGCGCAGCGGTCGTTGTAGGCACCGCGGTCGTTGTAGGCGCAGCGGTCGTTGTAGGCACCGCGGTCGTTGTAGGCGCCGCAGTCGTTGTAGGCGCAGCGGTCGTTGTAGGCGCCGCGGTCGTTGCAGGCGCAGCAGTCGTTGTAGGCGCCGCGGTCGTTGTAGGCACCGCGGTCGTTGCAGGCGCAGCAGTCGTTGTAGGCGCCGCGGTCGTTGTAGGCACAGCAGTCGTTGCAGGCGCCGCGGTCGTTGCAGGCGCAGCAGTCGTTACAGGCGCAGCGGTCGTTGCAGGCGTAGCGGTCGTTGTAGCTGTGGCAGCAGTCGTTGTAGCTGTGGCAGCAGTCGTTGTAGCTGGGGCAGCAGTCGTTGTAACGCTCGATTGTGCATGCGCGGGGAGAATTACGCTGGAGATAATAGGTTTACCCCACTCCGTTGCACCCGCCCCACCTAACACAGCGATACTGGCTATCGATCTTCGCCTGCTAGTTTTTTTAGTGTCTGATTGCTTTACATCTGACCCGCTATCTTTCATGTTTTCGCTATCTTTCATGTTTTCGCTATCTTTCATGTTTTCGATTGTTTTTTTCATAACCCGCCAAATTTTCCTTATTAACCTTAACCTGCTCCAAATTACAACAAATATT
Organism: Candidatus Poriferihabitaceae bacterium; assembly: GCA_965237485.1. GTDB lineage: Bacteria > Pseudomonadota > Gammaproteobacteria > Arenicellales > Poriferihabitantaceae > JAAELZ01. The sequence goes on along the minus strand of CBDEFQ010000009.1, from coordinate 1,317,431 downwards.
ACACTATACCCGTCTAAATATAAAGAGCTATATTTTACCAGGGCTATCGCATTATCGCATTATCGCATTATCGCATTATCGCATTATCGCATTATAAATCATTGTTGTTAGAAGTAAATAGAACTGTCCGGATTATTAACACATAGTCTGTCCGCTTTAGTTATTGCCGATGAATGAGTGAAGGGCGTAGCCCGTAATGAATTCATCGGCGGCAAATTGCGAAGCCCGGTTACGCAACTTTGCTCTTAATCTGTTTTTGTTGCACCAGTATTCCATCGGCTGTGTATCGGCCTAATCGCCTTGGACCATGATCAATCGACAATGAGCCATCAAGGTGGCGCGATACTTTTACTTTAGCTTTGACGTAATGATAGCGGTGTTGATCTTTAGGTAGCTGCAGAGACAGCGTCTCAAACTGTACGCTGTTGTCTTTACCCACCACACGCTCGTACTGTTCGCATAGATAATCGTCAAGATCGATGCCCGCAAGTGGCACAAAGGCGCTGCCTTGCTCTCTAGCTGGATGACTGAATTCTTTATTGTGTCTGGGCATATAATGATCTCTAAGGTATTTATTAGCCGCTTGCATGCCAGTGATACCCATCAACGCAAGCTCGTTCGGTAATCGCCCTTGGTGTGTGCCAAACGCACGTTCGGAACGGCCTCTGGCTTCAGGAGAATAAGCCGCTATCATGCCAATGCCTAATCTCTTCATCGCCAACCCAAATTGAGTTGGGCCATTCTTATCCACCTTGCCGCCAGCCTCAGGCGTATGCCAATAGTGGCTGCCTCGGTCAGAGTAAAACGAACAGAATAGCCCCTTCACCTTAAGTACATCTTTAACCCCAAGCAAGCTGCTGTGCGTGCCTTCCTCTTCGACAAAGCGCATGGAATAATGCTTATTGGTGGCATCATCCAGGGTGACGATTAAGTCCCAAGACACATCAGGTACCCATTGGTGAGTACTGCCATCCTGGTGAATCATCATACCTGGCAAGGCGCCAGGTAGACGTTTAATGCGGTGAGGGCCGCGTGTTTTAGATTTACGCACCAGGTCTGCGCTTTGTAGCTTATTCTTAACCCAACTGTAGCTACGCTTACCTTGGTGCTCGCGTTGATACCATGTATGGAAGTGGCGCACATTCCAGCCTTGATAGCGTGTTGAGTATAGGTCTTGTAGCTTGATCATTTCGTCTACGGGTGCCCGCCTGTGTGAGGGCTGATTGAGTCGCTGATCTAACCGCCCATCCAATCCTGATTCTTCGTACTTATTAATGTACCTACGAAAACTTCGATCACAAACACCCCGTATTGTGGCCGCATCCGCTGGTGATAGTCGTTTAGCTTGATAACCTTCATATGCTTCTTCAAATCTCATCTGTTTTACCTTATTTAGAAATACTATCTGGCTCATCTCACTTCCCAAAAGGGAGGAGGATAAATCCGGACAGTTTATTTGCTAATTATCAGGACAGATAATTTACTCGTAACATGGACAAGACTACGCCTTGCGCCAGCACCAAGATAGGACTACACTGGGTAAGCTCTACGCTACTGAGGTGCAATGATGATAAGTGTTGAATCTATCATGACGCCTGAACCGCTCAGGCTAAAAGCGAGTAACACATTGGCAGACGCCAATCGTTTAATGGGTGATAAACACATTCACCACATTCCTATCGTAGATAAAGCAGATCAATTAATTGGCATTATTAGCCATCGCGATGTGCTTGCTGCAAACAGTTCTAGTTTGCGCAGCGAAAGGAATTCAGATTATGATTCCACCTTACTCGGCGATATTATGGTGACTGATGTCGTTACTATTTCACCGACAGCGGGTACGCTTAAAGCAGCCCAATACATCCACAATTCTAGACACGGTTGCTTACCTGTTTTGGATGAGGGCAAGTTAGTGGGTATTGTCACGGAGTACGACTTCGTAGAAATCGCGATGAGTTTGTTAGAAAGGCGCGAACGTAGGGAATTCACCGAGGAAGATGCTGAATTTCTTGCGAATGAGGATAATTTACAAAGCCCTGATGATTTAGGTGTAGATATTTCTGCTGCGCAAAATTGGGACTAAACCGAACAATCAGTAGCGAAGTTGCCGAAATGTCTAAAGTTAGACTAACCACTCCTTAATTACTCTGCCCATTCCTAATAAATCGCGACAATAAATTCACGTTGTAGTCACCCATAGCTGATAGGATCGAGCCCTAGATTTAAAGCCATTCCAGATTAGAATAAGCATAAGGCTTTACCCTTTTTTAACCACCATCTACTTTGCCGACAAGCTTTATTACGGTGAGCTTGGCATAATTATTTGTATATATAATGAAGTCACGGATTGAATTTTTGGACGGCTTACGTGGGGTGGCAATATTATTGGTCATCCTGTTTCACGCGTTCGCTCGCTGGACAAAGATAGTTCCCTATGAGAAACAATATGCGGGCTAGCTTATCGTGCAAGAAGGCTGGTTGGGTGTATATCTGTTTTTCATTATTTCAGGTTTTGTCATACTCATGACACTCGAAAAGTGTAAAGGCTTGGCGAATTTATGCGCAGGCGATGGATTAGATTGTTCCCGGCTATGCTAGTGGCCTCACTTTTAGTTTTTGTAAGCAGTTATCTTTTCAACGAAGGCCCGCGAGGCCCATTGCAAGTTATTAATTTGTTACCCGGCTTAACATTTATAGACTCACGGTGGTGGAGCGGGCTTATTGGTCAGCATTTCGACGGCATTGAATTTGCATTTTGGTCATTATACGTCGAGATGAAATTTTACGTCTTCGCCGCACTAATTTATTTTTTCAAAGGCCGCAACGCATTGCTGTGATCTTTAGTAGCCGCCTTTTCCTTTACCCTAGCCATAAATTTGCATGATTTTGGCTTAAGCGCCACAGCCATAGGAAAGCTCAAGTACATTACTGAACAACTGTCACTTAGATATTTTGGCTGGTTTGCGATAGGCGCACTTTTTTACTATTTTTACCTCACCAAAAACAAAGCGTGGTTTGTTGCAGCATGCGCGTTAAGCTTAGTATGCTCTTTGTTTGTTTTAGATATGCGCTTTGAAATGCGCCCAGCCATTATGGGCATAGGCATAGGCATAGGTGTATTGTTTGCCGTTGCACTGCTTAGTAGTAGCGTACAAAGAATTTTAAGTTCACGTGCTCTGCTGTTTCTGGGCGCAGTAAGTTACCCGCTTTATCTTATTCACGAAAATGCCATGGTTTCGATGATAGTACAGCTGCATGCGACAGGCATTAATGTCCCCGCGTTCTTACTCCCAGTACCCGGAAATTATTTTATTGATTTTGGTTGCTTATTTTATTACTCGAGTTGCTGAACCTAAATCCCTGCTTAGATGAGGCGGACGGCGATTTGGGTTTTCTAACTCAGATGCGCTACCGTTTAGGCGCGAAGTAGCTAAACTTTATAGCTAGAGGACGTTATTTTGTTTCATCATATTTAAATACGATTAATCCTAAGGCTACCACGTACACAGTGCGCCAAAAACCAGCAGACATACACGTTTGCGCCATTTTAAGTGCCATTGTGCTGCTGTATGGGTTTTAAATTTGACATCAAAAAAAGGATAGGCTACCGTAGGGTCATACGAAAGAGCATAGTCGTTATGCGTCCAGAAAATGTAACGGTTTTCGTTTTTGTTTCAACCCTTATAAAAACAATTCAGTATGTCATCATCTAATAGTGATCCTTTAGTCCATTTCAAGGACGTCCAAAAAAGTTATGACGGCGAAATGCTCGTCATTAAAAACCTAAACTTGGACATGCAACGTGGCGAGTTTTTAACCATGTTAGGCCCATCAGGTTCAGGCAAAACTACCTGTTTAATGATGCTGGCCGGGTTCGAGCCCGCCACTCACGGTGAAATATACTTAAACGATAAGCCCATTAATAGTGTGCCTCCGCATAAACGCGGCATCGGCATGGTATTTCAGAACTATGCCTTATTTCCCCACATGTCGGTGGGCGAAAATCTGGCATTTCCTTTGGAAGTACGCAAGATTGGCAAATCTGAACGTGATGAACGTGTCAAAAAAGCACTAGACATGGTGCAGCTTGGCCCTTTTGCCGACCGTCGTCCGGCTCAACTTTCAGGTGGTCAACAACAACGCGTTGCAGTCGCCCGTGCGCTGGTTTTTGACCCAGAACTGGTATTGATGGATGAGCCTTTGGGCGCACTGGATAAAAATTTGCGCGAGCAAATGCAGTATGAAATTAAGCATATTCACGATGATTTAGGGGTAACGGTACTGTATGTAACGCACGATCAAAGCGAAGCACTGACTATGTCAAACCGGGTTGCTGTATTCGAAGACGGAGTCATTCAACAGCTAGCGCCACCCGAAGTGCTATATGAAGAGCCAGATAACGCCTTCGTTGCCAATTTTATAGGTGACAATAATTCATTGGTTGGAAAAATCTCAGCGAAGAACGAAGATAGTTGTACTATTTTAATGAACAACCAATTTGAAATCAAAGCAAACCCAGTCAACATAGCTGAAGTTGGAGATAAATCTACCCTCTCGCTACGTCCAGAACGCGTCACCATCGCACCAGAAGCAGGTGGCTTACCGAATATTTTTAACGCCGAGGTGAAGGAGTTAATCTACCTAGGCGACCATATCCGCACTCGTATCTCTGTTTGTGGTCACGATGAGTTTGTTGTCAAAATTCCTAACGCTTCTGCTCATGCTCATTTGGTTGTGGGCAATAACGTGAGTGTTGGTTGGAATGTTGAAGACTGCCGAGCACTAGATTACATCTCAGTAAGCTAATGCATGTCAGTTTTCGAAATTGTTGTATAAACCCTATTAATCCCAGCTTTGGATACCAATTACGGCTGCCAGATTAATTTTTATTGTTATATCGAGGAGTAAAATGAAAACTGTAATTAAACGTACTTTACTCGCCAGCGTTATTGCTGCGGGTACAGCGGGCACAGCCACTGCTGACACTGAAATGGTTGTTGTTTCTTGGGGCGGTGCTTACACAGCCAGCCAACAAGGTGCTTATCACGATCCGTATATGGCCGCCAATCCTGGCATTACTATTGTTAATGACGACTCAGCTGGCTCTGCTGTAGCGAAAATTCGCGCGATGAGTGAAGCTGGCAAGATGGATTGGCACTTAGTTGATGCGGTTGCGGCTGATGCAATGCGTTTATGCGATGAAGGCCTAGCCGAAGTAATTGATCACGATACAGAACTGGCTGCTGCGCCTGACGGTACACTGCCTTCTGTGGATTTTGGCAACTTAATCGTTTCTGAGTGCTTTATTCCACAAATTGTTTATTCAACAACTTTTGGATATCGAACCGACCTAGTAGGCGACACGCCACCAACTACTATCGCTGATGTTTTTGACTTGGAGAAAATTCCTGGCAAGCGCGCTTTAGAAAAGAAACCTATCGGTAACCTAGAATGGGCATTAATCGCGGACGGCGTTCCTGCGGCTGAAGTTTATGATGTATTAGATGCTGATGGCGGTGTAGATCGTGCTTTAGCTAAGCTAGGCACCATCAAAGACAGCGTTGTATGGTGGGAATCAGGTTCACAGACTCCTCAGCTTTTAGCTGACGGTGAAGTGGTAATGGGTTCTACGTACAATGGTCGTTTGTTTTCTTTGATCGAAGAAGAAAAGCAACCTGTTGGTATGATGTGGGACTGGCAGATATTCGACCTAGACGGATGGATCATTCCTAAGGGTGCACCAGATATGGAAGAAGTTAAGAAGTTCGTAAAGTTCGCCACAGACACACAACGTCTGGCCGACCAAGCGAAATACATCTCTTATGGTCCTACACGTGCATCGTCTGCTCCACTAGTGGGTAAGCACGCTACATTAGGTATCGACATGGCACCACACATGCCTACTGACCCTAATAACGCTAAGCACACACTACTTTATAACTACGAGTGGTGGGCGGATAACCGTGACGATATGGATGAGAAGTTTAACGCTTGGTTAGCGAAGTAAACTCCATTTAAAGAACAGGGGCGGCCATAAATAATAATGGGCCGCCTCCTGATTTTAATTTTTTATTTAGCACCCTATGAGCACAACAGAATCAATAGTTACCGCAGACGGATTGCCTCTAAAAGCCAGTCTAGCGCGCGCTACCCGACGCGGAAAAATTCGTGCCATTACACTGGTTGTGCCTCTATTTTTATTTATTTTATTTACCTTCTTTCTACCAATTGCTGACATGCTCACGCGCAGCGTGAGGAACGATGTGGTAGTGAACATCATGCCCAATACCACCAAGGCGATTGCAAACTGGGACCATCTCAGCAATGAAGCACCCGGCGAAGAGGTATTCGAAGCGTTAGCTAAAGACTTTAATGTTGGCAGCAAAAATAAAACCATCGGTAAAGTCGGCTTACGCCTTAACTACGAAAAGAGTGGTTTTTCAGGACTGTATCGAAAGACAGCTAGAAAAATTAAGAAAAATCCCATCGTTGCTCCTCCCTATAAGGAGGCATTTCTTAAGCTAGACAAGAAATGGGCTAAGGTTGACTTTTGGCGTATTTATAAACGCGAGAGTGGTAATTTCACTAAAGCCTATTACTTGGCTGCGGTAGACGCAGGCTATGATGAAGATGGCAAGGTCGTTATGAACGACGCCACTTCACAAATATATCTAGATCTATTCTGGAGAACCGTGTGGGTTAGTACACTCATCACGTTCTTATGTATCATTCTCGCCTACCCAGTATCCTATTTGCTTTCAGTGTTGCCCTCAAAGAAAAGTAACTTATTGCTTATATTAGTATTGCTACCTTTTTGGACTTCGCTATTAGTTAGAACCACAGCATGGATTGCCTTGTTGCAGCAGGAGGGTATTATTAACGACATTTTAGTCTGGTTTGGCTTTTTTGCCACCGACGACCGCTTAGCGATGATTCACAATCGCGCTGGTACGATTATCGCAATGACACATATTTTATTGCCGTTTATGATTCTGCCGCTCTACAGCGTAATGAAAACCATTCCGCCGAGTTATATGCGCGCCGCTCGCTCCTTGGGCGCTACCCCCTTCACTGCATTTGTCAGGATCTACCTACCTAATACGGTGTCAGGCGTTGGCGCAGGGGTAATATTAGTATTTATCCTCTCAATTGGCTTTTACATCACCCCAGCACTGGTTGGCGGCACCAGCGGAACCTTGATCAGTAACTTTATTGCCTACCATTTAGGCGTCTCTTTAAACTGGGGTCTGGCTGCTGCGCTGGGCGCAATACTACTCGCGCTGGTGCTAATACTTTATTATGTCTATGACAAAATCGTAGGCATAGATAACATGAAACTCGGATAACATCATGGCCGTTCCCGCATACGCAACCCCATTAGAAAAAGTTTGGCATTACACCTTTTTGACGATTTGTGGCCTAATCTTTTTCTTCTTGATCGCCCCCATTGTCATCATTATTCCGTTGTCGTTTAACGCGGTGCCGTTCTTTACCTTCACCCCTGAAATGCTGTCGCTGGACCCAGCAGGCTATTCCACCAAGTGGTACCAGGATTTCTTTACGAGTTTGAATTGGTTAGGTGCAGTAAAGAATAGCTTTATTATTGCTGTTTTCGCAACCATCATCTCCACCACTCTCGGCACCATAGCGGCGCTAGGTCTCAGTCGTTCTGATATGCCATACAAATCTTTAGTAATGGCGATTCTGATCTCACCGATGATCGTACCGCTAATTATTTCAGCGACGGGTATGTATTTCTTTTACGCGCGCTTTGGACTAACGGGCACCTATTTAGGTGTCATACTGGCTCACGCCGCTTTAGGCACGCCCTTCGTTGTAATAACCGTTACGGCGACACTATCAGGCTTTGACCACAGCTTAACGCGAGCTGCCGCTAATATGGGCGCATCTCCCACCAAAACATTCTTTTCCATTATTGTTCCGCTAATTTTACCTGGTGTAATTTCAGGTGCATTGTTCGCGTTTATTACTTCTTTTGATGAAGTTATCGTAGTTAAGTTTATCGGTAGTTACGAGCAGCGTACCATCCCATGGCAAATGTTTTCTGGCATACGTGAGCAAATAAGCCCAACGATATTAGCGGTGGCAACGATGTTGGTGGGTGTCTCAATTATGCTTTTATTCACCTTAGAGTTGATACGCCGCAGAAATGAAAAGCTTCGTGGGCTAAGCCCGCAGTAACACCTGCATAAAGTCGCCTTTTTTATTCGCCTGATCGCGGCCATCGCAAAGGTAGGAAAATCCAAATAGATGGCCTATACTTTGAACCAGAATTAGGCCGCTCAAATAAGGCTTAGTAATACCTAGCGTAATAAAATATTGAGGAGAACTTGATGACTTGGCAGCGTAAAATTTTAAGAGTTAATTTGACCACCCAAGAATGCACCATTGAACCCCTGAATATGCAATGGGCGCAACAGTATTTAGGGCAGCGGGGTTTAGGTACCAAATACCTACTTGAAGAAATGGATCCATCGGTTGATGCTCTATCGCCCGAAAACAAGCTTATCTTCGCAACCGGCCCGATGACAGGCACCAATGCTTCCACTAGTGGCCGCTATTCCGTTATCACCAAAGGGGCACTCACTGGTGCTATCGCTTGCTCTAATTCCGGTGGTAAATTTGGTGGTGAGCTTAAAATGTCGGGCTATGACATGGCGATTATTGAGGGCAGGTCGGAAAAGCCTGTCTATTTGTATATCGAAGATGATCATATTGAACTACGTGATGCCAGCCATCTTTGGGGTAAAACGGTCTGGGAAACAGAAGAGATAATTCATAAAGAACACATTGGTACTGCAGTTAAAATCGCCTCCATAGGACAAGCGGGTGAGAACCAATGCCGTTATGCTTGCGTGGTAAACGACTTACATCGTGCAGCAGGCCGCTCAGGCGTGGGCGCGGTAATGGGTTCTAAAAACCTCAAAGCAGTTGCAGCTCATGGTTCAGTTGGAGTTAAGTCGGAAGGCAACGGCTTAGAGTTAATGAGAAAAATTAGCGCAGTTAATGCCAGGATGAATGACACGGAGGAATTATCCAGAGATGGCACCATTGCGATGACAGACACGACTAACGCTTTCGGCAGTTTCCCTACGCGTAACAATCGCGATGTGCAATTTGAAGGTGCTCACAAACTGAATGCGCAAGCGATGCAAACGCCAAATGAAAATGGCCACACAAACCTCGTTCGCGGCGGAGCTTGTTTTGGTTGTACCATTGCGTGCGGTCGTATTTGCAAAATTGACCCAACGCATTTCACCGTTAAAGATAAGCCGCAATACCATATCGCCTCTGGTGGATTAGAATATGAAACAGCCTATGCGCTGGGCGCGGCCTGCGGAGTAGACGACATGGATGCAGCCACATACGCGGGCTTTATCTGTAACGAATACGGCATGGATCCGATCTCATTAGGTGGCTCGATTGCTGCTGCCATGGAGCTATATGAAATCGGTGTGATAGATAAAGAAACCACTGGCGGCATTGAATTAAAGTTTGGTTCTGCCGAGGCCATGTGCGCAATGACGGATATGACAGCTCGCAACCAAGGGTTTGGAGCTGATGTTGCAATGGGCTCAAAATTGTTAACCGCTAAATATGGCCACCCTGATCTATCCATGTCGGTTAAAGGTCAAGAATTTGCTGCTTATGACGGACGCTCTATGCAAGGGATGGGCTTGGCGTATGCCACTAGTAACCGCGGCGCTTGCCACTTAAGGGCGGATCCTTATAACCACGACTTTGAAACCACCGAAATTCAAGGTAAAGCGCAAATTGTAAAAGACTCGCAAGACGATGTTTCGTTTATTGATTCAACCGGTTTGTGTATTTTCCCAGGAGGTACAGGTTGGTCGATGGAAGATTATTGCGAATTGATCGACATCACCTGTGAAGGTGATTGGGGCATGGAACGGCTAAAAGAAACAGGTGAACGCATTTGGAATCTTGAACGTCAGTTCAACTTACAAGCGGGGCTCACTAAAACAGACGACTCCTTGCCCAAACGCATCCTAACCGAACCCGCGCCTTCTGGCACAGCGAAGGGCTTGGTTTGCAAGCTAGATGAAATGCTGCCTGAATATTATGCAGCACGCGGCTGGGATGCAGATGGTATTCCGCTACCCGAAACGCTAGAAAGGCTGTCACTATAAGTGTTTCTCATTAGGTGAAATATCAGCTAAAAATGCTCGGCAACCTAAGGGAATATCTTCCGGTTACTGGGCAACATAACCATTGCGAGGTGACCTTACGGCAAGGACACGCGATAGCTGATGCCATCACTAGCTTTGCTCTACCTGATTCAAGGCCGTTTTACGTGATTTTAAACGGTGACAAATTACACCCTGAAACCTACCAAACTACCGTGCTAAAAAACGGTGACGAGTTGGTTTTATTCCCTCCGATCAAAGGCGGTTAATTCACAATAGCAACTAACGCTTTAACCTAGAAAACTCAGCTTTAATATCATCGTACTTCGCGGTGATCGCGTATACGTTGGTATAACCCATCTTTTGTAAGCTATATGCTGCTAATGAGGCCCGACCGCCGCCGCCACAATGCGTCAGAATGAGGGTATCGGCGTTTGGACACAGCTTTTCAATTTTCATTTCCAGCAAACCACGCGAAATATGCTCAGAGCAAGCTAACTTAGACTGGGCTACTGCGTCGGCTTCGCGGACGTCCAACACCACCGCATTCGCCCCGCCGTCAAATAATTGCTTGGCCTGATTCACATTTACGCAGTTAATGTCTTTTTGCGCTTGGGCGATAAGGTCACCCGCTGTTTTTATTTGAGTCACTATAATTCCTATATAAAATAATGCTTGAGAGTATTCTCGGGGGCTAATAGAGTCAACTAATACGCAATAGATAGGCGCCTAAGAAGAAATAGCTCGCTTACAGGGGGAAGAGCAAGCTAAATTTGCTGATAAAACTGGTTTAGTTGCTCACCATTTCCGAGTGCACTGATAGATTGCTCTATGGCCAACGTACGCTGACGGCCAATCACTGGCTCGATATATGCGTAAAACTTATCTACTATTTCCCGATTGCTCAAGGGCACCTCAGGGTCTCCTCGTGCCTCTGTGGGCTTTGACTCCAGTCGCTGATTATCAACCGTTACAATCGTGACCTTCGCAAACCGCTTGGCAGGGAATTGAGCATTGAACTCATCATTTTCTGTGAGCACCATTGACGCGGACAAGCGCATAACTTCAGCGTCTTGCAGTGCACTGTTATCGATCTGCTCAGGCGATAAGGCCCCGTGAACTATTGCGGCGGCTGTCGAATATGGAAGGCTATACTGCGCCTCTTCTGTGGTTTGGGGCAGTGCTGTAGCTAAGCGTTTGGCTTCGTGGAACGTCTCAACTTCAATGCGCTCAATGTCTTTCGCCTCGAGCCGATATGTACGGCACAAATCTAAGCCAGCCTCAACGGCAGGCTGCGCCCAGCGGCAAACAGGGTAAGGCTTAAAATATTGTTCATGGATCATCCAACGGCTGCCTAAGGTATCCCATAGCGTTTGGTGATCTTGATGCTCAACTGTTATCGCAGGTGCCCCTGTAAAGCCATCTGATGCTAGAAATGCGGCTGAAACCCCGCTCATCGCACCCCAACCCGAACCGTCTTTCACCATGGTTGGATAATCAACTGCCCTCATCATTTGACTGCGCGGGCCATGATATTCTGCAATGCCGATAGCCTCACGTGATTGCTGCTCATTTAGCCCCAATAAACGGGTTCCAATTCCTGCGCAAGCCACCGCTACCCATGCGCCGGATGTGTGATAGTCACTCGCACTGGCATGCAAAGCAATGCCCGCCCGCGTGCCCAACTCATAGCCGATAACAAGATTGGTTAAAAACTCTCGTTCATCGTTATTAGCCTGAGATTGCATCAAGGCCATCACAGCAGGAAATACTCCGCACCCAACATGACCTTTAACCAGCTTGTTACCATCATGCGCGTCAACCGAATCGATGGTCATTCCATTAGCTAATGCCGCGCCCACCGGACTAACTTCTCTTGCATCATAAAGTAGTTTTGCGCTGCCACTGCTATCACTAGCTGCAAAATGTCGTGCCGCATGATTGTTAATGATGCGCGATAACTGTGTTTTGGAGCCCGCTGCCGCAACTCCGACTAAGTCCAACAAACAGCGACGCGCGAACGCGATGGTTTCAGTAGGAATATCCTCGTACTGTAGAGAGTGGGTAAATTCAAAAAAACGAGAGGAAGGCATGTTCTAATGCAACCTAACGATGATAAAACTCTCGTAACACATCTACAACCTTGTCTATATCAGCCTCGCTGGTGTCTAAATGGGTAACCAATCTTGCGATGGGCAGGGGTGCGCCGATCAGAATTTGATGATCCTGCAGGTGCGCCATTAATGAAGACCGGTCGCGCTCTTCTGGTTCGACGAATACCATATTAGTATGCTGTTCGACGCGCAGTTGCTCAATCTCTTGCAAACCCGAAACCAATCTCTGGGCCTTAGCGTGGTCATCTGCCAAACGAACTATATTGTGCTCTAGCGCGTATAGTCCACATGCGGCAAGTACTCCTGCTTGGCGCATTCCACCGCCCACTAATTTTCTCACTCTTCGCGCACGTCGAATAAATGCTTTAGAACCGCAGAGTACCGACCCCACTGGCGCACCCAGACCTTTAGACAAACACATTGATACGCTGTCAAATCCTTGAGTGATTTCCTTGGGATCGGCCTTTGAACCTACCGCAGCGTTCATTATTCGCGCACCATCTAGATGACAGAGCAAGCCTGCAGCCCTTGCCGTATTAGTCAGTTGCGTCATCGACGCAACACTTTGAACCCGTCCCCAAACCGTATTTTCTAGGCAAAGCAACTTGGTAATGGCGTAATGGGGGTCGTCGTCTTTAACAGATTGCGTAATTTGATTAGCCGATAAGGCGCCATTGCTGTCGGTGACCAAGGGGCAACAAACCATTGACCCCAGCACGGAAGGCCCGCCAGCTTCGTCCATATAGATATGGTATTTATCCCCGACTAAATATTCATCACCGCGCCCGCAATGGCTCAGCAACGCAATAAGGTTGCTTTGCGTGCCACTACTCACAAATAAACCTGCTTCTTTACCAAGTATTTGCGCGGCAGTATTTTCCAGCAAGTTAACGCTGATGTCTTCACCGTACACATCATCACCAACAGGCGCTTGCATCATCCATTCCATCATTTCAGGGCTAGGACGTGTCACCGTATCGCTACGCAAGTCAATCAACTCTTCATTACCCGCGGTAGTCGCTTCGGCCTTAGCCTGCTTCATCAAGTGATAAGCACTAGCCATGATCACTAGCCATGATCACTAGCCATGTCGCTTTCCATAGGCAATGCAGCCACAATGTGAACTCTTGGGTATAGGCCACCATTAAGTGCAGTGTGATAACCGCGTGTATCAGTAAAATAAACCGAACCATCAGCTGGCAAGTGAGTGCAATGATGATTGACTATAAACAACGACCCAGGGTTTGAAATCACTGGGATGTGCAAGCGTGGTTCAGGATCACGATGCCAAGAATTACAATTGTAGAGTGATTTTTGCAAAATGCGCATACGCCCAATTGGGAAACGTTCTACCAAGGCTTGATGCACTGTTTCAAAGTAAGTGCCTTTATAAGCGGGGACAAATTCACTGTATGCAAATTCATCCACTAGCTCCTCTTGGGGCTCTTCAACGTAACGCTCGTCTGGACGCAGCCAATAACGGCCTGACAAATCAGTTTCTGTGAAACTCTCTACTCCTGGACGTCGAGTCAACGGGATCGCTCCAAAGCCTTGGTCTTGGTGTGCGCCTTGAAAATCTGCTGTGTGAGCAATTTGCTCTAAAGCCTCCTTAAGCAACGCTATATCAAACTTTAGCTCAAGTCGTTCGATTCCAGGGCCAGACACAAACTGTGCCACCGATTGGGTGTCGGGTTTTTGTGCCAACCACTGACGCATTTGTTGCTGATCTTTATCTTTTGTTTGTGCTGATTGCATGAGTTTGTTTCGCTAAAACTAAGTGTGACCAATCCACTTTTAAAAATGGAATGCGATGGAACAGGAAAATTATTCGAAAATGTAACCTGTTACGTTTAACTAACGGAAATTTTGACGCATTTTTAGGCTTCTGCTTAAACATATGCGACTTATGGTTGATATTTAGCTCCATCCACCTTGGATAAGTCTATTCCAATACAGGAATGATACCGAGAAGTTGATTGTCATTTCTGTTCAAAGATGTTTTTAAAGAGTTTAGTTTTTTCCTCATTGAGTTGTTTTGCTGCCTCATTATCAGTCATCTGATAAACGATATCGTCAAGCATTATAAACGAGATGTGAGTTTTAAGATATGACTGTGCATTGGTCAACGATTTGAGTTTTTCATAAGGCGTCATCATGTTTCGATATGGATAGGTTTTGACTTGTTTTCCTTTGTTGTTAGTGCTGATCTGCGGGAAGAAACAAGGTCGGTGATAATTCAAATAAGGGTTAAGAAAGTCGGTGGCAAATTGATTAATCTCAGGCGCATATTTTTGCGGGATATGCATGAAGCCAAGATGCTTGCGCACGATGGCCCCATTGTTGCACTCAACTAAGGCATGGTCGTTACGGTGTCTAGCCCTGGATTGGGTCAACTCGATTAATAGCTTATTCAACAATCGCACCACCGATTGGTTAATGTATTCACTGCCATTATCGGCATGAAAGCCTTTAATCACAAAGGGGAATTGCTCTAGCATTTGAGTGAGAATAGGCATCAAGAATGGCTCTGATATTTTCTGTGTAGAAGACACGACTTCAAACGGGGTGATCTCATCAACGGCGTTGATATGATAGACCCCTTTAACCTTGTCCTTATCGCCCTGATGCACTGTATCTACACGGCTATAGCCAGGTTGACCTTCTGGCTGTGGCTTACGTCTTTGGCCGATAGAAGAAGGCTTAGAATGTGTCTTTCAAAGTGACGGCGATTGTTCTGGTAGGGTTTAGATCGGCGTAGATTGTATAGATGAGAAACCGAGATAGGTGCCAGGTTGGCATACTCAGTTTGCTCATAGACAATAGGGCGCGCTCACAGAGTTTCCTAGTGGCATGGCCTGATAACGTACCGTGGAGTTCATCCATATCTGCTAGAAGCTTAATGTCTTGATTGCTATAGCGTCTAGCAAAGCCCCTTGTGGCACGATGTCGCCACTGGATTCTACCGTGCTTGAGATAGCTGGCAGCCAGGCGTTTCACTTGCACATAAGAGTAACCGCTGATGCGTGTGATATAACGCAGCACAAGACCCTTATCGGCTCGACCCAGTTTGCTGTATTTGAAACGCATTAAGGTGCGTTTGATGAAATCATAGCGATTGCGTTTACCGTCGATTGCCAGATCGATTTCATCAGTGCCTTGTAGCAACAAGCGTGCCTTATCAAGGGTATCTATATGGTGGTCATTCATAATGGTATTCATTCACCATCATGAACAGAAATTAGATTAGTTCGGTATCATTTCATGTTGGACAAGACTGGATATCAACTAAAAACATTGTTAGTATACCGTGACTTACAATTTGTATTTTTTAATAACTCAATCTCTGGAGAGAACAAACATGAAAAATCTTACTAAAGTGCTGCTCGCGAGCGCCATGATCATTGCCCCAATTTCTAGCAGCATTGCTGGAGAAGCATTAGATCGCATTATGTCCGCTGGAAAAATCAAAGTGTCCACAGATCCTAACTGGCCACCACAATCATTTTTCAATGATGATAATGAAATGGACGGCTTTGATGTAGACGTCGCCAAAGAGGTGGCGAAACGTATGGGCGTAGAAGTGGAGTTTGTAACCCCTAGCTGGGATATCATTACAGCAGGTAACTGGGATGGACGCTGGGATATGTCTGTGGGTTCTATGACCCCGACTAAAGAACGCGCTACCGTGCTTGCTTTCCCTGCAATATACTATTACACACCAGCGAGCTTTGCGGTTCATAATGATTCATCTGCAACCTCGCTGGCCGACTTAAACGGCAAAGTAATTGGCGCTTCAATTGCAAGTACATATAGTTTATACCTAAAACACGATTTAGCCATCGATGCCGAAGGCGCACCTGCGTTTGAATTTCAAGTAACGCCTTCAGAGGAAAAAAATTATGAATCTTCAACCGTCGCGTTCGACGACTTAAGATTAGGCGACGGCAAGCGTATTTCTGGCATGATCACTAGCTTACCTAGCATTCTAGAAGCCATTAAGAACAATTACCCCATAAAGGTGCTGGGCGATCCTGCGTTCTACGAGCCACTTTCTATTGCTATTGATATAGGCGACGATGAGTTGAGTGCAAAAATTGCCGATGCGGTAGCTGCAATGCGCGCTGACGGTAGCCTCAAAGCGATGTCAGAAAAGTGGTACGGCGTAGACTACACGTCGGTTAATTAAACGCTGTCATCATGCCAACGCTTAGGAATTAGACTATGTATCAAGATACTGTTGTCGAAGATAAGCACTTACATAACCCCATTTTTTTGGTGGGGTTATTTGTAGGCCTTTTCGCACTCGCTTTTTACTTTGATTTTTCCAAGACGTTTATTGGTGAATTACTAACCCCAGTAACCGGCCCCACTGCAGAGAGCGGCACCTATGGGCGGTTTGTAACCTCTTTTTTCGTTGCGTTAGTTGTCACAATCAATTTATTCGCCATCAGCTTCTTATCACTTAAGAAACAAATTTTAATTGTATGGTTAGAATTATTAATTCTGTTCTTAGGCTTTTTTTATAGCTTCGACCTGAGCATGGAATTCATCCAGAAAAAAATCTGGTTTATGATATCCAAGGGATTAGCAACCACCTTATATATTTCTGCAATATCCATCGTACTCGCTACGATACTGGCTCTTTTAGGTGCGGTCGCCAAGTTGTCCAGTAACGGTTTTGCGTACGGAATTGCTAGCTTCTACACCTCGTTTTTTCGAGGTCTGCCGCTGCTTATGCAGCTTTATCTCATTTATTTAGGCATGCCCCAACTCGGGTTTGTTATCGATGCCGTACCTGCTGGCATCATGGCCCTTTCATTATGCTATGGCGCGTATATGACAGAAATTTTCAGGGCAGGTATCCAAAGCATTAATCAAGGGCAATGGGAAGGCGCTCGCGCGCTTGGGTTCGGTTTTAGCCAAATGATGCGCCGCATTATTCTGCCGCAATCCATTCCCGTCATCATTCCGCCTACTGGCAACCAGTTTATTGCTATGCTCAAAGACAGCACGCTGGTTTCTACCATCGGTGTAATCGAGCTGATGTTCTTAGCCCGAACATTGGGCAATAAAACATTTAATCATATGGAAATGCTAATAACCGCAGCACTTATCTATTGGGGACTTTCCATCATATTAGAAATTATTCAGTCGAGAATAGAACACCACTATAAACAATCAATGGTGAGATAAGGTCATGAACACAAGCACAGCCTCAACTAGTCCTACCATAGAGATCGTAAATTTAAATAAGTGGTATGGAGAGTATCACGCGCTAACTGACATAAATTTGTCCGTTACCCAAGGCGAGCGCATCGTCGTCTGCGGACCTTCTGGTTCAGGAAAATCTACACTAATACGCTGCATCAATCGTCTCGAAGCACACCAAAAAGGAATCCTCCGGGTGGGAGGTGTCGAAGTACATGATCGAATGAAAAATGTCGAAAAACTGCGTGCAGATGTAGGCATGGTGTTTCAGCACTTCAATTTGTTTCCGCACATGACAATTTTGGAAAATTGCACCGCAGCGCCACAATACGTACTAAAGCAAGATAGAGCTACGGCTGAAGCTAAGGCAATGGAGTTTTTAGAGCGCGTGAAGATTCCACAACAAGCCAATAAATACCCCGGACAGCTTTCTGGCGGCCAACAGCAACGCGTCGCCATTGCACGCGCACTGTGTATGAACCCTAGCATTATGCTGTTTGACGAACCCACGTCTGCACTAGATCCTGAAATGGTATCTGAAGTCTTGGATACCATGGTCGACTTAGCGCAAAGTGGTATGACCATGATTTGCGTTACCCATGAAATGGGGTTTGCAAGAAAAGTAGCAGACCGAGTTATCTTTATGGATGAGGGCAAAGTTATCGAAGAAAATGAACCAGAGGCTTTTTTCACGAATCCGCAACACGAGCGCACACAGGATTTTCTAAGCCAAATATTACAGCATTAACCGCTAAAGACAGTAGTCTTTCAAGATAATATTGCCTAATTCAGCGTCAACGCGCCGCTTCACAGCAAGGCGTATTGCGCAATGAATGGTCACTCCCTTCAAAAGCGATACAACGCGGCTGTGGGACGGCGCGTTGGTGCCCTTTGGGTCAGCCTGTCCACGCACCTGGACTGCGTTGTCGCTTTTGAAAATGGAGTCCATTTCCTGCAAGCGACGCCTTGCCAGGTACGCGGACAGACTCACTGAATTAGGCAATATTATCTTGAAAGAGTACTAGTTCATCGATATCTGTCTATCCGCACCCGGTGTCCGATTGTGTGCTTCTTTATAGCAACGACTAAAATGCGACGCCGAATTAAAACCACATACCATCGCGACTTCTAGCACTGGCATTTCTGTATGACGTAATAAGCGTTGAGCGTTTGCCAATCGGATACTGCGGTAGTATTCCATCGGAGTGCATTTAAGGTGTCTGCGAAATAACCGCTCCAGCTGCCTTCGGGTAATATTTACGTAACCTGCCAATTCTTCGGTTGTGAGGGGCTCTTCTAAATTGGCTTCCATCAATACCACCGCGCTATACAACTTCGGCTGTCCAGTACCTATTTGATGTCGTAGAGGGATGCGCTGTCTATCGGTCTCTGTACGAATGCGTTCAAGCAAAAATAGATCTGACACGCTTCGTGCCGTTGCCTTTCCATATTCCAAACCTATCAAGTGCAACATAAAATCCATTGTCGATGCGCCGCCAGCGCAAGTGTATCGGTCGCGGTCGATTTCATAAACATCGTCAGTTAGTTTTAAATGTGGAAATTCCTCACGCATTGAGGACAAACTATCCCAATGGACAGTCGACCGATAACCATCCAACAACCCAGACTTAGCAAGCAAATACGGGCCTGTGCTTAACCCAGCCAATGCTACGCGCGATTTGGCAATTTGTCTTAACCAAGTTGCCAGTTTAGGGTTCCAAGCTCGACGAATATTGATACCGCCAGACACAAACAAGGCACTGTAATTGGCCATCTCTTCCTTGTTCTTACTCGGTGCAATCTCAAGCCCACAACTGGCCAAAATAGGCTGATTATTAGGGGTCAATACGTCCCATGTGTAGAGTACTCTCTCATTCACCTGATTCACCATTCGTAACATTTCAATGGCTGATGCGTAGGTCATTAGCGAAAAGTCAGGAACGACCAAAAACCCATAGTGGATACGTTTTGTGGATATCTGAAGCATTATTCGCAGCGACAGGGCTTTAATAGTAGAGACATCAATCTTATCAAATAGATAGCAATCAATAGGGTAACTTCTCAATAACCCGTGGCAAAGCTGGCGCGTTCCATAATGATATCTGGCAGAGGATCAATATGTTGCTCACCGATACCAAGTCGATGGGTCAGGTAGTGCCAGAACGATATATCCAGTTTTCGGCAGGTCTTTTTCAAACTGGCAAACGTGTCCCGACACTGCTGGCCAGCATCGCTGCGGGTGGAGCCACTCACTTTTCGTTTTTTCACGTAATCGCGAATGTCTGTTTCACTGCCATTGGTGTGTAACGGAATATCTGGTCGATCTAGCACCAACAGTCATTCTGCTTGATTCGCATGGATTCGTTTGAGCGTCTGATTTAACCTAGATAAATCAGTTAAAACACGAAAGTCCATGCAAGCTCTTGATGCACCTAGCAAAATCAAAAAAAACCTTATCACCAATAAGGTGACCGCGACTTTTTTGATTTCACTATGCACTTCAATTGCTTACATGTCTTTTCCGCGTTTAACTGATTTATCTAGGTTTAATGTTTGGTAGCATGTCTGTTGAGTGAAGATTTCATCGAAACGCTGCTCAAGTATTTTACGTTGGTTCTCGCAAGGCTGGGTTTTATACTCTTTTAACGCCCGATAAAAGCACCAGACTTGGTCGCGTATTTTAGCCATGCCCTGCCGGTGTCCCTCGTTCAGCGGTATCAACTTATGGATTAAGCGCTCGGTGTGTATCCAACACAAGGCATGAGCCAAAATGTTAAATTGCCCTGCATCATCACTGACGACAACGATGTCATCACACAGACCATGATGCAAAATACTACCAAGTAATGCCCCTTCGGTGGTGATACGTCGGTGACGTGCCTTAATGATCAACAGGCTATCGAGCATTTCAAGCCAGTCATCCTCGTTAGCAATACGGCGTTCCCGGTGCTCAGTTACAGCGGCTAAGGCTTGCTTTGGCAATCCATGTTGTTGCCTATAATTCAACGCACTTTGACTCAAACGATAATCCGTATTGCCAGCCCTTAATAGCGGTAGGAAGTTAATTCGACTTTTTGATTGAGTACTTTTAAACCACGCAAACAAGTCATTACCAATGTGCGTTACATAGCCATTTTTGCCCTGATGGCGAGCACCACTATCGTCCACGGTCACGTAAGACGATGCGCTCAGAGCAACGCCTCTTTCTCAGCATGAAAGGGCTCTTTAGTGCTGATCAGTATTGGGTTAATTTGTCCCGAAGAAATATCAATTCCCCACTCTCGCAACTGTTCCAACAAGAGTGGTTGCGTGGTTTGACAATGATGATATTGATAGAGAATGGGCTCGTCGGTTAATACAATTTCAAACAGGGTTTTCGCCGAAGTCGCTTTTAGTTTGCTCAGCAACGCGTTTTTTGTGCAATAAACCGTCTATTAGCAGCCATTTTGCCACCAATAGACGGATCTATCCCTAGGCCGGCACCAATTCAACTCGTTCAACTCCCAATGCCATTAATCGCTTAAGGTTAAAACATAAGCCCCTGATTCCAACTTGGAACTGGACTTTAGCCAACCCTTTATAACGAACTCGCTTATTGCGATGAGCAAACACTCGCTCATATGGTGAACGAATTTTGCTAATCCAACGGTCTTTGTCTCTATTCTTGCCATGCATATTGTTCTTCTTGATTGTTGCATCATGGCAACCGTTGCGCCTGAGCGTGGTTTTGGCCGGGCTCACGCAATAACCCTTGTCCGCATAAACAGCGCCCGACTTAGGGCAAACATGCTTCAAGCCGCTTGCATCCGTTACCTCAGCCGAGGTGGCCGCTATTTTATTGATCAAGCCACTTTGCATATCCACTGATGCATGCTCTTTGTAACCATACCAATATTTGCTATTTCCCTTGCACCCAAACCGTGCTTGCTTGTCCGCCGCAACTTTATCAACTGTCTTATTGTTGAACTCCTCTAATCCCATCTTTATCGCCTTATCTCTATCATCCCAAGTGGTTAGCTTACTGACCAACTGGCTGGCATCGACAAATGTGAATACTTCTCGTACTAAGCCCATTGAAACTAACCCGCTCCGAACACGGTCAAATAAATTCATCATACCCCTGGTTCCAATGCGTGAGCGAAAATCACCAAAGTAACTATGATCAGGAGTGCTCTGTTCCAGTCCTGAATCACAAAACCACTTAGCGGCCAGATTCTCTGATAAGTATCGCTCCATTTCTCTATCACTTAAATCTTCCATGAACTGAAGCACCAAGGCACGTAAGCCGAACTCAACACCTCGGCCTTTAGGGCCACGGGTGGCATATATTTTAGAGAAGGGTTTACTCAATGCACCAAAACATAATAGCTCATCGAGTTTACGGTAGGGATGTTCAGAGCTAACCAGAGAATCTAAGGTTAGGAACAGTTGGCTTTGATGACGTTTGCTCAAAATTGCAGGCTGACTAGAATCAGCCCATATTATCTCACGTATTCTATTAATTATCCGACAAGCCCAGAATATAACTGACCAGACGAGGCCCATAATGTCGCCCTGCCACGGATGTCGGTCACTGGCCTTTGAGCTTTTTATTGTCTGGCGTTACCCAATGCGCTAAACGATAGCGGGTGGTATGAACCTTGATAAGCAAATCTTGCACTACAAAATCCCGATAGCCTTTAAAGCGAGAACCTTCGGGCACGGACTTCGCTGGTTCAATAACCCGATTTAGGTCAATTGACAGCCTTGGTGTTTTCTTTGCCTTGTTCGACCCAGCTCGCTGCTTAGGTTTGTCGCTAGAAGATGAACGTTTTGGCTCTGTTTTCTTATCCATATTACCGCCCTTAACAGTAGGCCGCCTCTTCTGCCCCTTAAGGATATTGATTTCATCTTTAAGCAATGCTATTTCTTCGTCCTGTTGTTGAACTCGCACCAACAGCTGCTCCACTAGCACCCGCAACATTTTTACTGCGGGGGTTTGTTCTTGTTCAGGAATGTCGGGAATAGAGGGTAGCTTACTCAAGGTCTTAAACGTCCGTTAACTGGATAGACCTTAGTGTACCATCGGTTTTGAAAGTCCAATTTTGCCTTCTCAACTGCGCCACAACGAACGTTAAGAAGACACCCCTGAACGTCCTTAAGCGATCTTTGTTATTAGCGTAAAGGTGCCTACAACCACCCTGGAACTCAACCTAAATCGAGTCACTCGACCACGTTGAATTACCTTCCTTTTAGCGTAAAACCCTGTCAAGAAATATTTTGTTTTATTTTACCTGCCACGGGTTATTGAGAAGTTACGTTTTAAGTCGAGGTAGTCTTTAACCGCATTGGCAACCGTAATCGCACTTTGCTTGCCCGTGCGATAGACCTCAATAATAATAGTCGGCTCGCCATTAAAATGGGTGTTGAGGGGGTCTTGAGCAAAGCCGTCCGTGACCGTGGCAATATCCTTGAGTTTTAAATCATTGCCTTGGGCATCGCTGCGTAAACTAAGATTGCCGAATGAATCGGCAGATTCTCTTAAGTTGCTAGTGCGCAATAAAATCTCGCCGCCACTTGCCTTTAATGGAACCTGCAGGAAAGTCGATTGAAGCCTGTTTAAGCGAGTTCACAATCTCGGCTAAACTTATCTTCGCTTGCTGTAATTTCTGCGGCTCAATCTCAATGCTAATCTCGTGGTCGCGAATGCCGTTTAACTCGGCATAACTAATTTGCGATAGGGCGGCAATTTCATCGCGGACTTGTTCGCTAATTTGGCGTAAGTCCAATTCTGGAAGATCGCCAGAAACAGCGACACTGATCACTTCGCGGCGAAAAACTGATACCGAATAGTTGGCTTTTTCGACCTCTGCGGGAAAAGTGGAAATACTGTCAATCCTGCTTTTTATGTCGTTCACTAATTCACGAGGCTTAAAGCCGTTATCTACTTCAATGGCTAAGCGGGCCGCACCCTCGTAAGCACTAGAAGAAATCTTTTTAACGCCATCGAGGTCAGCGATGGCTTCTTCGGCGCGTACAACAACTGCTTGTTCAACTTCGGTAGGACTGGTGCCTTGATAAATAATGGCGACGTTGATGATGTCGTGTTCAAAGCTGGGAATACTTCAAGGGGGATACGTTCCTTAAGCGACCACCCACCAATGGCAAGAATAACCAGCAATAACAAGTTAGCAGCAACGCCGTTACGGGCAAACCACGCTATCATCTTAGATTCTGTGGCTGATTTGACATTAGCAAGGTTTAAAGTGTTTCAAAGAACGCACGTTGTTTGTCGGCAGGCAAATTCAAAACTTCCATTTTCTTATGTTCTGGTAAAGCCTTAAAAGCTTGGCACTTTTCTAATGCTAGTTCTTTAGTCAGAGCTTTAAACTTCTGGCTTAGATTATTTCCAGATTCGTTAGCTTCGCCTTTTGGTGATTCTCCTGCTATTGATACGTTTATTCCTTCTGCGGCTAAAGCAATTGGAGTTTTAATTAGCCGCTGACCAACTTCAATTCCATCTCGGATAACAACATTCTCCGCATCGGCCCATAGCAGGGTAATTTGTTTATGAATTAGTTTGTTGTCCTTTGAAACAAGTTGAATGTGAGTATTATTTTTAGTGGAGTTGCGCGGGATGACCCAAACATCATTTAACACGGTAGCATCAATTTGAGCACTTACAAATTGACCCAATGTGAGCGCTTGCCCACCATCAGCGCTTTTTACAAAGGGCTGTGCCACTTCAGCCACCACATACTGCTGTAAGCTTTGTGCATTTACTATGCCTTCGCTACGCACTAATGTCCCTCTGCGTACAGAAGTTGGTTTTTTTTCACTACCCTCAATGGCGACATTCGGCCCCGCTTCATTAGATAGTGCCTCAAGATTGAGGAAGGACAGCTGCTTAGCAGTAAGGGGTAGGCGCACCTCAATCTTATCCGTTGCGACTAATTCTAAAAGCGTTGTTCCGGCATTTACAAACTGATTTATACTTACCTGCTTGGTGATAATGCGACTGTCAAATGGGGCATTTATTTTAGTTCGTGTCAGTTGGGTTCTCGCTTGAGCAACGCGCGCTTTCGCCGCAGCCAAGGCGGCTTCATTGCTTTTTCGTTGCGGTTCCCGTAATGCCAGTTTGCTGGGTTCTCCACTTAATCCTAACAGTGCGCGGTCACGTAACACCTGGTCGCGCTCAGCATCACCTTGTTCTAATGTCAGTTGGGCTTGGGCTTGGGCTAGCTCAGCTTTAACAATAATCAATTTTTGCTGAAGATCGGAATCGTCAATTTCAACTAACACTTCATCCTTTTTGAATAGCCCGCCAACGTGAAGCTTGGGTGATAATTTGATGACGCGCCCCTTAACTTCGGCAGAAATCGTGCTTTGTTTGGTCGCTTGTACTAGCCCATGGCTTTTTAATCGAACTTGATAGCTTTGCGGCGCTAAGTTCAGAACCTCTACCATGGGTGGATTGGCAGTTTTGGGGCGCCGCTGTTGATCTGGTGCCGTATCCAGAAGTTGCTTACCAGCAAATAAGAATAGGCCAAGCACTAAGATGGGAAGACCAAATCTTAGTACGGAACGGATTAGGGCTAACATGGTTTTTAGGGTAGGTGCGTCTAAGGCCTTTAGTAGAGTGGGCTAAATTGTAACAAGAAATCACAACTCATCTATTACTTTGGCGAGGCCGAAGAAGCGGGGTACACAAGGGCTAGCCGTTTGCTAACCAACAAATCAGTCAGTAGATGATTTCGGTTTTTCGTAGAAAATATAACTGGTTGAGTAGTCAGAGAACTCAAAATACACTTTTTGCTCATTTGCATCTTGTTTGGAGTTCAAGTTTTCGTCGAGTACCCCATAACCGAAGCGATAAGGCCGTGGCTGATTGCCGTTGGTGCTTACTGCGGTAGAAAGTTTATCAACACCCATAAACCGTTTGACCAGCTTGTCACCGGCGTAGACCTCAAGTACTCCATCGGTGCCCGTCCAGTTTTGAACAGCACGACCGAACTTGTTTTGGGTTTCTTGGGTACAAGCACTTAACAGCAAGCTAGCGAGCGCCACTAATAGGATAGGTTTTAATTGCATGGTTTTGATGTGCCTTCTCGGGCTTTGCAAGCAGCGGATATTATAGCGGGAATGACCAGCAATAAGAAATCATCCTTCGCGGGATCCGCATCGGGATTGGGGGTCTTACACAGCTCCTCATATTCGATAAGGCTAGCGAACGCGGCACCACTGTCCAGCTACACTTTAGTATGAATTTGCTCGTCCGCTCGTAACTTCTCAATAACCCGTGGCAAAGCTGGCGCGTTCCATAATGATATCTGGCAGAGGATCAATATGTTGCTCACCGATACCAAGTCGATGGGTCAGGTAGTGCCAGAACGATATATCCAGTTTTCGGCAGGTCTTTTTCAAACTGGCAAACGTGTCCCGACACTGCTGGCCAGCATCGCTGCGGGTGGAGCCACTCACTTTTCGTTTTTTCACGTAATCGCGAATGTCTGTTTCACTGCCATTGGTGTGTAACGGAATATCTGGTCGATCTAGCACCAACAGTAATTCTGCTTGATTCGCATGGATTCGTTTGAGCGTCTGATTTAACCTAGATAAATCAGTTAAAACACGAAAGTCCATGCAAGCTCTTGATGCACCTAGCAAAATCAAAAAAAACCTTATCACCAATAAGGTGACCGCGACTTTTTTGATTTCACTATGCACTTCAATTGCTTACATGTCTTTTCCGCGTTTAACTGATTTATCTAGGTTTAATGTTTGGTAGCATGTCTGTTGAGTGAAGATTTCATCGAAACGCTGCTCAAGTATTTTACGTTGGTTCTCGCAAGGCTGGGTTTTATACTCTTTTAACGCCCGATAAAAGCACCAGACTTGGTCGCGTATTTTAGCCATGCCCTGCCGGTGTCCCTCGTTCAGCGGTATCAACTTATGGATTAAGCGCTCGGTGTGTATCCAGCACAAGGCATGAGCCAAAATGTTAAATTGCCCTGCATCATCACTGACGACAACGATGTCATCACACAGACCATGATGCAAAATACTACCAAGTAATGCCCCTTCGGTGGTGATACGTCGGTGACGTGCCTTAATGATCAACAGGCTATCGAGCATTTCAAGCCAGTCATCCTCGTTGGCAATACGGCGTTCCCGGTGCTCAGTTACAGCGGCTAAGGCTTGCTTTGGCAATCCATGTTGTTGCCTATAATTCAACGCACTTTGACTCAAACGATAATCCGTATTGCCAGCCCTTAATAGCGGTAGGAAGTTAATTCGACTTTTTGATTGAGTACTTTTAAACCACGCAAACAAGTCATTACCAATGTGCGTTACATAGCCATTTTTGCCCTGATGGCGAGCACCACTATCGTCCACGGTCACGTAAGACGATGCGCTCAGAGCAACGCTTAGTAACGCCTCTTTCTCAGCATGAAAGGGCTCTTTAGCACTGATCAGTATTGGGTTAATTTGTCCCGAAGAAATATCAATTCCCCACTCTCGCAACTGTTCCAACAAGAGTGGTTGCGTGGTTTGACAATGATGATATTGATAGAGAATATAACTGACCAGACGAGGCCCATAATGTCGCCCTGCCACGGATGTCGGTAACTGGCCTTTGAGCTTTTTATTGTCTGGCGTTACCCAATGCGCTAAACGATAGCGGGTGGTATGAACCTTGATAAGCAAATCTTGCACTACAAAATCCCGATAGCCTTTAAACCTAGAAAACTCAGTTGAAACACAAATGTCTGCACAACTCTTTAATATGCCTAAGAAACCCAGAAAAGCACTCATCACCAATAAGGTGACCTCGTATTTTCTGACTTCCTTATTCATATCAATTAGTTACACATCTTTTTTGCGTTCAACTGGGTTTTCTAGGTTAAAGCGAGAACCTTCGGGCACGGACTTCGCTGGTTCAATAACCCGATTTAGGTCAATTGACAGCCTTGGTGTTTTCTTTGCCTTGTTCGACCCAGCTCGCTGCTTAGGTTTGTCGCTAGAAGATGAACGTTTTGGCTCTGTTTTCTTATCCATATTACCGCCCTTAACAGTAGGCCGCCTCTTCTGCCCCTTAAGGATATTGATTTCATCTTTAAGCAATGCTATTTCTTCGTCCTGTTGTTGAACTCGCACCAACAGCTGCTCCACTAGCACCCGCAACATTTTTACTGCGGGGGTTTGTTCTTGTTCAGGAATGTCGGGAATAGAGGGTAGCTTACTCAAGGTCTTAAACGTCCGTTAACTGGATAGACCTTAGTGTACCATCGGTTTTGAAAGTCCAATTTTGCCTTCTCAACTGCGCCACAACGAACGTTAAGAAGACACCCCTGAACGTCCTTAAGCGATCTTTGTTATTAGCGTAAAGGGGCCTACAACCACCCTGGAACTCAACCTAAATCGAGTCACTCGACCACGTTGAATTACCTTCCTTTTAGCGTAAAACCCGGTCAAGAAATATTTTGTTTTATTTTACCTGCCACGGGTTATTGAGAAGTTACTGGTGGCCCTCACGCACCTTTTCATAACGCGCATCAAGGATTAGGTAAGAGACTTTACCCAACGGACGATCACGCCAGACTTTTAACGCCTCATCCATGCTCTGGTTAGCCCGTGAGACCGGTGTAGAGGAGATGCTTTCAATACCCATGCTCTGCATGACTTTTTCGACTCGGCGCGTGCTAACGCCCGTCACGTACATTTCAGCAACGGTCAGCAGCATCGCACGTTGGCTGCGTAAGCCGCGTTCTAGCGATTGAGGGTAAAAAGGTTCATCAACGTGTTGAGCGGTCTTTGGGATACGCAGATTGAGCGTACCGGCTTGTGTATCGATACGCTTATCCTGGTAGCCATGGGCAAACCCTGGCCGGTCTTGACTATGCTCATAGTGTGATGCGCCTGGAAACGGCTCTCTTTCAATCTTCATCGCCTCATTGAGCAGTGCGGTGAGCACGGGGCGCATGGCATCGGGGCCTTCTGAGATGTGTGTTCCACTACTACGTCAAATACGTTATTGTTTGATTGGGTCATTTGGGTGTCTCCAGTATGTTAATTGCTTAAAACAGGGAACGCACCAATGGCTCAACTTACAAGACACCAAGATAGAAAATTTGAATAAATCAAAAATTCGAAAAAATTCCCCCTAGGGGGAAAAGGCCATACTGCTCTATCTAATATAAAAGTCCATACCTGAAGTTACAGTATCTGCATTATGCCTAAATTACTGATTTATTGGGAAACTAAAGTTACTATTAAGCCAACTTTTTGCGTGCTTGCTCTGCGATGGCCCAAATTACGTGTTCTCGCACCAATTCAGACGGGTAGCATTTCTTTAACTCAAGTGCCTCGACAATGTCGCTACTAAATTTAGCGTTGCCCAATGCAACGGCGATATTTCGTAACCAACTGGAGTAGCCAATACGCCGAATTGGGGAACCTTCGAATCGCGTTAAAAATTGCGCTTCCGACCAGCTAAATAATTCGATTAGGCTAATATCGTCCACCCCATGGCGCGCCTCGAAATCACTTTCGATAGCTTTTTTTGCGAAGCGATTCCACGGACAAAATAATTGGCAATCATCGCATCCGTAAATTCTGTTACCCATTAGGGGACGCAGCGCCTCAGGTATAGAGCCACGATTCTCGATTGTAAGGTAGGAAATACAACGCCGCGCATCAACAACATACGGCTCTACTATGGCCCCAGTGGGGCAGACATCTATGCAATTGGTGCAATCGCCGCAATGGTCTTTTTCGGGTTTATTTTGAGGTAAAGCAAGGTCCACATAGATCTCTCCGAGGAAAAACCAAGATCCTTCTTCCTTGCATAAGATGTTGGAGTGTTTGCCCACCCAGCCCAACCCTGCCTTAGCAGCAATGGGCTTTTCTAGTACTGGTGCGCTATCGGTAAAAACTCGATAGCCAAAAGGGCCGATTTCTTTTTCAATATGTTTCACCAGTTTCGCTAGGCGGTGACGCATAAGCTTGTGATAATCACGGCCTAGGGCGTAGCGTGATATATAGGCTTTGTCAGCGCAATTGAGTAGGTCAATTGCTGTGCCCTGATCTTCGCTAAGGTAGTTCATGCGCACGCTAATAACGCTTAGGCTGCCAGGGATAAGTTTGTCGGGCTGAGAGCGTTTCTCGCCGTGGCGCTGCATATAATCCATGCTGCCGTGATAGCCTTTGTTTAGCCACTCGAGTAATCTAGATTCAGCCTGTGATAATTGAATATCAGAGATACCCAAAGCATCAAAGCCTAGTTGCTCGGCTTTAGCGGTAAAGCTGCGGATTAGATTATCTGGTTGCGGTAGGTTTCTCGGCTGCATTGCTCTTATAATACCGCGTGAATATGAGCGGCACCAATTTAAAGTGATTAAATAAATATTATGTCTCTAGATGAATTATTGCAGCCGGTTTATCTAGCTGATGAGGAGGCAATGAAGGGGTATGCTGCAACACTCGTAACATTGATTACGCCTGGCGACGTGGTTTACTTTGAAGGTAATTTAGGGGCTGGAAAAACCACCCTTATACGATCAATGATGAGGTGCTACGGGTATACGGCTTCGGTTAGTAGTCCGACCTATACGCTTATAGAGAGTTACGAACTAGCCGCATTTAACGTACACCATTTTGATTTATACCGTTTGGAGTCGGCAGATGAATTGGAAGCCATTGGCGCGCGGGACTTATTTGATGGACAAAGCGTCTGCTTGATAGAATGGCCTTATAGAGCAGATGGTTTTGTGCCGGACGCAGATATCCAAGTTACGATAGAACATGAAATTGTGGGCAGACGGCTCAGTCTTTTGGTAAACAAGCAAACTCATTAAATGGTTTTAGGTAGCATTAAAGAGCCAAGCATAAAACAATCTCCAACGCCATGATTCGGACGCAATCGCTGTTTACGTGCTTAATGTTGCTTTTAGCTGTACTGACTTCGGGCTTGGTGTTTGCTGAAACGGCGCTAAAAGATATTCGTGTTTGGCATTCTCCAGATCGTTCAAGGGTGGTGCTCGACTTTAGTGAGAACCCCAACTATCAAACTTTCTTCTTGCAAAACCCCGCACGTTTTGTAGTTGATGCGTATCAATCCAAAAGCCAAGCGAAAGCACCAGCGGATAGTAATGCTGGACAGTATTTGCATGGTTTTCGCTTGGGGGTGCCGAAAAAAGGGGCGGCTCGGTTGGTGATGGATTTAAAACAATCTGTAGAAATTCAGATATCTTTGCTCAAGCCCACCGCAGGTTATAACTACCGACTGGTGTTCGATTTAACCGCTAAAAATGTTGATGCAGTAACAGCTAAAAGTGACCAACAACAATCGGGGCTGTCTGATCAGACGAACCAAAAGCCGGTTAAGGCAACCGTGCTCAAGTCAAAAATCAGAGGCCCGTTAATAGTGGCTATCGACGCAGGGCATGGAGGCGAAGATACGGGTGCATTAGGCAAACGCAATACCGAAAAAGCGCTGGTGTTGGCAATCGCTAAGCGGCTTAAAAATAAGATTGATGCGCAGCCTAACATGCGTGCATTTTTAACGCGTGAAGGCGATTACTTTATTTCACTGCGCAAACGCATAGGTTTGGCACGGACTAAGGGCGAACACCCAGCAGATTTATTTATTTCAATTCATGCTGACGGTTTTCGCGACTCGTCAGCGCGAGGCTCGTCTGTTTATACCCTTTCTTCCAAAGGTGCTTCAAGTGAAGAAGCAAGATGGCTAGCGAATAAGGAAAATGCTGCCGACCTCGCCGGTGGAGTGAGCATTGCTGACCGCGATGAAACCTTGGTGGAGGTGCTGTTAGACATGTCGATGAATAACACCAGCCATGAAAGTATTTTGTTTGCTAACGCCGTGCTAGGTGAATTAAAGAGAATCGGTAAAGTACATAAGAAAAAGGTAGAAAAAGCAGGCTTTGTAGTTCTCAAGTCGCCCGATATTCCTTCCATTTTGGTCGAAACTGCCTTTATCACCAATCCAAGTGAAGAGAAGCTACTGAGAAGTGCCAAGCATCAAGACAAGTTAGCTTTTGCAATCTTCAATGGGGTGCGAAATTTCGTTAAAAAATCTCCAACTCTTTCTGCTAGGATGTCGAAATGACGCGCAACAAAATCGAATTATTAGATGATCGCTTGATCAATCAAATTGCCGCTGGTGAGGTGATTGAACGACCCGCCTCTTTACTTAAAGAATTGCTCGAAAATAGTTTAGATGCGGGTTCAAGTCAGATAAATGTTGAGATTGAAAAAGGTGGTTTAAAGCTGGTCAAAGTAGAAGACAATGGCTCGGGTATTCCTAAACAAGAATTATCATTGGCTTTGTCCAGACACGCTACCAGTAAGCTAAAATCTTTCGAAGATTTATACTCTATCTTGAGCTTGGGATTTCGTGGTGAAGCACTGCCGAGTATCGCGGCGGTTTCGAAGCTAACGCTTAGTTCAAAAACAGCTGATGCACAGTCCGGCTATGAGTTTTCCTGCTTTGGTGGGAACAATTTAGCTGAGCCTAGACCAGTTGCTCGCATGCAAGGGACGACTGTAACGGTTGAAGATTTATTTTATAACACGCCCGCTAGGCGTAAATTCTTGCGCACTGAACAAACCGAGTACAAGTATATTGATCAAAATATTCGCCGTTTAGCCTTATCTAGGTCTGATGTTGGGTTCACTTTAAGCCATAACGGCAGGAAAAATATTGATTGTTCAATCGCGCAAACTGAAGCAGAGCAGGACAGGCGCGTAAAGTTAATTTGCGGCGCAGAGTTTCAACAACACACGGTACGCTTTTCTGATCTACAAACTGATATGGCACTTGAAGGTTGGGTTGCCCTACCCACGTTCTCGCGTAGCCAACGTGACTTACAATATTTTTTCGTCAATGGCAGAGCGATTAAAGACCCTTTAATCGCCCATGCCGTTAAACGCGCCTATGCCGATGTTCTGTATTCTGGCCGTCACCCCGCCTTTGTATTGTATTTACAGGTTGACCCCAGCGAAGTAGATGTGAACGTGCACCCCTCGAAAACAGAAGTGCGCTTTAAAGATACGCGACGGGTGCACGATTTTATTTATCGCAGCCTAAACAAGTTGATTGCGGATATTCGCCCCGGTGCAAACGCGCCTCCAGCTCAAGCTTCGCTTTCAAGTAATCCCGGTCAGTCTAGTGGCCTATTTAATCAAGGTGGTGGTATTTCGAGTGGCGCAGCCACTTCGCCTCTGCATAATTACGATCCGCATAAAAATGCAGCTGTTAAGCAAGGGGCGTTTAAATTTAATGCGCAGGAACAAATTGCCGGCTACGACGCGCTGCATCCAGGTGGCGGTATTAGGGGTGCTGGTGTCAGCCAATTTGATTCGGCATCAGCAGAAGCACAAGAAGACGCTGTAAATCTCGGCGATGTGGCAAGCGTAGATGAGCAAGATATTCCACCTCTGGGTTTTGCATTGGCGCAGCTTAAAGGCATTTACATCCTGGCGGAATCCCAGCAAGGTTTGATCTTGGTGGATATGCATGCTGCGCACGAACGCATTAAATATGAAACGATGAAAGCCGAACTCGCCGCCGAGCAGGTGGCATGTCAGCCGCTTCTAGTTCCCGTGCAAATTACTTTAAGCCCGGTTGAAGCCACAACTGCACAGCGTCATTTAACCCATTTTCAGGCAATGGGCATGGAGATTGATTTCCTAAGTGAGCACGAACTAGTGCTACGGCAAGTGCCTGAAATTTTAAGCAAGGCGGATATGCCCGCCTTAATTCATGACGTGTTAGCAGATCTGTCGGAGTTGGGAGAGAGTGATCGAATAGAACACAATATTCGTGAAATTTTGTCTAGCAAAGCCTGCCACGGCGCAGTCAGGGCTAATCGCCAGTTAACGATCCCAGAAATGAATGCGTTGTTGCGTGATATGGAGGTAGTCGAGCGATCAGGGCAGTGTAACCATGGCCGCCCAACTTGGGTTTCGGTGACAATTGAAGAATTAGATAAGTGGTTTCAACGGGGGCACTAGAGTGCCCTTTACCTGTTGTTTTTTTAGCCGGCTCCACTTCAACGGGGAAAACCAAGCTTGCCATGCGCCTAGCAGACAGTTTTGCGATTGATCTGGTCAGCGTGGATGCGGCCCAAGTCTACCGTCACATGGATATTGGTACAGCAAAACTAACTAAGCAGGAACAAGCGAATTATCCCCATCAGTTAATAGATATTTGTGACCCTGCACAGGTATATGATGTCTCACAGTTTAGAGTAGACGCCTTGGCTGCGATTGCTCGGTCACACGCTTTAGGGCGCATCCCGTTGTTTGTAGGGGGAAGTATGTTTTATTTTTCGGCATTAGAGCACGGTGTGTCTCAATTGCCTTCAGCCGATGCACAAACGCGCGCGGAAATTGACGCTGAAGCCAGGAAAGTCGGTTGGGAAGCTTTACACCAAAAACTTGCGCAGATTGACCCACTTAGCGCAAAACGTATTAATGCGGCAGATCAGCAGCGAATTCAACGTGCGCTAGAAATATACCGTTTAACCGGCATCAAGCCGAGTGAGGCAATGCAGCAAGCAGCACCAGGGAAGTTGAGGCATCCGCTATATAAATTTAATATTACACATCCAGATCGTGTCGCTTTGCATCAAAGTATCGAGCTGAGGTTTGTGCAAATGCTGGAGCAAGGCCTGATCGAGGAAGTACAGGCACTAAAAGCGAGAGGAGATTTACATCTTGAACTGCCTTCGATGCGCTGTGTGGGTTACCGACAAGTGTGGTCGTATTTGGAAGGAGAATACGATGAGCAGACGATGATTGATAAGAGCTGCGCAGCGACGCGTCAGTTGGCGAAGCGTCAACTGACGTGGTTGCGAAACCAACGTGGACAAATTTGGTTAAATTCGATCTATGGAGATAATGCGGCTTTGGTTGGGCGGTTTATAGCGTCATATCAAGCCAGTAATATATAAAAGCTGTTTGTCTGACGCAATGTTTCGATCTGCCCTATTAGCGTTAAGCATGATCACAGCAAATATCAGTTTTGCAGATCAAGATGAGCCGCAAATCTGTATTCAGGCACAGATGCAACAAGCCTATATGCTGATGTTGAACCGAGAGCGCAGCGCGGCGAAGGACTTAATCGAAAATCTTAAAGGGCGGGATGCAGCGTTTTATCTGGCCGATTTTTATCTGGCTTTAAATGCTTGGGTTGAAGCTTATTTCGAAGATAAAAATGAAAGACGAAGAGCAGGGCTTAAAAAGGTGCTTGAGAGTGTTGCCGCGCTAAAGAAACGTGCGGGTAATCAGTCAAACTACGAGATCAAATTAGCCTACGTGCTAGCACAGGCGCACGCGGCGAGAATTAAGTTTGCACAAAACCAGCCTATCTCGGTGCTTAGAATGGCTAGATCAGCAAAAGCTCAAGCAGCTGCCTTACTAGAGGTCTACCCCAATCAGCCAGATTTAATGCTGGTATTAGGCTTATACGAATATCACAGTGGAAATGTTCCAGATGAGTTTAAGTGGCTAGGCAAGCTTTTTAAAATTAAAGGTGACAAAGATTCAGGGCTAACTCGGATCAAGCAGTCGATTGAGCGATCTATAGCGTTTGGCGCAGAAGCCGCGCGAGCATTGATTCAAGAAAGTAATTGGCGTGTGCCAGAGTTATGTGAATACGCAGGGCTTGCAGAAACCTTAGTGAATCGAGCGCCGCGTAACGCGCAGCTTGCAATATATAAGCAGGGTATTTATTTACACTGCGGCCATCCCAAAATGGCGCTGTCTGCATTGGATGAATTTAAGGTATTGAATACTCCGGCTTCAGACGAAGAAAGCGAAGTAATGAGGGAAATAAAATGTAACTTCTCAATAACCCGTGGCAGGTAAAATAAAACAAAATATTTCTTGACCGGGTTTTACGCTAAAAGGAAGGTAATTCAACGTGGTCGAGTGACTCGATTTAGGTTGAGTTCCAGGGTGGTTGTAGGCCCCTTTACGCTAATAACAAAGATCGCTTAAGGACGTTCAGGGGTGTCTTCTTAACGTTCGTTGTGGCGCAGTTGAGAAGGCAAAATTGGACTTTCAAAACCGATGGTACACTAAGGTCTATCCAGTTAACGGACGTTTAAGACCTTGAGTAAGCTACCCTCTATTCCCGACATTCCTGAACAAGAACAAACCCCCGCAGTAAAAATGTTGCGGGTGCTAGTGGAGCAGCTGTTGGTGCGAGTTCAACAACAGGACGAAGAAATAGCATTGCTTAAAGATGAAATCAATATCCTTAAGGGGCAGAAGAGGCGGCCTACTGTTAAGGGCGGTAATATGGATAAGAAAACAGAGCCAAAACGTTCATCTTCTAGCGACAAACCTAAGCAGCGAGCTGGGTCGAACAAGGCAAAGAAAACACCAAGGCTGTCAATTGACCTAAATCGGGTTATTGAACCAGCGAAGTCCGTGCCCGAAGGTTCTCGCTTTAACCTAGAAAACCCAGTTGAACGCAAAAAAGATGTGTAACTAATTGATATGAATAAGGAAGTCAGAAAATACGAGGTCACCTTATTGGTGATGAGTGCTTTTCTGGGTTTCTTAGGCATATTAAAGAGTTGTGCAGACATTTGTGTTTCAACTGAGTTTTCTAGGTTTAAAGGCTATCGGGATTTTGTAGTGCAAGATTTGCTTATCAAGGTTCATACCACCCGCTATCGTTTAGCGCATTGGGTAACGCCAGACAATAAAAAGCTCAAAGGCCAGTTACCGACATCCGTGGCAGGGCGACATTATGGGCCTCGTCTGGTCAGTTATATTCTCTATCAATATCATCATTGTCAAACCACGCAACCACTCTTGTTGGAACAGTTGCGAGAGTGGGGAATTGATATTTCTTCGGGACAAATTAACCCAATACTGATCAGTGCTAAAGAGCCCTTTCATGCTGAGAAAGAGGCGTTACTAAGCGTTGCTCTGAGCGCATCGTCTTACGTGACCGTGGACGATAGTGGTGCTCGCCATCAGGGCAAAAATGGCTATGTAACGCACATTGGTAATGACTTGTTTGCGTGGTTTAAAAGTACTCAATCAAAAAGTCGAATTAACTTCCTACCGCTATTAAGGGCTGGCAATACGGATTATCGTTTGAGTCAAAGTGCGTTGAATTATAGGCAACAACATGGATTGCCAAAGCAAGCCTTAGCCGCTGTAACTGAGCACCGGGAACGCCGTATTGCCAACGAGGATGACTGGCTTGAAATGCTCGATAGCCTGTTGATCATTAAGGCACGTCACCGACGTATCACCACCGAAGGGGCATTACTTGGTAGTATTTTGCATCATGGTCTGTGTGATGACATCGTTGTCGTCAGTGATGATGCAGGGCAATTTAACATTTTGGCTCATGCCTTGTGCTGGATACACACCGAGCGCTTAATCCATAAGTTGATACCGCTGAACGAGGGACACCGGCAGGGCATGGCTAAAATACGCGACCAAGTCTGGTGCTTTTATCGGGCGTTAAAAGAGTATAAAACCCAGCCTTGCGAGAACCAACGTAAAATACTTGAGCAGCGTTTCGATGAAATCTTCACTCAACAGACATGCTACCAAACATTAAACCTAGATAAATCAGTTAAACGCGGAAAAGACATGTAAGCAATTGAAGTGCATAGTGAAATCAAAAAAGTCGCGGTCACCTTATTGGTGATAAGGTTTTTTTTGATTTTGCTAGGTGCATCAAGAGCTTGCATGGACTTTCGTGTTTTAACTGATTTATCTAGGTTAAATCAGACGCTCAAACGAATCCATGCGAATCAAGCAGAATTACTGTTGGTGCTAGATCGACCAGATATTCCGTTACACACCAATGGCAGTGAAACAGACATTCGCGATTACGTGAAAAAACGAAAAGTGAGTGGCTCCACCCGCAGCGATGCTGGCCAGCAGTGTCGGGACACGTTTGCCAGTTTGAAAAAGACCTGCCGAAAACTGGATATATCGTTCTGGCACTACCTGACCCATCGACTTGGTATCGGTGAGCAACATATTGATCCTCTGCCAGATATCATTATGGAACGCGCCAGCTTTGCCACGGGTTATTGAGAAGTTACGAGCGGACGAGCAAATTCATACTAAAGTGTAGCTGGACAGTGGTGCCGCGTTCGCTAGCCTTATCGAATATGAGGAGCTGTGTAAGACCCCCAATCCCGATGCGGATCCCGCGAAGGATGATTTCTTATTGCTGGTCATTCCCGCTATAATATCCGCTGCTTGCAAAGCCCGAGAAGGCACATCAAAACCATGCAATTAAAACCTATCCTATTAGTGGCGCTCGCTAGCTTGCTGTTAAGTGCTTGTACCCAAGAAACCCAAAACAAGTTCGGTCGTGCTGTTCAAAACTGGACGGGCACCGATGGAGTACTTGAGGTCTACGCCGGTGACAAGCTGGTCAAACGGTTTATGGGTGTTGATAAACTTTCTACCGCAGTAAGCACCAACGGCAATCAGCCACGGCCTTATCGCTTCGGTTATGGGGTACTCGACGAAAACTTGAACTCCAAACAAGATGCAAATGAGCAAAAAGTGTATTTTGAGTTCTCTGACTACTCAACCAGTTATATTTTCTACGAAAAACCGAAATCATCTACTGACTGATTTGTTGGTTAGCAAACGGCTAGCCCTTGTGTACCCCGCTTCTTCGGCCTCGCCAAAGTAATAGATGAGTTGTGATTTCTTGTTACAATTTAGCCCACTCTACTAAAGGCCTTAGACGCACCTACCCTAAAAACCATGTTAGCCCTAATCCGTTCCGTACTAAGATTTGGTCTTCCCATCTTAGTGCTTGGCCTATTCTTATTTGCTGGTAAGCAACTTCTGGATACGGCACCAGATCAACAGCGGCGCCCCAAAACTGCCAATCCACCCATGGTAGAGGTTCTGAACTTAGCGCCGCAAAGCTATCAAGTTCGATTAAAAAGCCATGGGCTAGTACAAGCGACCAAACAAAGCACGATTTCTGCCGAAGTTAAGGGGCGCGTCATCAAATTATCACCCAAGCTTCACGTTGGCGGGCTATTCAAAAAGGATGAAGTGTTAGTTGAAATTGACGATTCCGATCTTCAGCAAAAATTGATTATTGTTAAAGCTGAGCTAGCCCAAGCCCAAGCCCAACTGACATTAGAACAAGGTGATGCTGAGCGCGACCAGGTGTTACGTGACCGCGCACTGTTAGGATTAAGTGGAGAACCCAGCAAACTGGCATTACGGGAACCGCAACGAAAAAGCAATGAAGCCGCCTTGGCTGCGGCGAAAGCGCGCGTTGCTCAAGCGAGAACCCAACTGACACGAACTAAAATAAATGCCCCATTTGACAGTCGCATTATCACCAAGCAGGTAAGTATAAATCAGTTTGTAAATGCCGGAACAACGCTTTTAGAATTAGTCGCAACGGATAAGATTGAGGTGCGCCTACCCCTTACTGCTAAGCAGCTGTCCTTCCTCAATCTTGAGGCACTATCTAATGAAGCGGGGCCGAATGTCGCCATTGAGGGTAGTGAAAAAAAACCAACTTCTGTACGCAGAGGGACATTAGTGCGTAGCGAAGGCATAGTAAATGCACAAAGCTTACAGCAGTATGTGGTGGCTGAAGTGGCACAGCCCTTTGTAAAAAGCGCTGATGGTGGGCAAGCGCTCACATTGGGTCAATTTGTAAGTGCTCAAATTGATGCTACCGTGTTAAATGATGTTTGGGTCATCCCGCGCAACTCCACTAAAAATAATACTCACATTCAACTTGTTTCAAAGGACAACAAACTAATTCATAAACAAATTACCCTGCTATGGGCCGATGCGGAGAATGTTGTTATCCGAGATGGAATTGAAGTTGGTCAGCGGCTAATTAAAACTCCAATTGCTTTAGCCGCAGAAGGAATAAACGTATCAATAGCAGGAGAATCACCAAAAGGCGAAGCTAACGAATCTGGAAATAATCTAAGCCAGAAGTTTAAAGCTCTGACTAAAGAACTAGCATTAGAAAAGTGCCAAGCTTTTAAGGCTTTACCAGAACATAAGAAAATGGAAGTTTTGAATTTGCCTGCCGACAAACAACGTGCGTTCTTTGAAACACTTTAAACCTTGCTAATGTCAAATCAGCCACAGAATCTAAGATGATAGCGTGGTTTGCCCGTAACGGCGTTGCTGCTAACTTGTTATTGCTGGTTATTCTTGCCATTGGTGGGTGGTCGCTTAAGGAACGTATCCCCCTTGAAGTATTCCCAGCTTTGAACACGACATCATCAACGTCGCCATTATTTATCAAGGCACCAGTCCTACCGAAGTTGAACAAGCAGTTGTTGTACGCGCCGAAGAAGCCATCGCTGACCTCGATGGCGTTAAAAAGATTTCTTCTAGTGCTTACGAGGGTGCGGCCCGCTTAGCCATTGAAGTAGATAACGGCTTTAAGCCTCGTGAATTAGTGAACGACATAAAAAGCAGGATTGACAGTATTTCCACTTTTCCCGCAGAGGTCGAAAAAGCCAACTATTCGGTATCAGTTTTTCGCCGCGAAGTGATCAGTGTCGCTGTTTCTGGCGATCTTCCAGAATTGGACTTACGCCAAATTAGCGAACAAGTCCGCGATGAAATTGCCGCCCTATCGCAAATTAGTTATGCCGAGTTAAACGGCATTCGCGACCACGAGATTAGCATTGAGATTGAGCCGCAGAAATTACAGCAAGCGAAGATAAGTTTAGCCGAGATTGTGAACTCGCTTAAACAGGCTTCAATCGACTTTCCTGCAGGTTCCATTAAAGGCAAGTGGCGGCGAGATTTTATTGCGCACTAGCAACTTAAGAGAATCTGCCGATTCATTCGGCAATCTTAGTTTACGCAGCGATGCCCAAGGCAATGATTTAAAACTCAAGGATATTGCCACGGTCACGGACGGCTTTGCTCAAGACCCCCTCAACACCCATTTTAATGGCGAGCCGACTATTATTATTGAGGTCTATCGCACGGGCAAGCAAAGTGCGATTACGGTTGCCAATGCGGTTAAAGACTACCTCGACTTAAAACGTAACTTCTCAATAACCCGTGGCAGGTAAAATAAAACAAAATATTTCTTGACAGGGTTTTACGCTAAAAGGAAGGTAATTCAACGTGGTCGAGTGACTCGATTTAGGTTGAGTTCCAGGGTGGTTGTAGGCACCTTTACGCTAATAACAAAGATCGCTTAAGGACGTTCAGGGGTGTCTTCTTAACGTTCGTTGTGGCGCAGTTGAGAAGGCAAAATTGGACTTTCAAAACCGATGGTACACTAAGGTCTATCCAGTTAACGGACGTTTAAGACCTTGAGTAAGCTACCCTCTATTCCCGACATTCCTGAACAAGAACAAACCCCCGCAGTAAAAATGTTGCGGGTGCTAGTGGAGCAGCTGTTGGTGCGAGTTCAACAACAGGACGAAGAAATAGCATTGCTTAAAGATGAAATCAATATCCTTAAGGGGCAGAAGAGGCGGCCTACTGTTAAGGGCGGTAATATGGATAAGAAAACAGAGCCAAAACGTTCATCTTCTAGCGACAAACCTAAGCAGCGAGCTGGGTCGAACAAGGCAAAGAAAACACCAAGGCTGTCAATTGACCTAAATCGGGTTATTGAACCAGCGAAGTCCGTGCCCGAAGGTTCTCGCTTTAAAGGCTATCGGGATTTTGTAGTGCAAGATTTGCTTATCAAGGTTCATACCACCCGCTATCGTTTAGCGCATTGGGTAACGCCAGACAATAAAAAGCTCAAAGGCCAGTGACCGACATCCGTGGCAGGGCGACATTATGGGCCTCGTCTGGTCAGTTATATTCTGGGCTTGTCGGATAATTAATAGAATACGTGAGATAATATGGGCTGATTCTAGTCAGCCTGCAATTTTGAGCAAACGTCATCAAAGCCAACTGTTCCTAACCTTAGATTCTCTGGTTAGCTCTGAACATCCCTACCGTAAACTCGATGAGCTATTATGTTTTGGTGCATTGAGTAAACCCTTCTCTAAAATATATGCCACCCGTGGCCCTAAAGGCCGAGGTGTTGAGTTCGGCTTACGTGCCTTGGTGCTTCAGTTCATGGAAGATTTAAGTGATAGAGAAATGGAGCGATACTTATCAGAGAATCTGGCCGCTAAGTGGTTTTGTGATTCAGGACTGGAACAGAGCACTCCTGATCATAGTTACTTTGGTGATTTTCGCTCACGCATTGGAACCAGGGGTATGATGAATTTATTTGACCGTGTTCGGAGCGGGTTAGT
This sequence comes from Candidatus Poriferihabitaceae bacterium, assembly GCA_965237485.1. Lineage (GTDB taxonomy): Bacteria > Pseudomonadota > Gammaproteobacteria > Arenicellales > Poriferihabitantaceae > JAAELZ01. The sequence continues at coordinate 1,275,674 of CBDEFQ010000009.1, read as the reverse complement.
TTCAATGGGCTTAGTACGAGAAGTATTCACATTTGTCGATGCCAGCCAGTTGGTCAGTAAGCTAACCACTTGGGATGATAGAGATAAGGCGATAAAGATGGGATTAGAGGAGTTCAACAATAAGACAGTTGATAAAGTTGCGGCGGACAAGCAAGCACGGTTTGGGTGCAAGGGAAATAGCAAATATTGGTATGGTTACAAAGAGCATGCATCAGTGGATATGCAAAGTGGCTTGATCAATAAAATAGCGGCCACCTCGGCTGAGGTAACGGATGCAAGCGGCTTGAAGCATGTTTGCCCTAAGTCGGGCGCTGTTTATGCGGACAAGGGTTATTGCGTGAGCCCGGCCAAAACCACGCTCAGGCGCAACGGTTGCCATGATGCAACAATCAAGAAGAACAATATGCATGGCAAGAATAGAGACAAAGACCGTTGGATTAGCAAAATTCGTTCACCATATGAGCGAGTGTTTGCTCATCGCAATAAGCGAGTTCGTTATAAAGGGTTGGCTAAAGTCCAGTTCCAAGTTGGAATCAGGGGCTTATGTTTTAACCTTAAGCGATTAATGGCATTGGGAGTTGAACGAGTTGAATTGGTGCCGGCCTAGGGATAGATCCGTCTATTGGTGGCAAAATGGCTGCTAATAGACGGTTTATTGCACAAAAAACGCGTTGCTGAGCAAACTAAAAGCGACTTCGGCGAAAACCCTGTTTGAAATTGTATTAACCGACGAGCCCATTCTCTATCAATATCATCATTGTCAAACCACGCAACCACTCTTGTTGGAACAGTTGCGAGAGTGGGGAATTGATATTTCTTCGGGACAAATTAACCCAATACTGATCAGCACTAAAGAGCCCTTTCATGCTGAGAAAGAGGCGTTGCTCTGAGCGCATCGTCTTACGTGACCGTGGACGATAGTGGTGCTCGCCATCAGGGCAAAAATGGCTATGTAACGCACATTGGTAATGACTTGTTTGCGTGGTTTAAAAGTACTCAATCAAAAAGTCGAATTAACTTCCTACCGCTATTAAGGGCTGGCAATACGGATTATCGTTTGAGTCAAAGTGCGTTGAATTATAGGCAACAACATGGATTGCCAAAGCAAGCCTTAGCCGCTGTAACTGAGCACCGGGAACGCCGTATTGCCAACGAGGATGACTGGCTTGAAATGCTCGATAGCCTGTTGATCATTAAGGCACGTCACCGACGTATCACCACCGAAGGGGCATTACTTGGTAGTATTTTGCATCATGGTCTGTGTGATGACATCGCTGTCGTCAGTGATGATGCAGGGCAATTTAACATTTTGGCTCATGCCTTGTGTTGGATACACACCGAGCGCTTAATCCTAGATAAATCAGTTAAACGCGGAAAAGACATGTAAGCAATTGAAGTGCATAGTGAAATCAAAAAAGTCGCGGTTACCTTATTGGTGATAAGGTTTTTTTTGATTTTGCTAGGTGCATCAAGAGCTTGCATGGACTTTCGTGTTTTAACTGATTTATCTAGGTTAAATCAGACGCTCAAACGAATCCATGCGAATCAAGCAGAATTACTGTTGGTGCTAGATCGACCAGATATTCCGTTACACACCAATGGCAGTGAAACAGACATTCGCGATTACGTGAAAAAACGAAAAGTGAGTGGCTCCACCCGCAGCGATGCTGGCCAGCAGTGTCGGGACACGTTTGCCAGTTTGAAAAAGACCTGCCGAAAACTGGATATATCGTTCTGGCACTACCTGACCCATCGACTTGGTATCGGTGAGCAACATATTGATCCTCTGCCAGATATCATTATGGAACGCGCCAGCTTTGCCACGGGTTATTGAGAAGTTACCAACAGAGGAGTTCCCGTTTGATATCCAAGTCACCAAAAACGATTTAGAAAAAACTTGTTTGGTGCAACTCGAGTAGCTGAATCTTTACTCGCTTATTACGATGGTTCGCCTTGTGGATTCGCGGTTTACTACTACACGTTCAGTACTAACCACGGGGAAGCGTGGATTACATCTAGACGATTTGTATATTGAACCAAGAGCGCAAGGAAAAGGAATAGGTAAAATGGTGATGAGTCATCTAGCAAGACAAGCGCTTGATCAAGATTGTGTCCGCTTCGAGTGGTGGGCATTGAAGACCAATGTAAACGCTGTCAAATTTTACCAAAAATTTGGTGCGCGCAATTTGAAAGAGTTATCAATATTTCGACTTGATTTAGAAAGCATTCAAAGCTCAGCAACTGGGACTAATTGAACATACTGACTCGCAGAAAGGCCAACTTACCGTCTATTCGAGTCTATTCCAATACAGGAATGATACCGAGAAGTTGATTGTCATTTCTGTTCAAAGATGTTTTTAAAGAGTTTAGTTTTTTCCTCATTGAGTTGTTTTGCTGCCTCATTATCAGTCATCTGATAAACGATATCGTCAAGCATTGTAAACGAGATGTGAGTTTTAAGATATGACTGTGCATTGGTCAACGATTTGAGTTTTTCATAAGGCGTCATCATGTTTCGATATGGATAGGTTTTGACTTGTTTTCCTTTGTTGTTAGTGCTGATCTGCGGGAAGAAACAAGGTCGGTGATAATTCAAATAAGGGTTAAGAAAGTCGGTGGCAAATTGATTAATCTCAGGCGCATATTTTTGCGGGATATGCATGAAGCCAAGATGCTTGCGCACGATGGCCCCATTGTTGCACTCAACTAAGGCATGGTCGTTACGGTGTCTAGCCCTGGATTGGGTCAACTCGATTAATAGCTTATTCAACAATCGCACCACCGATTGGTTAATGTATTCACTGCCATTATCGGCATGAAAGCCTTTAATCACAAAGGGGAATTGCTCTAGCATTTGAGTGAGAATAGGCATCAAGAATGGCTCTGATATTTTCTGTGTAGAAGACACGACTTCATAACGGGGTGATCTCATCAACGGCGTTGATATGATAGACCCCTTTAACCTTGTCCTTATCGCCCTGATTGCACTGTATCTACACGGCTATAGCCAGGTTGACCTTCTGGCTGTGGCTTACGTCTTTGGCCGATAGAAGAAGGCTTGGAATGTGTCTTTTCAAAGTGACGGCGATTGTTCTGGTAGGGTTTAGATCGGCGTAGATTGTATAGATGAGAAACCGAGATACGTGCCAGGTTGGCATACTCAGTTTGCTCATAGACAATAAGGCGCGCTCACAGAGTTTCCTAGTGGCATGGCCTGATAACGTACCGTGGAGTTCATCCATATCTGCTAGAAGCTTAATGTCTTGATTGCTATAGCGTCTAGCAAAGCCCCTTGTGGCACGATGTCGCCACTGGATTCTACCGTGCTTGAGATAGCTGGCAGCCAGGCGTTTCACTTGCACATAAGAGTAACCGCTGATGCGTGTGATATAACGCAGCACAAGACCCTTATCGGCTCGACCCGGTTTGCTGTATTTGAAACGCATTAAGGTGCGTTTGATGAAATCATAGCGATTGCGTTTACCGTCGATTGCCAGATCGATTTCATCAGTGCCTTGTAGCAACAAGCGTGCCTTATCAAGGGTATCTATATGGTGGTCATTCATAATGGTATTCATTCACCATCATGAACAGAAATTAGATTAGTTCGGTATCATTTCCGATTAGAATCAGTCCCTTCGCTCAGTATCATTTCATGTTGGACAAGACTGTGATATGAATGCCAGTTTGAAAGATTCTGTTTAAATTTTACATTCAAGATTCTACGCGTAAGCACGGATCGATCATTTATAATTCACTGATGCGTGAACACCGCGAACAGTTAATCGAAAGTGCCAGCGAAAAACAGGCACGCCTTTATGAAGGGCTTGACCAAAATTTGCTTGCTTCAGAATTCGGTGGCAGCACCGCAGAAGCGCACGGCATCGCTTCTGCGCTTTGCTGTAGAGGGTTTAGCAGTGCTGGCATAGACGACGTCACTGATAAATTTAACTTAAATGACGATGCATCCCTATTGGGCGTGCAAAGTCTAATGGAAATGTCGTTGCGTAATTTGAGCCAAACCCACTTTAGTTTTGATTTATGGTTACCTCAAGACGCCAGTTTGATATTTGAATCCCGCGCACTTTCGCAATGGTGTAGCGGATTTGTTATTGCCTTTTTGCATGATGGTGAGCAGATCCTTGAAACATTGTCTGACACCGCTTCAGAGGCGATAGAAGACATTATTGAGATTGCGACAGTTGAACATACCAGTACTAACGAAGAAGAGCAAAATGTCACTGAAAACGAGGTGGCTTTTTTCGAAATTTGCGAATACGTGCGTATGGGTGTGCAATTGATATTTGAAGAACTGAATCCAGCACAAGCTGCTGAGGTAAGCAATTAATGAACAACGACCTGTTTATTCGAAGACGCCGCGGCCTGATGCAGCTAATGGGCGAAGGTATTGCCATCATCCCGACCAATTATTTACAGCACCGTAATGGCGACGTACACTTTCGCTTTCGCCCAGACAGTGATTTTTACTACCTCACACATTTTAATGAGCCTGAAGCGATTTTGGTGCTAATTCCCAATCGAGAAGAGGGTGAATTTATTCTTTTTTGCCGCGAACGCGACCCCTTACGCGAGCAGTGGGACGGTAAACGTGCAGGGGTTGAAAGCGCCATTGAAGATTTCTGCGCCGATCAAGCTTATTCTATTGATCAAATGGAAGAGATATTGCCCAAACTACTAGAGAACCAAAGTAAGGTTTTCACCTGCACGGGACGGCATCCAGAATTTGATATGCAAATTTTTGAGTGGGTTAACGAAATTAAATCGCATAATCGCAGTGGTGTGCAGGCCCCAATGGAGTTTGCAGATTTGACTTACGTGCTTCACGAGCTGCGCCTGATAAAACGGTCTGACGAACTGCGCACTATGCGCAAAGCCGCCAAACTAACCGCTAAAGCGCATAAGAAAGCCATGCAGCAAAGTAGGCCTGGGATGTATGAATATGAATATCAGGCGGTGATAGAGGGCACATTTCTAGCGGGTGGCAGCCCCTACCCTGCTTACCCCTCCATTGTGGCATCTGGCGAAAACGCCTGCATATTGCACTATATTGAGAACAACGCGCAAACTAAAGATGGCGACTTGCTGCTCATTGACGCTGGGGCTGAAATTGATTGTTATGCTTCTGATATAACGCGCACGTTCCCGGTAAATGGAAAATTCAACGCAGCGCAACGCAGCCTATATGATTTAGTACTTAAGGCCCAAGCAGCGGCACTAGAGCAAATTAAGCCGGGAAATATATGGACGGCCTACCACGACGCTGCGGTGGAGGTATTGGTTGAAGGGCTTATTGAACTTGGTCTGATCACCGAAACCAAAGAGCAAGCCTTAGAATCAAAAAGCTATAAACGCTTTTATATGCATGGCACCGGACACTGGCTGGGCATGGACGTGCATGATGTAGGAGATTACAAAGTTGAAAGTGAGTGGCGGGTTTTAGAGCCCGGCATGGTGCTAACCGTTGAGCCTGGCTTATATATCCCTGCCGATAAAGACATCGACCCTCGCTGGCATAATATTGGCATCCGTATTGAAGATGATGTTGTTGTTACTAAAGATGGCAATGAAATTATGACCCGTGGCGTGCCTGTCGATGCAGATGAAATTGAAGCCTTAATGCAGCAGTCTAAAGCTGCGTAGCTCATTATACCGCGGCGTCTTGTGTCAAAACCCACACCCATTGATTGTGATGTCATTATTGCTGGTGGCGGGCTGGTAGGTTCTAGCCTAGCGGTCGCGCTGGACTTGTTACAGCAGCAAACACAATCCAAGCTTAAAATTGCGCTAGTAGAGGCAGTGCCACTGCAATCTGATGCACAGGTGAGTTATGACGAACGCACCATTGCATTGACTTACAGTTCAAAGCTTATATTTGAAGCCTTGGGCATTTGGCAAGGTGATGTGGCAAACCAAGCTTGCCCACTTAAACGAATTCATATTTCTAACCGTGGCCATTTCGGAATTTGCAACTTGGATTGCAAAGATATTGGCACGCCGGCATTAGGCTACGTTTGCCCCACGCGCACACTTGGCAAAGCGTTATACCAGCATATTGAAAAAAGTAGCACTATCGACGTGCTATGCCCCGCCACCTTAACGGCTGCAAAACAAGGCAAACAATTTGTTAAAACTACAATAAAGGAAGGCAGTGATTCACATAGCATTACCACTAAATTGTTGGTAATCGCCGACGGTGGTCGCTCCACTTTACTTGATGATCTTGGATTTAAAGGATCAGCGCAGGATTACTCAGCTAAGGCATTGCTTAGCATAGTGTCGGTAGACCGCCCACATAACCACGTTGCCTATGAACGGTTTACACCAGCCGGCCCTTTAGCTCTACTGCCTTTAAATGACCAGCGTTATGCGGCTGTTTGGACTGAAACCAATGAAAAGACCGATTCCTTACTCAAGCTCAGTGATGATGAGTATCTAACAGAACTGCAAGACACTTTTGGTTTTCGTGCCGGTTTTTTTAGCTTGCCCTCTGCGAGAAAGGCTTACCCTTTGAAACAAAGCCAGCTTTCTCATCCTACGCAAGCGCGTACTATTGTGCTTGGCAACGCGGCGCATACCGTGCACCCCGTTGGCGGGCAAGGCTTTAATCTAGGATTGCGAGATATAGCTGCTTTTGCTGAACTGTGCTTAGAAAACAATAAACTAATAGAAGATATGGGTTCGACTACTTTGCTTGACCAATATCAACGGATTCGCAGTGCTGATACGCAGCGCGTTGTTAAATTTACCAATGGCTTATTCCGGAGCTTTAGCCACCCTTCTGCAAGCATCAGTTTTGGACGCAATGCAGCACTTAGCATGATCGAGAATAGTCCACTGGCGAAACGATTATTATTGCGCCGCACCATGGGCTTGGCTAAACACCAACCCAAGCTAGCGCGCGGTAAGCGACTGTTTAGCAAAGCGCCGTGATGTGATGACGAAACTTAGTGCAGAAATCACCATTGTAGGCGCAGGCATTGTCGGCGCATCTCTAGCATTAGCGATTGCACCTTCAGGGTTAAATATTTGCCTGATTGACGCCGGTGCTGAAAAGCCCGCAACGCCAAAAGATAGTGATTACCGCCCTAGAGTCAGTGCAATTAACCTAGCCACTATGCAGTTTTTCAAGCACCTAGAAGTCTGGAAAAGCATTCACGACACCCGCGTAAGTGCTTATTCGCAAATGCAGGTTTGGGACGCCAACAGCACCGCAAGAATAGAATTTATCAGCGATGAAACCCAGTTTGATCAACTGGGCTACATAATTGAGAATGATCTCATGGTGGAATGCTTGTTAGAGAACTTAGCAAGCTATGAAAACGTCCACATTTTCGCCAACACCACAATCGGGGGCATTGAACAAACCGATCAAAACCAAATAGTGATCATCAACAGTCAACGCATTGAAACGAAACTACTCGTTGGCGCTGACGGTCAAGATTCTGCTACGCGTAAGCTGTTGAACATCCCAGTAGAAACTGGCCATTTCAACCAAAAAGCCATCGTCGCACGCATTCAAACTGAGTTACCCCACCAGCAAACAGCTTATCAATGTTTTCATTCTTCTGGGCCGCTGGCCTATTTACCCTTGGCCGATGGGTCGTGTTCAATTGTATGGTCTTGTGATGATGCCTATGCAAAACAATTGCTCGATCTCGATCAACAAGAAATGGAATCTCGAATAGCCCAAGGGCTTGAGCACAAGCTGGGTGAGGTTACATTACTAAGCAAGCCCGTCGGCTTTGCACTTAAACAGGTTCATGCGCAACGATACATTACTGACCGCGCTGCTTTGGTAGGCGACGCGGCGCATCGAACTCACCCGTTGGCAGGCTTGGGCGCAAATATTGGCGTTTTAGACACCGCTGCACTAGCGCAAGTGCTACTTGAAAAACACAGTGCTGGCCGTGATATAGGGTTACTGAGAAATCTACGGCCTTATGAACGCTGGCGACGTGGCCAAAACACAGCCGTACTTGGCGCAATGCAAGGTTTCAAATCGGTGTTTGGATCAGATCACCCGACATTGAGTGCTATACGTGAAATTGCAATGAATTCTGTTGATAATAGCAATAGCTTAAAATCCCTACTAAACAACTATGCTATGGGAACCAGTCAACATCTATTTGCGGATTTGCCAACGGCGTGCATCGTGCAGCCACAGCACGTCTAACGTTTACACAAGACCAAGAAACTAAGTAAATGCAACTACTGGGACTCGCCTCACTGTTAATCAGCATCACCGCTCTATTTAGCTTTATCAACACCAAATGGCTAAAACTGCCGACTACCATTGGCGTCATGATTATTGCACTTATCTTCTCTGTAGGGCTTATATCGATCGATGCCAGCGGGATATTGCCGACTAAAGACATGGCCGAGTCGATTTTGTCGAACGTAGATTTTAACGTGACCCTTTTGCATGGCATGTTGAGTTTTTTGTTATTCGCGGGTGCCTTGCACGTTAATCTGGAAGACCTCGCGGAGCAAAAGTGGGTTATCCTAACGCTCGCTACCTTTGGGGTAATGATTTCCACTATTTTAGTCGCCGGTTTGAGTTACGCCGTGTTTTCAATGCTCGGCATCAAGATGCCGTTTATTTATTACCTCCTGTTCGGTGCGCTAATTTCGCCGACTGACCCGATTGCAGTGATGTCTACGTTAAAAAGCGTGGGTGCCCCAGTTGCACTGGAAACCAAAATCGCCGGTGAATCGCTATTTAATGACGGAATTGGCGTAGTCATATTTCTAGTGCTATTAGGCATTGCAGTAAACCCACAAGGCGCCACGGTATCTCACATCGCCACCTTGTTTGCCGAAGAAGCGCTGGGCGGCATTGTTTTTGGTGGCCTACTTGGTGCTATTGGCTTTTACTTGTTGCGCAGCGTAGACAACTATCAAACTGAGATATTAATATCTCTGGCAATTGTAATGGGCGGGTATTCCTTGGCCACGCAAATCCATGTTTCTGGCCCTATTGCGATGGTGGTGGCTGGTTTGTTTATTGGTAATCACGGTCGGCATTTTGCAATGAGTGACAAAACACGCGATCACCTTGACACATTTTGGGAGTTGATTGATGAGATCCTTAACGCCTTGTTGTTTGTGCTTATCGGGCTAGAAATCTTGGTATTGCAGTTTACACAAAGCTGGCTGATTGCGGGCGTAATAGCGATTGCTATTGTACTGCTAGCGCGCACAGTAGCAGTGGGGTTGCCTATTTTGTTATTTCAGCTAAAACGCACCTTTAATGTGTACGCAATTCGTATTTTGGTTTGGGGCGGCTTACGCGGCGGTATTTCCGTTGCTCTCGCGCTGTCCTTGCCTGAAGGCGAGCCACGCAACATTATTCTAGCGGTTACTTATGTGATTGTGGTGTTCTCGATAATCGTCCAGGGCTTAACCATTAAACCTTTGGTGGAAAAAGCCAAGGCGATAGAAGCCTTATCGCTTGAATCACGCATTCCACATTAGCAATAGGCCCCTTTTCAGCCAAAAGCACAAATTCGCTTGTCCTCCTATTCTTAGTGATAAAATGGAAATGATTAAACCTAATGCAAACGGACAACCCTAAGCTGTTGTAAAAAATGAATCAAATTGATGAACTCAAACAAGCGGGCTTAAAAACCACCTTGCCGCGCTTAAAAATACTTGAGTTACTCGAGAGCGAAAAGAACCGCCATCTGTCCGCTGAAGAAATCTACAAGTTAGTCTTAAAGGGTGACGATGGTATCGGCCTTGCCACCATCTATCGCGTACTGACTCAATTTGAAGCCGCGGGCCTAGTATTGCGTCATAACTTTGGTGAGCGTTCTGTATTTGAGCTCGCCGATACAGAGCACCATGATCACATGGTTTGCGACAGCTGCGGTAAAATTATTGAGTTTCACGATGAGCGAATTGAATTACAGCAAATCAAACTCGCTGAAAAGCATGGCTTTGCCATTCTAGATCATTCTCTTTGCCTTTATGGTTTATGTAAGGAGTGCCAAAGTGCACAATCCAAAATTTAATTAACCAAATAAAATTCTGTGTCCATTTTAATCACTGGCTCCTATGCCTTTGACACCATCATGGTGTTCCCTGATTCTTTTAAAAACCACATTATCGCAGACAAGCTAGATATTCTGAATGTGTGTTTCTTGGTGCCCGAATTGCGCAAAGAATTTGGAGGATGCTCAGGAAATATCGCCTATAACCTAAACTTAATTAGGGGTAATCCTCTGCCAATGGCGACTGTCGGTGAAGACTTCGGCCCATACCGCACATGGCTAAAGAAGTGCGGCATTAACGACAAACATGTTGTCGAGGTTGAAGGCAGTTATACGGCGCAAGCCTACCTGACAACAGATGAAAACGACAACCAAATCATTGCCTTTCACCCTGGGGCAATGAATTATGCCCACGATAATAAAATAACCGACGCAAAGGATATTTCGCTGGGCATTGTGGCCCCAGATGGGCGACAAGCAATGATCGATCATGCTGAGCAGTTTTCAAAAGGGGACATCTCATTTTTTTTTGACCCAGGCCAGGGCTTGCCAATGTTTGGCAAGCTTGAATTAAAACGCTTCATCACGCTCGCAGACTATATTGTTGTAAACGACTATGAGTCGGAAATGCTGAGCCAAAACAGCAAGCTGAGTCTTGACGAAATTGCTTCGCAAGTAGAAGCCTTGATCGTTACCCGAGGCGGCAAAGGTGCTGATATTTATACTGCCGGCCAACACCTTAGCATACCTGTAGCGCCAATCTCGGGCAATGTGGACCCAACAGGCTGCGGCGATGCCTTTCGCGCGGGATTATTATACGGCGTAAGCCACGATCTTGACTGGCAAACCACTGGCCAAATGGCTGCGTTATTCGGCGCCATTAAAATTGAACAGCCCGGCACCCAAAACCATCATTTTAGCGTGGATGATTTTAAGCAGCGCTACAAATCAAGCTTTAATCAAGCCTTAGCCATATAATTCATATTATGAAAACCAACGAAAGTACCCTTAAGGTCGCAAAACTGTATTCCAGTATCCTTACCGAACTCGGTGAAGACGTAAACCGCAAAGGCATCGTTAAAACACCAGAACGCGCCGCTAAGGCCATGCAGTATTTGACCAGCGGCTACGACATGACTTTAACCAAAGTCATTAACAACGCGGTCTTTGAAACTGACAATGACCAAATGGTGATTCTTAAAGACATCGAGTTTTATTCTTTGTGCGAGCACCACATATTGCCCTTTATTGGTAAATGTCATATCGCGTATCTGCCGCGCGGTAAAGTCATTGGCTTATCTAAATTAGCGCGCATAACTGATATGTTTGCCCGCCGCCTGCAAATCCAAGAGAACTTAACCCAACAAATTGCCTGTGCTATCGAAGAGGCTATTGATGCTCGCGGGGTAGGCGTGGTGATAGAAGCCAAGCATATGTGTATGATGATGCGCGGCGTACAAAAACAAAGTTCGGTGATGCAAACTTCGATGATGACGGGCACTTTTCGAACCGATGAGCGCACCCGCTCTGAATTCTTACGTTTAATTGCGCGCGATGGGCAATAGCAGCGGTTCAGCACGATGGTCAAATTACTGATCATCGATGGCTTTAATCTTATCCGTAGAATTCATTCCGCCGTACCGGGAGATGAAAATACCACTGAGCACGCGCAAGGCGTCGTTCGTTCTATAGGCGCTAGCGTACAACGTGCGCTAAAAATACAGCAGCCCACACATGCGGTGTGTGTTTTAGAATCCAGCGGCACCACTTGGCGCCATGCCATCTATAGTGACTATAAGCTAGGCCGCAAACCCCAGCCTCAGCCATTACTAGACAACTTGGGCAACATAAAACAAGTGCTTAGTGAACAACAAGTAAATCACATTGCCATTAAACAAGCCGAAGCCGATGATATAATTGCTTCGATAACGCATAAATTGAAAACCACTCAGGGACAATGCCTTATTTTATCTACAGACCACTTATTGGCGCAATTGCTGGGCAGAAAAGTTAAACAATTTGACCACTTTAGCAATACCGCAATTGATGAGGCGTTCGTTAAAAAACGCTATGGAGTAAACTCAGCACAACTCATTGATTATTTTACGCTGTGCGGTTCTAGTTCGCTTAATATCCCTGGAGTTGCAGGGGTCGGCGGCAAAACCGCTAATAAACTTCTGAAGGAATACGGCAACGTAGAAAATCTAATCAATCAAGTTAGTGATTTAAAAGGTAAGCTTAAGCAAAACATTATAGAAGCAGTGGATCTACTGCCGTTATACAAGCGATTATTTTCACTTGAATTTACCCTTACCCTAGATACAAACCTTAAAGACTGGAGGATCAAAAATTGAATAATTTATCTACCTGGGAAAGCATTTTTATTGTCCTGGCCATGCTCGCATTTGCGGTGTTTTTCTTTCCTGGCGCAAAGCGCGCGCTTGAGCAAAGTAAAGATGCACCGAAAGATTGGCTGGGTGTGCTTATCCCTTTGGTCGCAGTAGTTGCATTTGTTCTATTGCTTATTAAGCTTGTATAAATTGAGGCTCATTGCCGCATTGTTAGATTAGTTTCTATTAGGGCATACCTACGCCACTTTGCTTACGGAGTCTATTCCAATACAGGAATGATACCGAGAAGTTGATTGTCATTTCTGTTCAAAGATGTTTTTAAAGAGTTTGGTTTTTTCCTCATTGAGTTGTTTTGCTGCCTCATTATCAGTCATCTGATAAACGATATCGTCAAGCATTGTAAACGAGATGTGAGTTTTAAGATATGACTGTGCATTGGTCAACGATTTGAGTTTTTCATAAGGCGTCATCATGTTTCGATATGGATAGGTTTTGACTTGTTTTCCTTTGTTGTTAGTGCTGATCTGTGGGAAGAAACAAGGTCGGTGATAATTCAAATAAGGGTTAAGAAAGTCGGTGGCAAATTGATTAATATCAGGCGCATATTTTTGCGGGATATGCATGAAGCCAAGATGCTTGCGCACGATGGCCCCATTGTTGCACTCAACTAAGGCATGGTCGTTACGGTGTCTAGCCCTGGATTTGGTCAACTCGATTAATAGCTTATTCAACAATCGCACCACCGATTGGTTAATGTATTCACTGCCATTATCGGCATGAAAGCCTTTAATCACAAAGGGGAATTGCTCTAGCATTTGAGTGAGAATAGGCATCAAGAATGGCTCTGATATTTTCTGTGTAGAAGACACGACTTCAAACGGGGTGATCTCATCAACGGCGTTGATATGATAGACCCCTTTAACCTTGTCCTTATCGCCCTGATGCACTGTATCTACACGGCTATAGCCAGGTTGACCTTCTGGCTGTGGCTTACGTCTTTGGCCGATAGAAGAAGGCTTGGAATGTGTCTTTTCAAAGTGACGGCGATTGTTCTGGTAGGGTTTAGATCGGCGTAGATTGTATAGATGAGAAACCGAGATAGGTGCCAGGTTGGCATACTCAGTTTGCTCATAGACAACTAAGGCGCGCTCACAGAGTTTCTTAGTGGCATGGCCTGATAACGTACCGTGGAGTTCATCCATATCTGCTAGAAGCTTAATGTCTTGATTGCTATAGCGTCTAGCAAAGCCCCTTGTGGCACGATGTCGCCACTGGATTCTACCGTGCTTGAGATAGCTGGCAGCAAGGCGTTTCACTTGCACATAAGAGTAACCGCTGATGCGTGTGATATAACGCAGCACAAGACCCTTATCGGCTCGACCCAGTTTGCTGTATTTGAAACGCATTAAGGTGCGTTTGATGAAATCATAGCGATTGCGTTTACCGTCGATTGCCAGATCGATTTCATCAGTGCCTTGTAGCAACAAGCGTGCCTTATCAAGGGTATTTATATGTAGGTCATTCATAATCCTAGATAAATCAGTTAAAACACGAAAGTCCATGCAAGCTCTTGATGCACCTGGCAAAATCAAAAAAACCCTTATCACCAATAAGGTGACCGCGACTTTTTTGATTTCACTATGCACTTCAATTGCTTACATGACTTTTCCGCGTTTAACTGATTTATCTAGGATAATGGTATCCCCAGACGTCAGGGTAGTTGCACACATTTTAATTCACAAGGGGCGGCGGAGAAATACTCATGCCGAAATATAGCGTAGAACGAAGAGAAGCTGTTTTATCTAAATTATTATCATCAAATAGTCAGTCCTTCGCAGAAATATCTAGAGAAGAAGGAATCAGTGTTCAAACCTTGTATGATTGGCGAAATAAAGCCAGACGATCAGGAGTTTTAATGCCTAATAGTGATTCATCTAATCAGTGGGATTGCCAAACTAAGTTCACCGTAGTTCTTGAAACTGCTGCGATGAATGAACAAGAATTATCTGCGTATTGCCGAGAGAAAGGCCTATACCCTACTCAAATAACGCAATGGCGAGAAGCTTGTATTAATGGTGTTGATGAGGCTCTCATTAGCCCTAAAGTTGCGCGTGATGAAATACGTGCGTTAAAAAAAGACAAGAAGAAGCTAGAAACCCAGCTGCGCCGCAAAGATAAAGCCTTGGCTGAAACGGCCGCATTATTAGTATTACAAAAAAAGTTTCAGGCGCTTTGGGAGGACGAGGAAGTATGATTACGACTCAGACGCGCATTAAAGTAATCAATGATGTTAATGAAGCAGTAGACGCAGGTTCAAAGCGTTCAAGTGCTTGTGAGTTGGTTGGCCTTGCCGAGTCTACGCTTAGACGTTGGAAGCCAAAAGGAGAAGATAGTATCCGCAGTGATCAACGTCCTTTGGTAGAAAAGCCAGTCCCTGGCAATAAACTAAGCGAGCAAGAGCAGCAACACATTTTATCGATATGTAATGAATCGGCATACCATCATTTGCCGCCGTCGCAAATAGTACCGCAGTTGGCTGACAAAGGTATTTATGTGGCCAGCGAGTCTAGCTTTTATCGAGTTCTCAAGGCGCATGGGCAATTGAAGCACCGCGGCCGCGCCAAACAAAAGCAGTCCCGAACACCCGATACTCATATAGCGCTAAAACCTAATGCTGTGTGGATGTGGGATATCACCTATTTGGCGACGCGTACTATTGGCAAGCATTATTACCTGTACATGGTAGAAGACCTTTACAGTCGCTATGGCGTTCACTGGGAAGTACATCCTGTTGAAAGCGGTGAATTAGGTGCGCAGTTGATGTCTCAGGCGGCTCTAAAAGTGGCCAGCTGCGATGGCATGCCCGTCTTACACAGTGATAATGGCAGCCCAATGAAATCGTTCACAATGAGAGCGAAGTTAGAAGCATTAGGAATAAAGCCCTCTTACTCAAGGCCAAGAGTAAGCAATGACAACGCTTATATTGAATCCATGTTTAGAACGGTAAAGTATTGCCCTGCGTGGCCTTCTCAAGGCTTCGATAGCTTAGAGGCCGCCCGCCAATGGGTGGGTAAGTTTATGCAATGGTATAACGAAGAACATCGTCACAGTGCTATACGCTACGTTACACCTGGCCAGCGTTATCGCGGTGAAGATAGTGCCCTATTAGCAAAACGAGAAGTTGTTTATCAGGAAGCTAAAGCAGCAAAACCTAATCGGTGGTCTGGCCAAACCCGAAATTGGCGGCCTTGTGGTGCGGTTGCGCTGAACCCACAAAAAGAAGTATTATTGGCTGCGTAGGAAAATGTGCAACTACCCTGAAAATTGCCGGTATTCATTCACCATCATGAACAGAAATTAGATTAGTTCGGTATCATTTCCGATTAGAATCAGTCCCTTCGCTCAGTATCATTTCATGTTGGACAAGACTTACGGTTTACTTTCGGTCTGTATTACGCAATACTAAAGTCTTATACGTATGACTGATCCAAACAAAATATACTGTAAGTACACTACCAATTACCAAGAGGAGAACATTATGAAAAGACGCGACATATTGAAAGGTGCAGCAGCAGGAGCGGTCGGAACCGCGGTCGTAATCGGGGTTTCCGGCTGTTCACAAGAAGATGGCAGCAAAGTCATTGAAGCGGCTAACAATACGATATCCAATCTTAAAGGCCAGTTAGATTCTGCCAATGAAAAAATAGTAGGCTTAGAGTCG
This sequence comes from Candidatus Poriferihabitaceae bacterium, assembly GCA_965237485.1. GTDB lineage: Bacteria > Pseudomonadota > Gammaproteobacteria > Arenicellales > Poriferihabitantaceae > JAAELZ01. The sequence goes on along the minus strand of CBDEFQ010000009.1, from coordinate 1,259,589 downwards.
GATGCGGCTAGTGTTGAAGCACCTGCGGTTAACAAAGATCGTATTGAAATAAATATGGTTGCTACTTGGCCGCGGGATTTTCCGGGTTTAGGTACTGGTGCACAACGATTCGCCGAGCACCTATCCACCATGAGCGATGGCCGCATGCAGGTAAATTACTTTGCCGCTGGTGAGCGCGTAAAAGCGTTTGACTCTTTCGACGAGGTCGCTTCTGGCAATGCGCAAATGTATCATGCTGCAGAGTATTACTGGAAAGGTAAGCACCCAGGGTTTGCCTATTTTGCTGCCGTTCCTTTTGGCTTAACCTACACCGAGATAAACGCTTGGATTCGTTTCGGCGGTGGCCAAGAGTTATGGGATAAGCTAAGCGGCGAATTCGGTTTGAAGGGCCTAATGTGCGGCAACACTGGCGTGCAAATGGGTGGTTGGTTCCGCAAGGAAATCAACTCTGCCGATGATCTGAAAGGCCTGAAAATGCGCATGCCCGGCCTAGGTGGCGACGTGCTGGCTAAGATGGGTGGCTCACCTGTCTCTTTGCCTGGTGGCCAGATCTATGAAAACTTGATCTCTGGTGCTATCGACGCGACTGAGTGGGTTGGACCATGGAACGACGAAATCATGAAGTTTTATGAAGCCGCCAAGTATTACTATTATCCTGGTATGCACGAGCCAGCAACGATGTTAGCTTGTGGCATGAACAAAGAGTTCTGGGACGGGCTTTCAACTGCTGACCAAGCAATGATTGACGCTGCCTCTTCAATGGAAAATGACGTTATGATGTCTGAGTACAACGCCAAAAACGGCGCAGCCTTAGCACGCTTAGTTAATGAGCAAGGTGTTAAAGTTCGTTCGTTTAACGACGATATCTACGACAGCTTTGGCGAAGCAGCAGCAGAAGTGTTTGCGGACGTGGTTGCACATAGTCCACTTGCTAAAGAAATCCACGAAAGCTTCGTGGCAGCCCGCGCTAATGTCGGCGCTTGGGCGAAAATCTCTGACCAAGCCTACGTTGCACAGCGTAACCGTGTACTAGGCCTATAGTAGATCTCATAAAATAGAGTAAGCTAGCAAGCGAAGTCGGGGGTGGTCGGCTTCGCTTTTTTGTTACTAGTACACTGTCCAGACCAAATTGATGGATTCAGCACTACCATGGTGTTTTGCAATAAGACGCAGTACGCAATTAATGGTTATTCCCTTAATAAGCACTGCAACGCAGCTGCGGGACGCCATGGTAGTGCCCTTTGGGTGAGCTTGTCCGCGTCCATGGGCTGCGTTGCGCGTTTTGCAAAGGGAACACCATTCGCTGCAAGACGCGCCTTGCCATGAACGCGGACAATCTCACTGAATCCATCAATTTGGTCTGGACAGTGTACTAGTGTAGTGTATTAAATAGTTTAAATCTAGTGATATTGAATAATCACCAAACGAAGCAGCTTCTTAGAGTTCTCGGCCAACTCTCAATGGCGTTGCTGATGCTTTTTCTAATTTCACGATACTTAATCTTTTGGTTGGGTTGGCCCTCTCTAAGCGAAAGCACCGGCCACTATTTCTTGGGTAGCAATGCCTTAACGGGAGCACGGACATACCAAGGCTTAATCATGCTAGGCATCTACATCGCAACGATTATTGGCCTCATCGTATATACGTTTAAAACACCACTGATCAGTCTCACAGCCGAATCTAAGCTCTATTCTAGCTGGACAAGCTATTTCATTCGCGCTGCATTCTGGGCAATATTTTTAACTGGTTTAGCAGATGCTGTAGTTTCATTTTTGCGGGTTGAAAACTTCCTTGAGCCACTAGTAGGCAGTCGTATTTCTTCGCTGCTAGATCAAGCGCGTACTAGAGGCACTTACCTTCATTACCCGCTAATTGCTATTTCATTTGTAATCGCGGCGTATAGCCGTTCTTTAGGATTTATGTGGCTGGCAGCACTGGTTGTTATAGCCGAATTTGGCATTGTAATCTCACGGTTCGTATTTTCGTACGAACAAGCCTTTATGGGGGATTTAGTCAGGTACTGGTATGCCGCGCTATTCCTGTTCTCCAGCGCATACACACTTGTTGAAGGTGGGCACGTAAGAGTTGATGTGCTCTATGAGAAATTTTCGGCCCGCGGTAAAGCCTGGACCAATGCACTGGGTTCACTATTTCTAGGCCTTCCCGTCTGCTGGACCATTCTTAGTTTGGGCATGAGTAGCAAGCAAAGTAGCTTGATCGCTCCCATCATCAATTTTGAAGTTTCTCAAAGCGGTTATGGTATGTATGTGAAATATTTAATGGCCGGGTTCTTGATAGTGTTCGCTGTCAGTATGGCCATGCAATTCACTGCTTATTTCCTTAGCAGTGTGCACGTATTAACGGCATCTTCAGGCGAAGAGAGTGCTACTGAAAATGAGGTTCAAGCTTAATGGAATTGTTATTCTTGGGCTTATTATTGTTGTCAATGATTTTTGCATTGACAGCTGGATTTCCCGTAGCGTTTGCTTTACCGGGCTCCGCCATTATAACTATCGGATTGGCTGCAGGATCAGGTTACTTATTTGCGGGCGATCCAAGCGCTTATTTTGCTCAAGACGGGCCCGTTCAGTGGCTCAGTGCGGGGGTAACTAATTTCAGAAGCCTCTATTGGTTGGTAGAGCGTGATACCCTCATTGCCATTCCGCTGTTTATATTTATGGGCATTATGTTGCAACGCTCAAAAATTGCAGAGGATTTGCTGGTGGCTATGGCCCAACTATTTGGGCCAGTTCCCGGCGGCTTAGGTATATCCGTAGTGTTTGTGGGGGCTTTGTTGGCCGCGACTACTGGCATCGTTGGCGCAACGGTTATTGCAATGGGGCTAATCTCATTGCCCGCCATGTTACGAAACAATTATTCCAAATCATTGGCGTGCGGCACAATTTGCGCCTCTGGCACCTTGGGACAAATTATTCCGCCTTCCATTGTGCTGATCATTCTTGCCGATCAACTATCTAATGCAGCTGATCAAGCCAATACTGCCCGTAAAGAACTATACCGCACGGCCACTGGCGAATTTTCGATGCCATCGCAGTTTGATGTTGTATCAGCTAGTGCCGGGAACATGTTCATGGGGGCGTTAGTGCCGGGTATTATTTTAGTCGGCATATACATGCTTTACATTTTGATTGCTGCGCGAATTAAGCCTGAATTAGCCCCACCCGTGCCCTACGAAGGTGAGTATGACTCTAAATTCGCAGGCAAAGTATTTTTAGCTTTAGTGCCACCACTAACCCTAATTTTCGTTGTGCTTGGTTCAATTATTACCGGCGTTGCTACGGTAAATCAAGCAGGCTCTATAGGCGCAATAGGCGCGATGATTATGGCTGGCTATCGCCTGTTCGACGGTCAATCTAAAAAATACCTTCCAGCTATTATCGCTCTAGTGGCAACAATAGCGATTGTGTATATCGTCAATACCAACGACATCAACATTAAAAACATTCAGACTAGCCAAGATCAGTTTTGGGTCAACGCGGCGGTGGTGGTGGTTTCGATATTATTAGTATCCATTTTGTGGAGTGCTTGGCGCACATACAAAATTGACGACACGCTACGAGGCGTAATGATAGAAACCGCCAAAACCACTTCGATGGTCTTCATCATCCTAATTGGCGCCGCGATGCTGACTTCCGCGTTCCGGGCATTTGGCGGTGAAGAATTGGTAAAAGAATATCTAACTGGCTTGCCAGGCGGCTTCTGGTCACAGTTTATAGTAGTAATGCTGGTTATATTTTTACTCGGCTTTTTCTTAGATTTTATAGAAATTGCGGTTGTGGTTGTGCCCATCGTTGCGCCTATTTTGTTAGCCAATCCAGAAGCTAATATTACTGCTGTATGGCTAGGTGTCATGGTGGGTCTTAATATACAAACTTCTTTCCTAACTCCGCCATTTGGCTTCGCTTTATTTTATTTACGTGGTGTTGCTGACAAGGTGATCGAAACTATAGATATCTACAAAGGCGCTGCCGCATTTATTGTATTGCAGCTAGTGGGCTTAGCAATAGCTGGTTACTTCCCTAGCCTAGTAAATTACTTGCCCAACCGTACCCATTTATTATCAGAAACGGCACCGCCACCCATAAACCCGAAACTTCAGCTATGTCTGGAAGAGTACGCTGAAGGCCAATACGCTAATAACAACACAACCATTAACAATGCTCTGCAAGGGGCTAATCAGTTAGATATTAGCTATTTGCCAAGCTCTTTACAGGACCGCTTTAAACAAAGCTTAGAACAAGCTGCAATGGCTCAAAACATGATGCAGAATATTATTGCTGCTCGAGAAGCAGTGGGCGAATACGAGGCCGAATATCGACCTATTCTTCAAAGCACCAGAGGCGTCCAAAGGCAAATCTTTGAGGCTAACAATGCAATTAAGAAATTTAATGCTGAAGTTAAAAGCCTGTCCTACAGTAGTGAAGATAATTCAGGTCAAGTAAGTAAGCTTGAGAGCAGCATAGTAAAACTCAATAAATCTATCACCCAATGGCAAGGTACTATACCCACCGAGTGGGAGCCAGCCCATGAGAAGTACGTGGTGCTTAGCAGTGAACTGACTAAAAATCGTAATCAATACTATAACAACGCAGATAGCGCTTATGAGACTTTAGCTCAATTACTGGCTATCGTGAATGACGCCGCTAAATTAGATATTATCGAACCGGCCTATCCGAAGCTACACTTGCTAATCCTTAATGAACCAGCTGAGCATGTGATGCAGGAAATCAAACTTGTGGAGAAACAACTCGGTGAAATTAAAGGAGCTAGCGCAATTAAAGTTCACCTCAGCAAAGCGCGAAGAATTCTGAAAAAGGGTGAAGACGCAACCGCGCGTAAAGCGGCAATTGAAAAATTGGACGAGATGAAAGCAGAACTTGACAACGAAATGCAGTGGCGTAAACGTGCTGCTGAAGAACTTAAACCAGGCCTCATCGCATACAAAAAAGCTATCTCCAGTAGCATCGGCCTTAGATCACAGGCTAAACTAACCGAAAGCCAAGCAAAATTTACCGCTAGATGCTTATCTAGCCACAAAGATATCTCTCTGAATTTTTAATCAAGTTACATGAAAATAATTTCTGTTAATACCAACGGCATCCGCGCTGCCGCTCGCAAGGGTTTTTTCGAATGGCTGAAAAAGGAACAAGCTGACTTTGTCTGTATTCAAGAAACCAAAGCACAGGTTGATCAACTTGGCGACGAAGTATTTCACCCCTCGGGGTATCACTGCCATTATTTTGATGCCCAAAAAAAGGGTTATAGCGGGGTAGCGGTTTACTCCAAGCACCCGATAGATAAAGTGATCGTAGGCTTAGACCAACCAAGCTATGACAACGAGGGTCGATATCTTGAAGTGCAAGTTGGAAACCTTAGCGTCGCTTCTTTATATCTACCTTCAGGTTCATCCAAAGAAGAGCGTCAGGTTTTTAAGTATGAAATGATGGATTTTTTCTTACCCTATCTCAAACAAAAAGCCGCCACTGGCAGAGACATCGTTATTTGTGGTGATTGGAATATCGCACACACCAAAGAGGACATCAAAAATTGGCGCGGCAATCAAAAGAATTCTGGATTTTTACCTGAAGAACGCGCATGGCTTGATATCGTTTTTTCCGAAGGCGGCTATAAAGATGCGTTTCGTGAAATTGAACAACAGCCCGAGACCTATACTTGGTGGTCCAATCGCGGGCAAGCTTGGGCCAATAACACCGGTTGGCGTATTGATTACCACGTTATTTCAGATAGTTTGCAAGGCACGGTACAGTCAAGCAATGTTTATCGAGATGAACGCTTTTCGGACCACTCTCCGCTGATAATTAACTACGATTACAAAGTAAACTAAGCCAATACTATTTGGTCAATCCAACTCTGGCGGTGGAGGCGCAAGTATTTCACGCTTACCATGCTCAAGTGGGCCAACAATCCCTGTGTTTTCCATCGTTTCAATCATCCTGGCAGCGCGGTTATAACCAACCCGCAGATAGCGTTGTACCGCTGAGATCGAAGCTTTGCGTTCTTTAGTAACAAAAAATACAGCACGGTCATATAGGTCATCTTGTTCCTCACCGTCTTCTCCGTTGCCACCCTCGCCGCCCGCAAAATCAGTTGCCGCGCCTTGTGTAATCTCATCAATATAAACAGGTTTACCCATTTGTCTTAAATGGTTCGTAATACGTTTGACTTCCTCATCAGAAACAAAAGCGCCATGCACGCGCACGGGTAGTGCCGTCCCAGGTGGCATGAATAACATATCACCCTGCCCTAATAGCTGCTCCGCTCCCATCTCATCTAATATTACCCTCGAGTCGGCGCGAGAAGACACCTGAAAGGCGATTCGGCTTGGCACGTTAGCTTTCATCAACCCAGTTACTACATCAACAGAAGGCCTCTGTGTAGCCAATACAAGGTGAATACCTGCAGCACGTGCTCTTTGAGCAATGCGAATGATAACTTCTTCGATTTTCTTCTTGGTGATCATCATCAAGTCTGCCAACTCATCAACAATAACCACGATATAAGGCAATTTTTCCAAAGTTGGAACTGGTAACTCGGGCATTAAAGGGTCAATTTCAAACAATGGGTCTTCTATCGGTTGGCCCTTTTTGATCGCCGCGCTCACTTTTGAATTGTAGCTGCCTAAATTTCTAACCCCGACTGCCGCCAACATTCTAAATCGTCTATCCATTTCGCCAATACACCAGTGCAAGGCGTTGGCCGCTTTCTTCATGTCGGTTACCACTGGAGTTAACAAATGCGGAATATCTTCGTACACCGATAACTCCAACAACTTAGGGTCAACCATAATCATGCGCACCTCTTCGGGTGTACGCTTATAGACTAAGCTCATAATCAGCGTATTAATACAAACCGACTTACCCGAACCGGTGGTTCCCGCCACCAACAAATGCGGCGCTTTTGAAATATCAGTTACGATGGACTCACCTGCGATGTCCTTACCTAGAACAATCGGAAGCGGCCCATTCGCCTTTTCATAAGCTTCTGAGGATAGCGAATCTAGCAAATACACGATCTCTCGCGTTTGATTCGGTATCTCTATACCCAGATAGGGCTTGCCGGGAATATTTTGTACAACGCGTATGCTAACCACAGACAAGGCGCGCGCTAAGTCTTTAGCTAATCCGACAACAGTTGCCGCCTTAATACCCGGTGCAAGTTCAATCTCAAACCGCGTGATAACCGGACCAGGTTGAATGCTTTCAACTGTGATATCGATATTAAAATCTTTAAGCTTTTTAACCAGCAAGGACGACATCATCTCCAGTTCTTGCTTGGAATAGCCGTGCTCTTCTTTCACAATAGGGTCGAGCAAGCTCAGCGGCGGTAAGGTCTCTCCGGTATCGGACTTAAACAACGGCATCTGCCTTTCACGTTCTACACGTTGGCTAATTATTGGTGCTTCAACTTTAGGCTCTATTTTTGGCGCTTTTTTCTCGCTGATATTTCGCCTAATACTGCTTACTGTTTCGATTCTGCGCTTGCGCTCCTGCATACCTCTAATGGAGTCACTGGCATTCGCAAACTTCGATTGAATGTATGCTATTACACCAAAACCTCTGGCCCCTGCCCGCTCCATTAATTTAAACCATGACAATCTTGTGACCAACGTAATACCCGAAAGCAACATGCCTAAAGTCAACAAAGTTGCGCCAACTATCCCGAACTTTGGTAATAAGCTCGCCGTGGTTAAGTCACCGACTACACCGCCAGAAACATACGGTAATGATTGTGGGTTTTCGAAATACAGGCTATCCAAACCAGTAGCGCCGGTCATCGCAAAAACGAAACCTAAGATAGGCAGCAATATACGGCTAATACTGAGCTCTCTATGCTCGGTTTTTCCATCGATAATTCGCCATGCTGCTATCCCAGTTAAGACGATGACTAAATAAGCCATCTTGCCGAACATATTAAACATAAAGTCGGCTACCCATGCACCTACAGCCCCGCCCCAATTTGCTACCGGAGTCTGGCCGCCAATTTGAAACGGCCCGGGGTCTTTAGCCGCATATGAAATCAAAGAGATAAACAAATAAAAAGCGGCAGCCGCAAGCAGCAGTAACCCACCTTCACGAAAAACGATGGAGACTTGCTCTGTTTTAATGCTGAGTTTGCTCTTTAATGGTGAAACTTTATCACCTTTGAATCTCTTTTTTGGACTGGACTTAGCCACAGGAATTAAGAAAAATAAATTGGCGTTATTTTATCATGTCGTAGGTCAGGATTTGATAAAGAAAGCACTATAGTACAAAGGTTTGATTTACACCGAGTTACCTCAAGCATAGTCCTTTGCCTGATGTAAGGCAGGCTCATTCAGGGCAAACTAGACAATCAATTTAGCACTTCACAATTATCCCCCTATGGGCTAATAAGCTTCTACCAATATGTGGTTTGGCTAAGTACAATTCGCCCATCCGATTCCCCAAAATTATCTATGTCTGACCTCAACCACCACAAGCTGCTTATCCTTGGCTCCGGTCCCGCAGGATACACCGCCGCCCTTTATGCGGCCCGTGCCAACCTTAAACCTGTATTGATCACTGGTCTTGAGCAAGGTGGGCAACTAACCACCACAACCGACGTCGATAACTGGCCGGGTGAGGCCGAGGGCATTCAAGGGCCTGAGTTGATGGATCATATGCTCAAACAAGTTGAGCGTTTTGACACTCAGATTATCAGCGACCATATACACACTGTCGATTTCGATTCCAAGCCCTACAGCTTACAAGGAGACCGAGTTACCTACACCTGTGATGCGTTAATTATTGCTACCGGGGCCTCTGCTAAATATTTAGGGCTTGAGTCAGAAGAAGCGTTTAAAGGCAAAGGTGTTTCTGCCTGCGCCACTTGTGACGGATTTTTTTACCGCAACCAAAAGGTAGCTGTTATAGGTGGCGGCAATACGGCGGTTGAAGAAGCCCTGTATTTATCTAATATTGCATCTGAAGTTACCTTGGTGCATCGCCGTGACGAATTGCGCGCAGAGGCTATTTTGATCGATCATTTGATGGCGAAGACCAAACAAAACGGAGGGAATATTTCTATCCAGTGGAATAATCAATTGGATGAAGTGCTAGGTGATGATTCTGGGGTGACGGGCATGCGCATAAAAAGCAAAATTGACAATACAACTGCTGATCACGAGTTAATGGGTGTCTTCATCGCAATCGGACACTCGCCAAACACTCAAATTTTCAACGGTCAGCTGGATATGCAAGGCGGCTATATCACCGTCAAAGGCGGCACCAGTGGGGACGCAACAGCCACATCGAAATCAGGTGTCTTTGCGGCTGGAGATGTTATGGACCACGTTTATCGTCAAGCCGTCACCTCAGCTGGCACGGGCTGTATGGCAGCTCTCGACGCAGAACGCTTTTTGAAGCAATAGTTTTAAGGCGTGATGGAAAACGACATTGATTTTAAGCGGGCAATGCAAGACGTTAAGCCGATAAAAAAGGACAAAATAGCGCCTAGTTATCACCGAATCACTGCTCCGCCCGCTGTTACTTCACCCATTCACAATGCAAAGGTGGAAATCGCAATACGCAATGAACGCAACGCATCTGACTTATTCTTCCTGCGCGTCGGCCAACAAAAAAAGGTTTTGAGCAGTTTAAGGAAAGGTCAATTCGACGCGTTTGATGCGCAAATTGATTTACATGGGTACCGGCATAACCAAGCCGAGCGTGCGCTAAACACATTTTTAACCGAATGCCGCCAAGATGAAGCAATATACGCACTGATCATCCACGGCAAAGGCTTACGCTCAGATAATAGGCCTGTTATTAAAGATTTATCTGAATCAATATTGATCGGCTACCCCTATACCGTAGCGTATTGCTCAGCTAGGGTAGTCGACGGCGGTTCAGGAGCATTATATGTACAATTTGCCTACCCACACACAGATACTGGCCTCGACAGCGATACGCGCTAGGCTTTACCTCATATTACATTGAGGGCACAATTTCTGCGGCTGAATAATTTTCTGGTACTCGCATAGACTCTACCGGTATCGAGAGCTCATCTACTGCGCTTAATTGCATTTTATCCAAAGCATAAGAGCGCACTAGCACTTCCTTAAAGTCGCCGACAAAGCCGAAGGAATACTTACCCGAAAACTGACTAATCTTGTCAGATAAACCAGCCATTTTTTTCATCATTGCGTGCAAAACCCCTTCATCATTTGTACTTATTCCTAAGCTTTGAGCTGGCGCAACACATACTTGTCTTTGTTCGCCGTTTCCAAGCACCATATCTACTTTTTCACACTCATATTCGCCCATTTTCTCTTTTTCGCCGGTATAACGTGAATTGCGTTTTAGTTTGCTCTTCGGATTCGTCATCATTTCCTAATAACCCGCCCAAGGCGTTACCCATCATCGCCTTCATTTGGGCTTTTTCTGCTTCGCTCATTCCCGCCATTTGTTCATCAAACATTTGCTGCATTTGGCTTTTCATGCCGCTCATTTGCTCAACCATCTTCTCCATTTCGATGTACTGCTTCTCACTGTGTTGGATGGCATACAACGGATCTGTTTTTTGATCATAAAACATACCCCCGTCGCCGGCTTCGCCTCCCACTTCTATGCTGAGCTTGCCGTTAGCAATATGGAACTTAGTTATTTCCTTTGCTCCCGCATAAGTCAGCGTAACGTCCGCTAGCACAAAGCTAGAAAACACCGTTGCGCAGCTCAATAACATGAGTTTTGTAACCAGCATTTTTGCCTTTTTAAGCATCCTAATACCTCTAATATGATTGTGTGATTTATATTATAAAGTGATTCCACTGATTCGCTCAATTAATCAGCGCTTTAATTTTTTGATCTCATCTTTTTTGGGTATAATCGCGCCTCTAATTTACTTTGCTCCCACTATTAAGATGGCAATTCAAAAGACACTATTAGCACTATTTGTTGCAAGCGCATTGTTCGGTACCTTAAGTACTTATGCTAGCGAAAACGAAGCTGAGATTGAGGCACGAATCCAAAAGGTAGGCTCAATTAATATGCAAAGTGCCACTACCGAGGTAGAATCTACTGCGGTAGCCGACAGCGGAAGCATTGACGGCGCGGCACTATATCAAGCCAGCTGCTTTGCGTGTCATGGAACAGGGGCAGCTGGCGCGCCTAAATTGGGTGATGCTGCCGCTTGGGCTCCACGCCTTGCTAAGGGTGAAGAAGCCTTAATCAGCAGTGCTATAAATGGTGTAGGTGCAATGCCAGCTAAAGGCGGCAACGGCAGCCTCAGTGATGATGAAATCAAGGCTATCGTGGAGCACATGATATCTGGCTCCCAATAGTCATAGGACGTTAAACACTCATTAGGTATAGACCGAGTGAGCGTTGCTCTAAAAAATTGCTGATATCCGACGAAAAGAAATTTATTTTCGTCCATATAGAAAAAACTGCTGGCACCAGCATCGCCAGCGCACTTAGCCCATATAGCCTTAACTTCCCGACTTCAAAATGGGCATCGGCATTACGCTATTTTGGTTTACCGAAAGATTATCGCAACTATAAATTTCCAATGCACTGCCCGCTGCTAACAGCGCAAAAGCAGATGCCAAGCGCCCTATTTGACTCGTATTACAAATTTGCTTTTGTGCGCAACCCGTGGGGTCGATTGGTATCAGAATATAATGCTGCAATTAAGAAAAATCGCCGGGCACGCCACCGCAAAATTGCCGCTATGGGTAGCTTTTCAGCGTACGTAGATTACGAAATACGACGTAACAAGCTTCAACAACACGCGATGCTAGTTGATGAAAAAGGCACGTTTGCAATGGACAAAATAGGTAGATTTGAGAGCTTGGTCGATGATTACAACAGCATATGCGACCAAATAGGTTTAGATACACACCTAAATAAACTCAATGCTTTCCCGCACGCCGATTATCGCAGTTTTTACAATACCCCCACTAGGGATAAGGTAGCAAAACACTGGGAAAAAGATATTGCCTTATTTAGCTATCAGTTCTAAATTTATAGCTCATCCGCCAAACAAGCCCTCAAGTAATTTTTTCTTTAGCTTGGCTTTTTCATCTTTAAGCTTCTGCTTGAGCACATCCTTAGGTGCCACTTGTTCGCCTGTTTCTTCGTCAACGCTAAGACCATATTTCTTGGTTACTTCTTTAGCTAGTTCCTTTTTCAACTGCTGCTTAAACAGGGCTGCGGTATCTATTCTTATTGAGGGCGATGATAGCGTACCAGTAATTGTTAATGGCAGTTCTTCTCCTTTAAGTTCATTAAACGATTTTCCACCCTGGCCTTCCAAGGAATCTACAACCGCAACCACCATTTTCAGATCGACAATTTCAGAATTTAAATCTACATTTCCTCGGCCTTTAACTCTGATACCCGGTGCTTGTAAGTCAATATTTTCAGAAATAAGCACCCCATTTTTTACACTGACCAAAGCCGAGAAATTTGAAAATTCGGTTTTATCCCCCACCTCGGTACTGGATACCAGATCTTTACCTTTTAGGCTTTTGTATAGCTGAGCGGCATCAACTAATGAATTTTGTATATTAGCCCCAGCAATTGCGCCATCATCTAAATTTACGCGTACCTCGCCCTGCATATTTGAAATCACTTCTTCGGACGTAAGACCAAAGCTATTTATTTGCGCATTAACATTACCTAAGCCTTCAAACCGGTCAGTAATTTGCATGGCTTGCAGAAACGGAGCCAAGTTAATACTGGTTAAGCTTGTTTTCATCTGCATTTTTGGCGTATCACCCGCAATGTCATAGCTGATTTCATTAGTGCTTTCGCCGCCGTACAAATTAGCCTTGAGTGGCGAAATAGTGATTTTGTTGTCGGATGTGTCTGCATCCACCACTAGATTTTCTGATTTAATTCCTTGGTACGCAAACGAACCGATTTTCAAAGTACCTCTGACATCTAAACCTTTAAGCGCAGCAAATGGCAAAGCGACAACACTTCCCGGCCCCGCCTGTTCTGCCGCTTGCTGATTTTCAGCATTAAGGTAATTATCAACATTAAGTTGATCGACATCAATTTTAAATCGATACGCAGGGGCAGTAAAAGACGCTATTGAAAAGGACCCCCCAACATTAGACTCATCGACACGCGCATTAAAACTCGGCAATGCAATCGAATCTGCGGTGGCCACATAGTCAGCTGAAATCTCTAAGCTTTGCAGTGCTGCTTGTGGCAAGTCTTCTAGATTAATGCCCAAGTTGCTTAGCATCTCCCTGGGCATTAGGGCGTTGGTTTTGATGCTACCGTTGCCTTTAAGGCTGGAAAATAAATTTGAAACTTGAGCACTTAGTTCAATTTGCCCTTGATCTTGGACTATCATCATCTTTGGTACATCCAAGCGCTCTTCATTAACGGACAGGCTTAGGTTAGGAATTGTTGTTTGTACTTGGGTTCCTAAAAACTCTATATTCAATACCTGTTCGGCAACCGTTAAAACTGCATTATTTAAGTCATAGCCAAACTTTTGAATTTCTCCGCTTATTGGAATGACGTCGTAACGACCGTCATACAACAATGCTTGGGCATTGATCGTATTACTGGCCGCATTAAAGTCTAATAACCCCAAGTTGATGTTGGCATCCATTTGATCTTGCAACAAATTGAGCTTTACGCCCGTTAGCTGAGCAAAATCAAATGATTCGTCAACATTAAGCGAACCACTGGCATTAACTGCCGTGCTGTCTGCAAACAAACTACCCTCTAACTGCGCTGACATTTCAAAATCTACCGGCGTACCAGGCTTAATTTCGCCTGTACTTAAATTGAAATTGCTCACTTTTATTTGTTGGTCTGCGCTTAAATCAGTCCAGTTAACTTGCCCGTTGGTGATATTCACACCTTTTACGGTCAAGCCGCTTAACAACGCCCCAGCTTGTGCTTGCACGTCATCAGATTCGCTGCTTGATTGGTCAGCACTATCTCCCAGCAAATCACTCCAGTTCGGAGTGCCCTGTTCATTGATCAATAAATTGAGTATGGGCTGATCCAACTCAATTTTACCGACTTCAATGCGCTTTTCGAGCAATGGCATCACCGCTACCTGCACTTTAGCTCCTTGGGCTGAAATCATATTTACTGCTGAAGCACCTACTTGGTTTTCGAGCGCCAAACTTCCCACTTCTATGCCTAACGTGGGGTAAAAACTCCAACTTAAATCACCTGTGATGGTTAAGTCCCTGCCCGTTTGTTGTTTAACTTGGCTGGCGATCTTTTCTTTATAGTCGTTTGGATCAACCTTGGTTACTACAAACGCGGCTGCTGCGATTACCAATAAAACAGTAAAAATCAGCAGGTAAATTACCCATTTAATTAACTTCATCGGTTTTTATCAACTAATAATATAAGTTACGGCATCAATTCTAGGGCTTCACGCACTACCCCTGCATCTCGATGCTCGCCTCGGGTGTTCTCAGCTATTGCTCTGCGCCATTGCTTGGCACCTGGCTCGCCTTTGAACATTCCCATCAAATGACGAGCAGTATGCTTGAGCCAAACCCCATCGCTTAGCTGTTCGTCTATGTATTCACAATACAGCTTAACTATCTCATGACGGGACTGAAACGCCGCTGAATCATCAAACACTTCTGCGCATAATTGATTCATCATCCATGGGTCGTCAAAGGCGATTCTGCCTAGCATAACGCCAGCCGTGTGCTTTAAGTGCGTGTGCACCTCATCCCGCGTTACGATGCCCCCATTTATGCTGATATCTAGGTGGGGATGGTTTTCTACCAAACGATACACCCGATCATAATTTAACGGGGGAATATTACGATTTTCCTTAGGACTTAAGCCCTTCAACCATGCCTTTCGTGCATGTACGGAAAATTGTGTACAACCCGAACTACTTACCACTTCGATAAAGTGATTTAATGCTACATCTTCATCTTGGTCATCAACGCCGATACGATTTTTTACTGTTACCGGCACGCTAACGACAGATTGCATTGCGGCCACGCACTCTGCCACCAATTCCGGCTCGCGCATCAAACACACGCCGAAACGCCCCGCTTGTACTTTGTCGCTCGGGCAACCTACGTTGAGGTTAATTTCGTCATAACCCCAATCTTCCGCAATCTTAGCTGCTTCGCTTAAATCACTCGGCTTGCTTCCACCTAGCTGAATCGCTACGGGGTGCTCTTGCAGGTTATATTTTAAAAAGCGATCACGATCACCGTGCAAAATAGCTCCTACATGGATCATTTCCGTGTACAGCTTAAGTTTTGGCGAAAATAGCCGATAAAATGCGCGACAATGTCGATCGGTAATATCCAACATCGGCGCTATGGAAAGCAGGGACATCGCTTATAATTTCCGTTATATTAAAATGTGTACTTGGACTAGTTAGTAAGATGTCGGTTCTTAACAAAAATCTAGATAAAATAATTGATCTTGGCCTTGATAGCCTATTCAGCCAAATTAACCGCGGGCTTGAGAAAGAAAGCTTGCGAGTAGATACAGATGGGGCCTTAGCACAAACACCTCACCCAAAAACCCTTGGCTCCGCGCTAACCCACCCAAGCATCACCACTGACTTTTCAGAAGCTCAATTGGAGTTTGTTTCACCTGTTAGTCAAGACATAGATAGTCTAACCAACTTTTTAACACAAGCCCATCATTTCACTTACCAAAACATAGGTGATGAAAAACTATGGGTTAACTCTATGCCCTGTATTATCAAGGAAGGCATGCCTATTCCGATCGCACGTTTTGGTAGCTCAAATTCCGCTAAAATGAAGGAAACTTATCGCCTAGGTTTAGGGCATCGCTACGGGCAATTGATGCAAACTATCAGTGGTATACACTATAATTTTTCATTACCTACCGAGTTTTGGCCCTATTATTTAAATATACAGGATGGGTCTTGCCTAAAAGAATCAATTTCTGCTGAGTATCTAAAGCTTATCCGTAATTTTCACCGCAGCAGTTGGATATTACTGTATTTGTTTGGCGCGTCTCCGGCGGTGTGCAAAACATTTTTGAAGGGCCGAGAGCATAATCTTGAAGAATATGCGGGGAATAGCTTTTACGCGCCCTACGGCACGTCTCTAAGAATGAGTAATCTCGGTTACAGCAACGATGCGCAAAGCAGCATTAAAGCTTGTTATAACCAATTGCATACGTTCACCGAGTCCCTAGTTGCGACAATGCACCAACCCCACGCTGAGTACGAGAAAATAGGCGTGAAAGTAGACGGAGAATATCGCCAACTCAATGCCAATCTATTACAGATTGAAAACGAATTTTACGCCAGCATACGTCCAAAGCGGGTAGCCGAGCGTGGGGAAAAACCCAGCGATGCCTTATCTTCGAGAGGCGTAGAATATATCGAAGTACGCGCGGTTGATTTAAACCCCTACGTACCTATCGGCATAGACCAAGAGACCATCATCTTTTTGGATATGTATCTGCTCTATTGCTTGTTTAGTGAAAGCCCTGATCTGAGCAGCGACGATTTAGAAGAGAACCTTCGCAACAAGCTAGACACCGTGATGATAGGCAGAAAGCCTAAGCTTAGCTTAAGTAAGGATGGTGAACAAATCCCACTTAAAGCTTGGGCAACAAGCATCATTGATGCCATGCGTCCAATTGCTGAAATACTTGATTCCATCCACTTTACCAAGTGCTATGGTCAAGTACTCGACGCGCAACTTGAATGCGTTATGGACCCAGATAAAACTCTGTCCGGTCGTATTCTTAAAGACATGCAAACAAGCTACTCAAGTTTTTATGAATTTGGCATAGTTAAATCAGAAGAACATGAGGAGTTTTTTAAGCACCTTCTTTTAAACGAGTCGGCCAAAACGAACTTTACTCACTTAGCGACTCAATCACTGGCAGATCAAGCACAATTGGAAAGCGAAGACACGATTGATTTTGATACTTACTTAGCTAACTATTTCGAGACCTAGATTGCGCTATACTCGCGCCAGTTTTTCCAAGTCCCTGTAGCTCAGCTGGATAGAGCAGCCGCCTCCTAAGCGGCAGGTCGGACGTTCGAATCGTCTCGGGGACGCCATATTCTATACAAAATAACCACTAGACCAAATGGCTATGGTTAAACGCGAAAAGCTCAAGGTTCGAACGAGACAGAGGCAAGCGAAGATAAGGCAAAAGGGATTACCTTATTACTTGCTCAATTTGTTCTGGTTTACTCAACCACTAAATTAAAATCCTAGTCGCAAGCATAGAGGACTATTTTTGCATGCAAAAATTTCTTCTGTAGCAAGCCACGAAGTATTGAACCCTCGCTAACGGATTAAACCCGATTTTCACGGAATAAGCTTATGTATAATTCGGAATAAAGTTGCGCATATCCCGGAATAGTAAGTTGTATTTTCCGGAATAAAAAAGTAATCTTTAGATATAAAAACCTGTGCTATCTCAAAATCATGTTTCAGAGAAAATTACTACCAATATTAAATGAGCTACTGAATGAGTTCAGGATTGTTTATTTAACCGGACCAAGGCAAGCTGGAAAAACTACATTAGCAAAGGAAATTGCGCAAAACTCTAATATGGATTATATAAGTCTGGATGACAGCGCAGTTCTTGCATCCGCGAAGAATGATCCGCATGGATTTATCCAGACTTTTGAAGATAAGAAAATTATTATTGATGAGTTCCAATACGCACCAGAGCTTGTTCCTGCCATTAAAGAGGCTTCAGATAAATTAAAGTCAAAATTCAAAGGTAAGTTTTTCTTAACTGGTTCTGCAGATATATTCCGCTCTGCTAAGACTCAGGAGGCTTTGCCTGGCCATATGGCACGCGTAGAGTTGTATCCTTTATCGATGTCTGAAATGGGTGGAAATCCACTCAACATTGTTGATTATTTAATAACTGCGCAATTCGCTTCAAAACCCTCTCCCGCTATAACAAGAGAGCAAATTGCACAACGAATAATCAATGGTGGTTACCCAGAGATACAAGAGAAAAGTAAGCGCGCTCAGCAAATCTGGTTTAAGTCATACATGGAGGGGCGTCTTTTTAAAGACTTTGAAAGTTTGTATGCGGCGCGTGGTGACTATTATTCAAAAATTCAGGCACTGATTCCCTATCTTGCTGGAATAAGCAGCAACTTATTGAAATATTCAAGCATCGGTAATGATTTGTCCATTGATGAAAAAACAATTAAAAGTTATATCGAAATTCTTGATCTCATGTTTATTGTTAGGCGACTACCCCCTTATTTAAAAAATCGATCCAAAAGATTAATTCAGATGCCGAAAATTCAGTTTATTGATACAGGACTTGCCTGTCATCTTCTGGGGTTGCGTACACCATCACAACTAACAACTAACCAGCACTATGGCTCCTTGCTTGAGAACCTGATTTATTTAGAAATACTGAAACAATCTGGATGGTCAGAAAATGAAGTCACACTATTTCATTTTCGCGATAAAAGAAAAAACGAAGTAGACCTAGTAATTGAACAAAGCAATGGCGATATCATTGGCATTGAAGTTAAAGCCTCTTCAACTATAAACCAGAGAGACTTCAAAGGACTAAGAGTCTTATCTGAATTCACCGGCAAAAAATTTACACAAGGCATTTTGTTCTATACCGGTCAGGAAGTTTTACCTTTTCGATTTGATGACAAACAGTTTTATGCACTTCCAATTAGTTTATTTTGATACAGCTAACTGAAGTCAAAAGTAGAATATTCTTGTAATCCAAACGTAGGAGATTCTGCATGAACCGATCTAAATATTCGGATAGCCAAATATTGGCCATTGTCCAATCAACCCGCGCATAGCGCGCCCGAAGGGTAATAGCTAGAACAGCTACAGCAATTCCCGCTAGATCTAAAAACTGAGTAAATAAGCGGTTCTACGGAGGCTCTAAAATTATTATTTCGTAACCTTTCGTCTGCTTTTAGTAAGATATCAGCACTATTTCATAAAATAAGTAAGACTGATGCCCCAACCGTCACTGCGTAAACAGTTGAGTGCCCCGGGTTACTTAGCGCCGTTCGTCACTGTTTTGATTCGATAAAGGATACTAAAGCGAGCCGAGCTTTACCTCTTGTTGATTGTCTTATGTCTGGTGTTGCGGTGTTTTCATTAAAATACCCATCATTACTCCAATTTGATCAGCATCAAGATAAAGAAGAATTAGTCCGTAAGAACCTGCGTGCACTATATGGAATTAAGCAGGCTCCTAGTCTTGTCCAACATGAAATGATACTGAGCGAAGGGACTGATTCTAATCGGAAATGATACCGAACTAATCTAATTTCTGTTCATGATGGTGAATGAATACCATTATGAATGACCACCATATAGATACCCTTGATAAGGCACGCTTGTTGCTACAAGGCACTGATGAAATCGATCTGGCAATCGACGGTAAACGCAATCGCTATGATTTCATCAAACGCACCTTAATGCGTTTCAAATACAGCAAACTGGGTCGAGCCGATAAGGGTCTTGTGCGGCGTTATATCGCACGCATCAGCGGTTACTCTTATGTGCAAGTGAAACGCCTGGCTGCCAGCTATCTCAAGCACGGTAGAATCCGGTGGCGACATCGTGCCACAAGGGGCTTTGCTAGACGCTATAGCAATCAAGACATTAAGCTTCTAGCAGAGATGGATGAACTCCACGGTACGTTATCAGGCCATGCCTGTCAATCAGCGTTTAAAACTGGACACCTGTCAGCGAGTAAAACTGAACAATTAAATACAGATAGCTCAGGGTCAGACCCCTTTAAACTGTTATTTCACGTGCCCAGGAGCTTTGGTTTATGAACCACAATAAACAGAAAACTACAGTTAATTTTTGAATAAAGCGCATTATTGAACGCCCTGCTCGTTCAATTTTCGATAAGCATCACACCCATCCTGATCACCTCCGTCACATGCCAGGCCAAATTGATGCTTTGCTTTGCTTTTGTCTTGCTTCACGCCCCAATCGTTGTTGTATAAAACCCCCAAGTTATTGCACCCGCCCATGTACCCGCCGTTACAAGCGGTTTGGTATAAGTCACTGGCTTTTTTGTAGTCCTGTTTGACGCCTTTGCCTTCGGCGTATGAATCCCCTAACCAAACGCACCCGAACATGTCCCCGCCGTCACAAGCGGTTTGGTATAAGTCACTGGCTTTTTGGTAATCCTGTTTGACGCCTTCGCCTTCACGGTATGAATTCCCTAACAAAATGCACCCGTACATGTACCCGCCGTCACAAGCGGTTTGGTATAAGTCACTGGCTTTTTTGTAGTCCTGTTTGACGCCTTCGCCTTCACTGTATGCAATCCCTAACGAAACGCAACTGAACATGTCCCCGCCGTCACAAGCGGTTTGGTATAAGTCACTGGCTTTTTGGTAATCCTGTTTGACGCCTTCGCCTTTGGTGTATAAAACCCCCAAGTTAAAGCACCCGCCCATGTTCCCGCCATCACAAGCGGTTTGGTATAAGTCACTGGCTTTTTTGTAGTCCTGTTTGACGCCTTCGCCTTTGGTGTATGAATTCCCCAAGTTAAAGCACCCGCCCATGTGTCCGCCGTCACAAGCGGTTTGGTATAAGTCACTGGCTTTTTTGTAGTCCTGTTTGACGCCTTCGCCTTTGGTGTATGAATTCCCTAAATTAAAGCACCCGCCCATGTCCCCGCCGTCACAAGCGGTTTGGTATAAGTCCTTGGCTTTTTGGTAGTCCTGTTTGACGCCTTCGCCTTTGTCATATGAAACCCCCAAGTTAAAGCACCCGCCCATGTTCCCGCCATCACAAGCGGTTTGGTATAAGTCACTGGCTTTTTTGTAGTCCTGTTTGACGCCTTCGCCTTCGTAATATGAATTCCCTAACGAAACGCAATCGGACATTTTACCGCCGTCACAATTTTTTTGCCTTTCCTCGATATCGCTGACTGAAGCAGCGAGCGTATTTAGTGTAAAAGCACTTAATATGGATATTAGCATTCGTTGTACGAAAGATGTTTTTTTAACTTTAAGCATTTTTGTTCCAGGGTAGTAAATAGCACCATGAAGGTTCTTTGGGCGTAGTGATTTTATCTATTAAAGCCAGTGAAAGCCAGTGCATTTGCTTCGCGCTCTTCGGCCTTATGTAGTTGGTTTTTGAGAAGTATGTTTTCGCGTCTTAAGTATAACCGACCAAGGCCTGTCCGCAAAGCACAACCGGGGCGGCGGTTTGATATCTAAGTAAAGGGAAGTAAAGGGGACGTTACCCTTTTAAGTAAAGGAAGTAAAGAAGTAAAGGGGACGTTACCCTTTAATTCGTTATAATCGGTGCATGCCCAGACTAGCCAGAAATGTATTTGCCGATGTGCCGCATCATATCACCCAACGTGGCAACCGCGGGGAAGATGTATTTTTTGTCGATGAAGACCGAGAGCATTATCTTAATTGGTTAGGTGATTATTGCAATAAATACTCGGTAGAGCTGATGTCTTATTGCCTAATGAGTAACCATATTCATTTGGTGTTGCGACCCACTTCTGAAGAAGGCTTGCAACAGGTATTAAAACCGTTACATATGCGTTACGCGCAGCGTATTAACAAAGGTTATGGCTGGAAGGGGCATTTATGGCAAGGGCGTTATTTTTCCTCAGCTATGGACGATGCCTATACTTGGGCTGCGATCAGATATATTGAACGTAACCCCGTTGCAGCAGGGATGGTTAAGCAAGCTCAGGATTACGTGTGGTCTAGTGCTGCTGCTAGATGCGGCTTGGTCGAGAATGAAATATTGGCACCGAATCATAGGCTTAAGATAGGCGTAAAACCTGATGATTGGTCAGCTTGGCTTGCAGAGACAGAAAGCCCCGAAAAGGTAGGAGTATTGGAAAGGCATGTTCAGAAAGGGCTGCCTTGCGGGGGTAAGTCATTTATTAAGAAGCTGGAAAAGAAAGTGGGAAAGATCTTACGGTATCGACCCCGAGGCAGGCCCATGAAAGAAATAAAAGGGTAGCGTCCCCTTTAACTTTGGTGTAACTGCCATCACCATGGCTCAAGGTCATTGCTTCAAATAAGCGGCTAGCACGAATATATTTTGGGCTTGTCGGATAATTAATAGAATACGTGAGATAATATGGGCTGATTCTAGTCAGCCTGCAATTTTGAGCAAACGTCATCAAAGCCAACTGTTCCTAACCTTAGATTCTCTGGTTAGCTCTGAACATCCCTACCGTAAACTCGATGAGCTATTATGTTTTGGTGCATTGAGTAAACCCTTCTCTAAAATATATGCCACCCGTGGCCCTAAAGGCCGAGGTGTTGAGTTCGGCTTACGTGCCTTGGTGCTTCAGTTCATGGAAGATTTAAGTGATAGAGAAATGGAGCGATACTTATCAGAGAATCTGGCCGCTAAGTGGTTTTGTGATTCAGGACTGGAACAGAGCACTCCTGATCATAGTTACTTTGGTGATTTTCGCTCACGCATTGGAACCAGGGGTATGATGAATTTATTTGACCGTGTTCGGAGCGGGTTAGTTTCAATGGGCTTAGTACGAGAAGTATTCACATTTGTCGATGCCAGCCAGTTGGTCAGTAAGCTAACCACTTGGGATGATAGAGATAAGGCGATAAAGATGGGATTAGAGGAGTTCAACAATAAGACAGTTGATAAAGTTGCGGCGGACAAGCAAGCACGGTTTGGGTGCAAGGGAAATAGCAAATATTGGTATGGTTACAAAGAGCATGCATCAGTGGATATGCAAAGTGGCTTGATCAATAAAATAGCGGCCACCTCGGCTGAGGTAACGGATGCAAGCGGCTTGAAGCATGTTTGCCCTAAGTCGGGTGCTGTTTATGCGGACAAGGGTTATTGCGTGAGCCCGGCCAAAACCACGCTCAGGCGCAACGGTTGCCATGATGCAACAATCAAGAAGAACAATATGCATGGCAAGAATAGAGACAAAGACCGTTGGATTAGCAAAATTCGTTCACCATATGAGCGAGTGTTTGCTCATCGCAATAAGCGAGTTCGTTATAAAGGGTTGGCTAAAGTCCAGTTCCAAGTTGGAATCAGGGGCTTATGTTTTAACCTTAAGCGATTAATGGCATTGGGAGTTGAACGAGTTGAATTGGTGCCGGCCTAGGGATAGATCCGTCTATTGGTGGCAAAATGGCTGCTAATAGACGGTTTATTGCACAAAAAACGCGTTGCTGAGCAAACTAAAAGCGACTTCGGCGAAAACCCTGTTTGAAATTGTATTAACCGACGAGCCCATTTTGTGCTAATGCCGTGCTCACAAGCCGCTTGTCCTAACACACAGGCCAAGAAGGTTTTGCCGGTGCCTGTAGGGCCTTGGATGATGACATTGCGGCTTTTGTTTACCCCGTCTAGGGCCAGTAACTGCGCTACCGTGTCTTTGTGTAAACCTCGTCTAGTTCGGTAATCGATGTCGTCTGCTTGGGCGCGATATCGTAACTTCGCTTGCTTGAGTAAACGCGTGACTTTGCGGTTATCCCGCACGGTGGCCTCGTGGTTTACGAGCAAACTGAGTCGTTCGATAAAGCCCAGCTCATCATAAGTGTTAGGTGGGTCGAACTGATAGCACAGTTGCTCGGCCATGCCCGTTAGGCGTAATTCATTCAGTTGGGTAAGGGTTTGTTGTGGAGTCATAGTATTTTCCTGTTGGTTATAGATGAAATGGTTTGGGTTAATGGTAGTAATCGGCTCCGCGCACATTGGCATGGGTGCTTGGCAAAGTCTGTTGCTTATCGGGTTCGGTAGGTAGCTTGTCGAGACGGGTTTGTAGTATTGATGCAAGGTGTTTGTAATGCAGGCCGCCAATCTTCTCTGCGCGTAAACAGGCATTCTCTAAACGCGTCTTGCCGTATTTCTTGGCAAGGTTAAGAATGCCCAAACAAGCACGATAACCATGTTCTGGATGGGGGCGATTTTCTAATTGATAACGCACCACGCGCTCTGTCGCCGCACCGACCTGACTTGCCCAAGTATCAACCTAGAAAAATCAGTTGAACCTCCACTAACGGATGTATTATCGTTGCAATCAATTGAATTAAAAGGAGAAACACCATGGTCGCCAAAGATAAATCCTTTCACCCAGAGGGTGCGCTAAAACCGGAGGTTTCAAACGCTGTTTCCACCTTATTATCGACTGAAACGTTCGATGGAAAAATTCACGTTGAATGGGACCCGTCAGCGGCAGTAACGCCCATAGGACCGTTGCCTTTTTTCATTCAATATTTAAAACTTGGTGGTCTGTTTAAGCCATGGGTGAGCAGTTGCCCATTGGAATATCGAAACAATAACGCACCTGAGAAGATCAATGTGTTGGGCTCATTTTTGTTGTCTGTTCTCTCGGGTCACAATCGCTACGCACACATGGCCAGCTTAATGGGCGATCGTATCAACACCAAAATGCTTGGAATGACCAAAGCGGTTAGCGACGATTCGGCGCGCCGTGCGCTGAAGAAGATGGATGAGGAACAAGGTATAGCCTGGCTACAAACTCATTTGCAGCGTTGCTACGAGCCCTTGCTCACACAGCCATGGATATTGGATTGTGACGTAACGGTTAAACCGCTATACGGTCATCAAGAAGGTGCCAAGGTTGGCTATAATCCACACAAACCTGGCCGGCCCTCGCACACGTATCACACCTATATGATTGTCAATCTTCGTCTTGTATTGGATGTTGAGGTCAAGTCTGGCACTGAGGTAGCTGCTAGTCATTCTTCGCCGGGTCTATGGGAGCTGTTGGATCGATTGCCACGTTCATCTTGGCCGCACTTTATTCGAGGCGATTGTGACTGGGGTACCCAGGATGTGATGAGCGCTGCAGAACAAAGAGGCGTCAATTACTTGTTTAAGCTAAGGAAGTCTAAGTACGTTAAGCAACTGATACAGCAGCAGCATAGCGTGTCGGGCTGGGATTATGTTATCGATGGCTGGGAAGCCAAAGAAAGTTGTTTGAAGTTGGCTGCGTGGAACGATCATCGGCGCGTGGTAATCGTTCGTCGTCGTTTAGCAAAGGAAGTGCTGCTGGTATTGGAAGAGAAAAGTCAAGGCCAGCAGAGCTTTGGTTTTTTGCAAGAAGCGGATGATATTCGCGCGTTTGAATACGCTGTTCTGGTCACCTCATTAGACGATGAGGTGATTAGCATCGTCCAACATTATCGAGATCGAGCCGACTGCGAAAACAATTTTGATGAAATCAAGAACCATTGGGGTTGGGGCGGGTTTACTACCGCCGATATCAAGCCCTGTCGCTTTATAGCGCGGATCATTGCCTTGATTTATAACGGGTGGAATATATTCACTAGGCTGGCTAACCCAGACAAACATATGGAAGCGATTACCCGTCGACCGCTATTACTGAGTTCGGTGGGGCGCGTTACTGAATCGGGGCGGAAAAAGACTATGACGATTACTAGCACGCACGCCAAGGCCGACTTAATTCGCGACACGTTTGACCAAATACAACACGTCTTTAATTCATTGAAGGCGATTGCGCCGCAGTTGAGCGTGGCGCAAGTTTGGTGCCGCATTCTAAGCGAGGCGATGAAGAAATATCTTGGTGGAACGATTCTTCAACCGCCAGATGACCGCTGTTTACTTGGCTAAAGTGTCTCGGAGGCAGTAGCGACGATGGAAGGGTTGTTTATGTTGGCCTCATTGGAGAGGCTTTAACTGCGTTTTTTAGGTTAATGGTAGTAATCGGCTCCGCGCACATTGGCATGGGTGCTTGGCAAAGTCTGTTGCTTATCGGGTTCGGTAGGTAGCTTGTCGAGACGGGTTTGTAGTATTGATGCAAGGTGTTTGTAATGCAGGCCGCCAATCTTCTCTGCGCGTAAACAGGCATTCTCTAAACGCGTCTTGCCGTATTTCTTGGCAAGGTTAAGAATGCCCAAACAAGCACGATAACCATGTTCTGGATGGGGGCGATTTTCTAATTGATAACGCACCACGCGCTCTGGAGTTATGCCCGAATCTGGTGTATGAGGCATTTTCTTCAAGCGGCCTCGGTTTGATCTGAGTAGTCATTAGTTTGCTCTATTCCATCTTTAAATGGAACCCCTTGAATCACTTTTGCTAGATAGGCGAACCCGCGTATTCGGTTCCACTTTTTCTCTGCGCACTGACCCAGCTTGAACATCATACTTAACATGCCATCACGGCTAAGACATCCCTTGCATCGTTTGGTACGGTGTCGGATAGTCGCGAATGTTGATTCAATTGGATTCGTAGTACGTATGCTCATCCAGTGCTTGGCAGGGAACGAGTAGAACGTCATTAACTCTTCGCGATCTTTTTCCAAGCACTGCGTGGCTTTTGGATACTTGTCTTGACAGGTTTTAATGAATAATTGATAGGCACTTTGCGCCGCTTCTTTGGTTTCTTCCTGCCAAATGTTATGCAGAGCTGCTTTTGCTTTGGGCTGCACCGATTTAGGCAGCTTGTTCAGCACGTTGGCCGTTTTATGCACCCAACACCGTTGATGTTTAGTGCCAGGATAGACTTCTTCCAGGGCATTCCAAAAGCCTAAAGCACCATCACCGATGCCCAGCTCTGGTTGATTCAGGCCTCGCTCCTTGAGTGCCAACAACACCTCTCGCCAACTCTGCGTAGACTCTCGCTCACCGTCTTCAATCGCCAGTAATTTCTTGTGACCGCGCTCATTCACTCCGATGACAACTAAGGCACAGAGTCGGCCCTCATCGCCGCGCAGGCCGCTGTGTATCCCGTCCGCCCATAGATAAACCCATCGATCTCGATCTAAACCTTCTCTATTCCAATCCTTGTACTCCTGAGACCACGTTGCTTTGAGCTTACTCACTGTGCCTGATGATAACCCAGTCGCTGATTGACCCACTAGCACGCTCAGTGCATCCCCCATTTCTCCAGTGCTGACACCCTTGAGATACAGCCAAGGCAAGGCCGCTTCTAGTGTTCTCGTTTTACGCACATACGGCGGCACTAAAGCAGACCGAAAGGTGATCGGTACTCCAGTGCGGGAGCGCACCTTGGGGATACGTACTTTGACTGGGCCGATCCCGGTTTGCAGTTCACGTTCTGGCAAATAGCCGTTACGAACGACACCAGCGTGTCCTGAATCTGAGACTTTGTCACAATTGCGATACAGCAGTTCAGATAACTCACTCTCGATCGCGGTTTGAATGAGTTGCCTAGCACCATTGCGAATCAATTCTTGCAGCGGATCGATGCTTTGCTCTGGCTTTTCAAAGGAAATAATTTTATTCTGTTTCATAGTGGCGTATGTCTGTGGAAGTTTAAGTTGTTGTAAACTCAACTCATCCCGATACGCCGCTTTTAGTCAACTACTCCATACACCACTTTCAGGCATAACTCTCAAAAAAGTCGCGGTCACCTTATTGGTGATAAGGTTTTTTTTGATTTTGCTAGGTGCATCAAGAGCTTGCATGGACTTTCGTGTTTTAACTGATTTATCTAGGTTTAAGCAATTAAAATACTGGAGACACCCAAATGACCCAATCAAACAATAACGTATTTGACGTAGTAGTGGAACACACATCTCAGAAGGCCCCGATGCCATGCGCCCCGTGCTCACCGCACTGCTCAATGAGGCGATGAAGATTGAAAGAGAGCCGTTTCCAGGCGCATCACACTATGAGCATAGTCAAGACCGGCCAGGGTTTGCCCATGGCTACCAGGATAAGCGTATCGATACGCAAGCCGGTACGCTCAATCTGCGTATCCCAAAGACCGCTCAACACGTTGATGAACCTTTTTACCCTCAATCGCTAGAACGCGGCTTACGCAGCCAACGTGCGATGATGCTGACCGTTGCTGAAATGTACGTGACGGGCGTTAGCACGCGCCGAGTCGAAAAAGTCATGCAGAGCATGGGTATTGAAAGCATCTCCTCTACACCGGTCCCACGGGCTAACCAGAGCATGGATGAGGCGTTAAAAGTCTGGCGTGATCGTCCTTTGGGTAAAGTCTCTTACCTAATCCTTGATGCGCGTTATGAAAAGGTGGGTGAGGGCCACCAAGTGATTGATATGGCGGTGTTGAGTGCGGTGGGTGTATTGCCTTGTGGACGGCGTTGCGTATTAGGAACGGCAATGGCGCTTAATGAAGCCGAGGTTAACTGGCGAGAGTTCCTCAAAGGCTTGGTTGACCGGGGCATACATGGTATTGAGTTTATTGTCAGTGATGATCACAGTGGCTTAAAAGCCGCTAGAAAGGCAGTGTTCCCAGGTATACCTTGGCAGCGTTGCCAGTTTCATCTGGCGCAGAATGCAATGCATCATGCCCCCAATCACAAGATCAAGCAGCGCATTGGTGGTGAGCTGCGTAGTGTTTGGAATGCACCCAATATGGCAGCTGCTCAGGTTAATCTAAAAGTCCTTGTGAGCCAGTACCAGGAAAAGCATGCTCACTTGGCGCAGTGGCTAGAAAACAATGTGCCTGAAGGGTTAAATGTGTTTGCCTTGCAGATAGACACCAAAAGAAAATGCGAACCTCCAACCGCATTGAACGGACGGTTCAACAAGAACTTAAGCGGCGAACCCGCTTGGTCAGAGTCTTTCCTAACCGAGAGGCTTGGTTACGATTAGTCAGTGCCATTCTGATTGAAATTGACGACGAATGGGCTAATGCTAATCATCGATATATCGTGTGGAACGACAATGAGTCAACTTGCTAGACAAAAAGTCCATACCCAATGTTGCGTAATCAAATTGCTGAATAACTTACCAACAATGTTGCCACCAGCGGCACCACTAATAAGTTGAATGATTAAAGGTGATAAAGCTTCCATAGTTGTCTCTCGTAATTAATTAGTTAAACTATTAATATGTGCTGTACATCATATTTGTGTACGCGCACGATTGTATCATGTCTAAGAACGATAGATAAACGGTAGGTTTTGGCGAATTAAAGTCGATATGCAATGATTTTCTCCACCTAATCGGAGTTTGTGGGGCTAGCTAATTGAGCACTACCGAACTTAAGGTAAAAGGAGCGATATCCGCTTCAAACTCGGTGCCGTCATCGGCTTTCATTTGGTAACTGCCGCCCATGGTGCCGACTGGCGTTCTTATCACCGATCCGCTTGAGTATTGGAAGCTTTGCCCGGGTTTTAGGTGCGGGAATTCACCGACCACTCCCGGCCCCCTAACGTGTTCTTCTTCGCCATCAGAATCGGTGATAATCCAGTGTCTTGAAACGAGTGCGGCAGCCTCACTGCCGGTATTGGATATAGTGACGGTGTAAGCGAATACGAAACGACTGCTTTCAGGGTCTGATTGCCCTGGCAAATATTGCGGCTGTACCCTAACTTCGATTTGATGGTGGTTGCTCATAAGTTACCCAGTGGTTTTTACCTTATTAAGGCCGTTTAGCGCTGCAACGCGGTAGGCTTCGGCCATGGTCGGATAATTGAAGGTGGTTTCAGCAAAATATTTAAGCGTATTGGCTTTGCCTTTCTGCTGCATGATTGCTTGACCAATGTGAATGATCTCTGCTGCGTTGTCTCCAAAACAATGCACGCCCATAATCGCCAGTGTTTTACGATGAAATAAAATCTTTAGCATACCGACATTGCGTTTAGTAATTTGTGCGCGAGCAATTGATTTAAAACCGGCCTGTGCTACTTCGTAGGGTATTTTTTGCTCGGTTAGCTCTTTTTCTGTTGCGCCAATCGAGCTGATTTCAGGGTTAGTGTAAATTCCGGTGGGTGCAGTCTGAATGGCTTTCAGGCCCTTTTTAGTTTTACTGATTACTGTGCCGACAAACCGTCCTTGATCATAACTTGCACTAGCCAGACCAGGCGGGCCGACCACATCACCAATTGCGTATAGATTTGAGACATTCGTTCTAAACGACTTATTCACTAATATTTGCTCGCGATGATTAATCTCTACTCCGAACTTTTCAATGTCTAATACATGTGCATTGCCGGAACGACCGTTTGCCCATAGCAG
This sequence comes from Candidatus Poriferihabitaceae bacterium, assembly GCA_965237485.1. Classification (GTDB taxonomy): domain Bacteria; phylum Pseudomonadota; class Gammaproteobacteria; order Arenicellales; family Poriferihabitantaceae; genus JAAELZ01. The sequence continues at coordinate 1,229,649 of CBDEFQ010000009.1, read as the reverse complement.
TACATCGCTTCTGAGCTTCTTCCCAGATTGGCAGTATAAAGATACCTCGTTATCTTTTGCTACTACTTTATCGATTTCCTCGTTGTGCCTTATCATTACTCCTTGATCGCGTAAGTGATAACTGAGCGCATCGGTGATTTCGTTGTCTAGGAAAGACAATAGGCTACTGCGCGTATTTACTAAATTAACGCGTAAGCCCAGATTGCTAAAGATAGAAGCGTATTCACAACCGATTACTCCAGCGCCGTAAATGGTGATGGTGTTAGGGGTGTATTGCAAGCTCAGGACCGTATCAGCGTCTAAAATACGCGGGTGCGTGAAATCTACATCAGGTGGGTGGTAAGGCCGAGACCCAGTGGCAATCACGGCATTTTCAAAGTGCACTAGTTGTTCGTCTCCACTCGGATGAGTGATACTTACTGTGCGCTTGTCTGCAAACCTTGCTTTTCCTTCCAATATCTGCACCTTATTGCGATAGTAATGGTTGGACCGTGTTTTAACTTGCGCCTTAATCACCTGTTTAGCATCACTTAATAAGGTTACAAAGTTGGTGTCGATATTGGGTGCTAAGGTAGTAAAAAGCGGATCGGATTTGAATTCTAAGATGGACTGCACGCTATGGCGTAATGCCTTGCTTGGAATGGTGCCCCAATGCGTGCAGCCGCCACCAACGCTATGATAGCGTTCTGCGATGGCAACGCTTTGTCCGGCTTTAGCAAGTTGCATGGCCGCACCTTCCCCTGCTGGGCCGCTGCCAATCACGATGCTGTCTACGGTAAGTGCTGTTTTCATTGTTAGGTATTTATTATGTGTACCTCTCTTCGGAGAGTCGTCCTGTCGAGGTTTCCTTTCGTTGGTGTTATTATCTCCTTCAAACCGCTAAGCCGCAATCTCAGGATGTCAAAAAACAGTATTATTGTTGCCGATGAAATTTTATTAACCCTGCCGCGCAGCGTAACTTGGGATAAATTGAACGACCCAGAGGTGTTAGCCCTCTGCATTCGTGGCTGTTCTGCCGTTAAAAAAGAAGGGAATAATTTCAAAGCGGTGATTACAGCAAAGCTATCGAATTACCAAAAGGACTTTAATATTAACCTAACAGTTAATGACGAACATGCCCCACAGGCATACCAATTATCATCAAAGGTCAGCGCAGGTTGGTTTGGTGCTGCGAGTGCAGTTTCTGAAGTAGAATTATTTTGTTGCGGAGAAGCAAATTCACAAACTAGGCTTGAATATCAAGCGACGATTGAAGCCAGTGGATTGATTGCAAAGGCTTTACCTTTGGTGCGTGATGTGGCTGAAAAGCGGGTAATAGAATTTTTTGAGTTGTTTAAGCAGGTAGCCAGTGCCGCTGAAGTTTAAGATTAAGTTTTCGATACTAGGGCGTAAGCCGAATGGTTGTGAATGGACTCAAAATTTTCTGCCTCTACGGTATAGGCGGTTATGTTCGATACTTGATCTAAACTTGAGGCGACATCGCGAATAAGGTCTTCAACAAATTTGGGGTTGTCATAGGCTTGTTCGGTCACCACTTTTTCATCGCTGCGCTTTAGAATGCTAAACACCTCGGCACTAGCCTGCGCTTCGGCGATGTCGATAAGTTGCTCAGCCCACAAAAGTTCTTCACTTTGCGCCGTAATAGTAATGTGCGAACGTTGATTATGCGCACCATAGTCGGCTATCTGTTTTGAACATGGGCACAGGCTGGTAGCTGCGACGACTACCCGTGTTTTAACCGTGGTTTTGCCTGCATTTATTTCTCCAATTAGCGACACTTCGTAGTTAATTAAACCAGCAATTCCTGACACCGGGGCTTTTTTGTTTATAAAGTATGGAAAGGTCATTTCAATGTAACCTTTTTCTGCTTCTAATCGCTCAGCCATTGTGTGCAGTATTCGCGCAAATGATTGCGTACAAAGTGCTTCTTGCTGTGCGTTCAAAATCTCAACAAAACGCGACATATGTGTGCCCTTTTGAGAGTGTGGCAGTTGCACACACATGCCAACACTGGCAACGGTGTGTTGTATTTCTCCGCCCCGCTGCAGCACTTTGATAGGGTGCGCAATATCTTTGATTCCTACCTTGTCGATGGCGATATTCCGTTGGTCTAACGACCCTTGGACATCCTCTAATTGGCTACTAATCACTGACATGGTGAGCTTATGGAGATCAATTGGGAAGTTTCAACAAGGCACCTAAATAAAGCGCGATATCGATTCACTGATGCCCTTTTGGTCTAAATCAATATTCGCGTGTAATTGTGCTTGACTGCCTTGCTCGATGAACTCGTCAGGTAAGCCAAGATTTAGCACAGGTAGCCTAATATTTTGTGCGGCTAAAAACTCGTTCACCGCCGAACCTGCACCCCCCATTATGGCTTGGTCTTCGATTGTTACAATGTGGGTGTGCGCTTTAGCTAATTGTAAAATCAGCTGTTCATCAAGTGGTTTTATAAAACGCATGTTCACTACAGTGGTGTCGAGGTCTTCGGCGACGGCACTAGCCGTAATTACCATACTGCCCCAAACGAGAACAGCCACACGGGGTTGCCTTCCCGTCACTGCGGTTTCGCGCAAAAGCTCACCTTTGCCGATAGTAAGTTTAGTCATGGCGTGTTGTTCTGCAACACCGGGGCCGCCACCTCGAGGATACCGCACTGCAGCAGGTCCAGGGTGCAAATAGGCCGTGTGCAGCATATCTCGACATTCGGCTTCATCTTTTGGGGCCATGACTACCATATTTGGAATGCAGCGCAAAAAACTGTAGTCGAAAGACCCAGCATGGGTTGCGCCATCGGCTCCAACTAAGCCAGCACGGTCAATAGCAAAGGTCACGTCTAATTCTTGAATCGCAATGTCGTGGATGAGCTGATCATACGCACGTTGTAAGAAGGTGGAGTAAATAGCTACCACGGGTTTTAATCCTTCGCAGGCAAGCCCAGCTGCGAAGGTTAAAGAGTGCTGTTCAGCAATGCCAACGTCAAAATAGCGTTCTGGGTATTCTTGTGAAAATCTTACTAGGCCTGAACCTTCACGCATCGCGGGCGTAATGCCAATTAATTGTTCATCTGCCGCGGCCTCGTCGCATAACCAATCGCTAAATACATGGGTGTAAGTTCTTTGCTTAGACAGGCTATTTATCTTGCCAGTGTCAGGGTTAAAGGGAGAAACGCCGTGGAAAGTACAGGGATTGCCCTCAGCGGGTTCAAAGCCTTTGCCTTTTTGAGTGATAATGTGCAAAAAGCGTGGGCCTTTGAGCTTTTTCATGTTCTCGATTACTTGAATCAAGGTGTGCACATCATGGCCATCTATCGGGCCAATATAATTAAAGCCAAGCTCCTCAAATAGTGTGCTAGGCATTACCATGCCTTTCATGTGTTCTTCCCAACGCTTGGCGTAATTTTTAAGCGGAGGGGGTAAAGTGCTAAGAACGGTCTTACTGCCTTCGCGTACGCTGGTGTAGGCGCGACCAGATAAGATGCGTGACAAGTAATTTGAAAGGGCACCGACATTCGGTGAAATTGACATCTCGTTGTCGTTCAAAATAACCAACAAATTGGCGTCTAAATCACCCGCATTGTTTAGTGCTTCAAATGCCATACCCGCAGTCAGTGCGCCATCGCCGATGATCGCTACCACTTCACGTTCTTCCTGCTTTTGCGTCGTGGCAACCGCCATGCCCAGTGCGGCTGAAATTGAAGTGCTGGAATGCCCTGCGCCAAAAGTGTCGTATTTACTTTCGCTGCGCTTTAAAAAGCCAGATAAACCGTGTAGTTGGCGGATGCTTTGAAATTGATCACGACGCCCGGTCAGCACTTTATGTGGATAAGCTTGATGACCGATATCCCAAACCAATCTATCGTAGGGCGTATTCAAGCAATAATGCAGCGCTAGCGTAAGTTCGATAGTGCCTAGGCCTGGCGCCAGATGCCCGCCGGTTTTAGCAGTAGATTCAATTAAGAATCGACGAAGTTCTTTAGCCAGCTGCGGCAACTGCGCTTGATCGAGCGCGCGCAAATCAGCTGGATCATTTATTTCGCTTAGCAAGGAGACCGGGGTAGATTCAATATTCACGAGTAATGGTAAAATTTGCGAGCTGGCGCAAGAACCCTATATTATGATCTTTATGCCTTAGCTTATCTAGGCTTTGCACGGCCTGTTGGTGCAATTGTTTCGCAAAGGCTTTGGCTTTTACTAAACCGATCAGTGCTGGATAAGTGTTTTTATGCATACTAGCATCGGCGCCGCTGGGCTTGCCTAGTGTCTCGCTGCTTTGGGTTTCGTCCAAAATATCATCAGTGACTTGAAAGGCCAGACCAAGTGCGTAGCCGTACTGGTCCAATGACAAGCGTTCCTCGGCTGTTGATTCTCCAGCAAATAAGGCTCCAATTCCAATAGCAGCACGGATAAGTTCGCCAGTTTTGTTTTCATGAATCGCTTGCAGTTGCTTTACATCTAGCTCGGTGTCAGTGGCTTGCATGTCGAGAGACTGCCCGCCAGCCATACCTGCATAGCCGCTAGCTTGCGCAAATATGTGTATTGCTTCAAGTTGACGTTGTTGGCTTACCTCGCTGTGGGGTTTCGATAATTGTTCGAAAGCCAAACTTTGTAAGGCATCGCCTACCAATATTGCTGTTGCTTCATCAAATTGAATATGACAACTAGCTTGGCCGCGGCGTAGACCGTCGTCATCCATCGCCGGTAAATCGTCGTGGATGAGTGAATAGGCATGCATCAATTCGATTGCTGCAGCGGCTTGATCAAGTTGCTCAATTGGTGCGTTAAATAGCGCTCCACTAGCATAAACCAACATCGCGCGAAAACGTTTTCCGCCTTGCAAGCAGCCGTAGCGCATAGCTTGTTCGAGTTGTGAATTGCCGTTAGGCAGGGCCCGGTGTAAGGCTTTATCGGCATGGCTTTTATACACATTCCATTGCGCTTGAAAGTCAGTCGATGACAAAGTGATCAACCGCCGTTATTTGGTTCTAGCGGTTCTGCCTTATAGCCTTGGGCGGTTTTGGTCAATTTTTCCACTTTTAACTGGGCCTCGTCTAGGCGTCGCTGGCATTGCGCTGCCAACACAGTGCCCAGCTCATAGTCTTTAATTGAAGCCTCTAATGATTGCTCATTGGATTCCATTCTTTCGACAATTTCTTGCAGCTGCTTAAGCGCTGCTTCAAAATCTAATTCTGTATTATCCGGTGCTGGAGTTTTGCCCGTTTTCGCCATGATTTGTGGCTGCATATGGTTCTAAGAGGTGCGTATTTTAACTCTATCCGTTACTATCCAATAGTGTTTATTACCGCAATCTTAGAGTTTAAATGGCCGAAAAATACGATGCCTCTTCGATAGAAGTTTTACTTGGGCTAGACCCGGTTCGCAAACGCCCGGGTATGTACACCGAAACTGACCGACCGAACCACATGGTGCAAGAAGTGGTTGATAACAGTGTGGACGAGGCGCTGGAAGGTCACGCATCAAATATTGAGGTTATATTGCAAGCAGATGGCTCCGTTATGGTCGCAGATGACGGCCGTGGAATGCCAGTGGATATGCACTCTCAAGGACAAAGCGGGGTCGAAGTAATCATGACTAAATTACACGCTGGGGGTAAGTTTTCGGATAAAAACTACAATTTCTCTGGTGGCTTGCATGGCGTGGGTGTGTCTGTAGTCAATGCACTTTCAACGCGTCTAGATGCATGGGTGAAACGCGAAGGCAAGGAGCACCATATCAGTTTTGAAAGTGGCGAGAAAGCCAGTGAATTAACAGTGATTGGCGAGTGCGGCAAACGCAACACCGGCACGCGCATTAGGTTTAAACCCGACCCTTCGTTTTTCGACACTACCAAAATTAATGTGCCCCGCCTCAAAAAAGTATTGCGTGCTAAAGCGGTATTATGCGCTGGCCTTGAGATAAGCTTTGTAGACGAAAACAACGCTGAGAATAACGAAGATTGGCTGTTTGACAAAGGCTTAGGCGATTATTTATTAACGCAGCAACTCACGGGCGAATGCATCCCCGCGCAGCCAGTTGAAGGCAGTGAAAAATCTGCAGAAGGCGAGATTGATTGGGCATTATGTTGGGCCGCGGAGGCCGCAGATTTCATCACTGAAAGTTATGTCAATTTAATTCCAACCACTCAAGGTGGCACGCATGTAAATGGCTTACGGACTGCAGCTGCCGATGCAGTGCGTGAGTTTTGTGAATTTCGCGAGTTATTACCTCGCAACGTCAAATTGTCGCCAGATGATATTTGGAATCAGTGCGTCTATGTACTTTCGTTAAGAATTAAAGAACCGCAGTTTAGCGGCCAAACAAAAGACAAACTCTCCGGCCGAGAGGTCACTACGTTTGTGCAAACTGCACTTAAAGATGCGATTAGCTTGTGGTTAAATCAGCACATTGACCAAGCCGAAAAGATTGCGCAAATCGCAATTGAGAGCGCGCAGCGCAGGCTAAAAAAAGCCAAGAAGGTGCAACGTAAGAAGATCACCACTGGGCCCGCATTGCCAGGTAAGCTCGCGGACTGCACCAGTCAAGACCTAGAAGAAACAGAACTCTTTTTAGTAGAAGGTGATTCTGCGGGAGGGTCAGCAAAACAAGCCCGGGACCGTAAAACCCAAGCCATCATGCCGCTGCGAGGGAAAATATTAAACACTTGGGAGGTGGACTCAAGTGAAGTACTGGCATCTCAAGAAGTGCATGATATTGCTGTGGCCTTGGGTGTCGACCCTGGTTCAGAGGATTTATCAGCACTGCGTTATGGCCGCGTTTGTATTTTGGCAGATGCCGACTCTGACGGCGCGCATATCGCCACTTTATTGTGTGCATTGTTTTATCGCCATTTTCCCGCACTGGTTTCGGCTAATCGGGTATGTGTGGCCATGCCGCCGCTGTTCCGCATTGATGTGGGCAAAAACGTTTTCTACGCATTAGATGACGAAGAGCGTGAGCAAGTACTTAAGCAAATCGAGGCCGATAAGTTACGCGGCAAGGTTAATGTACAGCGCTTTAAGGGTTTAGGAGAGATGAATCCGTTGCAATTGCGTGAAACTACTATGGCGCCTGAATCGCGACGTCTAGTCGAACTTAATGCACGCCCCGGTGATTCCACCTATGCAATGATGGATATTTTGCTTTCTAAAAAACGCGCGCCTGACCGCAAAAAATGGCTTACTGAAAAGGGTGACGAGGCGGTGGTTTAATAGGGGCGTTATAATCGCGCAATGATTGAAACTATACTTATTGTTGTAAGTTTAATTCTTATTGTGGCGGCAACGCCCATATCCAAGGCTTTGTATATTGGAGATATCGACCAGCCTTCGCTGAAACGTCGCGCTTTATTAATGAGAGTGATCAATGTGCTGATAATTGCACTGCTTGTTCTCAAGTATTTTTACCCCTATATTTTCTCTGAAAATAATTGGCTGCTTAACGTCTTGTATGTTCTGGCAACGGTTTATTTGTTGTATTTAGGCTTTCAAATAATCAGTTACTTAATCACCCGTAATTTCGGTGACCCTAAAACTGTGGGCGAAGCAATCCACTATGCCGACACCTACAGCAGCCGTGCGCTTAGCTTATTAGCGAGCGTTGTGATGTTCATCATGGGCTTAATCCTCAGTGTACGCATTCTCGGCTTTGATTCATTGTTAGAAGCAGGTGGTGTGCTTGGCGTAATGGGTGTTTTTTTGGCGCTAACGCAATCCAGCTGGGCGCCAGATATTATTAGCGGCTTGGTAATTTTAAACAGCCGTATGGTGGAAGAGGGGGACGTTTTACAACTAGGCGACGAAGCCTCACCGTTAGTCGGTGTAGTGTTTAAAACCAAAATGTTTCATACTGAAATTCTCAATCTCGCCAACAACCATCGTTTTATGGTTCGTAATGCCAAATTGCGAGATTACAATTTGCACAACTTGTCTAAATTTGCTTCAGCGAAAGGCTTAAGGGAATGTCTTAAATTTAATATTGATTACGCGGTTTCATCTAAAGATGTGCATGCTCTATTGCAAGATGCCTATGCATTAGCAGTGGAGCGTAAATTGCCGATTAGAGAATCTTACGAACCTGAGATTCGGGTGTTAGACGCGGGAGACTACGCAGTGAAATGGGGGTTCTTTTATTACATTAAGGAAGTAAAGCAGATATTAAGCACGCGGCAAAAAATGCGCGAGTTGGTTTTGGAAGTGGCCGCAGAGAAGGGGGTTTCTTTGGCAACGCCTGTATTAGGGAGTTTAGATTTAATTAAATAGTGACAACCTAAAGTGTCAGAGCATTCTGGAAATAATTTACAAATACTAGTTGAAATGGATCCACAATATTCAAATTCAGCTACATGGGGAAGGAAAGTCTTATGAAGCGAAACAGATAAGTTCTGCGATCCCTATAATTGCTAGAATAGAAGGCTATGGTTCGGTTAAAAAACCAGAAACTGCAGCAGGAAGGTGGGTAGAAGCTGCACTTAATAATGGCCCGCCTAGATTGAATCCAATGGGATATGATTATATTTGTTCTACACATGAAGCACTATTTAAGTGTAACTTGGTGAAAGGAATATTGAATTCTGGACGCACTGATTCACCCCGGTCAACGTATTTTAGAGGAGAAGAAGATTTCAATTGGAAGTTGGTTTCAAAGCTTGGTAGGAGGGTTCCTGAAATAGATTGGGGAAAATTGAACCCACTTAGTGTTACAAGCTTTGAGCTCGAGGAGTTGCAGAGTTTTCAAGAAGGCGTCCTATCTTCCAAAGACTTGTCTCGAGACATTTTTGATAACAGAGAGCCATTAGAAGAATTAAATGCTAGTTGGTGGGCGATAATGCAGCACTATAGTGAGTGTGGCACGAGGTTACTTGATGTGACATCTTCAATTTTTACTGGTTTGTATTTTGCTTATTCGAATTTTAATTCAACTGTGAATACTGAAGTAGATGGTAGTTTACGGGTATTTGTTGATCAACCTGGCCGTGGTGAAAGAGAGCATGAACTACAACCAGATTGCGATGATATGAGTTATGGAACGGTTGGTGACTACTTTAGCGTTGATGCTTGGCCAGAAGTGCCTAGGTTTCGAATATCACCATTTCGGTGCAATAGAGAACTAGCTCAGGATGGTTATTTTATATGGCAACCTTTTTTTGACAGGGAGTTGGAATGTGGATATGCAGAGTTATGCCCGAATCTGGTGTATGAGGCATTTTCTTCAAGCGGCCTCGGTTTGATCTGAGTAGTCATTAGTTTGCTCTATTCCATCTTTAAATGGAACCCCTTGAATCACTTTTGCTAGATAGGCGAACCCGCGTATTCGGTTCCACTTTTTCTCTGCGCACTGACCCAGCTTGAACATCATACTTAACATGCCATCACGGCTAAGACATCCCTTGCATCGTTTGGTACGGTGTCGGATAGTCGCGAATGTTGATTCAATTGGATTCGTAGTACGTATGCTCATCCAGTGCTTGGCAGGGAACGAGTAGAACGTCATTAACTCTTCGCGATCTTTTTCCAAGCACTGCGTGGCTTTTGGATACTTGTCTTGACAGGTTTTAATGAATAATTGATAGGCGCTTTGCGCCGCTTCTTTGGTTTCTTCCTGCCAAATGTTATGCAGAGCTGCTTTTGCTTTGGGCTGCACCGATTTAGGCAACTTGTTCAGCACGTTGGCCGTTTTATGCACCCAACACCGTTGATGTTTAGTGCCAGGATAGACTTCTTCCAGGGCATTCCAAAAGCCTAAAGCACCATCACCGATGCCCAGCTCTGGTTGATTCAGGCCTCGCTCAGAAGTGGACCCGCTTTTTAGGACAGATGGCTTAGGAGTTATTTTCAGCTGATTAAGCAGCCAATTTCAGGCCGCGACATGGATCATACATCATGTCAGGGACCATGCCCAATGTTTGATGTTTACGCTCTTGGTTGTAATAGTTTATCCAGGAGCCAATGCCGTCTTTTGCCTCTTTCATCGATTGGTAGGCTTGCAAATAGACTTCCTCATATTTCACGCTGCGCCATAAGCGCTCAACAAATACATTGTCACGCCAAGCACCTTTGCCATCCATGCTGATGCGAATACCATTGTCTTTGAGTACACCGGTAAACGCCTCACTGGTAAATTGCGCACCTTGATCGCTGTTAAAGATATCAGGCTTGCCGTAGTAATGCAGTGCCTCTTCCAAAGCATCTACGCAGAATGCGCTATCCATGCTGTTGCTAAGCCGCCATGACAGCACTTTACGAGAATACCAATCCATCACAACGGTAAGATAAGCAAAGCCCTTAGGCATCGGGATATAAGTTATATCGGTACACCAAGCTTGATTGGGTTGATTGATGGCCAACCCACCTAGCAGATAAGGATAAATCTTGTGCCCCGCCTTCTTCTTGCTGGTGTTAGGCCTAGGATAGATGGCTTTAATGCCCATCTTACGCATTAAGCGTCGCACATGTTTACGGTCAACTCGGTGGCCTACATCTTGCAACACATCACGAATGCGTCTACTGCCAAGAAAGGGCCGATTGAGGTGAATGCGATCAATCAGATGCATCAGTTCCAAGTCATCCTCATTAGCAGGTGAGGTTTTGTAATAAACATGGGAACGATGAATCTTCAACAATTTACACTGACGAACTAACGATAGTTTATTGCTTTTATTAATCATAGTTTTGCGCTCAGGTCTGTTTAACGACCGAGCGCTTTTGATAAAAAATCGTTTTCCATGGTGATTTCACCGATCTTTGCCTGTAATGATTTAATCTCTGATTCTCGGTTTGGAGATAAGCCTGTGCCTGATGCAAAGACTTCAGCTGAGCTATCGAGCAATTGTTTCTTCCACTTGACGATAAGATTTGCATTGATGTCATAACGACTAGCAAGATTGCTTAATGTTTCATCACCTTTGATTGCTGCAAGAGCAACTTTGGCTTTGAATTGTGGGGCATGGTTTCTACGCTTTTTACTCATTTTCTGTTCCTCGTTTTGAACAATTATAAAACAGAAAATAACTCCTTATTTTGGCCTTCAACCTGTCCTAATCATGGGGTCCACTTCACTCTTGAGTGCCAACAACACCTCTCGCCAACTCTGCGTAGACTCTCGCTCACCGTCTTCAATCGCCAGTAATTTCTTGTGACCGCGCTCATTCACTCCGATGACAACTAAGGCACAGAGTCGGCCCTCATCGCCGCGCAGGCCGCTGTGTATCCCGTCCGCCCATAGATAAACCCATCGATCTCGATCTAAACCTTCTCTATTCCAATCCTTGTACTCCTGAGACCACGTTGCTTTGAGCTTACTCACTGTGCTTGATGATAACCCAGTCGCTGATTGACCCACTAGCACGCTCAGTGCATCCCCCATTTCTCCAGTGCTGACACCCTTGAGATACAGCCAAGGCAAGGCCGCTTCTAGTGTTCTCGTTTTACGCACATACGGCGGCACTAAAGCAGACCGAAAGGTGATCGGTACTCCAGTGCGGGAGCGCACCTTGGGGATACGTACTTTGACTGGGCCGATCCCGGTTTGCAGTTCACGTTCTGGCAAATAGCCGTTACGAACGACACCAGCGTGTCCTGAATCTGAGACTTTGTCACAATTGCGATACAGCAGTTCAGATAACTCACTCTCGACCGCGGTTTGAATGAGTTGCCTAGCGCCATTGCGAATCAATTCTTGCAGCGGATCGATGCTTTGCTCTGGCTTTTCAAAGGAAATAATTTTATTCTGTTTCATAGTGGCGTATGTCTGTGGAAGTTTAAGTTGTTGTAAACTCAACTCATCCCGATACGCCGCTTTTAGTCAACTACTCCATACACCACTTTCAGGCATAACTCGGATATGCAAGCCTATCAACTAAATTCAAGGTTCACCGCGAGCATAAGGAATTCATCCTAAAAGAATTGGAAGAACTGGGGTACACCAAGCATAAAATGGTTAACTTGAGGGCCAAGCGGCCGTACGTTTGATTGGTTCAGAATGGTGAATTTTTATTGTCCTTGTGGAGTTATGGGGACATATATGAATACCTCCCTTGAAGTCAACGCTGGTTTTGCTAGAAATGAGTAATTGCAGACATATATCCGGCTATTAGTAGGACGGGCGAATCGCCAGACCAAGCCTTAATGTGATTCGCTACCTGCACACCTTAACACGATATCGGCTATGGTTAAGCCAGCGTCCCCGTCAGGTACATGCAGGTTCGATTATTTCATTTCAGGTTTTCACCAACATTGAGCAACTCTCGGCAGGAAATTGATTGTTAGTATTTAATTGCTAGACATCTATAGCCTATGCTGACAAATAATGCGCTGGTAAGGCATCTGTGCCTTTGTTTAATGCCACCCACACCATACGGGCTGTTTTGTTAGCCACAGCAACAATGGCCTTATGTTTTCCTCGACGTAGAGCCACTGATTTCGCCCAGCAACTCAGCGTATCTTCTCGTTTTTTAGCCCAATTTAGCACTGCTCTAGCGCCGTGCACCAGCAAGAATCTTAATTGCGAGTTACCACGTTTACTGATGCCACTTAACTGTACTCGACCGCCTGTGCCATATTGCTTAGGCACTAGCCCAAGCCAGGCAGATAACTGACGTGCATTTTTAAACTGACTCCCATTGCCAATGGCTGCGTATAAAGACAAGGCAGTAATAGGGCCGATACCCCGTAAGCACAACAGTCTTTTTGCTAGAGGGTAGACATCTATTAAAGTCTCTAGTTGCTTATCAAGAACCTTGATGACTTCGCATAAGCACGGGTGCTCTAGGTAAAGGCCGTGAATAGCAGAACGTGAAATTGGCGTTAAGCTATTTTCTGCATCTTCCAGTATCAGTGGCAGTTGCCTTTTTAGCGATGCAAAGCCAACAGGAATAACAACACCATACTCCGCTAGCAAGCCTCGAATCTGATTCGAATTAGAAACTCGATTATCTTTATTACTTGCGCGTATACGCAGTAGCGTTTGTATGTCTTGCTGTTCAATCGACTTAACTGCTACATCGTGGATATTTGGACGAAACACACTTTCCGCCACCGCTAGGGCATCATTGGCGTCGTTCTTGTTGCCCTGCAAAAGTGCCTTTACATGCTGCGTGGGAATAACACGCACTTTAAACCCCAACTTAGTTAATTCGCGGTGCCAATGGTTAGAACTACCACACGCTTCCATAGCCACTATGGCTTTTGGATGCAATTGGGGCTCGTCGGTTAATACAATTTCAAACAGGTTTTTCGCCGAAGTCGCTTTTAGTTTGCTCAGCAACGCGTTTTTTGTGCAATAAACCGTCTATTAGCAGCCATTTTGCCACCAATAGACGGATCTATCCCTAGGCCGGCACCAATTCAACTCGTTCAACTCCCAATGCCATTAATCGCTTAAGGTTAAAACATAAGCCCCTGATTCCAACTTGGAACTGGACTTTAGCCAACCCTTTATAACGAACTCGCTTATTGCGATGAGCAAACACTCGCTCATATGGTGAACGAATTTTGCTAATCCAACGGTCTTTGTCTCTATTCTTGCCATGCATATTGTTCTTCTTGATTGTTGCATCATGGCAACCGTTGCGCCTGAGCGTGGTTTTGGCCGGGCTCACGCAATAACCCTTGTCCGCATAAACAGCACCCGACTTAGGGCAAACATGCTTCAAGCCGCTTGCATCCGTTACCTCAGCCGAGGTGGCCGCTATTTTATTGATCAAGCCACTTTGCATATCCACTGATGCATGCTCTTTGTAACCATACCAATATTTGCTATTTCCCTTGCACCCAAACCGTGCTTGCTTGTCCGCCGCAACTTTATCAACTGTCTTATTGTTGAACTCCTCTAATCCCATCTTTATCGCCTTATCTCTATCATCCCAAGTGGTTAGCTTACTGACCAACTGGCTGGCATCGACAAATGTGAATACTTCTCGTACTAAGCCCATTGAAACTAACCCGCTCCGAACACGGTCAAATAAATTCATCATACCCCTGGTTCCAATGCGTGAGCGAAAATCACCAAAGTAACTATGATCAGGAGTGCTCTGTTCCAGTCCTGAATCACAAAACCACTTAGCGGCCAGATTCTCTGATAAGTATCGCTCCATTTCTCTATCACTTAAATCTTCCATGAACTGAAGCACCAAGGCACGTAAGCCGAACTCAACACCTCGGCCTTTAGCGCCACGGGTGGCATATATTTTAGAGAAGGGTTTACTCAATGCACCAAAACATAATAGCTCATCGAGTTTACGGTAGGGATGTTCAGAGCTAACCAGAGAATCTAAGGTTAGGAACAGTTGGCTTTGATGACGTTTGCTCAAAATTGCAGGCTGACTAGAATCAGCCCATATTATCTCACGTATTCTATTAATTATCCGACAAGCCCAAATAGCGAGTGATGTTTTGCTAAGCATGTAATCTTTCCTCCATAATTTGTTGGCACATTATCATATGTATCATTTACCCTTTAATAGGTGAGTGCTGATGTGCCAAACGACGCTAACACACATAATCATGCAAGTATGTGACTAATGCCACACATTTTCGAATTCATCGAAACAATGGTGCATTACATCCTAATGGTTGCTTTTCGCCCCCTTCCGCAAGTGACCCCGTATAAGGCACCTGTAAAGGAAATGGAGACATAATACACATATTTGTGTAATCATGTGTATGTGGTAGTATTAATATGTAAATACTAATCACCACTATATGAGTACCACCATGGTCACCAAACGTTTTAACACAAGCCTTCCAGAAGAGCTTAATAACTTCGTTAGTCGTCAGGTTCATGTTGGTGGGTTTGCTAGTCACTCTGACTATGTGCGGCATATACTTCGTAAAGAAATGCTAAGTACGAAGGGGGAGCAGGTCGCATGGATTAACGAAGAGCTGCGTTTAAGTGAAGAATCTGGCATATGCGATGAAACGCCTGATCAAATCCGAGCTGGATTAAGGGAAGTAATTAAAAAAGCGAGCGTTAAAGGTTAACAACATATTATGCGATATAGACTTACTAATCGCGCCCGCAAACAACTCGATCAGATCACTTATTACATTTCTTTAGATAAGCCAACCGCTGCAGACAATGTGTTTGAGCACGTATTAGAAACATGTCAAACAATATCTGAAATGCCTGGTATTGGTAAAAATCCTAAGTACATTTCCGATAAAGGAATACTGTGTGTTCCTGTTAAGAAATATACAAACTATCTTGTTTATTATCGGAAGCGGCAAAAGGAAGTAATCATTTTATCCGTTGTTGATGGGCGTCAAAATTTACCGAGCTTATTTGCTAAATAACAAAATACTATGGCAAAAATAGTGGCGATCACAAACCAAAAAAGGGACGTTACAACAACACTTCTTAAGCAATGGCTCCCATTGTCGTAATGTTTGTATACTTGCCTTGAAACTATCAAACGCACTGGCACATCAGCTTTATTCGCAGCCTTAAGCATCAGCAGCCGTAGGCAGTTATAAACGATAAAGTGCATTAGTATTTCTTTGCGAACCATGCTTGGTGACTTGCACCTTAGTATATCTAAGCCAAGAGTTATGCCTGAAAGTGGTGTATGGAGTAGTTGACTAAAAGCGGCGTATCGGGATGAATTGAGTTTACAACAACTTAAACTTCCACAGACATACGCCACTATGAAACAGAATAAAATTATTTCCTTTGAAAAGCCAGAGCAAAGCATCGATCCGCTGCAAGAATTGATTCGCAATGGCGCTAGGCAACTCATTCAAACCGCGGTCGAGAGTGAGTTATCTGAACTGCTGTATCGCAATTGTGACAAAGTCTCAGATTCAGGACACGCTGGTGTCGTTCGTAACGGCTATTTGCCAGAACGTGAACTGCAAACCGGGATCGGCCCAGTCAAAGTACGTATCCCCAAGGTGCGCTCCCGCACTGGAGTACCGATCACCTTTCGGTCTGCTTTAGTGCCGCCGTATGTGCGTAAAACGAGAACACTGGAAGCGGCCTTGTCTTGGCTGTATCTCAAGGGTGTCAGCACTGGAGAAATGGGGGATGCACTGAGCGTGCTAGTGGGTCAATCAGCGACTGGGTTATCATCAGGCACAGTGAGTAAGCTCAAAGCAACGTGGTCTCAGGAGTACAAGGATTGGAATAGAGAAGGTTTAGATCGAGATCGATGGGTTTATCTATGGGCGGACGGGATACACAGCGGCCTGCGCGGCGATGAGGGCCGGCTCTGTGCCTTAGTTGTCATCGGAGTGAATGAGCGCGGTCACAAGAAATTACTGGCGATTGAAGACGGTGAGCGAGAGTCTACGCAGAGTTGGCGAGAGGTGTTGTTGGCACTCAAGGAGCGAGGCCTGAATCAACCAGAGCGGGGCATCGGTGATGGTGCTTTAGGCTTTTGGAATGCCCTGGAAGAAATCTATCCTGGCACTAAACATCAACGGTGCTGGGTGCATAAAACGGCCAACGTGCTGAACAAGCTGCCTAAATCGGTGCAGCCCAAAGCAAAAGCAGCTCTGCATAACATTTGGCAGGAAGAAACCAAAGAAGCGGCGCAAAGCGCCTATCAATTATTCATTAAAACCTGTCAAGACAAGTATCCAAAAGCCACGCAGTGCTTGGAAAAAGATCGCGAAGAGTTAATGACGTTCTACTCGTTCCCTGCCAAGCACTGGATGAGCATACGTACTACGAATCCAATTGAATCAACATTCGCGACTATCCGACACCGTACCAAACGATGCAAGGGATGTCTTAGCCGTGATGGCATGTTAAGTATGATGTTCAAGCTGGGTCAGTGCGCAGAGAAAAAGTGGAACCGAATACGCGGGTTCGCCTATCTAGCAAAAGTGATTCAAGGGGTTCCATTTAAAGATGGAATAGAGCAAACTAATGACTACTCAGATCAAACCGAGGCCGCTTGAAGAAAATGCCTCATACACCAGATTCGGGCATAACTCCCAACCGCTGCAGACAATGTGTTTGAGCACGTATTAGAAACATGTCAAACAATATCTGAAATGCCTGGTATTGGTAAAAATCCTAAGTACATTTCCGATAAAGGAATACTGTGTGTTCCTGTTAAGAAATATACAAACTATCTTGTTTATTATCGGAAGCGGCAAAAGGAAGTAATCATTTTATCCGTTGTTGATGGGCGTCAAAATTTACCGAGCTTATTTGCTAAATAACAAAATACTATGGCAAAAATAGTGGCGATCACAAACTAAAAAAGGGACGTTACAACAACACTTCTTAAGCAATGGCTCCCATTGTCGTAATGTTTGTATACTTGCCTTGAAACTATCAAACGCACTGGCACATCAGCTTTATTCGCAGCCTTAAGCATCAGCAGCCGTAGGCAGTTATAAACGATAAAGTGCATTAGTATTTCTTTGCGAACTGAAGTGGACCCCATGATTAGGACAGGTTGAAGGCCAAAATAAGGAGTTATTTTCTGTTTTATAATTGTTCAAAACGAGGAACAGAAAATGAGTAAAAAGCGTAGAAACCATGCCCCACAATTCAAAGCCAAAGTTGCTCTTGCAGCAATCAAAGGTGATGAAACATTAAGCAATCTTGCTAGTCGTTATGACATCAATGCAAATCTTATCGTCAAGTGGAAGAAACAATTGCTCGATAGCTCAGCTGAAGTCTTTGCATCAGGCACAGGCTTATCTCCAAACCGAGAATCAGAGATTAAATCATTACAGGCAAAGATCGGTGAAATCACCATGGAAAACGATTTTTTATCAAAAGCACTCGGTCGTTAAACAGACCTGAGCGCAAAACTATGATTAATAAAAGCAATAAACTATCGTTAGTTCGTCAGTGTAAATTGTTGAAGATTCATCGTTCCCATGTTTATTACAAAACCTCACCTGCTAATGAGGATGACTTGGAACTGATGCATCTGATTGATCGCATTCACCTCAATCGGCCCTTTCTTGGCAGTAGACGCATTCGTGATGTGTTGCAAGATGTAGGCCACCGAGTTGACCGTAAACATGTGCGACGCTTAATGCGTAAGATGGGCATTAAAGCCATCTATCCTAGGCCTAACACCAGCAAGAAGAAGGCGGGGCACAAGATTTATCCTTATCTGCTAGGTGGGTTGGCCATCAATCAACCCAATCAAGCTTGGTGTACCGATATAACTTATATCCCGATGCCTAAGGGCTTTGCTTATCTTACCGTTGTGATGGATTGGTATTCTCGTAAAGTGCTGTCATGGCGGCTTAGCAACAGCATGGATAGCGCATTCTGCGTAGATGCTTTGGAAGAGGCACTGCATTACTACGGCAAGCCTGATATCTTTAACAGCGATCAAGGTGCGCAATTTACCAGTGAGGCGTTTACCGGTGTACTCAAAGACAATGGTATTCGCATCAGCATGGATGGCAAAGGTGCTTGGCGTGACAATGTATTTGTTGAGCGCTTATGGCGCAGCGTGAAATATGAGGAAGTCTATTTGCAAGCCTACCAATCGATGAAAGAGGCAAAAGACGGCATTGGCTCCTGGATAAACTATTACAACCAAGAGCGTAAACATCAAACATTGGGCATGGTCCCTGACATGATGTATGATCCATGTCGCGGCCTGAAATTGGCTGCTTAATCAGCTGAAAATAACTCCTAAGCCATCTGTCCTAAAAAGCGGGTCCACTTCTAACCATGCTTGGTGACTTGCACCTTAGTATATCTAAGCCAATGGTGGTTTTGATGTCTCGGAAGAATAACTCAACCTCCCATCGCTGAAAGTACAAGTCGGCTACTGCCTTTGCGTTATAACGCTTTGCATCAATCAGTGTAGTGATAATGTGGGATGACTTGGTACGAAAGCCCGGCTCTGTTACCGTGACCTTGATTTGCCGTAACGTCAGCTTTTCTGGTAAAGCCAGTCATTCATCTTTACTATAGCTCAACTTTGTCCATTGTTTAGGTTTCGGCCAATGAATGAGTAGATCATCTTCATCTAGTATTTGGTCGGCATCCTTTGCTGCTACAAGCTTTCTTTTACCTAGAGCAATCACCGAATCCACACCCATGCTCTGGTAATTTTACAACATCGTAATAACTACAGAAAGCCTTATCTCCAAGGAATATATCTCCTTGTTCGAAGGTGTCCCATTGGGAGCGTAGCATCGGCAGCTCATGGCTTTTCTTATTGCCCAATTCATAGCTTAGCAAGGCACCAGTTTGAAGATTGAAACACGCACAGATAAAGGCTTGCGGGAAACCACAGCTGGACTTTTGTTGTCGGCTTTGCGGCCAAACCTCTTGGTTTTCGGGCGTATCCAGCATGCTGACACCCGTACCATCAACTACAACGACTCGCCTAGTTTGTAAGCCATCGTCCCTATCCTGCTGCATTAGTTGTTTTGAGGTATGGGCTAGGATGCATTCTAGGTCAGATTCCTCTAGCTTAAGGCGAACTTGACAATAAGCTGATGTGGAAGTTGAGGGCAATGTCATCTCCTGACTGGCTGTATATGCATGAAATTTACGAACCACTTCTGAGCAACCCCCATCCGCATTTAGTACCTGGCAGAAGAACCCCATTTTGGGCTTTGTTACTCGCCTATTTTGCTATGCTGAAGGGCATTAACTTAGTGCCATTCGGGACACAATACATAATTATAAGTTAGGGGGGGTTATCTTGTACGTCCCTTTATCTTGTATTGATTTCCTTTATCTTCGTCCCCTTATCTTCCCAATAAACAAGATTATCCAGTTTTGTTTGTTGTCGCTGTGGCGGCATAGTTGTTTTTAAAAACTAACAGTCTTCTGTATTCCACAATTTTGGATCAGATTTGTCTCCTTGAATAATGGTTATTAGCGCACCGCTGGGGATTTGAGTTAATTTTTTGGTGTAATCCCAACCCTTAGCGTGTTGGTAAAGGTAGACAGGCCCCGGTCTTGATGATACCAATGCTTGCGCTAGCACCACTATATCAGCTGGCGGTGCGTTGGTCGCCAAGGCTTGGTGTGGTTTGTTTATCATTATGTTATCAATAACGCGAATCTAAATGAGACGGCGCGCGCTTAGCCCAAACTATTGAAAACAAAATAGTCGCGCAAATTGCACCTAAAATATCCAAAGCCATGTCTTTTTGCGCATCCCAAATATCGCCTTGCGAACCTAAAAAGTCCGCCGCCTGTTCACCTCCAGCGATTACTGCGTAAATCATTTCTATTACTTCGTATAAGGCGCCCCAAAAGCCCAATGCAAAAATACCAAAGGCGGCCGCTACGGCGATATTGGTAATCCACTTTTTGCGATAAGCCAGTTCCGCGGTGGGGTAGGCAAACACGCCAACGAGAAAATGGCCGAGGCGATCAAAATTATTACGGCCCTCGGGAAATAACGAATCGATGCTGGTCATGGCCAGCAATTGATTGCCCCATTCAAAAGGAACACGTGCAAAAGAAAAGTGTCCGCCGATAGTATGCACGCATATAAATGCCCACATTAAAACGTAAGCTAAGTTTGAGAACCTAAATTGTTTATACGTGAACGCCAATAAAGCGACCGCGATCATCACCGGTAGGTTTTCCGCCCACCAAGTGCCGCGTTCGTACGGGTTGATGGCGAGCACAGCCATCAATATCAGATAGGTGACGAGTAGGAATGAGGGCAGTTTATTGTTCATAGCTATGGGCAAGTCAACGCGGTGATTCCAGTGTTAGTCAAAGTTCAACGCATTACAAATGGGTTGGCCATTGGTTCTTTAGAGGTGTTGATCCAGGTGGTCTTTGTCCGTGTGTAATCGTTGATTGAATCTACACCAGCTTCGCGCCCTGTACCGCTGTCTTTAAACCCGCCGAACGGTGCGATGGGCGAAATAACGCGATAGGTATTTACCCAAATAATGCCAGAATGAATTTGCTGGGTAACCCGATGAGCGCGAGCGAGGTCGTTGGTGAATACCCCAGCACCCAAACCAAGGCGACTGTCATTTGCCATGGCAATGGCTTCTTCCTCGGTTTCGAATTTAATTGCGCTCATTACAGGGCCAAATAACTCAGTGCGAACAGAAGTGATGTCCTGATTTGGGCAGGCGAGTAACGTAGGTTCAAAGTAATTACCAGTCGTCTTATCAGCAGGTGTTTTCCCTCCATAAACCAGACGCGCACCCTCCTCGACTGATTTTTTAACCACTTCTTTGCAGCGTTCATGTTGCTCAGCAGTAGCTAATGGGCCCATGTGAGTGTCCGCTTCTAATGGGTCGCCGACGACGATGTCTTTAACTCGCTTCTCAAGCTCATCGATGACTTCATCGAAAATACTGGCATGAAGGAAAACCCGCGAGCCAGCGACACAACTCTGACCTGAAGCACCATAGTTGCCAGCAATCATGCCGTTAACCGCACTTTGTATATTGGCGTCATCAAACACGATCAGCGGTGACTTGCCGCCGAGTTCCAGCGAAACGGGGGCGAAGTTTTCGGCGGTGTTACGAATGATGTGGCGCGCGGTATCTGGGCCGCCGGTAAACGCTACGTGAGCCACGTCTTGATGCTTAGTAAGCGTTGAGCCACATGGGTCGCCGTAACCCGTGATGATATTGACCACACCAGGTGGAAAGCCAGCATCATGTACAATTCGGGCGAACTCCAACATTGGAATAGGTGCCAATTCTGAAGCTTTGAGTACTACCGTATTTCCCGCCGCAAGCGCGGGCCCGAGTTTCGTTGCAGTTAGAAACATCTGCGCATTCCAAGGCACAATAGCGGCTACCACGCCGATAGGCACGCGCGTGGTAAAAACATGCATATTGGGCTTATCTATGGGTAAAACGTGGCCGTTATTTTTGTCTGCAAGGCCGGCATAAAAGCGGTAGTAGTCGCCTACATAGCCCGTTTGCATACGGGTTTCGGCGAGTAATTTACCGCTATCGGTAGTTTCTAAGGTGGCTAAATCTTGTGCGCGCTCAGCCACAAGGTCGGCTAGACGATAGAGTAATTTACCTCTCGCAGTTGCGGTTAAGCCGGCCCATTCTGGGCTTTGTAGTGCAGTCTTAGCTGCGGCCACCGCACGATTAACATCATCTTCTGTTGCTGCTGGCGCCGTTGCCCATGCTTTGTTTGTAGCTGGGTTAGTGGTTCCAAAATGATCGCTTCCATCTTCAAAAACGCCGTTAATATAGTGTTGATAATGTTTCATTGATTTAGCTTCAATTTATCAGTGTAAAAATTTGATTTTGTATTTATAAGGGGTCTTGGTCTTGGTCTTGGCGACTCGACCGCTGATTTCGTTACCAAAATAAACACCAAATACATCGTGATTACGTTCTTGGATATAGCGCCTGACCATCATCGATATGGCTTGCGTCGCAAGATCGTCCCATGGGATTTGTTCGAAATCGTAAAACTTACCGTCGTTTAGCTTCGGCTTACCAGCCCCATGACAACGATAATAAATAGCCAATGCTCCTTTGGTTTCGTCTTCTACGACAGAAAATAGTATTTTCTCGTCGAGGCTTAAGCCAAGTTCTGCGAGATACTGATCTAGTTGCTCATGCGCATCGTCGTCAGACGTGGCGGTCGCCCGAGGGAAATCGAGTTTATTGTCTTCGTTGCTAACTAAGTAAATGCTGCGGTTGCGGTCAATCACAATACCAATACTGGTTTTAACCTCCTTATCGCCAATTGCAACTAAGGCTTTTTGCGCCATACCCACAGAGAAATAGTTACCTTGAAAATAACCTAGAGGCAGCTGAGGAGATTGATCAAACGCCACAACTTCACCGAGTAAAATAAAATGATCGCCTGCGTCCACCACTTGGTGGGTATTGCAATCTAACCAACCTACGGTATCATTAAAAATGGGGCTGCCCGTGGCTTTGGTTATCCAGTCGACATTTTCGTAGCGGTCTTCAATAGGGCTAGCGAAGGTATTTGAAAGCTGTTTCTGTGTTTCAGCCAAGATGTTGATAGCAAAGTGATTAGATTGAATAAATACGTCACTGCAATTGGCATTTTTAGCGATACAAACGAGCAATAAAGGCGGTTCTAGTGATACAGATGTGAATGAATTAGCGGTAAAGCCCAGAGGTTCACCATCTTGCGTAATCGTAGTGACAATGGTCACCCCCGTTAGGAACTGTCCCAAAGTTTTGCGCAACAGGTGCTTATCTGATTCGGTCATGATGAGAGCAGAAAATCTTTGACTATAGCATTGGTGGCCTTATCGTCAACATAGGGTGTCATATGCCTAGAGTTGGGAACGATAGCGCCACTCGCGCCACTCACTTCATTGGCCATCTTGATGCTCATACTAGGAGTAGAGTTAGGGTCTAGTTCGCCGGTTAAGAAAAGGGTTGGGCAATTAATTTGATCAAGACGGCCTTCGTAAAGACGGTCTGATTCTACGAATAAGCGATAAGTGATACCGTAACCAGATATGTTTGCTTGCTCTAAAGTGTTTCGTAAGGTTTGACGTTTAACTTTATGCTCTGCGGATAATGGAGCATCCCCAAACCAGCGTATTAGCGTGTTATCTAGCTGTTTCAAAGGGCCGTGTTTTTTAGCCTCGCTTACTCGGTTCAATGCCGCGGCTTGGGCTTTTTTTGGCCTGCAGTAAATCGCATTTAGGGTTACTAAGCGGGTAACATTTTGAGGATATGCCAGTCCATACCCCAATGAAATGAGTGCCCCGGTAGAGTGGCCGATTACCGCAATTTTATCTATCGCTAGGGTCTCCCTGAGCTCTTCTAGTTGTTCTACGTAATCGTCCATGGTGGCGTTGACATCTGGTGTCGGACTGTCGCCATGGCCCAGTAAATCATAACAAACAACCTGATAGTCGCCAACAAAAGCTTTAACTTGGGGTTGCCAAATATCTTTGTTTAAACCTACGCCATGGGCAAAAACCAGGCTCTGTGAACCGCTGCCGAAAACCCGAAAGTGGGTGCCCTGCGGTGTGCTTTGGCTGGGCGATTTGGAAGTAAAAGTAGATCTCATGTCAAAAATTAGCGCAGTTCAAATAATACAAGCTAAGCTTACAGACACCATTTATGCTCACTGCCTGTGGACTTGAGACAGCCTAACTTTAACCCAAGCCAATTTTTGTTTCAACAGGCTTAATACTTAGAGCGTAGCGATTGCATCCATAAACTTGGCTAGCTTGATGTCTTTTTCGGTGATGCCGTTATCACTATGGGTAGTTAAATGAACCTCGACGGTTTTATATACATTTGACCATTCTGGATGATGATTGTATTTTTCCGCGTGCATCGCCACTTGAGTCATGAAACTAAAGGCATGGTTAAAGTTTTTGAAGATAAATTGGCGATAAAGTTTATCGCCCTTTATTTCCCACTGATCTAGATCTTTCGCGGCGTCTTTAAGTTTTGCGTTAGTAAGTAATGGCATAATTTATTAGTCAATTTGGAGTTGGTAATTGTATCAATATTTTGTAAGCAAAAATAATCGCCAGTAACCTACTTTTTGTTGCCTACAGCGGTTGATTGCGCCTTCGTTAGTCACTAGAGTCGGATGTTACTAGTTATATTGCAAACTTTAGAAATGCAAAACAAACTCGAGCAGTTGCTTGAACAAAAAGGGGTGTTGTTAGCAGATGGCGCCACAGGATCAAACTTATTTGATATGGGCTTGGTGACAGGCGATGCTCCTGAGCTTTGGAATGTCGACCAGCCTGAGAAAATCAGGGCACATTACCGAAGTTTTATCGATGCTGGATCAGACGTCATATTGACCAACACCTTTGGCGGCACGCGATACCGGCTCAAATTGCATAAGGCGCAGGATCGCGTTGAAGAATTGAATATAGCGGGCACCCGTTTGCTAAAAGAGTGTATTGCGTCTTCCGGTAGAGAGGTACTAATTGCCGGCTCTATGGGCCCAACTGGTGAGATTCTTGAACCTTCTGGACCGCTAAGCATTGAACAAGCCGCAGACGCTTTTGCCGAACAAGCATTAGCGCTGAAAAAGGGCGGAGTCGATGTGTTGTGGGTCGAGACAATTTCTTCTAAGGAAGAAATGCAAGCTGCGCTTATGGGCACCGCAAAGGCTAATATGCCGGTAATAACGACGCTAAGTATTGATACTAACGGCCGTACCATGATGGGCTTAACAGCGGCTGATGTGGTTGAATATGGGGCCACAATGCGGCCTAAGCCATATGCCGTTGGCACCAACTGCGGTGTGGGCGCCAGCGAGGTGGTGGCCGCGGTGCTGAATATGCGGACGGCTGCGAAAGGGCTAGGGGTTGATCCAATTATTATTGCAAAAGCCAATTGCGGTGTGCCCGAATATATCGATGGAGCCATTGTTTATAGCGGCACTCCGCAAATTATGTCGGACTACGTACGTTTTGCTATCAATGCTGGGGCGAACATTATCGGTGGTTGTTGTGGTACCACACCGAGTCACGTAGTAGCGATGCGTAAAGTGATGGATGAGCATGTTAAAGGTATAGCGCCAACCCTAGATGAAATTGTGA
Organism: Candidatus Poriferihabitaceae bacterium; assembly: GCA_965237485.1. Lineage (GTDB taxonomy): Bacteria > Pseudomonadota > Gammaproteobacteria > Arenicellales > Poriferihabitantaceae > JAAELZ01. The sequence continues at coordinate 1,204,209 of CBDEFQ010000009.1, read as the reverse complement.
CGGTGCTGGGTGAGGTGTCGGTGGGCGCACAAGCACAACTCAGAGGTGAAATGAGTATTGCCGCGGGTGCTACGGGTGGTGGCGAAAACAAGGGCCGGCACTCGAGGCGCCGCCGTGACTAGCACTTCTTCATACTCAGCTGAGGCCAATACGAAACGTCAACCGCCTAACATGACAATTACCATTTTAGATGGGGGCCTAGGCCAAGAATTAGTTAGCCGATATGACGGTCAGGTATCCGGTTTATGGGGCGCCCAAGTAATGATGCAAGCGGTGCATACCGACTATTTTAATGCTAGGGCCTAGAGATTGCACTTGCCGCGAAAAGCAGAAGCAGGTTAATCCGTCACCTTTTCTGAAAGTACTCGTGCTTGCTGCTTTTTAAGGAGCAACTTGTAATATTTTTATTTTAGTGGCTGCTTATAGCTGTATCCACTAAAACCTCAGCAACTTTATCAGGCATTGAAAAAATAGGCGCATGACTTGAAGGTAATGTATATGTTTTTTTAACAGGTATGTTTTATCATTGCTTTTTGCACGTGAGGTGGAATAGCACTATCTTTAGTACAGTTCGTGTAAAAACGAGGAATTTGCCCGTAATTTTTATCTGTCAGCTTTAGTTTTTCACCAAGTGGCTCGGTAGGCTCGAGCACCAAATAAGGTTTAGCTGCCAAAAAAAGTTGCTTCAGTCACATCATGTGCAACAGCCTCATGTAAAGCTTCTTCTTTGATGCCCACTAATAGCTTATCCTCTGAGAAAAATAAGTTATTTAACACTTTAGAATCCTTAATGCCTTGAGTGGCATCCATGAATGACACACCGTTAGGCAACATAAAAGCACACAAATAGTGAATGGCCTTAACCTTTTAGGTCTTTCCTCAGCAATTTGGCTCGCAACGACTCCGCCAAAGCTATGCCCAACTAATATTACCGAACCTTCGATTTTATCAATGACATCTGTCACTGTTTTGACATAAGAGGACATTGAAGCTTCAGAGACAGGGGTTTTGTTTTGACCATGAGCAGGTAAATCGGGTGCTTTATAATTATATCCTTGTTCGGTCAATCCTTTTCCAACATGCTCAAATGACCAGCCTCCCATCCATGCTGAATGTACCATTACAAAAGTGGGTTTATTTTGATACTGTAACTTCAGGTATGGACTTTTATATTAGATAGAGCAGTATGGCCTTTTTCCCCCAGGGGGAATTTTTTCGAATTTTTGATTTATTCAAATTTTCTATCTTGGTGTCTTGTAAGTTGAGCCATTTGTGCGTTCCCTGTTTTAAGCAATTAAAATACTGGAGACACCCAAATGACCCAATCAAACAATAACGTATTTGACGTAGTAGTGGAACACACATCTCAGAAGGCCCCGATGCCATGCGCCCCGTGCTCACCGCACTGCTCAATGAGGCGATGGAGATTGAAAGAGAGCCGTTTCCAGGCGCATCACACTATGAGCATAGTCAAGACCGGCCAGGGTTTGCCCATGGCTACCAGGATAAGCGTATCGATACGCAAGCCGGTACGCTCAATCTGCGTATCCCAAAGACCGCTCAACACGTTGATGAACCTTTTTACCCTCAATCGCTAGAACGCGGCTTACGCAGCCAACGTGCGATGATGCTGACCGTTGCTGAAATGTACGTGACGGGCGTTAGCACGCGCCGAGTCGAAAAAGTCATGCAGAGCATGGGTATTGAAAGCATCTCCTCTACACCGGTCTCACGGGCTAACCAGAGCATGGATGAGGCGTTAAAAGTCTGGCGTGATCGTCCGTTGGGTAAAGTCTCTTACCTAATCCTTGATGCGCGTTATGAAAAGGTGCGTGAGGGCCACCAAGTGATTGATATGGCGGTGTTGAGTGCGGTGGGTGTATTGCCTTGTGGACGGCGTTGCGTATTAGGAACGGCAATGGCGCTTAATGAAGCCGAGGTTAACTGGCGAGCGTTCCTCAAAGGCTTGGCTGACCGGGGCATACATGGTATTGAGTTTATTGTCAGTGATGATCACCGTGGCTTAAAAGCCGCTAGAAAGGCAGTGTTCCCAGGTATACCTTGGCAGCGTTGCCAGTTTCATCTGGCGCAGAATGCAATGCATCATGCCCCCAATCACAAGATCAAGCAGCGCATTGGTGGTGAGCTGCGTAGTGTTTGGAATGCACCCAATATGGCAGCTGCTCAGGTTAATCTAAAAGTCCTTGTGAGCCAGTACCAGGAAAAGCATGCTCACTTGGCGCAGTGGCTAGAAAACAATGTGCCTGAAGGGTTAAATGGGCTCGTCGGTTAATACAATTTCAAACAGGGTTTTCGCCGAAGTCGCTTTTAGTTTGCTCAGCAACGCGTTTTTTGTGCAATAAACCGTCTATTAGCAGCCATTTTGCCACCAATAGACGGATCTATCCCTAGGCCGGCACCAATTCAACTCGTTCAACTCCCAATGCCATTAATCGCTTAAGGTTAAAACATAAGCCCCTGATTCCAACTTGGAACTGGACTTTAGCCAACCCTTTATAACGAACTCGCTTATTGCGATGAGCAAACACTCGCTCATATGGTGAACGAATTTTGCTAATCCAACGGTCTTTGTCTCTATTCTTGCCATGCATATTGTTCTTCTTGATTGTTGCATCATGGCAACCGTTGCGCCTGAGCGTGGTTTTGGCCGGGCTCACGCAATAACCCTTGTCCGCATAAACAGCACCCGACTTAGGGCAAACATGCTTCAAGCCGCTTGCATCCGTTACCTCAGCCGAGGTGGCCGCTATTTTATTGATCAAGCCACTTTGCATATCCACTGATGCATGCTCTTTGTAACCATACCAATATTTGCTATTTCCCTTGCACCCAAACCGTGCTTGCTTGTCCGCCGCAACTTTATCAACTGTCTTATTGTTGAACTCCTCTAATCCCATCTTTATCGCCTTATCTCTATCATCCCAAGTGGTTAGCTTACTGACCAACTGGCTGGCATCGACAAATGTGAATACTTCTCGTACTAAGCCCATTGAAACTAACCCGCTCCGAACACGGTCAAATAAATTCATCATACCCCTGGTTCCAATGCGTGAGCGAAAATCACCAAAGTAACTATGATCAGGAGTGCTCTGTTCCAGTCCTGAATCACAAAACCACTTAGCGGCCAGATTCTCTGATAAGTATCGCTCCATTTCTCTATCACTTAAATCTTCCATGAACTGAAGCACCAAGGCACGTAAGCCGAACTCAACACCTCGGCCTTTAGGGCCACGGGTGGCATATATTTTAGAGAAGGGTTTACTCAATGCACCAAAACATAATAGCTCATCGAGTTTACGGTAGGGATGTTCAGAGCTAACCAGAGAATCTAAGGTTAGGAACAGTTGGCTTTGATGACGTTTGCTCAAAATTGCAGGCTGACTAGAATTAGCCCATATTATCTCACGTATTCTATTAATTATCCGACAAGCCCTAAATGTGTTTGCCTTGCCAGATAGACACCAAAAGAAAATGCGAACCTCCAACCGCATTGAACGGACGGTTCAACAAGAACTTAAGCGGCGCACCCGCTTGGTCAGAGTCTTTCCTAACCGAGAGGCTTGGTTACGATTAGTCAGTGCCATTCTGATTGAAATTGACGACGAATGGGCTAATGCTAATCATCGATATATCGTGTGGAACGACAATGAGTCAACTTGCTAGACAAAAAGTCCATACCCAATGTTGCGTAATCTGTTTAATCCTAGATAAATCAGTTAAACGCGGAAAAGACATGTAAGCAATTGAAGTGCATAGTGAAATCAAAAAAGTCGCGGTCACCTTATTGGTGATAAGGTTTTTTTTGATTTTGCTAGGTGCATCAAGAGCTTGCATGGACTTTCGTGTTTTAACTGATTTATCTAGGTTAATAGGAATACACCATGAACTCATCCGAACAATCTCGTTTTGACTGTCTTTACCAACAACATATTAACGTACTTCGCCTGCAAGGCAAGCCGATGTAACTATAGATGCCTATACGCGAGCTGTGCGGGGAGTGTCGGGGTTCTTTGATTGTTGTCCCGACCAGCTCAGCCAACAACAATTACGGGACTACTTCTTGTCTCTGGTACACAGCCATTCTTGGTCTACGGTAAAACTCGAACGTAACGGCCTGCAGTTCTTTTATCGCCACCTCCTCAATAAATCATGGCAGTGGGTAGAGATTGTAAAGCCGCCTAGGGTTAAAACCTTGCCTGACATACTGTCGACGGCCGAGGTGGGCTGCGTCATCAGCCAGACACGCGAAGTGCGTTACCAAACTTATCTCTGGTGCGTGTACAGCATGGCACTACGCCTGAGCGAAGCACTCAATCTGACCATTGCTGACATCGACAGTGCCCGCCATAATGTGCATGTACGTTGCGGTAAAGGTCGTAAAGATCGTAAAGATCGAGTTGTGTTCCTCCCCGATCGAACGCTCGGCTTATTGCGCACTTATTGGGCCAGTCATCGTACCCCTAAATGATTGTTTCCCCGGGGCAAAACCAACGAACTTCGCTGCTCAGCCAACGCCCTCATGGACCGCGGCGGCTTGCAAAAATCATTCAAGGTCATCGTCAAAAGTTGCGGTATTCATAAACGCGTTACCATCCACACTTTCCGCCTCTGCTATGGCGCGCATTTGGTTGAGTAGGGCGTTTACTTGCGCGCCATTCAGCGCGAGATGGGCCATGAATGTCCCAAGACAACGGCACTTTACACGCAACTCACCGAAGTGACGCAGCGTAATACCGGCTCGCGGATAAACACACTGATTGATGGATTGGACTTTGAGATAATCGACTATTGGAACTTGCCTCGATACTAAACCGACATCCCGACGCCTTACGCCCACTGCGCAGCGCCGCCAACGCCATTGGTGGGTGCCGCACGGCCCAATGTGGCCTCATGTTTACACATTGTGGGCAGTGCAATGAATCCCAAAACCACTCTATACGGAGGACCACAAATTTTTGCCATAAGAAAGTACCATCACTCGGCGAGAGAGGTGCCCACTCGCCTGCAATCCTAAGCGAAACTCCAAATGCTTAAAGTCACAAGGACCAGTGGTGGATATATTTACTTAATAAAGGTAACCCCGAGCTTGTTCAAATATTGGATAAAGTCGCGGCTGCGCGACGGCTAATCCTTATTCGTTATGTGGGCCACTAAAGTAATAATTGCCAACAGCCAACAGCAACTCCCTTATCAAATTTGCTTCCTATGTTACGAAATTGGGCCAGAACATATAGCGACCTTGACGGTGCGCTTTAGCTGATTTCCACCATTTTAAAATCTTCTTTTTCAGCAAAGCAATCTGGGCAAACCCAATCATCGGGTACGTCTGCCCACGCTGTGCCCGGCGGTATTCCATCATCTGGCCAACCTTCGGCTTCGTCGTAAACCAGCCCACAAATAACGCATAACCACTTTTTCATAGAACGCCGTTACGCCGCTTGATATTTACTCGCTACCCATTGATGAAAATGGTGGCTGGCATTATCCATAACCGGAGAAAACACGCCCCCGTTATAAGCGGGTGAATTGCGCCCTTGTTGCATTCCTTCTACTACTTGCACATCTTCACTGAACACTTCGCGCCAAGCTTTTAAAGTAACATCGCGACAGGAAGCATAGCTTTCTTGGGTAGACTCTTCGCCAACCATATATAGTTCCAATCGCTCGCGGGTGAAGTTGTGAGATACAGGGTCAAGAATAATCGCAAAAGCATGATCCGCTTGCAAACCCAGCAACACGTTTGGATAAAAACTTACATACTCAGCAGTTGAAAGTTGCTCAAGAGGCCAGTCGGGGAAGGCATGTAAACGGGTGCCCGCTGATTCCGCTAGCGTGTAGGCCCAACTACCTTGGCCACCAAAGCGGTCGACAATCATGATGTTGTAGTGGTCTTCAAGTTTAGAATACGAGTTTAATCTGGGGTGGATATATGGCAGGTGATAGGCCTCGCAATAATTTTCAACCGCCAATTTCCAATTGCAATTTACATCAATAGTGAGTGAGTTGAAGTCTGGGGGTAAACGCAGCAAGTCCAAGCCGTCTTCGCCGATAAATTCTGCCCAGTGCTCGGTTAGTGGTTGGGTGTGTACGTCAAAATCATCGGCTTCCCCAGAGAGATTGATAAATATCATGCCCATCCATATTGCACTACGAATTGGTTTTAAGCCATGCTGGCTACAATCCATATTGTCGGCCTGGTGGATATTTACTCCGCCAATATGTGGCGTGGCTTTAAGCTCCCCATCTAAATTATAGGTCCAGGAATGATATGGGCAAACTAACATAGTTGGTACGCTACGCTCTGCTTGCACCAGACGCATGCCTCGGTGACTGCACACATTATGAAAAACATTAATCTGGCCTTCTTGGTTACGAAGTAGCGCAATCGGTAAGCCCATAAAGTCGATTGGTTTTACATAACCATTTTCCGGTAATTCGCTGACAAAGCCCACCGCAGCCCAGCTTGGCGCAAAAACATTATCACGCTCGAATTCAAAGGCCTGTTGGCTGGTATAGGCTGAATTGGGCATGCCATTGGCTGTTTCAATAGGCTGTTGTACAGCGTTTATTTGGTCTTTAGTTGCAATTCCCATGGCGAATAATTATTGGTATTTAAATGCGAATGTTCAGTGATGGTAATGGTAATGGTAAATCAAGTGGTCGTATCGGAAAAGTGGTTTGCATTTGTTTTAAGACTGAAAATGTAATACAGGCGACACGACCTTAAGGGTGGGCGGTTTAAATAGGCTTTTGCGCAGAAATAATTGCGCGCCGTGGCGCTGGGTAACCTTCAATAGTTTTTCTGGGGTTGCTAGGATCAAGACATTTATCCAAGGATGCAAACTGCATCCAATCGGTAGCGCGTTGCTCATCGGTGCTAGTGTTAGATTCATCTATTAGCTTAGTTGATTTAAAGCCTGCGCGTATAAGCCAGCTGCACAAAACTTCGGTGTTAGGAATAAACCAAACATTACGCATACGCGCATAGCGGTCTTGCGGCACCAATACTTCGCCCTGTTTATCTTCAATGACCAAGGTTTCAAGCACCAGTTGCCCGCCGGGTTTTAGGGCATCTAAACACGCTTGTAAGTGGTCGAAAGGAGATTTACGATGGTATAAAACGCCCATAGAGAAAACCGTATCAAAAAAGTGCAATGGGCACGGAACTTCCTCCAGGGTAAATGGAAGTAAATAAACCGCGAGTGTCGGATCAAGATAGTGCTGAATAGACATAAACTGCGCTATAAATAACCAACTTGGATCGACCCCAACAACCAATTTCGCGCCGCAACCCGCCATGCGTAAACTAAAATAGCCGTTAGCGCAGCCGACGTCTAACACCGTTTTACCCGCTAGTGAAGTTATGTCGTTTTGTAATCGCTGCCACTTATAATCTGAGCGCCATTCGGTGTCGATAAGCATGCCAAATAATTCATATGGCCCTTTTCTCCACGGCATTAGAGCTTGCAATTGGGTACGAATCTGTAATTGATCCGCAGTGGTGATCTGTTCAGAATGGATTGAAATGGTAGCTTGATTCAACTTGCTGGCGCACTCTTTAATATTCGGCATCTGTTCTAGCGCGTTAATCCAACGGCGTAAATTGCCATTATTTAATTGCGCAATGTGGATGTCTGTTTGCTCGTCTAATGACTCACTCCAGCGGCAATTCAACTGTTCGAAATGGTGCTTTAATTGCGCTGTTCGTAGCCCGGTTTTTAAATCCATTTAGGCTTTAACCGCCAAAAACGATTTAAAGTTGAGGCATTGAAACCACAGGTTTGACCGAGAAAACCCGGCTTGGTTTAATTGCTCGATGTGTTCTCGCTCGGTTTGTGGAATAAGCACTTTTTCAAGTGCGCTACGTTTTTGGCTGATCTCCAATTCGCTATAGCCGTTTTCACGTTTAAAAGCGTAATACAAATCCGTCATTTGTTTTTCAGTGATGGGGTCTTCAAACACAACTTTTTCTGACAGCAGTAGTACGCCGCCTAGGTTGAGGCCAGCGTAAACACTTTGTAGCATTTTCAGGCGTTCGTTAGGGGCGATGAACTGCAGGGTGTAATTCATAATTACCATAGACGCATTGCTGATTTCGCAGTCTTGGCTGCTTTCGCACCTAAGGTCATAACGCTGTTCGATATCGGCTAGATGTTTTTTGCAGTCTTTGAGCATCGAGGGTGAGTTATCCACGCCAATCAGTGAGCAACTTTTGGGTGCATATTGCGCGCAGGAAAGCAAGCCAGTGCCTAAGGAACAGCCCAAATCGTAGATGTGGGTATGTTCAGCCGCATAATCACCTGCGATGACCCCAGTCATCGCAATGACGGCGCTGTAGCCAGGTACAGAACGGCGAATCATATCGGCAAATACCTTGGTGACCGAGTGATCAAACTCGAAAGCTTCTATGTCCGATTTTAAGTCGGCGTAATGTTGGTCACGCGATTGCATTATTAAAAGCTTATCCCGCCGTGTTTTCCTTAATCCAGCGTTCTCCTTGTGCCGTCAGTTCTTTTTTCCAAAACGGCGCTTGATGCTTTAGCGTTTCCATTATGTCGCGGCAGGCATCAAAGGCAGCCTTGCGATGTTCAGACCATGTTGCCACTAACACAATGGCGTCTCCAGGTTTGATGGTGCCGACGCGGTGAGCAATAAAGGCTTGGGCAATTTGATGCGATTCACAGGCCAGTTTAATGATGGTCTCAAGCTGTTTTTCTGTCATGCCTGGATAATGATTAAGCTCCATGCCAATGACGCTATCGCCTTCATTGAAATCGCGCATGCGGCCTACAAAGTTCGCGGTAGCCCCTATTGCGGATTGTTCTATCAAGCCGTGATCAATGAATTTTTGTTCAACCTCCTGTATTAAAGGCCAAGGCTCGAATGCTGACGTATAGAGAATAATGCGTTGCATCTAGCCCCCTGTGACGGGCGGAAAAAATGCCACCTCGTCACCAGAATGCACATCAGTGTCTGCTGCAGCGTACTCTTGGTTGACCGCAATAAGTACGTTGTTTGATAACGGCCTATCGGTAATCTTCTGCCATACCCCTAGTGCCGTTTTGACTGAGTCAGCCGATACTTGGGTGCGAGATAAGCCGAGGTCTTCACTGAGGCTTGCGAATATTAAGACATTGATGCTCATTGCGGGAATTGGTCGCTGAAGTTAAAGCAGACGGATAGTATAATGTTTGCTCAATCATAAATGTAAGTAGTCACTTAGATGGTAGCTTCGAATCGAAAATTTGTCGCTGTAAATATGGCAGTACTTACTGTTTCAGACAGTCGATCGCTTGCGCAAGATAAATCGGGGGACTTGTTGGAGAAAAGAATGCTGTCCGCGGGGCATCATTTATACGCTCGAGATTTAGTTAAAGATGATATTTATGCAATTCGTGCAGTGGTTTCTAATTGGGTTTTTGAGCCCCAGTGCCAAGTTGTGGTATTGACTGGGGGTACGGGTGTAACCGGTAGAGACGGCACGCCAGAGGCAGTGAGCGTGTTGTTCGATAAAACCCTAGACGGGGTTGGCGAGCTATTTAGGGCTTTGTCATTAAAGCAAATTGGCACCTCAACAATTCAGTCAAGAGCGGTGGCTGGTGTGGCCAACGGCACCTTTATTTTTTCTTTGCCTGGTTCTTCTGGCGCTTGTGCTTTGGCTTGGGATGAGATTATTTCACCGCAAATGGATTTTACAACCCGGCCTTGTAATTTTGTGGAATTGATGCCACGTTTATTAGAGAAAGAGTACCAGGGCCAAAAGCTGTAAGCCGTATAAATACGGTGTTACAATCACGAATGTAACGCGTTTAGGGTGATGACCGTAAGCACTGTATTTATATATTTTAGAGACAAATCAATGAAAAGAACATCTGCACGAAGTAGCAATATTGAAGATCGACGTGGGCAACGACGGGTACGTCGCGGCTTCGCTGGAGGCGGTATAGGCACCATTTTATTAATTGGTGCTGCGCTGTTATTTGGCTTCAACCCATTATCATTTCTAGGATTAGGAGGCGGGAGCCAGCAACAAGGCCCTGTTGTAACTTCGCAAGAAGAACAAGAGGCAGGTAATTTTGTCTCACAGGTGCTGGATCAAACTGAAGACGTTTGGGGCAAGGTTTTTAGTGACATTGGCCAAGTTTATAGAGAGCCTACTTTGGTATTGTTTACCGGCTCGACCAGTTCTTCTTGTGGCCATGCGCAAGCGGCGATGGGGCCTTTTTATTGTCCCGGAGACCAGAAGGTGTACATTGATACCGTGTTTTATAAAGAGTCTAAGTCGAAAATTTGGCGCGCAAGGAGACTTTGCCCAAGCCTATGTAGTGGCGCACGAAGTAGCCCACCACGTGCAAACATTGCTGGGTTTGTCTGCTAGAGTGAATCAAATGAAAACGCAATCAGGTAAATCCAAGGCGAACGAGTTATCAGTTCGCTTCGAGCTACAAGCCGATTGCCTGTCTGGGGTATGGGCGCACAATACACATAAGCAGACGCAGACTTTAGAGCAAGGCGATATTGAGGAGGCATTGCGAGCCGCCGCTGCGATTGGTGATGATGCGATTCAGCGTAAAACACAAGGTTATGTTGTTCCAGATAGCTTTACCCATGGGACTGGCCAACAACGCGCTTATTGGTTTATGGAAGGCTTTCGTTCTGGCCAAGTGAATTCTTGCGATACTTTTTCGAACAATATATAAGTATTTTCAGATGCGGGATTTTACAAAACGGTAGTCGCCAAAGAAAGGTAAAAGAGTCTGAGTTTTGCTAGTTATGGGCTGGGTTCTTTACCAGGAATGCCGAGCCGAAAATCTCGGTCTGCTTGGAGCTTTATCTGTGATTTGTCCATAGAGTTCGCTGGAATTACCTTAGGCTTATCTTCGGCTATTTCATTTACAACCGGTTTGGATTTTTCCGCAGTGGGTGGTTCTAACTGTTCTTGTGGGCTTAATTTTTTGTGAATCATCGCATATTTCTCTAGTACCGAAGGCAGCCATTTTTCAGAGTTAAGCGTAGCTGCGGTCAGTAAACTTAATAGCAGTAAAACAAGTAAAAATTTAGCGCTCATCACCCAACTTAATCGGTTGGGAGTTTGGTTAAAAAGAGGTAAAGCTTCTTTTGCAGCAGTTTTCACAATACTGGTGTCAACTTGCGCTATCCCAAGACTAAACGCACCGATCAATGCGCGATCACAGACCAGATTAATCAGCCGTGGTGTGCCCTTAGTAAGTTTGAATATTTTCTTTAGTGCGCCTTTTGTGAATAAGGGGTTGGTGCAGCCAGCAACGGCAAGTCTGTGTTTTATATATTCGTCCGATTCGTTGCGCGACAAAGTGCTAAAATGATAACGACTGGTTATACGTTGTGCGACCTGCCGCATTTCTCTTTGATTTAATCGTTCACCCAACTCTGGCTGACCAATTAGGACGATGCGCATCAGCTTTTGTTGATCAGTTTCCAGATTAGTTAATAAGCGGACTTGTTCAAGTGCTTTGTTGGGTATGTTCTGTGCTTCATCAATGATTAACAAAGTCTGGCGGTCTTGCGAATGGGTATAAAGTAGTCGTTTGTTAATTTTTATGGTTAATTCGCCGGGGTCGTCCTTAGGCCTATGCTTAATTTTGAGCTCGGTACAAATGGCTTTTAGCAGGCCAACTTCACTCATTCTAGGGTTTAAGATAAGCGCCACATCAATATCCTCTGGCAACTTGGAAAGCAAATAACGGCAAACCATGGTTTTACCCAACCCGACTTCACCGGTGAGTTGAACAAAGCCATTTTTTTCATTTATGGCATAAGCAAGGTGGGCAATGGCTTCTCTGTGGTTTTTGCTTAAATATAAAAACCGTGTATCAGGAACGATACTAAATGGTTTTTCTGATAATCCAAAATAGCTTTCGTACATAGTCTGGCCACTTGGCTTAAGCGTAAAGTTTGCCTTTATGGCTTTCCCTATTACTTTCAAGGGAGAAAAGATGTTCCTCAATAGTCCATTCGTCTTGGTTAATCCTTAGCGTGATGCAAGACGGGCCATCGTAAACCCGTGTACGGCCTGCAGCGCCAGGGTTGAGAATCCAGAGCGTACTCATTTGGTCTACGCTGCGGATGTGAGTATGGCCATACACTACCAATTTTGCATCAGCATGGTCAGTTCTGAGCGAATGATGCATCACAGAAGTATCGTGATGCCAAACACGGTGTGCATGTTCCATCACCAATTTGCCGCTTGGTAAGTCTATAGTGACTTGATCTGGGATACTGGATAATATGGCGGCATGCGCCTTGGGCCAAATGCCCGTTACGTCGTTGTTTCCTTTCACTGCGAATACTTTGCCTAGCTTAGATTTGAGTTCGTTCAGCGGTTTTACATGCATGATGTCACCCGCATGTAACGCAATGTCACAGCGGCTTATGGTGTTTGCAATTTCGTGGTTTAACTCTCCATGTGTATCGGAAACGATGCCAATTGTGAGCGGGCTATGACCCCTAAAATCGTAGTAGGCTTTTTGTAACTGCATCGGCCTAGATGGCCGTTTATTGTCTCGCCCGCTGGGAGCCCTCCAAATGCCCCAATACTGCATTACAGCCCTTGTTAAGGGAACACCATTCATTGCGGACTGTGCCTTGTCTTGGATCATTTTGGGGGCTCTGATATATACGATCTATTTAATACTCTACACTAGTACAAGGAGTGATGATAACGTGCCAAGGACATGTGAGCAATGTAATGCGTGATGATTGAATTGAATTTGAAATTCGCATGATGTTTAACTCAAGGCTTGATGGACTAGAGTCTATTCCAATACAGGAATGATACCGAGAAGTTGATTGTCATTTCTGTTCAAAGATGTTTTTAAAGAGTTTAGTTTTTTCCTCATTGAGTTGTTTTGCTGCCTCATTATCAGTCATCTGATAAACGATATCGTCAAGCATTGTAAACGAGATGTGAGTTTTAAGATATGACTGTGCATTGGTCAACGATTTGAGTTGTTCATAAGGCGTCATCATGTTTCGATATGGATAGGTTTTGACTTGTTTTCCTTTGTTGTTAGTGCTGATCTGTGGGAAGAAACAAGGTCGGTGATAATTCAAATAAGGGTTAAGAAAGTCGGTGGCAAATTGATTAATCTCAGGCGCATATTTTTGCGGGATATGCATGAAGCCAAGATGCTTGCGCACGATGGCCCCATTGTTGCACTCAACTAAGGCATGGTCGTTACGGTGTCTAGCCCTGGATTTGGTCAACTCGATTAATAGCTTATTCAACAATCGCACCACCGATTGGTTAATGTATTCACTGCCATTATCGGCATGAAAGCCTTTAATCACAAAGGGGAATTGCTCTAGCATTTGAGTGAGAATAGGCATCAAGAATGGCTCTGATATTTTCTGTGTAGAAGACACGACTTCAAACGGGGTGATCTCATCAACGGCGTTGATATGATAGACCCCTTTAACCTTGTCCTTATCGCCCTGATGCACTGTATCTACACGGCTATAGCCAGGTTGACCTTCTGGCTGTGGCTTACGTCTTTGGCCGATAGAAGAAGGCTTAGAATGTGTCTTTCAAAGTGACGGCGATTGTTCTGGTAGGGTTTAGATCGGCGTAGATTGTATAGATGAGAAACCGAGATAGGTGCCAGGTTGGCATACTCAGTTTGCTCATAGACAACCAAGGCGCGCTCACAGAGTTTCTTAGTGGCATGGCCTGATAACGTACCGTGGAGTTCATCCATATGCTAGAAGCTTAATGTCTTGATTGCTATAGCGTCTAGCAAAGCCCCTTGTGGCACGATGTCGCCACTGGATTCTACCGTGCTTGAGATAGCTGGCAGCCAGGCGTTTCACTTGCACATAAGAGTAACCGCTGATGCTTTAAAGGGGTCTGACCCCTTTCTTGGAATGGTATTCTGGCGTTTACAAACACACGCAATAAAATCGGAAATACACCATAACCATTCTTTCTGTTCTTTTTGATAACTGGACTGGATTGCTAACGGAACGATAAGTTGTACATCTGCCTCCTTCATCCTTGTGGTTTGAGGCGATGATATACCTGGCTCCAGGGTCACAAGGTTTTTTTCACTAATACGCTCGGCTTCCGGTAATATTTGTGACCAACGATCCTTACAGGTGGATTTTGCAGCCAGCATTGTAAGTAATTCAACACTGAAGTCGGGATTTTTGTATTCACTTTCACCTGGGAATATGAAGTCCGGTTTTTTCCCGTGTTCAGTAATAACCTGGGTGTCGAACCGTAAGCTGTGAGCACTAAATACTGCTTTTAGCTGATGTTCAAGTGAATATCCCATTCTTGATTTTCGCCGGTTCTGAACGCTAAGAGAATATTTAATAAACGAATCAACATCAATATCCTTATTATCATCAATAAATCCTTGGGATACACGTTCTGCAACAATCTTTTTTTCCAGACGACGAAACATGGCCTCCTCATGATTAAGCCAGGCTAACAAAGCTGAATCAGGATCATCCCTGGCCTCTATTTCAGGAAGCGTGAGTCTGGCCAGGTCTGAGAACTCCGCTGTTCTAGGGAACGTCAGACCAAATTTATCAATAATTGCATCAAGTGAATTTGCATTCGGATCCTCGAATTCGATGCCGATCTCATCCAGAATAAAACGCGAAATAAAATCGACTCTTGTATCTCTAGCTCCCGTGACCTCTTGCACAGTAAATCGTAACCCGGGTTGCTGATCCAGACCAAAAAGCCACAATAACTGGTTCTGTATAGTGCTTTCAGCTGGCACAACAACAAAGAGAATGGTTTTATCAGGGCGGATGGCGAGAAACAGTGTGTCGCCTGCTGTCATGATCTCAGTTACTGCATTTGTTAGATAGTAGAACCGGTATTCAGGAGGCCGGGGTTTGCCATCCCTTGAGTTATAGTGTGTCGCCCACCCATGATCCGTAATGGTTTCCTGCTCACCACCCAGCCAGACATAAGAGACCTCAAAGGTTGTTTTTTCCGTACCAAGAAACTGTCTCATTGCAACCGTCGTTCCAATTTCATGCTGATTGGATGTCTTTGGTTCAGAATCAACAGCCGAGAGTGTTTTTACGCCAACACCATTAAAATATTCTGACAAATGGCCTTTATGCATCACCTTGTATTTCCAGCTTAATTACAGAACCTTTTAACCATTTCGCGCAATCCTGGAAAACGTATTCAAGCGGTATTTCCCTTTTTCCCTTTAGAGCGCATTCCCAAATTTGTCCTGTGCGCCAACCAAGTTTCTTCAGTATTATTATATTTCGCTTGTCCCTTTCCATGGTTGCAGTAATTTTATCTCGCCAAAATTGTTTCCTGCTTTTCGGCCATTTAAACAAGTGGCAACCGTGCCCATGCCAAAAACAGCCGTTCATGAATACAACAGCATTATACTTCGGAAAAACAAGATCAGGTTTCCCGGGTAATGACTTATCGTGAAGACGATATCGAAAACCTTTGCTGTGCAAACCTTTACGGAGTAATAACTCAGGCCTGGTGTCAGTGCCTCTAATGCCAGACATCATTCGACTTCTGACGTCTGGTTGAACAATGTCAACCATTCGCCAATCGTAATTGAGATTCACACTCGTCGGACAGGTCTCTTTGTGTGTCTACGGCCTCATAAATATGGGATTTCATTAGTTCTGCAATAGCACATACAACTGGAACAACAACTGCATTACCAAATTGCCGGTACGCCTGGGTATCAGATACAGGGATGATGAAACCGGATTCACAAGGTTGATCAAACCCCATTAGGCGTGCGCATTCTCCAGGCGTAAGTCGCCGTGGCCGCCTGCCTTTTTGCCGAACCAGTATTTCTGAGCCATCCTTGTAATACCGTGCAGATAATGTTCGTGTTACATCATCCGGACCAAACAGGGAGTATCCAAAGCCATTACCGGCTTTCTTGTGTTTTTTCTTGTACTCTTTAAGGTAATTCCAAAGCTTCGCTGAAAGCGTGTATTTCCCTGATACCTTTTCTTCAAGAATATCACCTAATACAGGATGTGAACCTTTTGGATATACCAAATTATCAAAACTGAACGTTGAGGATTCCTTGAAACCAACTATAAAAATTCGTTCACGCTTTTGCGGCACCCAGGGCTCTGAACTAATTACCTGCGTATGTACTTCATACCCAAGCTCTTTTTGAAGGACATGTTTGATTGTGGAAAACGTTTTACCCCCATCATGATTTTCAAGATTTTTGACATTCTCCAATAGAAAGGCGGCTGGCTCCCGATGCTTGATGATTTTTGCAAGATCGTAGAACAGCGTTCCTTGTGTATCACAGAGAAAACCATGCGGCCTTCCAAGGGAGTTCCTTATTGATACCCCGGCTATGGAAAAAGGCTGGCACGGAAAACCTGCCAGTAAAACATCGTGCTTTGGAATCCGCTCCGGTGTTTTTGCATACGGCCGAATATCGCCTGCAAATTCGTGTCCCTCATTATCCCTAAAGTTTGCAACATAAGTCTGTCTTGAAAAACGATCCCATTCAGAAGTAAATACACAGTCCCCGCCAATACTCTCAAAGGGCTTTCTGAAGCCGCCTATTCCTGCAAACAAATCGATAAAACGAAATTTTCCCTTTTTGCCTTGTTTGTTCGGACATGGTTTTAATGCAACTTGCCGCAGAAGCAAACATGGAAGTTTGCGACCCCGATGGCTTGAGTCATTGCTGAGAAACGAAGCAGGACGTACATCGGCTAATTTGTCTTGTTTTGCAATAAAATCGTGTTTCATAGTAAAATAGCCCCGTGATTCAAAAGAGTTATAAATTTAGGATTTACCCTATTCTTAATACCGCGAGGTGCGCGGAAATTAACGCGCGTGGAGAGTTGCTTAATCAGGCAGCCTGAATAATCAGGCTGTAGATGGCACTCGCTGAAACGCGAATTTGTAGATTGATGAGAAACCGAATGGACGGTTTTGAAATTAATCATTGCGAAACACCGATTGCATTGATTGCCAAGATTGACGGCTGACTACCAGAAGAACTGCTATCCTCATAGCGTCTGATTGTGCGTTCGTTTTTGCCAATTATTTCAGCCGCTTCGGTGATAGATAGTCCGACTTTTTCGCGCAAGGTGCCAAATTCGGTAATGTTTGCTATCTCAGGCATATTATTCTACTGGTAAAGATTTTGACAAAATGTCATTATTCATCGAGTTATGCTCGAATCTGGTGTATGAGGCATTTTCTTCAAGCGGCCTCGGTTTGATCTGAGTAGTCATTAGTTTGCTCTATTCCATCTTTAAATGGAACCCCTTGAATCCGGCAATTTTCAGGGTAGTTGCACATTTTCCTACGCAGCCAATAATACTTCTTTTTGTGGGTTCAGCGCAACCGCACCACAAGGCCGCCAATTTCGGGTTTGGCCAGACCACCGATTAGGTTTTGCTGCTTTAGCTTCCTGATAAACAACTTCTCGTTTTGCTAATAGGGCACTATCTTCACCGCGATAACGCTGGCCAGGTGTAACGTAGCGTATAGCACTGTGACGATGTTCTTCGTTATACCATTGCATAAACTTACCCACCCATTGGCGGGCGGCCTCTAAGCTATCGAAGCCTTGAGAAGGCCACGCAGGGCAATACTTTACCGTTCTAAACATGGATTCAATATAAGCGTTGTCATTGCTTACTCTTGGCCTTGAGTAAGAGGGCTTTATTCCTAATGCTTCTAACTTCGCTCTCATTGTGAACGATTTCATTGGGCTGCCATTATCACTGTGTAAGACGGGCATGCCATCGCAGCTGGCCACTTTTAGAGCCGCCTGAGACATCAACTGCGCACCTAATTCACCGCTTTCAACAGGATGTACTTCCCAGTGAACGCCATAGCGACTGTAAAGGTCTTCTACCATGTACAGGTAATAATGCTTGCCAATAGTACGCGTCGCCAAATAGGTGATATCCCACATCCACACAGCATTAGGTTTTAGCGCTATATGAGTATCGGGTGTTCGGGACTGCTTTTGTTTGGCGCGGCCGCGGTGCTTCAATTGCCCATGCGCCTTGAGAACTCGATAAAAGCTAGACTCGCTGGCCACATAAATACCTTTGTCAGCCAACTGCGGTACTATTTGCGACGGCGGCAAATGATGGTATGCCGATTCATTACATATCGATAAAATGTGTTGCTGCTCTTGCTCGCTTAGTTTATTGCCAGGGACTGGCTTTTCTACCAAAGGACGTTGATCACTGCGGATACTATCTTCTCCTTTTGGCTTCCAACGTCTAAGCGTAGACTCGGCAAGGCCAACCAACTCACAAGCACTTGAACGCTTTGAACCTGCGTCTACTGCTTCATTAACATCATTGATTACTTTAATGCGCGTCTGAGTCGTAATCATACTTCCTCGTCCTCCCAAAGCGCCTGAAACTTTTTTTGTAATACTAATAATGCGGCCGTTTCAGCCAAGGCTTTATCTTTGCGGCGCAGCTGGGTTTCTAGCTTCTTCTTGTCTTTTTTTAACGCACGTATTTCATCGCGCGCAACTTTAGGGCTAATGAGAGCCTCATCAACACCATTAATACAAGCTTCTCGCCATTGCGTTATTTGAGTAGGGTATAGGCCTTTCTCTCGGCAATACGCAGATAATTCTTGTTCATTCATCGCAGCAGTTTCAAGAACTACGGTGAACTTAGTTTGGCAATCCCACTGATTAGATGAATCACTATTAGGCATTAAAACTCCTGATCGTCTGGCTTTATTTCGCCAATCATACAAGGTTTGAACACTGATTCCTTCTTCTCTAGATATTTCTGCGAAGGACTGACTATTTGATGATAATAATTTAGATAAAACAGCTTCTCTTCGTTCTACGCTATATTTCGGCATGAGTATTTCTCCGCCGCCCCTTGTGAATTAAAATGTGTGCAACTACCCTGACGTCTGGGGAATCACTTTTGCTAGATAGGCGAACCCGCGTATTCGGTTCCACTTTTTCTCTGCGCACTGACCCAGCTTGAACATCATACTTAACATGCCATCACGGCTAAGACATCCCTTGCATCGTTTGGTACGGTGTCGGATAGTCGCGAATGTTGATTCAATTGGATTCGTAGTACGTATGCTCATCCAGTGCTTGGCAGGGAACGAGTAGAACGTCATTAACTCTTCGCGATCTTTTTCCAAGCACTGCGTGGCTTTTGGATACTTGTCTTGACAGGTTTTAATGAATAATTGATAGGCACTTTGCGCCGCTTCTTTGGTTTCTTCCTGCCAAATGTTATGCAGAGCTGCTTTTGCTTTGGGCTGCACCGATTTAGGCAGCTTGTTCAGCACGTTGGCCGTTTTATGCACCCAGCACCGTTGATGTTTAGTGCCAGGATAGACTTCTTCCAGGGCATTCCAAAAGCCTAAAGTACCATCACCGATGCCCAGCTCTGGTTGATTCAGGCCTCGCTCCTTGAGTGCCAACAACACCTCTCGCCAACTCTGCGTAGACTCTCGCTCACCGTCTTCAATCGCCAGTAATTTCTTGTGACCGCGCTCATTCACTCCGATGACAACTAAGGCACAGAGCCGGCCCTCATCGCCGCGCAGGCCGCTGTGTATCCCGTCCGCCCATAGATAAACCCATCGATCTCGATCTAAACCTTCTCTATTCCAATCCTTGTACTCCTGAGACCACGTTGCTTTGAGCTTACTCACTGTGCTTGATGATAACCCAGTCGCTGATTGACCCACTAGCACGCTCAGTGCATCCCCCATTTCTCCAGTGCTGACACCCTTGAGATACAGCCAAGGCAAGGCCGCTTCTAGTGTTCTCGTTTTACGCACATACGGCGGCACTAAAGCAGATCGAAAGGTGATCGGTACTCCAGTGCGGGAGCGCACCTTGGGGATACGTACTTTGACTGGGCCGATCCCGGTTTGCAGTTCACGTTCTGGCAAATAGCCGTTACGAACGACACCAGCGTGTCCTGAATCTGAGACTTTGTCACAATTGCGATACAGCAGTTCAGATAACTCACTCTCGATCGCGGTTTGAATGAGTTGCCTAGCACCATTGCGAATCAATTCTTGCAGCGGATCGATGCTTTGCTCTGGCTTTTCAAAGGAAATAATTTTATTCTGTTTCATAGTGGCGTATGTCTGTGGAAGTTTAAGTTGTTGTAAACTCAATTCATCCCGATACGCCGCTTTTAGTCAACTACTCCATACACCACTTTCAGGCATAACTCATGATCAAGCTACAAGACCTATACTCAACACGCTATCAAGGCTGGAATGTGCGCCACTTCCATACATGGTATCAACGCGAGCACCAAGGTAAGCGTAGCTACAGTTGGGTTAAGAATAAGCTACAAAGCGCAGACCTGGTGCGTAAATCTAAAACACGCGGCCCTCACCGCATTAAACGTCTACCTGGCGCCTTGCCAGGTATGATGATTCACCAGGATGGCAGTACTCACCAATGGGTACCTGATGTGTCTTGGGACTTAATCGTCACCCTGGATGATGCCACCAATAAGCATTATTCCATGCGCTTTGTCGGAGAGGAAGGCACGCACAGCAGCTTGCTTGGGGTTAAAGATGTACTTAAGGTGAAGGGGCTATTCTGTTCGTTTTACTCTGACCGAGGCAGCCACTATTGGCATACGCCTGAGGCTGGCGGCAAGGTGGATAAGAATGGCCCAACTCAATTTGGGTTGGCGATGAAGAGATTAGGCATTGGCATGATAGCGGCTTATTCTCCTGAAGCCAGAGGCCGTTCCGAACGTGCGTTTGGCACACACCAAGGGCGATTACCGAACGAGCTTGCGTTGATGGGTATCACTGGCATGCAAGCGGCTAATAAATACCTTAGAGATCATTATATGCCCAGACACAATAAAGAATTCAGTCATCCAGCTAGAGAGCAAGGTAGCACCTTTGTGCCGCTTGCGGGCATCGATCTTGACGATTATCTATGCGAACAGTACGAGCGTGTGGTGGGTAAAGACAACAGCGTACAGTTTGAGACGCTGTCTCTGCAGCTACCTAAAGATCAACACCGCTATCATTACGTCAAAGCTAAAGTAAAAGTATCGCGCCACCTTGATGGCTCATTGTCGATTGATCATGGTCCAAGGCGATTAGGCCGATACACAGCCGATGGAATACTGGTGCAACAAAAACAGATTAAGAGCAAAGTTGCGTAACCGGGCTTCGCAATTTGCCGCCGATGAATTCATTACGGGCTACGCCCTTCACTCATTCATCGGCAATAACTAAAGCGGACAGACTATGTGTTAATAATCCGGACAGTTCTATTTACTTCTAACAATAAACGGTCCTTCATAGCCATTCTCGGTTCTTCTTACAAAAACTCTTTTAACTTATTGAAATTGTACAACAAAGCTAGGATACATTTGCAACTGTAACTTATTACAGCTAAATAGTTGCAAATTAATTTGCCTTATTTGCCTTATTTGCCTTATATACGCTGTGTTGACGACAAAAATGAGCATATCCATCACTCACTGCGTGTTAGCGCAGGTAAGGCAGAAGGAATAAAACTAGGGGTGTTTAAATGATATAATTGCTAAGCAGTAGCGAAATGTGGGAACACCACATTACCCAAAGACTGTACTTGGGGTTTTGCTTGTGACTTAACTTCGCGACGCTTTGTCGATTCCTTGTAGTTCTGGTCGCACTTTTGGAGATCCCTAATTGATTCAGTGGGATTCAACTCGACTTCAAGCCAATGTAAGCAAGGTAAATCCTGACTATATGGGCGCAACGGCGAACTGATCAATTCAGGTCGATCGAAGAGTATCTCGTCTGTCATCGGTATAAATATTTGGTGGCCCATTGTTTCTTAACCCAAACTACATTTCTGAGCCTTTATTAAACCCATTCGAACTGTCAAAGTATCGTTATAAAAGTGGCAATATAGTGGTAAGTCGCTAAGGGTGAGACATTGCGTTTTTGCCCTTATTAATACTCTGGATCAAAGTTAACTGTTCAAATTCATTAGCTTGCGCAATGTAGGCAGATTCTCCTATAATAATCCCCCATAACTAATTTTACTATTTTGATTGTATTGCCAGATTCTTCTGTTGAGGAACCTCACCGTTTTACCATTATTAGACACCCAAACTCCTCATTCTCAATGAATTTTTGCTAATGGACGGCACACTTGTTATACAGGTAGTGCTGCTTGTGGTGTTATTGGTGCTTTCGGGGTTCTTTTCTAGTTCAGAGACTGCGCTATTTTCGCTCAAGCGCACTCACCGACAAGAGATCAGCGAGAAATATCCAGAACGTGGTTTAATTATTGAAAAGTTACTCTCGCAACCACGGCGCTTGATTATCGCAATTCTGATTGGCAATGAAAGTGTCAATGTAGCGGCCTCTGCCATTTCAACGGCCATTATTCTCGCCCTAGTCGGAGACAAGGGTGTCTACATCAATCTTTTGGTGATGGTGCCTTTGTTATTGCTATTTGGTGAAATCACGCCAAAAACTTTAGCTATTCGCCATAACATCAAATTTGCAGTCTTCCAAGCACCCCTTATAGACAAATTTACTTGGCTTACTACTCCAATTAGAGGTGTCGTAAGATCCGTAGCGGATCGAATCATCACCTTATTAATCGGCAAGGAACGCTCCGAGGGTAATTTGATCACAGAAGATATGGTGCGCACCTTGGCGGCAGATGCGCTGCAAAAAGGCGCACTAGATAGTGCCGAAGCCGAAATGATTCATCAAATTTTTGATTTCGGAAATGTCTCCGCTGAAGATATTATGACTCCACGTTCTGACATTTCTTCGATTCCACTAGAGCTAACTATGCCAGAGTGCTTAGAGAATTTCTCTAGTCACAAACACACCAAAATGCCAGTGTTTGGCAAAAACAGAGACGACATTGTCGGCATCCTATTTGCCAGAGAGTTAATGGGCGTGGATCTAACGGACGGCAAACGCCACCTTTATAACTACAAATACCTATTACGTGCGCCCTATTTTGTGCCAGAAACAAAATCAGGCGCCGATTTGTTTAAAGTATTTCGTGACAAAAAAATTAGTATCGCTGTTGTGGTTGATGAATACGGTGGCGTAGTCGGTTTAGTGACTATGGAAGATTTGCTAGAAACTATATTCGGCGATATATATAGCCCATCGGAAGAAGATGCGCGCTCTAGCTTTTCCATAGAAGATGGTCGCTACATGGTCGACGGTATTATGGAGATAGACGACTTCAACAGCGAGTTCAATACCCACCTAAGCGATGAACACGTAGAAACTGTCGGCGGTCTTATTTTCCACACACTGGGTGAGTTGCCCAACGAGGGTGATAGTGTGAAATTTGACGGGCTAGAGTTAGTTGTTATTTCTATGCGGGATAATCGAATCAACGATATCGAAATTAAATTCGATGCCCCACCAACCATCGATGTGAAAACGGCATGACGTTAACAGTAGTTATCAGCAGCGTCTTGTTTTTCTTGGCCATGCAGGCGTTTTTTTCGGGTTCAGAAATAGCTATGGTGAGTGTGGAAAAAGGGATGTTGCGACATCAAGCTGCGAATGGCTCACGCGGTTCTCGATACGCGTTGAGTATGCTCGACCGCCCAGACTGGATGTTATCCACCACCTTGGTAGGTACCAATATCGCAACTGTCACCAACAGCACCATTGCGACGACGTATGGTCTCAGCCAATTTGGCGAACAAGGAGGAGTTTACGCGGTTTTAATTCTGGTGCCTCTGATTTGGCTATTTGCAGAAATAATTCCGAAGAGTATTTTTCAACAAAAAGCGCACAGCCTCGTGCCGAAAGTAATATACGGCTTGTGGCTATTTTCTATTATAGCGTTACCCATAATTTTTATTTTTTCTCGAGTTTCTAAATTTATTAATCGTAAAGCACCCGACGCGGCCAGCCCGTTTATTCAGCGCCAGGAGCTTATCGCAATGGTGAATACACCCGACCTAGTAGAAGGCGACATCGACGAAATTGAAAAAGACATGATCCAACGAGTTTTTAATTATTCAGAGACCACGGCCAAATCGGCAATGACTCCATTAGCCGACGTTTACGCTTTAGACGTAAACAGCACGGCCAGCGAGGCGATTGAGCTAGCGAGAGTGTGTGGACATATTCGCTTACCGGTATTCGATTCCGAACCCGAGGACATTATCGGTCTGATAAACACGTTGGATATGTTAGGCGAAGATCCGAACACACCCGCCAAAACATTTTTGCAAACTATCCATACAACTTCTAGTGACCAAAGCGTTGCCGAATTATTCAGTGACCTACGTCAACTAAAAGCGCAAGTGGCTGTAGTGTTGAATGCCGACAACATGGCAATCGGCTTAATTTCGGTAGAAGATATTATGGAAGAAGTGGTAGCCGATATCGAAGACGAGCACGATAAAGATCCCAGCGCACTGAGCATGATTCAACAACTAGGTGCGCGCAATTATTTAGTGAACGCCCATATCACACCAGAACAACTAAGTGATGCGTTAAGCCTCAAGTTACCCAGCACAAGTTACGCCTCCTTGGCGGGATTATTGCTAAATCGGTTTGACCAAATTCCTGCTAAGGGTGAAAGCACAGTCATCCGAGATGTATGTTTTACTGTATCCAAAGCCAGCCCTAGAGCAATAATTGAAGTGCAAGTGACGTGGTAGTGGGTACTTCGTACCGAAATAGCTTAGATCATCGCGCCAAAGCTGAATTGTAATCGACTTGGAACGTTTAGCATCCGTTAATTGGCGTAAACAATAATTAATTATAAATACAGCGTGCTGAAATCCGCTACCGCAATCTATTGAGGTTGTGTGTAACAACTGCTTCATCTATAGTATCGCCTCACTAGCTTCAAAGAGATAATAAATATGGCCGACTATCCAGCACTATCGCAAATGGGGATAAGCAATCCCACCCAAATTTCTAGGTACTCCCTACAGAATATTAATAATATCGATACTCTGCGTATCGTGTACAAACGAGCAAAGGGTTCGTTACTTCCTGTTAGTAGAAAATACCAATTTGGTCGCGCGGAAAAAATGATAGTAGCCGATGGTGGCCGTAACCGAACTGAAACGGTGCACGAAATTTCACCATTTTTGAATAAGGTGATAGGAGAACTATCCGGTATCGTTAAAAGTAAGCATTCGCGTAGCGAAAGTAAAAAAATTATCCTCGATGAAATAGCTCATTTAAAAGAGGAAACTAATACGCGCATTGCCTATCTTAGAAACTTGATTGAAGACTTAGACTAAAGCCAGTTATTTTGTAGCGCCCGCAAAAGCGTTTATAGCAGGATTACGCAAAGACATTGAAGAAGGACCGGCACTGTAATCTATGTTAGTTGGCGTAACAGCGGCCTCATGTTGGCTGCCGAGTGAAGGATAAAGTGAACCTTAAAACGGTTCACCTTGCCCTATGCTATTTCATTCCAGTAAAGGCTAGTAATTTTAAGAGGTTGAGCGTAGCCAATTGAGCACGCTCCAAATTAATTGACTTGTCTGGCTACCCTTGCGAAAGCCGCTGCTCCCGTATAAAGGTATATAGTCCCGTTGCGATGATAATGAATGAACCGAGTAAGGTTAAACCATCAATGGTCTCGTCAAACACTATGATTCCGACCAACAATGAAAATAATAATCGCGTATATCGAAACGGGGCCACTATCGATGCATCCCCAACCCGCATGGCTGAAACAATAGCGTAATAGCCAGTAATGCTGAAAACAATCGCGCAACCGAAAAAGGTTATTTCCGTTTTAGCGACCGGCGCAAAACTCTCAGAGGTTATAAAAAGCGCAATCGCGCCTGCAACAATCAGAGATGAAAATGCTTGAAAGGATATAATTGACGATGCCACATTAGAGGGAATTGTGCGCGTAACTAAATCTCTTAGAGCCACACCTAGAACGGATATCAACACCCAAAGTACCGATGGATCAAAACTACTAAACCCAGGCTTAATAATAAGCAAAACGCCGATGAACCCTACAAAGATAGCAACCCACCGGCGCCACCCAACCGTTTCATTCAAAAACAATGCAGTGCCCATGGTTATCGCCAATGGAGTAACTTGAAATACCGCTGCTACAGTAGAAATTGGCACAAGTGATAGGGCTGTTACGAATGAAACGGCAGCGATAGATTCTGCAAACATTCTGGTAATGGTTGCTCTAGTCCAAGCTGAACCTGCTAATAAGCTGTGCCCCTTCCAAACCGCCATGAGTGCAAAAAACACCGAGCTGCAAACACCCAATGTAATTAATATCTGGCCTATCGAAATAGTGCTTGAAAGTTGCTTTATGAATAAGTCTTCCATGGTAAAACCCGCCATCGCGGCGACCATCAGCAATATTCCGTCTCGATTATTCACTTGATGCTGCATTTGTCAGCCTAAAAGCCTACTTTCAAGTCAGTTTAAGCTTCGTGTTTCTAATCTACTGCGCCCCAACAACAACATGCTCCCACATTAGCACCCCCTCTTCCTCCGACGACAATTTACTGCGTAAATTAATCGAAAAATCTATAGCCTGCCTAGCAGGCACATACTGCTTAAGCAAATTGGTTTCATCACCCAGCACTACACAGCTTTCCTTCGCTTCTGATTTGCATAGGCTCATTACCGACTGAATAAAGATTCCCTCTAACGGCTTGGTTTGATGGCCGTTAGTAACTCGCGCGGTTAACTCAAAGCTATCGGCATAGCCTACTTTCACTTGTGCATTGCTTAGATTGGCGTAGTCGGTTAAAGGTCCGGCTCTTTTTTGGGTCGAATCGGTAGGGGTAAGCCAATAAAACAATATGGCTGCAGCGAGCAAAATCGCCAGAGCTATATAACCTATACGCGGGTTTTTATAGGTGATGATCAATAAACACAATACGATAATGATTAGCGCTACTGCATACATAATATCTGGGGGCGTTCTCGATTAGATACATTGGCTCTGCCGCAGCTGTTTTTGACCCAGCAAGGCATAATGAGCGTACTATGGTTATCCCATATTAAGTGAATTATAACGCAACTGGGCGAAAAACAGGGCCGACCCTACGGGTTCAAGCTGAAAAGCGCCATACTACGTGTGTGTCGCTCATTTTGCCATTGGATATAATTGCCAAACTCCACTCCGCACGCCTTGTATGCCGCTTTTCAGCTTGAACAGAGCCAATGTATCTAATTGAGAACGCCCGCTAACCTTTGGTCTCAAGCATTCTTTGTTTCATGGTTTCGCGATTCAAATGGTAATTGGGGTAAGGGTATAGGGAAGTTAGCTCAACGGTAACACCGTCATTTCCCATCATTCTCGCATGCCGCGTATCCAGCTCGCGCGGTTCTTTTAAACCTACCGAATGAGAAATAGTACCAATCTCATAGACCATTTGTTTGATGTATTTCGCCACCCGCTCTGACTTTTCAGTGACATCAAGGCCGCGCTGTAATTTTTTGTCATGCGTGGTTATTCCGGTTGGGCAAGTATTCTTATTGCACTGCATCGCTTGAATACACCCTAGCGCCAGCATTGGGCCACGTGCAGAAGTAACAAAATCTGCACCTGTGCACAGTGCCCAAGCTACCTCAGAAGGGTTGATTAGCTTGCCGCTGGCAATGACTTTAATTCTATCGCGTAAGCCATAGCGGATTAGCTCATTCACTAAAAATGGTAGACTTTCTTTGAGGGGTAAACCTACCGTATCCATCAACGACATTGGTGCAGCGCCCGTTCCGCCGTCCCCGCCATCAACCGTGAAAAAATCTGGGGCATACTCTAGTCCCTTGTCTTTAATGGCTTCACATAATCGCGTTATCCAAAGATTACCACCGAGAACGGCCTTTACACCCACTGGCTTACCGGTAATTTTTCGTGCTTGCGCAATAAACTCTAATAGGTCTTCATTGTTTTCAATTTCTACATGCCTATTAGGGCTTATTGAGTCCTGGCCCGCTGGTATGCCACGAATTTGGGCAATTTCCTTAGTTACTTTTACCCCAGGTAAAATGCCGCCCTTGCCAGGCTTTGCACCTTGGCTAATCTTAAGTTCAATCATTTTCACTTCTTGATGAGCGGCTAATTCTTTTAGTTTTTCTTCGCTGAAATTACCCTGATCATCGCGTGCGCCATATTTTGCTGTGCCAAACTGAAAAACCACGTCGCAACCACCCTCGAGATGATAAGGTGCCAAACCACCTTCACCTGTGTTCAACCATGCTCCGGCTTTCTTAGCGCCTTTCGATAAAGCTTGTACGGCGGGCTTGGAGATAGCGCCGTAGCTCATTGCAGAAATATTAAACAATGACTTTGTAGCATACGGATTTTCGCAATAGCCTTCTCCGATGACTACCGTCCCAGGTTCTACCGCGTCTTCATCCAAAGTAGGAAATGGGGTGTTCTCAAACAAGATCGTACCCGTGGAAAATATATTACGCGTAGAGCCAAATGCTACCGTGTTATCCGCACCTTTGGCTGCACGATACACCCATGAGCGCTCTGCACGATTGAAAGGCATTTCTTCACGGTCCATCGCAAAAAAGTATTGGCGAAAAAATTCACCAAGGTGTTCAAAAAAAGCTCTAAACCTGCCTACAACTGGATAGTTGCGCCGTATAGTATTCTTGGATTGATTAACGTCTTTGTAATATAAAACTGCAATCACTAGCAACCCTACCCCGATTAGGAATATGAGTAACAACGCTAAAAATTGCATCGTTGATACGACGAACGAACCGAGTAATGACATGTTTAAAACCTAAATGCTAAACGCAATTATGATCCTAGATAAATCAGTTAAACGCGGAAAAGACATGTAAGCAATTGAAGTGCATAGTGAAATCAAAAAAGTCGCGGTCACCTTATTGGTGATAAGGTTTTTTTTGATTTTGCTAGGTGCATCAAGAGCTTGCATGGACTTTCGTATTTTAACTGATTTATCTAGGATGATAGCAAGAAACGCGTCGCCTGTCTGAATGACAAATTGTCACGTGATGCTAGTGTATTCTTGCAAAGGACGGGCCATTCACTGCGAAACGCGCATAGTATCTGGCCGTTTCTTGTCTCGCTGATACATACGATCTATTTAATACACTACACTAGGATTAATTAAAACCCCTGCTGTCACACGCGGGTGATTTGATAAATCTCGATAAGTGCAGATTTGTGAGAAATTGTTATCCGATAAAATCTGCTGCACGCAAGGTGACTGATCAAGTCCGTGTTCAAATAATAAGCTGCCATCAGGCAACAAATGATCTGCCGCAGAGCCAGCAATTTCTTTAAAACACGCCAAGCCCTTATCGTCCGCAAGCAAGGCGGAATGTGGCTCAAAGCGTAAGTCTCCTCTCGATAAATGCGGGTCACCAGCCTCAATATAGGGCGAATTTGATACGATGATGTTAAAGTGCTGGCCTTGTAGTAACGAAAACCATGAGCCGCAAAGAATGTGCACATTTTCTAACATTAATTCTTTGGCATTGTCTCTCGCCATCGCGCAAGCATCACTGCAAACATCAACCGCCGTGACTTTACATAATGGCCGCTGTTTAGCGATGCTAAGTGCTATTGCTCCGCTCCCAGTTCCGAGATCAAGTATTTTATTTGGTTGATCGATAAGTATGCGCATCAAAGCCTGTTCTACCAATTGCTCGGTATCCGACCGCGGAATTAACACTGACGAGTTAACTTTTAAGCTGATCTCGTGAAAATCCTTTCTGCCCAGGATATACGCAATTGGCTCTCCGTTAAGGCGCCGACTCACTTCAGCATTAAAGGTAGCAACCGTTTGCTGATCAAGCGTTTCTTCGGACTGCAGCACTAATTGTGTAAAGCTTAAGCCGGTGGCACTCTCCAACAAATATTCCGCTTCGGTTCGTGGCTCATCGCTAACGCTACTCAATTTTGTGATAGCGTCTTTTAGCACCTCACCAACCGTGGTCATCGCCTTACCCCTAATCTCATAAACAACTATTACTGTTGCGCTAAGCTTGCCAATTTATCGGCTTGATACTCCGCCACCAAAGGTTCTATCACGTGTTCTAATGAACCGTTAATGATTTCGTCCAATTTATATAAAGTTAAGTTAATCCTGTGATCCGTGACACGCCCTTGCGGAAAATTGTAAGTGCGTATCCGATCAGACCTGTCACCTGTACCCACCAGTGATTTGCGCGTTTGTGCTTCTTCGCTTTGTTGCTTTTGTATTTCAGCGTCCAACAATCTAGATTGCAATACCGACATCGCACGCGCTCTGTTTTTATGCTGAGAGCGGTCGTCTTGGCATTCCACCACTACACCCGAAGGCAGGTGTGTAATCCGTATAGCCGAATCTGTCTTATTTACGTGCTGACCACCAGAACCAGAAGCACGAAAGGTATCAATACGCAAATCGGCAGGGTTGATATCAATTTCATCCACTTCGTCGGCTTCGGGCATAATGGCAACTGTACACGCCGAGGTATGAATACGGCCCTGCGACTCTGTTTCAGGCACGCGTTGAACGCGGTGTGCGCCAGATTCAAATTTCAACTTTGAAAACACCCCTATGCCATCTATTTTTGCAATCACTTCTTTATAACCGCCGTGCTCACCTTCACTTCTTGACATGATCTCCAATTTCCACTTCTGCGCTTCGGCATAATAACTGTACATCCTAAGTAAGTCGCCAGAGAATAGTGCGGCCTCATCGCCGCCAGTGCCCGCACGAATTTCAAGGAACACATTTTTGTTATCGTTAGGGTCTTTAGGAATCAGCAATATGCGGATTTTTTCCTCAAGTTCATGGTACTGCTGCTCTAAATCGGATAATTCCTCTTCAGCCATTTCGCGAATATCCGCATCCTCATCTTTTGACATATTGCGCGTTTCCTCTAACTCTAATTCAACCTCACTATATTGATTAAAGCTTTCAATAACTGGCTCGATGTCAGAAAGTTCTATCGATAATTTTCGAAAAGAATTTTGGTCTGCAATGGTGGCTTGATCAGACAGCAAGACCAAAATTTCCTCATAACGGTCTTTTAGCTGCTCGAGTTTGTCTACTAGGCTGGGGTTCATAATTTCTATGTGTGTTGCATCATGGCGATTTGAGTCCGCACTCCTTTTGGAGACGGCTTGATATGATAGGAATTTTGCTAAAGCCCGAAAAGCTTTTTTGCAGCAAGTACTAAAGAAGAGTTGCCTTCCATTTCAGCCATGCGCAATTTCTGGCTGGGTTCATGTAAGTATTTATTAGTCAAACCATGTGCGAATTGTTCCAGCACTTCCTTGGGGTCATCCCCGGCAGATAGCCGCTTATAGGCCTTTTCAAGCTCTATTTGCTGTAGGTCACTTGTCAACTCACGCAAATCCTTTATCGTAGGGACAGATTCTAAAGAGCGCAACCAGCGCATAAAGCGTACGACTTGCAGGTCAATAATTTTTTCAGCGTCTTGGGCAGCCGCCTGACGCGTACCGATATTTTCATCTACCACCAATTGCAGATCATCCACCGTATATAGATAAACATCAGATAACTGCGCTACCTCTGGTTCGATGTCCCTAGGGACTGCCAGGTCAACCATAAAAATAGGGCGGTGACGGCGTTGTTTTAAAGCGCGTTCTACCGCACCTTTGCCTAGAATGGGTAAGGTGCTGGCTGTCGATGAAACCACAATATCCGCTTGCGATAAACGATCTGGAATTTGCGATAAGGTAATCGCCTCACTACACACCTCATCAGCCAAATTTTGCGCGCGTTGAATAGAGCGGTTGGCCACGATTAGGTGCTTAGCACCATTTTGTTTTAGATGTCTCGCCACCAACTCAATGGTTTCACCAGCTCCTATCAGCAGCACTGTTTGGTCATTTAAATCGGTAAAAATTCGCTTGGCTAAACTAACCGCCGCATAGGCCACAGACACTGCCGTGGCGCCTACCGCAGTATCAGTACGCACCTGTTTTGCCACTGAGAAAGTATGCTGAAATAATCGATTAAGTATTTTGCCGGTGGTTCCCGCGTCGTTGGCACGACTAAAAGCCTGCTTCATCTGACCCAATATCTGCGGCTCACCCAACACCATTGAGTCCAACCCTGAGGCCACTCGAAAAGTGTGATTGACTGCGTCCTTATTAATATGTGAATAGGTAAATGGCTTTAACTCATCTGTAGGTAACTTCTGAAAGTCACCTAGCCACTGAATCAGCTCTCCCGCGTCTGCCAAGTTGTGACCACAATAAATTTCCGTACGATTACAGGTCGATAATATTGTGGCCTCTGAAATATCGGTGTGCTGGGTTAGATCCTGAACCGCCTCCACCATACGATCCTCACTTATCACCGCGCGTTCGCGCACGGCTATGGGAGCGGTGGTGTGGTTTAGCCCTAGGGCGGCTAGCTTCACTAGTTCACTTAATTGTACTTTGCGCCGATTATATAAAAATTGTTAATACAATACGTATTTTCATTGTCATAAGCGCTGGTGCCAAGCCAAAAAAGGCGGGGCAAGCCCCGCCTTTGATAGCCCTATCTTGTCGGTTTTAGAATTGAACGGTATAGGCTAAACCCAATGCGTGTTGGTCCATCTTAATCATTGGAAAGCCGCCTGGACCTCCTAATTGAGATTGCTCGTTGCTAGGCACGTTGGCGTAATAACCTGACAACGATCCATTGGCTAATTGTTTGGTAAAACCGATGGTATAGTGGTCTTCGCTAATTGCTGGCGCCAGTATATTTGAACTCACATGGGCATCGTCAACGGGTGAATCGCCATGGTTATAACCAAAACGAATGGCCAAGTCATCTGACACCTGCTTCTCAAAACCGATCTTGTAGATGGTTTGATCGTTCCAATGAAAAACTTGGTCTATCACTTCGATTGAGCTCCATGGAGCGTCAGTGACATCTGCTATTACTTTCCACTGATCATTAAATTGATGCACAATGCCAATGGTAGTCAGTGCTGGGAGTGTCAGTTGTGCATCTGATGCAGCGGCTAATAAATAGGTTGCATGATTATCAAATTCATCAAAATCAATTTCTGATTGGTAATCAATACCGATGGTCGTATTAGGCCCCACATCGAACGCAGCACCAATTTCAAAGCCAATCCCGCTTGCACTGTCTTCTTCATTACGCGGAAGGCCACCGACTCCAGGTCCTTTTGTATCGAAAGTAGTAAAACCAAAATTAATAGCGGCACCCACACTTACAGCATCATTCACTTGCATTGAAATGGCGGGTGCAACAATAATGCCCGCTAGCTCAACGTCCACTGCCGCGCCTAATAGCTTCGCTGGATAATCAGTCGCAATGCCACCCAGTGCCGAGATAGAAATTCCAGCAACCATGTTGTCATTTATTGCTTTGTACCAACCTGCTTGTGGAACAACAAAAAAATCGGCTTCACTTTCTACATAGCCTGTCCCAACATTTGCCGCGGCATTAGGATTAAATAAACTGGTGCCTACCGCCCAACCGCCTCCAACTCTTGCAAGCAAGGCTGGATTATCCGTTGCCGACATTACCTCTGAGGCATTGGCTACTCCAGCACCACCTACACCGTGTGCAACCATACCGTTACCATAGGCCATAATACCGTTACTTGCAGAAGCACTTGTAGCGGTAATCAGTGCGCTGACGCCTAGAAGTGCAGCACTTAATTTATTCAATTTGTAAGTCATTTTTTATCTCTCTCTCGGTTATTGTGGGTTCACCCTAAAATATTTGTAGCTTTCAATCGATAGTCTAATCCATAT
The DNA here is from genome assembly GCA_965237485.1 of Candidatus Poriferihabitaceae bacterium. GTDB lineage: Bacteria > Pseudomonadota > Gammaproteobacteria > Arenicellales > Poriferihabitantaceae > JAAELZ01. The sequence continues at coordinate 1,170,478 of CBDEFQ010000009.1, read as the reverse complement.
GTACCCTTTGTAATCAAATTACTTACTATAGTCAAGTTGAAATTACTTACTATAGTCAAGTTGAAATTACTTACTATAGTCAAGTTGAAATTACTTACTATAGTCAAGTTGCGCATTCGTTCATCTAAATAGCACCGCCGATTTTTGGACAAAAAAACCCAGTCTTAACCGGGTTTTCTATCACTTATCTAAGCGGGTTTAGGCCAGCACTATTTACTTTGTCCTACCATGTAATCTACTGCTGCTTTAATTTCTTCATCAGTCAAGTTCATAAAACCGCCTTTGGGGGGCATTACGCCGGTAGCACCTTGAAATCCATTAATCGCATTAGAGTAAATGACTTCAATATCTTGCGTGACACGCGCTGCCCAAGCATCTTTATCGCCGACTTTTGGAGCACCAGCAACACCCGATGCGTGGCACGCTGCGCAGCCACCATTGAATACGTCTTTGCCATCAGCCTGCGCGCTGGTTGAAACAGCTATAAGGCTAGCTGCGATAAATAATGCTTTTACTGCTTTCATTTACAATTCCTCTTGAAAATATACGTACCCCTAATAAATAATTGGGCACCATCAAATTATGAGCTGCATACTAAGTGTTAGCAATTAACCAAGTATGAATAAACGATTTTAGCAGCTAAGGCGATGAAGCCCAAACCCTAATACATGCTCATTACCGCGATAATCTAGTTTCGGCCTGAGTGACCAAACCCACCTTCGGCGCGTTTGGTTTCTTCAAAACTATCAACAACATTAAATAGTGCCTGCACGACTGGAATAAAAACCAATTGTGCTACACGCTCTCCTGGTTCGATTCGAAAGCTTGTTGCGCCCCTATTCCAACAAGAGATAAACACCTGACCTTGATAATCTGAATCGATCAAGCCAACCAAATTGCCAAGCACAATGCCGTGTTTGTGCCCCAAACCTGAGCGCGGCAAAATAACTGCCGCTAGTGAATTATCTGCAATGTGAATAGCAATGCCCGAAGGGATAAGCTGGGTTTTTCCTGGCGCCAGCTCGATAGCATCGTCGATGCAAGCGCGCAAATCTAACCCAGCAGAGCCGTCGGTTGCGTAATGGGGTAGGCCAAACTCGCCTCTAATACGTTCATCGAGAATTTTAACGTCAATACTATTTTTCACTGTTTGATAATCTGTTTTTAATCTCTGTTAATAACGTCTGCGCTAACTCCAACTTACTCTTGCTACCTAAGTCAATACACTCTTTATCTGAAAACAGCCAAAGTTGATTTTGGTCGGTTCCGAACCCAAAACCTGAATCACTCACATCATTGGCTGCGATTAAGTCTAAACCCTTTGCCCGAAGTTTTTCGTGCGCGTACTGCTTTATATTCTTGGTTTCAGCTGCGAAACCCACGGTGAAAGGTCGATGCTTTTTTAGCAAACCGACACTAGCCACGATATCGGGGTTTTTAATAAGTTCAATGCTAAGCCTTTCACCCTGTTTCTTTATTTTTTGAAATTGGGTTTTAGCTGGACGATAGTCCGCTACCGCTGCCACACTGACAAAAACATCCGTACCGATCATTTGTTTGTGCACTGCATCATACATTTGTTGCGCTGATTCAACCGCGACAAGTAGCGCGCTATCAGGCGGATCAATACAGACTGGCCCGCTAATCAATACTACTTCGGCACCATAGTCTAGTGCCGCTTGCGCGATGGCATAGCCCATTTTACCGGAACTTCGATTGGTAATTCCGCGTACTGGGTCTAGTGCTTCCCAAGTGGGCCCCGCAGTAATAACAACGCGCAGGCCCTTTAACATTCCACACTTTGTTCGCCCATTAACGCGGCGACAATTTCCTCAGGTTCGCTCATACGGCCATAGCCCACATCACCACAAGCTTGTTCGCCTTGGACGGGGCCAATTACTTGAAATCCGCGCGCATGCAAAAATTTTAGATTATTTTGCGTTGCAATGTTGTCCCACATTTGTATGTTCATCGCAGGCGCGATGCTTATCGGTGCGGTGCTGGCCAAACATAAAGTTGTCAGTAGGTCTCCCGCAAAGCCATGCGCTAACTGTGCCATACAGTGTGCGGTCGCTGGGGCGACTAATATCTGATCGGCCCACTTTGCTAAGTCAATATGATCCATAGCCGATTCCGCTTGCGCGTCAAATACATCTGTACGAACGGGTTGCCCGCTTAAAGTTTGCAAGGTAAGAGGGGTAACAAATTCGCTGGCTCCTTGGCTCATCACCACTTGAACCTTGGCACCAGTTTGTTTTAACAAGCGCACCAAAGCAGGGGTTTTATAAGCAGCAATGCCGCCGGTAATGCCTAAAATGATATTTTTACTGGCCATGTTTGAGTTCAGTTTTACTTAGCAGTAAGTCTAATGCGATTTAAACAAGACAACCATAATTTGCGTTTACGATGATCTGCCAAACACATTTGATTTCAACGTATAATTTGGGACTAATTATTCTTACCTCAAGACCATGAGCACTGATAACCAAAAAAAGGCGGCCGCAGAAGCGGCTTTAGAGTACGTCCATTCAGGCGATATCGTTGGTGTAGGCACAGGCTCTACGGCGAATTATTTTATTGATTTTCTTGGCCAAAACAAAGCTAAGATCGAAGGCGCAGTTGCCAGCTCGGAGGCCAGCGCAAGTTTACTTCGCGAGAAGGGCATCGAGATGTTTGAGTTAAATCAGGTTGGAAAGCTGCCCGTATATGTAGATGGTGCTGATGAAATCACCCAGCACGGCTCAATGATAAAAGGTGGTGGTGGTGCTCTTACTCGGGAGAAAATCCTTGCACAAGCGAGTGATAAGTTTATCTGTATCGCTAACGACAGCAAACTGGTGGATGTTCTTGGCGAATTTCCTCTACCCATTGAAGTTATCCCTATGGCTCGTAGCATGGTCGCCAGATACCTAGTGCTGCAAGGTGGTCAGCCTGATTATCGTGATGGTTTTATTACCGATAATGGCAACGTCATTTTGGATGTGCGCAATTTAAGGATTATAAACCCCGTGGAGATGGAAGCTAACTTTAACCAAATTCCAGGCATTGTTACCGTCGGCTTGTTTGCGAAGCGTGGAGCTAACGTGAGCTTAATAGGTGGCAATGGCGGCGTGAAAAAGATTAACCACTAACCGTCAATTTAGTGGGGAAAGTCACCTCTTTTGTCCCACAACCTCACTACGCTGTATGGCATTAACAGTATGAGTTGCTATTTTAGGCGTGGGGTTTTTAGATTGTCGACGGATGTTTGTCGCAGGTGTGTGCCTGCTATTAGGGTTGATATCCGCACACAGCCCCGCAGCAACGCTAGACAAAACTTTTGAGTTTGCGGATTTAAACTTAACGGTCACTCTCGGGTGAAAACCAATTAAATTATACTTGGCTCCCTCTACAGGGCGCACACAAACATAGGCGTTATCATAGCTCAGGGTCAGACCCCTTTAAACTGCTTCAATCTCACTAAAGCATATTGATGATCAGGGTTATAAAACAGCTCATTAACAAATGAAGAATCTATTAAAGCATATTCAATAAACCCGCTTGAAACATCAACAGGCGAATCGCGATATTTAACTGTTATTTCACGTGCCCAGGAGCTTTGGTTTATGAACAACAATAAACAGAAAACTACAGTTAATTTTTGAATAAAGCGCATTATTGAACGCCCTGCTCGTTCAATTTTCGATAAGCATCACACCCACTCTGCTCACCTCCGTCACATACCAGGCCATATAGATGCTTTGCTTTTGTCTTGCTTCACGCCCCTACCGTTTTCGTATGAAACCCCCAAGTTAAAGCACCCGCGCATGTTCCCGCCATCACAAGCGGTTTGGTATAAGTCGTTGGCTTTTTGGTAATCCTGTTTGACGCCTTCGCCTTTGGTGTATGAATACCCTAAATTAAAGCACCCGCCCATTAGCCCGCCGTCACAAGCGGTTTGGTATAAGTCGTTGGCTTTTTGATAGTCCTGTTTGATGCCTTCGCCTTTGGTGTATGCAATCCCTAAATTATAGCACCCGCCCATGTCCCCGCCGTCACAAGCTTTTTGGTATAAGTCGCTGGCTTTCTTATGATCTTGTTTAACGCCCCAACCGTTTTCGTATAAAACCCCCAAGTTATAGCACCCCCCGTCCCTGTTGCCCCAGAAGTCACAAGCGGTTTGGTATAAGTCACTGGCTTTCTTATGATCCTGTTTAACGCCCAAACCGTTTTCGTATAAATCCCCCAAGTTATTGCACCCGCCCATTAGCCCGCCGTCACAAGCGGCTTGGTATAAGTCGCTGGCTTTTTGATAATCCTGTTTAACGCCTGCGCCTTTGGCGTATGAATTCCCTAACAAAATGCACCCGTACATGTACCCGCCGTCACAAGCGGTTTGGTATAAGTCACTGGCTTTCTTATGATCCTGTTTAACGCCCCAACCGTTTTCGTATAAATCCCCTACCAAAATGCACGTGCTTATGTCCCCGCCGTTACAAGCGGTTTGGTATAAGTCACTGGCTTTTTGGTAATCCTGTTTGACGCCTTTGCCTACTATGTATGACTCCCCCAAGTTATAGCACCCGCCCATGTCCCCGCCATCACAAGCGGTTTTGTATAAGTCGTTGGCTTTTTGGTAATCCTGTTTGACGCCAAGATGGCCGCTGTAATATGAAAACCCTAACCAAAGGCACACCGACATGTCCCCGCCGTCACAATTTTTTTGCCTTTCCTCGATAGTGCTGGCTGAAGCAGCGAGCGTATTTATTGTAAAAGCACTTAATACGGATATTAGTATTCGTTGTACGAAAGATGTTTTTTTAACTTTAAGCATTTTTGTTCCAGGGTAGTAAATAGCACCATGAAGGTTCTTTGGGCGTAGTGATTTTATCTATTAAAGCCAGTGAAAGCCAGTGCCTTTGCTTCGCGCTCTTCGGCCTTATGTAGTTGGTTTTTGAGAAGTATGTTTTCGCGTCTTAAGTATAACCGACCAAGGCCTGTCCGCAAAGCACAACAGCAGATTAATCGCGATCGAATCGAGAACCAAAAGTATAACAACCAAAAGGGGTCAGACCCCTTTAAAGTTAAAGTTGTGGTATTTAGTAGATAAAACTAGCGCATCATGTCGGGTATCATTCTTCCTCTCCATGTATGCTTTGTTGAAGTACGTAGGGTAATGTAAAACCCTAAATTCGCGATCCTGGACAGTGACTAAAACGCCTACTGCTCTTGTGAAAAAATCAGCGTGGTCTAGCCTTTTTAAATTTTCATCCCATCCCACTAAACGAATTTTCTCTGTTCTTCCAATATAAAAGTTAGGCACTTTTAAATGCACCCTAAAGCGATCAATATAAGTACTTGGCTCAATAAGTGGGGCTTTATCTGTGGGAAATACGGGAGTTTGAGTGTAATCATGAACAATTCGTAGTGGTAGGTATATAACTTCGCCAGCTAATATATCTACCTCTAAATTTCTCTCCATGCTATCAAGCACATTGAGTAAACTGGTGCTCCTGTTAAACACAAAATCGTCATCCAAACAAAGTAGATACTTTGTGTCTACGGCTTTTAGTCCAGCGTTTCTGCCAGCTGAAACACCGCTGTCATAAGAGAGAACTATGGTTTCAACACCCTCTAGTTTCGATGGATGTTTGCTATCATCTACGACAATAATTTTTAAATCTGGATCACTGCTGTCCCGTTAACACTAAAGAAACAGGCCTGATTTTCTCTCAATTTGATAAAATACGTTTAGCGATAAACCGTTGAATCAAATAGGAAAATCAGACCATGTCACATTGTAATACCGTTCTAAATCAAATACTCAAAATTGTTCCGAGACATGAATTCGAGGCACTCGCAATTCAACATCATTCGGGGCGTTCATTCCGCAGAGCGTCTCGTTGGTCACAGTTCGTGAGCCTGACTATAGCTCAATTGACTGGCCGTCATAGCTTGCGTGATATTGTTGATAATGTCAGCGCTCAATCACACCGCTTGTATCATCCTGGTAGTGCCGTGTTAACGCGGTCCAATCTTTCACGCATCAATGAGAACAAGCCTTCGAGCCTTTATGAAGCGCTATTCTCTCAATTACTCAAGTGTTGTCAGAGCAAAACGCCAGGGCATAACTTTCGTTTCAAGAATCCCCTGTATTCGCTGGACTCATCTACCATTGATCTGTGCTTATCGGTTTTCCCATGGGCAGACTTTCGATCAACTAAAGGGGCAATCAAACTGCATGTAGGCCTGAATCATGATGGTTACTTACCTGAGTTTGTTAATATCACCGAGGGTAAATGTGCTGATGTTACTGCAGGCAGGAAAGTAGCTTTCCCGAAAGGCAGCATTGTAGTTATTGACCGTGGATACAACGACTATGCTTGGTATAAGCAATTGAATGACAAGGGAATATACTTTGTCACACGATTAAAGAAGAATGCTGCATACCGCCTTATCAAGCGACATAGTGTACGCAAGGGAACGGGACTTAGCAGTGATCAAACGATTGAATTCACGGGGGTCAAAGCAGCAAAGGAGTGTTCGATTCGATTACGCCGTATTGGTTATCGCGATGCCACTACAGGCAAGCATTATGTGTTTTTAACCAACCACTTTAAGCTCAGTGCTCAAACTATCGCCGATATTTATAAAGCCAGATGGCAGGTGGAATTATTCTTCAAGTGGATCAAGCAGAACTTAAAGGTGAAGTCATTTATCGGCACCAGCAAGAACGCAGTATTGACCCAAATATGGATTGCGTTATGTATTTACCTAATACTGATGTTCATCAAATTGCAGTCGAAGGCGGGCAAAACGATGCAACAAATATTGAGGGTATTGCAGCTTAATTTGTTTGAAAAACGTGATTTAATGGCACTGTTGCGAGGGGACCCGATGCATCACCCAAACCTTAACCCTAATCAATTTTCGTTGCTGTGAAAGTTAACGGGACAGCAGTGGAATTATATACATAAATCCGTGAGGCAGATTCTAGCACCTGAGTCTGAATTGTGGTATAATAATCCGTATAGAAATTAACCGATAGATTAAACATGAAAAAGAAGCCAGTCAAAACAATCAGCATATTAGATTTACTCAATATGTTTTCAACCGAAGAAAAGGCGGTTGAGTGGTTAGAATGTGTACGCTGGGGTGAATCTCCTATCTGTGCTCATTGCGGCTGTGTTGAAAATATAAATGAAGCCAAAACAAAAAGGTTTACCTATTGGTGCTGTAATTGTCACAAGCAGTTTACAGTCAAAACAAATACAATCATGCACTCTTCAAAGTTGTCTATGCAAAAATGGGTGGTTGCTATATATTATCTTTTAACAGCTAGAAAAGGCATATCAAGTATGCAGTTATCAAAAGAGTTAGGCATCACACAAAAGTCGGCGTGGTTCATGCTACAACGTATTCGTGAGTCTTGTAGTCAAGGTGACTTTAAGCTATCAAAAGTAGTTGAAGTTGATGAAACTTATATCGGTGGTAAAGAAAAAAACAAACACAGTAATAAGAAGCTAAACGGTGGGCGAGGCGCAGTGGGTAAAGCTGCTGTATTCGGTATGCGCGAAAGAGAAGGAAAAGTTAAAGCTATGGTAGTGACAACTACTACTAAGGAGTCGCTACAAGGAACGATTACCGATAATGTAGAAAAAGGTTCAACAGTTTACACAGACGATCATAGATCATATTTAGGATTACAAGGCTACGGTCACAGCACAGTCAATCATTCAGCTAAAGAATACGTCAATGGTATGGCTCACACTAATGGTATTGAGAGCGTTTGGGCAGTGCTTAAACGTGGTTATAATGGCGTTTATCACAACATGAGCGTTAAGCACTTGGGGCGTTATGTTAATGAGTTCACCTTTAGATTGAATGAAGGCAATGTAGGAATTGATACTATTGATCGGATGGCGGCATTGGGTAAGTCTGTAGGCAATAAGAGATTAACCTATGCGGAGTTAATAAGATGAACACTATATGTTTACAATCTCTAGCAACTATAAATAGAAATATTGCTTGGCGGAATAACCCTTCAATACCAAAATGGGTTGATATTGAAGAAGTTGGGCTTGACCAATTTTTCACGGCGCCCAAAATCGCCGAATATTGCCATCAGAGCATGATTTCAATTATGGGTAATGATGGGGCAAATGAGGATCACTACAAATTCATAGAGCCTTCTGCCGGGTCGTGTGTATTTCTTGATTTATTGCCAGAAGACCGAAGAATAGGAATAGATATCATGCCGCTACGATCAGACGTGATTGAGCACGACTTTTTAGAATGGAGAATACAACCAAATTGCTTGAGTTACGCGACAATTGGAAACCCGCCTTTTGGGTATAGAGCATGGCTTGCTCTTGCATTTATGAACCATGCTGCAACTTTCTCGGATTATGTAGGTATGATATTGCCCATGGCGTTCCAGAGTGATGGAAAAGGTAGTCCAAAGCATCGAGTGAAAGGTTTACAGTTATTGCATTCAGAAACTTTGCCACAAGATAGCTTTACGGATTTCCATGGTAAATCCGTAAAGATTAATGGACTTTGGCAAGTATGGAAGCGTGGCGTTAATAACAAACAGCCCGTTAAAAAATGCTCTGATTGGGTGGAGCTACTTACAGTAGACCAAAGGAAAGAGAGATTATGCGGTCATAACAGAATGAATGAGGCTGACTTCTTTTTACAAAGAACTTTCTACAAAGAGCCTCCAAAGCCCGTTAAATGCTTTTCTGATGTGAAATATGTATGCGGTTATGGGATTGTAATAAAAAAATCCAAGGATAAGATAATAAAGCTTCTAAATGAAACTGACTGGCGGATGTATAGTAATCTAGCCGCCCATAACTGTAGGCATATTAGTATGTACCATATTGAAAAAGTATTAACAGACAATGGTTATTTAAATGATTAACCCTAAAGAAATACTATTGGAAGTACTCAGCAATCATGGTGATGCAAACAAGTGGAATGAAGCCACTTTTGAGCATATAAAGCGGGTATCCAATACTAAAGTAGGTGAAGTTGGGCAAGACTTTGTTGAAAAGCTCTGTGCTGACCTTGGTTATGAGTGTATTTTCCCACTCAATAAAAAAAGGTGTTCGTGCAAAACAAAATCCTTGGGATATTCAGATCAATGGTGTTCAACTTGAACTTAAGACAGCTACAGAAGATGTGAGCGGTTCGTTTCAATTCAATCACATTAAATATCATAGGCCGTATCATGGGGTTATGTGCATAGGCGTTGCTCCACATGAAATATTTTTCAATGTCTGGTCGAAAGCAGATATTTCAACAGGCGCGGCAGGGACATTGGTATCAATGGAGAAAAATGCTAATGCTAGTTATAAGCTAACTAAAAAGCCTAAAGGTCTACACCCTATTGACGATTTCGATAGGAAATTGAGAGTTTTTTTGGCTAGCTTTGTAAACCAAGAGTGAGCAAGCTGCCCATGAAACAACCAACAAAAAAGCAGCTTGAGAAAGCAGTTAAAACCACTCTATTCAGCATCCCCGAAAAGAAGGCTGAATACCAGAACAAGAAGCCGACCAAAGAGCAGCTAAATCAAAAATTTAAACTTGAGAAGCGCAGGTAATAAAACTGGCCCCACGGATTTATGTATATAATTCCCCAATTTATCAATGGCTTTACCCAGCACGTAGTCGGTATAGACGATGGTGTTATCGTATGAATTATATAATTGCTCGATGCTGCATTGATTCACCACATCGGCATCCAAACACTGCGGGTTGAATACTTGAAACTCGGGCGGGTGACGGTCTTTATAGATTGGTCCGTGACTGCCACCGCCCAAATGCAGCACCACCAACCGTTGTCCGTTCTTGTATGAGTTAAGATTTTCTTCCAGCAAGGGAATAACATCTTCATCGTAGCACCTGCCGTTATGTCCGCAATCGCGAACCGCCACTTCGCCAACGGCATTGCAGTTGTCGTAGAGCTTAAAATTGACATAGCAGGCGGTTTCAATACCGAGAGCATGAGTGATGGCAGGCAGCTTAATGCCGCCTTTTTCTAGTATCTCGGGCAACGCGAGCAGGGTGGAGCCGATTTTTGCTCGGCCGTTGAGTGCATGCAAAGACTTGTCTTTGGACAAGATAGGATTGGTGTTGTTTTTCGTGTAGCCGTACAAGCTAAAGTTCTTTTGCCGAGCCGATTCACCAATCGCAAGCACCACCACCAAGTCTTGTTGCTGCGTAATTTGGCCTGTGATTTCAGTAGGCAGAGCCGTCCGCTGCCAATAAGGTGCCAGTGACCGATACGATGCGCTGGCAATGCTGCGAATGAGATTAACGGGCACCAAGGAATTAATGATCGCTTTATTAGACACATTGCCTGCGCGATGGATGCTGGGGTATTCTAAATAAATCAGCCCTGCGCCTACAGCCAGTGCGAGTATGAACACACATAAGGATGAAGCCAGATATTTGCTGGTCCGTTGAAATCGAATTTTAACACTTAGTACCATCGAAGAAGGAAGGACAATCAAAAACAGGGCATACGGCACCATCTGCACCGACAACAAGGAACCTACCTCGGTGGCATCGGTGTGCAATGAATTGATTACCATGGTGCGATCAACGGCTACGTTGTACTTTGCAATAAAATAGGTCGCAGTGGCACTTAACACGATGAACAGCAGTGCTAAGGGTTTAATTGTCCAGCGATAGGCGAGCAGCACAAAAAAGGCAAGGAGAAAGCACCAGCCAAAAACAAGATAAGCGAACAGTGCGGCGTAATCAATTGTATCACCTAACAAGAACCATTTAGCGATGCGGTCAAAGTTGATCCAGTTGCAAACGGTATAAAGCAAGGCAGTGAACAGCAAGCTAAACTGGATATGCGATAGCTCAATCTTGGTTTTATTCATTATTAAAAACGCTTTTTAATTCAAAGGGCGGTATTCACGTCGCGTGCAGACGCGATGCAATATAATATAATTCAGTCAGGATGACCCTAATATGATGGATGAATCTTAAGATCTACTTAACTATTGATTATTAAGTTCACCTTGTGTGGCCAGCAAGGTCCCTAGAAGTGGGCCCCAATTTTAAGAGCTACTTTGGCTTTGAATTTGGGTGAATGATTTCTACGTTTTCTACTCATTTTCTGTTCCTCGTTTTGAACAATTATAAAACAGAAATAGCTCCTTGTTTTAACCTTCTACCTGCCCTAATCATGGGGTCCACTTCAAGATACAGCCAAGACAAGGCCGCTTCTAGTGTTCTCGTTTTACGCACATACGGCGGCACTAAAGCAGATCGAAAGGTGATCGGTACTCCAGTGCGGGAGCGCACCTTGGGGATACGTACTTTGACTGGGCCGATCCCGGTTTGCAGTTCACGTTCTGGCAAATAGCCGTTACGAACGACACCAGCGTGTCCTGAATCTGAGACTTTGTCACAATTGCGATACAGCAGTTCAGATAACTCACTCTCGACCGCGGTTTGAATGAGTTGCCTGGCGCCATTGCGAATCAATTCTTGCAGCGGATCGATGCTTTGCTCTGGCTTTTCAAAGGAAATAATTTTATTCTGTTTCATAGTGGCGTATGTCTGTGGAAGTTTAAGTTGTTGTAAACTCAACTCATCCCGATACGCCGCTTTTAGTCAACTACTCCATACACCACTTTCAGGCATAACTCCTTTTATACTCATTTACTGACACTTTATAAATCGGAAAACGCTGCAAGCAGTTGATAAATATAAATAATAAAATTGAATGTTGTGCCTTTTAATCAGGTGGTCGCGCGTTCGAGCCGCGCACGCCCCACCATTTACTTCAATAAAATTAATTAGTTGTGTTGTGATTTTGATTCTCGCCTTCCTGTAGGGTGTGCTAGATTTGTGCTATATATTTAGACAAAATTGATTTGATGCTTACGTAGGTATTTAAAAATACTAGCGATAATGCTAATGATCACCTGATTTATACTCAGATGACATTTTTGAAACATTGCCACTATTAAGATGATATTTCAATTTACATTTTCCCAAACATCCCTATAATAGCAGGTGTTTGGTGATTCTAAGCTTTGGCTAACATTCGTTAGTAAGCTAAATTTATATAGCTACATTGGTTGGGCAGGAGGAAGGGGATTTTCAAACTTGTTACCTTTCTCTTGCACAACTTTATAAAAGCGGATAAATGATAAACCATTCTCTGGTTTATAGTCAAACTTATATCACTGTTAATAGTAAAATTATAAGTTTGTTTTATAACGCGCATTCCTCTCAAAATCTCCATTGATCTCAGTTAATTTCTTTAAGCTGGTTTAACATTTTAGCTTGTGAACTTAAACTAGGTCGTATGTATTGGGCGGTAGTGTTAATCGTACTGTGTCCTAACTGACTCTGAAGGCTTTTAAGACTAATGGATGCATTTTCTGTGCCGTCAATATTACAGAGTACGGTGGCCATAGTGTGACGAAGCTTATGTGCAGAAAGATTTGACCCATGTTTTTTTAATCTTCGAAAAAACCCTGATATGGATTCACCTTTCAAAACACTACCTGAGTAACCATTAGTAAATATAGTAATGTTAAATAGCTGTTCGTGTGGAAGAGGTTGTCTCTTAAGGACTTTAGCTGTTCTCTGATATTGATTTCTTAATATCAAATCAATTGGCTCAGTAATTGGAATATACCATTGTTTTTTAGTTTTACTATGTTGGGCAGAAAGTAAAATAGCGTGCTGATCATATTTAATATCCCCCCATTTTAAACCTACTATTTGACGCCTTCTCACACCTGTGTAATATAAAAATCTAATAATATTCTCCCAAAACCACGCTGGCGAAAAGCTGCTTGAATATTCATTAACAACTGCTATCGTATAATTTATGTCTGATATGGTAACAACTTTATCTTTCTCGATGGGGGAAGCTATTCGACGCACTAAAGAAAAAGGGTTTTCATCTTGGATACCTTCAGTTTTAAATGCAGATGAAAACAAGGTTTTTAAATGACGGTGATAGTTGTTCCAAGTAGATTCACTGCTTCTGGACAAAACAATAATTTTCCACTGCCTTAATAGTGTCTCAGTTACCTCCTTAGTTGTTTCGATGCTAGGGTTATCTTTTTTTAGGATGTTTAAAGCAGTTTGATAACATTTCTGAGTTGCTTTGGAATGGTGCCCAGGTTCAATGTGATTATTTACAAGCTCATCAAGTCTCATAAATGTTATTCACCTAAAAACGGCGTAACTAAGGATAAAAGTGGGTTAGGCTTAAATTTATCTATAGTGTCTTTGGGAATAGTTAGATTAACCAATGGCAGGATCCAACCTTTTACCTTCGATACTCCTTTTTTCCCTTTAATCTTGATTTCAAACCAGTTTTCTTCTTGCTGGTTTTTACGGTGTAGTTTCATGTTCTGAAAAACACGTTGTGCTTTTTCCCAATCAGTACATGCGTCTTCTCCATATGCCTTAAAAATAGCAGGGCTAACCAGAAACAAACCTTCTTCAAGCACATGTACTTGCGACTTAGCAGTGTTATGAGACAAGGAACCGTTAACTAAGCCCGATTCAAGCCAGGTCTTAAAAGAAGCCTTTTCAGTAGGTGGTAAGTCGTCTTGGGTAGCAACTTCGGTATCGGGTTTAGTATTTGATTCAGCTATCTCAGAAACAGGAGCAATAGAGCCGCTACCATCGCCATCCGTATCATCGAGAAACAGTGATCGGAGATTTGAAATTGGAGCAGGCTTAGTAGAATTACTTGTCTCACTTTTGATTGGTTTCGATGCCCCAAGTTGTGGTTCAGGAGTTTTAGCTTGAGCATCGATTGCCCCATCAATTAGTGGTAACACTTGGCCATCTAAATCCTCTGGCCAAGATTCTTTAGATACAAAAATCGTAGATGCTGGTAAACACAATAAAGAAAAGGGCGCTGGAGTCCAATTTTGAATTATCACTTCGGCTTTCCAAATAGCTTTACCCTCACTATTGGCTGTCACCAGCCCATGTTCAACCATGATATCGAATAGCCTAAAATTGTCACTCGGAATTCCATTATGACCTTCGTCTCGTAGTTGCTCTCGTACTAAATCAGCCAGTGTTTTACCCATTACCCAACAAACGCCATCCTTAAACCAAGCATTTGATCCTTTTCGATTAAATGTTATTGTCCCATCATCTTTTAGCTTACGTATCGAAGTAACGATCTTCTGATGCAGTGGCTTTGTATTACTAAAACTTGGTACAGATTGAGAACCTAACGATAAAGAAACCGAAGTTGTGTCACCTTTCTTCACTATTTCTTTAACAGTAGAATGTTCATCGAGGTTTGCTGAAGTAATTAAAAACTCCTGAAATACACCAGGTTCAGAAAGCAACCAATTTAAGCCAAGGGCAGGGATGATTTGCTTGGACATCATCAATGATGCTTGTTCATGATATCTGTATTTTCTATCAGTTCTATATTTGACGGAGTAAAACTTTGCAATAGTTACATCTTTAGCGGCAGGCTTATCAGCCATATTTCCTGCAAATGGATTCCACTTGCCAATAGGCGATAGTTTGCCAATCGATGTGAGTTTGCGCGTGTATAAGGTGGTTTCCAAGTCTGTTACTGGTTTAGCGATATCGTGCATGATCGCGCCGACGAATACGCAGTAGGTATATAAATCAGCAAGCCTAGTAGTGTCTTCTGGGCCAGCGCCAGCAGGGAGAATATATGACTTCCTGGCCCTTAAAGCATATATGATGGTTTGTAAGATATGCTCCAACAAACCACCTGAATACGAATGATGATGGCTTTCTGAAGCAGGCACTTCTTGGACGAATTCTGCTACAGATTTGATGGCGGGAGAGTAATACTTATCGAATAACTCAACCTGTATACCAACCAGTTTAAAGATTTCTGTAACAAGAGTTTTATGCCCTTTAAGCAACTCATCTGCATCCTTAATCTTTCTATATCCTTCGGGAGCTTGTAGACCAATAACGTTGGCTATATTCATGCTTAGAATGTGAAAACTAGGTAATACTGTTCATCTAGTTGTGTCATCACTTAGCCATTTTAAGGATTACACCTGTAATCCGCTCCATTTTGCGCGTCACGGTTTTAGTGACGCGCAGGCCCTTTCGGGTAGGGCCATTCCATTGATATTCCCTTCCTTTAATGCCTGTAAGATTTGCCATTTAAATGATTGTTTATTCTAGATTTTTGTAGTAAGCAGATTACTATATAAGCCATTTATTAACGTTTGGTCAACGTTTATCTGATATATCTTGCAGTTCCAGCCATAAAAAAACCCGCCGAAGCGGGTAAAATGGTTTTTGGTATATTTGCTTCTTTGGCAGAGTATGAGCGTGATCTTATTTCAGAACGTGTGCAAGCTGGATTACAAGCAGCTCGCGCCCGTGGCAGGTTTGGTGGTCGTAAGCCTGTATTCACGCCAGCCAAAATACGCTTGGCTCAAGCTGCAATGGCAAATCGTGACACGTCCATACCAGTGCTATGTAAAGAACTAGGGGTTTCAGCCCCTACGCTGTACCGTTATTTCACACCTAAAGGCGAACTAAGAGACAGCGCGAAGAAAGTTTTAAGTGCACATCGTAAAGCTACCCGTAAATAATTGATTGATGGTATTGTGAGTATAATCATAAGTAAGAACCGCAAATTAAAGCCGTGGATTTATAGCCTGATTGCTTCCTTGGCCTATACGGTCATAAGTTTGGATATGTGTTTTTACAAACCTTCATTATTAATTACGAGATAGAAAATGCCGAAACTAGATAGATTAAAAGAGGAATTGGCCATTCAAAAGCAACTATTTTTCGCGGCGATTGCCGTGGTGTTGGGGCTGTCTGGTTGGCTAGTTAATAACACTGATAAGGTTTGGTATATACTTTTCGGTGGGATGTTGGTTGTTTGTTCGAGTGGCTTATTTGGGTTGTCACGTTTTAGACGCATGAATCAATTACTAGAGGAAATAGAAAATGTTTAACCATATTATCGTTTTTGTAACCGTTGCGTGTTGTGTTGCTGTTTTTGGATACTTGGCTTATTGGGGTTGGAAAGACGTTAAAGACCACGAACCGAAAGGCTAGTTAGTTTTTTACATTATTAGATTCTTAGGCAGCTTCGGTGCAGTGCTTTCATGCATTAGCTTGGTGATCGCGGGAGTGTGTATATTGAGAGGTTTTAAATTAGTTTTTCTAATCAATGGCAGATAAAGATCAAAAGGCATCCCTATTGAGTCCAGATTAGATTTTTAAGTTAATTTAACTGCCAGAAATTTCCAATTTAAGCACGTTCGACTTTTCTTCTACAGCTTGTGGGTTTGAAGGGCCAGGTTTAAGATTAAACCGATTGACTATTTTGTAACGGTTGTAGACCTTTTCTAAAAGAGCAATTTGGTTAGTCACTGAGGTGGCTTGTGAATCAGATAATGTACCATTCTTAATATCCAATAATGTCTTCTCGATGGTTAGTTCTATTTGACGTTTTATGCCATAAAATTTATTACTAGACGAATAACTCACCAAGGCAAATAAGCATCGAATGATTTTGGGTGTGTACATATTGCTTTCGTAGGCAGGTAATGCTGCTATCGATACATTAATATCGAAGTATGACTCCACTACATGCTTTATATCGGCTAAATGGAGCATTTCATCCTCACCTGCAAACCGTTCCTCAGCATCAATTTCATGAATCAAAAGGAAGTTGTCAATCGCCTTCAAATTATTTTTTACCAAATTGAAAATATGCATTCTATTATCATATTTAACAATTTTTCTAGTTTCTCTGGTATAAAACTGTTGATGTAAAAGGCCATTGACTGTATTTAATTCCTCTACAGCAAGCTCAATGGGATTCATCGAGTTTGCTGTTGTCTCGGACAGCTTGTTAAACAGCTGATCTTCATTGGTATTTGGTGAGAACATGGAAAGAAATCGATCTATCAGATTTAGGCAGAATGTATTCATTGTTATTAATGGAATACAAATATATAGCATGTAAATGCAGGCTACTTTTGTCGTTGGATTTTCAATCCCTGATAACAATGCCATGACACCAGAAACACCGTGGACTTCAAGGTACAACCACGGCCAGAGAATGAAAATGGGATAGAGTTCATTTATTCCTGAGAACAGGGTGATCTTCCTGGGCAAGCCCTCTGCGGTAAAAGCATAGAAAATGGTTGTGACACCAATTCCAGCACCCGTACCATAGGCTATAAGGATTATTTGTTCTTCACCAATATGGCCGCTGGAAAAAAACGATAAAAATACCAACACTACCGCCACGCCTGTTTGTGTGATTGCAGCTAATACAAATCCAATTAAGACCGGGACCCATTGAGCATGATTTAAGAGGGTTGTAAGCGCGCTAAACCATGTTTTTTCACCGATTGGGGCAATGCCTGCCTTAATAAGGCTAAGTGACAGCAGAACGCAGAGGATTGATACTGAAACCTCGAATACAGTAGCGTACTTCTTAATAGCTGAGTTATTTAAAGAAACCAGTCCAAATATGAAAATTAATATATTTAAACCGTCATCAATGGATATTGTGGAGTAAAACACTAACATCGATGATCCAATACCGCCGCCTGCAACGATACAGTACATATACTGCGCTTTAAGTTTCCCAGACTGAGCCAATTCACCTGCAGTGACGGCCAGGGCTTTTGCATTGGTTGTGATGAATCCAGCGATGATACCCAAGACAATGGCTTTGAACTTGCTGGATGACAGGTGGTTTAGATATCTTCGGCTAAATTTAGGGTCTATTTTCGAGACAGCATTGCGTAATTGCCCAAGGAATATCAGAAAGAATCCGATTCCTGCTAGTGAGAGATATATGCTGTTGGATTCCATTTAACCTAGCCAAATACAGATGCTTTGTATTTTCCGAACCAGGCCGCCAGGATTGAGTATTTCTGTTTATATGAAGCCTCTATCACCATTTCGGTGGGTGTGTAGGCGATGGTTTTTCGATACTCAATAACGCTGTTATCGGACAGCGGGATCCAATCCTTAAGTAGATCACGGTGCACGTGGCCATCAATTTTGTGTGCGGTAATGGTTTCAATACCACCATTACTTTTTAATATTGAAAACTGCCTGTGTGCAGGGGCTTGAGCATGGGATGGGACAAAGATTGAAATTTGCGAATGTTGTTGAAGATCTACTGACCCTAAAACCGTCCCTTTGGATACGATGTCACGCGGATCCGCCGCATTCCAGTATCCACCGCTACTGGATGTGAGTTCACCGCCTGTTTGCTGATGAATTAGAATCTGCAGACTGCTTTCATTAAGTGACCATTTGTTATGTTGAATTTCAGCATCGTATTGAGCGCCGGTTGATTCAATCAGCACTCTATTGGATAACACATTGCTGGCTTGAGTATCAATTTCTTCACTAACGATAGAAGCGACCATTTCATTTTGTTGCACTAAGCCGCTGGCTTTAATTTTGGCAAGCGATCCATCGTAGGGGCTTTTAACGATGATGTGATCGTTAGTGATGGCTCCTAAAGCATATCTAAGGTGGTTTAAGGGCACTGTGAGATAAAAAACACAGCAAAGAAAAAAACTTAACCAGCCTATTTGTATTAGCTTGGATGGTGAATGCGGCTCTGCTTTGTAAATCATTTTTGCTTCATTTAGTGCTGGCATAATCAATAAGGAAAAGACGGGTAATATCGAGATTGCTTGCATTAGATGGTTGCCTGGGAACCAGATATTGATGCCTTTCATGATCCCAAATGGCAAAAATATCCGCCAGATCAGGATTGAGAAGCCAAAACAACTTAATGCAAACCGTTTGGCGGGACTGGATAAAGCATGTACTGAGGGTTGCTTTTTATTGATGAGTAAATACAGAAATGATCGCAGCTGGTCGGTTGCGTCTTCGTAAAGTGTATGCCAATTAAAAGCGGCACAAAGTAACTGATAACCGTCAAATTTAAGTAGCGGAATGAGGTTAATAGTTAGCGTAAGCGTAAACGAAACTACAGCGATAAAATGGACTGTATTTCTGAGTTCGCTATCAGATAGCCCTGCCCAGATCAAGATACAAATCAGTGATATCCAGCTTTCAAAATAGATTCCTGCAATTGCAACACGCATTCTATCGAATCGTGATTTTGAAGACAGGAACGCGACATCAGTCATCGCTAATGGCATACCAAAGATTAAAAGGATGCCTATGCCTTTAACTGTGGCACCTGCCAGTTTTGCCGCTATTGCATGACCAAGTTCATGCCAGACCTTTATAAGGACAATGGCGAGTATTATTTGCCCTGTGGAACCACTGTAACTATTGGTGTAGCTCAGGAAACCTTCATTTTGACCCATCACAGTGATAAAGGCCGCCAGCAATAATATTATCCAGGTTACGTAGGCTGTTTTTGAAAAAGCCAGTCCCAATACGTTGAGATGCCTGGAGAGTAAGTTATCGGGCTTTATTAGTATTCTCTTATAAAAAAGCAGCGCGTTTAAGCTGAATCCTGATTTACATCCATTTAATGGTTCATCACCATAACGAAGTTTATTTACGGATAAAAAGTGATCGAGTTCTTTTTCTTGATCGCTGGAAAACCCATCATACTTTTTACCTTTTAAGTAGGCAGCAGCAGAATTATTAATTGAGAACTCTGATTGCGTGATTAAATCAACCAGATACCATTTACTGCCATCTATTTCAGAGCCAATACACAGTTCAACACCTTCTCTAAGACGTATCATTGGGCTTTAAGTGAGGGCAGGGAGACATTTGAGGCCCACCAGCGAAGGGTGTTCCCAAACAGCCAATTCCATAAGGTTGTATAGTTTCCTTTGATGGTTAAAATGCCGGTGGTTCCAGTCGGTAAATCCTGATCTAAATAGGTTTTTAGCTGATAACTTGGAACCCCATCTATGCTTGAAATGAGATGTGGCCGTCCATGATCGAGTTCGAGTAAATATTTATTAAAACTGCCGTCCTGAATGAACGTCACGGTTGATTCTTTATTAATGGAGATCCAGTCTTTTACTGGAATCGTCGCACTGATAACATTTTGGTTGCTTGGCTGAATGATGGCGATATCTTCGCCTCGTTTGATCAGCCTTCCGATAATGTTATCTTGCCACTGGATATAGCCATCCGAACTGGCGGTAATTTGATTATGTTGAGCCTGGTTTCTCAATAGCTCAATTTGTTTGCGCTTAGAACGAATATTGCTCTCAATCAGTTCGGCATCTTCAAGGTTACTTAAGGCAGCGTTTTCATAATTGATTATGAGTTCTCGCAGTTCTAGCTCAGCTTGATCTACCCGAAGCGCGATGTCATTTCTAATGATCGCAATGGTGCTACCCCTAGTAACATATCCATATTGATGGGTTATTTCTTCTATGTGCCCCTCGATGCCTGAAGAAACACTATGAGCAGGTGCACCAAGCACGGTTCCGTTTGTGGTAACACGTTCTTTAAACGGGTAGAACATAATTACGCCTAGAACAAGCATAGCCACTAAAAAGAAGTAAAAGGCGTACCGCTTACGCTTAAATATCAGGTTTTCAGAGAGCTGCTGAACAATAGGGGTAAAACTGGCATCAGGCTCACCCAGCATGACCAGCTCTGATTTGTCAGACAGGCTTACAATGTTGAAAGCCCCTTGATCATAGTCATGCGATGTTTCGTCCTCAACGTATCTGAAGAACTTTAGAAGGCGACTATCGTCAGGAAAGTTCACGGTTTTTGCGATCACTCGCTTTTTATGGCGAATGATACCCAGAGCCGACCCATGGGTGTTTGATTTGCAAAAAAGCTGTGCTACCGCTAGAAAATGTTCACCCGAATGCGGCGGCTTTGATGATGTTGCAAACAGACGCATTCGCTCTACCAGCTTGGCACTCAATACCGCCTTAGCTTCAGCGTGAATGTCATCCATCGCCTTGTTCATGGTTAGCTCTTTTCTCTGAGCTTCATCCCTACAATCAGATTTTCATCAGATGGGTTTTGTTTAGGTAAATCAGCATTAATACGGAACCTTCTTTGTTGATTAATAAAAGGGGATTTATGAGTGATAACCGCTTTAACAACGCCCACATCGATGAACTTGCCTTCAAGCATGATGGTGTCACCAATATTGAGTTCTGGCCAACGTACTTCACTGACCATGGCTAAAATGTAAAGGCTTTTATTATCAATAATATGCGCAATAGGACTGCCTTGTTGAATCCATGAGCCCTTTTTGGCAAGCAAGTCCACAACAATGCCATGAACAGGGGATTTGATTTTGCAGCGGCCTATCGACTGATTGACCTGAATCAGGCCAGCACGGGCAACAGCGGCATCTGCTTTTGATACATTTAATTCTGTAGTAGAGATCAATCCAGACATATGCTGGTCCTGAGACTTTTGAAGGGCCGCATCTGCTTTTGCAACCAAAGCTTTAGCCTTTCCACGCCCTAGTTTTTCATTGGTACAGTCTACGGTTGCAATAACATCACCTTTATTGACTTTTGAGCCGATACTGATATTAAGTTTTTTGATTTCTCCTGATAAAGGAGCCATAAATTCAAGATCAGTATTTGATTTGACGCTGGCAATAATGGGTAATGTCGACTCATCAGCAAAGGTTGTTCTGGTTATGGCCAGAAATATTAAAACGGCGACTCTTAAATTCATTACAGTAACCCCAGCTTTGCAATGAGATCATCAAAGCGCCCCGCAATGACTTGTACGCTGTCATTGGGTGAGAATAAGGGAGTGACGAGGACGCCCATTGCCAGATACAACTGAGCCTGGGCGGTTTTCATTCTGGCATAGTCAGCACTGGACTTTAATTTCTTGGACAGATGCTTCATGGATTGAACTTTATAAAGTAAAGGGCTGATATCACCCATTTCAAACCGCTTTATCGCTCGATCTAACTGTCGCTGTGAATTAACTAATCTGGCGTGACTATTTAGCCAGGTGTTTCGCTGAGCATGATAATTATCATACTCACTAAAAATCTGGCTTACCGTCACAACGGCAAGGTTGGTTAGCTTTTGTGCAATGGTATCTTGATTGTATTTAGCAACCTTGGCATGTGTGCTGGCGCTTAAAGCCGAGCCTAAAATATTCCAAGTTACCTTGTAGTATTTTTCGTCCCAGTCCTGGTTAATAACGAATTTGTTGTTATCTGTTTTAAGCTCTAAGCCCACTTCAATACTAGGAAATAGCCCAGACCAGGCGCGCTTTTTGTCGAGAGCCGCATTTCGATAGTTGTAACCTTCTATATATAGCTCTGGTCTTTGCCTAAGAGCGATATCGGCCAGTTCTGACGCACTCGCTTTAAAGCTGCCTGGATCAGTGAATTCCATGACCTTGATCGGTATCTGTCGTTTAGGATCAATCGAAAGCAGGGTGGCCAATTTGGTATTGCCTTGCTTGAGATAGTTGATAGAGGTTTCAAACTGACCGATTAAAGCTAAAGACTCATCACAATCAGCGAGTAATTCATCGGTGCCTATGGCTGATAAGCTGATGTCCAGGCAACCATTGTCTACCGTGTTACGCATATCAGATAATGACATGCTCATATCAGCTTCCAGCGATTGAGAGAGCCCTGATAAGTACCAGGCAGCGGTTAGATCAAGCCAGGCATTACCCGATGCTAATTCCTTTTGTAATTGTGCAATATACATATCATTTCCACGCTGGCGTGAAACAAGGTGATTCTTGTACAGATTTAATAAATCAAAGCTCAATAAGGCATTGGTGGTTTTGCTTTCCTTTTCCGACGAATAACTCGGTGTGGTATCTACCTCACCGAGATCGGTTGCCTCACCATCCGCGTTATATCGTTCACTGGTTGATAGGGCGAGTTTGTTACGAACAGTATTCTGAGCAGAAAGGGTAAGCTGTGGCAAAAAAGATAAGCTTTGCGCATTAAGCTCTCCGATCGATCGGAGTAGTTCGCGTTCTTTAAGCAATATGTCTCCATTTCGCCTAAACATTAGGGCTGCTGCATCACCCTGCGTTAACGGGTTTTCTATGACAAAGTCATACAGAGGATCAAGTAGACTAGATATTTGCGCATTTAGGGTATCTTCAGCTATCACGTCTTTAGACCCAAATGACTGCTTGTCAGAAGAGGCACAACCAACAAGGGAAATTAAAACGGCGGTGAGAGGTATTAAGATTAGATTTTTCATATAGTCGCTGCCAATACAGCCTGCAATGCGTTAGCTTCACCTTCGTTAGATAGCCATTGTTCAAGATCAACAACATTGCTATCAGCTTCGTGCTGGCTTTGTATGTGCTCTAAAATATTGATTACATTTGAATCGCTTGATATCACTCGTTCAGTTGAGTCGGATTGCAAAGCAAGCTGTGTATCCAGACCCCTTACTTCAAGAGAAATGTGTTGATTGGTTGCGTAATCAGGTAATTCCCTATCGTCTGCTGGGTGTTCAATATGGATTGAGTTCGTTGCAATATGTCTGCTTTCAACTACATTTTGGGTAGAAATCTCTATTACGGGAGGTTGTTCAGGCTTTGGTGGAACCTTTACACATACCTTTCCCGTCGCTGGATCAGAAACCAATGGCCCATTGCTGTCACCACCTGGGTCATTGGGATTGATTGGGGTATCATCCCAAACTTGTAAATTCCAGGGTGCTTGATGCGAAGATGAACCATCCTGTCCGTTATTTCTGATATCAAGGCTATCGATAAAATCCTGATATTCAACGATAGGCGCTTCTCCCGTTATATAAATATTCAAATCGCCACGGCTATCTATAACTGCAATTACATTGACATTTTCATTAGTGAATACGTTTTCATCAAATTTAATCTTATCGCCCACACCGATATCGATATGTAAATCGAGCCGAGTAAAATCTTTTGAATCATCATCTGTGAGCGTGATGCCCGGTAACAACGGCGTCCAGCTTTGTCCGGGTGCAATTTCAACACAATTGCCTTCAGCACTAGGTGAATTTGGGTCAGTGACAATGACAGGTGCATCAGGAACTTCGTTAACACAAAGGTTAAAGGTGGCGATCTCTGAAGATACAGGGCCAACCTCTGGGTTGCCTTCAGTTCCATTTGCAGAAGCCTCATCAGCCGTATCGTCCAATACCGTCACGCTAACCAAACGTTCGCCTTCACTGGGATTCTCACTGGTACTGAGATAGGTGATCGATTGGCCGAAGGTTTGGTAATCCTCGATGGCGATCTCACCGCTCATAATGATGGCGGTGGGCGTACCGTCAGGCGCGGTGGTGATATTGACTGTCAGTCCTGAAGGTACGGGCCCGTAAGTGATGGTATCGGTTGATTCCCAACCTGCACCCGATAAATCCCAGGTCATCGAGGTCAGGTCAGGGCTGTCGAGATCAGACAGTGTGAAACTCGGTGCCATGACGGTGGCTCCGTCATTTTCCGTATAAGAGTCGGTAATACAGCCCGCATCGAAGCCTGGTGTATTTGGGTTCAGGTCGTCAGGGACATCAGGATCAGGCACCACGACCGTGACATCGGCTACCGCATCGACACATAGGTTAAAGGTGGCGATCTCTGAAGATACAGGGCCAACCTCTGGGTTGCCTTCAGTTCCATTTGCAGAAGCCTCATCAGCCGTATCGTCCAATACCGTCACGCTAACCAAACGTTCGCCTTCACTGGGATTCTCACTGGTACTGAGATAGGTGATCGATTGGCCGAAGGTTTGGTAATCCTCGATGGCGATCTCACCGCTCATAATGATGGCGGTGGGCGTACCGTCAGGCGCGGTGGTGATATTGACTGTCAGTCCTGAAGGTACGGGCCCGTAAGTGATGGTATCGGTTGATTCCCAACCTGCACCCGATAAATCCCAGGTCATCGAGGTCAGGTCAGGGCTGTCGAGATCAGACAGTGTGAAACTCGGTGCCATGACGGTGGCTCCGTCATTTTCCGTATAAGAGTCGGTAATACAGCCCGCATCGAAGCCTGGTGTATTTGGGTTCAGGTCGTCAGGGACATCAGGATCAGGCACCACGACCGTGACATCGGCTACCGCATCGACACATAGGTTAAAGGTGGCGATCTCTGAAGATACAGGGCCAACCTCTGGGTTGCCTTCAGTTCCATTTGCAGAAGCCTCATCAGCCGTATCGTCCAATACCGTCACGCTAACCAAACGTTCGCCTTCACTGGGATTCTCACTGGTACTGAGATAGGTGATCGATTGGCCGAAGGTTTGGTAATCCTCGATGGCGATCTCACCGCTCATAATGATGGCGGTGGGCGTACCGTCAGGCGCGGTGGTGATATTGACTGTCAGTCCTGAAGGTACGGGCCCGTAAGTGATGGTATCGGTTGATTCCCAACCTGCACCCGATAAATCCCAGGTCATCGAGGTCAGGTCAGGGCTGTCGAGATCAGACAGTGTGAAACTCGGTGCCATGACGGTGGCTCCGTCATTTTCCGTATAAGAGTCGGTAATACAGCCCGCATCGAAGCCTGGTGTATTTGGGTTCAGGTCGTCAGGGACATCAGGATCAGGCACCACGACCGTGACATCGGCTACCGCATCGACACATAGGTTAAAGGTGGCGATCTCTGAAGATACAGGGCCAACCTCTGGGTTGCCTTCAGTTCCATTTGCAGAAGCCTCATCAGCCGTATCGTCCAATACCGTCACGCTAACCAAACGTTCGCCTTCACTGGGATTCTCACTGGTACTGAGATAGGTGATCGATTGGCCGAAGGTTTGGTAATCCTCGATGGCGATCTCACCGCTCATAATGATGGCGGTGGGCGTACCGTCAGGCGCGGTGGTGATATTGACTGTCAGTCCTGAAGGTACGGGCCCGTAAGTGATGGTATCGGTTGATTCCCAACCTGCACCCGATAAATCCCAGGTCATCGAGGTCAGGTCAGGGCTGTCGAGATCAGACAGTGTGAAACTCGGTGCCATGACGGTGGCTCCGTCATTTTCCGTATAAGAGTCGGTAATACAGCCCGCATCGAAGCCTGGTGTATTTGGGTTCAGGTCGTCAGGGACATCAGGATCAGGCACCACGACCGTGACATCGGCTACCGCATCGACACATAGGTTAAAGGTGGCGATCTCTGAAGATACAGGGCCAACCTCTGGGTTGCCTTCAGTTCCATTTGCAGAAGCCTCATCAGCCGTATCGTCCAATACCGTCACGCTAACCAAACGTTCGCCTTCACTGGGATTCTCACTGGTACTGAGATAGGTGATCGATTGGCCGAAGGTTTGGTAATCCTCGATGGCGATCTCACCGCTCATAATGATGGCGGTGGGCGTACCGTCAGGCGCGGTGGTGATATTGACTGTCAGTCCTGAAGGTACGGGCCCGTAAGTGATGGTATCGGTTGATTCCCAACCTGCACCCGATAAATCCCAGGTCATCGAGGTCAGGTCAGGGCTGTCGAGATCAGACAGTGTGAAACTCGGTGCCATGACGGTGGCTCCGTCATTTTCCGTATAAGAGTCGGTAATACAGCCCGCATCGAAGCCTGGTGTATTTGGGTTCAGGTCGTCAGGGACATCAGGATCAGGCACCACGACCGTGACATCGGCTACCGCATCGACACATACGCTGCTAGTAGCTGATGTATCATTACCCTCAGTATCAACTAGAGTCCATTCAATAGTTCTGTTTTCTTCACTAGGGTTTTCAGAGCTGCTGTGGTAATTAATACTTTGGGCAAACGCTGTATAGTCTGCATCTGAAGCGGTTCCTGAGATAGATAAACTAATGGGTACCCCAGCACTTAGGGTGGGTGTTACAGTGAGTCCTGAAGGAACGGGCCCGTAGGTGATGGCATCGGTTGATTCCCATCCAGAACCCTGAAAACTAAGTTCAAGACTTTGAAAATCAGGGCTATCAAGATCAGAAAATGAGATATCTGGAGCGACTGCCTGAGAAGAAGCATTTTCTGTGTACTCTGCACAATCTGGAGGTTCGACTATAATAACAGGAGCAGCCTGAACAGTAATCGTCACTGTCGCACTATCAGTACTACCGAAGGTGTCATTGATTGTGTAACTATAGGTATCAGTTCCACTATATCCACTGGGCGGCGTGTAGGTGGCGGTGCCGTTAGCATTCAGTATGACACTGCCACCATTGGCTGAAGTGGTAGAGGTACCTACGAAGTTCAAAGCATCATTATCTGCATCCGTATCATTGCCTAAAATATTTATCGTAACGGCTGTTTCATAACCCGTTGTGCCTGAATTATTATTAGCTACAGGCTTTTCATTTGAAAACTCAACAATATAAGAATCTGTGCCAGCATAGATTACAGAATGTAGGTTATAGCCGGCTGGTTTCCAGTCATTGATTAAACCTAACTCTGCTATTGCGTTGCCAGGAGTAGGAGAATTAGAGATACCAGGGCCATAAATTTCAGTGTAATCCTCATTAAAATAATTATCGGGCTGATCAAAATCAGGAGACCAGAAGTCTAACGGGCCGGTACTACTATTATCATCCCAGAACTGGGTTCCAGCTTCGGGACCTGCATCCCAAACCCATATTCCTTCGTTAGCGCTATCGGTTCCTGCCATCCATGCATTACCCCACCCTGTGGTGGGTAAATTCGCAAGCATGGCATTTTGTTCTCCTTGCTCAGTTAAGGTCAATAAATGACCTTGATGGCCATGTAACAAATGTTGTCCTGCCAGGCTTTGTGCGGTTGAGTAATCAAGCGTATTATTAGTCGAGGTATAAACATAGCCATCTGCTTTTACCAACTTATAAAAATGTGTATTACCGTCTGAATGCTGATAGCTCCAAGTGTTCAGAACAGAGACATTACTCGGATCACTAGTGACATCAGGAACGGCTAAGACAATATTGGCTGCGGCTAATGAATCAGAATCGATACCCGTAGAACGATAACCATCGCTATTCCCATCAGTCGAATACTCCAACACGTAATCGGTGTTTTTTCCTGTAGCGTTGACAGAACCTCGGATAACCAAATCAGTGGAATTTGAAATGCTTTCTAATATGGCCACATCGGTAGATGTTTGTGCTGACCCGCAGCCAAACAGGTTGATGGATCCTTCAGGCGAAACAAAACTGGCCAAGGTTTCTAATTCATTATCAAATTCAGCGACCGCTTGAGTGCTGTCGAGCACAGTTTCACCGATGGTGACTCCATCACCATTGGAATGAGCCCATATTTCAATATGGTCAAACTCAGCATCAATGGTATGCAACTTATCGTTGATATCATTTAATGATGTTGTGTTATCTATTAAAAGAACGTGGCCTGTTGAACCATCTACCAGCTGGGTATAATTATCAACATTCGTGTTGATTATGACTAAGGTGTTGTTTCCACCTGCAGGGGGAATGTAGCTAAGTGGGAGATCGCTTATCTCAGGGGGTTGCTCAATTTCAGCATCGTCTTGAGCGTCTTCATCACCTGAAGAAGTATCGACTTGAATATTCTGATTATTACTGTTTACATCGATAGGCTCAACACTATCTTCAATGATTGCTTCTTCGAGAAGATCAGTTTGTTCAGCCAGCTCTGATTCCTGTAAATTGTTTTCGGAAATAGCAGTTTCGCTGGCTTCGAGTGTGATGTCAGCAGGTTCTTCCGCAGAACTACTTTCATCATTTGTAAGACTTGTAATATCCGATTCAGGAACCTCGCTTACGCCTGTATCTACCGACGTTTCTTCAGAGTCAGTGTCAGGTGCTTCTTTTGGCTCATCTTCACTCGCAGCAATTAACACTTGTGGCTCGATAATAACTTCAGGCGTTGGGGGTTCCTGTGCTTCAGTGGCTGTCATTGCTAGAGCTGCGTCAAAGTAACTTGTAATGGGCAGTTTTCTAAAAATCCCCGTTCTGACTTTGGCACGGTTGCGTGGCTGCAAGTTTTTCATCAAAATTGATAACGAGGGTTTGTCCAAGAAATTATTTCTAGTTTGGCTATTCATCGTTTTGTCCTAGTAGGTCGAATACATCATTAACAGTGACCGTTGAAACCTTTGGCTTCCAAGTTATATGAGATTGAGTCGGTTGTTGTTTTATGTGGCCTTGATTTGTAGGTGCACTATTTGTCACCTGCTCGGGCGTTGTTATGAGTTTAGGAACGGCTCTGATAACTAAAGTTGAGGATCTGTGCTTTATAGGTATAGGCAGATCAGCCTTAAAGCGACTTGTGATTATTTTGCTTCCTAGCTGAACCGTCATCAAAAAGCTGGCCCCTTGTTTAACCACATTGGGATGTAGAACAACGGTCATACCCTGCTTAGTTGCATCAGAAGGCTTAACGCTGAAGGAATAGCGTGAATACTCGCCGGCTACCGATATTTTTAAGTTCTTGCTGCGATTTGTATTATTAAAATGAATCGGTACCTGGCCTGCGATATCTAATGGTTTAAATTGTGTATAAATCCCAAAACTTAGAGATGCTGCAGGAGTAGATATCAAACCCATAAGCAGGACTGAAAGGTAAAATAAATTGCGAATTAACATAGCGCGGTTCTCTTTATTAAAGGGCTTTCCATCAACAGAAGTGAACTATTGACTGGTGCTGGTGAGCAAGTTAGAAGTTTGGTGTAACTGTCTAGCTTCAGTCAGTAGCTGTTGTGACTTATCTAATAATTCAGAAAGCTTTTTAGTTCTTTTCTCGCTGGTAGCGATCTGTTCTTCATAAATACGTTGCCTCAAACTAAATTCTTCATTGATGGTGAGCTGCATACTTTGAAAGTTCTCAAGCAAAGACAACCGTTGGTTGATTACGGCAAAAATACCTGGGTGCCCAGATGAATCTGCATAAGCATTTGAGCTTTTATCAAAAGCGGGTAGCTTTAGATCTGCCACTTGCTTATTTCTCAGCCGCTTATGAAAATATCGACGTGCTTGTATTTCGTCCAGGGCTAAAATCTGATTGGTTGAAGGTAAGACGACTTTCGATTTTTCAATCAGGAAACTGATGTCGTTATTCTCAAACGCACTCTTATTCAAAAGAATAAACGCTGACACGCGCTGATGAAAACTACCGCCCAGCTTGCGGTAATCAACCGCGATACGAGTGATGCTTTCGCCTTTCTTTACCTTATGAAAGGGTAATTCGACTAACGACGGTTGTTCGATTAAGGATGGTTGATTAACCGCAGAATGATTTTCAACTACTTCGATCGGTTCTGCTGATCTGGCCTTTGCCAAGTAGGTTTTTTCTTCGTGCGATACATCATCAGCGACAGAAATGGAGAAGTTTGCATTGCTATTAAGCTCATGACTGTTGAGTTTAATTTGTAGTAAATCTAATTCGTGATCAAAATAATAATCAAAGTTGAATTTTTCAGTTTCACCCGCAACAGTGACTTTTAGGTCTCCTTGCTTGTCTTGAATACCACCAATAGAAATAACACCTGCAATATTGCCGGGAGAATTTTGTTGGTAATCTAATATATCAAGTGCGTTAACTGCATTTGAGAACGCAAATAAGGTGGTTAGAACGCTTAGTGATAGGGTTTTCATAGTTTTGATCTCAAAAAGTGATTGAATAATATGATTAATAGCTTATCCGCTTTTGCAACGGTTCAGCTTGTTGTGGTATGATGGATTCATGAAAGGCACAAACCCATTTCTTGATTTTGTTGAATCTGCTGTGGATGTAATCGGCAGCATGGCGGCTTGCTTCATTTTTGCTGATGATGATGATGAGGAGGATGGAGCATCTGAAGGACGAAACCCTTTTGTTTATGATCCTTTTGATGATGATTATGATTATAGCCACAATGGGGATGGCTATTTTTTCAATGAAGCAACTCGCATCGACTTTATTTTTTACGATGACTAATTTCTTATATTTCATCGCTTAAATTTACTCGCTACTGCTGATCCAGCCTTCTTAGCAATGCCACTGGCACCTCTTTGCATCGACTTTCCAGAAGTATCCGCTCCTAGTTTGCCTGCACTGCCCATACTTGCTCCTACCATTGTTCCAGTTGCTCTTCCAGCACCAACACCTGCGATTGCCATTACGTATAGCCAAATAAGCGGCATCCCTGCATAAAGCGCACCTGTAATGATATTAATCAGCCATCGTTTTTGTGCGGTCCCCAAGAAATGAGAATCCGATGACAGCCAACTCATCAGGCTGAAATCATCGAATAGGGAAACAATCAAGTTGTAATCGAGCCAGCTTGCGACGGCGAGCAGGGCATGGGTAAAGATCAGGCTGAACACCACAAAAGTAAGCGCAATGACTGCTTCCAGGCGGTAGGCGGTAAAGATCAACGCTGCAGGCATCATGAAATAAAGTACCATGGTACTGATGGCTATTATAATGGGTACGGCTTGCTTCATGACATTGATCAGACTAGATCGCGAAATGGCCTCACTACCAATGGCAATCGCTCCTGTTACATCTTCAATAACGCCCCACATAGTGGCTCCTAAGCCGCCAGGATTGCCATAGTTGTATTCATTGGTGATAGTGGATGTGTTCATGTTGTTGAGGAGACTTTTAACTCGTGCATCAACTACTTCTTCAGTGCTGAAAGTAGACAGCAAGGTCACAGCACCCTTAAGGTTGCTCCAAATCGTATCGTTGTCCGAATCCTCGGCGTAGATATCAGCCTTAAGCAGCCTCCACCAATCCGCACAGGTTGCAGTCTTACCCAGACCTCTGACACCTACTGGACGAATAGTATGGCCACAGATATCAACATTGGCTCCAGGACAGACCGCATAGCCGCCTGGCATGGTCATTAAATATTTACCACCGGGCCAATCAATGTCATTTGCTTTTATGCCTGTCGGGTCAACTCGTCCATCCACAAATTGGTCTTCCAGTTTGTTTTTGGCGGGGATATAGCAGTTGCTGACAAAGGAGCGGTATTCATGGGCCAGTTTTGGGTTTTCTACATTGTTTGATGACAGCGCGACTTTGGCTTCACGCAAATCCCCTGGTGTGGGTAGACCTGAAATCACAGCATTGGTGACGCCAGCAGAAACGCTCATCACCACTGCCCACCAAGCAGGCACTAACGGCGTCACAGAAGATAACACAGGGCCGAGATTGGTTTTAAACGTACTTGGATCGCTTGATGTTGTATAGGTGGTTGTATCAGGCTGTGAGAATGAGGGTGGCGCGGTATAGGTAATTTTTGAGGGCTGAATGGGATAAATAGGTGTTGCTACAAAGAAGATCACTAGACTGGCGATAAATAAGTCCATCGCCATGGCTTTACCATCGGTATGATCACTTTTTTCTCCCGCTCGATTACGGGTAGCGGCTTCTTTCCAGTTAGATACGATAATCCAAAGAATAGGCAAGAGGATAATGCCTGTTGAGGCGAACGCAGCCCAAAGCAGGTCATATAGGGTCCAGCCGATTAAGACGGTGTGTAGTTCAAGGTATGTAAAGACGCGCATGATTTATACCCCCCTCAGCCAAGGTTGCTGAATGACGACGAACTCCATAAAGAACAACCAAATCGCTAATACAATTTGAATTGTTCTGGGGTTGACTGAAATTTCCTTCATCAGCTTTGGTGTGAAGAAGATGATGGCGATGTAGAGCACAATCCGAAACACCACAAACTTATGCTTGTCTTGTATAAAAGTAGTATGTGTTTCTTGCAAACTTTGAACATCCACAGACGACAGCATTTGCGATCCAAAAAAGGCGAGCATTAGCATGACTATTGCGGTTAGCAATACACCCAGCAGGAATTTAACTGATCGTTTCATTACTGCTTAACCGCTCCACCGTGCACTGGTTTTGAAGATTGAGTGCCGCTGGGGGAGATACGGCGGTGTTGTTGTTGAATATCGTTACGCAGTAAGGCGATGATGGTTGATTTAGAGATTTTCTCTCTGACATCAAACTCACTATTAATCAGTCTAAGCTCAGCTTCGAGTCTGGGCAGTATTTCACCTGAAATAACGCCGCGCGCAGGAGAGGCCGCGACATTGGGATCGGCTGAGCCAATCAGTATGAGGCGTCTGGCCAGATTGATGCGCTCCATTGCTAGTAGCAGTGAGAACTCGGTTGCTATGCGTTCAGTCGCCGCCTTGCGCACAATGGGGGGCAGGTTTTTAAGGGAATCAATAACGGGCTGACTGATGGATAGTCCAGGAATTGACATCTCGGCAAGTTCTTCTTCGGTGAGGATGTCAGAATTAGAGACTGCACTATCGATCAAGATTTTAAGTTCTTTGGCCTCGGTATACATATCGGGGAGTACGCCAACAGGTGCAGTTGAAGAAGGTGCGGTTTTGCGCATATCTGCAAACTCGTATTCGCCGATATATCGAATAATCGCATCGGCCGCTTCTTGCGGATCTGGCCAAATTGCATTTAAGCGATCATCCTCCAAACCTAACTCTCCCGTTCCAGTGGCGGATCCTCCGCCTGCAATTTGCTCATGGCCGTGTTTAACAACTTCCTCAACGACTTTAATGGTTTCAAAGCCGACTTCATCGCACATGCGCTTTTCTTCGTTAATCCAGATAACACAACCGGGTTCATTATTAACAGCGGCTTGCGCATCCTGGATAGGTACTTCGCCGCCTTCTGCTTTTTCGGCGGATTTTTCTTTCCATTTGTTCACCGTTCCGTAGGCCAGCCAATCATAGTACGGATTGTCACCAGCCAATATTTCACGCTCGGCTTGTTTACAGTTTTTAACAGCAATGCTGAATACTTCTTCGTATCTAAGCATCATGTTCTCCATCATAGAAGCCAGATTGGGATCGGCGCGACGCAGTAGATACAGTGGTAGCGAAGCTATCGCGCCTTGAGCAGCATAGATTAAGGTATTCACTGCTTTATCGAAGCCTTCTTCGAGCTGGTTAAACATGGCTTTGATGCTTTCTTCGATATCGAATGAACCGCAGGAATAACCTAGTTTTATTTCAGGGGCTGCGACGATATTAAGGGTATCGGTATACGAGGGTGGGCCTCTAAAAGCGCGGCCACCGCCAATCTCGTAGTAGATCAAATCATTGGGATTAACCAGTTGCGCTTGAGCAGTTTCACTGAATACAAAGATTGATAAAATGATGATTAATAACTGTCTCATAGAGATACCTTTAATTAATTCTTGTTCTTGTGCCTGGGTTATTGACTTGAGATTGTGTGGTTCCCACTTTGACAATGAGCGGTGATGGGTAGTCACTGCCAGGTCGGTTAAATCGGTAAGTAGGGCGATTTCCGTTAGTTCGGCCCACATAATCACCCTGTTCTATAAAGTTTCCTTCAGAATCATAAAGACTGATGGTGACGTTGGCATTGGAGCTTGGCGTGAGAATTACCAGGTTGCCATCCCCTTCAGACACAGGTTTCCATACTTCGCCATCTTTGCCGAATTGCTCGCGTTCATCGGTAGGCTTAATATTAGAATCGTCTTCTTCCTCTTCAGGCGTTTCAATATCAGCTTCGGTTTCAAAACAAATCGGATCAAAGTAGGCTTTACCCACGATAGGTAAGTTTGGGCCCGTACAACATTCATGTAATCCCCAATAAATCCAGCCGTAGCCTTCTTCTTCGTTTGGGTGTTCACGATTCATCCAGTAATTAAAATCCAGACCAAAAGAGGTGCAATAGTTAGGTTCCAGAATGGGTGAGATCATGTTCCACTGATCGGTTTTTTCATTAGAAGATTCGATGCCAGGAACTCTTGAGTAAATGTGAGGTTGATTAGAACGTGTGACTACGTCTACGGCTCGTTGAGCAAACACGGCGGCTGCTAAGGTGTCATATTCTTGTAACAGCCATCCCGTTCTGGGATGAACGGATCCCCAAGATTGCGGGGGAATGACAGTGCCTATTTCTCTCGCCCCTGGCGTCCAGCTTTCCCAATACAGCAGTTCAGCTATGCCCAATCTCCATGTAATTGCATCGAGTTCAGATTGGAAATAGGGTCTAAAAGGTTCAACTTCTGAATCACAAAAAAATTGTGATCCCGATGACAAGCTATCAAAGACTTCAAGTATTGGGTTGCCAATAACTGAAACCTCTTTGTATTTCATGTTATTGGTTTTGAGTTGATGATCTTCATCGTCGCCGTGCTGCCCAGTGGTTTGTTTATAACCCCCATTGATGTGATCCATATCAAGTAATCCACCCACGATATCGAATACCCCTTCTAAAACGGTGCTTCCCAGAATGTCGCGAGCTTCAATCCAGCTTATCTCCCCTGGGTTGTTGTAGACTGATACAACAAGGTCAGGTAGACGATGAGAGATCAGCGGGTAGGTTTTGACGGTGCAGCCAAAAATTGTACATAGCAATTTAAAGCAAACGCCGACAATGCAGTAATCCAAGCAAGCGGTTGAGATTGAAGCCTGGGCTACTTCATTGGTACCAAAATCAGCACGGGTAGTGTTTATTGTAGAGACACTAATTAATAAACACAGTCCCACTAATAGGTACTTAGTAAGCAACTTATCCATTGGCAATGCCTCGACAGGAGATCTTAGGTGCGTTTCGCCATTCTCTAAACAATCTTAAAAGCTGCTTAATTGACAGGTTTTCATAGATATGGTCTTCTAGCGTTGGCTCTAGCAGTAATGGATGTATTGTCATTTTGAAGCCCTGATAACTGAATCATATTTAGATTTAGCCAAGCGTAAATCTGACCCATAAAAAACATAGACATCGTTGAAGACAATGGCGGGCAGGTATTGAATACCCAGCAGTTTGACTTTAATCAGGGCAGCCCAGGCTAGATGGGCTTGGCGTTTGTCGGTATCAGACAGGCGCGAACTGGCAATAGGTTGGGCGGATTTTTGATTGTTAGGTAAATTAACGCTCAGTTTGTTTTCAATCTGGCTAACGATACTCAGGTTGTGGTAGCGCACTGAATGGCCATCGAGCTTTTCGGCGGAATAGACAAGCTTGTCAGCGTCGGTGTAATAAACCGCGATATCCAGCGCATAGGCGTTAAACGTCAATAATGAGCACAGGACAAGGATGAAAGATTGTTGTTTTAGGAACATGGCTTTATTCCTGAATCCGATTGGCGATCATGCGTTTCTCAACTTCATAAACAGCGTCAATCTCATCCTCGAAACCCATTTCTTTCATGATCTGATGACGTTCTGCAACTTCGTGTTCTTCGGTCTGACCCAGTGCAAGGGCAAGCGCGGGGGGTACAATTCTGAGCAGTAGCGGGTCGCTTTCTGAAAGCAGAACACCTTCGGCGTACTTAAGGGGTTCTTTACGAGCCTGAGTGAGTAATGACAAGTCCTCTTTGGTTAGGCTTTTTAATTTTGCGATTGCTTCAGCTTCCGATTTAGGCATATGCAAGCAAAGCCAAAACTCGGCCATGGTGAGCATTTTGGCGGATTTGTCAGGAAAATCGGTGAGGTTTTGGGTGGCGATCCATAACCACAAACCCCATTTACGCCATATCTTGGTGCCTTTGGTAATGTATTCGGCCAACATCGGATTGGTAGTGGTGAGGTGGCCTTCGTCGATGATGACCACTGACTGGCGACCCGAGCCACGTCGTTGTTCAGAGTCACGCTGAATCTTGTTTAATAAACCGATGACTGACAGTGCTAATACATCTTTGTAATCTTCAATAATACCGATATTTCCCAAGTCAACGATGGTGACATCGGCATCAGGCCAATCTTCGCCTTCGGTATTAAACAGTTCGCCCCGAAAGCCATCGAGGAAGTAATATGCGCTGGCACGTATTTCATTTAGGCGTTGTCGGCCTTCAGTCGCAACAAGGGAACTCAGTCCGTGAGGAATAGCTGGATTCTTTTCATCAAGGTATGAATCCAGTGCCGCCACAAAATCATCGATGGTGGCGTGTTTACGCTTTTCGTCCATGGCTTTTTTAGCCGCGTCGAGTATCGCGCACTTAACGATACTTTTATCTGCTCTACGATATTCATTATCTTCGCGTTCTTCACCGCCCGTGACGATCAATCTGGCGGCGGCTCCCATCTCGCCTAAGTAGTCGCGTCTAATCTTGAGGTCACCATCAATAGGGGGTTCACCGAGCACCGCTTCACGATACATCTGCTCAGAATTAGCAAAGGGTGGCAGAGGCACATCACCGTTATCGAGCTTAACGTATTTAACCTTAAGGCCTTGTCGTTTGAAGTGTTCACCGAGTAGGCGAAACGAATCACCGATATCAATGATATACATATGAGGCTTGTGGAGCGCCATGGTTTGTAGCGCTATGTAGTTAAGGGTGGAAGATTTTCCAGCACCCGAGGGGCCTAAAACTATTTTATGGGCAGCTTTATCACGATCAGCCTTGTTTAGGATATCGTAGGTAATTGGATTACCCGAACGGTCGAAGAAATTAAGCCCTGGGTGATTGGTACCCGACGACTTTCCCCAAAGTGGTGAGAAAGCCAGTGTGGTCATTAAAAATTGTAGCTTTTGTCTAAATAGGCGTGAGTCATATTGTGGCTTATAGGCCATAGGCAAGTAGCGCACATATTCATCATGAGCAAACATGCCGGCATCGTTGGGTAGCATATCGATGTGTAGTGCCTGACAATGAGAAAAGACTTGGCTGATGTTTTCTTCCATCTCGTTGTTGGTATGCGCGCGCAAATAAAACCCCATGACAGTTGGATACATGGCGTTGCCACGTGAAAGCGCGGCATCACACTGAGCCGCTTGTTTATGAGCGCGAACAGAGTCAGCCGTACCCCCGCCTGAGTTTTTTGAGATGTTACCAAGGCTACTTTGAACCTGATCTTTGGGCGTGAAGACAATGGTTGTCATGAAACTACAACCATCAGGTAGCTTGTCAAATAGGGCTGCAGATTGGGCTTTGGCAGACTGATTTTCAAGTGTCAAAGTACCGATATCGGGTTCTCTTCTAAATCCCATGATGGGAATAAAGTAGTGCGGTTTATCGTTGAAATGCCAGAACTTGTCGTGATCGTTACGTGGCGTATTTTGTAATACGCCTTGAGACAAATCATAGCCTTGCCTAAACAAGGTATCATCAAGTTTGTTTTGCGTCAGAAAGTCAAACGCATCTTTATACCCAGAAGGATAAGGATTGAGCCAGGCAAACATCCAATCATAAAGGCCCGCTGGGCCTAATCTGATTGAAGCAACCCCTGCTGACGAAAGGCCATTGCGTAAGCTGTGGACGACTGAATTAAGTTCTTGTGGTGGATATCGCCCCGCGCTATTAGGCCATCCGCCGTAATCGTCAAAATCACGATAAATACATAATCGCACTCTGCGCAATCGGCCGCGCCATCTAACGCCAGCAACCGAATCTTCAAAGACGCCACTTGGGTTGCTGATTTGCGCAAAATGCTGCTCCATGCGTTTTTGAAAGTCTTCAGTAAATGGGCTGTCATCATTACCCAGTTCCTCGGCATATTGTCGCAATCGTAAACTCAACCCCAAGAGGGGTTCGTCATTAGCATAAATCTGAATAATCCAAGGGTTTTCGAGGCGTGCAGGCATGGCAGCAAACCCTGCGGCCATTTTATCTAGCATTTGCTCAAGTTGGTTTAAAGGTCGGGCTTCTGCATCAACGGGGAATAATTCAAGTACAACGCCGCAACTGTTTTTGCCATCATCCATCGCAAATACTTGATGCTGGGCTTCCCATTCAGACCAGGGAAGCATGTTGCTAAATGAGGGTGGCCGCTGATAACCCGCACTGAGCTTCGACTTGCGCAGGATGGGTTCGCCTAAGCCAACCAGACCCATTGACTCGCCTAAATTATGTAAAAATGAAGTAGCACTGCTCATGATTAATCGTATTGGTGTGCTTCGCCGGGCAGGGCAAAAAGGTTAGATTGGGTGAATAGGTAAAAAGCAGTGCTGTACGCCGGCACGGGGTCACCACGTCCAGTGATGTGCGGATAGATAAACACAGTCAGTCTGGGGTTATCGATGGTGGGGAACAGATTATTTATTTCTGATTCTTGGGTACGGGTATAGGCTTGCAGGTTATTACCCGTACTGCGACCAAAATGTTCTCTTAAGATGGCGATATCGGTTTTAGAGAATGATGCCTGATCAAGAATGTCAGCAATGGTCGTGGTGGTGCTTTCAAATATCTTGGTGGCTGGAGCGGTTACGCATCCTGACAAGAAAAATATTGAGACAAAGCCAACTAATGTTAGGCTTAAAGCGAGTTTGATATCTGGTTTCATGGTTAATCAATGCCCCCGTTGTTTGTTTGTCGATCATTGCTGACTTGTAAATGAGCGGTATGTCGAAGTTTGCGACCAGTGGTGTTGAAGTCGATCAGGATGGGCTCTGTGGTGTTAATGGCCACATCAATGCCAGGCTGCACGACTACGGCATCAAATTGATCTCTGGCGCGTTCAGAAATATAGGTAGCCCAATGCTGAAACCCTGAAGACAAGCCTTGAGCGAATGCAAACTCACCTGTCTTACCAGTGATGGTTTGCGAGAGCGACCCTGATGCAGAAGTGACCGAATCGATTTGCGCTTGCGCGAAGGCGTTGGCGGATCCAGAAGCAAAGCCTGCGACGAATAGTTTCTTCATCACCTCAGGGGCGTTTGAAACATAGGTGCCAGGAATGCAAGGATAGCCAGCCCCATTGGATATCCAGCCAAAACCCTCATCGGGGTTATCTGCATTTTGCGTGAGGATAGTGCCGTCATAAAATACAAAGGTCACGCTGGTGATTTTTCCAGTGGCGCATTTAAGTGCACCATCACCTTGAGCCACGCCTGACCAAATAGCTTCTTGTATTTCGGGTAAATACAAATTGTTGGCGGTGAGGTTTTGAGAACCTGTAATGATCTTAAAGGGAATGGGATCGCGTATCGTGCCATCGATGGGTACACGACCTATAATGGCTGTGATTGCGGTGGAGCCCATCAGAGTGGAATTGCTTGGGATAGTATAAACAGGCAGCACCGCTGCTTTGGTGCTTTCAGAACTACCTGCAACAGAAGTGACACCATCAAGTAACTCTCCAGCATTACCAAAGCGTCCGGCAAGTCTTTGTACAAGGGTTTGGGTTTGGTGTATTTGTTCAGGTTCTGTTCCTCCCTGACTACCCGAAAACCAGATACGGCCATCGCCGCGTAATTGGCCTTTATGAGGCTTTTCTGGTTCGTTGACTTCGTATTCACTAACGGGTTTATTTAGCGACTCTGTCAATACAGATAGTTTGTCTGATAAGCTGGAAACGATGTTTTCCATTTCGGATTTCAAATCTGATTTGACGCTATTGATATTGGATTCGGAATCCAGCTGTTGTTGTCGTAGCTTTTCTTGAGCTTCCTGCAATTCCTGTTGTACTCGGGTTAATTGAGAGGTGACATTGGTTAATGATTCCCGCGCGGTATCATCAGCACCACTTAAAGTTCCTCGTTGATTAGCATCAGAGCTACTTTGGGTGCTTTGTGAAACCTTGTTTCCAGCTGCGGTGCCATTATTGGTATTTGTACCAAGCTTATTAAAATAGAAAAATGCGGCCAATAGTGTTACTAAAAAGGCGATTCCTAGTGACACCAACTTGTTTGATTTTATTTTGGCCATCTAATTGCTCACCTGAGCATAAATGCCCAAGGCCTCTTTAAACGGTTTATCGGAAACCAGATACAACATGGTCTGACCATAATTAGAGTTTGCAGGCCCAATTCGATTGTGGTGAAAGCTCGCAGCGCGCCAAGTACCCACGATCAATCTGGGATCTAAACCAAGGGCGCTTTGTTGATTGTTTTTGACTTCGATGGCACTGACATACAGCTGACCGATTTTCCATGCTGCGATCGGAGTGGTGGTGGCGAGCTTAAAGCGCATTAGGCGCACAGGTCTGGAATTAATACCGACACTCACCGCACCGCCAATTTTGTCTCGATAGCGCTCAGGCGCGTAGAGGTGCTGTGCTGCGAATCGAACCAAATCAATATAGCCAGGCAATTTTCTAGCTTGCTGAACGTGTAGCGCGTTTGCGGGGACTTTGGGCGGCGCTAAAACCTGCTCTATTTGCTTTTCCTGTTCCAGGAATGACTGACGCACAATCGCAATGGGATTGTTTGATCCTGCATCTTCGACCGCACGAATATCGATGGGAATTTCCTCGCCATCGCCTACTTTAGCAATCGCTCTCATCGACAGTGGAGTACTGATCGTCAGGAGTAGGTTTTTGCCAAATATTTGAGGATTGAATGCGTCGAGGTGATCGTTAGGCGTATTCGGATCCAGTATCACATCAAATGAGCTATCAAAGATAATTCTGCGTTCAACGCCCGCCGTCAACACCAGTTCGATCGGCGCGCCATCGAACAGCACCTTTTGTGGTTCAGATGGCTTGGTAGGCGTATCGTTTAAGCCAAAGTCTTCATCCACCAAGTTATCTTGTGCGTAGGGTGTGGTTGCACTTAAACAAAAAAGTAATACGGTAGACAATAGGCGAATCATATTCATGAGTGTTTAAGTAGTTGAGCTTGACGCTGCAAATCAGCTTGAAAATCCATGACGACATGGTGGGTATATTCGGCGTCAGAAAGCTTAAGAAACTCGTTCTCGATTTCTTGTTCTGAAAATGCCGCACATCCTGCGTCAAAGACCAGATCGTTGTAGCGGTATAAAATTTGAATCGCCTGTGGACCTGGATGAATGAGGTTTAGCACCACCACTTGTCCCAGATCTTCGTAGTTATGCAGGTGTGCAAATTTACCCATGACTCGTGCCCTCCAGACGAATATCAAACCTCGTTGGATCTTCAACTTGAGCATCGATCTTCATGCCCCATTTGTTGGTGGCAGCATCCACATTAGATTGAATGACACGCAGAACATAAGTTATGCCTGTATCTTTGATAGTGGCTTTACGGTAATTCTCTTTGAGTTGATAACTCAAAGTGACATGCCAAACTCCATCAGAGAGTGTCTTAACAGATTTCGCGTTAAACCTGCCGCGATCGATCGGTAGTAACATGCGTTGCCTGCCTAACAGTTCATTAATTCCATAGCGATTGGATAGTTTGGCAAAATCATCTTTAAGCCATGCCTGGAAGTTTGGCGTGATATAGGTTGAGGCATTGAATATGTTGTTGTCATATTCGACAAGGCCGTTAGAAGGCCAATGATTTAGGCTTTGCATCACATAATTTGTAAATCCAAATACATTGGCTTTATGTGGCGTACCCGTTTCAACTAATGCACCTTGAGAAATATCGGGTGGAATCGAAATTGAATGTGTTTTATTGGCATCTTCGATTAACTGATGAGAGTTAAAGAGCAGTTTAATCAAGAAAAGAATGATTACGCCCAATATGAATATTGTAATCAGAAGCCCTCTGTTGAAAACCTTTAGCGTTTGATTATGTTTAGTAAACCCAAGGTCATCAAAGGGGTCGGGCATTGAGATATTGTCAGAAACTTTTGTCATCGAAAAAAATTACTCGGATGAATGGTTAAGGGGATCCCATGGGCCGCGATGGGTGATGAGTAAATCATCCCCAAGGTGATCGCGGCGATATTTGTAAATAACCTGTTGGAAGTAGCCATCAGGCTTTTGGCGTTTGAAGTGAATAAACAGTTTTCGGACAACCAGAGAAATAGAAATAGCAATAGCGAAGCCCAAGCCTGTACCGATATAGATTTTGCCGCTCACCATGGAGCCAATGATTGCAACGATAACAAACAGGCCAAAGCCGATAGCTAAAACCATATTAAGCTCGCTGTTATTGAGGCCATAGAAAATGGTGGGCTGCGCGCTGACCATATCGGTCGATGGCAGTCGTTGACGATTATCAGACTCATTACTCATGTCAGCCACAAACCTTAGAATGCAATTGCTTTCGCAGCAGTACCTGCTTTTTCTAAGAGCATTGTTCCCACCATAATGATAATGACCACAATCAGTAATCCGATGAAAAATTGCGCTGGGCCATCTTTTTTGATGTTAACGGCCCCATCAATAAGCACATACACCCCTACACCAAATACAAAGACTAAAAATGCGGCGATACCAAACACTATTAATTTTTTTATGGGTCCACCTATTTCACTTAGGATATCGCCATCACCTCCCCCCCCTTGGGCGAGGAGTTCGGGTGCAAAAAACAATGCGATGACAAATATCATGAAGATAAATAGTTGGTTTGCGTTTTCTTGAAAATAATTAAGATTCATGGTGTTCCTCATAGTGCGGTTTTAATGATTGAAAACACTAAGTTGACAACGGTTAAAGCCAAGCCGAAACCGAATAACATATGTTTAAAGCTGCCTTCTTTTTTTGCAGTCATAAATGTCTTGAGCGTATATCCTGTTAGCCAAAGCAGAATAAAAACACTGATTAAAGCGACCAAGAAGTTGGTTAATGACACTGTTGTTGTTCCCGATGCCTGATCAAAGGCAGCGGAAACAGACAATGAAATGGAGTCATTAACCAGCGCCATTGATTACTGTAGATAGTCCGAACTTAAGGCTGGATAATTTTGCATTTGCAAGACTGGGCTGCTAAGCGGCTGATTAATGGTCTGCAATACGCCTTGGCGGATTAAGTCGATATCGATTAAAAGTCGGTCAAAGGCGATACGATATCGTCCCCGTTCTTCAGGGAGTGATTGCACAATAGCAATAAGCTGTTTAAGGGCATTTAGCTCGGTGGCCACCGCACTCATTCCTTCGCTGCGATTGGCAAAGTAATGAGCGGTTTCGCTTTGGCTAAGGTTCTGAGCAGACAGATGAACCGATGGAATACTCAGTAGAATAATTAGCAGTAGTCTTTGTAAAATCATGGTCTAAACGTATTTAGTAAATTTGGATGAAATCAACATCATCAACCAGCCAATCAACATCGCAAACGGGATGAATAACAAGGCGGGATTCAGGCTGACAGGAACGGCAAGATAAATAATGATGGGCGTGATGACGACGCCTTTAGTGATGTACTTACCGTAGTGATAAAGCAAACCGTGCTCAATATCGCCGCCAAATTTGCGAAGATCCCGATCAATTAAGCCTTCAATAAATCCCCAAAATGCAAACAGAATAAATAGTGGCATCGAGGTGATTGCAATCGCTAGACGCAACAGGAAAATTCGAGCTACGTTCAATGACGCAATGATGTATTCCTGAACAAGAGTGCCGATCTTTCCAATGCTAGTAAAAATGAATTCAATCCCTGTCCATTGGAGTAACCAGTAATCCATGCCTGTGGTCAAATTAATGGCAATGACTGTGGGAGATTTAAGTCCCCATACGGGCTGTGTTTCAGCGCCTTTAATGTACCGCCATTCGTTTGCCAGTATTTGTTCAGAGTGTTTTGCACCCTGTTCGTACCAAACAACTGTCATGAGGATCCATTCCAGTATGATAGAACCAGCCAGTGAATAAAATATCCATTTTAGGACTTCAAATGGCCACCAAAATAACCTGCTAAAGGCAGTTTCATTTTTAATTGTCTTATCTGCTCTCTCAGCCATTTTGATTGCTGCCTTGTTTATCTAACGAAAAGTCATCATTGACCATTGAAGCGAAGTCAGCTTTTTCAACTGTTGGGGCGATAGTGGTATTCCACCAATTATCTTGTGCCCAGCTATCCGAGGAATATGTTTGAACATCCTTGCGCATGCTGGCAGTTAATTCACGGATGTTGTCAGGCAGTTCTTCATGATCATCCGATTGCAAAGGCAAACGAATTTTAAAAATTTGACCGCCTTCCTTAAAGAGAAAAGCTTGACCTTTGGGTAGTCGAGTTAGATCATGTGTTTCAAGCATTGGTACATCCGCCGTGGTAATACGGTCTTCAGTGCGTGAGGTATAATGCTGATCAGAATTAGGATCGCTTGAATGATTTGCAGACGAGACCAGTGTACTTTGACTAATTTGAACTTTAGGAAGTTTGTCTGTGAGGATTTCAGCGGTATC
Organism: Candidatus Poriferihabitaceae bacterium; assembly: GCA_965237485.1. Lineage (GTDB taxonomy): Bacteria > Pseudomonadota > Gammaproteobacteria > Arenicellales > Poriferihabitantaceae > JAAELZ01. The sequence goes on along the minus strand of CBDEFQ010000009.1, from coordinate 1,125,676 downwards.
AGGACGCTGGACACGCATCATCGCCAGCGTATTAAAGTTACCGCCAATCTGTTCAGCTTTAGCGCGATCACCGATCCGCGCTTCAACATCAGACCAGGTTTGGGTATAAGCAGTGACTTGATAACCTGCACCACCTGCTTTACTTAACATCGGTACAAACTCATCACCGATTAGTTCATTAAACTCATCAGCGTGAATGTTTATCTTTTTATAGCCTGGGTCGGTATGCCCATCTGCGGTGGTGCCATGGGCATATAGATCACCTGCAACCGCAGTTAAATCAGAAAACATGGCATTGCCGACTGCTGCCGCGACCGTGACATCGGTAAGTGCTGCCAGGCCGACATAAACAATGCCGTTGGTTCTAATAACGCCTTTCCAATCAAAGATTGGACGCGGGTCGCTTAAATCATCATAGTTTGGGCTGAGTAGTTCACTCACTTTGCCTGATGTTAGTTTTTCAAGAAACGGGCCTAGTGAAGAAACGATTTTGTCAAAGTAGGTTTTTTCGTATTTAAAAGCCGATAACAAGCCTTCGGCAACGGGGTTGCGAATGCCTGATTCCTGAATGAATGCTTTTAGGTATCGCCCCGTACAGACGGCATCGGTATCCCGTCCCCGTTCAGGATTTGATAAAGCAGGAACCTTGGGTCTGTTGTCGTCATTTTTATCACCCGTTAACCCGTATTTGATTCGGGCTATACCCTGTTTGTAGTTATCAGGATCTACTTCCTTAAGCCAGGCAACTCCGTATTCCAGTAACAGAGCATCGATGTTATCGATGTACTTGGCAATGGATTCGTATGAAGGACGCTGCCCCAGAAAATGTAGCGCTCTGGTAATGATATTTGAAAAGCGCCAGCCGAATTCTTTAAAGGCAGAAGAACTACCCTGATTCGGTAAACCATTGGCGATACGAGTGGCAGGTTCAGTGATACGTGAATAAGAACCCAGTGGATTGTATCGCGCTGAAAATTCAGGATAGGCCAGATGAAAAATATATAGGTCGTCTTCCCTGCCAGCGGCTTTTGCAGCGCTGTACATAGTTTTAACCAAATCAGCATCACCCTTCGGGTCGAACACGATGACGGTGTCTCCGCGTCTTATGTCCTGCGTCACCATGACTTCACATAAACGGGTTTTACCTACTCGTGTAGTGCCGAGTACGAGCATATGCGCAACACGCTCAAATAGTGGTAGGTTGATATTCTTTTCTCGCTCATACATGCCTACTCCATGTATTTCAGGCCGGCCACCTACCGCAGGCTTAGGCCGAAAAGGGTTGAGTTTGGAATCTATATAAAACAAATGGCCAAAGCCTTTATCATCGAAGTGTTCATGCAAGTAAGTAGCTGTACGGTCAAGGCGGGAGCCTAATAAATAGCTCTCGTTTTGAGGTAGCAAGCAATTCCTTAAACGCTGGGTGTGCTTTTGTCGCCATTCAAATCCTTTACCGATAAATAGTCTGTTATCTGACTGTGGTATTTTTGATTGCTTAAGGCTATACCGAGGTAACACCATCAATCGTTTTTGATAGTTGGTGATCTTTCGGCCTTGACGGTATCGAACTACTGCAAACACAATAAAGCCAAGAGTGCTGCATTGTGCAATCAGGGGCGGCATATAAAATTGTGCTTGAAATAAAAATAAAGTCGCTCCCGTAGCGACCGCTAACACAGCTGATTGCTTTTCTACGGCAGGGCGCAGCAAAGCTTCTATTTGATATTTATCGGTCATTGGTCGTTTACCGTAAACAGGCCGCTTAGCGTCAAGTTGTTCAAATCCCTTTGAGAACGGCTGTCTTTTGTGTCCATGACATTAAACACGCCGTCTATAAACCCGACTGCCTGATCCTCATCTACGGGGAATAAGCCATAAAAAACCACTTGCTCATCAGAAGTGGTGAATTGCAGGCGTGGATCATTTAATGGTTCACTTAAGTGATCGATTACCTCACCATCAGATATAAAGCTAATGTTTAAATGACCCTCATCGGCTACTGACAGGTCTATAAGATGAGCTTGACGGTTTACGAAAGCCTGTTTTCTGGGCAGTTGGTCAAGCACACCACTTAGAACGCACTGTTTGATGGTGCGAAATGAAACCCCTCTGGTTCGACAGTCGTTGCATATTCCATCGTCACTTGACGATAGATTTTGCGTAGAGCTACAAAAGCAACATGGTCTATCTGGCTGATTCATTGGTGCTGGATTAATTAAAATCTCGTGGTTCGTGGCCTATGATCAGCACGGGATAGTTTTTGAGATTGTTGCGCTGGGCTATTTCCTCAAGTGGAATAGTGACAACAGCAATGGGAGCTGCAGCAGTGCGTAAGTTCTCCAGACTTTGTTTGGATTTTGCCGCTGCCACTGCACATACGGCATCGTGCTTAACCAGCAACGGTTTGTTGGAAGTGAGCCACTGAATTGATCCTTGATCATCACCGACGATGCAAAGCGGTGTTTTTAAAAACGCCTTCACTTCCTGGGTGGTGGTGTTGGGCGAGTACTGTAAAGAGGATGTGACCGGGAAGCTTGGGCGCAGTAAACTATCTCGAAGTAATTCTTTAAACGCTTGTTGATTAATAACCGAGGACCCAGAACGTTTTACATCGCTGGTATTGATTGATTGTTCATCGATAATCCGATCAAGCAAATCGGGTAAAGCTTTTTCGATAGGTCTAATCTTTGAGCTTTTCCCCAGTACAACTGGTTCTGCCATGGTTAATTGCATACTGCAAAGAAGGCAAAAGGCCAAGATTGAAAAATAGCGAACAAAGGTGGGAAAGAAAGACTTCATCACACGCCACCTTTGGTAATGAGTTTTACGAAGTGCTTGCTAAATCGGGTTTGGTAAGCGGCGGCGAACTTAGGTGTTTTGGAATGATAACGACCAATGGCTTGCCAAACATCACCAGTTTCGTTGATCAGCTGTGCAAAATATTCAGCACCAACTCGTAAGTTGTAATAGGGGTCAAGGGCCTGTGAAGGGCTTTTAAAACGAGCTTTATGATAGTGCCATTCTATTTGCATCAGACCGACACCAAGTTGGGATGGTGGATTTGCTTGTGCCAATACCTCTGCTAGCTTTACTGTTACCTCATTTTGATTATTAAAGTAATAGGACTCTTTGTTAATCGTTAGTGTCCATGGCCAAGGGCGATATACCTTGGATGCTGTTTGATTGCCTGATTCAATCAACGCCAGGGTATACAGTACTTCGGGCGGGATATTGGATGCCTTCGCTTGTTGTACATAAGCTTGCGGCAGCACCATTTCAGCCGCGGCTGGCGACGCACCCAAAAAGGGGGTTGCGATAATGATTGCCGATAGTAGCTTAAACTTACTGAACACTGATCTCGGCGTCTTCCAAGCTAATGGTCTTATCCAGCTTGATGTTGTTATAGATGATGGGGAACTGGACAATGCCTAATTGATCAGCAAAACCATTATCGAAGTTTAAAGAGATATCGCCCGAAGAAACTTTGGTTGGGGGGATATTTAAACTGCTGGCCCAAGATCTGATCTCACCGCTGTGATCGGCGCCGTGATAGTAGATCTCGAATTTTCTATTGGCTTTTACAAGACGCTTAACGGCGTTGTCACACGCTGGACAGTTTCGCGTCACAAACACGACAAATCTGTCGTTGACCGCTGCCAGCGATACGCCAGCACTCAATGGTGATTGGTTAAACCCCAGCTGTAGATTGCGCTCAATCACCAGATCAGGATTGATCTTTAAGGCGGTGTCTTGCGCGCTATGTTTGGCGTAGGCGCGGTTAAAACTCAATAGTTGGTCTATGCGCTGTTTTTCAATGCGGTAGAGTTGCTTGGCGTATTTTTCTTGCTCAGATACAGAATCAGCATGGATCCCCAGTACATAAACAGGATGTAAATGCCGGTAGTACAAACCTGCGGAGCTATTTAGCAGTTCCTTGTATTTAGACCACTGTGTTTCATCCAGGTCCCAATTACCTGCTTTAGTTAGATCAGTATTAACCGACCCGTAATTAGTATTAGTAAAACTTGTAGAGTTAGATTGGCTTTGTTGTGCGTGCCCCGCTGTAAAGATAACAAGCAATAACCAGCCACAAATGGCTTGAAGAAATTTCATTGACTGTTGACCTTGATAACTTTAGTTGTCACATGCAGATTAGGTAGCTTTACGATGGACACGTATTCTGGATAGGGCGACTCATTGGCAAGAGTGCGATTGCCAATGGCGCTAATGTTCTGGCTGCTTGCCGCAATCAAACTTTGTCCAGTGGTATCTTGCTGAGTTGGCTCTTCGTTGGTGAAGCTGGGTAGCGTTGTACAGCCAGTTAAAAGGCTCAGTAGCAGCACTAAAATAAGGTTAGATGGGTTTATCACTTACAGTTCCTTTTGAATTTATTGAGGTATCGGTTGAACAATAATCGATGAAGTGTGGAACTCCACACCTTCGGGCTTAAAGGCGATATATCGATCGTATGGATCAACTAAGATGCGAAACGCAGGCCCCATCAATGCGTGGACTACTTCAATGATGGTTAAATCAATAAAGCTTTTGTGCGCCCTTGGAATGGTTTTGTTAAAGGTGTTGAAAACCGACATGGGCAGGTCATTTGGATAAATCTCGTAACCTGCAATCCGGGTTACTTTATGGATGGCACATTCAATATCGGTGCAACTATTGAAATTAACGGTCACTAACTTAAGCAGTGGCCACATGGTTTGATTGTCAGCGCTGGTAGATTGATCCAGATATCTAGCGACAGGCTGGAGCGATTGAGCCTGGGTGACGGGTAGCAGAAATAAAAACAGGGCTGTAGCAAGAAACGTTAACCTAACTACAGCCCAATTCCCAAACTGGAGGAGATGGGTCACGATGGATATCGGCGGTTATTACAATGCCGCTGATTATTCACATCGAACAGAGATGTAGAATAGAAAACCCTAAATGGTGTTGTTAGGGTTTTCTATTGACATCAAAGGAATTTAATGGTAGCCCTTAAATGGGCTACCGAAAGGCACGGGCAACAACGCACATAGGGCAGGCTATTTTCCAGCAGCCAGAGCTGGTGAATTGAGGGCTGCAATAGCCTGCATAAAAACATCCTGAATAAAGCTCATCGATGTGTTTATGCAGACTATTGTTCAGAGCGGCGATTAAAGCTGGTTTAACCGCCGCGTTGAAAATATAGGTCAAGAAAGACCTATAGGGTTGATATCAAAGAACTGGCTCATGTTTGGTGAATGCTGGTTCTTTGATGTAGACTGATAAGTAAAACTTACTTATGCGCCAGGTTACATCAGTCGTAAGCGCTCTTTGCCAATCTTCGGGGCGTTGGCAGTCCACAGAATATGCGATAATAACATTGTTTTTTCAGCGATGCGATGAATAACTGAAAAAACAATAACATCATAATTAGGGTTTAAAATTGAACTATGACTAAAACAAGCTTGACCGTCATACCTGGAAGACGTCTTGAACTAGAAATGAATTTTATTAGAAAAGTGATCACGCCCGAAGGCGTGTCACAAGATGATATTGATAGACTTAAACCAAAAGGTAAGCTTAGTGTCGTCTCCGATTTGGGGCGCTGCGAGCAGAAAACTCCTCCTCGATCCGAACCAGAAAAGACTTAACAAAAGCACGTGCTTCAGGCGTTTTCAAATATTTCTGCGAAGCCTTCAAAGAAGTTTCCGCAGCAAATAATTCGCGCGCTGTAGTTTTGGCTATGAAGTTAGTTACTTCAGCTTCAGTGAGTTTATCTAGCTTCTCAGCTAAATCGTCTATATCAGTATATTTATCAGGCATATCATTATCTCCAGATGGGTTAAAAAATGGAGATAGATCAAGCCCAAGGGGATGATGTATCCCCGATGGGTTGAAAAACAAGATAGCAATACAAAATGCATTACTTGGTTGAAGTGATACAAAGGTCGAAACCTTGTCGCTGATTGCATGTATCGGGCTGAAAATTCAGCTTGAGCGCTCTGTTGCCAACTTAGGGTGTTGGCAGACCATAAAAACTATTAACAAGCGTTAAGTACATAAATTTAAAAATGTAGTTAAAGGCTGTTAAAATGGATCCATGGAAAACATCACCAGAACAGGTTGCTTAACCACCGATGATGGCAAGCTATATTTCACTAAAAATGATAAAGCCAAATACACCTTGCATTTTGCCAAGGTGGGGATAGATATCCGAACCATCAAAACAGTTGATGAGTTTGAGGCAGCATGGGATTTAGCTAGACCTCACTTTAATGAGTTTTTAGTATCAATTGCAGAAGACGGAGAACATACACTTGAGCGTGAAGTATTAATCGCAATTGTGAAAGGAGATATGGAACTAGCTGACGAGTTGACCCGTCAGCTAGAAGAACAAAAATTAGAAAATACGACTTAGTACTTCCTCATCAATAAGATTGATGATTCTGATTGCAGCGCGACTAGCGCTTGAATCCCCCGATAATTTGGGTAACACATCTTGTACTTTCGCCTTTTTATCTAAAAGTTCCTCATCAGCGGCTGTATTTAGCCATTGATAGAACTCTCTCCAGGCTTGCTTTCCCATATCGACCTCCACAGTTAAATGCAGAGATAGACAAGCCTTTGCAGGGATGGCAATCCCCACAAGGGTTAAAGTTAATGAAGTATCGCAACCCGAAGGCTGCGATACAACACAAATGGCTTAGGCAGCGGCAGCGGCAGCGGCAGCTACAGGCAATTGCCAAGCAGTCGCTTTAGTATTCCATTTGTAACCTAGTTCTTTAAGCTTAGATTTCTTAGCTTCAAACTCAGGATCTTCTTTGTCTAGCTTCACTTCTTGCGCAACAGCACTTTCACTAGCAGCGGTTGCGTTAGCAACTGATACAGGTTGGGTGTTGTAAGCAGCTTGTTCAGCAGCACTAGGCTCGTAGTCTTGAAGTTTGTCATCTGAATTAAGTTCGGCTAGTGTTTCCACAGCACCGATTCTTTCTTCTTCTGCCACTTCTTCAATCGTTTGAGCCGTAGCTTCAACATGAGCTTTAGCATCATCAGGATTTACGACAACACCAGTGTTGTTAGTATCATCTGATTCAGCCGTAGCTTGATCGTCTTGAGTAGTTTCATTAGGCATTTCCGACTTAGTTTGAGTTTCTCCAGTTTCTTCATTACCAAGGTCAATTTCTTGACCATTGATCTTGAGGTAGGTGATTTTCAAAAGTCGGGTTTTTAATGACACACCAGTTTGCCCTAAACGCTCGCCTTTTTTAAAGACGAATGTATTAGGCGTAATACCTGCAATTAAAACTGAGGCTACCGCTTGTTGCGGTGCAACCACTTTACCATTTACGGTGCAGTGTTCGCGGATCAGTTCAATGGCTTTAGTGCCAACAATGTTGGCATTAAAATAGGTAGTATTGATGTTGTCATAATTTCCATCTTTAGCAACGCCTTCTCGTAACGCAAGGTCACAAGCAAGATAGGGCTTACCGTTGTCAGGGAATACTTCGCGGATTCGATTAACAAATCCGAAGCCAGTAGTGTGAATGTCGTAAGTTTTTACGTTAGATGATTGAGTTGAGTTAGTCATGGTTCTATTTCCGATTAAGATTAAAAAAAGGAGATAGACCAATCCCATAGGGATGATGTATCCCCGATGGGTTAAAAACAAGATAGCAATACAAAATGCATTACTTGGTTGGAATGATACAAAGGTCGAAACCTTGTCGCTGATTGCATGTATCGGGCTGAAAATTCAGCTTGAGCGCTCTGTTGCCAACTTAGGGTGTTGGCAGACCACAAAAAACTATAACTAACTTACAACCGATAATACGGCCAATAAAATTTTATTGCAAGCTGGCCAACTTCGTATAAAAGGTTGTGCTGATTGGCATCCGTCCATTTGCCCACAGACACACAAGGTGTTTTGCCACCTGTTGTTTTAATTTCTAGCATGGACTGAAAACACTGGCCTCAGTGAGGCCAGCTAATTCAAAAATTCGATATGGGTGCAGTCTGGGTAGCCCGAGCAACCCAGAAAATAACCTTTCTTGCCTTTTCGCTTAACCAGCTTCTTACTGCATTTGGGGCAGTCCTTGTCAGTTAGCTCGGCTTTAGGCTTTTTGGTTTTTGACGGTGTAATAGCGATGCTGTCCTTTTGGCTAATGGCTATTTCTAATAGCTTTGTTACATAAGTCGCCTGCTTCGCTAAATAGCTATCTAGCGTCATTTCGCCGCTGGATACTTTATTAAGCAATCGCTCCATGAGGGCAGTCATGACTGGATCAGACAATTCATCGGGTAGTATCTGGATAAGTTCTTTGCCGATATCAGTTGCTAAAAGATGTTTCTTCTTGCCGCTGGCAACAATGAAATTTCGTTTCTTCAGTGTTTCAATAATGCCCGGGTGAGTAGCTGCGGTGCCGATGCCTTCATTGTCCTTCAGAATCTTTTTTGCTTCAGGATCACTGACTGTGCTGGCGATGTTTTCCATCGCATCCGCTAATGAGGCTTCAACGTAATGTGTTGGGGGTTTGGTTTTCTTATCAACCACCTTGGCAAATTCAATCGGAACTTGATTGCCAGATATCAGTTTCGGCAGAAGTGATTCTGACTCAGATTTATTGTCAGTACTTGAGATCACTGCTTTCCAGCCCATAGAGGTGGGCACACTGCCAATTGCCTTTAGTGAGACATTGCTTGCAGTAAGGTTGATTACAGTCTGATCGCTTTTGTACGGCGGGTAAAATTGCGCCACATAGTGGCGAACAACCAGATCGTATAAGTTGCGCTCCTTTTCATTCATTGCCTCAAGATTGACATTGCTATTGAGTGTAGGAATGATTGCGTGGTGAGCCTCGACCTTATCGGTATTCCAGTATTTACATTTTATGCTGGTGTCTGCATCAGATAATAGTGATTGCCAGTTCTCATCTGAATCAAGAATGCTTTTGAGTGATTGAAAGACCTCATCTGCCTCATCAAATTGTTCAGTGGGAAGGTAGGCACAGGCTGTTCGTGGATAACTGGTTGCTTTATGGTTCTCATACAATGACTGCATGATGTCTAAAGTTTCTTTAACGGTGTAGCTCCATTTCTTTGCTGCAAGTTTCTGTAATGCTAAAAGCGTGGGTGGTGCTGGAGCAGCTAGTGACTTTTTCTTAATTTCAAAATCGGTCACGGTTGCAATTGACCCTGTCAATGTTTGCGCCAGGTGTAGGGCCGATTGCTCTTTGGTACAGCGGCCCTGCGCATCGCACTCCAGCGATGCGTCATCACGATCAGGTAGCCACTTAGCAGTAAACTCAGTGGCATCAGAGACTAACTCTGCCTCGATAGTGTAAAAGAGCTGCGGTATAAATTCATCGATCAGTCGGTTACGTTCAACCACTAACGCCAGTGCGGGTGTTTGCACACGCCCCACCGAGAGTACCCCATCGTAACCGCGCTCACGACCTATACAGGTGTAAGCGCGGGTCATATTCATACCCACTAACCAATCACTTCTTGAACGTCCGAGACCTGCATAATAAAGTGGCTTGGTTGACTCATCGTCGAGTAGATTGTTGATGCACTTTCGTACTGATTTGACATCGAGTCCTGAAAGCCATAAGCGCTTTACTGTACCCTGATAGTTACAAGATTCGAGTATCTCACGAGCGATGACTTCGCCTTCCCTGTCTGGGTCGGTAGCAATAATGAGTTGATCATTAGATTTGAGCAATGAAGTGACAATCTTGAACTGCTTACCTGCCCCGTGTTTAACAGTGAGCTTCCATTCAGACGGTATAATCGGTAATGAATCCAAGCTCCATTTTTTATATTGTTCACCGTATGCTTCTGGTTCAGCAAGCTCCATCACATGCCCAAATACCCAAGTCACTATGCTATTGCCAGCTTGAATGAACCCATTCATTTGCTTGGCTCTGTCCCCGCCGATTACGGTTGCAATATCTTTCGCCTGTTTCGGTTTTTCGCATAAATACAGCATTATAAGTCCTTCTGAGCGAGATTATTACTATCTGAATCTGTGCGAGTAGAGATACCTCCATTTCCTTTTGCTGAACCAGAGATAAGACCACTGCTAGAGCTATATCTACGTGGAAATAACTTCATCATGGTAAAGTAAAAGAATGCTTGGATAAATCTCGCTACAAGAATTCCCGCCGCTATAGTGAGTAATAAATTGATATCAATCATATTTCGTTCTCATGTGAATTAAGTGTTTGTGGAAGTTACACGTTGCCACGGTTCTCATAATCATCAGTGCTATGAGTTGATGCAGTGTTAGATTCTTTCTCGTGTTTAATGCGGTAGTAAATTTCCTCACGATGTACAAGTACTTCCTTTGGTGCATTAACACCAATGCGCACCTGAGATTGTTCAACGCCTAAAATAGTGATTCTTATGTCATCACCAATGTTTCTTAAAGGCAATACTTTCGATGCAGCGGGGCATGATCGCTACATTGTCTGCCTGCATTCTGATTTCAGATCGAGCAACGCCCTGATCATCCTTCCATTTATTACCAACGTACCTACCTGACACCATGACAGTGGATCCGCTTTCAACGATACCTTTGAGTGAATTAACTCGGTTGCCCCACATCTCGGCATTAACCCAAAAGCTTTTGTCGTCGTTAAATTGTACTTGGCCTTCATGCTCGCCTAGATAGTAAGAGCGATCAACATTGATACGCATTCTCGCAAGGGGCGTGGTGACTGTTTGACCATCGCGTGTGACATCACGCTCTAGCAATTCGATACTGTGTAAATAACCTATTTCTGTTGACATAATTAAAATCCTAGTTGTGACCAAAACTTTGGCCTGTTGGTGTGGCTCCTAATGCACTTTTCCATGCGGAAAGATGAGTTAGGAACTGCTTAAGTGATTTACGTTTTGAGAACTCAACTGAATAGTGATAGTTAAGTACCTGGCAACGTAAATCGAGATGCTTCATCTGGCGAACAGCTTCATTAGGTAGTTTGCGTAATAAGGCGATGCCGCTCGGTGAGATTAGATTGATGTAACTGCGGTTGTTATTAACCGCATGGCGAATTCGCCAGCGAAGATAGATACGCCCTCCTGAAATATGGCGAGTTAGAAAGATGCCTGTTTCATATGTCTGTGCCAGGTCTTTCGATTCTTCAATTACTGTCGATATCTCATCTTTAAGTTCAACAAGATTTCCTTCAACAAGGTTAAGTTGTTCCGTCAATACTCCAAATTTTGGTTTCAGTTGATTCATCGTTTCGTAATCTTTTAATTCTCTGGCCTCAGTGAGGCCAGCTATTTAGTGCTGGCTTTTTTAGTGGACGACTTCTTTGCCACTTTCTTTTTGGTCGTGGCTTTTTTCTTGGTGACTTTCTTTTTTGCGGTTTTTTTAACCTCCCTACCTTTAAAAGGCCCTTTAGATGGCTTATCCGCTTTAGATGGCTTATCCGCACTTTCATCTGTGCCAGCCGATTTGATAAACATTGAGTATCTAGAATTAGATTTACCGTTAGTATTTGGCACACCGCCTTCGCGCTTGGTTCTGTTGACAAATACTTGCTTGTCAGTCACTTCCTCTGGGCCATACTTAGGTGTGTAAGGGTAGGTAGCAAAGAACTCGATTGCCTCGTCTTTGCTTTCGCCGAAGTTGCGCAGTTCGATAAACTTGGAATCAATCAGTTTATCTATTGCCAAATTCGCCAGTTGGTTGTTTTGCTCCAAGTCCAGTTTCTTAACGCCCGTATATCGATAGTTGGCACAACTGTGCAACAATGATCGCAGTAGTTTTCCCAGTTGGTTAACCCATTGTCGCTTGGTTTTTTGGGTTACTTCTGGATAATTGAGATGAACCAAATTAGATATTTCTAAAATCAGATTGTCATAACGCAAAATCAATCTGGCCGCTGCTGCGCCATAATGCGATACCGTTAGCGTGAACTCGGCGGGTTTTTCGGAATAGGGTCTTGGCGAGATTAACTTGCTGCTGTTTACATCCTGCTTATAAGCTTCAATTTGATTTTCTCGTTGATCAAATTCCTTGCTGATGTTGTCCATGCTTTCTTCTGTCAGGACTAAAGCATAAACAGCAAATGGATCACCTGCTTCGGTTCCCGTATAAATCGTTGATAGACGTGATGAGAACTCATACAAACCGCTAATGCGCGTTTTGTTGTCAGCCGCTGGCTGACGACCCCGCAAAGCACGTGTTGCTTGATCGGTATCCAGGAGTAGGGTGAATGAGCTTGCCAGGCGACCAGGTAGATTATTTTGTGACATGATTTATCCTCTCGAGCTGGCCTCAGTGAGGCCAGCGTTTTTATTGTTGATTGGTGAGTTTAATTGTTGGCTCTGAACTAAACAAACTGCGTTGTCGAGATTGCTTGTTTAATCGCGCGGTTGTGTTGGGCGAAAGCCAAATTACTTCGCGGATATCCGTAGAACTTGGTTTTTCAATGCGCTGCCAATGGTTAAATAGTTGGCGATCATACAAGTCACTTGGATAGCCACTTAAGATCACCATTCCTTGGGTGTTCTCAAGACAACGTGCTAATGCCGCATGATCATCCTGGGTCATTTCAAATTTGTAATTGCCTCTGGCATTCTTTGAGCGGGTATCTAAAACATAGGGTGGGTCAACATAAAACAGTGTGTCTTCACTGTCTGTTTGTTCTATTAATTGGATCGCATTCATGTTTTCAATAAATACCCCAGATAATCGTTTTGCCCACTGACCTAGCAGGTCAGGGATGTCTAACCACTCGGTGGCGGTACTGCGACCATTGACACGATTACCTCTGCGCCAGCCCGACTTCTTGTCACTGGAAACACCGATGCTTCCGTAGGATTGGTGACTTAATACGAACATCCTTCGAGCACCCTCAACAGGATTTGAAGAAGGTTCTGAGCAGTTGATGAACTCCGTTCTGGAATAGGGCGTGAATCGCAGTGCCTCCTGTAGTTGTTTTCTTTTCTCTGGATGGCGCAAGACATTGAACACTGAAATCAGCCGATCATTCAGATCATTAATGATTTCTTCCCTGACAGGTATTTTGTTCAGCAATACACTTGCAGCGCCGCAATATGGCTCAACATAGCTTTGATGCTCTGGCATGTGGCTGATGATCCACGGCGCGAGTTTCCACTTGCCGCCGTGGTAGCGGAAGATAGGTTTGGGGATTTTTGTGTCAATATTCATTGATTACCTCCATGTCGATAATGTCTGGCCTCACTGAGGCCAGTGATTTTAGAAGCGAAATTTTCGTTCAGTTTGGGGGTGGCCTCACTGAGGCCAGTGTCAGAATCAGCGAAAAAATCGCTAATTTCGTTGTTTTGGGTGTGGCCACAGTGAGGCCAGCAGTAAAATATCGGTGGTTTATTCATTTTGTGCTTTGTTTCGCTCCTGTGATGCTTGGTATTTTTTAATTCTTTCGTCGTGAGCTTGTTCTAGTTGTTGCTCCAATGCCTTGTGCTGTTCTTCACTTTGCTTACGAAGATGTTTCTTTTTCTGCTCAGGATCCTCGACGCTGTCAGGGTGTCGGCCAGTCAGCATCATCTTCCCCTGAGAGATTTGCTGACAATGCCATTGGATGTAAGCAACGGGTGAACGCACTGAACCATGGTTGTCTGGGTCAATGCTGGCGATCTTTGTCCTTGCAGCCACTTCATCGATGATCAGTTGTCGATATTTTGGGTCAACTCGCTCAAGCGCCAGGATGCCAAGTTGCTGTTGGTTTTGATTCAGGTTTAAATTTTGATGAAAGATTAATTCGGAAATTTTGTCTGAATTAGGGGTGGCCTCACTGAGGCCAGTATCAGAGTGGTCGACATTTTCACAATGGCTCAAATCTGTATTTGTAGTAGTAGTTTTTTTATTTAAATAACTACTACTACTTTGGGCGGTACGATTTTTCGTTGGGTCGGTACGAATTTCGTACCGACCCCCTGAATTTGGGGTGGCCTCACTGAGGCCAGTGGGTTGAAATTCACTAGACGGTGCCTTATTGTGGATTAACGGTACGTCGGTACGAAATTCGTACCGACCTTTAGGGGTGGCCTCACTGAGGCCAGTGATTTTAGAAGCGAAATTTTCGTTCAGTTTAGGGGTGGCCTCACTGAGGCCAGTGATTTTAGAAGCGAAATTTTCGTTCAGTTTAGGGGTGGCCTCACTGAGGCCAGTGATTTTAGAAGCGAAATTTTCGTTCAGTTTAGGGGTGGCCTCACTGAGGCCAGTAGATTTTTGTACTCTCCGCTGGAAAAACATATTTCCAGATGAAGGGTTTGAAAGCGCTAAATTTGCTTCAAGTTGCTGTTCTAATTTTGGTAGGGCGGATTGACTTTGATCTTCAAAGTGTAATTCCGCGCTATTTAATAGTTGTTTCCCAATAGAGGCATAATTACGATTTATTCTGTGAGTAGCTAATTTATTTAATACCTCAATGTATTCCTCATCCAGAACCATGGCATCTGCGATGCTAATGGGTTCGGTATGTAGTCCGTATATCTGTCCACGGTTATAATTTCGACCATCTTTTAATCGTTCAATAACCGACAGCCAACGTGTAGCTCTCAGAAGTGCCACACTGTCCGATAATGTCTCTTTTGACGCCACGCCCAGATCGGTCATTGTTTCGTTAAATACAGGGCATTTAGAGGCTTCCTGATCTGGATTTATACGTGACCTAAAATAGGCCCATATACGCACCGCTAAATGGGGTAGGTCTCGATCTATAATCAATAACCTCGGAACAGGGTCTTGAACCGACCCTAATAACACCAGCTGATCGGTACTTGCCCGATGCAACTTGGCATTCTCGATCAAAGTCGAGATATGGGGTGGGACCTCTTTGTTAGGCATCATTTTTCATTTCTGATACGAATGAATAAATTTTGGCCATCGAGATATTTAAGGTATCGTCATAAATGGCCTTACATAACCGTGCTTCACGATAGGGTTCTACATCAGGGCTATAACGGGATTGATGTATTTTGTAGCTGGCGTAAGTTTTCTCCATCTCGGATTGAGACAATTCACTTGGTCGGCCGCCTGAGATTTTCACGCCAAGGCGTTTTCGCAATCCTGATACTTCGTTTATGTTGAGTCCAAAATATTCAAACATCATGGGATAAGGGGCTTGACGCCTGATCAGGTCGCCAATTAACTTATTCTTCGCTAGATCGTCTGAAATAATTGAACAAGCTGCACTGATGTTCTTGCGGTTTAAACGGATACTGATAATTGAATGCGCAGACTTGCGTAATCGTCTGCGGCTTTCTTCGGTGCCCTCCTTGGTCAGTGCTTTTAAGGCTGCGATATCATCATCAGGAAGATGAGATAAGCCGAAGAAATTGCCCAGAGTGCTGTTGTGATTACCCGTGGCCACAATCGAGATCAGCGTATCCATCAGTAAATTAGTGATCTCCTGCGGGGATTTATGATTGTTTGTACTCATAACCCAATCTCTGTTAGATGTCCCACAGTTCACCCATCGAAAATTTCTCACTTATTGTTCTACGAGTGGCTAATAGCGAGAGGTATTTATCGAATAGGGATGTAGATATGAATTCGGATTCAAAGATATAAGGCATTTGCAACATGTTCTCGTAACTGCAAATGAATTCACCTATCGAACTACGAATCTGAGCAAACACATCTTTGAGCACATCTTCATTGTCAATGGCAGGGTTTTGGCTGCGAGTGATCGTTACAATATTTCTAAACTGTGATGATTCAGGTAACTTCTCAAAGTTATCGAAAGTATGTATTGCGGCGATCAGGAACAGTTTCCACCACCAGTACGATGCCATTTCATCTGCTAGATATTCACCTGGAACGTCTATGTAAAACCCAAAGCCACTGTCCAGTGGTTTGATAAAAGCACTCAAGCTGGTCTCAGTGGCTATGTCTAATGAAAGTGCATAGCACTTGTTTCTAAAGGAAGCTAAATCATTAGAAGATTGTTGATGGGGACGAATGCCTGGCATTTTTGCATCGTCTTGCTCATCTGCTTTACTGGGTTCGACTTGTTCTTTATCGACAAGATCAGAAAGTGTGGGACCCGCTAAATTTGTATATGAAGGTGCCGCGTTAGAGTGATCACTATTGCTATCAATGCTATCTTCATCATCTGTTGGCCAACCGTAGTTAGGTTCTTCTGATAAGGTTGCAATCTGGGCATCTGGCCTGGAATGCAGTTTTTCTGCCTCACCTTGGATGGCTTCTCTGGTCAGTAATCCTGGAAAGTCTATGTGCTGAGTGATGACTCTTTCAGCAACGATATCTAAAATATCAGATTCTATTTGATTAACACAAAAACTATCCCATGAATCATTTTGAGATAACACAGTGCGCCAGTGCGCTTTAAACTCATCATTCGGTAGTGATTGTGCTTGCCAATAATTACCGAATATCGTTTCAATCTTCTTTAGGCTAACCACTCGTGGCCTTCCAGTTCCGCTGTCTAACGCTTGAGGTATGTATGCGTATAATTCATCGATGGCGTAGTTTTGTGCGCGCAGGGCTTCGCGTGTACAGCCAAGTCCAGCCTCTTTAAGGAAATTGATAAAATCTCGTTGGCTAATCTCATCTACATCAGGGTGATCTTTAAGATATTGCTCGTAGGTCTCACGGATTCCTAGGGCATTATCAATAAAGATATTTGAATCTCTGTTGTCATTTTCCCCGAGATGATTGATTAGTAATGTTGTCTCATCTACATAGGGTATAAAAGTAGTGTTGATCCAATAATACTTTTCATCCTGAGTTTGTTTATACAACTCATTCATTATATCGAGTCTTGTGTTTCCACCTGAATTAGGTATGTAGTGACTCTGTCCAGGTCGCCTTGTGACTGGAAAGGATAGGGCATCTATGCCCTGTTGTATGATGGTGTCTTTAATCGCCTCACGCGATTTGTTTGCGGCCCTACGAGGGTTTTTATCAAACGGCTCGATCTCATCCAGGTTGATCTTTATCGCAGTCGGCGCAATTGGATCGGCATCAGCTAAAGCAGTTGGTTCTTTAGTGTTAAAACTACCCGCATTAATGATGGAATCTAAATCAGCGTCTTTTAAGCTTTTCTTTGCCATATCAGACCTCCTTATCTCTTAAGCTGATAAGTTCAGCCGCCAGTGACACCATAATGTCTTCTCCAGTGAGTACTTTACTGGATTTTCGCCGTGGGTCGTGAATATGCACGGGGACCTGTAGGGTGGCGGAAGTTGTATATGCCGTTTTTGACGGAATGACAGTATTAAGAAACCGGGTTATACCGCGACCCACTAGCTTTTTTAGACCAATAGCAACAGTCTTTGCATCATTCGTATTAGTGTACTTGGCCATGACTGCATACAAAGGCGCGACAGTCATGCCCATGCGTGATGCAGAATCACGAGCTGCTGCTATGGCCCTGATGGTGCCTCTTGAAAGCTCACGAACAGTGGCTGTATCAGGAGAGACGGGTGTAAGTTGGAGATCTGCAGCAAATATTCCTGCGTCAAGCAGGGGGCCAGATGCACCTTGTGTATCGATTAATATGTAATCGTACTTTTCGCGTAGTTGGTTGAGGGTATATCGAAGTCGAAGTCGTCCATCAGCACAACCTTGGATAAAGATATGTAGGCTACCTTCAGGATCATCTGAATAGATGAGATCGAGGTTGTCTCGTTCTGTTTTTGAAATGACCTCATCAGTATTTGCCTTGGTGATGAGGTGAGTGAGGCCATGCTTGGCTTGATGCTTAAGGGGGTACCATGATGACAGTGCGGGTTGAATATCCGCATCTACCATCAATACTTTATTGCCTTTGTCGGCTAAAAAGCCACCCAGGTTAGCGGTTAAGGTTGTTTTACAAACTCCGCCTTTTGTCGATATCATTGTCAAAATCATATTTTTCTCCGGTTAAACCAAAGAATTTAGAATCTTGAAAATGTAAGTAAATGGTGGGCCGTGCGCGGCTCGAACGCGCGACCACCTGATTTATACTCAGGTGGTCCACACACATAACAATCGTATAAATTAGCACTTTCTGTACATCCTTATACTATTTAGTTAAGCACATATGATAAGCAATTCAAATGTGTATAAGAGGCCTGCCTTTCGCCGCATGAAAATAATTGCTTATGCCTTAGCAAAAAATATTAGTTAGATAAATTCAGATAGAAAAATATTTTTAGTGTTTTATACTAAAAATATTACATGTGACTTTAGACACATTTTGTAAGTAATGGTCTATGCTAGCCTTAATATTAATCTTATTTAAACCCGATATAGAAAATATAGACCTAGTTGACAAAAATGTTTAGTTACACACCCGTTGCAAAAGCAATAGCAGGCCCTTATTCAGGCTCGGCCTTAGTCGACACACACTCGGCAATTATTGGCTGGAGTTTTGATGACACAATGTTACGTGAAGGCCTAAAAGGCTTTTCAATTAGACGCACAGAGTTTTCCGATGCCACTGGAGAGACTCTGGAGCTGAAATGGCTTGGTGGCTATAAAAGGTTTCGGTCAGAAGATAATGGGCAAGTAAATGATGTAGGTTCTCTTACTGCCCCATTTCAACGCTTCAGATGGAACGATTACACGCTAAATATTAATCAGTCTTATCGGTATGAAGTATTTCCTATGAGAGGGATTCCCGGGCAGCTTACGCGTAATGAAAGTCCATTAGTTTTTGAGTTTTCTCCAACGCCAGAGATACTGTAACTTCAGGTATGGACTTTTATATTAGATAGAGCAGTATGGCCTTTTCCCCTAGGGGGAATTTTTTCGAATTTTTGATTTATTCAAATTTTCTATCTTGGTGTCTTGTAAGTTGAGCCATTTGTGCGTTCCATGTTTTAACCTAGATAAATCAGTTAAACGCGGAAAAGACATGTAAGCAATTGAAGTGCATAGTGAAATCAAAAAAGTCGCGGTCACCTTATTGGTGATAAGTTTTTTTTGATTTTGCTAGGTGCATCAAGAGCTTGCATGGACTTTCGTGTTTTAACTGATTTATCTAGGTTAAAGGGGTCTGACCCCTTTTGCTACTTTTGCTACGAATGGGCTAATGCTAATCATCGATATATCGTGTGGAACGACAATGAGTCAACTTGCTAGACAAAAAGTCCATACCCAATGTTGCGTAATCTTCTTGTGCTATTTTCGGAGATGCCCTATAGTGAAACAACTCACAGATTTGAAAGCAATTTTGCACTCAAAACGAGCTAACATTTATTATCTGGACAAGTGCAGGGTAATGCAAAAAAGCGGCCGGGTTCTTTGAGTGTCTTTTTATACATCCTTCTTCCGTGGACGTAAAAAAGCCCCCAAAAAAAGCCCCCACTGGGAGGGGGGAGGGCTCCGGGAATTGCTTGAAAGCGGAGCCGACGGAAAATTCATTCCATTGGTATGAAAAGCAAGTCAATAGGCCTTGGTCGGTCACACTAAATCTAATTATACAGGAAAACATATTATGAGTGAACAAAAAATATTGGGTTTGGATTTAGGCAGCAACTCGATTGGTTGGGCCGTACTGAGGGCAAGCAATAAAAAACCCGATTCTATTATTGCTGCAGGTAGTCGAATATTTAATAAGGCAGTTGAAAAGAAACCACCCACCCTCAAGAATGTTAAACGACGAAATAAACGGCTAGGGCGACGTGTTTTACAACGCAGGGCAAGGCGTAAGCTAAAAATGATGCGTTATTTGATTAAGCTCAACTTACTTCCTGAGGACATTCTAAATTCCCAACAACCCGAGGTGATATTAAATGACTTGGGTGACCCTTACCACTTGAGAGCAAAAGGGCTTGATAAAAAACTGAAGCGTTATGAATTAGGCAGAGTTTTACTTCATCTTGTACAGCGGCGCGGGTTTTTAAGCAATCGAAAGACCGTTTTGGGTAACATGATTGATGACCCTGATGTCCTTGAGATATTGGCAGGGAAAGACGACGATGCAAGCAATTTATCCGCAGAGCAGGCAAAAGAAGAAACGACGTTTAAAGCAGACATTTCAACATTAAAAGAAACCATACAAAATGCAAATTGTAGGACGCTTGGAGAATACCTTGCGTCATTAAGTCATCACGAAAGTCAACGAAATAGAGCACGGGATGGCGGGCATCTACGCACCGACCGTCAAATGTATCGAGAGGAGTTACGCCTAATCTGGGAAACACAGCAACAATATTCTCCAGCACTGGACGACCAAGTAAAAAAGCAAATTGAAGAAATTATTACTACCCAACGGCCGTTGAGATTAAGAGCGGATAGAGTCGGAAAATGTTCACTTGAGCACAAAAATAATCGGGCGAGAATGGCGCGACTGGAAGCGCAAAAGTTTCGATATCTGCAAGACATTAATAATTTAAAATTCTCTTGTCCTCAAACAGGTCGCGAGAGGCCGCTCTCATTGGATGACAAGGCGCGCCTTGTCGAATTATTTGAAACTGATCTTAAGGTAAATCTAACTAAAATAAAAAAGATCATCGGCCTGGGAAATCGCTTGAAGCTGAATCTTGAAAGTAAAAACATTAAACCCAACATAACCGCCTGTAAGATAAGGCAAGTATTACCTGAATGGGATGATTTTGACGAATTAAAGCAATCTGCCTTGGCTGAGGATTTAATCACATTCACCAAAAAATCAAAACTACAAAAGCGATTAATTAATCACTGGGAGTTTGATATAAACATAGCCACTGAACTATGTTTACTCGAATTTGAACCGGGGCACAGTAACTTATCAACCAAGGCAATAAAAAAACTTTTGCCCTTCCTAAAGCAAGGCCAGATATATTCAGATGCTCGAAAAAGTGCGGGCTATGGCTATGAGACAAAAGAACTAGAGCCGACACAAAGGTTGGGCAGCCCTCGTAAAACATCAAACCCTATTGTCAATAAAGCGTTGCATGAGTTAAGACGCATAATCAATGCTGTTATCAAAGAATACGGCAAACCGGATATTATTCGTATTGAAATGGCGCGCGACTTGGAAATGAATACCAAACGCTACAAACGCCGTATTAGCCAGCAAAATTCGAATAAAAAGGCCAATCAGGAAGCCACGGATAAATATCAACAAATGGCAGAGATGAATCCACATTTAGGTCTATCTCACTACCCCAGTCAGACGGACAAAGTACGCTACAGACTGTGGAAAGATCAAAATGAGCGTTGCGCCTACAGTGGCAAGGCAATCAATTTATCCACCCTATTCAGTAGTGGTGAAATCGAGATTGATCATATCGTGCCATACAGTCAGTCATTAGATGATTCCTACATGAATAAGGTTGTCTGCTATGCCCGCGAGAACCGTTACAAGGGACAACGCACACCCTTTGATGCGTTTGGCGGTGATGAAGAAAAATGGAATCAGCTTACCCAGGCAGTAGAGCGATGGGATGAAAGAGCACTGAAAAGTAAAAAAAGGCGCTTTTACTTAACTAATGAAGATGTTTTAGAGCGTGACTTTGCGAGTAGCCAATTAAACGATACACGTTATATCAGTCGCCGGGCGTTGGAATATGTTAGTCAATTAGGTGCTGATGTTAATGTGACCAAAGGAATTTTAGTATCGCAGTTACGGTGGCAATGGGGTTTGAATAGCTTAATTGGTAAAACTCATGAAAAAGAGCGCACAGACCATCGCCATCATGCCATTGATGCGATTGTAATAGCTTGTGTAGACCGTAATTTCCATAAGCAACTAACACGTAGTGCACGAGAAGCTGAAAAGCAAGCAAGCGAACTAAAAGTAAGAGACATCCCTATTCCTAAACCATGGAAGCAGCTAAAACAAGATGCGCAAAAAGTAATTGAAAGCATCATCGTGTCACATTCACCGCAGCGCAAGATTACCGGAGGTTTGCACAAAGAAACCGGTGGGGGGTTCATTGAAAAGCTGGGGGCAACGGTTTACCGCGTTGATTTAAATGGTGATTTCTCATCCGGTAGAGCAAAGAAAATTGTTGACGAAAATGTAAAAGAAATCATTACCCGACACTTGGCAAAATATGCCAACGATCCAAAAAAGGCTTTTGCAGAAAATATCACGGTTTTCCACAAAGATGGCAAGACCCCGATTAAGCGTGTCCGAATTGTACAATCAAAGACGAATCTGAAAAAACTAGAACAATCCAAGTTTGGCGTTAAAAATAAGCGCGGCGAGGTGTTCAAGTGGATGGCGTATGGCAACATCCATCATGTCGAAATTATTCGTAACAAATTGACGGGTAAAATCAGAGGAGAGTTTGTGACAGCGATGGAAGCGAGCAAACGAGCCAAGGGTATCGGCGCACCCAAACAAAACATCGTCAAAACAGACCACGGTGAAAATTTTGAATTCTTAATGGTATTGCATACTAATGATTTGGTGGAAATCAACACCAATGGGGGAAAACAAATTTACAGAGTACAAAAAATCTCTCCTGGCACAAATATGGTTTCATTTCGACTTCATACCGCCGCAAATGATAATAAACTCGAGGGTATTGATATAACAGTTAATAATGATTTTTTTGATAAACGGAAGATATCTAAACTTAACCTAAATGCGATTGGTATTAAAGTGTGATAAAACGTGTCATTGACATCAGCCAGCAATCTTGTCTTTCGCTCACTAACAAACAGTTGTTGGTTAAGCAAGAGCATGAGGTGACCGCCAAGATTCCTGTCGAAGATGTCGGTGTGTTAATTTTGCAACACCCAGCCATTGTTATCACCCAAGCCGTAATAATCGCATTACAACAAAATAACGCCGCCGTTTTGTTTTGTGATGCACGACATTTGCCTTACTCAATTACATTACCTATTTCTGATGGGCACTCTCTGCACAGTAAGATTTTACAACAACAAATTCAGGTCAGCTCTCCCACTAAAAAGAGGCTTTGGCAACAAGTGGTGAAGCATAAGATTAGCGCACAGGTTAACACCCTAAAAAGGACGATATCAATCGAAGATAAACCCTTATTACGGCTGGCCCAGAATGTGAAATCCGGCGACCCCGAAAACTATGAAGCGCAAGCCGCCCGACGTTATTGGCAACTATTATTCGGCAAACAATTCCGCCGGAATACCGAAGCCGAAGGGATAAATTCGTTGCTCAATTATGGCTATGCAATCGTGCGCGGCATTATTGCAAGAGCAATTGCCGGTGCTGGTTTGCACCCAGCCATTGGCATTCATCATCGCAATCAATATAACGGTTTAAATCTGGCCGATGACTTGATGGAGCCTTTTCGGCCATGGATGGATAAACTGGTATATGACCTGGCCAAACAAGGACAAACGGAAATAAACCAGAAAACAAAGAAAGTCTTACTGGACATACCAAGTAAGAGTGTCCGATGGCATCGCGAGGAAATGCCATTAATGGTTGCCAGTCATTATCTACTGGCTGAATTCAAGCGATCTCTATTTTCTTCTGACAAACCAAAATTGAGTTATCCGACGTCAATTGAAGAGATGCCTGCATTAAACCTAGATACCTGATAAATGACATTTGGCGGGTTAAACTCAATGTGGGTAATTGTATTATTCGATTTGCCTACAGACACCAAAAAAGCTCGCCAACAATACACGCGATTTCGCAAAAAACTGCTTGATGACGGCTTTGGGATGATGCAATATTCAATATACATGCGTCACCCTAGATAAATCAGTTAAAACACGAAAGTCCATGCAAGCTCTTGAGAGTTATGCCCGAATCTGGTGTATGAGGCATTTTCTTCAAGCGGCCTCGGTTTGATCTGAGTAGTCATTAGCTTGCTCTATTCCATCTTTAAATGGAACCCCTTGAATCACTTTTGCTAGATAGGCGAACCCGCGTATTCGGTTCCACTTTTTCTCTGCGCACTGACCCAGCTTGAACATCATACTTAACATGCCATCACGGCTAAGACATCCCTTGCATCGTTTGGTACGGTGTCGGATAGTCGCGAATGTTGATTCAATTGGATTCGTAGTACCTATGCTCATCCAGTGCTTGGCAGGGAACGAGTAGAACGTCATTAACTCTTCGCGATCTTTTTCCAAGCACTGCGTGGCTTTTGGATACTTGTCTTGACAGGTTTTAATGAATAATTGATAGGCGCTTTGCGCCGCTTCTTTGGTTTCTTCCTGCCAAATGTTATGCAGAGCTGCTTTTGCTTTGGGCTGCACCGATTTAGGCAGCTTGTTCAGCACGTTGGCCGTTTTATGCACCCGGCACCGTTGATGTTTAGTGCCAGGATAGACTTCTTCCAGGGCATTCCAAAAGCCTAAAGCACCATCACCGATGCCCCGCTCTGGTTGATTCAGGCCTCGCTCCTTGAGTGCCAACAACACCTCTCGCCAACTCTGCGTAGACTCTCGCTCACCGTCTTCAATCGCCAGTAATTTCTTGTGACCGCGCTCATTCACTCCGATGACAACTAAGGCACAGAGCCGGCCCTCATCGCCGCGCAGGCCGCTGTGTATCCCGTCCGCCCATAGATAAACCCATCGATCTCGATCTAAACCTTCTCTATTCCAATCCTTGTACTCCTGAGACCACGTTGCTTTGAGCTTACTCACTGTGCTTGATGATAACCCAGTCGCTGATTGACCCACTAGCACGCTCAGTGCATCCCCCATTTCTCCAGTGCTGACACCCTTGAGATACAGCCAAGGCAAGGCCGCTTCCAGTGTTCTCGTTTTACGCACATACGGCGGCACTAAAGCAGACCGAAAGGTGATCGGTACTCCAGTGCGGGAGCGCACCTTGGGGATACGTACTTTGACTGGGCCGATCCCGGTTTGCAGTTCACGTTCTGGCAAATAGCCGTTACGAACGACACCAGCGTGTCCTGAATCTGAGACTTTGTCACAATTGCGATACAGCAGTTCAGATAACTCACTCTCGACCGCGGTTTGAATGAGTTGCCTAGTGCCATTGCGAATCAATTCTTGCAGCGGATCGATGCTTTGCTCTGGCTTTTCAAAGGAAATAATTTTATTCTGTTTCATAGTGGCGTATGTCTGTGGAAGTTTAAGTTGTTGTAAACTCAACTCATCCCGATACGCCGCTTTTAGTCAACTACTCCATACACCACTTTCAGGCATAACTCGGTACTGGCGCACCCGGGTTAATCCTAGAAGAATTGCTAGGTGTAGATGGTGGTAATCGTGACACACCTGATGCAGGAAAGTGGGAGATCAAATTTTCAGGTAAAAACGCAGGACTTTTAACGCTGTTTCATTTAGAGGCGGCGCCTAAAGGTCATATGCACCAGATGGTTAGGACTTTTGGATGGCCCGATGATAAAGGTAGAACCAGCTTTAGGCATACCATACTTGGACGATCAGACAGAGGGTTCTATATCACTAATGAGAGCAATAGAATATCTGTATGCAATGACAGCGAAAGCGATGTGGTTTCGCCATACTGGACACATGACAAACTATTAAATGCCTTTGCATCAAAACTTAGACGGCTAATTGTCGTCAAGGGGACAAAGAAAAACAACCGAGTAAAATACGAAACAGCTTATCTATATTGGGAACCACAAATAACCCAATTTGCTAATGCGGTTGAGCATGGAATTGTGGCGATAGATTTTGACGCTAGAACGAACAATGGCAGGGGACTAAGAAATCACGGCACTAAGTTTCGAGTTAAGTATGACAACTTGCGTCATCTTTACAACCATTATCAAAAATTTACAGTTTAGTACAATTAAGTATATAATTCCGTAATATTTGACTCAAGCATAGCGTAACTCAACTGGGCTCTGATAGAATGCTGTTTTAACTTACAGCTTAATACTCTTATGCAATTATATGGCAGTTATACCTCACCATTTGTGCGCCATTGTCGCATAGCACTAATGCAAAACGATATGGGTTGTGATTTTGTTACGGTGGATATGATGAAAAACCCGGACTTATCGCCGACCAGCAAAGTGCCGTTTATGCAAGATGGCGCGCTGACGCTAACCGACTCAAGCTCAATATTGAAATATATTCGTGAAAAGGCGGGTCAGATGTTTTTGGCCGATGTGCAAGATTATGAAACCTTTGCGATAAGTAATACACTGCTAGATAGCGCAATAAACACATTTTTGTTGGAGATGCAGGGTGTGGACGCGAATGAAGTGCCATACCTTACCCGCCAGAAAAACCGGGTAGCGAGTGGCTTGGCTGCCTTAAATCTGCGCATTGATCCCGCTCAAGGAATTTCAACGGATGGTGCCTTGCGCGCTGCTTGTCTTCTAGCTTGGGGAGATTACAGAAGTCGGTTTACTTTGGATGGCTTGGATAACTTGCAAGGCCTGAAAGAAGCCGCTAACGCAGATTCAAATTTTGTGGCCACCGCACCGCCGCCTTTGTGATTTGAACCCCTGAAGGCGGCGGCTGTTTTTCACTCAGCCGAATTATAATTTGCTTATTATGGAGTAACCTTATTGTGCACGGGCTTTTGCAAGCTTTATGTTAATTACAAATACCGTGCTTTCTTGAACTCGTAGACCAATGGTAATCTATTGCAGTTCAAATTCTTTGTATGCTACGATGCGTTTTTTGGTTTCTTTAATTCTAGCTGTCCTTCTGATCTCTAACCTTGGAGCTAACCAAGAAGATAAAATTTTACGTTTGGCTACCACCAGCAGCACCGAGAATTCAGGGCTTTTAAATAAAATCTTACCAGATTTTGAAAAGCAATCAGGTTTGGCGGTGCATGTTATCGCGGTCGGAACAGGCAAGGCACTGAGAATGGGCAAAGACGGCGACGCGGATGTTTTGCTAGTGCATGCCCCAACGGCGGAGAAGGAGTTTGTAGAGTTGGGCTACGGTTTAAATCGTACGCCCGTCATGTACAACGATTTCGTTATTGTCGGGCCGAAAATGGATCCAGCGGATATTGCATCAAAAAGCACTATTCCAAAGGTAATGAAAGCGCTGGTAGCTTCGCAAAGCATCTTCGTATCACGCGCAGACGACTCTGGCACACATAAGAAAGAATTGAGCTTCTGGGCAGAGGCGAATATTAAGCCTGGCGGCTCTAACTATCGAGAAGCCGGCCAAGGAATGGGCAGGGTGCTGCACATTGCAGGCGAACTAAATGCCTACACTTTGGTCGACCGAGGCACTTGGCTGGCCTATAAGGGCAAATCCCCTCTGGATTTGCTGTTTGAGGGAAATCCACGGTTATTTAACCCCTACAGTATCGTCCAAATAAACCCTAGTAGATTCGCAGATTTAAATCACTCGGGAGCACAAAAGTTTATTCATTGGATGACATCAACACCCACACAGAAAATGATCGGCGAATATCAAATCAACGGTCAATCGCTGTTTTTCCCGGATGCGTGAAGAAGTGGATCCCAAATTTAGGATAAGTAGCTTAAGGTTTATTTTCACCTGATTAAGCAGTCTATTTCAGACCGTGATATGGACCATACATCAAGTGAGGCACTATGCCCAATGTTTGATGCTGTCGCTCTAAGGCATCTTCATTAACAGATGCGACTTTGAAATAAACACTAGAACGGATGACATCCAACAGTTTGCATTGGCGTACTAGCGATAATTTATTACTTTTATTAATTCTGGATTTGCGCTCGGGTCTGTTTAACGACCGAGCACTTTTGATAAAAAATCATTTCCCATGGTGGTCTCACCGACCTTTGCCTGTAATGACTTAATCTGTGATTCTTGATCTGGAGCTAAACCTGCACCTGAAGCAAACACATCAACGGAACTATCAAGCAATTGTTTCTTCCATTTGACGATAAGATTTGCATTGATGTCATAACGACTAGCAAGATTGCTTAATGTTTCATCACCTTTGATTGCTGCAAGAGCAACTTTGGCTTTGAATGGTGGGGCATGGTTTCTACGCTTTTTACTCATTTTCTGTTCCTCGTTTTGAACAATTATAAAACAGAAAATAACTCCTTATTTTGGCCTTCAACCTGTCCTAATCATGGGGTCCACTTCAGTTATCAGGCAACCATAGCTTTGTTAGCCATTTAAGGCGGGTTCTATAATCGTAGTACCTCACTCCTAAATTGTTTTGCGCGTTCACATTTCCTTGTTCTGCTGCTTTTCTCAAATAGGTTGATGCAGTTTCATAATCCTTGTTGCTGTAAGCTTCCATCCCATCTTCAAAATTGCCTCCATACGCCACCCCAACAAACAAAATTAAAGCAGCAGTGCTTATCAATATGCTTTGCTTTGTGCTTGTCAGGGGCATATTGAAGTGAATGATAGGAAGCTGGAAAGTGCTGTTGAGGTTGTTAACTTTTAGAAGTTACTGATTGCTGTACTTTTCGTAAAACTCTGCGGCTGTTTGTTGTGCTCTGTTTAATGTTTCAATGGTTAATGTTTCAACGCATAAATCCCGTAGCTTTTTACCATTCTCATTCCCGCTTGCAGCAGCTACGCTCGCCCATACATAGCATTTTTCAAAATCCTGTGTAACACCTTCTCCACTGCCGTACATCAGGCCTAAATTGTTTTGCGCCCACGCATCTCCTTGTTCTGCTGCTTTCAAAAACCATCTAGCGGCTTCCTTGTCATCCTGTGTAACGCCATCTCCATTGTAGTACCTCGATGCTAAATTGTGTTGCGCATTTGCCTCTCCCTGCTCCGCTGCTTTCAAATACCATCTAGCGGCTTCCTTGTAATCCTGTGTAACACCTTCTCCATTGTAGTACCCCAATGCTAAATTGTATTGCGCATCCGCATATCCTTGTTCTGCTGCTTTTAAATACCATCTAGCGGCTTCCTTGTCATCCTGTGTAACACCTTCTCCATTGTCGTACATCAATCCTAAATTGTATTGCGCGTACGCATCTCCCTGCTCCGCAGCTTTCAAATACCATCTAGCGGCTTCCTTGTCATCCTGTGTTACACCTACTCCATTGTCGTACATCACTCCTAAATTGTTTTGCGCCCTTGCCTCTCCCTGCTCCGCAGCTTTTCTAAACAGGTTAAACGCTGTCTCATAATCATTGTTGTTATAAGCTTGCACGCCATCGTCAAAATCGCCGCTGTATGCTACCCCAACAAACAACATCAATGTAGTAAAAATTATTAGTATGCTTTGTTTAATGTTTGCCACAAGTCTTTACTCTTATTATGAATTAATGTCCAAAAGCTTATCTGTTATTCAACTTCAATAACAGCGCGTCATCGTCATTTAAATTGTACGATGAGATACATTGTAAATGACAAGAAGCTGGATTCGGCGTTTTTCAGGCTAGTTGCAGTAATTTTCTACATGGCTAATGGTACATTATTTTCAGGATTGAGTGCAACCGAGAGTCTTGTCCAACATGAAATGATACTGAGCGAAGGGACTGATTCTAATCGGAAATGATACCGAACTAATCTAATTTCTGTTCATGATGGTGAATGAATACCATTATGAATGACCACCATATAGATACCCTTGATAAGGCACGCTTGTTGCTACAAGGCACTGATGAAATCGATCTGGCAATCGACGGTAAACGCAATCGCTATGATTTCATCAAACGCACCTTAATGCGTTTCAAATACAGCAAACTGGGTCGAGCCGATAAGGGTCTTGTGCTGCGTTATATCACACGCATCAGCGGTTACTCTTATGTGCAAGTGAAACGCCTGGCTGCCAGCT
Source organism: Candidatus Poriferihabitaceae bacterium (assembly GCA_965237485.1). GTDB lineage: Bacteria > Pseudomonadota > Gammaproteobacteria > Arenicellales > Poriferihabitantaceae > JAAELZ01. The sequence continues at coordinate 1,096,106 of CBDEFQ010000009.1, read as the reverse complement.
ATCTCAAGCACGGTAGAATCCAGTGGCGACATCGTGCCACAAGGGGCTTTGCTAGACGCTATAGCAATCAAGACATTAAGCTTCTAGCAGATATGGATGAACTCCACGGTACGTTATCAGGCCATGCCACTAGGAAACTCTGTGAGCGCGCCTTATTGTCTATGAGCAAACTGAGTATGCCAAGCACCTATCTCGGTTTCTCATCTATACAATCTACGCCGACCTAAACCCTACCAGAACAATCGCCGTCACTTTGAAAGACACATTCTAAGCCTTCTTCTATCGGCCAAAGACGTAAGCCACAGCCAGAAGGTCAACCTGGCTATAGCCGTGTAGATACAGTGCATCAGGGCGATAAGGACAAGGTTAAAGGGGTCTATCATATCAACGCCGTTGATCCTAAAAAACGCAGTTAAAGCCTCTCCAATGAGGCCAACATAAACAACCCTTCCATCGTCGCTACTGCCTCCGAGACACTTTAGCCAAGTAAACAGCGGTCATCTGGCGGTTGAAGAATCGTTCCACCAAGATATTTCTTCATCGCCTCGCTTAGAATGCGGCACCAAACTTGCGCCACGCTCAACTGCGGCGCAATCGCCTTCAATGAATTAAAGACGTGTTGTATTTGGTCAAACGTGTCGCGAATTAAGTCGGCCTTGGCGTGCGTGCTAGTAATCGTCATAGTCTTTTTCCGCCCCGATTCAGTAACGCGCCCCACCGAACTCAGTAATAGCGGTCGACGGGTAATCGCTTCCATATGTTTGTCTGGGTTAGCCAGCCTAGTGAATATATTCCACCGGTTATAAATCAAGGCAATGATCCGCGCTATAAAGCGACAGGGCTTGATATCGGCGGTAGTAAACCCGCCCCAACCCCAATGGTTCTTGATTTCATCAAAATTGTTTTCGCAGTCGGCTCGATCTCGATAATCCTAGATAAATCAGTTAAACGCGGAAAAGACATGTAAGCAATTGAAGTGCATAGTGAAATCAAAAAAGTCGCGGTCACCTTATTGGTGATAAGGTTTTTTTTGATTTTGCTAGGTGCATCAAGAGCTTGCATGGACTTTCGTGTTTTAACTGATTTATCTAGGATAATGTTGGACGATGCTAATCACCTCATCGTCTAATGAGGTGACCAGAACAGCGTATTCAAACGCGCGAATATCATCCGCTTCTTGCAAAAAACCAAAGCTCTGCTGGCCTTGACTTTTCTCTTCCAATACCAGCAGCGCGTCCTTTGCTAAACGACGACGAACGATTACCACGCGCCGATGATCGTTCCACGCAGCCAACTTCAAACAACTTTCTTTGGCTTCCCAGCCATCGATAACATAATCCCAGCCCGACACGCTATGCGGCTGCTGTATCAGTTGCTTAACGTACTTAGACTTCCTTAGCTTAAACAAGTAATTGACGCCTCTTTGTTCTGCAGCACTCATCACATCCTGGGTACCCCAGTCACAATCGCCTCGAATAAAGTGCGGCCAAGATGAACGTGGCAATCGATCCAACAGCTCCCATAGACCCGGCGAAGAATGACTAGCAGCTACCTCAGTGCCAGACTTGACCTCAACATCCAATACAAGACGAAGATTGGCAATCATATAGGTGTGATACGTGTGCGATGGCCGGCCAGGTTTGTGTGGATTATAGCCAACCTTGGCACCTTCTTGATGACCGTATAGCGGTTTAACCGTTACGTCACAATCCAATATCCATGGCTGTGTGAGCAAGGGCTCGTAGCAACGCTGCAAATGAGTTTGTAGCCAGGCTATACCTTGTTCCTCATCCATCTTCTTCAGCGCACGGCGCGCCGAATCGTCGCTAACCGCTTTGGTCATTCCAAGCATTTTGGTGTTGATACGATCGCCCATTAAGCTGGCCATGTGTGCGTAGCGATTGTGACCCGAGAGAACAGACAACAAAAATGAGCCCAACACATTGATCTTCTCAGGTGCGTTATTGCTTCGATATTCCAATGGGCAACTGCTCACCCATGGCTTAAACAGACCACCAAGTTTTAAATATTGAATGAAAAAAGGCAACGGTCCTATGGGCGTTACTGCCGCTGACGGGTCCCATTCAACGTGAATTTTTCCATCGAACGTTTCAGTCGATAATAAGGTGGAAACAGCGTTTGAAACCTCCGGTTTTAGCGCACCCTCTGGGTGAAAGAATTTATCTTTGGCGACCATGGTGTTTCTCCTTTTAATTCAATTGATTGCAACGATAATACATCCGTTAGTGGAGGTTCAACTGATTTTTCTAGGTTGACTGAAAGCCATTGGCGCCCACACTCCTCCCACTAACACAGCGATAACAACCGCTAAAAGCAAGCATCGGGTGAAATTGTTAATGGTCTTTTGCAATATTATACTAATGGATAGAAATTGGGACGGCACAGGTAAATGAATATACACCGCGTGTTGATCAATAAATCGACTTAAGATACAAGGCCCAGCGTTGTAAAGCTACTCGTACTTGTTAGAGGTATTCTCAGATGAATTAGTTCAACCCTGAAAACTCCTCAAGGGAACAGACTATCGCTTGACGCTGCACCTGCAATCAAGCAACAATCGCTGGGTATTTTATCCAAACGCTGTTTAGACTTATAACGTAAGCGGTTTAAAGGGCAGATTTTACAACACAAGGCGAATTAATATTATGACCCGTGAATCCATGCCATTTGATGTTGTCATTGTAGGCGCTGGGCCAGCTGGGCTGAGCGCAGCCATTAGGCTCGCGCAGCTAAATCAACAAGCAGGTAGAGAGCAATCTATCTGTGTGGTTGAAAAAGCCGCTGAGGTGGGGGCGCACACTTTAGCAGGTGCGGTAATAGAACCTCGATCATTAAATGAACTGCTGCCCGAATGGCAAAGCTTGGGGGCACCGCTCAAATCTGAAGTTAAAAGAGATTCCTTGGTTTACTTAACTAAGGCCAAAGCAATCAAGCTTCCCACTCCACCGCAAATGCACAACGATGGCAATTATGTCGCAAGCTTAGGCCTGCTCACTCGCTGGTTAGGCGAGCAAGCCGAGGCGCTGGATGTAGATATATTCCCCGGCTTTGCTGCAGCTGAGGTGTTGTATGATGATAATGACCGAGTAATTGGCATTTCCACAGGCGTAACTGGCGTAAACAAAGATGGTTCACAATCCGCCAACTTTGACCCAGGTATGGAGCTACACGCAAAGGTGACGTTGTTCGCTGAAGGGTGCCGCGGCTCATTAAGCCGTCAAGTGATGGAAAAGTTTGATTTACGCAAAGGCAAACAGCCCCAGTCTTACGCACTGGGCATTAAGGAAATTTGGGAGGTGTCCGACGAACAGCACAATGAAGGCAACGTGCTGCATAGCATAGGTTGGCCCCTGAAGAGTGACACCTACGGCGGCGGGTTTGCCTATCACATGGATAAAAATCAAATCGCCGTGGGTTTTGCGGTAGGCCTAGATTATACCAACCCCCATTTAAGCCCATTTGAAGAATTTCAGCGCTTTAAAACACACCCAGCAATAAAATCGCAATTGCAAAGTGGAAAGCGGGTTTCGTATGGCGCGCGGGCAATCTCTGAAGGCGGCTTTCAGTCGATACCCCATTTACACATTGCAGGCGGTTTGTTGATAGGTGATGCCGCTGGATTTTTAAACACGCCCAAAATTAAAGGCACGCATACTGCAATGAAAAGCGGCATGATTGCCGCAGAGTGTGTGGCTAAATTTCTCACCGCAGACGATGAACAAGCACTAGCGGGTTTTGCCGACGCAATCGAGGCATCTTGGCTACACAATGAACTTAAGTCGGTGCGTAATATCCGCCCTGGTTTTAATAAAGGTTTCCTTTTTGGCATGATAAATGCCGGCTTGGTTGCCTATATCACCAAAGGCAAAGAACCTTGGACGATGGGCTATCACGAAGACCACGCCACCTTAAAGCAAGCCAAGGATTGCAAAGTAATTGATTATCCAAAGCCTGATGGCAAGCTCACATTTGACCGTTTATCGTCGGTGTATTTGTCCAATACCAACCACGAAGAAAACCAGCCGGCGCATCTAACTCTCAAAGACCCTGATGTCGCGATCAATACCAATTTGGCTTTATATAATTCGCCGGAGTCGCGTTATTGCCCAGCTGGGGTTTATGAAATTGTCCAAGAAAATGGCAGTGACGCCTTGCAAATTAATGCGCAGAACTGCGTACATTGCAAAACTTGCGATATTAAAGACCCAACCCAAAACATTGTTTGGGTAACACCAGAAGGCGGCGGTGGGCCTTTGTATTCGAATATGTAAGCATTGCTGCTTGTCGATCGAGCACTATTAAAGCCCACTATTCTTGAAGGTAATGGGCTTGATTATTTTTGGTCCCAGGAAATCGTTCGTAAAATCCCGCTATAATGGGATTTTAGCCGCAGCAATACTGCTATGAATGCCATACCGATAGAACTAATTGCGCTAATAGGTTTTGCCTATGTTTGTAGCTTGTTCTTTATCGCATATCGAGGTGACAAAAATCTAAACCGCTTATTTTTAAAAAATAAAGCAGTGGTTTACAGCCTGTCACTAGCGGTTTATTGCTCATCGTGGACCTTCTTTGGGGCGGTCGGCACTGCCACTAGCACAGGTTGGGATTTCTTTGCCATCTACCTCGGCCCAATCATCTTGTTCTTGTTTGGCCATCGACTAATTAGTCGAATCATAATAATTAGCAAGCAGCAAAACATCACGTCAATAGCTGATTTCATTTCCTCGCGATTTGGCAAAAGCCGCGATGTAGCTGTGTTGGTCACGATTATCGCAACCATCGGCTCATTGCCATATATTTCATTACAGTTACAAGCCATTTCCATGTCGTTCAATGCGTTGACTAATCCATCGATTGATTTGAATCTTTCAGTGCCTAGTATTTTGTCAGACACCGCCTTTTATGGTGCAGTTCTTCTTGCCATATTCTCCATTTTGTTTGGAACGAGGCATTTAAGTGCGGCTGAGCATCACCGTGGCATGATCCACGCCATCGCCTTTGAATCGATTGTCAAGTTGGCGGCTATTTTATTTGTCGCTCTATTTGCCGCCAGCTTGTTGCTGTCCACTACGACGATTGAGCAAATCAGTCAGTTACCTCTTGCTTTAATTTCACGACCTGACAGCGCATCGAATATCGATTTCATCGTTAAATTGGTGCTCAGTATGGGGGCCATCATATTGCTACCCCGTCAATTTCAAGTAACGGTAGTTGAAGCAGATGGCCACGAGGCGATGAGTACCGCTAGATGGCTGCTGCCTTTGTATCTATTGATTATTAGTTTGGTTGCAGTGCCCATTTCCATGGCTGGAGTGGCACTGCTATCACCAGACGCGCACCCTGATTTGTTTGTACTTAACCTGCCTTTGCATATGCAAAGCTATTCGCTGTCCACCTTCGCATTTATTGGCGGCTTATCTGCTGCCACTGGTATGGTTATTGTCGGGTCAATTAGTTTAAGCACCATGATTTGTAATGACATCGTCATGCCGATGTTAATTAGGATTAAAAAACTAGAAATCTTAAGTCACCCGAATCTAACCCAAATCATCCTGCGTATCCGCCGAGCGTCCATATTGCTGTTAATGATTGCCTCATACGGCTTTTATCGGCTATCTAGCAATGATCAGGATTTAGCCAATATGGGCTTATTATCGTTTGCTGCGATGATTCAATTAGCGCCTCCTATGATCGCTGCGTTATTTTGGCAAAAAGCCAACCAGCGCGGGGTCATTATGGGTTTGCTTGCGGGTTTCAGCGTTTGGCTGTATTGCTTGCTCATGCCTAATTTTGTTGGGCGAGAAACACTAGATCAAGCATTTATGTCAGTATCTTGGCTGCATCCTCAACACCTGTTTAATTTAGGGTCCTTATCGCCCTTATCGCACGGTGTGATTTGGAGTTTACTGTTTAATACACTAGCGCTGGTATTGGCCTCGTTACAGTTTAAACCGAGCTTCTTGGATAAAATCCAAGCGAGCTTGTTCATGCGTCTAACGCCTCAAAGACAGGGATTGGTACACCGTGATATCAGCCATCAGCTCGCTACTGTAGCTTCGGCGAAAGAGTTAACTGAGAGCATATTAGGCATACAAGAGGCAACCGCGTTATTTAATCAAATAGAGCAAAAGCGTAACAGCCGCCTAGATGATCAAATGCCGGTAGACCGCGGCATTATTGAAGAAATTGAAAAAGGCGTTGCAAGCGTTATTGGCACCTCTTCTGCAAGCCACATTATCACTACCGAACTACTGGGCGAAAACGTCACTGCCGAAGATTTGTTTTTAATGATGGACGAAACAACGCAGGCACTGCAATTTAACCAAGAAATACTCAATGCCAGCTTTGAGAATATTCGTCAAGGCATCAGCGTAGTCGACAAAGACCTAAAATTAGTGGCGTGGAATAGCCGCTTCAAAAACTTATTCGATTACCCCAATAAGCTCTTACAAGTTGGCACCCCCATCGATGAATTGTTCAAGCATATCGACGCTAACCTAAGCAAGGATACGCTGGACATGCACGCCCTAATAAAAGAACAATTAAGTTGTTATCAATCCGGCGAAAGCCATACATCAGAGGCTTGGTATTCCGACGAGACTTGTATTCAAGTTGACGGAAATGCTATTCCCAGTGGTGGCTATGTTACCAGCTATACGGATATCACCGAGCAAAAACGCGTAGAACAGGCTTTACGAGCCAGTGAACAAAAAATTCGGCTGTACACCAACAATCTGCCCTTAATGTTGAGCTTTGTTGATAATCAGGGCAACACGCTATTTTCAAACAAGGCTTATACCAACTTTCTAAAGTCACATGATGATCTTGGTCAATCACAAAGTATCGTACCTATTTTTGATCGATTGTCGCAACAACTTTGTAAAGACAACGCTTCGCGTGCACTCGCTGGTGAAGCCGTACAATTTACTGCGATGGTTAATGGCCAAACAGATGAGGGCATCAATCATTATCAAATTAACTATATCCCACAGCTAACTGACAGCAAAGTAGAAGGGTATTTTTCCATTTACCAAGATATCACTCAAAACGTGCTTGCAGAAAATGTGCTAAAGCAAACCAATGAAGATTTGGAAGAACGCGTGCATGAACGCACCCTCGACCTAGAAGTGCTCAACCAGCAACTGGTTGCGGAAAATGCAACCAGTCGTGAGTTGTCCGAAAAACTCAAGGAAGTAACCCAAAGTAAAACGCGTTTTCTAGCCGCAGCCAGTCACGATTTACTACAGCCCATCAACGCAGCACGTCTGTTCACTCACAGCATGATTGAAAGCCCATTGGAAGAAGAGAAAAAACTGCAAGCAATGCTGCACAAAATCGATAGTTCACTTGTAAGTGCCGACCAACTATTACGCGCCTTACTCGACATATCCAAACTAGACGCGGGCTCATTAACGGCGGAAATTACCCGGTTCAATATAGGTGAGCTACTAGGTGAGTTAAAAATCGAAATGGCACCACTTGCCCAGAACAAAGGCATAGAGCTACGTTTTGCCAACACGAATGCAAGTGTTGAATCTGACCGCGCGCTGTTGCGATCAGTTTTACAAAACTTAGTATCAAATGCGATTCGGTACACCGCAAAAGGCTCCGTTTTAATAGGGGTAAGGCATCAGGGAGATACGTTACTGCTGCAAGTCATTGATACTGGGATAGGCATCAGAGAAAAGGATATTGCGGATATATTTAACGAATTTCATCGATTAAATCCGGCGTCAGCCAACCAAGCTGATCAAGGTTTAGGTCTGGGTTTAGCCATCACTAAACGTGTTAGTGAAATACTTGGACACAAAATAGAGGTCAAATCAGAGTTTGGTAAAGGCAGTGTTTTTAGCGTGTCTGTACCAAGGGTACCTGGCGTGGTAATCGAACGTCCTGCGCGCAGTGATTGGATGCCTACGAACAAGCTAAAGAATTTGCGCGTTTTATATTTGGAAAACTCGCAGCAGGTGCTGCAAGCGGCTAAAGCACTACTCGAAAGCTGGAACTGCGAAGCGATTTGTTGCCAAACTTACGCCGCTGCGGTGCAAGCATACCAAAGCCAACAGATTGATGTGGTGATCGCTGATTATCGCTTAGACGAAGATTTAACAGGCCTCGATTTTCTGAGCCAACTGGATAATCAAGTTGACCACCTATCTGGTATTTTGGTAACCGCCGAGCAAGACCCTAGCATTAAAACAGCAGCGCGCGACGCAGGCTATTTCTTCTTAGCAAAGCCGGTAGATCCTGCAGCGTTGAAAAATATTTTGATCCGATTGAGTAATATTCCTAACAAGCGTAAACAAACTGCACCCTCCTTGTCTGCGTAAGTTGCACCCATACATCTAAGCCTTTGTCAATAGGAAGCATGTCTTATTGCCGATTTCCTCACAACGCCCTACAATTTTTATGGTCGGGGTATTATTGTGTGAATGCCTGCGCGCTAAAACCTTAGTTTTAGCCATCTGACTCACTTGTACTACAAGTGTCGTTATTTTTATTATTAAAACACATATTAATTATTAGGTAGGAGATCACATGTCAAAAAAAATCAATACTCAATCTTGGTCGCGTCGTAGCGTTCTAAAAGCAAGTGCCGCAACAGGCGTTGCCGCTGGAATGCCGATGTTTTATATGAAGAATGCTTATGCCGCTGGATATTTAAATGATCCGGGCGACGCCGCCACTGTAACTTTCGGTTTTAACGTGCCACAAACTGGTGCTTATGCGGACGAAGGCGGCGACGAGCTATTAGCTTACAAACTTGCTGTCCAGCACATCAACGGCGAAGGCGAAGGCGATGGCGGTATGTTAAACACCATGAAGCCAATTGCGCTTGAAGGTAATGGCGTCTTAGGCAAAAAAGTCGTTTATGTAACGGGCGACACCCAAACTAAATCTGATGCAGCCCGCGCTTCTGCTAAGCGTATGATCGAAAAAGACGGTGTTACCATGGTAACGGGTGGTTCGTCTTCTGGCGTGGCGATTGCCGTGCAATCACTTTGCCAAGAGGCGGGCGTTATCTTCATGGCGGGCTTGACCCATTCAAACGATACCACCGGTAAAGACAAGCGTCGCAACGGCTTTCGTCACTTCTTTAACGCCTACATGTCTGGCGCAGCATTAGGCCCTGTACTGAAGAAAAACTACGGTACCGAGCGCACTGCTTATCACCTAACCGCTGACTACACGTGGGGTTGGACGCAAGAAGCTTCAATGAAAGCTTCAACTGAAAACATCGGTTGGAAAACCGCTGAAACAGTTAAGACGCCGGTTGGTGCGGGCGATTTCAGTCAGTTCATCACACCCGTTTTAAACTCTGGGGCAGATACTTTGATCTTGAACCACTATGGTAAAGACATGATCAATTCGTTGACTCAGTCTATCCAGTTTGGTTTACGTGATAAGCAAGTGAACGGCAACGATTTCACTATCATTGTACCTCTATATTCTCGCTTAATGGCACAGGGTGCGGGCGAAAACGTAAAAGGCATCTTCGGCTCAACTAACTGGCACTGGTCATTACCTGACGAAGGCTCCAAGGCATTCGTTAAGTCGTTTGGCACCGCATACGGTAAGCCACCCTCACAGGCAGCGCACACATGCTACGTTCAAGCGCTACTGTATGCTGATGCTTGTCAACGCGCTGGCACATTTATGCCTTCTGCAGTTATTGACCAGCTTGAGGGTCATACGTTTGACGGTATGGGTAACGGCCCAACTGAGTACCGTGCTGATGATCACCAGTGTTTCAAAGATGTATTGGTTGTGAAGGGTAACGAAAATCCGTCATCACAGTTTGACTTACTTGAGGTAGTGGAAGTCACACCTCGCTCACAAGTTGAGTATGCACCTGATCACGAAATGTTTGCCGGTGGCGACTTAGGCCCAGCAAATAATGGCACTTAATCAATTGGTGTAGTATAAGCTTTACCCTGCTGGGCACCTTTTGGTGCCCAGCAACTTTTTAAGTTCTATAAAGCCGCTCTTTGATAAGCGCCGCTATAATAAAATGATCAATCTCGGACATTGGTGTGGACGCAATATTCTTACAAATTTTAAACGGCATAGATAAGGGTGGTGCATATGCATTGATTGCCCTTGGCTTGACCTTGGTATTTGGCACCTTAGGCGTCGTTAATTTCGCGCACGGCGCTTTATTTATGCTGGGCGCGTTCTGCGCAGTTAGCGTCCAGGCTTTGTTAACCGTTTCAAAGCAAGTCAAGGATGAAAGCATCACCTACTTTGACGCATTTAAAGAAACCCCCTACCTCGAGATTTGGTGGGGAGATACCGGCACGATGATTATCGATTATGCAGTGCCAATTTCTATCTTTGTTACTATCCCTTTTATGTTGTTAGTTGGCTTGGCATTCGAGCGAGGACTAATACGACATTTTTACAAACGCACTCACGCTGAACAAATTCTAGTCACCTTTGGCCTGGCGATTGTGGTTCAAGAAATCATTAAAGCCAACTTCGGTGCCAACCCTATTCCTGTACCCGCGCCAGATATCGTCGCTGGAAGTGCGCACATTGGCGCTTGGCTCGGCATGAGCGACAACATCGTCTACCCTTGGTGGCGACTAATTTATTTCGCATTTGCAATATTAATTATCGGCTCGGTATTTGCCTTTTTACAACTTACCACTTTCGGCATGGTGGTGCGCGCTGGCATGCATAACCGCGAAATGGTCGGCCTGCTAGGGATCGACATTCAACGTAAATTCACTATCGTGTTTGGTCTAGGTGCAGTTGTTGCCGGGCTTGCTGGTGCAATGTATACCCCTATTTTACCGCCCGATTACCATATGGGCATGGACTTCTTAGTGTTGTCATTCGTTGTAGTGGTTGTAGGGGGTATGGGCTCGCTTGGGGGCGCGGTCGCCGCTGGTTTCTTGCTCGGTATATTGCAATCATTCGCCTCAATGAATGAAGTAAAAAGTATTTTTCCCGGCATAGACCAAATCATCATCTACCTAGTAGCGGTGTTGATTATTCTGTTAAGGCCGCGCGGGCTATTTGGCCGTGAAGGGGTGATGGAAGATTAAGATGGAGAATAACAGCGCAAGAAAAGACTTGATTACCATGCTACTGTTCGCGGCAGCGGTACTGACGATGCCGATTTGGTTAACGCCGATCGGTGCCAACTATCCTGACTTACTACAAAAATTCGCGATCTACGGGATTTTCGCCATCGGCTTTAATATCCTATTTGGTCTAACTGGTTATTTATCGTTTGGCCACGCGGTGTTTTTGGGCATTGGTTCTTACGCAGCGGTATGGTCATTCAAGTTGCTCACGATGAATATCATTCCAGCGATCTTTTTCGCTGTATTCTGGTCTGGGCTAGCTGCGTATTTAATTGGCTACGTAAGCTTGCGGCGTTCCGGTATCTATTTTTCGATATTAACGCTAGCGTTCGCGCAGATGTCATACAATTTGGCGTATTCCGTACTAACCCCTATCACCAACGGGGAAACTGGCTTACAACTACGCTTGGCCGACCCGAGACATGTCGACAGTTTGTTTGGCTTAGCATCTGAAGGGATACCGTCCACTAATCTATTTGGCATGAAGTTAAGCGGCTACCCCGGCTTTTATTTTTGTGCGGTAGTGCTGATCATCTGCTTTTGGATATCACTAAAAATATTCAGGTCGCCTTTCGGTATGTCTTTACGCGGCATTAAATCTAACCAAAGCCGAATGAAATACACTGGTTTTAATACGCGTCCATACTTATTAGCTGCGTTCATTATTTCAGGAATGTATGCAGGTTTAGCTGGTGCCTTGTTATCAGTCACAGATCCATTAGCTGGCGCTGAAAGAATGCAGTGGACAGCTTCAGGTGAAGTGGTATTGATGACCATCTTCGGCGGGCTTGGCACCTTGATCGGCCCGGTTATTGGCGCCGGCGTGATCAAATACTTCGAGAACATCTTTTCCTCCATTGGCGAAAACCGCCTGCTCGAAATGTTTAGCGGTTTACCCGAAGGCTTGCAAACTACAATGGCAAACATAGTGGGTCCGTTCGTAGGTGAAGGCTGGCACCTAACGCTGGGTTTAGTCTTTATGTTAATTGTTATCTTTTTGCCCGGCGGTCTTATTTCCGGCGTTAAGTTACTTGTAGCTAAATTTAGCCGTAAGAATGGTTCTACGAGAGAACAATAAGATGACTGAAAATGTAGTACTTCACGTCAGCGACGTTGATAAAAAATTTGGCGGATTACAAGCCCTTGAAAATGTTGATCTATCAATCAAAGAAGGCAAAACCCACGCCATTATCGGGCCTAACGGGACAGGGAAATCTACCTTGCTGAACGTATGCGTTGGCCGCATTAAGCCAGACCGCGGCACAGTGGTATTCGACGGTGAGGTGATCACAGGCAAATCTCCACACCAAATCAACCAGCTAGGCATTGCACGGGTATTTCAAACCCCTGAGATATTCCCTGACCTGCAGCTGATTGAAAACGTGATGATGCCGATCTTATCAAAGCGCGATGGCGCGTTTCGATTTGCACCCTTTTCGAGCTTAAGGAAACAAACCGAAGTGCGAGATGAAGCTGAGCATATCCTAGAGGATGTTGGCTTAGCCGCTAGTATGGACACCCCTGCAGCCTCTCTATCTCGCGGTGACAAGCGGCGCCTTGAACTCGCCATGTGCTTGGTACAAAACCCAAGACTATTGTTATTAGATGAACCTACCGCGGGCATGGCGCGGCACGACACCAATAGAACCATTGATCTGCTGCAAAAAATAAAATCTCGCGGAATGACTAAAGTCATTATTGAACACGATATGCATGTGGTGTTTTCTTTAGCGGACTATATTTCAGTGCTAGCCCAAGGCCGCATCATCGCCGAAGGCACCCCTGAAGAAGTAAAGAACGACCCCAAAGTTAAAGAAGCTTATTTGGGGGAAGCCGCAGAAGATGAGTGAGGATAACCCGGTAACCGAGATAGGTGCAGATCGCGCAAATCATCAAGGTGCTGCTATGCCTTATTTTTCAGTTCGCGATATACACGCCTATTACGGCGAGTCTTATATCGTACAAGGCGTGTCATTTGATATTAATGAGAAAGAAATACTTGCTCTATTGGGGCGCAACGGCGCAGGCAAAACCTCGACCATGCGGGCGATTGCCAGAGCTAGTAACCCTGAACTGCGCAGTGGAGAGATATACCTTGAAGGCGAGCCCGTGCATACCATGCAAGATTTTCAAGCCGCGCGGGCAGGCATCCAATTGGTCCCCGAAGACCGAGCTATCATTCCGGGGCTATCGGTAGAAGAAAATTTAATCCTCGCGCAAATAGAAGAACCACGTGGCTGGGCATTAGAGCGCGTATACGAGCATTTTCCAAGGCTAGCAGAACGACGCACTCAGGTCGGCATCACCTTATCGGGCGGCGAACAGCAAATGCTTTCCGTAGCGCGTGCTTTAATGCGAGATATTAAAATTTTGTTGCTCGATGAGCCTTATGAAGGGCTAGCGCCCACTATTGTGCAAGAAATAGAATCCATCCTTATTGCGCTTAAATCTCAAGGGTATACCTCGATTATTGTGGAACAAAACGCCGTTGCGGCACTTAAGCTAGCAGACCGGGCCGTGATATTAGACACAGGGATAGTGGTCTACGATGGCAGCGCGCAAGAAGTACTTGAAAATGAGGCTTTGCGGCACGAATATCTTGCGATCTAAACGATCACCTTCTTTGTGCTTTAAACCCTAGATTTAAACTCGCTTAAGCTACCCGCTAACAATACAGCTTGCGTGCGGGTTCGTACGTCAAGTTTTCTGTATATAGAGGTGATATGCGCTTTTACAGTAGCCTCAGTGATTTTCATCTCATAGGCAATTTGCTTGTTCATTTGTCCTTCGCAGAGCAAATAAAACACTCGCAGCTGTGCTGGGGTTAGGCTGGAAATCTTAGCGATATTGTCCAATTCAGTTTGCTCACCGCTGGAAATACTATCGTGCACTCGCTCTGGCACATAAACTTCGCTGGCTTTTACAGCAGTAATGGTATCGCGTATTTCTTGCAAACTAGCGGATTTAAAAATATAAGCTGACGCGCCCGCCTGTATGCAGGCCCGTACAATTGCACTATCTTCAGTCGCGGACACCACGATGACCGGAAGTTGTGGATAAGTTCCCTTAATCATCATCAAGCCAGTCAAGCCATCGGTATCCGGCATTTTTAGATCGAGTAATAGCAACTCCACAAACGTGTTTTCAAGAACACTTTTGGTTTCAGACAATGATTCAATCTCTAAAATTGTCGCCTCTGGAAACAATGGTGTAATGGTTTCGCGCAAGGCTTGGCGGAAGAGTGGATGATCATCCACGATAATGATATTACTAGTCATAGTCAACTCTAGTCAATAGTGAAAGCAGTGCTTAGATCATAATAGAGATTGCAAGCCGCTCATTTTAGACTTTGGTCGCATTTCGATTACAATACAGCTTACCTAAAATAGTTCTGTAGGGCACGCGCATAGCTGCATCAATTGCAAACAGCTGTTGCCAGTGGCCGCGCCGTAATAATAACGTAATTGACCAAAATAACCCAGCGCCCTTTAAAACAAAGACTTAGGCGCGCTCAAGCCCAATCACAATAGAGGAGTTTCACTGATGTCTGATAAATACCCAGTTCCAGCAAACTTTGCCCAAAACGCACACATTAACGCGGAGAAATATGCAACGATGTATGCACAATCAATTGACGACCCGGAGACATTTTGGGCACAGCAAGCAAAGCAATACGTAAGTTGGTCAACGCCCTGGAATCAGGTTATGGACTGGAGCTTTGACGAGGAAGACCTACACATTGAATGGTTCAAAGGGGCTAAGCTAAACGTATCGTACAACTGCTTAGATCGTCATCTACAAACAAGAGGTGATCAAACGGCCATTATCTGGGAAAGTGACGACCCGGCGATTGACCGTAAAATTAGCTACCGAGAGTTGTATGCACAGGTATGCAAGTTTTCGAATGTTTTACTCAACCGCGGTGTTAAAAAGGGCGACCGTATTTCGATTTACATGCCGATGGTGCCACAAGCCGCCGTTGCCATGCTGGCTTGCACCCGTATCGGAGCGGTCCATTCCATCGTATTTGGCGGCTTCTCTCCCGAAGCCTTAGCGAGCCGTATTAAAGATTCTGATTGCCAAGTTTTAATCACCGCTGATCAATCTATCCGGGGCGGCAAAACAGTACCATTAAAAGACAACGCAGATATCGCCTTAAGCAGCTGCCCCAACGTACACACTTGCGTAGTGGTTAAACACGGCGGCGACACGGTCGACTGGACAGAGGGCCGCGATGTTTGGTATCAGCAAGCGGTAGATCAAGCCCGCGCAGACTGCCCCGCTGAGCCCATGGACTCAGAAGACCCGCTATTTATTTTATACACTTCGGGTTCGACGGGAAAACCCAAAGGCGTATTGCACACCACAGGGGGCTACTTGGTGCAAGCGGCGATGACTCACAAATTAGTTTTCGATTATAAAGAAGGTGAAGTCTACTGGTGCACTGCGGATGTGGGCTGGGTGACTGGGCACACTTATATAGTCTATGGCCCGCTTGCCAATGGTGCCACTACGCTTATGTTTGAAGGAATTCCTACCTACCCAGATATTTCACGATTTTGGCAAATATGTGATAAGCATCAAGTAGCCACTTTTTATACCGCGCCCACCGCTATTCGTTCACTGATGGGCGCCGGCGACGAGCCCGTGAAGAAGACTTCTAGATCTTCGTTACGCTTGCTTGGAACGGTAGGTGAACCTATTAATCCCGAAGCCTGGGAGTGGTATCACAAAGTTGTCGGCGATGGACGCTGCCCGATTGTTGATACTTGGTGGCAAACCGAAACCGGCGCGCACATGATGACCCCGTTACCTGGCGCCACCGAACTAAAACCCGGTTCCGCTTGTGTCCCCTTCTTTGGGGTTCAACCATGTCTATTGGATGACCAAGGTAAGGAAATAAACGGCAACCCCGCCGCGGGCAACCTAGCTATCAAACATCCTTGGCCCAGCCAAATGCGCAGTGTTTATGGCGACCATCAGCGGTTTTACGACACTTATTTTGCGATGTTTAAGGGCTATTATTTCACTGGCGACGGCGCGAAGCGTGACGAAGATGGCTATTATTGGATAACTGGCCGCGTGGATGATGTGCTCAATGTTTCTGGCCACCGTTTAGGAACGGCTGAAATCGAATCAGCCTTAGTGCTTCATAACGACGTTGCTGAAGCGGCGGTAGTTGGTTACCCGCATGACCTAACTGGCCAGGCGATTTACGCTTACATTACGCCCATGTCTGGGGTAACCCCCACAGACGAACTGATTGCTGAGTTAGTTGCACAGGTACGCCGCGAAATTGGACCTATAGCCAAAGTGAATATTGTTCAATGGGCACCAGGCTTACCCAAAACTCGGTCCGGCAAAATTATGCGCCGAATTTTACGTAAGATTGCAGCGAACGAAGTGGATAGCTTGGGCGACACCTCAACTTTGGCCGACCCAAGTGTTGTTGAAGAACTCATTGTCAATCGAAAGAACGTTTAGCGATGATGTAAGCCGCATTCAGAATACCTAAGGCCTACAGCAATTCCCGCCCAATTAACAAACCAAGCAAACAAGCGGGTTACAGGGGTTCTGAAAAAATAGTTTTCGTAAACTATTCCGAGGATACAGTATGATACAGCCAATTTCACAGATTAGAGTTGAAGAACCATGGCTAAACCTCTACTTCGTAAACACCTCAGCGCGCCGGGATTACTCAAGTCGATTAGGCAAGTGTTTAGTCAGATAGAAGCTACAGATTCATGCCACGCCCGTAATGATATTTCTCTAGCAGATTGTCTGATGTCAGGGATGGCTATTTTCGGGTTGAAGTATCCCTCATTACTTCAGTTCGACCAAGATAAGCAAACCATCCAAGCTAATTTACGCAGCTTATACGGGATTAAGAAAGCCCCTTGTGATACGACATTACGTGAGCGGCTAGACAATGTTGACCCTGCACTATTACGCCAAGCCTTTACCCGTATCTTTGCCAATCTTCAACGCGGCAAGGGTTTAGAAGGCATGGAATTTATGGATGAGCACTATCTACTATCGGTGGATGGGACAGGTTACTTCTCATCCAAGCAGGTGCATTGCAAGCAGTGCTGTGAAAAGCATCATCGCAATGGTCAGATCACGTATTATCCTAGATAAATCAGTTAAACGCGGAAAAGACATGTAAGCAATTGAAGTGCATAGTGAAATCAAAAAAGTCGCGGTCACCTTATTGGTGATAAGGTTTTTTTGATTTTGCTAGGTGCATCAAGAGCTTGCATGGACTTTCGTGTTTTAACTGATTTATCTAGGATTATCATCAATTGCTGGCGGCGGTATTGGTGCATCCTGATCAGTCTGAGGTATTTACATTGGCACCCGAGGCGATCTTGAAGCAAGATGGCGAGGCCAAGAATGACTGTGAACGTAATGCAGCCAAGCGTTTGTTCAAAGACATTCGCAGGGAACACCCTCATTTAAAGCTGGTGGTCGTAGAGGATGGTTTGTCGTCTAATGGCCCTCATATTGAATGACTTAAGTCACTGGACATGCGTTTTATTCTAGGCGCAAAACAAAGTGACCATGGGTTTCTATTTGACTGGGTGAGTCACACAAAAGCCACAAAAACAGTGGAACTCATAGATTCCAAAGGGGTGCATCATTGTTTTCGATAAGAGAAGGGCTGCTGCCCTTTCCAGACACCTCTTGACTAAGATCATGATCAAAGCTGCTTGAGGCGAGGTTTTCAGGGTATAAACATCAGCCGAGACAATGAGCTAGCGACGATTTGGGCTAAATCTTGGTAGGCGGGAATTTCTGTAAGGCCTAAAGCGAGCTTTCTTCTGGTTAAATCTTCGGTATAATAACTTCCCCTAAGATTTTAGAGCTAACAATGAAAATACATAAAAACAGCACGAAATCGACAGAAACCAGCATCATCGCCAAAGACACTACCATCAAAGGTGATTTGGAGTTCGTTGGAAATCTTGTCGTCGAAGGCAAACTTGAAAGCCAGATTAAAGGGGCTGAATTGACTGTTCAGGAATGCGGTGAGATTAATGGCACACTGACGGTACGTTCGCTCAACTGCCACGGCAAAATTGATGGGGACATTCATGCTGATCAAGTGACGATCTACAGCACTTCGGTGATTACTGGCGCCATCAATGCTGCTTCTTTAGAAGTGGCGCCAGGTGCCACAATAAACGGCAATATCAACATGAAGGGTAAAAATCAAACTGCCGACATACAAAGCCTTAGTGATCAAGTGCTAAAGAAAAATATTCTTAAGGGCTAGGGGATGTTCTCAATTGGATACATTGTCTCTGCCGCAGCCGTTTTTTGATCCAGTAAGGCATAATGAGCACCATATGGTTACTCCATATAAGAGAATTATAACGCTGCTGGGCGAAAAACAGCTGTGGCCCTAAGGGTTCAAGCTGAAAAGCACCATACTGCGTTATTTGTCGTTCATTTAGAGTGACCCAATATCACTCCGCATGCCTTGTATGGGCACTTTTCAGCTTAAACAGAGTCAGTGTAGCTAATTGAGAACGCCCCCTAAGCCCACCCCTCAGGACGCGTATTTGCATCTAGCCACTTGCAGTGGCTAGGCCAGACCTTATATTTTGTTAGATGAGTAAAACCAAGCCGCGCGTCCATTTCATTCGCCAAATTATCCAAAACGATTTGGATACGGACAAGCACGATAAAATCGTGACTCGCTTCCCGCCAGAACCAAATGGTTACTTACATATCGGGCATGCGAAATCTATCTGTTTGAATTTTGGCGTCGCCGAATCTTTTGATGGCCAATGCAACTTGCGCTTCGACGACACCAACCCCGAAAAAGAAGAGCAAGAGTATGTTCGATCTATCCAAGAAGACGTTAGGTGGCTTGGGTATGACTGGGGTGAAAACATACATTTTTCTTCTGATTATTTTGAACAGCTATACGAATACGCCCACGAGTTAATCGACAAGGGCCTAGCGTACGTTGACAGTCAAGATGCGGAATCCATGCGCACTAATCGAGGCACATTAACCGAACCCGGCATAGACAGCCCATTTCGTAACCGAAGCACGGCCGAGAATAAGCAGTTGTTCGAGAAAATGCGCGCTGGCGAGTATGAAAACGGTAGTCACGTATTGCGCGCAAAAATTGATATGGCTTCGCCAAATATTAACCTGCGTGATCCCGTTATCTATCGCATTCGCCATATCCCTCATCAGCGCAGCGGTGACGTTTGGTGCATCTATCCGATGTATGACTACACCCATTGCATTTCGGACGCTCTGGAAGGCATCACACACTCGCTATGCACATTGGAGTTCGAAGACCATCGCCCCTTATATGATTGGGTGTTGGATAACATCAGCATCCCAACCCATCCAAGGCAAATTGAGTTCTCACGCTTGAATCTAGACTACACCGTGATGAGTAAACGTTTGCTCACCCAATTAGTTGACCAAGGCAAGGTATCCGGATGGGATGACCCTAGAATGCCGACTATCTCTGGCTTGAAGCGTCGGGGTTATACGCCTGCTTCCATACGCGAATTTGCTGAACGGGTCGGTGTTACAAAAAGGGCCAATATCGTCGAGTTTTCCTCGCTTGAAAGCTGTATTCGAGACGAGCTAGACCCAAGTACCAACCGTGTTATGGCCGTACTAGACCCGCTTAAAGTAACCATTACCAATTATCCAGATGATAACTTGGAAATGCTAAGCGCCAGAAATCACCCTAAAGACGAAACGCGGGGCTCACGAGAAATACCCTTCGGTAAAACGCTGTTTATTGAGCGTGATGACTTTATGTTAGACCCACCTAAGCCGTTCTTCAGGCTAGCCCCGAGTAGAGAAGTACGCTTACGCTATGCCTTTTATATAAAGTGCAATAAAGTAATCTGTGATGAGGCGGGTGAACCGATTGAGTTATTGTGCACTTATGACCCAGAAACCAAAGGAGGCCGTGCGCCAGATGGACGAAAAGTAAAAGCCACATTGCATTGGGTAAGCGCAGATGCGGCAATAGACGCCGAAGTTCGGCTATATGATCGACTGTTTTTATCATCCAACCCATTAGCTAATAAGGAAGGTGATTTTGTTGATGGTATCAATCCCGATTCTCTTATTAACATGGCTAACTGTAAGCTCGAGCTAAGTTTGCGTGATGCGCAAATTAGCGAGCGGTTTCAATTCGAACGCCTAGGCTATTTTACGGTCGATAATAAAGACCACAGCAACAACCAACCCGTGTTTAATCGCATCGTCACCCTGCGCGACACTTGGGCTAAACTTGATTCGTAACTATGGAATTTATATCTAACTACGGCCTGTTTTTACTTAAGGCCATAACTATCGTCATTGCTACCTTGGCTTGTGTAATGGGTATAGTTGGCATTTCCTTGCGTAACAGGATGGCCGGGCATCGCGAAGAACAGCTCGAGATTACCAGCCTAAATGACACCTACAAGGCAATGCACGCTGCGCTTGAAGATGCGTTATTAAGCCCAGCGCAATTAAAAGCGCAGTCCAAACAACAAAAGAAAAAGGACAGGAACGAGGCCAAATTAGACAAGAAAAAAGCCAAGCAAAAAAGCAAACAATCGAGTGATGAAGCCACGGATGATGATTATAAAAAACGTTTGTATATCTTGAATTTCGATGGCGATATCAAAGCTTCTGCTGTCGAGGAATTACGTAAAGAAATTACCGCTACTTTGACGATGGCAACGGAAAAAGATGAAGTCTTAGTGCGCGTGGAAAGCGGTGGCGGGGAGGTCCATTCCTATGGTCTTGCCGCATCTCAATTACAGCGAATTCGTGATCATAAAGTACCGTTGACTGTGAGCGTTGATAAAGTTGCCGCTAGTGGCGGCTATTTAATGGCTTGCGTAGCTGACAAAATACTGGCTGCTCCTTTTGCTATTTTAGGCTCAATTGGGGTGGTGGCACAGATTCCCAATATCCACAAAATACTCAAAAAGAACGATGTCGATATCGAGCAACTCACGGCGGGTGAATATAAACGTACATTGACTTTGTTAGGCGAAAACACCGACAAAGCACGCGCGAAAATGCAAGAGGAACTTGAGGAGGTACACGACTTGTTTAAACGCTTTGTTACCGAGCGCCGCCCGCAACTAGACCTTAAGCAAGTTGCCACAGGTGAGCATTGGCTGGGGAGTCGCGCTCTCGAACTCAAGTTAGTTGACGAACTTGCCACCAGCGACGATTACATTATGGCGCAAAGAGAAACCGCTGATATATTGGAATTAAGGATCAAGAAACGCCAAAGTATTATTGAGCGCATTACTTCCGGAGCCGGTCGACTAATGAAGCGAGCGCAAGCAGACGTAACAGAGAATCAGTACCCTAAGCTGATGTAAGGCCTTTCTGGGCTGAAGGTAATTTCAGCTAGATCGAAAAAGAAGACCCACAGCCACAAGTCGTAGCGGCATTGGGATTATTAACAATAAAGCGACTACCTAGTAAGTCGTCTTTGAAATCCACTTCAGCGTCTTCCAGATACTGCATACTGAGCGGGTCGACCAAAACGGCTACGCCATTTTGATCAATAACAATATCATCGGGCAAAGTCTCTTCATCAAATTGGAACCCATATTGAAAGCCAGAACAGCCACCGCCTTGGATATAAACCCGAAACTTTAAATCGCTTTGC
The DNA here is from genome assembly GCA_965237485.1 of Candidatus Poriferihabitaceae bacterium. GTDB lineage: Bacteria > Pseudomonadota > Gammaproteobacteria > Arenicellales > Poriferihabitantaceae > JAAELZ01. Next base: position 1,074,326 of record CBDEFQ010000009.1, on the reverse strand, counting down.
TGTTTTTTTTCAATCAGATCTTGGATACGATTGATAGCGCTTTCGCTGACGGTAAAGGTTTCAGTTGCCATACTTAAGTGAATTCAAAGTAAAAATTTTATGTATGCGTACATTATTGGACTATTGGCCGACTAATTCAATGCCTAAGTGGAGTTTATTTAAAGCGATAGCGGGCTAAACCGTAGTAGTTAAACAGCGAATGTCAGACTAACTAACATCGCTCTGTTATAATAAACTAAGTGGGCTAGAACCAATTTAATTGCATGTAGTCTATTAACCATAATCCGTAGAATTAGTAATCTAAATGACATATCAACATATCAAACTCCCGAGTTCAGGCAAAAAAATCACGGTAAAGAACGGTGCCATCCAAGTACCCGATGAACCCATTATTGGTTTTGTAGAAGGAGACGGCATCGGGCCAGATATCACTGCTGCAAGTTTACGGGTGTTAGATGCAGCCGTTGAAAAAGCTTACGCCGATGAACGTAAAATTCAATGGTGCGAGTTGTATATGGGGGAAAAGGCTGCGGGTATTTATAATGGAGACTGCTTCCCAGCCGAAACCCTAGAGGCTATCAATGACCTGCACGTAGCCATGAAAGGCCCGCTCACCACCCCTATCGGTGGCGGCTTTCGGTCACTCAATGTGTCATTGAGACAAGAGATGGATTTATATACCTGCGTGCGACCCGTAAAGTACTTTGATGGTGTCCCCTCACCGCTGAAACACCCTGAGGATGTCGATGTAGTGATCTTCCGTGAAAATACAGAAGACGTCTATGCCGGCATCGAGTACGAAAGCGGAACTCCAGAAAATGAGAAATTGGCCAAGTTTTTGCGCGAAGAAATGGGCGCTGAATTTTTCGAAGGTGCTGGGTTAGGCGTAAAGCCAATGAGCGCATTCGGCACTAAACGACTTATGCGCAAGGCGATTGAATACGCAATAGAAAACCGACGTCCTAGCGTCACTATAGTACACAAAGGTAATATTATGAAATTTACCGAAGGTGCATTTCGAAATTGGGCTTACGAAGTAGCGCAAGAAGAATTTGCTGAGCAAACGATCACCGAAGATCAACTCTGGGAAGATTTTAACGGGGAAGTTCCGAGCGGCAAAATAGTTATCAAAGACCGTATCACTGACATTATGTTTCAGCTGCTACAGCTGCGTCCCGCAGAATTTGATGTTATTGCCACCTCCAACTTAAATGGAGATTACTTATCCGACGCTGTCGCTGCCGAAGTGGGCGGCATCGGCATTGCACCCGGCGCAAATATGGCTGACCATATCGCGGTGTTTGAAGCAACCCACGGCACCGCACCTAAATATGCCAATCAAAATAAGGTCAACCCTTCTTCCTTGCTGCTATCAGGCGTGATGATGCTTGAGTATTTGGGCTGGAAGGAAGCGGCTGAAATTATTTACACAGCTTTCCCGAAGGTGATAGATGATAAAACTGTGACCTATGACTTTGCGCGCTTAATGGACAACGCAACAACCGTATCCACCAGCGAGTTTGCAGACAAGCTAATCGACAAGATCTTGGCGTGATTGGGTTCAATATGAGCTCGAAATACTCTATACGCAGTCTTCAATTTAGCGACAACTGAACTAGACAAGGGGTATGTTTAGTTGGTTAAATGGTAATTTTAGATTACAATAGCACCGGTCCATATCACCCATTTACCCCAGAAGGCTTATTGCGATTGTGAACCTTAGCCCATGTAATGAGTCATATAATTACCTTGATAGCCTGATTTTTATGAGTACGTTTCCTCCATCGCACTAAAGATAAGACCATGCCCAATCTTAAACAATTTAGCATAGCCCTGATCAGCCTGCTTGGTGCGAGCAGTTTAATTGCGCAGGCGGCAGCGGTCGAACCCGATTAAAAAGGTACGCGTCACCACAAAGGCGATAGAACTATTCGAGCTGAAATGGTCGACCACGATGATTACTATCTCAATCGTCAGGGAGAAAAAGTAAGATTCTTACGTAAAAAAGAGGTGTTCGTCGTTAAACGTACTAAGCGCGCGTTTAACTGATTTATCTAGGTTAATGCGTTTCAAATACAGCAAACTGGGTCGAGCTTTAAAGGGGTCTGACCCCTTTTTTCGCTAACATTTAGGCCGTCAAATCTAGGAGTTAGCGTTGCTAAGATGGGAGTTGCCCCAGCGTCGGTAACGGAAGTTACCCTTTTGGCGAGCGCATTATTGAACGCCCTGCTCGTTCAATTTTCGATAAGCATCACACCCACCCTGGTCACCTCCGTCACATGCCAGGCCATATTGATGCTTTGCTTTGCTTTTGTCTTGCTTCACGCCTCTACCATTGGCGTATGAATTCCCTAAATTAAAGCACCCGTCCATGTACCCGCCATCACAAGCGGTTTGGTGTAAGTCACTGGCTTTTTTGTAGTCCTGTTTGACGCCTTCGCCTTTGGTGTATAAAATCCCCAAGTTATTGCACCCGCCCATGTCCCCGCCGTCACAAGCGGTTTGGTATAAGTCACTGGCTTTTTGGTCATCCTGTTTAACGCCCTCGCCTATGGCGTATAAAACCCCCAAGTTATAGCACCCGCTCATGTACCCGCCGTCACAAGCGGTTTGGTATAAGTCACTGGCTTTTTGGTAATCCTGTTTAACGCCCTCGCCATCGGCGTATGAAAGCCCTAACCAATAGCACCCGCCCATGTCCCCGCCATCACAAGCGGTTTGGTATAAGTCACTGGCTTTTTGGTAGTCCTGTTTAACGCCTCTACCATTGGCGTATAAAAACCCTAACCAAAAGCACCCGTCCATGTCCCCGCCATCACAAGCGGTTTGGTATAAGTCACTGGCTTTTTGGTAGTCCTGTTTAACGCCTCTACCATTGGCGTATAAAAACCCTAACCAAATGCACCCGCCCATGTTCCCGCCATCACAAGCGGTTTGGTATAAGTCACTGGCTTTTTGATAGTCCTGTTTGACGCCCTCGCCATTGGCGTATGAATTCCCTAAATTAAAGCACCCGCGCATGTTCCCGCCATCACAAGCGGTTTGGTATAAGTCACTGGCTTTTTTGTAGTCCTGTTTGACGCCCTCGCCATTGGCGTATGAATTCCCTAAATTAAAGCACCCGCCCATGTGCCCGCCATCACAAGCGGTTTGGTATAAGTCACTGGCTTTTTGATAGTCCTGTTTGACGCCCTCGCCATTGGCGTATGAATTCCCTAAATTAAAGCACCCGCGCATGTTCCCGCCATCACAAGCGGTTTGGTATAAGTCACTGGCTTTTTGATAGTCCTGTTTGACGCCTTCGCCATTGGCGTATGAATACCCTAAATTAAAGCACCCGCGCATGTTCCCGCCATCACAAGCGGTTTGGTATAAGTCACTGGCTTTTTGATAGTCCTGTTTGACGCCTGCGCCTTTGTCATATGAATACCCTAAATTAAAGCACCCGCGCATGTTCCCGCCATCACAAGCGGTTTGGTATAAGTCACTGGCTTTCTTATGATCTTGCTTCACGCCCAAACCGTTTTCGTATAAAACCCCCAAGTTATAGCACCCGCCCATGTCCCCGCCGTCACAAGCGGTTTGGACTAAGTCACTGGCTTTTTTGTAGTCCTGTTTGACGTCGTAGCCGTTGTAATATGAATACCCTAACGAAACGCAACGGAACATGTTACCGCCGTCACAAGCTTTTTGGTCTTCCTCGATAGTGCTGGCTGAAGCAGCGAGCGTATTTAGTGTAAAAGCACTTAATACGGATATTAGTATTCGTTGTACGAAAGATGTTTTTTTAACTTTAAGCATTTTTGTTCCGGGGTAGTAAATAGTGCCATGAAGGTTCTTTGGGCGTAGTGATTTTATCTATTAAAGCCAGTGAAAGCCAGTGCCTTTGCTTCGCACTCTTCGGCCTTGTGTAGTTGTCTTTGGGAAGTATGTTTTCGCGTCTTAGTGTAACCGACCAAGGCCTGTCCGCAAAGCACAACTTTGGGTTAACAAAGTGAACACTTTTGCAGTGTAACCGACCAAGGCCTATCAGCTTTAAAGGGGTCTGACCCCTTTCTTTTTAAGTGCCTGTAAATCCTGATGCACAACTATCGGCGATACTTGGTCTTCTACCTTCTGGTTTAACACCCCGCCAAAATAAACTATTTGCGATAAATCTGCCTGCTGCATAGCCGCGCGTAATGGTCGGCCATAGTCCAGTGCCATGCCGTTGCGGGAAGCAACCCCAATGTTGTTTTACTGATTCTCTTCCATTTTCCTGGCTTTTGCCAATACCGCAAGCTCCATATATTGTTTATAGTGTACTACTTTATCTTGTACTTTCTGATCCGCTACTCCTAACATTTGCACCGCCAACAGACCTGCATTCAACCCTCCGTCGATAGCCACCGTTGCTACGGGCACTCCCGGCGGCATTTGCACGATCGAGAGCAATGAATCTTTGCCGTTTAGGCTATTTGATTTAACTGGCACGCCAATCACTGGCAAGGGCGTAATAGCTGCGACCATGCCTGGCAAGTGTGCTGCGCCGCCAGCACCTGCAATAATAACTTTTAAGCCTCGTGATTGTGCCGAAGTTGCGTAATCAAAAAGTCTCTGCGGGGTGCGATGCGCTGACACAATAGTCATCGCAAACTCAATTTGCATTTCACCTAATAAGTCTGCAGCGGCTCGCATCACCGGCAAATCTGAATCGCTGCCCATAATGATGCCTACTTGTGGCTGTGTCATTGTTCAATCTCTCCGATTATTTTTACCCAGGACTTCACTTTTTGTGCCTTCTCAAGAGCCGCTTCTAAGCTTTCGTCTACGATTGTGATATGGCCCATCTTGCGATACGCCCGTGTTGCTGCCTTACCATACAAATGCAAGGACACGCCGGACAAGGCCAAGGCCTGATCAAGGCCGGTACATAATGGTGCGCCGCTGTAACCTGGCTCACCCAATAAGTTTACCATGACGGCGGCATGAGGTTGCTCGGTACCGGCTAAAGGCAGGCCCGTAATCGCGCGGATATGTTGCTCAAACTGATCTGTATAACAAGCTTCAATAGTGTGGTGTCCAGAGTTGTGCGTGCGCGGAGCGATTTCATTAATGAGTATGTCATTGTCTTGGGTTAAGAATAGCTCCACCCCAAATATACCAACACCCTGCAGCACTTCTACAGCGGCCGTTGATACGGCTTGCGCTTTAGCGGCCAACTGCGGCGATATGCGCGCTGGTGATATAAGCTGCGCAAGTACGTTGTGTTCTGTATCAACCAACATCTCAACTACAGAGTAACAAACGCTTTCACCATCCTGGCGACGGGCGACCATCACCGCTAATTCCATCTTTGCAGGAACAAATCGCTCGATCAACGAAGGCACTGGTAAATGCTTATGAAAATCTTCTGGCGAGTGCAAAACGGCCACGCCGCGACCATCATATCCGCCCCGTCGCGCCTTTTGCACTAAGGGGTAACCAAATGCTGCAAAGTCCGCTTCGTCTGGTTCATCGACACGACGGTAGTCAGCACTCGGTAAATCTTCCTCTTTGTATTTGTCCTTTTGGCGTAATTTGTCTTGCACTATCCACAACAACTGCGGTGCTGGGTGTAACTGATGTCCTTGGTCTACGAGCTTAAGCAAATGCTCGGTTTCAATATTTTCAAGATCGTAGGTGGTGACATCACATTGAGTAACCAATTCATTTAAACCTTGTTCATCACCGTAAGTGCCTATGATTTGTGCGTCGGCCATCTGCCCGGCTGGACTTGGACTTTCTGGATCAAGTACGGTGCATGTCGCGCCCAGGCGCTTCGCCGCGATGATCATCATACGGGCGAGCTGTCCACCGCCAATAAAACCAATATGTAGCGGCTTAAAGTTGGATTGACCAGACATAACAGACAAACAAGTTTCGAGCGCGAATTATAGACTAAACCGTTAGGTGTAAAGCAATATACTATAAGACTATGTCACCCTGTATCTTAGCCATCGACCAAGGCACCACCAGCTCACGCGCAATTGTCTTTAGCGCAGCGGGTGATGTGCTCGCTTCTTCGCAATATGAATTTGCGCAACATTATCCGCAAGATGGTTGGGTAGAACACTCGGCGGATGATTTGTGGAAAACCACGGTCAAAGCTTGTGATGATGTCATACGCCAAACCGACCGTTCGATCAGCACAATCGGCATCACTAACCAACGTGAAACAACTTTGCTTTGGAACCGCCAAACCGGCAAGAGTGTTTACCCCGCTATTGTCTGGCAAGATCGGCGTACTGCTGGCCCGTGCCAAGACCTGAAACAACAAGGCCATGAAACAACGGTAAGCGAAAAAACTGGCTTGCTGTTGGACCCGTATTTTTCAGCCAGTAAGATAGCTTGGATCTTGGACAACGTGCCCGAAGCCCGTCAACAAGCCGAGAGAGGTGAGCTGGCCTTTGGCACAGTAGATTGTTTTTTAATTTGGAAGCTAACTGGCGGCAAGGTGCATGCAACCGATGCAACTAATGCCAGCCGTACCCTGCTGTACAACATTCACACGCAAAAGTGGGATGATGAGCTCTTGTCGCTTTTTAATCTCCCGACCAGTTTGTTACCCGAGGTTAAAGATTGCGCCGCTGATTATGGCTTAACCCATCACCCTGTCTTCACTAAGCCAACACCCATTAACGGAGTGGCCGGGGATCAACAAGCCGCGCTTTTCGGTCAGGCCTGCTATGAGTCAGGTATGGTTAAAAGCACTTATGGTACAGGTTGCTTTATGGTGATGAATACGGGCAAGCAAGCGGTGCGGTCTGACAACAAGCTACTCACCACGGTTGGCTATAGGTTAGGCGGAGAAACTACTTATGCACTAGAAGGCTCGATATTTAATGCGGGGACCGCCATTGCGTGGCTACGCGACGCGTTAGGCTTAATCCGTGATGTATCGCAAATTGATGAACTAGTTCGCCGCACCGAGTCGAATCAGGGTGTGTATATGGTGCCCGCCTTTACTGGTTTAGGCGCACCGCACTGGGACCCCCTTGCGCGTGGTGGTCTATTTGGTCTAACGCGGGATACCGGAAAAGCCCAATTGGTTCGTGCCGCTTTAGAATCAGTTTGTTACCAAACCAATGATTTGGTCTGGGCGATGGTACAAGACAGCGGTAAATCGCCAAGGGCTTTGCGCGTGGACGGCGGGATGGCGGTTAATGATTGGTTGCTGCAATTTTTGTCTGATATCACGCAAACACCGGTGCAAAGGCCCCGTATAGTAGAAACCACCGCCTTGGGCGCGGCTTATTTAGCGGGTTTACAGTGTGGCTTAATTGGTTCACTTGAACAAATCAGCACTCAATGGCAATGCGAACACGCTTTTGCACCTGTTATGCAAAACAACCATCGTGAAGCAATCCTCCATGGTTGGCAATTAGCTCTTTCTCGTACTAAATCGATCTAGTGGTCCTGCAATCTGTGAGCGATTACGGTCTCGTTATTGCTGCGATTTAGCGTTAAAATCCGCACTTTATTACGCAAGCCTTTTGCTAACAATTAATTCAAGCGCCATGAACGGTGTAGGTCGCGACCAATATTTAGTAACTGAACAACCTTATTACCGCGCGCTCGGTAAAGAGGTGACGATGTATGAAGCGGCGTATGCCGCGCGTATGCCGGTTATGCTAAAGGGGCCAACGGGATGTGGTAAATCTCGATTTGTCGAATACATGGCCTGGAAATTGCAAAAGCCACTTATCACTGTCGCTTGCAACGAAGACATGACGGCATCAGATTTAGTCGGGCGCTTTTTGCTAGATATAAATGGCACCAAATGGCAAGACGGGCCATTAACGGTCGCCACCCGATTAGGTGCGATTTGCTACTTAGATGAAATTGTTGAGGCGCGACAGGATACTACCGTGGTTACCCACCCGCTTACCGACCATCGCCGCGAATTACCACTCGAGAAAAAGGGCGAGTTAGTCAAAGCGCACGACGACTTTCAAATTGTTATCTCTTACAACCCAGGTTATCAGTCCTTAATAAAGGACTTGAAACAGTCCACCAAGCAACGCTTTGGCGGCATGGATTTTGACTACCCCGAAGCCGAAGTAGAAGCCGAGATCGTCAGCTATGAAAGCGGCATCGACAGTGAGACCGCAAGCAAATTGGTGCAAATCGCCCATCGTTCAAGGAATCTTAAAGGCCACGGCTTGGACGAGGGCATGTCTACCCGCTTGTTAGTGTACGCTGCGCAGCTCATCAACAAAGGCATCGATGTGCAAGACGCGTGCCAAATGGCATTAGTGACCCCGCTCACCGATGATCAGGATATGCGTGATACTTTGACGGCGGCCGTGAATACTTATTTTTAGCTTATCGCGTATTTTGCTCTTTGCTCTTGTACCTTAACCAGAATCTGCTCAACCGTATCTTCAATCTCTGGTGGCATTTTTAGGTATTCTTTTGGATACTCTTTGTGCATCAACTTCACTAAAGCGTAATAAACGGGCTTTAATTCTTCCTTGAGTTGAGGAAAGTCACTAAACAATTGATACAGCGCATGTCGCTGTTTTTTAGCGATCAAAAAGATAAAGTGGTCTGTAAGGTCTGTCAAAATTGCGCTGTATTCTTCTTTAGCGATTAAGTCGCGTAGAACGGTGTCTGATTCATTAAATTCGTTTATCCATAACAGCAGGCTAGCCTTTGTAGCCAAGTAAACGGCATCTGACTCTCGTTCAATCGCTATATTAATTAAGCCTAGTGCTTGTTGCGACAAATCCAAGTCGTTCTTCTCATAATACAGGTACGCCAGGTTATTCATGGCACTCATATGACCTAGGTCAGCTGCCTGCTTATAGTATTCCTCCGCCTTTTCCAGGTTTTTGTGTTCATTTTTATAAAGGTGTCCCAGGTTATACATGGCACTCATATGACCTAGGTCAGCTGCCTGCTTATAGTATTCCTCCGCCTTTTCCAGGTCTTTGTGTTCATTTTGATAAAGGTACGCCAGGTTATTCATGGCGCTCATATCACCTAGGTCAGCTGCCTGCTTATAGTATTCCTCCGCCTTTTCCAGGTCTTTGTGTTCATTTTGATAAAGGTGTCCCAGGTTATACATGGCGCTCATATGACCTAGGTCAGCTGCCTGCTTATAGTATTCCTCCGCCTTTTCCAGGTCTTTGTGTTCATTTTGATAAAGGAGCCCCAGGTTATACATAGCGTCCATATGACCTAGATCAGCTGCCTGCTTATAGCATTCCTCCGCCTTTTCCAGGTCTTTGTGTTCATTTTGATAAAGGTGTCCCAGGTTATACATAGCGTCCATATCACCTAGGTCAGCTGCCTGCTTATAGTATTCCTCCGCCTTTTCCAGGTCTTTGTGTTCATTTTTATAAAGGAGCCCCAGGTTATACATGGCGCTCATATGACCTAGGTCAGCTGCCTGCTTATAGTATTCCTCCGCCTTTTCCAGGTCTTTGTGTTCATTTTGATAAAGGAGCCCCAGGGTATACATGGCGCTCATATGATCTAGGTCAGCTGCCTGCTTATAGTATTCCTCCGCCTTTTCCAGGTCTTTGTGTTCATTTTGATAAAGGTGTCCCAGGTTATACATAGCGTCCATATGACCTAGGTCAGCTGCCTGCTTATAGTATTCCTCCGCCTTTTCCAGGTCTTTGTGTTCATTTTTATAAAGGTGTCCCAGGTTATACATGGCACCCGTATCACCTAGATCAGCTGCCTGCTTATAGTGTTCCTCCGCCTTTTCCAGGTCTTTGTGTTCATTTTGATAAAGGAGCCCCAGGTTATACATGGCACTCATATGACCTAGGTCAGCTGCCTGCTTATAGTATTCCTCCGCCTTTTCCAGGTCTTTGTGTTCATTTTGATAAAGGTGTCCCAGGTTATACATGGCACTCTCATTGCCTGCCTTCGATAAATCTAACAACTCTGACAATCCTTCTTCTTCACTGCCTCGCATAAACTTACAACCGGGTATGAGTGCCATTACGTACTCATCTTTGCTGGACATCTTAGCAAGTGTGTAGAGTGCTTTATCATAATTTTCTGAATAAAATGCTTTGTGTGCTTTTTGCAGTAACTCAATGTTAGAGTCTGATAAAGCGGTTGCTAAACCACTATTCGTTTTTGATAAAAAAGCACGAGTCCTTTTTATTATTTCGTCTTGAATGTTTGGTGCATCTTCAATAAGTTGCACTAACGCTTCTGCATAATGATAAGCCGCCTTTTCTTTTAATGTCCCCGCTTGTACCCTTTCTATTTGTAGTTCTGCGCGTCTTTTAAGCTCATCTGGTGTATACCAAGCCTTGAAAAAGCACACCAGCCACTTCACCCGCTGGGCGTTGTTCCTTTTTCCCAAACGCATCAAATACCAAATATTGAAAAAGCGTTCTTTCAGAAAATAAATTTTGTTCTTCTTGTCCAATAGCCTGGAGGTAACCACGTTATTTTCCTCCAAAACTTTTAACTGAGCAGACACTTTTCGATTGTCAAAACCCCTGCTTTTGAGGCCGCTGACTATTTCACTTGTTTTTATGCCATCCCAATTTAGCGCTACCGTGTTAACTATTGCTTGTTGCTGCCGAGGCAAATCGTCCATTCGGTGTTTGTAAAGAGGTGTTACTCTATCTAATAAGGCTTCTAAATCTTCGAATACATCGCCGTTTTGATCCAGGAATATTTCAAACAACAAAACGACGGTTCTAGGCACGTCCCCTGTTAACGACAAGATAGTATCAATTCGCCCTTTATCTTCTCGGATTACTACTTCTATTTCATCCTTAGCATTGTGCTGAATTGCTAGTTGCCTTAATAACTGTAAAACCTGTTCTCTATTTAAGCCCTCAAGACGGATGGTTTTAAAAAACTCGTAAAAAGGCTCTTCATATTTATAGGTGTACTCTAGTGTCTGTGCTGACGCGGCAACCAATTGCACGTTATTAGTACTGTGAAAGATATCCCTTAACCTTTTGTGTTCAATAGGACCGAAACGATTTAGTAAGTCACCGAAATTATCTAGAAACAACACTAGCCGCTTGCTGTTTATATCTAAGTAATCGTTCAGCCATTCGAAACAAGTTAGCTCATAATCTTCTTCTTGTGCGTGTTCATCTAGGGTTGCTATTAAGCCCTCAAAGCCGTCGTAACCTTGCAGATACTCTGCGACTAATTCCCACACGCCACATAAGTCAAAAACCCCATATTGCTCTTCGGGAAACTGTATTGGTATTAGGTGGCTTTCATCTAATACCTCCAGTTCGTAACGTAGCCGCAACATCAGCGAAGTCTTGCCTGCTCCGCGCTGACCTTCAATAAGAAAGTGTTGCGGCGGTTCTTCTAATGCCGTGTTCGTAATAGACTTTAATATCTTTTTAAACTCTCGCTTGCGAATAACGAAATTTGCGATTAATTCTTCGGATGTTTGGCTATCAGGTGTGTAAACGTGCGATACCTGCACGTGGCTTTTACTTCGCGACATTATGTGCCCACCATTGCTGCAGTAAGAGTGAGTTGAAACCGAATTGATTATCTTCGTTTTTTATTAAGTAACCGTCGTGCTGCAATAGGTCAATGACTCGAGGGTCGCCCTTTACTTTATGCTTTACTTCTATATTTACGTATTCCTCATAAGAGATTGTGCTTTCCAATGCGGCAATGTTAAGTGTTTCTTTCGCTACCAATCTCTGATCCGGTGGCAAATATTTTAGACGCGTTTCCCAGTGCACAAAATAATTTGAATAATTCGATTTCCTTCTAACGACTTGACTTAGCAGCCTTTCTATCGCCTCTTTGTCAATTATTATTGCCGCATCTTCTTCAAATGCATCGTATAGAGCGTCCATCATTAGTTGCACAAAATGCGGTAAATACCAATTAAGCCTAGATACCGTATAGTCGATAACGCTGTCTGGCACAACAAGGTTTTTGGCATCTTCAAAATGTTGTTTACCTAAGACTAAGCAACGCATCAGATTCGAAGCTTCTTCATCAGATAAAGGAGGCACTGTAATTTCCGTTAAGTGGTTGATTAGGTATATCTTACCCAAACCTTTCACCACGTTCGCTAAACCTGTAGAACCTGTATAGGCAAATTGAATGGAACCGTTTTTATACTTCTCGCACAGTTCCCGTTGTTGCTGTAATAGACGAATGGCTTCACTCTTGCTAGTGTCTGCGATGTTTAATACGGCATCTGGAAATTCATCTAGAAAAACTATAATTTGTGAGTCGTGATACCTCAACTCTTCGAATAGCGCATCTAGTTCTTCGTAATAATCTAATTGATCAGGCCCATCAAATTTTAATCCTTGCGCCCCAATTTCTTTGACTTGACTTACTTTACTTTTAATCGCTGCAGTCGTTTTTTTAACCACACTACTTCTAAAGATAGCTTTGTCTTGAATTAGTTGCCGGTGTAATTTCCTATTAAATTCGTCAACAGATGCGATGCTTTGAACAATCAGATATTTAATTATCTGACCCTCTTCAGGTGTAGCTACTATATGCTTTAATAAGCTGGTTTTGCCTATTCTTCTCGGTGCTGAAACTAGTAAATTTTCTTTGTTTTTTAATTTCCTACGTATTTTTTTGATAATTCCAGGTCGATTAAAAAATTTATTCTCACCAACCGCGCAACCGCTCGTAGATGATTTTAATGGTTTAGCTTGCATAATATTTAATTGATGTAATATTTAATTGATGTTTGGCATTTAATATTTTGCCAGAATAACTGACAAATTAATATTTGTCAAGCTAAAAAGGCCCGTGCTGTTACGGCACTGGCCTATTCTTGATGAGCGCTGTTTTAACTCGGCTGCTTTACAACGCGTAAATAAGGCTTAAGCGTTTTCCAACCATCTGGGTATTTGGCTTTAGCATCCTCGTCTGAAACCGCGGGAACAATAATGACATCTTCGCCGTTTTTCCAGTTTACGGGCGTCGCTACCTTATGTTCTGCAGTTAATTGCATAGAATCAATCACCCGCAAAATCTCGGTGAAGTTACGCCCTGTAGTCATCGGGTAGGTCATCATCAATTTAATGTTCTTATCTGGCCCGACTATATAAACCGTACGTACTGTGGCATTGGTCATCGCCGTTCGGCCCTCTGCGCTACCTGTCTCATCCGCTGGGAACATATTGTAGAGCTTCGCTACATTTAAATCGGTATCGCCGATCATCGGAAAGTTTACAGCCGTGCCTTGGGTTTCTTCGATGTCTGCCGCCCAGCCCGTATGGTTTTCAACTGGGTCGATGCTTAAGCCTATCGCTTTAACATTGCGCTTATCGAACTCTGGTTTAAGCCTCGCCACTTCACCTAATTCAGTAGTGCAAACTGGCGTAAAGTCTTTGGGGTGCGAAAATAATATGCCCCAGCTGTCGCCTAACCATTCGTGGAAATTAATCTTTCCTTGCGTGGTCCTTGCAGTGAAATCGGGGGCTTGGTCGTTGATTCTCAGTGACATAATAATTCTCCGTAGAAATTAAAAAAGGCCACCCAATCACTTGAGCGGCCCTAGATAATATCGCAAACGTTGGTAATAGCGTTAATTTATTCTGATACTTGCTGCTTTTTTAAAGACACCGCATTCATACAATACCGCAAGCCACCAGGTTGCGGGCCGTCTGGGAAAACATGCCCTAAGTGCGCATCGCAATTATTGCAGGTTGTCTCTACTCGTGTCATGCCACTGCTGTGATCGGCGTGGCAGGCTATCGCATTTTCCCTGATAGGCAGAGTAAATGATGGCCAGCCCGTGCCCGATTCAAATTTTTCATTGGCGTCAAACAAAAGATTATCACAGCAAACACAGCCGTATATACCTGGCTCAAACAGGGAGCAAAAATCGGAGCTATATGGTCGTTCAGTTCCCTTTAAACGGGTAATTTGATATTGCTCTGGGCTCAATTGTGCGCGCCACTCTTCTTCACTTTTGGTGATGGTCTTATCAGCTTTTAAATTACCTTCTTTAGCTAAGCGTAATACTTCATTCCAATTTAGCATTTGCACCTCTGGGTTCAGTCTCATACGAATTGCATCCTAGAATAACAAAAAAGCCCGCGGCCAGGCGGGCTTTAGTGATTCAAAATATAGCTGTTTCTACGCGGCAATCACGTCCTTCATTCTTTCCATTGCGCGCTTTTCGATCTGGCGAATGCGCTCGGCTGAAACACCGTACTCATCGGCTAAATCATGCAAGGTTGGCTTGTTATCAGCCAGCCATCTGCGTGCTACGATATCTCGACTACGCTCATCTAGTTCCTTTAGCGCTAAAGACAAAGCTTCATTACGCTGCGCAGTATATTCACGATTAGCAACAATACGCGCGGGGTCAGACGCTTCATTGCTTAAGAACTGCGACGGCGACGACACCATGGGTGCATCATCGTCAGTATCGCTGGGTGCATCAAATGAGACATCACTGCCACTTAAGCGAGACTCCATCTCACGCACTGTTTTGGTGTCGACACTTAACTTGTCCGCCAAGTTATGCACTTCGTCGTTGCTCATCCAGCCCAAACGCTGTTTTGATTTGCGTAAGTTAAAGAACAATTTGCGTTGCGCCTTGGTGGTCGCCACTTTAACAATACGCCAGTTCTTTAGCACATAATCGTAAATCTCGGCTTTTATCCAATGCACTGCATAAGAAACCAAGCGCACACCGTGGTCTGGGTCATAGCGCTTAACCGCTTTCATCAAACCAATGTTGCCTTCTTGAATTAAATCAATTAGTGGTAAACCATAGCCCATAAACCCACGCGCTACTTTAACCACATCACGCAAATGGCTCATTACCATTTCACGTGCTGCATCCACGTCTTCGTTGTCACGCAAACGTACGGCTAGATCATGCTCTTGCCCAGCGGTTAAGATAGGCAAGCGGTTGACCGTATTCATGTAGGCACCCGCATCCTGCCCTACGCTGATATCCATCGCTACGGGTAAGGCGGTTGTCGGATTGTAAGTTGTCATATCTTTGTCCTCGATATTAGTTAACGGGTGTATTTTAGCACTCTTGGGGTGAGAGTGCTAATGGTATGAAAAGTTCCTTTGTTTTCAAGCTTGTTTTCGCTGTTTAACGAAAATTTCTAGCGAGTTCGCGAGCAGTAATTACTGGTTTTCTAGTAAATATTGGTGGATTTCTTGCGTGTTGCCTTTAAACACGACGCTTTGTAGCTTTTTGTCGATTTGGTAGTCATACATCGGATCATAGTAATCTTTTAGCATCGCTGTGATCCAGTCTTGGTGTTTGCTGACATCGCCGTTTTGCGATTGGGCGCTTAAGGCGTCGGCCATTACCCGTCGTAATACATTATAGCGCTGCGAGCCCAATCGCCGCTGAACACGTGCCAGGGCTTGCAATAAATACTGGCTATAAGCCTCAAAGCCATTTTCTGGATCAATTTCAAGGTGTTGCCTAGAGGATTGAACAACGTATTCGTTCAATGTGCTTTCTACGCGTTTTTGCAAAGGTTCTTGCAGCAGTACGCAAGGCGATTGGGCCGTTTTTGTAAACACCGCCTGCGGTGTATGCAGAGAGCCAATATTCGGCCCCTCAGCTTCAAACACCAGTCGTTTTCGTCCCGCTTGTACGTGCTTGATCAAAGCAACTGATAAGTTGTTCTCGAAATTAATTTGCGTGGGTTGCGCCTCGATATGCCTTCCAAAAGTAGAGCCTCGATGATTCGCCAACCCTTCCAAGTCAATGGCATTGCGCAATTTTACCAGCAACGCGGTTTTGCCTGCCCCGGTTCGTCCGCTCAAAATAACCGGCTGGACTATTTGCATCAGCTGCTCTATTTGCTCTATAAGATAACGGCGCAAGGCTTTATAGCCGCCTTCAATTCTCGGGTAATTGATTCCTGATTCTTCAAAAATCCATTGTTGGGTAATACGCGAGCGTAGGCCGCCTCGAAAGCAATACAAAGCACCATCAGGGTTTTCTTTCACAAAACGTAACCACTGATTTAGTCTTTGCTGTTTAAGCTCTCCACTAACCAAAGTTTCACCCAAGCTAATCGCTGCGTTTTGCCCTCGTTGTTTGTATTCAATACCGATTAGGTGGCGGTCTTCATCATTAAGAAGAGGGATATTCGTTGCAGTAGCAAATGCACCTTGGGCGTACTCAATAGGTGCGCGTACGTCGAGCAAGGGCCTCCCTTGTGAAAATACCGCCTTAAGGTCGCTGCAAACGCGATAGGGTTCGCTCAAGAAGTAATTACCGAAATCAGATTTTTAGCTTCATCCGCTGCGTAGAGCTCACCAATGCGGCTAGCCGCCAGGCCACTTTGTCGCAGGGCTTCCTGCACCGCAAAATCGTCTTCCTCATTGACCGCTACCAGTAGGCCGCCGCTGGTTTGCGGGTCACATACAATGGCTCGTTGATAAGGCTGCAATGGACTGAGTGCTTTACCGTAGCTATCAAAATTGCGCTGTGCGCCTCCCGGCGAACAGCCCATTGCCAAATAATCCAGGGTGTTAGGTAAAAGCGGTAATTTGTCGAACATAATTTCTGCGCGTACGCCGCTACCTTCGCACATTTCTTTAAGGTGTCCAGCGAGCCCAAAACCGGTGACATCCGTCATTGCATTAACCCCTTCAATCATGGCAATAGTCATGCCGATATCGTTTAAGACACACATGGCATCGGGTGCAATATGTCCATGCTCTGGTCGTAGTTTTTCCTTCTTTTGCGCGGTTGACAGAATACCAACACCCAGCGGTTTGGTTAAATAAAGTTGATCGCCAGCCTTTGCTTGGTCGTTACGCTTTAGTTTGGCCAGGTCCACCATGCCGGTCGCTGCTAAGCCAAAAATCGGTTCAGGTGCATCAATACTATGTCCTCCTGCAAGTGAAATGCCGGCATCCGCACAAGCTTGGCGGCCACCGTCGATTACCTGCTGCCCAACTTCGGGGGGTAGCTTATCCAATGGCCAACCAAAAATTGCGATGGCCATAATAGGTTTTCCGCCCATTGCGTAAACATCACTAATTGCATTGATTGCGGCAATACGGCCAAAAGTAAAAGGGTCATCCACTATCGGCATGAAAAAATCTGTGGTGCTGATCACCCCATAGCCATTACCGATATCATATACCGCAGCATCGTCACGCGAAGCGTTGCCAACAAGCAACTGATCATCGTTAAATTTTGGTAAATGGCCTTGTAAGATAATATCTAGCGTAGACGGTGAGATCTTGCATCCACAACCTGCGCCGTGGCTATATTGTGTCAGCTTAATGTTTTGTTTCATGCGGTAGTAGAGAGCGTTGAATTGACATTAGTTGCATCAAAAACCCGATGCAGAGTATACGAAGTGTTGCTACTAATTGAAGTCAGCCGCGAACCTTTTTAATACTTCCAGCGGGATGATCTCCAACGCACGTATATGCGTTTTGCGCAAATGCACTTTTGGTGCCATGTTGCTCTCTCTGGCTTCCTGCCATCGCGCGGCACACAAACACCAGGTATTGCCCGGCTTGAGCCCAGAAAACCCGTATTCCGGCTGCGGGGCAGATAGATCATTTCCCTTAATCTTGGAGAAGTTAAGAAACGCTTCGCTCGCTTGTATACAAACCGTGTGAGAACCTATATCTTCAGCGCAGGTGTTGCATTTACCATCACGAAAAAAGCCGGTCTTTGGGTTTTCTCCGCACGTCAATAGCGGCTCACCAAGCACGTTTATCGATTCATCCATATTCATAAGCCGGCCTGATACAATTTATCTGTTAACTAGAACAAGCCTAGAAGGTAACTTATTAACCGCTTGGACACGAAGGTTAAGCCCACCCAAGTTGGCAAGTATTGATGACATGGCTTCTTGCGCCAAGGGTTCTGTTTTATACACCCCATAATACCATGGATTGAGCGCGCAACACCCCTATCCCTGTTTTGGCATCCGTGATTTCTCCCTGAATAACTTGTTGTACAGTTTGTGCTAAAGGGCACCAATGCACTTCTATGCATTCTCCCGCTTCTGGCTGGGCTTCCCCCGAGGTAAGTTCAGTTGCGAGATAGAGATGCAACTTTTCATCAGTGAAACCGGGTGTGGTTAAAATCACGCCGAGGGATTGCCAATTATTTGCTCTAAGGCCCGTTTCCTCTTTTAACTCGCGCCGCGCTGCGACGGCCGGATCCTCTTCTGCATCTAACACACCTGCCGGTAATTCCCAAATCCAATCGCCAATGGCTTGGCGATACTGACGGATAATACAAATATTGTTATTTTCATCCACAGCAGCGATTACAGAACCACCGGGATGACGCACAATTTCGTGCGCAACCCGCTCGCCATTGGGTAGGTCGGCGACCTCAAGCCCAAAATCTAGCCTGCCTTTGTATAAAGATTTACGCTGCATTATTAAGCGTTAAATTCCAACAAGGAGGGTTCATAGTCCGCAGGCGCTTCGTAACCCAAAAGGTTAAATACAGTAGAAGCAATGTTCACTAAACCGGGTGTCCCGATGTCTCGGCGCATCTTATACTCATTTGAATATTGTCCATCAATAATAGCAAAAGGAACGAGGTTAAGGGTATGAGAGGTTTTTACCGTTTTGTTGTCGTGGCCCATTAACATTTGTTCGGCATTTCCGTGGTCTGCTAGCACCAGCGTGATGCCATTTAGGCGGTTCACTTCTTCAATTAATTTGCCAACACACAGGTCAACCGTTTCTACCGCCTTTACTGTCGCGGCAAAATCACCCGTATGGCCGACCATGTCGCCATTGGCCAAGTTAATGCGGCCAAAACGCACGTCTGGCCTTTGTAACTGTGTGATAGTGGCCTCCACAATTTCAAACGCCTTCATTTCCGGCTTTTGGTCAAAAGGCACTATATCAGATTTTATTTCTTGGTAGCGTTCCAGGTCTTCACACAAATAACCTGATCTATTCCCGTTCCAGAAATACGTTACATGTCCAAACTTTTGGGTTTCACTTACCGCAAAACTCCTTAAGCCTTCGGCACATAAATATTCAACCATTGTGCGATCAATAACCGGCGGCGAAACCAAATATTGCTTGGGGATACTCTGGTCGCCATCATACTCAATGATGCCGGCGAAATAGATATCGGGCAGGGGGCCACGCTCAAATTCTTCAAAATCAGACTGCTCAAGTGCGCGCGCGATTTCCATTGCACGGTCACCACGAAAGTGGGTTAATATAACCACATCGCCATCAGTAATTTGCCCCAACGCTTCACCTAATGAATCTTCTACCACAAAAGCTGGAATGTCTTGGTCGGTTCCTTTAGGATGCGCAGCATAATAAGCATCTACCGCGTCCATAGCTGACCTAACTCGCGGGCCTTTCGCGAGTACATGGCATTCATAGCCTTGCTTTACCATTTCGGGGTTTGCCCCATAACGGTCCATGGTGATGACTTGTCTGCCACCACCTGATGCGATTTTGTAATCGCCTCCCCGGGCGTTGATATCAGCCAAAACCTTCTCTAGCTGGCTGAGGTATTCTTTTGCTGACCGCGGTGCCACATCGCGGCCATCCAGAAGTACGTGAAAACGTGCTTTTTTTACCCCGCGGTTTCTCGCTTCACCAACTAAAGCAAACAGGTGATCAATAGTCGAATGGACATTGCCATCCGATAACAAACCCAAAAAGTGTAAGGTGCCCCCAGCGTCACAACGTTCCATGGCGTTTTTCCAATGCTCTGCTGCGAATAATGCACCTGACTTAATCGCATTATTAACCAAACTCGCTCCCTGCGCAATAACTCGGCCCGCACCCAGAGCATTATGGCCAACTTCGCTGTTTCCCATATCAATATCACTAGGCAAACCCACAGCACTGCCGTGGGTTTTCAAAGTGCTGGCTAATGGGCCAGCAAACATCTTATCCAAAACAGGGGTGCGCGCACACGCCACTGCATTGCCTTCCCCATCTGGCGCCACGCCCACACCGTCCATTACGATAAGTAACAAAGGGCCGCTTCTACCTTGGAAAGCAGGGTGTTTATTAAGCACTAAACCCATCGTGTTACGTTTTATCCTCTAATTGTTGTCGAAGTGCCCTTAACGCATTGCCGCGGTGACTTAAGGCGTTTTTTCTCTCTGGCGTTAATTGTGCAGCTGTGCATTGCTCTCCGGGTACAAAAAATATGGAGTCATAACCAAATCCACCTTGCCCTGTTTCTTGTTGGGCCACCTCCCCGCTCCAAACGCCATGTGTAATGAGTGGGCCGGGGTCGGCTGCATGTTTCATATAGACCATTACACAATGAAAACGCGCAGCACGATTTTCTATACCGCGCAAAATTGACAGCAGCTTTTTTCTGTTTTCACTATCCGTTGCATTCGGCCCCGCATAGCGCGCTGAATAAATGCCCGGTTCACCCGCTAGTGCATCCACTGCTAGACCAGAGTCGTCAGCTAGCGCTGCACACCCAGTTTGGCGCGCAGCGTGCCGCGCTTTGATAATGGCATTTTCAACAAAACTTTGGCCGTCTTCTATCGCCTCTGCAAAACCGAAACCTGATTGCGCGACAATTTGGTGATCGGTATTTACAAACAAGCTGCGTATTTCTTTTAGCTTCCCTTGGTTGCCAGTCGCCAACACAATCCTAGCCATTTAGGACCGCGGTTTGCAATTGCATCAATTCATCGATGCCTTTTTGTGCATAAGATAGTAGCACCGACACCTCAGATGCCGTAAATGGCTTGCCCTCTGCGGTGCCCTGGATCTCAATAAATCCACCGCTATCGTCCATTACTACATTCATGTCAGTTTCTGCTTGGCTGTCTTCATCATAATCTAAGTCTAGCACTGCTTCGCCTTCAAATATTCCAACAGATACTGATGCAATTGAACGATCAATCGGGTTGGTTTTCAATAAGCCTTTTTGAAGCAAGCCATCAATCGCATCTACCATGGCGACAAAAGCACCCGTAATAGAAGCGGTGCGCGTACCGCCGTCTGCTTGAATAACATCACAATCTATCGTGATCTGACGTTCGCCCAACTTTTTTAAATCTACTGACGCACGTAGAGACCGACCAATGAGCCTTTGAATTTCTTGGGTGCGGCCAGATTGTTTGCCGTGAGCGGCTTCTCTGCCCATTCGGGTGTGGGTTGAGCGTGGCAACATACCGTATTCTGCGGTGACCCAACCTTGTCCTTTACCCTTTAAAAACGGCGGTACCCGTTCTTCAACACTTGCGGTACACAACACCTTGGTGTTGTGAAAACTGATGAGAACAGCACCTTCGGCATGGCAGGTGAAGTTCCTTTCAATGGTCACAGCGCGCATCTCATCGGGCTGTCTGTTGCTGGGGCGCTGCATGGCAAAGTGCTGAAAATAAAGTGGTCTGGATTGTACTGCAAAAACGCTTGTATTTGGTTCTCGCTACTTATTTATAGTCCGTTTGCAATACGGTGACTTTAGTACAAATCGATTGGGTCTACGTCAATTGACCACCGTGCTAATCTAGACAATTTGGTTTTTTCAAATTCGCCAATCCATTGTGACAGCCACTGGTTTAGTCCCCTACGACTTGCGCTACTGACTAGTAATTGCGCTCTATAACGACCCGCCTTTTTTTCCATCGCACTTTTGCACGGGTCAAACATAAAACCATCCGCTGTTTGTGTGCGACCCCCCATTTTCGCTAACTGCTGCAGTAAATAAAGCGCTTTACCCTGTTGGGGCGATTGCGCCCTCCAGATCGCCAAGTGGCCAAATGGTGGGAAGTTGGCCAGCTTGCGCTCTTGTAATGCGGTTTTAGCAAAACGCATATAATCGTGAGATTGCACAGCCAACAGAGTGGGGTTATTAACATGATGGGTTTGAATCAGCACTCTGCCACCGCTCGACGAGCGACCCGCTCGGCCCGCCACCTGAATTAGCTGTGCAGTTAACCGTTCTGTTGCCCTAAAATCATGGCTATGCAGACCTTGGTCAGCATTAATAACTACCACCAGCTTTACCTCTTTAAAGTCATGCCCTTTGGTTAACAGCTGTGTGCCGACGAGTATATCGGTATCACCGGTGTGAACAGATTGTAGGCCTTGTTCTAAAGTGCTTTGACTGGCCATTACATCTCGGTCAAAACGGGTAATTCGCGCTTCTGGAAGGGCTTCGCCAAGCACTTGTTCTATCCTCTGTGTGCCATCCCCCAAGGGGGCCAGTGTCGGTTGCTGACAACGCGCGCAGGTAGTTGGAGTGGGTACGCTTGCACCACAAAAATGACAACTTAAGTTTCGATTACGTAAATGCTGCGTAAGCGATGCGTCGCAACGGCTACAGCTTGCAACCCAATGGCAAGCATTACAATACAAGATAGGGGCAAAACCGCGGCGATTAATAAACACCATGCTTTGCTTTCCCTGTTTATAATTTTCTTCCAGTGCCATCCGGACCGGTTGCGTCAAGCCATCCTCGCTAGGAAAATGATTTAGATCGACAAATTGGATTTGCGGCAAGTTTTCAGTTGCTGCTCTTTTGGTTAGCTTCAGTTCAATATAGCGGTCCGAGTACACATTTTGCAGTGATTCCAACGAAGGAGTCGCGCTCCCTAGCAGCACCGGTATGTCCATGTCTCTAGCGCGTTTAATCGCAATCGATCTCGCGTGGTAGCGAAACCCTTGTTGTTGTTTAAAAGAACTGTCGTGTTCTTCATCTACAATGATTAAGCCAAGCTTGCCAATTGTAGTAAACACGGCCATGCGCGTACCTAACACGATGGGTGCTTCACCCCTACTGGCTATTAACCAGGCTTGGCCCCTTTGTTTTTCGCTCAGCCCAGAATGTAGGCTCACTACGTTCGGATCACCAAAGCGGGCAACGAAGCGTTGTTGTAATTGAGTGGTTAATGCTATTTCTGGAAACAACACCAAGGTCTGCTTACCGTCACTAATACACTGATCAATCAAAGAAAAATACACCTCCGTTTTGCCGCTACCCGTTACCCCGTTAAGCAAAAAACAAGCGTATTCACCGAAGCTATTGCTTATGGTTTTGTACGCTAATGTTTGTTCAGCATTTAAGCTGATGGCGTTTTCTACTTTAACGCTACTTGCATCAGGATTTATTGTTTCTGTAGTGCGTGAAAAAATACCTTTATCTAGCAACGCTTTGAGGGGTGCGCGATAATGTCTAACCGCCTCTCCAATTTCATATTCGGTTACCCGCTGCCTTTGTTGAACCAGCTCGACAATACGTTGTTGCACTGGCGCCCGGGAGAACGTGGGTAATTTAATATTGGGGTTTACGGTATAGATAAACTGTTGCGGCTTATCCAATTGCGCGCCTTCACGCAGCTTTTTGGGTAGCGCTGTAAAAACAACCTCTCCCACTGGGTGTTGATAGTACCGACTAGCCCACAGTAAAAGCTTTAGCATGCTTTTCGACAAAATCGCTTGAGTATCTAAGGCTTCCATCACCTCCTTACACTTTATGCTACCAGGCGCTATTTCACTATAACTTGCAATTACCCCCACTAGCTTTCGACGACCAAAAGGCACCCTTACACGCCCACCTATCATCGGTTCGCCGCTTAAACTATATCGGTATGTATACAGCTGGCGTAGCGGGACGGGTAGCGCTATATCAACAAAATTATCCGTGGCTGAATTCATCGAAACAATGTAGCACGCAAGACACCAAATTCAAGCCTCTTGGGTACAAATGTTATTCCACAAAACGGTGGATAACTTTGTGTATAAAAGACCGTGTTTGTTGGTTTTTCGGGGTTTGTTGTGGCTATTAGCACTGTTGATTAAAATTTAGGCAAACTCACTATTAACTATATGTATCAATATGTTACAGGTGTTTCATTTAGCTAAAAGTGAGGGTTTTAGAGTAACTCCGTGCTTAAAGAGTGTTTGCCTCAGAACTGTTAATAAAAACACTAATGTCAACCTTTTTTTAAAAAAATATTGCGCTTGGGTTTCTTATCTAAAATCAGTTAGTTACTCCATGCGGTGACTGCATTTTACCAAGCTCTAGGCGTAAACGCGCTGGTAAATTCACCAAGCTCATCTCCTGCTTGGCCATACTTGACCAGTACAGAAGGTTTTTATTCTGTCTCAGGTTCTTGTTCGCGGGGCCAAGCCGTTAGGATTGCTTGCACCACCGTCGCCAGCGGTATCGCAAAAAACACCCCCCACAAACCCCATAGGCCACCGAACAATAAAATGGCCACAATTATAGCGATGGGGTGAATATTAACGACTTCAGAAAATAACAAAGGCACCAACAAGTTTCCGTCCAGTGCCTGAATGATTAAATAAGCAATCATTAAATACATGAATGGTGAAGACCAGCCCCATTGAAACCAAGCAACCAAAGCCACCGGGATAGTAACCACTGCTGCGCCGATGTAAGGAATAATAACCGAGAGCGCTACCAGGGCCGCCAACAAGAGTGCCCATTGCAAATCCATTAGCGTAAAAATTATGATACAAGCTGTAAACACAATGAGTATCTCCCAAAACTTACCGCGAATATAATTGCCTATTTTTAGATCTATATCTCCCCAAACCCGGTTCGCTAACTGCTGGTCTTTGGGTAGGAAATCTTGCGCCCAACTAAATATTTTATTTTTGTCTTTTAGGAAAAAGAACACCAGTATTGGCACCAAAACAAAGTAGATTAATATCGAAATTACGCCTGTTACAGAAGACAATGACAACGTTAATATCTTTTGCCCATATTCTGTTAGTTCTGTACGTATACCGCCGATCATTTCACTCACTTGTTGCTCAGAAAACAACTCGGGATAGCGTTCTGGCAATCTAAGTAATGCTTCCTGCCCCTGGCTCAACATAGCGGGTATGTTCTGAACCATTTCCTTGGACTGATTAAACAGTAATGGTAGAAAGGCAAAAATGATAATGAGGATGAAAAGCATAAAACCGATAAACACTATTGTGACGCTGAGTATTCGGGGCAGTTTTAGCTTTTGTACTTGCTTGATAATGCCCTCTAATAGATAGGCGATGACAATGCTCGCTATAACCGGTGCGAGCATATTTCCGGCATATAGCACCACCAGCAAAACAGTTACCAGCGCGAGCATTAAGAAGACCACTTGCGGGTCTGCAAATTGCTTTTTGAACCAGTCGGTAATTCGTTGCATGATTAAACTTCGATGATCTCGTAATCGTGAGTTATGTTGGCTGTCTTGCCTAACATGATACTGGCAGAACAATATTTTTCTGCTGAAAGGTTCAACGCGCGTTCTACCTGCTTTGTACTTATTTTGGTGCCTGCGATAACAAAGTGCAAATGGATATCAGTAAAAACCTTTGGGTGGTCCGGAGCACGCTCCGCATCAATCTCAACGCGGCAGTCTATAATTTGCTGGCGGCCTTTTTCTAACATCATTATTACATCAATAGTGGTGCACCCACCTAAACCCATTAACAACATTTCCATCGGTCGTGGGCCACGGTCTTCTCCGCCTACATCCGGCGCGCTGTCCATTACAACCGTATGGCCGCTTTGGGTCTTGGCCTCAAACGCCAATTTGCCAATTTTGCTTATTACTGTCTTCATCTTTTAGAATTTCAACATTCTCGCCATCGCCTCACCTGGATGGTCTTCGCGCATAAATGCTTCTCCAATAAGAAAGGTATTAACGCCGTTATCAACCAAGAGTTTGATGTCTTCCTGAGCATGAAACCCACTTTCGGAAACAACTATTTTGTCTTCTGGAATGTCGCTTAATAAATCTATTGTGGTATACAAGTTAGTGGTGAAAGTGCGTAAGTCTCGGTTGTTGATGCCGATGAGGGGTGTTTGCAGCTTCAACGCGCGCTGTAGCTCTAACGTATTGTGCACTTCAACCAAAACATCTAAGCCTAGCGCGATAGCAGTTTGTTCCAAATCAGACATTAATGGGTCTCCTAACGCCGCCGCGATAAGCAATATCGCGTCCGCCCCCATTTCCCGGGCTTCATAAAGTTGATAGTGATCTACTATGAAGTCTTTTCTCAATACGGGTAATTCGCAAGCCTGCTGCGCTTGTTGCAGATACGCTGTGTGGCCCTGGAAATATTTTTCATCTGTTAAAACAGACAAACATGCCGCTCCGAATTGCGCATAACCCTGAGCAATCTCCGCAGGGTTAAAGCTCTCTCTGATCACGCCCTTGCTGGGTGAGGCTTTTTTAACTTCTGCAATAACCGCTAGCTGCCCAAATTCAAGCTTAGCATTAATGGCTTGCACGAAGCCGCGCACTGGTGTCGTTATCTCTTCTACGGCCTTCGATATAGCCGATAAAGAACGCCGCTGGACTTTTTGAGTAACCTCTAGCACCTTATCAGCCAGTATTTTATTAAGAATGTCACACATCCAATTACTAAGCAGCAAAATCTAAAAAATTCTGCAATATCTGGTGGCCATGCTCCGTACTAATTGATTCGGGATGAAACTGAACGCCCATCGTCGCATGGCTGTTGTGCTGCAGTGCCATAATCTCTCCGTCCGCTGTGCGAGCGGTGGCTTGCAGACAATCGGGTAGCGTCTTTGGGTTGACTACGAGCGAGTGATAGCGCGTGGCCGTAAACGGGCTGGGCAGATTTCTCAACACACCACTGCCATCATGGCTTACCTGGTCCGTTTTACCATGCATAATTTGCCCGGCCTTGATGGTTTCGCCGCCAAATGCCTCGCCGATGCCTTGGTGACCTAAACAAACGCCAAGGATCGGTATCTTACCGGAGTATTGTATGATGGCGTCCACGGAAATACCCGCTTTTTTAGGCGTACACGGCCCAGGAGAAACCACCAAATAGTCCGGTGCCATTTCATGTATGTCGCCCACCGTGATTTCATCGTTTCTTACGACAGTAACTTGTTGATTTAATTCACCAAAATACTGGACCAGGTTATAGGTGAACGAATCGTAGTTGTCGATTATCAAAAGCATAAGTGGTTGTGATTAGTATTACTTTAAAGTTCGGGCCAAGTTTACCTCAATCGGTAGAGGTCTTACATCTGATTTGGCCGCCCACTATAAAATCTACTATCCTGTTGCCCCTCTCATCACAACGTTAGGCGTGTATATACTTCGGCTAGCTTCTGCGGCAGGGTGTTCACGTCATTTAATATCGTGTAACGGTGTTGACCAAACAACTTTGGTAAATATTGCTGTCCAGTTTGATCAATGGTAATCGCGAACGACTTAATACCACTGCTTTGTGCTTCATCCAAGCTTCTACGGGTGTCGTGAAGACCATACTCCCCTTTATAGCCATCATAATCGTCTGGCTTACCATCCGATAATACCAGTAGTAATTTATGTCTGGCCTCAACTAAATTAAGTTGTTTAGTACTGTGGCGAATAGCTGCTCCCATACGAGTGTAATCTTTAGCACTCAAATTGGCGATGCGCCTTAATGTTAACTCCTTGTTTTCATTGGTGAATCTTTTTACTGGATAAATTTCGCAGCGTTGTCGCGTTAAACCTGAAAAGCCATAAATGGCGTATTGGTCACCCAATATTTCTAGTGCTTCTATGATCAATACCAAGCTTTCTCGTTCCAATTGATTGACCCAGCCTTTTGTAGAGCCGCTTAAATCTACCAACAGCAATACCGCAAACGAGCGCTTATTGTGATTTTTGCGCATATAAAAGCGATCGCTTATTTCTTCGCCGGCTTGGTGATTCGCTTGCATTCGAATTACCGCATCAATATCAATTTCTTCGCCATCAACCTGGTTGCGTTGTAGATTGCTTTGGTCCTTAATAATTTCGAAGGTCTTTCTTATTTTGCTAATTAGATAACGGTATTTTTGTTTTGTTATTACGACGAAATCACTACTTAAAGCGAACACTTCTTTTTCAACTAATCTACACCAGGCTTCCCGATATTGTTGACGCCCAAAATCCCATTCATCATAGTAGTACTCTTGTTGCTCCCCGACAGACGCTTGAGCTACTTCAACTTGTCTTTCTTGGCGTTGATTACTTCCTATAATTGAAGATTCCAACTCGTCGAGCCAATCTGGTTGAAGCGATTCTACATCTTGATATATAGACTCTATGAGTGCATTCAATTCTGCGTCTTCCTCGTCTAATACTTGATTAGAATTCTTAGTTAGGTTTTTTTTACTATTTAGCTCCCCTAGCTTTTCCTCTAAGTGATTTCTATTCAATACGCCTTGTTCCATCTTGTCTACAATCTCATCACGCTGTTGTTGTTTGCGGCCTTGAAAACAAAACTCCACCTCCGCCAGGTTCAAACTCCCTAAGTAAGGAATATCTGGCACACCTAGATTTAAAGACATATATATCTCCAAAGCCACCAGAGTCTGCTCTACTGTAGCTTGTGGTTTCTTAAGAGGTGCGACAATGGTTTTCCATGTGTTGTCTAATTTGCTGCTTGTGTCTTCACACAACAACGACATTTCTCGGTATAGCCCGGGTAGTTCCCTTTCAATGCACGCCATCAGGCGAACGTTTTCCAACACCAAAAACAGCTGGTACACCTTGTCTATATTGCCGTGTTTGGTGAACCGCCTTAACTTCTTCTCTAAAGTCGTTGCGTCATAATGGCTTTTTCGAAAAGTACCAAACCAGGTTTGTGCCCACATAAAACAAGCCATCGCTTTATATAAGCTTTTGTTTTTAGCTCTATCAGCGAAAGTGGAAACAGTGGTAGGTAAAAAGAGGATATCAGTATCTGTGTGGGCTGTTAAAGCCTTTTTAAGCATTAAGTCTCGACCAGATAGCCCCCTTAGGTAGGGGGCTAAAACCCCGATCATGTCTTTAAAACTGACTTCATATTGCATTTTAAGTGCGTACTTTGCAAAACCCTGTATATCCCTTAAATGGCGTACTGCCGGATAAAGGCCCTCGAGGTCATAGTGCTTAAGTGATTCACTGATCCACAAGCCTACTACTTTTCTAGGTAATGCTTCCATGGCCTGCTGGACTAGCGTTGCATAATGATACGCCAGCTCTACATTGCTAATCGCCACCACTTCCAACCAGTGCATTGCATAGTGTCGGTCGTTTTCAGATAAGCCCAGTATCGAATCATGTACTGGCACTAGCGGCTGCTTAGGTGAAGCCACCAAACTTAAAATTTGGTCTATCTTAAGCCGGTGTGATTCACAAGTGGAGAACTCGTGTTCGGTGTTGGTTGGTTTGCCCATCTCTTTTATCTAGGAAGGCTCGTACTAATTCTGTGTGTATATAAAAGGGATCTCGGTGCCTTCAGGTTTTTGTTTCACGTGAAACATCGCCAGAGTGTTAATTACAAGCGCATAGGCATCACTAACCAAACGCTTTCAGGGTTGGATGAACTGTTAATTACACAAACAGAATCCTTGTCTTTTATATTAAGATTAATAGTATCACTCTCAATGGCTTTAAGCGCTTCAATAATATAATTTACATTAAAACTGGTGAGAATTTCCTCTTCGTTATATTCGCACGGTATTTCATCTTCCGCTTCTTCTTGTTCAGGGTTGTTGGTTGAAATTTGTATTAGATTGTTTTCAAACTTTAATCGCACGCCGTGTAATCTATCATTGGTTAATACAGAGGTGCGCATCAACGCTTCGAGTAATAACACGCGATCTACTTGAATCTTTTTATCTAACTCAGCACTTAATATGGAACGGTACTCTGGAAAATTACCATTAATTAAAGTAGAGGTAATCACCGTATCACCTGCGCTTAATCTAACATGCTTCTTATTAAGCTCTACTTTAACAACGGGCTCACTACCTGCTTCTTCAACGCTGCTCAATAAACGACCAATTTCCAGTATCGCTTTTCTGGGAATAATTATTTGGTGTTTTTCTGGATGATTGGTTTCCAACATGGTTTCGCTTTTTGCTAGGCGGTGCCCGTCTGTCGCCACGGCAATCAAATTATTGCCATCGATTTCCAGGAGTATGCCATTTAGGTAATAACGCACGTCTTGCGTGGCCATTGAAAATGATGTGGCGTTCAATATTTTCTTAAATTCCTTTACGCTGACTGTAAAACGATCTTCAAAATCCACCGTTTGCAAAGCTGGATATTCGTTAACAGGGAGAGTCTTTAAGGTAAACCGACTTTTCCCAGAAGTAACAACTGCTTTACCATCCCCAGAGATGTTTATTTTAACAATACTGCCAATAGGTAGCGCTCGACATATTTCTAAAAATTTATTAGCAGATAATGTTACCTCTGCTCGCTCTCCAGCAGGACCTACACCCGCAATAAGCTTATTAACTTCTACTTCTAAATCTGAACCGGTAATAGAGAGTTTATCCAGACCCTTCTTAATAAGTAGGTTCGACAAAATTGGTAAGGTTTGTCTCTTTTCCACTACGCTGCTGGTAGTACTTAATGCTGGTAGTAGTTGGTCTCTATTTATTTCTATGTTCATTTTTTAAGAAATTATATTTCTATTATTAGGCTTGTATATATCTGAATAAGTTATTTTATTATTTTAAATCAATAACTTATTCTGGTTTATGTTTTCTAATAGCTATTACTAAGTAGTGTAGAGATTGTGTATAACATTTATCCACCTGTTTATACACAATTCATTCGCTGTTGTAAGAGACTTACCCACAGCCAGGCAATATTAGCCACCGATTAACTTTTCCAATTTCTTAAAATCGGCTTCGAAAAGTAAATCTGTTTTAAGTAGTTCTTCAACCTTCTTACAAGCATGTAAAACGGTAGTGTGATCTCGGCCACCAAATTCACTGCCAATTTTAGGTAAACTTAAGTTGGTGTACTGTTTAGAGAATGCCATAGCCAGTTGCCTTGGTCTGGCGATATTTCTAGAACGATTTTTCGATATGAGATCACTAATGCGGATATTAAAATAATCAGCAACCAGTCGCTGAATATTATCGATATTGAGCTGGCGGTCTTTATAAATCAGTAAGTCTTTAAGCGCATCGCGAGCAAGGTCGGTATTGATTTCCCGGTTAGTAAATTGCGCATAGGCTGAAATGCGATGTAATGCCCCTTCGAGCTCCCTAACGTTGGAATGGATAACGTTAGCTACAAAAAAAGCGACATCGTAATCAAAATCTAACTGCATATTTTGTGCCTTAGTCTCTAATATAGCGACACGTGTTTCTAGCTCAGGGGCTTCTATTTCTACCGCTAGGCCACTGCCGAATCTAGAGATTAGCCGCTCCTCTACGCCATTTATCGCTTGAGGAATTCGGTCACTGGTGATGATTATTTGCCGTTGCCCTTCGAGTAATTCATTAAAGGTATGAAAAAACTCTTCCTGTGTTTGGGTTTTACCAGCGAAAAACTGTATATCATCAATTAGTAAAGCGTCCAGGGATCGATAATGCTGCTTAAACTTATCCATTTTGTTGGTTTTAAGGGCAGTCACCATATCTGCCACAAACACTTCAGAGCGAATATAAACAACTTTGGTGCTTGGCTGATTGTCTAAAATAAGGTTACCGGCCGCTTGCATAAGGTGTGTTTTACCCAAACCCACACCGCCGTAGATAAATAGAGGGTTAAAGCCTGACCCAGGGTTATTGCCTGCCTGCATCGCCGCCGCCCGCGACAACTGATTAGATTTACCTTCAACATGGGTATCAAAACTAAATTGCGGGTTAAGAGAAACTCTGGATGCCGCTATAGCAGGATCATCGGCTTTAAATTCCGTAGGCGTTTCAGATGGGTCTGGCTCGTAAGTGCCCACATCAAACTCCAAATGATGAATGGCGGGGTTTAAATCAATAATTACCCGACGAATGTCTTCAGACAAATTACGCTTTATATAATTGTAGACGTAGCGATTCGGCGCCAGCAGGCGCAGTTTGTTTTCTCCGAGAATGGGCTGTAAAGGCAGTATCCAATTATTTACTGTTTCACGTGAAACAATAGCTTCTAATTGTTCCAGACAATCTGCCCAAAAAACGTCAGTGTTCAATTTTTAAGCACCTTCTAGATTAACTACTCTAAAACCAACTGTATTCATATGTACTTGATTTAATTACTTATTTTTAAAGAAATTGGTAAATTACAGTGCTATTTTAATTACTTGTGGATAATTTATCCACAGTTTAATATAATAGATGCCGTATTACTTAAAAGCAAAACAGCTATTCATACTGTGAAAAATATTGTACTTTAAGCTTATAAAAGCTTTGATAAAGCACGGTATTGCTACGCCAGTTTTTAAGTAAACGGTTCCAGTCTTTGGTAATGGCTTTAAGCCAAGGCGCTTTTTTTTGATAATAGCGCGCGGCATCTAAGTCGATCAAGCAGACCGAGTTATTATTTACAATTAGGTTAGTCGCCTTCATATCCCCATGAGACAATCTAGCACTCGCCATTTGACCAAACAAACTAGAAATGGCGTGGTCTATGTGCATAGGAATGACCGCGCCCTCTTCTAAATAACTGGACAGCAGCACCCCCTCTTCAAAGCGGCATATATACCAGGACCCAAGTTTAAAAACCCCTATATATTCTTGCACGAAAGCAATGGGTTCGGGTGTTTTAATACCCGCATCCAAATACAGGCCGGCCATTTTAAAACAATTAGCTGCACGACTAGTTTGTACCAAGCGACGAATAAAATGCCAAGTGTTCTTGGTGTTGAAGCGTTTAACAACAAATCGCTTGTGGTTAAACGTAGCCACATAAACTGTGGTGGTACCATCGTGTTTTAAGCACTCGTCAAATGAAATTTTCCCACGGGCTACTTGTTGGAACAAAGATTGCCATACAGTGCCACTATATTTCGTGCCCGAAACAAAGCGGTGAGTTACTAAGCGACCAAGCACAACGATTAACAAGCAGGCGAAGGCGGTATTTGAATGGCGCGGCGTTGCTTGTGGCGTTTTTCTGCTTCGTATACTTTGAGGCCACGGCTTCTAACGTGTTTCCAGAATCGATCATCGTTTGCCAAGGTCTCTCGCAGGCTACTAGCTCTATATGCTTTCATAAACCGAAATAAATCACGCTGGTTTAAGTTCACATCCAAACTAGAGAAATACAGGCCAGCAACATCTTTAACGACCCAGCGATAGGGGGTGCGTTTGCGCAATTGCATGCGGTGTAAATCGATTAAGGAGAGCGCGCTTTTTGCAGTAGACAGTAAGCCGTCATCGGTGCGAGAAATTTTCAATAAGAAGTGAATTAAATAAAAATCACGATGGTTCGCGCCACTGTTGTGCATGTCCCGGGCTATTTGCGCCAATTTTCCTATCAGCCAACGCTTATACCGAATTTCATTTGCTGAAGTGGGTGGCTGGGTACGCCAAACGCCGCAATACTCCTCCAAACTAACCGTGTCTTCAAGCGCCTCAGTGATAATAAAGGACTGCCTTTTAGCGGGGTTTTTATTGGTCATCCCATAACCCACGGGGGTGATGGTGCTAATACTCAATCTTTTCAAATGATGGATACCGTGCCACTCATTTTGCGCACCAATAACGGGCTTTTTAAAATAGCCAAGATTTTTGACAATTTCGCCCCAGCCCACCCCAGTATGGTTCTTTAAAAAGTAGTGCTTATTGCCATGCTTGAACCGTACCGTCCGTCTGCCAGCCGCTTCTCGAATGACTTCACCATTAGTCGCCATTACATTACTGATATTGGTGGGCTGATCAAACGCTTCGACTAAAACGTCATTGAGATACAAGCTGGCGTTTTTAGGTAGCCGGCGACTCGGGAAAGGCTTGGCAGCGCGCTTTGTCTCTACCCAGTTTTCAATAGAGCGTACCGCGGTTTCTGGCATCACATACAAATCGGGGTTTTTGCCGTAGGCGATGCCGTTTTCTCGCCACTGTTCCTTAGGTGAAACCAGTGTGTTGAGCAAACTGGCATTGAGATCGTTTTGTACAAATGGAGAGTGTAAAACAACACCCGCATTGGCTAAGTTGATGTGCTGTGCGTAGCCACAAACATCGGTGGCAATTACCGGTAAGCCAGAAATAATCGCTTCTAGAATAACCGTACCGGTGTTTTCACTATACGCTGGATGGATAAGTAAATCCCCTGCTAGCATTAACTCTGGTACATCGGAGCGTCCGCCTAAAAAGCGCACCTGGTTCACCAAATCGAGTTTTATTAGCTGTCGATCAAAACCCTCTCTGTTGTCCTGTCCGACGACAAACAATTGGGTGCGTTGTTTAATCTCTTTAGGTAAATCGGCTAAAGCTCTAAAAGCGCGGTCTAGGCCCTTAGTTCTAAACCCAGAGCCAATAAACAACATGAGCAAATCATCGTCTTTAAGGCCCAACTCGGCGCGTTTTTGAGCGCGCAGCTCTTGGTGGCCACCTTCAATACGCCGGGTTATATCGAGTGTAGCCGGCATTAACTCAAAGCGACTTTCTGGGGTGCCGTAATATTGCTGGTAAACACTCATTTCACGAGCAGAAAGAGAGAAGATGTAAGTATTGCTTTGTGCGTCAAACACACTTTTTTCAAAATCAGTTTGGTAATGATAGCGTGGTGTGAGTCGATAAATGGGACTATATCGTGGTTTAGCTCGTGCCACATAACAGTAATCAGCGCCGTAATAGATGTCTAAACCTGGCATTTTGTTAAAGCCCATTACGGCATCATAGTTTTTGTCAGCTATGGCAGCTTTAAACAGACGATGAAATTCTGCATTACGCCCATGATTAGTTAGTCCTTTGGCGTCTAATATGGTCAAATTTATGCCGTTGGGTTTGTCTCCTTGCCACTTGGATACGTATACATCAACATCGTGACCGGAAGCTTGGGCTTGCAAAAAGATGCGTAAAAAATCTCGGGCCAAGCCTGAGTAGGGGAAATAGTTATAGAGGCAAAAAGCGAGGCGCACTAGAGTTTGGCTTTGAGTGTTTGCCAGGTTTTTTCCCACGCATAAGCGGATTGGCAAATCTTTTCTAAATCGTCTAAGCGGGGTGACCACCCTAACGTGTTACGAATTTTGTGGTTGTCAGCAATTAAGGCTGGCGGGTCACCGTCGCGCCTTCCTTGCATTTGCACAGGAAAATCAACACCGCTCACTTTCTTAACCATCTCAACAACTTGTTTGACACTGTAACCCTGGCCATAGCCGCAATTTAAACTAAGGGAGTTACCACCATTTTCAAGATATGAGAGCGCGTCCAAATGCGCCTGCGCGAGGTCTTCGACATGAATGTAGTCACGAACGCAACTGCCGTCATCAGTGGGATAATTGTCGCCGTATATGGCCATTCCTTTGCGGGCACCGCAGGCGGCCTCGCAAGCAATTTTTATTAGATGCGTCGCTTCGGGGGTAGCTTGCCCTAGTTTTCCAGAAAGCGCGGCGCCAGCAGCGTTAAAGTATCGCAAAGCTATAAAATTAAGACCCCCTTTGTTGGGTAAGGCCCCCACGGCATCTTGTAAGGTTAATTCGGTAATTAGCTTAGTGTTTCCATATGGGTTAATTGGTTTCGTTGGCATGTCTTCCGTAACAGGTGATGTTTCCGGCATGCCATAGACCGCGGCGCTAGACGAAAACACGAAATGTTTAACCTTATTTTCCAAGCAGCTATTGATCAGCTTTAAGGAACCCACCACATTATTTTGATAATACTTAAACGGCAGGGCAACGGATTCGGGCACCACAATATGCCCAGCAAAATGAACAACCGCTTGTATATTGTGGCCCCGTAAAATACTATTAACTAAGGACTGATCGGCGATATCGCCTTCAACAAGGGTGGCTTCTTGCGCAACAGCCCAAGCATGGCCAGAATAAAAATTATCTAACACCCACACCTGGTGACCACCGCTGAGTAATTGCACAACGGTGTGAGAGCCAATGTAACCCGCACCACCAGTTACTAAAATACGCATAGAAATAAAAACACATTGCAACAGAACACAGGGATGATACCCTAAGCCCTAATAGAACGCATTTTAGGTTTTCAATTCATGACAAAAAAACGCAGCAATGCAGGGTCAGTTGTGGGCGGCTTGCTCGAGTTTATATCTTGCTCACCCACACCCTTTCACGCTGTTCAGCAGCTTTCACTACGCTTAAATAACTCGGGTTTTGAGGCGATTAGCCCAGACCAAAACTGGGACGCTAATCCCCAAGGGGAACAATTTTATTTCACCCATAATGATTCGAGCTTAATCGCGGTGTCTTTGCGGCCACCGATAGAACAGGGGTTTCGCCTGATTGGTGCACATACCGATAGCCCCTGCTTAAAGATCAAGCCCAATGCTGTGAGGGTAGGCACTGAAGGGATGGTGCAACTGGGTGTAGGGGTATATGGTGGTGCGCTATTAGTGCCCTGGTTTGATCGAGATTTGTCCATTGCAGGCCGCGTGAGCTTGGCCAACAAAAAGGCCGATGTCGAAACCAAGCCAGTTGATTTTAAACTGCCCATTGCCACTATCCCGAGTTTAGCGATTCATATGAACCGTGAGGCCAATACCAAACATACAATCAACAAACAAAAGCACCTGCCTCCCGTATTGTACCAAAGTGATGAGCTGTGTTTTGAAGCCATGGTGCTGAAACAGGTTAAGCTACAGCACCAAGAGACATTTTCTTCTCTGCTTGGCTTTGAACTGTCCTTATACGACACGCAAAAACCAGCGATTATCGGCCTTAATCAAGACTATATTGCTTCGGCGCGGCTGGATAATTTGTTAAGCACATACATCGCCACCGAAGCACTACTCAATCACCAAGAAAAAACCAACTGTATAGTGGTGCTAAATGACCATGAAGAAGTAGGCAGTAAAAGCGCAAGCGGCGCGGCTGGGCCGTTCTTAGAATCTGTAATTAGGCGCTTGTGTGGTCGCGAAGAAAGTTTTCAACGCGCCATCGATCGTT
Organism: Candidatus Poriferihabitaceae bacterium; assembly: GCA_965237485.1. Taxonomy (GTDB): domain Bacteria; phylum Pseudomonadota; class Gammaproteobacteria; order Arenicellales; family Poriferihabitantaceae; genus JAAELZ01. The sequence continues at coordinate 1,037,582 of CBDEFQ010000009.1, read as the reverse complement.
CGATGTTGATTTCGGCGGATAATGCCCACGCCGTGCACCCCAACTACAGCGACTTACATGAACCTGATCACCAGCCGCTTATAAATGCTGGCCCGGTTATAAAGATCAATCACAATCAGCGTTACGCAAGCAATAGCGAAACCGTAGGAATATTTGCGCATTTATGTAAGCGAAATAAGATTCCTTATCAACAGTTCGTGGTCAGAAGTGATTTAGGTTGTGGATCAACTATAGGCCCTATTACTGCAACCGAATTAGGCGTGCGCACTTTAGATATTGGCGCACCGCAGCTAGGGATGCACTCGATACGTGAACTTGCTGGGGTTGAAGATGTAGCTCACTTGTTGAATTCTTTAACTGCCTTTTTCAATCTTGAGTCCTTACCGGCGGCTTCTTAAGAGCACTCTAAAATGGCTTTAAAACGATACGTAACCGAAATGGGGATGGGCGTGGATGTGCACGGCGGTGATTACACCAAAGCAGCAAAACGCGCGGTGTCGGATGCCATTCGCCATTCTAGTCTTAATTTCTTCCCGTACATAGAACACACGCGGGAAGATATGAAACTAACAGTCAAAATTGGTGTGGCCAAGCCAGAGGAAGTAGATATCGAAGCCGTCGCGGCAGAGCTTCCTTATGGTTTGCCTACGGTTGTGCCAGAAGTCGGCGGCTTAGATGTACCGGCTGAGAACGGAGTAGATTTAATGGTAATTGCCAACGCGGTAGTACTGGTTTGTTTTGAAGAGTGATACAAACAACTAAGAGTTTTACCAACCGCCACCACCACCCGCACCGCCACTAAAGCCGCCGCCTGAAGAGGAAGAAGAACTAGGCGCAGTAGCCGCAGCGGCAACGCCGCTGGCAAGCCCGGCGCCCAATGCAGCCCCCATATTTCCAGCACTAAAAGAACCGAATCGGCCGCCTGCATACCAAGAGGGGGAGTAATGGGCCGACCCGGCATGGCTTTCTTTACTCATATTGGCAAAGACCGTAGCGAATTTTTCGGACCATTGGTTTTCTACATCTAAGGCTAGCGCGTAGGGTAATAGTTTTTCGAATAGCTCTGGTGTTTTTTCAGGTGGGTGTAAAATATCTAAACGATTTTGCTCCGCGGTTGAGAGGTAAAGTCGAAAGCCTTCTATTTCGTCTAAGAGCCTTTGCCCAAACGGGGTTGGTGCTTTGAGAAGATAATAAAATAGCGCAAAGATAGCAATTACCACGACAGCAGCGATAATCAGAGGCCAATTGTTGATGCCGCCAATAAACGATGGAATGTTAGAAGCGCTCATGAAAACGGCGCCGAATATAAAGAATGGAATGGAACGAGCTGATTGCGTAAACCCCAGGGCAATAAATGCAAAGATCAAAACCGGAAAAAATTGGCCGATATTCATGCCGCTGTTGCCAGTGTGCAGGGCAAGCAATATCAGAGCTGCGATACCAATCGCCAAGCCGATCCACGTGTAGGCCTTGTTATTGAGATATACCGCGTCACTATATTCGTCCGTTAATAGGTTCGCGAAGCGCGTTTTTGCTAAAGCTATTTCTGGATTATAACTTTTGCCTAAAGTGACTTGATTGCCTTTTTTAAACAGGCCCTTAAAAATAATATATTCACCGGCAGATAGAGACGGTTTGCCTTTGTTGCCTACCTTTATGGGAATTATATACCTCAGTATGCAAAGGGCCTTTTAGTGAATATTGTCAATATTGCATAATTTCAAACCAAGACACACCGTTTATTTGTCTGTACATGTAGTTAATAACATGGTATTGCAGTATGCAAATATAGAGGATAAGGCAAAAATGAAAAAATCAGCAAAGACAATTAGTCTAGTCGAATTGATCACAAGATTTTCATCAGATGCAAAATCAGCAAAATGGATGGAATACACATTGTGGGGTGAAAAGCCTGTTTGCCCGAAATGCCAAGGCACGGATAAGATCAAAGAATACAAGCCAAGGTTACACAACTATTATTGTAATCCTTGCCGTAAGGTATTTAATGTCAAGACAGATACCGTAATGCACGGATCGCCTTTGTCTTTGCAGTGTTGGGCGGTTGCTATGTATTGCATGTTAACGGCCCGCAAAGGTGTCTCATCCTCGCAGCTTTCCAAAGAGCTGGGCATTACCCAGAAATCAGCGTGGTTCATGCTACAGAGAATTCGAGAGGCTTGTTCTGGCGATAGCGGCAAACTGCTGGGTATCGTGGAAATTGACGAAACCTATTTGGGCGGCAAGGAGAAGAACAAGCACGAACACAAGAAGTTAAAAGCTGGACGTGGAGTGGTAGGCAAGCAAGCGGTTATTGGTGCCAAAGAGCGCGGCGGCAACGTTCAAGCCAAGGTAATAACCAAAACAGATGGCGCAACACTGAAAGGCTTTATTAAAAGCACGGTTAAGGCCGGCTCTACGGTCTACACGGATGAACACAAGGGTTACAACGAGCTAGGAGCCGCCTACCAGCACGGCACGGTCAAGCACAGTGCCAAGGAGTACGTGAACGGCATGGCGCATACAAACGGCATTGAGAGCGTCTGGGCGGTCCTGAAACGTGGCTACAACGGCATTTACCACAACTGGAGTGCTAAGCACTGCCAGCGATATGTCGATGAGTTCACGTTTCGACTGAACGAGGGTAATTGTAGTGTAGATACGCTGGATAGAATGTCAGCACTATGTAAAGGAATGAGCGGGAAGCGACTGACATTCAAGGAGTTGGTGGCATGAGCGCGGTTCTTGAAAGAGTCCACACATCAACAGTCTTTCGTGGAGACTGTTTGAAGGTAATCTCGAAAAAGATACCCGATGAGTCAGTCGATTTAATAGTTACTTCACCTCCTTATGCTGACCAAAGAAAAGACAACTACGGAGGGGTAAGTGCTGACAAATATGTAGAATGGTTTTTACCCCGTGCTGAACAGTTGCATAATTGCTTAAGGCCGACAGGTTCTTTTATTCTAAATATATAAGGAAAGAGCGATTAACGGGGAAAGGCACACTTATGTTCTTGAGCTAATACAAGGAATGCGCAGTCAGGGCTGGCTCTGGGTAGAAGAATATTGCTGGCATAAGAAGAATTCATACCCGGGCAAGTGGCCTAATCGGTTCAGGGACTCATGGGAGCGTTTATTGCATTTCACCAAAAACAAAAACTTTAAAATGAACCAGGATTCTGTGCGTGTACCTATGGGTGATTGGAAAAAAGCACGGCTGAAAAACTTGTCTGATACAGACAAAACTCGTGATGAGAGTGCCCATGGTAACGGATTTGGTAAGCGTGTTGCGAACTGGGAAGGGCGCGATATGGCATACCCAACGAACGTTTTGCACATGGCTACTCAATGTAACAATTCAGGGCACCCAGCGACTTTCCCTGAGCAACTACCCAACTGGTTTATCCGGCTATTTACAGATCACGGCGACGTGGTTCTTGACCCATTCGCTGGGTCTGGAACTACGCTAGCCGCAGCACATAAATTACACCGAGCATCATATAGGCATTGACGTATCTAGTGAGTAAGTCTATTCCAATACAGGAATGATACCGAGAAGTTGATTGTCATTTCTGTTCAAAGATGTTTTTAAAGAGTTTAGTTTTTTCCTCATTGAGTTGTTTTGCTACCTCATTATCAGTCATCTGATAAACGATATCGTCAAGCATTGTAAACGAGATGTGAGTTTTAAGATATGACTGTGCATTGGTCAACGATTTGAGTTGTTCATAAGGCGTCATCATGTTTCGATATGGATAGGTTTTGACTTGTTTTCCTTTGTTGTTAGTGCTGATCTGTGGGAAGAAACAAGGTCGGTGATAATTCAAATAAGGGTTAAGAAAGTCGGTGGCAAATTGATTAATCTCAGGCGCATATTTTTGCGGGATATGCATGAAGCCAAGATGCTTGCGCACGATGGCCCCATTGTTGCACTCAACTAAGGCATGGTCGTTACGGTGTCTAGCCCTGGATTGGGTCAACTCGATTAATAGCTTATTCAACAATCGCACCACCGATTGGTTAATGTATTCACTGCCATTATCGGCATGAAAGCCTTTAATCACAAAGGGGAATTGCTCTAGCATTTGAGTGAGAATAGGCATCAAGAATGGCTCTGATATTTTCTGTGTAGAAGACACGACTTCAAACGGGGTGATCTCATCAACGGCGTTGATATGATAGACCCCTTTAACCTTGTCCTTATCGCCCTGATGCACTGTATCTACACGGCTATAGCCAGGTTGACCTTCTGGCTGTGGCTTACGTCTTTGGCCGATAGAAGAAGGCTTGGAATGTGTCTTTTCAAAGTGACGGCGATTGTTCTGGTAGGGTTTAGATCGGCGTAGATTGTATAGATGAGAAACCGGGATAGGTGCCAGGTTGGCATACTCAGTTTGCTCATAGACAACCAAGGCGCGCTCACAGAGTTTCTTAGTGGCATGGCCTGATAACGTACCGTGGAGTTCATCCATATGCTAGAAGCTTAATGTCTTGATTGCTATAGCGTCTAGCAAAGCCCCTTGTGGCACGATGTCGCCACTGGATTCTACCGTGCTTGAGATAGCTGGCAGCCAGGCGTTTCACTTGCACATAAGAGTAACCGCTGATGCGTGTGATATAACGCAGCACAAGACCCTTATCGGCTCGACCCGGTTTGCTGTATTTGAAACGCATTAAGGTGCGTTTGATGAAATCATAGCGATTGCGTTTACCGTCGATTGCCAGATCGATTTCATCAGTGCCTTGTAGCAACAAGCGTGCCTTATCAAGGGTATCTATATGGTGGTCATTCATAATGGTATTCATTCACCATCATGAACAGAAATTAGATTAGTTCGGTATCATTTCCGATTAGAATCAGTCCCTTCTCTCAGTATCATTTCATGTTGGACAAGACTGAGTATTGTGCTTTGATGCGACAAAGGGTAAGATCGTTTTGATTTACCCTGAATGGTGGGAAAAAGCAGAAAACAGACTGAATGCGAATGTCGCAGACTTCGCAGTCAGGATTAAAAGTAAGCTGGAAACGCTAAAGCCAGAGGAACTTATAAGGAGAAAGAATCCTTACCTTTTCTGTTTAAGGGCCACCAACAAAACTGATGGTTTTGCGGCCTCGGTCTTAGATGCCTTTCTGTCTTCCAGTGAAGAAACTATGTTTGGCACGTTGGCGGAACAATGCGCAGTTGTTATATGCCAGTCTGCGAAAAATGGGATGAAATCCACAGCAGAAGGTATAGATATAGAATATGTTGAAAATGAAACCAGAACAATAATACAAGTAAAATCGGGAAAGAATTGGGGAAACTCTTCACAAAGGAAAAACTGTCTGACTACTTCAATAAAGCCACTCGTAATCTTGCAGCAGGGAAATAACGTGCATGTAAGATGCATTGAGGGCGTATGTTATGGCCCTGCGAGTAACCGGAGTAGAGGCAGCTACTACACTTACATAGGATCGGACTTCTGGGAGGAAGTAAGCGGTTGGGAAGATACTCACATTGCTTTGCTGAGTATATTCGTTGCGCACGCTCAAAACGGATTAATGGAATCAAAAACATTAGCAAAAGGCGCGGTTACTCAATTCCTTATTGAATCGGGAATATCCCAACAAGGAGAGATTGACTGGGTTAATTGGGTTAACTATGTTGATAAAAAACGGAGTAAAAAATGAATAAAGTGGTGAAATACGACAACCTAACAGAAAATGATTTTAAGATAGCAGCAAAAGAAGTTTTGGGAGCGAAACGCCCTTCACAGACAATCTATGAGAATCGCAAACCAACAAAAGAGGAATTAAACAGACGATGGAAGCTGGAAAGGAGGTAATTTTGCATACTGAAGTATATAATTCCCTTAATTTAGGTAATTAAGACTATTACGTTTGCACTCGCAACTCAATCTCCATTACAATTATTTACTCTTATATATATTATATAAGTTGTCACTGCTGTCCCGTTAACACTAAAGAAACAGGCCTGATTTTCTCTCAATTTGATAAAATACGTTTAGCGATAAACCGTTGAATCAAATAGGAAAATCAGACCATGTCACATTGTAATACCGTTCTAAATCAAATACTCAAAATTGTTCCGAGACATGAATTCGAGGCACTCGCAATTCAACATCATTCGGGGCGTTCATTCCGCAGAGCGTCTCGTTGGTCACAGTTCGTGAGCCTGACTATAGCTCAATTGACTGGCCGTCATAGCTTGCGTGATATTGTTGATAATGTCAGCGCTCAATCACACCGCTTGTATCATCTTGGTAGTGCCGTGTTAACGCGGTCCAATCTTTCACGCATCAATGAGAACAAGCCTTCGAGCCTTTATAAAGTGCTATTCTCTCAATTACTCAAGTGCTGTCAGAGCAAAACGCCAGGGCATAACTTTCGTTTCAAGAATCCCCTGTATTCGCTGGACTCATCTACCATTGATCTGTGCTTATCGGTTTTCCCATGGGCAGACTTTCGATCAACTAAAGGGGCAATCAAACTGCATGTAGGCCTGAATCATGATGGTTACTTACCTGAGTTTGTTAATATCACCGAGGGTAAATGTGCTGATGTTACTGCAGGCAGGAAAGTAGCTTTCCCGAAAGGCAGCATTGTAGTTATTGACCGTGGATACAACGACTATGCCTGGTATAAGCAATTGAATGACAAGGGAATATACTTTGTCACACGATTAAAGAAGAATGCTGCATACCGCCTTATCAAGCGACATAGTGTACGCAAGGGAACGGGACTTAGCAGTGATCAAACGATTGAATTCACGGGGGTCAAAGCAGCAAAGGAGTGTTCGATTCGATTACGCCGTATTGGTTATCGCGATGCCACTACAGGCAAGCATTATGTGTTTTTAACCAACCACTTTAAGCTCAGTGCTCAAACTATCGCCGATATTTATAAAGCCAGATGGCAGGTGGAATTATTCTTCAAGTGGATCAAGCAGAACTTAAAGGTGAAGTCATTTATCGGCACCAGCAAGAACGCAGTATTGACCCAAATATGGATTGCGTTATGTATTTACCTAATACTGATGTTCATCAAATTGCAGTCGAAGGCGGGCAAAACGATGCAACAAATATTGAGGGTATTGCAGCTTAATTTGTTTGAAAAACGTGATTTAATGGCACTGTTGCGAGGGGACCCGATGCATCACCCAAACCTTAACCCTAATCAATTTTCGTTGCTGTGAAAGTTAACGGGACAGCAGTGATAAGTTGTAGATGTTATTATTGATAGCGTTTCACCCGTAAATGAAAATAGGCCATTAAACAAAACTCTGAGGTAAGCAACATGATCGATTTTGTAGTGCATGATGAAGGCGATAGCGTCGGCGTTGTGGTAGTTGAAGGCGTAAAGGCAGGTAACGAACTAACCGGTTGGGTTATGAACCAAGACACGGAAATTACCTTTAAGGCGATCAGCGATATTCCAATTGGTCATAAATTAGCGATTAAGCCTTTGGCCGAAGGCGACACAATTATCAAGTATGGAGTTGATATCGGTCGCGTAGTCAGCGACATCCAAGCGGGAGAACATGCTCACGTCCATAACGTGAAAACTAAACGCTGGTAATTAACAATTAGAACTAATTTAAGCATTCAGACTGACTGAATCACTATTAACAAACACACAAATTAATTATGAGCCTAGACTTACAAAACGCATCATTCGTGGGCTATAGACGCGATAACGGACGCATGGGCGTTCGCAACTATGTAATCATTCTGCCTGTAGACGACCTAGCCAACGCTGCGTGCGAAGCCGTCGCAAACAACATCAAGGGTACCTTGGCACTACCCCATCCATACGGTCGCTTACAATTCGGCACTGACCTTGAACTTCACTTCCGCACACTAATCGGTACGGGTTGTAACCCCAATGTGGCTGCTGTTGTGGTTATTGGTATAGAAGAAGGTTGGACCAAAAAAATAGTCGATGGCATCGCCGCAAGTGGTAAACCAGTCACTGGTTTTGGCATTGAACAACACGGCGACATCGAAACCATCATGCGCGCATCACAGGTTGCTAAAGAATATGTACATTACGCAACCGAAACCCAAAAAGAACAAGCAGGCATCGGTGAGCTGTGGGTTTCGACCAAGTGCGGTGAATCTGATACCACTTCTGGTTGCGGTTCAAATCCTTCCGTTGGTAATGCTTTTGATAAGCTTTACGAAATGGGTTCTACCCTTTGTTTTGGTGAAACGTCTGAAATTACCGGCGGCGAACATTTGGTTGCACAGCGCTGCGTAAATGACAAAGTTCGCGATGAATTCATGTTTATGTTTGACCGTTACCAAGACATGATCGAGCACCACAAAACTGACGACCTGTCTGACTCTCAGCCGACTAAAGGCAACATCGAAGGCGGTTTAACCACCATCGAAGAAAAAGCCCTAGGCAACATCACCAAAATCGGCAAAAAGTGCATGGTCGATGGTGTACTTGATAAAGCTGAAATGCCAACTGGCCCTGGGCTGTGGTTTATGGATTCATCTTCAGCCGCTGCTGAAATGGTGACCTTATGCGCTGCTTCCGGTTATACCGTTCACTTCTTCCCTACTGGGCAAGGCAATATCATCGGTAATCCGATTCTTCCTGTTATCAAATTATGCGCTAATCCGCGCACCTTGCGTACCATGGGTGAGCACGTAGACGTAGATGTAACGGGTATTTTGCGCAAAGACATGACTCTGGATGATGCAGGTGATTCGCTACTTGAAATGATGGTCCGCACCGCGAACGGTCGCTTCACTTGTGCTGAAGCACTAGGCCACCGCGAGTTTGTGCTGACCCGTTTATACGAAAGCACTTAAACGACCTCGATATCCGTTATTGGCAGGGCTTAAACCTAATGTCGAATGTTTTACTTCGGTATTAGGTTATTTTATTCCCTTCCTTCTCGACCCTAATCGTTATTGTGTGATGGCGACTAGCGCATCAGCAAAAGTATTAAGCTGGGCTTCGTCTTTAAGGCCTGCAACATTCACCCGGCCACCTGCAACAACATAAACCGCATGGTCGTTAATCAAGGCATCTGTTTGACTTTCGTCGAGCATTAATAATGAGAACATGCCGCGGTGCTCAGCAATAAAATCCCATTTATCTGAATCGGTTTTTAATCTCAGCGAATCTGCCAACTTCTGACGCAACGATAATAAACGCCCGCGCATTGACATAAGTTCGCTATCCCAAGATGCTTTTAATTGCGCGTCGGTGAGAATTTGTGACACTATTGCCGCTCCGTGATCGGGCGGCATAGAATAAGAACAGCGTGCACTGCTTAAAATCTGCCCACGAGCCACCTCAGACAAGGCAGCTGTTTCGCCCATCATCATCGCACAACCAACCCTATCGCGGTATAAACCAAAGTTCTTCGAGCAAGACGCGGATAACACCATTGATTCAACGGTTTGCGCTATTTTTCTGGCACCGTAAGCATCAGACTCTAATGAATCTCCGAATCCCTGATACGCCAAATCTACAAACGGGAAAAATCCATTCTTATCGGCTAAAGCCGCAATCTCATCCCAATGTTCGGGCCGTAATTCCGCCCCTGTGGGGTTATGACAGCAGCCATGCAAGATAACGATGTCTTTTTTACCAAGCGTTGCCAACTTCTCTAGCATTGCACCCGTGTCGACTTTTTTAGTTGAACGATCAAGATAAGGGTAAGCTTTCACCTCAAAACCACTGCCTTGCATAATGGGGTAATGGTTGCCCCAAGTCGGATCACTCACCCAAACAGTGCGATCACTGCCTACCTTGTAAAGCATGTCGGATAGCATTCTTAACGCGCCGCAACCTCCCGGCGTTTGTATAGTGCGAATGCGATTGGTATCAACCGCTTGTCCAAACACCAGTTTGGTCATTTCGGTGTTAAACACCTCGTCACCTGCTGGCCCAACATAGGCCTTGGTTGTCTGTGAATCATGTAAACGCTCTTCAGACACGCGCACTGCATCCATAATCGGCGTAATGCCAGTGGCATCACGGAAAACACCGACCCCGAGGTCTATTTTATTTTCTCGTGGATCATTTCGGTATAGGCCAATTAATCGAAGAATCGGGTCTACTGGAGCTGGAGCAAGTTTTTCAAACATAGAGCGGTCTACGCAGGTTTGTTGACATAAATTAGCAGCGATCAACAACAGCGCTGATCTTGTCCGAGTATAGTAAATATTGCCCCGTTGTAATCAACTATGTGAGCTACGGGTAAAAGAAATAACGCCTAATTCAACTTAGCCCGTTTCGACTATTTCATACTCCTAATTGAAACTGGTTCATAGCCACCTTCAGTAATCATATGTGGGGCTTGACGAATACTCCATGCTTTGGTGTTACGTTTTTTAGTACGACGAATCACCACCGACAATACCTCAAAATTAGTACGCCAAAAGCCAGGGTCTGGCTCTGGTATTTGATTTTTTATCTCCGTTTGCAAATTCGGTAAGGCATAAAAAGGCACTTGCGGGTAGAGATGGTGTTCAACGTGGTTATTCATATTCATATACAAAAACTTGCCGGTCCAATTGGTGCTAAACGAGCGCGTACTATCAATAATCGAGTCTGCGTTTTCTTGCATCTCCACGTGTTGAATAAGGCTAAACAACGTCACAATTGGCATACCAAGTAAACGCGGGATAACCAAAAACCAGAGCAGTTCGGTCCCCCCCATCATTATCAACGCAGCGATACTTAAGTAGATAAGCAGGAAAATTATTGCGTTACGCCGAACTCGCCTAAATTCTGAGTCAGGAATCACCTCCCGCATCACATCGGTATGGCGTCCCGTTACCAAGCGCCCTAAGGTGATCACGTGAAAATGCAGCAAAGCATAGCCCGTTACTTCCACTAACCAACCCCAAAAGTTCATGGGTGTATCGAAAGGCATTTGGCTGTCTTTACCCACGTGCCAAGTGTAAGTGTGATGATTGGTGTGGGTATAACGACGATGCAATGGTTCTTCAAGATAAAGCAAGGAAGTAACCCAACACACGAGTTCATTAAGCCAACGTGTACGAAACGCCGTTCCGTGGGCAGTTTCGTGGCTCATCGAATAAACAGGCAAGGATAGTATACTGCCGTAAACCAGCATAGCTGGCCATACCCACGCAGTCCCTAGCGTTAAAACCACCCCATAACCCGACACCACTAAGCATAGCAGCCAATTGCCCAGATACATCAATCCAGGGCGGTCAGAGCGGCGGCATAAATCTTTCAGTATTTTGCGCTCTAGCTTGATTCCGCTGGAAGCGGCATTGGTCACTCGTTGCATGCTAGTCATTGATCTCAGCTATAGTTTTTCACTCTCGCAACAATATCTAAACTAAGGCATATTTAGCAAGGGTTATTTAGCATACTGACCTATCATTGGAACTGGAATAAGAAGACTAACAAGCGTTGCTATCGGGCACCCCCACATTAATCCTTCCCCAAAAAATATGCTGAAGTTATTTTCCGTTAAAGAAGTACCCACCTTAAGTTGGAGCTCGTCCAGCCCGTATAACCTGCGGCCAAAGCTACTCACCTTTTTTTATCTTAACTTTGGTTTGGTGTTGTTTGGCTTAGGTGAAGCTATTCTAATTGCGAGCAGCGCAGGGGTAAGCCCATGGACTGTGTTAGCACAAGGTATAGCTGGTAAAACTGGGTGGAGTATTGGCTTCGTTACCATGATAGTAAGCTTTGCCGTTTTAGCGTTATGGATTCCCTTAAAACAAAAGCCAGGCATGGGAACTATTTTGAACGCTTTGATCATCGCCTTTATGATTGATTTTTCTTTGGTGCTGCTGCCGTACCCCGAAAGCTTACTCTGGCAACTAATTCAAGCTGCAATAGGTGTGTTGGCGGTGGGTATTGCTTCTGGCATTTATCTCACCGCAAATTTGGGTGCGGGGCCAAGAGACGGCTTAATGACCGGCTTACAAATTAAAACCGGCTTGCCCATCGCAACTATTCGTATTGCAATTGAACTCAGCGTGGTTGCAACCGGTTGGTATCTGGGTGGCGTGGTTGGAATGGGCACACTTTATCTTTGCTTTTGGTGTGGGGCCGTGCGTCGCTATCGGAATTATGTTAGTTAGGAAATGGCTTTAAATCTTAGATTTGGCAGCGCAATACTAGGTGCTGTGCGCCTTTACTTAGCGACGGCTAATATGTACTCTACTTAGTATGCACATCCACACCAACAATGGGTTTATTAGTAAGGCAACCATCATTGTTGTATTGGGGTTTTTAGCATTGGCGATGGCGTATTCCGCGCGCGCGGTTTTAGGATTAGCCATGCCTATTTGGGAAGCCGAGCTGGGTTGGACTAGAGGCTCAACATCCAACGTTGCCGCAATTGCCCTGCTTATTATGGCTATCATTGCGCCCTTATCCGGAGCGATGTTAGACCGCAAAGGCTTAAGGTTTACTTTGCTTTTTGGCATGTTAGCCGTTTGCCTTAGCTGCATTGTCGTTAGCATTGCCAACAATATTTGGGTTCTGCTTTTAGGCTTTGGGATTATTGGCGGAGTGGGATTCGGAATCGTCGCCACTCATGTAGTGGCTGCAGCGGTTGCTCGGGTTTACCCAAAAACTGTTGGCTTAGCGTCGGGTATCGCTGCGTCTGGTTCGACTGCGGGGCAATTTTTAATCGTACCTCTAGTAGCCCGTATTGCTCGGCTCATTTAGTTGGCGGTGGGGGTTTATAGGTATCGCAATCGGTACCGCCGCGCTCATACCCTTGGTATGGCTGGTACCTAAAGATAAGGAGCAGGAAGCATCAGGCCGTGTATCAAAAAAATGGGAATTATATACATAAATCCGTGAGGCAGATTCTAGCACCTGAGTCTGAATTGTGGTATAATAATCCGTATAGAAATTAACCGATAGATTAAACATGAAAAAGAAGCCAGTCAAAACAATCAGCATATTAGATTTACTCAATATGTTTTCAACCGAAGAAAAGGCGGTTGAGTGGTTAGAATGTGTACGCTGGGGTGAATCTCCTATCTGTGCTCATTGCGGCTGTGTTGAAAATATAAATGAAGCCAAAACAAAAAGGTTTACCTATTGGTGCTGTAATTGTCACAAGCAGTTTACAGTCAAAACAAATACAATCATGCACTCTTCAAAGTTGTCTATGCAAAAATGGGTGGTTGCTATATATTATCTTTTAACAGCTAGAAAAGGCATATCAAGTATGCAGTTATCAAAAGAGTTAGGCATCACACAAAAGTCGGCGTGGTTCATGCTACAACGTATTCGTGAGTCTTGTAGTCAAGGTGACTTTAAGCTATCAAAAGTAGTTGAAGTTGATGAAACTTATATCGGTGGTAAAGAAAAAAACAAACACAGTAATAAGAAGCTAAACGGTGGGCGAGGCGCAGTGGGTAAAGCTGCTGTATTCGGTATGCGCGAAAGAGAAGGAAAAGTTAAAGCTATGGTAGTGACAACTACTACTAAGGAGTCGCTACAAGGAACGATTACCGATAATGTAGAAAAAGGTTCAACAGTTTACACAGACGATCATAGATCATATTTAGGATTACAAGGCTACGGTCACAGCACAGTCAATCATTCAGCTAAAGAATACGTCAATGGTATGGCTCACACTAATGGTATTGAGAGCGTTTGGGCAGTGCTTAAACGTGGTTATAATGGCGTTTATCACAACATGAGCGTTAAGCACTTGGGGCGTTATGTTAATGAGTTCACCTTTAGATTGAATGAAGGCAATGTAGGAATTGATACTATTGATCGGATGGCGGCATTGGGTAAGTCTGTAGGCAATAAGAGATTAACCTATGCGGAGTTAATAAGATGAACACTATATGTTTACAATCTCTAGCAACTATAAATAGAAATATTGCTTGGCGGAATAACCCTTCAATACCAAAATGGGTTGATATTGAAGAAGTTGGGCTTGACCAATTTTTCACGGCGCCCAAAATCGCCGAATATTGCCATCAGAGCATGATTTCAATTATGGGTAATGATGGGGCAAATGAGGATCACTACAAATTCATAGAGCCTTCTGCCGGGTCGTGTGTATTTCTTGATTTATTGCCAGAAGACCGAAGAATAGGAATAGATATCATGCCGCTACGATCAGACGTGATTGAGCACGACTTTTTAGAATGGAGAATACAACCAAATTGCTTGAGTTACGCGACAATTGGAAACCCGCCTTTTGGGTATAGAGCATGGCTTGCTCTTGCATTTATGAACCATGCTGCAACTTTCTCGGATTATGTAGGTATGATATTGCCCATGGCGTTCCAGAGTGATGGAAAAGGTAGTCCAAAGCATCGAGTGAAAGGTTTACAGTTATTGCATTCAGAAACTTTGCCACAAGATAGCTTTACGGATTTCCATGGTAAATCCGTAAAGATTAATGGACTTTGGCAAGTATGGAAGCGTGGCGTTAATAACAAACAGCCCGTTAAAAAATGCTCTGATTGGGTGGAGCTACTTACAGTAGACCAAAGGAAAGAGAGATTATGCGGTCATAACAGAATGAATGAGGCTGACTTCTTTTTACAAAGAACTTTCTACAAAGAGCCTCCAAAGCCCGTTAAATGCTTTTCTGATGTGAAATATGTATGCGGTTATGGGATTGTAATAAAAAAATCCAAGGATAAGATAATAAAGCTTCTAAATGAAACTGACTGGCGGATGTATAGTAATCTAGCCGCCCATAACTGTAGGCATATTAGTATGTACCATATTGAAAAAGTATTAACAGACAATGGTTATTTAAATGATTAACCCTAAAGAAATACTATTGGAAGTACTCAGCAATCATGGTGATGCAAACAAGTGGAATGAAGCCACTTTTGAGCATATAAAGCGGGTATCCAATACTAAAGTAGGTGAAGTTGGGCAAGACTTTGTTGAAAAGCTCTGTGCTGACCTTGGTTATGAGTGTATTTTCCCACTCAATAAAAAAAGGTGTTCGTGCAAAACAAAATCCTTGGGATATTCAGATCAATGGTGTTCAACTTGAACTTAAGACAGCTACAGAAGATGTGAGCGGTTCGTTTCAATTCAATCACATTAAATATCATAGGCCGTATCATGGGGTTATGTGCATAGGCGTTGCTCCACATGAAATATTTTTCAATGTCTGGTCGAAAGCAGATATTTCAACAGGCGCGGCAGGGACATTGGTATCAATGGAGAAAAATGCTAATGCTAGTTATAAGCTAACTAAAAAGCCTAAAGGTCTACACCCTATTGACGATTTCGATAGGAAATTGAGAGTTTTTTTGGCTAGCTTTGTAAACCAAGAGTGAGCAAGCTGCCCATGAAACAACCAACAAAAAAGCAGCTTGAGAAAGCAGTTAAAACCACTCTATTCAGCATCCCCGAAAAGAAGGCTGAATACCAGAACAAGAAGCCGACCAAAGAGCAGCTAAATCAAAAATTTAAACTTGAGAAGCGCAGGTAATAAAACTGGCCCCACGGATTTATGTATATAATTCCCAAAAAAATCAACATGCAAGCACAGCGTAAAAGCTGATCTAGCCAAGCTCGGCACCAGCCCTGTGTTCCATTTACTATTTTGGAGTTACTTAATTTGTGGCTATACGACTAGCGGAGTGATAGAAACTCACCTTCTTCCCTATGCTTCTTTTTGCGGCTTTTTGCCCGTACCCAGTGCTACTGCATACGGATTACTATCCGCCTGTAATTTAGTAGGTATGATAGGCGTAGGCTGGCTAACTGACAAAATGAATCGCCCACTACTGCTAGGCATGATTTATGTCATCCGTGGCTTAACCTTCTGGATTTTACTAAATGTCGGAACAGACTATGAAACGTTGATCCTCTTCGCCATTATTTTTGGCCTAGTTGATTATTCCACGGTGCCAGTCACAACCAGCTTGGTGGTCAGTCACTTAGGTTTACGTATTGTCGGTTTAGTAATGGGCTTACTCACGGCGGGGCATCAAATTGGCGCGGCTGCGGGCGCGGCACTTGGCGGTTATTTCTTTGACAGAAGTTCAAGCTATGATCTAGTGTGGGGCAGCTCAATAGCATTAGCGATTATTGCAGGAACTTTGGTGTTTTTAGTAAAGGATAAACCTAGTACTCTTTCAAGATAATATTGCCTAATTCAGCATCAACGCGCCGTTTCACAGCAAGGCGTATTGCGCAATGAATGGTCACTCCCTTCAAAAGCGATACAACGCGGCTGTGGGACGGCGCGTTGGCACCCTTTGGGTGAGCCTGTCCACGCACCTGGACTGCGTTGTCGCTTTTGCAAATGGAGCGACCATTTCCTGCAAGCGATGCCTTGCTAGGCACGCGGACAAACTCACTGTATTAGGCAATGTCATCTTGAAAGACTACTAGTACAGATACTGTAACTTCAGGTATGGACTTTTATATTAGATAGAGCAGTATGGCCTTTTTCCCCCAGGGGGAATTTTTTCGAATTTTTGATTTATTCAAATTTTCTATCTTGGTGTCTTGTAAGTTGAGCCATTTGTGCGTTCCCTGTTTTAAGCAATTAAAATACTGGAGACACCCAAATGACCCAATCAAACAATAACGTATTTGACGTAGTAGTGGAACACACATCTCAGAAGGCCCCGATGCCATGCGCCCCGTGCTCACCGCACTGCTCAATGAGGCGATGAAGATTGAAAGAGAGCCGTTTCCAGGCGCATCACACTATGAGCATAGTCAAGACCGGCCAGGGTTTGCCCATGGCTACCAGGATAAGCGTATCGATACGCAAGCCGGTACGCTCAATCTGCGTATCCCAAAGACCGCTCAACACGTTGATGAACCTTTTTACCCTCAATCGCTAGAACGCGGCTGACGCAGCCAACGTGCGATGATGCTGACCGTTGCTGAAATGTACGTGACGGGCGTTAGCACGCGCCGAGTCGAAAAAGTCATGCAGAGCATGGGTATTGAAAGCATCTCCTCTACACCGGTCTCACGGGCTAACCAGAGCATGGATGAGGCGTTAAAAGTCTGGCGTGATCGTCCGTTGGGTAAAGTCTCTTACCTAATCCTTGATGCGCGTTATGAAAAGGTGCGTGAGGGCCACCAAGTGATTGATATGGCGGTGTTGAGTGCGGTGGGGGTATTGCCTTGTGGACGGCGTTGCGTATTAGGAACGGCAATGGCGCTTAATGAAGCCGAGGTTAACTGGCGAGCGTTCCTCAAAGGCTTGGTTGACCGGGGCATACATGGTATTGAGTTTATTGTCAGTGATGATCACCGTGGCTTAAAAGCCGCTAGAAAGGCAGTGTTCCCAGGTATACCTTGGCAGCGTTGCCAGTTTCATCTGGCGCAGAATGCAATGCATCATGCCCCCAATCACAAGATCAAGCAGCGCATTGGTGGTGAGCTGCGTAGTGTTTGGAATGCACCCAATAGGGCAGCTGCTCAGGTTAATCTAAAAGTCCTTGTGAGCCAGTACCAGGAAAAGCATGCTCACTTGGCGCAGTGGCTAGAAAACAATGTGCCTGAAGGGTTAAATGTGTTTGCCTTGCCAGATAGACACCAAAAGAAAATGCGAACCTCCAACCGCATTGAACGGACGGTTCAACAAGAACTTAAGCGGCGAACCCGCTTGGTCAGAGTCTTTCCTAACCGAGAGGCTTGGTTACGATTAGTCAGTGCCATTCTGATTGAAATAGACGACGAATGGGCTAATGCTAATCATCGATATATCGTGTGGAACGACAATGAGTCAACTTGCTAGACAAAAAGTCCATACCCAATGTTGCGTAATCGGAAACAATCCCAGTTACGGTAAAAATAATCAATGTTGACAATGTATAAATTCCAAACAAAATAGATAGTTTGAATGCTTTAGCCCCTATTTTGATTCGGCCAACCTCCTTTTATGATTACTGTACCAAACCAAGCTAAAGCGGTAACAGCAAGCATTAATAAAAATAGAAAGGGTGTAAGAACTCCACCAATAGTTAGCAATAATGGGATTACAAGCAGGATATAGTCGTGCTTTGTTACCCCTCCTACAATAAATGCGACTATCATAGTGATGGCCCAAATACCTGCAAGTAACACAGCGATACTATCGACAGTGTTTTGACGAAATGTTTTACCATCTTCTTTCTCGAGTATCCCCGCAATCAACCCGCTACGCTTTTCCGCAAGAAACTTGTTACGTTTTTCAACTAACAGCATAAATCGTTCATTCTCACTTTTTCTCAATCCTTTTTTCTGAAATAGTGTTTGAAATTCTTCTTCATGTTCAAATGTTAAGTTGCTTTCATCATTTCCTAGGGGCACCACTCTGGGCGTTGAAGCCAATGAAATAATTATGGACACACCAATAAGAGAAATAAGAAACTGTTTAAAAAAAATCATCAGAAGCAACCAAAGCTAGAGGCTATGCAATATTGAGTGGTTCTTGTAACACGCAAGGTCCCTTCAATTTCGATAGCAAACTCATTACCAGTAACTGGATTGTGCCTAAAGCCAGGCACTTCAACATAACTACCATTTGGCCTCACATCATAGTATGTATCATAAGTAATATTTTCGTAAATATTAACTTGATAGCTGCTTGTGATAACGTCATTAGTTTGCCCTAGATCCAAAGCATCAACAGCATTCCCAAGTGTAACCAATGTAGGATTACGAGTCATATTTAGGCCTGTAGCTACCATATCTCCAATTGCACCTCCTGGAACAACTGTAGTTTCTGAGCGCATTTCGGTTCTGACATACTTCCTTTCAATGTGCTGCCCTTTTTCATCTGGGTGCAATCTCTTATTAAACGCTCTAGAGAAAACCCCTGTATAAAACCCAGATTCAAAATCTCCGCCAGCTAGCTCTGACCCTATTCCACCCACAACACCTGCAGCAACAACTTGTCCTGCTGAAGAGTCAATATTATCTATCACAGGGGCCGCGGTCTGAGCGAAACCTGCTGCTGTAAACCCATCTTTAAATTTCCCCCCGCTAAGCACAGCCCTAGTGCCACCTACAGCACCGTGCATGATGATTTTGCCGATTTGCTGAGCTCCCGTTAAGCCATTGATACCTCTGCCCCACGCATTGGCAGATTTGACGGCAGAAAAATGATTACCTATGCCCGCAAACGCCAAGCCAGAAACAGTGCCGATAAGCATACCTTTCAAGCTACCTGTAGACACGAGACCAGCTAAGCCACCACCAATAGCCCCCACAGCAAGCGTCATCCCTGCCGACATAGTGGATAAAGCAACTGACCCCGTGGCTAAAATACCTGCCCCAGAGGCTAAAGCTGCCACCGCATAGGGTGCTATTACAGCGACTGCAACTGCCAGTAGGGGTTTTATGTATTTTTTAATTACCTTGATGGCTTTTTTAACTACCTTAACCACCGCCTTTACAGCTTTGACAATCGCTTTAACCACGCTTTTAACCAGCTTCAAAATCTTCTTAAATACCTTTTTAAGGGATTTAAATAAGCTCTTAAAGAAATAACCACTCGGGTCGGTATAGCTAAGTGGGTTGTTTTTAACATAACTATAACGATTTAAGCTCTGCGTATTTAACGGGTTTTGAATATGAGGATCAGCACTCATAAAACGACCAATTTCAGGGTCGTAAACTCGGCCCCCATATGAACAAGGTCGACGCTGGTTAACTGCTTATGACTAGTGAAACCGAGAGAGGAAATTGGCAATAACCCTGCCGCATAAAAGGCGCTTGTACCGCTGTTCTCCTTTTGCCGAAAGCGTCGAAGTGAAACCGATCAACTATTTTGCCTTGTTGATCGGTGATAGCGGCAATAGAGTTTAAATGGTCACGATGCAAATAGTGGGTGCTCTCAAACGCATATGCACCCGTTGTAGCTTTATCAAAACTAAGTACAGCCACCGCTCGGCCAGCAACTGTTAAGTGATGTTTAACTGTTGTCTTTCCATCCTTTTCTACTTCTTCATAGAGGCCACCTAAATATTTAGTTGTGGTGGTTTCTCCGTTTATCATTTCAGCCTGCACTAACAATGTGCGGCTAGGGCCGTAAGACATGTGGATATCAATCCCTTCGGCTACTTTTTGTACTCGGCTTGGTTTGTTGAAAGACGTGTAGTTAATTTCGTCACGCCCATTACCCGACAATTGATTGCCATTGTTATCGTAAGTAAAAGTGGTGTTTTTGTTTCCGCCTATGGAGCTAACTGCATGTGGGCCTGCATTACTGGTAACTTGTCCATAAAGATATTCACCACTAGCCCCTGTTACATCAGACTTAGTTTTGATATTGCCTAAGACATCATACGTCAATGTAATCGTATCCAACCCAGCTACTGCATAGGCACTGGCTCCAGCACCCGATACTTCCGCTTTAGTGAGACGATTAAGCGTGTCGTAATTGAAATCTTCCTTAAAATCCTGAATGAAATCATGACGGTAATCTAAGTTACCCAGTGCATCAAAATCATAAACATCGTTCTGCACAAGATTACTGGTTTGTACGGCATCAGTATAGGGTGATGTAGTTTGTACTGAACCCACACGGCCCATTTCATCATAACTCCATGCACTTTCTACACCATTACCATATTCAGCTAGTTTAATTTGACCATCTGCATCTGACTCCAATGCTGTCCAATACACGATGGCGTTATTTTTATAAGCATCGTAGTAAGTATCTGCAAGGGCCTTTGCGTCATCTCCTAGGGTAATCTCCGCTTCAATTTCTTCGATAATTTGCTTATAACGGTCTTCTTTCCCTGTTGCGGCTAAGGCATCCCATTCATTTTGAAGTCACTGCTGTCCCGTTAACACTAAAGAAACAGGCCTGATTTTCTCTCAATTTGATAAAATACGTTTAGCGATAAACCGTTGAATCAAATAGGAAAATCAGACCATGTCACATTGTAATACCGTTCTAAATCAAATACTCAAAATTGTTCCGAGACATGAATTCGAGGCACTCGCAATTCAACATCATTCGGGGCGTTCATTCCGCAGAGCGTCTCGTTGGTCACAGTTCGTGAGCCTGACTATAGCTCAATTGACTGGCCGTCATAGCTTGCGTGATATTGTTGATAATGTCAGCACTCAATCACACCGCTTGTATCATCTTGGTAGTGCCGTGTTAACGCGGTCCAATCTTTCACGCATCAATGAGAACAAGCCTTCGAGCCTTTATGAAGCGCTATTCTCTCAATTACTCAAGCGCTGTCAGAGCAAAACGCCAGGGCATAACTTTCGTTTCAAGAATCCCCTGTATTCGCTGGACTCATCTACCATTGATCTGTGCTTATCGGTTTTCCCATGGGCAGACTTTCGATCAACTAAAGGGGCAATCAAACTGCATGTAGGCCTGAATCATGATGGTTACTTACCTGAGTTTGTTAATATCACCGAGGGTAAATGTGCTGATGTTACTGCAGGCAGGAAAGTAGCTTTCCCGAAAGGCAGCATTGTAGTTATTGACCGTGGATACAACGACTATGCTTGGTATAAGCAATTGAATGACAAGGGAATATACTTTGTCACACGATTAAAGAAGAATGCTGCATACCGCCTTATCAAGCGACATAGTGTACGCAAGGGAACGGGACTTAGCAGTGATCAAACGATTGAATTCACGGGGGTCAAAGCAGCAAAGGAGTGTTCGATTCGATTACGCCGTATTGGTTATCGCGATGCCACTACAGGCAAGCATTATGTGTTTTTAACCAACCCCTTTAAGCTCAGTGCTCAAACTATCGCCGATATTTATAAAGCCAGATGGCAGGTGGAATTATTCTTCAAGTGGATCAAGCAGAACTTAAAAGGTGAAGTCATTTATCGGCACCAGCAAGAACGCAGTATTGACCCAAATATGGATTGCGTTATGTATTTACCTAATACTGATGTTCATCAAATTGCAGTCGAAGGCGGGCAAAACGATGCAACAAATATTGAGGGTATTGCAGCTTAATTTGTTTGAAAAACGTGATTTAATGGCACTGTTGCGAGGGGACCCGATGCATCACCCAAACCTTAATCCTAATCAATTTTCGTTGCTGTGAAAGTTAACGGGACAGCAGTGTTTTGAAGTATTCCTTTTTGAGTCACACAGCTATCTGAACTCAGATCATCACCAGCCCATGCTAAGCAAACCGTACCTTGGGCACTACGACTTTGCCATCTACCAAAATGAACAGCCGCTTGGGTTTCGTATGTTTCTCTTCGTGCTTGAAAACCAAGCTGAATATTTTGATGGCTTTCAAACTGTGCGCCATATATAGAGAGCCCTTCTTCGTACTGAGCTGCTTGTGACACGTAGTTGTTAGCGATACCCGAATAGTTCACATACACGTTATATTTAGTATTCGCAATTCCATCTAGCCTATCTCTTTCCGTTTTATACGGTGCTGCTCGATCAACCCATAGTTGTGCCTCTGGGGGATCATAAAACAAAGTATAAGGCCCATGATCACAACCATCCCCTTGGTTGCCTAAGTTAGCGCATGCACGCTGCATATAGTCGTTATAAATATTATCTTGTGCTCGAGCTAATCCAGCATAGCCATAGTAAGCACTAAGGTGATCATCTGCTGTTTGCTGCGCCGTGGCAGCTTGATTCATTTTTCCGTTATAGGCGTTTAAGTTGGTTGTGTATTTCGCATAGTAATCAGTCGCTAAGTCATAGTGCTGAGATTCTTTATCAAAAGATCTACTTACAAGATCTAACAATGGGCTTGCATTATTTTGAGCGGTATTTATTCGATCATAGTACGGCTGAACAATAGCTTTTAGCTCTTCATATTCATCGTTATACTGTTCTTGTAGGATTTTTGCTTCGCGGTAATGATTATTGGCTTTATCTAATTCAGTGCGATACGTCTGATATTTTTGCAAATCAACACTTTCAAGCTCAACTGGAAAGCCGTAATCATCAAAGCGCTTACGCACCACAAGACCTGTTGGATACTTTACCCAGTCTACTTTGCCCGTTACACCCTGATATCCTGTTTCTGTGATATAGGTTTGCCCGCTTGTGGTGAGCGTTGATTTGTTTGGCCTCCCTAAATTATCGTACTCCATAGATTGGGTAGACAGTGGCCCAGCCACACTTTCTAGCTTACCTAAACCATTGGCAGCGGTATCGTAGTTCCACGTGGTAATACCTTCGCGCTCATCACGCTGTGTCATACGACCTAAGTCATCGTATTCCATGGATACGACTTCCGAATTGGCATCTGTTTGCGATGCTAGTTGACCAAAAGCATCGTACGCATATACCCAGTTACCCATATCTGGATCTAGCATGGTTTTCTTACGCCCATAGTGGTCGTAAGTGTTTACGATTTGATTACTATCTACATCGGTGGTTTCTAGTAGGTTACCTCGTACATCGTAGGCAAACTGTGTTGTTCCACCATTGTCTGTTGAGGTCTTTGGCTTACCCAATATATTCTTGGTGACAACATGGTCTTGCCCTAAGGCGTTGGTTGTCGTGGTGGTCAGCAGGTCATAAGTGAACTGAGTAACCCCGTTGTTTGGCATAGTAATCGATTCAGGTCGATCTAGAATATCGTGTTCAATGGTCTTCCAGCGAATTTGATCTGTGCCATTAGCAACATTATCCTTAAAATAATTGCTAGAAATACGGGGCTCGTCGGTTAATACAATTTCAAACAGGGTTTTCGCCGAAGTCGCTTTTAGTTTGCTCAGCAACGCGTTTTTTGTGCAATAAACCGTCTATTAGCAGCCATTTTGCCACCAATAGACGGATCTATCCCTAGGCCGGCACCAATTCAACTCGTTCAACTCCCAATGCCATTAATCGCTTAAGGTTAAAACATAAGCCCCTGATTCCAACTTGGAACTGGACTTTAGCCAACCCTTTATAACGAACTCGCTTATTGCGATGAGCAAACACTCGCTCATATGGTGAACGAATTTTGCTAATCCAACGGTCTTTGTCTCTATTCTTGCCATGCATATTGTTCTTCTTGATTGTTGCATCATGGCAACCGTTGCGCCTGAGCGTGGTTTTGGCCGGGCTCACGCAATAACCCTTGTCCGCATAAACAGCGCCCGACTTAGGGCAAACATGCTTCAAGCCGCTTGCATCCGTTACCTCAGCCGAGGTGGCCGCTATTTTATTGATCAAGCCACTTTGCATATCCACTGATGCATGCTCTTTGTAACCATACCAATATTTGCTATTTCCCTTGCACCCAAACCGTGCTTGCTTGTCCGCCGCAACTTTATCAACTGTCTTATTGTTGAACTCCTCTAATCCCATCTTTATCGCCTTATCTCTATCATCCCAAGTGGTTAGCTTACTGACCAACTGGCTGGCATCGACAAATGTGAATACTTCTCGTACTAAGCCCATTGAAACTAACCCGCTCCGAACACGGTCAAATAAATTCATCATACCCCTGGTTCCAATGCGTGAGCGAAAATCACCAAAGTAACTATGATCAGGAGTGCTCTGTTCCAGTCCTGAATCACAAAACCACTTAGCGGCCAGATTCTCTGATAAGTATCGCTCCATTTCTCTATCACTTAAATCTTCCATGAACTGAAGCACCAAGGCACGTAAGCCGAACTCAACACCTCGGCCTTTAGGGCCACGGGTGGCATATATTTTAGAGAAGGGTTTACTCAATGCACCAAAACATAATAGCTCATCGAGTTTACGGTAGGGATGTTCAGAGCTAACCAGAGAATCTAAGGTTAGGAACAGTTGGCTTTGATGACGTTTGCTCAAAATTGCAGGCTGACTAGAATCAGCCCATATTATCTCACGTATTCTATTAATTATCCGACAAGCCCATACGGTGCTTACGGCCAAAAGCATCATACTCAGTGTCTTGGTAAATAGCCGCACCGCCCATGCCTTGGGTTAAACGGCGGATTTCACGGCCATAAACATCGTAGTAAGCCGCTTCAGGTGCTTCTCGTTGGTTATCTAGCGCGGCAACGAAGTATTTTGCGTTAGGTGGGCAGTTGTGTTCTACCAAGCACCAATGCGGTATCGCCACCTCTTTACCATCAGGCTCTAGTACATTTGCTTGGACAATGGTTTCGTTCAGCTGAGTGCCAAAGTCATCGTAGTAATACTTTTTGGTGACGCCATTGGCATCTGTTGTTATCAGCGGCTTACCAAACGCGCTGCTAAATTCAGTGGTTGCCGAGTGTTGTATGGTATTGGTAACCAAAATTGGAAAACGGCCATCTGCTCGGCCCGTTGCATTGGTAAAGTTTGTTTGGGTAATCCGTGGTGCTAATGGTGGGTTTTGTGCATTGGTTGTGCTGATAGTGGTTTTGATGCGATTACCAAAATCATCGTATTCATAGGTGCTGGTTAGCGAATGTGCATCTGCAGGCTCTAACACCTCTGTTTTAAGGAGATTGGTATTTGGATAATATTCGGTATTATTAACCGTAGAGGTATGCGGTGTCTTTCCTGGCTGGCTAATTACCTGTGTTGAAAGCCCTGTTTTGTTGAGTATCCAATTTGCCGTATCAATAACAGGGATAACAGTATGTATCTTAGTAAATGATTCGCCGTGGTAGTTGGTGATAACTTCTGTTGATTCTGTGGCATTACCGTAATCGTCCATGGTTGTGGTAATGACCCTCGATTGTATCCATGCCCCTGTGTGTAAATCAGAATCATTACTTTCACTCGGCAATGCGTAGGGGTAAATCGTTTTACCGCCATTTAATAATCGTTGTGCTACCTGAGAAGAACCGCTGGCAAGCGTAATACCTGCTGCAGTTTTATTAGAGGATGATTGCGCCATCCCTGTGAACGGGAAGTCTTGATAATAGCTTGTAGTGATTTTGATACCGCTTCGGCCATCTACTGCACTGTGGCTTTCAAAGCCTAATCCGCCTCTACCCGTTACATTGTACTTTGAGCTACTGTATTGGTGCGAAGCTTCATTCCATCCGCCCAACCCATTGCTGATTCTTACATTCTTAACCAGTAATCGATTGCTATTATCGGCAATATTCGGATAAGGGCTTTTGTCAACAAGTGTGTAAATAGAGCTATCGGTAGCAACGCCGTATTCAATATGTGTTTCAATGCCTAAGCCGTTAGTAATTTGTGCAATGACCCCAGGGACAAGGTTATTTTGTAGTTCGCCTTTCTGATAGTTAATGGATGATTGGCCCACCATTGCGGTGTACATCTCAGCTATACCATCGCCATCTAAATCATTAATTTGCGCTAACGGCGTGCTACTTTGACCGCTGTGGTGCATAAATAAAGGTACAGGTAGGTCAAATCCAGTAAGCGATACCCACGCATTGTTGTCACGAGTCCATGCATTGAAATTATCTCCGCCGCTGATACTGCGCCATGACTGTACATATTCGGGTTGGCCATCACCCGTTAAGTCAACTAGAGAGCCCAAGATATCGGTATATCCATCCGCTTGATATTGGTACATCGACGCGGGTAAGGCCCAGTTTGATTCTGTAATCCAGCCTTCTCCTGTATTGAGCCACGCCTCACTGACAGATGTTCCATCGAGTTTGGTAATGGCGTATACCATATCTACGAGACCGTCAGCATTTAGATCTACGAAGCTCCCTTTGGGATGCCCACGCTTGTGTGTGGCGTAATCTAGTAATTCTACGGGCGGGACAAAGGCCGAACTCACACCTTCCCAACCCGCTCCATACTCGCTTTTGAACTGAAGTAGCGCTATAGGCTCTTGCTTGTACCCAGTCTGGCAACCCATCGCCATTAACATCTACTAAGGTTGAGTTATCTCGTTCTCCAGGATAGGCCGAAGATTTATAATCTGATAAATACTCCTTAGGTCGCCAACTGCTATTGGCCGTCCAACCTGTACCATTATTAATCCATGCATTACGGGTTCTTGTGCCTGTACTATCTAGCGTATCGATTACGGCATCAATTAGGCCGTCACCATCGAGTTCTACAAAACGTAGTCGGGTTTCGCCTCGAGCTAAGTTCGCGGTTGATACAAATACGTCGGGAACTACAAATTGAGATGTTGAGGTAAATCCTTGCCCTGTATTTAACCAAACATTTTTAGTGATACCGCCAGAGGTTTGATAGGCTTCCACAACATCGGCATAACCATCACCATCACCATTGATATCGATCAGTTGTGCAGTACCTAAACCATCTGCATAAAGCTGGTAATCATACAAAACAGCAGGCAGTGACCAATTTACATTTGTTGTAAACCCTGATGCTGAACCAAGCCATGTTTGCTGTGTTGTGGAGCCGCTTGCATAGCGCACTGACACCAACCAATCTAGCCAACCATCGTTGTTAATATCTGCCTGTAATCCTAATGGTTCGCCGTTACTACCTTGAAGGTCATGAGGAATGGATATTGAAGCTGACGACCACTGAGTTGGCGAGCTGGCATAATCAAATGTGGTCGGCACTAAACACGCACCACTGCCCGCGCATTCTTTCGCTTCCTTGAGTCTAGATTGATTAGTGTTAGGGTTTAGTTCGTAGCTAAATTGATAGTCTCGAACCAAATCCGTATCCGACCAAGTCTGAATAGCATTGATCCGCTTGGTGCTTGTTTGTATTGCCCCTAGGTGATACCCACTTGATGTGTCTGGTCGATCTTCATAGACTATCGATACTGCTAAAAAAGGGGCTTGCCCTACGTCGACATTACCGCCGTAATGAATGCTCTGCAATAGAGATTCTGAAGTACTCGCGGAGTAGACATACTTCATATAGTTAGAGCTAATGTCTTCAAGGCGGCTGATACGCCATGACA
The DNA here is from genome assembly GCA_965237485.1 of Candidatus Poriferihabitaceae bacterium. GTDB lineage: Bacteria > Pseudomonadota > Gammaproteobacteria > Arenicellales > Poriferihabitantaceae > JAAELZ01. The sequence goes on along the minus strand of CBDEFQ010000009.1, from coordinate 1,009,872 downwards.
ATACGGCACCAGAAGAATGGCTAATACGTGATTCAGGTGTACCGCCATAAGTCATGCTACTGCCAGAACGAGAAATTACGGTAAATGACTCAGGGCCCGCGCCGCCTACACTGCCGTTGGCAAGTATCTTTTGGAAACTTTCTAATTCAGTACGGTACTCAGAGTTCGCTGCGCCGTGTACACCTGATATCAGAATCAAACGATTACCATCAAGGCAATATTGGTCGCTTTGTAAAACACGAACACGGCCTACCACATCATCTTGCTCTATCGATTGTGAGCATCGGCTGATTGCTGAGCTACCTGATAAACCACCACCTTGGCCTAACAAACCGTTCGCACTTGAGGTAGACAGCGACACCATCATATTCGGCACCATGCCCCTAATCCCTGGTGGCACCTCAATCGGCAACGTCCAGCTTCCTGCACCATTATTGCCAACAGAAAAACTACCCGCGTCAGCACCAACAGAATACGTTTCTTGTGCATATAGCGAGGCAGATATAATCGTTGCGCCAACAAACGATAAAACAGCCGCTGTTTTTTTAATTAGATTGCATGAAAATAAAACTTAGGCAAATTTTGTTGTGCCATACCCGTGTAACTTCCCGTAAAACTAAATATTTATTGCGCGCAATCCTACAAGAAACTACAATCCAATTCTAGTGTTCAGTTTAAATTCAGGCTGAAATTACGTAAATGATCAATATCCAAGGGGTTATCAACAGATGCACGGATACAAGAAAATACTCATCGGCTTACTGGCAGGGCTTTATGTTTCTGCTGTTACTGCATCCATTAATCATACGCCAACACAGCTAGTAGATATTGCCTGCCCAACTGAATGGAAAAATATTGACGTCACAATTGACCCAAACTCAGTTTCTTGGGCGAACACCACAGATAGAAATGCCTTTCTTGATTATCAAGATACCTACATTGTAGATGTGACTAAATCATGGGGTTCGATGAATGATGCCTATGCTGATGATGCTCTTACGGTAGCAAGTGAGTGTGCTCTGCGTAAAAACATCGTTGTAGATAACTATTTTAGTAAGCCTGTCGACATTACTACGGTACTGCGCGAACGAATAAATATTGTGCCATTTATAATGGGATTACTATTTGATTAAGCACTAGATCATGAAGGAAAATCAGTGTTGATCGTTATTTTTATTTAAGGTTTGGGTGAAAGGTCGCCGTAATTGACATGGACATCATAGCCCAATATTTTTTCACGGTCTTTTTTGACAGGCTACTTAAATGCTTTTCAATCAGGGATGAAGGCACAAACGAAATAGATTTTGATTTAAGTCTTTCGATATTTTCAACAGCCGATTTTAAACCCCGCAAGGTTTCAGGGTTATCAGAAAAACACATCACCTGGTCAAATCCTGCATCAAAACACTTTTCTACATTCACCACCTCATGATCCACAGAAGTGGTGACGCTAATTTCACACGCAATTTGTAAATCCTCTTTCTCTAGTACCACATCAACATGACCTCTGCCGTTGTCGCTAGGTTTTTCAATCATGGCTTTAAAACCATATTTTTCAGCAGTGTCTTTTACAAGCTTTTGTATTTCTTTGTGTTGTTGCCCGCCACGACCTTTAAGAGTTGAAGCGGCTTCAGCTTCAGTGCTTTTTACAGGAGTATTGGTCGCAGCACGCTTTATATCCCTTGAGCCTCCACTAATAGATTGATTAATCAGTTCCTCAACTTGTTCTCGCGGAAGGCCATACCTTTGTTGAGATTGGCGAATGATTGTTTGTGATTTTTCTTCGGCTTGGCGTTGACCAATATCAGGTAGTGGGGGAGTCGACAAATTGAAGTCAAATTCAGAACGCTCAACTCTTGCAATGGCCTCACCGATTCCGAGGCTTTGTAAGTCTTTTGCTTCAAAGAAAGAAAAACCGCTTTGCAGTCGCTTGGCATCTGAATCACCTAAACGAAAACACACTCGAGTATATGGGTTGGACATCACACTGGCAGATACGTTGGTATCTTTGCTTTCGATTTGTCTTAATTCTTGGTGTGCCAATATCATCGACAAATTGAACTTTCTTGCACCTGATAATATGGACTCCATACTGGGTGTAATGAAATTGTGAAATTCATCAATGTAGAGGAAAAAGTTCTCACGCTTGTTTTGTTTCAATGCTTGCCGTGAATAAGCAATCTGATTGAGCTTGGTCACCAAGAAAGCCCCCATGAGGTAGGAGTTTTCTGTACCAATAGTGCCTTGTGATAGCTTTGCTAGGAAGATTTTCTTACCCTGCATGATCTGAGAGAAATCAACTTTGTTTTCCTGTTGCGCTACCATGTGGCGTATTGGCTTTGGGCGTAAGAAGGTATCTAGCCGTGTTAATACAGGTGCCTGTGGCGAGCCGCGTAGAAGTGGGAACTCCCTTTCCCAGTAAAATACATTTTCAGGGTCAGTGACGGTTGTCAAAAATTCTTTGCGAAACGACTTGTCTACCAAAAAGCGTCTGAGTGTATGCAGAGTACCACCTTGTGTGCTTTCCAGCATGGCTGAAATGCCGTTAGCCAACACCGAATTCATTTGATCGCCCCAAGATGTAGAGAGTCGTTTAAAAACAGAGGTTAAGTCAGACGCGAGTAATATTTTTTCAAGCTCACTATGTGCATCGATGATATTAAAACCGATTGGGAATTCCTCGTCGGCTGGATCAAAAACAATAACGTCGTCCATACGCTCATCAGGAACATAGCCAAGTAAGGTGCCGATCAAATCTCCATGCGGGTCTAGTACCGCCACGCCATTGCCAGCTTGCATATCCTGAATAATCATATTCAACAGCATGGTGGATTTACCTGTGCCAGATGAACCGATTAGATGCATGTGCCTTAAGCGGTGTTCTGTTTGAAGCTTTACTGAATTGGTGTGTCCGTGATGTTCGTTGACACCTAAATATATTCCACTACTTTGTGCTATTTTAGGCGCAGCCTTGGTGTGTTTTGCGATTCTTTTGAGTTTCGGGATTCGTACGGATGCATCGGGTAAATGAGCAAATAAAGTAAGCTCCGATAGATTCAACAGCATGCCTGTTCTATGCGTAGCCCTTAGTAATGCGTCCTTGATGTGCACATCATCAGGGTAACTTTCATTACTAAGTGGCATAAGGCTATTGCCGTTACTACTAAATTGCATAACTGTTCCACTGACAGCGCGAATAAGCTCATGACAGCGTTGACGATAGGCTGTGTGCGCTGCAATCCTAATTACGCAGGCACATAGCGGCGAAGATACTTTTTGCTCGGTTTGAGGCTTTAGGTTGGGAGCATCTGCGAAAAATGAAGTACCATCGTAGTCGGTAACTGCATCAATAAGTGCTTCTGACCAATTCTGTCTTGTTACTCGAAATATAATTTGCAACACACCACATTCTCCTTCAGCTAAGCGTGATAGCGCCCCCATTATGCCAATGAGTAAATCATAACCAGATGACTCTGAAGCAAGTGGCAGCATTACCTCATTTTCCAAGCCAAAATCCACAACGGCGCTTACTCCTAGCTCTGCAAATTGTTGAACGAGGTAGTCGTTAGTTTGATCAATAACACACTCAGGGGCGTGGGCTGTTAATTGATCATACACTTGTGGAGCATCATGTTGACTGCAAGCTAGAACGACGACGATTTGCTCATGCGTTCCAATTACCTCAAAACTCAAGGGATAACGCACAAAAGATAATGAAAGCAGTATTTGCTGCATCAACGACTGCTTGCTCTTAAATTCGGGAGGCAAAAGAAGATGGAACTCAACTATCTCGCTTGCAGGGTCTAGCTCAACAGGTTCAGGAAAAGAAATCTCCAGCTCCTCCTCTGGGGGAGGAGCTGGAGGCTGCTTGCTGCCAAATAGCTCCGAAACCCGGCTGAGCATGGTTTCGTGTCGGCCATCATCTTGTAACTCTTGATTTTGCCTTAATAAATGCGGATGGTTTTTAAGGCAGGGGACAAATCTAAGTTCAGGGTCTACAGGGTATTGTGTGATTTCCCATCCACGTAGCGCTCTTTCCCATTCGTAGAAAAGATGCGTCCTATCTACTGAGGTAAACACTTTGAGCTAACTCCCCAAATGAGTGGCATTTAAGTTGAGAAGAAATCTCGCATCAGAGGCTTTCGCTCGTCTTGGGTTAATGCTTTTAGTCCTTTTTCTTCGGTAATTCCATCAATGGAATTGATTACCGCACTGTGGATAAGAGATTGAAACATTAGCCGCGTGTCATGCGTGTAGTAGGTCTCTGGCTTTACAAACTTCTCAAAAAAGTACGCAAACCAAGATATAACAGGAATGCGGTATAAAAATGCTAACAAGCCAGAAGGCATATCACCTAGCCACCATGATACGAAAAACCCGTTACCAAAAGGTGCACCACAAATATCAAATGCTAGATTCTTGCGCGTTACTCTCAGGTATTCACGGTTTGCACTAAAGACCCCGCCTTCGCTCATCTTGATGCGTGATACTTTAATGTCCTTTAGCTTTTTATTCTTGATTGCCGAGTCCAGCAAAGAAAAGAAATCTTTGGGTGAATACTCCAAGCCTTGGATAGTGTTGTGCCAGTGAGAAAAAGGGATACTTACTTGCATATTTTTACCAACCGTGGCCAGTTAATTTTACGTAGCGAGGCCACCTGATTTTACCAACCGTGGCCACTGATTTTTATCGAAGCGCGGACACTTTTTCGCTTCCGTAAAATTCCTCCACAGCCTTCTTGCGGTTAACACTATAACCGTTAACCTGCCGTTCTTTTATTTGTATTGGAACAGCTATGAAACCCAAGAAGGTCACTATGTTAAAACTCAAAGACATTCTGCGCTTGCACTATGAGGCGCAACTATCCTCCCGTAAAATCGCGCTCAGCTTAAACCTGTCACGCAGCGCCGTATCCAAATATCTCGTCAGAGCAACAAATGCCCAATTAAGCTGGCCCCTGCCAGCAGGCATGGATGAACAACAGCTGCAGGCGATATTAAAGCCGCCCAAATGCAGAGGCCCCTGCCACTGCTTTATTGTGTGAGCCAGACTTTGCACAAATATCAGTTGAACGGTCTCGTAAAGGGATGACTCGCCAATTACTGTGGGAAGAATACGCCGAGCATCATCCAGTCAACCATTACAGCTATTCTCGCTTCACGGTGTTGTTCGGTCAGTGGCGCAAGAAGCAAAGAATCTCGATGCGCCAGACTCATATTGCTGGAGATAAACTGTTTGTTGATTATGCTGGTTTAACCTTAGGTATTATTGATGCTCGTACGGGTGAAGCACGCCCTGCCCAAGTATTCGTTTCAGTGCTCGGAGTCAGTTCCTATACCTACGCCGAGGCCACATGGACACAGAGCTTGCCTGACTGGATAGGCCCACACGTTCGCGCCTTTGAATTTTATGGCGGTGTTACTCAAACAGTGGTGCCCGATAACCTCAAGAGTGCTGTTTCTAAAGCCGGTCGTTATGACCCCGAACTCAACCCCAGCTATGCACAATTAGCCGCCTATTACGGTGTGGCGGTGATGCCTGCCAGACCTTATAAGCCTAAGGATAAATCTAAAGCCGAGGTGGGCGTACAGATTGTCGAACGCTGGATCATGATGCGGCTGCGCAAGCTGCAATTGTTTAGTTTGGATGAGGCTAATCAAGCTATTCGAGGATTGCTAGATGATCTAAACAATCGCCCCTTTAACCTAGATAAATCAGTTAAACGCGGAAAAGACATGTAAGCAATTGAAGTGCATAGTGAAATCAAAAAAGTCGCGGTCACCTTATTGGTGATAAGGTTTTTTTTGATTTTGCCAGGTGCATCAAGAGCTTGCATGGACTTTCGTGTTTTAACTGATTTATCTAGGTTTAAACAACGCCCGGGTTCTCGCCGCTCACAGTTTGAATCAATTATAAGCCTGCTCTTAAATCATTGCCTGGCACGCCTTATAGCTATCGCCATGTAGTAAAAGCACGGGCGCACATCGATTATCACGTTAGCTATGATGGACATCATTACTCGGTTCCCTATCAATTGCGCGGCGAGGAAGTAATGTTACACGTGGGCGAGCACTGTATTGATGTGTTCTACCAAGGCAAGGGGGTCGCGCAACATCCGCGAGCAATGGGCCAAGGCGGACACACAACCCATGTCGCTCACATGCCTAAAGCTCATGCTAAACACCAAGAGTGGACGCCTGACCGGTTTCTTAATTGGGCAAGTCAGGTCGGTGCGGCGACAGAGCGCGTGGTGCGTTATCAATTAGAAAATCGCCCCCATCCAGAACATGGTTATCGTGCTTGTTTGGGCATTCTTAACCTTGCCAAGAAATACGGCAAGACGCGTTTAGAGAATGCCTGTTTACGCGCAGAGAAGATTGGCGGCCTGCATTACAAACACCTTGCATCAATACTACAAACCCGTCTCGACAAGCTACCTACCGAACCCGATAAGCAACAGACTTTGCCAAGCACCCATGCCAATGTGCGCGGAGCCGATTACTACCATTAACCCAAACCATTTCATCTATAACCAACAGGAAAATACTATGACTCCACAACAAACCCTTACCCAACTGAATGAATTACGCCTAACGGGCATGGCCGAGCAACTGTGCTATCAGTTCGACCCACCTAACACTTATGATGAGCTGGGCTTTATCGAACGACTCAGTTTGCTCGTAAACCACGAGGCCACCGTGCGGGATAACCGCAAAGTCACGCGTTTACTCAAGCAAGCGAAGTTACGATATCGCGCCCAAGCAGACGACATCGATTACCGAACTAGACGAGGTTTACACAAAGACACGGTAGCGCAGTTACTGGCCTAGACGGGGTAAACAAAAGCCGCAATGTCATCATCCAAGGCCCTACAGGCACCGGCAAAACCTTCTTGGCCTGTGTGTTAGGACAAGCGGCTTGTGAGCACGGCATTAGCACAAAATATATTCGTGCTAGCCGCTTATTTGAAGCAATGACCTTGAGCCATGGTGATGGCAGTTACACCAAGCTACTGGCACAAATAGCAAAAATCAAACTATTGATTATCGATGACTGGGGCTTGGATACACTGACTCAGCAAAACCGTAATGACCGATTAGAAATAATAGAAGATCGCCACGGTAATGGCGCCACCTTAATCACCAGTCAATTGCCCACACAACATTGGCATGATGCGATTGGTGAAGCCACTTTGGCTGATGCGATTCTGGATCGCTTATTACACAACGCGCACAAAATACAATTAGAGGGGGAATCGATGAGAAAAATCCAGTCACAACAGAGCAAAGTGTAGCCACTTTACGTTAAAATCACTTGACCGTTTGAAGGCTTGGTGCAAGTGGCCACGCTTCGTAAAATTCGGTGGCCACGGTTGTAAAAATACGCAACTTACTTTTGCCATTATGTGCCTCCTTGGTTATGTTGATCATTTTTCAGCAACGTAACGTAGTGTAACTGAAAGTTGTAACAATGCAAAAAATAATCATGAAAAGGACAAAACGGGATAAAGCTAAACCAAGCTGTAATTTTGATTTCTGTGGAATTGTTCGAGAATATGAGTTCAGAAAATATTTCACTCGTAACGCAGAAATTGGTAATGCCAGCCACACTACAAACCCTATCGTTAGATGAAGCAGCGAAGTTCTTGCAATTATCGCCTAGTTCGTTACGGCAAAAAGTAAAGGACGGAAAGCTCCCCGGTGCCAAGATTGGCAAACGCTGGGTATTTATCGAAAAAGATCTTGCCGAAGTGATTCGGTCGAGCTATTGTTCACCACGGCAAGCGTTGCAAGTGACAACCATGGAGAAATCTATATGTCACTATACAAACGTAACAACGTCTGGTGGGTGCGTTTCACCTCACCCAGTGGTAAGCGAATACTCAAAACTACTGGGACTACCGAAAAATTAGCTGCTCAAGAGTTTCACGATAAGCTCAAAGCAGAGTATTGGAAGGTAGAGAAACTTGGTGAGAAACCGACCTATTTGTGGAACGATGCTGTCATTAAATGGCTTCAAGAGAATGAGGATAAAAAAAGCGTAGATATTGATTTTAGAATATTACGCTGGTTAGATACTCATTTAAATGGAGTGATTCTTAGCAGTATTAATCAACAAATGATTCAAGTGATTGCTAGCAGTAAGGCAGAGGCAACGAGTAAGTCTACGGCAAATCGTTACCTTTCATTACTACGCGCAATTTTAAGAAGAGCTACCTATGAGTGGGAATGGTTAGATAAAGCTCCAAAGGTTAGAATGTTTCGTGTCACAGATCGACGTGTTCGTTGGTTGACACATCAACAAGCAAAAGACCTTTTAGATGCTTTACCAATCCATCAAAGAAATATGGCGCATTTTGGTTTAGCAACTGGGTTAAGGCAGCGTAATGTCTGCCGAATGGAATGGTCTCAAGTTGATCTTGATCGATCCATTGCATGGATTCACCCAGATCAAGCTAAATCAAAAAAAGCTATTGCTGTACCCCTCAATGAAGATGCTCTTAAAATCATTAAGTCTCTGAAAGGAGTACATGAAAAATTTGTATTTACTTATCTTGGAAAACCAGTATGGCAGGTCAATACAAAGGCTTGGAGGAAGGCTGTGAAAGCAGCTGGCCTTAAAGACTTTCGTTGGCATGATTTGTGTCATACGTGGGCATCATGGCATGTTCAAGCTGGCACTCCATTGCATGTTTTGCAAGAACTCGGTGGCTGGGAAAGTGCTGAGATGGTGAGGCGGTATGCACACCTAGATGCGGGTCTTTTGGCTCAATATGCAGGTGGAATTTCAATAAGTGATACAAAACTGATACATCAAACCAAAAGTGCGAGTGGGATTAGCACGTAAGTCTTTGATTTAATGGTGGCTATGGGTAGATTCGAACTACCGACCCCATCATTATGAGTGATGTGCTCTAACCAGCTGAGCTACATAGCCTTTCGGGGGACGTATATGAATACCTCCCTTGAAGTCAACGCTGGTTTTGCTAGAAATGAGTAATTGCAGACATATATCCGGCTATTATTAGGTCGGGCGAATCGCCAGACCAAGCCTTAATGTGATTCGCTACCTGCACACCTTAACACGATATCGGCTATGGTTAAGCCAGCGTCCCCGTCAGGTACATGCAGGTTCGATTATTTCATTTCAGATTTTCACCAACATTGAGCAACACTGGGTAAGAAGTTAACGGTTAATTGTAAGAAGTACTTGGTTATTCGATCTAAGCTGACAAATAATGCGCTGGTAAGGCATCTGTGCCTTTGTTTAATGCCACCCACACCATACGGGCTGTTTTGTTAGCCACAGCAACAATGGCCTTATGTTTTCCTCGACGTAGAGCCACTGATTTCGCCCAGCAACTCAGCGTATCTTCTCGTTTTTTAGCCCAATTTAGCACTGCTCTAGCGCCGTGCACCAGCAAGAATCTTAATTGCGAGTTACCACGTTTACTGATGCCACTTAACTGTACTCGACCGCCTGTGCCATATTGCTTAGGCACTAGCCCAAGCCAGGCAGATAACTGACGTGCATTTTTAAACTGACTCCCATTGCCAATGGCTGCGTATAAAGACAAGGCAGTAATAGGGCCGATACCCCGTAAGCACAACAGTCTTTTTGCTAGAGGGTAGACATCTATTAAAGTCTCTAGTTGCTTATCAAGAACCTTGATGACTTCGCATAAGCACGGGTGCTCTAGGTAAAGGCCGTGAATAGCAGAACGTGAAATTGGCGTTAAGCTATTTTCTGCATCTTCCAGTATCAGTGGCAGTTGCCTTTTTAGCGATGCAAAGCCAACAGGAATAACAACACCATACTCCGCTAGCAAGCCTCGAATCTGATTCGAATTAGAAACTCGATTATCTTTATTACTTGCGCGTATACGCAGTAGCGTTTGTATGTCTTGCTGTTCAATCGACTTAACTGCTACATCGTGGATATTTGGACGAAACACACTTTCCGCCACCGCTAGGGCATCATTGGCGTCGTTCTTGTTGCCCTGCAAAAGTGCCTTTACATGCTGCGTGGGAATAACACGCACTTTAAACCCCAACTTAGTTAATTCGCGGTGCCAATGGTTAGAACTACCACACGCTTCCATAGCCACTATGGCTTTTGGATGCAATTGAAGAGTGCTGATCAGTTGGTTGCGCTTTACTTGTTTATTAAAGATGACTTTACGCGCCTGATTAAGGCCGCATACTTGAAAAACTGATTTAGCCAAGTCGATACCAATTGTTGTAACATTGCTCATGATGAATACCTTGTTTTGTAGTAGAAACCTCCATCCTGCTTGACTCGCCTGTGCTTGTCAAAAAGGGTGGGAGGTATTCATCACAGCACGGAAGATACCCGAATAGGTTGGGATTGGCAAGGTTTTCATGCCGGATTGGTGCGGGTTTGAACGCCGGAAGTTTTGCTTGGCAAAAGGTAAATGGTAAATGGTTACAGTGATTTTAATAGCTTAAAATGGCTGGATTTCAATTAAAACACTTACCGTGACGCTGAAAAATTTATTGCTAGATGGAACCCGTGAAATCGCTGGTAAAGGCTGTGTTGGTCGGTACGCGCCCAGTCCTACTGGTCCCTTGCACTTAGGAAATATCCAAACAGCGATTTTGGCTTGGTTACAAGTTAAGCTAAGTAGAGGCAAGCTATTTTTACGGATAGATGACTTGGATACTGCGCGCAGCAAGGAAAATAGCGTAAAACAAATACTTGATGACCTCAGTTGGCTGGGTATTCAATTTGACTCAGCGCCTTACTATCAATCTGCGCATTTAGCAGATTATGAAAGTGGATTTTCGAGCTTATACGTTTTGCAGAACGTTTTTGCGTGCGCTTGCTCTCGCTCTGAAATACAAAACCTAGCGAGTGCTCCGCATGGTTCTGGTGGTTCAATAATATACCCGGGGACATGTAGAAACAGTTCGGTCGGCCCCATTTCTAATGTGCAGGCTTTGGCTTGGCGATTTAAAGTTGACTCAGGTATGGTAAGTTTTGAAGATAAAATAAAGGGTAATTTTACGCAGTGCCTAGCAAAAGAGGTAGGTGATTTCGTTCTTAAGCGGAAAGATGGTGTTTTTGCGTATCAGCTGGCAACGGTTATTGATGACATTCATTTGGGCATCACTGACGTACTCAGGGGCGAAGATTTACTAGACTCTACGCCGCGCCAAATTGCTTTATTTAATGCCTTAGACGGATTGATTCCACGGTTCTGGCATGTGCCGCTAAAGCTGGATGAGTTTGGGGAGCGGATGGCGAAGCGAAATGGTGACGATTCTTTGTTAGTACTGCGCGAACAAGGAGTGAAGCCCGAAGAAGTGGTGGGCTTGTTGAGTTATGAGCTGGGTCTAATCGGTGAAAATCAGCCTCTAAGCATGGTGGAGTTGAAACAAGCTTTATTGAGTTGAGATACGTGTAGCTGCGAATTTAAGCCAGAGCGGGTGCTTAATTATGGTGGTCGTACTACGCTAAGACGTGGCTTGTATTAATGTGTTGCAGCGAGGCGCGCGGTCGCTTCGGAAAATCGATTCTGAATGTCTGCGTATTGCGTTGTTATATCACTACGTTTGTCGATGTAAAATTGTTGTTGTTTCAAATACTTCAGCATGACTTTTTGCCTTGCGGTTATTTGCTCAACGACTTCGTCGGTAGGTTCTTTCTCAGAATAATAGCTGATATCAGAATCTAGCTTCGATATCGACTCTTCTATTACCTCTAGTTGACGGTTGGACTCATCAAGCTTGCGCGCTTTCTCCTGTTTGATTGCCTGCTTCGAGCTATAACGAAGCAATAGTGCTTTGTCATTTGCTTGTTGTTGTACTTCTAGCGTGGATGGCACTTCTTCAACTTTGCTTACTTTTTTGTCGTTAACAACGGGCTCAACGACGGCGACGCCGTCTTCGCGCATGCTGTTAACTGAGCTTACGCAATTGGCACTGGCGTGTTGTCCGTAATGCCATTTACCTTCGCTGTCTTGGCATTTTTTAATTACACTTTGCGTGAAAGCGGTATTGGCAAACAAGGACAACGCTATGGCGAATGAGGTAGCAAGGCTAAAACAAAACTTATGGTTAGTTAATTGCAAAGAAATTAGCGATAATATAATTGAAACGTTATTTTACACTGACAAAGCAGCGCTGGGCTGAATTCATTTTCTTGAGTATTTAGGCCCGCTTATCACCCTTGTGCAGCAGCAACCATAAGCCCAAAGCGATCATCGGAATAGTGAGTAACTGACCTGTAGTGAGCCAATCGAACGCAATAAAACCTAGATGGGCATCAGGCTCGCGGAAAAACTCTATAGCAAAGCGAACAACGCCGTAACCCACTAGAAACAAGCCTGTTGGCTTGCCCAGGGGGCACTTTTTCTGCGTATATACCCACAAAATTACAAATAAAACGAGACCTTCAAAAAAAGCTTCATAAAGTTGCGATGCATGGCGTGGCTCGGGGCCGGCAGCCGGAAAAATAACGCCCCATGGGCTAGTAGTAGCTCGTCCCCAAAGCTCCTGATTAATGAAATTGGCGATGCGTACTGCGCCCAAACCTAGAGGCACCAAAGGCACAAAAAAATCGGACACTTCAAACCACTTACGTTTGGTGTTACGGGAATAGAAAAACAAAGCAATGGCTACGCCAATTAAACCCCCGTGGAATGACATACCGCCATTCCAAAGGTAGAAAATCTCTATAGGGTGTTTAATATAGTAAGGCAGGTTATAGAACAAAGAATATCCGAGGCGCCCACCTAAGATCACCCCTAAGGCCGAATAAAACACGAAATCAGAAACTTCGTCTGTTTTCCAGCCAGAGTTAGCTTGCCGTGCGCGCTTTATTGCAAGTGCGCCACCGACGGCGAATGCAACTAAGTACATTAAGCCGTACCAGCGAATATCTATAGGGCCAATAGAAATGGCGATGGGGTCAATTTGTGGATGAACGAACATTGAGTGGACTGGTTTTATTTAGCAAGATTGTAACCGTTCGCCACTCCCTACACCATTAGGAGGAATGAATCAGAGTACTACAAACTGTTGCTAAATAATTATTTCGACTGCATGCGTTTGATATAATTATTGCCTCGTTAGTCTTACGCAAAAAACAATTCTATTTCGTTAAATGCCGGTTATACCGCTACAAAATACACCTGCTTGGCTTGCGCTTGAGTCTCATTATAAACAGGCCAAGGGCTTGCATATGCGAGACCAGTTTAGGGAAGATGAGCGGCGGTTCTCGCGATTTTCAATTGAGCATCAACAAATACTATTAGATTATTCGAAAAATAGAATCGTCGATAGAACAAAAGAATTATTGCTGGATTTGGCGCGGCAGCGAAATCTAGACGCGGCCATAAAGGCGATGTTTTCAGGTGAAACTATTAACACGACGGAAAAGCGTGCGGTGTTGCACACTGCCCTGCGCAATAGGAGTAACACGTCGGTGATGGTGGAAGGAAAGAACGTAATGCCTTTGATTAACCACGAGCTAGAGCGATTTACTGATTTTGCCGAACAAGTTCGCTCTGGAGAATGGAGAGGTTGTACCGGAAAGCGAATACGTTCTATCGTTAATATTGGAATAGGCGGTTCGGATCTTGGGCCTAAGATGGTCACACAAGCGCTTAAGCCGTACTGGACCGAACAGCTAGAACCTCATTTTGTCGCAAATATTGATGCGGCGGATCTATCCTCTGTTCTAGGTAAAATTGACGCAGAAGCAACTTTATTTATTGTCGCCTCAAAAAGCTTTACAACGCGTGAGTCGATAGCGAATGCGGTAGCCGCACGTGAGTGGTTTTTGCAACAGGTGGGTGGTGACAAAAAATATATCGCTAGACATTTTGTTGCTCTGTCCAGCGCTACTCAAAATGTTGAGGCGTTTGGCATTGCTAAACAAAATATGTTCGAATTTTGGGATTGGGTGGGTGGACGCTACTCGTTGTGGTCAGCGATCGGCTTGCCCATTGCTTTAATGATCGGCAAAGAACAGTTTATGCAATTACTTGAAGGTGCACATAATATAGATAATCATTATTCGACTGCCCCTTTTGAGCAAAACATACCGATAATGATGGCGATGCTAGGCATTTGGTATCGCAATTTTTATGGTGTAGCGAGCCACGCAATTTTGCCTTATGATCATAACTTGCGGCTTTTACCTAGTCACTTACAACAGCTAGATATGGAGAGTAATGGTAAAGCGGTGTCTTTAGAGGGAGACGCTTTGCAAATTGATACTGGCCCGATTGTCTGGGGCACAGCTGGCTCAAATGGGCAACACGCCTTCTTCCAACTGTTGCATCAAGGTACGCAGTTAATACCCGCAGACTTTATCGTGTTTGCTAACTCACAAAACCAAATTAAAACTGAAGATTGCGATCATCATCAGCTGTTAATTGCCAATTGTTTAGCGCAGAGCGAGGCACTGATGCGTGGCCGCGAACCCGAAAAAGTGTCCCTCAAATTCGAAGACTCACCTGAGTTAGCGTCGCATCGTAGCTTTAAGGGTAACCGGCCTAGCAATACTCTTATGATTGACGAACTTAGCCCGAAGAATTTAGGCGCCTTAGTGGCAATTTATGAACATAAGGTATTCTCACAAGGGGTAATTTGGGGGGTGAATTCTTTTGATCAGTGGGGTGTGGAGCTGGGTAAAAACTTGGCCGAGGCGCTAGATACCGAACTTGATTCTGGCGTGGTCGAGCGTGATCATGATAGCTCTACAGCAAGTCTTTTAAAACGATATAGGCTTAAGTCCAAATAACTTAGCTGAATTATTCGGAGTTGTTTATTCAGGTAGAATGGATTCAAGCTCAAATAAGTTTTCAATTTGCTCGCGTTTACGCGTTAGATACATTTTATCTCCATCCACGATCACTTCAGCAGCGCGACCGCGTGAATTGTAATTCGAAGATTGAACGGCTCCATAAGCACCCACTGTTCTAACCGCGAGCAAATCACCTTGTTTGACTGCTAAGTTACGCTCTTTGCCGAGAAAATCAGCAGATTCACAAATTGGACCAACCACTTCATACTGTTGTAACGGCAGATCTTGATGCCGGTCTACTTCTATAATTTCTTGATAGGCACTATATAAAGCCGGGCGAATTAGGTCGTTCATCGCTGCGTCAACAATACAAAATTGACTCACCTCACCTTGCTTTAAGTAAGCTACGCGAGTGGCTAAAATGCCTGCATTTCCAGCAATGGCCCTTCCAGGCTCAATAGTGACGGGTATTTCAATTTGACGTGCCTGCAATTTTTTAAGAATTGCCTGCCAGTATTGTGCAGGGGAAGGCGGCTCTTCGTCTTTATAACGCACCCCGAGACCGCCGCCAAAATCTATATGGTTCAGTTCGATGCCGCTGGTTTGTAGCCTAGAAATAAAGTCAAGCACTTTATCCATCGCATCTTCGTAAGGGCGCGTTTCAGTTAGCTGTGAACCAATATGGCAGGTTATGCCTTCTACCTTAAGATGCGGGTCCTGGTGCGCAACTTGATACATCGAAAATGCCACTTCTGGACTGACGCCAAACTTATTATGCTTTAAACCCGTTGAAATATAGGGGTGAGTTTGCGCGTCGACATCCGGATTAATGCGTATGGAAATAGGTGCAATCAAATCCAATTCTTGCGCAATTATAGCAATTAGATCGAGTTCACCCGAGGATTCGACATTAAAGCATTGAATGCCCGCGGTGAGTGCCGTACGAATTTCCCAGTCGAGTTTACCGACTCCTGAAAAAACCACTAGGCTAGGGTCGCCGCCTGCAGCAATGACGCGAGCAAGCTCGCCACCAGAGACAATATCAAAACTAGAGCCTAATTTCGCGAGAATATTAAGTACGCCTAAATTGCTATTGGCTTTGACTGAATAGCAAATGCTGTGTGGGTAGTCGCCAAAAGCATCATCAAATGCGTGCCAGTGCTTTTCCAGCGTCGCGCGAGAGTATATATATAGGGGTGTACCATGCTCTTTAGCAATGTCGCTAACAGCCAAGTCCTCGGCAAATAGCTCGTTGCCGCGATAATAAAAATGATCCATGGTTAGGTAGAGCTAACTCTTACTCTGTCTTAGCCTCTTCTTCAGACTCTTCTGTAGAAGTCTCTGCCGCAGGATCTTGCGGAATGTATAGGTCACCTTTTTGACCGCAGGCGGTTAATTGGGTGAAGCCTAGTAAGATTAGAAGGCCAATTATTTTAATTTGCATGGGAATTTAATTTATGCGAAGCAAGGCTAATTATAAACTGATGTAGGCTGTGCGGGTTACGAAAATTGTTTGCGTGCTGAGTTGATTTTAGCCTCGGCACTTATCGCAGCTTTCGCCACCTGTACAGGCGCGGTACCGCCAAGGTGGTCACGTGCACTTACTGAAGCTTCTAAAGTGAGTACTTGATACACGTCATCCTCAACTTTGTCGCAGAACGATTTGTATTTAGACAGTGTTATTTCGTCTAAGCGACATCGCTTACTGATTGCATAGTTCACAGTCTTGCCAACGATCTCATGGGCGTCTCGAAAGGGCACTTGTTTGCGTACCAAATAATCAGCAAGATCTGTGGCGGTGGCATAGCCTTCGAGTGCGGCTTTGTAAAGCGTTTCGCGGTTGACAGACATTTGTGGAATCATGGCGGTATAGACCTGCAAACAGATAACTACCGTATCGATTGAATCAAATAGTAGTTCCTTATCTTCTTGATTGTCTCGATTGTATGTCATTGGCTGGCCTTTCATAAGCATCAGCAAGCCAAGTAGATTGGCATTGACTCGGGCACTTTTCCCTCTAACCAATTCGGCCACATCCGGGTTTTTTTTCTGCGGCATAATGCTTGAACCTGTGCAAAATGCGTCGCCCAGATCAATGAACTTAAATGCATCGGTTGACCAAAGAATCATTTCTTCCGACATGCGCGATAGGTGCACCATCATTAAGGCCGCACTCGCGTTAAATTCAATCATGAAATCTCGGTCAGCAACTGCATCTAACGAATTGCTGCTGACTTCAGAAAAGCCGAGTTCCCTGGCCGTCATCTCGCGGTCTATCGGAAAGCTAGTGCCAGCCAGAGCGGCACTGCCTAAGGGACAAACATTCAGCCTTTTAGAGCAATCTAGCAAGCGACCGCGGTCTCGTTCTAACATCTCGTTCCAAGCCAGCATGTGGTGGCCAAAGGTGACGGGCTGGGCAATTTGCAGGTGAGTGTAGCCTGGCATGATGCTATCAAACTCGCGTTTAGCCACCGTAACCAGTGCGCTTTGTAAGTCTAACAAAACTTGAAAAATATCCTCTATGCTTTGCCGCAAATACAAGCGGATATCAGTGGCGACTTGGTCATTACGCGAGCGTCCGGTATGTAAGCGTTTTCCCGCGTCACCAATCAGCTTGGTTAAGCGCGATTCAATATTCATATGTACATCTTCGAGTGCGCTAGACCAAACTAACTCGCCAGTTTCGATTTCGC
Organism: Candidatus Poriferihabitaceae bacterium; assembly: GCA_965237485.1. Lineage (GTDB taxonomy): Bacteria > Pseudomonadota > Gammaproteobacteria > Arenicellales > Poriferihabitantaceae > JAAELZ01. Next base: position 992,404 of record CBDEFQ010000009.1, on the reverse strand, counting down.
GTCTTATCTGCTCGAGGCCGCGTTGAATTTTAGTAAAATCTGCTTCGCTTATAACACCTACTTTGTGAAGCATGCGTGCGTGCGCAATTGAACCCCGGATATCTTGATCGTATAGTCGTTGATCAAATTCGACTGAAGATGAGAATCTTTCGACAATTTCGTTAGTGGTTTGCTCGAAGCGACCACCCCACAGTTTAAGATTCATGGTGATTGTTTATAATGGCTGGTTTTGGTAGTTGAATTGTATTTCATTCTTTAAATTTGAGTTTCAATATTATTGCTTTCCTGAAACAGAAATCGAGTCTCCACAGTGATTACTATTGCCTAGATTAGTTATTGCAAAACTCGGTAAGATATTGCAAGTTAGCCCGATTCTAGTTAGACTCGATGGGTTTTTGGACTTCGTCCGAAGACTGCGCTTGATCTCCCCAATTAAACAGACACCCCAAACTGTTTGATAAAGACTAGGCGTATAAGGCCCCTTGCCTATGTAAGGGGCTTTTCTCTTTCTTCACTTTAGCGATAGGTGTATTCTTCTGCTCATTGCAATTCCAACAAGTTTTGAATGGATATTGATCAAAAGCTGAGCTTTAAACTGGACTATCACCAGCTAAAGTTTCCGATTCGTATGTTAGTCGCCTCCATTTTAGGTGTTGGGGCCACCGCTCTTGTGTTGGGAGAGCTTCCCAGTGTCGACGCTTTGATGATTGTTTTGAGTTCCTACAGCATTATTGTGTTGGTGCTTTGGATGTTGCTGATGGCCTTAAAACGATTGAGTGCTGTCAACGGGTCGATATGTGGTTGGTTGATCGGTGTCGCTATTGTGGCTGGGATCTACTGGGTTTTTCCTGTAGGCGGAAAATTATCCATAGATCTTGCACAAGAAAGCAGTGGCGTTTTGAAGCTGGCCTCTAGCGTCAATACGGGCTATCTATGGATAATGGGCTTGTTTGTTTTGCCCATCTCTTTAGGGTATGAACAGTTAATGGCAGTTCGGCATGAATTGCACGAATCCGAAGTCAAAAGCGCGGTATCAGATTTGGACTTTCGTATTCGGCCGCATTTCCTTTTTAATAGCCTAAACAGCGTCGCTACCCTGATTCATCACGACCCAGTACGTGCTGAAGATGGGTTAATGGATTTAGCTGATATGTTTCGCACCATCATGACAGATAAACGCAATTTGGTACCGCTAAGTTCTGATTTGTCGATGGCGAAAAAGTATGTTGGCTTGGAGAAAATGCGTTTGGGTGATCAACTTGAGGTTGAATGGTCTTTGGAAGATGTAGATGAACAAGCTTTGATCCCCATCCTGACGTTACAACCTTTAGTAGAAAATGCAATTTATCACGGCATTGAAACCCGATTACGAGGTGGGACAGTGTTAATTAAAGGGCGGCAGAGCGAAGATTATGTCTTCATTAGCATCATCAACCCCAAGCCAGAAGTGGATAAACCCGTGCGTAAAGGTAATAAAATTGCCCAACAAAACCTGATTGATCGTTTTGACTATCTGTTCGCCGGCGAAGGTTCTTTGCAAATGGTGCAAACAGACAATTTTTATACAATGACAATTAAATTTCCGCGTTCCAAAACATAACATTTCCTGGTTCAGCTTCGCTAAAATCTACAGATAATGGGCTATACAACGGCATTTTCAGGAGTTAGAATACGCGCCCTTTTTATAAAACTAAGCGGAGAGTGTGCCTATGCCTAGCATACGTGTGCGGCAAGACGATTATTTTGATGTAGTGCTTCGACGGTTTCGTCGCTCGTGTGACCGAGCGGGTGTGTTTACTGAATCACGGCGTAAAGAATTCTATGAAAAGCCAACCTCGATACGCAAACGTGAAAAAGCAGTATCGGAACGCCGCGAATCTAAACGCGCCTCTAGAGGTCGCATTCGCCGTCGCCACGCTTGCTAATAAACCCTATGTAATATAGGGTCTGACTTAGTTAGTTAAGACTGCGTTAAATTAGGCTTTCTTAAGATTAAACCTAGAAAACTACCGCAAATATATTATGTCGATGAAAGACCGTATTGCTGCTGATATGAAAACAGCGATGCGCGAAAGAGACACAGTGCGTCTTGAGTCAGTGCGGCTGTTACGTGCTGCGATTCAACGCAAAGAAGTGGACGAGCAAATCGAATTGGACGACGCTGGCGTGCAAACCATTGTGCAAAAAATGGTAAAACAAAGCTGCGAATCCATTAAGCAATTCAGTGCAGGTGGCCGCGAAGATTTAGTTGACAAGGAAAGTAGTAGCCTCGCAGTTATTGAGGCTTATTTACCAGCCCAACTTCCAGAAAGCGAGGTTGCGAAATTAGTTAGCGACGCGATCGAAAAAACCGGCGCTACCGCCCAATGCGATATGGGAAAAGTAATGGGTATGCTAAAAAAATCGCTTCAAGGGCAAGCCGATATGAGCAAAGTGAGCGCGATTGTTAAGAAAGCACTGAGCTAATTGAGCAGATCTGGCTTAGCCAGTAGTTGGTGTGCTTGTGCAATTCCACCTTATACAGAGCACTAGATAGTTAAGGTGCCAGTCATTGTCATATAAGATAATTATCTTTCTTATATCACTTTCAACCTTTATGCGATTTTATTCAATTCTTTTTGCTGTTGTAATTACGCTTAGTGCGCCAGCCCATGCTGCAACGGAGCTTAAATTTGCGGTAAAGCAAAACCAGCAACTTGACGAATTAAGTTTTTACGTCCGCGACCATCAGGTGCTGATTGGTCAAGCTGCCAGTGCCCGCAACGGGGTGTTGTTTAATGCTAAAGATCATTCATTGCTGATTCTAGATCACGCCAGAAAAACGTTTACTAGGCTTGATCAAGCCTCATTGTCGCAGATGGCGCAAATGGTTCAGTCTGTAGGGGAACTTGCCAAAGTACAGGGCGGTATATTGGGTGATTTATTTGAGTCTTTAGGCCTTGAAAGTGATTTAGGCAAAAAAAATGAGATTGTATATACCGATAAAAACGAGACAATTAAAATCGGTGGATTAGATTGTCAGGTGATGGAAGTTTCTAAAGACAGTGTATTACAAACCCGAATGTGCGTGACAGATACCCTGCCACTGAGTTCTCTGGAGGCGGATACTCTACGCAGCCTCATTCAATTTGGCCAACGAGTTGCTGATCAGGCTGGCGGATTGATACAAAAGTTCGGAGTGACGATCCCTACTTTACCTCAGGAAAGCTTTGAAAATTTTATTATCGGTGTCGATACCTTTGATGAAAATAAAATCAATGCAAGGTTGACTGAAATCAAGGCAGCACAACTGCTTGATGAAGATTTTTCGGTTCCGTCTGATTACCAAGAGAAGACGTTACCGATCTAACATTCCTCCGACGTAGAGAGTTAGTTGACTTTATGAATGGCGCTTTTGCTCACCCCGAGTGCCGCTTCTTTTAAGGCTTCAGATAAGGTTGGGTGTCCATGAATAGTACGACCTAAATCTTCAGCGCTAGCTTGATATTGCATTGCAAAAACCGCCTCGGCAAGCAGTTCGGAGGTATGCTCGCCGATCATATGCACACCTAATATGCGGTCTGTTTTTGCATCTGCTATTACCTTGACTTGCCCGTTAGCTTCTCCCGAAGCCAATGCACGGCCTGAGGCTGCAAAAGGGAAATTTGCCGAATTAAATTCAACACCCGCTGCCTTCAATTCGGCTTCGGTTTGACCAACCCATGATATTTCAGGGTGGGTATAAATCACCGAAGGGATGATGTTGTGATCTAGCGAGTGTTTAGTTTTGCTGGCTATGCCTTCGGCTACGTGGACCCCTTCTTCAGACCCCTTATGTGCCAGCATCAATCCTCTCACCACGTCACCAATCGCCCAAATTCCGGGTACTGAGGTTTCACAATATTTATCTACCGCGATACAGCCACGGTCGTCAATGTCAACACCACAATCAGGGGCCAATAATCCAGTGGTGTTAGGCTGTCGCCCTACCAGAACCGCTAATTTTTCGGTTTTTAGCTTATGAGTTTCGCCATTTTGCTGATATTCAACATTGAGAGAACGCCCGCTTTTGGTGGCTTGTTTGACCATCGCGCCGAGCTCGATTTTTAAACCTTGTTTCTTAAATGCACGGCTTGCTTCTCGCGCTAGCTGTGGCTCGATCATCGGTAAGAAACTGTCCATTGCTTCTAATATAGTCACGTCTGAGCCTAAGGCATTCCATACACTACCCAACTCAAGGCCGATAACGCCCGCGCCGACGATAGTTAAAGTTTTAGGCACTTGGGTTAATGCAAGCAAGTCTGCAGAGTCCAAAATGCTCTTGTTATCAAACGGCATGCTCTTGAGCTCAATCGGCGTTGAGCCGGTTGCGATTATAATGTGCTCCGCCGCGAGCGTTTGGCTTACTTTATTCGTGGCCTGGTCTACTACAGATACGTTCTTTCCCGCCAGTAAGCGGCCATGACCGTAGTAGGCAGTAACCTTATTGGCTTTAAACAACTGGGCTATACCCCCAGTTAGTTTTTTAACTACATTGTCTTTGCGAAGTTGCATCGCAGCCACGTCGATGCTGGTTTTCCCAACTTTTATTCCGTGCTCTCCCAAGGTATGTTGCGTGCCAGAATACAGCGCGGCGGTTTCCAGCAAAGCCTTAGATGGTATGCAGCCCACGTTCAGACAGGTGCCACCGAGCACGCCTTCACCATCGGCTTGCCATTCGTCGATACAAGCGGTGTTTAGGCCCAATTGCGCGCAGCGGATAGCTGCTACATAGCCCGCTGGGCCTGCACCAATAACAATTACTTCATAGTTTGTTGCCATAATACTTTACTTAAGCTCCAGCAGTAAGCGCGTTGGGTCTTCAATGCTGTCTTTGATCGATACTAAAAATTGTACCGCCTCTTTGCCATCAACAATGCGGTGGTCATAGGATAGCGCGAGATACATCATCGGGCGAACAACGACTTCGCCATCAATGGCAACGGGCCGTTGTAGGATGGCGTGCATACCTAGGATGGCACTTTGTGGCGGATTCAATATAGGCGTGGACATCATCGAACCGAAGGTGCCGCCATTGGTAATGGTAAAGGTGCCACCAATAAGCTCATCCATTGACAACGAACCAGTTTGTGCACGCGCACCAAAATCTCGAATTTCGGTTTCTATGTCTGCGAATCCGCTGAGCTGAGCATCACGTAAAATGGGGACCACCAAGCCGCGTGGGGAAGAAACCGCAATGCCAATATCACAGAAACTTGAGCGAATAAAATCAGTGCCGTCAATATGAGCGTTAACCATAGGGAAGCGCTGCAATGCGGCCACAGACGCTTTCACGAAGAACGACATGAAGCCTAACTTAGAATCGTGCTGCTCTAAAAACGAGTCCTTATATTTCTTGCGCAAGCTCATAATCTGCGACATATCCACTTCATTGAAAGTGGTCAGCATGGCAGAGGTTTGCTGGGCGTTTACTAACCTTCTAGCGATAGTCTGACGCAAGCGGCTCATCGGTTCGCGCACTTGTTCGCGTTCGGCGTTCACCACTGTTTTAGTAGGGGCCGGTGCAGGTGTTGGAGTAGGTGCTGCGGCTGGGCTGGACGTAGCAACAGCTGGAGCAGATTGTGAGTTGGTAATGTGATTGAGCACATCTTCTTTCAAAATTCGGCCTTTATTTCCTGAGCCCTTAACTTGATCTGCACTTAAGCCATGCTCAGCTAGTAGGCTTTTAACTGCTAAGCCGTACGTCGCCTCATCGCTTTCGCCAGATGGAGTAGGTTCTTTATTTTCAGGTTCCGCTGCAGGGGCATCAGCAACAGTGCCTGCCTCAAATAGACACAATATGTCATCATCCGTAACCACGGCGCCAACCTGCGCTTTGATTTCTGAGATCACACCGTCCGCCGGCGCGGGTACCTCCAACACAATTTTATCGGTCTCAAGGTCGACTAAATTATCGTCTCGCTTAATGGGTTCTCCCGGGGCTTTATGCCATTGCAAAAGTGTAGCGTCAGCGACAGATTCAGGAAGGGCAGGAACTTTAATCTCAGTAGACATAGCAGTAGTTGAAGCGATTAAGATTGATCAGGAAGAAGAGCACTCAGTACCAGCTTGCGCTGTTGCTCAACAAATAGGCCGTAATATCCCACTGCAGCAGCTGGAGAGGATTGTCGGCCACTATATTTCACCCGCGTACCTTCTGGCATGCAGCGGTTTAAATGGTGTCTAATTTGATACCACGCGCCTTGATTCTGCGGTTCTTCTTGACACCATAAAATATCGTCGACGTGACTATATGATTTCAGAATGCTGGTCAGTAGCTTTTCTGGGAAAGGATGTAATTGTTCAACCCGTATTATATGAACATCTTTTATTTTTTGATTGCGTCTTTCTTCAAGTAAATCGTAATACACCTTGCCGGAGCACAAGATAACGCGCTTGCAGTTTTTCTTCACTAAGCGGTCAGTTTCCGGAATAACCACTTCAAATGCACCTTCGCTAAAGTCTTCAACTGTAGAGACGGCGAGTTTATGCCTTAATAGGCTCTTTGGCGTCATTACTACCAATGGCCGCCTGAATGTACGTAGCATTTGTCGGCGGATCATATGAAAAGCTTGCGCTGGTGTAGTGGGTACGCAAACTTGCATATTGGTGCCCGCAGTTAATTGTAAGAAGCGCTCTAAACGTGCTGAAGAATGTTCAGCGCCTTGGCCTTCCTGTCCGTGTGGTAGGAACAAAGTTAGGGCGCTCGCTCTTTGCCATTTGGAGTATCCACTGGCGATAAATTGATCAATTACCACCTGCGCACCGTTGGCGAAATCACCAAATTGGGCCTCCCAAATCACTAAGGTAAGCGGATCAGTAGTTGAATAGCCATATTCAAATGCCAGCACGGCTTCTTCCGACAATAAAGAGTTGATTACTAAAAAACTATTTTTATCTTTAGGTATTTCGCGCAAAGGCACAAAAGAATCTGCTTCTTTTTGATTGTGCACAACCGCGTGGCGATGTGAGAATGTACCACGTCCACAATCTTGGCCGGATAAGCGTACTGCATGACCTTCTTTAAGTAAGGTGCCATATGCTAAGATTTCAGCGCAGCCCCAATCGATAGGCACTTTGCCTTGCGCCATCTCAACGCGCTCTTTATAAACTTGGTCAATACGTTTATGTACGCCAAATTCTTCAGGTATGCTGTTGATTAGCTTCTTGCTAATTGCAACTAGTGTTTTGGCAGGGATTGAGGTGTCGACTTTTTCATCCCATTTTTTGCCAGAAAATCTCGCCCAATCAACCATCTGCTTATTTGGGTTGATAATCTGCCCAGCTGAAACGGTGCCAGTATCAAGTTGAGCTCGATAGGTGTCGATCATGTTGTCAGCTTCACCCGGTCCAATAATGCCTTCCCCTTGCAACTTTTCGGCATACATTGCGCGCGGCGTGGCCTTGCTACGAATGGTTTTGTACATCATTGGTTGTGTTAGAGCAGGCTCGTCCGCTTCATTGTGGCCATGGCGCCGATAGCAGATTAAGTCGATCACAACGTCATGTTTAAATTCACAACGATACGCGAGTGCAAGTTCAATCGCTGCAACCGTTGCATCCGGATCATCACCATTAACATGCAGAATCGGCGCTTGCACCATTTTCGCGACTTCGGTGCAATATAAGGTAGAACGGGCGTCGAGTGCATTGGTGGTGAAGCCAATTTGGTTATTAATAATAATATGCACTGTGCCGCCCGTACCGTAACCCCGAGTTAGTGACATGTTCAGAGTCTCCATCACGACACCTTGCCCTGCAAAAGCAGCGTCGCCGTGAATAGCTACAGGGACAACTTGCTTGCGATCGGTGTCATTTCGTCGTTCTTGGCGTGCCCTCACCGAGCCTTCGACCACCGGGCTTACAATCTCTAAATGAGAAGGATTGAAAGCCAGCGCCACGTGTACGTGCCCGCCGTCTGTTTGAATATCTGACGAGAAACCTTTGTGGTACTTTACGTCGCCTACTTCCTGATCGAGGTCCTCTAACTGATACTGGCCGTCGAACTCGGCAAAAAGATCCGCTGGCACTTTTCCAAGTATATTAACCAATACATTCAAGCGGCCGCGATGTGCCATACCAATGACGATCTCTTTTACACCACGTTCTCCGCATTGCTGAATTAAATCAGACACCATCGGTATGAGGCTATCACCGCCCTCTAGGGAGAAACGCTTCTGCCCTACATATTTGCGATGTAGGTGTTGCTCCATAACTTCAGCGGCGGTTAATTTGGCGAGAATGGTTTTTCTAGCAGCTGCGTCTCGCACCGGCCTTACCGGGTGGGTTTCAATATGTTGTCGTAACCAATCGCGTTGCTCCACCTCTGTGATGTAGCGATATTCAAAACCAATTGATTCTGAATATATCTTCTTGGCGTACCTAACGATCTCGCGCAAGGTTTTGCGCCCGCCTTCAGCTAGGTTGCCAGAGTCAAATACTGAATCCATGTCTTGGTCAGACAAACCGTAGGTTTCAAGTGCCAATTCAGATGGATTGGCTCGCGTCATACTGTTCAGAGGGTCAATGTCAGCGGTAAGATGGCTTAAGCGTCGATAGTTATCGATAAGCTGAGTAACTTGCGCTTGTTTATGAAATGCACTTTTCACCCACTCGGCAGATCCCGGGGCGATGTCGAGTTCTTGCGCATCCGACGAGCCGTCTGGTAAGTCAGCAAATACTGATTGCCAGTGGTCGCTTACGCTGTTCGGGTCTTGCTGATATTGAAGAAAAAGCTGGTCAAGGTAATTGGCATTAGTGCCATTTAAAAAAGTGGGATCGGCGCTTCCGTTAGAACTTTGCTGGCTCATGAATAAAGACCAATTTGAAGTGATAGGGTTAGCTTGATTATTATCTATTGAACCAATTCTGACTAGGCCTAATTAAATAAAATAAAAAATATTAGTTGAAGTTGCGATTTTTTAGCGTCATTTTAGCGAAATTCTCTAAGCTTTTGCAGACGTTTACAGTGACTTAAAAGCCAATAAGGAATAATCGCTAATTGATGTTAGAAGTAAATAGAACTGTCCGGATTATTAACACATAGTCTGTCCGCTTTAGTTATTGCCGATGAATGAGTGAAGGGCGTAGCCCGTAATGAATTCATCGGCGGCAAATTGCGAAGCCCGGTTACGCAACTTTGCTCTTAATCTGTTTTTGTTGCACCAGTATTCCATCGGCTGTGTATCGGCCTAATCGCCTTGGACCATGATCAATCGACAATGAGCCATCAAGGTGGCGCGATACTTTTACTTTAGCTTTGACGTAATGATAGCGGTGTTGATCTTTAGGTAGCTGCAGAGACAGCGTCTCAAACTGTACGCTGTTGTCTTTACCCACCACACGCTCGTACTGTTCGCATAGATAATCGTCAAGATCGATGCCCGCAAGCGGCACAAAGGCGCTGCCTTGCTCTCTAGCTGGATGACTGAATTCTTTATTGTGTCTGGGCATATAATGATCTCTAAGGTATTTATTAGCCGCTTGCATGCCAGTGATACCCATCAACGCAAGCTCGTTCGGTAATCGCCCTTGGTGTGTGCCAAACGCACGTTCGGAACGGCCTCTGGCTTCAGGAGAATAAGCCGCTATCATGCCAATGCCTAATCTCTTCATCGCCAACCCAAATTGAGTTGGGCCATTCTTATCCACCTTGCCGCCAGCCTCAGGCGTATGCCAATAGTGGCTGCCTCGGTCAGAGTAAAACGAACAGAATAGCCCCTTCACCTTAAGTACATCTTTAACCCCAAGCAAGCTGCTGTGCGTGCCTTCCTCTTCGACAAAGCGCATGGAATAATGCTTATTGGTGGCATCATCCAGGGTGACGATTAAGTCCCAAGACACATCAGGTACCCATTGGTGAGTACTGCCATCCTGGTGAATCATCCTACCTGGCAAGGCACCAGGTAGACGTTTAATGCGGTGAGGGCCGCGTGTTTTAGATTTACGCACCAGGTCTGCGCTTTGTAGCTTATTCTTAACCCAACTGTAGCTACGCTTACCTTGGTGCTCGCGTTGATACCATGTATGGAAGTGGCGCACATTCCAGCCTTGATAGCGTGTTGAGTATAGGTCTTGTAGCTTGATCATTTCGTCTACGGGTGCCCGCCTGTGTGAGGGCTGATTGAGTCGCTGATCTAACCGCCCATCCAATCCTGATTCTTCGTACTTATTAATGTACCTACGAAAACTTCGATCACAAACACCCCGTATTGTGGCCGCATCCGCTGGTGATAGTCGTTTAGCTTGATAACCTTCATATGCTTCTTCAAATCTCATCATGTTTTACCTTATTTAGAAATACTATCTGGCTCATCTCACTTCCCAAAAGGGAGGAGGATAAATCCGGACAGTTTATTTGCTAATTATCAGGACAGATAACTTACTCGTTTTGACAAGTTGACAAGTTGACAAGTTGACAAGTAATATTGACTATAAATCGTAACGGCAGTGGTTTGCTTATAGCCCGTACGTTGCGAACTAAATTGAGAAATAGTAGTAGAAAATGGTTAAACAAGCACAAAAAGTAGTGGCAAAAGGGCAACGGACCATCGGCTTTCAGAGCGCCTCTGTTGATATATGGGACAAGAAGTATCGTCTGAAAACCAAAGAAGGCGAAAATATAGACAAGAACATCGACGACACATACATGCGCGTGGCCAAAGCACTCGCGGACGTAGAATGCACACCCAAGAAGCGTAAAGAGTGGCTTGATAAATTTGTATGGGCACTTGAAAACGGTGCGATACCGGCCGGACGGATTATCTCTAATGCTGGAGCGCAACAACATAAGCCTGCGACAAGCACGATCAATTGCACCGTTTCTGGCACTATACCTGACACCATGGATGGCATCTTGCATTCAGTGCATGAGGCGGGCTTAACGCTCAAAGCGGGTTGCGGAATTGGTTACGAATTTTCTACTTTGCGGCCCAAAGGCGCATTTGTTAGTGGTGCGGGTGCTTATACCTCGGGGCCTTTATCGTTTATGGATGTGTTCGATGCCATGTGTTTTACGGTGTCATCTGCCGGTGGCCGTCGCGGTGCGCAAATGGGCACTTTTGATATTACTCATCCAGATGTGATGGATTTCATGAAGGTCAAGCGCGAGGACGGACGTTTACGCCAATTTAATTTATCCTGCTTGATCACTGATGATTTTATGCGAGCGGTCGAAAAGGGTGAAGACTGGGATTTGGTGTTCCCAGCTACACAAGATGAGCTAGATTCTCCACAAGAGCGCATTGTTTGGAAATGGTGGACTAACCCAGAGCCCTACATCACCAATGAGCATGGCGAAGTGGCTTGTCGAGTGTACAAAACCTTACCCGCCAAGAATATGTGGAATGTGATTATGTCTTCCACCTATGAGTATGCAGAGCCCGGTTTTATTTTGATAGACCACATCAATGAGATGAACAATAATTGGTTTTGTGAAGATATTCGCGCCACCAACCCTTGTGGCGAACAACCGTTACCGCCTTATGGTTCTTGCTTGCTCGGCTCGATTAATTTGACCAGGTTCGTAACCGATCCTTTTACGCAAGAGGCTCAGTTTGACTGGGACGCTTATCGTGAAGTAACAGCGGTGTTTAGCCGCATGCTTGATAATGTAGTTGAAATAAACGGCTTACCCCTAGGCCGACAGCACGACGAAATGGAAAGCAAACGCCGTCACGGCATGGGCTTTTTGGGCTTAGGCTCTGCTATGACTATGCTGCAAATGAAGTACGGTAGTGAGCAGTCACTAGAGTTTACCGAAGAAATAGCCAAAGTGATGGCCCAAGTGGGCTGGGACGTAGGGGTTGAACTAGCCGAAGAAAAGGGCAGCGCGCCAGCCTTAATGTTAGACCATGAAATCACCCCGCAGATGATGTTAAAGCGCCCGGAACTCGCTGACGACGGTTATAAGGTCGGTGATAAAGTCAAAGGCTCGGTGCTAATGGCACGCTATAGTAAATATATGGCTAAGTTCCCGCAGGCACTGCGTGATCAGATTGCCGAAAAAGGCTGCCGCTACACGCATCATACTTCGATTGCACCAACCGGCACGATTAGCTTGTCGCTGGCGAATAATGTGAGCAATGGAATCGAGCCATCGTTCTCGCACGAGTACAGCCGTAACGTCATTCGCGAAGGTAAAAAGTCCAAAGAAAAGGTAAACGTGAGCTCATACGAGTTATTGGCTTACCGCCACTATGTTGACCCAGATGCCACTCCGTTTGACGCAGAAGGTAACTCGGCCCTACCCGATTATTTTATGTCCGCAGATACCATCACCCCGCGTGAGCATGTGGACGTGCAAGCGGCGGCGCAAAAATGGGTGGATTCTTCTATCAGCAAAACAGCAAATGTACCAACCGATTTCCCGTTTGAAGATTTTCAAGACATCTACATGTACGCTTGGAAACAAGGCCTGAAGGGTTGCACTACCTTCCGTTTTAATCCAGAGGTTTTCCAAGGGGTGTTGGTGCAAGAAAAAGACTTGGAAAAAACCAAATACACGTTCACATTAGAAAACGGTGAAACTATTGAGGTGAAAGGTAACGAAGAGATTGAGTATGACGGCGAAATGCACACCGCGGCTAATCTCTACGATGCCTTAAAAGAAGGGTATTATGGCCGCTTTTAAAGTCGGTCAGTTAGGTTTAAGGAGACCTCAGCATAACTACTGCGCTCGATAATACGGCGTTAAAAAGTGGCTCAAAATGCTCATTTATAGTTATAAACAGCGCTTTTTCGCCTCCCATACTTATTGTATCGGGCCTTGTCTTAGCTTCGCTCGCGACGTTATGCTGAGGTCTCTTAAGTAATTACGGCATAATGAAAGAAGCGCACTCAGCGCACTAAAAGAAATGGCAGTTAAAATAGAAAAGAAAATCGTCTCCTATCAGGTGAAAGAAGACAACGAGCAAGACGCTATGCAGGTGGCAGAACCAGCGCAGCAGTTACAAATCGATGATAATGTAATTCCCGAAGGTGGTGCCACTATCGTGCAAATGCACGAAAAAGTGCTACGCCCAGATATGTTGGTGGGCAGCACTTATAAAATCAAAACGCCAGTTTCCGAGCATGCGTTTTACGTCACCATCAACGACATGGTGCTTAACCCTGGCACCCCCTATGAAAAGCGTCGCCCGTTTGAGATTTTCATCAATTCCAAAAATATGGACCACTATCAGTGGATCTCAGCACTCACATTAATTATCTCGGCGGTGTTTAGAAAAGGCGGTGATGTCACGTTCTTAGTCAAAGAATTGCAAAGTGTGTTTGACCCCAAGGGCGGTTACTTCAAAAAGGGTGGCAAGTTCGTACCTTCTCTAGTGGCAGAAATCGGTGATGCGATTGAAACCCACATGAAGATGATCGGTATGATCAAAGAAGAACATCTGGATGAACACCAGCAGAAGCTAGTGGACGCCAAGCGTGAGGAATATAAGGCTAAGCAAGCGCAAGCTTCAGGTACAGATGAGGATGGCAATTTCCCTCCCGGTTCAGCGCTATGTATGAAATGCTCTACTAAAGCCGCGATTATGATGGATGGGTGTTTGACTTGCCTTAATTGTGGGGAGAGTAAGTGTGGGTAAGCACTAATGTATAGTTAATCCAATCTTGGATTAGAATATTTAGTATTTTTGAATCAAGTTTTATGCTGTTAAAATGGATGATGTAATCAAGGGATGGAAAATGTGGACTATGCAGGTTTATAGTTATCTTGCAGAATTGAAAGTCGACGAAGAGTGGGAGCGCAATGTGATGAGAATGTCTATATCGGCATATGCTCAATTAGATGCGATAGGAGAATTAACGGCAAGTAAAAAGCTGTTTTTGTGTTTGCCTATAATAAGACTTTTATATGAGCAAATCCAAGTGCTTTATTTGCTTGTATGTAATAGCTCAAGCAGTCTGTTGAACAGCGTGCAAAAATGAACAGTTTCGTGGGTGATCAGCGTACAAAACTGAACACCTTTATTGTTAACTGTCTCGGAGCCATTAATCCGAGGAAACTGTCAGGTGATTTGTATGCCTATATGTACCAAGATACGACGTTTGTGTTTAGTAGAAGGTCGCAAAGTAAGCGAGGTGTCGCGTGAATTCAATTTATCACGCACCACTATTTATAAATATTTAAACAACGCGCCAAGCGAACCTGAATATCAGCGGTCGGTGCCAATAGTCTGTCCGAAGCTGGATAAGTTCAAACCTCAGTTGATCAATTTGCTTGAAGTGGACGCAGCTCGCTCAGTGCGAGAAAGACGTAATGCAGTTCAACTGTATGAAGAGATTGAGTTGCAAGGGTATCGAGGGGCTTATGACAGCGTTCAACGGTTTGTCAAAGCGTGGAAGGATCACTCGCGGTCATGTATTAAACAAGCATTTGTGCCATTGGTTTTTGCACCAGGTGAAGCCTGTCAGTTTGATTGGTCACATGAACAAGTCATTCTGGGTGGGTTTGGTGTCAAGATCAAACTAGCCCACTTTCGTTTATGTCATTCGCGTAAATCATATCTTAGGGCCTATCCCAGAGAAACACAGGAGAGGGTGTTTGATGCACATATTCGGGCGTTTGATTTCTTTGAGGGCTTACCTCAGAAGATGATATACGATCACCCTAAGACCATAGTCAGTGCATTGTTTAAGGGTAAGCGGCGTGAGTTTAATCGCCGCTTTCTAAGCCGGATGAATCATTATCCTAGATAAATCAGTTAAAACACGAAAGCCCATGCAAGCTCTTGATGCACCTAGCAAAATCAAAAAAAACCTTATCACCAATAAGGTGACCGCGACTTTTTTGATTTCACTATGCACTTCAATTGCTTACATGTCTTTTCCGCGTTTAACTGATTTATCTAGGATTATCTGATTGAACCGATTGCCTGTACACCGGCAGCGGGTTGGGAGAAAGGCCAGGTTGAACGCCAGGTCGGTGTTATGCGCCAAAGGCTGTTTGTTCCACGGGTGCGCTTTGCTGATTTAGATGAATTAAACCAATGGCTGGAGCAACGTTGTGCTCGACTTGGTGAACGCCCACACCCGACTGACAAATCAAGACTAATTGATGAAGTGTTTGCCGAGGAGCAGCCGAGCTTACGTCCCGCGATGGTAGCCTTTGATGGATATTATGAGCGTTTGGCGCGTGTGCATAAAACCTGTGTGGTGCACTACGACCGCCATTAATACTCCGTACCCTGTCGGTATGTTGGCCAAGCTGTTTCTGTTAGAGCCTATGCAGATAGGATTAAAGTCGTGGTTGACGATGTGGAAGTGACTTCACATGCTCGCTGTTTCGGTCGTCATCAAATGATCTTTGATCCTTGGCATTATCTGCCCGTACTGGAGATTAAACCTGGCGCATTACGCAATGGCGCACCGTTTGTTGATTGGGATTTACCCAAGGCACTGCTAACACTCAAAAAACAGTACCTCAAACGTGATGGCGGTGACCGAGAGTTTGTACCATTGTTACTATTGATTCACCAGCATGGCTTGGAAACAGTCACGGTGGCCTGTGAGCTGGCATTAGATGCCAATACGACTCAGCTATCAGTCATTACCAATTTGGTGCATCGGTTAACGGAACCTGATTCGGCCCAAGTGATGACAATTACCAATGCGCCTGTATTAGCTGTCCCCTCGGCAGCGAACGTGACCCGCTATGGCCCGCTGTGCGCGGAGGTGAGCCATGCTTGAACTTGTTGATGATCTTAAAGCCCTTAAACTACACGGTATGGCACCATGCTTACCTGAGTTGATAGATTCGCCTCGTTCTAAAGTAACGTTGCAATCTGGGTTAATTAAATTGATGGATGCCGAGCGAACGGACCGAGAAGTGAGGCGGCTTAACTACCCAATGAAGGTGGCTAAATTCCCTCATCACCGTGATTTACAGCAATTTGACTTTACCCAGAGCGAAGTTGAACCCGCGCTCATCGAGGATTTGTCTCAGGCTGACTATATGGACAGAACCCATAACCCCATCTTTGTCGGTGGCACTGGAACAGGCAAAACCCATTATAGCTACGGCCTTAGGCATTAAAGCCATTCATTCAGGTCATCGGGTTCGGTTTTACAATGTGGTGGACCTGGTTAATCTGCTGATCAAAGAACAGCAGGATGAGAAGCAGGGGCGGCTAGCACGAATTATGCAACCGTTAGATGCGGTGATATTCGATGAGCTGGGATATTTACCCTTCCCCGCATCGGGTGGCGCACTATTATTCCACCTGATCAGCAAGCTATACGAGAAAACCTCCATCGTGTTTACCACCAAGCTTAATGTCAGTGAATGGGTGCAGGTATTTGGCGACAAGAAAATGACCACGGCTTTGCTCGACAGAGTGACTCATCATTGCTCAATGATTGAAACGGGTAACGACTCATATCGATTCAAGCAGTCTAGTGCTAAAGCAAAGCTCAAGACTGTCACTAAAAAATAACATCGCAAGAAAGCAGGATTGATTCATCAACTCAAGTTTCGCTACGCTTCACTTGAGTTGATGATAAAGAAATATTATTGTATTTAATTGTTCAGTTTTACTCGCTGACAGGTGTCCAGTTTTAAACGCTGATTTATCTAGGTTAAAGCGTTGGTTGCCTAGCGGTGTTCCTGTTTGCAATGCACTCTCAATACCAAATATTTCAGCTTTAGAAAGGTATTCAGAGAACATTTCTTGATAGCTAACCTGACGTGCTTTAGAAGTTGAGCCTAATGCCAGATATTCTGTATGCTCATCTATCCAATAAGGCTCATCTCCCAGTGCATTATGTTTAAAACTACTCCAAGTATAATCTTCTGGCAG
The DNA here is from genome assembly GCA_965237485.1 of Candidatus Poriferihabitaceae bacterium. Lineage (GTDB taxonomy): Bacteria > Pseudomonadota > Gammaproteobacteria > Arenicellales > Poriferihabitantaceae > JAAELZ01. The sequence goes on along the minus strand of CBDEFQ010000009.1, from coordinate 975,587 downwards.
TGCTACCATATTGGCAGAAACAGGGTTCATCTCGATATAACGCATACAGTTTAAAAAATAGGTTTCGTCTTGCACCAAACTGGCTTTAAACCGCCCCTCCCAGATAGAGCCACTCCCGCCGTATTTGTTGTGAATAAAAGGTACAAAATGCCGCCCCATTGTCTGCATCATTGCGCTTAAGCTATAACTATCTGGTGGCGTAACTAGCAAATGATAATGATTAGTCATCAACGCATAAGCATGTCTCTTACAGTTATGCTGTTCTTTAGCTTTAACTTAGTATTCGAGAAAGGCCTGAAAGTCATCATCTTCAATAAAAACAGCACCACGATTCAATCCACGCTGCGTCACATGAACAGGGATTTCAGGGAGAAAATATCGGGGCTTCCGTGGCATAAAGCGAGTATAACAGCACAGGTCATTTCTTTTAAAGGGGTCTGACCCCTTTTGCTGTTATACTTTTGGTTCTCGATTCGATCGCGATTAATCTGTTGCTTTGCGGACAGGCCTTGGTCGGTTACACTTAAGACGCGAAAACATACTTCTCAAAAACCAACTACATAAGGCCGAAGAGCGCGAAGCAAATGCACTGGCTTTCACTGGCTTTAATAGATAAAATCACTACGCCCAAAGAACCTTCATGGTGCTATTTACTACCCTGGAACAAAAATGCTTAAAGTTAAAAAAACATCTTTCGTACAACGAATACTAATATCCATATTAAGTGCTTTTACAATAAATACGCTCGCTGCTTCAGCCAGCACTATCGAGGAAAGGCAAAAAAATTGTGACGGCGGTAAAATGTCCGATTGCGTTTTGTTAGGGAATTCATATTACGAAGGCGAAGGCGTCAAACAGGACTACAAAAAAGCCAGTGACTTATACCAAACCGCTTGTAACGGCGGGAACATGGACGGGTGCTTTAATTTAGGGAATTCATATTACAGCGGCTACGGCGTCAAACAGGACTATCAAAAAGCCAACGACTTATACCAAACCGCTTGTGACGGCGGGGACATGGGCGGGTGCAATAACTTGGGGGTTTTATACGACAATGGTAGAGGCGTTAAACAAGATCATAAGAAAGCCAACGACTTATACCAAACCGCTTGTGACGGCGGGGACATGGGCGGGTGCAATAACTTGGGGGTTTTATACGACAATGGTAGAGGCGTTAAACAAGATCATAAGAAAGCCAACGACTTATACCAAACCGCTTGTGACGGCGGGGACATGGGCGGGTGCAATAACTTGGGGGTTTTATACGACAATGGTAGAGGCGTTAAACAAGATCATAAGAAAGCCAACGACTTATACCAAACCGCTTGTGACGGCGGGGACATGGGCGGGTGCTTTAATTTAGGGAATTCATACAGTGAAGGCGAAGGCGTCAAACAGGACTACAAAAAAGCCAGTGACTTATACCAAACCGCTTGTGACGGCGGGAACATGGGCGGGTGCTTTAACTTGGGGAATTCATACACCAAAGGCGAAGGCGTCAAACAGGATTACCAAAAAGCCAGTGACTTATACCAAACCGCTTGTGACGGCGGGGACATGGACGGGTGCTTTAACTTGGGGAATTCATACACCAAAGGCGAAGGCGTCAAACAGGACTACAAAAAAGCCAGTGACTTATACCAAACCGCTTGTGACGGCGGGAACATGAGCGGGTGCTTTAACTTGGGGGTTTCATACACCAAAGGCGAAGGCGTCAAACAGGACTACAAAAAAGCCAGTGACTTATACCAAAAAGCTTGTGACAGCGGGAACATGGGCGGGTGCAATAACTTGGGGGCTTTATACGCCAATGGTAGAGGCGTTAAACAAGATCATAAGAAAGCCAACGACTTATACCAAACCGCTTGTGACGGCGGGTACATGGGCGGGTGCTTTAATTTAGGGAATTCATACGCCAATGGTAGAGGCGTGAAGCAAGACAAAAGCAAAGCAAAGCATCTATATGGCCTGGCATGTGACGGAGGTGATCAGGGTGGGTGTGATGCTTATCGAAAATTGAACGAGCAGGGCATTCAATAATGCAATCAAAAGGGGTCAGACCCCTTTAAAGAAAGAAATGACCTGTGCTGTTATACTCGCTTTATGCCACGGAAGCCCCGATATTTTCTCCCTGAAATCCCTGTTTGTCAATCAGCAGTCTTGTCCAACATGAAATGATACTGAGCGAAGGGACTGATTCTAATCGGAAATGATACCGAACTAATCTAATTTCTGTTCATGATGGTGAATGAATACCATTATGAATGACCACCATATAGGTACCCTTGATAAGGCACGCTTGTTGCTACAAGGTACTGATGAAATCGATCTGGCAATCGACGGTAAACGCAATCGCTATGATTTCATCAAACGCACCTTAATGCGTTTCAAATACAGCAAACTGGGTCGAGCCGATAAGGGTCTTGTGCTGCGTTATATCACACGCATCAGCGGTTACTCTTATGTGCAAGTGAAACGCCTGGCTGCCAGCTATCTCAAGCACGGTAGAATCCAGTGGCGACATCGTGCCACAAGGGGCTTTGCTAGACGCTATAGCAATCAAGACATTAAGCTTCTAGCAGATATGGATGAACTCCACGGTACGTTATCAGGCCATGCCACTAGGAAACTCTGTGAGCGCGCCTTGGTTGTCTATGAGCAAACTGAGTATGCCAACCTGGCACCTATCCCGGTTTCTCATCTATACAATCTACGCCGATCTAAACCCTACCAGAACAATCGCCGTCACTTTGAAAAGACACATTCCAAGCCTTCTTCTATCGGCCAAAGACGTAAGCCACAGCCAGAAGGTCAACCTGGCTATAGCCGTGTAGATACAGTGCATCAGGGCGATAAGGACAAGGTTAAAGGGGTCTATCATATCAACGCCGTTGATGAGATCACCCCGTTTGAAGTCGTGTCTTCTACACAGAAAATATCAGAGCCATTCTTGATGCCTATTCTCACTCAAATGCTAGAGCAGTTCCCCTTTGTGATTAAAGGCTTTCATGCCGATAATGGCAGTGAATACATTAACCAATCGGTGGTGCGATTGTTGAATAAGCTATTAACCTAGATAAATCAGTTAAACGCGGAAAAGACATGTAAGCAATTGAAGTGCATAGTGAAATCAAAAAAGTCGCGGTCACCTTATTGGTGATAAGGTTTTTTTTGATTTTGCTAGGTGCATCAAGAGCTTGCATGGACTTTCGTGTTTTAACTGATTTATCTAGGATTAATCGAGTTGACCCAATCCAGGGCTAGACACCGTAACGACCATGCCTTAGTTGAGTGCAACAATGGGGCCATCGTGCGCAAGCATCTTGGCTTCATGCATATCCCGCAAAAATATGCGCCTGAGATTAATCAATTTGCCACCGACTTTCTTAACCCTTATTTGAATTATCACCGACCTTGTTTCTTCCCACAGATCAGCACTAACAACAAAGGAAAACAAGTCAAAACCTATCCATATCGAAACATGATGACGCCTTATGAAAAACTCAAATCGTTGACCAATGCACAGTCATATCTTAAAACTCACATCTCGTTTACAATGCTTGACGATATCGTTTATCAGATGACTGATAATGAGGTAGCAAAACAACTCAATGAGGAAAAAACTAAACTCTTTAAAAACATCTTTGAACAGAAATGACAATCAACTTCTCGGTATCATTCCTGTATTGGAATAGACTGTCCTGTAGTGATGCTTTTCGTCCCTCTACCCAAATTTCATTGTGCAACTCCGAGGCCCTTAAACCACTGACCCTAGGTGTTAGACCATGACCAAATGTGTAAAAAGCAGATTTCAAAGCCATGATTGTTAACGACCAATTATTTCTAAAATGTTCTCTGAAACTAAGTCCATGACGGTGCAAGTGCTCTTTCATCATTGTGTGATTCTCTCGTTTACTGTTCCCCTAATTTAATATTTTTCCTACCAACAGGATTCTTTGTTCTTGCTTATACAAAAGGGAAATTAAAATCTTGTAAATCTTACCAACCCGAATGACCGTGATGAATATATAGCACCGCTCATAAAATTTTGTCCGAATGATTTTTAGTTAGCTTAACCACTTACTCACAAACCCGATTGCAATGGGGAATCCTAATTAGGAAGCCAGTAAAGCTTCCCCTAGTTTCCCCGCGCCATTACGCACTACGTCATCAACAGGCAAACCGGTTTCATCTTCTAATCTGGCGATTTCTGCTACCGTTTCTTCTTCGCTTAACATCACACTATTAAGGGCAATACCAATTGTTTTGGGCGTGGTTAGCGAACCGCACACCCCCGCTAACGCTTCGTTCAGTGCGATGAACTCACTCATTGGTGGGACTTTTATATGATCGGGTTTGCGCAGGGTATTCATACCCCCACGGTGGCACATAATCAAGCGATTGGCACAACTACCACGCATTAATGACAAAGTAGCGCTGCTTCCGGGGTGTAGCAGTGAGCCTTGGCCTTCTACAAAAATATAATCGTTATTTGCAGCTTGCATTACTGCAGTTTCTACCGCGCCGCAGGCATGGTCTACTTTAAATGCGTCTAGCGGGATGCCTTCGCCGGTAACGGTAATGCCAATTTGACCTGTAGCAATGAAAGCGGCACTAGGGTTGTGCTTACGCACATAATCATAAATTTCCAAGCCGGCGGTCATTTTGCCAATCGCCATATCGGTGCCGACAAGCAGTACGCGTTTATTATTAAGCTGCGCGGCTTTAGCGGTGGCAATGTCCGGTGTGAACGCGGGTTTGCGTGTGTCCCATATCCATTGATTACTTCCGCTATTTAATTTATCAGCGAAGATCGCACTCAGCTCATCATGCAGGCCGTTTATAAGACTCATCCCAAGACTTAAAGCTTGCTCTAGCGGCGGATACCAGCTTTCGGGTATACGGCCGCCGGAAGGAGCGGTACCTAATACCAGCACTTGGGCACCCAACTTATGCGCTTCTTCAACGCTGCTTACTACGGGAATATCAGCAGGAACGGTACAAACTTCCTTAACTAGTTTTCCAGTATGTGTGGAATCGATTACACAGGCGACCGGGTTTGCGATATAGCGCATAACACCATAGCCCATTTTCCCGTAGTCGCTGCCCAAGCTCGCTTCCATGTAAATCGCAATTTGTTGGTTTTTATTTAACATGAGAGCGCAGCGTAACTCACGATTTTAGTTTGATATTTTCGAAGCACTCATTTTTTGAGCTATATTTGCCCAGTTTCGCGTATTCGATCATCATTTAGTCACTATTTTATCAATTCGAGCACCTAAGCCATATTAAAGGCACAACTATCCAGCATAGTGCCAATCAGGCAAGCCATACAAGCTTAAGAACTTAGCGCCTTTACGGATATTCGCTGCCATCGCCGCTAGGCCGTAAACAGTCTGGTTCTTCGCTAGCCCCATGAACCGAGTGCGAGCTAAACCATAATGCTGCTTGTAAGTCGCAAAGAGCCGTTCGCCACCTGCTCGCGTTACCGCAATAACTGCATTACGGGTACGGTCTGCATCTGACAACGGATTACCTCGATAGCCCTTGCGTTGAACCTGATCATCAATTCCAAGTTGCTCCAGTTTATCTCGCGTCTCCTCAGAACTATACGCCGCATCAGCATATAGGGCAGTCTCATCGCCCAACAGCAATTCATCGCGCAGTTGGCTGTCATGAACATGCCCTGGCGTCACATTCTGGCACTGAACAAACCCATCCTCATCAACTCCCGTATGCACTGAGTAGCCATAGGTAGACTTCTTTCGACCTCGGCTGTCATTTTTGACATGCCAGCTCGCTTCAGGGTCTCGCTTAGGCGTCCCATCTTTGCCGTTACCATTTCCAGAACGAGCCGCTTCTATAGGTGTTGCATCTATAATGTTGATGCGCCCCTTGCTCATAATAATGTTCTTCGCTTCAAGTTGACGATTGATCTCACCTAGCAAGCGATCCCACAGTTCGTGCTCCATTAACTGGTTACGAAAGCGCCCAAGGGTCGAAGCTTCAGGTACATCGCCGCCTAACTCAAAGCGGCAAAACTTACGAAACAATAAATCTCTAAATAAGCACTGTGCTAACTCCCTATCCGACAGTTCATACCAAATTCCCAGCATCAAGCTGCGGAACAAACTAAGTAATGGATAACTAGGGCGGCCAGTAGTGCCAGCATAAATAGATGAAAGCAGTGTCTCTATTTCGCTCCAATCTAATAGCACTTCTGTATCATCAAGACTATGCAGAATTGGATGATCCAAATCTGATCTTGATACTAATAAATCTCGTTGGGTGGCGAATGGTTTTTGCATGCCTAATTTTAACAAATTATGTAGATACTCGATGAGTTATGCTGCACTCTCACTTTATAAAAAGTATGAGTCAAAGGAGCATCAAAAGTACGATAATTACGATGCAATCAACGTAAATAAAGTCGCTGATATACCTATTGACTATACTGGCGTTATGGGAGTTCCCATCACATTCATCAATAAGTACAGCCCTGAACAATTTGAAATTATCGGAATAGATAGATATGTTGAAGATAACCCATACTATGGGAGAAGATTCACTATCAATAATAGAGAAATCTACGCTCGCATATTAATACGAAATAAAGAGCCACAAGCATAGAAACGTTATGGATATTCAACTTAAAGAAATCACCGTCCGAGAATTAACCGAGGGCTATGAAGACAATCAAGAAAGTGGCGTTATTGGTTATGGTGGCAAATTAGATATACGCCCACCATATCAAAGAGAGTTTATTTACAAGGATAAACAGCGAGACGCTGTAATTGATACGATAACAAAGGACTTCCCGCTTAATGTCATGTACTGGGCAGAAAGGGACGATAGCAACTTTGAAGTTATTGACGGACAACTAACGAACCATCTCAATTAGTCAATTTGTAGAGGGTGATTTTGCCTTTAATGATAGGTATTTTCACAACTTGCAACAAGATGAGAAAGACCAAATATTGAATTACAAACTAATGGTTTATTTGTGCGGGGGGGCAGACAGCGAAAAACTAGAGTGGTTTAGAACAATCAATATTGCAGGTGAAAAATTATCAGACCAAGAACTACGAAATGCTGTTTATTCTGGTTCGTGGGTTTCAGACGTTAAGAGATACTTTAGTAAAAACGGGTGTCCAGCCTATGGCATGGGAAGTGATTATTTAAACGGTTCACCGATAAGACAAGAGTATTTAGAAACCGCTATAAAATGGATTTCAAAAGGCAAGATAGAGAACTATATGGCACAACACCAGCACGACCAAAACGGTAATGCCTTGTGGATATATTTTCAATCTGTCATTACGTGGGTAGGCACTACTTTCACTAAAAAGAGAAAATTCATGAAAGGCGTGGACTGGGGTTCTTTATACAATCAGTTCAAAGATGAACAATATGACACGACAACGATTGAAGAGGAAACCGCTAAACTCATACTCGACGATGACGTAACGAAAAAGAGCGGTATCTATCCATACATACTAACTCGAAACGAAAAATATCTATCTATTCGTGCCTTTACCGATGCTATTAAGCAAAAGGGTTATGAACAACAAAAAGGAGTTTGTACAATTTGTAAAGAATATTTCGAAATATCAGAAATGGAGGCTGACCACATAACACCGTGGCATGAAGGTGGTAAAACCATCGAATCTAACTGTCAGATGATTTGTAAAAATGACAATAGAACAAAGTCGGGAAAATAAAACTAGCTTAGGAATTTTTTCCGAAACGGTGTCTATAAAACCCTGTATGATGGACACATGAATAAAATTCCTTACTATTACTGAGTTTAGAGATTACGCAACATTGGGTAGGGCCTTTTTGTCTAGCAAGTTGACTCATTGTCGTTCCACACGATATATCGATGATTAGCATTAGCCCATTCGTCGTCAATTTCAATCAGAATGGCACTGACTAATCGTAACCAAGCCTCTCGGTTAGGAAAGACTCTGACCAAGCGGGTTCGCCGCTTAAGTTCTTGTTGAACCGTCCGTTCAATGCGGTTGGAGCTTCGCATTTTCTTTTGGTGTCTATCTGGCAAGGCAAACACATTTAACCCTTCAGGCACATTGTTTTCTAGCCACTGCGCCAAGTGAGCATGCTTTTCCTGGTACTGGCTCACAAGGACTTTTAGATAGCTGCCATATTGGGTGCATTCCAAACACTACGCAGCTCACCACCAATGCGCTGCTTGATCTTGTGATTGGGGGCATGATGCATTGCATTCTGCGCCAGATGAAACTGGCAACGCTGCCAAGGTATACCTGGGAACACTGCCTTTCTAGCGGCTTTTAAGCCACGGTGATCATCACTGACAATAAACTCAATACCATATATGCCCCGGTCAACCAAGCCTTTGAGGAACGCTCGCCAGTTAACCTCGGCTTCATTAAGTGCCATTGCCGTTCCTAATACGCAACGCCGTCCACAAGGCAATACACCCACCGCACTCAACACCGCCATATCAATCACTTGGTGGCCCTCACCCACCTTTTCATAACGCGCATCAAGGATTAGGTAAGAGACTTTACCCAACGGACGATCACGCCAGACTTTTAACGCCTCATCCATGCTCTGGTTAGCCCGTGAGACCGGTGTAGAGGAGATGCTTTCAATACCCATGCTCTGCATGACTTTTTCGACTCGGCGCGTGCTAACGCCCGTCACGTACATTTCAGCAACGGTCAGCATCATCGCACGTTGGCTGCGTAAGCCGCGTTCTAGCGATTGAGGGTAAAAAGGTTCATCAACGTGTTGAGCGGTCTTTGGGATACGCAGATTGAGCGTACCGGCTTGTGTATCGATACGCTTATCCTGGTAGCCATGGGCAAACCCTGGCCGGTCTTGACTATGCTCATAGTGTGATGCGCCTGGAAACGGCTCTCTTTCAATCTTCATCGCCTCATTGAGCAGTGCGGTGAGCACGGGGCGCATGGCATCGGGGCCTTCTGAGATGTGTGTTCCACTACTACGTCAAATACGTTATTGTTTGATTGGGTCATTTGGGTGTCTCCAGTATTTTAATTGCTTAAAACAGGGAACGCACAAATGGCTCAACTTACAAGACACCAAGATAGAAAATTTGAATAAATCAAAAATCCGAAAAAATTCCCCCTGGGGGGAAAGGCCATACTGCTCTATCTAATATAAAAGTCCATACCTGAAGTTACAGTATCCATCCGCTTAGTGTTGAGGTTGGGTTTTGAGTATCTCATTAACACTTTTCTGGATAGTTAAGTTGCCCGAACAAACTGATATCGTGTCAGCGGAATTAATTCGTCCAAACTGCTGGGCTGCGAGTGCTTCTTCTAACAGTTCAATAGTTTGAATTTTGTTGGTACCCGTTCGGGAAGGTTCGCACACTCGCTTTTTCAACACATCTTTCGGCACATCTAAATAAATTGGTAGAACCGTACCGCCCTGTGCTTGTACTATCTTCGTCCACTCACTTACGTTTTTCGCATCGGCCTGGGTATAACAGGTGGTTACAATCAAACCACTAAGTTGATTCTTGCAGGCTCTGCCGATAGAAATTGCGCGAATACTATCAACAAAGTTAAAGAAATCGGGGGTGCCGAATTCGGGATAGATAGTTAGGGCTAAGTCTACGGTTAAATGATTGTGCATCACAGGGTAGCCCCAAACCCGAGCCAGCTCATTGGCGATAGTTAACTTACCGCTAGCTGGCGGTCCATGTAGGATGACCAATTTCATGGATGATAACTAAATGTTGCTTACTAACCAATGGGCAAAATTAGCGACACTAGGCTCTAACGCTTCGCAATATCTGCCTTGTTTCGCCAATGGTGAGGCATAGCCTGCTTGTTGTTTTTCTTGCACGCTAAAATCTTCTTCTAACGCCACTTTAAAACGTTGGTAATAATGTCCAACGTGTTGCTCGAAATCATCGCGTACAAGGGTTGAGTTTGGGAAGGCGATATTCATTCGTACCAAAGTGCGATCAGGCGTCAGTGGCGTCACTTCAAACATCCACATGCTGTCGGTTGAGGCGGCGAAGGTAAGCCCAGGGTAAACCCAAGTGTAGCGCGTACCGTGTGTTTCGCGGCCTTGCAAACTTTTTATTGCAGGAAAGCCACGAAAGGTGTCTTCATCATCGAGAATAAGGCCACCAGTATCCTCGTGAGAACCAAATTGAGTAGCGTATTCACCAATTACGATATCTGCTGGGTCGGGCTTATCATATAAATAATCTATCGAGCTGGGATGTACTGTAGATAAGTGATAGTACTCGTTGAAAGTCTCCATAAAGATCTTCCAATTGAAGTTCACCTCAAATGCGGTATAACGCGAGGTGGTTAAATCGCTGAGGTTCCACGGTGCATGTACCTCAGAAAAATCACCCAGCCAATCATCTAATTCCATCGCTTTGCTATCGATGTTGACGAAGACAAAACCGTCACGTACGCCAAATCTTACCGGGGTTAAGTTATGTTGAGCAGAGTCAAAATCGAGTGCGCCTTGCATGTTCGGTGCACCGATCAACTTTCCTTGTAGATCGAATGTCCAACTGTGAAACGGGCAGCGGATGGCCTTGCAACTACCTGCACCTTCTAATAAGCGTGTGCCGCGGTGGGTACAACTGTTTGCAAACACATTGATCTCGCCCTCTATGTCACGCGCTACAAAGATAGGGACACCGGCAATATTCAATGCCGCATAATTACCAGAATTTGCAATTCGGTCTATGCGGCCAGCACTACACCAACTACGTTTAAACAATTCAATTTCAGCTGCCAGGAAGCGTTCGTCAGTGTAACACCACGCAGGCAGGGTGCTAGCCTCCCCAATGGGTAGCTTGACTGATGCGTAGTGCTTAGGGTCGAGAATATCTTGTAACATAGGGTGCTTTCACATTGGTTTGAATCGCGAGCAATTATGTTGGTAGCTCCTAAAATGTGAATTTATGCTCACTGTTATCTACTTGCAAACTTTATTTCTCTCGATCGTTGCTTTATGCCAAAATTGTTAAAAAGACAATATTAAAATGACCAATACGAAATCAGTAAGAATTAACGGTCAACGCCTATGGGATAGCATTATGGCGATGGCAGAAATTGGGCCGGGTAGGCAAGGCGGGTCTAGCCGCTTGGCGTTGACCGATGAGGACAAGCAAGGCCGTGATCTATTTACCCAATGGTGTGTTGACGCGGGTTGCACGATGTTAATTGATGACATGGGTAATTTATTTGCGCACCGCGCTGGAAGGGATAGCACCCTACTTCCGATCGCAGCTGGCAGCCACTTGGATACCCAGTCTTGTCCAACATGAAATGATACTGAGCGAAGGGACTGATTCTAATCGGAAATGATACCGAACTAATCTAATTTCTGTTCATGATGGTGAATGAATACCATTATGAATGACCACCATATAGATACCCTTGATAAGGCACGCTTGTTGCTACAAGGCACTGATGAAATCGATCTGGCAATCGACGGTAAACGCAATCGCTATGATTTCATCAAACGCACCTTAATGCGTTTCAAATACAGCAAACTGGGTCGAGCCGATAAGGGTCTTGTGCTGCGTTATATCACACGCATCAGCGGTTACTCTTATGTGCAAGTGAAACGCCTGGCTGCCAGCTATCTCAAGCACGGTAGAATCCAGTGGCGACATCGTGCCACAAGGGGCTTTGCTAGACGCTATAGCAATCAAGACATTAAGCTTCTAGCAGATATGGATGAACTCCACGGTACGTTATCAGGCCATGCCACTAGGAAACTCTGTGAGCGCGCCCTATTGTCTATGAGCAAACTGAGTATGCCAACCTGGCACCTATCTCGGTTTCTCATCTATACAATCTACGCCGATCTAAACCCTACCAGAACAATCGCCGTCACTTTGAAAAGTTACAGTATCGAGTTGGATTCAGCCGTATAACAATAGATGATCCAATGGGAGGCAGTATGCTGGTCTCAATTTGGTATCCTAGTGGTCAGAAAAACGAGATTGTCGAATTAGGGCCATTCGAGTTCCCAGGAACAAAAGACGCATCACTTTCTAAAGGTCAATTTGGGCTGGTTGTAATATCTCACGGCACAAGGGGATCTGATCTGGGGCATCGAGACATTGCCATCGCTTTAGCAAAGGCTGGATATATTGTCGCTGCACCTAGGCATCCCAGAGACAATTACCAGAATTATAATGGTGCAGGAAAGCGAATAGTTTGGGAAGGTCGCCCAAAACAGATTACGTCCGTACTCGAATTTTTCATTAACGATGAAACTTGGGGCAAAAGCGTCGACAAACAAAAGATTGGTATTTTTGGCTTTTCCTTAGGAGGCTATACGGCATTAGCCATTTTGGGGGCAAAACCGAGTTTGTCTCATGTTATAGAGCACTGCGCCTTACATAAGGACGATGATCCTTTTTGTAATTATGATGGTACTGTCGATATCAATGAGTATTCAGACTTCCCCGCTAATTTAACGGATCAGCGAATATGTGCAGGAATTATTGCTGACCCTGTCGCGGTACCATTTCCCGATTCAGCAATTCAATCTATGCCGCCTACAAATATTCTTTTCTATCGACCGGAAAATGAAAATGTACTTAGTTCCAAATATCACGTTACTCGTGTAGTAGAGATTTTAAAGAATCGCTCTGACTTTCCTACCCCAAAGCTAAAGATGATAGCAGGTGCGCATCACTACTCTTTCATTTCTCCTTTTCCTGAGTCAATAGCCGCTAGATATCCAGATATTGCAAACGATACCGAAGGATTTAATCGCGCAGAGTTTCACGATAAATTCGGGAAAGAGGTAGTGGGGTTTTTCCAGACTGCGTTTGAAAAATGTAAAGCTACGTTAGACTGAGATACCTCTGCTCTATTGGTGTAGCTGAACCCTAATTATTTAAACTTATTTGAATGTCGACTTTTCTTATCTGACTCGCTATTTTAATAAATGGGTCTATGACTGTAACGAGTAGAGGCTGTGTGAAAACTCAAACTTTCAAAACGCTATTGGGACAGCACTGCATATCAGCCCGATATTAAATCAAAATATGCAAATGATGCCCCACTTAAGTAGGGATACTAGCTGACATGGAGCTACTAATTCCCACCAACATTTTTAATTCAGAGTTTTCACTCAGTCTGAGTATGTAGGCACATTTAGAAATAGCAATCCACCCTCTATTTAACTATTCTCCCGTACCACATCCATAAACGCTTCGCCAAATTTCTCAAGCTTGCTTTCGCCAACGCCGCTGATTTGTAAGAATTCAGCTTCGCTAATTGGCTGCTCCTCCAGAATTTCTAGTAGGGTTGAATCGTGAAATACCATATATGGTGCAATCGAATGCGCGTCCGCCAATGTCTTGCGGCAGGTTCTCAGGGCGTCCCACAAGGCCCGGTCTTCATTATTGATACGTATCTTAGACCGGCTCACTTTAGTGGGTTTTGGGTCTTTTACATCCTCGCGCAAGTGCACCTGAATATCGCCCTTTAATAAGCTGCGTGAGGTGTCTGTTAATACCAGGGCACTGTATTTCTCAGCATCAGAGATCAAGAAACCACGCACAATTAATTGACGCACAATTGACCGCCACTGTGCGGTAATCAAGTCGTTGCCTATGCCATAAGTGCTTAAATCTTGATGTTTATGTTGGCGGATTTTGGCGGTATCTTTGCCTTGCAAAACATCGATAATATGCACTGCACCAAAACGTTGGCCTGATCGATAAACGCATGATAGTAGCTTTTGTGCGGATGTGGTGGCGTTCCAAGTTTTCGGTGAGTTCTGGCAGGTGTCGCAGTTGCCGCATGGTGCGGCCAAGGTTTCGCCAAAATAACTCAGCAACGATTGCCGGCGGCAATCCGTGGTTTCGCACCAGCCTAATAAAGCATCGAGCTTTGCACGTTCATTGTTTTTATGTTGCTCAGCGGCATTGGATTTAGCCACCATTTGGCTGCGCTGCACCACGTCGTTTAAGCCGTAAACCATCCATGCCTCAGCGGGCAAGCCATCGCGCCCAGCTCGGCCTGTTTCTTGATAATAGGCTTCGATGCTGCTGGGTAAATCTAAATGCGCCACAAAGCGCACGTCGGGTTTGTCTATGCCCATACCAAATGCGACGGTCGCAACCATCACTACAGCCTCTTCACGCAGAAACCGTGCTTGATGATTTGCGCGCGTTTTTGCGTCTAAGCCTGCGTGATAAGGCAAGGCTTTTAAACCTTTATCTCGTAACCACAATGCCGTGCTATTAACGCTTTTTCGAGATAGACAGTAAACAATGCCGCTAGCATTTTTATGCCGCTCTAAAAATTGTAAAAGTTGGGCCTTGGGCTCAGTTTTCGAGGCAACACTATAAAGAATATTGCTGCGGTCAAAACTGCTAATAAAACGCGTTGGGTTGGACAGCTCAAGATTATGAACGATATCTTCGCGAGATCGCGGCGTCGCAGTGGCGGTCAAGGCGACACGTGGCACGGTTGGAAACGCCTGCTTGAAGCGATTAAGCGTTAGATAGTCTTGGCGAAAATCGTGACCCCACTGCGAAACACAATGAGCCTCATCGATGGCGATAACGGAAATAGGGAATTGAGCCAACCATTCTAGTGAGCCACTTTTTGATATGCGTTCTGGTGCGAGGTAAAGAATATCAAGCTCGCCAGCGTGCATTTGTGCTGCAACTTCGCGCTTTTGTACTTCACTTAAGGTGGAATTTAAAAAAGCCGCCTTGATGCCTAGTTGTTGCAGTGCTGAGACTTGATCTTGCATAAGCGCAATCAGCGGTGACACCACAACACCCATGCCATCACGTAATAGTGCAGGAATTTGATAGCATAGTGATTTCCCGCCGCCAGTGGGCATTAACACTAAAGCATCGTTGCCGTTGACTACGGTGTTAATGATCGTTTCTTGTTCGTCACGAAAGCTATCGTAACCGTAAGTTTGTTTGAGAATGTCTATTGCGCTTTGGCCCACGACTAGTCGCTTCTTCGGGCGTTCAAGATAAAACTACTCAGAAATCCGAGCACTACGCCCCAAAATGCAGAGCCAATAGAAGACAGTTCCATGCCAGAAAGAGTCACTAGAAAAGTGATCAAAGCCGGCTCTCTTAAGCTCTGTTGATCGGTCGCTTGGTGCAGGCTGTTGGCAATAGTGGGTAGCAGAGCAATACCAGCAATCGCCAATACTAGGGTTTTAGGGAAGGCAAAAAATAAACTCGCGAACGTGGCGGCAAATAAACCCGTTAGCAAATACAACACCCCCGCAGTGAGGGTGGCGTAGTAACGCTTGGCTTTGTCTGGGTGCGAACTTTCTCCAGCGCAAATTGCAGCTGTAATGGCTGCATAGTTAACAGCAAAACCTCCAAATGGGGCTAACACCAAAGTGGTAACGCCAGTAGCGGTAATCACGGGAGAGATAGGCGTGTTATAACCATTGCTTCTGAGGACAGCGACTCCCGGGATATTTTGCGAAGTCATGGTTACTACAAACAAGGGAATGCCAATGCTTAAGATACTGGCGAGCGTGAATTGAGGCGTCGTCCAAATGAGTTTTGCGGGCGATGTTACCACTGCGCTGAAATCTGTAAGCCCCAATAAACTCGCAAGCAGGACGCCGAATAAGAACACCAACGGTACTGCATAAATTTTGGCGAACAGTTTAAGCACTAAATAAGCCAAAAACATAGGTAACACCAATTGCCAACTACTTTGCATCGAAGTAAATAGATCAAGACCGAAACGAGCTAATACCCCAGCTAACAAAGCAGCCGCAATGCCAAAAGGGATTCTATCCATTAACTTCTCAAACCATTTGGTGATACCGAACAGCGTAATCAGCAATGCCGAAATAATAAATGCGCCAGTAGCCTCCCCAAGAGTAAAGCCACTGAGCGAAGTAGCTAGAACCGCAGCGCCTGGTGTGGACCATGCAGTTAATACAGGCGCTTTGTAATAAAACGATATACCTAGAGTGGTGACGCCCATGGCAATGCCTAACGCAAACATCCAAGAGGCAATAAGAGCTTGGTTTGCGCCCGCGCTAGATGCCGCTTGAAATACGATGGCAGCAGATGAGGTATAACCAACTAAAACAGCTATAAAACCTGCTGTAATGGCAGAAACCGGGGGCTTGCTCATTCGGTGGAAAGTGTTAAATCCTTAAGGTTTGGACTCTTAAGGATACCTAATTTTACGCAAGTTTTGTAAACAAAGTTATTAGTTTTGGCCGATTAGAAAGGATTTTAAGTGGGGTAATACTCGTTCAGGGCCCTCTATCAAAATCGAGTGTTTGATGTTGTCTAGAATTACCAACTCTGACTTAGGCAGTTGCGAGTGGATAAACGCGTTTAGACGCGGGTTGCAACCACCATCTAGTTCGCCCGTTAGTACCAAGCACCGGCAATCTATTTCGTGTAACCATGGCGCCATTTCAGTGGTGGCGTAAATATCAAACACACTAAGAAAGACGTTTTCTGGCGTGTCTTTCACTTGCTGTAAACGCGCTTCAATGAGGTCGGGCCGTGCTTCAACAAACTCATCAGTATACCACCTCGCCACCAGTGTGCTTAATGCTTTCATTACCCCTTTGTTGAGCATGTTTTGATATACAGCCTGTAGTTTGTCACGGTCGTCTTTTGTTCGAGCTGCTGCGGTGCTGAGCAAGCCAACGCTCAACATTTTTTCAGGGTGCGCTCTGGCATAAGCGGGGCCAATCATCCCGCCCAAAGAGTGGCCGATAACATGGATTTTCTCGTGCCCTAGCTTAACGCGCAGGGCTTCTAGGTCTTCAACGAGTTGGTCTAAGCTATACGGGGTTGCAGGAATCGGGCTTTCCCCGTGGCCGCGCAAATCATAGCGTACGCAGGTAAAATGCTTTTCTAGTTCGGGTACTAAGCCATCCCAAGTGGTTTTTCGCGAGCCAATGCCATGTACCATATATAGGGCGGGGCCTTGGCCACTTACGGTGTAGGCACACTCTACTGAAGACATGTTAAGCGGCGCTTTGTTTTTGTGACAGGCTAGCAAAGTGAGGCATGACTTCTTCGGCAAAAATTTGTAGTGATTCTAGAGTCTCTGTTTGACTTACCCCGAAATTGACATTCATGATAAATCTGTTTACTCCCGCATCACTATACATTCCGAGCTTATCAATCATTTCGTTGGTGGTACAGATGGTTAAGTTTTCTGCGGTTTGATCAAGCGTCATTTCTCTAGGTAGTGGCTTTATAACCCCGTTTTTAACGATCCCTGGGCCAGTGAACACATTATCAAAACGGCCATAGTAATCATGGGCCATTTGGATTTTCTTATTGCGGTCAGACGTAGAGTTAGAAACAAAACATAAACGGGAAAGCGATAGGGTTAAATGTTTGCCCGCGCCGCCCAATTCTTGTTTTCCGCGATTGAAAGCATCCACTTGGTCAAGCATATGTTGATTGCTGCCAGACAAAGGCGTGGTTTGGATATGAAACCCACGGCGAGTGCAATGATAAATAGCTTCTGGCACCAAAACTCCCATCATAATGGGTAGAGGTTTAACTGGTCTTGGCATGATGGTGAGCGAATCAAATTTATAATATTTACCATCCCAAGACACTTCTTCTTCGTTTAGCAATGCTTGCAATACCTCTAAAGATTCATCAAATTTTTCGCGGCTATCTGCCAAGGGCACGCCAAGCCGGTCCATCTCAAATCCAAAAGCGCCGCGGCCAACTCCCAACATTAGACGGTGATCAGTAAATATATCAGCGCACACCACTTCGCCAGCGTACACCCGCATATCATGAATCGGCAACACCGCCACACTAGTAATGATTTTAACCCGTTTAGTCTCACTAGCAATTTTGACTGCAAACTGCAACGGCGCAGGCATCATCAGTATATTGATGAGATGGTGCTCAGTAATTGAAACGGCGTCGTAACCTAGTTTGTCTGCTAATACGGCTTGTTCGAGCATATCTTGGTAGACACGATCACCGCCATAATGACGATCAGGGTAATAAGCAGATAGCTGGATGCTGAATAACATGGGGTTTACTAGTTACGTTGAGACGCTTAGTTTGCAGCACTTAATAAAAGTTGACAAACGAATAATATTGCTCATTATGTTCGATAATGTTGAATATTTTTGAGCAATGAATTTATCCTCTGTCAAAACATTTTTAGCGATCGCAGAAACAGGGCAGCTCAATAGAGTGGCACAGGCATCTCAATGTTACACAGTCCACGGTAACCGCAAGATTAAATGCCTTAGAAGAAGAAATGGGCCAAGTACTGTTTCATCGTAAAAATCGGGCGCTGAATTTACTTCAGCGGGTTTTCGCTTTCACCGTTACGCACAATTGATGGTTGACGTCTGGCGTCAGGCGTCAGGCGTCAGGCTCAACAAGAAACGGCACTTTCTCCTTCTGTTAGTTCGGTGTTTAACTTCGGCTGCCATCCGGATTTATGGCCTGTTTATGGTGATAGTTTAGTACAGCGAGTAAGTGAGTTAGAAGAAATAGCTGTTTCAGCTTGGTCAGCTGATCACAAGGAGTTGGAGCGATGGCTGACCAGCGGGTTGATAGACGCCGCGCTGTATTACTCGCCCGTGCTAAATGATGACCGCCGAGAGCATTTGTTATTCACTGAGCGTCGCGTATTAGTTTCCAAGGTTAAACGATCGCTGATGCGCTGGGACCCAGATTACGTCTACGTAGATGGGGGTGAAACATTTCGTAAAGACCACGCCGCCGCCTACCCGGACGGTGATTCGCCGCTTAAAACAATCAGTTCGTCTGTTTGGGCCAAAGAGTTACTGCTCAAACAGGGTGGCTCAGGTTATTTGCCTATTCACCTCATTCAGGCAGAATTGGCGAAAGGTGATTTACATTTGGTCGAGGGCGCGCCCGAGTTCTCCCGCAATGCTTATTTGGTAGTGAATAAATTGGCGCAATCCAATTGGGGGTGGTTTGATGGTTTGTTGGATTGTGTTCAGGATTAGATTTAGATTGATGATTTAGTGTTTTAGCCTAGATGAGGGTTCGATAAAAACTCGCTTTGGCGGTAGAATGCGGTGAATTCAGTCACTCGTTGACAATAAAAGCCATTCAATACAGCGAGAAATTTGATGATTCGTCTAAAAGAAGTATATGGTGAAAAGATAGAGCCGAAGCATAGGGCGCAATGCCACTGTGGCACTGTTGTACTCGAATTAAGTTTGCCAGATGGTCTAGTTGATGTTCGCCGCTGCGATTGTTCAATGTGCCGTAGACGAGGTGCCATTGTTGCTTCGGTACCATTGTCAGGTATAGAAATTCTTCAAGGGAAAGACAGCTTAAAGCTGTATCAATTTAATACAATGACAGCAAAGCATTATTTCTGTTCCCATTGCGGAATCTATACGCATCATCAACGCAGGTCGAATCCGTTGCAGTATGGATTTAACGTATCGTGTCTAGTAGGTAACTTCTCAATAACCCGTGGCAGGTAAAATAAAACAAAATATTTCTTGACCGGGTTTTACGCTAAAAGGAAGGTAATTCAACGTGGCCGAGTGACTCGATTTAGGTTGAGTTCCAGGGTGGTTGTAGGCACCTTTACGCTAATAACAAAGATCGCTTAAGGACGTTCAGGGGTGTCTTCTTAACGTTCGTTGTGGCGCAGTTCAGAAGGCAAAATTGGACTTTCAAAACCGATGGTACACTAAGGTCTATCCAGTTAACGGACGTTTAAGACCTTGAGTAAGCTACCCTCTATTCCCGACATTCCTGAACAAGAACAAACCCCCGCAGTAAAAATGTTGCGGGTGCTAGTGGAGCAGCTGTTGGTGCGAGTTCAACAACAGGACGAAGAAATAGCATTGCTTAAAGATGAAATCAATATCCTTAAGGGGCAGAAGAGGCGGCCTACTGTTAAGGGCGGTAATATGGATAAGAAAACAGAGCCAAAACGTTCATCTTCTAGCGACAAACCTAAGCAGCGAGCTGGGTCGAACAAGGCAAAGAAAACACCAAGGCTGTCAATTGACCTAAATCGGGTTATTGAACCAGCGAAGTCCGTGCCCGAAGGTTCTCGCTTTAAAGGCTATCGGGATTTTGTAGTGCAAGATTTGCTTATCAAGGTTCATACCACCCGCTATCGTTTAGCGCATTGGGTAACGCCAGACAATAAAAAGCTCAAAGGCCAGTGACCGACATCCGTGGCAGGGCGACATTATGGGCCTCGTCTGGTCAGTTATATTCTCTATCAATATCATCATTGTCAAACCACGCAACCACTCTTGTTGGAACAGTTGCGAGAGGGGGGAATTGATATTTCTTCGGGACAAATTAACCCAATACTGATCCGCGCTAAAGAGCCCTTTCATGCTGAGAAAGAGGCGTTACTAAGCGTTGCTCTGAGCGCATCGTCTTACGTGACCGTGGACGATAGTGGTGCTCGCCATCAGGGCAAAAATGGCGATGTAACGCACATTGGTAATGACTTGTTTGCGTGGTTTAAAAGTACTCAATCAAAAAGTCGAATTAACTTCCTACCGCTATTAAGGGCTGGCAATACGGATTATCGTTTGAGTCAAAGTGCGTTGAATTATAGGCAACAACATGGATTGCCAAAGCAAGCCTTAGCCGCTGTAACTGAGCACCGGGAACGCCGTATTGCCAACGAGGATGACTGGCTTGAAATGCTCGATAGCCTGTTGATCATTAAGGCACGTCACCGACGTATCACCACCGAAGGGGCATTACTTGGTAGTATTTTGCATCATGGTCTGTGTGATGACATCGTTGTCGTCAGTGATGATGCAGGGCAATTTAACATTTTGGCTCATGCCTTGTGCTGGATACACACCGAGCGCTTAATCCATAAGTTGATACCGCTGAACGAGGGACACCGGCAGGGCATGGCTAAAATACGCGACCAAGTCTGGTGCTTTTATCGGGCGTTAAAAGAGTATAAAACCCCGCCTTGCGAGAACCAACGTAAAATACTTGAGCAGCGTTTCGATGAAATCTTCACTCAACAGACATGCTACCAAACATTAAACCTAGATAAATCAGTTAAACGCGGAAAAGACATGTAAGCAATTGAAGTGCATAGTGAAATCAAAAAAGTCGCGGTCACCTTATTGGTGATAAGGTTTTTTTTGATTTTGCTAGGTGCATCAAGAGCTTGCATGGACTTTCGTGTTTTAACTGATTTATCTAGGTTAAATCAGACGCTCAAACGAATCCATGCGAATAAAGCAGAATGACTGTTGGTGCTAGATCGACCAGATATTCCGTTACACACCAATGGCAGTGAATACATTAACCAAGCGGTGGTGCGATTGTTGAATAAGCTATTAATCGAGTTGACCCAATCCAGGGCTAGACACCGTAACGACCATGCCTTAGTTGAGTGCAACAATGGGGCCATCGTGCGCAAGCATCTTGGCTTCATGCATATCCCGCAAAAATATGCGCCTGAGATTAATCAATTTGCCACCGACTTTCTTAACCCTTATTTGAATTATCACCGACCTTGTTTCTTCCCACAGATCAGCACTAACAACAAAGGAAAACAAGTCAAAACCTATCCATATCGAAACATGATGACGCCTTATGAAAAACTCAAATCGTTGACCAATGCACAGTCATATCTTAAAACTCACATCTCGTTTACAATGCTTGACGATATCGTTTATCAGATGACTGATAATGAGGCAGCAAAACAACTCAATGAGGAAAAAACTAAACTCTTTAAAAACATCTTTGAACAGAAATGACAATCAGCTTCTCGGTATCATTCCTGTATTGGAATAGACTCTATAACCCATGGTGAATATTGATTTAAGAGCAGTAGCATCGCTCACTGATCCCCCGTGTCAAAATAATATAACAAGCAATTTTTCATCCTGTTAGCAGGCATCTTTAGTCCAGCTAAATGGCTGCATACACGGGCGTGTAGTGTCTGATTACCCACATTGACTTTGTATTGATAACTCATCCATTGTATACGGTTTTCACGTCTCAACCGTAGGTTTCAGATGTACTGGGCTTAAAAGTCGAGCAGAACATCTGGTTAAACTGCGGCAGCTGATTCACTCAATCCGGGTCCGGGTTACCTACCTCACCCTTGTCACCCCTGTCACCCTTTGCACCCCTTGCACCTGGATCACCACTGGGACCTTGGTCACCTCGGTCACCGGGGGGGCAATTACGAAATCCTTCTGGCCGGGTTCCCAGTTTGCCTGGCCCACCTGGATTACCTGGCTCACCTGGCTCACCTTCCTTACCTTCCTTACCTGGCCCACCTTCCCCACCTGGCTGACCTGTCCCACCTAGGTCACCAGGTATACCCTTGATGCCTTTTGCGCCTTTTGCGCCTTTTGCGCCTGTATCACCTATAGTACCTTTGATACCTGGTTCACCTTCAATACCAGGGGGGCACGTTGTAGGCGCAGCGGTCGTTGTAGGCGCAGCGGTCGTTGTAGGTGCAGCGGTCGTTGTAGGCGCAGCGGTCGTTGTAGGCACCGCGGTCGTTGTAGGCGCAGCGGTCGTTGTAGGCGCAGCAGTCGTTGTAGGCGCCGCAGTCGTTGTAGGCGCCGCGGTCGTTGTAGGCGCCGCGGTCGTTGTAGGCGCCGCGGTCGTTGTAGGCGCCGCGGTCGTTGTAGGCGCCGCGGTCGTTGTAGGCGCCGCGGTCGTTGTAGGCACCGCGGTCGTTGTAGGCGCCGCAGTCGTTGTAGGCGCCGCAGTCGTTGTAGGCACCGCGGTCGTTGTAGGCGCCGCAGTCGTTGTAGGCACCGCGGTCGTTGTAGGCGCAGCAGTCGTTGTAGGCACCGCGGTCGTTGTAGGCGCAGCAGTCGTTGTAGGCGTAGCGGTCGTTGTAGGCGCCGCAGTCGTTGTAGGCGCCGCAGTCGTTGTAGGCACCGCGGTCGTTGTAGGCACCGCGGTCGTTGTAGGCGCAGCGGTCGTTGTAGGCGCAGCGGTCGTTGTAGGTGCCGCGGTCGTTGTAGGCACCGCGGTCGTTGTAGGCACCGCGGTCGTTGCAGGCACCGCGGTCGTTGCAGGCACCGCGGTCGTTGCAGGCGCAGCGGTCGTTGTAGGCGCAGCGGTCGTTGCAGGCGCAGCGGTCGTTGCAGGCGCAGCGGTCGTTGTAGCTGGGGCAGCGGTCGTTGTAACGCTCGATTGTGCATGCGCGGGGAGAATTACGCTGGAGATAATAGGTTTACTCCACTCCGCCCCACCTAACACAGCGATACTGGCTATCGACCTCCGCCTGCTAATTTTTTCAGTGTCTGATTGCTTTACATCTGACCCGCTATCTTTCATGTTTTCGATTGTTTTTTTCATACTCGCCAAATTTTCCTTTCCTTATTTTACAACAAATATTACACTATGCCCGTCTAAATATAAAGAGCTATATTTGATTACGCAACATTGGGTATGGACTTTTTGTCTAGCAAGTTGACTCATTGTCGTTCCACACGATATATCGATGATTAGCATTAGCCCATTCGTCGTCAATTTCAATCAGAATGGCACTGACTAATCGTAACCAAGCCTCTCGGTTAGGAAAGACTCTGACCAAGCGGGTTCGCCGCTTAAGTTCTTGTTGAACCGTCCGTTCAATGCGGTTGGAGGTTCGCATTTTCTTTTGGTGTCTATCTGGCAAGGCAAGCACATTTAACCCTTCAGCCTAGATAAATCAGTTAAACGCGGAAAAGACATGTAAGCAATTGAAGTACATAGTGAAATCAAAAAAGTCGCGGTCACCTTATTGGTGATAAGGTTTTTTTTGATTTTGCTAGGTGCATCAAGAGCTTGCATGGACTTTCGTGTTTTAACTGATTTATCTAGGTTCAGGCACATTGTTTTCTAGCCACTGCGCCCAGTGAGCATGCTTTTCCTGGTACTGGCTCACAAGGACTTTTAGATTAACCTGAGCAGCTGCCCTATTGGGTGCATTCCAAACACTACGCAGCTCACCACCAATGCGCTGCTTGATCTTGTGATTGGGGGCATGATGCATTGCATTCTGCGCCAGATGAAACTGGCAACGCTGCCAAGGTATACCTGGGAACACTGCCTTTCTAGCGGCTTTTAAGCCACGGTGATCATCACTGACAATAAACTCAATACCATGTATGCCCCGGTCAGCCAAGCCTTTGAGGAACGCTCGCCAGTTAACCTCGGCTTCATTAAGCGCCATTGCCGTTCCTAATACGCAACGCCGTCCACAAGGCAATACACCCACCGCACTCAACACCGCCATATCAATCACTTGGTGGCCCTCACGCACCTTTTCATAACGCGCATCAAGGATTAGGTAAGAGACTTTACCCAACGGACGATCACGCCAGACTTTTAACGCCTCATCCATGCTCTGGTTAGCCCGTGAGACCGGTGTAGAGGAGATGCTTTCAATACCCATGCTCTGCATGACTTTTTCGACTCGGCGCGTGCTAACGCCCGTCACGTACATTTCAGCAACGGTCAGCATCATCGCACGTTGGCTGCGTAAGCCGCGTTCTAGCGATTGAGGGTAAAAAGCTTCATCAACGTGTTGAGCGGTCTTTGGGATACGCAGATTGAGCGTACCGGCTTGCGTATCGATACGCTTATCCTGGTAGCCATGGGCAAACCCTGGCCGGTCTTGACTATGCTCATAGTGTGATGCGCCTGGAAACGGCTCTCTTTCAATCTTCATCGCCTCATTGAGCAGTGCGGTGAGCACGGGGCGCATGGCATCGGGGCCTTCTGAGATGTGTGTTCCACTATTACGTCAAATACGTTATTGTTTGATTGGGTCATTTGGGTGTCTCCAGTATTTTAATTGCTTAAAACAGGGAACGCACAAATGGTTCAACTTACAAGACACCAAGATAGAAAATTTGAATAAATCAAAAATTCGAAAAAATTCCCCCTAGGGGGAAAAGGCCATACCTGAAGTTACAGTATCGTGTGTGATGATGGTTTCTAGACAAGTTTCAGCTTAATACTCGCCTTCCTCTGCGGCTAATTTCGTGAGATGTTGCTTGAGACTCTGCATCGCTAGCGGCTTTAGTTTGGGCGCCAGCGCTGGATAAATCCAATTGTATAGTTGTTCCTCACGTACACCGTCCTTTAGTAGTGCGCGTATTTGGTTTTCTCTATCCATACGATGATCTAGCGTTCTTTGTAACATATGCACACCGCCCTCAGCTATACCATGAGAAGGCAACACCACTGCCGGATTTAGATCTATCACCCGCTGCAGCGACTGCATGTAGTGGCTTAAATTACCTTCATCTTCGGGGATAAAAATCGAGCCATAGCTCTGGGCTAAATCAGCGACGAAAAACCACGCCATGTTATCCGGTGCCAAACCCACCATACCTTCATCATGTCCGGGCAAGGCATAGACTCGAATCGCATTTCCCTTCCACCGAGTAATTACGGTTCCTTCATTAATTAACTCTATTGCCACTCCTTCGGTGTAAGCTGCTCCTAAAGTTTGATGCAGGTGCTGTACGGTTAGCTCCGTGCATAATATCGGTATATCTTGCCCACGCGCAATATCCATCGAAAACTGATGATGGTCACCGTGATGGTGGCTTAACAAGATCGCATCGATATGATGCGAATTTAGCACTTCATTAAGTTCAGTGAGCACCGCTACAGATTTTGGTGATGGGTCTACCAACACCTTACGATTATCCTTATCGCCCATCAATAAAGCATTGGTAGCGTATGCTGGCGGCAACGTATTCGATGGTATCGCGGCGTAGTAAATATCGTGCAGAAATGGATAAAAGTCTAAAGCTCGGCTATCCGGGTCATCGGAAAAATCACTCAAATGTGGTGTAGAGGGGTTTTGTGCTAACGCAATTATGGAGCGAAGCATTGGGGTTACCAACAACACTTCACCACACAAATATCGTTGATAAAAATCCGCAAATTTAACCCATTCACCACTTTCGAGTTCATTGCAATCCAAAGTGAAGACTGGCTTGGCTTTAAGCAAGATTTTATAGTGGTGCACCGCATAACGAACCACCTCGGTTACTGGAGTTGTCGCAGTTCCAAAATGCACAAAGCCTTGTAGAACGTTTAACTTATTAGCTTCATTAATATCAAAGCTAAGCTCTTCCAGCAACTCTCTACATAAGGCGTTAACATGCACAGGATCAAGTTCTGTAGCTAGGTTTGCACCGCTTTGCTCATCCTCTTGGTCAATTTTCCCTCCCGGAAAAGCATAATACCCTGGGAACGCAGACAGATATGATTGGCGCTTAACCACGAATATTTCGTCATTCACTACCAACATAGCGGCGACTGCATGTCTCATGTTCGTTGCGCGTGTTTGGTATAATTCATGATAACTTTCAGCGGTGGCCACAATCCGATATTTTACCCTGCATCAATTTCTAAGCGTTTACAAATAAACCCATGAAGCTCTATTTAGCACCAATGCAAGGCGTTGTAGATTACAATATGCGTAAGATTTTAACGCAGATCGGCGGCTATCACCGTTGCGTGACGGAGTTTGTACGCGTGGCTCAATTTCCACTTCCGGATAAAACTTTTTATCGTTATTGCCCCGAACTAAAAACTGGGGGTCGCACTATGGTAGGGGTTCCCGTGCATGTGCAATTGCTAGGCAGCGACCCAAAAAAGCTAGGTGCTCATGCTGTTCAAGCTGTGCGCTTAGGTGCACTGGGCATCGACCTAAACTTTGGCTGCCCCGCAAAAACAGTTAATCGCCACGGCGGGGGGTCCACTTTATTAACCCAGCCGAAATTAATTGGTGATATTGTTAAGTCTGTGCGTGACCAACTGGATGCTAGTATTATTGTTTCAGCAAAAATTCGCTTAGGATTTA
This sequence comes from Candidatus Poriferihabitaceae bacterium, assembly GCA_965237485.1. GTDB lineage: Bacteria > Pseudomonadota > Gammaproteobacteria > Arenicellales > Poriferihabitantaceae > JAAELZ01. The sequence continues at coordinate 948,762 of CBDEFQ010000009.1, read as the reverse complement.
ACGATGCTGAATCTTTACCCGAGATCACAAACAACGTTATTGAAGCTGGCACTGACGAATTATGCATTCACGCTCGAACGCGCAATGACGGTTATAAGCCGCCTGCTTATTGGCAGCATATCCACGGTGTTGTCGACCCTGCCTCGTGCGAAATCATTACCAATGGCGAAATATGGTCACAGTCTTGTCCAACATGAAATGATACTGAGCGAAGGGACTGATTCTAATCGGAAATGATACCGAACTAATCTAATTTCTGTTCATGATGGCGAATGAATACCATTATGAATGACCACCATATAGCACTGCTGTCCCGTTAACACTAAAGAAACAGGCCTGATTTTCTCTCAATTTGATAAAATACGTTTAGCGATAAACCGTTGAATCAAATAGGAAAATCAGACCATGTCACATTGTAATACCGTTCTAAATCAAATACTCAAAATTGTTCCGAGACATGAATTCGAGGCACTCGCAATTCAACATCATTCGGGGCGTTCATTCCGCAGAGCGTCTCGTTGGTCACAGTTCGTGAGCCTGACTATAGCTCAATTGACTGGCCGTCATAGCTTGCGTGATATTGTTGATAATGTCAGCGCTCAATCACACCGCTTGTATCATCCTGGTAGTGCCGTGTTAACGCGGTCCAATCTTTCACGCATCAATGAGAACAAGCCTTCGAGCCTTTATGAAGCGCTATTCTCTACAATTACTCAAGCGCTGTCAGAGCAAAACGCCAGGGCATAACTTTCGTTTCAAGAATCCCCTGTATTCGCTGGACTCATCTACCATTGATCTGTGCTTATCGGTTTTCCCATGGGCAGACTTTCGATCAACTAAAGGGGCAATCAAACTGCATGTAGGCCTGAATCATGATGGTTACTTACCTGAGTTTGTTAATATCACCGAGGGTAAATGTGCTGATGTTACTGCAGGCAGGAAAGTAGCTTTCCCGAAAGGCAGCATTGTAGTTATTGACCGTGGATACAACGACTATGCTTGGTATAAGCAATTGAATGACAAGGGAATATACTTTGTCACACGATTAAAGAAGAATGCTGCATACCGCCTTATCAAGCGACATAGTGTACGCAAGGGAACGGGACTTAGCAGTGATCAAACGATTGAATTCACGGGGGTCAAAGCAGCAAAGGAGTGTTCGATTCGATTACGCCGTATTGGTTATCGCGATGCCACTACAGGCAAGCATTATGTGTTTTTAACCAACCACTTTAAGCTCAGTGCTCAAACTATCGCCGATATTTATAAAGCCAGATGGCAGGTGGAATTATTCTTCAAGTGGATCAAGCAGAACTTAAAGGTGAAGTCATTTATCGGCACCAGCAAGAACGCAGTATTGACCCAAATATGGATTGCGTTATGTATTTACCTAATACTGATGTTCATCAAATTGCAGTCGAAGGCGGGCAAAACGATGCAACAAATATTGAGGGTATTGCAGCTTAATTTGTTTGAAAAACGTGATTTAATGGCACTGTTGCGAGGGGACCCGATGCATCACCCAAACCTTAACCCTAATCAATTTTCGTTGCTGTGAAAGTTAACGGGACAGCAGTGACCATATAGATACCCTTGATAAGGCACGCTTGTTGCTACAAGGCACTGATGAAATCGATCTGGCAATCGACGGTAAACGCAATCGCTATGATTTCATCAAACGCACCTTAATGCGTTTCAAATACAGCAAACTGGGTCGAACCGATAAGGGTCTTGTGCTGCGTTATATCACACGCATCAGCGGTTACTCTTATGTGCAAGTGAAACGCCTTGCTGCCAGCTGATACTGTAACTTCAGGTATGGACTTTTATATTAGATAGAGCAGTATGGCCTTTTCCCCCTAGGGGGAATTTTTTCGAATTTTTGATTTATTCAAATTTTCTATCTTGGTGTCTTGTAAGTTGAGCCATTTGTGCGTTCCCTGTTTTAAGCAATTAAAATACTGGAGACACCCAAATGACCCAATCAAACAATAACGTATTTGACGTAGTAGTGGAACACACATCTCAGAAGGCCCCGATGCCATGCGCCCCGTGCTCACCGCACTGCTCAATGAGGCGATGAAGATTGAAAGAGAGCCGTTTCCAGGCGCATCACACTATGAGCATAGTCAAGACCGGCCAGGGTTTGCCAATGGCTACCAGGATAAGCGTATCGATACGCAAGCCGGTACGCTCAATCTGCGTATCCCAAAGACCGCTCAACACGTTGATGAACCTTTTTACCCTCAATCGCTAGAACGCGGCTTACGCAGCCAACGTGCGATGCTGCTGACCGTTGCTGAAATGTACGTGACGGGCGTTAGCACGCGCCGAGTCGAAAAAGTCATGCAGAGCATGGGTATTGAAAGCATCTCCTCTACACCGGTCTCACGGGCTAACCAGAGCATGGATGAGGCGTTAAAAGTCTGGCGTGATCGTCCGTTGGGTAAAGTCTCTTACCTAATCCTTGATGCACGTTATGAAAAGGTGCGTGAGGGCCACCAAGTGATTGATATGGCGGTGTTGAGTGCAGTGGGTGTATTGCCTTGTGGACGGCGTTGCGTATTAGGAACGGCAATGGCGCTTAATGAAGCCGAGGTTAACTGGCGAGAGTTCCTCAAAGGCTTGGTTGACCGGGGCATACATGGTATTGAGTTTATTGTCAGTGATGATCACAGTGGCTTAAAAGCCGCTAGAAAGGCAGTGTTCCCAGGTATACCTTGGCAGCGTTGCCAGTTTCATCTGGCGCAGAATGCAATGCATCATGCCCCCAATCACAAGATCAAGCAGCGCATTGGTGGTGAGCTGCGTAGTGTTTGGAATGCACCCAATATGGCAGCTGCTCAGGTTAATCTAAAAGTCCTTGTGAGCCAGTACCAGGAAAAGCATGCTCACTTGGCGCAGTGGCTAGAAAACAATGTGCCTGAACCTAGATAAATCAGTTAAAACACGAAAGTCCATGCAAGCTCTTGATGCACCTAGCAAAATCAAAAAAACCTTATCACCAATAAGGTGACCGCGACTTTTTTGATTTCACTATGCACTCCAATTGCTTACATGTCTTTTCCGCGTTTAACTGATTTATCTAGAGTTATGCCCGAATCTGGTGTATGAGGCATTTTCTTCAAGCGGCCTCGGTTTGATCTGAGTAGTCATTAGTTTGCTCTAAGAAGTGGACCCGCTTTTTAGGACAGATGGCTTAGGAGTTATTTTCAGCTGATTAAGCAGCCAATTTCAGGCCGCGACATGGATCATACATCATGTCAGGGACCATGCCCAATGTTTGATGTTTACGCTCTTGGTTGTAATAGTTTATCCAGGAGCCAATGCCGTCTTTTGCCTCTTTCATCGATTGGTAGGCTTGCAAATAGACTTCCTCATATTTCACGCTGCGCCATAAGCGCTCAACAAATACATTGTCACGCCAAGCACCTTTGCCATCCATGCTGATGCGAATACCATTGTCTTTGAGTACACCGGTAAACGCCTCACTGGTAAATTGCGCACCTTGATCGCTGTTAAAGATATCAGGCTTGCCGTAGTAATGCAGTGCCTCTTCCAAAGCATCTACGCAGAATGCGCTATCCATGCTGTTGCTAAGCCGCCATGACAGCACTTTACGAGAATACCAATCCATCACAACGGTAAGATAAGCAAAGCCCTTAGGCATCGGGATATAAGTTATATCGGTACACCAAGCTTGATTGGGTTGATTGATGGCCAACCCACCTAGCAGATAAGGATAAATCTTGTGCCCCGCCTTCTTCTTGCTGGTGTTAGGCCTAGGATAGATGGCTTTAATGCCCATCTTACGCATTAAGCGTCGCACATGTTTACGGTCAACTCGGTGGCCTACATCTTGCAACACATCACGAATGCGTCTACTGCCAAGAAAGGGCCGATTGAGGTGAATGCGATCAATCAGATGCATCAGTTCCAAGTCATCCTCATTAGCAGGTGAGGTTTTGTAATAAACATGGGAACGATGAATCTTCAACAATTTACACTGACGAACTAACGATAGTTTATTGCTTTTATTAATCATAGTTTTGCGCTCAGGTCTGTTTAACGACCGAGTGCTTTTGATAAAAAATCGTTTTCCATGGTGATTTCACCGATCTTTGCCTGTAATGATTTAATCTCTGATTCTCGGTTTGGAGATAAGCCTGTGCCTGATGCAAAGACTTCAGCTGAGCTATCGAGCAATTGTTTCTTCCACTTGACGATAAGATTTGCATTGATGTCATAACGACTAGCAAGATTGCTTAATGTTTCATCACCTTTGATTGCTGCAAGAGCAACTTTGGCTTTGAATTGTGGGGCATGGTTTCTACGCTTTTTACTCATTTTCTGTTCCTCGTTTTGAACAATTATAAAACAGAAAATAACTCCTTATTTTGGCCTTCAACCTGTCCTAATCATGGGGTCCACTTCACTATTCCATCTTTAAATGGAACCCCTTGAATCACTTTTGCTAGATAGGCGAACCCGCGTATTCGGTTCCACTTTTTCTCTGCGCACTGACCCAGCTTGAACATCATACTTAACATGCCATCACGGCTAAGACATCCCTTGCATCGTTTGGTACGGTGTCGGATAGTCGCGAATGTTGATTCAATTGGATTCGTAGTACGTATGCTCATCCAGTGCTTGGCAGGGAACGAGTAGAACGTCATTAACTCTTCGCGATCTTTTTCCAAGCACTGCGTGGCTTTTGGATACTTGTCTTGATAGGTTTTAATGAATAATTGATAGGCGCTTTGCGCCGCTTCTTTGGTTTCTTCCTGCCAAATGTTATGCAGAGCTGCTTTTGCTTTGGGCTGCACCGATTTAGGCAGCTTGTTCAGCACGTTGGCCGTTTTATGCACCCAACACCGTTGATGTTTAGTGCCAGGATAGACTTCTTCCAGGGCATTCCAAAAGCCTAAAGCACCATCACCGATGCCCCGCTCTGGTTGATTCAGGCCTCGCTCCTTGAGTGCCAACAACACCTCTCGCCAACTCTGCGTAGACTCTCGCTCACCGTCTTCAATCGCCAGTAATTTCTTGTGACCGCGCTCATTCACTCCGATGACAACTAAGGCACAGAGCCGGCCCTCATCGCCGCGCAGGCCGCTGTGTATCCCGTCCGCCCATAGATAAACCCATCGATCTCGATCTAAACCTTCTCTATTCCAATCCTTGTACTCCTGAGACCACGTTGCTTTGAGCTTACTCACTGTGCCTGATGATAACCCAGTCGCTGATTGACCCACTAGCACGCTCAGTGCATCCCCCATTTCTCCAGTGCTGACACCCTTGAGATACAGCCAAGACAAGGCCGCTTCCAGTGTTCTCGTTTTACGCACATACGGCGGCACTAAAGCAGATCGAAAGGTGATCGGTACTCCAGTGCGGGAGCGCACCTTGGGGATACGTACTTTGACTGGGCCGATCCCGGTTTGCAGTTCACGTTCTGGCAAATAGCCGTTACGAACGACACCAGCGTGTCCTGAATCTGAGACTTTGTCACAATTGCGATACAGCAGTTCAGATAACTCACTCTCGACCGCGGTTTGAATGAGTTGCCTAGCGCCATTGCGAATCAATTCTTGCAGCGGATCGATGCTTTGCTCTGGCTTTTCAAAGGAAATAATTTTATTCTGTTTCATAGTGGCGTATGTCTGTGGAAGTTTAAGTTGTTGTAAACTCAACTCATCCCGATACGCCGCTTTTAGTCAACTACTCCATACACCACTTTCAGGCATAACTCATTTATCTAGGCTGAAGGGTTAAATGTGTTTGCCTTGCCAGATAGACACCAAAAGAAAATGCGAACCTCCAACCGCATTGAACGGACGGTTCAACAAGAACTTAAGCGGCGAACCCGCTTGGTCAGAGTCTTTCCTAACCGAGAGGCTTGGTTACGATTAGTCAGTGCCATTCTGATTGAAATTGACGACGAATGGGCTAATGCTAATCATCGATATATCGTGTGGAACGACAATGAGTTAACTTGCTAGACAAAAAGTCCATACCAAATGTTGCGTAATCTACGAGCATTCTATGAGAGTGCCCTTTTTTATGTATAACTCACGCCTATTTCCAGAGCAGCAGCGTATTGATGGGCGTTTCCAGCTTAAAGATGTGCCCGCCACTGTATTGTGGTTGCTGGGTTTGTCTAGTGAAATTGGCCAGTCTGAAAACATATTGGCTAAAAATGCAAACGACGATGTTTATATGGGCTCGTCGGTTAATACAATTTCAAACAGGGTTTTCGCCGAAGTCGCTTTTAGTTTGCTCAGCAACGCGTTTTTTGTGCAATAAACCGTCTATTAGCAGCCATTTTGCCACCAATAGACGGATCTATCCCTAGGCCGGCACCAATTCAACTCGTTCAACTCCCAATGCCATTAATCGCTTAAGGTTAAAACATAAGCCCCTGATTCCAACTTGGAACTGGACTTTAGCCAACCCTTTATAACGAACTCGCTTATTGCGATAAGCAAACACTCGCTCATATGGTGAACGAATTTTGCTAATCCAACGGTCTTTGTCTCTATTCTTGCCATGCATATTGTTCTTCTTGATTGTTGCATCATGGCAACCGTTGCGCCTGAGCGTGGTTTTGGCCGGGCTCACGCAATAACCCTTGTCCGCATAAACAGCACCCGACTTAGGGCAAACATGCTTCAAGCCGCTTGCATCCGTTACCTCAGCCGAGGTGGCCGCTATTTTATTGATCAAGCCACTTTGCATATCCACTGATGCATGCTCTTTGTAACCATACCAATATTTGCTATTTCCCTTGCACCCAAACCGTGCTTGCTTGTCCGCCGCAACTTTATCAACTGTCTTATTGTTGAACTCCTCTAATCCCATCTTTATCGCCTTATCTCTATCATCCCAAGTGGTTAGCTTACTGACCAACTGGCTGGCATCGACAAATGTGAATACTTCTCGTACTAAGCCCATTGAAACTAACCCGCTCCGAACACGGTCAAATAAATTCATCATACCCCTGGTTCCAATGCGTGAGCGAAAATCACCAAAGTAACTATGATCAGGAGTGCTCTGTTCCAGTCCTGAATCACAAAACCACTTAGCGGCCAGATTCTCTGATAAGTATCGCTCCATTTCTCTATCACTTAAATCTTCCATGAACTGAAGCACCAAGGCACGTAAGCCGAACTCAACACCTCGGCCTTTAGGGCCACGGGTGGCATATATTTTAGAGAAGGGTTTACTCAATGCACCAAAACATAATAGCTCATCGAGTTTACGGTAGGGATGTTCAGAGCTAACCAGAGAATCTAAGGTTAGGAACAGTTGGCTTTGATGACGTTTGCTCAAAATTGCAGGCTGACTAGAATCAGCCCATATTATCTCACGTATTCTATTAATTATCCGACAAGCCCTATATGAGTAATGTCTATCAAGACTATAAGCTAGGGATGATAGAAGGCAATACAAAATTTATTTACCGGCCAAGGTTTGATATGAGTTTTTTATATGACTTAAATGCAGACCCACAAGAAAATAATAATATCGTGAGTAGCCTGTCTAATGCTCAATTAAACAGCAAGCAAGAAAAGTTATTGCGGTGGCATAAATTTCAAACTCAATACATCGATTCCACCTATCCGAAGGTTCAATAAACCTATTAATTGGTTTAAACCGAGCTATGTAGATCAAACGGTAATTCACGAATTTGTGCTATTACCGTGCCTGTTTTGTGACGCACTTCAATTTTTGATTTACCCTGAATTAATTCGCGCTTACACATAGCGAACGCAAGATGGCATTGGTGGCGCGGTGACCAACATTGAGAACGAATTTCTCCTGCTATGGTGCCATCAATTTGCAAAGTGGTATCAATTGAGCCTACTTCTTGAGCAAGAACTAACCCGACTAAGGTTCTTTGAGGGGTCTTAGCGTATTTTCTGAGTGCGGGAAGGCTCAGGCTTTCAATGTCGTCTTTAATGCTGACGTAGCGGTCTAAACCGCAATCATAAGGCGTGTCGTTAAAATCCATGTCATTTCCAAATGAAAGTAAGCCAGATTCCAAGCGTTCAATGCCATTTGGGCAGCCTGCGCGAACATTTAGCGGTTTACCTAGGTCGAACAATTTGTCCCACAGTTGCACGCCAGTTATTGGGTTATCAACATAGATTTCAAACCCGCCTTGTTTGCTCCACCCGGAGCGAGAAACCACCATCTTATAGCCATTGAAGCTGAGATGTTCAAATTTAAAGAAGCCAATGTTTCTTATTTGTTCACCAAAAACTTTAGCCATTAAATCTTCGGCTTTAGGGCCCTGAACAGCAAGAGGCGAGACATCTGGCTCACGCACTGAAACATTCAATTTGTAACCTGTGGCTAAACCTTTGGCCCACAGTAGAATGTCAGAATCTGCTATGGATAAACTCCAGTGGCCTTCGTCTAATTTAAGTCCTACAGGGTCATTCATTAGTTTTCCATGTTCATCGCATAAAGGCAGGTAGAAACACTGGCCGACGCGAGCTTTGCTAATGTTACGAGGCGTCATTAATTGCACTAAACGAGCGCAATCTGGCCCCTGTATATCAACCTGACGTTCAGCCGAAACATCCCACACTTGAACATGCTCACATAAATGCCAATAGTCCTCTTCAAGAGACTTAAATGCCGTTGGCAACAGCATATGATTGTAGACGGTATAGGCGGTTACCCCTTGGTCAGTAACACGTTTAGTGAATAGTGTATTTCGCGTGCGTCGGGAGATGGATAATTTCGGTGCGCTCATATTGGTAAAACCTAGTGTGGTAGGACAAGACAGATTTGCATTATTCTTTTTCTAGTAGTAGAGCAATCTGGAATCTCACCGCGGATCATAGTAGAAAGTCGCACTGATTTTAAATCAATTTACTATATTAAAAGCTCGGTTTAATTCATTCTTATAACAGGTTCAAATGACGATGGGTTTGCCAATCAGGGACATAAAGGTAAACCTGCTCCTCAGTTAGTGGTCTATGGAACTGAAATGAGTGCCTTAGTCCATAACCATAGAAAACTCAGTTGAAACACAAAAGTCTGCACAACTCCTTAATATGCCTAAGAAACCCAGAAAAGCACTCATCACCAATAAAGTGACCTCGCATTTTCTGACTTCCTTATTCATATCAATTAGTTGCACATCTTTTTTGCGTTCAACTGAGTTTTCTAGGATAGCAGGACAACCAATGATTGTTAAACCTCAACTTTGAGGAGTATGGCGATAGCGTAACTTACAGAGTTTTAGGCGTTTTAACATCGCCTCAGCTCATTCGGTGGGGGGCAAATCAATTGGCCCTTTTAAATTAAATATTTTTGCAAAGCTGAGAATTTGGATAATTAAGTAATTAGGTACGTGAGCCGCCATATATGGGCCTTTGTCGTAACAATACACGGTTAAATATTCGCGTTTACTAGGGCTTTATAAAGCTTGCGAATTTTGCGAAACATCAGTCCTGCCTCACCCGTTCCAATTTGATGTTGATCAATTTCTTTAACCCAGGTCTGCGCGCCGAATGTTCCAGTTACAAAGGCTTCGTCTGCGGTGTAAGTTTCGGTCAAAGAGTAATTTTTCTCGAATACGGGAATATCGTTGTCGCGACAAATTTGGATTACTTTTTTTCGGGTAATTCCTGCCATACAATAATCACCACTTGAGGTCCAAACTTCTCCATCGCGGACAATGAAAAAATTGGTTGAGTTAGTGGTGTTTACGAACCCATGCGGGTCTAGCATTAGGGCTTCATCTGCGCCGGCTTTTAGCGCATGGTTCAGCGCGATAATACAATTGAGTTTCGAGTGGGTGTTGAGTTTGGCATCTTGGGTCATCGGCAAGCCACGGTAAAATGGCACCGTATGTAAGCGCAGTACTTGCTCTTCAAACTCTTCAGAAACCTTGCTGTGTTCAGCAATAATAACAATGGTAGCGCCGTCTTGACTTAGCCTAGGGTCTTGAAACGGCTTGCGCTTAACCCCGCGCGTAACCATTAATCGCACATGCACATCGTGATGCATCTCATTGGCTTCAAGTGTTCGATTGACCGCTGCAATTAACTGGGCCTTTTCTAAGCCTATGTCCATATCCAAGGCTCTTGCTGCGCCGTATAAGCGATTGATGTGCTCATCAACGAATGAAAGTTGTCCATGGTAGAGTCGTAAACCTTCCCATACGCCGTCACCAAGCATAAATCCGCTGTCATACACGGAAATGACAGCGTCTTGTTTAGCTACGATAACGCCGTTAACGTATATTTTAATGTGTTCGTTACGATCGTCAATTTGAGCATCATGAGTGCTACTGCGTGTTGCTGAAGTCATTGTGTTTTTAATATAAATTAAGCTAACTTACTGCCATTTGGTACCTTGTTGTCTGGCACTGCTAAAACCACTTTCCCATCGCTGCGGTGAAATCCAGTTATTAAACACTGTGAGCGAATCGGGCCTATTTGTTTTTCAGGGAAGTTAACCACTGCAACTACCTGCTTGCCTTTCAATTCTTCTAATTCGTACAAATCGGTTATTTGTGCACTGGATTTTAGAACTCCAATATCGCCGCCAAAGTCGATGTGCAAGATGTAAGCTGGACTGCGTGCCTGCTCAAATGCTTGTGCAACTATCACCGTGCCGATACGAAGCTCCACTTTTGTGAAATCATCCCAAGTAATTAAATCCATATAATTTCTCTCACTATCGGCGGTCAACTTTGGTAGATAGAATAATTGCGGATTCTGTGGATACAATCCCCTTTAGTAAACCAATTTGATCTAGCGTTTTATCAAGCTCTTTTGTAGAAGGGGCGCTAACAATGGCGATAAGGTCGATTTTCCCGCTAACTGTATAAAGTGTTTGTATTTGTTGGTTGCGCTTAAGTTGCCCGATAATGTTTGCGCTTTGTGCTGGTTCAATGCGCAAATTAACATGGGCGTGAAGGGTGTTTTCTAAATATTGCCCCCCAAGCCTAACCGCATAGCCCGCAATTACGCCAGCAGCTTCTAATCGATTTAACCTTTGTTGCGCTGTGGTTCGCGAAACACCCAATTGACGTGCCAATTCACTAATTGATAGACGCGCATCCACCTGTAGGGCTGCGAGCAGGGCTCGATCTTTAGGATTTATGTTTTGCATTGATTAAAATAGGCAATATGTCTATATTTTATATCAAAACGTACAAATAAATAGTTATAAGTTATATTTTTAACGCTATTTTATGAACTCCAGCTCTCGCATAATAGATTCAGTTTCTCAATAGTGGCATCCATGAACTCGATCACCAAAGCGCATATTCAAAATTTCCAACCATTTCGGTATGTTAATGCTTCTCAGTATATGCAATTTAGTCCGCTGAGTGAACCGGCTTACTTATTATGTGATAGACAGTTAACAGAACATGTGCAGCTATTTCAACACTTGTTCAATGGCGAAGTCAGCTTTGCTGTAAAAGCGAACCCGCATGGCAAGGTATTAGGCTGCCTATGGCAAGCAGGGGTAAGCAGTTTCGATGTGGCTTCAATAGGTGAAATTGCGATGATTAAGGGCCGCTATCGCAAGGCCCAATGCCATTACAACAACCCGATTAAATCAGACCAGATGGTGCAAACTGCGGCGTTTGAGTATGGTGTGCGATCTTTCGCTGTTGATGATGAAACCGGCTTGTTGCAGATTGCAGCCTTAGGTTTAGATAAAGTGGAGGTGAGCATCCGTTTTACCCTAGATCATTTCGATGCAGCATATGATTTTGGTAGCAAGTTTGGAGCGAATTTGGATGAAGCAAGGGCGTTGTTAACCCGTGCTAGTAAGCTAGGTATGGAGTGTTCGCTTACATTTCATCCCGGTTCGCAATGCACGGATCCAAATATGTACGAAAAGTACATTGATGCCGCTGCTTCCATTGCCAATCAAGCAAATGTGCAATTACACCGTTTGAACATCGGTGGGGGGTTTCCATTACCTTATTGCAATACTCAAATTCAAAGCCTGCAAGAATATATGGCATTTATCCACTCCGCGGTTAATAGACATTTTGGCAACGACGCGCCTAAGTTGCTTTGCGAGCCAGGCAGGGCGCTGGTAGGAGCGAACGTTTCGTTGCTAACACAGGTTATTCGGGTACGTGAAAATGCCGAGGTGTTTATAAACGATGGTATTTATGGTGGCTTACAAGAGCAAATGATGGTGCGCTTAGATTTGCCTTATAAAGTATGGAGAAATGGCAAGATTCTCACGAAACTTGCAAGTGATTGCCAAGCCACAACAGTTTTTGGCCCGACCTGCGACCCAATCGATTGCTTACCGCGAAAGTTGAGTTTACCCATTGATATTCAGCAGGGCGATTTTATTGAGTTTGGTTTAATGGGTGCTTATGGTTCCGCGACAGCAACGCAATTTAATAGTTTTAAGTCCGATCGCTATGTACAGGTGAAAGACGCGTTTTGATTGCGCCGCGACCTTAATCCTGGAAAACTCAGTTGAACACAAAAGTCTGCACTACTTCTTAGTAAGCATCTAACGGGTAACTCTCGCTAAATCAAATTCGGCTACGCCTCACTTGATTTAGCTATGTGTCAGATTTAGTATAAACTTCTACAAATAAAGATAAGTGGAATACGAACTTTATAAAATTTCCCATATGTTTTTTAGCGGAACCCCTTTGTCATAAGCTCTGATCGATTTTTCATCAACGCGTACTAAGTTATAACAACCATTTCCTGTGCCCCAATTTTCGCACCATTTACCGTTTCTAATAAACCATTTTGATTCGTATGACTTGCCGCCCGCATCCCCTTTTATTATCCCTTCGGTTTGTCTTTTTTTAAACTCCTCATATTCTTGCGTCCATCGTGTATTGCTATACCCTGATACTGATATACTGGAAATTGTGGCTCCTGAAAAGGTATCCAATGTCTCCTCTTCGCTCATAAACTCTTGGGCAACTGCAATCGGACTCACAACAACAAATGGAAGAAGCACTAACTTTATTAAATCCCTGTGGATTTTCATTTTAACTAACTCCATACTGTGCGTAAATGTATTGCCAACCTACGTTATTTGGCAAAAGGTTTTAGCACAACTCAATCAGAGTGGTGATGTGGCCTGATTAGTAGCCGCAGTTGCCAGAGAAGGATTTTAGCCCATTTCTCGCTGATTTTCTAAATCCTATGTCGCTTTTGGTACTTATGTTGGGGAATACTCGATTTTCTGAATTCGTTGACTTCAAGGGAGGTATTCATATATGCCCCCCGAACTAAATTAATGAACGAAGTGAATGACTTGAAGCACTTGTTAGAAGCGGCTAAAGAAATTTGATTGAGAGTAAAAATACAGTACATGTAATTAGCCAATTGAAAATATACCATTTCCAGCCACCAAAGATATGTTTCGAAATTTTCGAGTGGGTTTGTGCAGCTTCAATTTTGTCTCTTACTCTAGGAATATTTCTAGATAGATACTGTAACTTCAGGTATGGACTTTTATATTAGATAGAGCAGTATGGCCTTTTCCCCCTAGGGGGAATTTTTCCGAATTTTTGATTTATTCAAATTTTCTATCTTGGTGTCTTGTAAGTTGAGCCATTTGTGCGTTCCCTGTTTTAAGCAATTAAAATACTGGAGACACCCAAATGACCCAATCAAACAATAACGTATTTGACGTAATAGTGGAACACACATCTCAGAAGGCCCCGATGCCATGCGCCCCGTGCTCACCGCACTGCTCAATGAGGCGATGAAGATTGAAAGAGAGCCGTTTCCAGGCGCATCACACTATGAGCATAGTCAAGACCGGCCAGGGTTTGCCAATGGCTACCAGGATAAGCGTATCGATACGCAAGCCGGTACGCCCAATCTGCGTATCCCAAAGACCGCTCAACACGTTGATGAACCTTTTTACCCTCAATCGCTAGAACGCGGCTGACGCAGCCAACGTGCGATGATGCTGACCGTTGCTGAAATGTACGTGACGGGCGTTAGCACGCGCCGAGTCGAAAAAGTCATGCAGAGCATGGGTATTGAAAGCATCTCCTCTACACCGGTCTCACGGGCTAACCAGAGCATGGATGAGGCGTTAAAAGTCTGGCGTGATCGTCCGTTGGGTAAAGTCTCTTACCTAATCCTTGATGCGCGTTATGAAAAGGTGGGTGAGGGCCACCAAGTGATTGATATGGCGGTGTTGAGTGCGGTGGGTGTATTGCCTTGTGGACGGCGTTGCGTATTAGGAACGGCAATGGCACTTAATGAAGCCGAGGTTAACTGGCGAGAGTTCCTCAAAGGCTTGGTTGACCGGGGCATACATGGTATTGAGTTTATTGTCAGTGATGATCACCGTGGCTTAAAAGCCGCTAGAAAGGCAGTGTTCCCAGGTATACCTTGGCAGCGTTGCCAGTTTCATCTGGCGCAGAATGCAATGCATCATGCCCCCAATCACAAGATCAAGCAGCGCATTGGTGGTGAGCTGCGTAGTGTTTGGAATGCACCCAATAGGGCAGCTGCTCAGGTTAATCTAAAAGTCCTTGTGAGCCAGTACCAGGAAAAGCATGCTCACTGGGCGCAGTGGCTAGAAAACAATGTGCCTGAAGGGTTAAATGTGTTTGCCTTGCCAGATAGACACCAAAAGAAAATGCGAACCTCCAACCGCATTGAACGGACGGTTCAACAAGAACTTAAGCGGCGAACCCGCTTGGTCAGAGTCTTTCCTAACCGAGAGGCTTGGTTACGATTAGTCAGTGCCATTCTGATTGAAATTGACGACGAATGGGCTAATGCTAATCATCGATATATCGTGTGGAACGACAATGAGTCAACTTGCTAGACAAAAAGTCCATACCCATGTTGCGTAATCTGTACAACGGCCCTGAGTATCCCCACACCGCTGGTATAAGCAACGCTAACAAACCAACTATTGGCACCACAGGATGAGTTTTTGAGCGAATCAAACGCTGGTAACTTCTCAATAACCCGTGGCAGGTAAAATAAAACAAAATATTTCTTGACAGGGTTTTACGCTAAAAGGAAGGTAATTCAACGTGGTCGAGTGACTCGATTTAGGTTGAGTTCCAGGGTGGTTGTAGGCCCCTTTACGCTAATAACAAAGATCGCTTAAGGACGTTCAGGGGTGTCTTCTTAACGTTCGTTGTGGCGCAGTTGAGAAGGCAAAATTGGACTTTCAAAACCGATGGTACACTAAGGTCTATCCAGTTAACGGACGTTTAAGACCTTGAGTAAGCTACCCTCTATTCCCGACATTCCTGAACAAGAACAAACCCCCGCAGTAAAAATGTTGCGGGTGCTAGTGGAGCAGCTGTTGGTGCGAGTTCAACAACAGGACGAAGAAATAGCATTGCTTAAAGATGGAATCAATATCCTTAAGGGGCAGAAGAGGCGGCCTACTTTTAAGGGCGGTAATATGGATAAGAAAACAGAGCCAAAACGTTCATCTTCTAGCGACAAACCTAAGCAGCGAGCTGGGTGAACAAGGCAAAGAAAACACCAAGGCTGTCAATTGACCTAAATCTGGTTATTGAACCAGCGAAGTCCGTGCCTGAAGGTTCTCGCTTTAACCTAGAAAACTCAGTTGAACGCAAAAAAGATGTGCAACTAATTGATATGAATAAGGAAGTCAGAAAATACGAGGTCACCTTATTGGTGATGAGTGCTTTTCTGGGTTTCTTAGGCATATTAAAGAGTTGTGCAGACATTTGTGTTTCAACTGAGTTTTCTAGGTTTAAAGGCTATCGGGATTTTGTAGTGCAAGATTTGCTTATCAAGGTTCATACCACCCGCTATCGTTTAGCGCATTGGGTAACGCCAGGCAATAAAAAGCTCAAAGGCCAGTTACCGACATCCGTGGCAGGGCGACATTATGGGCCTCGTCTGGTCAGTTATATTCTCTATCAATATCATCATTGTCAAACCACGCAACCACTCTTGTTGGAACAGTTGCGAGAACCAACGTAAAATACTTGAGCAGCGTTTCGATGAAATCTTCACTCAACAGACATGCTACCAAACATTAAATCAGACGCTCAAACGAATCCATGCGAATCAAGCAGAATTACTGTTGGTGCTAGATCGACCAGATATTCCGTTACACACCAATGGCAGTGAAACAGACATTCGCGATTACGTGAAAAAACGAAAAGTGAGTGGCTCCACCCGCAGCGATGCTGGCCAGCAGTGTCGGGACACGTTTGCCAGTTTGAAAAAGACCTGCCGAAAACTGGATATATCGTTCTGGCACTACCCGACCCATCGACTTGGTATCGGTGAGCAACATATTGATCCTCTGCCAGATATCATTATGGAACGCGCCAGCTTTGCCACGGGTTATTGAGAAGTTACAAACGCTGCTCTATCTTTTTAGATAGAAGAAACAAGATAACTGAAACCATTACCGCAACTAGCGTATGCCATCGAAAAAATAATGATTTGAACTCTGGTCCAACGCCGGCCATATGGATAGCTTGCACATGATGTGGCTCTATAAATGAGCCCCATTCAAAATAAGTGTAGCCAAGTAATATATATAACCCTGCAGTTGCCGTAGATAACCAAATCAACAAGGTTAACGCCACATAAGGGAGTCTATGCGGCGGTTGCTCCACTGCCTTGCTTAGGTGTAATTTCTTAGGTATCTGGCATACTGCAACGAGCAAGAGCAGCATTAGGACAAGGCCAAAAACCAAGCTCAGGTCTATCGCATAAGTTGTGAGCCAATCTAGTGGTCTTAGTGCCCGATGGAAGTGATACTGATCTAAAACGCACACAAACAACTTAACCGCCAAGATACTCAGCACAAGAAAGCATAGAGATCTAAAGGCAGCAAAAATTATGAACTTACGCGGCCGATTCATCAGCGAAGTTGGAAAAACCAAAAGCCGCATGGTAAGCAATATCAATAACAATATTGTTGGGTTCTGCACATTGCGTAGCCCCAAAGTAACAGCTCCAATGTCGATAACCTGACCGCCGCTAATGATAATCCAAGCCATCAGCGCGACTAAAGTAAGCACTAATAAATCTATCGTAATTCTTATCACTGGCCTTCTCTGTTATCGCATATGCAGGGTAGGTCTATATAAACCCGAATCAAACCCGCTTATTCTACGTTTGTTGCAGAAATTCTTTCTAAGAAAAACGCGCACCTCGCGATTCTTCATCCACTATCTCAGCTGTATCTATCGCCTCCGCTAAAACTTCATCTGAATCGTCAAACAAACCGCGCTAACGAAATGCGATTGCTTGCAAGTGATCTCGTTCGGACCACCTAAACATGCAGGGCATCGACTTGAACGCTATACGAACCTCTTAACCCTCGAAGTTTTCCGTGAACCTTGAGGTAAATCATGTATTCGGGCAAGTTTGCTTTCGCACTAGCAAAGCTTATTATCCGACAAGCCCCTTAGGCAAAACTTATGCTGCGCCCTTGCGTGTAATAGCTAAGCCACAAAGGATGATTATTAGCGCGAGTCCTAGCTGCGGACGAATTGAATTCGATAAGAGTAGCCAACCCCAAAATGTGCCAAAAATTGGCACTAAGTAACCTACTTGAGACATAAACACCGCACCGTTGTTACGGATAATAGTAAAGCGGATTACGTAGGCCAAGCCAGTTGATATCACCCCCAGATAAAGCACTGCAGACCAAGAAATTGCAGTCGCCGAATAAAACGCTGATTGTTCAGTTAATAATGCCAAAGGCAGCATGTAAACCATGGCGCTTGCAACGGTATAAGTGGCCAAGGTTAACGCCGGAATATGTGATACGCGGCGCGACAGAACTGTGGAACTGGCATAACAAATGCCCGCACCCGTAACCGCTAGTAAGCCTGCAATTGCGCCGAGGTTATTACCTTGTAGCTCTTCCCAAAACAATACAAATACGCCAGAAAACCCGACTAACAGACCCAACGCACGCGGTGTATTGATTCGCTCATCTTGAGTGAAAAAGTGCGACAAAATAAGGGCAGAGAACGCGCCTGTCGCCATCAACACCGCTGCTTCAGCCGCGTTAATATGCTGCTGTGACCAGCTAATTAAGTAAAAAGGCAGCGCGCTGTTGAACAAACCCACCACGCAGATCACCTTCCATTCCGCCGCATTTATTCTACCCATTTTATGGGTTTTATAGGCGGCCAATGACGATATAATCGCTGCCGTTGTAATTCTTAATGCCGCTACAGTGATCGGGCCAAACGAGCGCAAAGCGACATCAATAAATACGAACGCACTGCCCCATATAGCACTAACTAACAGTAGGCGACTAATATCAAAGGCATTCGCTTTGCGAAAAGGAACCAACATATTGCTTTAGCGGCCTTAAGCCTGGTCGAGCAAAGTATCGATCATATGATGATGATGCGGCGTATCCGAAAAATGCGATAACTCTTGCAAGCCGGTTGGGGAGGTCACATTGACTTCTATCAGTTTTCCGCCAATAACATCGATACCCGCAAAAAACACACCTTGTTCAACTAGGCCTTGCTTAACGACAGCGCAGATGGCCAAATCATCTTTTTCCAACTCCGAAGCTACTGCGGTGCCGCCCATATCTAAGTTATTTAACTCCTCCCCTTGCGCGTGCAAGCGCAAGATACCCCCAATGGGTTCACCGTTAATTAGTAATATCCGCTTATCGCCTTGCGCAGCCGCTGGAAGGAATTCTTGGGCGATAACCCAATGAGAACCATCGTGCGTGGCTTCATTTAGCAATATCTCATCATCACCATTGGAGTAAAAAAAGATACCCTTCCCGCCAAAACCATCAATAGGCTTGATAGTGATTCGATCATGCTTTGTGCTGAAGTCAGCTAGCTCTCGAACACGATTCGAGATACAAGTGTTAGGGGTAAATTCAGGGTATTTAAGTGCAGCTAGTTTTTCGTTCCAGTTTCTCACGCCTTCTGGTCTATTAAGCACCTGTACGCGCTCGGGTAAAAAGTCCAGCAATAGAGTGGAGTAAAAATAGCGCCGATCAAACGGCGGGTCGGTTCTGAGCCATACCGCGTCCATCGTTGCCAAACTGAGGGATTCGGTTTTTAACTGCGTGAATGGTTGTTCATGGTCATCGTTTACTCGCAGCCAGACAACATTAGCGCGTAATTGATCGTGCACTAGAAATAAATCTTGCTGCTGCAAAAAGCACACATCGTGGCCTTTTTGGGCCGCCGCTAACATAATGAAATAACTTGTATCTTTCCAAGGTTTCACCTTTTCCAGCGGGTCCATGATAAAAGCGTGGCGCATAATTACTTCACTTGGGTTGATTTTGGCCAGATTAGGGCTTGTCGGCTCATCATAACAAGGCCGCTTTAAAATGCTTGTGTGCATCGCCAGAATCAATGACTTGTCTCGCCAGTATGGCTGCATTAGGCAGCGACTTCGCCTTGCCTACATGACATAAGCAAATCGACGCCCCGTAGACCAAACTATCATAAGTAATGCCTTGTTCGCCTTGTAAAGCGGCTAAGCCCATCTTGGCCGCCACCGCAGCTAAACCATCTGAATTAACAGAGACGGCTATAGAATTTGGCGTGTTGATGGGCTTAGGTAAATCTGCTGGTAATGGAACAGCGCGCTCAGCTTGGATTATATTTAATTCATTGGGGTCAAGGCGTACTTGCCCTAGCTCATTAGTATCCTCATCATAGCGAAAATAGCGTGCCACTTGCGACACGCTAGGCAATACGCCTCCTTCGACACCTTTGACGATCATTGCTGAATTAAAACCCGCTTGCTGCGCTAATAGTGCGTAAACAGGTGGATAAGCCCGATGCACAAAACCGCCCATCATATGAGTTTTGTGTCCCTGCAAAGGCATAGATAGCGTCTCAATCGTAGTTAGCACGCTGCGTTTAACCATGCGCTCGCGCAATGGCAGTAACGCATGTAAATCTGGGCAACTATGCCGCTGATCTAAGTAGGCCCAGCGCAGCGCAACATTTTCAATTTGCTTGGCAGCTTGCTGGCTACTTAATTCAACGTTAAGTCCTGATGCAAGCAAAATTTTGCGGTGGGTTACGCCATATTTTGGGCCGATGCTATTTGCACCTTGAAGTAAGCAGGCAATATCTAACGCGGCTAACACGGCTGGCAAAAAGGTAGATGCAGGTACACAACGGGCAAAACCATCAAATGGGTCAGCAATATCAACCAAGTCAGGCACATCGACTTGCGCTTGCATTACACTTTGGCGAAAGCCAAGCAAAGAACCAGCAAATTCAGCGTCAGTTTCACGCTTCATACGCAGTGCAATGAGATAAATAGCAGACTGTACGGGGTCAATTTGATCAGCCAAAATGCTGGTCATCGCATCTTCGGCTTCTTCCATAGATATAGACTTACCGAGTTCCGGTCCCGTCGCAACACGCTGAATGTAAGAGCGCATTCGCTGTTCTACAGATAAGTCCTGTTGCAATGCGCTCATCTCAACGACTCTAGGGTTTTGTCCTAACCCGAAATTGCGTCGCTTGCTTGCTTGACCACAACCGCCAGCTGCGAGGTAATAGAATCTACTAAACTCGCGTCTTCCCCTTCTGCCATCACACGCACCAGCGGCTCGGTGCCGGATGGCCTCAATATTATTCGCCCTGCATTGCCCATTGAGTCCTGAAACTCCTTTAGCGCACGGGTGACTGTATCCGCAGCAATAATTTGCTTTCCGCTGCCCCTAGCTACCTTTACGTTAATCATTTTATGCGGAAATTTAGACATACCCTTTACTAAATCTGCTAATGATTGACCGGTGCGCTGCATTACCCTAAGGACTTGCAACGCCGCTACCGTGCCATCGCCAGTGGTGTTTTTATCTAGGCAAATAATATGTCCTGAGGTTTCACCACCTAACAGCCAATTATTAGCCTGCAGTCTTTCGAGGACGTACCGATCACCTACATTTGCACGCTCAAATTCGATATCTGCTTGATGCATGGCCTTTTCAAAGCCTAAGTTGGTCATCAGCGTGCCCACCACACCTGCGCCTAAGGTACCTTGTTGTTTTCCAAATAATGCCATTAAATATAAGGTCTGGTCTCCGTCAACCGTGTTGCCATTGGCGTCAACAAATAACACCCTATCCGCATCCCCATCGAGCGCAATGCCAATATCCGCTTTTTGCGCAACTACCTCAGTCTGCAGAGCGGCCAGGTCGGTTGACCCGCAGCCTTTATTTATATTATAGCCATCTGGTTTAACGCCTAGTTTAATAACGTCAGCGCCCAGTTCTTCTAGCACTTGTGGCGCAATATGGTAAGCCGCGCCGTGCGCGCAATCTATGACTACTTTGAAGCCGTTAAAATCAACGCGGTATGGAATGCTGTGCTTACAAAATTCTATATAACGGCCTATAGCATCGGGAAATCGTGTGGCTTTACCTAGCTTATCTGAATTATTAGCGCGCATTTTCCCCTGCATTTTTTCTTCTACCGCCGCAATGAGTTGATCATTTAGCTTAAACCCTTTAGTCGAAAAAAACTTAATACCATTATCATGGTAAGGATTATGCGAGGCGCTTACAACAACGCCGGCTGCCGCTCTAGCTGTTCGGGTTAAATAGGCAATGCCCGGTGTTGGCATCGGCCCCAGCAAGGCCACATTGACGCCCGCAGAAGCAAAACCAGCCTCTAAGGCTGATTCAAGGATATACCCAGATATTCGCGTGTCCTTACCAATTAGAACCAAGTTATTGCTGGCGGTTTCAGATAATACTGAACCGACCGCCCAGCCCAACTTCAAAACCATCTTTGGCGTTATCGGCTCAACGCCAAACTCACCGCGCACACCGTCAGTGCCGAATAATCCACTCATGTGAATATTAACGCGTATTCTGAGTTTGCTTACGTAGCCTCGTTAGGATCGGGCAAGTCACGATCATCGTCTTTGGAACCGCCCTCTTTAGAAGCTTTTGCCTTGCTAGACTTTTTAGCTTTAGTACCCCCACCTTTCGCGCCCTTCTTGGGTTTCTCCTCTGGCGGCTTAGGCGGCTTACCGGCCATGATGTCGTCGATTTGATCCGAGTCTAGGGTCTCCCATTCCAATAGCGCCTTCGCCATCACTTCAAGCTTAGCGCGCTCGCCTTCAATTATCTTGCGCGCGCGCACATATTCCTCTTCGATAATGCGGGTTACTTCGCTATCCACTTTTTCCTGAATAGCAGGGCTTAAGGTTTTATGTGAAATCATGTCACGACCTAAAAATACTTCACCCTCAGAATCACCATAGACGCGCGGCCCTAAGGTATCACTCATACCCCATTTTGACACCATTTTTTGTGCTAAATCAGTGGCCACTTCAAAATCGTTCGAGGCACCCGTCGTCATTTGATCCATAAACACTTCTTCGGCAATACGCCCACCCATTAACACGGCGATTCGTGCAAGCAAGTATTTACGATTATGGCTGTAACGATCTTCCTCTGGTAATTGCATAGTCACGCCCAATGCACGTCCTCGAGGTATGATCGTCACCTTATGCACTGGATCAGTGTTTTCTGCTAATACCTTCGCAACCACTGTATGCCCAGATTCATGATAAGCGGTATTCATACGCTCTTCTTCTGGCATCACCAAAGACCGGCGTTCAGCGCCCATAATGACTTTATCCTTGGCTTTTTCAAAGTGACTCATATCCACTTTTTTAGTGCCTTCTTTTGCCGCGAACAAAGCGGCTTCATTGATTAAATTGGCCAGATCTGCACCAGAAAACCCAGGTGTACCTCGCGCAATGACTTTAGTTTCAATATCATTACCAATCGGAACCTTACGCATATGTACTTCAAGGATTGCTTCTCGGCCCAATATATCTGGCAACGGCACAACCACTTGTCGGTCAAATCTGCCGGGGCGAAGCAGTGCTGGGTCTAATACATCTGGGCGGTTAGTTGCTGCAATAACAATGACTCCTTCAGCATCTTCAAAGCCATCCATCTCTACTAGTAACTGATTTAGCGTTTGCTCACGCTCATCATGGCCACCGCCTAAACCCGCACCACGTTGGCGGCCCACGGCGTCAATTTCATCAATAAAAATAATGCAGGGCGCATTCTTCTTGGCTTGGGTAAACATATCACGGACGCGCGATGCACCCACACCCACAAACATTTCTACAAAATCAGAACCTGAAATAGTGAAAAACGGCACTTTAGCCTCGCCCGCGATGGCTTTTGCCAACAAGGTTTTACCGGTGCCGGGGCTACCCGTCATCAAAATACCACGCGGCATACGGCCACCTAGTTTGTGAAACTTAGAGGGGTCACGAAGAAACTCAACTAATTCTTCTACTTCTTCTTTGGCTTCGTCAACGCCGGCTACATCTTCAAAAGTAATGTTATTTTTATCTTCGGTTAAAAGTTGCGCTTTACTCTTTCCAAAACTCATCGCACCGCGACCACCGCCACCTTGCATCTGACGCATAAAATAAACCCACACACCGATCAATAATAGGAATGGGAAAAAATTTAGGAAAATTTGCATTAGCAAACTTTGCCCTTCTTCTTTTTTAGCGGTGATACGAACACCCTGCTTATACAGTTGATTGACTAAATCAGCATCGCCCGGAGAAGTCGTACTGAAACGCTGGCCGTCCTTATAAATGCCCTGTATATCGTTGTTGGTAATTTCAACTCGGTCGACATTACTGCTGTCAACCTGCTCAAGAAATGATGTGTAGTCGATGGCGGTAGCCGCCCCCCTGCCTTGCGGTGCAAAGCTGTTAAACACAGACATTAAGATCATCGCGATGACCAGCCAAAGAACTATGTTTTTCATAAATGCGGGCAAAATACCACCTCTTGGTTTTCCAATGTTTCAGTTAATAATAGATTATACCAATGAATCCCCTGCGTATTCGGGGCATCTTCGCGTTCTATTTTCGATTTAATGCGAGCAAATAACTTTCTTTTGATTGGCTTCTTGATGCTTGTGGCTTAATCACCTTCAAGGTTTGAAACTGTGCTCGCAGTAGTTGTCGAATTTGTTGAGTGCTACGGCCTTCGAAAAATTTAGTCAACAAATTGCCACCAGGCCTTAAACTAGTTTGACAAAATTCCACCACGCACAACAATAACCGTTGATAACGCGCCTGATCTTGCATCGCCACCCCTGTGATATTGGGGGCCATATCTGACAAAACAAGATCGAAAACTTGTTTATCTACAAGCTGTTTGACCGCATCAATGACATGAGGTTCGGTAAAGTCTCCAATCACGCTGTCAACGCCCTCAACTGGATCGAAGTCTAGTAAATCAATCGCGACAATTTTACCCTTGCCATTGATTTTTTTAGCTGCGTATTCACACCAACTACCCGGTGCGGCACCCAAGTCAATAATGCGCATTCCGGGTTTGATCAGCCTATATTTTTTATCAATCTCTTCTAGCTTAAAGGCTGCGCGCGCCTGTTTAACAAATTGGTCGTTATTCTGACGGTCATGCCAAGCCCGCGATTTGCCTTTACGCTTACCAGTAGTGTTCACTAATTAATTCGGTTTTGGGTTAACATGGCTTAATGTTTGATTATAGGGGAACTATTGCCTTATTTGCGTTTCTCAGCAAGCGTATTCAAACCTATAAACATAGTTGAAACATAATAATGAATAAAACTAAAATCTTATTGCTGGCGGCTATCGTAGCGGCCATTGTAGCTATAATTCTGTGGATTCCTACAGATCTCTTGACTTTAGAGTCGCTCAAAGCAAAACAAGTTGATATCGCTCAATATAAACAAGAGAACCCTGTTAAAGCAGCGGCAATGTTTTGTATCACTTATATATCAATGGCCGCACTTTCTATCCCCGGCGCAGTCATTCTTACCATCTCGGCAGGCGCTATATTTGGTTTGTTACAGGGCACTTTATGGGTTTCAATATCGTCTACCATTGGTGCGACACTGGCCTTTTTAATGGCACGCTATTTTTTTCGCGATACGGTCGAACGTAAAATGGGCAAGGGTCTACAAAGCATGCGGGATAACTTAGAGAAAGACGGCCCGTTTTATCTTTTTTCGCTGCGACTAGTGCCGGTGGTGCCGTTTTTTGTCATTAACCTACTAATGGGGCTAACTCCGATTAAAGTGTTGCACTATGTTGTTGCTTCGTGGGCGGGCATGTTGCTTGGCACAGCAGTTTACGTAAATGCAGGTACACAGCTATCTAAACTAGAATCTCTTAAAGGAATTTTATCGCCTTCGATTATTCTGTCCTTTGTTTTACTCGCAGCGTTTCCGCACATTGCGCGATATCTCGTTAAACTTTTCAAAAAATAACTATGAGCGACTTTTCCAAACCGCAACACTTTGACGCCAATCTGATTGTCATTGGTGCCGGAAGTGCTGGTTTAGTCAGTGCGTATATTGGTGCCGCCGTACAAGCGAAAGTCATATTGATTGAGAAGCATAAAATGGGAGGTGATTGCTTGAATTATGGTTGCGTCCCATCTAAATCATTGATTCGCAGCGCAAAATATCAACACCAAATCAATAATTCTAAAAAGTATGGCTTCAAGGCTGCCACTGCTGAGTTTGATTTTTCCGACATCATGGAGCGCATTCAGGGGGTCATACACAAAATTGAACCTAATGATTCAGTTCAACGCTACACTTCTCTTGGAGTAGAAGTCATTGAAGGTGAAGGTGAATTGGTATCGCCCTACTCGGTGACGGTGAACGGAAAAACTTTAACCGCGCGCAGCATCATCATTGCTACCGGCGCTAGACCCTTTGTACCCCCCATTAAAGGTGTCGAAAATATCGCCTACTTAACCTCGGATAACTTATGGGAGATTCGCGAGCAGCCTAAGCGCTTATTAGTGCTTGGCGGAGGTCCAATCGGCTGTGAGTTAGCGCAAAGCTTTGCACGCCTAGGTAGTGAAGTCACCCTAGTTGAAATGCTACCGCGCATTATGATCCGCGAAGACGAAGAGGTTTCCGAGCATATTGCCAAAACGTTCAGAGAAGAAGGGGTAAAGCTCTTGACCAACCATAAAGCAGTCGAATTTCTGTCCAATAAAAATGACGCCCAATCTTTACTCTGTGACCACGAGGGTGAAACAGTCGAGGTGCAGTTTGATAAGGTGCTGATTGCTGTAGGGCGCGCGGCTCGTTTAGATGGTTTTGGCTTAGAAAAATTGGATATTCCTATCTCAAAGCAGCGCACTATCGAAGTCAATGACTATTTACAAGCGGGATACCCTTCAGTGTACGCCTGCGGTGATATTACTGGCCCGTATCAATTCACCCATGTCGCTTCACACCAAGCTTGGTTTGCGGTGGTTAATGCGCTATTTGGCATTTTCAAGAAGTTTAAAGTAGATTACGCCATCATACCTTGGGCCACTTTTACTGACCCTGAAGTGGCACGCGTTGGCTTGAATAAGCAAGAAGCTGGCGAGCGTAATATAGATTACGAGATTAGTCGTTATGAGTTGGATGACCTTGACCGTGCCATCGCTGAAAGCGAAGACAGTGGGTTTATAGAGGTCCTAACCGTGCCGGGCAAGGATAAAATATTGGGCGTAACCATAATGGGTTCACATGCTGGGGAGCTTATCGCAGAGTTCGTATTTGCGATGCGCCACAACTTAGGTATGAACAAGATTCTTTCTACCATTCATATTTATCCTACCCGCATGGAAGCGGTTAAATTTTCTGCAGGCCGTTGGAAGAACGCGCAAACAAAACCTTGGCAACTAAAAATTTTAGAACATTTCCACCGTTGGCGACGCTAAATTTGAAATATAGCCAGCAGCGACAAAACAATATTGCGTACCAAAAATTGGATAAGTGAAGTGGTTATCGCCTATGGCCTATGTCCCTTTGCCCAGACCCCATTTGAAAATAATCATATTAGTTACGTAGTAGAACCTACAGAAGACCTAGAAACTGCGTTATTTTCAAGCTACAAGGTAGCTAAGCACTTACTAGGCCAAAATAAAGATGAAACCTCCCTTCTACTATTCACAAAGGGGTTTAGTAAATTTAAGCAATTTTTAGATCTAGTTGATCTTGCCTCTGATCTTTTGGATGAGCAGAACTACAGCGAAAATTTACTATTAGCACACTTCCATCCACTTTATCTTTTTGCGGATAGCACAGATGAAGATGCGGCTAATTATACCAACCGATCTGTTTACCCTATGTTGCACTTCCTCAAACAGACCAGCGTCAGTAAAGCGGCGAGAAGTAACGTCGATTTATCCACCATCCCAAGCAACAACGTAACTAGGTTACGCGCGCTGGGTAAGGCAAACCTTGCGTCAAAACTTAAAAGATTAAGTGTTTAGCCATCAATACAATGACGATTCAAATTAAAGCAGAGGATGTTGAGTTCAATGCGATCAAAGCCCAAGGGCCAGGAGGGCAACATGTCAACACCAGCGCAACTGCAATGCATTTACGTTTTGATGTTTGGGCGTCTTCGCTACCGACCGAGGCCAAACAAAAGATATGTGCGTTGGAAGACGAACGAATCAGTAAAGACGGTATTATCATCATTAAAGCACAGCGCGAACGGAGTCAATTACGCAACAAAACCGACGCGCTGCAGCGTCTTAATAACTTGGTCGAGCTTGCACTAAAACCAAGGAAGAGACGCCTTGCGAGCAAACCAAGCAAAGCTGCCAAACAAAACCGTTTAGATGATAAAAGCCGCACTAGCCAGAAGAAACAATTGCGCAACCAAGTTCGCTTCGACGATGATTAATACAGAATTAGGCCCGCGCTCTATTCACTAGATAAGCATTTGGCTATACTCGCCGGTCCTATTTTGAAATTGTCATTGTATGCCTGTCGAACAAGATAACACCCCAGAATCCTATCGGTCTGGCCCGGATAATACCGGCCATTTTGGACAGTTTGGTGGCCGTTTTGTGGCTGAAACATTAATGCCTTTAATTTTAGAAGTTGAACAGGCTTACTATAAATATAGGGACGACCCAGTGTTTCGAGAAGAGCTTGAAAGCTTAGCGACACACTATGTAGGCAGGCCGAGCCCTTTGTATTTCGCTAAGCGCGTTACTGAAGAATTGGGCGGTGCTAAGGTCTATTTTAAACGCGACGAACTCAACCATACTGGTGCCCACAAGATCAACAACACCTTGGGGCAAATTCTTTTAGCCCGAAGGATGGGCAAAAAGCGCATCATTGCCGAGACTGGCGCTGGTCAACATGGCGTAGCAACCGCAACGGTATGTGCTTTGTTTAATTTGCCCTGCGTAGTGTATATGGGCGAAACTGATATCAAACGCCAAGCGCCCAATGTGTTTCGCATGAAATTACTCGGTGCTGAGATTGTGCCTGTCACCAGTGGCACCGCAACGTTAAAGGATGCGATGAACGAGGCCCTACGGGACTGGGTCGCCAATGTTGAAGACACTTTTTACATTATCGGGACAGCAGCTGGACCGCACCCTTATCCAGAGATGGTACGAGACTTTCAAACTGTTATTGGCGAAGAAACCAAGCAGCAATTACACGCCGCAGAAGGGCAACTACCAGATGCCTTAGTCGCTTGCATCGGTGGTGGCTCTAACGCTATTGGGCTTTTTCATCCCTTTCTTGACGACCATGGCGTAGAGATATATGGAGTAGAAGCCGCTGGTCGCGGTGTTGACACTGGCAAACACGCGGCCTCACTAACGGGCGGTGAACCGGGTGTATTGCATGGCAACCGCACTTATTTGCTACAAGACGACGACGGCCAAATAAAAGATGCGCACTCTATATCTGCGGGGCTAGATTATCCCGGTATCGGCCCTGAGCATTCATGGTTATTTGATGTCGGACGGGTTAATTATGTATCAGTAACCGATGACGAAGCACTTGAAGCTTTTCAATATTGCTGCCGCCTAGAAGGCATTATACCGGCCCTTGAACCCAGTCACGCTCTGGCCTACGTTCGTAAGCTTGCCCCGAGCATGGGAAAGGACAAGATTATTGTTATGAATATGTGCGGTCGCGGCGATAAAGACGTCTTTACGGTCGCACAAGCTTTGGGTGTGGAGTTGTAATATGACTAAAAGAAGCCGAATTGATGAAAGATTTGCGCAGCTTAAGTCACAAAATAGAGCAGGCTTAGTCACATTTATAACTGCGGGCGACCCAGATTTATCAACCTGCAAAGACATTCTTATGGCTCTACCTGAAGCAGGCGCAGATATCATTGAGCTGGGCATGCCATTTTCCGACCCCATGGCCGATGGGCCAGCGATTCAATTGGCTAACCAACGCGCGCTAAAAAATGGCATGACCTTAGTCAAAACCTTGCAGCTAGTTGAGGAGTTCAGAAAACAGGATGAATCTACTCCGATTATCCTAATGGGTTACTACAACCCCATTTTTCATATGGGTGTACAAGACTTCGTTGAGCGGGCGCATGCAGCGGGTGTAGACGGCTTAATTATTGTCGATCTGCCAGTAGAAGAGGATGCGGAACTTTGCCACCCAGCGAGAACTCAAGGCTTAGATTGGGTGCGTCTGGTCACCCCAACTACACATGCAGCACGACTTAGTAAAGTGCTGAACAATAGCTCGGGATTTTTATACTATGTGTCGATCGCTGGAATTACCGGGACAGCATCCGCTAATAACAGTGATGTAGCTAATGCTATAAGCAATGTACGACAGCAATCTGCTTTACCCGTTGCAGTGGGTTTTGGTATTAAAACGGTTGAACATGTTAGACAAACTGCCCAAATTGCAGATGCCGTTGTCGTTGGCTCCGTGATTATTCAACAGATAGAAAGTGGGCTTGCTGAGGGTGCCTGTTCAGGGGCGATTGTTAAGCGCGTTAGCCAATTTGTAAATGAGCTCGTGCAAGGCTTAGGCAAGATTTAGTGTCATGTTTTCAAGCTGGCGGGTTGCTGACCACACAATCAGCAACCAGCTATTACATAGCAACTAAGCTTTAAGCTTTTTCAGTATAGCTTTCGCTTGAGATTGCAGTGTTTCGTTTCCCGTTGCAATAACATCAGACAAGAAGTCTTTGGCGATGTCTTTCTCTCCTAATTCAACATAAGCTTTAGCCAGCGCCAATGAAGTATCAGGGTCATGTTGGTTAATCTCTTTAAACGCATCGCCGGCTTCACTGTCCATATCCAAAGTAAACGATTCTGGGTCTGTGCCCACACTTTCACCAGCACTTTCATCCGCTTTTTCGTCGGCACCTTCATCAGCTTCCAGTTCTAAATCAGTAGCATTGGGTAGTGGCTGCTCAAGATCCAATGCCAAGTCTTCGGAAGTATTCTGTGAAGATTGCAAATCTTGTTCTAAATCTAAACTCAATTCATTAGCGGTCTGTCCCAGACTCTCAATATCTTCGCCGTCAGTTTGGGCTACCGCTGCGTGCTCAGCAATTAGATTATCAGCATCATCCAAAGTGTTCTGCTCTTCAAGGTCACTTAGTTCACTACCTTCGACCTCGTCATGCAACACGGGAATAGAGCTATCAAAGTCATTATCCATGAACAAAGTATGGGTTGGAGTAAAATCCTTACCCATTGCTTTTATCTTACCCCACTGGTCGCTTTCACTGTC
Organism: Candidatus Poriferihabitaceae bacterium; assembly: GCA_965237485.1. Lineage (GTDB taxonomy): Bacteria > Pseudomonadota > Gammaproteobacteria > Arenicellales > Poriferihabitantaceae > JAAELZ01. Next base: position 918,239 of record CBDEFQ010000009.1, on the reverse strand, counting down.
TTCATCTTTATGTGCAAACGCTGTCTCTAAGACTCTGCCAAACGAGTCAGCATCATCCTCACTCTGATACAGGCCCATTAATTTTATGGCAATATTCTGATCTTTAGGTTTATCATCATAGGCGTCTTTTAATACCTTGATCGCCTGTGCCTTTCTATCATACGCTAAGTAAACTTCAGCTTCCGCCAATGGATCAACATCCATTACCTGCCCAATGGTAGATTGTTGTGATCTCGCTTCAGACTCCATTTCCGCCATCATTGAGTCTTGCTCATCAACCGCAAATAAAGACGAGTCTCCGTCAACTGGTTTACTAAGTGAATCTGCGGGTACTAACGACTCGTCATTTAATTCGAATATAGATGATTCCTCTCCTCCTTGATTTTTCGCGAAAGCACTGTCGGCGAGAAGATCACTGCCTAAGTCACTGCCGTCGTCAACTTCGCGCCGAAAGGTTTCGCCTAGGCCATCATCTAACTCACTAGCACCTCTTCGGCGCATGAAGGCACCAAGGCCAATTAGGCCCAAAACACCTAATAAAAGATACCAACCCCATTTTCTAAACAACTCCATCATACCCAGAGACATAGAACCTTTGCTCAATTTGTCGATGCCAACCCTAAAGGTCTCCGCAATTTTATTTTTAGCAGAAACAACTGAGCCAGTCCAATCATCCGTATTAAGGAACGTACTACCGCTATCTTGTCCTGATTCAGCTTGCAAATTCTGCTTTTGTCTGGCTTCCGCTATTTTTGCTTGAAGCGTTGCCTCAAGCTCCGCAATACGCGCTTTTCGTTGTTCTTCGGAAATATCTGCATCTGACAGTGCTGACGTTCCTGCCTCTGTCTGCGATGCCTGTGTACTTAAAGCTTCTGTGCTAGGGGACAAGGCATCACCTGCGTTATTTTGCTGCGCGTTAATCGTGTCTTGCAATTTCTGCAATTGAGTCTGACTTGCCTCACTACCTGCAGCTTCCACTACTTGAGCAACATTATCGCTGCCAACTTCTTGAACACCTAGATTATTCAACGCGTTATCTAAGGACTGGCTAGCTGTCTGTAAAGTTGCGTTTTGAACCTCTTTCGCCTGACTTTGGGCTTGAGCTTCAGTCAGTGCCACAGCTTGAGCTATTTGTGCTTGCGTAGCATTTGCCTGTATATCTTGAGCTAATTGCTTTAATTGCTGCAATTCAACTTGTTGCGATTGATTTAGCTGGTCCCCTTCGGTTCTAGCCTCTTGCATAGCTTGTGCTTGTAAGCGTGCTTGCTCGTTCAATGAAGCTAGAGTTTGGCTCTGCATTTCAAGTAATTGACTAATTTTACTCAACTGCGTTTCAACTTGAGAAAGGCGGTTTGCTACAACTTGGTTCTCACCTCGAACGGCGATCATTTCCTCACTAAACTTGTTGATGTCTGCCTTAATGGAAGCCATTTCACCGAACTTTCCCTCCAACAGATTTTCCACCGCAGCACTATTAAAACCTGTGTTTGCAACTTGTGTCTCGGACACACCAATTATCAATTCATCTTGATTAGGTTCAGCTTCTGATGAAGACGTACTTGTAGCTTGTACCACTTGACCTGCTTCACTATTAGCACTTTGACTTTTAGCGATAGCCTTTCTAGAGTATGGCGATAAAGATTTAACTTTATTTATTGCAGATCGCTGACTAAGTGCCAACATTTGTTCTCGAGTAGGAATAGTAAGACGCACCCCCGTCTCCAGTAAATCGATATTCCCCGTTGGAAACGCGGATCGATTAAGATTATAAAATGCCATCCAAACTTGTTGCATTGATACATCATTTGGGCGGTAGCGTTTTGCAATACCTGAAACTGTATCACCCTTTTCAACAGTCACTACACCACCCGTTTGTTTACCTTGCTCGCTATAGCTTTCAGCGACCGACTCATCTTCGTAAGTGCTTGTATCAGCTATGTTTCCGTAATCAGCTGGATCAATCAACGCGACATATTCGCGCAGCATATTTCCACCCGACCAGCTCAATTGCATCAATAGGTGCAGGTAAGGTGTATCCAATGCCGAATTGGTACGCACTCTTAAAATGGCGCCGCCATCGCCATCCTCGCTATCTATTGAAAACTGGATGTCGTCGGCTTCTTCAGGGTATGGCACACCGCTTTGCTGGAATGCAGCGCGTGGGGCTAATTGAACCTTAAGCGAGTCTAATTCACTTTGGTTTTCTGCTCTAACGCCAATGGATATTGCAAGTGGCTCTCCTAGTTTGGAGTTAACTGACATTTCTCCAACGCTCAGGGCAAAGGCATTCGAGACTAAAAGTGGTGCGGCTATAGCTAGCAGTAGCACTCTATATTTCATGCGTTTCATAAAATATGGTTAAGAAATGGTATTCTTGAGTTATGGGAGGTGTGTAGTTATTTAAGCATTTTATTAAATAACCAGCCTTAAAACAACACATTAATAACACTGCCTCAAGTTAAACCTTAGCTTAGTTTCGCTATCCAGTACCCTTCCTGAACGCTGAATTGGAGGAAAGTAGCCTAGGAAGTTGCATAATTTTGACTGAATAAAAACAAAGCTCAATACAACCAAGGTTTTTCATTACGCCGCTTTGCTTCGTAATCACGGATTTTTTGGTCTTTCTGCAAAGTAAGGTCGATATCGTCCAACCCCTGCATTAAACACTGTTTTTTAAAGGCATCCACTTGAAAATGCATTTCGGCGTCCGAAGGTAAGACAACTATCTGCTCATCTAAACTTATATCTAAGCTATAGTTTTGTGTCTGCTCCACTTCATCAAAAAGCTGGTTCACCTCAACTTCACTTAATACAATTGGCAGCAACCCATTTTTAAAGCAATTGTTATAAAAGATATCCGCGTAACTCAGCGCAATAATTGCTCGAAAGCCGTAATCTTCAAGGGCCCATGGGGCATGTTCTCTGGATGAACCACAACCAAAATTAGAACCAGCTAACAATATTTGCGCGCCTTTATATCGAGGGAAATTAAGTACAAATTCAAAATTCAACGGCCTCTGTGATGAATCTTGGCCAGGCTCACCATGGTCTAAGTAGCGCCACTCATCAAATAAATTTGGACCAAATCCAGAACGCTTTATCGATTTAAGAAACTGTTTTGGAATAATTGCATCAGTATCGACATTTGCGCGGTCCAGCGGCGCCACTAAACCGTTAAATGACTTAAACTTTCTCATGTTGACTGCTCGATTGTAATTAGGGCCCGTGCGCTAATAAAAGAGCCTCTAATTGCGGTAGCCGCTGCAGTTGCAGGTGAGACTAAATGGGTGCGCCCACCTTGGCCTTGGCGACCTTCAAAATTGCGGTTAGAAGTGGACGCGCAGCGTTCGCCCGGTTCTAGTTTATCGTCATTCATCGCTAAGCACATTGAACAACCTGGGTTGCGCCATTCAAAGCCTGCGTCAATAAACACGCGATCTAAGCCTTCCTTTTCGGCTTGTAGTTTTACTAAACCAGAGCCTGGAACTACCAAAGCTAAATTGATGTTTTTCGCTAATCTGCGCCCCTTCACTACTTCAGCTGCACCACGTAAATCTTCAATACGACCATTGGTACATGAGCCAATGAAAACTTTATCTACTTTTATCTCACTAGCCGGCGTACCCGCACTTAAATCCATATACTCAAGGGCTTGCTGCATACTATCTTTGCCGGTAATACCGTCATCATTCGGTGCTGGGACTACGCCGCTTAACGAGATTACCATTTCAGGAGAAGTACCCCAGGTCATAGCCGGCTCAATGATTTCTCCCTGCATTTGCACTTCTTTGTCAAATACCGCATCTGCATCGCTGTGCAAGGTTTGCCAATATTTCATAGCCGCTTCCCAATTGCCTCCTGTGGGCGCAAAGGGACGACCTTCAAAATAGGTGGTTGTTTTGCTGTCCACTGCCACTATGCCAGATCGTGCACCCGCCTCAATCGCCATATTACACACAGTCATTCGGCCTTCAACGGATAGTTTTTCTATCACTTTGCCAGAAAACTCTATCGCGTAGCCAGTTCCACCGGCAGTGCCGATTTGACCGATAATGGCCAACACTACATCTTTGGCTGTCACCCCTTCTTGCAGGGAGCCATTAATAGAAATACGCATATTTTTTGATTTTCGCTGAGTCAAGCATTGTGTCGCCAGCACATGCTCTACTTCAGAAGTGCCTATACCAAAGGCCAAGGCACCAAACGCACCGTGAGTCGAAGTATGCGAATCACCGCAAACCACCGTCATGCCAGGCAATGTAGCCCCTTGTTCTGGGCCGATGACGTGCACGATCCCTTGCCTTGGATCATGCATTTGGAACTCGTTGATTCCAAAATGCGCGCAGTTTTTATCAAGTGTTTCGATCTGCAATCGAGATACCGGATCATTCACTTGCACCTCTGCCACCGTCGGCACATTGTGATCTGGTACCGCCAAAATAGAATCGGTTCGCCAAGGTCTGCGGTTGGCAATATGCAGGCCTTCAAAGGCCTGCGGCGAAGTCACTTCATGCACAAGGTGTCGGTCGATATAGATGAGCGCGGTTCCGTCCGCTTGAAGATCAACTAAATGATCATCCCAAAGTTTGTCGTAAAGTGTTTTGCCAGCCATTTCCGTCAGAAAATTTTAAAGAGGCTGATATTATCATGCATGATGCGCTAACCATACGCCGTAGCCTTATTTTACTGAGCTGCGAATCTATAACCCTATTGAAGCATATAAAAGGAGTCTGCAATCATGCTAACCGTTTGCTTTGGTACTTCGCCCAACACCGTTAACTTATAGCCGCCTACCATTTTAGTGTTGGCATTAAGCGCGCCCATACTCAACTCTTTTACAATTTCTTGAGCCGAGGAAGAATCTGGAACCACAAAGGCAGAAATATTAGCCAACCCATCAGATAAAATGATATGGTGGATTTGCGATTGCAGAGCTGGAGAATAACGCGTGATCGAATGGTTAATCTCAAAGTTTGAATCGCTTTGTTGAATAGCCCACCTCGCAATGCCTTCTTCAAGGCCATTGTGCTCAGCCTCATCATCACCCATCCATGTCAGACTACTGGGTTCGACCTGCGGCATTAGTGCTTGTTCTTCTACCTGATCAAATTTAACGTCAACAAAGCGATACGACTCTAACACCACGCCACCATCCCCTATCAAGTCGGAGCTAAGCAGTAAATAATTTTGTGCATCTATACAAAATACATATCCATACCGCAGTTGATCTTTGGGTTTCACCTTGAGTTGTTGACAATCACGATCGGCTATCCGTAGCGTAGAGCTAAGCTCTAAAGAATAGTTTTCATTTAACAAGACCATATTTCCTTTGAAGTTCATTGGGAAATACTGATCCACCGTAGATTGCCTAGCCTCTTTAACGCCCATGTTTAAATCAGGTAGCAAGCAAGAAACCGCGTCTTTACTGCTGACAATTTCGCGCATCTGTCCGTCTACCGAACTGAGTTTTTGCACGCCGCCCATATCGCTGCCCATATGGTTCACTTCGAGCGTGTTCATTTCACCGTTTCGAGACACCACAAAGCGGCCAGAATAATTTAGCATTTCACCTGATTTAGCCATCATTTCTAGCCATTGCGTGCCGCTCAACGGTTCGCCATACACAAAACCACACGCCAACAATGACAAAGCCCAACACAGTTTTATTAGGCACATCCTAAGGCTAATTAATGAATGAATACGCATTATGCCTGGCAGCTTAAAAGCTATTGCGCCCCGTCAGCGTTGACAATTTTTGCGTAAGCAGCCAAACCATTAAGACCGGCCATGCTCGAAAACTCTCCGTGCGCCACCACCAAAGCTTGTAATTCTTGCTCGGCTGCTAAAAACTTAGCGTCACTAATATTAAACTCACTGGTGCTCCCACTAATGACTTTATCAGCATCTGGATCTGTACTAAACGGGTTCAAATTAAGTAGGGTTAAAGCAAAAAATGACGCGGCAAGTGCCAATACGGCAACCAACGGGGCCTTTTTGTGGCTTAGTGAAACCCGTTCCACAACATCATGCGAAAAAGTGTCGATCACAGAAGCCATCAAATTATTAGGTGCAAGAATCTTCGGCTCATCTTCCAGAGCCAATGCAATTTTCTTCCCTAAGCTTAAATTTAGATCTGCATCTTTGATGTAATCTCCACGCAGAACAGAGCGCATCTGACATAAAAGCTGCCAATCACGTTGGGTGTCTTGATTGCTAACTAATTTAGAAATTGTAGCTTCGCACTCGGCTGCATTCAATTCTCCATCGATCAGATCTGAAATTTCTTGTTTCATGGTATATCTTTGTTACGGTAAACTGCTTACCCGTAGGCAACGGTTGCTCGGTATAGTTCCCCTTTTAACGGGAAATTCTTGCAGTATGTATTGATTGTTCGTTTTAGCCACACTTTTAGAATCGGTAAGGTTTCATCGCTGCTTCAATTGTCTCGCGAGCCCTAAAAATACGTGAGCGAACTGTACCAATCGGACAGGCCATCGCGTCGGCAATTTCTTCATAGCTCAAACCATCAATCTCGCGCAAAATTATCGCTTCCTTCAGGGTTTCTGGAAGCTCATCAATCGCGCGTTTTATCACTGAAGCAAGCTCGTTATTCATTGCGCTGGCTTCAGGTGTGTTGAAATCAGCCATTCTATCCGACTGTGCACTATATGCGGCTTCATCTACATCTAGGTCTTGGCCTAGCGGTCTGCGGCTCATAGAAACTAAGTGGTTCTTAGCGGTATTCACTGCAATGCGGTACAGCCACGTATAAAATGCGCTGTCTCCTCTGAAATTAGGCAAAGCACGATAAGCCTTTATAAAGGCTTCTTGGGCGATGTCTTCGCGTTCCATCGGGTCACGCACAAAGCGGCCAATCAAGCCGATAATTTTATGTTGGTATTTCTTAACCAACAAGTTAAACGCCTGTTTATCGCCCTTTTGCACCCTTTTCACTAACCTTAGATCTAATTCTTGCTCGGTCATTAGGCTAAAAGTATTGCTTGGTTAAATTGACTTAGATAATAAAAAGGCACTATTCACTGCATGCCTTAATAGTTATGCTGGGCCCAGCATAACGTAGCGAGCGCGGAAAAGACTAGGCAAAAATGAGCGAAAAAGCGCAGTTTATGTTTATAAATGAGCATTTTGAACGATTTTTTAACGACGTATTTTCTGGGCGCAGTAGTTATGCTGCGGTCTCATGATATTAATAGTGCTGAAATATCAGCAAGCAGAACATATAATTTAGATGAGCCTTATGAAATAACTATAAGATAGTGCTACAAAATAGTCACCACAAAATGCAGTTGATTTATAATATTACTACACTTTAGCACGCGATAATATGACCAAAACAATTGACGCCTCAATTTTAATCGTTGGCAGCGGCTTAGCGGGCTTAACCTTGGCACTAAAACTCGCTAAGGATAATTATAAAGTTACTTTACTCTCAAAAAAGGATATTGACGCGGGTGCCACACCGTATGCTCAAGGAGGCATTGCGGCAGTGTTGGCCGAAGAAGACTCCTTTGCATCCCATGCAAGTGATACCCATATCGCCGGCGCTGGTCTGTGCAACGAAGAAACGGTTGATTACGTAATTGAGAGAGGCCCCGCAGCTATTCAGTGGTTGATTGATGAAGGCACCGAATTCACTAAGGATGCAGGTGAATATCACCTCACCCGTGAAGGCGGACATTCGCACCGACGCGTCATCCATGCCGCAGACGCAACAGGGCGCGCTGTTCACGAAACCCTAGCGGAAAAGTGCCTTAAGCACACCAATATTAGCTTTTACACATCCTATGTGGCGATAGACCTAATTACCTCTAAAAAATTAGGCAAAGCAGGAACCAATTGGTGTCTGGGCTTATATGCACTGGACATCGCAAATAGCAAAGTGGTTACCTTTAAGGCCGGCCGCGTGGTGATTGCAACAGGTGGTTATAGTAAAGTGTATTTATTTACATCCAATTCCGACACCACCACTGGCGATGGTATCGCCATGGCATGGCGCGCAGGTTGCAGCGTAGGCAATATGGAATTTAATCAGTTTCACCCTACCTGCCTATTTCATCCTCATGCTAAGTCTTTTCTGATCTCAGAAGCTGTTCGCGGTGAGGGCGGTAAGCTAGTTCTCGGCGATGGGCAATCATTTATGCATAAGCACGATGAACGCGCCGAATTGGCTCCGCGTGACATCGTAGCGCGCGCTATCGACTACGAAATCAAGAAAAGTGGCGCGCAAAGTGTCTATTTAGATATCAGCCATCGGGAGCCTGAATTTGTAAAATCTCACTTTCCCACAATATATGCCAAGTGCCTACAGTTTGGGTTCGACATGACCAAAGAACCTTTGCCCGTGGTGCCCGCTGCTCACTTTACTTGTGGCGGCATTTATACTGACTTAAAAGGCCGCACGGATCTAGCCCATCTGTATGCCATAGGCGAGTGCACCTTTACAGGGCTTCACGGCGCTAATCGACTGGCCAGCAACTCTTTACTTGAATGCTTGGTGTTTGGTGATGCTGCCTACCATGACATTGTAAGAAATCACCAATCCATAGAATTACCGAATTATCCGCTACCGCAATGGGACGAAAGCCAAGTTACTGACCCAGACGAACAAGTGGTGGTGTCGCATAATTGGGATGAATTACGTCGATTCATGTGGGACTACGTCGGTATCGTGCGCACTAGCAAGCGCTTAGAACGCGCGATGCATCGGATCAATTTATTGCAAGATGAGATTCGTGAATATTACGGAAACTTCAAGGTAAATAACGACTTAATTGAGCTACGTAACTTGGTGCAAGTTGCTGAATTAATCGTCGAAAGTGCCATGCAACGCAAGGAGAGTCGCGGGCTTCACTATACGCTAGATTACCCTGACACCTTTCCTGATAATAACAAGCAAGATACCATTTTAACTCCGTAAGGTCGCCAGAATACGTGACACGATTTGGGCTAATCCTTTGTCCTTAGGCACCGAATAAGCATTCAGCCAATCGCTAATATCTGGGTCCGCTTGCTCCAACAAAAAGGCAAACTGCCGTTGTTGCTGTGTATCCAAATCCGCAAAGTGTTCATTTAGAAACCCTTGCAGAATTGAGTCTAATTCTTTGGTGCCTCGGCGCGCGCGCCAAGCGAGTTTATTTAAATTTAGTTCGTCTGACATGCACAGACTGTTCAACAGGCCCTATTTTCGCTCGACTAATTTTTGCTTAATTTTGGCGATCGCTTTACCCGGATTAAGGCCCTTCGGGCAGGTATTAGTGCAATTTAAAATCGTATGACAGCGGTATACCTTAAAAGCATCGTCCAGCTCATCTAAGCGTTCTCCCGTTGATTCATCGCGGCTATCGGCTATCCAGCGATAGGCCTGCAACAAAGTAGCTGGGCCTAGGTATCGATCACCATTCCACCAATAGCTTGGGCAAGAAGTCGTGCAACAAGCGCAAAGAATGCACTCGTATAGGCCATCAAGCTCTTTGCGGTCCTCTTTTGATTGCAGTCGTTCTCGGTCGGGCGGTGTTGCCGATTGCGTTTGCATCCACGGTTTAACCGAGGCGTATTGCGCGTAAAAATGCGTCAGATCCGTTACTAAATCACGTACTACTTCTTGATGCGGCAATGGGTAAATATTAATCTCATCTTTGACTTCATCCATTGATTTAGTGCAAGCCAAGGTATTAGTTCCGTCAATATTCATCGCACAAGAACCACATATGCCTTCGCGACATGAGCGTCGAAATGCTAAGGTAGAATCTACTTCATCTTTGATATACAACAAAGCATCCAACACCATCGGCCCGCAGAGGCTGGTGTCTATCTCATAGCGATCTATCGTCGGCCCATTGCTGTTAGTTTCACCATCGCTACTTTCGGGAGAATAACGATATACATTGAATACACGGATCTTAGGCTGTGCACCCGCCTTTGCCGCTGTAGGCCCGGTATACTGATCGCCTTGATTAACGATAGAGTTTGCGGGTAATCGAAATTGCGCCATAGTGTTTGGTGTTTAGTTATATTTGCAATTAAATAAGTGAAGTATCTCGCTAAAAAAACTAATAGACGCGCGCTTTAGGCGGGATATAGTCAATTTCATCAGTCAAGGTATAATTGTGAACAGGACGGTATTCAAAACTGACTTGTTGCCCACTCTCATCTAAGTTGGCGAGTGTATGCTTCATCCAATTTTCATCATCACGATCTGGGCAGTCATCCCGCGCGTGCGCGCCTCGGCTTTCAGGGCGATTAAGCGCGCTATGGATTGAAACAGTTGCCTGCCCAAGTAAATTCTCAAGTTCCATCGTCTCAACCAAATCAGTGTTCCACGCCAGAGAGCGATCAGTCACCTTTACTTCGTCAAAACGTGCGACCACTTTAGCGAGTTTTTGTTTACCTGCGGTCATGATTTCATCGGTTCTAAATACCGCGCAATGCGCTTGCATGGTCTTTTGCATATCTTGACGTATGCGACCATTTGGCTCAGCGCCATCTGCATAGCGTAATCGATCAAACCGACTGAGCGCCTCTTCACCAGCGCCGGATTTGAGCCTTAGTCGTCCTGAACCAGGCTTTATGAGCTCCCCTGCTCGGTTAGCTGCAGCGCGGCCAAAAACCACCAAGTCTAATAAAGAATTTGAACCCAATCGGTTAGCACCATGCACTGAAACACAAGCTGCTTCTCCGATTGCCATTAGTCCTGGCACAATTGCGTCTGGATCGCCATCGACCAAATTCACCACTTCACCGTGCACATTGGTGGGGATACCGCCCATGTTGTAATGAACAGTTGGTAACACTGGGATCGGTTGTTTGGTAACGTCAACATTGGCAAAAATACGCGCTGATTCGGCGATGCCCGGTAGACGTTCTTGGATTATTTCTGGGCCTAAATGTTCTAAGTGTAGATAAATGTGATCTGACTCTTCTCCCACTCCACGGCCTTCGTTAATTTCAATCGTCATTGCGCGACTGACCACATCGCGTGACGCTAAATCTTTGGCATTGGGTGCATAACGCTCCATAAAGCGCTCGCCGCCACTATTGGTTAAATAACCTCCTTCACCGCGAACGCCCTCAGTGATTAATACCCCTGCGCCATAAATGCCGGTTGGGTGAAATTGTATAAACTCCATGTCTTGCAACGGCAAGCCAGCACGCAATACCATCGCATTACCATCTCCCGTGCAAGTATGTGCGGACGTGCAAGAGAAAAATGCGCGTCCATAACCGCCCGTTGCCAGCACTACTTCTTTTGCTGCAAAACGGTGCAAAGTACCCTCGTTCAAGTCCCAAGCCATTACACCGCGACATTCTCCCTGTTCGAAGATCAGATCAATAGCGAAATACTCGACATAAAACTCCGCGTGATGCTTTAACGCTTGTTGATATAAGGTATGTAGTATGGCATGCCCAGTTCGGTCTGCCGCCGCGCAGGTGCGTTGGGCCCTGCCTTCACCAAAATGCGTGGTCATGCCACCGAACGCTCGTTGATATATTTTGCCTTCATCGGTACGTGAAAATGGCACACCATAGTGCTCCAGCTCCAGTACGGCGTCAGCCGCATCTTTACACATAAATTCAATGGCATCTTGGTCGCCAAGCCAATCAGACCCTTTCACGGTGTCATACATGTGCCAGCGCCAATCGTCTTCGCCCACATTACCTAAGGCTGCACTGATACCGCCTTGCGCGGCTACGGTATGGCTACGCGTTGGAAAAACTTTGGTTACGCAAGCTGTGGTTAGGCCCTTGGCCGCCATGCCCAAGGTTGCACGCAATCCAGCACCACCTGCGCCTACTACGACTACGTCGTATTGATGATCAATAATTTTATAAGAATCGGGGTTCATAAAAAGGTTATAGCGCAATGCGCAAAATCGAAACCACCGCTAGCGCACCCGCTAACAACAAAATGGTTTTCGTTAAAAATATGCTTGCCAAGCGCCAGCCTTGATGCGAAATATAATCTTCTATTACAACTTGCATGCCCAACTGGGCGTGATAAAGAGAAATAATCACAAACAAACCGAGACCTACCGACACATAAAAGTTTGCGACCCACGCTCTAGCTGCGGCCATATCCATCGACATCGCTTGTACTAAACAGTAAATCAACAATAAAGTCAGTGGCACTAGCAACACTGCGCTGACACGTTGCACCCACCAATGATGACTGCCTTCGCCAGAAGCGCCTAAGCCTTCAGCCTTTTTCAATCCAGATCGCATTATCCAAACCCCACCGCTGCCCAAGTGGCAATGGTCAAAATCGCCGATAGGGCTAACACTATATAACCAGAACGGGTAACTTGGTCCATTTCGAGGCCAATCCCGGCGTCCCACAACAAGTGCCGAACCCCATTACACAAATGATAGAACAGGCTAGCTGTCCAACATACAAGAAATAATTTAGCAACAATAGATTGGGTTAACGCTAAAATTTCAGTATTTGACTGCGCCAATGCAACCAACCACAACACCACAAATAGCAAACCAAATGTAGCTATCACACCAGTAATACGATGCAAGATCGATAATACCGAAGTGATTTGAGGTTTATAAACTTGCAGATGAGGCGATAAGGGCCTTTTTGATGTAACGCCAGTGCCAGACATAAATGAGCTACTAATAGTACTAATGTAAATAATGGCACTTAGTTTAACGCTAACCGGACTTGCAAAAAAGGGCCATTTAAAGGTCAGCAATATTTATCATTAAGAGAAGGTTAATGGTTACAAAAATTTAACTGGATTATTTGCCTCTTTCGGAACTATTCGCCCTATAATCTGTTCAGAGTGAGAAACTATTAGCACGCCGTATTTTATGAAAATAAATTGGATCAACGCCCCGCGTATAGCAATTTGCTTAGCTACGCTAGGCGCGCCTAATGCTGTCTTTGCTAAAGAGTCTCCAGCTGAAGATTCTTCCACTCGTCATGGCCACGAAATTCGACTAATTGATCGCCTGCTAGAGAGGTTTCACTATCGTGATTTTGTTTTAGATGACGAGTTTTCTATTGAGCTCACGCAAAATTATATCGACAACTTGGACCCTGCGAAATTGTTTTTCACGCAAAGTGATATTGATGAAATAGCCAAAATTGACGAATACTTTGACGATTATATAAGGGCAGGCAATACCCAAGCTGCCAAACAAATATTTGATATTTATCAGGAAAGAGTCGCACAGCGCATTGGCTATGCGCTGCAGCGCCTAGAGCACAATTTTAATTTTGAACTACTAGAGAGTTATCAAACTGACAGACGAAACGAGAACTGGGCTACGGACGCTAACACTCTTAACAATATTTGGCGTAAACGCATTAAGAATGATCTGATCGATCTATCTCTCGGTGGCGACACCAGTGAGGAAGCCAAAGAAAAACTGCGTAAGCGATACGCAAACATTCTACGCAGAACCAGCCAAATTCGAGGAAATGAAATCTTTCAATTGTATGCCAATGCTTATGCAACTAGCATAGAACCTCACACTAGCTATTTTTCCCCTCGCGCGACTGAAGAATTTAATATTCATATGCGTTTGTCGCTACAAGGTATTGGTGCGGTATTGCGTTTAGAAGATGAAGTGACAGAAGTTATTCGGGTTGTCCCTGGTGGACCAGCCGACCAATCAGGGCAAATTTACCCCAAAGACAAAATCTTAGGCGTAGCCCAAGGCGAAGATGGTGAGTATCTAGACATCATTGGCTGGAGGCTGTCTGATGTTGTCGATCAAATCCGTGGTGAAAAAGGCACTAAAGTTAAGCTGTCTATATTATCAAATGAAATGGGTGCCAATGCGGCACCTAAAGATGTGGTTATCATTCGCGACAACATCAAATTAGAAAGCCAAGCTGCCAAGAAAAGTGTGCTTGAAGTCGAAACCGAATCTGGCACTTCGAAACTGGGGATTATCACCCTGCCCTCATTTTATATCGATTTCGAAGCACGCTCAGCTGGCAAAAAAGACTATCGTAGCACTACCCGGGATGTAGCAAAACTGCTAACAGAAATGCGCGACGACAATATCGATGGCTTAGTGATCGATTTACGCGGTAATGGAGGCGGGTCTCTAGAGGAAGTCGTGACCCTCACCGGTTTATTTATTGATCAAGGCCCCATTGTCCAAGTGCGTAATAAAGATGGGCGGATCACCACCCACCGTGATTACGACCAAGGCTCGCTCTATCATGGTCCGCTTGCTGTCATGGTCGATCGCCAATCCGCTTCTGCATCTGAGATATTTGCGGGCGCGATTCAAGATTATGACCGTGGCTTAATTATCGGCGAACCTACTTTCGGTAAAGGCACGGTGCAAAACGTCCTACCTTTGGGCATGTATACCCGCGATAACTTCAAGGACAAACTAGGGCAATTAAAAATTACGATTGCGCAATTCTTCAGAATTAATGGCGACAGCACCCAACACCGTGGAGTAATTCCCGATGTGGGTTGGTCCTTGCCTCATGCGCAAGAAGAGTATGGTGAGCGGGCTTATGACAATGCCTTACCGTGGGCCAATATTCGCGAATCTGACTATCTTAAAAGTGGCACCATTAACCAAAGCGCGGTTAGTCAAATACAATCGCTGCACAATAACCGCATCAAACAAGACGCCGAGTTTCTTGCTTCCTTAAAGAAGCTTGAAGTTTTGGCTGATTCTAGAAAAATAACCCGTATTTCTCTCAATCTTGAGACACGCGAAAATAAAAGAAATGAATTTAATGAGACTTTGCTTACGACAGAGAATCTAATTCGTGCCGCCGACGGTTTAACGCAGTTAAAAAGCTTTGAGGAAATGCAACAAGCAGCGCAAAGTGCGGAACAAAACCGCGCCACGAATAGAGCTTTAGACGCAGATGTCTTCTTGTCAGAAGCAGGAAAAATACTAAATGATTTTAGGCACTTAAGCTCCACAAGCACGGCGCGCAGCACGGATGAAAACGATGCTCAATCATCCATATAAAGCTTTTCATCTGTCGTTCTGATTTAGTGAGACCGCAGCATAACTACTGCGCCCAGAAAATACGTCGTTAAAAATTCACTCAAACCGTGGGACCGCGTAGGGGTAAATACACATAAGCTGCGCTTTTTCTCTCAGTTTTGCCTAGTCTTTTCTACGCTCGCTAAGTTATGCTGCGGTCTCTTAGCTAAGAGTACAGATCAAAAGGCTCGCGCCGTTTCATATCATTGGCATCTTGTAACTTGATATCCATCACTGCGAGGATACAATATCGGCCTCATTTAACAATAGACCATCAGAGTGCACATTCTGTGGCACATACATAAACGGAACTAACATGAAGCAGGCGTATTATTTATTGTGGTCAATTTTTTTCCTCTGGACCACGCCCATTATCGCTCAAGAATCAGAAAAAGCCTATGATTTAGCCGCCAAATCTTACCAAATACAAAACTATGCTGAAGCAGAGAAGATTTGGACCGATCTCTCGCTAAATAACAACGCGAATGCGCAATACGCACTTGCGATTATGCATTTGAAAAAGGAGGCGCAAAACTCCAGTGACAAAGCGGCGTTCGACTTACTCAAGCAAGCATCCGCACAACAGCATGTAGTAGCGATGTTTAATCTGGGCGTGGCTTATTGGGAAGGCACGGGCACGCCTGTCAATCAAGTTAAAGCTTTAAATTGGTGGGAAATTGCCGCGCAAGAGAAAGATAGCGGTGCACAATACAATTTAGGCTTGGCCTACTATATCGGAGCTGGACGCGCCGAGGACCCGGATACAGCCTATTACTGGGTAAAACAAGCCGCGGACAATGGCCACCCTCAAGCACCTGCGCTACTCGATTCGATGACTGCTCCTGATGATTCATCGGGAAATACTGCGTCAAGCGCAGCCGCTCAAGTTGATACAGCAGCGGCGTCCAGCGAACAAATTACAACGGTTGAGCAATCTAAGTCAAGCACTACTCAAAGCATTGAAACGAAAGAAATTTCCATAGCGACCAGCCCAGAAATTAGCACTAACGAGCCCACTGAAACGGCACCTGTACAAGATACATTTTGGAAGACGATAGACGCTATTACCCAGCTCAAAAGCCGGGCTGACGTTTATTCCCCCTCTGTTGCCACCTTAAAACCTGGAACGTTAATACAAAAACTTGAAATAAAAAACGACTGGACTAGGGTACAGACGCCTAAAGGTGCACTTGCTTGGGTGTACGAAACCTTTGTGGACGATTTGGAAAATGGAAAAGGCCTTATCAAGGGTAGCAATGTAAATATTCGTCCAACCCCTTCGACCGACAATAATACTTCAGCCCCCATTACCCAACTTAATGACGGAGACCGAGTAATAATATTGTTGAAAAGAGCACCGTGGGTTCAAATCAGGGCCTTACAACCTATCCCCGCATGGTTACAAAGTCGGGATATTGCACAATATTCAACTGATCTTGATGCCAGAAGAAGCACATGGTTAAAACAAGCCAAGTAGACATTGATTGCGTATTTCAGCTTCAATAAATTCTGTGACTAAACCTCTGTAGGCTAGGTGAAATATTTAATTACGGCCCTGCTCGCCATCACGCTGTGTTGGGTTAGCGTAAGCGGTGGCGCGACATTATCAATGGCTAAATCACTGTATAGCAAGGGAGAGATCGCACCTGCTCTCACGGAAATAAAAGGCCTACTCGTTGCCGAACCAGACAACACCGATGCCTTATTTTTACAAGCTCAATTGCTGTATGAAGCCGGTCAACTTAAGCAATCTATTCGTGCTTACCAATCGATTATTGAAAGTAATCCAGCGCAACTGGAGGCTTATAATAATTTAGCGGCCATATACGCACAGCATGACAATCTGCAAGCTGCCAGCGAAGTGCTGGAAAAGGCCATGCATGTCGACCCGGTATACGCGACTTTATACGACAACCTTCGAGCGGTGTATTGGGACATGTCTAAGCGCCATGTCCGTGCAGCGCTTAAGTTAAAACGAACCAACAACCCTGCACAGTTAGCAACCATCGAATCCCCACTTCCAGATACGGTTTTAGATACTACCACCACTACGCTTATACCCATAACCGAGCCCAAGACTGAACCCAAAACCGAGCTTAAAACCGAAACCAAGAAACCGGCCAAAGTAGTTGCCAAGGTTGAGAAAAAAACCGAAGCAATGGTCACTAAAAATGTGCCTAAAGATAAACCGGCTCCAACTCTAACCGATGAACAAAAAGTTAAGTCTTTAATCAATCGATGGGCTGCAGCTTGGTCTAGTAAAAACGCGGTAAAGTATGTGTCTTTTTACTCTTCGGCTTATCATTCCGTGGGCAAAAGCAGAAAGCAATGGATAGCCGGACGAAGGTGGAACTTTAAGTCAAAAAAATACATCAAGGTTAAGGCTGATAAGCTCAAGACTCGAAAATCGGGCGGGTCTTATATTACTCAATTCCGGCAGAGCTATGAGTCTGATCTTTACAGGGATAAAGTACTTAAGGAGTTACATTTTGTAAGGCAAAATGGTGATTGGAAGATCAGCCAAGAAATAACATTAAAAGCCCTGTAATCCAAGATTCTATGCCTACAATAAAGCATCGTGAACTGATCACTCATATGCGACTGAGGATGTTATATCAGCGATTACTGGGCATTACATTTGCGTTTATGCTACTACTTACTTCTAGCACCCAAGCTGCTGAAAGTTACGAGACCCAATTAATCGAGTCGCTCTCCAACTACCAGAGATTGGGCGACACTCAGGTAGAAGACATACTGAGGCAATATCTAGCAGACTTCCCCAATAGCCAAGTAGCACAACTGATGCTCGCCGATTTACTGGCCGCTCGCAGCGGCATAATCGAGCCCGACAAGAGTTACAAAGGCTACGTGAATGAACGCCTCGCACATCTACAACTGGATGGCTTAAGAGAAGAAATTAATCTACGCTGGAACCAGCTAAAGGAGGACAACCCTGCAAAACAAGGCTTAGTTCCTGCCTCCATTTTAAAGTTAGATAGAAAGCACCAAAGCGTGCTTTTTGTTGATACAAAGGCAGCAAGGTTATATGTTTTCAACAATATACTTGGCTCGCTGCAACACGTAAAAGATTACTACATAACCATAGGCCTGAAAGGGACTCATAAACGCGTAGAAGGTGATGAGAAAACCCCTATTGGCGTTTATCACGTCACCTCGTTTATTCCTGATTCAGAATTACCGCCGCTTTATGGCACAGGTGCATTTCCGATCAATTATCCCAATGTGATCGACAAACGTCATAAACGTACGGGATATGGAATTTGGATTCATGGCACTCATCCCGAATCCATCAACCGCATTCCCTATGCGAGTAACGGTTGCGTCGCTTTAAGCAACATGGAGTTTACCGAACTAGGCGGCCTAATTGACTACAACAAACAAACGCCTGTGGTCATTTCAGACAACGCCAATTGGGTTGCAACGGGAGTTGCAGCAAAGGCAGAAGCAACGCTAGCGAACACGCTGTACGCATGGCAGTCTAGCTGGGAAAGCTTAGACGTAGAAAACTATTTAAGCCATTACTCTAAGACTAAGTTCAAATCTCAGGGTGGTCAAAATTATAAAAAGTGGGCCGCGCACAAACACACCGTTAGCAAGGGAAAAACCAATATTGAAATTGGCCTAAGCGATATTAGCTTATTTGCGTATCCGGCCGAAGAAAATATGGTGGTAGTGGAGTTCAGGCAAAATTATTTAAGTAACAATTTTGAGTCGCAAGCCGATAAGCGGCAATATTGGCGAAAAGATGCCCAGGGGAAATGGGAAATAATTTACGAAGGCAAACAAACGTGAAATCGGTTTTATTCATTAGCCCTCAACCCTATTTCCAATGGCGAGGATCACCCATACGGGTTCGCTTCGTACTGCAAGCATTCAGTGAATTAGGCTATCAAGTTGATCTTCTCACCTTGCCCTTTGGTGAAGACACCGATCTTCCTAACGTTAGTATCACTCGTGTACCCAATATCTATCGGGCCAAAGATGTGGCCATAGGCCCGTCCTTGATGAAAGCACTGTTTGATATTGTTATTTTATTTAAGGCAATATCAATGCTGCGCAGCAAGCATTATGACGTCATTCATGGCATTGAAGAAGGGGGGTTTTAGCCCTCATGCTAGGCAAGGTATTTGGCTGTAAAACGGTGTTTGAAAAGCATTCTGACCCCTTCTCGCACCGCAAAGGCTTGATCAGAAACATCATTTTATCTTTTTATGCAGGCATGGAAAAATTCACCATTCGCCGCGCAGATTTAATTATTGGTACGGGTGCAGGGCTTGCTGATCAAGCCAGCCGAATGGGGCCTAAAGGAGAAGTGACCGCTATTTTTGATATCCCCTCCTCTTTGGTAGAAGCCACTTCCGAGCAAACCAAAACGCAACGCCGCGAGCTGCAACAATCTGCAGAAGAAACTTTGTTATGTTTTGTCGGGTCGTTTGCAGTATATCAAGGCATAGATCTACTTTTCGAGGCCATACCCGAGGTCATTAAACAGCATAATAAAGCTAGGTTTATCATAATCGGCGGCTCTACCGACGAGATTGCACAACGCAAAGCCAAATTGGTTGATGCAGGGATTGAAAGGAACGTCAGCTTCCTTGGCAAGATCCCGCCTGATGAATTACCCGTATATTTGAAAGCCGTAGACATCTTGCTCGCCCCTCGGCACTCCGGAGTCAATACGCCCTTAAAGATATTAGATTACTTCAAAGCGGCCAAGCCCATTGTAGCAACCGATGTGGCATCAAACCGCCTCATCCTGAACGAAACCACTGCCGTATTTGCACCGCCAACCGCAGAAGCTTACAGCAATAAAATTCTTAAATTAATCAATGACCCAGACCTTTGCGAAAAACTTGGTTCCAATGAGTATATGCTTTATAAAGAAAAATATAACTTCCACTCGTTCAAAGATTTGCTAGAGAACGCCTACGCGACCTTAAACTAGTACACTGTCCAGACCAAATTGATGGATTCAGCACTACCATGGTGTTTTGCAGTAAGACGCAGTGCGCAATTAATGGTTATAAGCACTACAACGCAGCTGCGGGACGCCATGGTAGCCGCCCTTTGGGTCTGGACAGTGTACTAACTCCTTCATGATGAAATACTGATTATGCAAGCCATACTCGACACCCATTTACATTTATACCCTGAGTACGATATTGAAAAAGCGTTCCAATTTTTTCTTAATAGAACGCATTGCGACGATGCCCAGATATTGAAAATTGCTTGTTTAGCAGAGCGGCACGATTGCCATTATTTTGATGCTCTCGCTAACGGCAAGAAGATTCTCAATAACTATGAAATAGAGATAGTTTCTGATAAAGAACTTAAAGTTTCCAGCAAGGATGGAAATGATTACTTTCATCTGTTGGCCGGCAGGCAAGTCATCTCTGCCGAAAACATTGAAGTATTAGCCCTATGTTGCGACCAAGATATTGCTGATGGATTAAACGCTGAAGATATAATTGCGCAATGTAAACAAAAAGATGCCGCCCCGGTTGTTGCTTGGTCGCCTGGAAAATGGTTTACAAAACGCGGGAAGCTTGTTCAGTCATTACTGGATAATTATTCACCTAGTGATTTCTTGCTCGGTGACACCAGCTTAAGGCCAATAGGCTGGGGCATTCCTTGGCTGATGCGTCGCGCAAAAACCAAAGGGTTTAGGGTTGTAGCTGGCTCCGACCCTTTGCCGTTTAATGGAGAAGAAAGCTGGTTTGGGGCCTATTGTAGCCACGTAAATAGCCAAAAAACTCTATCGGCGGTCTCGCTATTAAAAGAAATTCAATCGGCTAGCTCAAATATTAGCATTAATAACAAGGGCAAACGCAGTGACCCGCTCACTTTACTAAAACGCTTACGTAATAATGCAAAAAGTAAGGATTAGTTCAGATTGAATTGATTAAAATTGCTTGCTCGAGCTTGGATTGATACACTCCAAGCCTACACAAATCAACGGCTTATCACTGCTGTCCCGTTAACACTAAAGAAACAGGCCTGATTTTCTCTCAATTTGATAAAATACGTTTAGCGATAAACCGTTGAATCAAATAGGAAAATCAGACCATGTCACATTGTAATACCGTTCTAAATCAAATACTCAAAATTGTTCCGAGACATGAATTCGAGGCACTCGCAATTCAACATCATTCGGGGCGTTCATTCCGCAGAGCGTCTCGTTGGTCACAGTTCGTGAGCCTGACTATAGCTCAATTGACTGGCCGTCATAGCTTGCGTGATATTGTTGATAATGTCAGCGCTCAATCACACCGCTTGTATCATCCTGGTAGTGCCGTGTTAACGCGGTCCAATCTTTCACGCATCAATGAGAACAAGCCTTCGAGCCTTTATGAAGTGCTATTCTCTCAATTACTCAAGCGCTGTCAGAGCAAAACGCCAGGGCATAACTTTCGTTTCAAGAATCCCCTGTATTCGCTGGACTCATCTACCATTGATCTGTTATCGGTTTTCCCATGGGCAGACTTTCGATCAACTAAAGGGGCAATCAAACTGCATGTAGGCCTGAATCATGATGGTTACTTACCTGAGTTTGTTAATATCACCGAGGGTAAATGTGCTGATGTTACTGCAGGCAGGAAAGTAGCTTTCCCGAAAGGCAGCATTGTAGTTATTGACCGTGGATACAACGACTATGCTTGGTATAAGCAATTGAATGACAAGGGAATATACTTTGTCACACGATTAAAGAAGAATGCTGCATACCGCCTTATCAAGCGACATAGTGTACGCAAGGGAACGGGACTTAGCAGTGATCAAACGATTGAATTCACGGGGGTCAAAGCAGCAAAGGAGTGTTCGATTCGATTACGCCGTATTGGTTATCGCGATGCCACTACAGGCAAGCATTATGTGTTTTTAACCAACCACTTTAAGCTCAGTGCTCAAACTATCGCCGATATTTATAAAGCCAGATGGCAGGTGGAATTATTCTTCAAGTGGATCAAGCAGAACTTAAAGGTGAAGTCATTTATCGGCACCAGCAAGAACGCAGTATTGACCCAAATATGGATTGCGTTATGTATTTACCTAATACTGATGTTCATCAAATTGCAGTCGAAGGCGGGCAAAACGATGCAACAAATATTGAGGGTATTGCAGCTTAATTTGTTTGAAAAACGTGATTTAATGGCACTGTTGCGAGGGGACCCGATGCATCACCCAAACCTTAACCCTAATCAATTTTCGTTGCTGTGAAAGTTAACGGGACAGCAGTGACGGCTTATATAACATTCTAATGCTTTTCTCTCGAGCTGCACTGCTAGGATTGATTACGTGTTTACTCTCGTTTAATTCCCATGCAATTACGCCACTATTTGACGGTGGATTTGAAAGCGGCACCTTACAAGGCTGGAACCCAGCGGGCGTCGCAGTAGTCGCTACGCGTGGCACTTGTTTTTCAAGTGGGGACACCACCCAAATAAGGGCGCGCGGACAATACGCTGGATTGCTGCGCTCAACCGGAGAGCAACTTAGTTCGTTCACCTCCAAATCTTTTATTGCAGGCACTGGGTTAAGTTTTCTAGGCCTGAGCGAACTAAAAGGAAAGCGGAAAAAAATCAACCCCTTCGCAATTAACGTGAGCATACTAGATGGAACAGCAAAGGTATTACGCACCCAAACTCTTGCCACCGCCATGATTAAGCTTGCAAATGGCTGTCCCAGCAGCAAGCGCGACCACAGTTTTAGCACGCACTTTATCAGCACCCGTGAGTTTCAGGGCAAACAGATTAAAGTACGTTTTACGCAGCATCAAGAAATAGCCAAGACTGGCGGATTCACCCTAATTGATGAAGTGGGTGTAGTCGACTCTGCAGTGCCAATCTACTTAAGTTACCCAAACGCCCGAGCGGGTATCATCCAAAATTCTGGCGTCGTTGCGCTTACTGCTGGGTTACCATTTGGCGACATTGAAGAGCAAACTATAGCGTGGCAGTATAGTTGGTTTATCAATGGCGAAACTAGCGAGCGCCCTTGCTTTAACCCTTGTATTAACGATCTCGAACCTGGAGCCTACACTGCAAATCTTTACATTCAAGACACCGCAAACTCTCGGTTAGCGACGGACACTTTTAACTTTTTGGTACCTGATTCAGTAGACGATGAGGTTGTCGTGCCAACCGTGCAAGAATCAAGCACTACTGCATCCAGCACCAGCTCTACAATAACTGGTTTATCCAACACCGCAAGTTGCAACGCAAGGCATCCGATTGATTTAATAAATCCTGGAAACCCTGGAGATCCTGGGACTGTACCTATCGTTACCTCACTCTTAACGAATTCACCCTTCACTGCAAATAGTGAAGGCACTCTTTTTAGCAGCGTCGTACTTGTTTCTGGCACGTCAGACACCCTAACGAAGGCAGTTATTGAAATTGAAAACGCGCAAACAGGCGATAAAATGGTAGACCCCAGCGTTTCAGAGCTAAATGGCTTGACCGCCAACGGCTGTGCCTCCACAATTTGCACGTTAACTGGAACAGGTAGCACAACAATTTATGAAACTGTGCTTCAAGCTCTAAAAATCGAACTGGGTGACAGCACGACCAGCCGCATGATAACACTCACCATATTTGATTCGGGCAACATCTCCAGCCTAACCATCAGCAGGAGCATAACGGTAGCTCAAGCTGCCCCCACCATAGACACACTAGAGCCAAATTTACAATTTACTGCAAATATCGCTAAACCTCTGTTTTCTAGCGTAGTCCTGAGTTCTAATACATCAGATATTCTAACTAAAGCAACCGTTGCAATTGAGAATTCGCAATCCAGTGATCAGTTAGTGGATCTAACCGATGCTGACTTAGACGGTTTGACCGTTAGTGCTTGTAGCGCGATAGCTTGCACAATATATGGGACAGGTGGAACAGCAGCTTACGAAGCCACTTTAATGGCTCTTCAAGTGCTACTTGCTGACAACACCGGCCGAGCGCACCATAACACTCACAATATACGATTTAAATGATACGCCTAGCATAGAAATGCCTGTCATGATCACAACACAATGAAAGGCGTAGCGAAATGAGTAGAGCGATCACTAGTTTCTTCTGCCCCATAATTTGTTGCGTACTTTTGGGTCCATCTGTTCATGCTGCCCAACCATTGCTTAACGGTGACTTTGAAACAGGTAGCATAGTGGGATGGATAGACAGCAGTACTAATGGAGGTGTCGTTCGCATCGCACAGCGCAACGGTTGTTTTTCCTCTGGAGACACGACCCAAATCAGAATCAGAGGCCAATACGCAGCCTTACTTAGAAGCGGAAACAGTGGCCCTAGCTCAATGGCAGGTCTAACCTCTCCTGCTTTTACAGCTGGGGATGGCATTGCATTCATCGCGCTTTCAGAAAGCGCAAGAGGACTAAAAAAACCCTCTGTAGATTTTAGTGTAGAAATATTAGATGCATCCAATGACGCTGTGGTTATTTCTCAAAAGATTAATACCGCCAAGGCCGAATTGAACCAAGGTTGCCCTGGTGATGCTAAAAATATTCCCTTCCAATCCCACTATATCAGTACGCGTGCTTTTATCGGAAGCGGCATCAAAATAAGATTTGTGCAAAATACCAACATAAAGGGAAGTAACTTTTTCACCTTGGTTGACCAAGTCATCTTATTCAATCAAGGCGAACAGCCAATCTTTCGCAGTCGGCCACACCCACAAGCAGGCATCAACGAAACCAGCTGGGGCACGCCCTATCTTGATAGTGCTGGATCATTTGATCCAGATATAAGTACGAAAAAGCTAAGCTATAGTTGGTATATCGATTCTGAAGAAGTTAGGGAATTCAAAGACCCTTGTGTTGCTGATTTGGCAGATGGAAATCATGCAGCCGTACTCTATGTCAATGATGGCCAATATGCACTGTCTGACGTTATTCACTTTGTGATCGACGTGCCAGATGATATGAGAAGTGACTTTACAGCACAAACTCCGAGCAACACCTTTGCCTCAATCAACCCAGTTGCTCAAGACCCGGAGTGTTCGACGGAATTGCCAGATTATGAAGTAGAAGTTAACTCTCCTGATGTAGATGTGAACGATCACCTTGCAATAGAGGATTCAGAAACCACTGAGAGTTCAGAGGATACTGAGAATGCTGATGCCACCGCTAGTACTTCAACGATAAGCGCTCAATTTAGAACCACAGACACAGGTAGTGCTGCTTCGTCAAATGCATCAATCTCAAGTGCAAACCGTTCAACTTTATTCACTGAAGCAACCGACATTACTATAAGTGGCATACGTTGGAAGCCGGTATCTGAAAGTGACGGAAAGTTGGTTGTTTTAACACCGTCAAGCTTCCCTGAACAAACAACATTATTGATCGGGCCAGATGACGTTACGATCGAAATTGCTTCCTCGTCAGGGAGAACCAACGGCGACCGGGTTACTTACCGGTTTAACCGCCCTGGCTCTGCTTATCCCAATAACATTGTGTTAAGAGTGGGCAATACCGACTACCAAGTAGTTAATCCAGGCGCAGATATACGATAGTTTAAAACTCGGAGGCCGTACTTCAACTCGTGCATCATTCTAGCCACCCACTCTATAATATAAAAAATAGAGTTACGTATAAAACCAACACTGAAATTGCGTTCCCGGCAATCACCACCGCCGCCACTTGTTGCGGACACTGATTAAATTGCTCAGCAAATAAGTAATTCAGCACCGCAGGAGGCAAGGCCGCAAATAATATCAGCGATTGTACTTCTAGGTGTTCAAGCGGCAATAACCAGATAACCAATAAAGCACTCAACACACCGACTACAGGCCTAACTATGGCGCCAACCATGCCAGCTGACACTGTCTGCATATTCACTCCGACCATCCGCACTCCCAGAGAAACAAGCATAAGCGGGATAGCCACATGCCCTAACATTTTTATAGGCAAAGTAATCGCTTCCGGAATATTCAAATGCAAAATGTTAACCGCAATACCTGCATACATCGCTACATTTACCGCATTGAAAAAGACACCGCGCAATGAAATTTTTCCGCTTACCAGGCGAATTCCCAGCGTAAAATGCAGAGTATTGCTGACCAAAAATAAGACCAAAGCTATCTGCAAGCCTGGCTCACCAAAAGCTAGCAAGGCGACGGGCAAACCCATATTGCCGCAATTATTGAACATCATTGAAGGGCCAAAGCTTCTGAAGTCGTAACCCATCGCCTTCGCCACCAGCCAAGACAATAATCCTGACCCCAGAACCACTATGATTGCTGCAATAATGAGGTTAAATGTATTGGCGAAGACAAAATCCGCATGCGTCAGAGCATCAAAAACTAAAGCCGGCACAAACAACCTCATGTTGAGTTGATTGGCACTAACTAACTCGGGCCTAAATTTTCGTCCGTAAAAATAACCTACTAAGATAAGGATAAAAACGGGAAACAGTATCCCCAATACTCTAAGTCCTAGATTTGCGTCCATCATCCAATATCTGGTTTAACCAGTGCAATCAAGAAGTGGTATTCCGAGACCTTAGCCGCGCTTATGCTGAATCATTCTAACGCTTGATTTAATCAACCAAAGCAATGGTAATACGCCTGTTTTGCTTGCCCTTTTTCTTGATGCTTTGCACAACAATTGTGCCAATCTCTTGTGTATTTTGCACATGCGTGCCACCACAGGGTTGCAAATCGACACCCTCAAATTCCACCAACCGAACTCGGCCTGACCCACTTGGTGGTTGCACACTCATCGTGCGCACCAATTCCGGAGCTGCGACCATTTCTTCATCAGAAATCCAGCGAAGTGTCATCGGTAAATCTTGATGAGTCAATTCATTTAGTTTCTCCTCAATGGCCTGCTTATCTGGCGGCTCAGGCAAATCAAAATCTAACCGTGCTGTATTATTGTCACGAATACTTCCGCCAGTAACGGGCGCAGGTATTACAGCGCAGAGCATATGCATACAACTGTGCAGCCGCATCAGATTGTGGCGCCTCGGCCAGTCGATACTAGCTTTAACGACTTGGCCGACTTCAAGGCCATGACCTTGCGCGAGCAGATGCAACTGGGTTCCATCTTCTCTATCCTTAACAGTGCCTAATACCGCTACTTGCTCTCCATTAGTGTTTTGAATATTACCAATATCTCCAGGCTGGCCACCGCCGGTTGGATAAAAAACGCTTTGATCCAACACCACAGCGTCTTCAAGCACGTGCGTTATAGTCGCTTCACATGATTTTAAATAACCATCTTCCCTGAAAAGTTCTGTTGTCATAATCTTAAACCTGCGAGGCTGAGATTGAAGCGCGAACTTGATCTGCAACTGCTAAAGCCTGCAACCCTATTTCGCCGCTCACTAAAGGTTGCTTTTGATTCATAACACAATCTACAAAGTGGATAATTTCTTCATCTAAGGGCATCACCGATTCAACACTCATATCTTTGGTAACAATGTCTGGATAACCCGTATCTTTGTTAATGGCTCCGGCTTTTACATTCTGTACACTTTGTTTTTCAAAATCCAATCCCCAATAACAATCCGGTTCGAATACCCGTAGCTTACGCATGCGTTCACGCGCCACCCGGCTTGCCGTGATGCTCGCCACCGCTCCATTTTCAAATTCTAAGCGAGCGTTGGCAATATCAATATAATCAGTTAACACACGCGTACCCGTCGCCAACACCGATTTGAGTACAGACGGAACCAATGAAAGCACAATATCAATATCGTGGATCATTAAATCGGTAATGACATCAACGTCGGTGGCGCGAACAGTGAATTGGCCTAAGCGCTGTGCATCGATATACCTAGGGTTGGAAACATTATCAGCCAAGCAGCGCATACCGGCGTTAAAGCGCTCTAAATGCCCAACTTGTAGCACCACATTATTGGCTTTAGCTAGCGCTACTAAGGCTTCGCTGTCGGCAACGCTAGAGGCTAACGGTTTTTCAACTAAGGTATGAACGCCCGCTTTTAAAAATGGCTCCGCCACCTCACGGTGCAAAGAGGTAGGCACAACTATATTAACGGCGTCCACTTTGTCCAATAACTGCTCAGCATCGGCGTAAACATCGCCCCCATACTGGCTTGCAATATTAGCTGCGTTTTGTTGATCAGCATCGATTATACCAATCAATTCAACATTGTGTAAGCCTGAATATATCTTGGCATGGAACTTGCCCAAGTAACCCACACCAATCACACCCACTTTTAATTTTCTTGTCATTCTTACAGATTTTTTCTAGTGTCACAAACTAGTTAGAATTATCCTAGAAAACTCAGTTGAACGCAAAAAAGATGTGCAACTAATTGATATGAATAAGTAAGTCAGAAAACACGAGGTCACCTTAATTGGCGATGAGCACTTTTCTGACTTTCTTAGGCATATTAAGAAGTTGTGCAGACTTTTGTGTTCAACTGAGTTTTCTAGGATTATAAGCATACACTGCTCAGGCATAACAAACTAAAATCGTACTGACTCTGATCAATGCAATTTAAAAACCTCACATGAAAACTAATAAGTGCATCGTTATTACAGGCTGTTCATCAGGCATTGGTTATGATGCAGCACACACCTTGCATGCTACGGGTTATGACGTGGTAGCTACTTGCCGTCAACTTGAAGACCTAGAACGTTTGAACGATGAAGGTGTACAGTGCCATCAGCTAGATTTGGCTGACGATAGCTCAATCGATACCTTTGTCGACAAGCTCAAATCTGATAACAAAGAAGTTTATGGCTTGGTTAATAACGGTGCTTTCGGTGTTCCTGGTGCGGTAGAAGATTTAAGCCGTGAAGCACTTCTTACACAGTTTCAAACCAATGTGTTTGGTACTCATCAGCTTACGACCGCTATCATTCCAATGATGAGAGAAAATAATGCCGGTAGAATTGTGCAAATTAGCTCCATATTAGGTGCTCTGTGCTTACGTTTTAGAGGCGCATATAACGCAAGCAAATACGCCTTAGAAGCACTCAGCGATACCATGCGCCTTGAGTTAGCAGATACCAACATAAAGATTTCACTCATTCAACCCGGGCCAATAGAAACCAAATTTAGGGATAATGCCCTACAAATGTATTTGCGCTTTATTGACCGAGAAAACAGTGTATTTAAAGCCCATTACCAAGCGGTTGAAGCGAGATTGGAAAGTGAGGAATCCGTACGATTTACCTTGCCCCCATCAGCGGTCACCAAAAGCATTCTTCACGCGCTAGAAGCGGACAACCCGAAAACCCGCTATCGGGTGACGGTACCGACGCGTATTTTCCTACCGTTAAAGCGGCTAATGCCAGATAAATGGATGGATGCTTTGCTGCTGAAGATTGGTTGATTGGTATTTTTTTAAGACCTGAGCAATTGCTATAGTTTGAGAGTATAGGCGTACATTGCCACTGCCGCGGCGGGCGTTCATTATTTTGTTTGTGCAAAATAACGGAACCAACAAAACACACCGCAAATTGTGTCCCCCAGGGGTTCCCGATATTAAGCTCAGTTTAACGGCGTTGCGAGCAAAGCGCGGCGACCTTATAAAGAACTCGGCAGCAAGCTACCGAGTTTTAGAGTAATCCCAACTGACGACTCATAGATTCATGTTCATCCAACTCCAAAAGTTGATTCTGTACATAAGCCCGCATCGTATCTTCATTCGCGTTTCCTATCGTTTCGACAAAACAGCTCTAAGACCGCAACTACCTCCCCAAAAATATCACTTATTAATCTCCGGATAAAGCCTAAAAAATCTCGAGTCGATAAACATGATGCGCATTTCTTTGAATATCCATAAGCGAAACAGCCAAAATGGGATAAATCCTATTTTAAGCTATTCAGCACGGGGGCAAGCCCCCGAGATTTTCGCTAAGCGAGTTAAAATATTGCACCGACGTAAACAGATTTCTTCATTGCATTCGCAAGGAATACCCATGATAGTCAAATGCATTTCTTCCATCACATACATAGATGTGATACCCAGAAAGCTCATTCAAGGGTTGAATCCAGTAAGCTTTGAAGGTAGCGTTCTCTGGTCGAGCTAGAAATGCTCCCGCAAGAATATGACAAGCGCCATGTCCAAAAAATGCACGATCCAACTGCCGCCACCGCCGTGGGCTATCTTGCTTAATGCTTTGAGGAGGAAAGTACATTATTGTGTTGGATCACCCTCTTGTATCAATTTTTTAAACACGCCTTGAACGGCTTGTTAGCGACCATGTTTAATATATTTATAGTTTGCGATAATTACACAAACCAAGGGCACTAGTGAAGCTAAACCCATCGCGATTGACCAGCCAATTTGATCAATTAATCCATAATACAAAGATGCGGTAATGAGTACAGTAAGAACCCCAAATATTAAAAGGCTGTAACCTAGTAACTGAGCGTAAACTTTGGCGTTAGTGCATTTTGATTCATTCCAGCCAGCTATCAAGCCTCGCTTTTGTTTAACGGCGATAAGGTAGCCTACAAGTATGCTGGGAAATGCCATGCCTATAATGATAAGGAGACTGTAATTCAAGTTGCTCATTGAGATTTCATCTTGGTTGCTAACAGTGGCTAGATGCAATTATGGCCTATAAAAGCACGTCACCGTATGTAGCTGAAATATTAATTTTTGGTGATTATTTGTCACTTTCCTTTGTCATTTGAATGTCCGTGATGAGTATGGTTCTGTTTGTTTGAAAAGTCAAAGAAACAAAATTTCACAATAAAAATATCGTAGCCAACCCCAAGAAAGACATAAACCCAACTACATCCGTCACGGTAGTAACAACAACTGCACCTGACAACGCTGGATCTAAATTAATCTTCTGCAAAAATAGCGGCACCAATATCCCCACCACCGCTGCAATCACCATATTCAGCACCATCGCCACCGCAATAACTATCCCTATCTGGGGATTCGAAAACCACATCCATGCAACCACACCAACGACGGTTGCCCATAAACAACCATTGATAAAACCAATTCCCAGCTCTTTATTGAGTAACTTACGTGCATTATTGCGCCCGATTTGACCAAGGGCTAAGCCTCTTACAGTTAGCGTCAGTGTTTGGGTGCCAGCAATGCCGCCCATGCTGGCTACGATGGGCATCAATATGGCGAGTGCTACAATTTTATCCAAAGCGACTTCAAACAGACCGATGACCCACGCGGCGAAAAAAGCAGTCAGCAAATTCAAGGCAAGCCAAATCGCACGGCGTTTTGCACTAGGGAGTGTCGGCCCAAATAAATCTTCCTCATCATCCAAACCGGCTTGCCCCAAAAAGGCGTGTTCACCTTGCTCACGTATGATGTCAACAACGTCGTCAATGACCACACGTCCAAGAAATTGATCATTATGATCAATGACCGGAGCAACAATTAAATCGTGAGTTTCAAAAAGTATTGCCACTTCCTTTTCGTCATCATCTGGGTGCAAGGTTTTGACATCAGTTTGCATGATGTCTTTAATCAATTTCTCAGGCTCACTGCGCATCAACCTAATCACGCTGATCAAGCCCACGAATTGCCCGCTGCGATGAACCACCATCAAATTGACGGTATCTGCGGGTATATCGTCAAGTGCACGCATATACCGCAACACCGTTTCTACCGTCACGTCCGGACGTATATTGACCGCATCTTGCATTAAACGGCCAGCTGTTTCATCCGCATAAGATAGTGTTGCTTGTACCCGCTCGCGCCTTTGCGTATCCATCGCCTTAAGTAAATCTTCCTGAGACTCCTCCGGCAACACATCGAAAAGTTCTGCAATATCAGCTGCATCCATTTCTTCGGTTGCATCCTGCAAGGTTTGGGTATCTAGAGATTCAGCTAGTTCAGAGGCCGCCACCTCGCCCATTTCAACCAAAACCTCTGCGTTGAATTTATCTGGTACCAGCTTAAATACCGCCGCACGCGTGGTATTTGGAATAGCTTCCAATACATGGGCAATTTCCGCTGGATTTAACGTCAGCAGCAAATTCTCAACCGAGGCTAACTCATTCGCATCGGCAGCCACTGAAACACGCTCAATAACGTCTTTCAACTCTACTTTGGTTTCGTTTGCTAACATGTTGATTTGACTTGGTTATATACGCAAATTATACGCTATACGTAGAAATTTTCTAAGGAGAATATTATATCCTTTCAAAAACAAGGCGAGATTTGCAACTTACGCCCAGAACTGAACAACAATTTGACGGGCAAACAAGCCGTTCTAGATAACCAAACTTCTATTGTGCTGGGGTCGATTACGTCCACCTGTATATTTACAAATTTACGAGCACTAAATTGAATGTCTTTAAATGGCTCAGGTTCAAGCGCGGACGGCAATTGATACAAGTAAAAATGCTCTTGTTCAATGCTAATTTTTTCGGTGTCTAGGCCCACCTGAGCTATCCTTCCCTCAAGGTGTTGTGTTGTAAAAGTAGCTGAAAATAAGTGCTGCACCCCATCTAATTGCGCCGATATAGTCGCTCTGTATTCACTATTCCATTGCAATCTGGATTCAGCGAACCAGGCAAACTGCAAATCTGTAAACAAGTTATGTATATCGTTGTTAGCGTTGATAGGCCGTAAATCAGTAACCAATTCCCAAGACGGATCCCCGAGACTATCTAGCGTTTTGCGCTCTAAAGAAAATTGATTGATAACCGCCGTATCAACCAAAGCTGGGTTGAACTGAATAGAAACGGGATATCCCGTCACTACTTTATCGGGTGTCGGATGCGGGTCCTCCGAATAAAAAGTCGGTTTAATATTCATCGCGCCGTCAGGAGGCCAAACTACAGCAAGCGGGTTCTGCATTCTTGCTATGCGAGTCAATTCCTCTAATGTTTCTTCACGTAACTTATGCTCTTTCAAACAAGGCTTAGCGAAGGCGCCAGAATCAGTGTATTTATCTTTATCTGGCAATGTTCGGCAATAATTTTGGTACCACTGGGCATGCACCTTAAGCTGATCTGGGCAGATTGAATAAAACTGCCCACTATGAGGGTACAATGCGGCAGAATCTTGTTCTTCACAAGCTTGGTCCAACCACCTAGCTTTAGTTTTCACACCTGAGGTACAAAAGTTGTAGTACTCACCGCGCCCTCTCCATACGCTTTCGGCTGAGGGCTGGGCGCAATGCGATTGAATAAAGCCTTCACTCAAAAGTTTTCCATTTCGACACCGGCTGCCAAAAGGTGCCTCAAAATTAGCCACTTGCGGTAATTTCTCACACAGCTTTATATAGCGGTTGATAACGCATGGCTTGCTTATTACACTGCACACTAGGCCGCGATAAATGGTCTATAGAAGGGTTCTCGCAAACCGCTCGAAGTGGTGCCCGGCCCAGTTCATAGACATAGTTATTGCCCACTGCCGCGACGCCCATTTCACTTACAGCAAAATCAAGGAAGGTAAAGCGGTGATAAATGGCTGACATAAGATCGACAACAGATGCCTGTATGTCTTGGTTACCTACACTGATGTTTTCGTATACCAATTGATGTGCATAGCCAGCAGACAAAGCACGCGCACCGAGATTCTCACCGGTAAAATGGGGTGCCGAAGTTTGTTCAAGGTGAGCAAAGCCTTGAGTACGATTATTTTCTACAAAATTTTGCTCTAAATATTCAGCATGATTATCAGCAGCTTGCGCCAACAAAGCATTTTCTGTCAGGGTGGTCATTCCCGCTGCTAAACGCAACTCATTCACTAAATCCGCCTGTAGTGCAGTGGCATGCACCCCACTAGAACACAGTAACAAAATACTCCAAAGAACCGTTGGATACATTTGAACGTCTCCTAATTAACACAATAAATTGACAATTCGGATGCTTGTTGTCGTGAAAGCGACGAGCGCTTTTTACAGCGGCTTTGCGCGATGGTTGATAAGCTTCGAATCTTACTGCCCTTGCTATACTGCTTAGGCAATGCGGCTTTTGCCGTTTCCGCCCGCTCTTGAGTTGGATATGGGCCTTGCAATAAAAAGTACCACGTGACATTTTTTATTTGCGTCGAGTACAAAGCACTACGCCCCAAGAACAACTTAGACGAGGCCAAAGAAAATGCGTTTTCTGCATTTTTTAAGGTAAATAAGTGAATCACCATGCTATCGTCACTTTGATTAAATAACCAAGCATTATCGTTTAACCTTGCTGAGCCAATCTGGCTTACCGCTTCATCCCCAGTTCGAATTACGCTGCTTGCGCTTTGTTCCTTGGTTGCGTTTTTAAGGCTACTAGACAAATCTACCACCGTCACGGTGTTGAAAGTTGAGTCTGCTTGGGATTTGATACTCTCAGCTTTATGTTCGTCGTCACTAGCATGCAATATTTTAGGCGCAAAGGTGGCAGTGCGGAATCTGCGTTCAAGCTGTTCCTGCCATCTGAGAGATAAAACGTTTTGATCCTTAGCCGCTACGATATCAGATTTTCCCACCCATCCACTTAGAGAAGGCGGGGATAACACTTTCACCCATTGCCCGATTTGCCCCAATAGCGATACAGTTTCGCCTATCGCAAACTGGCCATCCGGTTTCGAATCGGCCGCATAATAAAAAGAGGTAGGAAGGAGCAATTGATGAAAGACTTGATCACCAAAATCTATTGAAGACGCCTTAAGCCATACTGGAAAGCCCAAAGGACGTTGAACTCTGATATGCTGCTTTTGAGAATCTAAGGCTTTCAGCAAAGTGCCCGGATTTAGCTGCATTAAAGCTAAGTCTGAAGATCGCGGCGCAGCATAAACTTTTACTAAACGTCTAGGCGTTGTTACGTACTGAGGGGCCGTGGCAATCGGGTTTGTTTGTGTAGATGTTTCAGAATCGACCAGCACTTGTTTGCTTTGCTTGGAATTGGGCGCGGTGTTTTGCGCTTGTAGCGTATTGTCGACTTTTTTAATTTCCTCGGCTGGTTGTAAATCTTCGTTGAGCTGTTTAGGCCGTTGTATCTCCAGCTTTTGCGTGTCGAACTTAACCCCTAATCTATTCAATGCTAATTTTTCCGCTGGCAAGCCTTCTTGGCTGGCTGTAGAACCAGAAAATTGCGCTGCATAAACTTCCAGAAATTCTTTTGATCGTGGCTCACCCTGCTGTGCTGCTACTTCAAACCACTGTTTGGCTTTAGTTAAATCCACCTCCCCATTCAAGCCCGCGTAATATGCCCGCCCAAGGTTGTAAGCTGCCAAGGAATACCCATTGTCACTTGCCATCCGCCACCAACTCATCCCTTCTTGGCCATCAGCCTGTACACCTAAGCCCTCTATATATAAATGGCCCAAATTATATTGTGCTTCTGGATGTTGCTGACCAGCGGCACGCAGAAACCAATAATGCGCTTTTTCTGGGTCTCGCGGCGCGCCTTTACCCTCTATATAAAGTACACCTAGGTTGTATTGGGCCTCAGCATCACCTTCAAAGGCACCTAGCTTCCAAGCATTAAAAGCACCAGTGTAGTTCTTTAACTGATACGCCTGTAGACCAATATTGTAGTTGTCAGTTGCCTTAGCTTGTACTTGCCCGGGCACAAATACGAGTTGCACCCACAGGCCGCAAAGAAGAGCGATGAAGCTTAATCGTCTAGCTGGGAGCATAGGTAGTGTGCATTACACCGATACTTCAGCCACATCTAAGTTAAGCCCTGCTCTCCAAATATCGAACTCACCGCTTGCTATTTTTTCACGTATTGTAAGCATTAGTTTTTGATAATAATGGATATTATGTACGGTACACAACCTCGCAACCAACATTTCCTGCTTACGGTAAAGGTGGCGCAAATATGATCGCGTGTAGTGCTGACAAGTATAACATTCACAGTTTGCATCTAAAGGCCGGGTATCCAATCGGTGCACCGCATTACGAATTTTCACTACCCCCGTTGATGTAAACAACCAGCCATTTCTTGCATTACGGGTTGGCATAACGCAATCAAACATATCGATGCCTGCGGCTACACCATCAACTAAATCTTGCGGTGTACCGACACCCATTAAATATCTTGGCTTATCAGCAGGCATGATCGGAGCAATCAACTGCATTACCTTTTGCAATTCAAGTTTTGGTTCTCCTACTGACAGCCCGCCAATAGCGTATCCCGGGAAATCAATTTCAGCCAACGCTTTTATAGACTGAACACGCAAATCCTCATACATCCCTCCTTGAACAATGCCAAACAAGTTTCCATTCCCCTTGTACGATTGTTTACAGCGCTCAGCCCAACGCATAGATAGCTCCATTGACTGACGAGCCTCATCATGAGTAGCTGGATAAGGCGTACATTCATCGAAAACCATCGCTATATCAGAACCCAAATCGGTTTGAATTTGCATTGATTCTTCTGGCCCCAAAAACACCTCGCTGCCATCGATGGGCGAACGAAAACGAACGCCTTTTTCTGTCAAATTACGCAACTTTGCAAGGCTAAAAACCTGAAAACCACCCGAGTCGGTCAAAATCGGGCCTTGCCAATTCATAAAACCGTGTAGGTCACCATGCGCCATAATTACCTCGGTTCCAGGTTGCAGCATCAAATGAAATGTATTGCCGAGAATAATTTGTGCTCCCGCGCCGCTTACTTCCTCAGGGGTTACAGATTTAACCGTAGCATTGGTGCCCACCGGCATAAACGCGGGCGTATCCACAGCGCCTCGCTCGAATTGCATTTGACCACATCTGGCGTTTTGTTCGGTGGCTAAAACTTTAAATTTCATATTCTAATTTTTTTTGCACAAACATGGCGTCACCGTAACTAAAAAAACGGTACTGGTTTTCTATAGCAAATTCGTAGGCATTGAAAAGTTTATCCTTACCAACAAAAGCAGAGGTCATCATAAGCAGGGTAGATTTAGGCAAATGAAAGTTGGTGACCAACGCATCCACCACTTCAAATTTAAAACCCGGATAAATAAACAAATCCGTGCCTCCAGCGCAAGCCCTGAGCACACCTGATTTTGCTGCACTTTCTAAAGCTCGTACCGTTGTCGTTCCAACCGCAATGATTCTGCCGCCGTTGGCTTTCGTTGCAACGATTTTATCGACTAATAATTGAGAGACCTCAATTCTTTCTTTATGCATTTTATGCAGAGTTACCTCTTCAACCACAACGGGCTTAAAGGTTCCAGCACCAACATGTAAGGTAATATTCGCCACGCCAACACCTTTTTCACACAATGCATCAAATTGAGCATGATCAAAATGCAAGCCAGCTGTTGGCGCAGCTACAGCACCTTCATTCTTTGCATACACCGTTTGATAGCGGTCTACATCTGCACTTTCAACCGACCTATGAATATAGGGTGGCAACGGAATCTGACCATGTTCTCGAAATAAATCGGCTCCCCATTCACCCATCATTTCAAATTCACTAAAATCGCCACATTTGCCAATATAACGCATCACTGGCGCTTTATTTAAATGCAGTTCTACTCTCGACCTTAGTGGCTTATTACTCCTCGATAGCGCTATCAAGCTAGATTCTGATGTAAACCTCTCAAGCATGACTTCAACCCGCCCGCCCGTTGGCTTTTCTAATATTATTCGAGCCGGAATAACTCGAGTATCGTTAACAACCAAAAGGTCATTTTCATTGCACAGGGTATGAAACTCACTGAACTGAAGTTGTTGGTAGTTATATTCACTGCCTCGTTCTAACACCAATAACCTAGATTGCGCGCGCTGGGCGGGAGGGTGCTGCGCGATTAACGCTTCGGGCAAGCTATAATGAAAATCATCCGTATTCATAGGCAATAAGCCCTACTAAACGCGCTTAATTAAGTGCCTTGTCTAAT
The DNA here is from genome assembly GCA_965237485.1 of Candidatus Poriferihabitaceae bacterium. Lineage (GTDB taxonomy): Bacteria > Pseudomonadota > Gammaproteobacteria > Arenicellales > Poriferihabitantaceae > JAAELZ01. The sequence continues at coordinate 880,494 of CBDEFQ010000009.1, read as the reverse complement.
TTAGGACAGTAATTGAAACGCGACGATTACGCTTGCGGTTTTCAGCGGTATCGTTAAGTGTAATCGGCTTGGATGAACCAAACCCCATGCGAGTTATGCCCGAATCTGGTGTATGAGGCATTTTCTTCAAGCGGCCTCGGTTTGATCTGAGTAGTCATTAGTTTGCTCTATTCCATCTTTAAATGGAACCCCTTGAATCACTTTTGCTAGATAGGCGAACCCGCGTATTCGGTTCCACTTTTTCTCTGCGCACTGACCCAGCTTGAACATCATACTTAACATGCCATCACGGCTAAGACATCCCTTGCATCGTTTGGTACGGTGTCGGATAGTCGCGAATGTTGATTCAATTGGATTCGTAGTACCTATGCTCATCCAGTGCTTGGCAGGGAACGAGTAGAACGTCATTAACTCTTCGCGATCTTTTTCCAAGCACTGCGTGGCTTTTGGATACTTGTCTTGATAGGTTTTAATGAATAATTGATAGGCGCTTTGCGCCGCTTCTTTGGTTTCTTCCTGCCAAATGTTATGCAGAGCTGCTTTTGCTTTGGGCTGCACCGATTTAGGCAGCTTGTTCAGCACGTTGGCCGTTTTATGCACCCGGCACCGTTGATGTTTAGTGCCAGGATAGACTTCTTCCAGGGCATTCCAAAAGCCTAAAGCACCATCACCGATGCCCAGCTCTGGTTGATTCAGGCCTCGCTCCTTGAGTGCCAACAACACCTCTCGCCAACTCTGCGTAGACTCTCGCTCACCGTCTTCAATCGCCAGTAATTTCTTGTGACCGCGCTCATTCACTCCGATGACAACTAAGGCACAGAGCCGGCCCTCATCGCCGCGCAGGCCGCTGTGTATCCCGTCCGCCCATAGATAAACCCATCGATCTCGATCTAAACCTTCTCTATTCCAATCCTTGTACTCCTGAGACCACGTTGCTTTGAGCTTACTCACTGTGCCTGATGATAACCCAGTCGCTGATTGACCCACTAGCACGCTCAGTGCATCCCCCATTTCTCCAGTGCTGACACCCTTGAGATACAGCCAAGGCAAGGCCGCTTCTAGTGTTCTCGTTTTACGCACATACGGCGGCACTAAAGCAGACCGAAAGGTGATCGGTACTCCAGTGCGGGAGCGCACCTTGGGGATACGTACTTTGACTGGGCCGATCCCGGTTTGCAGTTCACGTTCTGGCAAATAGCCGTTACGAACGACACCAGCGTGTCCTGAATCTGAGACTTTGTCACAATTGCGATACAGCAGTTCAGATAACTCACTCTCGACCGCGGTTTGAATGAGTTGCCTAGCGCCATTGCGAATCAATTCTTGCAGCGGATCGATGCTTTGCTCTGGCTTTTCAAAGGAAATAATTTTATTCTGTTTCATAGTGGCGTATGTCTGTGGAAGTTTAAGTTGTTGTAAACTCAATTCATCCCGATACGCCGCTTTTAGTCAACTACTCCATACACCACTTTCAGGCATAACTCGGTTTTCCCATGGGCAGACTTTCGATCAACTAAAGGGGCAATCAAACTGCATGTAGGCCTGAATCATGATGGTTACTTACCTGAGTTTGTTAATATCACCGAGGGTAAATGTGCTGATGTTACTGCAGGCAGGAAAGTAGCTTTCCCGAAAGGCAGCATTGTAGTTATTGACCGTGGATACAACGACTATGCTTGGTATAAGCAATTGAATGACAAGGGAATATACTTTGTCACACGATTAAAGAAGAATGCTGCATACCGCCTTATCAAGCGACATAGTGTACGCAAGGGAACGGGACTTAGCAGTGATCAAACGATTGAATTCACGGGGGTCAAAGCAGCAAAGGAGTGTTCGATTCGATTACGCCGTATTGGTTATCGCGATGCCACTACAGGCAAGCATTATGTGTTTTTAACCAACCACTTTAAGCTCAGTGCTCAAACTATCGCCGATATTTATAAAGCCAGATGGCAGGTGGAATTATTCTTCAAGTGGATCAAGCAGAACTTAAAGGTGAAGTCATTTATCGGCACCAGCAAGAACGCAGTATTGACCCAAATATGGATTGCGTTATGTATTTACCTAATACTGATGTTCATCAAATTGCAGTCGAAGGTGGGCAAAACGATGCAACAAATATTGAGGGTATTGCAGCTTAATTTGTTTGAAAAACGTGATTTAATGGCACTGTTGCGAGGGGACCCGATGCATCACCCAAACCTTAATCCTAATCAATTTTCGTTGCTGTGAAAGTTAACGGGACAGCAGTGATGTATTGTTGGTCTTGTGCACTCGGGTCTAATAGCACACTAATACTTTCCCCGCAGTAGGGGCAGTCTATGGTTTTTTCATCTAAATGAAGTTGCATACAATTAATCTTAGCTGCGCAGCTATTAACGACTTTGGAATACTGATAGCCTTAGCACAAAATAATGATGACCTATGGGCTTGCTCAATAAGATCATCCAAAACTAATTACCATCCTGATCAAGAGTCATGCCCCCAATTTCTCAGCAAGAAAGTGAAACGCAAATTGTAATAACTCTAGGTGCAAAGCCAACAAATAGCGTTATATGGTTGCACGGTTTAGGCGCTGACGGTAATGATTTTGCTGGCATCGTACCACAGCTTTCATTGCCGCCGCAGATGAGCATCCGCTTCATTTTCCCGCATGCGCCCATTCAAGCAGTCACCATCAACGGGGGTATGGAGATGCGCTCTTGGTATGATATTTTAACTATGGAATTTACAGACCGAGAAGACGAGGTAGGTCTAGAACAAGCCCGCAGCCTAGTAACAAGCATAATTACGCAACAAAACCAGCAGGGCATTGCGAGCAGTAACATCTTGTTAGCTGGCTTTTCACAAGGAGGCGCGGTAGCTCTGCATACAGTGCTGCGGCACCCAGAAGCCTTGGGCGCTGTATTAGCTTTATCGACTTATCTGCCCTTCCCCGATAAGTTAGAAGACGCAAAGCACAAAAGCAACCAGAACACCTCTATTTTGATGGCACACGGTGAATACGACCCTATCATTCCGATAGCGCTGGCAAAACAAAGTAAGCAACATCTCGATCATTTGGGCTACAGCGTGCAGTGGCATGCCTTCCCGATGGAACACAGTGTCTCAACTGAAGAAATCGAAGTGATTTCAAAGTTTATCTCAGACGTGCTGAACACGAATTGAGCCTTTAAATAAACCACCTAGAATAATGCAAAGGACTTCTCATTTGTCAACTTCCTTTGGCGAATACATTGCCTTGATGGCCTTGCTGATGTCGATTGTCGCCTTATCGATCGACACCATACTACCTGGTTTATACGAAATTTCATCCTCTTATATATACTGATGAACACAAAGGTTATTCAGGATTAGATAAACTAAGTTATACACATAGAAGCGTTAAACATTCTGCGGCAGAATCCCCAGACGTCAGGGTAGTTGCACACATTTTAATTCACAAGGGGCGGCGGAGAAATACTCATGCCGAAATATAGCGTAGAACGAAGAGAAGCTGTTTTATCTAAATTATTATCATCAAATAGTCAGTCCTTCGCAGAAATATCTAGAGAAGAAGGAATCAGTGTTCAAACCTTGTATGATTGGCGAAATAAAGCCAGACGATCAGGAGTTTTAATGCCTAATAGTGATTCATCTAATCAGTGGGATTGCCAAACTAAGTTCACCGTAGTTCTTGAAACTGCTGCGATGAATGAACAAGAATTATCTGCGTATTGCCGAGAGAAAGGCCTATACCCTACTCAAATAACGCAATGGCGAGAAGCTTGTATTAATGGTGTTGATGAGGCTCTCATTAGCCCTAAAGTTGCGCGCGATGAAATACGTGCGTTAAAAAAAGACAAGAAGAAGCTAGAAACCCAGCTGCGCCGCAAAGATAAAGCCTTGGCTGAAACGGCCGCATTATTAGTATTACAAAAAAGTTTCAGGCGCTTTGGGAGGACGAGGAAGTATGATTACGACTCAGACGCGCATTAAAGTAATCAATGATGTTAATGAAGCAGTAGACGCAGGTTCAAAGCGTTCAAGTGCTTGTGAGTTGGTTGGCCTTGCCGAGTCTACGCTTAGACGTTGGAAGCCAAAAGGAGAAGATAGTATCCGCAGTGATCAACGTCCTTTGGTAGAAAAGCCAGTCCCTGGCAATAAACTAAGCGAGCAAGAGCAGCAACACATTTTATCGATATGTAATGAATCGGCATACAATCATTTGCCGCCGTCGCAAATAGTACCACAGTTGGCTGACAAAGGTATTTATGTGGCCAGCGAGTCTAGCTTTTATCGAGTTCTCAAGGCGCATGGGCAATTGAAGCACCGCGGCCGCGCCAAACAAAAGCAGTCCCGAACACCCGATACTCATATAGCGCTAAAACCTAATGCTGTGTGGATGTGGGATATCACCTATTTGGCGACGCGTACTATTGGCAAGCATTATTACCTGTACATGGTAGAAGACCTTTACAGTCGCTATGGCGTTCACTGGGAAGTACATCCTGTTGAAAGCGGTGAATTAGGTGCGCAGTTGATGTCTCAGGCGGCTCTAAAAGTGGCCAGCTGCGATGGCATGCCCGTCTTACACAGTGATAATGGCAGCCCAATGAAATCGTTCACAATGAGAGCGAAGTTAGAAGCATTAGGAATAAAGCCCTCTTACTCAAGGCCAAGAGTAAGCAATGACAACGCTTATATTGAATCCATGTTTAGAACGGTAAAGTATTGCCCTGCGTGGCCTTCTCAAGGCTTCGATAGCTTAGAGGCCGCCCGCCAATGGGTGGGTAAGTTTATGCAATGGTATAACGAAGAACATCGTCACAGTGCTATACGCTACGTTACACCTGGCCAGCGTTATCGCGGTGAAGATAGTGCCCTATTAGCAAAACGAGAAGTTGTTTATCAGGAAGCTAAAGCAGCAAAACCTAATCGGTGGTCTGGCCAAACCCGAAATTGGCGGCCTTGTGGTGCGGTTGCGCTGAACCCACAAAAAGAAGTATTATTGGCTGCGTAGGAAAATGTGCAACTACCCTGAAAATTGCCGGAATGAAGTGGACCCCATGATTAGGACAGGTTGAAGGCCAAAATAAGGAGTTATTTTCTGTTTTATAATTGTTCAAAACGAGGAACAGAAAATGAGTAAAAAGCGTAGAAACCATGCCCCACCATTCAAAGCCAAAGTTGCTCTTGCAGCAATCAAAGGTGATGAAACATTAAGCAATCTTGCTAGTCGTTATGACATCAATGCAAATCTTATCGTCAAGTGGAAGAAACAATTGCTCGATAGCTCAGCTGAAGTCTTTGCATCAGGCACAGGCTTATCTCCAAACCGAGAATCAGAGATTAAATCATTACAGGCAAAGATCGGTGAAATCACCATGGAAAACGATTTTTTATCAAAAGCGCTCGGTCGTTAAACAGACCTGAGCGCAAAACTATGATTAATAAAAGCAATAAACTATCGTTAGTTCGTCAGTGTAAATTGTTGAAGATTCATCGTTCCCATGTTTATTACAAAACCTCACCTGCTAATGAGGATGACTTGGAACTGATGCATCTGATTGATCGCATTCACCTCAATCGGCCCTTTCTTGGCAGTAGACGCATTCGTGATGTGTTGCAAGATGTAGGCCATCGAGTTGACCGTAAACATGTGCGACGCTTAATGCGTAAGATGGGCATTAAAGCCATCTATCCTAGGCCTAACACCAGCAAGAAGAAGGCGGGGCACAAGATTTATCCTTATCTGCTAGGTGGGTTGGCCATCAATCAACCCAATCAAGCTTGGTGTACCGATATAACTTATATCCCGATGCCTAAGGGCTTTGCTTATCTTACCGTTGTGATGGATTGGTATTCTCGTAAAGTGCTGTCATGGCGGCTTAGCAACAGCATGGATAGCGCATTCTGCGTAGATGCTTTGGAAGAGGCACTGCATTACTACGGCAAGCCTGATATCTTTAACAGCGATCAAGGTGCGCAATTTACCAGTGAGGCGTTTACCGGTGTACTCAAAGACAATGGTATTCGCATCAGCATGGATGGCAAAGGTGCTTGGCGTGACAATGTATTTGTTGAGCACTTATGGCGCAGCGTGAAATATGAGGAAGTCTATTTGCAAGCCTACCAATCGATGAAAGAGGCAAAAGACGGCATTGGCTCCTGGATAAACTATTACAACCAAGAGCGTAAACATCAAACATTGGGCATGGTCCCTGACATGATGTATGATCCATGTCGCAGCCTGAAATTGGCTGCTTAATCAGCTGAAAATAACTCCTAAGCCATCTGTCCTAAAAAGCGGGTCCACTTCTGATTTAACATCGTGACAGTAAATAATAGAAAAATTGACAAGGCGGTAATGGCATTGTTAAATATGGAGTTATGCCTGAAAGTGGTGTATCGGGATGAGTTGAGTTTACAACAACTTAAACTTCCACAGACATACGCCACTATGAAACAGAATAAAATTATTTCCTTTGAAAAGCCAGAGCAAAGCATCGATCCGCTGCAAGAATTGATTCGCAATGGCACTAGGCAACTCATTCAAACCGCGGTCGAGAGTGAGTTATCTGAACTGCTGTATCGCAATTGTGACAAAGTCTCAGATTCAGGACACGCTGGTGTCGTTCGTAACGGCTATTTGCCAGAACGTGAACTGCAAACCGGGATCGGCCCAGTCAAAGTACGTATCCCCAAGGTGCGCTCCCGCACTGGAGTACCGATCACCTTTCGATCTGCTTTAGTGCCGCCGTATGTGCGTAAAACGAGAACACTAGAAGCGGCCTTGCCTTGGCTGTATCTCAAGGGTGTCAGCACTGGAGAAATGGGGGATGCACTGAGCGTGCTAGTGGGTCAATCAGCGACTGGGTTATCATCAAGCACAGTGAGTAAGCTCAAAGCAACGTGGTCTCAGGAGTACAAGGATTGGAATAGAGAAGGTTTAGATCGAGATCGATGGGTTTATCTATGGGCGGACGGGATACACAGCGGCCTGCGCGGCGATGAGGGCCGACTCTGTGCCTTAGTTGTCATCGGAGTGAATGAGCGCGGTCACAAGAAATTACTGGCGATTGAAGACGGTGAGCGAGAGTCTACGCAGAGTTGGCGAGAGGTGTTGTTGGCACTCAAGGAGCGAGGCCTGAATCAACCAGAGCTGGGCATCGGTGATGGTGCTTTAGGCTTTTGGAATGCCCTGGAAGAAGTCTATCCTGGCACTAAACATCAACGGTGTTGGGTGCATAAAACGGCCAACGTGCTGAACAAGCTGCCTAAATCGGTGCAGCCCAAAGCAAAAGCAGCTCTGCATAACATTTGGCAGGAAGAAACCAAAGAAGCGGCGCAAAGCGCCTATCAATTATTCATTAAAACCTGTCAAGACAAGTATCCAAAAGCCACGCAGTGCTTGGAAAAAGATCGCGAAGAGTTAATGACGTTCTACTCGTTCCCTGCCAAGCACTGGATGAGCATACGTACTACGAATCCAATTGAATCAACATTCGCGACTATCCGACACCGTACCAAACGATGCAAGGGATGTCTTAGCCGTGATGGCATGTTAAGTATGATGTTCAAGCTGGGTCAGTGCGCAGAGAAAAAGTGGAACCGAATACGCGGGTTCGCCTATCTAGCAAAAGTGATTCAAGGGGTTCCATTTAAAGATGGAATAGAGCAAACTAATGACTACTCAGATCAAACCGAGGCCGCTTGAAGAAAATGCCTCATACACCAGATTCGGGCATAACTCATTAAATTTCCCTTATATTTGTTATTTAGTTATCATAATTTGTTCATTCTTTGCTTGGCGATTTTTATATAATCCTTGTTCTGCTCAATACCAATCCAATCACGCCCATATTTTTTTGCGATATAATTTGTTGTTCCGCTTCCTAAAAACGGATCAAGAACAATATCTCCCTTGTTAGAGCTTGCTAAAATAATTCTTTTCAACATTTCTTCTGGCTTTTGTGTTGGGTGCAATGCTTTTCCGTTTTTTCCACGCAGTCTCTCTTTCCCTTGCACCAAAGGCAACTCCCAAAAATCACGCATTTGTTTTTGACTGCCGTTTTTTTGTTTTTCAGGATTTATCTCTTTTATTTTTTCGTAGTTGAAAGTCCACCCTGAACCTTTTACTGCCCAAATAACAAATTCTATTGAGTGTGTAAAAACACGTCTTGTCATATTTGGCATTGCATTTGTTTTATACCAAGTGATGATGTTATTGATTTTGAACTCAAGCTGTTTCAGAATTATCATCATTTCACCAATGTTATGGTAACTGCAAGATATATAAATTGAACCAGTATCTTTTAGTGTTTTGTTGCAAGCTTTAATCCACTTTCGTGTGAATTGCATATACTCAGGAGCAGACATCTTATCCCAGTCCTCATTAACCATGTACCAATTACCGCCAGTTTTGTTTCCTTCCCATTTCAAACCGTTGCCAGACAAATTGTATGGTGGGTCGGCAAAAATAAGATCAATGGAATTTTCATCAACTTTTGTGTTGAGTGTCTTTATGCAATCTCCGTTGTAGATAATATTTTTTTCCATATCTTTTTAAAAAATAATGCTTTCTTGCCATGAAGAAATAGTGCTTGGGATACTTTCTAACCATTCGTTTGAATTATTAAAAGAACAGGAAGAATCTAAAATCTCATTATATAAGCGAGAAATTTCACTATGCTTCAAGAATTTGTTTTCCGACTTAATTTGTACTAAAATTTTCAAAATGGAAACAAACTGTTTTATTGATAATGGCACAATTTTTTGCTGAGTTATGCCTGAAAGTGGTGTATGGAGTAGTTGACTAAAAGCGGCGTATCGGGATGAATTGAGTTTACAACAACTTAAACTTCCACAGACATACGCCACTATGAAACAGAATAAAATTATTTCCTTTGAAAAGCCAGAGCAAAGCATCGATCCGCTGCAAGAATTGATTCGCAATGGTGCTAGGCAACTCATTCAAACCGCGATCGAGAGTGAGTTATCTGAACTGCTGTATCGCAATTGTGACAAAGTCTCAGATTCAGGACACGCTGGTGTCGTTCGTAACGGCTATTTGCCAGAACGTGAACTGCAAACCGGGATCGGCCCAGTCAAAGTACGTATCCCCAAGGTGCGCTCCCGCACTGGAGTACCGATCACCTTTCGGTCTGCTTTAGTGCCGCCGTATGTGCGTAAAACGAGAACACTGGAAGCGGCCTTGCCTTGGCTGTATCTCAAGGGTGTCAGCACTGGAGAAATGGGGGATGCACTGAGCGTGCTAGTGGGTCAATCAGCGACTGGGTTATCATCAAGCACAGTGAGTAAGCTCAAAGCAACGTGGTCTCAGGAGTACAAGGATTGGAATAGAGAAGGTTTAGATCGAGATCGATGGGTTTATCTATGGGCGGACGGGATACACAGCGGCCTGCGCGGCGATGAGGGCCGGCTCTGTGCCTTAGTTGTCATCGGAGTGAATGAGCGCGGTCACAAGAAATTACTGGCGATTGAAGACGGTGAGCGAGAGTCTACGCAGAGTTGGCGAGAGGTGTTGTTGGCACTCAAGGAGCGAGGCCTGAATCAACCAGAGCTGGGCATCGGTGATGGTGCTTTAGGCTTTCGGCAATTTTCAGGGTAGTTGCACATTTTCCTACGCAGCCAATAATACTTCTTTTTGTGGGTTCAGCGCAACCGCACCACAAGGCCGCCAATTTCGGGTTTGGCCAGACCACCGATTAGGTTTTGCTGCTTTAGCTTCCTGATAAACAACTTCTCGTTTTGCTAATAGGGCACTATCTTCACCGCGATAACGCTGGCCAGGTGTAACGTAGCGTATAGCACTGTGACGATGTTCTTCGTTATACCATTGCATAAACTTACCCACCCATTGGCGGGCGGCCTCTAAGCTATCGAAGCCTTGAGAAGGCCACGCAGGGCAATACTTTACCGTTCTAAACATGGATTCAATATAAGCGTTGTCATTGCTTACTCTTGGCCTTGAGTAAGAGGGCTTTATTCCTAATGCTTCTAACTTCGCTCTCATTGTGAACGATTTCATTGGGCTGCCATTATCACTGTGTAAGACGGGCATGCCATCGCAGCTGGCCACTTTTAGAGCCGCCTGAGACATCAACTGCGCACCTAATTCACCGCTTTCAACAGGATGTACTTCCCAGTGAACGCCATAGCGACTGTAAAGGTCTTCTACCATGTACAGGTAATAATGCTTGCCAATAGTACGCGTCGCCAAATAGGTGATATCCCACATCCACACAGCATTAGGTTTTAGCGCTATATGAGTATCGGGTGTTCGGGACTGCTTTTGTTTGGCGCGGCCGCGGTGCTTCAATTGCCCATGCGCCTTGAGAACTCGATAAAAGCTAGACTCGCTGGCCACATAAATACCTTTGTCAGCCAACTGCGGTACTATTTGCGACGGCGGCAAATGATTGTATGCCGATTCATTACATATCGATAAAATGTGTTGCTGCTCTTGCTCGCTTAGTTTATTGCCAGGGACTGGCTTTTCTACCAAAGGACGTTGATCACTGCGGATACTATCTTCTCCTTTTGGCTTCCAACGTCTAAGCGTAGACTCGGCAAGGCCAACCAACTCACAAGCACTTGAACGCTTTGAACCTGCGTCTACTGCTTCATTAACATCATTGATTACTTTAATGCGCGTCTGAGTCGTAATCATACTTCCTCGTCCTCCCAAAGCGCCTGAAACTTTTTTTGTAATACTAATAATGCGGCCGTTTCAGCCAAGGCTTTATCTTTGCGGCGCAGCTGGGTTTCTAGCTTCTTCTTGTCTTTTTTTAACGCACGTATTTCATCGCGCGCAACTTTAGGGCTAATGAGAGCCTCATCAACACCATTAATACAAGCTTCTCGCCATTGCGTTATTTGAGTAGGGTATAGGCCTTTCTCTCGGCAATACGCAGATAATTCTTGTTCATTCATCGCAGCAGTTTCAAGAACTACGGTGAACTTAGTTTGGCAATCCCACTGATTAGATGAATCACTATTAGGCATTAAAACTCCTGATCGTCTGGCTTTATTTCGCCAATCATACAAGGTTTGAACACTGATTCCTTCTTCTCTAGATATTTCTGCGAAGGACTGACTATTTGATGATAATAATTTAGATAAAACAGCTTCTCTTCGTTCTACGCTATATTTCGGCATGAGTATTTCTCCGCCGCCCCTTGTGAATTAAAATGTGTGCAACTACCCTGACGTCTGGGGCTTTTGGAATGCCCTGGAAGAAGTCTATCCTGGCACTAAACATCAACGGTGTTGGGTGCATAAAACGGCCAACGTGCTGAACAAGCTGCCTAAATCGGTGCAGCCCAAAGCAAAAGCAGCTCTGCATAACATTTGGCAGGAAGAAACCAAAGAAGCGGCGCAAAGCGCCTATCAATTATTCATTAAAACCTATCAAGACAAGTATCCAAAAGCCACGCAGTGCTTGGAAAAAGATCGCGAAGAGTTAATGACGTTCTACTCGTTCCCTGCCAAGCACTGGATGAGCATACGTACTACGAATCCAATTGAATCAACATTCGCGACTATCCGACACCGTACCAAACGATGCAAGGGATGTCTTAGCCGTGATGGCATGTTAAGTATGATGTTCAAGCTGGGTCAGTGCGCAGAGAAAAAGTGGAACCGAATACGCGGGTTCGCCTATCTAGCAAAAGTGATTCAAGGGGTTCCATTTAAAGATGGAATAGAGCAAACTAATGACTACTCAGATCAAACCGAGGCCGCTTGAAGAAAATGCCTCATACACCAGATTCGGGCATAACTCTTTTTTGCTTCTCTCCTTCGTATTCATATTTTATCGCAGTCCAAAAAGTATTTATGGTATCTCTGTGCAGTGTTGGTGCTATAAATAAACAATATGATGGTTTATTCGAATATTTGCTTTCAAAGTCTCGCAAATGTCTCATTACTGGTTGTCCCTCGTTGTACCATTGCTCCCGACTTCTTAACATTGTAACTTCACAAATAGCGTTGAAGCTATTATAAAAACATTCTATATCTGGCGTATTTGCAGGTGCAGTAAAAGTCGGCTCATTATCATCACCAACAGGATAGTTTGGTTGTATTTTTAAAGCATCATTTAGTGCATGCAGGCCAAGTGCTGATAATTTTTCAAGTAATATTGGACGATCATCAAAATCAAAAATATTTTCAAGATTTTTTATGTATGATTCTATTTGTTCTGTGTTTTGAGATTCTTTGTGGTTTAATTCGTTTTGTAATAATTTTCTGTAGCCGCGTAATTCTGCAATATAGTCTTTCAACACATCTCTTTGCATTTCTTTAAATTCTTTGATTTTAATATCTTCTTTTTCTAAGTCAGTTACGTATGTTTTTATTTCTTCAATAAGTTTTTCAATAATCTCAATATATTTCTCTGATGTTTCCCATGGGAGTTGAGGTTGTGATATGTCTGAAATGTAATTTAAATATTCATTTTTTGTTTCAAAAGATTTTGATTGTGCATTATCAAAACTAAGTAAAGATTCAATCTCAACTGATCTTCTGGTTTCCAGATCAATATAATGCCCATTACCTCTGATAAAAATAAGTTTTGTTAATCTAAAATATCGTATTGCATTATCTCCATAATCTCTTAAGTTACTTAATAATTTTCTTATCTTTTCAGAACTTTCAGTTTCTAAAAACTCTATAGCAAAAGTTTGTTGGTAATTATTGGAGACCTCTTTTTGTTCTTGTATAGATTTTCCTTGCTGTAATAATCTTAAATCTATAACTTTTTGTGCCTGATTATTTATATTCTTAAAATTTATAAGCGTTGGAGCAAATAAAAGAAACTCTTTTTTTGATAATCCAACAGGACTATTACTCAAAGTCTCCCATTTTGAATTTACAACTTTTATCAAATGTAAGGTTGCGGCAATTTTCAGGGTAGTTGCACATTTTCCTACGCAGCCAATAATACTTCTTTTTGTGGGTTCAGCGCAACCGCACCACAAGGCCGCCAATTTCGGGTTTGGCCAGACCACCGATTAGGTTTTGCTGCTTTAGCTTCCTGATAAACAACTTCTCGTTTTGCTAATAGGGCACTATCTTCACCGCGATAACGCTGGCCAGGTGTAACGTAGCGTATAGCACTGTGACGATGTTCTTCGTATACCATTGCATAAACTTACCCACCCATTGGCGGGCGGCCTTTAAGCTATCGAAGCCTTGAGAAGGCCACGCAGGGCAATACTTTACCGTTCTAAACATGGATTCAATATAAGCGTTGTCATTGCTTACTCTTGGCCTTGAGTAAGAGGGCTTTATTCCTAATGCTTCTAACTTCGCTCTCATTGTGAACGATTTCATTGGGCTGCCATTATCACTGTGTAAGACGGGCATGCCATCGCAGCTGGCCACTTTTAGAGCCGCCTGAGACATCAACTGCGCACCTAATTCACCGCTTTCAACAGGATGTACTTCCCAGTGAACGCCATAGCGACTGTAAAGGTCTTCTACCATGTACAGGTAATAATGCTTGCCAATAGTACGCGTCGCCAAATAGGTGATATCCCACATCCACACAGCATTAGGTTTTAGCGCTATATGAGTATCGGGTGTTCGGGACTGCTTTTGTTTGGCGCGGCCGCGGTGCTTCAATTGCCCATGCGCCTTGAGAACTCGATAAAAGCTAGACTCGCTGGCCACATAAATACCTTTGTCAGCCAACTGCGGTACTATTTGCGACGGCGGCAAATGATGGTATGCCGATTCATTACATATCGATAAAATGTGTTGCTGCTCTTGCTCGCTTAGTTTATTGCCAGGTACTGGCTTTTCTACCAAAGGACGTTGATCACTGCGGATACTATCTTCTCCTTTTGGCTTCCAACGTCTAAGCGTAGACTCGGCAAGGCCAACCAACTCACAAGCACTTGAACGCTTTGAACCTGCGTCTACTGCTTCATTAACATCATTGATTACTTTAATGCGCGTCTGAGTCGTAATCATACTTCCTCGTCCTCCCAAAGCGCCTGAAACTTTTTTTGTAATACTAATAATGCGGCCGTTTCAGCCAAGGCTTTATCTTTGCGGCGCAGCTGGGTTTCTAGCTTCTTCTTGTCTTTTTTTAACGCACGTATTTCATCGCGCGCAACTTTAGGGCTAATGAGAGCCTCATCAACACCATTAATACAAGCTTCTCGCCATTGCGTTATTTGAGTAGGGTATAGGCCTTTCTCTCGGCAATACGCAGATAATTCTTGTTCATTCATCGCAGCAGTTTCAAGAACTACGGTGAACTTAGTTTGGCAATCCCACTGATTAGATGAATCACTATTAGGCATTAAAACTCCTGATCGTCTGGCTTTATTTCGCCAATCATACAAGGTTTGAACACTGATTCCTTCTTCTCTAGATATTTCTGCGAAGGACTGACTATTTGATGATAATAATTTAGATAAAACAGCTTCTCTTCGTTCTACGCTATATTTCGGCATGAGTATTTCTCCGCCGCCCCTTGTGAATTAAAATGTGTGCAACTACCCTGACGTCTGGGGGTTGCAACAAAAGGTTTTATGTCATAGCCATCTCTTAATTTATACCCAGTATTATCAGGATTTGGTAATTGCCACTTTATAAAGTTGCGGAAAAATATTTCAGATAAGTCATATTCATCAGATAAAAAATATTCACCGAAATCCGTTATTTGTAAGATACTATCATCTAAACGCACAAAGCCAAATTTCTTAAATGGATTAAATGATTGTCTACCTCTCATTGAAGGGTCTGTATAGTTTTTGCTCTCAAAAATTGCCTTTGCTTCGTCAAAAGTTAAATCGTGTGAAAAGTTGGTGAAGATTTCTTTGTGTTCATTTGATAATCCAGTCAAAAATTGATTAGAAAATCCACCATCTTCGCTATGTCCATATAATCGATGTTGTATTAGCGAGATTTGAAGGTTGATTTGATTTTCTCTCGTCCATTCAGCACCAACAAAACCATCTTTTAGAATTCGTAATTGCTCCCTTAATCTATAAGGACTTCTTGTTGTGGTTGTAATTGACCAAGGTTTTTTCATAATTATTTTGTTACTTTACAATAGAAAATACGTTCCGCATTATTTTCTCCGTTACTTTTTCCTGTAGTAAATGTTTTGTATTCTTTTTCAAATATTTCAACATCACCTTTGTTATTTAAAATTTGCAAAATTTCATCATCGCTCATTCTTGCGTTTGAACGGCCATCTTTTGAATCACCCGTGTTATTGTAGGAAAGTAAAATGTGTTTACAATTTGCACTTCTGATTAAATCCGCCAAAGCTTGTGTAGCAGACCTCAAGCAATAATTACTTTTTATGTGCGAACGATTCATCTTTTTACCAATTCCAACAACATTTGGCTTTTTCCATTCAGCTAGATTTTCTAAAAGATGATATGCATCGGAATATTGTCGTGAGTTGTAAGGAGGATCAATATACAAAACATCGCAAGAGATTTTTCTAATAAGCATATTTGCATCCTCTTTGTGAATCTCGTTATTATGGTTGTTTGGATAATCAATATCGGGAATCAAAAGTTTTATTGGTCGTAACATATCTAACTTTTTACGGAAAGCGTCATAATGACCAACAGTGTTTGCAACTTTATCCATTGAGTAAAGTAAAGAGCAAATTAACGTGTTTCTTTCACTCTTATTTCCTGCAACATTTTCAATTTCCTCTCGCATAACGCCAATTTTGATTGCATTTTCTTTTGAAAAATATGTTCCGCCAAAATGTTCTGAAAAATAATTTTCTTCTTTATTTTCTAGATTATTGAGATGGTTTATCTTTTCTGTAATATTTTTCTGCACATTTTTATTAATTCCCAAAAATGCCTGCAAGCAAACATAATTAGCATAAAGAAAATCATTAGAAATAATTTTAATTTCTGGATTATTGAACCTTTCGCCAACAACACCAGTTCCAGCAAAAATATCACAAAAAGAAATTATTGGACCACATTTTTCAGAAATTATATCTTCAATAAATCCAAGTAGTTTATATTTATTCCCTAAGTAACGTCTATTTTGCAATTGGAAATAATCGGTTTTAGATTTTTGTGGATGAAAATAGTGTTTTTTTACTGTAAATCTTTGACTTATATCCCATACATTATTCATATTACTATCACTGCTGTCCCGTTAACACTAAAGAAACAGGCCTGATTTTCTCTCAATTTGATAAAATACGTTTAGCGATAAACCGTTGAATCAAATAGGAAAATCAGACCATGTCACATTGTAATACCGTTCTAAATCAAATACTCAAAATTGTTCCGAGACATGAATTCGAGGCACTCGCAATTCAACATCATTCGGGGCGTTCATTCCGCAGAGCGTCTCGTTGGTCACAGTTCGTGAGCCTGACTATAGCTCAATTGACTGGCCGTCATAGCTTGCGTGATATTGTTGATAATGTCAGCACTCAATCACACCGCTTGTATCATCCTGGTAGTGCCGTGTTAACGCGGTCCAATCTTTCACGCATCAATGAGAACAAGCCTTCGAGCCTTTATGAAGCGCTATTCTCTCAATTACTCAAGTGCTGTCAGAGCAAAACGCCAGGGCATAACTTTCGTTTCAAGAATCCCCTGTATTCGCTGGACTCATCTACCATTGATCTGTGCTTATCGGTTTTCCCATGGGCAGACTTTCGATCAACTAAAGGGGCAATCAAACTGCATGTAGGCCTGAATCATGATGGTTACTTACCTGAGTTTGTTAATATCACCGAGGGTAAATGTGCTGATGTTACTGCAGGCAGGAAAGTAGCTTTCCCGAAAGGCAGCATTGTAGTTATTGACCGTGGATACAACGACTATGCTTGGTATAAGCAATTGAATGACAAGGGAATATACTTTGTCACACGATTAAAGAAGAATGCTGCATACCGCCTTATCAAGCGACATAGTGTACGCAAGGGAACGGGACTTAGCAGTGATCAAACGATTGAATTCACGGGGGTCAAAGCAGCAAAGGAGTGTTCGATTCGATTACGCCGTATTGGTTATCGCGATGCCACTACAGGCAAGCATTATGTGTTTTTAACCAACCACTTTAAGCTCAGTGCTCAAACTATCGCCGATATTTATAAAGTCAGATGGCAGGTGGAATTATTCTTCAAGTGGATCAAGCAGAACTTAAAGGTGAAGTCATTTATCGGCACCAGCAAGAACGCAGTATTGACCCAAATATGGATTGCGTTATGTATTTACCTAATACTGATGTTCATCAAATTGCAGTCGAAGGCGGGCAAAACGATGCAACAAATATTGAGGGTATTGCAGCTTAATTTGTTTGAAAAACGTGATTTAATGGCACTGTTGCGAGGGGACCCGATGCATCACCCAAACCTTAACCCTAATCAATTTTCGTTGCTGTGAAAGTTAACGGGACAGCAGTGATATACTGTATGCATATACAGTATAAAATAATAAACGCATCATGCTCAAGATTACCGCTAAGCAGCAGCAAATTTTAGATTTCATCACAACTTGTCTGCAAACCAATGGGGCACCGCCGACACGCACAGAGCTTTGTTTGCATTTTGGTTTTCGCTCACCCACTGCAGCAGACGACCACCTTAAAGCCTTGTCACGCAAAGGCTTGATTGAGCTTATTCCTAGTGTGTCTCGCGGTATTCGTGTGCTGCAAAAGCAGATGGTCAGCGGCTTACCATTGGTCGGGCAAGTTGCTGCGGGTGCCCCTATCTTGGCGCAAGAGCATATCGAAGAAGTGGTAGAGCTTGATGCGCAGCAATTTAAACCTAAAGCCGATTACCTTTTGCGAGTGCGCGGACACAGTATCGGCAATTTTCAGGGTAGTTGCACATTTTCCTACGCAGCCAATAATACTTCTTTTTGTGGGTTCAGCGCAACCGCACCACAAGGCCGCCAATTTCGGGTTTGGCCAGACCACCGATTAGGTTTTGCTGCTTTAGCTTCCTGATAAACAACTTCTCGTTTTGCTAATAGGGCACTATCTTCACCGCGATAACGCTGGCCAGGTGTAACGTAGCGTATAGCACTGTGACGATGTTCTTCGTTATACCATTGCATAAACTTACCCACCCATTGGCGGGCGGCCTCTAAGCTATCGAAGCCTTGAGAAGGCCACGCAGGGCAATACTTTACCGTTCTAAACATGGATTCAATATAAGCGTTGTCATTGCTTACTCTTGGCCTTGAGTAAGAGGGCTTTATTCCTAATGCTTCTAACTTCGCTCTCATTGTGAACGATTTCATTGGGCTGCCATTATCACTGTGTAAGACGGGCATGCCATCGCAGCTGGCCACTTTTAGAGCCGCCTGAGACATCAACTGCGCACCTAATTCACCGCTTTCAACAGGATGTACTTCCCAGTGAACGCCATAGCGACTGTAAAGGTCTTCTACCATGTACAGGTAATAATGCTTGCCAATAGTACGCGTCGCCAAATAGGTGATATCCCACATCCACACAGCATTAGGTTTTAGCGCTATATGAGTATCGGGTGTTCGGGACTGCTTTTGTTTGGCGCGGCCGCGGTGCTTCAATTGCCCATGCGCCTTGAGAACTCGATAAAAGCTAGACTCGCTGGCCACATAAATACCTTTGTCAGCCAACTGCGGTACTATTTGCGACGGCGGCAAATGATTGTATGCCGATTCATTACATATCGATAAAATGTGTTGCTGCTCTTGCTCGCTTAGTTTATTGCCAGGGACTGGCTTTTCTACCAAAGGACGTTGATCACTGCGGATACTATCTTCTCCTTTTGGCTTCCAACGTCTAAGCGTAGACTCGGCAAGGCCAACCAACTCACAAGCACTTGAACGCTTTGAACCTGCGTCTACTGCTTCATTAACATCATTGATTACTTTAATGCGCGTCTGAGTCGTAATCATACTTCCTCGTCCTCCCAAAGCGCCTGAAACTTTTTTTGTAATACTAATAATGCGGCCGTTTCAGCCAAGGCTTTATCTTTGCGGCGCAGCTGGGTTTCTAGCTTCTTCTTGTCTTTTTTTAACGCACGTATTTCATCGCGCGCAACTTTAGGGCTAATGAGAGCCTCATCAACACCATTAATACAAGCTTCTCGCCATTGCGTTATTTGAGTAGGGTATAGGCCTTTCTCTCGGCAATACGCAGATAATTCTTGTTCATTCATCGCAGCAGTTTCAAGAACTACGGTGAACTTAGTTTGGCAATCCCACTGATTAGATGAATCACTATTAGGCATTAAAACTCCTGATCGTCTGGCTTTATTTCGCCAATCATACAAGGTTTGAACACTGATTCCTTCTTCTCTAGATATTTCTGCGAAGGACTGACTATTTGATGATAATAATTTAGATAAAACAGCTTCTCTTCGTTCTACGCTATATTTTGGCATGAGTATTTCTCCGCCGCCCCTTGTGAATTAAAATGTGTGCAACTACCCTGACGTCTGGGGGTTATCTTATAGGAATGTTCTTTTGGACGGCCTCTGCTCTGGCTTCAGGAGAATAAGCCGCTATCATGCCAATGCCTAATCTCTTCATCGCCAACCCAAATTGAGTTGGGCCATTCTTATCCACCTTGCCGCCAGCCTCAGGCGTATGCCAATAGTGGCTGCCTCGGTCAGAGTAAAACGAACAGAATAGCCCCTTCACCTTAAGTACATCTTTAACCCCAAGCAAGCTGCTGTGCGTGCCTTCCTCTTCGACAAAGCGCATGGAATAATGCTTATTGGTGGCATCATCCAGGGTGACGATTAAGTCCCAAGACACATCAGGTACCCATTGGTGAGTACTGCCATCCTGGTGAATCATCCTACCTGGCAAGGCGCCAGGTAGACGTTTAATGCGGTGAGGGCCGCGTGTTTTAGATTTACGCACCAGGTCTGCGCTTTGTAGCTTATTCTTAACCCAACTGTAGCTACGCTTACCTTGGTACTCGCGTTGATACCATGTATGGAAGTGGCGCACATTCCAGCCTTGATAGCGTGTTGAGTATAGGTCTTGTAGCTTGATCATTTCGTCTACGGGTGCCCGCCTGTGTGAGGGCTGATTGAGTCGCTGATCTAACAGCCCATCCAATCCTGATTCTTCGTACTTATTAATGTACCTACGAAAACTTCGATCACAAACACCCAGTATTGTGGCAGCATCCGCTGGTGATAGTCGTTTAGCTTGATAATCTTCATATGCTTCTTCAAATCTCATCTGTTTTACCTTATTTAGAAATACTATCTGGCTCATCTCACTTCCCAAAAGGGAGGAGGATAAATCCGGACAGTTTATTTGCTAATTATCAGGACAGATAATTTACTCGTAACAAATTCCCTCGGCTCAAAGTCTATTCCAATACAGGAATGATACCGAGAAGTTGATTGTCATTTCTGTTCAAAGATGTTTTTAAAGAGTTTAGTTTTTTCCTCATTGAGTTGTTTTGCTACCTCATTATCAGTCATCTGATAAACGATATCGTCAAGCATTGTAAACGAGATGTGAGTTTTAAGATATGACTGTGCATTGGTCAACGATTTGAGTTTTTCATAAGGCGTCATCATGTTTCGATATGGATAGGTTTTGACTTGTTTTCCTTTGTTGTTAGTGCTGATCTGTGGGAAGAAACAAGGTCGGTGATAATTCAAATAAGGGTTAAGAAAGTCGGTGGCAAATTGATTAATCTCAGGCGCATATTTTTGCGGGATATGCATGAAGCCAAGATGCTTGCGCACGATGGCCCCATTGTTGCACTCAACTAAGGCATGGTCGTTACGGTGTCTAGCCCTGGATTGGGTCAACTCGATTAATAGCTTATTCAACAATCGCACCACCGATTGGTTAATGTATTCACTGCCATTATCGGCATGAAAGCCTTTAATCACAAAGGGGAATTGCTCTAGCATTTGAGTGAGAATAGGCATCAAGAATGGCTCTGATATTTTCTGTGTAGAAGACACGACTTCAAACGGGGTGATCTCATCAACGGCGTTGATATGATAGACCCCTTTAACCTTGTCCTTATCGCCCTGATGCACTGTATCTACACGGCTATAGCCAGGTTGACCTTCTGGCTGTGGCTTACGTCTTTGGCCGATAGAAGAAGGCTTGGAATGTGTCTTTTCAAAGTGACGGCGATTGTTCTGGTAGGGTTTAGATCGGCGTAGATTGTATAGATGAGAAACCGAGATAGGTGCCAGGTTGGCATACTCAGTTTGCTCATAGACAACTAAGGCGCGCTCACAGAGTTTCTTAGTGGCATGGCCTGATAACGTACCGTGGAGTTCATCCATCTCTGCTAGAAGCTTAATGTCTTGATTGCTATAGCGTCTAGCAAAGCCCCTTGTGGCACGATGTCGCCACTGGATTCTACCGTGCTTGAGATAGCTGGCAGCCAGGCGTTTCACTTGCACATAAGAGTAACCGCTGATGCGTGTGATATAACGCAGCACAAGACCCTTATCGGCTCGACCCAGTTTGCTGTATTTGAAACGCATTAAGGTGCGTTTGATGAAATCATAGCGATTGCGTTTACCGTCGATTGCCAGATCGATTTCATCAGTGCCTTGTAGCAACAAGCGTGCCTTATCAAGGGTATCTATATGGTGGTCATTCATAATGGTATTCATTCACCATCATGAACAGAAATTAGATTAGTTCGGTATCATTTCCGATTAGAATCAGTCCCTTAGCTCAGTATCATTTCATGTTGGACAAGACTCCTAGCCTTTTGACTTCTTCCTCTTGACCACGGTTGTAGACAAATAATAATTTTCCAGTTGGACTTCGCCTAATGTGCATCTCTAGCCTTGAAACTGCTGGTGAGTGAGTGCTGTAGTATGTTCGTTTTCGCCATTGACCAGGCTCACGCTTCCCCCAGACGTCAGGGTAGTTGCACACATTTTAATTCACAAGGGGCGGCGGAGAAATACTCATGCCGAAATATAGCGTAGAACGAAGAGAAGCTGTTTTATCTAAATTATTATCATCAAATAGTCAGTCCTTCGCAGAAATATCTAGAGAAGAAGGAATCAGTGTTCAAACCTTGTATGATTGGCGAAATAAAGCCAGACGATCAGGAGTTTTAATGCCTAATAGTGATTCATCTAATCAGTGGGATTGCCAAACTAAGTTCACCGTAGTTCTTGAAACTGCTGCGATGAATGAACAAGAATTATCTGCGTATTGCCGAGAGAAAGGCCTATACCCTACTCAAATAACGCAATGGCGAGAAGCTTGTATTAATGGTGTTGATGAGGCTCTCATTAGCCCTAAAGTTGCGCGCGATGAAATACGTGCGTTAAAAAAAGACAAGAAGAAGCTAGAAACCCAGCTGCGCCGCAAAGATAAAGCCTTGGCTGAAACGGCCGCATTATTAGTATTACAAAAAAAGTTTCAGGCGCTTTGGGAGGACGAGGAAGTATGATTACGACTCAGACGCGCATTAAAGTAATCAATGATGTTAATGAAGCAGTAGACGCAGGTTCAAAGCGTTCAAGTGCTTGTGAGTTGGTTGGCCTTGCCGAGTCTACGCTTAGACGTTGGAAGCCAAAAGGAGAAGATAGTATCCGCAGTGATCAACGTCCTTTGGTAGAAAAGCCAGTCCCTGGCAATAAACTAAGCGAGCAAGAGCAGCAACACATTTTATCGATATGTAATGAATCGGCATACAATCATTTGCCGCCGTCGCAAATAGTACCGCAGTTGGCTGACAAAGGTATTTATGTGGCCAGCGAGTCTAGCTTTTATCGAGTTCTCAAGGCGCATGGGCAATTGAAGCACCGCGGCCGCGCCAAACAAAAGCAGTCCCGAACACCCGATACTCATATAGCGCTAAAACCTAATGCTGTGTGGATGTGGGATATCACCTATTTGGCGACGCGTACTATTGGCAAGCATTATTACCTGTACATGGTAGAAGACCTTTACAGTCGCTATGGCGTTCACTGGGAAGTACATCCTGTTGAAAGCGGTGAATTAGGTGCGCAGTTGATGTCTCAGGCGGCTCTAAAAGTGGCCAGCTGCGATGGCATGCCCGTCTTACACAGTGATAATGGCAGCCCAATGAAATCGTTCACAATGAGAGCGAAGTTAGAAGCATTAGGAATAAAGCCCTCTTACTCAAGGCCAAGAGTAAGCAATGACAACGCTTATATTGAATCCATGTTTAGAACGGTAAAGTATTGCCCTGCGTGGCCTTCTCAAGGCTTCGATAGCTTAGAGGCCGCCCGCCAATGGGTGGGTAAGTTTATGCAATGGTATAACGAAGAACATCGTCACAGTGCTATACGCTACGTTACACCTGGCCAGCGTTATCGCGGTGAAGATAGTGCCCTATTAGCAAAACGAGAAGTTGTTTATCAGGAAGCTAAAGCAGCAAAACCTAATCGGTGGTCTGGCCAAACCCGAAATTGGCGGCCTTGTGGTGCGGTTGCGCTGAACCCACAAAAAGAAGTATTATTGGCTGCGTAGGAAAATGTGCAACTACCCTGAAAATTGCCGCTTCTCTCGTGCAACAGCAGCAAATACGCCTATCTTACACCAGGCTCCGTTTTCCTTATAGAACGCCCAAGTCTTCATATTAAGAGAAATTTCATCGTTGATTAAGATGTCAAAATCAGGTTTGACATGCGATCAAGCTCAGACTTTCTTGACTTCCAGTTCGGTGCAAAGCTGTCTAGAATTTTCCAGAATGCTTTACTGTGGTTATGTTCTTTTAGGTGACAGAGTTCATGTAGGATAATGGCGTGGCACTTTTACTAGGTTCGGATTAAGTGTGATAAGTCCAGTTTTGGAACAATTCCCCCAGTGTTTTTTCATTGATCGTAGTTGTAATTTGGAGTCTGTGTTTCTTGCCCAAGGTAAATCTTGTTTTAATACGTTTAGACGGTTTTCAAAGTATTGAGTTGCATGTGATCGATACCATTCGGTTAGTAAGTGCTGAACTTCATGGCGGCTATCGGGGTTAATACCTACATAAAAATATCCATTTTTTAACTTAACATCCCCCTGTACCTTTTCTGGCTGTAGGTCGACCTTGAGTTGATACCTACGGCCTAGGTAGAAAAGTGTTTCTCCACTTACATATTGTCTAGGTGACGAGTACGTCTTGTTTTTATGTCTGTCCGTCCGGTGCTTCTCTATCCACCGCGCTCGTTTGGCAACTGATTCTCGAACTTGCGACGTTGGTGTTCCGGGAGGGGTCTCGACCTGAACCTCACCATTTTCGAGAACATGTATTCGCACCTTTCCTTCGATCGTTTCCTTTTCGTTGATCGTGAAATCGATGCTAAGTTCGCCATATTTAATGCTGTTTCTGTGCATCTATCTTCCTGCCAGACCTTTCTTTGTGATTTCGATGACGTGTTGAATTATTTCTTTGGCAGCATCTATGCCAATGGACTTGAACAGCGTGGTCAATAAGTTTTTACTTATAGCTGCTTCAATTGATTCAACGTTTAGCGAATGCTCAGCAACCGCTTGATTCACCACACCTTCAACCCAAGTAGCTAAATCTTCATAGTCGAGTTCTGCCCTGCCTTTCTGTTCTCCGAGAACTAATCTAAACACGCCATAAAATGCTCTCGCATGTGGCCGTTTTTTAAATATCTCAGGAGTCCCTGGTGCAGCTTCTGATTTCATCTCTTCCTGAAATTGTTTGAAGATCAGATATTGTTTGTAAGGGTGGTCAAACATTGCTTCGGCTTCCAGAATCGCTTCTTTGAGCAATTCGGAGAATACTTTTTCAGCGTAAGGATCTATCAGCTGTTGCTCAATAGTCTTTTTGATTTGACTTTTGATTAGCTCTGCTTCGTTGCGTGATTTTTCGTCACTCCACTCCTCCTCGTTGTCTTTACGACCTAGCTCACTGACCAAATAAACGCCTTTAGGTTCTTTAACTGATTCGCCGACAACATGTTTGTCTATAAGTACCTTGATACGATCTTCATAGTGAGAGAACTCTACAGACTCTCCGGCATCTTGCCGTGCTATCTTTCTTATGCTCTCAAACCAGTTAAGATCTCGTTTGTATGTTCGACGATCACCCTCACTAAAGCTGGTGTCGTCATAATAAGTCGCTGATCCTAAAGCAATCGCCAGGCATTGACTAAACTCTCTTAAAGACTGATAGAAGTCTTCTCGTACTTTCAGATTTTTATCAACCTCGTCTCCGTTTTCATCAATTACATACTTTGGTATTAAAACCTGTCGAAATTGTTCCCTGTCTAGTTTGTTTTCAACGCTTTCGAAATTTCCCCAAAGTGCCTTATGACACTGAGGTAGTTTTTTATATTCGGTACTCGTTTGATGGTAGAGGCCTTCTAAGTCAGAGATATCAAATCCGCCTTGTGTGCTTTCGTATAGGTCTTTGAATGCATCTATTGCTATATCTAGTTCCTTCAAAATTCCTCTATAGTCGATCAGTAGGCCGAATTTCTTGTCCTCATGTAGTCGGTTAACTCGAGCGATTGCTTGAATTAGATTGTGGTTCTTTAAAGGTTTATCAATATACAGAACCATGTTTTTTGGCTCGTCGAAGCCGGTCAACAATTTGTCTGAAACAATGAGTATTTGCGGATGCTTTTCGGTACCAAATCGCCTAACTATTTCTTTTCGGTAGTCATTTTCATCAGTATTGCCTACATTTTTATCCCACCATTCTTGAATGGCTTTGTGATTTTCGGTGAGGTTCTCTTTACGACTATCCGGTGAAGAAATAACAACCTCACTGGATACGAGGCCAATCTCATCCAAATATTTTTTATACTCGATTGCATTGGCTCGGCCATCGGCGGCAATTTGCCCCTTCATCCCTGTCGGAATATTTTTAATGAAATGATCACTGATGTCGTGTGCTATTAACTCTGTACGGCTTGAAGAGTTGAGTACCTTATTTTTAGTTGAAAACTTACGCTTTAAATCGGCCTTCTGCTGCTCAGTTAAGCCTTCGGTGATTCGCTCAAACCAATTATCGATGGCATTAGAATTGATTCCTAATTCTGGGATTCTCTCCTCATAGAGCAGTGGTGTAACGGCCTTGTCTTCCACAGCCTGCTGCATCGTGTAAGCATGAATGATTTTGCCGAACTTATTAGTTGTTTTGTCATCCTTTAGTAGCGGTGTGCCCGTGAAGGCCACAAAGCTGGCGTTAGGTAGCACCTTGCGCATTCTCTGGTGACTTTCACCACTCTGACTACGATGTCCTTCGTCTACAAGAACAATTATGTCAGCACTGTCATTGTAACAGTTGGCTGACTTCGCGGCAGTCATGAATTTATTAATTATAGAAAATAGAATTCGCTCTGTGCCGTGAGAAATACGATTGGCAAGGTCTTTACCTGTTTTAGCTTTAGCGTTTTTGATATCGCGCTTGCCATTTATTGCTCCAGAGGTAATGAATACATCTTTAAGTTGATCTTCAAGATCCGTTCTGTCCGTTACTAACACAAACCTGCAGGCTTTTAGATCCTCGTTCAGGATGAGTGATTTTGCCATAAAAACCATGGTGAAGGATTTGCCCGACCCCGTTGTATGCCAGATTACTCCTCCGTCGCGGGCACCAGTTTTATCTTTCTTCATTACTGTTTCGACGAGCCTTCTAATGGCAAAAAATTGTTGGTGTCGAGCAATAATTTTGCCCTTGTCTTTATCGTATAAGACAAAGAAGCGAATGAATTCTAAAAGTCTGTCTCGTCTCAGTAGACTAATCAACAGCCTGTCTTGAGGTGAAGCTATAAGCTCGCCATGTGATGTTTGTTCCTCGAAGTAGTCTCTTACAGATTGGTCGCGCCCACTAAAAAGTGATTTCAGTTGCGCTTTATCAAGCGGTCTATTACGAATTGTCTGGTAATCTTGGTGATCGATTTCTTCGTCTTCAGTTGTCCAAGAAGACCAAAAATTTTCTATCGTTTTAGTCGTACCGTATTTTCCGTCAATTCCGTTTACCGAGAATAGTAGTTGTGCATAGGAAAAGAGTTTAGGTATTTCACCCTGTTTTTGGTTGCGAAGCATTTGTGATATCCCTTCACGTACAGGATCGTCGCCACCAGAATCCGGTCGTTTACATTCAATGACAGCAAGTGGAATGCCGTTAATGAAGCAGACAATGTCTGGTCGACGTGTCTTATCGCCAATAGGGTCGTCCCGAGTTACCGAGAATTCATCGGTAACAATGAAGCTATTACTATCAAAGTTTTTCCAGTCTATTAGGGGAATTGTCGGGCTAACCTTTTTGCCATCAACAAATTCATTGACGGTAAAGCCAAGCGTTAACATGTCGTAAACCTTCTGACTAGCTGTCATCAACCCGTTAGCTAAGCCAGGTTGTTTGATTTCTCTTATTATTTGATCAATGCCATTTTTAGAAAGTGCGTGTTTCACGCCCTTGACGTAAAACATTCTTTTGCTTAATTCTGTTTCTAATACATTAGTGAGTAAGACCTCGTTACTGCTTCCTCGGAGTTCTAGAGCGTTTTCAGGGGAAATATACTCATACCCCATTGATACTAAGACTTGTAACGCGGGGATGTGAGAAGAAAAGAGTTCTTTCATTTCCATAATGGATGCTCCTGCCAGTTTTCGGGGATACCCATCGCTAATCGGTAACGTTCAATATCTGCGAAAGGGGCTACTAGGGCTATTACCGCATTCTTCCAGTCATTTCCATTACCCGTTTGATTGAGTAAAAATCTTAAGACAAGCAATATGTAGAACAATCTATCGTTTCTCGGCGTTATCGGTGGTTGCCATAAGGGTTCATTAATGCGATCTGGTCGAATCGAAAGCTCTCGATTCCATAATCGGCTGTGGTGAGCACAAAGATTTCTAAGGTAAGTAAGAGTGTGTAACCAATTTTCTAGCCGTTTAAAATGGATATTAAAGTGGCTGGCTACACTCCTCTTATCATCATTCACTAATCCTCTATAGAGCATGGATAAGCCACCAAACGTTAATATCTCGGTCGCCATCCAAACCGGCAACTTTGGGAAGCCGGTGTATCGGCTGCGGTAGTGTCGAATGAACTCCTCTGAAGATTTGGTGGCATCGGCGTCTAATTTTCTCGTCCAGCGTGAATGGTCAAATAGAGGATGAAAATTAGCAGGTTCGGTGTGACCAAAAGTGCCATATTTACACCCGAGGTGATATGTGATCTGAGTTCTTACGGCAACTTCTACACGCTCAATTGCATCTATGATTAAAAGACGGAGCTCTCTATCAAATTCGTATAGCTTTATTGCTTCTTGAAAATCTGCAGTTGGGAAGAATTGGTCAGTCGTATTTCCTGCATCATCTTTCGTTCTGAATGGGTGCCAATAAGCACTCAATCGATAATAACTAATAGACGATAAAGCACTTAATGCTGATTCTGGGTCTTGAACCGATAGCCCACGCTGAATTAGTCCATCCAGCTGTTGTTGGAATGAAAGGGCTGGTTTGTTATAGAGCTCAGGCATACAAGCTCCGTGCTACTTCTGAGTAGGCAAGAAAAAACCGCCAAGGTTGCGCGATACCTCGAAAGGCACTAAGCGTGGCGGTTATGTTACATACATATTCGTCTTTTCGAACTGAAAAGTCAATCAAGATGATTGATGAATGTAAAAATAGACTTTCACACCCTTTAACTTCGAGCGTATATACATGGTCTCCAAGAACATATTTATCATTTTGATCTATATACCCAGTTTTACCAATGATATTACCGCCGCCGATATCATCTTTTGGCATTACTAGTTGCCCCCGTTTCAGGAAGTTATCGTTTAGTTTTGTTTTTTTAGATGGTATGAGTTTTCCCTTTCGTGAAATCGCCCCCATATCAATGATGTAATTGTTGCCGTCATTATCAATGTGCTTACTTTTAGATGAGCTTGTCAGAAGTGGACCCGCTTTTTAGGACAGATGGCTTAGGAGTTATTTTCAGCTGATTAAGCAGCCAATTTCAGGCCGCGACATGGATCATACATCATGTCAGGGACCATGCCCAATGTTTGATGTTTACGCTCTTGGTTGTAATAGTTTATCCAAGAGCCAATGCCGTCTTTTGCCTCTTTCATCGATTGGTAGGCTTGCAAATAGACTTCCTCATATTTCACGCTGCGCCATAAGCGCTCAACAAATACATTGTCACGCCAAGCACCTTTGCCATCCATGCTGATGCGAATACCATTGTCTTTGAGTACACCGGTAAACGCCTCACTGGTAAATTGCGCACCTTGATCGCTGTTAAAGATATCAGGCTTGCCGTAGTAATGCAGTGCCTCTTCCAAAGCATCTACGCAGAATGCGCTATCCATGCTGTTGCTAAGCCGCCATGACAGCACTTTACGAGAATACCAATCCATCACAACGGTAAGATAAGCAAAGCCCTTAGGCATCGGGATATACGTAATATCGGTACACCAAGCTTGATTGGGTTGATTGATGGCCAACCCACCTAGCAGATAAGGATAAATCTTGTGCCCCGCCTTCTTCTTGCTGGTGTTAGGCCTAGGATAGATGGCTTTAATGCCCATCTTACGCATTAAGCGTCGCACATGTTTACGGTCAACTCGGTGGCCTACATCTTGCAACACATCACGAATGCGTCTACTGCCAAGAAAGGGCCGATTGAGGTGAATGCGATCAATCAGATGCATCAGTTCCAAGTCATCCTCATTAGCAGGTGAGGTTTTGTAATAAACATGGGAACGATGAATCTTCAACAATTTACACTGACGAACTAACGATAGTTTATTGCTTTTATTAATCATAGTTTTGCGCTCAGGTCTGTTTAACGACCGAGCGCTTTTGATAAAAAATCGTTTTCCATGGTGATTTCACCGATCTTTGCCTGTAATGATTTAATCTCTGATTCTCGGTTTGGAGATAAGCCTGTGCCTGATGCAAAGACTTCAGCTGAGCTATCGAGCAATTGTTTCTTCCACTTGACGATAAGATTTGCATTGATGTCATAACGACTAGCAAGATTGCTTAATGTTTCATCACCTTTGATTGCTGCAAGAGCAACTTTGGCTTTGAATTGTGGGGCATGGTTTCTACGCTTTTTACTCATTTTCTGTTCCTCGTTTTGAACAATTATAAAACAGAAAATAACTCCTTATTTTGGCCTTCAACCTGTCCTAATCATGGGGTCCACTTCAAACGCACAAATGGCTCAACTTACAAGACACCAAGATAGAAAATTTGAATAAATCAAAAATTCGGAAAAATCCCCCCTAGGGGGGAAAAGGCCATACTGCTCTATCTAATATAAAAGTCCATACCTGAAGTTACAGTATCGGTTTTAGCTGAGATGAATTAAACTATAGTGTCTTTTTCGCAAAGTAAGACTGAATCTATGACAAAACTTGGTCGCAACGGTCCATGTCCTTGTGGAAGCGGGATAAAGTATAAAAAGTGCTGCCTGTCTAAAAAGGTAACCTCAATTTCCAGTTTAGTTTGGCAGAGGATGCGGCGCACTGAGGGCAAGCTGGTTCCTGTATTGCTTAAATATGCAGAAAAGTGTTACGGGCCAGAAGCTATTTTTGAAGCATGGGATGAGTTTTCACTGTGGAACGAAGTGCCGTTCGACATAGAATTACAGCCTGAAATTGATACAGCATTTATCCCCTGGTTTTTGTTTAACTGGATTCCTGATAATGGTGAAGTTGATAAGGCTGAGTATTATCCTGAAATGCAGATCGCAAAGCATTATTTGGAGAACAAAGGTCGCCAGCTTGATTCGTTTGAGCGGCATTTTATAAGTGAAATATGTTCGCGACCGTATAGTTTTTTCATGGTCACAGGTGTTGAGCCGGGTGAAAAAATGACACTTCGAGATATCATGTTGGATCAAGAAATCACTGTCCATGAGCGTCAAGGCTCGTCTTCTTTAAAAAATGGATCGGTGCTTTATGCTCGCACTCTCACGATGAACGATAATTCTATAATGGTTGGTTGCGCGCCCACAGTGATTCCGCCAACTTACGTCAACGAGATTATTGATTTTCGAGAAGATATGAAAGAAAAATATCACCATTACGATCAGCAATTGTTACTTGACTATGATATCGAAGCACGCGGTATTTACTATGACATCCGCAAAGTGCTCTATAATCCGGTATTACCTAAGCTGCAAAATACGGATGGCGATCCCATGCGGTTGACCAAACTCTATTATGTGCTTGAATGTACTCCCCTTGAGGCGTTAGATGCATTGGCAACATTATCGTTGGCAGAGAACGCGAATGAATTGATAGCCACTGGAGATTTTGATAGTCAAGGAAATTTGACATCTATTGAGTTTCCTTGGCTAAAAAAAGGAAATAAGCAGCATAAGGATTGGAATAACACTGTGATGGGAAACATTGTTATCGATAAAGACAAATTGACAGTCGATATCAATTCGGCAGATCGGTCAGAGGAAATAAAGCGTATTGTGATGCGAAGACTTGGAAAACGTGCGGTATTTCGCAATGCGTCCATACAGTCTGTTGAGAAAATCATGGAGGAACTGGCAAATAAACCTGCGGGAAGTGGAGAAAATATTGACAATCAAGAGAATGAAGATTTGATGGCGATGCCAGAAGTACAGGAAAAGCTCATGGAAATGTCTAAGCAGCACTGGGTAGAGTGGCTAGATACACCAATTCCAGTACTTAGAAATCAAACTCCACATGATGCTGCGAAATCGAAAACGGGTAGGGAACGACTGAACGCGTTGCTATTCGATTTTGAGCAAAGAGCAGATTCTTCACAGCCGTTTAAACCAGATATACCTGCTCTACGAAAATCTCTGGGAATTGAGAACCTAATCCAATAGCTTCTGGGAATTTGTAGACCATACGGAGAGGGCTGCGGCTGGATTAGGAGGTGTTCTCGTCAATCTCTTGCTTAATGCTGGCATAATAGACGAAAGATGTGCTACCAGTTTAGCTTTTCCTTTGCACCTGCACTGTTTCTGTACACCTCTCTCTGGAATATGAGGCGACTTCTTTCAGGATTATTTAAAAGAACCTGCTTGCCAAGACACTCTACAGATAGTGTAGCATGCGCGTACGGGTAGACCGTTAGGTGGTTCAGAGTTCATTACAAAAGTGGGAAAGCTTCTTGGCAGAGACTTGGAGAAGAAAAAGCCTGGGCCGAAGAAGATTGAACATAATTAAGTATCGTTTCCCTGAAACCGCATATGGGACGAGCGCAGTGACCGAGGCCGGTTTTCCACGGCATAGAAGTGAATCGATCTGGTGATATGATGGTTACGT
This sequence comes from Candidatus Poriferihabitaceae bacterium, assembly GCA_965237485.1. Lineage (GTDB taxonomy): Bacteria > Pseudomonadota > Gammaproteobacteria > Arenicellales > Poriferihabitantaceae > JAAELZ01. The sequence continues at coordinate 848,273 of CBDEFQ010000009.1, read as the reverse complement.
TTTGCACTTTTATGGTTCGAGATCAATGGCTGGTAAGTTTAGTTCGTGATGGCGCGCACATTCTTTCGCAATTTCGTACCCCGCATCGGCGTGCCGCATTACACCAGTTGCAGGGTCATTCCATAACACGCGTTTAATACGTTCTGTCGCCGCATCAGTACCATCGCAGCAAATCACCAGCCCTGCATGTTGAGAGTAGCCCATCCCAACACCGCCACCGTGATGGAATGACACCCAAGTTGCACCACCTGACGTACTTAACAATAGGTTGAGTAGCGCCCAGTCCGAAACGGCATCAGAACCATCCAACATAGCTTCTGTTTCGCGGTTTGGGCTGGCAACAGAACCCGAATCAAGATGATCTCGGCCAATCACTACGGGCGCTTTTAGTTCGCCATTTTTAACCATTTCATTGAATGCTAGGCCAAGGCGATCCCTATCACCGAGCCCTACCCAACATATACGCGCTGGCAGGCCTTGGAATTCGATACGATCCTGAGCCATATCTAGCCAATTGTGCAAGTGCGGGTCGTCAGGGATGAGTTCTTTTACTTTTGCATCCGTTTTATAAATATCTTCCGGATCACCGGAGAGTGCCACCCATCGAAAAGGGCCTACACCTTTGCAGAACAGGGGCCGAATAAAGGCGGGTACAAATCCTGGGAAATCAAACGCGTTAGTGATGCCTCGATCTTTTGCTTCCTGGCGAATATTATTTCCGTAGTCGATGGTTGGAATGCCTTGTGCATGAAAATCTAACATGGCCTGAACATGTATCGCCATAGAATCACGAGCCGCTTCCGCCACTTTATCTGGGTAAGCTTCTGAATCACTTCTCCACTGATCAACTGTCCAACCAATTGGCAAATATCCGTTCACCGGGTCATGCGCGGATGTTTGATCGGTAACCAGATCAGGTTTGATGCCATTTTTTACCATCTCAGGCAATATTTCTGCTGCATTACCTAATACACCTACAGAGATAGCTTTACTCTGCCCATGCGCATCATCAATCATTTTTAATGCTGCTTCAACCGATGGTGCGCTAGCATCGAGATAACGATTACCTAAGCGAAACTCGATTCGAGTTTGATCGCATTCGATCACCAGCATGGAGAATCCGGCCATGGTTGCCGCCAGCGGTTGTGCACCTCCCATTCCACCTAAGCCTGCGGTTAGAATCCACTTTCCTGCGGGATTGCCATCAAAATGTTGACGGCCTGCTTCAACAAATGTTTCATAGGTTCCCTGAACAATACCCTGAGAGCCAATATAGATCCAACTACCTGCGGTCATCTGACCGTACATCATCATGTCCTTGCGATCTAGTTCGTTAAAATGATCCCAATTAGACCAAGCTGGAACTAGGTTGGAATTAGCGATCAATACGCGTGGAGCATCTGGGTGTGTTTTAAATACACCTACGGGTTTTCCAGATTGGATACACAGACTTTCATCATCGTTAAGTGTTTTTAGGGTTTCCAGAATTTTGTCATAGCACTCCCAGTTACGAGCAGCACGTCCAATACCACCGTACACAACCAAATCTTCAGGGCGTTCTGCCACTTCTGGGTCAAGATTATTTTGAATCATGCGAAAAGGTGCTTCAGTAAGCCAGCTTTTACAGGAAAGTTCGGCTCCGCGAGGGGAGCTGATTTTTCTGCTTACATCACGTCTTGTGTTCTTCTTCATTAGCATTGGTTTCTCTCCTAATAAAATTGAGAATGTTAAATTAAGCTTGGGTCAAATTTGTTTAGCCTAATTAGGGTAGGTAGTGCGCCCCCAAGTTATAGCGGCTACTTGGATAAATCATATCTGCAGCAGTCACAATGACATCATTCACCCAGGTGCGTCGCTTCAGCTTCAAACAGGGTTCATCAGAAGCTATAGCCAAGTGCGCGGCCATAAAACTATCGGGCATAATAGCTTGAACCACATGTTCGATATTGTCTGGACGAATCTGACTGATCAGATAGTCAGAGGGAGTTATTTTGTTGAAATCCGCATGGATGAAATCGGGGGCCATACTCGGGTTCACATACCTAGATTCCAGCTGAATCGGGATATCATCCTGATAATGTACCAAGACAACGTGAAATAAATTACAGTCTTTAACTAAGTTCATTCTATCAAGCACTTGTCCCTTAGCTAAAATTGAAACTTGAGATAATACTTCTGCACGATGTGATTTGCCTTGCAGTTTGATTTCTTCGGCAATGGACCGCAATTCAATTAGGCTAGCTTGCCTTGGAGGTTCTGCAACAAAAGTACCTACCCCATGCGCGCGTTTTAGCAATCCTTCCGCTGTGAGTTCTCGTAATGGCCGGGTGATAGTCATTCGGCTCACATCGAATTCGACGGCTAGCTGGTTTTCTGATGGGATCATATGACCCGGTTGCCATTCTTTTGTTTTTATTTTATCAATAATGGCGTTCTTAATTTGTTGATACATCGGAATGCCAACATTGCGCGATAATTCTAAATTTATTACGGCTTTGCTCATCTCATAACCCCTCGGCGCATTACATTTTTGCAGGGATTTCCTCCTATCCGATAACTGAGTTCGGCAGGGTCAGTCACATTCCACAAAACCATGTCAGCTTGCTTTCCCATCTGCAAAGTTCCGGTTCGTTTGTCTATTCCTAAAGCCTTAGCCGCATTTCGAGTAACACCGGCAAACGCTTCCTCAGGCGTTAGGCCAAAAAGTGTACAAGCCATGTTAAGCATAAGTAATAATGAATTAACAGGAGAACTTCCTGGATTGCTATCGCTGGCGATTGCAATGGGAACGCCATATTCTCTAAGTGCTGCCACTGGTGGGAGTTGGGTTTCCTTAAGGCAATAAAACGCACCGGGAAGCAAAACAGCCACTGTTCTATTTCTAGAAAGCACTGGCACATCCTCTGGTGATAAATATTCGACATGATCAACCGATATGGCTCCCCTTTCTGCGGCCATTACAGCCCCTTTTAGGTCACTAAGCTGCTCTGCGTGAAGCTTAATTGGTAAATTAAATTTTCGTGCCACATCAAATACTCGTGACACTTGTTCTGGAGAAAAGGCAATGCCTTCGCAAAATGCATCTACTGCATCGGCCAGGTTTTCTGAACACACCGCTGGCAATATTTCGTTACACACCATGTCAATGTACTCATCACTACGGCCCATATACTCAGATGGAACGGTATGTGCACCTAAAAAGGTAGTTACGACACTGACAGGAAGTGTTTCACCGAGTTTACGAGCAACCCGTAGCATTTTGAGCTCGTCTTGCACATTCAATCCGTATCCGGATTTGATTTCCACCGTGGTAACGCCTTCCGCCAAAAACCCTTTCAAGCGAGGAATGGATTGAGTGAGTAACTGCTCCATAGTTGCTGCACGAGTAGCTGAAACCGTGGATGCGATCCCGCCGCCTGAGCGAGCAAGTTGTTCATAACTTGCCCCATTTAATCGCATCTCAAACTCTTGCGCCCGGTGCCCGCCATATACCATATGAGTGTGGCAATCGATTAGTCCTGGTGTAACCAATTGGCCTTTGCAATCGTACTGATTACCGCTATTGGTGTGAGCTGATAGAGGAATATCACTAGATTTTCCAATCCATACAATCCTTCCATCGCTAACACCTACCGCCGCATTGTCCAAAAGACCAAAAGGTTGACCTCCAGGGACCATAGTCGCTATTCTGGCATTAAACCACAGAGCATCCCATCGGTTGTCGGCTTTTGAATGTTCCACTTTGATAATCAGCAATATCTATGATTAAAGTATATATGACTATACTTGTATAGACAAGTGATATGAATTAGACTTAAGAGCACAAATTTACTTGGTGATTACATTGAATAACGCCCATGTTAAAAATGCGTTACTCCCATCTGGCTGGGCTGAGAATGTATTAATTGAAATTGATGATAACGGCAATATTCAAAACATTCGAGAAGGCCTAGCAAAGGACGGGACTGGTTGCGCGTTGCCTGGAATTGCAAATCTGCATTCGCATGCGCATCAACGTGCAATGGCTGGCCTTGCAGAGCGTGCTGGAGGCAGTAACGATAGTTTCTGGACCTGGCGCACTACGATGTATAAATTCCTTGATGCAATCAAGCCACATCACCTATATTCCATAGCATCACAACTGTATCTTGAAATGTTAAAAGTGGGTTACACACGTGTAGCAGAGTTTCAATATTTACATCACCAAAGCGATGGATCGCACTATGACAATATCGCCGAAATGTCATTACAAACGATGTCGGCAGCACGAGATGTGGGGCTAGGTATAACTAATTTGCCAGTTCACTATCAACATGGTGGGTTTGGTGGTCTCGCTACGTCGGATCAACAAAGGCGATTTGCCAACGATCCAGAACACTATTTAAAAATTGTAGAGATTCTAGAACGTGAAAGTTCAGGAAACCACAACAATGTAACTGGGTTAACCGCGCACTCTTTGCGGGCGGTAACTAAGGAATCGTTCGGCGAAGTGCTAACGGAAAAAGAAAACCATAATGTACCAGTGCATATACACATCGCTGAGCAGTCAAAGGAGGTAGAAGATTGTTTAAGTTGGAGTGGCGCCCGCCCCGTTGAATATCTTTACGATCACTTTGAGGTAAACAAAAATTGGTGCTTAATTCATGCTACTCACATGACAGAAGATGAGACATCGCAGCTTGCAAAAAGTGGTGCGGTTGCAGGTCTATGTCCAACAACAGAAGGCAACCTAGGAGATGGCTTTTTTAACGCGACTCAGTTTTTAAACGAGCATGGCAAGCTGGGGATTGGATCAGACAGCCATATTTCAATTTCTCCAACAGAAGAGCTTCGCTGGTTCGAATATGGACAACGACTGGTTAATCGTTCACGCAATCAGTTATCCGGAGGTTTTAATAGAAGCACTGGCCGCAACCTATTCGATATAGTGGTTTCAGGGGGAGCACAAGCAAGCGGGCACAACAGTGGTGCTTTAGAGATCGGAAAACGGGCAGATTTTTTCATACTCGATACCGAGCACCCATTGTTATGCGAAAGAACAGCCGACGAAATAATTGATAGTTGGGTATTCTCAGGAAATACGAATACCGTGCAAGACGTATACGTCGGTGGAATAAAGGTAGTGGAAAATGGGCGACACCCTCAAGAGGAAGCCATTGCAGCACAATTCAAATCAACCATGAAAGAATTGAGAGCAATATCATGAATAGCATCACGCTTAAGCCCGGTGCTTTAACACTTAAAACCTTACGCAATGCCTATTTCAATGGGGCCTCTTTACAGATAGAAGAAACCACTTGGGAAGCCATTGATAGTGCCCAAGACTTAGTACGCAAAAAAGTAGAAGGAGGAGACATAGTTTATGGGGTTAATACCGGCTTTGGCTTATTGGCACAAAAGCACATCGACAAAGAATTACTTTCTGAATTGCAGCACAATTTGATCTTGTCCCATGCTACCGGCGTAGGGGAATACATTGATAATGCGACTGTCAGCTTAATCTTGATCCTGAAAATCAACGCACTTTCTAGAGGCATTTCTGGGATACGACGTGAAGTGATCGAATTCTTGCTAACTATGTTAAATAACGACATATTGCCTGCTATACCCGAGAAGGGTTCGGTGGGTGCATCTGGAGATCTAGCACCGTTAGCCCACATGAGTCTTCCCATCATTGGTAAGGGCCGAGTATTTGTCCACGGAGAAATAATGGAAAGTTGCGATGCTCTTGATAAGGCAGGCGTAAAACCACTAAGTTTAGCCGCGAAAGAAGGGCTAGCTTTACTAAACGGAACGCAGGTGTCAACCGCATTGGCATTAAAAGGGCTGTTCGAAGCCGAGCAAAACATCAATGCCGCCTTTGTTGCAGGTGCGTTAACGGTTGAGGCAGCCCTCGGTAGCCGCACACCTTTTGATCCACGCATTCAAAGCGTTCGAGGTCAAATGGGTCAGATAGAAGCAGCTCAAATCTATCGGCAACTTCTGCAGTCTAGCGACATTGCGCATTCCCACGAAGGTTGTGGCAAGGTACAGGATCCTTATTCCTTGCGATGTCAGCCTCAAGTAATGGGAGCTTGTTTGGATCAGCTAAAAAATGCCGCTCAAATAATTGAGATTGAGGCAAATGCCGTCTCCGACAATCCTCTGATATTCGTCGATGAGGGGGATATTTTATCTGGAGGCAATTTTCACGCCCAACCAATAGCATTTGCGGCAGACAATATAGCACTCGCAATTTCCGAAATTGGTGCGATGTCTGAGCGCAGGATGGCTCTCTTATTGGACACGAATCTAAGCCAGCTACCCGCGTTCTTGGTAAAAGATGCAGGAGTAAACAGCGGTTTCATGATTGCACAGGTCACTGCGGCAGCACTAGCCAGTGAAAATAAGAGCCACGCGCACCCAGCCAGCGTGGATAGTCTACCGACATCAGCAAATCAGGAAGATCACGTTAGTATGTCAACATTTGCCGCGCGAAGACTGACGGATATGAACTTAAATACCCGATATATCGTCGCGATAGAACTGTTAGCCGCCTGTCAGGGGCTTGAATTGCGTAGGCCTTTGAAATCAAGCACCGTTCTTGAAGGCTATTGGAATACCGTCCGAACTGTCGCTGCATATTGGGATCATGATCGGTACTTCCAACCAGATCTAGAGTCTATAGCACTATTAATTAAAAAAAATGTGTTTGGCGACTGGGCCAATACATTTATCGAAGGCGGAAGTACAAAATCGTAGGAACGATTTTGCCGGTTGGAGCGTAGCGACGACCACCCTCAGGGCTGAAGCAGGGATAGCGGAGGTACAAAATCGTAGGAACGATTTTGCCGGTTGGAGCGTAGCGACGACCACCCTCAGGGCTGAAGCAGGGATAGCGGAGGTACAAAATCGTAGGAACGATTTTGCCGGTTGGAGCGTAGCGACGATGACCGGAACATGCGAAGCAGGAACCGCAGCATAATCCCCAAGCAATAACAGTTCCTTAATCCTAGATAAATCAGTTAAACGCGGAAAAGACATGCAAGCTCTTGATGCACCTAGCAAAATCAAAAAAAACCTTATCACCAATAAGGTGACCGCGACTTTTTTGATTTCACTATGCACTTCAATTGCTTACATGTCTTTTCCGCGTTTAACTGATTTATCTAGGTTAATAACAGATCCAACTGCTGGGCTATTTTGTGTAACCCACGCCAGCAAGGTTTGAACACTAACAGAGTACAGCGAAATTAGATCTACGATAATGATAAGATTCTGTTTATTTCTGGATCTTCAATACTTCAAATCTATAATGTTGCAAAGATATTATGAGTAGCTCACCGAGACTCGCTTGTACTCAATGCGGTGCAGATTCTTTAGAGTGCGTAGATAAGAGAAGTTTCGAGAAACTCCATAGCTTGTTCGGGGCGTTTATTGTGTACCGTTGCCGGAATTGTCGTGCGAGAATTCGGGTTGTTGATAAAGCTAAGGCGAGTTCAAGCTTGTCAACTTTACTTTTGTTGACTGTGCTTGGCGTACTGCTTATTTTGAGTCTATTAGTGGGTAGCAAGCTGTTTAATTCAGAATCTATTGATATACCAGCGCAAAAAATAATCCAATTGCAAAGGCAACAACAAGGTGTCGCTCAAAAGTTAGCGCTGATAAAAACCAATCAACGAATCGCATCGCAAATACAAGAGATTGAGAAATCGAAAGCCTTGCAATCCCAGCTACTTGATACCGTAAAAGTGCTTAAGCGCGAGTTGGCTCATGCTAGCCTAGAATTAGGTGAGAGAGATTCGAAATTGCAGCTTTTGGAGCAGCGAGGAATGGCTTTAAAAACTGCAATTACAACCATAAGTTATGAAAATGAAGTTAGCGTACTAGCAGCTAATGCATCAGACATCGATCCCGAGGCGTTTACCATTCAGCTTGCTAGCTTAGAAAGTCAAGTCGATGTGCTGCAATTTGTTAGCGGTCTAAAGCAAACACGAAAACTGGACCTAGCTTTTTTCTATTATCTTTCCAAAAAACAAATTAAGCCCTGGTATCCGGTTTTATATGGGGCGTTTTCGAGTAAGCAAGAAGCCATTAGACAAATGAGTTTATTACCTAAAAACCTCCAACAACGCGGCCCTTTAGTACGTCAAATTAAAACTAACTCTGAACCGATGATTCTTATTGAGTAGCCTTACTGATGTTCTTAGCTTTATTCTAGAGCAGTTTACTGCGTTAGATTCAAATGCAGAGCATCACAGGTATTTGTATACAGTGCCTGAGCGATTTCTTGTTTGGGTTCCGGTCGCAGTTCGCAGACTTTATTAAATACATCTAATAAAGCAAGCGGTTGGTTGGGCTTTCCTCGCAACCTTAACACTGGTTGGTCGGGGGCATCCGTTTCAATGCACAACGCATTTAATGGTAATTCACGAATCAGCGTATGTAGGCGTGTTGCTCGAGAGTAAGTGATGGTGCCACCGAACCCAAGCTTAATATTTAGATCAAGCAATTGATGCGCTTGTTGTAAGCTGCCGTTGTAGCTATGGGCGATGCCGCCGTTTACACCTATTTGCCGGCAATGTCGGATGATTTCGTCAACAGCTTTTCGCACGTGTAAAATGACGGGTAAGTCAAACTCAGAAGTGGACCCGCTTTTTAGGACAGATGGCTTAGGAGTTATTTTCAGCTGATTAAGCAGCCAATTTCAGGCCGCGACATGGATCATACATCATGTCAGGCACCATGCCTAAGGTTTGATGTTTGCGTTCTTGGTTGTAATAGTTCATCCAATTGCCAATACCGTCTTTTGCTTCTTTCATCGATTGATAGGCTTGCAGATAAACTTCCTCATATTTAACACTGCGCCATAAACGCTCAACGAACACATTGTCACGCCAAGCACCTTTGCCATCCATACTGATGCGAATACCATTGTCTTTGAGTACACCGGTAAACGCCTCACTGGTAAATTGCGCACCTTGATCGCTGTTAAAGATATCAGGCTTGCCGTAGTAATGCAGTGCCTCTTCCAAAGCATCTACGCAGAATGCGCTATCCATGCTGTTGCTAAGATGCCATGACAGCACTTTGCGAGAATACCAGTCCATCACAACAGTAAGGTAAGCAAAGCCCTTAGGCATCGGGATATACGTAATATCGGTACACCAAGCTTGATTGGGTCGATTAACTGCTAAACCACCTAGCAGGTAGGGATAAACCTTGTGCCCCGCCTTCTTCTTGCTGGTGTTAGGCCTAGGATAGATGGCTTTAATGCCCATCTTACGCATTAAACGCCGCACATGCTTACGGTCAACTCGGTGGCCTACATCTTGCAACACATCACGAATGCGTCTACTGCCAAGAAAGGGCCGATTGAGGTGAATGCGATCAATCAGATGCATCAGTTCCAAGTCATCCTCATTAGCAGGTGAGGTTTTGTAATAAACATGGGAACGATGAATCTTCAACAATTTACACTGACGAACTAACGATAGTTTATTGCTTTTATTAATCATAGTTTTGCGCTCAGGTCTGTTTAACGACCGAGCGCTTTTGATAAAAAATCGTTTTCCATGGTGATTTCACCGATCTTTGCCTGTAATGATTTAATCTCTGATTCACGATCCGGAGCCAAGCCTGTGCCTGATGCAAAGACTTCAGCTGAGCTATCGAGCAATTGTTTCTTCCACTTGACGATAAGGTTAGCAGCGACGTCATAACGACTAGCAAGATTGCTTAAGGTTTCATCTCCTTTGATAGCTGCAAGTGCTACTTTGGCTTTGAATTGGGGCGAATGATTTCTACGTTTTCTACTCATTTTCTGTTCCTCGTTTTGAACAATTATAAAACAGAAAATAACTCCTTATTTTGGCCTTCAACCTGTCCTAATCATGGGGTCCACTTCTCTCTTTTGCTAGCTTCAATTGAGCTACGAAGTAAATTCGTTGTTTGTCCCTGTTTAAATTTTCAAGTTGAAAATCAAGTCCGATCTCACCTACGGCAATCGTTACATTTTTTCTTGCTAGGAGCTTTTCCAAATAAACCAAATCACTCTCTTGATGAGTTATGCCTGAAAGTGGTGTATGGAGTAGTTGACTAAAAGCGGCGTATCGGGATGAATTGAGTTTACAACAACTTAAACTTCCACAGACATACGCCACTATGAAACAGAATAAAATTATTTCCTTTGAAAAGCCAGAGCAAAGCATCGATCCGCTGCAAGAATTAATTCGTAATGGCGCCAGGCAACTCATTCAAACCGCGGTCGAGAGTGAGTTATCTGAACTGCTGTATCGCAATTGTGACAAAGTCTCAGATTCAGGACACGCTGGTGTCGTTCGTAACGGCTATTTGCCAGAACGTGAACTGCAAACCGGGATCGGCCCAGTCAAAGTACGTATCCCCAAGGTGCGCTCCCGCACTGGAGTACCGATCACCTTTCGATCTGCTTTAGTGCCGCCGTATGTGCGTAAAACGAGAACACTGGAAGCGGCCTTGTCTTGGCTGTATCTCAAGGGTGTCAGCACTGGAGAAATGGGGGATGCACTGAGCGTGCTAGTGGGTCAATCAGCGACTGGGTTATCATCAGGCACAGTGAGTAAGCTCAAAGCAACGTGGTCTCAGGAGTACAAGGATTGGAATAGAGAAGGTTTAGATCGAGATCGATGGGTTTATCTATGGGCGGACGGGATACACAGCGGCCTGCGCGGCGATGAGGGCCGGCTCTGTGCCTTAGTTGTCATCGGAGTGAATGAGCGCGGTCACAAGAAATTACTGGCGATTGAAGACGGTGAGCGAGAGTCTACGCAGAGTTGGCGAGAGGTGTTGTTGGCACTCAAGGAGCGAGGCCTGAATCAACCAGAGCTGGGCATCGGTGATGGTGCTTTAGGCTTTTGGAATGCCCTGGAAGAAGTCTATCCTGGCACTAAACATCAACGGTGCCGGGTGCATAAAACGGCCAACGTGCTGAACAAGCTGCCTAAATCGGTGCAGCCCAAAGCAAAAGCAGCTCTGCATAACATTTGGCAGGAAGAAACCAAAGAAGCGGCGCAAAGCGCCTATCAATTATTCATTAAAACCTGTCAAGACAAGTATCCAAAAGCCACGCAGTGCTTGGAAAAAGATCGCGAAGAGTTAATGACGTTCTACTCGTTCCCTGCCAAGCACTGGATGAGCATACGTACTACGAATCCAATTGAATCAACATTCGCGACTATCCGACACCGTACCAAACGATGCAAGGGATGTCTTAGCCGTGATGGCATGTTAAGTATGATGTTCAAGCTGGGTCAGTGCGCAGAGAAAAAGTGGAACCGAATACGCGGGTTCGCCTATCTAGCAAAAGTGATTCAAGGGGTTCCATTTAAAGATGGAATAGAGCAAACTAATGACTACTCAGATCAAACCGAGGCCGCTTGAAGAAAATGCCTCATACACCAGATTCGGGCATAACTCTCTCTTGATGAGTATCTATAAAGTAAGGGTGTAGGCCATAAGCAGGTAATACTGATTGATGTGACTGTTCAAGTTCACTAATTTCATTAAAACTTTCTAGAGTGGTTGATGGCACTACGAAATAGGCAATGCCATGATCAATAGCTGAGCGTATGAGTTCCGTTCTTTTATGGATAAAGGCCTCAAAATCTAAATGGATGTGGGAATCGATCAACCGCATCGATTTAGTTTGGGCGAAAATGAATTAGAGATCAACAAGCCAGCGATAAAATTGATGTTTGATGTTCATCATAGCTTCATATTTTGTTGATAAAGGAGACTCAAAAGTTACTAATAGAACGCAATAACTTACTGTAAATAAAGAATTAAATATAGGTAGATGGTTGAGATGGTTGAATAAAATCCTTGTTGGATAAACCTGCCCATTATCAGTTAAAATAAAGCCATGTCACAGGCTCAAGTCACCCGACTAATAAACTGGGCTGCAATTGCGGTTGCGTTAGTTTTGTTAATGCTCGTGGGTTTACATATTTATAAAAAACATTTTCTTGCGGCTACGCAAAATGATGATTTCTTATTTAATGATCTGCCTACCGTTTTAGCTGCCCCACTCACCGCCGATATTCAACAAATTGTAAGTGCACATATCATGGGGCAGGTGCCTAAATTGGTGCCACAAGCAAAACCAGTGGTTAAAAAAGACGAACCTAAACCGGCAGCACCCAAAACCAAGTTAGATATTATTCTCACGGGTGTGATAGATGGGGCAACGCCTGAAACTGGTTTTGCAATGATTGAAATTAAGCGTGGTAAGACTGCCGTACTGGCTGTGGGCGAAAGTATAGGTAAGACCGGAGCAGTATTACATCAGGTATTGCCGGGTGAAGTATTAGTAGAGCGTGACGGCGTGATCGAATCAGTCAAAATGAAGCGCAAAACACTTGAGTTAGCGCAGCAGTTGCCCAATGAAAGCTTGATTGATTTGATGGGGCAAGATTCGGGCCTAAGGGCCAGTGCCAATGAAGGCCTAGATGATGATTATAATAATACCGACGAAAATATAAACTATGAAGAAATTACTACAGCCGTCAGAAATCAGGCTGAAATAAGTGGTGAGTCTGCCGGTACGGGTGCCCAGAAAAAATCTTTAAGGAGAAAAAGTGCCGAGCCGGATAACTCCAAAGTGATGAGAACCTTGCCGATACCTAAAAAGCTGCTAAGACTATAACTACTTTACTCTCAAGCTGCTAATAGTCTATTTACGATAGTTCCCAAGTACTTCGATCTGAATTTCTTAGTACGACACTGATACGTAATTGACCCGCACGTAAGTTAAAATTAGTTACGCTGAAGTGGTATTGAATTAAGTGATAACGTACGTAGCTATTGAATTAACTGAATCAAACCTATGCTCTTTAAGACCTTATTTTTCTTGCTAATTAGCTTTCCCAGCTTAGGTTTTGCGCAAGAGGGTGAACGCTTGTTAAATCGCTTCTTAATTGAAGTTGATACCTTCACCGCTGAATTTGATCAAGTGGTATTAGATGAAGAACTACGCCAAATTGATGAGGCTTCTGGCATGCTTTCAATTTTGCGCCCAGGGAAGTTCCGTTGGGACTATGATCCGCCTCTTGAACAGCAAATCGTCGGCGATGGCGACAAAGTATGGATATATGACTTGGAACTCAAACAAGTCATTGTACGGAATCAGCAAGTATCCTTAGGGCAGTCACCGGCTATCTTGTTGTCTGGCGGCGCAGATATCGGTAATGACTATGACTTGGTCGAGGTGGGTTTACAGGGACAATTTCAGTGGATAAAAGTGCTTCCTAAATCTTCTGAAACCAGCTTTGAGCAAATTCGCATCGGCTTTTTAGAGGAACTTATGAGCATAATGGAGTTGGTTGACAACCTCGGTCAAACCACACGAATTAATTTTCGCAATACAAGCGAGAACTTATCTCTACCAGGTGATCAATTTGAATTTATTCCACAGCCAGGAGTCGATGTGATTGATGAAACGCAGTAGCCTTATTTTTAAGTAGTTTCCTAAGAGTACTAGCACCATCAATGATTGACTGGAGAACGCCGCTTGCAGAACGAATGCGCCCGACTGCAGTCGATGAGGTTGTCGGGCAATCACATTTGCTAAAAACAGACCAGCCGCTATATCGTGCTTTGACTGGTAGACACCTGCATTCGATGATCTTATGGGGGCCGCCAGGGTCGGGTAAAACGACCCTAGCTCGAATCGCCGCTGAGATCGCTGAAGCTGACTTCTACACATTATCCGCAGTAGGGAGCGGAGTGAAAGATATTCGCGCAGTTATTGAGGCCGCTGTCACTAATCGGGCTTATAACAAGCAAACCGTTTTGTTTATTGATGAAGTTCATCGCTTCAATAAAAGCCAACAAGACACCTTCTTGCCACATGTCGAAGATGGCACTATTGTGTTGATTGGCGCTACCACTGAAAACCCAGCGTTTGAATTAAACAACGCCTTACTATCACGGGCGCGTGTCTACGTGTTGAGGGCACTCACAATGGCTGACCTAGGTAGCTTAGTAGAAAAAACGTTGCAAGATGATCGCGGCCTAGTGGCTTTGTCGCTGAAAATTGACGATGATGCGTTAGAGACACTAACTGAAGCAAGTGACGGTGACGCACGGCGGTGTTTAGGTTTTTTAGAGACGGCCGCTGATCTGGCTTCGCAGAGCGATGAGAAGATGATTGGGCTATCTCATGTCACAACTGTTGTGACCAGGAGGATGGGTCAATTTGATAAAGGCGGTGACCACTTTTATGATCAAATTTCGGCCTTGCACAAGGCGGTTCGTGGCTCTAGCCCTGATGGTGCGCTATTTTGGGCAGCCCGAATGTTAGAAGGAGGCGTCGATCCACACTATCTAGCACGGCGCATAGTAAGAATTGCCAGCGAAGATATTGGCAATGCAGACCCACGAGCATTATCATTAAGTATCGACGCTTGGCAAGCTTTTGACCGCCTAGGTTCGCCAGAGGGGGAATTAGCCCTAATGCAAGCCATCGCCTACCTCGCCGCTGCACCCAAAAGCAATGCTGTTTATACAGCGGCCAATAGTGCCGTCAGTGCTGCTAAAGCGAACCCCGCCGCTGCAGTGCCAAATCATTTACGCAATGCGCCGACTAAATTAGCGAAATCAATGGGCCATGGTGAGGAATATAGATACTCCCATGACGAACCAGCGCATTTTAGTGCCGGGCAAACCTATTTTCCTAGTGAAATGGGCGAGCAACAATACTATTATCCTAAGGAGACTGGTTTAGAGATAAAAATTGGTCAGCGATTAGCGCAGCTAAGAGAATCAAATGCCAAAGCTAAAGGTGGAGCGTAAAGTTAAGTAATGAATAATTTGCTAGCCGTAGTGCTGGGCGGCGCGGTGGGATCAGTTGGCCGTTACCTAATAGGGGGTTTTCTAAACAAAAATAGCGCCAGCCTAATCCCATTAGGCACCTTAAGTGTTAATGTCATTGGGTCATTTATTATTGGTTTGGTTTGGGTCTTCTTAGAAAGTGGTACGGATAATGCGCAGCTGCCACGCCATTTCATCATGATCGGTGTACTCGGCGGCTTCACAACGTTCTCGGCCTTTTCATTAGAAACCATTCAATTGGTAAACAATGCCCATTGGGTGGCCGCCTTTAGCAATATGGTGCTAAATTTAGTGGGGTGCTTGCTTGCGGTGGCAGCGGGTATACTCATCGGTAAAATGTTAACTGGATAATAAAAGAGGTAAAATGCTGGACCCTCAGCGAGTAAGAAACAATCTCAGCGAAGTTGCTGAAGCACTAAAGATACGGAATTTCCAATTAGACGTCGATCTGATTGAATCGCTCGAGGCTGAACGCAAAACCTTGCAAAATCAAACCGAACACTTGCAAGCGCAACGCAATAAAAGCGCTAAAGAAATCGGCATGGCTAAGGCCAAAGGAGAAGATGTTCAATCTTTGTTAGATGCGGTAGCCAACCTCGGTGATGACTTGAAGCAAAAGGAATCACGTCTGGGGGACTTACAAACTCAGTTACAGACCTATCTGCTGACTATCCCTAACATCCCTAACGAGGAGGTGCCCGCTGGCAAGGACGAAAGTGATAATGTAGAGTTGCGTACTTGGGGCGCGCCCCGAGCGTTTGAATTTGAAGTTAAAGACCATGTTGATTTAGGCACAGATTTGGGTCAATTGGACTTTGAAGTAGCGGCAAAAATAACCAGTTCTCGTTTTGTTGTGGTGCATAGACAATTGGCAAGGCTACAACGCGCTTTAACTCAATTTATGATCGACACCCATAGCGAGCAACATGGTTATGACGAGGTTTATGTACCTTACCTTGCTAACGCGGACAGCTTGTATGGCACAGGGCAGCTACCAAAATTTGAGGAAGATCAGTTTGCCACACAATCTGACCCCAAACTTTATTTAATCCCCACTGCAGAAGTACCAGTCACCAATATTGTGCGTGACAGTATTGTTGATGACAGCCATTTGCCGATAAAACGCGTTGCGCATACGCCCTGTTTTAGACGCGAGGCCGGCTCCTATGGCCGTGATACCCGTGGCATGATTCGCCAACATCAATTTGAAAAGGTGGAGCTGGTGCAAGTGGTGCGCCCGGCCGAGTCATGGGAGAGTTTAGAGGAACTAACAGGCCACGCAGAAGCCATCTTACAGGCACTCAACCTGCCTTATCGCGTAATGGTGTTATGTGCCGGAGACACCGGTTTTTCTTCGGCTAAAACTTATGACATCGAAGTTTGGCTGCCCGGGCAAGATACTTATCGGGAGATATCGTCTTGTTCTAATTTCTTGGATTTTCAGGCAAGGCGTTTAAGAGCCCGCTGGAAAAACCCGGATACAGGTAAGAACGAATTTCTGCACACGCTCAATGGTTCTGGCTTGGCGGTAGGCAGAACCCTAGTCGCGGTGATGGAAAATTATCAAAATGCAGATGGCTCGGTCTCGATACCAACGGTGCTACAGCCTTATATGGGCGGGCTGACCCAAATCAGTGCGTAATCAGGCTTCTGGCTCGAAGCTATATTTAGTTACCGGCGCGGCTTACGGTATCGGTCGAGCTGTTTCTGAGGCACTCATTGACGCGGGGTATTCGGTGCTGGGTGTTTCACGTTCAGTTACTAGGCACCCTATAGACAGTGATCGGTTCTCGGGGTTTGATCTGGATCTTGCCGATGTGTCCAATATTGAAAGCAAGTCTAAAGAGCTGATTGAGTATGCTAAATCCAGAGGAGGGTTTGACGGTGCAGTATTCTGTGCAGGGAAAGGCACTTTTGGCTTTTTAGAGCAATTATCGAGCGCCGATATTGTTAAGCAAATTGATTTGAATTTAACTGGCCAGATCGTGCTCACGAAGCAACTGATCAATCAGCTCAAACAACAAAAGCAGGGTCTGTTGGTATACATGGGCTCTGAAGCGGCGCTAAATGGTGGTCGCCAAGGTACGATTTATTGTGCCTCAAAATTTGGTCTACGCGGCTTTGTGCAAGCTCTTAACGAAGAATGCGGCGCGTCGGGTGTGCGCGCAACCATTATCAATCCAGGCATGGTTGATACGCCATTTTTTGACAATTTGCATTTTGAACCCGGCCCCGCCGCAGAGAACGCCATTGCGTCGCAAACAATTGCGCAGTTAGTCGTGCATTTGGTTTCTATGCCAGTTGAAACCGTTGTAGATGAAATCACCTTATCACCGCGTAACAAAGTCATTTCTAAAAAGTAAGCATATAGCTAAGCACCCGTTTTTTATCCCGATGTTAAGCGAATTAGAACCCCTTATCCCCTTTATTGTGGTGGCATACACAATGTGGGCAACGCCGGGGCCGAATAATATGATGCTGACCTATTCTGGTGCCCGATTTGGGTTTTGCAAAACCATGCCGCACCTAATAGGTATTGTTTTGGGTACAGCTCTACTTAATATGCTAGCCGTTCTCGGCTTAAAGCCATTAATGGAAAAATGGCCGCAGTTGCTATTTGTTTTGAAAATAGTCGGCAGTGTGTGGCTAATAATTATTGGCTGGAAAATGGCTAACGCCAACCGTGCTAAAGAAGATGGAAGTACCGGAAAGCCAATGGGGCTTATTGCAGCGCTATTGTTTCAGTTTGCCAACCCAAAAGCGATTACTGCAACCTTGGCGTTAGTCAGTTTGATGTTGGTTGCGATTCAAGGTAATCCTAGCTTGTTATGGGTGATTTTGCTTATCATTCCGTTTTTAAGTTTTGTTTCTATAGTCCCTTGGGTGCTGGCTGGACAAACTATACGTCGGTATTTATCTACTCCCTTTAGATGGACGGTGTTCACATGGATGACGGGTGGGCTAACCGCATCCTGTGCAATATTTTTATGGTTGGACGAAATTGCCGCAATTTTTAAAAATTAGATTTAAACTTAAGAAATCCGCGCCTTTTAGGCACAAGAGCAGGCATTCAACGTGATAATATTCGGGCGTAGATTGGTGCAAGAAGTGCTAACGCTTTGCCTGATTTTGGTCAGGCATTTTCTTTATTGAAGTTAACCTATGCGACTAAAAAACATTACTGTTTCTGGATTTAAGTCGTTCGTTGACGTTACCAAAGTTTCCTTTAGCGGCGAACTTGTCGGGGTGGTCGGGCCGAACGGATGTGGCAAATCAAATGTTATCGATGCGGTTCGTTGGGTGATGGGGGAGTCATCCGCGAAAATGCTGCGCGGTGATTCCATGGACGATGTCATATTTAATGGTTCTTCGACGCGTAAGCCGGTTGGACGGTGTTCGGTAGAGTTGCTATTTGACAACAGTCTAGGTAGGGTAAAAAGCGTTTATAAGGATTTTGCTGAGATAGCAATCAGACGGGTATTGAACCGCGAAGGTAGGTCTGAGTACCGCATCAATAATAAAAAAGTGCGCCGTAAAGATGTCGTCGACTTATTTCGTGGCACCGGTTTGGGCCCGCGTTCGTATTCGATTATTGAACAAGGTATGGTGAGCCGCATTGTCGAAGCCAAACCCGAAGACTTGCGTACATATGTTGAAGAAGCCGCGGGCATCTCAAAATATAAAGATCGCCGCCGCGAAACCGAAACTCGGATTCGCCAAACTCGCGAAAATATTGAGCGGAGTGAAGATATACGCAGTGAGTTACTAGCGCAACTACGAAGGCTTAAGCGTCAAGCACAGGCTGCAGAAAGATTTAAAAAACTGCAAGCGCAAAAGCGCGAACAAATGGCGGTTTTCTTTAAGCTTCGCGAACAGCAAATTGCCGAGCAGATCAATCAAGACCAAAAAAAGCTTGATCTAGCGAGTAATGAATTCGAAAAGAAAATTGCCAGCCAACGTGAGCTAGAGAGCAAGATAGAAGCAGCTAGAGCGGGCCAAGGGCAAGCGCAAGATGACGCAAACAAAATCCAAACCGAATTTTACGAAACTGGTGCAGCCGTATCAGGCCTTGAACAACAAATTGAACATATTAAAAATGCACGCATACAGCGCATTGCGGAGCTGGCTGATACCGACGATTCGATAGTTAATACCGGCGAGCAGTTAAAATCTGACCAGGATCGCACCCAGCAATTGCAGCATGAAGCCAATGATATTACGCCTAATATTGAAGCAGAAAATACTCAACTGATTGCTAGCCGCGAAACCTTTACTGCAGCGCAGCGCGAGCTATATGAGTGGCAGTCACAATTAAGTGAGCAAACCACGCAGTTACAAACTGTGCAGTCAAACAAGCAAATTCAACTGTCGTTGATCAGTCAATTAATCGAACAACAAAATAGAGCCCATGGGCGAATAGAGCAACTGCAAGGTGAACAGTCTAATCTGGGCGGTAAACTCGAATCTGCAGATGTTAAAACCGTAAAACTGGCATTTTCAGCGCAGGAAGATCGCCTACAAGAAATAGATCAACAGATTGTCGAACTTAAAAAACAACTCGATACGCAGGGCATCAATGTTCAACAAACTCAATCGCAATTAGCGGATCAGAGAGCGCTTAGCCAAACTTATCATTCTCGCCTGACCTCTTTGCGTGAGTTTCAGCAAGCTTCTTTACATCACGCGGATAGCCAATATCAGCAATGGTTGGTTTCGCAAGGGCTAGAAGGTGAATCAGTGCTTGCGAATCATGTGACGGTGGCCTCTGGCTGGCAGCACGCAGCTGATCGGGTACTTAGCCCCTATTTTCAAGCGGTGATGGACCTAAACGAACAGCATCAGATTTGGAATCAGATGCCAGAACAGGCAATTACTTTGTTCTCAGCAAAGAGCACCGAGCCTACTAAAGGGCGTAATTTTGGTTTACTCCGCTTGCAAGATTTTATTCATGCAAATAATGTAAGCATTGATAGCTTACTCAGCGGCTGTTATGCAGCGAACTCTTTAGAACAAGCGCAGGCGCACCGCGATAAGCTGAAGGGTAATGAGGTCATTGTTTGTCAGTCAGGCACGATGTACGGCAGTAACTGGGTTAGTCATGCCAGCGAATCAGCGATGAACACGGGATATTTAGTTCGTGAAGAGGAAATTGCGTCTTTAGAGCTGCAGTTAGAGCAGGCAAACACTGGGGTTGAAACAGCGGCGGCTCAATTACTCTCTTTCCAAGGCGCTCAGGGTGAGCTAGAAACGCAGTTGTCAGAATTGCGTAGGCAACAGCAAGAACAGGGGCAGGTACTATCTAATCAGCGTAATGAATTGACTAAGTTAGATTCAGAGCATGTGCATACGCAACAGCGCTTGAGCAACATCCAAACCGAGCTACATCAAATCGGCTTGCATCAAGACGAAGAACAACAAAAATTAAATCAGGCTAAAAGCGACAGCGAGTTGGCCGATCAGCAAATTAAACAAGCGAGTAACATAAAAATCGAGCTTGATAAAGGCGGAGAACTGCTACGCCAAAAGCTGGCGAAGGAGGAAGACTCTCATCGCGCTATTCAGAGCAAATTGCACGAGAGTAACTTACTTAAGACGCGAATTGAAACAGAGATCAATTCGGTTAATACCGGGCTGCAGCGCCTTCAAACTCAGTTGGCTCAGCTACACGCGCGTAAAACTAACATTCAGGAAAAGCTCAACGCTGGTAGTGAGCCAGTTGATGATTTTGAAACCAAGCTGCAAGCACGGTTAGGCGAGCGACAAAAAATTGAAGCCAGATTGATAGCCGCCCGTGAGAGCATGACGGGGCATGATAATGGCTTAAGAGAACTTCAAGGGCAATTGGGTCAGTGCATACAAGAAGTGAATCAATCACGAGAGGCGGTTGAGCAGGTCAAATTAACCCATCAAGGCAAGCAGGTGCGCAAAGAATCGTTGGTCGAAGAAGCGAGCCGAGAAGGGTACGATACTAGAGAAGTAGAGCTGGATGAAGACAGCCTTAGCATCGAAGAGTGTGAGCAACTCATTGCCAACCTAGATAGAAAAATAGGCATGGTGGGTGCGGTTAATCTAGTGGCCATTGAAGAATATGAAACACAATCCGAGC
The DNA here is from genome assembly GCA_965237485.1 of Candidatus Poriferihabitaceae bacterium. Classification (GTDB taxonomy): domain Bacteria; phylum Pseudomonadota; class Gammaproteobacteria; order Arenicellales; family Poriferihabitantaceae; genus JAAELZ01. The sequence continues at coordinate 827,317 of CBDEFQ010000009.1, read as the reverse complement.
GCGCTGATTATCTTGAAAAACAACATAAGGATCTTGAGCAGGCTTTAGCAACATTAGAGCAGGTGATTCGTAAAATTGACAAAGAAACCCGCACGCGATTTGAAGAAACTTACACTGCACTGGAGACACTATTTTCTAGCTATTTCCCCAAATTATTCGGCGGCGGTCGGGCGTCTTTAACGCTCACCAGTGAAGATTGGCTGACCACAGGTATTACGGTAGTTGCTCAACCTCCTGGAAAACGTAATAGCACTATTCAACTATTGTCTGGAGGCGAAAAGGCGTTAACTGCGGTGGCTTTATTATTTGCCTTGTTTGAATTAAATCCAGCACCGTTTTGTATGATGGACGAAGTAGATGCGCCTTTGGATGATGCCAATGTTGATCGTTTTTGTGATACTTTAAAGACGTTATGTCAACGAGCGCAAATAATTGTGATTACTCACAATAAAATCACTATGCAAGTAGCAAATAGCCTAATTGGTGTAACCATGAATGAACCGGGTGTGTCTCGTGTGGTTTCTGTTGATGTAGACCAAGCATTAAAAATGGTGGACTAAAAGCTGATTAATATGGAATTACAAATTGCTTTATTGATTGCTGGTATTGCGGTAATAGCTCTGGTTGTAGCGACGGGCTTGTTTCCTATTGTCGGTAAAAAAATCAGCGCACTATTTAGTAAGAGCAAGGTGCCTGAAGTAAAGCGTACTACGTTGAAGCGCGACCAGCAAATGGCACCAAGATTAAATGGTGAAGATGCTGTTTTATTGGGTGAAGAAGAGCTGATTGATAACGAAGAGTCATTATTTTACATGCCTTTAATAAATGAAGGGGAAGAGTTACCGCAGGACATTGTCGGTCAAGGTCCTAGCTCAAATGTGAGCCCAAGCCACAGTCCAAACAAAGCCAATTTTATACCGCCCCCACCAGAAATCGAGCAGCGTGATACGAGAATTACCGAGGTTAATTATGAGGCCCCAAGTAGCCCAGCTTCAGATGTGGCCAACATCAATGATCCAGTAGATCCGTTGCTTTCGAATAAGGAATCCTCTGCTTCTATCTCAGCTGAAGCAAAAAATGATGAAAGCCGTTCCAACTCTGCCGAACAAGGCTTAAGCGATGCGCCTGATCATTCGATGGGCTCTGAGGTTAACAATCTGGCGATCAATATTACGCCGACGGAAATATTTAAGAGTTTAAAGCAAATAGATTATTGGGTAAAATTGACCTGCCCAACCGAACATACCCAACATTCTATCGCGAGCCAAATAAGCACAGCCTTTGCAGCATCTGGTTTGCATACCCAAACGCACGCTTTAAATGTACATGATCATCGATGGCATGAAATAAAGTCCGCACCACAAGATGCTGCATTTAAAGAATTCGTGGTATCGTTTCAACTGTTAAATCAAGGTCAGCCGCTCTCCGCCGATAAATTTCGGCACTTTACCAATGAAGTGGAAACATTGGCAGAAAATTTAGGAGCAAAAACCCAGTTTTTGGCGCCGGCTTCAGAAGCGGCTATTCAATCAGCCAATTTGGCTAGTTTGTATGCTAACTGCCAAGGCACCATTGAAGTGACTATTAAAGCACCAAAGGAGCAACCTTTTTACGCGAAAATTATACAAACCAGCGCAAAATTACAAGGTTTAGAGTTTGAGGCTGGGTCCTTCGCTAGAAAAAAACAAATGGGCTCAAAGGAGATTATTTTGTACCGTTTAAGCTCAACAGATGGTCGGGATTTTTCTGAAGACATGCCAAGCGACGTGCCTTTACAGTCGGTTAGATTTTTGATGCAACCTTCAACGTCTCAATTTCCGGGCAGAGTGGTTAAGGAAATGTTGGATGGAGCAAAAGCCTATGCATCAAGAGTCAAAGGCGAGATACAGTTATTTGATGACACCGAGTATCATCAAGACCAAATGCGCTTAGTAAGGGATTATGTAAGCAAAATAGAAAACAAGATGCAGGAAGTAGGCATACCTGCAGGAAGTGCCGAAGCTATTCGATTGTTCTCATAGGGGGTTAACCTTTGGCTGCAATTAAGCGTGAAGCCCTAGCTCAAATCACCTCATTGATTGCGAGCTTACAAGCCTGTAATTACCGCTATTACGTGCTTGATGATCCGGATGTTCCAGACGCCGAATATGATCGCATGATGCGTGCCTTAAGTGTATTGGAAACACAATATCCTGATTTAGTTCTACCCCATTCTCCTACTCAAACTGTTAGTGGACAGGTGGACTCTGCGTTTAAAGCGATCGCGCATCAGCAGCAGATGTTTTCCATTAATGACGGTTTTGACGAAACTGAGGCCAGAGATTTTAATCGCCGCGTAGTTGAGCGGTTGCTAGGCGACGAGAAAGATCAGGTCGCTTATATCTGTGAACCAAAGCTAGATGGATTAGCTGTCAATATTCTATTTAAAAACGGTTGGATGATGCACGCCGCAACCCGTGGAGATGGGAAAATAGGTGAGGAGATTACACAGAATATGCGTACGGTGCTGGGGGATGAATTCGCCTTGCAGGGCAACGATATTCCGTCTAGCATTGAGGTGCGCGGCGAAGTATTTATGCGTAAGAGCCAATTTAAGTTGTTGAATCAACGACAGGCTAAAGCCGGTGATAAGCAATTTGCAAACCCACGCAACGCAGCAGCGGGTAGCCTACGGCAAATTGACCCTAGATTAACGGCCGCGCGGCCGTTAAGTGTATATTTTTATGGGGTAGGGGCTATTGAGGGTGGGGAGTTGCCAGAAACCCACTCAAAAATTCTTGAATTGATGTGCTCATGGGGCTTGCCTGTAACCGATTTGGCGCGTGAAGTGCGGGGGATAGACAGCTGTCTTGGCTACTATCACTCTATGCTAGAAGAAAGGGAGTCGGTTGATTTTGATATGGACGGGGTAGTCTATAAAGTAAATGATCGTGACAGCCAAAAGCGACTTGGAAACACGGCGCGTGCCCCACGTTGGTCTTTGGCCCACAAGTTTCCTGCACAAGAAGAAGTGACACTTGTTGAGAGTATCGATGTGCAAGTTGGTCGTACTGGTGCAATAACACCCGTTGCGAGACTAAAGCCCGTGCATGTTGGCGGTGTGATGGTGTCCAATGCAACCTTACATAATAGAGATGAGATTAAGCACTTAGATGTGCGTGCGGGAGATTCTGTGATTGTACGCCGGGCAGGCGATGTGATACCCGAAGTGGTTAAGGTACAGCACGATAAACGTCCGCCCAAATCAAGCGCATTTGTGTTTCCGCGGGTGTGCCCAGTTTGTGGGTCCAAGGTGGTGTTTGGAGATAGCGGTATTATTGCCCGTTGTAGCGGCGGCTTAGTGTGCGCTGCGCAGCGAAAAGGCCAGATACGGCACTTCGTTTCGCGCAAAGCCTTAGACATCGACGGTTTGGGCGACAAGCTGGTTGACCAACTGGTGGATTTTAAATGGGTAAAAACACCTGCAGATATTTATGCCTTAGATCAAGAACAGCTATTAAGTTTAGAGCGAATGGGGGGAAAGTCGGTCAAAAATTTACTTGCTGCTATTGATGGCAGTAAGCAAACCAGCTTTGCACGCTTCCTATATGGTCTGGGCATTCCACTGGTCGGCGAAACCACTGCGGAGGATTTGGCTACTGAGTTTAAGATTTTAGAAAATCTGCAAAGTGCGAGCTTTGAAACGCTGACCGAAATACCAGATGTTGGTCCATTGGTTGCCCAAAGCGTATTGGACTTTTTGACTGCCGAAGAAAATCAACAAGTTATTGATAAGTTGGTAAACGAAAGTGGTATTCATTGGCCTGAACCTGAACAATCAGAACCTGAAACAGATTCAATCTTTTCCAATAAAACAGTGGTTATTACCGGGTCGTTTGCTGCTTTTGGGCGTACTGAACTCAAACAAAAATTGCAAAGCTACGGTGCCAAGGTCACTGGCAGTGTTTCCAAACAAACCGATATAGTGGTAGTGGGTGAAAATGCAGGGTCAAAAATGGATAAAGCTGAAAAACTATCGATTCAAATTCTGTCTGAGGAAGAACTGCTTACTTATCTCTGATGAAGGCTTTATCTATCAAATCATTAAAAGCGAACCAGACTAGGTGGTTGCTCAACAGCTGGCCGCCGTTTTGGGCGGCAGGTATCAGAGTGGTTGAAATTTCAGACGACTGGGGCTACGTAAAGGTTCGGCTGCGAAAATATTGGTTTAACCGCAATTATGTAAACGTGCATTATGGCGGTTCGTTGTTCTCCATGACGGATCCATTTTATATGTTAATGATCATGCAAAAGCTTGGTAAGGCTTATATTGTATGGGATAAGACCGCTGAAATTAAATTTATTAAGCCTGGGCGCAAAGATGTTTATGCTGAATTCAGGGTGTCAGACCAACAAATTTCAGACTATAAGCAACAATTATTAACGCAGGATAAAATTGAACCAGAATTTGAAATAGAGATTATTGATATTGAAGATAATTTAATATCAAAGGTGGTTAAGAAATTGCATATTTCTACACTGCTGTCCCGTTAACACTAAAGAAACAGGCCTGATTTTCTCTCAATTTGATAAAATACGTTTAGCGATAAACCGTTGAATAAAATAGGAAAATCAGACCATGTCACATTGTAATACCGTTCTAAATCAAATACTCAAAATTGTTCCGAGACATGAATTCGAGGCACTCGCAATTCAACATCATTCGGGGCGTTCATTCCGCAGAGCGTCTCGTTGGTCACAGTTCGTGAGCCTGACTATAGCTCAATTGACTGGCCGTCATAGCTTGCGTGATATTGTTGATAATGTCAGCGCTCAATCACACCGCTTGTATCATCCTGGTAGTGCCGTGTTAACGCGGTCCAATCTTTCACGCATCAATGAGAACAAGCCTTCGAGCCTTTATGAAGCGCTATTCTCTCAATTACTCAAGCGCTGTCAGAGCAAAACGCCAGGGCATAACTTTCGTTTCAAGAATCCCCTGTATTCGCTGGACTCATCTACCATTGATCTGTGCTTATCGGTTTTCCCATGGGCAGACTTTCGATCAACTAAAGGGGCAATCAAACTGCATGTAGGCCTGAATCATGATGGTTACTTACCTGAGTTTGTTAATATCACCGAGGGTAAATGTGCTGATGTTACTGCAGGCAGGAAAGTAGCTTTCCCGAAAGGCAGCATTGTAGTTATTGACCGTGGATACAACGACTATGCTTGGTATAAGCAATTGAATGACAAGGGAATATACTTTGTCACACGATTAAAGAAGAATGCTGCATACCGCGTTATCAAGCGACATAGTGTACGCAAGGGAACGGGACTTAGCAGTGATCAAACGATTGAATTCACGGGGGTCAAAGCAGCAAAGGAGTGTTCGATTCGATTACGCCGTATTGGTTATCGCGATGCCACTACAGGCAAGCATTATGTGTTTTTAACCAACCACTTTAAGCTCAGTGCTCAAACTATCGCCGATATTTATAAAGCCAGATGGCAGGTGGAATTATTCTTCAAGTGGATCAAGCAGAACTTAAAGGTGAAGTCATTTATCGGCACCAGCAAGAACGCAGTATTGACCCAAATATGGATTGCGTTATGTATTTACCTAATACTGATGTTCATCAAATTGCAGTCGAAGGCGGGCAAAACGATGCAACAAATATTGAGGGTATTGCAGCTTAATTTGTTTGAAAAACGTGATTTAATGGCACTGTTGCGAGGGGACCCGATGCATCACCCAAACCTTAACCCTAATCAATTTTCGTTGCTGTGAAAGTTAACGGGACAGCAGTGATATTTCTACTAAAGCACAGCTGTAAGGGCACTGCTGCGTTGCTCACTATTTCTAAGAAGTAAGTGACCTCACCGACGGGGCGAAACAGCTTGTTAAATCAATGCAGGCATGTCTCAGTTTCGCCATTAGAGACATTAAATAAATTAAGCTGGCCACATTTTTACACTAAAATTCTGCACAAAGAGCACATATGGGGCTCGTCGGTTAATACAATTTCAAACAGGGTTTTCGCCGAAGTCGCTTTTAGTTTGCTCAGCAACGCGTTTTTTGTGCAATAAACCGTCTATTAGCAGCCATTTTGCCACCAATAGACGGATCTATCCCTAGGCCGGCACCAATTCAACTCGTTCAACTCCCAATGCCATTAATCGCTTAAGGTTAAAACATAAGCCCCTGATTCCAACTTGGAACTGGACTTTAGCCAACCCTTTATAACGAACTCGCTTATTGCGATGAGCAAACACTCGCTCATATGGTGAACGAATTTTGCTAATCCAACGGTCTTTGTCTCTATTCTTGCCATGCATATTGTTCTTCTTGATTGTTGCATCATGGCAACCGTTGCGCCTGAGCGTGGTTTTGGCCGGGCTCACGCAATAACCCTTGTCCGCATAAACAGCACCCGACTTAGGGCAAACATGCTTCAAGCCGCTTGCATCCGTTACCTCAGCCGAGGTGGCCGCTATTTTATTGATCAAGCCACTTTGCATATCCACTGATGCATGCTCTTTGTAACCATACCAATATTTGCTATTTCCCTTGCACCCAAACCGTGCTTGCTTGTCCGCCGCAACTTTATCAACTGTCTTATTGTTGAACTCCTCTAATCCCATCTTTATCGCCTTATCTCTATCATCCCAAGTGGTTAGCTTACTGACCAACTGGCTGGCATCGACAAATGTGAATACTTCTCGTACTAAGCCCATTGAAACTAACCCGCTCCGAACACGGTCAAATAAATTCATCATACCCCTGGTTCCAATGCGTGAGCGAAAATCACCAAAGTAACTATGATCAGGAGTGCTCTGTTCCAGTCCTGAATCACAAAACCACTTAGCGGCCAGATTCTCTGATAAGTATCGCTCCATTTCTCTATCACTTAAATCTTCCATGAACTGAAGCACCAAGGCACGTAAGCCGAACTCAACACCTCGGCCTTTAGGGCCACGGGTGGCATATATTTTAGAGAAGGGTTTACTCAATGCACCAAAACATAATAGCTCATCGAGTTTACGGTAGGGATGTTCAGAGCTAACCAGAGAATCTAAGGTTAGGAACAGTTGGCTTTGATGACGTTTGCTCAAAATTGCAGGCTGACTAGAATCAGCCCATATTATCTCACGTATTCTATTAATTATCCGACAAGCCCATATGGCACCGTGTAGCTTGAGTTGCTCTGCAATTTTCGTGCTATCACTAGAAACATAGTCAAACGGAGTCCGCCCAAATTCATCTATTGCGTTGACATCAGATCCTTTGGCAATCAATAACTTTGCTATTTGAATATCTTCATTTTGCACGGCAATATGCAACAGCGTTATGCCAAAAATATCGCTTTTAGCAATATCTGCACCCTTACTAATGAGCAGCTCAACCAATTTCTGATGGCCCTTATCAACATAATGACGTAATGGAGTATAGCCAAATTTATCGGTAGCGTTGATGTCAACACCGTAAGATACCAATAGCTTGACGATATCCTCATTTCCTGCGAATGCTGCCGTGTGTAAGGGAGTTTCACCTGGATAGTCTCCACTTATTGTCTTTACGTTTAATTTAGCGTTGTGCTCAAGTAATGTTCGAACGAAATCCACTCTACCGAAAAAGATTCCAGTATGCAGCAACGTAGTCCCATGTGCATTTTTCGCATTGATGTCAGCACCATTGCTAATGAGCAACTCCATCATGGCGCTATGCCCGCTTCTGATGGCCCAGTAGAGCGGCGTTTGCAGTGACCCATCAGTTTTCGCGTTGACGTCAACACCATCAGCAATAAGTAGTGCAGCTACATTAAATTGTCCTCCCCTTGCAGCAGAGTGTAAGTTAGTCCAATTTCCTTTGAACCTCTGGATATTTTTTGCCTCTACGTCAGAGACACTAGAACCGGCTGGAACCTTGACTATATTGTCAGATATTTTTTTATGATGAGCCTCATTATTTGGGGTTATTGATGGCTGAGGGCGAATAATGGATTGTTTAGACGGGATTGGCGATGGTGGTGTTTTTAAGGCGAATTCATGCTCGCTATGCAAGCGTTGCCAGTATACGATTGCCGCGTAAACAATAACCAGCAAAGCCGATATTTTCCATAAAATCTGCCAAGACCTTGGTTGGCCAATCATCCGAGTCCTCGATAACAGATTTTCATCATAAGGGCGTTTCTATTGATTAGGATTTCATGCGCTTTTATCATAATGCTGCACATCGGGTTAAAAAGACATACCGTAAATAGCCTAGGAACCATCAAACCGTGTATGAATGCAATGAGTAGAGGTTGCGTGAAAACTCCAATTTTCAGCGCACAATTGGACAGCACTGTATGTCAGTCCGATATTTAATCAAAATATGCTCATATTGCTCTACTTAAGGAGGTTTTTTAGCTAACATTGAGCCATCAACCACCACCTTTGGTTCTGAGTATTCTAGAGCCACATCTAGAAGTCAATACAAACCACTTCAGAACTGGTTCCACTGTGTTTGAAAACCATCAAAGAAATTACCAGAACGGCCAAAAGGTTCGAAGCCGTTGTTTTGTGGTGCCAAGGTCATTAACAGGATTAGCAATGCCAATATGCCCAGCCCAGTAAGCACCATTTTCACATAGCTCCAAGGTCGGTCTCCTTGCACTTCGCCAGTGCGTCCATTGACAACGAATTGGTAAGTTTTCCTTCTAAAACGAAAGCCAGCAATCCAAAACGGCAGTAAGCAATGTTTGAAACTAATATTGCTATATTGTGTACGAACTTGGTGGATACGCTGTTGGTCCCCGCCGATATCGCGGCGTATAGACTGTCCTATCCCAGCGCTTAAACGTCGCTGGGCTATGGCAAAACCATCGTCTAAATCGGTTTGATAAACTTCACTACGAAAGCCGCTTATGAATTCTTCTTGATAAGGGCGCAGGTTGTTTAAATCCCAAGGGGCAAGTTCGCGTGATAGCTCTCTGGGCAGTGTATCGCTTGCATAAATAAGGGTGTCGTCGAAACGATTGCTAACGTGACCCCTTACTGGTGACCAACGCACCACGGGAACCATGCGCATTTGAGTGGTCCAGCGGCCATTAATTTGCACACGAACCTGGCGCCTAATGTGGTGTACATCGCCTCTTTCGCCGCTGTATTGCGTATAAGTATCGCAGTCGTAAGTCCAATAGGGAACATACACACCGTGTAGGCCTTGATCTTGTTTGGCGTATTTCTTTATTTTATTAGGCGCGAACCACAAGCGCCTTATCCAAGCTTTATACGCTTGTTTAGCCTCATCATCGCTTACCGCGAAGGGAAGCAGTGATTTAGGCTCGATGATTCGGTGCTCTTTGGTGCCAAGTACAAATTGTGTACCGCAAAAGGGGCACTCATCTGCATGAATATTTTTGTCAAAATCTGTTTCGGCGCCGCAGGCTTGACATTCTACTGTCATGCAAACACTTTGGGGCGATGCTTGAGGAAGGTGCTTTAGCGTCGCGTGATAATCGTACTCCTGAATAGGCTCATGAGAAACTTGAATAGAGTGCTGATTGCCGCAATGCGTGCATTCCATCGCCAGCGTGCCCGGCAAATAGTCGAGCTGGCTTCCACATTGTATGCAAGGAAACGTATGTGCGTTATTGCTAGGCAATGGTAATTATTCAGATAGATAAGCAATACTCAGCCCCAAAATCAAAGTGGGCTGGATTATATTGTCGCTAAAGTTCGGGCAAAGGTGGCGGTAATGAACTCCAAATTGGCCCTAATTCTTGCAGCTCATTGGCTGTGCGCCATTTACGCATGCCCTCACGCCAAACCAAGGTTGATTTAGTTAATACCCCGCTGGCTGCTTGGTCATGCAATTCATGTGCGTCGTACGGCCCGGCCCGTTTGCTCTCAATCACCAGATAATAACTAACCGATTCGGCGGGTAAGGGCGGTGTAGTGCCCTTGCCTTTGGGAGGCGCGCTAAAACTACGCCCAAGCTTGTCAGCCATGGCCATGCCCATGCCCATTCCCATACCAAGGCCTGCGGACATTCCACCGCCACCTGTGTTTCGTGCTGCTGCGCCGATGGCGTCTGCAGTTTGATATTGGGTGAAGGTGTTTAAATCGTTAATAACACCCATGCTGGTGCGTTTATCAAGCGCGGCCTCTACTTCATCTGGGAGAGATATGTTTTCGACCAATAACTGAGTGATGCTTAAACCGTAAGTCTCAAACTCTGGGTTAATGGTTTGCGCTAAAAACTCCCCCAATTTGGTGTAATTGGCCGCCATATCCAACACTGGAATATTGGAATTGGAAGTAATGTCGGCGAACCGCGAAGTAATGATGTTGCGTAATTGGTCCGTTACTTCATCACTGGTGAAATACCCATCTGTACCCGCAATTTCGCGCAAGAACTTAGCAGGGTCTGAAATGCGCATACTATAAGTACCAAAGGCACGCAATCGCAGCGCGCCAAACTCAGCATCGCGCATGGTGATAGGCTTTTTGGTGCCCCACTTTAAATTGACAAACTGCTTAGCATTAAGAAAATAAATCTCTGCTTTGAATGGGCTTTCAAATCCATGCGGCCAAGCCTGCAAATTGCTTAGTATAGGCAGGTTAGCCGTTTCCAGCTGATATAAGCCGGGTGGAAAAATATCAGCAATTTGACCTTCGTTAACAAACACAGCCATTTGTGATTCTCGAACCGTTAGCATAGCGCCGTGCTTAATTTCATTATCGTCGCGCTCAAAGCGATAAACCATGATGCCTTCATCGTCGCTTATCCATTCAATTACATCGATAAACTGGCCGGTAATTAAATCCCAAAGTCCCATCTTAGCCTTTCTCGTCGGTGGTTTCTTCTACAGCATCCTCAGTTACATCAGATACTTGTGGGGTGCCGGTTGCTGCTAATAGCTTGGCCTTTAGCTGACTTTCTATCTGCTGTAGCTCAACCACCGCTTCAGCGCGACGACGCTTGCCTTCGTCAGCAATTTGCAAGCTATCTTCAATGGTTGCAATCAACTTTTCGTTGGCTGACTTCACTACTTCTAAATCAAAAACGCCACGCTCAATTTGTTGACGTACCTCGCGGTTAGCCTGTTGCAAATTCTCGGCATTTTTCTCTAGTAATTCATTGGTCAAATCGGCTGCTTCTCGAACAGTTTCGGCAGCAGCTTTAGACCGCTGAATGGTGACCGCTTGCGCCAGTTGTTGCTTCCACAATGGAACGGTATTGGCTACAGTAGATTGAATTTTTCTGATTAAGCCTTTATCGTTTTCTTGTACTAGACGAATGCTTGGCAAGCCTTGCAAGGTAACCTGTCGGGTTAAGCGTAAGTCGTGCACGCGGCGTTCGAGGTCATCACGCATGGTGCGCAAATCTCGCAATTTCTGCGCCTCGACCATGTCGTCGCTTTCTTGGGCTTTTGCGGCTAGTTTAGGGATAATTGTTTGGCTTAGTTCCTTTAGCTTCTCGTCGCCAGCAACAATATAATTCTCCAAATCATGAAAATAGGCGAGGCTAGATTCATAAAGACGGTCTAAAGTAGCAATGTCTGTAAGTAGTTGGGTTTTGTGCCCTTCTAAGCTATCGGTGATGACATCAATTTGGGAGCGAATTTCTTCGTATTCTTGCAAGAATTTAACAATTGGTTTAGCCCCACTAAACCAGCGCGCGAAAAAGCCGGGGTTAACCGCTAATTTGTCAGCACCAAAACCGCGCAGGGTAGCCACCATATCGCTTAAAGAGCCTGCCGCTGGGCCGATGTCTTTATTGCGCACGCCTTCTAGCATGCTGTCAGCCAGAGTCGTTAAGTCAGTTTGGGCCTTGGTACCAAAGAATATGATTGAATTGCTGTCGGTCAGGTCAATTTCTGATTTAAGCGCCTCAATCGTATCTTTTTGAGATTGATCAAGTGAATCGAGGGGTTTAATCTCGTCAGCAATAATTGGTAGCTGCTTTTCGGCAACGGATTCCACCTCGATTGTTTTTATTACGGTTACGGTGTTTTCAGTCATTCTAGCTTATCCCCTCATGTTTAAGTTGTGTTTGCAACACTTCAATTTGTACATCTAATTCTAATACGTCGTCGTCTAGCAATATTTGTCGTTGTTCTTCAATGACATTTTCAATCGTGCCCAAGACCGTGCTTAGGTTGGTTTCAAGCGTTTCATTATCTTGCAGGTGCTTCGCAGTGCTGTATTTGTGCGCTACTTTTTGAGCGTCGTCTAAATACACTTTTAGGAATTTACGTGCGCGTCGTAAGTCTTTTGGATCATCTTCTATGATATCTAAAATACCACGGGTATTTTGCGCTACCTTATTTAAGCGTGAGCTTAGTTCTATATTGTCAATTTTGCGGGCTGATTGCTCGATAGAGTTTATTTTTGCCTCTGCCTCATCAAGCGCATCGATAAGTTCATCACTGGTTACACCAATCTGCCCCTTGGAGTGGTCTTCGTAATGCGGGTCAAACCCATACAGCATTAACATTCCAGCAAAAGCAATGATAGCGACTCCAGCTGCATTGAGTAAATCATAATCGACCACAAAATAGCCTAGCAAGGCGGTGGCCGCTGCCGTGAAAATTGCTGCGGATAATCGCCACGGCTTGCGCGTTGGGCGTGCCCATTTTCGCCGTTTAGCTTTGTGCTGGTAATAGTCAGCGCGATGTAAGAAATAAGCGCTTAAGCCATACATACAGGCGGCAGTTAGGCTTATTGCAAATGCAAAGAATTGGTTTTTGGATAGCGTAGCTAACAAAGTAATCACCAGCGGCAGCGGCAGCAAAAACGGCAGAATAGGGCCCATTGGCGCGGGCTTATTCTTGATTTTTTGTCTATATGGTGTGGGCATAACTCAATCTAAATGCTCACCAGTGCAGAGGCGCAACTGACTAAAGTGACCGAGCCGAGTAACAAAATAAAACCCAACGCCTTAATTAAGCTCGGAAGTGCTGAAGGGGCTTTGGTCGATGATTGTTCTAATGTTTTTTTATCCATTTCGGTTCGTTTGACCAGATAAGCGGTAGTTATATCAAAATATGGGTTAAATTTCCATGTAAACCGCTATTTGGGAACGATGCTTTTACTGTAGTAGTGTACTTGTTGAACGAAGCCGCTAAGCGGCAAAGAGAGCCAACAACGAGCACACTATTCCTATCACCCTCAATGTTGAGTGTGTGTTTTATAGGAATAAATAATGAACTCATCAGATCAAACTCGTTTTGACTCTCTTTACCAACAACATATTAACGTACTTCGCCTGCAAGGCAAAGCCGACGCAACTATAGATAGCTATTCGCGAGCTGTGCGCCGAGTGTCGGCGTTCTTTGATTGTTGTCCCGACCAGCTCAGCCAACAACAATTACGGGACTACTTCTTGTCTCTGGTGCACAGCCATTCCTGGTCTACGGTAAAACTCGACCGTAACGGCCTGCAATTCTTTTATCGCTACATTCTCAACAAATCTTGGCAGTGGATAGAGATTGTAAAACCGCCTAGGGTTCAAACTCTGCCTGATATTCTGTCGACGGAGGAAGTGGGCCGCGTCATCAACCAGACACGCGAAGCGCGTTACCAAACTTATCTTTTGTGCGTGTACAGCATGGGGCTGCGCTTGAGCGAGGCGCTCAACCTGACCATTGCTGACATCGACAGTGCTCGCCATAAAGTGCATGTACGTTGCGGCAAAGGTCGTAAAGATCGGTTTGTATTTTTGCCTGATCGAACGCTCGATTTATTGCGCACTTATTGGGCCAGTCATCGTAACCCTAAATGGCTATTTCCTCAGGGAAAAACCAACCAACTTCGCCGCTCAGCCAGCGCACCGATGGACCGCGGCGGCTTGCAAAAATCGGTTAAGGTCATCGTCAAAAGTTGCGGCATTCATAAGCGCGTTACCATTCACACCTTTCGCCACTGCTATGGCGCACACTTGGTCGAGTCAGGCGTTCACTTGCGCGCCATCCAGCGCGAGATGGGCCATGAATGTCCCAAGACAACGGTGCTTTACACGCAACTCACCGACGTGGTGCAACGCAACACCGGCTCGCGGATAAACACCTTGATTGATGGCTTGGACTTTGAGGTGATCGCCTAATGGAACTCGCCTCGATACTAAACCGCCATCCCGATGCTTTGTGCCTGTTGGGCGGCGCAGAGCGCAGCGCCGCCAACGCCATTAGCGGGTGCCGCACGGCCCAATATGGTCTTATGCTTACGCATTGTGGCCAGTGCAATGAATCACAAAACCACCCGCGCTCCTGTGGCCACCGCAGTTGCCCTCGCTGTCTGAATCATGCCAGCAGTGAATGGCTGGATCGCCAGAGCACAAAATTATTGCCTTGTGATTACTTTATGGTGACCTTTACCTTGCCTTATGAACTGCGTCGTATAGCCAAGCACCATTCCAAAACCGTGTATGACGCACTCATGGATTGCGCCGCCAGTACGCTTAAAACCTTCGCCAAGAACGATATTAAGTGTGCAGAGCACATTGGCTTTAGCACCGTTTTACACACCCATACTCGCAAGCTCGATTACCACCCGCATGTGCATGTGGTGTTTCCCAATGGGGGCTTATCAAAGGACAAAGCGTTGTGGCAATCCAAGCCCGGCAACTACTTGTTCAATGGCAAGGCGCTTGCCTGCGTGTTCCGTGCTCGGCTACTACGGGCTTTGCGAGCAGCCGATCTTGATCTTCCCTGCACCCCAAAACACTGGATCGTGCACTGCAAGCAGATTGGCAAAGGCTTACCGGCGTTTAAATATCTCTCGCGGTATCTGTATCGCGGGGTTATTAGTGAGAACAATATTCTCAGTGATCGCGATGGTCAAATCACCTTTCGTTATCAGGACAACAAAGGCAAATCCCGCACCCGCTGCCTCGACTCAAAGGCGTTCATTGCATTGGTTTTGCAACACGTTCTACCAAAGGGGTTTCGCCGGGTGCGCGATTACGGTTTTGTGCACGGCAACGCCAAACAAACCTTAAAGCGAGTGCAATGGGCCTTGCAGGTGGTTGTACCGTCCGGACCAATCAGGCCAAAACGACAAAGACCAATTTGGCGTTGCAAGCACTGCGCCACGCCTCTGGTTATCATTGGCTTTTGTCGCCGTCGCTTCGAATCAGGTTAATTGCTTAGATCCAACAAGCTCACTAAAGTCACTTAATACGGAGGACCCCAGCTTTATGCAATAAGAAAGTACCATCACTCGGCGAGTGAGACGCCCACTCGCCTGCAATCTTAAGCGAAACCCTGAACGCTTAAAGTCACAAGGACCAGTAGCGGATATATTTACTTAATAGAGGTAACCCCCCGGGCTTGTTCAACAATTGGATAAAGTCGCGGCTGCGCGGCGACTTATCCTTATTCGTTATGAGTAGTCTACTCTTTTGTTTTATTTTAGTTTGGCCGAGCGAATATGTGTTGAAATAGCCGGCTTATAAACTAAGGATATTTCACCTAACTGAAAGCTGTCGAGGCAAAATAGATGAACGATTTAACGCTAATTATTGGTAACAAGAACTATTCGAGCTGGTCATTACGGCCTTGGTTATTTATGCGTAAGAACGCGCTTTGCTTCGAAGAGAAAATTATTTGGTTTGATACTCCTACATTTAAGGACGAAGTGGCTCCGTACGGGTCAAACGGCACGGTTCCCGCGCTCTTCGATGGGCAGCGACAGGTGTGGGATTCATTGGCCATTATCGAATACTTGATCAATACCCGTGAATTGAAATATACATGGCCTAAAGACGGTGAATGTTTGGCCTTAGCCAGATCAATGGCGGCAGAGATGCATTCTAGCTACGGCGCACTGCGCAATGCCTTATCTATGGATACCCGGTTAAATATAGCGTATGAAATCACCGATCAAAATTGCCAAAGTGATGTAGATCGTATTGTTTATTTATGGCAACGCGCTTTGCACATGAAAAACGCCGAGGGGGCTTGGCTATTTGGACAATTCAGTGTTGTTGATGCCATGTTCGCTCCGGTGATTTTTAGGTTCAACTCTTATTCAGTTAAGGTGCCATTAGCAATCCAAAGCTATATGGATTTCGTGCTGGGAGATGTGGATGTTAAAGATTGGGTTCATGCCGCGCGTGATGAAGTGGTATTGCAGGATCACTAAGCCATCGATTAGTAAACATCGGATAAGCTAACGAGTGGATGAATAAGACATTTATTGCGCGGTTTCCAGATTATGTAATTGCCGCGATCGCATTGTGCCTGCCTTTGGCATTATTGTGTCTGTATTCAGAGTTACTTTTTCCGTATGTAACCAGCAAGGTTTGGGTGCTAAGAACTTTATTGTTGCTTGGCGTAGGTGCGGCACTATTTTCCGATAATTTCTTAGCTAGATTTCGGCTGTTAATTCAGCAACCTCTGTTTCTTGCTGCTTGTGTGTATTGCATCTGGGCATTGATTAGTAACCAGCTGAGCACAGATCCTCAGCGCGCATTCTGGTCTACATATGAACGTTTAGACGGCGGTTTGGGCGTATGCTTTGCCTTGCTGTTGCTGGGGTATTTGTTTTGCACGTTGGATAGTATGAGGCGCATATCAAGTTATTTGATTGCATTGTGCTTGACGTTATTTACGCTAGCGGTAATTGCTATATATCAACAAGATATTCGAGCCGCGTCATTGCTCGGTAATCCAATTTATCTAGGGTCAGCAATGGCGATGGGCGTTTTTGTCGTGGGTTTTTCAGCAAGCCGACATCTAGAAATGGCTCAATCTGTAAGGCGTAAAAGGGTTGTTGGTGGGGTCAGCTTTTTACTGGTTAGTCTTATGTTGCTGGCCTTATATAACAGTGGTTCTCGTGGCCCTGCAGCAGGTTTATTAGCGGGGCTACCAGTGACTGGGCTTAGTTGGTGGGGCTTTGCTAAAAAACCAACTTTGCTGAAGTTTGGAGCAGTAACTATTGGGGTCTTATTGTTGTGTGGCGCATCCTTGTGGAATGCCTCAGCCTTACTGCAAGGTGTCCAATTTGAAAAGGGCAGCTTAGTTCATCGCTTGTTACTTATTCCTAGTGGCCAGCAGACAACCGTAGATCGCTTGGCTAATTGGTCAATAGCGATCGATGTGGCAAAACAACGCCCGATAATTGGCCATGGGTCGGAAGCCTACGTAACCGAATTTACTAAGCATTATAAATCTGGCGTGCTAGATAATGCTGACCTGTGGTTTGACCGGGCGCATAACCATTATTTAGATGTGCTGGTAGCGCACGGTTTTGTCGGTTTGGCACTATTCTTAT
The DNA here is from genome assembly GCA_965237485.1 of Candidatus Poriferihabitaceae bacterium. Classification (GTDB taxonomy): domain Bacteria; phylum Pseudomonadota; class Gammaproteobacteria; order Arenicellales; family Poriferihabitantaceae; genus JAAELZ01. The sequence continues at coordinate 810,073 of CBDEFQ010000009.1, read as the reverse complement.
TTGTCCTACTGACTGCAGCTTATCTTCTAGCAAAGCGTGTTCACTATACGCCTCTACAACGTGCGTTGCTGTTGGGTTTTCTGGCCTGTTATGGCGTCAAAAATTTGGTGGGGTTTGATGCCCTAGCTAGCCAACTTTTACTCTTTTCGGTTATGGCAGTCATTATGCTGGGAAGCCAGCGTACATTACGCCCTACACGGGAATTGACTGCGCACCAAGACGTATTATCATGGAAAGTATTAAAAGTGACCTTATGCGGTTTCGTTGTCCTAGTATTTTATAGTTTGGTTGTGGTTCCGTTTCAGGCTAATGTTAAGATGCTTCAGGTATCTCGATTGATTAGCGGAACAGCAACATTTAATGACCCCATTGGAGCCGCGCGTTTCAAAAAAATAAAGGCGGGCATGCATAGTGCGAATAAACTGTATCCAATGGGTGAGCCGGAACATCTTCAAGCCGTCTACGATACCTTATCAACCAAGAAACAATTATCGTTAGAAGTGCTGAATATGTTTTATCAACAGTCGCGCGCGATAGTCATCTCAAACCCCGAAACTTTCGAATTCAATATAACGCTGGGGTGCTGTTGAGTAAGTTCGAACAAGATAAAGTAGCGATAGATATTTTGCGCAAACTGGTGGCTCAAGTGCCACAACGAACCGTGTTTTGGTTTCAACTTTATCAACAGGCTGGGAATACCCTTAATGCCGAAGCGGCGGCCAACCAAGTTAAGCGACTTAATGCAAAATATTATAAAAAGCATGCGAAATGAGTGAACCGTAAGCTAAACCATAGCCTAAACTTGTTGTCTTATTTTTGGGTCGGTAGATTGTTGAGTTAGAATCTGCCCATATCATAACGAATGTGAAGTTAAATTATGTTTGGAACTAAAAGTATTATACCTAAGCCAGACCAAGTGCTGCCGGGTAGAAGTGAAGAAATGCAGCTTACTGATCGCCACGTGGTATTGAAGAATCCAATCAAGCCACCCTTGCCAGAAAGCGTAGAACAAGCGATGTTTGGAATGGGCTGTTTTTGGGGTGCGGAAAAGCTGTTTTGGCAATTACCCGGTGTGTGGAGCACTGCGGTAGGCTATTCGGCTGGCTACACGCCTAATGCGACGTATCGAGAGGTCTGCAGCGGCCAAACAGGTCATAATGAAGTAGTTTGGGTGGGTTATGACACAAGCGTGACTTCTTATGAGGCGATGCTCAAGGCATTTTGGGAAGGGCATAACCCAACTCAATTAAACCGCCAAGGCAATGATTCGGGCACACAGTATCGTTCTGGGATATATACTTATTCAGATGAACAGGAGCGCGCTGCTTCGGCGAGTTTGCGAGTGTATCAAGCAGCTTTACAAGCCAGCGGCATGGATAAAATTCACACCGAAATCTTGCCCGCGAAGCCATTTTATTATGCTGAAGAACCGCACCAACAATACTTACACAAAAATCCGGGCGGTTATTGTGGCCTAGGTGGCACTGGGGTGACTTGTTCTGTTGGCTAGTTCACAGCTTTTACATGAGCTATCTAACGCAAAGTAGACGCTTCCTATGCCTCGGCACTCTGCTCGGCTTTATTGCGGTGTTATTGGGTGCTTTCGGTTTCCATGCACTAAAAGGCCAACTTACAGAAGCAGCGATAAACCAATACCGTATTGGCGTTGAATATCAGTTTTATCACGTATCAGTGATTTTAATTGGTGCTTTAGCATTCGATAAAGCCGCTCAACCAAAATGGTTAATTAGGTCTTTATCGGGTTTTGTTGTTGGCATCATCTTATTCTCAGGCAATCTATTTTTGATGGCTGTAACAGGGAGCAAACTGTTTGGCTTTGTTACTCCGTTAGGGGGTGTGGTGCTAGTCTTTTCATGGCTGGCTTTCATACTCGCTTTTACCCTAGAAAAATCAGTTGAACCTCCACTAACGGATGTATTATCGTTGCAATCAATTGAATTAAAAGGAGAAACACCATGGTCGCCAAAGATAAATCCTTTCACCCAGAGGGTGCGCTAAATCCGGAGGTTTCAAACGCTGTTTCCACCTTATTATCGACTGAAACGTTCGATGGAAAAATTCACGTTGAATGGGATCCGTCAGCGGCAGTAACGCCCATAGGACCGTTGCCTTTTTTCATTCAATATTTAAAACTTGGTGGTCTGTTTAAGCCATGGGTGAGCAGTTGCCCATTGGAATATCGAAACAATAACGCACCTGAGAAGATCAATGTGTTGGGCTCATTTTTGTTGTCTGTTCTCTCGGGTCACAATTGCTACGCACACATGGCCAGCTTAATGGGCGATCGTATCAACACCAAAATGCTTGGAATGACCAAAGCGGTTAGCGACGATTCGGCGCGCCGTGCGCTGAAGAAGATGGATGAGGAACAAGGTATAGCCTGGCTACAAACTCATTTGCAGCGTTGCTACGAGCCCTAGCTCACACAGCCATGGATATTGGATTGTGACGTAACGGTTAAACCGCTATACGGTCATCAAGAAGGTGCCAAGGTTGGCTATAATCCACACAAACCTGGCCGGCCCTCGCACACGTATCACACCTATATGATTGCCAATCTTCGTCTTGTATTGGATGTTGAGGTCAAGTCTGGCACTGAGGTAGCTGCTAGTCATTCTTCGCCGGGTCTATGGGAGCTGTTGGATCGATTGCCACGTTCATCTTGGCCGCACTTTATTCGAGGCGATTGTGACTGGGATACCCAGGATGTGATGAGCGCTGCAGAACAAAGAGGCGTCAATTACTTGTTTAAGCTAAGGAAGTCTAAGTACGTTAAGCAACTGATACAGCAGCAGCATAGCGTGTCGGGCTGGGATTATGTTATCGATGGCTGGGAAGCCAAAGAAAGTTGTTTGAAGTTGGCTGCGTGGAACGATCATCGGCGCGTGGTAATCGTTCGTCGTCGTTTAGCAAAGGACGCGCTGCTGGTATTGGAAGAGAAAAGTCAAGGCCAGCAGAGCTTTGGTTTTTTGCAAGAAGCGGATGATATTCGCGCGTTTGAATACGCTGTTCTGGTCACCTCATTAGACGATGAGGTGATTAGCATCGTCCAACATTATCGAGATCGAGCCGACTGCGAAAACAATTTTGATGAAATCAAGAACCATTGGGGTTGGGGCGGGTTTACTACCGCCGATATCAAGCCCTGTCGCTTTATAGCGCGGATCATTGCCTTGATTTATAACGGGTGGAATATATTCACTAGGCTGGCTAACCCAGACAAACAGATGGAAGCGATTACCCGTCGACCGCTATTACTGAGTTCGGTGGGGCGCGTTACTGAATCGGGGCGGAAAAAGACTATGACGATTACTAGCACGCACGCCAAGGCCGACTTAATTCGCGACACGTTTGACCAAATACAACACGTCTTTAATTCATTGAAGGCGATTGCGCCGCAGTTGAGCGTGGCGCAAGTTTGGTGCCGCATTCTAAGCGAGGCGATGAAGAAATATCTTGGTGGAACGATTCTTCAACCGCCAGATGACCGCTGTTTACTTGGCTAAAGTGTCTCGGAGGCAGTAGCGACGATGGAAGGGTTGTTTATGTTGGCCTCATTGGAGAGGCTTTAACTGCGTTTTTTAGGATAAACGTAGACGATATCAAACCCGGCCCGTTTGGCGCGTAACACAGCATCAACGTGCCATTGTCTAAATTGCTTAATATCGCTTTTGTCCATAGCCCGCGCTTGGACCGGGTCATTTGTATCCACAACCGCAGAGGACGGCGCTAAGGGTAGCAAACGACTATAGCGATTGCTGGTGTGCAAACCGTTATGCACCAGTTGTACTGCTGCAAGGCTGCCGTGCTCATGTACCGCCTGTGTCATCCTCTGCAAGGTGGGAATGTCTTGTTCATCCCAGAGCCGTGATTCGTTTGCGGGCGAAATGTCAGAACTAGGGTGAATTTCGGTTTCTTGCGTGGATACCACACCCCAGCCGCCTTCGGCTTTAACCCCCCTTAATTTGGCTTCCAATTTTGGATATCGATAGCCCATGCCAGTGCAATGCGGTACTTGATAAAAGCGATTGGGTGCCGTCACTGGCCCAATCTTTACAGGTTCAAATAAGATATCGTAGCGTGGGTCGCGCATTGAGTACTAAACGGATTTTATCTCTTCATACACTGCTGAAGGGAAACTCAACTTTAAAAGGTTTGGTTTTCCACAAATATCATTCGTCGGTATCAACATAACGCCTCTTTTCTTCCAACATCATCTCTCTATACTCGGGAAGATCATCGGGTATTGGCGCGGGTTCTGGTCGAGATAAGGTAGTGCCAAATAATTGAATTTGCTTGAAGCCCAAATAGTATGGCTTCCACCACTTCAGCACCAACGGTACTGTTATATTAAGCAAGAACGCCGTAAACATAAGAATATAAAATTGGGTTATGTCGATAATTTTGTTTTGTACAAAAGCGATGTTTATAACAATAAATGCCAGTTCAGCGCGTCCTAGCATGCCAAAGCCAATCATCACACCTTCATGCCATTTATATCGACCCGTGTAACGGGCCGCAAGGCAAGCAGAGCTTACTTGCAGTATCACAACCAGAGAAAATAACACCAATACCGCGGGCAGGGCCTCTATGAGGATTGCGGGGTCAAACTCCAGTTTGCCGCCCAAATTAACGAAGAAGATAGGCCCAAAGATGGTGAATGCAATATGTTCAATTACATGGCTAGTTTCCTTAAATACACCATCTGTTTTTTCAACTTCTACGGTTTCGCCTTCTTCATTCTTAATCTTTTTAATTTTGCTATGCACAAAATAATCAGCGTGTAAAAACAAGCCTGCAAAATAGGCTCCAATCGCTGGATGGAAGCCCAACCAATGGGCAATGACCCCTAGCAACATTGCAATGAATAACATGATTAAAGGGGTAAATTCCCCGCGATGCAGCATCAAAAATTTCCTCGCACCGATTGAAGCCATTAACTGACTAATTTTGTGGTCAGCTAATTTGTAAAGGCTTGGGTTAGGAGGTAATGTTTTAGGGGTTCTTTCGGGAAACGCGACTAAGCCCATAAACAGGGTAATCGCGAAAAAGAACAGCACTTTGGCCATTATCCAAGCTATGCTGACGAGGTCTGCGCCCCCAGTTTCTACACCAGATGAACTCACTAAAATTATTGGTATTAGAATTGCAACGCCCACTAAGGACAATACGTCATCGATCACCGCCGCTGTCATGATCCCCGTAGCAGCAGTAGATTTATGCAGTAAATCCCCTCTTAAGCTCATCATGGTAAGGCTAACGGCTGTGGCGGTCATGGTTAAGCCCCACAACAAGGCCGAATTGTGATCATAACCAAAAAGCGTGGCAGTACCATACGCTGCCATAAATGGAAATGCGGCACCAATTAGCGCCACCCCCAAGCCGCGTTTTAAGCCTTGTGAAAAGCGGTTTAAATCTTCCTCAAGCCCCAAGGCAAACATAATAAACACAATGCCCCATTCTCCAATAGTTTCGAGAAATTCGTTATGCGTTGGTAGAAAACCCAGGTTAGTCAATAGGGCACCGGCAACAATTAACCATAAAACGTCAACCGTGCCAGTTTTCTTACTGATTAATTTTGAAATAAGTACAACCGCAAAGATAATGGCTGAATACTCCCATATCGAAAACCCTGTTTCTTCATGCATAACATTACCTACCGTAAATTGATCTTGGTTCTATCTTAATTGAGATAACGAACTAAAATCCAGTGCGCAATTCGATTATTGCTTCAATAGCATACACAATGGCAAAATGCGTTTCGACAGGATGCGCCTTCGTTATGAGAAAATGTTGCTGGCACTTGGCCATGACAATAAGCTAGGCTTCGCTAAAAACCGCATTGCCGAGATGAAGATATTCAACCTAAGCTTGAACTTCTTGTTTCTTTCTGAGCGAATAGGTTAAAGCGTGAGACCAGATACCCAGATAAGCCAATCGCTAAGATTGGAAAGATAATTTCAAAAACTAACAATGTTCTAACCCTTTAGGCTTGCCTTATCCGCTCTTTGTTTACGCTCGCTCAATTCACTTAGAGCGGGCGGCTTAGCCCAACCTTGCATATGGCTTTGTGCAATTTTCTGCAATGTTGAAATATGCTCTTGGGAAGCGTTAAGGCAATCGATATATCGGTAATCTTCTCCGCCTGCAGCTAAGAAACTCGCTTTATTATCGATGGCGATTTCCTCCAGCGTTTCTAAGCAGTCTGCGCTAAAGCCAGGGCAGATAATATCCAGTGTTTTAGCGCCGACTTTGGCCAATTGCTTTAGCGTTTTATCGGTATACGGCTTAAGCCATTGTTTGGGCCCGAGGCGCGACTGGAAAGTAAGTAACCATTGCGATTCATCTAGCTCTAACTGTTTGGCTAACAGCCTTCCGGTTTTTTGGCATTCACAATGATAAGGGTCGCCATCGAGAAAATACTCTTGGGGGATGCCATGAAAGGACATCAGTAGTTTTTCCGCGCGACCGTTTGCTTTCCAGTGTGTGAGTACGCTTTTCGCTAACGTGTTTATGTAAGCGGGGTTATCATGGTAGTGGTTAATGAAGCGCAGTTCTGGCAACCAATTGCACCGTTCAAAGGCAGTAGTAATGGCGTCAAAAGTTGAAGCGGTAGTGGTGGCGGAATATTGAGGATAGAGCGGGAAAGCCAATATTTTTGTGGCTCCGGCATTGCGTAGCTCATCTAGGGCCTGCGCAATAGACGGTGAACCATAGCGCATACCTAACACAACTTTGACTTGCTGTTTTCCGAATGCAGCTTGCAGTGCAGCGGCTTGTTGCTTTGAGATGGCTAACAAGGGTGAGCCTTGGTCTGTCCAGATTTTCGCATATGCCTTAGCAGAGCGTTTTGACCGGGTGTTCAGAATGATCAGATTCAAGATTGGCCACCAGAGCAGTTTAGGCATTTTTATAACCCGCTGATCGGACAAGAACTCTTTTAAATAGGCGCGCACGTCATGCTTAGCTGCCGATTTAGGGGTACCTAAATTAGTAAGCAGTATACCGAGCGTTTCGGACTGAGAGTGATCGAATTCGGACATTTGGTTATTGTGCTCGCAATGGACTTTATGAATCTAACTAATCTCTCCAAGGCGTGATAGCGGCTTTTCGTTGATGGGTATATGAACGAATGCTGCGAGAAGGCCAAGCGCAATACCAGCCCACCACATCATATCGTAATTACCATGGTGGTCGTATAGCCAGCCGCCAAGCCAAATGCCGCTGAAACTGCCGAGTTGATGGCTTAAAAATACCACTCCGAACAAAGTGGCCATATAGCGTACACCAAATATTTGCGCCACAATGCCAGTGGTTAGCGGCACTGTTGATAGCCACAAGATGCCCATGGTGCCGGCAAACAAATAGATTGTGAGTGCAGTTTTGGGTGCCATGATAAGTGCAAAGATCGCGATGGCGCGCAGAGCGTATATGGTGGCCAAACCCATTTTTTTGCTATAGCGTTGCCCCGCAAGGCCGGATAACACTGAGCCGAGGATATTAAACAGACCGATAAGCGCAATCGAATGAGCGCCGACCTTTGGGTCTAATCCTAAGTCTCTCACATAAGCAGGCAGGTGGACTGTAATAAAGGCAACATGAAAGCCGCAAACAAAAAACCCCGTTGTGAGTAACAAATAGCCTTTATGGTGCAATGCTTCATAAAGCACTTCGGCTAAGCTTTGCTTCTCGTCGATTTGGGTTGCGCTATTATTTGCCTGGCTGGGTAAGATTAGGGCCAAGGGAATAAGCGTTAGAAGAAGGCAGGCTAGAATAATTAAAGCACTGTGCCAACCGTAGCTAGAAATTAGCCCTTGGCTTATAGGCGAGAATACTACTTGCCCTAATGAACCGGCGGCCGTGCCTAGGCCTAATACGAAAGAGCGCCGCTCAGGCCCCGTGACTTTCACCATCGTTGCTAGCATGAGCGTAAAAGCAGTGAAGGCAACGCCGCTGCCAGCGATCACACCTGCCGTAAGGTGAAGTGTGAAACTGTCGGCAGAGTACGCCATTCCAACTAGACCTAGAAAATAGGCTAAGGCACCAAAAATAAGAACGCCTCTCGGGCCATTCTTATCAACCAAAATGCCCGCGATCGGCAAACCCAATCCCCAAAGTAAGTTCTGAATGGCCATCGCGATAGAAAATGTTTCGCGCGTCCAACCATTTGCTGTGGTCATTGGCTCAAGGAATAAACCCAATATTGAACGCACACCAAACCCTAAAAATGAAACTGCACAGCCGGCAAGAATCACATAGATAGGTGCGTGCCACCAAGGGGTAGAGGCTTTGGTAATCATTGATTAACGTTTTAGAGTAGCAACCATAGCATACGTTATTTAAAGTTCAGCTTAAACAGACTAAGTGCAGGTAATTGAAAACGAGTTATGCCCGAATCTGGTGTATGAGGCATTTTCTTCAAGCGGCCTCGGTTTGATCTGAGTAGTCATTAGTTTGCTCTATTCCATCTTTAAATGGAACCCCTTGAATCACTTTTGCTAGATAGGCGAACCCGCGTATTCGGTTTCACTTTTTCTCTGCGCACTGACCCAGCTTGAACATCATACTTAACATGCCATCACGGCTAAGACATCCCTTGCATCGTTTGGTACGGTGTCGGATAGTCGCGAATGTTGATTCAATTGGATTCGTAGTACGTATGCTCATCCAGTGCTTGGCAGGGAACGAGTAGAACGTCATTAACTCTTCGCGATCTTTTTCCAAGCACTGCGTGGCTTTTGGATACTTGTCTTGATAGGTTTTAATGAATAATTGATAGGCGCTTTGCGCCGCTTCTTTGGTTTCTTCCTGCCAAATGTTATGCAGAGCTGCTTTTGCTTTGGGCTGCACCGATTTAGGCAGCTTGTTCAGCACGTTGGCCGTTTTATGCACCCAACACCGTTGATGTTTAGTGCCAGGATAGACTTCTTCCAGGGCATTCCAAAAGCCTAAAGCACCATCACCGATGCCCAGCTCTGGTTGATTCAGGCCTCGCTCCTTGAGTGCCAACAACACCTCTCGCCAACTCTGCGTAGACTCTCGCTCACCGTCTTCAATCGCCAGTAATTTCTTGTGACCGCGCTCATTCACTCCGATGACAACTAAGGCACAGAGCCGGCCCTCATCGCCGCGCAGGCCGCTGTGTATCCCGTCCGCCCATAGATAAACCCATCGATCTCGATCTAAACCTTCTCTATTCCAATCCTTGTACTCCTGAGACCACGTTGCTTTGAGCTTACTCACTGTGCTTGATGATAACCCAGTCGCTGATTGACCCACTAGCACGCTCAGTGCATCCCCCATTTCTCCAGTGCTGACACCCTTGAGATACAGCCAAGGCAAGGCCGCTTCTAGTGTTCTCGTTTTACGCACATACGGCGGCACTAAAGCAGACCGAAAGGTGATCGGTACTCCAGTGCGGGAGCGCACCTTGGGGATACGTACTTTGACTGGGCCGATCCCGGTTTGCAGTTCACGTTCTGGCAAATAGCCGTTACGAACGACACCAGCGTGTCCTGAATCTGAGACTTTGTCACAATTGCGATACAGCAGTTCAGATAACTCACTCTCGATCGCGGTTTGAATGAGTTGCCTGGCGCCATTGCGAATCAATTCTTGCAGCGGATCGATGCTTTGCTCTGGCTTTTCAAAGGAAATAATTTTATTCTGTTTCATAGTGGCGTATGTCTGTGGAAGTTTAAGTTGTTGTAAACTCAACTCATCCCGATACGCCGCTTTTAGTCAACTACTCCATACACCACTTTCAGGCATAACTCATTGAAAACGCCTCCAGCCTTTTTTGAAAATGATGATTATGCTTTGGCTGTACTCAAAGCCTCCAAAAAAAGCACAATGACACAATTATCTAATCGTCAATTTGGCAATGGTGATCAATCGTTCTTGGCCGCTGGTGGGCGACAAGGCGTTCGCGATCTGGTGGATGCATTCTATGATGAGATGGAACTGGATCAGCACCCCGAGGTGGTAGCTGTGCGCCAAATGCACAGCGCCGATCTCAGTATATCTAGAGATAAATTGGTCACATTTTTAACAGCGTGGCTAGGTGGGCCGCGCGAATACAATAAAAAATATGGCTCAATTAGTATTCCGGGTTTCCACGCTAAGTTCGATATCAACAATGCACGCCGAGATGCGTGGCTAAGATGCATGCGCGCGGCAATTGCCAAGCAGCCTTACAGTGAAGATTTTGCGCAATACTTAATTACTCAACTAGCGGTTCCCGCAAACCGTGTGGTGCAAGCTTCGGCGCAATTTCACCAAGCACAATAGTCTGATATACGCATTAAAATTGAATTACACAACCATGCTTGATTGGAACGAAATCGACTGCGTTTTTTTAGACATGGATGGAACGTTGCTTGATTTAAACTTTGACAATCATTTCTGGCTTGAGCATGTACCGTTGCGGTATTCACAAAAACAGAGTTTGCCTCTTAGTGCTGCCAAAGAGATTTTGTATGCGAAAATGATGGCCATTCGTGGCCAACTTAAATGGTATAGCATTGATTATTGGTCGCAGGAACTAGATTTACCCATTTTGCAGCTCAAGCAAGAAACAGCACATTTAATTGGCTTACGCCCAAGGGTGCAGACGTTTTTATCTGCGCTAGGTAATCATGGAAAAACGGTTGTTTTATTTACCAACGCGCAAGAGACGACCTTCAATTTAAAAATGCAAAAAGTTGGGTTGGCGCATTATTTTGATGCAGTGATTACGTCACATCAATTGGGTTTTGCGAAAGAGCAAGTGGGTGTTTGGGATAAGCTAAATTCAATATTCCCCTTTGACGCTTCACGTTCATTATTTGTGGATGATAGCTTTACGGTGCTGGATGAAGCAAAGCGCCATGGGCCTGGCTCATTTGTTTGGTATCGCTCAACCAGATCTCAACAAAAACGCGATTCGACATGATCAATACCACTTGCTTGAATCATTCGATGAGATAATACCCGCATGAGTTTTAAGCATACCATTGCCAATTTGGTTGCGTCAGGTCAGTTGGACGCGGACCCTCAGCAACGTTCTTTGGTGGACTCTCTGGATTACTTGCAAGTGCAATTGTTAGCGGCGCAGGGTGACGCGAAACAAAACTTGTTTGCGCGCCTTAGCAAGCACTTGTTTAGTAACAGCGGGGAATCTGCGCTTGAAAGCATTAATGGTCTTTATATTTGGGGTGGAGTGGGTCGCGGTAAAACCCATTTGATGGATATCTTTTTTGAGGGCTTACCCATCACCGAAAAGTGGCGCATTCATTTCCATCGCTTTATGTTGTGGGTACATGAGCAAAATGGCCAACTTGCAGACCAAGTTAACCCTTTGCAGCTTATTGCAAAGCAAGTGTCAGATAAAAATAAATTGCTTTGCCTAGATGAGTTTATGGTCAACGACATTGCCGATGCGATGATTTTGCACGGCTTACTTACGCACTTATATGCTCGAGGTGTGGTGGTGGTGACAACGTCGAATATTCCACCAGATGAACTCTATGCTGGGGGCATTCAACGTGATTCGTTTATGGGTGCTATAGCCTTATTAAAAGACAACAGCCACATTATCGAAGTATCTGGAGACAAAGACTTTCGTACTCGAGAATGGGTGTTCGACGAAATTTATTATTCTCCCTTAGGCGAGCAGGCGCATGCGGGTCTGTTACGCTGCTATCATCAAATTACGAGTGCAACCAGCTTAGCACCTAAAACACTGACAGTAGCAGGGCGAACAATCAATGCGGTTAGCACCCACGACGGATTGGCTTGGTTTGAATTCGATGAACTGTGTCGCACTTATCGCTCGCAAATGGATTACATCCAAATTGCCAATCAGTTTAACACCTTAATGTTAGCTAATGTCCCAAAGCTGTTTAACGACGATGATGAGGCAGCTCGGTGCTTAATAAACTTAATCGACACAGCCTATGATTATCAGGTAAAGTTGTTGCTATCAGCGGATGCGCCGCCTGAGGACATATATCAAGGCAATAAATTAACTATGCCTTTCAAAAGGACCGCTAGCCGGTTGTGGGAGATGTCAACCAAAACCTACCTTACCGCTAAGCGCGAAATAGTGTGAAGTTTCATATGCGCAAAGCAAACTTTTAAACCCTTAATTTGCAGAGGAAATCAAATGGCGAAAATCACATTTCATGGCGATGCCACCAACACCAACGGAGAGTTGCCACCAGTTGGTGCAGCTGCACCCGCATTTACTTTAACTGGGCACGATCTAAGTGACGTAACGTTAAGAGATTACGTTGGGAAGATGAAGCTATTGAATATTATTCCGAGTATAGATACGCCGACATGCGCTATTTCAACGCGGAAGTTTAACGAAAGTGCGGCGCAGCGTGATGACACTGTGGTGCTAATCGTTTCAGCTGATTTACCGTTTGCGCAAAGCCGTTTTTGTTCATCTGAGAATACAGACTCTGTAAAAACTTTATCAATGATGCGCAGCAACGATTTCGCTACCGACTACGGTGTAATGATTGTCGATGGCCCTTTGGCGGGTCTCACTGGGCGCGCGGTGGTGGTAATTGATCAAGATGATAAGGTGGTTTATACCGAGCTGGTTACAGAAATTGGCGATGAGCCTAACTATGAAGTGGCAATTGCCGCACTTGGCTAAGGCCTAAAGGTTTCTTGGAAGTATGCTGTTGGGAACAAGCTGAATATTAGCTTGTTTCCAAAAACAAACCGGATTTAGTACTAGACAAGGATTGTCAGCCTGAGTATCATCCACTACAGAACGAGTAATAAACATTCCACTTCGTTCTTCCTGTGCGCCACGGTTTGTGGATCCGCACACATAAGCTAAACCAACAATAGCTCGTCACTAATTAGGCTCTATCCCTTAGAGCGTCTTCACTTTTCTTTTTATGTCTTCATCACTCAATTTATCAGAATTAAAACTTAAAACTCCCGCAGAAGTCGTTGAGCTTGCGCAATCCTTAGGCCTTGAAAATATTGGCCGCCAGCGCAAGCAGGAACAGATTTTTGCCATCCTAAAATCAGAGGCCAAGAAAGGTGTCGATATTCACGGCGAAGGTGTCGTAGAGATTCTCCAAGATGGTTTTGGGTTTCTCCGATCTTCAGTCAGCTCTTATGTGGCCGGGCCTGATGATATTTATGTTTCACCGAGTCAAATTCGACGTTTCGGATTGCGTACAGGTGATACCGTAAGTGGTTTAATTCGCCCGCCAAAAGAATCTGAGCGTTATTTTGCCCTGCTTAAGGTTCAAACTATTAATGGCCAGGATCCTGACCAAGCCAAGCATAAAATTCTATTTGAAAATGCCACGCCGTTGCATCCAGACAAGCGTATGAGGTTGGAACGAGAGACAGGTTCTTCTGAAGACATTACCGGACGGGTGATCGACTTAGTCTCACCGATTGGCAAAGGCCAACGTGGTTTGATCGTGTCTGCACCTAAAACGGGTAAAACAGTGATGCTGCAACAGATTGCGCAAGCCATCACGACTAACAACCCAGACGCACATTTGATCGTGTTGTTGATAGATGAACGCCCAGAAGAGGTGACAGAAATGTCGCGCATGGTACATGGTGAAGTGATTTCATCTACTTTTGATGAGCCCGCAACGCGGCACGTACAAGTGTCTGAAATGGCGCTGGAGAAGGCTAAGCGTTTAGTCGAGCATAAAAATGATGTTATCATTTTATTAGACTCTATCACTCGACTCGCGAGAGCTTACAATACAGTTGCACCATCTTCAGGTAAGGTATTAACTGGTGGTGTCGACGCCAATGCACTACAGCGCCCCAAGCGTTTCTTTGGTGCGGCGCGGAACTTGGAAGAAGGCGGCAGCTTAACCATTTTAGCCACGGCTTTGGTTGACACAGGTTCAAAAATGGATGAAGTAATTTATGAAGAGTTCAAAGGCACGGGCAATATGGAAGTGCATTTGGATCGCCGTATCGCAGAAAAACGCACTTATCCGTCTATCATCATTAACAAATCTGGCACGCGCCGCGAGGAATTATTGATGGAGCCCGATGAACTACAAAAGGTGTGGTTATTGCGTAAATTGCTGCACCCGATGGATGACGTTCAAGCCATTGAATTCTTACTGGATAAGTTAAAAGCTACTAAGAATAATGCAGAGTTTTTTCAGTCGATGAACCGCTAAAGACCACAGCACAACCCAAGCTATAACTGTGGCGCTCGACAATACGGCGTTAAAAACTGGCTCAAAATGCTCATTTGCAATTGCAAACTGCGCTCTTTCGCCAGTTTTTGCCTTGCTCTTGCCTTCGCTCATAACGTTCTGCTGCGGCCTTTAAAACTAAAGATTTTTAAAGAGTTTTAAATGTTGCAACTAAAGCCCATATTGCATATATTCACCGCCCCCGAAATTCGCCTAGAATTTCGGGCAAGCATAAAACCAAATTTGCGCTGAAGTAGCGCGGCCACGAGGAAAACCGATGAAAGCTGAAACCCATCCAGATTACAACAGCATTAAAGTTAGCTGCACTTGCGGCAACTCTTTTGAAACTCGCTCTACAGCAAGTAGTGACATCAGCGTTGAGGTTTGCTCTGAATGCCATCCCTTTTATACGGGGCAACAAAAAATTGTTGATACCACTGGCCGCGTAGGCAAGTTCCAAGCGCGTTACGGCCGCAAGAGCTAGAGCTTAAGCTTCTGGCGGCGAATGGCTGCGATGATGCCCTGCTTTTTTATTGCGCTGGCTTTGGTTGCTTGTAGCGACGCGAAGCTTAGCTCCGAATATGAGTTACACCCGTTAAAATACGTAGCAGACGGGGACACGATTGTTATTGGCGACGCCACTAAAGTGAGAATGGTCGGTATTAACACACCGGAACTGGGTGGTGGAAATCCTGAGCCTTTCGCCAAGCACGCTAAGGAGAGGCTAAAGACACTCTTAGGAAAAGGTAAAGTGGGGATTGCCTTTGATATAGAAAAGCAAGACAAACACGGGCGGCAATTAGCGCATGTGTTTTCATCAAATGGCGTTAATGCACAAATTAAGTTGTTAGAAGCAGGCTTAGCTTTTGCTGTGGCGGTTGGCGATAACCAGACGTATTTATCTGATTATCTAAAGGCGGAATCCAAAGCGTGGCATGAAAATCTCGGTATTTGGGGGGATGCTTATTTCGCTCCGCAAAAAGCTGGCGAGGTCGCTAGTCAACGCTCTAAAGGCTATAAAAGGGTTATTGGAGAAGTGACTAAAACCAGTCAGTCGAGTAAGCACATCAACTTACATTTAGGTGAGCGTTTTAAAGTGTTGATTCCTAAGCCGCATTGGAAAGCGCATTTTAACGGTAAAGCTAAACAGTTTTTAAACAAGAAATTAATTGTTCGCGGCTGGGTGTTCACCTTAAGTAATGCGAGCGGCGTAAAGGTATACCACCCCTCAATGATCGAGATACAGCAGTGAACCTAACAACCAATAAAAATATTGAGTTGCTCGCCGAAGAGATCGAAGCTTTGCTCGAAGGCGCTGATTTATTTTTTGGACACAGTACCATCAGCGCATGGGAAGAAGCTGCATGGTTGGTGTTGTACGCTACCAATCAAGATATCGGTCAAGAGAAATTTGATTGGGAGGTGGTGCCAAATAAGCAGCAGGTAGGCAAGATCACCGCATTGCTAGAGCAACGTATTGGCACCCAAAAGCCGCTGGCATACCTCATTAAAGAAGCTTGGTTTGCTGGGCACCGCTTTTACGTAGACGAGCGCGTTATCGTGCCGCGATCTTATTTTGGCGAATGGATACCAGAGCAATTCGCGCCTTGGGTGGATGCCAGCAAAATTAAACGCGGGCTAGATTTGTGTACCGGCAGTGGCTGTATTGCCATTGCATTGGCGCACGCATTTGAAGACGCCCACATCGACGCCACAGAGTTGTCCGCTGATGCGGTTGCAGTCGCTAATGAAAATGTGAAGTGCCATGGTTTACAAGACCGAGTGAGTATATTTGAAGGCGATCTGTTTGGTGAAGCGCAAGGCAAATACGACTTGATCTGCTCCAACCCACCCTACATTTCGAATCACAGAATGGAAGTTTTGCCAACAGAATATTTGCGCGAGCCGGATATGGCATTTCGCGGCGGGGATTTGGGCTTGGATATCGTAGATCGTTTGCTAAAACTAGCACCCGATTACTTGACTGACGATGGGATATTGATCGTTGAGGTAGGAACGGCAGCACTTGATTTAGAAGCCCAATATCCTAATCATCCGTTTACTTGGCTTAGCACCGACGATGAGGCTATGGCTCTGTTTCTGATTTCTGCTAAAGAACTGAATGGTTTTTAAAGGGGAGGTTACCCTTTGAATGTGAATAGCTTAACTATCCAAGTTAGCGCAGTCTATTCCAATACAGGAATGATACCGAGAAGTTGATTGTCATTTCTGTTCAAAGATGTTTTTAAAGAGTTTAGTTTTTTCCTCATTGAGTTGTTTTGCTACCTCATTATCAGTCATCTGATAAACGATATCGTCAAGCATTGTAAACGAGATGTGAGTTTTAAGATATGACTGTGCATTGGTCAACGATTTGAGTTTTTCATAAGGCGTCATCATGTTTCGATATGGATAGGTTTTGACTTGTTTTCCTTTGTTGTTAGTGCTGATCTGTGGGAAGAAACAAGGTCGGTGATAATTCAAATAAGGGTTAAGAAAGTCGGTGGCAAATTGATTAATCTCAGGCGCATATTTTTGCGGGATATGCATGAAGCCAAGATGCTTGCGCACGATGGCCCCATTGTTGCACTCAACTAAGGCATTGTCGTTACGGTGTCTAGCCCTGGATTTGGTCAACTCGATTAATAGCTTATTCAACAATCGCACCACCGATTGGTTAATGTATTCACTGCCATTATCGGCATGAAAGCCTTTAATCACAAAGGGGAATTGCTCTAGCATTTGAGTGAGAATAGGCATCAAGAATGGCTCTGATATTTTCTGTGTAGAAGACACGACTTCAAACGGGGTGATCTCATCAACGGCGTTGATATGATAGACCCCTTTAACCTTGTCCTTATCGCCCTGATGCACTGTATCTACACGGCTATAGCCAGGTTGACCTTCTGGCTGTGGCTTACGTCTTTGGCCGATAGAAGAAGGCTTAGAATGTGTCTTTTCAAAGTGACGGCGATTGTTCTGGTAGGGTTTAGATCGGCGTAGATTGTATAGATGAGAAACCGAGATACGTGCCAGGTTGGCATACTCAGTTTGCTCATAGACAACTAAGGCGCGCTCACTGAAGTGGACTCCATGATTAGGACAGGTTGAAGGCCAAAATAAGGAGTTATTTTCTGTTTTATAATTGTTCAAAACGAGGAACAGAAAATGAGTAAAAAGCGTAGAAACCATGCCCCACAATTCAAAGCCAAAGTTGCTCTTGCAGCAATCAAAGGTGATGAAACATTAAGCAATCTTGCTAGTCGTTATGACATCAATGCAAATCTTATCGTCAAGTGGAAGAAACAATTGCTCGATAGCTCAGCTGAAGTCTTTGCATCAGGCACAGGCTTATCTCCAAACCGAGAATCAGAGATTAAATCATTACAGGCAAAGATCGGTGAAATCACCATGGAAAACGATTTTTTATCAAAAGCGCTCGGTCGTTAAACAGACCTGAGCGCAAAACTATGATTAATAAAAGCAATAAACTATCGTTAGTTCGTCAGTGTAAATTGTTGAAGATTCATCGTTCCCATGTTTATTACAAAACCTCACCTGCTAATGAGGATGACTTGGAACTGATGCATCTGATTGATCGCATTCACCTCAATCGGCCCTTTCTTGGCAGTAGACGCATTCGTGATGTGTTGCAAGATGTAGGCCATCGAGTTGACCGTAAACATGTGCGACGCTTAATGCGTAAGATGGGCATTAAAGCCATCTATCCTAGGCCTAACACCAGCAAGAAGAAGGCGGGGCACAAGATTTATCCTTATCTGCTAGGTGGGTTGGCCATCAATCAACCCAATCAAGCTTGGTGTACCGATATAACTTATATCCCGATGCCTAAGGGCTTTGCTTATCTTACCGTTGTGATGGATTGGTATTCTCGTAAAGTGCTGTCATGGCGGCTTAGCAACAGCATGGATAGCGCATTCTGCGTAGATGCTTTGGAAGAGGCACTGCATTACTACGGCAAGCCTGATATCTTTAACAGCGATCAAGGTGCGCAATTTACCAGTGAGGCGTTTACCGGTGTACTCAAAGACAATGGTATTCGCATCAGCATGGATGGCAAAGGTGCTTGGCGTGACAATGTATTTGTTGAGCGCTTATGGCGCAGCGTGAAATATGAGGAAGTCTATTTGCAAGCCTACCAATCGATGAAAGAGGCAAAAGACGGCATTGGCTCCTGGATAAACTATTACAACCAAGAGCGTAAACATCAAACATTGGGCATGGTCCCTGACATGATGTATGATCCATGTCGCGGCCTGAAATTGGCTGCTTAATCAGCTGAAAATAACTCCTAAGCCATCTGTCCTAAAAAGCGGGTCCACTTCTCACAGAGTTTCTTAGTGGCATGGCCTGATAACGTACCGTGGAGTTCATCCATATCTGCTAGAAGCTTAATGTCTTGATTGCTATAGCGTCTAGCAAAGCCCCTTGTGGCACGATGTCGCCACTGGATTCTACCGTGCTTGAGATAGCTGGCAGCCAGGCGTTTCACTTGCACATAAGAGTAACCGCTGATGCGTGTGATATAACGTAGCACAAGACCCTTATCGGCTCGACCCAGTTTGCTGTACTTGAAACGCATTAAGGTGCGTTTGATGAAATCATAGCGATTGCGTTTACCGTCGATTGCCAGATCGATTTCATCAGTGCCTTGTAGCAACAAGCGTGCCTTATCAAGGGTATCTATATGGTGGTCATTCATAATGGTATTCATTCACCATCATGAACAGAAATTAGATTAGTTCGGTATCATTTCCGATTAGAATCAGTCCCTTCGCTCAGTATCATTTCATGTTGGACAAGACTACGCCTGTTAGAAGTAAATAGAACTGTCCGGATTATTAACACATAGTCTGTCCGCTTTAGTTATTGCCGATGAATGAGTGAAGAGTTATGCCCGAATCTGGTGTATGAGGCATTTTCTTCAAGCGGCCTCGGTTTGATCTGAGTAGTCATTAGTTTGCTCTATTCCATCTTTAAATGGAACCCCTTGAATCACTTTTGCTAGATAGGCGAACCCGCGTATTCGGTTCCACTTTTTCTCTGCGCACTGACCCAGCTTGAACATCATACTTAACATGCCATCACGGCTAAGACATCCCTTGCATCGTTTGGTACGGTGTCGGATAGTCGCGAATGTTGATTCAATTGGATTCGTAGTACGTATGCTCATCCAGTGCTTGGCAGGGAACGAGTAGAACGTCATTAACTCTTCGCGATCTTTTTCCAAGCACTGCGTGGCTTTTGGATACTTGTCTTGACAGGTTTTAATGAATAATTGATAGGCGCTTTGCGCCGCTTCTTTGGTTTCTTCCTGCCAAATGTTATGCAGAGCTGCTTTTGCTTTGGGCTGCACCGATTTAGGCAGCTTGTTCAGCACGTTGGCCGTTTTATGCACCCAACACCGTTGATGTTTAGTGCCAGGATAGACTTCTTCCAGGGCATTCCAAAAGCCTAAAGCACCATCACCGATGCCCAGCTCTGGTTGATTCAGGCCTCGCTCCTTGAGTGCCAACAACACCTCTCGCCAACTCTGCGTAGACTCTCGCTCACCGTCTTCAATCGCCAGTAATTTCTTGTGACCGCGCTCATTCACTCCGATGACAACTAAGGCACAGAGCCGGCCCTCATCGCCGCGCAGGCCGCTGTGTATCCCGTCCGCCCATAGATAAACCCATCGATCTCGATCTAAACCTTCTCTATTCCAATCCTTGTACTCCTGAGACCACGTTGCTTTGAGCTTACTCACTGTGCCTGATGATAACCCAGTCGCTGATTGACCCACTAGCACGCTCAGTGCATCCCCCATTTCTCCAGTGCTGACACCCTTGAGATACAGCCAAGGCAAGGCCGCTTCTAGTGTTCTCGTTTTACGCACATACGGCGGCACTAAAGCAGACCGAAAGGTGATCGGTACTCCAGTGCGGGAGCGCACCTTGGGGATACGTACTTTGACTGGGCCGATCCCGGTTTGCAGTTCACGTTCTGGCAAATAGCCGTTACGAACGACACCAGCGTGTCCTGAATCTGAGACTTTGTCACAATTGCGATACAGCAGTTCAGATAACTCACTCTCGACCGCGGTTTGAATGAGTTGCCTAGCGCCATTGCGAATCAATTCTTGCAGTGGATCGATGCTTTGCTCTGGCTTTTCAAAGGAAATAATTTTATTCTGTTTCATAGTGGCGTATGTCTGTGGAAGTTTAAGTTGTTGTAAACTCAACTCATCCCGATACGCCGCTTTTAGTCAACTACTCCATACACCACTTTCAGGCATAACTCATGAGTGAAGGGCGTAGCCCGTAATGAATTCATCGGCGGCAAATTGAAGCCCAGTTACGCAACTTTGCTCTTAATCTGTTTTTGTTGCACCAGTATTCCATCGGCTGTGTATCGGCCTAATCGCCTTGGCCCATGATCAATCGACAATGAGCCATCAAGGTGGCGCGATACTTTTACTTTAGCTTTGACGTAATGATAGCGGTGTTGATCTTTAGGTAGCTGCAGAGACAGCGTCTCAAACTGTACGCTGTTGTCTTTACCCACCACACGCTCGTACTGTTCGCATAGATAATCGTCAAGATCGATGCCCGCAAGTGGCACAAAGGCGCTGCCTTGCTCTCTAGCTGGATGACTGAATTCTTTATTGTGTCTGGGCATATAATGATCTCTAAGGTATTTATTAGCCGCTTGCATGCCAGTGATACCCATCAACGCAAGCTCGTTCGGTAATCGCCCTTGGTGTGTGCCAAACGCACGTTCGGAACGGCCTCTGGCTTCAGGAGGATAAGCCGCTATCATGCCAATGCCTAATCTCTTCATCGCCAACCCAAATTGAGTTGGGCCATTCTTATCCACCTTGCCGCCAGCCTCAGGCGTATGCCAATAGTGGCTGCCTCGGTCAGAGTAAAACGAACAGAATAGCCCCTTCACCTTAAGTACATCTTTAACCCCAAGCAAGCTGCTGTGCGTGCCTTCCTCTTCGACAAAGCGCATGGAATAATGCATCATCCAGGGTGACGATTAAGTCCCAAGACACATCAGGTACCCATTGGTGAGTACTGCCATCTTGGTGAATCATCATACCTGGCAAGGCGCCAGGTAGACGTTTAATGCGGTGAGGGCCGCGTGTTTTAGATTTACGCACCAGGTCTGCGCTTTGTAGCTTATTCTTAACCCAACTGTAGCTACGCTTACCTTGGTGCTCGCGTTGATACCATGTATGGAAGTGGCGCACATTCCAGCCTTGATAGCGTGTTGAGTATAGGTCTTGTAGCTTGATCATTTCGTCTACGGGTGCCCGCCTGTGTGAGGGCTGATTGAGTCGCTGATCTAACCGCCCATCCAATCCTGATTCTTCGTACTTATTAATGTACCTACGAAAACTTCGATCACAAACACCCAGTATTGTGGCAGCATCCGCTTGTGATAGTCGTTTAGCTTGATAAGCTTCATATGCTTCTTCAAATCTCATCTGTTTTACCTTATTTAGAAATGCTATCTGGCTCATCTCACTTCCCAAAAGGGAGGAGGATAAATCCGGACAGTTTATTTGCTAATTATCAGGACAGATAATGGGCTCGTCGGTTAATACAATTTCAAACAGGGTTTTCGCCGAAGTCGCTTTTAGTTTGCTCAGCAACGCGTTTTTTGTGCAATAAACCGTCTATTAGCAGCCATTTTGCCACCAATAGACGGATCTATCCCTAGGCCGGCACCAATTCAACTCGTTCAACTCCCAATGCCATTAATCGCTTAAGGTTAAAACATAAGCCCCTGATTCCAACTTGGAACTGGACTTTAGCCAACCCTTTATAACGAACTCGCTTATTGCGATGAGCAAACACTCGCTCATATGGTGAACGAATTTTGCTAATCCAACGGTCTTTGTCTCTATTCTTGCCATGCATATTGTTCTTCTTGATTGTTGCATCATGGCAACCGTTGCGCCTGAGCGTGGTTTTGGCCGGGCTCACGCAATAACCCTTGTCCGCATAAACAGCGCCCGACTTAGGGCAAACATGCTTCAAGCCGCTTGCATCCGTTACCTCAGCCGAGGTGGCCGCTATTTTATTGATCAAGCCACTTTGCATATCCACTGATGCATGCTCTTTGTAACCATACCAATATTTGCTATTTCCCTTGCACCCAAACCGTGCTTGCTTGTCCGCCGCAACTTTATCAACTGTCTTATTGTTGAACTCCTCTAATCCCATCTTTATCGCCTTATCTCTATCATCCCAAGTGGTTAGCTTACTGACCAACTGGCTGGCATCGACAAATGTGAATACTTCTCGTACTAAGCCCATTGAAACTAACCCGCTCCGAACACGGTCAAATAAATTCATCATACCCCTGGTTCCAATGCGTGAGCGAAAATCACCAAAGTAACTATGATCAGGAGTGCTCTGTTCCAGTCCTGAATCACAAAACCACTTAGCGGCCAGATTCTCTGATAAGCATCGCTCCATTTCTCTATCACTTAAATCTTCCATGAACTGAAGCACCAAGGCACGTAAGCCGAACTCAACACCTCGGCCTTTAGGGCCACGGGTGGCATATATTTTAGAGAAGGGTTTACTCAATGCACCAAAACATAATAGCTCATCGAGTTTACGGTAGGGATGTTCAGAGCTAACCAGAGAATCTAAGGTTAGGAACAGTTGGCTTTGATGACGTTTGCTCAAAATTGCAGGCTGACTAGAATCAGCCCATATTATCTCACGTATTCTATTAATTATCCGACAAGCCCATAATTTACTCGTAACACAGGACAAGACTTGGTCTTGACAAACCAGACAATATACACAATAATGTAGCCATAACATAAATATTAGGCGGCAGGGCTTGTCGTCTTTAGCCTTTGGAGCAACTGTAAATCCTGTGTAGCTAGTCTACATAGGTTCGTTGTGTTGAATTAGGAATCCCCTTGCTTTAGCTAGGGGAGTCGTCAAATATCTCTGATCTTTCTTTATAAGGGCGAGTGAGAAATTTATCCTTTAGCATTCCCAATGATTCTTGATCGGATAATTTATCTGACTCATCAGCATTTTCTTTCAAGAACTGATTCAGTGCTTTTTTGGTTTTTGCACCATAGATACCATCTGGTTGACCAGTATCGATAATTGTAATAATTCAAATATCTCTGTAGCTCGTAATTATTATATGTACTTCTCCAGTTGGGCATCGGAATAGGCAGGCTTACATCTAGTTGGTGTGGATCAGAGCTAGAATACTGTTTAAAGCCTTTAGCGTATTCTCGATATTGTGCCTCAAACTCGGAAATTAGAAAGTAATTGTGTAATATTGGTTTACCCATTGCAAAACACTCTCCATCTACATCTGGGAATCCAATTTTTTCAAAATCCTCATAGTTCATTGCATACACCAGAATAGACAATGGCACAGTCGAAATTAAATTTCCTGCAGAAATCAAAGTAGTGGCACCTTTATTCCTTTCTGTCCCCCAAAATTTAGCCCCAAGTCCCGTAGCTAAAAGTTTCGCCATATTCTCGCATTTAGGACTTTCATAAAAAGCACTAGAGTTTGTCAACACTGAAGCTGAAAATGCTTGGTCACATATTAAATTTTGCGCGCCCACGCTCTGATAACAGATATCGTGCGCATAACATAATCCTAGATAAATCAGTTAAACGCGGAAAAGACATGTAAGCAATTGAAGTGCATAGTGAAATCAAAAAAGTCGCGGTCACCTTATTGGTGATAAGGTTTTTTTTGATTTTGCTAGGTGCATCAAGAGCTTGCATGGACTTTCGTGTTTTAACTGATTTATCTAGGATAATAGATCAACATCATCGAGTGGAGGCCATAAAGAGTTCAAATCTGTTGTTCTTTGCTCGGAGTTAATTTCGGATTCAAAATCAGGATGTCCCTTTCCACAATAGTTACCGTATTTGAAATTGAATGCGTTAGTTTTTACAGCTTCGTCGGATTTGTACGATGGAATACTTACACAGCCGCTATTAAGAATTACTACGAACCCAATGAGGCCTATCAGTTTCTTAGATATATTTTTCGATACTGTAACTTCAGGTATGGACTTTTATATTAGATAGAGCAGTATGGCCTTTTCCCCCTAGTGGGAATTTTTCCGAATTTTTGATTTATTCAAATTTTCTATCTTGGTGTCTTGTAAGTTGAGCCATTTGTGCGTTCCCTGTTTTAAGCAATTAACATACTGGAGACACCCAAATGACCCAATCAAACAATAACGTATTTGACGTAGTAGTGGAACACACATCTCAGAAGGCCCCGATGCCATGCGCCCCGTGCTCACCGCACTGCTCAATGAGGCGATGAAGATTGAAAGAGAGCCGTTTCCAGGCGCATCACACTATGAGCATAGTCAAGACCGGCCAGGGTTTGCCCATGGCTACCAGGATAAGCGTATCGATACGCAAGCCGGTACGCTCAATCTGCGTATCCCAAAGACCGCTCAACACGTTGATGAACCTTTTTACCCTCAATCGCTAGAACGCGGCTTACGCAGCCAACGTGCGATGATGCTGACCGTTGCTGAAATGTACGTGACGGGCGTTAGCACGCGCCGAGTCGAAAAAGTCATGCAGAGCATGGGTATTTCCTCTACACCGGTCTCACGGGCTAACCAGAGCATGGATGAGGCGTTAAAAGTCTGGCGTGATCGTCCTTTGGGTAAAGTCTCTTACCTAATCCTTGATGCGCGTTATGAAAAGGTGGGTGAGGGCCACCAAGTGATTGATATGGCGGTGTTGAGTGCGGTGGGTGTATTGCCTTGTGGACGGCGTTGCGTATTAGGAACGGCAATGGCGCTTAATGAAGCCGAGGTTAACTGGCGAGCGTTCCTCAAAGGCTTGGTTGACCGGGGCATACATGGTATTGAGTTTATTGTCAGTGATGATCACAGTGGCTTAAAAGCCGCTAGAAAGGCAGTGTTCCCAGGTATACCTTGGCAGCGTTGCCAGTTTCATCTGGCGCAGAATGCAATGCATCATGCCCCCAATCACAAGATCAAGCAGCGCATTGGTGGTGAGCTGCGTAGTGTTTGGAATGCACCCAATATGGCAGCTGCTCAGGTTAATCTAAAAGTCCTTGTGAGCCAGTACCAGGAAAAGCATGCTCACTTGGCGCAGTGGCTAGAAAACAATGTGCCTGAAGGGTTAAATGTGTTTGCCTTGCCAGATAGACACCAAAAGAAAATGCGAACCTCCAACCGCATTGAACGGACGGTTCAACAAGAACTTAAGCGGCGCACCCGCTTGGTCAGAGTCTTTCCTAACCGAGAGGCTTGGTTACGATTAGTCAGTGCCATTCTGATTGAAATTGACGACGAATGGGCTAATGCTAATCATCGATATATCGTGTGGAACGACAATGAGTCAACTTGCTAGACAAAAAGTCCATACCCAATGTTGCGTAATCTTAGAGTTGAGTAAGGCCTGTCGTTGAGCGGCGGCGACTTTTGACCAAACAATAATATTGATATGCCCTGTTTCATCTTCTAAAGTTACAAACACGACGCCTGTCGCTGTACCGGGCCTCTGGCACTGAGCACCAAGCCTGCGACGCGCACTAACTGCCCATTAGGCACACTTGGCAATTGCATTGACTGTAAGACTCGCCTAGCCGTTAGGCGACTGCGTAGCAGCGCGAGCGGGTGCACTCCCAAAGTCAGCCCAGTAGCCGCATAATCTGCAATGGTCTCTTGCGCTTCATCAGGCTTACTCAAAAGTGGTGTAGCTTCTTGAAAACGCGGTGAACCCAGTAAAGGTAAAGCTGCCTCAGTACCCGCCACATCCCAATACGCCCGATGCCGATTGCCACTGATCGATAGCAACGCATTCGCCGCCGCTAGTAACGACAAATGCTCTCGACTAGGCCCAGTGCGCTCATGTAAATCAACAACCGATTGGTAAGCAAGGAGCTATCCATTTATATTGGTACGCTTGGCTACAATTAATAACCCTACTGACTTCGACAAGCCTTTTACCATTCGCAACCCTAGGCGTAGGGGCGGATCAGATGTTCCATCCACTTGTAAATGGCAATCCCATTGACTTTCATTCACATCGACCGCTCTCACGTTTACACCGTGATGCCTTGCATCAGCAATCAACTGCGCGGGCCGATAAAAACCCATTGGCTGACTGTTTAGCAAAGCACAACAAAAGGCAGCCGGCTCGTAATACTTAAGCCAGCTCGACACATAAGCTAACAGAGCAAAACTCGCTGAATGCGATTCAGGGAAGCCGTAGTCACCAAAGCCGCGAATTTGTCTAAATACTTGTTTGGCAAAAGCTTCGTCATAGCCGCGCTTTAACATCCCGTTGAGTAACTTGGTTTCAAACTTCTCCAAGCCGCCCTTGCGCTTCCAAGCCGCCATCGCGCGGCGTAATTGGTCTGCTTCCCCCGGCGTAAAACCTGCCGCCACAATCGCGATTTGCATCACTTGTTCTTGAAAAATAGGCACACCCAATGTGCGTCTTAAAACGGTTTTAAGCGCTTCACTGGGATACTCCACTTGCGCAGGGTCTTGGCGCCGGAGTAAATAAGGGTGCACCATATCGCCCTGAATTGGCCCGGGGCGTACAATGGCAACTTCGATCACTAAGTCATAATAATTTCTAGGCTTTAAGCGCGGCAACATCGACATTTGCGCGCGTGATTCGATCTGAAAAACCCCAACTGTGTCGGCCTTTTGAATCATTTCATATACTTTTGGGTCATCAGGTTTGATGCAGTTCATAGTTAAATGGAGTTATGCCCGAATCTGGTGTATGAGGCATTTTCTTCAAGCGGCCTCGGTTTGATCTGAGTAGTCATTAGTTTGCTCTATTCCATCTTTAAATGGAACCCCTTGAATCACTTTTGCTAGATAGGCGAACCCGCGTATTCGGTTCCACTTTTTCTCTGCGCACTGACCCAGCTTGAACATCATACTTAACATGCCATCACGGCTAAGACATCCCTTGCATCGTTTGGTACGGTGTCGGATAGTCGCGAATGTTGATTCAATTGGATTCGTAGTACGTATGCTCATCCAGTGCTTGGCAGGGAACGAGTAGAACGTCATTAACTCTTCGCGATCTTTTTCCAAGCACTGCGTGGCTTTTGGATACTTGTCTTGACAGGTTTTAATGAATAATTGATAGGTGCTTTGCGCCGCTTCTTTGGTTTCTTCCTGCCAAATGTTATGCAGAGCTGCTTTTGCTTTGGGCTGCACCGATTTAGGCAGCTTGTTCAGCACGTTGGCCGTTTTATGCACCCAACACCGTTGATGTTTAGTGCCAGGATAGACTTCTTCCAGGGCATTCCAAAAGCCTAAAGCACCATCACCGATGCCCAGCTCTGGTTGATTCAGGCCTCGCTCCTTGAGTGCCAACAACACCTCTCGCCAACTCTGCGTAGACTCTCGCTCACCGTCTTCAATCGCCAGTAATTTCTTGTGACCGCGCTCATTCACTCCGATGACAACTAAGGCACAGAGCCGGCCCTCATCGCCGCGCAGGCCGCTGTGTATCCCGTCCGCCCATAGATAAACCCATCGATCTCGGTCTAAACCTTCTCTATTCCAATCCTTGTACTCCTGAGACCACGTTGCTTTGAGCTTACTCACTGTGCTTGATGGTAACCCAGTCGCTGATTGACCCACTAGCACGCTCAGTGCATCCCCCATTTCTCCAGTGCTGACACCCTTGAGATACAGCCAAGACAAGGCCGCTTCTAGTGTTCTCGTTTTACGCACATACGGCGGCACTAAAGCAGATCGAAAGGTGATCGGTACTCCAGTGCGGGAGCGCACCTTGGGGATACGTACTGACTGGGCCGATCCCGGTTTGCAGTTCACGTTCTGGCAAATAGCCGTTACGAACGACACCAGCGTGTCCTGAATCTGAGACTTTGTCACAATTGCGATACAGCAGTTCAGATAACTCACTCTCGATCGCGGTTTGAATGAGTTGCCTAGCGCCATTGCGAATCAATTCTTGCAGCGGATCGATGCTTTGCTCTGGCTTTTCAAAGGAAATAATTTTATTCTGTTTCATAGTGGCGTATGTCTGTGGAAGTTTAAGTTGTTGTAAACTCAACTCATCCCGATACGCCGCTTTTAGTCAACTACTCCATACACCACTTTCAGGCATAACTCAGTTAAATGTTCGCCCCGATAACCCTTGATATAGTCAAATGTTTTCACTGCTGTCCCGTTAACTTTCACAGCAACGAAAATTGATTAGGGTTAAGGTTTGGGTGATGCATCGGGTCCCCTCGCAACAGTGCCATTAAATCACGTTTTTCAAACAAATTAAGCTGCAATACCCTCAATATTTGTTGCATCGTTTTGCCCGCCTTCGACTGCAATTTGATGAACATCAGTATTAGGTAAATACATAACGCAATCCATATTTGGGTCAATACTGCGTTCTTGCTGGTGCCGATAAATGACTTCACCTTTAAGTTCTGCTTGATCCACTTGAAGAATAATTCCACCTGCCATCTGGCTTTATAAATATCGGCGATAGTTTGAGCACTGAGCTTAAAGTGGTTGGTTAAAAACACATAATGCTTGCCTGTAGTGGCATCGCGATAACCAATACGGCGTAATCGAATCGAACACTCCTTTGCTGCTTTGACCCCCGTGAATTCAATCGTTTGATCACTGCTAAGTCCCGTTCCCTTGCGTACACTATGTCGCTTGATAAGGCGGTATGCAGCATTCTTCTTTAATCGTGTGACAAAGTATATTCCCTTGTCATTCAATTGCTTATACCAGGCATAGTCGTTGTATCCACGGTCAATAACTACAATGCTGCCTTTCGGGAAAGCTACTTTCCTGCCTGCAGTAACATCAGCACATTTACCCTCGGTGATATTAACAAACTCAGGTAAGTAACCATCATGATTCAGGCCTACATGCAGTTTGATTGCCCCTTTAGTTGATCGAAAGTCTGCCCATGGGAAAACCGATAAGCACAGATCAATGGTAGATGAGTCCAGCGAATACAGGGGATTCTTGAAACGAAAGTTATGCCCTGGCGTTTTGCTCTGACAGCGCTTGAGTAATTGAGAGAATAGCGCTTCATAAAGGCTCGAAGGCTTGTTCTCATTGATGCGTGAAAGATTGGACCGCGTTAACACGGCACTACCAGGATGATACAAGCGGTGTGATTGAGTGCTGACATTATCAACAATATCACGCAAGCTATGACGGCCAGTCAATTGAGCTATAGTCAGGCTCACGAACTGTGACCAACGAGACGCTCTGCGGAATGAACGCCCCGAATGATGTTGAATTGCGAGTGCCTCGAATTCATGTCTCGGAACAATTTTGAGTATTTGATTTAGAACGGTATTACAATGTGACATGGTCTGATTTTCCTATTTTATTCAACGGTTTATCGCTAAACGTATTTTATCAAATTGAGAGAAAATCAGGCCTGTTTCTTTAGTGTTAACGGGACAGCAGTGAAATGTTTTACGAATTGCACTGAGCATTCCCAGAGCCAGTACGTCTATTTTTAGCAAACCCAATGACTCTAGGTCGTCCTTTTCCCATTGGATTACTGTCCGATCTTGCATGCTGGCATTTTCGATTGGTACTAATTCACTCAATGGTCCGCGAGAAATGACAAAGCCACCAACATGCTGCGACAAATGTCGTGGAAACCCCATTAGTTCA
Organism: Candidatus Poriferihabitaceae bacterium; assembly: GCA_965237485.1. Classification (GTDB taxonomy): domain Bacteria; phylum Pseudomonadota; class Gammaproteobacteria; order Arenicellales; family Poriferihabitantaceae; genus JAAELZ01. The sequence goes on along the minus strand of CBDEFQ010000009.1, from coordinate 780,172 downwards.
CCAACTAAACGCACTAACAAGCTGATTTTTCGAGTTTGCATAGAAAAACTCACTTCTGCAAGACGCTGCCGAATATCATCTTGTTTATCCCAATGACGAATATTTTTAGCTATACGGCTCACCTGCGGCAGGCTTAGACCTAAAGCTTTGCCGATATCACGTATCGCACTACGTGAACGATACGTGATTACCGTGGCCGCTAAGGCCGCGTGACCGCGCCCGTATTTTTTATACAAATACTGGATCACTTCTTCGCGCCGTTCATGCTCAAAATCAACGTCAATATCGGGTGGCTCATCGTGTTCTCTGGAAATAAAACGTTCGAACAATAAGTTCATTTCTGCTGGGTTCACTTCGGTAATACCTAAGCAGTAACACACCGCCGAATTAGCCGCTGAACCGCGCCCTTGACATAAAATCTTCTGGCTACGCGCAAATCGCACAATGTCATACACGGTTAGAAAGTAAGGTTCATAGCTAAGCTCGCTGATTAGTTCGAGCTCCTTTTCAATTTGATCAAGCACCTTTGCGCTTGCCCCTTTAGGCCAACGCTTAAACACCCCTTGGTAGGTTAAGGTACGCAACCAAGTAATTGGCGTCTCACCTTCTGGCACTAAGCTATCAGGATATTCATAGCGCAGCTCATCCAAGCAAAAGCGGCACTGCTCAGCAATGCAAATGCTTTGCTGTAGTAGCTCAACTGGAAAAGTTGTAGCTAATTCTGCGCGCGATTTTAGATGGCGCTGCGCATTGGCCGACAAGGCATAACCTAATTGATCAATTGTCAAATTATGCGCTATCGCACAAAGCATATCGCGCAGTGGGCGTCGCCCCGGGTGATGCAGTTCAACCGCACCGCAAGCGACCAGTGGCAAGCCACATTTTGTGCCTAGATGCTGCGATTGTTGTAACAATGCCTTATCTTGCCCAGAGCATTGCACACTTACCGCCAACCAAGCATCACGCTGAAATAGTTTAGCAATCCACTTTCCTTGTTCGTGTTTAGCAGCGCTATCGACCATCCACAAGGCGATACAGCCTTCTGGTTTAAAACGCTCCACATCGGCCCTGCTTAATGCATAGCTGCCTTTTTCAGCTTGACGTCTACCTTGACTGATGAGGTGAGACAAGCGCCCGTAACTTTGTCTACATCTTGCAAGCAACACTAGTCGCGTACCGTCTAATAGCGTGAATTCGCTGCCAATGATTAGGCGAATTTTGTGTTGCTTGGCTTCATTATGCGCTCTTACCACGCCTGACAGTGAACACTCATCGGTGATGGCTATCGAGTGATAACCCAGTTCTGCTGCGCGTTTGACTAGTTCTTCAGGATGAGACGCACCGCGCAAAAAACTAAAATTACTAATTGCGCTGAGCTCTGCATAATGAGGTTGCCGGTTAATAATTTGTGTAGCGAAACTTTTTATTCGCCAACCCCATCATCAAGCATACAGTCCATGGACATACCGCATCGAACGTTCGGGCTGCATTCGTTGATGCGCATAGCCACTTTCGCTACTACTGAGACGAATATCTTGATATAGCCAACACTTACGCCCAGTTTGATCTGTAGCTATATAATAATCACGTTGCACATCTTGACCTTGCCACCAACCCGCCTCTATGCGCCCGGGTTCGCTAAGTCGCCTCAAGTGCTGTATTGCACCCTGATACGGTAATGCTTTAGGCAATAACCACAAGGGTCGCTTATTAGTGCGCTTATCTACATCGATTAACTTGGCCTTATATGGCTGGTCGGTCGGAATACGCCTGCATGCCTTTTCAGGACGATGATCAGCATAGCTTTGCACGCGATAAATTGATTGCCGCCCAAGCCTTGAAGACAATAAGCCTAACAAAGATTGCCAGTCTTGCTGGTCTTGTGCATGTTGGTTAAACAAGTCTGCTCCATTTGGCTTATAGCTAACTACTTCATCAATCTTCAGCTCTAGATTGATTACCGGTTTATCTAGTTGCAGATTATGTAATTGCTCGCGCAGCTGAGGTAAAAAATCAACCGCTTGATAACACGCTTGTTGCGCACGTACTAACAATATGGATGAACGCTGTACTTGGTGGCAATAGCTTGGATAAACAAAATGCAAGGCAGCCGTTTGCGCCGCCGCAGAGCGTATTTGTAAAAACTGTTCAGCCTGCTTGAACAATTTTTCAGCGCCGTGCAGTAGCAAAGCGCAATTGTCGGTTTCTTCGGGTAAGTCAATTGAGGCTTCAAAACGCGGCGGCGGCACATAATAAGTGCGCGGGCGATGTACTTTGCCAATGATCAAATCCAAAAATTGCGCTATATCCGTGCCAAAACGCCTTGCTAAGTCAGGCCTCGGCATACGCCATAGATCTTGCAAATTAATTAGGCCACAATGCCTAAGCTGCGCAACGCGCTTGTCACTAAAAGGCATCGCACTGATCGGTAATGACCCTAAAGTTGATCGCAATTGTTCTACCTTGAGTAAGCGCACATTCAAGCCATTACGGGCTAATAACTCAGCTGCATCAGCCACAGGCGCACTAGCAATGTGATGCGGCACTGCCAGCGCACCGCTTAACTGTGACTGCAACCCAGTTAAGCCACCAAACAAGTTAAGGCTTGCCTTAACTTCAAGCAACAAGGTATCGACCATAGAAAGCACCACATTAGGCGTAAAATGCGCAGCTTTTGCTGCATAAGACTCCAATAATATGGATTCTTGCTGCATTTGACGCGCAAGCACTTTAAGGTTTTGACATAAAGCATATGCTGAATTTAACGGCATGCCAGCCATCACCCCTTGTGCTTGCGCTAAGGCGTTGGTGCTGTAAATCACTGCTTGACCTTTTGTAGGCTCGATCACCACAAAGGGTAAATCTGTTGGAGGATGACAGGCAGTCAGTGTGATCTGCGGGAAATGCACCGCAATCCACACAGCTTCAGTCTGAGCGCACGTTGGCTCGATCTTAGTGGGTGCCACGATAGCTGGTACAGTCACTCTACCTAACTCCAATAATTTCTGTACAGCTTTCATAGCGTTAAGGCAAGTGGCCGCGATTGCTTAACAATTTGGCGAGACTTCAATATCTCTACCGCCAAGCCTTGTTGCCTATATTGCACACCAAGACGCAAGGGAACGGGCGTTGGCCAACCTTCACCGCAGTGCATTAGTACCCCCAGCGTCGCACCGCGGTCCGCAGCGACTTGCAAGTGCCTAATTTGCTTATGTCCATATCTAGACATCCATATCAGCACCACCCCACCGCGTGCGCCAGATAAGCTCTTTTCAGCCGCCCAAGCAATGTCTTTATGCTTCACCTCTTGGTCAATCATCCACAGCCATTGCAGATCAACCCCAGCAAGCTCAAACGCAGGTGCATAAGGGACATAAGGCGGTGCAATAAAAACCAATGGTTTGGCTTGCTGACTAACAGATGCCAACAACGGCAATAAAATAGACAATTCCCCCTGCCCCCACTCACTAACCACTATCTCTATCACACAACCCAAAGGCCAGCCGCCGCCAGGCAAAGCCTGATTTAAATCTGTAAACCCAGTGTCAAGATAAATTGACTCCAGCTGAGCATTTTTGATTTGGCTTTCGCCCCGCCATAGCAAGGGGTTTTGCCGCAGCAAAGCATCCAATTTAGCGCGTTTATCATCACGCTCAGTAACCATCATAAATAGCCGGTGCTTATAAAGTGTGGCGTAGCACACCCACGCCCAAGCCTTCAATAACAAAATCGGCTTGGCTTAAATCAACTTTAATCGGTGCAAAGTCAGCATTTTCTGCTAACAAGGTAACTATCTCACCTCGGCGACGAAAACGCTTAACCGTTACTTCGTTGTCCACTCGTGCCACTACGATTTGCCCGTTGTGCACATCTTGGGTTTTGTGTACGGCTAATAAATCGTTGTCCAATATCCCTACATCACGCATACCCCCAGACGTCAGGGTAGTTGCACACATTTTAATTCACAAGGGGCGGCGGAGAAATACTCATGCCAAAATATAGCGTAGAACGAAGAGAAGCTGTTTTATCTAAATTATTATCATCAAATAGTCAGTCCTTCGCAGAAATATCTAGAGAAGAAGGAATCAGTGTTCAAACCTTGTATGATTGGCGAAATAAAGCCAGACGATCAGGAGTTTTAATGCCTAATAGTGATTCATCTAATCAGTGGGATTGCCAAACTAAGTTCACCGTAGTTCTTGAAACTGCTGCGATGAATGAACAAGAATTATCTGCGTATTGCCGAGAGAAAGGCCTATACCCTACTCAAATAACGCAATGGCGAGAAGCTTGTATTAATGGTGTTGATGAGGCTCTCATTAGCCCTAAAGTTGCGCGCGATGAAATACGTGCGTTAAAAAAAGACAAGAAGAAGCTAGAAACCCAGCTGCGCCGCAAAGATAAAGCCTTGGCTGAAACGGCCGCATTATTAGTATTACAAAAAAAGTTTCAGGCGCTTTGGGAGGACGAGGAAGTATGATTACGACTCAGACGCGCATTAAAGTAATCAATGATGTTAATGAAGCAGTAGACGCAGGTTCAAAGCGTTCAAGTGCTTGTGAGTTGGTTGGCCTTGCCGAGTCTACGCTTAGACGTTGGAAGCCAAAAGGAGAAGATAGTATCCGCAGTGATCAACGTCCTTTGGTAGAAAAGCCAGTCCCTGGCAATAAACTAAGCGAGCAAGAGCAGCAACACATTTTATCGATATGTAATGAATCGGCATACAATCATTTGCCGCCGTCGCAAATAGTACCGCAGTTGGCTGACAAAGGTATTTATGTGGCCAGCGAGTCTAGCTTTTATCGAGTTCTCAAGGCGCATGGGCAATTGAAGCACCGCGGCCGCGCCAAACAAAAGCAGTCCCGAACACCCGATACTCATATAGCACTAAAACCTAATGCTGTGTGGATGTGGGATATCACCTATTTGGCGACGCGTACTATTGGCAAGCATTATTACCTGTACATGGTAGAAGACCTTTACAGTCGCTATGGCGTTCACTGGGAAGTACATCCTGTTGAAAGCGGTGAATTAGGTGCGCAGTTGATGTCTCAGGCGGCTCTAAAAGTGGCCAGCTGCGATGGCATGCCCGTCTTACACAGTGATAATGGCAGCCCAATGAAATCGTTCACAATGAGAGCGAAGTTAGAAGCATTAGGAATAAAGCCCTCTTACTCAAGGCCAAGAGTAAGCAATGACAACGCTTATATTGAATCCATGTTTAGAACGGTAAAGTATTGCCCTGCGTGGCCTTCTCAAGGCTTCGATAGCTTAGAGGCCGCCCGCCAATGGGTGGGTAAGTTTATGCAATGGTATAACGAAGAACATCGTCACAGTGCTATACGCTACGTTACACCTGGCCAGCGTTATCGCGGTGAAGATAGTGCCCTATTAGCAAAACGAGAAGTTGTTTATCAGGAAGCTAAAGCAGCAAAACCTAATCGGTGGTCTGGCCAAACCCGAAATTGGCGGCCTTGTGGTGCGGTTGCGCTGAACCCACAAAAAGAAGTATTATTGGCTGCGTAGGAAAATGTGCAACTACCCTGAAAATTGCCGATAGCAATGTTTCTAAATTATCATTAGATGAAGATTTCACAGATCAAGAATATTCAGATTTCAATAATCAATTGGATTTCATTGAAAAAGAGAGCCTGGATACTATCAATGAAATTAGTGAAAAAGCACGTTTAGAGATAGAACAACAAGAAAATGGAGAACTCAAAAAAATCCAGGCTAAAAAAAGCCGAGAAACAGCGTTTAGAGGATGAAAATGGTAACTTCTCAATAACCCGTGGCAGGTAAAATAAAACAAAATATTTCTTGACAGGGTTTTACGCTAAAAGGAAGGTAATTCAACGTGGTCGAGTGACTCGATTTAGGTTGAGTTCTAGGGTGGTTGTAGGCACCTTTACGCTAATAACAAAGATCGCCTAAGGACGTTTCAGGGGTGTCTTCTTAACGTTCGTTGTGGCGCAGTTGAGAAGGCAAAATTGGACTTTCAAAACCGATGGTACACTTATGGAACGCGCCAGCTTTGCCACGGGTTATTGAGAAGTTACCTTTTTCGTTTCAGAGGCAAATTTAGATCAGGGAAAGCAAATTTGGATAAAATCGTTTATCATCCGCTCAATAACTAATTGTATTCGCTAACCATGTCCAACCCAGTAGAAAAAAACTTTAGCAGTCGCACAATTTTAGAAAAAGCACTTCGCATCAATTTGGATGAAAAGAAGTATGGCACCATTGCTGAAATAGGAGCTGGGCAAGAAGTTGCGAGGCACTTTTTCCTTGCTGGTGCGGCGGCCGGCACCATTGCAAAAACGATGTCTGCCTATGACATGCAGTTTTCAGATGCTATTTACGGCGTGCAAGAGGGCGGCCGCTATGTCAGTAAAGAGCGGGTGGCAGCGATGCTTGAGAAGGAGTTTGGCTTGGTTGTCGACCGCGTGGGTAAGTCCCGTTCAAAAGCCTCACGTTTTTTCGCTTATGCGGCGACTGTTTCCGCTAAAAGTTTTAATAGAGAAAATGAATGCCATGCTTGGTGCGGCGTACGGGCCCAAATGTATCCTGGAGCAGAGCCATCGCAAATAATTATTCATGTAAGAATGCTTGATAAAACTGCGGAGCTTCAGCAAAGGACGTTGGGTGTGATTGGGGTCAATTTAATCTACGCCGCTTATTATTATTTTGAGAATCCAAAAGAAATCATCGATTCTCTTTCGGATCAATTAACTCTAGGACAAATGGAAGTGGATTCGATCGAATTTAAGGGCCCCTATTTTGAAGATGTAGATAATCGCGCGATCAACTTACATTTGATACGCAGCTGGAAAACGCGCGCCATTATGTTCAAGCCTGATGGGTCAGTGGCCGTGCCAGCGGAGATGCTATACAAGAAAAATGTATTAACAATTCGCGGTTCGTTCAAACCGGTTACCAAGCTAAACGTGGACATGATTGAACAAGGGCTAAAAGCGTTCCGTAAGCTTGATGGTGTAACTAAGAAAGACACCGTGGCCTTGACGGAGATATCATTAAACGATATGCGCGGCAATGACTTGATGGTGCCAGAGGGCGATTTGATTTCAAGAGTGCGTTTGCTCAACACCTTGGGCTATCACGTCATGATTTCCGACTACACACGCTATTTTTCCTTGCGCGCTTATTTCCGTCAATACACTAAAATGCAAATTGGTATTGTTGTCGGCATCATTAACATAAAACAGATTTTTGATGAGGACAGTTATAAAGGCGTCAAAGGTGGCATCCTAGAAGGATTTGGCAAGTTATTTCCCGACAATACGCGACTTTTCGTCTACCCGGAACTATTAGAAGATGGAGAAATGTGCGATCACACTTCAGTAAAAGTGAAAGACCATTTACGCTTACTCTATCGTCACTTGCTTGAAAATGGTTTTATCTTTGGGATTGAATGTAGCGATACCGAGCTGTTTAAGATCTATTCACGAGAGATATTAAAACAACTACCAAACGGACCTGGCCCTTGGGAAGATAGCTTGCCCGAAGGTACAGCCGACCGCATTAAGCGGCACAATATGTTTGGTTATAGGGAGTAATTTAAATTGTCAGACAATTAAAAACCTGAGCAATAGCTCGGTTTTTTACCTTCTGAGTTTCTACCTAGCTATTACGCGACCATTCTCGGCTTAAACACTTGCGTAATTGGTGCCGCTGTTGCACTGCCAGTGTCTAGCACTAACTGCTTCGAAATCGAGTGCTGAAAAGAGCGCAAGATGTCTGCAGAGTAATATATGTTTAGTGGGGCATCTGCGGGCCTAGTCTAATTCAGTTCAACGGCTTGCTTAGGCGTTTTGCTGTATCAACCATGTTTGATTCTGGCGAATATTAATATAGTGCCATTGTGCCAAGCGAATCTGAATGGTTGTTTAATTCGCGAACTGATGGCCAATAATACGCATATTAAACAAATAGAGACACCAAACCAAGCATTGGTAATACATTCACGTATTGAAAATGAAAGCTGCCTTTTAAGCACTATCCATAATAATTATCTTGATTGCACATTCGACTAGCCCAAGAATATAATCATCTAAAAATTATACTAATCTGCCATGCAAGCCTTTGCAAATATTCGTGTTTTAGATCTAAGCCATATTATTGCTGGGCCTTTTTGTACTTACCAATTAGCCGTGATGGGTGCAGATGTGATAAGGGTGGAAAATTCAAAATTATGTGATCCATTACGTGAGGACGGAGGAGAGCTGCAAGCTTGTATAGAGCAAATGGGCTCAACCTATCAAGCCCAAGCAGCGAATAAGCGAGCGATTGCTGTAGACTTGAAAAGTGCCAAAGGCAAAGAAATCCTAGCTAAACTGATCGCCACCGCAGATGTGTTGGTCGAAAATTACCGAGCTGGGGCGATGCGGGACTTAGGCTTTGCATATGAAGACGTAATGCGAATCAAACCCGAGATTATTTATTGCTCCATAAGCGGGTTCGGTCAGGAAGGGCCATTGTCCAACAGAACTGCCTACGACAATGTTATCCAAGCGATGTCAGGATTAATGGCTACAACAGGAAAGCCAGAAAGCGGTGCGGTTAAAGTCGGGCCGCCGGTACTGGATTATGGTACTGGCATACAAGCAGCTTTTGCCGTCGCAACGGCGTTGTATCAGCGCATATTAACGGGTGAGGGGCAGTATATTGATATATCTATGCTCGATTCCGCGGTCATGCTTTCTGGTAGTAACTTTACGACCTTGCAATCATCGGGCAAGGCACCGCCGTTATCAGGTAACGACAGCGAAACATTGGCTGGATATGGTTGTTTCGATACCAAGGAAGGCAAGCTAATGATTGGTGCATACACTGCTGAGCAAAACTATAGGCTTTGGAAAACCTTGGGTGATGAAGCTTATGGGGCTACGCTACGAAAACTACCTCTATACCAAATGCACAATCATAAAGATGCAGATAGAGCACGCTTAACAGAAATATTTATGACAAAAACCGCAGATGATTGGGAACGGCTACTCAATGATGATTTGATACCAGCGTCGAAAGTGCTAGATGTAGAGGAGACTTTTTCGCATCCGCAGTTTGATTCGCGTGCTGTTTTTCAAGAGCTTAAAGTAGGTGATTCAACAATTAAGTTCACCGCAGCCGCTTTTAGTTATACAGATAATGGCCCCTCAATTCATAGCGCGCCGCCCAAGTTTGGTGAACACACTGCTGAAGTTTTGTACGATTTAGGATACAAGCAACAACAAATTGATGACCTAGCAGATCAAGAAGTAATTTTACTTGCTGACGTGCGTTGAACCAGCGAATTTCTTCGCTGCAAGAATGATTGACATTGCAGCCTAATGATTTAATCTAGGGCTAGCTCGCTAACCTCATTGGCCGTGCCCAATCAGCTTTTTGCCCGTAATTTAAAATCCCTATGTGGACTGCACCCATCGGTCGCATTCGTGTGCCGTGAAATAGGAATTAACCGGCAGCAATTCAATAAGTATTTAAACAGCTCGATCTTTCCGTCAAATCATAATCTTGGGCGTATCTGTGCATTTTTCGAAGTAGATCGTGAGGCAATGCATTTCAATGCAAATCAATTCTCTCAAGTTGTGCTAGGTAAGTTAAATAAGAAGAATAACAACCAAAAAGCGCATGATCTAAATGCAGTGGTCGATAGCATGCCAAACTTAGTTGATGCATTAGATCGATACCAAGGGTATTACAGTGGTTACTTCCATGCCTTAGGATATCCATGATACATAGTAAGGAATTTGATACGCATCTATCGCCATGAGGATCGCTTTTACAGCAGAGAAGTGGACCCGCTTTTTAGGACAGGTGGCTTAGGAGTTATTTTCAGCTGATTAAGTAGCCAATTTCAGGCCGCGACATGGATCATACATCATGTCAGGCACCATGCCTAAGGTTTGATGTTTGCGTTCTTGGTTGTAATAGTTCATCCAATTGCCAATACCGTCTTTTGCTTCTTTCATCGATTGATAGGTTGCAGATAAACTTCCTCATATTTAACACTGTGCCATAAACGCTCAACGAACACATTGTCACGCCAAGTGCCTTTGCCGTCCATACTGATACGAATGTTATTAGCTTTGAGTACGCCCGTAAACGCCTCACTGGTAAATTGCGCGCCTTGATCGCTGTTAAAGATTTCAGGCTTGCCATAGTAATGCAGGGCCTCTTCCAGAACATCTACACAGAATGCGCTATCCATACTGTTGCTAAGACGCCATGACAGCACTTTGCGAGAATACCAGTCCATCACAACAGTAAGGTAAGCAAAGCCCTTAGGCTGTTGAACAGCGTGCAAAAATGAACAGTTTCGTGGGTGATCAGCGTACAAAACTGAACACCTTTATTGCTAACTGTTTCGGAGCCATTAATCCGAGGAAACTGTCAGGTGATTTGTATGCATATATGTACCAAGATACGACGTTTGTGTTTAGTAGAAGGTCGCAAAGTAAGCGAGGTGTCGCGTGAATTCAATTTATCACGCACCACTATTTATAAATATTTAAACAACGCGCCAAGCGAACCTGAATATCAGCGGTCGGTGCCAATAGTCTGTCCGAAGCTGGATAAGTTCAAACCTCAGTTGATCAATTTGCTTGAAGTGGACGCAGCTCGCTCAGTGCGAGAAAGACGTAATGCAGTTCAACTGTATGAAGAGATTGAGTTGCAAGGGTATCGAGGGGCTTATGACAGCGTTCAACGGTTTGTCAAAGCGTGGAAGGATCACTCGCGGCAATTTTCAGGGTAGTTGCACATTTTCCTACGCAGCCAATAATACTTCTTTTTGTGGGTTCAGCGCAACCGCACCACAAGGCCGCCAATTTCGGGTTTGGCCAGACCACCGATTAGGTTTTGCTGCTTTAGCTTCCTGATAAACAACTTCTCGTTTTGCTAATAGGGCACTATCTTCACCGCGATAACGCTGGCCAGGTGTAACGTAGCGTATAGCACTGTGACGATGTTCTTCGTTATACCATTGCATAAACTTACCCACCCATTGGCGGGCGGCCTCTAAGCTATCGAAGCCTTGAGAAGGCCACGCAGGGCAATACTTTACCGTTCTAAACATGGATTCAATATAAGCGTTGTCATTGCTTACTCTTGGCCTTGAGTAAGAGGGCTTTATTCCTAATGCTTCTAACTTCGCTCTCATTGTGAACGATTTCATTGGGCTGCCATTATCACTGTGTAAGACGGGCATGCCATCGCAGCTGGCCACTTTTAGAGCCGCCTGAGACATCAACTGCGCACCTAATTCACCGCTTTCAACAGGATGTACTTCCCAGTGAACGCCATAGCGACTGTAAAGGTCTTCTACCATGTACAGGTAATAATGCTTGCCAATAGTACGCGTCGCCAAATAGGTGATATCCCACATCCACACAGCATTAGGTTTTAGCGCTATATGAGTATCGGGTGTTCGGGACTGCTTTTGTTTGGCGCGGCCGCGGTGCTTCAATTGCCCATGCGCCTTGAGAACTCGATAAAAGCTAGACTCGCTGGCCACATAAATACCTTTGTCAGCCAACTGCGGTACTATTTGCGACGGCGGCAAATGATGGTATGCCGATTCATTACATATCGATAAAATGTGTTGCTGCTCTTGCTCGCTTAGTTTATTGCCAGGTACTGGCTTTTCTACCAAAGGACGTTGATCACTGCGGATACTATCTTCTCCTTTTGGCTTCCAACGTCTAAGCGTAGACTCGGCAAGGCCAACCAACTCACAAGCACTTGAACGCTTTGAACCTGCGTCTACTGCTTCATTAACATCATTGATTACTTTAATGCGCGTCTGAGTCGTAATCATACTTCCTCGTCCTCCCAAAGCGCCTGAAACTTTTTTTGTAATACTAATAATGCGGCCGTTTCAGCCAAGGCTTTATCTTTGCGGCGCAGCTGGGTTTCTAGCTTCTTCTTGTCTTTTTTTAACGCACGTATTTCATCGCGCGCAACTTTAGGGCTAATGAGAGCCTCATCAACACCATTAATACAAGCTTCTCGCCATTGCGTTATTTGAGTAGGGTATAGGCCTTTCTCTCGGCAATACGCAGATAATTCTTGTTCATTCATCGCAGCAGTTTCAAGAACTACGGTGAACTTAGTTTGGCAATCCCACTGATTAGATGAATCACTATTAGGCATTAAAACTCCTGATCGTCTGGCTTTATTTCGCCAATCATACAAGGTTTGAACACTGATTCCTTCTTCTCTAGATATTTCTGCGAAGGACTGACTATTTGATGATAATAATTTAGATAAAACAGCTTCTCTTCGTTCTACGCTATATTTCGGCATGAGTATTTCTCCGCCGCCCCTTGTGAATTAAAATGTGTGCAACTACCCTGACGTCTGGGGGTTTCGGTCGTCATCAAATGATCTTTGATCCTTGGCATTATCTGCCCGTACTGGAGATTAAACCTGGCGCATTACGCAATGGCGCACCGTTTGTTGATTGGGATTTACCCAAGGCGCTGCTAACACTCAAAAAACAGTACCTCAAACGTGATGGCGGTGGTCGAGAGTTTGTACCATTGTTACTATTGATTCACCAGCATGGCTTGGAAACAGTCACGGTGGCCTGTGAGCGGGCATTAGATGCCAATACGACTCAGCTATCAGTCATTACCAATTTGGTGCATCGGTTAACGGAACCTGATTCGGCCCAAGTGATGACAATTACCAATGCGCCTGTATTAGCTGTCCCCTCGGCAGCGAACGTGACCCGCTATGACCCGCTGTGCGCGGAGGTGAGCCATGCTTGAACTTGTTGATGATCTTAAAGCCCTTAAACTACACGGTACGGCACCATGCTTACCTGAGTTGATAGATTCGCCTCGTTCTAAAGTAACGTTGCAATCTGGGTTAATTAAATTGATGGATGCCGAGCGAACGGACCGAGAAGTGAGGCGGCTTAACTACCCAATGAAGGTGGCTAAATTCCCTCATCACCGTGATTTACAGCAATTTGACTTTACCCAGAGCGAAGTTGCACCAGCGCTCATCGAGGATTTGTCTCAGGCTGACTATATGGACAGAGCCCATAACCTCATCTTTGTCGGTGACACTGGAACAGGCAAAACCCATTTAGCTACGGCCTTAGGCATTAAAGCCATTCATTCAGGTCATCGGGTTCGGTTTTACAATGTGGTGGACCTGGTTAATCTGCTGATCAAAGAACAGCAGGATGAGAAGCAGGGGCGGCTAGCACGAATTATGCAACCGTTAGATGCGGTGATATTCGATGAGCTGGGATATTTACCCTTCCCCGCATCGGGTGGCGCACTATTATTCCACCTGATCAGCAAGCTATACGAGAAAACCTCCATCGTGTTTACCACCAAGCTTAATGTCAGTGAATGGGTGCAGGTATTTGGCGACGAGAAAATGACCACGGCTTTGCTCGACAGAGTGACTCATCATTGCTCAATTATTGAAACGGGTAACGACTCATATCGATTCAAGCAGTCTAGCACTAAAGCAAAGCTCAAGACTGTCACTAAAAAATAACATCGCAAGAAAGCAGGATTGATTCATCAACTCAAGTTTCGCTACGCTTCACTTGAGTTGATGATAAAGAAATATTATTGTATTTAATTGTTCAGTTTTACTCGCTGACAGGTGTCCAGTTTTAAACGCTGATTGACAGTGTTTGGAATGCACCCAATATGGCAGCTGCTCAGGTTAATCTAAAAGTCCTTGTGAGCCAGTACCAAGAAAAGCATGCTCACTTGGCGCAGTGGCTAGAAAACAATGTGCCTGAAGGGTTAAATGTGTTTGCCTTGCCAGATAGACACCAAAAGAAAATGCGAACCTCCAACCGCATTGAACGGACGGTTCAACAAGAACTTAAGCGGCGAACCCGCTTGGTCAGAGTCTTTCCTAACCGAGAGGCTTGGTTACGATTAGTCAGTGCCATTCTGATTGAAATTGACGACGAATGGGCTAATGCTAATCATCGATATATCGTGTGGAACGACAATGAGTCAACTTGCTAGACAAAAAGTCCATACCCAATGTTGCGTAATCATACCGCTGTATCTCCCTGTGTTTCACAACCATTGAATCTAAGTTCTAATCCAGTATCTAGTTCAAGAATTACAGTGCCCAGGGAGTTATGCCCGAATCTGGTGTATGAGGCATTTTCTTCAAGCGGCCTCGGTTTGATCTGAGTAGTCATTAGTTTGCTCTATTCCATCTTTAAATGGAACCCCTTGAATCACTTTTGCTAGATAGGCGAACCCGCGTATTCGGTTCCACTTTTTCTCTGCGCACTGACCCAGCTTGAACTGAAGTGGACCCCATGATTAGGACAGGTTGAAGGCCAAAATAAGGAGTTATTTTCTGTTTTATAATTGTTCAAAACGAGGAACAGAAAATGAGTGAAAAGCGTAGAAACCATGCCCCACCATTCAAAGCCAAAGTTGCTCTTGCAGCAATCAAAGGTGATGAAACATTAAGCAATCTTGCTAGTCGTTATGACATCAATGCAAATCTTATCGTCAAGTGGAAGAAACAATTGCTTGATAGTTCCGTTGATGTGTTTGCTTCAGGTGCAGGTTTAGCTCCAGATCAAGAATCACAGATTAAGTCATTACAGGCAAAGGTCGGTGAGACCACCATGGGAAATGATTTTTTATCAAAAGCGCTCGGTCGTTAAACAGACCTGAGCGCAAAACTATGATTAATAAAAGCAATAAACTATCGTTAGTTCGTCAGTGTAAATTGTTGAAGATTCATCGTTCCCATGTTTATTACAAAACCTCACCTGCTAATGAGGATGACTTGGAACTGATGCATCTGATTGATCGCATTCACCTCAATCGGCCCTTTCTTGGCAGTAGACGCATTCGTGATGTGTTGCAAGATGTAGGCCACCGAGTTGACCGTAAACATGTGCGACGCTTAATGCGTAAGATGGGCATTAAAGCCATCTATCCTAGGCCTAACACCAGCAAGAAGAAGGCGGGGCACAAGATTTATCCTTATCTGCTAGGTGGGTTGGCCATCAATCAACCCAATCAAGCTTGGTGTACCGATATAACTTATATCCCGATGCCTAAGGGCTTTGCTTATCTTACCGTTGTGATGGATTGGTATTCTCGTAAAGTGCTGTCATGGCGGCTTAGCAACAGCATGGATAGCGCATTCTGCGTAGATGCTTTGGAAGAGGCACTGCATTACTACGGCAAGCCTGATATCTTTAACAGCGATCAAGGTGCGCAATTTACCAGTGAGGCGTTTACCGGTGTACTCAAAGACAATGGTATTCGCATCAGCATGGATGGCAAAGGTGCTTGGCGTGACAATATATTTGTTGAGCGCTTATGGCGCAGCGTGAAATATGAGGAAGTCTATTTGCAAGCCTACCAATCGATGAAAGAGGCAAAAGACGGCATTGGCTCCTGGATAAACTATTACAACCAAGAGCGTAAACATCAAACATTGGGCATGGTCCCTGACATGATGTATGATCCATGTCGCGGCCTGAAATTGGCTGCTTAATCAGCTGAAAATAACTCCTAAGCCATCTGTCCTAAAAAGCGGGTCCACTTCTGCGTAGACTCTCGCTCACCGTCTTCAATCGCCAGTAATTTCTTGTGACCGCGCTCATTCACTCCGATGACAACTAAGGCACAGAGTCGGCCCTCATCGCCGCGCAGGCCGCTGTGTATCCCGTCCGCCCATAGATAAACCCATCGATCTCGATCTAAACCTTCTCTATTCCAATCCTTGTACTCCTGAGACCACGTTGCTTTGAGCTTACTCACTGTGCTTGATGATAACCCAGTCGCTGATTGACCCACTAGCACGCTCAGTGCATCCCCCATTTCTCCAGTGCTGACACCCTTGAGATACAGCCAAGGCAAGGCCGCTTCTAGTGTTCTCGTTTTACGCACATACGGCGGCACTAAAGCAGACCGAAAGGTGATCGGTACTCCAGTGCGGGAGCGCACCTTGGGGATACGTACTTTGACTGGGCCGATCCCGGTTTGCAGTTCACGTTCTGGCAAATAGCCGTTACGAACGACACCAGCGTGTCCTGAATCTGAGACTTTGTCACAATTGCGATACAGCAGTTCAGATAACTCACTCTCGATCGCGGTTTGAATGAGTTGCCTAGCGCCATTGCGAATCAATTCTTGCAGCGGATCGATGCTTTGCTCTGGCTTTTCAAAGGAAATAATTTTATTCTGTTTCATAGTGGCGTATGTCTGTGGAAGTTTAAGTTGTTGTAAACTCAACTCATCCCGATACGCCGCTTTTAGTCAACTACTCCATACACCACTTTCAGGCATAACTCGTGCCCAGGCGGGGCTGATCATCAATCAATACCTTCGAATGGTTTTCCAAAACAATCTTTTGAATAGCACCTATTTCACGATCAGCTTCTTGCTTTGATTTCAATATTAATTTCTTCTCTGGAGCACTTAGCTTAACACGTAGATTTACTTCATAAGGCTGGTAGCTTGCCACCTTTAATCTCGTATCGTTACCATTAGAATCCACACTAAAAGATTGCAATCCTTTTGGTAGTTGATGGTGTCTTCCTAAAATTGAAGTAATACTAGAATTTGGGTTCGCATCAAACCATGTTAGCTGCGTATCGCGAGCGGTATCTACACATTTCACTTCATAACTTGGTCCCGCATACACATTAGAGGTGTAGCAGGCGCACAATATTGCAACACTGGTGCGCGCAGGAATTGATTTGGCCATTTTATGATTCTCGACCTAGTGTTTGGTCAACTTAATCTACAACAATTTGTTAATATATGATGTGATACTTCCGGCAATTTTCAGGGTAGTTGCACATTTTCCTACGCAGCCAATAATACTTCTTTTTGTGGGTTCAGCGCAACCGCACCACAAGGCCGCCAATTTCGGGTTTGGCCAGACCACCGATTAGGTTTTGCTGCTTTAGCTTCCTGATAAACAACTTCTCGTTTTGCTAATAGGGCACTATCTTCACCGCGATAACGCTGGCCAGGTGTAACGTAGCGTATAGCACTGTGACGATGTTCTTCGTTATACCATTGCATAAACTTACCCACCCATTGGCGGGCGGCCTCTAAGCTATCGAAGCCTTGAGAAGGCCACGCAGGGCAATACTTTACCGTTCTAAACATGGATTCAATATAAGCGTTGTCATTGCTTACTCTTGGCCTTGAGTAAGAGGGCTTTATTCCTAATGCTTCTAACTTCGCTCTCATTGTGAACGATTTCATTGGGCTGCCATTATCACTGTGTAAGACGGGCATGCCATCGCAGCTGGCCACTTTTAGAGCCGCCTGAGACATCAACTGCGCACCTAATTCACCGCTTTCAACAGGATGTACTTCCCAGTGAACGCCATAGCGACTGTAAAGGTCTTCTACCATGTACAGGTAATAATGCTTGCCAATAGTACGCGTCGCCAAATAGGTGATATCCCACATCCACACAGCATTAGGTTTTAGCGCTATATGAGTATCGGGTGTTCGGGACTGCTTTTGTTTGGCGCGGCCGCGGTGCTTCAATTGCCCATGCGCCTTGAGAACTCGATAAAAGCTAGACTCGCTGGCCACATAAATACCTTTGTCAGCCAACTGCGGTACTATTTGCGACGGCGGCAAATGATGGTATGCCGATTCATTACATATCGATAAAATGTGTTGCTGCTCTTGCTCGCTTAGTTTATTGCCAGGGACTGGCTTTTCTACCAAAGGACGTTGATCACTGCGGATACTATCTTCTCCTTTTGGCTTCCAACGTCTAAGCGTAGACTCGGCAAGGCCAACCAACTCACAAGCACTTGAACGCTTTGAACCTGCGTCTACTGCTTCATTAACATCATTGATTACTTTAATGCGCGTCTGAGTCGTAATCATACTTCCTCGTCCTCCCAAAGCGCCTGAAACTTTTTTGTAATACTAATAATGCGGCCGTTTCAGCCAAGGCTTTATCTTTGCCGCGCAGCTGGGTTTCTAGCTTCTTCTTGTCTTTTTTTAACGCACGTATTTCATCGCGCGCAACTTTAGGGCTAATGAGAGCCTCATCAACACCATTAATACAAGCTTCTCGCCATTGCGTTATTTGAGTAGGGTATAGGCCTTTCTCTCGGCAATACGCAGATAATTCTTGTTCATTCATCGCAGCAGTTTCAAGAACTACGGTGAACTTAGTTTGGCAATCCCACTGATTAGATGAATCACTATTAGGCATTAAAACTCCTGATCGTCTGGCTTTATTTCGCCAATCATACAAGGTTTGAACACTGATTCCTTCTTCTCTAGATATTTCTGCGAAGGACTGACTATTTGATGATAATAATTTAGATAAAACAGCTTCTCTTCGTTCTACGCTATATTTCGGCATGAGTATTTCTCCGCCGCCCCTTGTGAATTAAAATGTGTGCAACTACCCTGACGTCTGGGGCTTCTCACATTTTCTATTAGATAACAGTAATAGGGTAAACGTAAACTAGATACAAATAGAATAACGCCATAGACAGAGCCAATACAATTGTTTCAAAAGCTCATTTCAATTGGTCAGGCAACTTGAAATCTCACTTCGAGCAAAAACAACATTACATAGCTCGATCAAAACTTCGCAATTGTATCGCTTGCATAACATGCAATTGTTCTATGTCCTCTACCCCTGCTAAATCTGCTATTGTTCGAGACAGCTTTAAAATTCGGTGATAACTCCGCGCGCTCAGCCCTAAGCGTTCTATTGCTGAGTTTAAAATCTGGTTTGAACTATCATCTAATTTACAAAATACTTCTATCTTCTTAACCGAAAGCGTTGAATTTAAACAATTTTGTCGCCCTAGTTGAAGTTTCCTAGCTTTCAAAACATTAGCCCTAACTGTTGCAGTTGAAGGCTCTAAATCTGCTGGGGCACCCAATACTTCCTGTGGAATCCTAGGCACTTCAACGTGCATATCAATACGATCTAACAAAGGCCCAGAGATTTTTGATCGGTATTGTTGTACTTGCGCAGGCGTGCAGGTGCAACGTTCTGGGAATTGGGAATCTCCGTAAAAGCCGTCCTTACAAGGATTCATTGCAGCAATTAATATAAACTTTGATGGATAAACATTTCGAAACGCTGCGCGTGAAATAGACACTTCACCAGATTCCAATGGTTCTCGCATTGATTCGAGCACTTTTCGGTCAAATTCGGTAAATTCATCCAAGAACAATACGCCATTGTGTGCGAGGGAAATTTCTCCAGGTAGTGCTCTTGATCCACCCCCTACTATCGCTGCGGCAGATGCACTGTGATGTGGGGAACGGTAAGGCCGCTCTCTCCATTTAGATAGATCAATACCCTCTTGCCCCAACGAATTAAGGGCCGCACTCTGTAGCGCCTGTTGTTGCGTAAGCTCTGGCAATAAGCTCACGAAACGGGTGGCTAGCATGGTTTTTCCAGTACCTGGTGGACCAAATAATAGCAAATTATGCTCCCCTGCTGCAGCTATTTCTAAGGCACGCTTAGCAAATTGTTGGCCTTTAATATCTGTTAGGTCTTTGTCGCAGGGCCTAGTGGCGACTGCAACGCCATAGACACTTGCATTTATAGGCTTAACGCCATGTAGATGGGCCACAACATCTAGTAAATGCGCAGCACCGATGATTTTAACCCTAGGTGCTAGGGCCGCTTCCGCGGCGCAAGCTTTAGGGACTACCAGCTGAAAATCAGCTTTTGTAAGTGCAAGTGCAACTATTAACACACCCTTGGTATCGCGTAATTTGCCACTTAAAGCCAATTCACCAAAAAACACACTGTCTTTTACACTGTTGGCATCTACCTGACCCGACGCCACCAATATTCCAATAGCGATAGCAAGATCGTAACGACCCCCTTCTTTTGGTAAATCAGCAGGGGCTAAATTGACGGTTATTTTCTTTCGAGGAAATTCAAATCTCGAATTAATGATGGCACTACGAACCCGATCTCTGCTCTCGCGCACTGCGGCTTCCGGCAAACCTACAATGGAGAATGCTGGCAAGCCCCCAGTAAGATGTACTTCCACGCTCACCTCCGGTGCAGTAATGCCTTGCTGAGCTAAGCTCTTTATTACGGCTAAAGACATGTCCTTATTCTCCCTTGTTTCCTACCTATCCGTTATTAATCAATTTTTTGTTGCAACTCCTTCAATAGGTCTTCTAACTTTTCCAACTTCATCCTCGCTTTAGCTAACACTTTTTGCTGCACGTCAAATTCTTCTCGAGAAACTAGATTCATTTGCTCGAATTGTGACTGCACCATCGCATCAATATCGGATTTTAATTCCTTAGATAGGCCTTGGGGTAACAGCTTAAAAATTGCGTCGCTCAGCTTTTTCGCATTCATATTACTATTGGACGAATTCAATGACAGCTACAGCGCGCAAATCACTTAGTAAGTCGTCAATTTTAGCATCGACTTTTTCTGCAAAAATCTGCTGCCTTGCTTGTTCCTCAACAAGGTTAGATTCGCGCTGTACTGTACGTTGACTTATGACCTCTATTAAGTGCATCCCAAAACGGCTTCTGATTGGTTGGCTAAGTGTATTTGGCGCTAAGTTGACAACTGCATTAGCAAAGCCGGGTACTAAACTATCTAGCTGTACCCAGCCTAGTTCCCCGCCTAGTACTGCCGATCCTCTGTCATCAGACTCTCTTTGAGCAACATCCGAAAAGCTAGCTCCATCTAACAGCGCGCTGCGAACTTCGCGAAGTGTTTGCGCAGCCGATGAAGGATCTTCATCTACACCCACGCGCTTTAATATGTGGCGAATCTTGTATTCATCTACTGTAAGCGCATTATTGCGCTTGGCTATGAGCTTTAGTAGGTGCAACCCGTTAGTGCTTTCAAGCACTGGTGAAACTTGTCCACTTTGCATGCTTTCTAATGCCCACACAAACAGCTCAGGCAACTCTGTATTTTTGCGCCAACCCAAGTAGCCATTGTCTCCTCCAGAAGTGGCACCTGGCGTCTGGGCAAACACTGCGTCAAATTTTTGGCCGCTTGCTAACTTAGTGTTTGCTTCTTTTACGATGGCAATTACTCGCGCATATTCTGCTTCGTCTTCGAGGTTTTCAATACCTACCACCAAGTGGTACAGCTCATATTCTTCCTGAATTTGAGCTTTAAGCTCCGGTCTATTTTGGATGAACTCTTGAATCTCGCTCGCAGATACTTTAACCCTAGATGACAAAGGTTGACTGATTACCTTTTGAATGAGCAAACGGTTTTTGATGGCGTTAGTAAATACCCGTAGATCAATGCCATCACGCTGTAGCTGATTGAGCATTTGCTGCGGTTGTAATTGATTTTGGGCGGCTAAACCATTAATCGCCGCGTCAATTTGCGCCCGTTCTACATTTTCATTCGGTGCTATTTGCCTGATATGGCTCAGCATTAATGCATCATTGATAATTGTTTCTGTTGTCGGATCACCCTCTGTAGGTGCGCTGGTCTCACCTGGAGCTTGATTACTCTGCACACGTACTAACGATTTAAATTCGTTGAGGGTGATCGCTTGGTCGTTAACGATTAACACTACTTCATCAATCGACTGTGCATGCAAAAAACACAGTGGGAACAGTATTCCAAACAAATAAGCTAGCCACTTGACTCGCGGCTTAATCTTTATCGTAAAGAGAGCCAAAAATCTGCTCAACAAGATAGGCCTTAACAATTTAAACCGATTTTATTGCGCGGCGGACTGAGTACGCCCTAAGCCATCCAATTCAAATGTTGCCAATATTGAATTTCGGTATTCACCATCACTTTGCAGCAAGCGGTTCGCAGAAAGGCCAATCGCCCAACAGCAGCTATCGTAAACTAACTTCACTGATGACGACCGTTCTTGAGAATCTTCAAGTGAATATCGTTGCGAGTAACCAAACTGTAGGTGTGGTGTTAACGGCCAATCTAATTCGAGGCGAACATCTTCCGAATCGTTTGAACTTTCTGAGCTAGCTTTTCTCAGGTAGTAGCCAAGTGAGGCTTGACGGCGTGGGCCACTGTCATAGTTGAGGCCCAAGTTAAAATTACTGGTCTCACCTTCACTGGTATCGTAGCGCAAAAAACTATCGACCCTAACACTATCGGTTAGTGACGCATCTACCTCAGCAAAAATATCCGATTTAGATTCGGTCAATTGAGTGTCGCTTGAATTTAGACTAATAGTTCTATCCTCCAAGTAGTACAGTTGTCCAACGCTTGCGCGCATTTTTTCTTTGCCGGTTTCGTCATTTATTAGGCGACTAGTCACGCCTAATGCAATATGCTGATCGTCGCCGATTCGATCACCGTCAAAAAAACGGTCATGTCGGAAAAGATAACTATAGTTGCTAATTGAGCCTTCACCCGTATCGAAATTTGGGAAGGCACTTTGATCTTCTTCACCCACGTTCACATACATTATGCGCGGTTCTAAGGTATGCAAATACTCTTCCTCTGCGTAGGTAATATCTCGCTCTAAATAAACACCCGCATCAACCACTGCCTTAAGCACACTCACCGATGGGCTGTCTTCACCGGTGGTATTGTCCAAGCTATAGCTTAAATTCTTTATTGATAACCTAGGTCTCACAAAGCCATAAATTGGCTCATAAGGCATCTCGACATAAGGCTCCACGTTTAATCGCGTTCCACTCACACGATTAGAATCTTCATGGTCAAAGCTAACAAATTCAGAATCTAGACCCAATTTAACAACCCCCAGGTCCCATGGGTTTACGTTAAGGGTAATCTGCGGTAGGCGGTCGTACGGCTTGCTTGAAGCAAAAACATTGTTAACTGTTTTGTATTTTGAAGCCAGTATATTGGCTGTAATATATTGATTGCTATAGCTGACTTCTCCGCGTTGACGTAAGTGCGTGGTGCTGGTTATTTGAATATCATTACGAAAATCGTTTAAATACTCGGTGTCCGACACATCTTGTAGATCAATTAGAGACCTCCAGCCATTCGAGTAATTCTGCTGATAGTCCAAACCAAAGGCATAACGATCTTCGCCATTAAAGGCATCATCCGCAGGCAAATACTCGCCTTTCAAGATGCCATTGCCATTGCCATTTTCACTCGTATGACGAAATTCACCATATAACTGCACTCCTCGCTCGGTCATATAAGTGCCGCGTAGAGTGGCATCATAATTAGGTGCCAAATTAAAATAGTAAGGCACACTCAATATAGTACCAGAATCGTCATCCGAACCAATGCTTGGCACCAGCACGCCTGATTTGCGTTCGTCATTAATCGGAAACGAAAGACGTGGCGCATACAAAATTGGAACACCCTTAAATCTTATGCTTACGTTTTTTGCATATCCTACACCTGAAGCATGATCAAGCTCCACTTCTTTACCAGTAATCATGACATCCTCATTGCCTTCGGGACAACGGGTTAATCTCGCATTGGTTAATCGTTGAAAGTCTTTACCTTCGATGTCTATCGCATCAGCATAAACTCGCGTTTCAACCGCTGGTCGCTCGTCCAGAACCTCTTCCTCTTGCTCCCCGCGATTAAAAAACGGGGCAAACAAAGAAAAATCTTCAAAAAATTTCTTTATCTTACGTTTTACTACCCCTTCACGTTTAGCGATACGCATCTCACCAGGGCCGGTCTCACCAATAAAAGTATCGACTTCAAGGCGCATACTTTCGGTTTTAATTTGGTCACCGTTAACAGTGTAGTACTCAACGTTGCCCGTCGCGGTCGCCTCATAGTTCTCGGCATCGTAGGTGATTTTATCTGCGAATACGCCGCGCTTGCCTTGCACGATCTGTGAGTTACCTAGCAAAACCACCTGGCCATCGCCTTCGCTATCCATTTGATCACCTTCGATAATAGTTTCCTGCTCTTCTAGCGGGCCAGCCGGCACTTCAGCTAACATTTGGGGCAAATCAATTCTTGGGCTAGGACAGACTGATTCGTCCGCAAAGCCGATCTCTTTTTCGTTAGTATCCGCGGCTAGAAGCGAGCTGGTAAAAGCTGTAGATATAAGTAAGAGACTTAGTTGAAGAGGTTTTTTCATCGAAATATAAGGCACGCTGAATTCTCTATTTTATTCTGGTTGAGGGCTAATTCGCCGGTGACGACACTTAAGTTGATATAATATCGCGAATCACCTTTCAAAGCGAAGAAAACTACACCTAAATGCACGTTTTTCTGCATCCTTAGAAGCAACCTAAACGAATGACTTTATTTCATTAATGGACGCAATAATTCTAGCCGCAGGCCGCGGTGAACGTTTACGGCCGCTCACCGACCGCGCCCCAAAGCCGCTTATTATGCTACATGGCCAAGCATTGATTGAGCTTCATATCTTACGTCTAGCACAATCTGGAATTAACAACATCGTTGTTAATTTAGCTCACCTCGGACAATTAATTGAACAACAATTGGGCAACGGCGAGCACTATGGCGTCAACATACAATACTCCCACGAAACTCACGGCGCCCTTGAAACGGCAGGAGGGATTATTCAAGCCTTACCTAAACTAGGTGGGCAGACATTTTTAGCCGTTAACGCTGATATTGTATGTGACTTTAACTTTAAACAACTGCGCAGATTAGCAGTGCACAAAAAACAACTCGCCAGCTTGGTGATGGTACCAAATCCAGCCCAACACCCTGATGGCGATTTCAATGTAGAAGGCAATTTTCTTATCAATTCACCGAGCAAGAACAGTAATAGAATGACTTTTAGCGGCATTGGTTTATACGAGCGATCTCTATTCGATAGTGTAAAGCATGGTAAACGCCCCTTGGCACCTATGCTGCACACGGCTATTGAAGCTGGAAAAATCAGCTCCCTAGAGCACCATGGTATCTGGCGAGATATAGGCACATTAGAGAGACTAGAAAGCGCGCGTCAAGACCAACAAATTCAAACATATATTAATTCCTTTAGCTGAGCGCATAAACGTTCAGCCACCTCTTGTAGCCCAAGCTCTACGCCAGCCTTACTCAAGCTAGTTACCTCAAGACCTGGATAACCACAAGGATCGATTAATTCAAAAGGCGATAAATCCATGTTTACGTTTATGCATAGACCGTGATAACAATAGCCTTTAGAAATTCTAAGCCCAAGCGCAGCAATTTTTCTGTCGTCTAAATAGACACCAGGCGCGCCCCGCCTGCGCTTCGCTATTAAGCCAACCTCTGCATGGAAATTAATAATAGCTTGCTCAATGAGTTTGACTAATTTTTTTGGACCGATACCAATCCGTTTCAGGTCAAGCAGACAGTAGATGATTAACTGGCCCGGGCCGTGATAAGTAATTTGCCCGCCTCGGTCGCTCTTAACAATAGGCACCGCCATTGGGTTGGTAGTAGGTTGTTGCTTGCTACTAACACCCTGAGTAAAAACGGGTGGGTGCGTAAGAACCCAAAATTCGTCCGCCGTATGCGCGTCGCGTCGCGCATTAAAGCTGAGCATATCGGCGTAACTGCTTCGGTAATCTACCTCACCAAGGTACTTAATGTTTACGCAAGGCTCGGTCAAATTACCATGATCACTTTTTCATGATCGGACAAGCTTTGATACAGATAGTCAATCTGTTCGCGACTTTGTGCGCAAATTGCAGCACTAGCAGAGCGATACTTTCCAGCTTTACTGTCTTTGCAAACCCAAGACTCGAAGTTAGGTTTCTCAATGCATTTAGCGACCAAATCTTTAACGATCTGCTCATCAGTTTCATTGTTCAAAAAGAACATCTTTACGTCAATTTGACAAGGAAATTCTAATATCTGAAGATCTTCGTTGTTTGGAGTTTGGCTCACAGCGCTTTACTGAAGTCGAAAACGAATAGTGCCTAATAGTTGGGTCCACAATGAACCCGCCGGGTAGTCTCTGATTGGATATAAGTTGACCACTCCGAGTTGCAAACCGCTAAAGCTAAGCTCCGCTTCTCCCGAACTTACTGCTGCTGAAAGAGGGGCCAACATTTTATTTGGTAAACGGTATTGTATATGCAGCTCTTGTTGTCGGCCTCTTGGTAGAAGTACCGATACGTTTTGCTTCACACCCAGCGCCGCACTTTCAAACTCAGATTTAAACAAAGGTACTGTTTTAATAGCGGCACCTCCAGCAAACACTTGTGCTGATTCATATTTTGCAAATCCATAATCAATGAGTGATTGAACCGCTTGAACGCGCGCTTTTTTGCTCTCTGTGCCCGTTACCACTGCAATAAACCGCGTGTTTTCCCGTTGCGCTGACCCAGCCAAACAATAACCAGCCGACTTGGTATAGCCCGTTTTTAAGCCATCGTAACTATCATGGCGCCATAAGAGGCTATTACGATTGGGTTGTTCAATGCCATTAAACGTATGGCTCTTTACCGAAAACATATGATAAAACCCAGGGTATTCATGAATAATTGCACGTGATAATAAAGCGGTATCAAAGGCCGATGTATAGTGCTCTGGCGCAGGCAAGCCACTGCTATTTACATAATTTGTCGACTCCAGTCCCAACTCAGCAGCCTTTTGATTCATCATTTGTGCAAAACCTTCTTCGGTGCCCCCAATGTGCTCTGCCAAAGCCACTGCTGAATCATTCCCAGACTGAATAATCAAGCCTTTTAATAATTCACCTAAGCTAACCTGACTGTCTACCTTCGCGAACATCCTCGACCCCGGTGCTTTCCACGCCTTGGTGCTGATGGTCGCTAAGTCATTGGCAGAATATTGCCCCTTATCAAGCAATTCAAATACAATGTAAGCGGTCATCAGCTTGGTTAAGCTAGCAGGCTCGACCTTTTGTTGCGGGTTTTCGGCAGCGAGTAACCACCCTGTATTAGCTTCCATCAATACCCACGAGCTTCCACTTGGCTCGGGTGCTATTCCGCTCGCTTTTAGTTGATCTGGCACCATTACCGGCTCCATGGCACTGGCCATAGAAAAAGTTAGCCCCAATAGGGCGCACAATAATTTCACTGTAACTAAGCTTGATTTAATCATTAGCACATTATCATTTACTTAAACCAGCCGATCACTGAACAGTGGTTATTCAAACACCACGCGCGATTCAAGACCTAAATTTCGGTCAACCTCAAGTTTGCTACGCAAGGCAGCGTCCGCATCTGTATAGAGGCCCATTTTTACACGGAACATGTCTTCCTCAGTTCGTGGCAAAGTGCGATGCGCTGCCGACATAGCATACATATAGTCAGGCTCACCGCTAGAAGTCGACCGACCGTGAAATTTGTGCCGTACCAAGACGCGAAACCTGCTTCGCGATAGCCACTTGGCGAGTTCAGTGTCGTATAGTTTTGGCCAAAAACGCTATACGGCCGGTTACCCGTTTTGCTTAAAGAATCTGGCTTTGGAACAGCATCCTTAACCGCGTCAATATCGACTTTTTGCTTAGGCTGACCATCGTCGGGTAAATAGGTGCCATGCTTTTTCAAATTAGTCGTGCAGGCACTAATATATAAAAGCGTAACCAAAGCTACCAGCGCCCTGCCGTAAGTTGGAAAATACTCACGCTGGTCTTTCCTGCATTAGTTGACATATTTCTGTATTTCATCTGATAAATCAACAATCGCCATGGCATATTTATTACTTGGGTTATACCGTGTGAGAGCATGAAAATTGCGAAAACTAACGAAGTACTTCCATCTTTGTTCTTGCTTAAGACGCATTAAATTAGCCTTGGTTTCCGAGCCGTAATCCAACTTCAACCCCAATTGTTGCAATTGACCTATGGTATTTTGTGGCTTGGCTTTGTTTTTAAGTATTGGCAACATCGCTTCACTTACTGGTTGGCTTAACCATTTGCGTATAGGCTGATCACGTTTCCAACCATGAACATGCAAATAGTTCGCTACGCTGCCGATAGCGTCTTCAACTTCATTTACGAGGTCCCGCTTGCCATTGCCGTTAAAATCCACAGCGTACGCTTCATAGCTGCTTGGCATAAACTGCGGTATGCCAATCGCCCCAGCATAAGAGCCTTCAACACCATTTGGAATCAGTTTTTCTTGTTTAACAATCGTCAAAAACTTTTTTAACTCTCTACCGAAAAAATCAGCTCTGCGTGGATATGCTGCGGTGAGTGTTACCAGCGAACGTAGTACGCTTCTTGACCCCATTCGGGTGCCGTAAAATGTTTCAACTCCAATTAGGGCGGATATTACGTAAGGAGGTACTCCAAAATGATCATGCGCTTTTGCTAAGGTCAATGCGTTAAGTTGCATAAATTCAGCACCGCTTTTAATTCTGTCTGGCTTTACAAAAATATCTCTGTACTTATACCAAGGCTTTCCTTCAGCTTGGCGATCCATTAACTCGATAATTTTTCGATCAATTTGCAATGGCGCTATCAGCGCGGTGAGTTCGTTCTTGGTGTAAAGCTCTGATTCAATTAGTTGACTGCTAACTTTATTCAACTGAGTTGATGAAGTTAATGGCACTGCTTGAACTAAACTGTGGAAAGTTAAATAAGTTGCAATAAGGATAGACAAGCACAAGCGAGTCGATTTGGTAGGCATTCTTTTAAACCAATTCAGCATTAGTTACGGGTTAACTTTCGTTCTTCGGCTGCAATGCTCATTAAGATACCAAAACCCATCATCAATGTCACAATAGATGTGCCACCATAGCTAATTAATGGCAATGGCACGCCCACTACTGGCAATATCCCCGAAACCATGCCGATATTGACGAACACATAAAATAAGAAGGTTAGAATTATGCTACCCGCTAATAAGCGGTCGTAAGTTTCCTGCGCATAAAAAGCAATCATTACGCCGCGAAAAACTAAAAACATATAAACTGCAAGTAATAGCAAGACACCCCAAAATCCAAATTCTTCCCCAAAAACTGAAAATATAAAATCGGTACTGCGTTCGGGAATAAATTCTAATTGGGCCTGCGAACCACCCAACCAACCCTTTCCTGGTAAACCGCCAGAGCCAATTGCAATCATTGATTGTATGGTGTGATAACCCGCTCCTAGTGGGTCTTGCCACGGGTCAAATAGGGTGACAATTCTCGATTTTTGATACTCATGCAGTACAAAGCTCCACATTAGCGGTGCGCCGACAATCATCGCCGTAGCCAGAGTTGCCATAAACCTCCAACTAATTCCAGCAAGAAAAATAACCGCCAAACCGGCAAAAGAAACCAACAACGCAGTTCCCAAGTCAGGCTGTAATCCAATCAAAGTAGCGGGGCCAGCAATAATTATGAAGCACAGCAAAATATGCCGTATAGAAAGTGGCAAAAAGCGGCGTGTTGCTACCCAAGCTACCATCATCGGCACCGCCAGTTTCATGATTTCAGACGGTTGAAACCGTATCAAGCCAAAATCAAGCCAACGTTGTGCCCCTTTACCAATAATGCCCATGCCTAAAACGGCAATTAACATAATAAAGCCAGCAGCATAAATTTGTGGAGAGATACGCTGATAACTCGCGGTGGAAAATTGCGCCACAATAACCATCATCAGCAAAGCAATACCCATACGAATGGTTTGCTTAATTATTAGATCACTGTCGCCTCCGCTGGCGCTAAACAGCACAACTAAGCTCAATGCGCACAGAAAAAAGATGCCCAGAAACAGTGGCATATCAATTTTTAGTTTAAAGCTGGGCATTCAATTGTAGCGATTGATTCACTTTTGTTTTTTCGCGATTTATTAGATTGAGCCGTTCCACTAAGTAGTAATCGATAATTTCTTTAGCAATCGGCGCGGCCACGCGACTTCCGCTGCCCCCGTGTTCGACCACCACGGCCAAGGCGATTTTGGGGTCGTCAACTGGTGCAAAAGCCACGAACAGCGAATGGTCACGAAATTTTTTCTCAGTATTTTTCTCGTCATACTTAGCACCTTGCGCAATGCTCTTTACTTGCGCGGTACCGGTCTTGCCCGCAATTTTATATTCAAGCCCCACACCTAAACGCCTGGCAGTGCCTCGCGGACCATGCACTACATCAGTCATTGCTTTAATTACCTCGTCGTAAGCTACTGATGAAATGTCGGTCGCTCTTTCAGGCTTTGGGTAACTCACTTCAATTTGCTCGCCAGTATCTGCATCTTGAATAGCGGTTAAAAAATGGGGTATCACTGCTTGTCCTCGATTTGCTAGCATCGCCGTTGCTGCCGCTAACTGCAAAGGCGTCGTCAGCATATAGCCTTGGCCAATTCCAGTAATCACCGTTTCGCCAGGATACCAAGATATGCCTTTTACTCGTTTCTTCCAATCTCGAGATGGCATAAGTGCACTGGGTTCATTAGGAATATCCACACCTGTTACTTTACCAAATCCAAATCCCGTCATCCCTTCGTGCAAGCGATCAATACCTAAGCGCTTAGCTGAACGATAGAAATACACGTCACAGGACTGCGCAATCGCATCGTGTAAATCTACTCGACCGTGGCCCGCATGTTTCCAACAACGATATCGGTGTTTAGAGTTAGGCAAAGAATACCAACCAGGGCAAAATATCGCATTACTAGCAGCAAACCCATTTTTCATCCCAATCAAACCCATAAATCCCTTAATGGTTGATCCAGGTGCATAACGGCCATTTAACGCTCGATTCAACAGTGGCCGACGATCAGATTCCCGTAATGACTGATAGTCTTTGCTGGTAATACCATTCACAAATGGATTGGTGTCGTACCCCGGTTCGCTGACAAAGGCGAGTATGCCGCCGGTATTAGGGTCAATAGCCACCACCGCACCTTCAAACTCGCGCAGCAATTCGCGGGCTTTTTCTTGTAGTTTGGTATCGATGCTTAAATACAAGCTTTTTC
This sequence comes from Candidatus Poriferihabitaceae bacterium, assembly GCA_965237485.1. Taxonomy (GTDB): domain Bacteria; phylum Pseudomonadota; class Gammaproteobacteria; order Arenicellales; family Poriferihabitantaceae; genus JAAELZ01. Next base: position 749,394 of record CBDEFQ010000009.1, on the reverse strand, counting down.
CAGTAACGGGGTGTTCTCGTTTCAGGACTCTTACTTCTCGTCCATGTGCATTCGTCTCTACCTGCTCTGACCCCACTTGGCCGAGTAGCAAATCCTCGTAATTGGCTTCAATGCCCAATTTACCAATGTAGTGAGTACCAGCATATGCGTTTTTATCAATTACTTTTACATCTTCGCTGCTAATGCGTCCGACATACCCAACTACATGCCCCATCAAATCACCTTGGGGATAATAACGTTGTAAGGCAGCTACTAAAAATGCCCCCTCAAACTGGTGTTGATTAGAGGAAAAGCGCCCAGCCTCTGCTTCGGTTAGATTGGTGCGCAATACCTGACGTTCAAAGGAAGGCCTATATTTTACCAATTTCTTAAACTGCTCAATTTCAGACAAACTAATATCAATAAGCACTTGAAGCTGAGCAATTAGTGCTTCCATATCGCTTACTTTATTTGGCAATATTTCTAAATTGTAAGCCCGTTCGTTGGTAGCCAATGGCTCACCATTACGGTCAAAAATTAAACCTCTAACTGGAGCAACAGCTTGCGTATTTACCCTATTGTCATTCGCCAGATTAGCGAACCGTTGGTGCTGGCTTATCTGCAGATAGTATAGCCTTGCGATCAGTATCAGCACTAAAATGAGGGATAACAAAGTCACCATCACCAATCGAGACTGCACAATCTCAACTTCCCGCAATTGATCCCGAATAGCAGGGCCACCGTCCCCTAAAGCAGATCGACTCGAATGTTGATTCACTATAAATTTACGCTCTAAATGGGTCGAGTCTATTTAGTATTGTGGAGATAAAAGGCCACAATAGTGCCGAGGCGATTGCGCTTTGCCAAAAAGCTAGGCGCACTTCAGTGCCGATTGTTAAATAGTTTATCCATGCAATAATTGCCACGTTAAATGACTGCAATACGAACACTATAAAACTTTGTTTAATCATGCTAAAGTGCTTAATTTGATAAGCACTAGTGCTAATTACCGCTGCTATCAACGACTTGCCCAAGGCATTCAAACCCAATAATGAAAAACTTAAGATATCATGCAATATCCCAGCAGACCAACCAAAAAATACGCCTAAATGCCGTGGTAGATGTAATACCCAGTATATAACCACTAAGCCAATCCAATCCGGTTTTGCATAACGCAGAAGCTCTGGCATGGGCATCAAAGCTAGAAAAATAGCCACAACTAAACTCAGAACGATCGTCCACCAGTGCGGTACCTGAACAGATGCCAGCGAAATCTTCACTGTTCTTCAGGTGCCTGCACTGTTTCTGATACCGAGGTGCTAGCCGCAGTGGGTTGAGTAGAATCGGGACGAGCACGTAATAAAAGCAGCTCTTTGACTTTATCAACCTCAGAGAATGGCTTAACCCGCACCTGCAAAAATGCTTCCGCAGAATCCGCTTTTACCTCCACCACTTCAGCTACAGGATGGCCCGGAGGAAACACGTCGCCCAATCCAGAAGTAATTAGCACATCCCCAACTTCAATATCTGCTTGCAACGATAAAAAGGGCAGCACCATAATTTGGTTTTGTCCTTGTCCTCTTACAATGCTGCGTAAGCCATTGCGCAACACTTCAACTGGCATCGCGTGACTGGAATCGGTGATCAATGTCACCACGCTATAAGCTTGACCCACAAAACTAACTTGTCCGATCACTCCATTTGCATCTATCACTGCTTGGGAAGCATACACGCCTGCATTGCTGCCTCGATCAATTATATAGCGTTGATCTTGGCTGCCCTTTAATTCAGTATTGGTTACTCGCGCCAACATCATCAGTTCCTCTGGCCTGGCGTGGCTAGCTGATAACAAGAGTAGCAAACGATTTTTTTCCAGCTCTAAAGCATCATAGCGCTGCACCTTGGCTTGCAGAAATTTATTGTCTAATTGCAACTGATCATAGTTATCAATTAGCTTTCGGTTAGGCCAGTAATCGCTAAAAAAATTGCTGAGCCTTGCAGGCACATCCAGCACCCGATAAAACGGCACATTAATATTTGAAGCGTAATATCGCGCTTGATCGAAATACTGAGTACGGTGATCGAAAATCAGCAAGGCAATCGTTAAGATAGAAACGAATGCAAAGCGGTATATCGGAGTCAGCGTATTCACGGCTAAACGGCGGGCGGTTTTGATTAAATTACCGCGCGATTATACGCGGGTTAAGCATAGCAAATGGGCAAAATAAAGCCCTCACTTGAGGGCCCATTGACAAAATAAACGCTTAAGTAATTTAAGAGTCGTAAGTAAACACGTTGCCAAGCGAATCCATTTCCTCAAGCGCACGTCCACAGCCGCGTGCTACACAAGACAGAGGGTCCTCAGCGATAACCACGGGCAAGCCTGTATCTTGCATAAATCTTTGGTCCATATCACGCAATAAGGCTCCACCGCCGGCGATCACCATGCCTTTTTCGCCTATGTCTGCACTTAGCTCGGGGGGGGTCTTTTCCAGAGCTTGTCGAATGGCCTGTACGATCTGATCTAACGAATCACTTATTGCTTCATATATTTCCGTACTGGTAACCACAATACTGCGCGACATCCCTTCGGTCACATCGAGACCCTTCACTTCCATTTCTAAGAATTCCGACTCGGACCATGCCGTACCGATGGTTTTCTTAATCCGTTCAGCCGTGGCTTCACCAATCAACACGCCGTGACGGCGGCGTACATAATTTATAATGCTTTCATCAAAGATATCACCCGCTACTCGCAGGGAGTTAGCATAGACCATGCCGCCAAGAGATAAAACGCCAACCTCAGTGGTACCACCACCGATATCAACTACCATCGAACCCGTTGGTTCGCCAACAGGCAGATTTGCGCCGATGGCCACGGCCATTGGTTCTTCAATAAGGTAGGCTTCTCTAGCACCAGCACTGAGTGCAGATTCGCGAATCGCGCGTCGCTCAACCTGAGTAGAAGTACAGGGCACACAAATAATGATACGTGGACTGGAGAAAAAGCGATTCTCCTGCGCCTTCTTAATGAAATCCTTCAACATGACCTCAGTAATATTGAAATCAGCGATTACGCCATCTTTAAGTGGTCGAATTGCTTGAATTGAACCAGGCGTGCGGCCTAACATTAGCTTCGCCTCGGTGCCAACGGCCAAAACCTTTTTACTTCCACGGCCATCGTTCTGAATCGCCACAACAGATGGCTCATTCAGAATAATGCCTTTATTTCTGACGTAGATAAGCGTATTCGCTGTCCCTAGGTCGATGGCTAGATCGTTGGAGAAATACCCCACAATTTTTTTGAACATTGTATGTTTTTCGAAAAAGTCATGCGGTCGAACCCAACAACAAAGCTGGATTTTGCTCGCCGATAGGGCAAACAAAACTCAGTTTTAGGCTCAATAAAATTGCTTTGCGCGTAATCGACCTGATTGTAAGCAGCCTTAAGTTTAAGGCCTTACACTAAAGGCTGTAATTTAACATATTGATCCTGTTTTAGGCTAACAACATTGCGCTATACTATGGTGAAAATCGGCCCTCTAATTCATCAACCATTCAGCGGAACGCCTAGTGTCATTTGATAAAGACCAAATTCAGTCTATCGCCAAACTGGCGATGTTAAGCGTCGAAGATAGCGATTTAGGAGAAACCATTAGTAATATGGATGGCATTATTTCTCTCATCGATCAAATGCAAAGTGTCGATACTGAAGGCGTAGAACCTTTGTCGCACCCACAAGACCCCGTTCTGCGATTACGGGAAGATAAGGTGACTGAATCCGATCAGCGAGAGGCATTTCAAGCGTTAACGCCACATGCGCAACAGGGTTTATTCACTGTCCCCAAAGTCATCGAATAAACACCTTCTTTCGCCGTACCCTAGTAAAAGCCATTAGATCATGTTGGAAAAACCCCTTAAAGATATTGCTGCAGCCCTCAGGAGTGGGAGCACCAGTAGCGTCGAACTAACGCAATTAGCGCTTGATAGAACCGTTGGCCACGAAGGTCTCAATGCGTTTATCAGTACCCAACCCGAGCTTGCTTTAACGCAAGCTACTAAAGCTGATGAGCTTATCGCGCGAGTCAATGCATCGAAGCTATGTGGCATTCCAATGGCGCACAAGGATCTGTTCTGCACCAAAGGGGTCATAACCAGTTGTGGCTCAAAAATGCTCTCCAACTTTGTTTCCCCTTATGATGCAACCGTTGTTGAAAAATTATCAGCGCAAGGCATGGTCAGCATTGGCAAAACCAATATGGACGAATTTGCTATGGGCTCTACTACTGAGAACTCATTTTACGGGCCTGCCTTAAACCCATGGAATACGGATCACGTGCCGGGCGGTAGTTCTGGAGGCGCGGCGGTGGCCGTAGCGTCCGGCATAATTCCAGTTGCGACGGGCACGGACACTGGCGGGTCAGTACGACAACCCGCTGCATTATGCGGCTTAACCGGCATTAAGCCCACTTATGGCCGTGTTTCGCGCTGGGGCATGGTGGCATTTGCTTCTTCTTTTGATCAAGCAGGGGTATTTGCTAAAAGCGCAGAAGATGCCAGCTGGGTACTAGAAGCGATAAGTGGATTTGATGCCAAAGATTCGACCTCAATTGAAAAGCAAACTATCGACTTCACCAGTAGACTCAACGACGACATCAAGGGCTTAAGGATTGGTTTACCTAAGCAGTATTTCACAGCCGCATTAGACTCAGGGATTGCTGATGCCATCGAACAAGCCAAATCAGCACTCGCCGAAGCGGGTGCAATTTTAGTCGATGTGGAATTGCCAAACAGCGAATTGGGCATTCCTTGTTATTACGTTTTAGCACCGGCAGAGGCCTCATCAAATCTTTCTCGCTACGACGGCGTGCGCTATGGCCACCGCGCCGAGCAATACAATGACTTAGCGTCGATGTATATCAACAGCCGTAACCAAGGCTTCGGCAAAGAAGTCAAACGTCGCATTATGGTGGGTACCTACGCCCTCTCATCAGGTTACTACGACGCTTATTATATTAAGGCACAAAAACTAAGGCGCTTGATCGTAAACGATTTTGAGCAGGCCTTTAAGCAATGCGACGTCATCCTCGGGCCCACCACACCGCGCACCGCTCCGAAACTGGGGCAAGTTAATGATGACCCAGTGAGCATGTACCTTGAAGACATTTATACTGTAAGCATTAACCTTGCTGGCCTGCCTGCGCTTTCAATTCCCGCCGGTTTTGATCAACAAGGCTTACCCATCGGAATGCAACTTATTGGCCGCTATATGGATGAAGCCAGCATTTTAAACCTCGCCCATCAGTACCAACAAATAAGCGATTGGCATACACATAAGCCAGTACTAAATGGAGGTGGTGTATGAGTTATTTGGATCACTGGGATGTTGTTATCGGGCTTGAGGTGCACACCCAATTAAGTACTAACAGCAAGCTATTTTCTGGTGCTTCTACCGCCTATGGGGCAGAGCCCAATACGCAAGCTAGCGCGGTTGATATGGCCCTACCCGGTGTTTTACCGGTAATGAATCGCGCGGCGGCAGAGCTCGCGATTCGCTTTGGACTGGCCATCGACGCAGAAATTAACCAACGCTCGTTATTTGAGCGAAAAAACTATTTCTACCCCGATTCCCCCAAGGCCTATCAGATAAGCCAGTTTGTCACTCCAATTGTAGGCAAAGGCAATATCACTATTGAAACCGAACAGGGAGAAAAGGTAATTGGAATTACCCGCGCGCATCTTGAGGAAGACGCCGGAAAGTCCTTACATGATGCGTTCAATACCGAAACCGGAATAGATTTAAACCGTGTTTGCACACCGCTGATCGAAATTGTCTCTGAGCCAGATTTAAGCTCGGCACAGGAAGCCGTCGCCTATTTACGCAAAATGCATACTTTGGTGCGATATATCGACATTTCTGACGGCAATATGCAAGAAGGTTCTTTCCGCTGCGATGCCAATGTATCGCTTAAACCTAAGGGCGCTAGTGAACTAGGTACAAGAACAGAATTAAAAAATATTAATTCTTTTAGATTTGTTGAGCGTGCGATTGAGTATGAAATTGAACGCCAGTTAGACATATTAGAAGACGGGGGCGAAATCACCCAAGAAACCCGCTTATATGACGCTGATAAAGACGAGACACGTTCGATGCGTAGCAAAGAAGAAGCGCACGACTACCGCTACTTCCCCGACCCTGATCTGCCGCCTATGGTGATTGAGGATGAGGTTGTTGATGCAATTAGAGCTGGTTTACCAGAACTACCCGACACGCGAATAGAACGATTAGTTAACGCAGGTTTAAGCTCCGATGATGCCGTAACCCTAGTATCAGATCGAGCACTAGCAGATTATTTTGATGCGGTCAGCCAAGCCAGCGCGGCCAAACCCAATATTGTCAGTAATTGGTTAGTTTCGCAGTTATCGGCTTACTTAAATAAAGCTGATAAGTCGATCAGCGATTGTCCAATCAGCAGTAGCGATTTTGCCCTTTTACTAGACCGCATTACCGACAACACCATCTCAGGCAAAATAGCCAAAGAAGTTTTAGCTGCGATGTGGGAGTGCGATGGCACCCAAAATGCTGATCAAATTATTGAGTCCAAAGGCCTAAAGCAAATCACCGATAGCGATGCAATTGAAAGCTTAGTTAAAGAGATCATTGACAGCAATCCGGACCAAGTTAAGCAATATTTAGCTGGGGAGCAGAAAGTCTTAGGGTTTTTCGTCGGCCAAGTAATGAAAGCCAGCCAAGGCAAGGCCAATCCCAAGCAAGTGAATGAAATTTTACGTGCACAACTCAATTCATGAGCTACAATCCGCCACTTAGTAAATCCATAATTTATGCGCCTGTAGCTCAGCTGGATAGAGTACTTGGCTTCGAACCAAGTGGTCGGGGGTTCGAATCCCTCCAGGCGCGCCATATTTCATTTTTTTCACAATAATGACTCAGCACTCTCTTGTATTGGCGTCGTCATCTCCTTACCGCAAAGAATTATTGTCGCAGTTGGGTCTAGCGTTTACAAGCCAATCACCATATATCGACGAAAGTCGTTTAGCAGGAGAAACGCCTCAACAGTTGGTTGAACGATTGGCGATCAGCAAAGCACGCGCAGTGAGCGCTCAACACCCATCCGCACTAATAATTGGTTCAGATCAGGTCTCGGTACTAGAAGGCAAGGTTGTTGGCAAGCCGAAAGATCATAGCGATGCGGTACAACAACTCACCGAAGCCTCAGGTAAGGAAGTCCAGCTTTATACTGGCTTGTGCTTATACAATGCGGCTAGTGACCAACTGCAACATTGTGTAGAAACCTACAGCGTACAATTTAGAGAGCTACATAAAGAACAAATTGAACGCTATCTTAAGCGCGACCAGCCCTACGATTGTGCGGGTAGTTTAAAAGCTGAAAGCTTAGGCATTGGTCTGCTCAATTCGCTAACAGGAAATGACCCTAACACTTTGATTGGACTACCTTTAATTAAACTTACTGACATGCTTCTCGCCGAAGGTGTGCAAGTCATTTAAGCACGAAACTTTATGCCTCCACCATTTTCCCAGCAAGAATATCAAACACGTTTAGATAAAGTTCGCGCCAGTATGGTCGAACAACAAATGGACGCATTAGTTATTGGCGACCCAGCCAACATGAATTGGCTAACTGGATTTGACGCTTGGTCATTTTATGTACCACAAGTGATATTGGTACAACATGACGCTGATCCAATTTGGATGGGCCGAAAGATGGATGCGGGGGCGGTATCCCTTACCACCTATCTTGGCGAGGGTTGTGTCATGCCTTACGAAGAAGGTGTGGTGCAACGAGCTGGCGTACACCCTACGCAAACCGTGGCGCGCACGCTTACTGATATAGGTTTGGAAGGTAAGCGCATTGGCTATGAAAGCGACGGTTATTTCTTCTCACCGAAAGCCTTGCACTGCTTGCAAGAAGGGGTGAAAAATGCACGGTGGATCGATGCAGATTTATTGGTGAACTGGTGTCGTACAGTAAAAAGCGATGCAGAAATTGAAGTGATGCGCCAAGCCTCATGCTTGGTAGAAGGTGCAATGACCGTCGCTTATGAGAACATTGCACCGGGCGTGCGTCAGTGCGATTTAATGGCTAAAATTCTTGCCAAGCAAGTCGGTGGCAATAAAGATTTTGGTGGTGACCTCACTGCGTTATCACCGCTTATTCTCGCAGGAGAGGCAGCCTCAACGGCTCATCCTATGTGGACTGACGAGAAATTCGTCGATGGCCAAACCGTCGCTTTAGAGTTAGGTGGCACGCGTAAACGCTATAACGCCGGTTTGGCGCGTACAGTGCAATTAGGCCAAGGCTCAAAGGCTGTATTTGACACAGCCGATGCGGTGCAAGAAGGTTTGGATGCGGTGCTTGAAATTATAAAACCCGGCGTACTAGCTGGCGACGTGCACCACGCATGGCAACAGGTGTTGAACAAGCATGGCTTGGTTAAAGAAAGCCGTATTGGCTACGGCATTGGCGTGGGTTATTCACCCGACTGGGGCGAACACACGGTAAGCCTGCGCGCAAAAGAACAAACGGTGATCGAACAAAACATGACCTTACATGTGATGCTCGGAATGTGGCTAGATGATTGGGGCATGGAGATCAGCGAAACCACCGTAGTGACACACAATGGAGTGGAATGCTTAACTCAATTCCCGCGTGGCGTTCATCAAATAAATTAAACCTTAGAACAAGCCGGACAACCCGGGTTTATTGGTAAAGTAACAGCTTGCCATTCTAGCCGCGCGGCATCGAGCAGCAACAAACGCCCAACCAAAGCTGGCTTACCAAGCAAAACGTTAAGCGTTTCCTGGGCTTGCATCGTCCCAATGATGCCCACCACGGGCGCCATCACACCCTCCATCGCGCAGGTAGCTGCTTCTAAGCCCTCATCACTATATAAGCATTGATAACAGGGGCTTTTCTTGACTCTCGGGTCAAAGGTACTGATTTGCCCTTCCTGGCGAATAGCTGCACCTGAGACCAGCGGTGTTTGCGTCAATAAAGACATTTTATTTAAGCCAAAACGGCTAGGGAAATTGTCGGTACAATCGACAATCACATCGGCTGCATCGCATTGACGTTGTAACTCTTTAAGTTCCATCTCATAAGCCAGCGTTGTGACCTTGCATTGCGGATTAATTGCCAATATCGCTTGCTTGGCCGAATCAACCTTAAGTTCGCCAATGCGATCTTGAGTGTGGATAACTTGGCGTTGCAAATTAGATTCTTCGACTTGGTCATAATCCGTAATCACCAAATTCCCAACACCCGCCGCAGCTAGATATAATGCTGCTGGCGAGCCTAAGCCCCCCATGCCAACAATCAGCACACGGGCACCTATAAAAATTTGTTGGCCCGCTTCACCAACACTAGGTAGCCTGATTTGGCGGTCGTAACGCTCTCTTTGTTTGGGGTTCATTGCCGTGTTGTTAGCAGAAAACTATATATGTGACTGCGGTCTCGCTTAGGTGTGAACTCCACTTAGGGCCACATAAGCATCCATAAAAAAGCGTGGGTTCTTCATCAGCCTTTACTTCCAAATACCGAGTTTTTTGCGTGATTGGATCAAACCGCGAATCGCACCAATGTTTTGGGTGATGCCGAGCGTATTTGCACCGACCAGGCGGTCACCATCAAATTGTAGGCGAATATAGCTATAGCACTTTGGGTCACTTAAGTAGCTGGTCTCGCCATTCTGCACTCCCTCCCATAAGCCGTAAGACACCGATATGAGGTCAAGGGTATCCAAAACATGAACCTAAGCGGCACTCTGTGCAGTATCCGTTTTAACTGCCCATTCGCGCATCCTTGAATGGCCTGTTGCTTCTGCGTCTACATAAGTAATTGCCTCAGTTGGGCAGGCTTTAACACATTCCGGATCACCGCCACACAAATCACATTTTATTACCTTTCCAGTATCTACATTATAGTTGATAGTGCCAAAGGGGCAGGCGATGGTGCATACTTTGCAACCCACGCAGTCGGTCATACTGACCACTTTGGCGCCTGTGGTTAAATCAATGCTAATGGCATCTACTGGACAGGCCGTCATACACCAAGCCTCATCACACTGCGTGCAGGTATAGGGCACAAACTTTCCTTCGTCATGCAACGTAAATACTTTGATGCTCGATTTGATTGGGTTAAATACTGACTCGTGTTCGAACGAGCATGCAAGCTCGCATTGCAAGCAGCCTGTACATTTTTCTGCGTCTAAGTAGAGTGATTTCAACATCTTGTTTTACCCATTGTTTGTTTTTACGCATTTTGGTACATGCATTGTTTTATGCACCAAGATTACAAGTATCTTATACCCCTGTGGGAAGCGAAATTCAACAATTGCATGATCCACTAGTCTAAAAATAAAAGCATCAAGAACAAATTTGCCCACATTTATAGGGGCTTGGGTCAAAAAGAACAACACCCAATAGATCACGCTAGGCCTGTTGAGTCTTGATCAAATAAGCGTAGCCTGCTTTTTGACCATTAAGCTTAGACACATCGCCAATCAGCCTCAAGGGAAAGCGGTATACTTACAGTTTTCCGATAAATAGCAGCCATCAGAATGAATAGTTACAGAGAAATGGAGAACGAAATTATTCCGTTAAAAGATGGCCGAAACCTAAGCACCAAATTATGGTTTCCTGACAATATGGAAGATGAAGCATTCCCAGCAATCTTAGAATATCTACCTTACAGAAAGCGAGATGGAACAGCACCAAGAGACGATAGCAATTATCCAGTCTTCGCTGAAGCAGGATATGTTGGCGTTCGAGTCGATATATCGGGAACGGGCGAATCGGATGGCGATTACGACGATGAGTATTCACCTAGAGAGCTAAGCGATGGCGTAGAAGTAATAGAGTGGATTGCGTCACAAACTTGGTGTTCTGGATCGGTTGGTATGATGGGTATATCCTGGGGTGGCTTTAACAGTTTACAGATTGCGGCTTTAAGGCCTCAGGTGCTTAAAGCAGTGATAGCCATCGGTACTACCGTAGATCGCTACAATGACGACATTCACTACAAGCACGGCTGTCACCTCTATTCCAATTTCAGTTGGTCATCCACCATGCTCTGTTTTGCTTCGCGGCCACCAGACCCATTGCTTGTTGGTGACAATTGGAAAAAAATGTGGAAGTATCGTCTTGAAACGCAACCCTTCCCACTTGAAACATGGCTTGCACACCAACGCCGCGACGACTATTGGAAACACGGTTCCATCGGTGAAGATTTTGACGCAATTCAAATTCCTGCGATGGTTATCAGTGGATGGGCAGATGCTTATATAAATGCGCCACCAACGATGGCAGAGAATGGACTAGCGTTAGTTAAAGCAATCAATGGCCCATGGATTCATAAATACCCTCACTTTGCTTGGCCAAAACCAAGGCTAGATTTTCATACCGAAGCAATCAAGTGGTGGGATCACTGGTTAAAAGGAATCGACCAAGACATTGAATCACTCCCAGCATATCGAGCTTATATTTCAGAAAATGTAAAGCCCGGTGGTTTTCGAGAGTTTGAATCTGGTCATTGGGTCGGTGAAGATAACTGGCCTACTGATAACGTGAAGACACGAAGCTTCTACCTTCATCAAAACGGCTTATTAAGTGAAGATACGCCCAATAATATCCAAGTTTCGATTTGCTCACCTCAAGATTGTGGTGTCGCATGTGGAGAGGTTTTTAGCTTGAAACCAGATTCTGAACTAGCGGGCGATCAACGCGTAGATGATGCCGGCTCACTTGTATTCGAGACTGAAGTATTAGACGAGCCGTTGTCGATTTTAGGTAGGCCAACGATGGCGTTAAACCTCGCCATTGACCGTCCAATAGGCAATGTAGCGGTGCGTCTTATAGACGTTCACCCTAATGGTGCTAGCCACCGCATTAGCTGGGGCGTCCTCAACCTAGCGCATCGTGACAGCAACGAGTTTCCTATGAACACGCAGCCTAACGAAGCAACCGATGTTGTTGTTCTGTTAGACCACTGTGGCTATAAATTCTTAGCAGGGCACCGTATTCGTGTCTCGATCTCAACTGCGTACTGGCCCATGATAATGCCGCCACCAGAAGTTGTAACGGCATCGATCAATCTAGGGGAATCGTGTTTTATTTCATTGCCTGTTCTACTAAAAGACCACGCTATCACTATTCCAGAGCCAACAGGCCCGTGCCCTCTGCCCGCTTACGCTTGTCATCAAGAACCCAGCCACAGACGAACTGTTGAAAGAGATTTGCAAAACAACCTAACCCATTACAAAGTGTTCGACGACACAGGAGAGCACGAAGAACCACGCCATGGAATGCGTACACGACATACGCACGACGAGTGTTGGAGTATTTCACCGAATGACCCGCTAAGTTCTACAGCAAGTAGTACTTACATTAGCTATATGTCTCGGGGAGATTGGAAGATCAAGACAGTATCAGAAAGTTCATTAAGTTGTGATGCGGAACAGTTCATGCTAAATGCTACGATTACAGCCTATGAGGGTGATTTGATTTTCAATCAGAGAAATTGGAGTAAGACAATAAAGAGGGATTTCACTTAGCCACTGCTATTAATAGCGTAACGAATCGTATTTGGCTCTTTAAATCTTATTATTCTACATCTTATAGTTCACGCACATAACAGGGGTAATTTTTTTGCTGGTCTTTTATAAGATCAATCACTGCTGTCCCGTTAACTTTCACAGCAACGAAAATTGATTAGGATTAAGGTTTGGGTGATGCATCGGGTCCCCTCGCAACAGTGCCATTAAATCACGTTTTTCAAACAAATTAAGCTGCAATACCCTCAATATTTGTTGCATCGTTTTGCCCGCCTTCGACTGCAATTTGATGAACATCAGTATTAGGTAAATACATAACGCAATCCATATTTGGGTCAATACTGCGTTCTTGCTGGTGCCGATAAATGACTTCACCTTTAAGTTCTGCTTGATCCACTTGAAGAATAATTCCACCTGCCATCTGGCTTTATAAATATCGGCGATAGTTTGAGCACTGAGCTTAAAGTGGTTGGTTAAAAACACATAATGCTTGCCTGTAGTGGCATCGCGATAACCAATACGGCGTAATCGAATCGAACACTCCTTTGCTGCTTTGACCCCCGTGAATTCAATCGTTTGATCACTGCTAAGTCCCGTTCCCTTGCGTACACTATGTCGCTTGATAAGGCGGTATGCAGCATTCTTCTTTAATCGTGTGACAAAGTATATTCCCTTGTCATTCAATTGCTTATACCAGGCATAGTCGTTGTATCCACGGTCAATAACTACAATGCTGCCTTTCGGGAAAGCTACTTTCCTGCCTGCAGTAACATCAGCACATTTACCCTCGGTGATATTAACAAACTCAGGTAAGTAACCATCATGATTCAGGCCTACATGCAGTTTGATTGCCCCTTTAGTTGATCGAAAGTCTGCCCATGGGAAAACCGATAAGCACAGATCAATGGTAGATGAGTCCAGCGAATACAGGGGATTCTTGAAACGAAAGTTATGCCCTGGCGTTTTGCTCTGACAGCGCTTGAGTAATTGAGAGAATAGCACTTCATAAAGGCTCGAAGGCTTGTTCTCAATTGATGCGTGAAAGATTGGACCGCGTTAACACGGCACTACCAAGATGATACAAGCGGTGTGATTGAGTGCTGACATTATCAACAATATCACGCAAGCTATGACGGCCAGTCAATTGAGCTATAGTCAGGCTCACGAACTGTGACCAACGAGACGCTCTGCGGAATGAACGCCCCGAATGATGTTGAATTGCGAGTGCCTCGAATTCATGTCTCGGAACAATTTTGAGTATTTGATTTAGAACGGTATTACAATGTGACATGGTCTGATTTTCCTATTTGATTCAACGGTTTATCGCTAAACGTATTTTATCAAATTGAGAGAAAATCAGGCCTGTTTCTTTAGTGTTAACGGGACAGCAGTGATATATTTTTGTAACTCTTTAATGGTGGTTTTCTTTTGTTCTTTTCCCAATTTACGATGGTAGCAGTAGCAACGTTGAGTAGCTTAGCTATGTCTTTTTGCAATAGACTCAATTCAAGCCGTTTAGCCCGAATATGGTCTCCAAAGCTATTTAATGGCTCTGGATAGTAGCGTGAAATACGTAAGTGTTTGATTTTACATGAACTACAACATGGCAACGCAACGGCGTAAGGACGGCTTTTACGGAGATTCCCAATTCCCAGAACGTTGCACCTGCACGCCTGCGCAAGTAACTCAGTACCGATCAAAAATCTCCGGCCCGCTGCTTGATCGCATAGATATGCACGTTGAAGTGCCTAGGGTTCCACAGGAAGTATTGGGCGCCCCAGCAGATTTAGAGCCTTCAACTGCAACAGTTAGGGCTAATGTTTTGAAAGCTAGGAAGCTTCAACTAGGGCGACAAAATTGTTTAAATTCAACGCTTTCGGTTAAGCAGATAGAAGTATTTTGTAAATTAGATGATAGTTCAAACCAGATTTTAAACTCAGCAATAGAACGCTTAGGGCTGAGCGCGCGAAGTTATCACCGAATTTTAAAGCTGCCTCGAACAATAGCAGATTTAGCAGGGGCAGAGGACATAGAACAATTGCATGTTATGCAAGCGATACAATTGCGAAGTTTTGATCGAGCATTATGATTTGATTATCAGATGAAAACTGCATATCCCTCAAACCACCTCAAACTTCTATTTTCTAATTCCTAATTCCTAATTCCTAATTCCTAATTCCTAATTCCTAATTCCTAATTCCTAATTCCTAATTCCTAATTCCTAATTCCTAATTCCTAATTCCTAATTCCTAATTCCTAATTCCTAATTCCTAATTCCTAATTCCTAATTCCTAATTCCTAATTCCTAATTCCTAATTCCTTAAGCGAGACTTGGAATCTAAAGTGCGTTTCGACACTGATGTCCAAATACTGCTATATTTAGGCGTCCCTGATGGTCAAGAAGATATTAAGATGGATGTGAAACCCGGGATTCCACAGGATACTCTGAGAAACTGGCAACGAGTTGTCGATCTTATGGCGAGTCTAGCTAGTACTCCCGCCGGACTGATTATGCGCGTTGAATCCACCGCCGAGATTCGTGTCGTAGTGGCCAGCAACACTGAAGGTAACGCTTGGAAACCGGGTGAACAATGTAGGCTTGTTGGCTCTGGGCTCTATTGTGAAGAGGTGATCAGGCGGGGGGATTCTTTATTAGTGCCCGATGCCCTTAAGGACCCCGACTGGGACAGCAATCCAGATATTGAATTGGGTATGACTTTCTACCTTGGATTTCCTCTTTTGTGGCCAGACGGCGAGCCATTTGGCACGATATGCGTGCTCGACCTAACCCCCGACAACCGCGCCATCGAATGCAAGAAATTAATCGCTCAGTTTAAAAAGGTAGTCGAAAACGATTTAAAGTTGTTAGTAGAGATTGCGGACAGAAAGCGAGCTGGGCGGGAGCTTACCAATATTAAAAAGAAGCTAGAGGCCCAGGTAATCAGTCGGACCCAACGCTTAGAGGAAGTGAACACAGCGCTTAAAGTATTGCTGCGGGAATACGAATTAACAAAAAAAGAAATTGAAGCGTCTATACTCGTAAACCTTAATGAATTGATTATTCCGAATTTACACAGGGCTAGGAAGTGCAAGGATAACGTCAAGAAAAAACACTATCTCGATTTGGTTGAATCTGGCTTGCAGGATATCACGTCGTCGTTTTCCAGTGAGTTGATACATGCTTTTAGCAATCTGACTCCCGCGGAAGTTCAGGTGGCCAATTTAATACGCCAAGGTAAAAAGACCAAAGAGATTGCAAATTTTTTGAACACGGCCACTTCGACTATCGATTATCACCGCTCAAATATCAGAAAAAAAATGGGGATTTCGAACCGCTCGACCAACCTCAATATCCATTTGACTTCGAAGCTGAATTAAAATCTACCAGCCTTGGCTTTACACTTGGTCGCGCTTTGTTAGTCATTACTTAAAATAGGGGGGGTTTCCCCCTATTACCCTCCTAAATTTTCAATATACGTCGCGCCGCCGTAGTTTGCTATTCTATCGTACCGTCGATTCATAGAAGTTCTAGTGCCTGACATTCAACGTTAGGAAGTATCAAACCACAGTATGAGGAAAATAAAATGCTCTCAATAATCAAACGACCGCTAACCGCAATACTTATTTCAGGTGTCTTATGCTTAGGCTTTCTAAGCAGCACGATCAATGCCGGACCTACAGCATGGAAACAAGTAAAAAATAATAATGAAATTATTGCTAAGCAAAAAGCCGGTGCGTCAGACCCCACTATAGCAGGCGAAGTTACCATAGATTTTTATGGTCATGCGGCTTTTAAAATGACCTCACCTGGCGGGCTTACAATGCTATTTGACCCTTGGAGAAATGACCCGTCTGGATACTGGGGCGTTTGGTTTCCAGAAGAGTTTCCCGAAATTGAGGTGGACACAATTCTGTCAACTCACGCCCACTTTGACCACGACGCCACCGAGCGACCCAATGGGCAAATGATCCTCGACCGAATGAGTGGTCAATATCAATTTTCTGATGTCAGAGTGACAGGCTTAGCTGACAAGCACACCTGCGAGGCGCCAGGTTGGTACAAGTGGACCGATGCCATGCCCGAATTTGGCCAGCCACAATGCGAGCCTGACAACTATCATCATCTAGATAACAATATTTATCTGTTGGAAACTGGTGGTCTAAGAATAGCGGTGTGGGGCGACAACCGGCCTAACCCCAGTGACCACGTTTGGGCAGGCCTGAGTGATATTGATGTGTTGGTGTTGCCAGTAGATTCTTCGCAGCATATATTGAGTTATGAGCAGGCGAAGGATATTGTAAACCGCATCAAGCCTCATGTTGTTATCCCTGAGCACTACCTCACCAAGGGCGCGTCTATCACATTGACCACTCTAGGTTCAGCGGAGGAGTGGACTAAAAAGCAACCGAGTCATACGTTACTGGATACGGGTACTTTGAAATTAACGCCGGAAATGGTCGCTGATATGGACCGCCACATCATGTATTTCGGCGATAACCATCATAAGGAGTAGAGCTCGTACCCTCTGTTTTAGTTTGTGCTGAGGGTTTCCAAGTTCTACTGATAAAATGACGGCTGCTATACGCCCACAAATGGACTAGCAGCCTTTATTTGCAGGATGCAAACCGAGTTTGTATCTGTGTGAAGTCTGTTTATTGCCCATCATGGGTCTGATTTAAGTCCCTAAAATTTATAGATTGTTTAAACCGAGAAACTGCAAGTAGAGCTATTGTTCAGGCCCGACCAATTAAATATCATGCTCCCGAATTCCTTTTTGGCTTACTTCGCCAAGTAATTCCCCTAGCCGACAATTGAAAACGTGTACTGGGACTGATTATTATCGGTCCTGATATCGCCACCCGCTCCGTCGGTGATTGTTGCTATCATCTGCCCAGTGCTTGATGATGTTCCTATTGCCGTAATGTCCGCATCGAAAACTACATTTTCTCCAGGATTAATAATATTATTTGAACGTAAATTTGATATGCCTCCAGTAGTAGAAATTGACCATCCACTTGGTATCCTAAGACCAAAACTAGCAATATTATCTGCAGGCGCTGTCACAACAACTTGAACTTCGCTGTTGGTTGGTTGGGTAGCAATGTTAGTGATTATTATATTTACAGTTGTTGTTTGATCAATTTGAAGTACACTAGTATCGAAAAAAGTGCTTATAGTTAATTCAATTGGCTCTGGCTCCGGGGTAGTGGAAGGTGGCGAAGTGGTGGTAGATGACACAATGGTGGTAAGACTTGTTTCTGCATGAGCTGGTAACATCACTACTGAAATAGTAGGGGTTATCCATCCCGCTTTGGCAAGCATGCGACGTTTCTTATTGATTCCACCGCCACTGTGTGTGTTTAATAAAAATTTACTTTTTGATACCATAAAATCTAATCCTTAGTTAAAGTTGTGCTCTGGCATTTTTGACAGGTGCCAGCGTTGAATTAATTAATTCTCTACTGTTTGTCATCTTTCTTTAGTTTGCTAGAACCTATCTTCCCGCTGACGCACAACGTCGCAATAAGGGGCCGGAGCATGCGTAGCTTGCGGAGGCCCCAGCGAGCATGGCGAGCGTTTTAATTGCTTTGTTGAACGAAGCCGCTAAGCGGCAAAGAGAGCCAACAACGAGCACACTATTCCTATCACCCTCAATGTTGAGTGTG
Source organism: Candidatus Poriferihabitaceae bacterium (assembly GCA_965237485.1). Classification (GTDB taxonomy): domain Bacteria; phylum Pseudomonadota; class Gammaproteobacteria; order Arenicellales; family Poriferihabitantaceae; genus JAAELZ01. The sequence continues at coordinate 731,157 of CBDEFQ010000009.1, read as the reverse complement.
TGTTTTATAGGAATAAATAATGAACTCATCAGATCAAACTCGTTTTGACTCTCTTTACCAACAACATATTAACGTACTTCGCCTGCAAGGCAAAGCCGACGCAACTATAGATAGCTATTCGCGAGCTGTGCGCCGAGTGTCGGCGTTCTTTGATTGTTGTCCCGACCAGCTCAGCCAACAACAATTACGGGACTACTTCTTGTCTCTGGTGCACAGCCATTCCTGGTCTACGGTAAAACTCGACCGTAACGGCCTGCAATTCTTTTATCGCTACATTCTCAACAAATCTTGGCAGTGGATAGAGATTGTAAAACCGCCTAGGGTTCAAACTCTGCCTGATATTCTGTCGACGGAGGAAGTGGGCCGCGTCATCAACCAGACACGCGAAGCGCGTTACCAAACTTATCTTTTGTGCGTGTACAGCATGGGGCTGCGCTTGAGCGAGGCGCTCAACCTGACCATTGCTGACATCGACAGTGCTCGCCATAAAGTGCATGTACGTTGCGGCAAAGGTCGTAAAGATCGGTTTGTATTTTTGCCTGATCGAACGCTCGATTTATTGCGCACTTATTGGGCCAGTCATCGTAACCCTAAATGGCTATTTCCTCAGGGAAAAACCAACCAACTTCGCCGCTCAGCCAGCGCACCGATGGACCGCGGCGGCTTGCAAAAATCGGTTAAGGTCATCGTCAAAAGTTGCGGCATTCATAAGCGCGTTACCATTCACACCTTTCGCCACTGCTATGGCGCACACTTGGTCGAGTCAGGCGTTCACTTGCGCGCCATCCAGCGCGAGATGGGCCATGAATGTCCCAAGACAACGGTGCTTTACACGCAACTCACCGACGTGGTGCAACGCAACACCGGCTCGCGGATAAACACCTTGATTGATGGCTTGGACTTTGAGGTGATCGCCTAATGGAACTCGCCTCGATACTAAACCGCCATCCCGATGCTTTGTGCCTGTTGGGCGGCGCAGAGCGCAGCGCCGCCAACGCCATTAGCGGGTGCCGCACGGCCCAATATGGTCTTATGCTTACGCATTGTGGCCAGTGCAATGAATCACAAAACCACCCGCGCTCCTGTGGCCACCGCAGTTGCCCTCGCTGTCTGAATCATGCCAGCAGTGAATGGCTGGATCGCCAGAGCACAAAATTATTGCCTTGTGATTACTTTATGGTGACCTTTACCTTGCCTTATGAACTGCGTCGTATAGCCAAGCACCATTCCAAAACCGTGTATGACGCACTCATGGATTGCGCCGCCAGTACGCTTAAAACCTTCGCCAAGAACGATATTAAGTGTGCAGAGCACATTGGCTTTAGCACCGTTTTACACACCCATACTCGCAAGCTCGATTACCACCCGCATGTGCATGTGGTGTTTCCCAATGGGGGCTTATCAAAGGACAAAGCGTTGTGGCAATCCAAGCCCGGCAACTACTTGTTCAATGGCAAGGCGCTTGCCTGCGTGTTCCGTGCTCGGCTACTACGGGCTTTGCGAGCAGCCGATCTTGATCTTCCCTGCACCCCAAAACACTGGATCGTGCACTGCAAGCAGATTGGCAAAGGCTTACCGGCGTTTAAATATCTCTCGCGGTATCTGTATCGCGGGGTTATTAGTGAGAACAATATTCTCAGTGATCGCGATGGTCAAATCACCTTTCGTTATCAGGACAACAAAGGCAAATCCCGCACCCGCTGCCTCGACTCAAAGGCGTTCATTGCATTGGTTTTGCAACACGTTCTACCAAAGGGGTTTCGCCGGGTGCGCGATTACGGTTTTGTGCACGGCAACGCCAAACAAACCTTAAAGCGAGTGCAATGGGCCTTGCAGGTGGTTGTACCGTCCGGACCAATCAGGCCAAAACGACAAAGACCAATTTGGCGTTGCAAGCACTGCGCCACGCCTCTGGTTATCATTGGCTTTTGTCGCCGTCGCTTCGAATCAGGTTAATTGCTTAGATCCAACAAGCTCACTAAAGTCACTTAATACGGAGGACCCCAGCTTTATGCAATAAGAAAGTACCATCACTCGGCGAGTGAGACGCCCACTCGCCTGCAATCTTAAGCGAAACCCTGAACGCTTAAAGTCACAAGGACCAGTAGCGGATATATTTACTTAATAGAGGTAACCCCCCGGGCTTGTTCAACAATTGGATAAAGTCGCGGCTGCGCGGCGACTTATCCTTATTCGTTATAACTCAATTTTGAACGGCTGCCATTGATCTATGAAGTGGACCCCATGATTAGGACAGGTTGAAGGCCAAAATAAGGAGTTATTTTCTGTTTTATAATTGTTCAAAACGAGGAACAGAAAATGAGTAAAAAGCGTAGAAACCATGCCCCACCATTCAAAGCCAAAGTTGCTCTTGCAGCAATCAAAGGTGATGAAACATTAAGCAATCTTGCTAGTCGTTATGACATCAATGCAAATCTTATCGTCAAGTGGAAGAAACAATTGCTCGATAGCTCAGCTGAAGTCTTTGCATCAGGCACAGGCTTATCTCCAAACCGAGAATCAGAGATTAAATCATTACAGGCAAAGATCGGTGAAATCACCATGGAAAACGATTTTTTATCAAAAGCGCTCGGTCGTTAAACAGACCTGAGCGCAAAACTATGATTAATAAAAGCAATAAACTATCGTTAGTTCGTCAGTGTAAATTGTTGAAGATTCATCGTTCCCATGTTTATTACAAAACCTCACCTGCTAATGAGGATGACTTGGAACTGATGCATCTGATTGATCGCATTCACCTCAATCGGCCCTTTCTTGGCAGTAGACGCATTCGTGATGTGTTGCAAGATGTAGGCCACCGAGTTGACCGTAAACATGTGCGACGCTTAATGCGTAAGATGGGCATTAAAGCCATCTATCCTAGGCCTAACACCAGCAAGAAGAAGGCGGGGCACAAGATTTATCCTTATCTGCTAGGTGGGTTGGCCATCAATCAACCCAATCAAGCTTGGTGTACCGATATAACTTATATCCCGATGCCTAAGGGCTTTGCTTATCTTACCGTTGTGATGGATTGGTATTCTCGTAAAGTGCTGTCATGGCGGCTTAGCAACAGCATGGATAGCGCATTCTGCGTAGATGCTTTGGAAGAGGCACTGCATTACTACGGCAAGCCTGATATCTTTAACAGCGATCAAGGTGCGCAATTTACCAGTGAGGCGTTTACCGGTGTACTCAAAGACAATGGTATTCGCATCAGCATGGATGGCAAAGGTGCTTGGCGTGACAATGTATTTGTTGAGCGCTTATGGCGCAGCGTGAAATATGAGGAAGTCTATTTGCAAGCCTACCAATCGATGAAAGAGGCAAAAGACGGCATTGGCTCCTGGATAAACTATTACAACCAAGAGCGTAAACATCAAACATTGGGCATGGTCCCTGACATGATGTATGATCCATGTCGCGGCCTGAAATTGGCTGCTTAATCAGCTGAAAATAACTCCTAAGCCATCTGTCCTAAAAAGCGGGTCCACTTCTCTATTCTGTTGAAAAACTCGAAAAATTTTGGTTAACAGAGTTGGTGTTACCGCAGCCGTGCCAACAGATCGTGTTGCAAGAATATATTCAAACGGTAACGGAGCGCACAGATCGAGTTGATCGGTTAGATAACGAGTTATCGCATCAGGTAAAAAGTTGGCGTTATTACCCGGTAGTTAAGGCGCTTCAATCAATGCGGGGAGTGCGTATATTGACGGCCTTGGGCGTAGTTGCGGAGCTTGGAGATCTAAAGCGATTTGATCACCCAAGAAAGCTGATGAGTTATTTGGGTTTGGTGCCGAGCGAATCGAGTTCAGGAGAACATCGCCGTCAAGGGCGTATCACCAAATGTGGAAATTCACGAGCGCGTCGCTTATTGGTAGAAGGAGCGCACAGTTATCGCTTTGCAGCGAATATCTCGACCGAACTGCAAAAGTGCCAAGAAGGGTTACCCAAGGAGATTATTGATATTGCATGGAAGTCGCAGCATCGGTTGTGCCGTCGCTATCATCGATTGCTGAATCGAGGAAAGCATCGAAATGTGGTGGTAACGGCAATAGCTCGCGAGATGATAGCAACAATATGGGAGATATCGCGCGAAGTGGTGCTGGTGCCGGTAGACCCGAAACAACGATTATCGCGAGTGCCCGCATAATGAGGGGCGACAAAACTCAGATATAAGCCAAACTAGGAAGAACTAATTCAGAGGTAGAGAACATAATCAATAAACTTTAAGAACAAGAGCGATTGCGCCAATCAATCCACGGGATGTGATGTAGCCTCCGACGGCGTTAGGATGGTAGTCAGACGAAAGTTTGGCGAGTCCACGTACCTAGACGAGTTATGCCCGAATCTGGTGTATGAGGCATTTTCTTCAAGCGGCCTCGGTTTGATCTGAGTAGTCATTAGTTTGCTCTATTCCATCTTTAAATGGAACCCCTTGAATCACTTTTGCTAGATAGGCGAACCCGCGTATTCGGTTCCACTTTTTCTCTGCGCACTGACCCAGCTTGAACATCATACTTAACATGCCATCACGGCTAAGACATCCCTTGCATCGTTTGGTACGGTGTCGGATAGTCGCGAATGTTGATTCAATTGGATTCGTAGTACGTATGCTCATCCAGTGCTTGGCAGGGAACGAGTAGAACGTCATTAACTCTTCGCGATCTTTTTCCAAGCACTGTGTGGCTTTTGGATACTTGTCTTGATAGGTTTTAATGAATAATTGATGGGCTCGTCGGTTAATACAATTTCAAACAGGGTTTTCGCCGAAGTCGCTTTTAGTTTGCTCAGCAACGCGTTTTTTGTGCAATAAACCGTCTATTAGCAGCCATTTTGCCACCAATAGACGGATCTATCCCTAGGCCGGCACCAATTCAACTCGTTCAACTCCCAATGCCATTAATCGCTTAAGGTTAAAACATAAGCCCCTGATTCCAACTTGGAACTGGACTTTAGCCAACCCTTTATAACGAACTCGCTTATTGCGATGAGCAAACACTCGCTCATATGGTGAACGAATTTTGCTAATCCAACGGTCTTTGTCTCTATTCTTGCCATGCATATTGTTCTTCTTGATTGTTGCATCATGGCAACCGTTGCGCCTGAGCGTGGTTTTGGCCGGGCTCACGCAATAACCCTTGTCCGCATAAACAGCGCCCGACTTAGGGCAAACATGCTTCAAGCCGCTTGCATCCGTTACCTCAGCCGAGGTGGCCGCTATTTTATTGATCAAGCCACTTTGCATATCCACTGATGCATGCTCTTTGTAACCATACCAATATTTGCTATTTCCCTTGCACCCAAACCGTGCTTGCTTGTCCGCCGCAACTTTATCAACTGTCTTATTGTTGAACTCCTCTAATCCCATCTTTATCGCCTTATCTCTATCATCCCAAGTGGTTAGCTTACTGACCAACTGGCTGGCATCGACAAATGTGAATACTTCTCGTACTAAGCCCATTGAAACTAACCCGCTCCGAACACGGTCAAATAAATTCATCATACCCCTGGTTCCAATGCGTGAGCGAAAATCACCAAAGTAACTATGATCAGGAGTGCTCTGTTCCAGTCCTGAATCACAAAACCACTTAGCGACCAGATTCTCTGATAAGTATCGCTCCATTTCTCTATCACTTAAATCTTCCATGAACTGAAGCACCAAGGCACGTAAGCCGAACTCAACACCTCGGCCTTTAGGGCCACGGGTGGCATATATTTTAGAGAAGGGTTTACTCAATGCACCAAAACATAATAGCTCATCGAGTTTACGGTAGGGATGTTCAGAGCTAACCAGAGAATCTAAGGTTAGGAACAGTTGGCTTTGATGACGTTTGCTCAAAATTGCAGGCTGACTAGAATCAGCCCATATTATCTCACGTATTCTATTAATTATCCGACAAGCCCGAAGTGCTATTCTCTCAATTACTCAAGCGCTGTCAGAGCAAAACGCCAGGGCATAACTTTCGTTTCAAGAATCCCCTGTATTCGCTGGACTCATCTACCATTGATCTGTGCTTATCGGTTTTCCCATGGGCAGACTTTCGATCAACTAAAGGGGCAATCAAACTGCATGTAGGCCTGAATCATGATGGTTACTTACCTGAGTTTGTTAATATCACCGAGGGTAAATGTGCTGATGTTACTGCAGGCAGGAAAGTAGCTTTCCCGAAAGGCAGCATTGTAGTTATTGACCGTGGATACAACGACTATGCCTGGTATAAGCAATTGAATGACAAGGGAATATACTTTGTCACACGATTAAAGAAGAATGCTGCATACCGCCTTATCAAGCGACATAGTGTACGCAAGGGAACGGGACTTAGCAGTGATCAAACGATTGAATTCACGGGGGTCAAAGCAGCAAAGGAGTGTTCGATTCGATTACGCCGTATTGGTTATCGCGATGCCACTACAGGCAAGCATTATGTGTTTTTAACCAACCACTTTAAGCTCAGTGCTCAAACTATCGCCGATATTTATAAAGCCAGATGGCAGGTGGAATTATTCTTCAAGTGGATCAAGCAGAACTTAAAGGTGAAGTCATTTATCGGCACCAGCAAGAACGCAGTATTGACCCAAATATGGATTGCGTTATGTATTTACCTAATACTGATGTTCATCAAATTGCAGTCGAAGGCGGGCAAAACGATGCAACAAATATTGAGGGTATTGCAGCTTAATTTGTTTGAAAAACGTGATTTAATGGCACTGTTGCGAGGGGACCCGATGCATCACCCAAACCTTAACCCTAATCAATTTTCGTTGCTGTGAAAGTTAACGGGACAGCAGTGAAGCAATAGCTATTAGTTGTTGTCGTTGGTCATTCGCTTCATCATCTGCAACAGCTTTTTCTTGAGATGTGTACACACCGTTCTGATAATCAAAAAGCAGTTGATACTCCATGAAATTAGATGCCATAGAAATCGCCGCTACAGCTATTTGTATGTACAAAAAATACTTCACCCACTTTGTAAGTGTGTCGGATTTCTTAAACCCCTCAGCCGTTTGATTCATATTCATTCTCCTTTTTGCAGCTAACGCCTTGCTCAGCGGAAAAATACGAGCACCAGCGAGTAGTTTTTCCGATGCAGCAACTTGTTAGTTGCACTATTTAAGACGCATAACATCAATCATTTCGTCCACACCTTCAACTTTCATTTTCCATGAGCCGCTAATTTTTATAATCATTACTTTAGGGTGATAAGCATAGTGATACATGTAAGCATAACTGGATTGTTGCCAAATTTGTCCATTATCAAATTTAAAGACGGTTTCCCCTTCCCAACCTTCAAATTCATCCTGAATATATGTGTTAATCACATCAGAGTTGGAGGTAACTGTACTTGGTGATAATGATCTTCTCGGCTTTACAAGCTGAATACATATTAGAGGTTCATCAAAGCCGTCAATAATCAGTTTATAATACTTTCCGTCTTGTAAAACAAGGGCATCAGGTTTCCGCTCCCTGACTCTCATTCTTACACGATCATGAACTTGATATATAGCACCAGACTTCATCTCTATGACTGTGTCTTTTTTAATTGTTCCACTGATAGTGTCTTTTACATTAGTTTCTTCATATAGCTCCCAGTCCGCAAAAGCTAATGAAGGACATAATATTAAAAACCCAAAAACTATAAGTATTATGTTTCATGGAGACCGCAGCATAACGTCGCGAGCGAAGATAAGACAAGGCAAAAAGGGGCGAAAAAGCGCAGTTTATAACTATAAATGAGCATTTTGAGCCCCTTTTTAACGCCGTATTATCGAGCACAGTAGTTATGCTGCAGTCTCTCATGATCTCTCCTTTCAGCAACTAACAGTACGTTATGAAGGACGTTGTCCTACATAACATTATTATCGGGATGCGCGATAGTTTTATGAATTTATATTTAAATAGCATTGCAACATATAACATATTGTTGAACGAAGCCGCTAAGCGGCAAAGAGAGCCAACAACGAGCACACTATTCCTATCACCCTCAATGTTGAGTGTGTGTTTTATAGGAATAAATAATGAACTCATCAGATCAAACTCGTTTTGACTCTCTTTACCAACAACATATTAACGTACTTCGCCTGCAAGGCAAAGCCGACGCAACTATAGATAGCTATTCGCGAGCTGTGCGCCGAGTGTCGGCGTTCTTTGATTGTTGTCCCGACCAGCTCAGCCAACAACAATTACGGGACTACTTCTTGTCTCTGGTGCACAGCCATTCCTGGTCTACGGTAAAACTCGACCGTAACGGCCTGCAATTCTTTTATCGCTACATTCTCAACAAATCTTGGCAGTGGATAGAGATTGTAAAACCGCCTAGGGTTCAAACTCTGCCTGATATTCTGTCGACGGAGGAAGTGGGCCGCGTCATCAACCAGACACGCGAAGCGCGTTACCAAACTTATCTTTTGTGCGTGTACAGCATGGGGCTGCGCTTGAGCGAGGTGCTCAACCTGACCATTGCTGACATCGACAGTGCTCGCCATAAAGTGCATGTACGTTGCGGCAAAGGTCGTAAAGATCGGTTTGTATTTTTGCCTGATCGAACGCTCGATTTATTGCGCACTTATTGGGCCAGTCATCGTAACCCTAAATGGCTATTTCCTCAGGGAAAAACCAACCAACTTCGCCGCTCAGCCAGCGCACCGATGGACCGCGGCGGCTTGCAAAAATCGGTTAAGGTCATCGTCAAAAGTTGCGGCATTCATAAGCGCGTTACCATTCACACCTTTCGCCACTGCTATGGCGCACACTTGGTCGAGTCAGGCGTTCACTTGCGCGCCATCCAGCGCGAGATGGGCCATGAATGTCCCAAGACAACGGTGCTTTACACGCAACTCACCGACGTGGTGCAACGCAACACCGGCTCGCGGATAAACACCTTGATTGATGGCTTGGACTTTGAGGTGATCGCCTAATGGAACTCGCCTCGATACTAAACCGCCATCCCGATGCTTTGTGCCTGTTGGGCGGCGCAGAGCGCAGCGCCGCCAACGCCATTAGCGGGTGCCGCACGGCCCAATATGGTCTTATGCTTACGCATTGTGGCCAGTGCAATGAATCACAAAACCACCCGCGCTCCTGTGGCCACCGCAGTTGCCCTCGCTGTCTGAATCATGCCAGCAGTGAATGGCTGGATCGCCAGAGCACAAAATTATTGCCTTGTGATTACTTTATGGTGACCTTTACCTTGCCTTATGAACTGCGTCGTATAGCCAAGCACCATTCCAAAACCGTGTATGACGCACTCATGGATTGCGCCGCCAGTACGCTTAAAACCTTCGCCAAGAACGATATTAAGTGTGCAGAGCACATTGGCTTTAGCACCGTTTTACACACCCATACTCGCAAGCTCGATTACCACCCGCATGTGCATGTGGTGTTTCCCAATGGGGGCTTATCAAAGGACAAAGCGTTGTGGCAATCCAAGCCCGGCAACTACTTGTTCAATGGCAAGGCGCTTGCCTGCGTGTTCCGTGCTCGGCTACTACGGGCTTTGCGAGCAGCCGATCTTGATCTTCCCTGCACCCCAAAACACTGGATCGTGCACTGCAAGCAGATTGGCAAAGGCTTACCGGCGTTTAAATATCTCTCGCGGTATCTGTATCGCGGGGTTATTAGTGAGAACAATATTCTCAGTGATCGCGATGGTCAAATCACCTTTCGTTATCAGGACAACAAAGGCAAATCCCGCACCCGCTGCCTCGACTCAAAGGCGTTCATTGCATTGGTTTTGCAACACGTTCTACCAAAGGGGTTTCGCCGGGTGCGCGATTACGGTTTTGTGCACGGCAACGCCAAACAAACCTTAAAGCGAGTGCAATGGGCCTTGCAGGTGGTTGTACCGTCCGGACCAATCAGGCCAAAACGACAAAGACCAATTTGGCGTTGCAAGCACTGCGCCACGCCTCTGGTTATCATTGGCTTTTGTCGCCGTCGCTTCGAATCAGGTTAATTGCTTAGATCCAACAAGCTCACTAAAGTCACTTAATACGGAGGACCCCAGCTTTATGCAATAAGAAAGTACCATCACTCGGCGAGTGAGACGCCCACTCGCCTGCAATCTTAAGCGAAACCCTGAACGCTTAAAGTCACAAGGACCAGTAGCGGATATATTTACTTAATAGAGGTAACCCCCGGGCTTGTTCAACAATTGGATAAAGTCGCGGCTGCGCGGCGACTTATCCTTATTCGTTAATAAACTATATATATTCAGATTTGACGAATATCAATATAGTAGGATATTATCCTGCTTAATGGAAAAATTGCAAGCTTTGAAAACCTCGTCGCCATTTTTGAATGATCTTGTGAACTATATGGCGGTTAGGCGATATAGTAAGCGAACCATCAACTCCTATTTATGGATTACAGACTATAACAAGTTTTCGCAGCGAAAGCATCCGATTACGCAACATTGGGTATGGACTTTTTGTCTAGCAAGTTGACTCATTGTCGTTCCACACGATATATCGATGATTAGCATTAGCCCATTCGTCGTCAATTTCAATCAGAATGGCACTGACTAATCGTAACCAAGCCTCTCGGTTAGGAAAGACTCTGACCAAGCGGGTTCGCCGCTTAAGTTCTTGTTGAACCGTCCGTTCAATGCGGTTGGAGCTTCGCATTTTCTTTTGGTGTCTATCTGGCAAGGCAAACACATTTAACCCTTCAGGCACATTGTTTTCTAGCCACTGCGCCAAGTGAGCATGCTTTTCCTGGTACTGGCTCACAAGGACTTTTAGATTAACCTGAGCAGCTGCCATATTGGGTGCATTCCAAACACTACGCAGCTCACCACTAATGCGTTGCTTGATCTTGTGATTGGGGGCATGATGCATTGCATTCTGCGCCAGATGAAACTGGCAACGCTGCCAAGGTATACCTGGGAACACTGCCTTTCTAGCGGCTTTTAAGCCACGGTGATCATCACTGACAATAAACTCAATACCATGTATGCCCCGGTCAACCAAGCCTTTGAGGAACGCTCGCCAGTTAACCTCGGCTTCATTAAGCGCCATTGCCGTTCCTAATACGCAACGCCGTCCACAAGGCAATACACCCACCGCACTCAACACCGCCATATCAATCACTTGGTGGCCCTCACCCACCTTTTCATAACGCGCATCAAGGATTAGGTAAGAGACTTTACCCAACGGACGATCACGCCAGACTTTTAACGCCTCATCCATGCTCTGGTTAGCCCGTGAGACCGGTGTAGAGGAGATGCTTTCAATACCCATGCTCTGCATGACTTTTTCGACTCGGCGCGTGCTAACGCCCGTCACGTACATTTCAGCAACGGTCAGCATCATCGCACGTTGGCTGCGTAAGCCGCGTTCTGGCGATTGAGGGTAAAAAGGTTCATCAACGTGTTGAGCGGTCTTTGGGATACGCAGATTGAGCGTACCGGCTTGTGTATCGATACGCTTATCCTGGTAGCCATGGGCAAACCCTGGCCGGTCTTGACTATGCTCATAGTGTGATGCGCCTGGAAACGGCTCTCTTTCAATCTTCATCGCCTCATTGAGCAGTGCGGTGAGCACGGGGCGCATGGCATCGGGGCCTTCTGAGATGTGTGTTCCACTATTACGTCAAATACGTTATTGTTTGATTGGGTCATTTGGGTGTCTCCAGTATGTTAATTGCTTAAAACAGGGAACGCACAAATGGCTCAACTTACAAGACACCAAGATAGAAAATTTGAATAAATCAAAAATTCGGAAAAATTCCCCCTGGGGGGAAAAGGCCATACTGCTCTATCTAATATAAAAGTCCATACCTGAAGTTACAGTATCCAATAGCATAAAAATAAAACGAGCGTTCGTATTAATGCTAACATTGTAGTGATACAATCACTTCTCCCATAAAAGATATTATCAACTTATGAATACTTTGCTCATCGCGCTTTTAGCCATTGGCTCACTAATGACAGCGAGCTACCGGAGATGGACTTTGAGCCTGAGCGCTATGATTGCAGCGGGGACAGTGTTGGTGTCATTATTATTTAGTGGAGGCTTTTTGTTGACGCTTATTCTGCTGTTGGTAGCTTCGCTGTTATTTTTTCTGTCAATGGATAAATGGCGCGTGCCAAAATTAAGTAAACCGCTCTTTGCTTGGTATAAGAAGGCGTTGCCAGCGATATCGCAAACAGAGAAAGAAGCGATTGATGCAGGCACAGTTTGGTGGGATGGCGAACTATTTAGCGGCAAACCTAAATGGGAGAAATTACTTTCGTTGCCCAAGCCTAGCTATACCGAAGAGGAGCAAGCTTTTATGGACGGCCCACTAAGAACCTTATGTTCTATGGTGGATAACTGGGATATTAACCATCGCACTACGGTGATCCCTGACGAAGTAGTTGCCTTTATCAAAGAATACGGATTCTTGGGAATGATTATCCCTAAGGCCTATGGTGGTCTAGAGTTTTCAGGCATGGCGCAAACAGAAATCATCACTATTTTGGCCTCCACTGGTGGTTGTGTTTCTAATTATGTCAGCGTACCTAACTCCTTAGGGCCAGGAGAGCTGCTGATTAAATATGGGACTGAGGAACAAAAGGACTACTATCTTCCAAGGCTAGCAAGTGGAGAAGACTTACCTTGTTTTGCACTAACCGGCCCACTCGCTGGTTCAGATGCAACCTCGCTGCCTGATACGGGTATAGTCTGTAAAAAACGACTTAAGGGCAAAACCGTATTGGGCATTAAACTCACATTTAACAAGCGTTATATTACCTTGGCGCCGGTGGCGACCTTGATCGGGCTGGCATTTAGGTTAGAAGACCCAGATCACTTAATCGGAGAAGTTGAAGAGTATGGGATTACTTGTGCGCTTATCCCCAGAGAAACAAAGGGCGTGAAGATTGGCAGACGCCATAAACCGATTGGCGACGCATTTTTAAATGGGCCGATTCAAGGGAAGGGCGTATTTGTGCCGTTAGATGCGATCATCGGCGGGCCAGAAATGGCCGGTAAGGGTTGGACTATGCTGGTTAATTGTTTATCGGTGGGTCGGTGTATCACCTTACCGAGTGTCAGTAATTCTATAGCAAAGCACATGTTGCTCGGTACGTCAGCCTATGCTGCCTTGCGTCAGCAATTTGGCTTACCCATCAACCGATTTGAAGGCGTGCAGAAACCCTTGGCGAGAATGGCTGGGTTAACCTACATTGTTAACGCTGCTAGGCTACATACGGCGCAATCGCTGTCCTATGGTGAAAAACCGAGTGTTGCCTCGGCAATACTAAAATACCATCTTACTGAGATGGCGCGTCAATGCACGATTGATGCGATGGATATTCATGGTGGTAAGGCGATCATGATGGGGCCTAAAAACTATGTAGCTGACGCGTATAGCTCAATACCGATTGCCATCACGGTGGAGGGCGCAAATATTATGACGCGCAATTTGATGATCTTTGGTCAAGGCGCAACGCGTAGTCATCCATACGTGCTCGAAGAAATGCTGGTGGCTGGAGAAGAGTTCAACGATGACTCGGTAAATCGTTTTGACCAATTGTTCTTTAAACACGTTGGATTTACTGTTGCCAACGCAGTGCGCTCTTTTACGCTGGCTTTGTCTGCGTCTCGCCTTGAAATGTCACCAAATGACGGACCATTTTCGCAACAGTACAAAGATCTGAGTCGTTTAAGTGCAGCTTTCGCGTTAACGGCGGATGTCACAATGCTTACCTTGCAATCGAAATTGAAGTTCAAAGAAATGTTGTCAGCACGGCTAGGCGATTTGTTAAGTTATTTATATCTAGCGAGCATGGTACTAAAACACCATGAAAGCGAAGCAGCACCACACGAGGATGAACCTTTGGTGCGATGGTGCTTGCAACATCTGATGCATCAATACCAGGTAGCGATGACTGAAATATTGCAAAACTACCCAAATAAAACAGTTGGCAGAGTTTTAAAGTTTTTGGTGTTTCCCGTCGGTAGCCACTTTGACCCGCCGCACGATTATTTGGAAACTGAAGTAAGCCGCTTGATAACGCAAAATACCAGCACTAGGCAGCACTTATTGTCAGGTACTTTTGATAAAGATTTAGATACTAATCCAGTGGGTAAGGTGAATGCAGTTTTTCTAAGACGGTTAGAACTGGAAGATAGCTTCGCCAAAATAAAATCAGCAATAAAGCAGGGGAAAATGGAAAAAGCCTTGGGCGCTGAACAAATAAATTTAGCGCAAGCAGCAGGCGTGATAGAAAAAGAAGAAGCCTTGCTACTACGCAAATTTGATAAGCGGTTAATGGAAATAATCGATGTTGATGATTACGACCCTCAAGAGTTCTCTCGTGCGCCGCTTTGATGAATGCGTAGTCACATTGGAAGAAGGCAGTCTATTCCAATACAGGAATGATACCGAGAAGTTGATTGTCATTTCTGTTCAAAGATGTTTTTAAAGAGTTTAGTTTTTTCCTCATTGAGTTGTTTGGCTGCCTCATTATCAGTCATCTGATAAACGATATCGTCAAGCATTGTAAACGAGATCACTGCTGTCCCGTTAACACTAAAGAAACAGGCCTGATTTTCTCTCAATTTGATAAAATACGTTTAGCGATAAACCGTTGAATAAAATAGGAAAATCAGACCATGTCACATTGTAATACCGTTCTAAATCAAATACTCAAAATTGTTCCGAGACATGAATTCGAGGCACTCGCAATTCAACATCATTCGGGGCGTTCATTCCGCAGAGCGTCTCGTTGGTCACAGTTCGTGAGCCTGACTATAGCTCAATTGACTGGCCGTCATAGCTTGCGTGATATTGTTGATAATGTCAGCGCTCAATCACACCGCTTGTATCATCCTGGTAGTGCCGTGTTAACGCGGTCCAATCTTTCACGCATCAATGAGAACAAGCCTTCGAGCCTTTATGAAGCGCTATTCTCTCAATTACTCAAGCGCTGTCAGAGCAAAACGCCAGGGCATAACTTTCGTTTCAAGAATCCCCTGTATTCGCTGGACTCATCTACCATTGATCTGTGCTTATCGGTTTTCCCATGGGCAGACTTTCGATCAACTAAAGGGGCAATCAAACTGCATGTAGGCCTGAATCATGATGGTTACTTACCTGAGTTTGTTAATATCACCGAGGGTAAATGTGCTGATGTTACTGCAGGCAGGAAAGTAGCTTTCCCGAAAGGCAGCATTGTAGTTATTGACCGTGGATACAACGACTATGCCTGGTATAAGCAATTGAATGACAAGGGAATATACTTTGTCACACGATTAAAGAAGAATGCTGCATACCGCGTTATCAAGCGACATAGTGTACGCAAGGGAACGGGACTTAGCAGTGATCAAACGATTGAATTCACGGGGGTCAAAGCAGCAAAGGAGTGTTCGATTCGATTACGCCGTATTGGTTATCGCGATGCCACTACAGGCAAGCATTATGTGTTTTTAACCAACCACTTTAAGCTCAGTGCTCAAACTATCGCCGATATTTATAAAGCCAGATGGCAGGTGGAATTATTCTTCAAGTGGATCAAGCAGAACTTAAAGGTGAAGTCATTTATCGGCACCAGCAAGAACGCAGTATTGACCCAAATATGGATTGCGTTATGTATTTACCTAATACTGATGTTCATCAAATTGCAGTCGAAGGCGGGCAAAACGATGCAACAAATATTGAGGGTATTGCAGCTTAATTTGTTTGAAAAACGTGATTTAATGGCACTGTTGCGAGGAGACCCGATGCATCACCCAAACCTTAATCCTAATCAATTTTCGTTGCTGTGAAAGTTAACGGGACAGCAGTGAAACGAGATGTGAGTTTTAAGATATGACTGTGCATTGGTCAACGATTTGAGTTTTTCATAAGGCGTCATCATGTTTCGATATGGATAGGTTTTGACTTGTTTTCCTTATGTTGTTAGTGCTGATCTGTGGGAAGAAACAAGGTCGGTGATAATTCAAATAAGGGTTAAGAAAGTCGGTGGCAAATTGATTAATATCAGGCGCATATTTTTGCGGGATATGCATGAAGCCAAGATGCTTGCGCACGATGGCCCCATTGTTGCACTCAACTAAGGCATGGTCGTTACGGTGTCTAGCCTTGGATTTGGTCAACTCGATTAATAGCTTATTCAACAATCGCACCACCGATTGGTTAATGTATTCACTGCCATTATCGGCATGAAAGTCTTTAATCACAAAGGGGAATTGCTCTAGCATTTGAGTGAGAATAGGCATCAAGAATGGCTCTGATATTTTCTGTGTAGAAGACACGACTTCAAACGGGGTGATCTCATCAACGGCGTTGATATGATAGACCCCTTTAACCTTGTCCTTATCGCCCTGATGCACTGTATCTACACGGCTATAGCCAGGTTGACCTTCTGGCTGTGGCTTACGTCTTTGGCCGATAGAAGAAGGCTTGGAATGTGTCTTTTCAAAGTGACGGCGATTGTTCTGGTAGGGTTTAGATCGGCGTAGATTGTATAGATGAGAAACCGAGATAGGTGCCAGGTTGGCATACTCAGTTTGCTCATAGACAACTAAGGCGCGCTCACAGAGTTTCTTAGTGGCATGGCCTGATAACGTACCGTGGAGTTCATCCATATCTGCTAGAAGCTTAATGTCTTGATTGCTATAGCGTCTAGCAAAGCCCCTTGTGGCACGATGTCGCCACTTGATTCTACCGTGCTTGAGATAGCTGGTAGCAAGGCGTTTCACTTGCACATAAGAGTAACCGCTGATGCGTGTGATATAACGCAGCACAAGACCCTTATCGGCTCGACCCAGTTTGCTGTATTTGAAACGCATTAAGGTGCGTTTGATGAAATCATAGCGATTGCGTTTACCGTCGATTGCCAGATCGATTTCATCAGTGCCTTGTAGCAACAAGCGTGCCTTATCAAGGGTATCTATATGGTGGTCATTCATAATGGTATTCATTCACCATCATGAACAGAAATTAGATTAGTTCGGTATCATTTCCGATTAGAATCAGTCCCTTCGCTCAGTATCATTTCATGTTGGACAAGACTGTTTTGAAAGTATTTCTGTAGCCCCGATCAAGGTGTATTTTTCTATATCTGACTTATTTATGTCAGAAACCAAAGCTATGACTGGCAGATCGCGCAAATATTTTGGAAGACCTGATCGAACATGCTTGAGTGTTTTTTCAGGCAGTAGATCGGGTGCCGTCATGTTGAGAATAAGTAAATCAGTTTCGTGTTCCTCTATGTGGTTTATCGTTTCTTCCGCGTTGCTATAAGCAAACACCTCTATTTCATGTTGGGCAAGTACAGTTTTTATATAGCTTGCAATCTGCATGTCAGTTTCGGCTAAAACGACTTCATATCTATCCATAAATTGAAATTGCGGGCTTTCATAGTCTAAATTAAGTGATGGGTGATTTGATGCAGTTTCTTGACCTATGAGACTGTGTTTAAGAAGAGACTGAAGCTCGCTACTAGATTTTTGAATTTGTTGTAGATACTCGTGTTGTTTGCTTTGGTTGACTTCGGTGGTAATTAGCTTCGAGAATCCAAGAAGACTAGTAAGAGGATTGTTAATTAGTTGATGGAGATTCGCTAAGCTCTCTGACTTTTCCATATAACTGGTTTCGGCCCGAGACTTTTCTTGACTTAGCATGTGCTCATTAGTTTTACGAGATATAATTTCCATTTCTACATTGTCGATGACTGAATTAATACCTTGTTGTAACTTACCGATTTCATCGGGGTCATGGTCTTTGAAACGTTTTTCAAACTTCCCTTCCTTATACAGTTGGAGATGTTCCATCATTGTATTGAGTCGGTACCTTAACTGACGGGTGAGAAAATAGTACAAGGCGGCTACAATGAGCAAAGCCACGAGACGAGTTATGCCTGAAAGTGGTGTATGGAGTAGTTGACTAAAAGCGGCGTATCGGGATGAGTTGAGTTTACAACAACTTAAACTTCCACAGACATACGCCACTATGAAACAGAATAAAATTATTTCCTTTGAAAAGCCAGAGCAAAGCATCGATCCGCTGCAAGAATTGATTCGCAATGGCGCTAGGCAACTCATTCAAACCGCGATCGAGAGTGAGTTATCTGAACTGCTGTATCGCAATTGTGACAAAGTCTCAGATTCAGGACACGCTGGTGTCGTTCGTAACGGCTATTTGCCAGAACGTGAACTGCAAACCGGGATCGGCCCAGTCAAAGTACGTATCCCCAAGGTGCGCTCCCGCACTGGAGTACCGATCACCTTTCAGTCTGCTTTAGTGCCGCCGTATGTGCGTAAAACGAGAACACTAGAAGCGGCCTTGCCTTGGCTGTATCTCAAGGGTGTCAGCACTGGAGAAATGGGGGATGCACTGAGCGTGCTAGTGGGTCAATCAGCGACTGGGTTATCATCAAGCACAGTGAGTAAGCTCAAAGCAACGTGGTCTCAGGAGTACAAGGATTGGAATAGAGAAGGTTTAGATCGAGATCGATGGGTTTATCTATGGGCGGACGGGATACACAGCGGCCTGCGCGGCGATGAGGGCCGGCTCTGTGCCTTAGTTGTCATCGGAGTGAATGAGCGCGGTCACAAGAAATTACTGGCGATTGAAGACGGTGAGCGAGAGTCTACGCAGAGTTGGCGAGAGGTGTTGTTGGCACTCAAGGAGCGAGGCCTGAATCAACCAGAGCTGGGCATCGGTGATGGTGCTTTAGGCTTTTGGAATGCCCTGGAAGAAGTCTATCCTGGCACTAAACATCAACGGTGTTGGGTGCATAAAACGGCCAACGTGCTGAACAAGCTGCCTAAATCGGTGCAGCCCAAAGCAAAAGCAGCTCTGCATAACATTTGGCAGGAAGAAACCAAAGAAGCGGCGCAAAGCGCCTATCAATTATTCATTAAAACCTGTCAAGACAAGTATCCAAAAGCCACGCAGTGCTTGGAAAAAGATCGCGAAGAGTTAATGACGTTCTACTCGTTCCCTGCCAAGCACTGGATGAGCATAGGTACTACGAATCCAATTGAATCAACATTCGCGACTATCCGACACCGTACCAAACGATGCAAGGGATGTCTTAGCCGTGATGGCATGTTAAGTATGATGTTCAAGCTGGGTCAGTGCGCAGAGAAAAAGTGGAACCGAATACGCGGGTTCGCCTATCTAGCAAAAGTGATTCAAGGGGTTCCATTTAAAGATGGAATAGAGCAAACTAATGACTACTCAGATCAAACCGAGGCCGCTTGAAGAAAATGCCTCATACACCAGATTCGGGCATAACTCCCACGAGACTAATAAGAACCACAAAAATTAGATATTCACTGGATTCCCTATAGACTTCCTTAGCGGGCATGCCAGAGAACAGATACCAATTCCAGGCTGGGCTTTTTGGTATGAAATCAGCCACTGTGTTCCGCTGCTATGGGTTTGAACCGTGTGAGAGTCTGCGCTAAGAATTTGCGCTAGCAATTCGCTATTCCAAGGAGAGGTTTCGGAGGAAGGACTTTTGAATAACACTTTACCGGTGTCGGACATCACGGCATTAATCACTCTATGGTCGTCAATTGAACTCATATATTGATCAATGGTTTCAGTTTGGCTGCTGCTCACGTAAGCTTCTATCGAAGAAACGCCAGCTTGGTTGAGCACGGCAATTTTTTATTGACTACATTACCCATTCGCATCGCGCTAGATAGAGAATAATCTTTAGCTTCTGCATATTCTAAGGAGCGCATTTTTAGGTATCCCGGCACAATAATGCCGATCGTCAGTATCAGCGATAAGTAAATAATAACTAACAAAAATTTCCTTTGAATGCTCATGAGAGAGTGCAGCATAACTCATCGAGTATCTACATAATTTGTTAAAATTAGGCATGCAAAAACCATTCGCCACCCAACGAGATTTATTAGTATCAAGATCAGATTTGGATCATCCAATTCTGCATAGTCTTGATGATACAGAAGCACTATTAGATTGGAGCGAAATAGAGACACTGCTTTCATCTATTTATGCTGGCACTACTGGCCGCCCTAGTTATCCATTACTTAGTTTGTTCCGCAGCTTGATGCTGGGAATTTGGTATGAACTGTCGGATAGGGAGTTAGCACAGTGCTTATTTAGAGATTTATTGTTTCGTAAGTTTTGCCACTTTGAGTTAGGCGGCGATGTACCTGAAGCTTCGACCCTTGGGTGCTTTCGTAACCAGTTAATGGAGCACGAACTGTGGGATCGCTTGCTAGGTGAGATCAATCGTCAACTTGAAGCGAAGAACATTATTATGAGCAAGGGGCGCATCAACATTATAGATGCAACACCTATAGAAGCGGCTCGTTCTGGAAATGGTAACGGCAAAGATGGGACGCCTAAGCGAGACCCTGAAGCGAGCTGGCATGTCAAAAATGACAGCCGAGGTCGAAAGAAGTCTACCTATGGCTACTCAGTGCATACGGGAGTTGATGAGGATGGGTTTGTTCAGCACTAGAATGTGACGCCAGGGCATGTTCATGACAGCCAACTGCGCGATGAATTGCTGTTGGGCGATGAGACTGCCCTATATGCTGATGCGGCGTATAGTTCTGAGGAGACGCGAGATAAACTGGAGCAACTTGGAATTGATGATCAGGTTCAACGCAAGGGCTATCGAGGTAATCCGTTGTCAGATGCAGACCGTACCCGTAATGCAGTTATTGCGGTAACGCGAGCAGGTGGCGAACGGCTCTTTGCGACTTACAAGCAGCATTATGGTTTAGCTCGCACTCGGTTCATGGGGCTAGCGAAGAACCAGACTGTTTACGGCCTAGCGGCGATGGCAGCGAATATCCGTAAAGGTGCTAAGTTCTTAAGCTTGTATGGCTTGCCTGATTGGCACTATGCTGGATAGTTGTGCCTTTAATATGGCTTAGGTGCTCGAATTGATAAAATAGTGACTAAATGATGATCGAATACGCGAAACTGGGCAAATATAGCTCAAAAAATGAGTGCTTCGAAAATATCAAACTAAAATCGTGAGTTACGCTGCGCTCTCCATGAAAGAATCCTAGGCACTGAGCTTAACGTTGTCCGCATGATCATCTTCAATTTCCACGATTTGAGCAGTTTGCAAAATATCAGTGGATAACCGAATTCCCAGTTTATTGGCTAATCTCAAGTTTGTGAGCAACTTGCCTTCTTTGTTTTTCACTATAGCAATGTTAGAAGGTTTTCTGCCCGCTAATATTTCTGTTGCCATCTGTGTAGCCCACCATCCTTGCTCCTGGGGGATGTTGCTTATAGTGAACAGTGACAAGGATGCTAACCATTCATAATTAGACCCTATCGGTACGGCGCCATTATCGTTGACAAACCGCTTAGCTCGTTCGAGTTCCCAGCCATGAAGTGCCTCGGGATTTTCTATATAAATATAGTCGACTTGATCTTGAAGTTGTTTTAGCGCGGTTTCCCATTCATCTACATTACTAACAAAATAGGCTTGATCAACTTTAATGCCTAAAGCGCCTTGATAATGATCGTAGGAAATACGTGCTGACATAGAGTCTGGGGCCAATATTCCTAGTTTGCTACCTCCGACATGGTTTTTAGCAAATCGACCACAGCGGTGATGTGCGTGGCTTCTATTATTCCAGTGCTGTTACTTGTCGGTAGGCCATATTTACTTGCATCCCAGTTAACGCCACAAAATACAAAGGGTAGCCGCTTGTCTTTGAAATGCTGAACCAACACATTCTTAACCGCAAAATCGTCACATACGATTACTGCGTCTGGTTGTAGTTCGTCAATACGTTCGAGTGCAGATTGGACTGCGGTTTGTATTTGTTCTTCAGATCGATTATTTCCCGCATCCATATAATGGTAAGCGATTTGAGCATCGTCAATTACAAGCCGACTTTCAATGCCAAGTTTAATTCCCTCTGTCCAGTTTAGTCCTTGACGACAAGATTCTATATACAGAATTTGTTTACTTTCACTAGCGTTGATTGCAGTCGTATGGGCAAAGATAGATGCTAGTAATAGCCCAACAAGCCAGTTGGGTAGCGGGTTTTTGATAAGATTATTCAGTGACAGCAATTGAGCTAAGTTCCATAGGTCTATAGAGTTCTCAACGCAAATTAATTGTTGTTAAGAAAAATAAGCTCTACCCGTCGATTGGTAGCGCGCCCTTGCGGATTATCGCTACCATCACTGAGTTCATTCGGCAGCAATGGCTTAGATTCGCCAAACCAATTGATTTGCGTTCTATCGGGGTCCACACCATATCCATATATTGCGTTCGCTACAGCGTACGCACGTTCTTCAGATAAACGCATATTAAATGCCTCAGTGCCTTTGGAATCGGTATGCCCCTCTACGAGGATATGTCTTTCCTTCACGTCTTGCGTATTGGCAATTTGCGCGACAAATTGGACTTTTCCTTGTGACTCCACTGAAATTTCTGCGCTACCCAGAATGAACATTACACTAGGTAGATATACCACAACACCACGCGCGATTTCCTCTGCATTCATATCATTGTTGGTAAAGGCTTGAACTAACAATTCGTTTTGGCTAGGTGGAGGGGGGCGACCTTTGCGCTAATGCAACCAAATGTGAGACTAAGGTAAACCACAAGTAGGGCAGACCTAGTAAGCACCCTTAGGCGGGATGAGTTAGCAATCATGGTTATGCTTTTAAACGTAATTTGATAGCTTTGCAATTTATCACATCTTTTTTGTTGATGAAATAGTCATTTGCCAATTGAGCTTTGTTGCCTGATACTTGACGTTATTACAGAGTGCCAAACAGATCGTCTTTGCGTTGTTCGGCGGCGTTTAAAACTTCTAATTTCTGCTTGCGAGTCATGATCATCCACTCGCGTATTTCATCGGCATTTCTCATGCAACCCTCACAAAATCCATCTCCGCCATAAGTGCATACCGAAACACAGGGAGAGGGCACACTGGTATCCCATTCTCGCTCAGGTCGGGCACGTCGACGCGTGCGTGGTCTATTCATCGTTAGGTGGTTTGAAAAGGTATGACATTAAGCTTTGATTTTAAGCTGTTTGACCATCGTTCTTAAGGCTTTTAGTTTATCTTTATGATTGGGTCTGGGGGCACCGTATTTGAGTTCGATATAGTGCTGAGCTATTTCTGAAAGTAGCGACGATAGACTAGGGTAAGCAGTGCTACAGGTCTCATAAAAATCCTTAGGGCCTTGGTGTAAAGGACGATTATAACCATTTTTTTCCATTTTTTTACAAAATAAAGCGTAAATTCTATCTAGCTGAGGCGTTTTTGCTTTGTCTCTAAAGAAAAATAGCAACGCCGTCAGGTTTAAGCAGATAAGCCCGAATGTGAACGCTAGCAAAGTAATAGATTGCACGCTTAACTGCTGCAATCTTAACTTTTTGAGTAGTGATTGCTGCTTATCGTTGTTGTAATGGATAAACCATCGGTTCCAATTGGCTTTGGCGGCTTGCCCTATCCATCTGATTTCGCGAAACAACCAACTCGCTCCTGAAAGTTGTGCACTCAAGAAACGAATCCGCCCGTCGAGGCTCGCTTCGATATCGATCGCCTTTTCTATGCGCTCAGGTGCGACAGCAGCGGTTGGGTCTATTCGCGTCCATCCATTACCTTCAAGCCAGATCTCAGCCCAAGCGTGGGAATCAGACTGACGAACAACTATCTGATCGGCCAACGGGTTGTGCTCGCCGCCCAAATAGCCCACCACAATTCTTGACGGAATATTAGCCGCTCTCATTAAAGTTACAAAGGCACTGGCGTAGTGCTCGCAAAATCCAGACCTGGTTTCAAATAGAAACTCATCTACGGGTTGGCTTGAGCCTAACAAAGGGGGTGACAGGCTATAGTAAAAGTCTTGTTGGTTAAAATGCTGTAGTACGCTAGCAACTAATTCTGAGTCACTTACGCTTTGTTTACTTAATCGTTCTAAGAACTCAGTTATTCTTGGCGTTACGCTGTTACTTGTAAGCGCTAGGCCACGTTGTTCTTGTTGGGCGGTTAACTGTAGTAGCTTATATTCGGCATAGGATTGTGCGCTATATCTATAAGTCTGGGTTATTTTTTCATGATGTGTTGCTCGAAAATCAGCGCGCAATACGGCGTTTTGTGGAGCGCGTGTAGGTGCATCAAGTGTGAACAGCCAATTTTGATTACTGGGCTGCAGCTCAATTTCGTACTCATACATTTCGCCGACCGGTTTTATCAAAGGCTTCGCGTATTGCATCTCTTCCCCGCGTACCCAATTTCGCCCATCGGTGTCCCAAAAAACATTGCCGCGCCAATAGCGCTGATTAGCGGGGGGAATATGGTTGTCTTTAAATCGCACGGTGAAAGCAATTTCCTCTGATAATGAAAGCTCGCTCAATGAACCCATTTGTAAGGTTTCAGTCTGCCCTGTTACTGCGCTGCCGCCTTTGGTTTGAATGAGCCACAAGGCACCACTGAGCCGAGGCAAAAAGAAAAATAAGACCAATGCAAAAGGCAGTGCTTGCAGTAATACCTTGGTCATCGTTTTTAAGTCAGCTAGTGCCTGAAACTGCGCGTCTACGTGGCTGATTTGAATCAGTAACCAAGTGAACACCAGCAATAGAACGAGTAAGCCGCAGACAAAAACGAGCTGATGTTCAAACAACAAGTAAGACATTAGCAAGAAATAGCCCAATAAAACTGCAACTCGTAAGTCTCGACGCGTGTTTAATTCGAGTATTTTTAGGCCGACCATCGTAACCAAAAATGCGATTCCTGGATCGCGCCCCAACGGCGGACCGTATAAATAAATACACATTGCTAGAGAGCAAAGCGCGAAAGGCCAAATAACTAGCCGCCTAAGAATTGCATCTGCTCCTTTAATGGCTGCAAGACGTAGCACTGCACAAAAACCAAACAACCCCGCTATGGGCAACCCCACTAAGCCAAAATGTGGAGCGCAGGCAATGATTAGCAGGGCCACAGTGGTCGCAATAAGCCTAGGATTAAGCCGTTGATGTTCTAACCCTTGAACTGATTTTCTCATCGGGGGTTAATTTTCAAACATAGCCAAGGCCGAGAGACAACGAATTTTATGTTGCTCACCTCTAGCAGGGCTAATCGTTTCTTGGGGTAATTGTAAGCCATATTCATGTTGTGCCATCGACATTTGCAAAACGCTAGCGCACAATTCGCTTAGTTGTGTTTCTTTCGGGATGTTGCTCTGCTGATCCCAACGTAGCCAAATCTTTTCGTTTTGTTCTTGCGCAAATTCTTTCACCAAGGTCGGCATCAATTCTGTGCTCTTTCGCGCATAAGCCTTCCAGTCAACATGCTTCATGTTATCGCCTTGCATAAATTCTCTATGCCCTTTGTAATCAATCGGTTCTTCCCCCGATAAAAGTGTTGAATCAGTAGATTCGCCGCCGTGCCTATTTATGTTTGAGGGCGCAGTGCTGGGCCTTGGGTAGACTAAACAAGATTGCTTAGTTTCTAGATATGACCACGCATAAAACAAACCCATCGGGTAACGGGTGAAAAGTTTGATGCGACTAATTTTTAGTGGGCCTCGCTTAGGTGCTTTTGCCCAAAAGCATAAACTCTGTTTGGAATTGGCCTCTAAATCTAACGACGATTCGATATCGTCGTACTTGCATGCTATTGCACCCCGCCGCTTTGCAAGATTGTTGTGCAGCAGCAATTGAAACTGGGCCCTATCACCAGCAAAAACATTTGTACTTTGACCAGTTGAAACCTCCAGTCCATGCAGATTGCGCCAGTTTTGTAGCATGGCGGATAGGCCGATGCCTGCTAAGATATAAGCGAGCATAAACCCGAAATTCGAGCTGTAGTTATTAGCCCCGATCACCATTGCCATGACCATAATGCCAAACATAAGGCCGTAGCGGGTGGGCAAAATATATATTTTCTTTCTGGTTAAGGTGATCTTGTTGTCGCGAAGGTCAAGCTGGGCAGCGCGGCCAAGCGACATAAAATAAGGTCTACTAGGCAAAAATTGCATCGGCTGAGGAGCTTATAAAATGGGTACCGAACTCAAAATTTCTTGCGCTAAAGTTGAGCTTGTTCGGCTAGAAGATAAGTGGTGGGTGGTCGAGGGAAGTACGGCTTGAATGTCTTCGGGTATAACATTGTCTCGACCGTCTACTACTGCCCATGCCTTAGCACAATTTAGTAATGATAAGGCCGCACGCGGTGAGTAACCAATGCTAATTTCTTGATGCGCTCGAGTATAGGCAACCAAGGATTGTAGGTAATCTAATATTGACTCAGCGCAATAGCATTGCTTTACGATGCCCGCAATAGTGCTAAGTTTTTGTGAATCAAGTAATGGAGCAAATTCACTTAATTTTGCCCTTGGGTCACCGTTGGTGAGCATAGTGCGCTCTGAGTCACTATCCGGGTACCCCAACTGTATTTGCATTGCGAAGCGATCAAGTTGAGATTCAGGCAAGGAATACGTACCAATTTGTTCCTTGGGGTTTTGTGTGGCAATCACAAAAAAGGGTTCGGGTAGAGCAAAGGTTTGCCCATCTACCGACACTTGCCTCTCCTCCATACATTCTAGCAGCGCACTTTGCGCCTTTGGAGTGGCCCTGTTTATCTCGTCAATTAGCACTAGACCAGCAAAAATGGGCCCTTTATGAAATTTAAACTCTTGTTGCGCTGGATCAAAAATTGAGACACCCGTAATGTCCGCAGGCAGTAAGTCACTGGTAAATTGCACGCGTTGGTAATCTAAGCCTGATAATTTAGCAATAGCCAGTGCCAAGGTGGTTTTCCCAACGCCAGGCAGGTCATTAAGAAGTACGTGACTTCCAGCAAATAGTGCACTTAACACGAGTTTAATTTGCTTCTCTTTACCTAAAACGATTTGGTTGGCACTGGCTATTAATCGGCTTATATCGTCATGCAGCCCGGTATTTTGTAGCCTCGTTTGGTCTGGGTCTGAAAATATCAAGTTCATACTAAAACAGTTAATCTAGATCTAATTAATACACTACACTAAGTAGTTTAAGGTATGGGTATCTCAGACGCTAACTCAAACGAATATACAGCACCGCCTGTTCGCTTCTTAATAAAGGTAGGTCAGGCTTGTTGTTCAGGTGCGTCTTTAACTTAGAGGGGTAAAAAGCTAGAAGGTTCATCGGGCCTAATTCGCCCTTATGGTTAATGGCTTAACACTCGGGGAAGTTAACGGTAACCGCCAAGCCGCCAGTAGACGTTTCTTTATATTTGTTTTGCATGTCTCTGCCGGTTTCTAGCATGGTTTGTAGAACGTTATCAAATGAAACAAAATGGGTACCATCCCCTGCCATGGCAAGGCGAGCTGAATCGATGGCATGCACTGCCCCAATGGCGTTACGCTCGATACAGGGTACCTGCACCAAGCCCGCGATTGGGTCGCAGGTTAATCCAAGATGGTGTTCCATGGCAATTTCAGCCGCATTTTCTACTTGTTCTGGGGTGCCGCCTAAGCCCTCTGCAAGGCCTGCTGCAGCCATCGCGCAAGCGGAACCCACTTCGCCTTGACAGCCGACCTCAGCACCGGAGATAGAGCCATTAATTTTGCAAAGCTTTCCAATTGCGGCAGCAGTTAATAAAAATCGCCTGCCCGCATGAAGGTCATTTTTTGTATGGTACTTCAAAAAATAGCGAAGCACTGCAGGAATGATGCCCGCCGCCCCGTTTGTAGGCGCCGTTACCATACGCTGCCCATTGGCGTTCTCTTCGTTTACTGCCATGGCCCAGATGTTGATCCAATCCAGCACTTGTAGCGGGTCTTCTGCAGCAGTTTTTTGTTTTTCTGCCACCGCATGAGCAATACTAGAGGCACGCCTTTTTACGTTTAGTCCGCCCGGCAAGATACCCTCAGTGATCATACCATTGTCAATGCAATCGCTCATTGCTTGCATAACCCCATCTAGTCGTTCCATCAGTCTGCTTTCTTCACGCCAGCTCAACTCATTTTCGAGCATTATATCGCTGATCGACAGCTTTTTTTGGTTGCAGAGTTTCAACAATTCATTCGCCGTGTAGAAGGGATTTGGAGGCGCCTTAAAGTCGTGACTTGCGTTCGCCGAATCTTTATTAATATCAGAGTGGTTTTCAATAAACCCGCCGCCAGTCGAGTAATAAGTTTCTTCGTATATTAAGACACCTGCATCGCCTAAAGCGGTTATCTTCATTGCGTTAACATGATGATCAAGCAGAATCTCAGGCTTAAAATAGATTTGCTGTTCAGCGTTAAAATCAATTCGGTGACTGCCATTGAGTAATAACTGCTGGCGTGCTCGCAATGCGTCTATTTGTGGATAGGCAGACTTGGGGTCCACTTCTTTCGGGTGATGCCCCAGTAGGCCAAGCAAGATAGCGCGGTCGGTATTGTGGCCACGCCCGGTTGCGCCTAACGAGCCGTATAACTCAATTTCAAGTTCATTGACCTTAGTTAGTTGTTTGTTTTCCTTTAGATAACTAACAAATTCCCACGCCGCGAGCATGGGGCCAACCGTATGCGAGCTGGATGGGCCGATGCCAATTTTAAATAGGTCTAGTACTGATAGCTCCACTGTATTGTCTAGTCTTTAGCGTTGTTTACTAACAGTGTATAGAGTTTTAGGCGTATCGTTATCACTCGTGCGCACTGAAATAAGAAGATCGCGACAAGCGCTGTCTAATTGAGTTTAGTCTATGGCCAACACCCATTTATGATAACGCAAATTCCCCTACGCCCTGACTTTCAAGGTAGGCGTCATAATTACCGTGAAAGTGAGTTATGCCCTGCGGACGCATGTCAATAATTTGCGTCGCCAGCGAAGAGACAAACTGCCGATCATGGCTAACGAAAATCAGCGTGCCTGGGTATTGTTCCAATGCCAGATTCAATGATTCAATCGATTCCATGTCCAAATGATTGGTTGGTTCATCCATCAGCATGACGTTAGGCTTTTGCAGGATCAATCGTCCAAAAACCATGCGACCTTGCTCTCCGCCAGATATAACGCTTACCTTCTTTTTGATATCGTCTTTAGAAAAAAGCATGCGCCCTAATGCCCCGCGTAACACTTGTTCGTCCGACCCCGGAGGTACGTATTGACCCATCCATTGCATCAGCGTGATGTCCTCAGGGAATTCATGGCTATGATCCTGGGCGTAGTAGCCGATATCGGCATTCTCCGCCCATTTAATCCTTCCCGCCTTCGGTTCTTTGTTACCTACTAACGTCTCTAGTAAGGTGGTTTTACCTATCCCATTTTGGCCGATAATCGCGATGCGTTCACCGGCTTCTACCATCAGGTTTAAGCCTTCGATAAGAGGTGCATTTACGTCGTAGTGCTGACTAAGGTTTTCGATGGTTACGGCTTGGCGATGCAGCTTCTTGTCTTGTTCAAAACGAATAAACGGGTTCACTCGGCTAGAGGCTTTAACTTCTGCCAGTTCAATTTTGTCAATACGACGTGCTCGAGATGTGGCTTGTTTAGCTTTTGAGGCGTTGGCGGAAAAGCGTGCAACAAACTGTTGTAATTCGGCGATTTGCGATTTTTTCTTGTCGTTGTCGGCAATTAATCTGGCTCTTGCTTGAGTTGCTGCGAGCATGTATTCGTCATAATTGCCGGGGAAGATGCGCAGTTCGCCGTAGTCTAAATCCGCCATATGCGTGCATACTGAATTTAAAAAATGGCGGTCATGCGAGATAATGATCATGGTGCTTGAACGTTGATTAAGCACGTTTTCTAACCAGCGAATAGTATTGATATCGAGGTTATTAGTCGGCTCATCTAATAACAAAATATCTGGGTCCGAGAACAATGCTTGTGCCAGTAATACACGCAGTTTCAAACTGGGAGGTATTTCGCTCATCGGCCCAAAATGCGCTGACTCAGGTATTTCCAAGCCCAGTAGTAACTCACCAGCACGTGATTCGGCTGTATAACCGTCCATTTCCCCAAATTCAACTTCAAGGTCAGCTACTTTCATGCCTTCCTCTTCAGACATCTCGGGCAGTGCGTAGATGCGTTCGCGCTCAAGCTTAACTTTCGAAAGGGCTTGGTTGCCCATAATAACTACATCGATAACCTTTAATTTCTCATAGGCAAATTGGTCTTGGCGCAATTTCCCCATTCTCTCATTATCAGTGGTTACTACTGATCCTTGGCTTGACTCTAGATCTCCGCCCAATATTTTCATGAATGTAGATTTTCCAGAACCGTTGGCGCCAATTAGCCCATAACGCATGCCTTCAGAGAACTTAACGGATATATCCTCAAACAAAGGCTTAGGGCCAAATTGCATGGTGATGTTAGCAGTAGAAAACACAGAGAAACCCTAGCTGAAAAAAGAGGCGCGATTATCGCACACCCAACGGGTTTGACAATGTTAGAAGTAAATAGAACTGTCCGGATTATTAACACATAGTCTGTCCGCTTTAGTTATTGCCGATGAATGAGTGAAGGGCGTAGCCCGTAATGAATTCATCGGCGGCAAATTGCGAAGCCCGGTTACGCAACTTTGCTCTTAATCTGTTTTTGTTGTACCAGTATTCCATCGGCTGTGTATCGGCCTAATCGCCTTGGACCATGATCAATCGACAATGAGCCATCAAGGTGGCGCGATACTTTTACTTTAGCTTTGACGTAATGATAGCGGTGTTGATCTTTAGGTAGCTGCAGAGACAGCGTCTCAAACTGTACGCTGTTGTCTTTACCCACCACACGCTCGTACTGTTCGCATAGATAATCGTCAAGATCGATGCCCGCAAGCGGCACAAAGGCGCTGCCTTGCTCTCTAGCTGGATGACTGAATTCTTTATTGTGTCTGGGCATATAATGATCTCTAAGGTATTTATTAGCCGCTTGCATGCCAGTGATACCCATCAACGCAAGCTCGTTCGGTAATCGCCCTTGGTGTGTGCCAAACGCACGTTCGGAACGGCCTCTGGCTTCAGGAGAATAAGCCGCTATCATGCCAATGCCTAATCTCTTCATCGCCAACCCAAATTGAGTTGGGCCATTCTTATCCACCTTGCCGCCAGCCTCAGGCGTATGCCAATAGTGGCTGCCTCGGTCAGGGTAAAACGAACAGAATAGCCCCTTCACCTTAAGTACATCTTTAACCCCAAGCAAGCTGCTGTGTGTGCCTTCCTCTTCGACAAAGCGCATGGAATAATGCTTATTGGTGGCATCATCCAGGGTGACGATTAAGTCCCAAGACACATCAGGTACCCATTGGTGAGTACTGCCATCCTGGTGAATCATCCTACCTGGCAAGGCGCCAGGTAGACGTTTAATGCGGTGAGGGCCGCGTGTTTTAGATTTACGCACCAGGTCTGCGCTTTGTAGCTTATTCTTAACCCAACTGTAGCTACGCTTACCTTGGTGCTCGCGTTGATACCATGTATGGAAGTGGCGCACATTCCAGCCTTGATAGCGTGTTGAGTATAGGTCTTGTAGCTTGATCATTTCGTCTACGGGTGCCCGCCTGTGTGAGGGCTGATCGAGTCGCTGATCTAACCGCCCATCCAATCCTGATTCTTCGTACTTATTAATGTACCTACGAAAACTTCGATCACAAACACCCAGTATTGTGGCAGCATCCGCTGGTGATAGTCGTTTAGCTTGATAAGCTTCATATGCTTCTTCAAATCTCATCTGTTTTACCTTATTTAGAAATGCTATCTGGCTCATCTCACTTCCCAAAAGGGAGGAGGATAAATCCGGACAGTTTATTTGCTAATTATCAGGACAGATAATTTACTCGTAACAAATTCCCTCGGCTCAAAGTCTATTCCAATACAGGAATGATACCGAGAAGTTGATTGTCATTTCTGTTCAAAGATGTTTTTAAAGAGTTTAGTTTTTTCCTCATTGAGTTGTTTTGCTGCCTCATTATCAGTCATCTGATAAACGATATCGTCAAGCATTGTAAACGAGATGTGAGTTTTAAGATATGACTGTGCATTGGTCAACGATTTGAGTTTTTCATAAGGCGTCATCATGTTTCGATATGGATAGGTTTTGACTTGTTTTCCTTTGTTGTTAGTGCTGATCTGTGGGAAGAAACAAGGTCGGTGATAATTCAAATAAGGGTTAAGAAAGTCGGTGGCAAATTGATTAATATCAGGCGCATATTTTTGCGGGATATGCATGAAGCCAAGATGCTTGCGCACGATGGCCCCATTGTTGCACTCAACTAAGGCATGGTCGTTACGGTGTCTAGCCCTGGATTTGGTCAACTCGATTAATAGCTTATTCAACAATCGCACCACCGATTGGTTAATGTATTCACTGCCATTATCGGCATGAAAGCCTTTAATCACAAAGGGGAATTGCTCTAGCATTTGAGTGAGAATAGGCATCAAGAATGGCTCTGATATTTTCTGTGTAGAAGACACGACTTCAAACGGGGTGATCTCATCAACGGCGTTGATATGATAGACCCCTTTAACCTTGTCCTTATCGCCCTGATGCACTGTATCTACACGGCTATAGCCAGGTTGACCTTCTGGCTGTGGCTTACGTCTTTGGCCGATAGAAGAAGGCTTGGAATGTGTCTTTTCAAAGTGACGGCGATTGTTCTGGTAGGGTTTAGATCGGCGTAGATTGTATAGATGAGAAACCGGGATAGGTGCCAGGTTGGCATACTCAGTTTGCTCATAGACAACTAAGGCGCGCTCACAGAGTTTCTTAGTGGCATGGCCTGATAACGTACCGTGGAGTTCATCCATATCTGCTAGAAGCTTAATGTCTTGATTGCTATAGCGTCTAGCAAAGCCCCTTGTGGCACGATGTCGCCACTTGATTCTACCGTGCTTGAGATAGCTGGCAGCAAGGCGTTTCACTTGCACATAAGAGTAACCGCTGATGCGTGTGATATAACGCAGCACAAGACCCTTATCGGCTCGACCCGGTTTGCTGTATTTGAAACGCATTAAGGTGCGTTTGATGAAATCATAGCGATTGCGTTTACCGTCGATTGCCAGATCGATTTCATCAGTGCCTTGTAGCAACAAGCGTGCCTTATCAAGGGTATCTATATGGTGGTCATTCATAATGGTATTCATTCACCATCATGAACAGAAATTAGATTAGTTCGGTATCATTTCTGATTAGAATCAGTCCCTTCGCTCAGTATCATTTCATGTTGGACAAGACTGACAATAGACACCACGCTCATGATCATTTATACTATTCGCTCACTTTTCTGGAATTTCATAAGTATTATGGACAGTAGGAGCCCAACCCAAAATAGTCTCATAAATGTTAAAAGTTAAAAGCCATTAAATTTTTCAGCTTGGCTGTCGCTGTGTTGTTTGTTCAGCCGGTCTTATCAGCAAAGAATCAATCTCAAAGCGTTTCTCAAAATCTCGAGGTTCAGGATAATGGCCAATCGGTAGTTTTGGGGTTTGATGCGAGCACCCAAACTGAGGGGCTGCGTTTAGGCTTCTTTGGGCAAACCTTGTTAGGTAATGAAGATAACGGTTTCGCATTAGGATACCGCCGTGCTGGTAGCGCATTTAGTGTTCTAGCAGGTCAAGGTGAGGGCAGTGAATTTAGTGCCGCCAAAGATCTAGGTGTTGATGAGAATTATTTTCACGGCGGCTCTTTTCGCGCGTTTAGCTATCGAGGTGCGGATTGGAAGTACCATATTGATGGCTCCACTCACATTAGCGTCGGTTATGTGCAAATTGATTCTGACGGCTTAGAGCGACGTTCAGCAGATTACCTGCGGTTTTCGAATGCTAAATTTAGTGCAGCTTTTACGCGTGTGCAGCGCGCGGAGGTGAATGCGGCGAAAAATATTGAGCTAACTTACCGTTACCGCAATTACTTGTTTGAGCTTAGACAATTTGGAACAAAGTCCGGTGGGCAGTTCAATGCTTTAGGTATGTCATGGACAGGGCAGTATGGCAATCAATTTGGTTTGAGTGCAAGTGTAAAAAGCAATTCGCTACTAGACGATGTCTCGGAGAGTCGAGTAATGTTTCGCTACCAACGCAAACTAGGCTACACTTTATTTCAAGATCAAACAAAAGAAAAGAAAGATCCGGTCAATACGGGTGTATTGATAGGGGCCGCAGTGGTAGGCGTGGCTCTGATTGGGAGCTCTGGATCAGACAGCCAGGACAATTCTTTACGTTTCGCTGAGCAACACCGTGCTGCGCGCTCGGCGCTAAATGGAATAAACCCTAAATCAGTGCGCGAAAATAGAGAATACGGTGGATATATTTATCGGTCCCCAGACGGTAGTTATATATCTACCAAGCTAGTTCAAGGGGAGGTGGCAAGTGTACAACTACCGTTTTCTCTAATTCCTGTTGGTGGCGTGGCCACCGCTAGCTTTCATACTCATGGTGGTAACGACCCCAAATATGACAACGAAAATTTCTCTTTCACAGATATTGCGAGCGACCAGCAGTTTGGAGTTGACGGCTATTTAGGCACGCCAACTGGCGGTTTTTTATGGCACGATCAGAGCGGAAACCGCGTGGTGCGATTGGGAACAATCGCGTTTTAAACCGGCGTTAAGTAGTTAGTTTATTTACTTGTTGGTTTAGATAATGTATTGCCTAATCGGTGTTGATATGAAAATCGTTAAAGACTACCGAGCCATTAGGCTCAATTAGAATCATCCAAGGTGTGCCGCCCGTGCGATAGTTAGTCATCGTGGTTGGGTGCTTATTTGGGTTGAGTTGGCCGTCGTCGTGGCCCATGAAAATGGGCAAGTCATAACGTAGTTGCATTTCACGTACCTTCTCTTGCGTGTTACTCGCAAAACCTTCAAAAGTAGTCTGGATGCCAACGGTTTCTATCAATGGTTGATCTGCAAATGCATGCGTAATTTTTTGCAGTGACGGAAAGCCGTGACTGTGACAGCCTGGACACCATGCTTGCCAGCATTTGAGTAACACAAATTTGCCCCGATAGTCGCTAAGCCGGAACGTGGCTTCCTCGCCGCTAGCATCAATCCAATATCCAACTTCAAGCTCAGGGGCTGTTTGCCCTTTTATCCTAAAAAACGCAGTTAAAGCCTCTCCAATGAGGCCAACATAAACAACCCTTCCATCGTCGCTACTGCCTCCGAGACACTTTAGCCAAGTAAACAGCGGTCATCTGGCGGTTGAAGAATCGTTCCACCAAGATATTTCTTCATCGCCTCGCTTAGAATGCGGCACCAAACTTGCGCCACGCTCAACTGCGGCGCAATCGCCTTCAATGAATTAAAGACGTGTTGTATTTGGTCAAACGTGTCGCGAATTAAGTCGGCCTTGGCGTGCGTGCTAGTAATCGTCATAGTCTTTTTCCGCCCCGATTCAGTAACGCGCCCCACCGAACTCAGTAATAGCGGTCGACGGGTAATCGCTTCCATATGTTTGTCTGGGTTAGCCAGCCTAGTGAATATATTCCACCCGTTATAAATCAAGGCAATGATCCGCGCTATAAAGCGACAGGGCTTGATATCGGCGGTAGTAAACCCGCCCCAACCCCAATGGTTCTTGATTTCATCAAAATTGTTTTCGCAGTCGGCTCGATCTCGATAATGTTGGACGATGCTAATCACCTCATCGTCTAATGAGGTGACCAGAACAGCGTATTCAAACGCGCGAATATCATCCGCTTCTTGCAAAAAACCAAAGCTCTGCTGGCCTTGACTTTTCTCTTCCAATACCAGCAGCGCGTCCTTTGCTAAACGACGACGAACGATTACCACGCGCCGATGATCGTTCCACGCAGCCAACTTCAAACAACTTTCTTTGGCTTCCCAGCCATCGATAACATAATCCCAGCCCGACACGCTATGCTGCTGCTGTATCAGTTGCTTAACGTACTTAGACTTCCTTAGCTTAAACAAGTAATTGACGCCTCTTTGTTCTGCAGTGCTCATCACATCCTGGGTACCCCAGTCACAATCGCCTCGAATAAAGTGCGGCCAAGATGAACGTGGCAATCGATCCAACAGCTCCCATAGACCCGGCGAAGAATGACTAGCAGCTACCTCAGTGCCAGACTTGACCTCAACATCCAATACAAGACGAAGATTGACAATCATATAGGTGTGATACGTGTGCGAGGGCCGGCCAGGTTTGTGTGGATTATAGCCAACCTTGGCACCTTCTTGATGACCGTATAGCGGTTTAACCGTTACGTCACAATCCAATATCCATGGCTGTGTGAGCAAGGGCTCGTAGCAACGCTGCAAATGAGTTTGTAGCCAGGCTATACCTTGTTCCTCATCCATCTTCTTCAGCGCACGGCGCGCCGAATCGTCGCTAACCGCTTTGGTCATTCCAAGCATTTTGGTGTTGATACGATCGCCCATTAAGCTGGCCATGTGTGCGTAGCGATTGTGACCCGAGAGAACAGACAACAAAAATGAGCCCAACACATTGATCTTCTCAGGTGCGTTATTGCTTCGATATTCCAATGGGCAACTGCTCACCCATGGCTTAAACAGACCACCAAGTTTTAAATATTGAATGAAAAAAGGCAACGGTCCTATGGGCGTTACTGCCGCTGACGGATCCCATTCAACGTGAATTTTTCCATCGAACGTTTCAGTCGATAATAAGGTGGAAACAGCGTTTGAAACTCCGGTTTTAGCGCACCCTCTGGGTGAAAGGATTTATCTTTGGCGACCATGGTGTTTCTCCTTTTAATTCAATTGATTGCAACGATAATACATCCGTTAGTGGAGGTTCAACTGATTTTTCTAGGTTAAACCATGGAGACATACGCTTGGGCGTACACTAGTAGCGGTTTGTTCTTGGCATTTGCTTTAACGGTTTTACGTTAAACTACGGCCATGCCGAAACCTCTAAAAACAAAAGCCAAAGCGCGTCAAGTAAAGCCTATGTTGGCGGGTAACAATACCTTGGTTTGTTTGGAGTCAGGCGTGTGGGTTGACGCTAATGATCAACAGCGGGAATTTATTGGTTACACTGATGGTGATGCCGCTGAAAATGCGGTGTATGTTGAGGTAGAAAAGGCGACGGATCGTTCAGTTGAGTCTTACGAGTTGGATGCGCTTCGGGACAATTGGGCGCTTGAATATCACTTAGGTTCTAAACGTGCCAATATCTACCGTGGGCTTAATCTTGCGGGCGTAAAGCGCGTATTGGAAGTAGGCTGTGGTTGCGGGGCGATCACCCGCTTTTTGGGGGAACATGGGTTTCAGGTTGATGCGATAGAAGGCACTTTACGGCGCGCACAAATAGCGCGATTACGCACTGCAGATTTACTTAATGTGCAGCTTATTTCATCTAATTATCACCAACTTAAGCTACCCGAAAATGCCTATGATTTGATCGTATTTACCGGTGTGCTTGAATATTCTGGTGCTTATGCGCAAGAGGGCATCTCGCCCGAAGCGCAGTTAGCGCAAACGCTAGCATCAGCTCAGCGGGCATTAGCGAGTGATGGTGTTATTTTGGTGGCTATTGAGAACCGTACGGGTTTTAAATATATCGCTGGCGCGAGCGAGGACCACCTTAATGTGCCTAATATCGGCTTACTAAATTATCCAGAGCCACAATCAGGCTCACTGACTCGTGGCATTCGCACTTGGAGTAAAACGCAATGGAGCAATATGCTAAGCGATATTGAAGGCTGCGCGCAGCACGCTTTTTGTTACCCTTTTCCTGATTACAAAATTCCCGAAGTAATTTTATCTGATCAGTTTCTAGAGAATGCCTTACACCCGGCTGAGGTTCTAAACGGAGTTAAATCTAGAGATTATTTTAAGCAGTGGCGGCCGAAATTGCCCGAGTCGGTGTTTTGGAAGACGGCGGCACAGACAGATTCATTAGGTCAATTTGCGAATTCTTTTCTTATCGTTATTGCTAAGGAAATTGATAGGCTATCTGAGATTATCGATTTTGATTTTGTACGCTTTCCCAACTCGCGCCGTAAACGAGAACACCGGTATCTAATTAAGAAAGCAAAGGATAATGCACACGTAGAACGCCTGGGTGGCGGCATGAAAAGCGACACGGGCCCAGTAAAGAGTGCGGGGCTTAAAAAGGAAGCTTTTGTTGACGGACAAATATTGCAGCAACAATGGCTAGACCGGCTTACCGTCACCCCCAATTTTATAGAGCTAGGCTCACTGATTACGCAATATCATAATTGGCTAGTAACGCAATTTTCTAACGCTAGTTCACCTGCATTGTTGATTGATGCTTTGCCGCAAAATGTAGTAGTAACGGATGAAGGGCAATGGCACTTAATCGACAAAGAGTGGGAAGCAACAACACCCATTTCTTGTGATCTAGTGTTCTTTAGAGCGGTACTCTATTTGGGCTTAAGTGCAAGAGACGAACTCGTGCGCTTAAGTTTGACAGATATGCAGGGTGGTTTCCCAGATGAGACGCCGCCAGCAATGCCAGATAATTTAGGTGAATTCATACGTTGGTGTTTTGAAGTAGTCCAAGTGCCAATTTCTGAGAGCCAATATCAAGAGTATATTGATTGGGAATCAGCGATGCAGCAACAAGTTGTACGTGATACCCACACTGTTGCTTTAAGGGAAGTGTTGGAAGCACCTCTTGGGCGTAGCTCAAACCCTGGGTTAGTGATAGATTTACATCCGGTAGAGGCACGCATTTTTTGGACTCAGGTCGATGGCGTATGGCATATCGACCATTCTGCGACTGGTGCTTATCAAGAAAACAATGGGCTGACGGCCAATATTACGCTACCCCCGGCGATCGCCACCCACCCGTTTGTGCAGATTAATCCAGCGCATTACCGATTGCAAAGCTGCAATGGTTGGATGGAGTTTGATTCGCTATCACTTGAAGAAATTGACCAAGATAGCCAGAATAAGGTGGTATTTTCTATCGCTAGCGCACAAGAGCTACTTAGCCTTTCACGGCTAGAGAATATGATGGTTTCTAAACAGAACACCTTCATATTCACTGGTCTTGAGCCAAAGCTCACTCTCAACTTGAGCAAGGTCAGCTGGTCAGAAAATTGTCAGGGGGCGAAATTGGTGTTTTCGCTCAAAGCGCCCTTAGTGCAAGACTATCCGAATAACTATCAAGCACTGGTTAGCGAAGATGCACATCTGGCGCAACGTATTAGTGGCCGCCAGCAACTGCTTAATATTCAGGCGCAACGTATTGCCTCGTCAACTCAAAAACTGGCGAGCTTAGAGAAGCAGTTAAGTGAGCTCACGCCTGCAGTAGCACCCACTGTTTGGGAAAAATTAAAAAACCGTTGGGTTTAACTGGTTTAAGGCTGCGCGCGCATTTATAATCACGTTTTCGTTAATAGCTCCCCTATGTACATTACGTGTTAGCTAATTATTTACCTATTCTGATTTTTATTGGTGTCGGCATATTTGTCGGTATAGGGGCAATAGGGGCTGGATTGTTGTTATCGCCGAACCGCCCTGATGCACAAAAGTTGTCGCCATACGAGTGCGGCTTCGAAGCATTTGAGGACGCGCGCAGCAAGTTTGACGTTCGATTTTACTTGGTTGCAATCTTATTCATTATTTTTGATTTAGAAATCGCATTCCTGTTTCCGTGGGCGGTGGTGATGGAAGAAGTCGGCTTGTTCGGTTTTTGGGCCATGGCCATCTTTTTGGTTATCTTGATAATCGGCTTTATATACGAATGGAAAAACGGCGCTCTAGAATGGGATTAACGCCGGCCAAACACGTCGTATCACAAGTAGAGAACATATATGGCACTTGAAGGTCAATTAAGCGAAGGTTTCGCCACTGCAAAGTTGGACGACTTAATCAACTGGGCGCGCACCGGTTCAATGTGGCCGATGACTTTTGGTCTCGCTTGTTGCGCAGTTGAAATGATGCAAGCTGGCGCGGCGCGCTATGATCTTGATCGCTTTGGTATGATTTTTCGCCCTAGCCCACGGCAATCCGATGTGATGATTATCGCTGGCACGCTAACCAACAAAATGGCACCAGCACTACGTAAGGTTTACGACCAAATGGCCGAACCGCGTTGGGTTATCTCAATGGGTTCTTGCGCTAACGGCGGTGGGTATTATCATTATTCTTATTCGGTGGTGCGTGGTTGTGATGCCATCGTGCCAGTTGATGTGTATGTGCCGGGCTGCCCGCCAACGGCTGAAGCGCTGATCTATGGCGTATTACAACTACAAAAGAAAATAAAGCGCACCAACACGATTGCGCGCACTGCTTAATAAAGAAGAACTCATTACCATGGTCACTTTAAAGCAGCTCGAAAAGCACGTTAAGAAGTGTCTAGGCAAGAAATCTAATGGCTTCGTGCATGCATTTGGTGAGCTGTCAGTTGAGGTAGCACCTGCGGATATTAAAGAGGTGTGCCAATTATTGCGCGATGATGCTAATTGTTGCTTTGAGCAATTGATCGACCTTTGCGGCGTAGATTACAGCGAAGTTGATCAGTTTAGTGATACAAAATGGGATAAGCCGCGCTACGGGGTGATTTATCACCTGTTGTCTATCAAGCACAATGTGCGCTTACGCGTTAAGACTTATGTCGATGGTGAGCCGCCGGTAATCGATTCAATTATCGACGCGTGGCCAGTAGCGAATTGGTTTGAGCGTGAAGCTTTTGATTTGTTTGGCATCATTTTTAGTGACCATCCAGACCTGCGTAGAATATTGACCGACTATGGTTTTATTGGTCATCCCTTTCGAAAAGATTTCCCCTTGTCTGGTCATGTCGAGATGCGTTATGACGAAGATAAAGGTCGTGTAATTTACGAACCCGTTACTATTGAGCCGCGTACTTTGGTGCCACGTTCAGCGGGCACTGATAAGGTTTAACAGCGAACCGCTAACTATATAGACATGGCAGAGATACGTAACTACACCATGAATTTTGGCCCGCAGCACCCCGCTGCGCATGGCGTACTTCGCGTGGTTTTAGAGATGGACGGCGAGGTCATTGAGCGTGCAGATACGCACATTGGTTTGTTACATCGCGGCACTGAAAAATTAGCGGAGACTAAGCCCTATAACCAAAGCATAGGTTATATGGATAGATTAGATTACGTGTCGATGATGTGTAACGAGCATGCCTATGTGATGACCATCGAAAAGCTATATGGGGTGACACCGCCAGTGCGCGCGCAATATATCCGCGTGTTGTTTGACGAAGTGACCCGCATTTTAAATCACTTGATGTGGTTGGGCGCACACGCATTAGACGTAGGCGCGATGAGCATGTTCTTATATTGCTTCCGCGAGCGCGAAGATTTAATGGACGCATATGAAGCGGTCAGCGGTGCACGTATGCACGCTACTTATTATCGTCCCGGCGGTGTTTACCGTGATTTGCCCGACGAAATGCCACGTTATGACGTTAATAAGCGCTTCAATGAAAAGCAAACTAAACAGCGCAATAGTGACCGCGACGGTAGCTTACTTGATTTTCTAGAATCGTTTACGCAGCGTTTCCCCGGCTATGTTGATGAATACGAAACCTTGCTATCCGATAATCGAATTTGGAAGCAGCGCACCGTAGATGTCGCCATCGTGACGCGTGAACGAGCGATCGCCTTAGGGTTTACTGGCCCGATGTTGCGCGGCTCTGGAATCGAGTGGGATTTACGTCGTAAGCAGCCCTATGAA
The DNA here is from genome assembly GCA_965237485.1 of Candidatus Poriferihabitaceae bacterium. Taxonomy (GTDB): domain Bacteria; phylum Pseudomonadota; class Gammaproteobacteria; order Arenicellales; family Poriferihabitantaceae; genus JAAELZ01. Next base: position 689,634 of record CBDEFQ010000009.1, on the reverse strand, counting down.
GTGTATGATAAGTTAGATTTCTCTATCCCTATCGGCACCAACGGTGATTGTTATGATCGCTACTTAATTCGTGTCGAAGAAATGCGTCAATCAAATAACATTATGAAGCAATGCATTGATTGGCTGCGCGTTAACCCCGGTGATATTATGGCGCATGATGTTAAGTTGGCTCCGCCAGCGCGACATGATGTGAAAGGCGATATGGAATCTTTGATCCACCACTTTAAATTGTTTACTGAAGGTTATGTTTTACCTGAAGGTGAAGCGTATTGCGCTATCGAGCACCCAAAGGGTGAATTCGGTACTTACATCATTTCCGATGGTAGTAATAAGCCTTATCGTTTAAAAATTCGCGCTCCTGGCTATGTGCATATCGCGGCCTTAGATGAAATGTCGCAAGGCCACATGCTTTCTGATTTAGTGGCGGTGATTGGTACGCAGGATATCGTGTTTGGTGAGGTGGATCGCTAATGTTAAGCCAAACTTCTTTAGAACAAATAGAAGTCGAAGCGGCGAAATACCCACTCGAGCGAAGAAGCTCTGCGATTATGGCGGCCTTAACTATTGCCCAAGACGAGCACCAATATCTGACCAAAGAATTAATTGAATATGTCGCTAGTGTTGTGGACGTACCGCCCGTGCGAGCATACGAAGTGGCCACATTTTATTCGATGTACCAACATAAGCCTTGTGGTAAGAATGTCATTAAAGTTTGCACTAATATTTCATGCATGTTGCGTGGTTCTGACGACATTGTCGCCCATCTTGAAAACCGCTTAGGCATCAAACTTGGTGAGGTAACGGCTGACGGGCATATCGGTTTGCAAGAAGTTGAATGTTTGGCGGCTTGTGCAGATGCGCCGATGCTACAGTTAAATAAACAATACGTTGAGAACCTCACGCCGGAGAGCATAGACGAAATGTTGGAGAGTTTGGCATGACTAGAAAGCTAACCGCCATTGAAGCTAAGCAAATCTATGTTTGCCTGCCCGATCCGCGGGTTGAACAACCATGGACGATCGAAGCCTATAAAAAAGCCGACGGTTATAAAGCGCTTGAGAAAGTACTTAAAAAGAAAGTCGATCAAGTTGAAATACAAGAAAGCTTGAAAACAGGAAACTTACGCGGTCGCGGTGGTGCGGGTTTCCCAGCTGGCGTGAAGTGGAGCTTTATGCCACGCGAAGTAGAAGGCCCCAGTTACATCGTATGCAATTCAGATGAAGGCGAACCCGGCACTTGCAAAGACCGAGATATTTTACGTTTTAACCCGCATGCGCTGGTTGAAGGCATGATTATCGCAGGCTATTCAATGGGTTGCTCGGCAGGATATAACTATATCCGCGGCGAATTTAACGAGCCGATTGAACGTTTTGACCAAGCCATACAAGAAGCGCGTAATGCGGGGTATTTGGGCAAGAATATCTTAGGTTCAGGGTTTGATTTCGAGTTGTATACCCACTGTGGCGCTGGTGCTTATATATGCGGTGAAGAGACCGCATTGCTTGAATCACTAGAAGGTAAAAAAGGCCAGCCGCGTTTTAAACCGCCTTTTCCCGCACAATATGGTTTGTTTGGGCGGCCCACTACAATCAACAATACCGAGACCTTGGCTTCGGTGCCCGCCATCTTGCGCAAAGGCGGTCAATGGTTTAAAGAATTGGGCGTCGAAAATTCAGGTGGTAGTAAATTATTTTCTGTTTCTGGTCACGTTGAAAGCCCCGGTAACTTTGAAGTTTCGATGGGTATGCCTTTTGGCGAACTGTTGGAAATGGCTGGTGGCGTATGGAAAGGCCGCAAGCTTAAAGCAGTGATTCCTGGTGGATCATCAGTTCCGGTGGTGCCCGCCGAAGCGATGATGGCGGCAAATATGGACTATGATTCCTTAACGGCAGCAGGTTCGGCTATCGGTGCAGGCTCCGTTATTGTGATGGACGAAACGACTTGTATGGTATCGGTACTTGAGCGTTTGGCTTATTTCTACCACGAAGAGTCTTGTGGCCAGTGCACGCCTTGCCGCGAAGGCACCGGTTGGTTGTACCGCATTATTAAGCGTATCAATAAAGGTGAAGGCACGATGCAAGACCTTGATACTTTGCTGGATGTGGCGAACCGCATTGAAGGGCGCACCATATGCGCATTGGGCGATGCGGCGGCTTGGCCAGTGCAGAGCTTTTTGAAACATTTTAGACATGAATTTGAAGCAAAAATACCTGCTTCAAATGCGCATGCTGCATAGGGCGACACGCATGGCAACAGTAAACATAACGGTTGACGGTAAAACGTTAGAAGCCGAGCAGGGGCAGATGCTTATTGAGGTCACTGATCAGGCAGGGATTCACATTCCGCGTTTTTGCTATCACCCCAAGCTTTCCATCGCGGCAAATTGCCGGATGTGCTTGGTAGAAGTTGAACGCGCGCCCAAACCTTTGCCAGCCTGTGCAACGCCGGTGATGGAGGGCATGGTGGTACAGACGCAATCAGAATTTGCCAAAACTGCCCAAGAAGGCACCATGGAGTTCTTGTTAATTAACCACCCGCTGGATTGCCCTATTTGTGACCAAGGCGGTGAATGTCCTTTGCAAGATCAGTCCGTTGGCTACGGAAAGAACGACTCTCGTTTCCACGAGCCCAAGCGCCAAGTTGGCAGCGAAGATATCGGGCCATTGATCGCAACTTGGATGACACGCTGCATCCATTGCACCCGCTGTGTACGCTTCGGTGAGGAAATCGGTGGCGTAATGGAGTTGGGCATGATTGGCCGCGGTGAGCATTCAGAAATTTCCACTTTCCCAGATGCCAAAACCGATGATCTTGATCCAGTAAACGGAGCCTTATCTACGCACGAGCCAAATCGCTTTGTCGCTTCTTCGCAGCACAGTGAAGTCGATGCGTATTTGAGCAGTTCAGTAAATTCAGAATTATCCGGCAATGTGATTGAGCTTTGCCCAGTAGGTGCGCTTACAGCGCGGCCATCTAAATACGGCGGGCGAGCTTGGGAGTTGCAAAATCATGCGTCGATTAGCCCACATGATTGTGTCGGTTCAAACATCAACGTGCAAACCTTGCGCGGGGAGATTATCCGTAGCGTAGTGCGTGAAAATGACAGCGTGAATACCTGCTGGCTATCTGATCGTGATCGTTATAGTTACGAGTCCGCTCTATGCGAAGACCGATTAAAGCAACCGATGATTAAAGACCAGCATGGCTGGCGTGAAGTGGATTGGGATGCCGCTTTAAAGCATGCCGCAGCTGGACTTAAGACAGTGATTCGCCGCAGTGGTGAAGAATCTATCGGTGCACTGGCTAGCCCGACGGCGACCGTTGAAGAGCTATTTTTAGTGCAAAAACTCATGCGTGGATTGGGATCTAGCAATGTAGATCATCGATTGCATCAGCAAGATTTCCGAGGCGATTTTCAAGTGCCAGCGTATCCAGGCTCTGAGATCGAAATCAGCGCATTTGAAAAGCTAGACGCAGCGTTGTTGGTGGGTTCCAATATTCGCAAAGAGCAGCCAATACTAGGCTTGTTTATGCGTCAAGCTGCGGTTAAAAACGGCGCAAATATCAGTGCGATTAACAGCGTAGATTATGATTTTCATTTTGATCTAAGCAATAAGATCATCGCTGCACCCCAAAAAATGGTTGCTAGTTTGGCAGCGGTGGCCAAGCAAATTGCTAGCATCAAAGGCTTTGAGTTAGATGCTCAGATAGCGCAGCGCTGCGAAAACTTTGCGGGAGCTGAGGGTATAGCGCAAGTGCTATTAAATAGTGATGCGCAGAGTAAGGCAATTATTTTTGGATCTACCGCTTTATCCCATCCGGAGATGTGTACCTTATTAGCGATTGGTGATTGGCTGGCCGATGCCACTGGTGCTAAGATTGTTCGCTTACCTCAAGCCAATTCAGCAGGCGCTTGGTTGGCCGGTTGTGTGCCCCACCGTGGCCCACATGGCGATACGGTTGCGCGCAGCGGCTTAAATGCTAGGCGTATGGTCAGCGAAACAGAGGCCTTAAGAGCCTACGTGTTATATGGTGTTGAGCCTGGCCTTGATATGCATCGCAGCGGTATGGGGATGTCAGCGATGGAACAGGCTGATTTCGTGGTGCAATGCACCGCCTATGTGAGTGACGAAGCCTTGAGCTACGCAGATATTCTACTGCCGACCGCAAATTATGCAGAGCAATCTGGCACTTACGTCAATTGCGAAGGTGCGGTGCAAGGCAGCCGCGCAGCAGCCAAACCGATAGGTGAAGCGCGCCCGGGTTGGAAAGTATTGCGGGTAATGGGTAATTATCTGGATGTTGAAGGCTTCGACCACGTTAGTATCGAAGACGTTCAAGATGATTATGTGCTTGGTTTTGAAGGCATTGTTTCCCAGCGCGGTATGGGTTTTAAAGAAATCCCTGATCGCATTGAAGAAAATTCGATTAGCCGTATTTGCGAAACACCAATGTATCGCATTGACCAGTCATTGCGCCACGCAGCGGCATTGCAATCAACCACCGACAACCCTGCTCCAGCCTTAGGTTTGAATACGGCTATGATTCAAAAGTTGGGGCTTAACGAGGGCGGCAAAGCCAGAGTTAGTCAAGGTGCGGCATCGGTTGAACTGACTGTTTCAGTGGATAAGCGCATTCCTGATAATTGCGCTTTTGTCCCCGCGGGCCATCTGCAAACAGCCGCGCTTAGTGGTGTCGGTTCTCTGGATATTGAGGTGTGCGCGTGATCGATTGGATTCATAGCACTTTTATGTCGGTGTTCTCCTTTATGCCCGAATGGTTGTTAATCTTTTCTTGGAATTTGAGCAAGATCGTCGCTATCGTATTGCCATTAATGGTCTGCGTTGCCTATTTTACTTTTGCGGAGCGCAAATTAATTGGTTATATGCAGGTGCGTATTGGTCCTAACCGCGTCGGCCCTAAAGGTTGGTTGCAACCCATCGCGGATGCGGTGAAATTGATGTTCAAAGAGATCATCATCCCGAGCAAATCTAATAAGTATTTATTTCTGGGCGCGCCGTTGTTGTCCATTGGTCCAGCACTTGCCGCTTGGGCGGTAATTCCGTTTACTGATGATTTGGTACTGGCGGATATCGACGCAAGCTTGTTGTTCGTCTTGGCGCTTACTTCCATGGGCGTTTACGGCATTATTATCGCCGGTTGGGCTTCAAACTCTAAATACGCATTTTTAGGTGCAATGCGTTCTGCGGCGCAGGTCGTAGCCTATGAAATCGCCATGGGTTTTGCTTTAGTCGGCGTTTTGATGTGCGCGGGCTCACTTAATTTAGGTGACATTGTTAACGCCCAATCCGGCGGCTTTTGGCAATGGTACTTTCTGCCCTTATTTCCCCTATTTATAGTTTATTTTATTTCAGGTTTAGCTGAAACTAATCGCGCACCGTTTGACGTGGCAGAAGGTGAGTCAGAAATTGTAGCGGGCTTTCACGTTGAATATTCTGGCATGACTTTCGCAGTGTTCTTTTTAGCGGAATACGCCAACATGATTTTGATTTCCGCCTTGACTGTATTATTGTTTTTAGGCGGCTGGCAACCACTGGTGGATGTGGCACCATTTACATGGATTCCACCGTTCTTTTGGTTTTTCGGCAAAACCGCTTTCGTTGCCTTTTTCTTTTTGTGGCTCCGCGCTACTTTCCCGCGTTATCGCTATGACCAAATTATGCGATTGGGTTGGAAGGTATTAATCCCCGTGACATTAGTGTGGATTGCCGTCATAGCCATCGCACGTTTTTTTACGCCGTTTGGCTTTATCTTTACATAGGATTTAACGATGGCTAATAGAATTAAAAATTTCGTCAAAACTTTTGGTTTGCTTGAACTACTTAAAGGCATGGCCGTTACTGGCAAGCATCTTGTTGGGCCAAAAGCTACGATTATGTATCCTGAGGAGAAAACGCCTAAGTCGGTGCGTTTTCGTGGCATGCATGCGCTGCGCCGCTATGAAGATGGCACCGAGCGTTGTATTGCGTGTAAATTATGCGAGGCAGTTTGCCCTGCACTGGCGATTACTATCGAATCGACTGAATTGCCGACAGGTGAGCGCCGTACTAAGCGCTACGACATTGATATGTTCAAATGTATTTACTGCGGTTTCTGCGAAGAGGCTTGTCCGGTTGATGCAATCGTGATGACTGATATCCATGAATTTCATATGGAAGACCCAAGCACCGAGCGGGTGTATGACAAGCAAAAGCTGTTGGAAATTGGTGATAAACACGAAAAGTCAATTGCCGCTAATCGTGCGCAAGACGCTAGGTATCACACCTAATTGGTCCTTATGACATTTATTCAGCTCACATTTTATTTCTTTGCTAGCGTATCCGTATTAGCGGCTTTGGCTGTGGTTACCGTGAAGAACCCGGTTAAGGCTGCCTTATTTTTAGTGTTGTCATTTGTGGGAGCATCCGGAATTTGGTTAACCTTACAAGCTGAGTTCTTAGCTATCGTGCTGATTCTGGTTTATGTCGGTGCGGTGATGGTGTTGTTTTTATTTGTGGTCATGATGCTTGACGTTGACCTTGCGGCAATGCGCGCTGGCTTTACCCGCTATTTGCCTTACGGCCTAGTTATAGCAGCAGCCTTGGTGGTGCAGCTGGTGTTTGTCTTTAATGGCAGTTTTAGCGCGGCTGATTTTGCAGCACCTGCGCTGGACCTTCCCGCGGATTACTCCAACACCAAAGCCCTAGGGCGGATTATCTACACCGATTATGTATTGGCCTTTGAAGTGGCTGCGCTGATTTTATTAGTGGCGATGTTGGCGGCAATTGCATTGACCCATCGCAAACGCGCCAAGACCAATAAAGCGGTTAACCCAGCGCAGCAAGTGGTGGTGCGTAAAGAAGATCGCTTGCGCATTGTGGACATGGCCTCCGAAAAGAGGCGCAAGGTATGATTCCCTTAACGCACTACTTAACACTGAGCGCGATTTTATTTGCCTTAAGCATTATTGGGGTCTTTTTAAACCGCAAGAATTTGCTCATTATATTAATGTCGATCGAATTGCTATTGCTTGCAGTTAATATCAACTTTGTGGCTTTCTCGCATTTTTTGGGAGATTTAAGCGGGCAAGTTTTTGTGTTCTTTATTTTGACGGTTGCCGCAGCAGAAGCAGCGATTGGTTTAGCGATTTTAATAGTGTTATTTAGAAACCGTCAGACGATTAACGTCACTGACCTTGATTCCTTAAAAGGATAAGTGCTGTGCCAGATATGTATTCAATTTATCTTCTGATTCCATTATTGTGCTTATTTGGTGCGGCGGTTGCGGGCTTTATGGGGCATATCATTGGTCGTAAGGGCGCACACTGGGTTACCATCCTCACGGTGTTCGCCGCGTTTGTGCTGTCGGTTGTGGTTTATCAAGATGTCCGCGCAGGCAATATGTTCAACGGGCCAATTTACACTTGGGCATTAAGCGGTGGAGTATCTTTCGATATCGGTTTTCTTATTGATGAGTTGGCTACCACTATGATGGTGGTGGTGACTTTTGTGTCATTGATGGTGCATGTTTATACCATTGGCTATATGCATGAAGACCCTGCTTATCAACGCTTTTTCGCGTTTATATCGCTGTTTACTTTCTCGATGTTGATGCTGGTGATGTCTAACAACTTCCTACAATTGTTCTTTGGTTGGGAAGCGGTCGGCTTGGTCTCTTACTTGCTGATTGGTTTTTGGCATACCAAAGAAACCGCGGTGTTTGCCAACATGAAAGCATTTTTGGTTAATCGTGTAGGCGACTTTGGCTTTCTGCTGGGCATTGCTGCCGTGTTGTATTTATTTGGTACGCTAGATTATGCCGCCGTGTTTGCGCAAGCACCTAGTTCAGTCAATGCCATTGCCCAAACACCTTTCGGTGACATTAAATGGATCACTTTAGTGTGTTTGTTACTGTTTGTTGGTGCGATGGGTAAATCTGCACAGGTGCCATTGCATGTGTGGTTACCAGATTCTATGGAAGGCCCCACACCGATTTCTGCTTTGATCCACGCAGCGACAATGGTCACAGCGGGTATATTCATGGTGGCGCGTATGTCACCTTTATATGAGTTATCAGAAGTCGCGCTATCCGCTATATTGATTATCGGTGCAACTACAGCCATTTTTATGGCACTCATTAGTTTAGTACAAAACGACATCAAGCGTGTGGTCGCGTATTCAACGCTGTCTCAGTTAGGTTATATGACGGTCGCATTGGGTGCATCTGCCTATGAAGTGGCTATTTTCCACTTAGGTACGCATGCTTTTTTCAAAGCGCTATTATTTTTGGGCGCGGGCTCAGTCATCATCGCGATGCACCACGAGCAAGACATGCGTAAAATGGGTGGTCTCAAGTCGATAATGCCCATTACCTATATCACTATGTTTATCGGTTCCTTGGCGCTTGCGGGCATTCCGCCGTTTGCAGGTTTCTTTTCTAAGGACATGATCATTGAATCGGTACATGCCAGCAATCTGTTCGGAGCGACGTACGCTTATTACGCGGTGCTAATGGGTGTTTTTATCACTGCGTTTTATTCATTTCGTTTAATGTTTATGACTTTCCATGGCAATAACCGCGCCGATGAACACACGCGCCATGGATTACAGGAATCACCAGGTGTGGTCACTTGGCCATTAATCTTGCTCGCGATCCCTTCTATTATCGCTGGCATGATATTTTTTGAGCCAGTGATGATAGCTGACTACTTTGGCAATTCGATAACGGTGCACCCAGACCACGATACGGTAGCGCACGTTGCGGGCAGCTTGAATGGACATGGCGCTGGCTTAATTATGAACACCATTGCCCACGCGGTGTTTATCCAGCCACCCTTTTGGCTAGCTCTCGGTGGCATCCTTTTTGCGGTGTATTGCTACCTTATTAATCCATCTGTGCCCGCTAAAATTGCCAGTAAATTTGGCCCAATAACCAAACTATTGGAAAACAAATATTGGGTTGATGAGTTGTTCCAAAAAGTATTTGCTGACGGCACAGTTGCCTTAGGCAAGGCCTTAACCAAATATATAGATATTGGATTAATTGATTCCGGCATTGTTAATGGCAGCGCACGCTTAGTCGGGAATTTGTCTGGCAAGCTGCGTCAGCTACAATCAGGCTTTGTTTATCATTATGCTTTTGCCATGATCATTGGCTTGGTGTTGTTGATCGCTTACGCAATATGGGCATAACCACGAAGCCAATGAGTAAGAACGATGTCTGAAGTATTACTTAGTGTTCTGATCTGGTTGCCAGTATTTGGCGGCGGTACTGTACTGCTGCTATCAAAGCCAGACCAAGAAAGTACGGCGCGTGGATTGAGCCTAGCGATTTCAGTCGCTGTTTTTCTACTAAGCTTAGGCCTGTGGACGGGCTTTGATCGTGGCACGGTTGCGATGCAGTTCGTTGAAAAAGCTTCTTGGATTGAAGCTTTTAACATCAACTATCACCTAGGTATAGACGGTATTTCGATGCCGTTGATTATTCTCACCACACTGCTCACTATCGTTGTGGTGATAGCAGGTTGGGAGGTAATCCAAAAAAGAGTGGCGCAATATTACGCCGCATTTTTAATCATGGAGGGCGTTATGACTGGCGTGTTTGCTGCGCAAGACGCCATGTTGTTCTACTTGTTTTGGGAAGTAATGTTAATTCCGATGTTTTTGATCATCGGTATTTGGGGTGGGCCGAATCGCATTTACGCCACGATTAAATTCTTTTTGTATACTTTACTGGGTTCGTTGTTGATGCTGGTGGCACTGTTGTATTTATACAATGCTTCTGGTGGTTCATTTGCAATTAGTGATTTCCAAGCACTAAAAATGCCGCTTAACGTGCAGACTTGGATATTTATCGCATTCTTTACGGCTTTTGCAGTGAAGGTGCCGATGTTTCCGGTGCACACTTGGCTACCTGATGCGCACGTCGAAGCACCTACTGGCGGTTCAGTTATATTAGCCGCCATCATGTTAAAAATGGGTGGCTACGGCTTCCTAAGATTTAACTTGCCGATCACACCTGATGCCAGTGACTCATTGGCTTGGTGGGTGATAGGCCTTTCATTGATTGCTATCATTTACATCGCCTACGTTGCCTTAGTGCAAGGCGATATGAAGAAGTTGATCGCCTATTCTTCTATCTCCCATATGGGCTTTGTAACCTTGGGTTTTTTCGTCTTTAACCAAACCGCGCTCGAGGGTGCGATGGTGCAGATGATTTCGCATGGTTTTATATCCGGAGCGATGTTCCTTATCGTAGGGGTGTTATACGATCGTCTGCACTCAAGAGAGATTTCAACTTACGGTGGCGTGGCGACAGTGATGCCAAAGTTTGCTTTTTTTGCAGTATTTTTTGCGATGGCCAACGCGGGTTTGCCCGGTACTTCTGGTTTTGTCGGCGAGTTTTTAGTTATTTTAGGCGCATTTCAATTCAGTGGTTGGGTAGCTACTATTGCGGCACTAACGCTTATTCTCGGTGCGGCCTACACCTTGTGGATGGTTAAACGGGTTATGTTCGGGCCGATTAAAAACGAAGACGTGCGTTCCTTGTTGGACTTAAATAATCGGGAGATTTTATTTATGACAATTTTAGCGGTGTTTACGCTTGCTGTAGGTGTCTGGCCGAATCCATTGTTGGACGTAATGCGCGCTACCCTAGAAAACTTACTCAGCCACGTGGCGGTGTCTAAGCTATGACGTCCGAAAATTTAAACCTGCTTCTGGGCATGCCTGAGATTTTCATTTCTTCAATGGCCTGTTTGATTTTGATGTATCGTCTTTACGATAACAGTAGTTGTCCCAATTTGATGCCTTTCATTATGAGTGTTGGCACTTTGGTAATTACTGCTATGATGTTAATTGGTAACTATCGGCCTGAAACGCAAATGGCCTATAACGGTGCCTATGTGCAAGACCCGATGGCGACGGTGATTAAGACAGCGATTGCACTCATCACCGCTTGCGTGTTTATCTATGGTGCGCGCTATAACAAGGAGCGCGGTTATTTCAAAACAGAATTTTACGTGCTCGGTTTGTTTGGCGTAGTCGGTATGATGCTGATGACATCAGCCAGTAACTTGCTCACACTTTACGTCGGCCTAGAGCTGTTTTCATTGAGTTTGTACTCGATGGTGGCGTTTTACCGTGATTCACGGGTGGCTTCGGAGGCGGCGATTAAATATTTCATTTTGGGTGCCTTGGCTTCGGCAATTTTGCTGTACTCAATTTCATTGTTATATGGTTTAAGCGGCTCACTACAAATTTCAGAAGTTAGCACCGCAATAGCCGCGCACGGAATAAACCACCTTGGGGTTATATTGGCTGTGGTCTTAGCGGTGGTAGGGCTGGCATTTAAATTGGGCGCAGTGCCGTTTCATATGTGGGTGCCTGATGTGTATCAAGGCTCCCCTACTTCGGTTACAGCTTATCTCGGGGCGGCGCCTAAAATTGCCGCGTTTGCCATGATCATGCGCCTGCTTGTCGATGGTTTGGAATCGCAGCTAGCTAATTGGCAAGGCATGCTAATTATCCTCGCACTGCTTTCCGTTGGGGTTGGCAATGTGGTGGCAATAGCCCAAACCAACATAAAGCGAATGCTGGCCTACTCCACTATTTCTCATATGGGTTTTTTCTTATTTGGCATCTTAAGCGGTACTAAATTGGGTTACGGCGCGGCATTGTTCTATGTTTTGATTTATGCGGTGATGAGCTTGGGCGCATTTGGATTGATTTTATTACGCTCTACCCCAAGCTCTGAATCTGAGCGAATGGTTGATTTCAAAGGGCTGGCATCGCGTGATCCAACCATGGCGGCGCTGATGGGTATCTTGATGTTTTCAATGGCAGGCATCCCGCCATTTGCAGGCTTCTTCGCCAAGTTTTCAGTGATCAACGCACTGGTTGATGCGCAGTTGGTGTGGGTCGCCATTGCAGCGGTATTGTTGGCGGTCATCGGTGCCTATTACTACCTAAGGGTGATAAAAACTATGTTCTTCGATGAGCCAGAAATGGAAATAGCTAGCGTCGCACACAATCACTTTGCAATTCGTTGGTTACTGGCGCTAAATGTTCTAGCACTGCTATTAATTATTCCATGGATCAATTCTTTGATCGAACTAAGCAGTTCGGTAATACGTTAGAAAGCCAACCCTTACTGTAAGGCAATGAGTGGCAAAACCAACTTAGCCATTTTATTCGGTGGACAATCTTGTGAACACGCAGTTTCGGTCGTGTCAGCGCGATCCGTATTAGCGGCTATCGACCCCAGCAAATACCAAATCTTGCTCATTGGCATTACTGAACAAGGATGTTGGCAATATGCACTAAACGGTGATTTTGAAAGTTTAATAGAAAACAAAAAAGTCAAAGTCGGCGCTGGATTGAAAATTGTGCCCAATCTTGGGTCTTCGGGCCGTTTTGCCGCGCTTGAGGATACCGATATAGCAATACCAAAAATTGACGTGGTATTTCCGCTGCTCCACGGTACTTTTGGAGAGGATGGGGTAGTTCAAGGCTTGCTGGAATTGGTGGATGTGGCTTATGTTGGTTGCTCCTTGTCGGGCGCAGCAAATGGCATGGATAAGGTATTGGCAAAGCGCTTGTTTAACGACGCGGGTATTCCCCAAGCAGATCATGTGCTGGTTTATGCAGGTGAGTGGGTAAGTGATCAACGAGCACAATTAGATAGTTGTGATAATAAACTGACTTTTCCCTTGTTTGTAAAACCCGCGAGTATGGGTTCCAGTGTGGGTATTTCTAAAGCGCACAATCGTGAAGAACTTGTAGAGGCAATTTCACTAGCCTGCCAGTTTGACGATAAAGTACTGGTTGAGGCTTCTTTCGAAGATTGCGCTGAAATTGAGTGTGCGGTGCTCGGAAACCATCATCCAGAGGCATCGGTGGTGGGTGAAATTATATCAGGCGCAGAGTTTTATGATTATGAAGCCAAATACTTGAGTAGCACTTTAGAAACACCTATTCCCGCAGACATATCGGCTGAATCTACAAATCGTGTTAGAGAGCTGTCTATTCGTGCTTTTCAGGCTATACAGGGGCAAGGCCTATCTCGAGTGGATTTTTTCGTCTCCAGAAAAACCGGAGAGGTTTGGCTTAACGAGATCAATACCATGCCAGGTTTTACGCCAATTAGTATGTATCCGAAGTTATGGGAGGTAAGCGGCTTGCCATATGCACAATTAATCGATAAGCTAGTAGAACTTGCCGATGAACGGCATTTAATCAAGAAGAATCTCAAGCGCTCCTATTAGGTGCGCATATGGTAACTTCTCAATAACCCGTGGCAGGTAAAATAAAACAAAATATTTCTTGACCGGGTTTTACGCTAAAAGGAAGGTAATTCAACGTGGTCGAGTGACTCGATTTAGGTTGAGTTCCAGGGTGGTTGTAGGCACCTTTACGCTAATAACAAAGATCGCTTAAGGACGTTCAGGGGTGTCTTCTTAACGTTCGTTGTGGCGCAGTTCAGAAGACAAAATTGGACTTTCAAAACCGATGGTACACTAAGGTCTATCCAGTTAACGGGAGTTATGCCTGAAAGTGGTGTATGGAGTAGTTGACTAAAAGCGGCGTATCGGGATGAGTTGAGTTTACAACAACTTAAACTTCCACAGACATACGCCACTATGAAACAGAATAAAATTATTTCCTTTGAAAAGCCAGAGCAAAGCATCGATCCGCTGCAAGAATTGATTCGCAATGGTGCTAGGCAACTCATTCAAACCGCGGTCGAGAGTGAGTTATCTGAACTGCTGTATCGCAATTGTGACAAAGTCTCAGATTCAGGACACGCTGGTGTCGTTCGTAACGGCTATTTGCCAGAACGTGAACTGCAAACCGGGATCGGCCCAGTCAAAGTACGTATCCCCAAGGTGCGCTCCCGCACTGGAGTACCGATCACCTTTCGGTCTGCTTTAGTGCCGCCGTATGTGCGTAAAACGAGAACACTAGAAGCGGCCTTGCCTTGGCTGTATCTCAAGGGTGTCAGCACTGGAGAAATGGGGGATGCACTGAGCGTGCTAGTGGGTCAATCAGCGACTGGGTTATCATCAAGCACAGTGAGTAAGCTCAAAGCAACGTGGTCTCAGGAGTACAAGGATTGGAATAGAGAAGGTTTAGATCGAGATCGATGGGTTTATCTATGGGCGGACGGGATACACAGCGGCCTGCGCGGCGATGAGGGCCGACTCTGTGCCTTAGTTGTCATCGGAGTGAATGAGCGCGGTCACAAGAAATTACTGGCGATTGAAGACGGTGAGCGAGAGTCTACGCAGAGTTGGCGAGAGGTGTTGTTGGCACTCAAGGAGCGAGGCCTGAATCAACCAGAGCTGGGCATCGGTGATGGTGCTTTAGGCTTTTGGAATGCCCTGGAAGAAGTCTATCCTGGCACTAAACATCAACGGTGCTGGGTGCATAAAACGGCCAACGTGCTGAACAAGCTGCCTAAATCGGTGCAGCCCAAAGCAAAAGCAGCTCTGCATAACATTTGGCAGGAAGAAACCAAAGAAGCGGCGCAAAGCGCCTATCAATTATTCATTAAAACCTATCAAGACAAGTATCCAAAAGCCACGCAGTGCTTGGAAAAAGATCGCGAAGAGTTAATGACGTTCTACTCGTTCCCTGCCAAGCACTGGATGAGCATACGTACTACGAATCCAATTGAATCAACATTCGCGACTATCCGACACCGTACCAAACGATGCAAGGGATGTCTTAGCCGTGATGGCATGTTAAGTATGATGTTCAAGCTGGGTCAGTGCGCAGAGAAAAAGTGGAACCGAATACGCGGGTTCGCCTATCTAGCAAAAGTGATTCAAGGGGTTCCATTTAAAGATGGAATAGAGCAAACTAATGACTACTCAGATCAAACCGAGGCCGCTTGAAGAAAATGCCTCATACACCAGATTCGGGCATAACTCAGTTAACGGACGTTTAAGACCTTGAGTAAGCTACCCTCTATTCCCGACATTCCTGAACAAGAACAAACCCCCGCAGTAAAAATGTTGCGGGTGCTAGTGGAGCAGCTGTTAGTGCGAGTTCAACAACAGGACGAAGAAATAGCATTGCTTAAAGATGAAATCAATATCCTTAAGGGGCAGAAGAGGCGGCCTACTGTTAAGGGCGGTAATATGGATAAGAAAACAGAGCCAAAACGTTCATCTTCTAGCGACAAACCTAAGCAGCGAGCTGGGTCGAACAAGGCAAAGAAAACACCAAGGCTGTCAATTGACCTAAATCTGGTTATTGAACCAGCGAAGTCCGTGCCCGAAGGTTCTCGCTTTAAAGGCTATCGGGATTTTGTAGTGCAAGATTTGCTTATCAAGGTTCATACCACCCGCTATCGTTTAGCGCATTGGGTAACGCCAGACAATAAAAAGCTCAAAGACCAGTTACCGACATCCGTGGCAGGGCGACATTATGGGCCTCGTCTGGTCAGTTATATTCTCTATCAATATCATCATTGTCAAACCACGCAACCACTCTTGTTGGAACAGTTGCGAGAGTGGGGAATTGATATTTCTTCGGGACAAATTAACCCAATACTGATCAGCACTAAAGAGCCCTTTCATGCTGAGAAAGAGGCGTTGCTCTGAGCGCATCGTCTTACGTGACCGTGGACGATAGTGGTGCTCGCCATCAGGGCAAAAATGGCGATGTAACGCACATTGGTAATGACTTGTTTGCGTGGTTTAAAAGTACTCAATCAAAAAGTCGAATTAACTTCCTACCGCTATTAAGGGCTGGCAATACGGATTATCGTTTGAGTCAAAGTGCGTTGAATTATAGGCAACAACATGGATTGCCAAAGCAAGCCTTAGCCGCTGTAACTGAGCACCGGGAACGCCGTATTGCCAACGAGGATGACTGGCTTGAAATGCTCGATAGCCTGTTGATCATTAAGGCACGTCACCGACGTATCACCACCGAAGGGGCATTACTTGGTAGTATTTTGCATCATGGTCTGTGTGATGACATCGCTGTCGTCAGTGATGATGCAGGGCAATTTAACATTTTGGCTCATGCCTTGTGTTGGATACACACCGAGCGCTTAATCCATAAGTTGATACCGCTGAACGAGGGACACCGGCAGGGCATGGCTAAAATACGCGACCAAGTCTGGTGCTTTTATCGGGCGTTAAAGAGTATAAAACCCAGCCTTGCGAGAACCAACGTAAAATACTTGAGCAGCGTTTCGATGAAATCTTCACTCAACAGACATGCTACCAAACATTAAATCAGACGCTCAAACGAATCCATGCGAATAAAGCAGAATTACTGTTGGTGCTAGATCGACCAGATATTCCGTTACACACCAATGGCAGTGAAACAGACATTCGCGATTACGTGAAAAAACGAAAAGTGAGTGGCTCCACCCGCAGCGATGCTGGCCAGCAGTGTGGGGACACGTTTGCCAGTTTGAAAAAGACCTGCCGAAAACTGGATATATCGTTCTGGCACTACCTGACCCATCGACTTGGTATCGGTGAGCAACATATTGATCCTCTGCCAGATATCATTATGGAACGCGCCAGCTTTGCCACGGGTTATTGAGAAGTTACCTTGATTGGGTTGATTGATGGCCAACCCACCTAGCAGATAAGGATAAATCTTGTGTCCCGCCTTCTTCTTGCTGGTGTTAGGCCTAGGATAGATGGCTTTAATGCCCATCTTACGCATTAAGCGTCGCACATGTTTACGGTCAACTCGGTGGCCTACATCTTGCAACACATCACGAATGCGTCTACTGCCAAGAAAGGGCCGATTGAGGTGAATGCGATCAATCAGATGCATCAGTTCCAAGTCATCCTCATTAGCAGGTGAGGTTTTGTAATAAACATCACTGCTGTCCCGTTAACACTAAAGAAACAGGCCTGATTTTCTCTCAATTTGATAAAATACGTTTAGCGATAAACCGTTGAATCAAATAGGAAAATCAGACCATGTCACATTGTAATACCGTTCTAAATCAAATACTCAAAATTGTTCCGAGACATGAATTCGAGGCACTCGCAATTCAACATCATTCGGGGCGTTCATTCCGCAGAGCGTCTCGTTGGTCACAGTTCGTGAGCCTGACTATAGCTCAATTGACTGGCCGTCATAGCTTGCGTGATATTGTTGATAATGTCAGTGCTCAATCACACCGCTTGTATCATCTTGGTAGTGCAGTGTTAACGCGGTCCAATCTTTCACGCATCAATGAGAACAAGCCTTCGAGCCTTTATGAAGCGCTATTCTCTCAATTACTCAAGTGCTGTCAGAGCAAAACGCCAGGGCATAACTTTCGTTTCAAGAATCCCCTGTATTCGCTGGACTCATCTACCATTGATCTGTTATCGGTTTTCCCATGGGCAGACTTTCGATCAACTAAAGGGGCAATCAAACTGCATGTAGGCCTGAATCATGATGGTTACTTACCTGAGTTTGTTAATATCACCGAGGGTAAATGTGCTGATGTTACTGCGGGCAGGAAAGTAGCTTTCCCGAAAGGCAGCATTGTAGTTATTGACCGTGGATACAACGACTATGCTTGGTATAAGCAATTGAATGACAAGGGAATATACTTTGTCACACGATTAAAGAAGAATGCTGCATACCGCCTTATCAAGCGACATAGTGTACGCAAGGGAACGGGACTTAGCAGTGATCAAACGATTGAATTCACGGGGGTCAAAGCAGCAAAGGAGTGTTCGATTCGATTACGCCGTATTGGTTATCGCGATGCCACTACAGGCAAGCATTATGTGTTTTTAACCAACCACTTTAAGCTCAGTGCTCAAACTATCGCCGATATTTATAAAGCCAGATGGCAGGTGGAATTATTCTTCAAGTGGATCAAGCAGAACTTAAAGGTGAAGTCATTTATCGGCACCAGCAAGAACGCAGTATTGACCCAAATATGGATTGCGTTATGTATTTACCTAATACTGATGTTCATCAAATTGCAGTCGAAGGCGGGCAAAACGATGCAACAAATATTGAGGGTATTGCAGCTTAATTTGTTTGAAAAACGTGATTTAATGGCACTGTTGCGAGGGGACCCGATGCATCACCCAAACCTTAACCCTAATCAATTTTCGTTGCTGTGAAAGTTAACGGGACAGCAGTGAATAAACATGGGAACGATGAATCTTCAACAATTTACACTGACGAACTAACGATAGTTTATTGCTTTTATTAATCATAGTTTTGCGCTCAGGTCTGTTTAACGACCGAGTGCTTTTGATAAAAAATCGTTTTCCATGGTGATTTCACCGATCTTTGCCTGTAATGATTTAATCTCTGATTCTCGGTTTGGAGATAAGCCTGTGCCTGATGCAAAGACTTCAGCTGAGCTATCGAGCAATTGTTTCTTCCACTTGACGATAAGATTTGCATTGATGTCATAACACTAGCAAGATTGCTTAATGTTTCATCACCTTTGATTGCTGCAAGAGCAACTTTGGCTTTGAATTGTGGGGCATGGTTTCTACGCTTTTTACTCATTTTCTGTTCCTCGTTTTGAACAATTATAAAACAGAAAATAACTCCTTATTTTGGCCTTCGGCCTGTCCTAATGATGGGGTCCACTTCAGAACTCGCTTATTGCGATGAGCAAACACTCGCTCATATGGTGAACGAATTTTGCTAATCCAACGGTCTTTGTCTCTATTCTTGCCATGCATATTGTTCTTCTTGATTGTTGCATCATGGCAACCGTTGCGCCTGAGCGTGGTTTTGGCCGGGCTCACGCAATAACCCTTGTCCGCATAAACAGCACCCGACTTAGGGCAAACATGCTTCAAGCCGCTTGCATCCGTTACCTCAGCCGAGGTGGCCGCTATTTTATTGATCAAGCCACTTTGCATATCCACTGATGCATGCTCTTTGTAACCATACCAATATTTGCTATTTCCCTTGCACCCAAACCGTGCTTGCTTGTCCGCCGCAACTTTATCAACTGTCTTATTGTTGAACTCCTCTAATCCCATCTTTATCGCCTTATCTCTATCATCCCAAGTGGTTAGCTTACTGACCAACTGGCTGGCATCGACAAATGTGAATACTTCTCGTACTAAGCCCATTGAAACTAACCCGCTCCGAACACGGTCAAATAAATTCATCATACCCCTGGTTCCAATGCGTGAGCGAAAATCACCAAAGTAACTATGATCAGGAGTGCTCTGTTCCAGTCCTGAATCACAAAACCACTTAGCGGCCAGATTCTCTGATAAGCATCGCTCCATTTCTCTATCACTTAAATCTTCCATGAACTGAAGCACCAAGGCACGTAAGCCGAACTCAACACCTCGGCCTTTAGGGCCACGGGTGGCATATATTTTAGAGAAGGGTTTACTCAATGCACCAAAACATAATAGCTCATCGAGTTTACGGTAGGGATGTTCAGAGCTAACCAGAGAATCTAAGGTTAGGAACAGTTGGCTTTGATGACGTTTGCTCAAAATTGCAGGCTGACTAGAATCAGCCCATATTATCTCACGTATTCTATTAATTATCCGACAAGCCCATGATTGACTGGAAACAGGTTAATGGTTTTGATTGGGACGCGGGGGACGCGGGGAACGAGCGAAAAAGCGAAGAAAGGCATGCAGTTAATTGCTTTGAAGCCGAGCAAGTGTTTTTTAATCAACCATTGTTGATTTTGGCTGATCAAAAGCATAGCCAAAATGAGGCGCGGTACCATGCGTTGGGAGCAAGCAATAGCTCACGGTTGTTGCATATAACCTTTGCCATGCGTTTTGATAGCACATTGATTCGTGTCATTTCAGCTCGTGATATGCACCGTAAAGAGAGGAATATTTATGAAAAAAGTTAGAACTTTACCTAAATTTAAGAACGAAACCGAAGAAAGAGATTTTTGGGAAAAGCATGATTCTAGTGACTATGTTGACTGGAAGCAGGCGCAATATATTTCGATGCCTAATTTAAAGCCTTCAACTAAAACCATTTCACTCAGGTTGCCCGAGGGACTATTGGACAGCATTAAAATCGAAGCCAATAAACGCGATATGCCTTACCAGTCTCTGATCAAGTCTTGGCTTGCTGATGATGTTAAACACGCTCGCAGAGCTTGATAGAGTGCTAGCTAGTGCTTCAATAAGCCAAAAAAGGGGTCGAAGCCCCCGAGAGTGCGTTTCCTAAAGTAAAATCCTAAGTTTCTAGATAAGCTTCTAAAGAATCATCCAAGGCATCCTTCCACGGCGTGTGATGAGCTGGGGCCATGGTGCCGGTTAGGGCAGATTTATAGCCATTATCGCGGAAAGTCATGATATTTTTCTTCTTATGCTTTTTCCATTGGTAAAAGGCTTCGTTAGAATCTTCGGTATTAAAATCAGGGTAATCTGTCATCGCCATTAGGCGCATGGTGTAGTCCCCTTGGTATTTAATCGCACCGTAATCATCAGGGATGTTGTCTTCGGTTTTACGCCATTTATCAATATCGACATGCATATCTGCCTGCGAAGGCACGTCTAAGCGGCCCAGAATTACATCGCGTGCATACCAAGCTTGAGCGTCAAACATATTGAAGGTGTACCATTGGTCTTGCATGCCTAAGTACATTAATTTAGGGTTATGTTCCCAAACCACGCCGTTATACAGGTTCACGGGGTATAAGCGGTTGTTGGTTTTTAGCTTTAAATCTTCTGCCATAAACGGGAAGTGGTGAATATAACCAGTGCACAACAAGATAGCATCTACCTCTTTGGTGATGCCGTCTTTAAATGTGGCGGTATTTTTATCTACTTTCATCAATAGCGGTACTTCTTGCCAGTTATCTGGCCAGTTGTAGCCCATGGGTGCTGTGCGGTGCGAGACGGTAATTGATTTAGCGCCATACTTCCAACATTGCGAGCCGATATCTTCAGCCGAATAAGATGTGCCGACAATTAAAATATCTTTGCCTTTAAATTCCATCGCGTCACGAAAATCGTGCGCGTGCATAACTCGGCCGTTAAAAGTTTCGAACCCGTCAAACTGGGGAACATTAGGAGTAGAGAAATGCCCGCTGGCGACAATAACGTGGTCAAAGTCTTCAGTGTATTCCACATCTTTATCGTGGTCTTGCACGGTTACATGAAATACGCCTTCTGGCTCATTGTACGAAACGTGCCGCACTGCCGAGTTAAAACGAATCAGGTGTTTTACACCGGCTTTCTTAACGCGGCCTTCAATGTAGTCAAACAACACCGCGCGAGGAGGGTAAGAGGCGATAGGGCGGCCAAAATGTTCGTCAAACGAATAATCAGCAAACTCTAAGCCTTCTTTAGGGCCATTCGACCATAAATAACGGTACATGCTGCCATGTACCGGTTCACCATACTCGTCCAAGCCGGTTCGCCATGTATAATTCCAAAGTCCACCCCAATTAGACTGCTTTTCAATGCACACTATTTCAGGGATGTCAGCACCTTTGTCTTTGGCTGATTGGAAAGCGCGTAGTTGGGCTAATCCGCTGGGGCCGGCACCGATAATAGCAACACGTTTGGTCATAAATAACTCCTCAGATAAATATTTGGCTTTTTTGTTTTTAAGAAACTCTAACTAGCATTCTGTTGCTAATAAAGTCAATTCCTCTAGGGTATATTGTAAAAGAAATTCAGCAAGCGCGTAGTAGCTCTTAGAAGAATAAACTGAATAAGTTAATCAAAATATTCGTTTCAATACCGCTCACGTACTTTTTCTAAGAAGTTATGAACTAGCACCAAGCTTTAATAAAAATCTCTAATTATTTGAAATATAAGGTTTGTTTTGTATTTTCTTGAACTTTAGTGCACGCCAGAAAGCCTAGCTAATATTCGATGTTCTGCCGCGCATTGTGGAGTTATGCCCGAATCTGGTGTATGAGGCATTTTCTTCAAGCGGCCTCGGTTTGATCTGAGTAGTCATTAGTTTGCTCTATTCCATCTTTAAATGGAACCCCTTGAATCACTTTTGCTAGATAGGCGAACCCGCGTATTCGGTTCCACTTTTTCTCTGCGCACTGACCCAGCTTGAACATCATACTTAACATGCCATCACGGCTAAGACATCCCTTGCATCGTTTGGTACGGTGTCGGATAGTCGCGAATGTTGATTCAATTGGATTCGTAGTACCTATGCTCATCCAGTGCTTGGCAGGGAACGAGTAGAACGTCATTAACTCTTCGCGATCTTTTTCCAAGCACTGCGTGGCTTTTGGATACTTGTCTTGATAGGTTTTAATGAATAATTGATAGGCGCTTTGCGCCGCTTCTTTGGTTTCTTCCTGCCAAATGTTATGCAGAGCTGCTTTTGCTTTGGGCTGCACCGATTTAGGCAGCTTGTTCAGCACGTTGGCCGTTTTATGCACCCAACACCGTTGATGTTTAGTGCCAGGATAGACTTCTTCCAGGGCATTCCAAAAGCCTAAAGCACCATCACCGATGCCCCGCTCTGGTTGATTCAGGCCTCGCTCCTTGAGTGCCAACAACACCTCTCGCCAACTCTGCGTAGACTCTCGCTCACCGTCTTCAATCGCCAGTAATTTCTTGTGACCGCGCTCATTCACTCCGATGACAACTAAGGCACAGAGTCGGCCCTCATCGCCGCGCAGGCCGCTGTGTATCCCGTCCGCCCATAGATAAACCCATCGATCTCGATCTAAACCTTCTCTATTCCAATCCTTGTACTCCTGAGACCACGTTGCTTTGAGCTTACTCACTGTGCTTGATGATAACCCAGTCGCTGATTGACCCACTAGCACGCTCAGTGCATCCCCCATTTCTCCAGTGCTGACACCCTTGAGATACAGCCAAGGCAAGGCCGCTTCTAGTGTTCTCGTTTTACGCACATACGGCGGCACTAAAGCAGACCGAAAGGTGATCGGTACTCCAGTGCGGGAGCGCACCTTGGGGATACGTACTTTGACTGGGCCGATCCCGGTTTGCAGTTCACGTTCTGGCAAATAGCCGTTACGAACGACACCAGCGTGTCCTGAATCTGAGACTTTGTCACAATTGCGATACAGCAGTTCAGATAACTCACTCTCGATCGCGGTTTGAATGAGTTGCCTAGCGCCATTGCGAATTAATTCTTGCAGCGGATCGATGCTTTGCTCTGGCTTTTCAAAGGAAATAATTTTATTCTGTTTCATAGTGGCGTATGTCTGTGGAAGTTTAAGTTGTTGTAAACTCAATTCATCCCGATACGCCGCTTTTAGTCAACTACTCCATACACCACTTTCAGGCATAACTCCGCATTGTGGCCACATATAGTTGATTTTTAAAACGAATAATCGCCCAGATATCTTCTTCGTCTGGGAATCGATTTAATACTGCCCAACTGTTTCCGTTGCCTTCAAGCTGATCAGTAAAAGAGCAGAGACTAAAGAGCGAAAAGGGAGTCATTTTAGGGGCAATGATTGGCTGCTGTTGGTATGAGCTGGGTGAGCCACTAATGGTAGTATATAATGTTTAATAACCAATGAACTGCCCCATAAAGGCTATTAGATATGGAAGGAAAATGCTTATGCGAAAGCGTGCAGTTTAAGATCACGGGCCAAGTGCCAAACATCTATCAATGCTATTGTTCTTTATGCCGTAAGGTGTCTGGTGCTGCTTCAAATGCCGCAACTATTGTTGCAGCCAGCCAGTTTTCAATGGATAGCAGGAGAGGACATGATAAGCCGATTCGCCAAAACCTCGGGATATAGATCAGACTTTTGCTCTTCCTGTGGCAGCCCAGTGCCTAATAAGGTGAATGAAGGAAAGCACTATTGGGTTCCAGTTGGCTTAGTGGACGATGCTGAAGGAATGGAAGTAGTTGCTCATTTGTTTGTAGGTTCAAAAGCACACTGGCAACTCAACGAGACCAAGGCAATTCAATATGAAGAAATACCGCCATTTAACGACATTGTAGTGCTTCTTAAGCGGTAGTTGGAGGAATATAGCCGCTTATGCGTGTTGCCTCTCAAACTGGTGCATGAAACTAACCAATCTTTTTACTCCATCAACCGGCCTAGCATTGTAAATGCTGCCTCGCATGCCACCGACTGACCGGGCGGGTCTACCTTGCAAAAACAATACCTGTAGTTGCTGGGCCAGCAGTAAAATTGTAAATCGGCGGCATGGCTACGCGCCTGTTGTTGGGTTTATTATTCGGCAACGTATAGTGGAATCTAAATTCTTTAGTTTTTCGCCAATAACGTTGCTGGCCACAGAATCTAAACCGACCGAAACTACACCGATGGTGTCGGTGGTCTGCAATACTTGTGACCGAATGTTGACTTTCTCTGACGCAATAATGTCATTGATATTGGCCATTACACCGGGTTTATTCTGGTGTACGACCAGCAGTCGGCAACAGGATTTTGGGTCAGACAGAGATAGTTGCGGGTAATTCAGTGCGCTAGCAGAGTCGCCAAATAGCGCATTGGCTATCATCTTTTCCGACACTTCGACACCCAATTGAGATTGCGATTCTAATGTGGCGCCGCTTATATGCGGAGTGAGGATCACGTTCGAGTAGTGGGTTAAAGGGGAGACAAATGGCTCAGATTTAGATTTTGGCTCGGTAGGGAAAACGTCAAGGGCGGCACCGGATAGTTGGTTTACATCTAAGGCGTGGCACAAAGCTTCTACGTCTACTACGGTTCCTCGTGAAGTGTTAATCAAATAACTCCCTGGCTTCATTTTCACAAGTGTATCTTGATTAAACAGATTAGCGGTAGAAGGGTGGCCAGGCACGTGTATAGAAATGATGTCGGCATTGGTCAAAACGTGCTCGAATTCGTATTGCTTGGCATTTCCCAGCGGTAGTACTACTCTCACATCGCTGTACATTACCTTCATACCTAAGCTTTCCGCCATTACCGAGACTTGCGCAGCTGTGTTTCCGTAACCAATAAGGCCTAGGGTTTTGCCCCTTAATTCAAAACAGCACTCGGTAGTTTTGTCCCAAATACCTTGATGCATTTGCATTGATTTTTCGCTGCTGCGACGCAACAAGGAAAACATTAAGCCGACCACCATTTCAGCCACGGATCGAGTGCTGGCATAGGGGCCATTAAATACAGGCATGCCCAGTATTTCAGCCGCTTTAGTATCAACATTATTTACACCGATACCATACCGACCTATGCACAGGAGATCAGGAGCGTGCTCGAGCAGTGACTTATTTAGCTGTGTTTTAGATCGGACCCCAATGATGTGGGTATTCGTCAATTCATTAGCCAATTCATCATCTGGAAGTGACGATGGGAATAGATGAATATTTTCGATACCGTGATCGCGAAATGCTTGAATGCCGGAGTCAGAAACGCCGTCCATCAAGCAAACTTTAAGGTCTGACTTAGAAAGATTCATGAATAGAGCACTTAAGTAAGCGGGTTAAGTAGGGTGTTTAATAAAGTTTGTAATGCTTCTACGCTGCCGGCGTAAAATGGAGACTGCTTCTCGATACTTGCTCGGCGTACGTTAGCCCCAAAACCGATAAAGTAATCACATCCGCCTTGAAGATAAACTTTTAAATCGTTGTAGCCATCGCCAATCATAACGGTGGGTTGAACTGGGTTAGCTAGGGCTGCAATCACTTCGGACTTTCCGTCGCTTCGAGTTAGCGGGTTATCGGTATTGATCCCCTTCACTTGATCACCGTCAAAGATAAATTGATTAGCGTGTGTGTGGGATTTTGGCAGGCCCAATTGTGTGCTGCTTGGCTCGATAAAATCGTCGAAGCCTCCGCTGATAATATGGATACCATGTCCATCCTGACGTAAACCTTGAATCAAGCCGTCAATGCCCGGGGTTAACTCTGCTGCGAGCTTACGCGCCGTAGCGTCAATATGATTTTTGCTTAGGGGAACCAATTCAAGCCTAGCGAGTATTGACTCGCAAAGATCCATCTCGCCCGACATGGCCGAATCGGTTATGTGGTTTATTTGGCTTCCGAGCTGGTTTTTATTGGGGTGGTCTTTAAGTGCTTCAAAAAGGGCTTGATCTAAGGACTCAAGACGACAGACTGTCGAATCGAAGTCGAAAAACAGAGTTGCCTGCATGAATTAGTGCTAATGATGGTCGCTCATCGTGTCTTATTAGCGACTTATTATATTCCTATTGAGACATATATATACTAAAATAATCGAAGAGAGCGCAGCGTAACTCACGATTTTAGTTTGATATTTTCGAAGCACTCATTTTTTGAGCTATATTTGCCCAGTTTCGCGTATTCGATCATCATTTAGTCACTATTTTATCAATTCGAGCACCTAAGCCATATTAAAGGCACAACTATCCAGCATAGTGCCAATCAGGCAAGCCATACAAGCTTAAGAACTTAGCACCTTTACGGATATTCGCTGCCATCGCCGCTAGGCCGTAAACAGTCTGGTTCTTCGCTAGCCCCATGAACCGAGTGCGAGCTAAACCATAATGCTGCTTGTAAGTCGCAAAGAGCCGTTCGCCACCTGCTCGCGTTACCGCAATAACTGCATTACGGGTACGGTCTGCATCTGACAACGGATTACCTCGATAGCCCTTGCGTTGAACCTGATCATCAATTCCAAGTTGCTCCAGTTTATCTCGCGTCTCCTCAGAACTATACGCCGCATCAGCATATAGGGCAGTCTCATCGCCCAACAGCAATTCATCGCGCAGTTGGCTGTCATGAACATGCCCTGGCGTCACATTCTGGCACTGAACAAACCCATCCTCATCAACTCCCGTATGCACTGAGTAGCCATAGGTAGACTTCTTTCGACCTCGGCTGTCATTTTTGACATGCCAGCTCGCTTCAGGGTCTCGCTTAGGCGTCCCATCTTTGCCGTTACCATTTCCAGAACGAGCCGCTTCTATAGGTGTTGCATCTATAATGTTGATGCGCCCCTTGCTCATAATAATGTTCTTCGCTTCAAGTTGACGATTGATCTCACCTAGCAAGCGATCCCACAGTTCGTGCTCCATTAACTGGTTACGAAAGCGCCCAAGGGTCGAAGCTTCAGGTACATCGCCGCCTAACTCAAAGCGGCAAAACTTACGAAACAATAAATCTCTAAATAAGCACTGTGCTAACTCCCTATCCGACAGTTCATACCAAATTCCCAGCATCAAGCTGCGGAACAAACTAAGTAATGGATAACTAGGGCGGCCAGTAGTGCCAGCATAAATAGATGAAAGCAGTGTCTCTATTTCGCTCCAATCTAATAGCACTTCTGTATCATCAAGACTATGCAGAATTGGATGATCCAAATCTGATCTTGATACTAATAAATCTCGTTGGGTGGCGAATGGTTTTTGCATGCCTAATTTTAACAAATTATGTAGATACTCGATGAGTTATGCTGCACTCTCCGAAATATGTACCAATTTATTACCGCGCTAGGTGCTGCTAAAATTAATGCGTCTAGGCAGCCATACTAATCTCAAAGCTGTCGAAATAGCCCTGAGAAGTGAAGAATATAATTGTGTTTTGATAGGGGTTGGGGGCAGGGCAATCGCATTATAAATCGTTGGCATTGAGCACCTTGCACATGAAGGCGAAGTCCCAGCCAGCCTTGCGCCGTTTCGCTTTCATGCTCAGTTTTGAAGGTTCCTGTTTCAACATGTTCAATGCCATACGACGAATGATAGCAAAGTTCTGAGCAGCATGACCTTCACGCACTCGACTCTGCTCTTCGTTGAAGCTCACATCTAACACCCAGTGCAGTTGATTTCCTATCCGCCAATGCTGGCGTACAGCTCGTGCAAAGTGTTGGGCATTTGCTTGCCTTGAGCTGATATAAAACCGTCGCTCTATCGACTCTTTGCCATCAATATGTCGGTGTGACTCAACCACTCCAATACTGTGTAAGTCAGGCCAATGGGGATGCCGCTCTCGCAGCCACTCAATATCATCACTCACCCAGTGGCGGCGCTCCTCAACACGCCCGTGACCTTGGTCGTGTGTTTCATAGTAACCGTGTTTTGTTTCAGCCGCTTTGGCTAACTCAGACTCCCAATAAACAACCACATCTTCGTGTAAGTTGCCTTGATTGCCCTTAAGCACCAGAACGTAATCTGCCTGTTGATCTCGAATACTCTTGGCGATGTCTTTTTGGCAACCCATGGCATCAATCGTTACGGTGCTTCCAGCAAGTTGTAATTGCTTAACCAGCTCAGGAATTACCTTGATTTCATTGCTATGGTCTTCGGTCTTTATCTGCCCTAGCATCAGCCCCTGATCAGTCGCATACGCACTCACTAAGTGGAGCATGACGCGTTGCTTATTGCGGTTATGTGAGCGGCGTAAGCTCTTACCATCAATCGCCACAATCTGTTCACCTTCAACCCGCATTAGACTTTGTGCCCACTGGATAAAACAGCGTTCAAATTCAAGCGCATTCAACAAGCTAAAGACACGACCGATTGTATCGTGAGAAGGCAAACCATTGGGGAGTTTGAGTAGGGCTTTAAGCTCTGACTCTCTACTCTTGCCAAATAGTTCAACCTCCGTCCAACTTTCAGCTCCGCACAAGACCGCAAGAACCGTTAACAACAAAATATCGCTAAGATCGTGGCGACGGCATCGTTCAACTCTCGGATCTGTGAGTGAGTCAAAATGAACTAGAAAATCGTCAAAAAAAGAGGCGCTATCCATGAAATTCTCCAAGTAGTTGTACTTGGGTAAAGAATTATCCCTTAAATTACCTAACATGGTTCGCTTATTATGTTGTTTTCATTGGCTTTATAATGCGATTGCCCTAGGGTTGGGGGTGCGAAAGGTTGACGAGCACTTTGGCGGGTTTGAGGGTTGGTGAACACAGCTCACAAATCGCTTTATCAGCAAATGTTTGTTTAGTACTGGCCCACGGACTCTGTTGAAGTGGTTCAGTGGCGGATATAACGGGACTTGTAAGTTATCTAACGAATAAGGATAAGTCGCCGCGCAGCCGCGACTTTATCCAATTGTTGAACAAGCCCGGGGGGTTACCTCTATTAAGTAAATATATCCGCTACTGGTCCTTGTGACTTTAAGCGTTCAGGGTTTCGCTTAAGATTGCAGGCGAGTGGGCGTCTCACTCGCCGAGTGATGGTACTTTCTTATTGCATAAAGCTGGGGTCCTCCGTATTAAGTGACTTTAGTGAGCTTGTTGGATCTAAGCAATTAACCTGATTCGAAGCGACGGCGACAAAAGCCAATGATAACCAGAGGCGTGGCGCAGTGCTTGCAACGCCAAATTGGTCTTTGTCGTTTTGGCCTGATTGGTCCGGACGGTACAACCACCTGCAAGGCCCATTGCACTCGCTTTAAGGTTTGTTTGGCGTTGCCGTGCACAAAACCGTAATCGCGCACCCGGCGAAACCCCTTTGGTAGAACGTGTTGCAAAACCAATGCAATGAACGCCTTTGAGTCGAGGCAGCGGGTGCGGGATTTGCCTTTGTTGTCCTGATAACGAAAGGTGATTTGACCATCGCGATCACTGAGAATATTGTTCTCACTAATAACCCCGCGATACAGATACCGCGAGAGATATTTAAACGCCGGTAAGCCTTTGCCAATCTGCTTGCAGTGCACGATCCAGTGTTTTGGGGTGCAGGGAAGATCAAGATCGGCTGCTCGCAAAGCCCGTAGTAGCCGAGCACGGAACACGCAGGCAAGCGCCTTGCCATTGAACAAGTAGTTGCCGGGCTTGGATTGCCACAACGCTTTGTCCTTTGATAAGCCCCCATTGGGAAACACCACATGCACATGCGGGTGGTAATCGAGCTTGCGAGTATGGGTGTGTAAAACGGTGCTAAAGCCAATGTGCTCTGCACACTTAATATCGTTCTTGGCGAAGGTTTTAAGCGTACTGGCGGCGCAATCCATGAGTGCGTCATACACGGTTTTGGAATGGTGCTTGGCTATACGACGCAGTTCATAAGGCAAGGTAAAGGTCACCATAAAGTAATCACAAGGCAATAATTTTGTGCTCTGGCGATCCAGCCATTCACTGCTGGCATGATTCAGACAGCGAGGGCAACTGCGGTGGCCACAGGAGCGCGGGTGGTTTTGTGATTCATTGCACTGGCCACAATGCGTAAGCATAAGACCATATTGGGCCGTGCGGCACCCGCTAATGGCGTTGGCGGCGCTGCGCTCTGCGCCGCCCAACAGGCACAAAGCATCGGGATGGCGGTTTAGTATCGAGGCGAGTTCCATTAGGCGATCACCTCAAAGTCCAAGCCATCAATCAAGGTGTTTATCCGCGAGCCGGTGTTGCGTTGCACCACGTCGGTGAGTTGCGTGTAAAGCACCGTTGTCTTGGGACATTCATGGCCCATCTCGCGCTGGATGGCGCGCAAGTGAACGCCTGACTCGACCAAGTGTGCGCCATAGCAGTGGCGAAAGGTGTGAATGGTAACGCGCTTATGAATGCCGCAACTTTTGACGATGACCTTAACCGATTTTTGCAAGCCGCCGCGGTCCATCGGTGCGCTGGCTGAGCGGCGAAGTTGGTTGGTTTTTCCCTGAGGAAATAGCCATTTAGGGTTACGATGACTGGCCCAATAAGTGCGCAATAAATCGAGCGTTCGATCAGGCAAAAATACAAACCGATCTTTACGACCTTTGCCGCAACGTACATGCACTTTATGGCGAGCACTGTCGATGTCAGCAATGGTCAGGTTGAGCGCCTCGCTCAAGCGCAGCCCCATGCTGTACACGCACAAAAGATAAGTTTGGTAACGCGCTTCGCGTGTCTGGTTGATGACGCGGCCCACTTCCTCCGTCGACAGAATATCAGGCAGAGTTTGAACCCTAGGCGGTTTTACAATCTCTATCCACTGCCAAGATTTGTTGAGAATGTAGCGATAAAAGAATTGCAGGCCGTTACGGTCGAGTTTTACCGTAGACCAGGAATGGCTGTGCACCAGAGACAAGAAGTAGTCCCGTAATTGTTGTTGGCTGAGCTGGTCGGGACAACAATCAAAGAACGCCGACACTCGGCGCACAGCTCGCGAATAGCTATCTATAGTTGCGTCGGCTTTGCCTTGCAGGCGAAGTACGTTAATATGTTGTTGGTAAAGAGAGTCAAAACGAGTTTGATCTGATGAGTTCATTATTTATTCCTATAAAACACACACTCAACATTGAGGGTGATAGGAATAGTGTGCTCGTTGTTGGCTCTCTTTGCCGCTTAGCGGCTTCGTTCAACAAGACCTTCAAACATTATTTCTCTACAAAGGCGCGCTCGATTACGTAATGGCCGCTGTCGTTTTTTACTGTCTCTCGAAAGCCTTTGCCCTCTAATATTGAGCACAAATCTTTGAGTAGGCTGGGGTTGCCGCACAGCATAAAACGATCATTTTCAGTAGAAAGTGGTGGCAAATTATTGTCGCTAGCTAATTTCCCTGACTCCAAAAGCGTGGTTAATCTATCTGTGGTTTTAAAGTCTTCTCTGGTAACGGTGGGATAATAGATTAGCTTCTCTTTAACTTCGTCGCCAAAGTATTCGTTATTGGGTAGCTCATTTAGAATTTCATCTTGATAAGCCAGTTCTGACTTATAGCGCACGCTGTGGGTGAGGATAATTTTGTCAAATGCGCTATAGATTTCAGGGTCTTTAATAATGGCTAGAAATGGCGCAATGCCGGTGCCCGAGCTAAGAAGGTATAGATGTTTGCCAGTAAAAATACGGTCTTTGGTGAGCGTGCCAGTGGGTTTGGTGCTGACATAAACACGATCACCAACCTTTAGATTTTGTAATCGTGATGTAAGCGGACCATCCGGCACTTTAATACTGAAGAATTCGAGCTTTTCTTCGTAATTAGCGCTTACAATGCTGTAGGCGCGCATCAAAGGCTTACCTTCAACTTCAATGCCCAGCATCACAAATTCACCGTTTTGAAATCGGAAGGAATCGCTGCGAGTAGTTTTAAAACTAAATAGTGACTCGTTCCAGTGGTGAATATCGGTGACAGATTCAGTGATCAGATTGGCCATGATGTTTTAATTTGATGGTGTACAGATGAATATTGAATTGAGGGGAGTTAAGCAAGTGCCAGCTCGAGTTCCTCGAACGCGGCTAACGCTTCTTTAGCATCTTCAGATTGGTTTAGGTCGAAGGCATCGAAGCCAACTTCTTCTAACAACACTAAGTTGTCACGGTATACATTGATTGCGCGCAATTCACCTTGAAAGTGCAATTGACTGCGTAAAATGGCGGCTTGGGTGTAACCCCGACCTTCTGTAAAGCTGGGAAAGTAGATTCCGATAATATCAACGTGTTGTAGGTCTTCGCTACTTGAGCCAATTTCATCACCAGGTTGCAAAACTAGGCCTTTAACGTTGGCCTTAACATCTTCATTCAAGGCGAGCCAAGCGCTGTAATCAAGCAACGTGTCTTCCGCTAGTTGAGAGACTGCTTGTTGGTCTTCATCACCAACGGCTTTGAAGTTAGGATACTGCCAGTGGCTTTGCCCTAGCTGTCTATTTTTAATGATTTGCATACACTCGCTCTTTAAACGGCTCAACCCCAAGGCGTTCTACGCAATGGATAAAAGATTCGCCGGCTTTACGCTGCTCAAGATAGACATCAACAATAGTGCTAATAGCGGCCGTGATGTTCACTTTGGCAATCGCTGGGCCCAAACGCTTTCCAATGGCGGTGTTATTGTCTGCGCGACCACCAAGCGTTAATTGGTACCACTGATCGCCTTTCTTATCGACACCGAGCACACCGATATTGCCGGCATGATGATGGCCGCACGCATTCATGCAACCCGACATTTTAAGGGTGATTTCACCTAAGTCGTGTAGTTTAGATAAGTCGTTAAAGTGCGCCGTAATTTCCTCGGCAATGTCGATAGTTGTGGTGTTGGCCAATGAGCAAAAATCAAACCCTGGGCACGCAATCATGTCGGTTAACGTGCCGATGTTAGGCGTCGCTAATTTTCGCTCGTCCAATCCACGCCATAAGGTGTAAAGATCTTTGGCTTGTACGTGTGGTAACACCAAGTTTTGGCCATGGGTGGCTCGAATTTCGCTTAAGCTGTACTCTTCTGCTAAATCAGCCAAGTAATGCATTTGGGCTGCAGTAATATCCCCCGGTGCGGCGCTATCGCTTTTTAGCGATACCATCACCACGCGCTCATTTTTATTCTGATGAGCAA
The DNA here is from genome assembly GCA_965237485.1 of Candidatus Poriferihabitaceae bacterium. Classification (GTDB taxonomy): domain Bacteria; phylum Pseudomonadota; class Gammaproteobacteria; order Arenicellales; family Poriferihabitantaceae; genus JAAELZ01. The sequence continues at coordinate 656,534 of CBDEFQ010000009.1, read as the reverse complement.
TCGTATTGTGTTCCAGCCAGCGTGAATAAGCTGGGTCATTCACAGGCAGTTCAATAGAGTGGATGTCTTGCTCAGGAGTAGGGCGCCTAAATGCAAATACCTGCTTTAGGCCTGCTAGTTTCTCAAGGTCAAGCTTGGGCGCATTGGTAGTGCTGTTGCTTAACTCTTCATCTACACGCTTGGTGAATTCTTCAACGCCTAAGTCGTTAACCAAGATTTTAATGCGCGAACGGTACTTGTGGTCGCGACGGCCATATTGGTTATACACACGCAGAATCGCCTGTAACGTGTGCAACAACTGTTCGCCGTGTACGCTTGCTTTAACGAGTTTGGCAATTACCGGAGTGCGGCCCATGCCGCCGCCTACATAGACATCAAAGTAGGTGCCGCTTTGGTCTTCTTTAACTATTCTCAGGCCGATGTCGTGTAGTTGAATTACTGCACGGTCTTCAGTGGCCCCAGTGACAGCAAATTTAAATTTGCGAGGTAGCCAGTTAAATTCAGGATGTAAATTAGCCCAACTGCGAATTATTTCGCACCAAGGGCGTGGGTCTGCAAATTCATCCACGGCAACGCCTGCTAAATGGTCGCTGCTGATATTGCGAATGCAACTACCGCTGGTTTGGATACCGTGCATATCCACTGACGCAAGTTCCAATAGTATTTCGGGCACATCTACGAGCTCTGGCCAGTTAAATTGAATATTTTGGCGCGTTGTAAAGTGGCCGTAGCCTTTGTCGAATTTATTTGCGATGTCCGCTAATTTTCTCAACTGCGTGCTGCTCATGCATCCGTATGGAATGGCAACACGTAACATGTGTGCCAATCTTTGCTTATACAAACCGTTACGCAATCGTAGTTGCTGGAAGTGATCAGCATCTAGCTGATCTTGTAAAAAGCGATCTACTTGACCCTTGAACTGGTTAGCTCTTTGGGTAAGTTGCCTTTTTTCCTGTTGGTTATACTGATACATAATGTCGAGTGCGTAGCATTATTCTTGAGATCTGTATTTTAAGGATAAAATTCTTATTTACCAAGGGATTATAGAAAAATAGCACTATTAAGCTGTATATATATGGTTTAAAATAGAAAAATCATCTATAAACAGCCAAATGTGAAAAAAATAACCTTAGATACTACTGATAGAAGAATTTTGAACTTATTACAAGCGAAAGCTGACATGACACTCAAGCAAATCGCCAATGCGGTGAACTTATCTACTACACCGTGCTGGAAGCGTATCCAGCAATTGCAAGAAAGTGGGGTAATACGTGCTTCAGTCGCTTTATTGGACGCACGAAAGGTTGAATTAGACCTCACTGTATTTGTTGCTATACGCACTAGCAAACACAATATCGAATGGAGTGATAAATTTACCCAAATTGTGCAAGCTTTCCCCGAAATAACGGAGGTTTACCGAATGAGTGGCGAAATTGACTACATGTTAAAAGTGGTGGCTAAAGATACCCGCGCCTATGACGCTTTTTACAAACGGCTAATTAAGCAAGTGTCGCTAAGCGATATCAATTCGATGTTTGCGATGGAAGAAATGAAATACACAACAGCACTGCCTATTAGCACCTCACCGAGCGAAGATTGAACTCACCCCCAATAAAGTAAAAAACAATAAATGACGTACAGAGAGTGCAGCATAACTCATCGAGTATCTACATAATTTGTTAAAATTAGGCATGCAAAAACCATTCGCCACCCAACGAGATTTATTAGTATCAAGATCAGATTTGGATCATCCAATTCTGCATGGTCTTGATGATACAGAAGCACTATTAGATTGGAGCGAAATAGAGACACTGCTTTCATCTATTTATGCTGGCACTACTGGCCGCCCTAGTTATCCATTACTTAGTTTGTTCCGCAGCTTGATGCTGGGAATTTGGTATGAACTGTCGGATAGGGAGTTAGCACAGTGCTTATTTAGAGATTTATTGTTTCGTAAGTTTTGCCGCTTTGAGTTAGGCGGCGATGTACCTGAAGCTTCGACCCTTGGGCGCTTTCGTAACCAGTTAATGGAGCACGAACTGTGGGATCGCTTGCTAGGTGAGATCAATCGTCAACTTGAAGCGAAGAACATTATTATGAGCAAGGGGCGCATCAACATTATAGATGCAACACCTATAGAAGCGGCTCGTTCTGGAAATGGTAACGGCAAAGATGGGACGCCTAAGCGAGACCCTGAAGCGAGCTGGCATGTCAAAAATGACAGCCGAGGTCGAAAGAAGTCTACCTATGGCTACTCAGTGCATACGGGAGTTGATGAGGATGGGTTTGTTCAGCGCCAGAATGTGACGCCAGGGCATGTTCATGACAGCCAACTGCGCGATGAATTGCTGTTGGGCGATGAGACTGCCCTATATGCTGATGCGGCGTATAGTTCTGAGGAGACGCGAGATAAACTGGAGCAACTTGGAATTGATGATCAGGTTCAACGCAAGGGCTATCGAGGTAATCCGTTGTCAGATGCAGACCGTACCCGTAATGCAGTTATTGCGGTAACGCGAGCAGGTGGCGAACGGCTCTTTGCGACTTACAAGCAGCATTATGGTTTAGCTCGCACTCGGTTCATGGGGCTAGCGAAGAACCAGACTGTTTACGGCCTAGCGGCGATGGCAGCGAATATCCGTAAAGGTGCTAAGTTCTTAAGCTTGTATGGCTTGCCTGATTGGCACTATGCTGGATAGTTGTGCCTTTAATATGGCTTAGGTGCTCGAATTGATAAAATAGTGACTAAATGATGATCGAATACGCGAAACTGGGCAAATATAGCTCAAAAAATGAGTGCTTCGAAAATATCAAACTAAAATCGTGAGTTACGCTGCGCTCTCGTACAAGTATTTAAGGAAGGGCGAAGGGCCAGTGCTGGTGTTGCAACATGGTTTCTTAAGTGGCGCAGCCTACTGGCATAAGCAAATTGGTTTTCTCTCTCAGCGGTTTGATGTTCTTGCTCTTACATCACCTGGCTTTGCAGGCAATTCAGAGCAAGCAGCCATAGACAGTATTACGGGCTTTACTGAGCATTTATTGCGTTTGCTTGATCATGCCAAGGTTGAACGCTTTCACCTTGTAGGGCACTCAATGGGTGGGATGATCGCGCAAGAAAACGCACTGCGAGCAGGTGATCGAATTGATAAATTGGTACTCTATGGAACTGGGCCCAATGGCACAATACCTGGTCGGTTTGAGCCTGTTTCCGTGAGTTATCAGCGCGCATTAGACGAAGGCTCACAACGAACCATAGATAAAACAGTCGCCAGTTGGTTTTTAGATGAAACACAAGCAGCGGACTATGCGGACGGCATTGCGTTAGCCAATGCCGCTTCTTTGGAGGCCATTTTAGGTGGTTATTCGGCGATGCAAGGGTGGTCTAGCGCCCAACGATTAAAGCAAGTTAAAAATGAAACATTGATTATTTGGGGCGAAGGAGACCGCGCCTATAAACGTGATCAAGTTGAACAACTAAATCAAAATATAGCGAATTCTCGATTAAAAATTATTAGCCAATGTTCGCACAACGTACATCTAGAAAAACCTGCGGAGTTTAACCAGGTTGTAAACCAATTTTTACTGGGTCAAGCAACCACCTGAAAGCTTATTTTATGAGCGATTCGTGCCTTGCAACTCTGATTCTTTTCATCCATCCATCCATGCTTCGACTACTAATCAAATCGCTGCGAACCTTAAGCGTGCTTCAGTTTGAGCGATGCCATCTGCTAACATCGCCGCGTAAAACATGGGGTACACTTTTTGCCAAGATCTTGGGCGATATTGCGGTATCATACTCAAAATCGCTTAAGCCTTAGCTAAGTTAATACAATAATTTCACTCCAAAGCATAAAGTGCAGCTGATTACTCATTGCGGAGCCTATTATCGCGATGAATCTTTCGAAACCTAGCATCCTTTTGCCATTACCCGCGCGATGGAAAATCAGGTATTTTTGCTCAGCCTAAATAGAGCAGGTAATTGTTATGGAGATTATATTTTCTGTTTACCTTGGATGGATGAGAATTGCACTCCGCGGGAGTTTGCGAAAGACAGTGAAGAGTTTAAGATGATCTCTATAGATTTAATTTTTTTACATATAGCACGGGAAAAATATTCTTTATTAAGGGCTCAACTAAGCAGCTATGCTCTTGATATAAAGGTTGCTGATTAGGCATGGGTGCTTAATATCAAAGAATCTGACCTTTATCCGCCTATACGCAACTATTTAGCAGCCCAAGGATATGTCGTTAAGGGCGAAGTAAATAGTTGTGACGTGGTTGCTGTTCGTTCTGGCGAACCTGCAGTTATCGTAGAGCTAAAAATTCGACTCAACCTTGAATTGATATTGCAGGCGGGAGATAGGCTTAAATTAAGTGATTCTGTTTACATTGCATTTCCTGCCTCATCCGCGATGTGGAAGCGGCATTGGAAGCGCGTTCGAGCGCTTTGCCAACGCCTTGGAATTGGGATCATTACTTTGGATGGTAAGCCGCTGAAAGTTAACGTACGTCTAGATCCCGCGCCCTTTAAGCCGCGTGCGAGCAAGCAACGAAGCGTTCGTTTATTGGCGGAATTTAAAAAGCGAGTCGGTGATCAAAATACGGGAGGCGTAACTGGTGAACCAATTATGACAGCTTATAGGCAGGATGCGTTAAGATGTGTCTCTGCGTTTGACAATGGCGCGACTTCACTTGCTGATGTGAGAGCGATTTCAAAGATAAGTAAGGCCAATAGCATATTGCAAAAAAACCACTATGGATGGTTTCAGAGAGTGAGCCATGGACATTACCAGCTTTCACCCAAAGGGTTGGATGCAGCAACGCAAAACGCACAATTTATTGCGCAGTTGTTGGCAGAATCAACCTAGATAAATGTTAGTATAGTGCATTAAATAGATCGTATATATCAGAGCCTCAAATGATCCAAGACAAGGCACAGTCCGCAGTGAATTGTGTTTCAAGGGCTGTAGAAGTGCCAACAGCAGCGGCCTTGTTTCCTAAAGAATTGTTGGCGTTGCCGCCGCGGTCCTACGCCGAGCGGATTTACACCATTACCCAATGGACAGAAACGCCCCGAGGTGGGCATTTTGCGGCGATGGAAGAACCTAAACTACTTTTAGAAGATGTGCGCCGGTTTGCGCGTAGCTTGCGTTGAGCGAGAAAATAAAGACGTGATCAAAGGCAGCTGTTTATGCGGTAAAGTTAGTTATACTTATGCGGGTGAAATAACCGAAATAGCGATGTGTCACTGTTCTCAGTGCAGAAAAGCACAGGGCAGTGCATTCGCAACTAACAGTCCATTGGACGCCAATAAATTAAAATTTACGGGCGAGGAACATATCACCGAATTTCAATCCAATGCGACCAAAGTTCGCGCATTTTGCAAGCATTGTGGTAGCCCCTTATACAGCGCGCGCAGTGATCGACCTAACATAAAGCACTTACGCATTGGCGGCGTTGATAGCGATTTTAACTGTGACAAGCAATATCACATTTATGTCAGTTCAAAAGCAACATGGCACACGATAACAGATAAATTCCCCAAATCAGATGAACAGCCGTAATTGGCTATTTACAAATTTTCAATAAGCTGACGCCCACCGAGTTGGCGCATGTGTTTACGTAACTCTTTACTACGCGTAAGTAGATATTCTGAAGGTTTGGCTGGATTTGAACTAGAGGGTGTCGGTAGAGAGGCAGCGAGTAAACTGGATTGATAACTGCTTAGTAAACTCGCTGGGTTACCAAAATAATGGTGGCTTGCTGCCCCAATACCAAATACCGATTTACCAAACTGCGCGATGTTTAAGTAGATTTCTAAGATACGTTTTTTTGGTAATAGGATTTCCATCCAAACGCTTAACCATGCTTCTAAACCTTTACGTATCAAACTACGACTCGGCCATAAGAAGAGGTTTTTAATCGTTTGCTGAGTAATTGTGCTGGCACCTCTGGGAAGCGAGCGCGAAGCATTGTGCTTTAGTGCCAAGCGAATTTGCCTAATATCTATGCCCCAATGGTTCGGAAAACGTTGGTCTTCCGCGGCAATGGCCGCAAGCGGCATCGACCAAGCAATATTCTCCAAGTTTACCCATTGTTTTTTTGCTTTGCGCTTGGTGGCTTCTTCATAACGTAAAATATAGTTTGACGTAGGTGGGTCTATCCAACGCAGAGGCAATAACACTGCAACAGTGCATGTGATGCTGAATATGATTGTCCAGCGCAGCAACCGCAAGAGGATTGAGGGCTTCTTGCTGAGCTTGCTTCGCGTAATCGGTATTTTGAATTGATCGCTTTGCGTCATCACCAAAGTATAAACTTTGTTTGAGCGAAAGGTGGTAGCAGTAATGTGCAGTAAGCCCAAAAAATGCAGAGCCTGATGGCTAATAAACTCCATCACTTAGTGCAGAACCTAAGCGAAGCCGTAGATGCTTATGAAGTAGGCCCGTTAGTAAGCTGGTTTTTGGGGAACGCATATTTAACTTTTTAGCGGAGTTCAACCGTGAATATGGCTTGTATATCAACCACGTTTCGATTTGGTAGTGTGATCGCTATTTAAAGGCTTTAGATAACGATTACCTAGGCTAACGTGCAAGCAAACCCGGCCAATTAACGTCGGCTTTTACAATGTAGTCAAACTTGTTGCCATCCCACATCTCTTTGACATCTTTATCGTAGTTTAAATACAGCTTGCCATCATGGATAGACCATTGCTCCGGGTCGCCCGATGCAAAGCTATCAATCGCGGCTGCATAGGCGCAATAACCGCCATATTGGGGTGCGTAAGCACTTGGGTCGGCGGTAAACTTATCTAAATTTTCTTGTGAAGCGAAAAGCCAATCTGCGCCCATATATTCGGTTTTATATTTTTTACTGCCTTCTACGGCCGTGTTTTCACTAAAATAGGCAGTGACATCGTAACCACCAGCACCGTTATTGCCAAAATAAGAAGTATAAATAGGGTCTTTTCCTGCAACTGCGCTGCTGATCATCACTGCAGATAAAAAAAGTGCTGATAATAAAGTTGTGATGGCTTTCATAATACAGATCCGATATAGATTAATAGGTGCTGTGAAGCGTGAACTTAGCCAAGTTGGTGGCGTTCATACTAAAGACTTTGCGCAATACACATAGTTCATTAGTTTATAAAATTGTGATATTTAGAAGTGGACCCCAAATTTAGGACAGGTAGTGCGGAAGTTATTTTCACCTGATTAAGTAGTCAATCTCAATCCGTGATATGGATCATCGTGTTGGGCACAATGGCCACGGTTTGATGTTTCGCTCTTGGTTGTAATAATTTATCCAGTCACCAATGCCGTCTTTCGCTTCTTTCATCGATTGGTAGGCTTGCAGATAAACTTTTTCATATTTAACACTGCGCCATAAACGCTCAACGAACACATTGTTACGCCAAGTGCCTTTGCCGTCCATACTGATACGAACACCGTTGCTCCTGAGAACACCAGTAAATGCCTCACTGGTAATTGTACGCCTTGGTTGCTGTTAAAGGTTTCAGGCTTGCCGTAATTGAGTCCAAAGCTTATCTCCCCAAAAATACTGCTCTCTAAAATTGGGGTGGTGCTCCATAAGCACAGCAGCCAAAAATGGGGTAAGCCCCGAGGTTTTCGCCAAGCGAGTTAAAAAGCTCCGAAGATGTTCAAGATGGTGTAAAAATTCTAACTAGCCCAACCCACCAGCACCCCGAATGACTACAAAGCAAACCGCCAACTCAATGACCAATAGCCATAGTCAATATTGCTCAAGCCCAAGGTGGTGCTGTAGCTAATATTGAGCGTCGATTCATTGGGATATAACACACTTACCCCCAACTGCCCTCTGCCATAGTTACTGTCGCTGTCTTCTACCGGCACCTCAAATATTGTTGGTATGCTGTTTTCAATTCCAGTAATACCGCTTTGGCTGAAGTTCACACTGAAAGGGTCATTTAAGAATCTTGTGTCAATCAGCGTTTAAAACTGGACACCTGTCAGCGAGTAAAACTGAACAATTAAATACAATAATATTTCTTTATCATCAACTCAAGTGAAGCGTAGCGAAACTTGAGTTGATGAATCAATCCTGCTTTCTTGCGATGTTATTTTTTAGTGACAGTCTTGAGCTTTGCTTTAGCACTAGACTGCTTGAATCGATATGAGTCGTTACCCGTTTCAATAATTGAGCAATGATGAGTCACTCTGTCGAGCAAAGCCGTGGTCATTTTCTCGTCGCCAAATACCTGCACCCATTCACTGACATTAAGCTTGGTGGTAAACACGATGGAGGTTTTCTCGTATAGCTTGCTGATCAGGTGGAATAATAGTGCGCCACCCGATGCGGGGAAGGGTAAATATCCCAGCTCATCGAATATCACCGCATCTTAACGGTTGCATAATTCGTGCTAGCCGCCCCTGCTTCTCATCCTGCTGTTCTTTGATCAGCAGATTAACCAGGTCCACCACATTGTAAAACCGAACCCGATGACCTGAATGAATGGCTTTAATGCCTAAGGCCGTAGCTAAATGGGTTTTGCCTGTTCCAGTGCCACCGACAAAGATGGGGTTATGGGCTCTGTCCATATAGTCAGCCTGAGACAAACCCTCGATGAGCGCGGGTTCAACTTCGCTCTGGGTAAAGTCAAATTGCTATAAATCACGGTGATGAGGGAATTTAGCCACCTTCATTGGGTAGTTAAGCCGCCTCACTTCTCGGTCCGTTCGCTCGGCATCCATCAATTTAATTAACCCAGATTGCAACGTTACTTTAGAACGAGGCGAATCTATCAACTCAGGTAAGCATGGTGCCATACCGTGTAGTTTAAGGGCTTTAAGATCATCAACAAGTTCAAGCATGGCTCACCTCCGCGCACAGCGGGTCATAGCGGGTCACGTTCGCTGCCGAGGGGACAGCTAATACAGGCGCATTGGTAATTGTCATCACTTGGGCCGAATCAGGTTCCGTTAACCGATGCACCAAATTGGTAATGACTGATAGCTGAGTCGTATTGGCATCTAATGCCCGCTCACAGGCCACCGTGACTGTTTCCAAGCCATGCTGGTGAATCAATAGTAACAATTGTACAAACTCTCGGTCACCGCCATCACGTTTGAGGTACTGTTTTTTGAGTGTTAGCAGTGCCTTGGGTAAATCCCAATCAACAAACGGTGCGCCATTGCGTAATGCGCCAGGTTTAATCTCCAGTACGGGCAGATAATGCCAAGGATCAAAGATCATTTGATGACGACCGAAACAGCGAGCATGTGAAGTCACTTCCACATCGTCAACCACGACTTTAATCCTATCTGCATAGGCTCTAACAGAAACAGCTTGGCCAACATACCGACAGGGTACGGAGTATTAATGGCGGTCGTAGTGCACCACACCGGTTTTATGCACACGCGCCAAACGCTCATAATATCCATCAAAGGCTACCATCGCGGGACGTAAGCTCGGCTGCTCCTCGGCAAACACTTCATCAATTAGTCTTGATTTGTCAGTCGGGTGTGGGCGTTCACCAAGTCGAGCACAACGTTGCTCCAGCCATTGGTTTAATTCATCTAAATCAGCAAAGCGCACCCGTGGAACAAACAGCCTTTGGCGCATAACACCGACCTGACGTTCAACCTGGCCTTTCTCCCAACCCGCTGCCGGTGTACAGGCAATCGGTTCAATCAGATAATGATTCATCCGGCTTAGAAAGCGGCGATTAAACTCACGCCGCTTACCCTTAAACAATGCACTGACTATGGTCTTAGGGTGATCGTATATCATCTTCTGAGGTAAGCCCTCAAAGAAATCAAACGCCCGAATATGTGCATCAAACACCCTCTCCTGTGTTTCTCTGGGATAGGCCCTAAGATATGATTTACGCGAATGACATAAACGAAAGTGGGCTAGTTTGATCTTGACACCAAACCCACCCAGAATGACTTGTTCATGTGACCAATCAAACTGACAGGCTTCACCTGGTGCAAAAACCAATGGCACAAATGCTTGTTTAATACATGACCGCGAGTGATCCTTCCACGCTTTGACAAACCGTTGAACCTAGATAAATCAGTTAAACGCGGAAAAGACATGTAAGCAATTGAAGTGCATAGTGAAATCAAAAAAGTCGCGGTCACCTTATTGGTGATAAGGTTTTTTTTGATTTTGCTAGGTGCATCAAGAGCTTGCATGGACTTTCGTGTTTTAACTGATTTATCTAGGTTGAACGCTGTCATAAGCCCCTCGATACCCTTGCAACTCAATCTCTTCATACAGTTGAACTGCATTACGTCTTTCTCGCACTGAGCGAGCTGCGTCCACTTCAAGCAAATTGATCAACTGAGGTTTGAACTTATCCAGCTTCGGACAGACTATTGGCACCGACCGCTGATATTCAGGTTCGCTTGGCGCGTTGTTTAAATATTTATAAATAGTGGTGCGTGATAAATTGAATTCACACGACACCTCGCTTACTTTGCGATCTTCTACTAAACACAAACGTCGTATCTTGGTACATATAGGCATACAAATCACTTGACAGTTTCCTCGGATTAATGGCTCCGAGACAGTTAACAATAAAGGTGTTCAGTTTTGTACGCTGATCACCCACGAAACTGTTCATTTTTGCACGCTGTTCAACAGTATAAATTTCTCGTAATCTGTATTACCGATTAGTGCGCCATCAGGCGCCGCTGGATCGTCGATATCAATGATTAAGGGCGGCGAGACTAAGGTTTCGATAGCGGCTTTTGCGACCTTGGAAAACTCTCTATCACAGACCAATACCTTAGATTCACTATGTTGCAATATATAGGCGATAGTATTGCTATCTAGGCGGCAATTTATAGCGTTGAGTATTGCACCAAGCATCGGTACGCCGAAATGAGCCTCATACAGTTCTGGGGTGTTTTCGGCCAAAAACGAGGACCGTATCACCTTGTTTTACTCCAGCGACGCGCAGTGCCGACGCAAGGCGTTTGCAGCGGCGTAGAGTTTCAGACCAAGTAAATTGGTTGTCACCATAGATAACGGAAATACCTCGTGGATAAACTTGTGCAGAGCGAAGCAAAAATTGAACTGGATTTAAAGCACTAAAGTTGGCCGGGCACTTTCCAAGCGCAGTTGGGCTAATGGGTTTGTTCATTTCAGACTAATCTACAAACCGCGTGCACTTTTCGCTCGCTAGACCAGGTTCTAGCCAAGCAGCGCGCTCACCCCAAAATATGTTATTAGTTGGGCTAAACTCAATTTTGGTGTCAACACTACCCGCAGGAATAAATAAGGTTGAGCCGCTCTCATTTAAAAATGGCAAAGCTGAGCCGCATTGTTTACAAAATACGTGTGTATAAGCGCCTTGTCCAGCGAAGTCAAAACGCTTTACTCTGTCTGCACCTTTAGTCCATGTCACCTCACTAGGCTCTGACAAGATGTTCGAAGCAAACGAAGACCCTGTAAGCTTACGACATTGCTTACAATGGCAAAAATAGAAGGCTTTGTAATGGGCGCTTAGCCGGTAGCTAACGGCGTCACACAGGCAACTTCCAACTAGGGTTTGGGAGGTATGCATAGTTAATCAAGAATGGGTAAAATTTTAGAATAATGGCCGCAGCTTATTTTCTATATCTATCAACGTTCCAGATGCCAGCGCCCTGACACGCAACAAATAAAAACACAAGACTGAACGTAATTGCCGGTTCACCTCCATTTAGCTTAGGGGATACAGGGTTAGGTTCCGGCGCGTGAAATACCCAATAAGCCATCGCTCACAGTCAGCACCGCGCCCAGTGGCTCTGGACCAGGCTTTGGGAATCATACTTATATAAAAAGTGCATGCCTTCTGCCCTTTGTATAGTGGTTAGCGAGTTCGACAACCCCGCACAGCGATCTTACTATAAATTTGTGCTTAGCTAATAGTTTGGAGGTTTATACCTTAACCAGCTCGATAGATAGGCCTCGTCATGCAGGTAGGCCCACCTTCACAGGGGATGCACAGCTCATCCGCCGTAAACGTGCTTACTTCACAGCCAGCATCGCGCATTAGCATTTGGGTTTTAGTAAAGCCTTCCACTGCGATGCATTGCTTTGGCGCAGTCGCCAGAACGTTTAAGTTGAGCCCTAAACTTGCTTCGAATTCATTTTGTGGAGCTTCGATAAGCATATAGTTCATTTCTAACATCAATTGATATAAAGCAGTGGGCATAAGCGGCGCATACACCAACGCGGTTTGCTCATAAAGCGGGCTGACAACGGACATCAAATGTAAACAAGCTTCGCCGCCCTTATAAACAGGTAGATCAAAATCTAATACTTGTATATTTTGTGGTTCTAATATCTCTTTAATTTGGCTAATGCCTAGACTGTCGGTACGAAAGCCGCGGCCTACCGCTAAGGTATTGGCGTTTAACCAAAAGCAGTCGCCACCTTCGAATGTAGCGTGTGCGCTGATTTCGCCAATGATGGGAATGCCTTGCTCAATATAAAATTCAGCGTGTAAGTCAGTTTCACCGCGGCGTAAGGCTTTGCCTGGACGCAAAATAATGGCACCCGCTGGCGTTATAAATGAAGGGTCATATGTAAATACCGAATCCGCCAAATCATCTTCATCTTCATTCATCCAAATAATTTCGCAACCTGCCTGATTGACTAGATCGGTAAATTGATTGTATTGCTGTAGTAATTTTGCAGGGTCAAGCTGCTTTGCATAGTGCCACCGCTGGGAGTCTGCGTTAAGCAAGGCCTTTCCCGGCTTGCGCATGGCCACGCGTTTTAATGGTGAGACCATGCTTGAAACACCGTATTGAACTTCAGAGTTGTGAATTGATTTTGACATACTTAATATTAGGAAGGACTAAGTTAAACCGAAAAAAGGTTTAGTGCTGAAATAGATAATAAGCAGTGCAATCAATATGTAAACCACGAATTGGGTCGGTTGACGTTTAAAACTGTGCCAAAGCGTTTCATTATTACCGCTGCGTTTGTCTTCGTGATACTGAGAGCGTGCTTGCTCAAATCTATTTTGTTGGTATCCGCTTAGCAAAGACTGGGCTTTAGCAAACTGGGCATCCCCATCTATCCAGATTGCTGCAGTGCCTAAACCTAAAAACCCGCCACTGGTTTCACGAAAGATTAGGTCGTGGCTGGAGAGTAATTCACGCACTTCATTGGCTTCGTCTTCGGGGACAGTGCGCAATCGAAACAGCAGCGGCATTAGACTTCTAGTAGAGACTGCATTTCAGGAAGTTGTTTGCTCCCTTCGAGAATAAAGCGCTGGCAACTAAGTCTAGGGTCAGTTGTCAGCGGGCGCTTAGGGCCGCCAAACCAGTGATTCGAATCAATGTGAGGAAATAATACCGAATTTTCGGGGTCTATATCATCGGGCACGGTGGTGATGTCCAGTAAATTGCATCGGCGCAAAGTTTCTCGATAAATCTGACCACCGCCGATAACCCAAACATCACCATCATCCTCAACTGCAGCAAATGCTTCATCGATTAATTTGTAGCTTTCTACTCCTTTCACCCCTTTACGGCTAATCACAATGTTTCGGCGTTTAGGTAGCGGTTTACTGCCTACCGACTCCCAAGTATTTCTACCCATGATCAAAGTGCTGCCGAGTGTGATGCGTTTAAAACGTTTGAAATCTTCACTATAGTGCCAGGGGATAGCGTTTTGCGAGCCAACAACGCGGCCTTTGGTCATTGCCGCGATGGCGCCGATAATCCTCATACTGCCACCTTGAAGTTCAGCTTTGGGTGTGGGTTGTAACCATCGAGCACAAAGTGCTGCATGATCTCTGCGGTATCAAGTTCCAGCAAGGAATGGATATCGTCAATATTGTTAATGTGCTCACTAATTGACAGACTTGGCAAAGCGCGTGGTTCGCGTAGTAATTGCTTTTTCAAACCTGGGATATGATCGTAATCAGCCATTGAACCGTCTGCTTTGCTGGTATAAATGTGGGCATCGATCAATGTGTGGCCTAATTCGCCGACTTGCATACCCGTAAACTTGGCAATTAGCTCGAGTAAAAAAGCGTAGCCAGCGATATTGTACGGCACGCCCAATGCAATATCCGCACTGCGTTGGGTAAGGTGTAGGCATAGACGCGGTACGCCTTGCACGTCATTTTGGGCGTTGAGCACCCAAAATGCATGGCAGGGCGGCAGTGCGCTAGTTTGTGCGTTTCCGGGTGACCAAGCAGATACCACTAGACGGCGGCTCATTGGGTTGCTTTGCAATTCCTTTATCACGTAAACAATTTGATCGTTAAGGGATTGCTCTCCTTGCGCATTGCTGGTGGGGAAGTGCCGCCAAAAATTACCGTAAGCGCTGGGTACTTTAGAGGTTATTGGGTCTGACCATGGGTCCCAAAATTTACAACCGTGTTTTCGTAGCAAGCGTATATCAGTACTTCCAGATAAGAACCAAAGATTCTCTATCACTATGTTTTTCCACGATATTTCCTTAGTGGTCAGCAAAGGGAAGCCCGCGCTAACATCAATGCTGTAATTGATATTGAACGTAGAAAGGGTGTCTACTCCAGTACGGTTATGTTTGCGCGTGCCTTTGTCTATCGCTGTTTGGACAGCCTCTAAATATTGTTTCATATCAAATTCAACACGGGCTTTTCACTGTTTTGCAGGTTAGGGCTTAAAGTAAAACTCTAACGCTTCTCGCGCCAAATCGCCAGATTTTACGTACCACTTTTCTTTATTAACGCACATGATTGCAAAGGCAAGCTGTTTGCCCCCATGCTCACCATAACCAATAACCCAATCATAGTTGCCTTTTGGGGTTTCTCCCCGTAAGTGTCCCGTTTTAGCGCCTACCTTGATGCCGTCATAGGCTTTTTGGGAGAATATCTTCCGAAACGTTTTACGGCCCGAACCAATTTTAACCGTAGCTTGCATTAACTTTTGCATTGCCTTAGCAGTGTTGTCGCTCACTACCTTTATCGCAGGCGGGGAAGATTTATACACGGTTTTACCTGAAGAACTATGTACCGATTCAACCAGAGAAGGCGGAATTAATAAGCCGCCGTTTATGATGCTTGCTGCAATAGCCGCACCGTGTACGGGGCTAAGCGTGTTGGCGCGGGTATAACCTGATGCCGCTTCCACTACTTGCCATTCATCGTTAGGGTCAATATTCACGTTGCCATTGTCGAAATCAAAATCAGATGTAAATTGAGCGTTGTACCCGAACTTTTCGGCGTAATAGCCTAATTTCTTTGCGCCTAATTGTTTAGCCCCTATCCGACCAAATATCGGGTTTACAGATTTTGCGAATGCGGTGGTGAGGTCCATGTCCCGGGTCCATTTGTTACGGGTGGTATTAAAGACTTGGGATTTATAAAGAGACGTTGACTTTCCGTTGAAAGAATACGACGTATTTGGCGTGGCGATACCTTCTTCAATTGCAGCGACTGCGGTGATCAGTTTGAATGTTGACGCGCCGGGGTAGGTGGCTTTAAAAGGCAGTTCACTGCTCGGCGCATCATCTCTACGTGAAGAGGCCATCGCTAATATTTTACCTGTTTGTGGTTCAAGTGCGACGAAGCTCACGTAATCAGGGTTATAGCGTTTTAAGCGTTGCTTTATCCAGCTTTGTAAGTTGTTATCCAAGGTGTAACTGATGTCTAGTACATGTTCCTTATAGCGTATTTGCGAAGGGTATTTCCCTTGGTGAATAAAGGGCGTTAACTGTTCCCTTAACAGCGTTTTATTAATCGTTTGACTAGAAACCTGAGTGCTTACCTTGTAGGTGGGTTTCTGATCATTAGGGCCGCCGGGCTGCCATTGTTTGGCGATCAAGAAAAGAGCGCCGACAAGAAGGCCAGAAAATGCAACCCATTTTAGTGCGCGGTTTTTGGGTGCGTTATACGCATACAGCGGGACACTTTGGTCGAAACGGCCGCGTTTTCGGAACATTTAACTAAGCAGCGTATCTTTAGCCGCGTTAATTTGCGCAGCTAGATAGGTTGAACCACCTCTATCAGGGTGGAGTTTCTGCATCAACCGTTTATGCGCTTTTTTGATGTCTTGGGCAGTGGCATTGGCATCCAAGCCCAAGATCTCGTACGCCTGTTGTTTGGTGATGGTGCTAGAAGCCTCTACATTTCCCCCGCTGTTACTGGAGCTGGCGCGGTGTTGCAGTGCCAAAAAAGCATGAATCGCCGCACGACTTTGCAAGTCTTCTTTACACGCAGCGATCAGAATTTGTAGTTGCTTATCATCAAGCTGACTTAATTGCTTGCCTGCAAACTCTCCTTGAGTCACCTTCGCATCTAATTGTTTGTTAGCAAAATTATACTGCACCACCAACCATTTAGTTGTCATGGTAGTGGGCCCAATGCTACGGCCAAAAATGTTAAATAAGCCTTTAAAGGTCATGATGCGGCGATAAAAAGGAATTGCCGCAGAAATGAGCGCAAACAGAGCGGGGATCTTCCCCAACACCACTAATAGTAAAAGAGCAATGCCTAAACCATAGAGCAAAATATTTTTTAGAGAATCATTGCGTTGCTGGTCGCTGGCTTTTGAATACCAAGCGATAAACGCCATGATGGCGACCAAGGCAATTAGGGCAAAAAATACTCTAACAAACATGGGAAGGTCGATATGATTTCACAAGCGCGAGAAGCAAAGTTAGTGCCTAACGCTCAAGTAAAATGCGTAGCACGCGGCGCAAAGGTTCAGCTGCACCCCATAGTAGTTGGTCTCCAACCGTAAACGCGCTTAAATATTGGCCACCCATTTGCATTTTTCGTAAACGGCCAACGGGTATCTTCCTGGTGCCGGTTGCATAAGCCGGTGTTAATTTTTGTTGCGACGGCGCGCTTTGGTTTGCGATTATCTCTACCCATTCATTTTCTTCGCCAAGCATGGCTTCGATTTCATCGAGTGGTATATCTTGCTTAAGCTTAATGGTTACTGCTTGTGCGTGGCAACGCATCGCACCGATACGCACGCATAGGCCATCGATAGGAATCAGTGCGTCATCCTGATGGCCTAAAATTTTGTTGGTTTCTGCTGGTGCTTTCCATTCCTCTCTGCTGACACCATTATCTAAATCACTGTCGATCCATGGAATAAGGCTCCCAGCTAGTGGGACTTTCCAGTTATCGACCGAAAATTCTTTTGAGTGCAAAGTGTCGGTGACGGCTTGGTCGATTTGTAAAATGCCGCTTGCAGGGTTTGCCAGTAAATCAGCCGTTGCCGAATTAATCTCGCCCATTTGCACAATCAGTTCGCGCATATGTTTTGCACCTGATCCTGAAGCCGCTTGGTAAGTCATTGCCGTCATCCACTCAATCGCGCCGGCGTTAAACAAACCGCCGAGGCCCATCAGCATCAGACTAACGGTGCAGTTTCCGCCGATTAGCTTTTTTTTAACCCCGCTATCTAATCCGCACTCAATAACCGAAAGGTTAACAGGGTCTAACACAATAATCGCATCATCGTCCATTCTTAGAGTAGAGGCGGCGTCTATCCAATAGCCTTCCCAATCTTGCTTAATTAGTTCGCTGTGTATGGTCGAGGTGTAATCGCCACCTTGGCAGGTAACGATTACGTCAAGTTGGCTGAGCGACGCAATATCCATAGCATCTTTAAGTGGTGCCGTGGTCTTTCCGATGTCGGGCCCAGCTTGCCCAACCTGCGAAGTCGTATAAAATTCTGGTTCATCAATTAACGCAAAATCGCCTTCTTCTTGCATGCGTTGTATCAGCACGGAACCAACCATACCGCGCCAACCGACGAAGCCCACTCTTTTTACAGCCATTTAGCTCATTACTAGGTTAACAATCGACCCCGATTATAGCCAAATGACTTTTAAAAATATCCATACAAAACATTAAAAATCGTTCAATAAACAAGTCAACTGCACACTATTTCGGATTTATTTAGCTTTGCTTCCAATGTGGCATTGATGTTCGTGCTTATTTAAGGTAAAAACGCCCTTTAATAGCGTGTTTTCGTCATTCTACCCCATGGCATACTAGGGCGTGATTTGGGTTAACTAGAGCTAGGTGATGATTCTCATTGCTTGATTCATACATTGTTTAAATATTTAAGAGGTTTTTAGTGGAACTCACTGGTGCTGAGATTGTTGTGCAAAGTTTGCACGACGAAGGCGTGGAGTTTGTTTACGGTTATCCGGGTGGTGCGGCACTGCACATCTATGACGCAATATATAACCATGAGCATATCAAGCATATATTAACTCGCCACGAACAAGGCGCAACGCACATTGCTGACGGTTACACGCGTGCCACTGGTAAAACGGGTGTGGTATTGGTGACTTCCGGCCCTGGCGCTACTAATGCGGTTACGGGTATCGCGACAGCCTTTATGGATTCAATCCCAATGGTGGTGATTACTGCGCAAGTGCCTAGTCCACTTATCGGTTCTGACGCGTTTCAAGAGGCCGATACCGTAGGCATTACGCGGCCTTGCGTAAAGCATAACTTTATGGTGAAAAACGTCAATGAACTGGCCGAGACTTTAAAGCGCGCTTTTCATATCGCTGAAACGGGACGCCCCGGTCCGGTGTTGGTTGACATACCTAAAGATGTAACTGCGCATAAAGCGCATTATCATTATCCAGAGTCTGTATCTATTCGTTCTTATCAGCCGATCGTTAAAGGTAATGAGCGTCAGATACGAAAAGGTCTCGCATTATTGGCGCAGGCGCAACGCCCAATTATTTACGTTGGCGGCGGAGCGATATTATCCAATGCCTCGGTTGAGCTAACCCAATGGGTTAAATCTACTGGTTTGCCAATCACCCAAACACTTATGGCTTTAGGTGCCTACCCCGCACCCGATGAACAATTTATAGGCATGTTGGGTATGCACGGCACC
The DNA here is from genome assembly GCA_965237485.1 of Candidatus Poriferihabitaceae bacterium. GTDB lineage: Bacteria > Pseudomonadota > Gammaproteobacteria > Arenicellales > Poriferihabitantaceae > JAAELZ01. The sequence continues at coordinate 637,683 of CBDEFQ010000009.1, read as the reverse complement.
TTTGAGGCCAATATGGCCATGCACGAAGCGGATTTGATCTTTGCGGTGGGCGCTCGATTTGATGACCGCATCACCGGAGATTTAACTAAATTCGCGCCAAAAGCTAGGGTAGTGCAAATTGATATCGACCCCGCGTCAATTGGTAAAAATCGCAAGGTGGATGTGCCCATAGTCGGCGATGTTAAAGTCGTGATGACGCAGATGTTGGATGTATCTAAGGAAATGCCTGCGCTTGATCCAGAGCGAACTAAAGATTGGTGGGCGCAGATAAATGACTGGCGCTCGATAAATTGTTTAGAGTTTGATCTAAGCGATACACTCATTAAGCCACAACAAGTCATTAAAGACTTATATGAAGTCACCGGTGGTGATGCCTATATTGCGTCAGACGTCGGCCAGCACCAAATGTGGGCTGCGCAATACTATGATTTTAAAGAGCCGCGAAAATGGCTTAACTCGGGCGGTTTAGGCACCATGGGTTTTGGTTTGCCCGCCGCGATGGGTGCGCAGTTTGGGCATCCCGATGCGCAAGTGGCCTGCGTTACTGGGGATGGCAGTATATTGATGTGCATCCAAGAACTGGCAACTTGTTTGCAATATTCCTTGCCAGTTAAAGTTTTGTGCCTTAATAACCGTTACTTAGGCATGGTGCGCCAATGGCAGGAATTTATTTACGAGCGCCGTTATTCGCACAGTTATATGGATTCTTTGCCTGATTTCGTCAAGTTAGCAGAAAGTTTTGGTCATGTGGGTATGCTTGTCGAAAAGCCAGAAGATGTCAAAGGAGTGCTGGCAGATGCGTTTGCGCTCAAAGATCGTTTGGTATTTATGGATATTGTTACCGATCAAGCAGAAAATGTTTTTCCGATGATTCCAGGAGGGGCTGGCCATGCAGAGATGGTGTTGCACCCGAGTACTAAAAGACCAATTAAGGGAGAGATCTGATGCGCCGTATTATTGCCATGCTGGTGGAGAATGAATCAGGTGCCCTATCCAGAGTGGCGGGGTTATTTTCGGCCCGCGCTTACAATATTGAATCGTTAACCGTTGCAACAACTGAAGACCCAACCTTATCTCGCTTAACTCTTGTTACCATTGGAGATGATACTAAAATTGAGCAAATACTCAAACAAATCAATAAATTAATAGATGTTGTTAAAGTTGTTGATTTGTCTGCGTCTGCGCATATCGAACGTGAAGTGGTGCTACTAAAGGTGATTGCCAAGGGTCATGGACAGCGCGAGGAGTTAAAACGCTTGGTTGATATTTTTGATTCGCAGATTGTCGATGTAACCGATAGCACTTACACAGTCCAAATGCTAGGCAATGCAGATCAAACTGATGCGTTTATCAGCGCAATGCAAGTTGCAGAGATCGTTGAAACGGTGCGTTCGGGCGTAACTGGTATTGCGCGTGGCAAAAAATGTTTAAAAGTCTAAGAGCCGCCGCAACCCAGATAATGGCTGTTAGCTGGTCTATAAAATCACTATCCACAAATACTCTGTTATTATGAAAAATTATCCGTTCATCGCAAGGGAAGGCTGGGAAAGAATGGGAGTTGCGTTACTATTGAGTGTGCTAGCCAGCTTTACCATAGGATGGTGGTCACTGCCTTTCTGGTTAGTGTTTGTTTTTATGCTGCAGTTTTTTAGAGACCCTCCACGTAAAATTTCTACTGAATCTAATACAATCGTATCACCTGCTAGTGGTAAAGTGATAAAGATAGAAAATGCAAAAGATCCGCATCTTGAGCGTGATGCGTTAAAGCTGAGTGTCTTTATGAATGTGTTTTCGGTTCATTCGAACCTGATTCCAATTGCAGGCACGATAAAGAAACGTTGGTATATTTCAGGGAAGTATTTCAACGCCGCGGTCGATAAAGCCTCTACAGATAACGAAAGAAATGCACTGTGGGTGCAAACGTCATCAGGCGCAGATGTGGTGTTCGTGCAAGTGGCAGGCTTAATTGCGCGGCGCATCTTGTGCTACGTTGACGAGGGCGACCAAGTAGAAACAGGCGAACGCTACGGCTTTATCCGTTTTGGTTCGCGCGTTGATCTTTACTTACCTCTCGATAGCGAGATTAAAGTCCAGTTGGGCCAATGGGTCGATTCGGGGAACGATGTGTTAGCATCGTTGCCTAATCCTAGATAAACCAGTTAAAACACGAAAGTCCATGCAAGCTCTTGATGCACCTAGCAAAATCAAAAAAATTCTTATCACCAATAAGGTGACCGCGACTTTTTTGATTTCACTATGCACTTCAATTGCTTACATATCTTTTCCGCGTTTAACTGATTTATCTAGGCTAATGCATAGGTATAGTAATCAACTAAGTAAATGACGGACCCCAGTCCACACAAGGGTATTTACATTCTACCAAGCCTGTTTACGACCGCAGGCCTGTTCTTCGGCTTTTATGCGATTATCGCCGCTTCTCGCGGGGAGTTCGATGCGGCCGCAATTGGTGTATTAATTGCTATGATAACCGACACCTTAGACGGTCGAGTTGCGCGTTTAACCAATACAGCAAGTGATTTTGGCAAAGAATATGATAGCTTGGTTGATTTGGTCGCTTTTGGTTTGGCGCCGGGATTAGTGATGTATTTTTGGGCTTTGCAAGATCTAGGCAAAACGGGTTGGATTATTTCATTTATCTATATAGCTGCCACAGCATTGCGATTAGCGCGCTTTAATGCCATTGGCTCTGACGACAAACGCTATTTTATTGGCCTTCCTAGCCCATCAGCCGCCGCTTTTGTGGTGTTTTGGGTGTGGAGTATGCATGACTTTGCTGTGACCGGTGTGTTCATTTCTGTTGTTAGTGCGCTTATCACCTTATGCGCTGCGCTGCTCATGGTTAGTAGTATAAAGTATAGAAGTTTCAAAGACTTAGACGTTAAAAGTAAAGTGCCTTTTATTGTATTAATTGGCTTTGTGTTTGTTTTTGCTTTGATCTCTTTTGATCCCCCACGGGTGTTGTTTCTGACATCAGCGGCATTCGTGCTTTCTGGGCCTATCGCTTGGGCAATGCGCTTATCAAAGGGGGAAGAGCGTTGGGAGTCCATTATCGAAGACCCCAAAGATACCTTGCCCTTAGACGAAAATAATGACAAAAACTGAATCTCTATTTAACTATTTTATACCTCGCGGTTAAGACTTAGTCTGGACAATGTACTAGTGTGAGCCTTTAATAATTCCTATTCAATCATAATCATCATATTTTAAATGAAACCACCCGTTAAAATTGCTATCACCGGCGCTGCTGGAAATATTTCTTACTCGCTTATATTTCAAATTGCCTCGGGTAACATGCTGGGTAAAGATCAAGCGATTATTCTAAATCTGATCGAAATAGAGCCAGCGATGACTGCGCTTGAAGGCGTGGCGATGGAAATAGATGATTGTGCATTTCCGCTGGTACAGGGGGTTAATATGACGAGTGACCCTGAAGTCGGCTTTGCGGACATCGATTTCGCGCTATTAGTGGGGGCGCGCCCCCGTGGTAAAGGCATGGAACGCAAAGATCTATTAGAAGCTAACGCGGCTATCTTCTCGGCGCAAGGTAAAGCTTTGAATAAAGCCGCAAAGCGCGACGTTAAAATATTGGTAGTCGGCAACCCTGCCAATACCAATGCTTTGATAGCCATGCACAACGCGCCGGATATCCCCAACTCGCAGTTCACCGCAATGACGCGTTTAGATCACCAACGTACTTTGTCGCAATTAGCCCAAAAGGCGGGTTGTCTAGCCACGGATGTAAAAAGGCCGATAATTTGGGGTAATCATTCGGCAACTCAGTATCCAGATGTGTTTCATGCGCAGATTAACGGTGAGCCTGCCATGCAGAGCCTTGATCAAGATTGGTTAGAATCCTATCTGATTCCTACCGTGCAAAAACGTGGTGCGGCAATCATTAATGCCCGCGGTGCTTCAAGTGCGGCATCTGCAGCGCACGCCGCGGTTTGTCATATGCGTGATTGGACCCTAGGATCTGCCCCTGATGATTGGGTAAGCATGGCTATAAAATCCAATGGTGATTACGAAATCGATGAAAATTTGATTTACTCATTTCCCGTTACCTGTAAAGACGGTGAGTACAAAGTAGTAAAGGGTTTAGAGATTAGTGATTTTAGCCGTGCGCGCATGCTTGCCACCGAGCAAGAGCTTCAACAGGAGCGTAGCATGGTTGAACATTTATTTGCGTCTTAGGTTTTACAGTTTTCGTTTTGTTCTTGTACACTGTCCAGACCAAATTGATGGATTCAGTGAGCTTGCCCGCGTTCATGGCAAGGCGCGTCTTGCAGCGAATGGTGTTCCCTTTGCAAAATGCGCAACGCAGCTCATGGACGCGGACAAGCTCACCCAAAGGGCGCTACCATGGCGTCCCGCAGCTGCGTTGCAGTACTTATTAAGGGAATAACCATTAATTGCGTACGGCGTCTTACTGCAAAACGTCATGGCAGCGCTGAATCCATCAATTTGGTCTGGACAGTGTACTAGATCGCTAACATGGAAGTTAGCGTTATCATCCCCACCCATAATCGTGCTAATTATTTAAGCAAAGCGATTCAGTCAGTTTTAGAGCAAAGCTTTACTGCAGCTGAAATAATAGTTGTAGACGATGGCTCTACGGATAGCACAACAGATTTAGTGCGCCAACAATTTCCCCAAGTAAAACTTATTAAGCAGGATAGCTTAGGGGTTAGTGCCGCGCGCAACGCGGGGATAAAACAAGTCAGCGGTGATTGGATTGCATTTTTGGATTCAGACGATACATGGCTTGGTCGAAAACTCGAACAGCAGCTTAAAGCAGTAAGGGAAAACCCGGAACTAAAAGCTATTCACACCGATGAAATATGGGTGCGCAATGGTGTGAGGGTCAATGCGATGCAAAAACATCGAAAACCATCTGGATGGATTTATCCAGAATGCTTGCCATTGTGCTGTGTTTCGCCTTCTAGTGTATTACTGCATAAAGAAGTTTTTGATCATTGTGGAACCTTTGATGAAAAGCTGGTCGCCTGTGAAGATTATGATTTGTGGCTGCGCATTTTTTCGCGCTACCCTGTACATTTGTGCGCCGAGCCTCTATTAGTAAAACAAGGGGGTCACGCAGACCAACTTTCTAAGAGGCATTGGGGAATGGACCGGTTCAGAGTTTATGCATTGGATAAAATATTACAATCAGCTTGGCTATCGAATGACTACGCTGAGCTAACGATTGCAACCTTAAAACAAAAATGCACAGTGTTAGTCAATGGCGGTTTGAAACGTGGCAATCAAGAATTGGTTGACCATTTTATTGGCATCGCGGAAAAATATTAATCCCCATGTTTGAGCGTATTTATATTTTTACCGCAACCAAGGCTGAAGCCGCACCGTTTATAAATTACTATGCATTAGTCAAGCAGCAGAAATTAGGCGGCTGCTTACGCTATTCAATGGGCCATATTTCGGTGATTGTAACCGGAATCGGCTTAAAGTCCGCCTACAAGGGAGCGCAGGCCTGTCAATTTCTCAATGTGCCTGATAGTGCCTGTGCATTTATAAATATTGGCATTGCAGGGGCAAAACATGCTCAGCTTGGCACCTTATTGTGGCCCGTTAAAGTGGGCGAGTATGATGTTAATCCTATTTTGCCTTCGCAGCGGGTGCGCAAAGATATTGTAAAGTCGGTTAAGCAAGCTTCAATAAAGTATGAAAAAGGAATTATTTACGATATGGAAGCAGAGGGTTTTTGTAAGGGAATGAATGTAATCACAAATAACGCTTCGCTGTTTTGTGCTAAAGTCATCTCTGATAATGAAACGCGATTATTTGATCAAGTTAGCTCGCAACTGGCGACTGATTTGATCAGAAATCATTTAAATGAATTTGATCAAGTGTTCAAATTTTTAACCCAATCATAATAAATAATTCAATCATGCTTTCTCGTCTTGTCATCCTATCTGGCTTTGTTGTAAGCCTTTCATGCACATCGCTTTGGGCGGGAAATTTGTCCGACTCGGTCACATTAAATACAGGTCAGCAGCTTCAGCTTAACGGTAAAGGGACGCGCAAGAAAGCTTTTATTAAGGTTTACGATGTCGGCTTGTATTTATCGCAAGCATCAAACGATGCGCCGGCTATTGTTGCTGCAGACGAAACCCAAGCAATAGAATTGGTCGTGACGTCAAGGTTAGCCACTGCCAGCAAGATATCTGCAGCTTTTGAAGAGGGAATAATTAACTCGACCAATAACCAGACCGAAGCCATTGCACAACAAATGCAGCAGTTCCTGGCGGTGTTTGAGCAGGGAGTAGTGAAAAATGATCGCTTCCAATTTGCCTATATTCCTGACGCAGGAACAATTGTAAGTAAAAACAGTGAGGCACTATCCACGATCTCTGGCTTACCATTTAAACAAGCATTGTTTGGAATTTGGTTGTCTGCCAAGCCAGTAACAGAGAAACTCAAGTTAGCGCTGCTCGGCAACTAATTGGCTCATCGTAGTAATTTATTGTAATGGCAACGAATGTTGAGCCGCTAAGGCAATCTCCTCGGTTACCACCTCAATCGACAGAAGCCGAGCAGTCTTTGCTGGGTGGCCTATTATTGGAATCACGCCATTACGATGAAGTTGCTAACGAGATTGAGGCGGATGATTTTTATAATCAAAACCACACCCGAATTTATCACACCATCCAAAGCCTGCTGGAGCAGTCGCAGCCGGTTGATGTGGTAACGGTATCAGAAGAATTAGAACGCAACGATGAGCTAGAACGGATAGGCGGCTTGGCTTATCTCGGCAGCTTAGCTAATAACACGCCGAGTACGGCTAATATCGTTGCTTATTCGAAGATCATTCGCGAACGCTCAATCTTGCGTAAATTGATCAATGCTTCCAGCGATATTGCCGAATCAGCTTATAACTTAGAAGGGCGCAAACCGCGAGAAGTACTTGATCGGGCAGAGCAGTCTATTTTTAATATCTCAGAAACCGACGGGCGTAAACGTACAGGCTTTCAAACGATTACTAATTTAGTTGCTAGGTCGGTTGATCGTATCGAAGCGCTCAATGAAAGTGGTCGGTCTATCACTGGAATTTCTACCGGTTATGCCAAGCTAGACGACAAGACCTCTGGATTGCAAAATGGCGATTTAATCGTGGTTGCGGGTCGACCTTCAATGGGTAAAACTTCATTTTGTATGAATTTGGCTGAATATGCGGCCATTGAACAAGGCATGCGGGTGGCGGTGTTTAGTATGGAAATGCCGGGTGAGTCACTGGCTACGCGATTAATTTCTTCACTTGGCCGCGTTAATTCAAGCAAGCTACGTTCTGGGCAGTTATCAGATGAGGACTGGCCGCGCATATCTAATGCGATCCGTTTACTTAACGATGCGAAGATTCACGTTGACGACTCTGCGGGCTTAACGCCGATAGAAATTCGTTCAAAATCTAGGCGATTAGCTAGAGAACTTGGCGGCTTAGATATGATTGTTATTGATTATTTACAGCTGATGCAATCGTCTGAAGGTACCGAAAATAGAGCGACTGAAATTGCTCTTATGACGCGCTCTCTTAAGATGCTGGCAAAAGAATTGGATTTACCAGTGATCATCTTGTCGCAGTTAAATCGAAGCTTGGAGCAGCGACCTGATAAGCGTCCGGTGATGTCAGACTTGCGCGAATCGGGTGCGATAGAGCAAGATGCAGACGTGATTTTCTTTATTTACCGCGACGAAGTCTACAATGAAGAGTCTAACGACAAAGGCATAGCCGAAATTATAATAGGCAAACAAAGAAATGGGCCGATCGGCAACGTCAAACTGGTATTTATAGGTGAATTCACCCGATTTGAAAATTTAGCACCCGCTGACTTCGATAACTTTAGCCACTAATTCTCGTTCGCTATGCAAAACCGGGTTTGGGCCGAAATCCATGCGAGTGCTGCCCAACATAATCTTCATGTCGTTAGAAAGCTAGCACCTAACGCTAAAATTATGGCGGTGTTCAAGGCTGATGCTTACGGTCATGGACATCGCTTCATTTTCAGCGTTTTAGGTTCTGCTGTTGACGCAATTGCTGTCGCGACGATGGAGGAAGGGGTGCGAATTCGCCAACTCGGCGCTAAGCGACCGATCATTTGCTTGAGTGGCCTTATCGACTCTAGCCAACTAAGGCTTTGCACTGAGCATGATATTACTCCCACTTTTTATCATGCCGAGCAGTTGCAATGGCTTAAGGCTTATTCTGGCCAAGTGGCGGACTGTTGGGTGAAGATAAATACGGGTATGAATCGCCTAGGATTTGAGCTGTCGCAGGTAAATAACGCGGTAAAACAAGCCACAGAACATACGCTAGGTGAAGTAGGGATAATGTCACATTTTGCTAATGCCGATGCGCCCAACGACCCGCACAACGCGTTTCAACTGTCGCAATTCATCGATGCCACTCGTGAATTTGATGGTCTGCGTTATTCCATGGCTAACTCGGCAGCGGTTTTAAGCATGCCAGAGAGTCATTACGACTGGATTCGCCCTGGAGTCATGTTATATGGCGCTTCACCTTTTGCCAATAAAACCGCTAAGGACTTGGGCCTTAAAGCGGTGATGCACCTAAAATCTAGTGTCATTAGCATACACAAAATTAACGCTGGCGAGCGAATTGGCTACGGAGGAATTTGGACGCCAAGTCAAACAACACGTGTGGGTATTATCTCGGCTGGCTATGCTGATGGGTATCCACGCGATGTGGATAAACAGGCCTATGTGTTGATCAGGGATCAACAAGCACCGATTATTGGCCGCGTATCAATGGATACGCTGGCCGTTGATTTGTCAGTTGTGCAAGGATGCGAGTTTGGTGATGATGTTGAGCTATGGGGTGAGGATTTGAGTGTTGATTTGGTCGCGAAATGGGCTGGCACAATTAGCCACGAATTGTTATGCAGGGTAGGTCCAAGAGTCACTAGGGTGGATGTCGACTGATGGCAAAATCTAAAACAGTTTATTTATGCACTGAGTGTGGAAGTGCGGTGCCCAAATGGGCAGGCCAGTGCGGCGACTGCGGCGAATGGAATACGCTAATTGAACGCGTTGAACAAGGCACGTCGGTTACTGCAAGACATGCAGGCTTAGCACCAGATTCGAGCGTGACTGAGCTTAAGGATGTGGATTTACAAAAAGTCCAGCGGATCTCAACGCACAGCCCTGAACTTGACCGCGTCTTAGGCGGCGGAGTGGTGCCGGGGTCAGTTACTTTGTTAGGCGGCGACCCGGGTATTGGCAAATCGACTTTGCTAACGCAATACATGGCAAAAATTAACCTCCATCAATCTGTGCTGTATAGCAGCGGTGAGGAGTCTGCGCAGCAAATTGCGATTCGCGCTAAACGTCTCGGCGAGGAAACCCAGTCTTTAAAGGTGATGGCAGAAAATCGCCTAGAGCCTATTTTGCAAACGGCGCAAAAAATGCAGCCCAGTGTTTTGGTTGTTGATTCCATTCAAACGGTTTATACCGACGCGATTGAATCTGCGCCGGGTAGTGTGTCTCAAGTACGTGAGTGCGCCGCCAGATTAGTACGCTATGCAAAACAAAATCGTTGTGCGGTGATGTTGGTTGGCCATGTAACCAAAGAAGGCTCGCTAGCAGGGCCGCGTATCTTAGAGCATATGGTAGATGCAGTGCTCTATTTTGAGGGCGATACCACGAGTAGTTTTAGGCTTATTCGTGCGATCAAAAACCGTTTTGGTGCGGTCAATGAGATTGGCGTATTTGCAATGACTGAGTCTGGCCTAATGGATGTAAGCAACCCGTCGGCTATGTTTGTAAGCCGCTTTAGCACTGAAGCCGCGGGCAGCGTAGTGCTGGCTACGCAAGAGGGTTCAAGGCCTTTATTAGTAGAGGTACAAGCTTTGGTTGACCAAAGTGCGTTGGGCAACCCACGACGATTATGCGTTGGGCTTGAGCAGAACCGCTTAGCCATGTTACTAGCCATATTGCACCGCCATGGCGGTTTAATGCTTAGTGACCAAGATGTGTTCGCGAATGTGGTGGGCGGCATTAAAGTTACGGAAACAGCTTCAGACCTTGCTTTGGTTATTGCGCTCGTTTCAAGTTTGTTAAACCGCGCAATCGGGAGTAAACTTGTCGCCTTTGGAGAGTTAGGGCTAACGGGTGAAATTCGTCCGGTACAAGGGGGGCAAGACCGCATCAAGGAAGCGAAAAAATTGGGCTTCGATAGTGTGATGCTCCCGAAAGCGAACGTTCCCAAAAAAGCTCTGTCTGATATTAAACTTATTCCAGTACAGCACGTTCAGCAGGTTTTGGAATACATTCAATCCCGTTAAATTAATAAATAAACTATGTTAAAGAAATTAGTAATCACCTCTGGCTTTACCTTATTGTTGGCAGGTAACGTGGGGTTAGCCGAAACCGATTTGAGCAACCCTGTAGACCAAAAGAGCTATGCTCTAGGTATGGTTTTTGGGCAACAAATTGTAGCCAATATTGACAAAGGTCAATTTGAAGTAAATAGAGAATCGATGATCGAAGCTTTGTCAGCGGTGCTGAGCGGTAAGGAAACACTAATGAATGAAGAGGAATTGCAAGCCTTCTTACAAACTGAGCAACAACGACAAGCCGATAAAGCCAAGGCACTCGCTGATACTAGCATGAAAGAGGGAGAAGTATTTTTGGCTACTTACGCGCAAAAAGAAGGTGTACTAATAACTGATGATGGGATTTATTATCAGGTAATGGCCGAAGGCGCTGGTAAGCAGCCTGTGCTTACTGACACCGTCAAAGTACATTACCAAGGCACGTTAAAAGATGGAAAGGAGTTTGATAGCTCTTATGCCAGAGGCACTCCAGCAGAGTTTCCAGTCAATGGCGTTATAAAAGGCTGGCAGAGTATTGCCGATGATGAAAGAAGGTGATAAATGGGAAGTAGCGATACCTTCAGCGTTAGCCTATGGTGAGCGCGGCGCGGGAGGGGACATAGGGCCAAATGAGCCGCTAGTATTTGTTATTGAGTTAATTGAGGTAAAATAGCGTCTTAGCTATTTCGATCTAAATTGGTGCGTTGTTAATTTGCGCACTAAATTAGTGCAGCCCTGTTCGAATTTGAGCTAAAAATTCAGTATAATTGGCCTTAGTTGTTCACTATGAATAAGTTTGAGAGCCGCTTATTACTTAGCTTGCCTAAGACATTTTTGATAAAATATGATTTAATTTGGTAAATATCCAAAGTTGGCACGATATTTGCTAAAAGAACATTAAATGCTGGTGTAAAAACCACCATAAACGTAAAGTGATTTGCTGATTAAGTCACTACTTAATATTAAATAAACTGATTATGAGGTTTCATCATGTCTGCTAAAGACGCATTAAAAATAATCGCCGATTGTGGCGCTAAATTTGTAGATTTTCGTTTTACCGATACCAAAGGTAAGGAACAACACGTGACCGTACCTGCAAAAACTATTGATGAAGGCACGTTTACTTACGGTAAAATGTTTGACGGTTCTTCGATTGAAGGATGGAAGAGCATTAATGAATCAGACATGATATTGATGCCGGACCCTGATTCGGCAGTGATTGATCCGTTTTTTGAAGATGTTACGGTTAACTTGCGCTGTGATATTATCGAGCCTGCTACTGGCCAGGGTTACGACCGTGACCCGCGATCAATCGCTAAGCGTGCTGAAGCCTACATGGCTGATGCCGGCATTGGTGATACCGCTTATTTTGGCCCTGAAAATGAATTCTTTTTATTTGATGCGGTGCATTATGGTTCTGATTTGTCCGGAAGCTACTGCGAAGTAGATTCAACTGAAGCGGCTTGGAACTCAGGTAAAGAATACGAAGACGGCAACACCGGTCATCGTCCAAGCGTGAAGGGCGGTTACTTTCCAGTACCACCCGTTGATTCTCAGCAAGATGTACGCTCTGCTATGTGTTTGGTAATGGAGGAAATGGGGCTGGAAGTTGAGGTCCACCACCACGAAGTGGGTACGGCAGGCCAAGGTGAAATTGGCGTGCGGTTTAATACGCTAGTTACGAAAGCTGATGAAGTGCAGATTTACAAGTATTGTGTGCATAACGTCGCTCACGCACACGGACTAACTGCAACCATGATGCCTAAACCGATTGTTGGTGACAATGGTTCGGGTATGCACGTACATATGTCTATCTTTAAAGACGGTGAAAACCTTTTCCACGGCGACCAATATGGTGATTTAAGCCAAACTGCATTGCATTATATTGGCGGTATTTTTAAGCATGCTAAGGCCTTAAATGCTTTCGTTAACCCAAGCACTAACAGCTATAAGCGCTTGGTGCCCGGTTTTGAAGCACCAGTAATGTTGGCTTACTCTGCACGTAACCGTTCCGCTTCTTGTCGAATTCCTTATGAAGCAAACCCAAAAGGGCGCCGTATTGAAATTCGGTTCCCTGATTCTACTGCTAATCCATACTTAGCGTTCGCCGCCTTATTGATGGCAGGGCTTGATGGTATTAAAAATAAGATTGATCCAGGTGGCCCTGATGATGATGATTTGTACGACTTGACGGCCGAAGAAGAAGCTAAAATTCCTCAGGTTGCAACTAGTTTAGATGAAGCCTTAGAGGCATTATATGCTGACCGCGAATTTTTAACCGCGGGTGGGGTTTTTAGTGACGATGCGATTGATGCTTATATTGCTTTAAAAATGGAAGACGTTCAAAGAATGCGCATGACGACTCATCCAATCGAGTTTGAAATGTATTATAGCTGCTAGCGCAGCGAATTTAAGTGCAGTGCAGGGCATTTTACGCACCTTGCGCGCACCATTTTGGTGCATAACTGATGCACGAATTCCAACTAATAGACTATCTTGATACGGCTGTCTTATTGCTCGATAGCGAGCAGAACGTTCTTCGCGTGAACGAGGCGGCTGAGACACTGTTTGGTCAAAGTCGTAGTAAATTAGTCGGGCTAAATGCCCAAAATTTACTCCAAACTAATGACGCATTACTTTCATACCTTCAGAGATGTAGTACTGAATAAAGCAGACATACTTTGCTTAGAGGAAGAACTACATCTAGTGCACCAGCAGAAAACTGCGTTGGTTAATGCGAAATTTAAGTGTGTGCAAGGTATTAATAAGAAGCCAAATACCGTATTGACCGAAATGACTGAAGTGGGTTTCGCTCAAAAAGCAGGCTTAGAACGAGCAGCCAGCATACGATTACACGCAGCGCATAACTTAATGAGGGGTTTATCGCACGAAATAAAAAACCCACTGGCAGGAATACGCGGTGTGGCGCAATTAGCGGCAAGGAACGCCCAAGGGGGAAATATAGACGAATACACTGATATAATAATTCGCGAAGTTGATAGGGTTAATCAACTGCTAGAAAAAATGTCCTCCGCTAAGCTTGCTCCGCAAAAGGAAGATGTTTCTATCGATGTTTTATTGGTTAATTGTTTGAAGTTGGTCGAGGCAGAATATGGTGATTCGGTGCTGTTGAAATTAGATTGCGATGCGAGCCTACCGAAGTTAGACATTGACCCAGGTCAAATTACGCAAGTTGTGCTAAATTTATTACAAAATGCAGCACATTTTTCACTTAGAAATAACAAACCTAGCATTACCGTAACCACCAGATTGATTGGTGCTAAAGTGAGTGTATACTTGGATGGCAAAAAAGGAATTCAAATTAGTGTTGAAGATAATGGCAACGGAGTAGCGGAAGAATTGGTGGAACAATTGTTTTTCCCAATGGTGAGCGCACGCGATGGAGGGTCGGGTTTAGGCTTAGCTATTTCACAAGAGATTGCGCGCAATCACGGCGGTATTATTGATCACCAAAGCACAAAAATAGGTACGTGCTTTTCTCTATATTTACCTCTTAGCGAGCCATTGTAATGTCTGCAAAAACAGTGTGGGTGGTCGATGACGATGAGTCCATAGCCTGGGTTTTGCAAAAAGCTTTTGAGGGGGAGGGGCACAGAGTCAACTGCTACGGAAGTGGGGAAACCGCGCTTGAGAATTTAGATATGTTACAACCAGATGTTGTATTTGCGGATATCAGAATGTCTGGCATGACTGGTTTCGAGTTAATAAAGGAGTTGAGAGCGGTTGGCTGTTCAGTGCCCGTTATCATTATGACTGCTTACTCTGACTTAGATTTCGCGGTGGGCGCATATCAGGCAGGCACCTTTGAGTATTTACCTAAGCCTTTTGATTTGGACGTATCGATTAGTTTGTTAAATCGAGCATTGTTAGAAAATATAGAAAATGACGATAAGTATCAGAAAGATACTGTGCTTTCTTCATCTGAAATGATCGGCATTTCGCCGTTAATGCAAGAGGTGTTTCGTCTTATAGGTCGGCTTTCAAAGTCCAGCATAAGTGTATTAATTAGTGGTGAGTCAGGCGTTGGGAAAGAGTTAGTGGCTAGAGCTTTGCACGACTCTAGCCCACGCAAGAACAAGCCTTTTATTGAGATCAACACCGGTGCCATTCCAACTGAACTACTTGAGTCAGAGCTGTTCGGCCACGAAAAGGGCGCGTTTACCGGCGCAAATAGCATGCGCCAAGGGCGTTTTGAACAAGCAGATGGGGGCACACTATTCTTAGATGAAATAGGTGACATGCCTGCTGAGTTGCAAACTCGGTTACTGCGTGTACTTTCGGAAAAGCGGTTTTATCGTGTAGGAGGAACCGCACAATTGGAAGTGGATGTGAGAATTATTGCCGCAACCAACCAAGATTTAGAAGTACGTGTTACTCAAGGCCAATTTCGACTTGATTTGTTTTACAGGTTGAACGTGGTCGAGATTAAAGTGCCAAACTTAAATGAGCGTGAAGCAGACGTATTGTTATTAGCAAAATATTTTTTAAAACAAGCAGGGCATGAGTTTGAGGTGCCATTTAAAACCTTGTCTGACAGCGTTGCACAAGTTTTTTGCCAATACAGTTGGCCAGGCAATGTGCGTGAGCTAGAAAACCTTTGCAGTCGATTGACGGTAACTTCTCCTGGGCAAATTATCGAGCTAGCTGATTTACCGAGATCTCTATGTCATTTTCGACCAAACAATGAAGGCTCATCATCTTGGCAGCACTTATTAAAACGTGAACTGCGAGCGCAATTGTTAAGAGGGCAATCATCGATAAATGACCAACTACAGCCACAAATTGAAAGTTTATTGATCGAAACTGCACTAGAATTTACTAATGGTCATCGGCGAAATGCAGCTAAATTATTGGGTTGGGGACGCAACACACTAAGCCGAAAAATAAAGGAGTTAAAGCTAAAACTATGAGCGCCCGATCTTTGTTTTATATGCCAAATTGCGCAATTGAAGATAGGCATTTAAAGCTAGATGGGCCACAAGCCCGACATATACTGGGTGCGCGGCGCCTACGAGTAGATGACGAGATAGACGTGACCAATGGTAGAGGCGACTGTCTAGGTGTGCGTATTGTAGACATTGGTTCTCGCCAGCAGTCCTTGGAGTTGGAGGTGATTAGTAAAAAGCAGATTGATGCACCATCAAAGCGCATCATTCTCGCCAGTGCTATAGCCAAGGGGGACCGCCAAGCTACACTAGTTAGTATGGCTTGTCAGCTTGGGGTAAGCGAAATTTGGCCAGTTGAATTTGACTATAGTATTACTAAGTATTCGGAAAATTCTCGTCAGCGTTGGCAACGTATTGTAGTTGAAGCTTGCAAACAATCGCGACGGCTGTGGTTTCCACAGATAACGCCGCTAGTCGGTTTTAAGGATGCAGTAAACTACGGTGGCGGAGCATTAAGCCTGTTGGCCCATCAACAAGGCGACGAGAGCCCTATCGAGCTTGCTCAGCGAATCGGTAGTGCGAAATCAGTAATTTTGGTCGTTGGCCCAGAAGGGGGTTTATCAGATGCTGAATTACGGTATGCAGCCCAAAATCAGGTGAGCACTATCTCATTGGGCGGCCACATACTGCGCATTGAAACAGCGTGCTCAGCTATAATCGCCGCTGTTAATCAACTTGGAAAGTAGTATGTCTAAGCACCCGAAAAATCTTGTCTGGATGGATCTAGAAATGACAGGATTAAACCCAGAGAGAGATAAAATCATCGAAATTGCGACGATCATTACCGATCCTTATCTGGATATAATTGCTCAAGGCCCAGTTATCGCCATTTATCAACCAGACCATGTGCTGGCCTCAATGGATGCTTGGAACACCAATACCCATATGGAAACAGGCTTAACTGAACGCGTGATGCAGTCAGAATACGATGTAGAAATGGCCGAAAAGGAGACGCTGAAATTCATTAAGCAGCATGTGCCAGCCAACGCGGTGCCGCTGTGCGGCAACTCAATAGGCCAAGATCGACGTTTTCTCTACCCTTTTATGCCAACCCTGAGCAAGTATTTACATTACCGAAATATCGACGTGAGTTCGATTAAAGAATTGGCCGTACGATGGAAGCCTGAAGTGGTTTCTTCATTTCAAAAGCGCGCAACGCACCGCGCATTGGATGACATCAAAGATTCCATTGCTGAATTACGCCATTACCGGAAGTACTTTATCAACGAGCGCGATTGAACACTTATCAGTAATCAATTGCCTCTGGCTGATACTTGCGGATAATTGACGCTGGACAATTCTGTACGTTTTACCTATTATTTGTGTAAGGTGAAAGACCAAATAGAAGTCTAAGCTATCAAGGGATGGGGAGAGCGATTAGAATTGTTGTTGTGTAAACACTAATTCTATCGTTTTTTTTATGCTCAAAGATATCTTCAAAGATTACGCCTATCACTACAATCGGAATCTATGATTAAACGCATAACCATTAATACATGTGGCCAACAACTCATTGAAGTGACTCACAAGGTGCAGGACCTCGTAGCAAATTGTGAGCAAGAGGAGGGGCTGGCGACTATTTTTATTAGGCACACTTCAGCTAGCCTACTAATTCAAGAGAATGCCGACCCTTCAGTACAAACGGATTTAATTCGTTGGTTTAATCGATTAATTCCCGAAAAAGATCCACTTTATACGCATACCGCAGAAGGCCCAGACGATATGCCTGCACACATCAAAAGCGCGCTAACCCAAGTGAGCGTGGCGATTCCTTATGAGAATAGGCAATTGTTACTTGGCATTTGGCAGGGTCTGTATTTGTTCGAACATCGCCATCACCGCCAACAGCGCCAAGTTTTAGTGCATATTGCGTGAGATGGCCACCAATCAGCAAATACAACGGCCGACCATTTTACTGGTCATTACCAAGGGCGACGTGGGCGGCGCACAAATCCATTGCCTCGACATCATGCGCCATTTAAAAACGCAATATCAATTTGTACTTGTATGCGGTGAAAAAGATTTTTTAACCCGATCGGCAGATGATTTAGGTGTAGAGGTAAAAATCATACCATCGTTAAAAAGACCGATTTCCCCAAAACAGGATTGGGCGGCATTTCGAATGCTCAGGACTACAATTTCTGAGTTAAAGCCAGATTTGGTGCACGCGCATTCATCTAAAGCCGGCGTACTTGCTCGCTTAGCCGCGTTTAGTAGAAGGGTGCCAGCGATATTCACTGCACACGGCTGGGCTTTTACCGAGGGCGCACCTCGAAAGCAAAGATGCTTGGGGTTGTTTATCGAGTGGGCACTGGGCTGCATAACCACTAAGACAATTGCGGTTTCAAGATATGATTACGCCTTGGCGTTGCGCTATAGGGTGGCTAATAAGGGTCGTATGCATTTAATTCAAAATGGAGTGGAAGCAACGAAAATCAGAGAACGTGCGCCCACTTTACGTCCAAGAATCATCACTGTAGGCCGTCTGACGTCCGTTAAAAACCAATATTTCATTATTGAGTGCTTAGCGGCGTTAAAGTTTGACTTTAGTGCCAAAATCATTGGTTCTGGGGATCAATACGCTAGGTTGAAAGCGCAGATATGTAAGCACCAATTAGAGGATAAAGTTGAATTGACCCTCAATATTGAAGATGTAACCGAGTTTCTAACGGATAGTGATATTTTCATTTTAGGCTCATTATACGAAGGGCTCCCCTTAAGTGTTCTCGAGGCCATGAGTGTAAAACTGCCTGTTATATCCACCGATGTGGGCGGTGTGAGTGAGGCCGTAATTGATGGGGAAACGGGCTTTTTAGTTCCAAGAAACGACAAGAAATTGTTCGTAGAAAAGCTTGAACTGCTAATTGCCGATAAAGAACGTCGAATTATGATGGGCGAAGCTGGCTATAAACACTTTCAACAGCACTTTACCGCACAACGAATGGTTAACCAAACTAATGAGGTTTATCAGGAAGTGTTAAAGCGTCCTTAATTAATTTTCAGGTTTTGAGTGCGCCCAGTGGCTATATTGTTGTCAACGAGGGGCTTACGTACGCCTGTTTGGATATGTTCTTGTAAAAAGGGTTTTCTTGTAAATACTTCGCTTAGATAGGGCTCAAAGAAGCTTAAAGGAAAATGCGCATACTCTGGGTCAAATGCTGATTGGTCCCAAAGCTCGCAAAAATCAACGCAGTCATCAAAAAATGGACTGTCCCGGTGTTTATCCCGGGCATTACGATCTAAGTCGAAAAAATGATTGAAGTAGTACTTCTGAAAATCAAAATGGTTCTCAACCACCCATGTACATTGTTCGCGTAAGAAAGGGCGCAGAACTTCTGCTGCTAACTTATCGTGGGAATAGGGCGCTAAACCGTCACCAATATCGTGAAGGAGTACAGCCATTACCCAATCAATATCAGCACCTGCTCGCCACGCCATCGTAGTGCCTTGCAATGTGTGCTCGAGTCGAGATACCTTATATCCCGATAAACTTGATTCAAGTTCTAGTAATGCGGTCACTAGGCGTTGGGGTAAACCCGCTATATAATCATGTTCTAAAGACTCAAGGAGCTCATAGTCCGCCTTATCACCGTCTTTCATTTGCGAAAATTTAACCTGTTTCATGGGTTTTGTAGAGGGTAGAGTTTAATTTGAAGGTATCATATCCTATCCGCCGTACTGAGCTCCAGCCTAATCCAACTTCAACAGGCCGATTAACCAGTTTCGATTTCAATTTTTAGCTGTGAGCGGTAAAATCACGCTACCTAATATTATGGCTTATTAAAAGTGCCCCAGAAACTGTACGTCAAAACTCACGGATGCCAGATGAATGAGTATGATTCATCGCGTATGGCTGATCTTCTTGTGGACAGCCACCAGATGACCGCAGCAGAGGACGAGCATTGTGCCGATGTATTGCTGCTGAACACTTGTTCTATTCGCGAAAAGGCGCAGGAGAAAGTGTTTTCACAACTAGGCCGTTGGCGTAAAATCAAAGAGAAAAATCCTAATCTGGTGATTGGGGTAGGGGGTTGCGTGGCCAGCCAAGAAGGCGAAATGATCTTTAAGCGAGCGCCTTATGTAGACATTATATTTGGGCCGCAGACATTGCATCGCCTACCTAAGATGTTAGACGAAGTAAAATCCCAGCGTAACCGTAAATCAGTGGATGTCAGCTTTCCAGAAATAGAGAAGTTTGATTGCCTGCCACCTCCGAGAGTGGAGGGCGCAAAAGCCTTTGTTTCGATCATGGAAGGCTGTAGTAAATATTGTAGCTTTTGTGTTGTCCCTTATACCCGTGGAACAGAGTTTAGTCGTCCTTTTGATGATGTGATAGAGGAAGTCTATACGCTAGCAATGCAGGGCGTTCGCGAGGTTAATTTGCTTGGGCAAAACGTAAATGGTTATTTGGGTGATACCCACGAAGGTGAAAAAGTTAGTTTCGCTCAATTACTGCGTTACGTCGCGGCAATCGATGGCATTGATCGGGTACGTTACACCACGTCTCACCCTTTACATTTTGATGATGAGTTAATTGAAGTTTATGCCGATACGCCCGAGCTGGTAACGCATTTACACTTACCGGTGCAATCGGGTTCAGATCGTATCTTGCAACTGATGAAACGGGGTTATACGGCTGATTCTTACTTGAAAATAGTGGGCAAATTGCGTGCAATACGCCCTGATATCTCAATGTCGTCTGACTTCATTATCGGTTTTCCGGGTGAAACGCAAGAAGATTTTGCAGCCACCATGGCATTGATAGAAGCCGTTCATTTTGATCAATCTTTTAGTTTTATTTATAGCGCTAGACCCGGGACACCGGCCGCTAGCTTAGCCGACGACGTTAGCATGGATGTTAAGAAAGCGCGTTTGGCAACTGTGCAAGCGCGCATCAATGAAATGTCTACTGGCATAAGTGCCTCAATGGTGGGCAGCGAGCAGGTGGTGCTTGTGGATGGCCCCTCGCGTAAAAACCCTGAAGAAATTACTGGACGTACTCAGAATAATCGCTCGGTTATTTTTAAAGGCTCTGCAAAATGGGCTGGGCAGTTTGTAAACGTAAAAATTACCGAAGGTTATATTAATTCCTTGCGTGGAGAAGCACTTAATATGGTTCACCAAAGCGTCTTGAATGTTGCTTAAGCGCTACTATATGTCTGCCTATCTAAGGACCATCATTTGAGCCAAACAACCTCCGCGCAAGCTGGTATTAGCTTCAGCCTTTCTCCCGTGAATAACGAACGTTTGGTCGCGTTAAGCGGTGAGCGAGATGTCAATTTATTGCAAATTGAACTGCACCTTGATGTGCAAATAAGCCGCCGTGCTGAAGTGTTTTATGTTCAAGGTGAGGAAACAGCAGCATACCGCGCTAAGCAAATTATTAAGCAGCTTTACAAACGAACTAAATCTGATCTCACACTGAGTTCCCAAACAGTCCACCTTGCGATGGTCGGGGAAGAGGTTAAAGGCAGCGGTGAGCCGCAGATAGTTATTAAAGTGCGCAAGCATCAAGTACGCCCGCAAAATAGTGCACAAGCGCATTACCTTAGTAACATACTCATAAACGATGTGTGTTTTGGTATTGGCCCAGCGGGTACCGGTAAAACGTATTTGGCCGTGGCTTGTGCCGCACAGGCGCTGGCAAATAACGAAGTAGAGCGCATTGTATTGGTACGTCCTGCAGTTGAAGCAGGTGAAAAGTTAGGTTTCTTGCCGGGTGATATTGGGCAAAAGGTTGATCCTTATTTGCGTCCCTTATACGATGCTTTGTATGAAATGCTGGGTTTTGATCGGGTAGGTAAACTGATTGAACGCGGTATTATAGAGCTTGCGCCACTTGCTTATATGCGCGGCCGTACGCTGAACGAATCATTTATTTTGTTGGACGAAGCCCAAAACACCACCCTGGAACAGATGAAGATGTTTCTAACACGTATGGGATACGGGTCTAAGATGGTGATTACCGGTGACGTGTCACAAATTGATCTGCCCCAACACGTCATGTCGGGCTTGGTGCATTCACAAAATATTTTACAGGAAGTGAAAGGTATTTCATTTACCCAATTTACATCTGAGCACGTGGTACGTCATTCGCTGGTGCAACGCATTGTTGAGGCTTACGAAAAGCAAACTCCAAGCCCAGCCAGCAGCGAGCCTACGCTACGTTCTGTTCAATCTGATGACGGCTGAATGGTTTCAATTTGAGAACGCCTCATCGGTAAAATCAGTTCCGCAAGCAGAGGAGCATTGCCTATGGATAGAAAAAGTTTTTTGCGAAACCCAAGCGCAGCGTAAAGAGCTATCAATTCGCATCGTTGATAGCGAAGAGATGCAACAGTTAAACTTTCAGTATCGCGATCAGGATAAGGTCACCAATGTGCTGTCATTTCCGTTTATAGCAATTACGGAACAACAATCCAATTTAGCTTGGGGTGATATTGTTATCTGTGCGCCAGTGGTGGTGCAACAAGCAGCAGAACAACATAAAAGCGAGCAATCCCATTGGGCACATATGACCATACATGGTGCATTACATTTACTTGGCTTTGATCATCACAGGGATCAACAAGCAGCCCAAATGGAAACATTAGAGCAGTCTATAATGCGCAGATTTGGTTTTGCTGATCCTTACGAAGAGCCGTAGTGCCCTCTAAATTAAACTTGCGTTTTGCGTTGACAACATTGGCTGGCGGTACGTTTGCGCTGGGTTTTGCGCCATTCGGATATTGGCCTTTAACGATAATAGCGCTCGCTATCTTATTTGCAAGCTGGCAGGGTGCAAGCAAGTGGCAATCAGCTTCGCTAGGCTTATGCTTTGGAATTGGGCAGTTCGCGGTGGGCGTGTCGTGGGTGTACGTTAGCATGGTTAATTTCGGTAATATGTCGCCCAGCCTAGCGGTTATAGCTGTCATTCTGATGGTGCTATTTCTCTCTTGTTATCCACTGTTGGCTGGATTGGCATTCGCTTTTGTGAAATCTAACTCCAAGGTTTTTAATATGGTTCTGTTGGCACCTGCCTGCTGGGTTGTATTGGAATTATTACGCGGGTATTTGTTCACTGGCTTTCCATGGCTATTAACGGGATACGCTAGCATAGATACTTGGTTAGTGGGCTACGCACCGCTAGGGGGTGTAGTTTTATCAAGTTTACTCATGGCAGTTGTAGCTGGGCTGCTAGTATGGTCGGTTAAAGCAGTAAAACTAGGTTTGATCAGAAGCGCAGCGATATCATTACTTTCGGGTTTTTTGATTTTCGGCTTAGGTGCGTGGTTGACTCCAATTAAGTGGGCCCACCAAACAGGCAAGGAGTTGGCCGTGGGTTTAGTTCAACTGAGCATCCCATTGCAGGTTAAGTGGCAAGCAGGCAAGCAAGAAGAAATATTTGCCGAATATTTGCATGCCAGTCGAACTATCGAAAAAGAGGTAGACCTTTTAGTCTGGCCAGAAGGAGCACTGCCGCAAGTCTATGACCAAGCGCCAGCTGCGTTTTTGGATCAAATATACGCCTTAAATCCGGATGTAATATTCGGCGCGCTAGAGCGTAGAGTAAACGAAGCTGGCACGCAAATTCATAATTCTATGGTGTTACTTAACCCTCGCACCCAAGAACAATTTTATCGCAAACACCACTTAGTGCCATTTGGGGAATTCTTTCCATTAAAGTGGCTGCTGTCTGGTTTATTAGCGCAATTGCAGATTCCTATGTCTGATATGACTTCATGGCGCGGCGCGCAAGCACACCTGCAAACAACCGATTTTAAGTTGTTACCTACCATTTGCTATGAAGACGCGTTTCCAGAGGACTGGCGAACAGGCATTTCTACGGCTGATGCCATAATCAATGTCAGTGAAGACGCATGGTTTGGCGATTCTTTCGCACCGCATCAGCGTTTAGAGATGGGCCGATTCCGCTCGATTGAAGCAAGGCGTGAGATGTTAAGAGTTTCAAACAGTGGCTTATCTACGGTCATTAGAACCGATGGAAGCTACCAACAAATATCTGCGCAATTTGAAAAAGTGGCAATGGTAGACAAGCTAGTCGCTTATAAAGGAGATACACCCTATGTTAGATGGGGGCGTATGCCAATTTATATCCTACTATTGGCCATTGTATTAATTCGCTATTTTGTGTTCGGGGCGAAGTATAATAGACGCAACGAATTGTTCTAAAAATGGCACCAAATGACGCGACCTAAAGTTTTAGAACCCACACTGAGTGACTATTTTTGGTCGCAAGATTCCGGCAATCTATTGCGCTACCTGATCATGATATTTGTGGGGGCGTTGATACTGACTGCATCGGCTAAAGTAGCATTGCCAATTCGTGGAGTTCCACAAAACTTGATGATTTTTTCGGTATGCATGCTCGGTTTTGTCTTTCCGTGGCGAGTTTCGTTAGCGGCTATTATTTTATATTACCTGCAAATGTCCCTTGTCATACCTGGGCTGAGCACAAGTACTGCTTCTGGTTCAGGGCCTGACTTCTTTACTGGCCCCACAGGCGGTTTCTTTGTTGGCCATTTGGCCGCAGCTATTATTTGTGGTCATTTTGCCAAACGAGGGTATGATCGTAAAATGTTGACCACTTGCATAGCAGTGTTGCTAGCGGTGACAACCATCTATTTATTTGGTATTGTGTGGCTGGGTTTTGTGGTTGGCTGGGAGAAGCCACTTTTCCAATGGGCTATAACACCTTAATATGATTGGAGATTTTGTGAAAATTTGCGCTGTTACATTATTGCTCCCTTTTATGTGGAAAACGTTATATCGCTAGGGTATCTTGGCGTTTTATACGTGATACGTGCAATAAAATAGTGAGACCCCAGCATAACTACTGCGCTTGAAAATACGTCGTTAAAAAGTCTCTCAAAATGCTCATTTATACGGATAAACTGCGCTTTTTCGCTCATTTTTGTCTGGTCTTTTCTGCGCTCGCTACGTTATGCTGGGGTCTCATAGAGTTAATTACATTCTCCGCCAATTAAATTGGCCACTACTATAAAGATGGAATTAGAGTTTTACGGCGCGGCGGATAGGGTGACAGGTTCTTGTCATATCGTCCACGTAAACGGACAAAGAGTATTACTTGATTGCGGTTTTATTCAAGGTAGTCGCAAAGCTCAAGCCTTAAATTTTGAACCGTTTCCATTTGATGTTAATCAGATCGATGCGGTTGTCTTGAGCCACGCGCATTTAGACCACAGTGGGCGACTACCTTTACTGCTGGCTCGAGGCTACAAAGGGCTTATTTACGCTCAAAATGCCACATGCGATATGTTACGGGTATTGCTTGAGGATTCCGCTAGAATTCAACAGGAAGATGCAAAGAACGAAAACAGATGGCGCGTACGCAAGGGAAAACAGCCGATAAAAGCCTTGTACCAAGTTAAAGATGTCAAAGCGGTTTTTAGGCGACTCAAAGGCTTGGCTTACCAGCATAAACAGCAAATACTGTCAGGCGTAACCATACGCTTCCAAGATGCTGGGCATATACTTGGCTCAAGTTCTGTTGAGCTTTGGCTTAAAGAAGGCAAACTTAAGCGCAAAATCGTATTTAGCGGTGACTTAGGGCAATATGATTCACCTATTCTTAATGATCCGGCAATAATTAACGAAGCCGACTTGGTACTGATGGAAAGCACCTACGGGAATCGCCAGCACCGTGAGCGCAAAGACACAATAGAAGAAATGGGCGAAATTGTGCAGCGCGCCGACAAGGACAAGGGGAATATAATTATTCCTGCATTTGCAATTGGGCGTAGCCAAGACCTGCTATATATGCTGGGCAGTAATTTTGAGCAATGGGGCTTAGATCGTTGGCAAATCTACTTGAACAGCCCAATGGCAATTGAAACTACGCAGATTTATTGGGATTATCCACATTTATACGATGAGGAAGCGACCAGACTGCGAAAGTGCCTAAACAAAATGCCAAAAATTACTAACTTGCATCTTACTAAGACGGCAGCGCAGTCAAAAGCGATCAACAAAATTCGACACCATGCAGTTATCCTCGCCGCCAGTGGCATGATGACAGCGGGGCGTATATTGCACCATCTAAAGCAAAACTTACCGCGGCGCGAATGTCATATAGTGGTTGCGGGGTATCAAGGTAGAGGCACCTTAGGCCGG
Organism: Candidatus Poriferihabitaceae bacterium; assembly: GCA_965237485.1. Taxonomy (GTDB): domain Bacteria; phylum Pseudomonadota; class Gammaproteobacteria; order Arenicellales; family Poriferihabitantaceae; genus JAAELZ01. The sequence continues at coordinate 612,215 of CBDEFQ010000009.1, read as the reverse complement.
CGAATAGTGCAAGGCACTGATGAAGTTAAAATTCATTCAAAGTACTACCGAGTAAAAGCGCAAGTGCATACCGTAGGCGGGTTATCAGCGCATGCTGACCAACGAGACTTGATGCGTTGGTTAAGTAATTTTGAAACTAAGCCTCACGTTTGCATTATTCATGGTGAACAGACAGCGCGTGAAGGCCTGAAAACAGCGATAGATGAGAAACTAGGTCATCAAGTTACCTACGGGAAAATTGGTGACCGAGTCGATCTTGCTGCCTTGTAATTTGCGTTTCTAATTAAAGGCGATGAGCGAAACTATAATCGATTTACTCCGCGATGGGGATATTGATGAGCCCGATAGCCCTAGTGTGTTTTCAGGAGTAACAGATCGGGCGCTAACAAAAGTGGGACGGGCAAAAATGCTTGCGCATGCCGCAAATTATCGTTGGGATGCAGTCTTGAGTTCTCCCTTGAAACGCTGTGCGGGCGTGGCCCGGGGTATCGCAAAAAAGCAGGGCATTAGCTGTAAGATTCGTAAAGAGTTATCTGAATATAATTATGGCACTTGGGAGAATAAACCCGTTGCAGAAGTGATTGATCAATCGGCGCAATTGTTCGAAGCGTTTATGCAAGATCCATTGGATTCTCCGCCACCTGGGGCTGCGCCTTATCAGCTATTTCTAGACGAAGTACTCAGAGTTTGGACTGATATTTTGGCCAATTATCAGGGAAAGCGCATATTAGTGGTAACCCATGGGGGGCCGATGCGTCTAATCTTAGGGGAAGTGTTGGCAATGCAAAAACAAGCACACCTAAGAATCGAAGTGCCTTCTGCCTGCTTCACAAGAATTCGATCTTTAGGGCCTGATTGGCCGACAATGCTGGTATTTCATAATGCACAAAGTGTTAGAATCAGCGACCTTGAAAATCAGACCTAAGCTTTAAATCTAAAACTGATTTATAGCTAAATGGTAAAATAAATTGTTTAACGTGAAAGGCACTTCTAGGCCTAGAAAAAACAGCAACACTCGGTGCTAAACTTCTGCAAACTCGTTTCCCCCAATACAATGTATTATCTAATTTTGAGGAATAATCGATGACCGTTTCGAGAACGGATAAAGCTAACGCAATCCGGGCACTCAGCATGGACGCAGTGCAACAGGCCAAATCTGGTCATCCCGGCGCACCACTGGGTATGGCAGATATTGCTGAGGTTCTTTACAGTGATTTCATGCGCCACAATCCAGCCAACCCTAGTTGGGCCAACCGAGACCGTTTTGTGATGTCAAATGGTCACGCTTCAATGTTGGTTTATTCTGTATTGCATTTGACGGGTTATGATTTATCCATGGATGAGTTGCGCAATTTTCGTCAATTACATTCTAAAACCCCGGGCCACCCTGAATATGGTTATGCGCCCGGCATCGAAACTACCACTGGCCCCCTTGGGCAGGGCATCAGTAATGCCGTGGGCATGGCTTTAGCCGAAAAAGTGCTGGCTGCGCAATTTAACCAGCCGGGGCATGAGATCGTCGATCACAATACTTATGTGTTTTTAGGCGACGGCTGCTTAATGGAAGGTATTTCTCATGAAACCTGTTCCTTGGCGGGTACATTAGGCTTAGGTAAGCTGATTTGTTTTTACGACGATAACGGAATCTCGATTGATGGAGATGTGGTCGGTTGGTTTTCCGATGACACCCCCAAAAGATTTGCAGCATACGGCTGGCAGGTGATTGCCAATGTGGACGGCCATGATGTCGAAGCAGTTAAAAAGGCAACACAAGAGGCTATAGCTAATGTCGACCAGCCCACACTTATTTGTTGCAAAACGGTAATAGGTAAAGGTGCCCCAAACAAAGCAGGTGGTCATAAAGTGCATGGTGAACCTCTGGGCGAGGAAGAGGTTGCTTTGGCCAGAGCACATATTGGTTGGCCACATCCGCCTTTTGTTGTGCCAGAAGATATTTATGCCGATTGGGGTGCAACACAAGCAGGTAACACAGCTGAGGAGAATTGGAACGCGCAATTTGGGACTTATGCACAAAATCATCCTGAGCAAGCCGCAGAATTTCAGCGCCGTATGGACGGCGATTTACCTGAAAATTGGCAACAGCAATCCAGCGCGTTTATCGCAAGCGTAAACGAAAAAGCGGAATCACCGGCTACTCGCGTGGCTTCAAAAGGTGCACTTAATGGATACGCGCCTTTATTGTCTGAATTGTTGGGTGGCTCTGCCGATTTGACGCCATCAAACAATACTTTTCACGATACCAGTCGCTATATAAATTCTAACGTCGGACCAGAAAAGGACTTTTCTGGAAATTACCTTTCCTATGGCGTGCGTGAATTTGGTATGAGTGCCATTATGAATGGCTTAGCACTACATGGGGGCTTTATCCCTTACGGTGCTACTTTCTTGATGTTCTCTGAATACGCGCGCAATGCCTTACGCATGGCGGCGTTAATGAAGATAAAAAATATTTTTGTGTATACCCACGACTCGATTGGCTTAGGCGAAGACGGCCCTACGCACCAAGCAGTGGAGCAAATCCCTACGCTTCGAATGATTCCAAATATGTCACTTTGGCGCCCATGCGATACGCTTGAAACCGCGGTGGCATGGAAATACGCAATTGAGTTTGATGGCCCAAGTTGCCTTATTTTCTCACGGCAGAACTTACCGTTTCAAAGCCGTAACGCGCAAACTATTGCCAATGTAGCTAAGGGTGCTTATGTATTGCAGGACGGTGAAGGAATGCCAGATGCGATCATTATCGCCACCGGTTCAGAAGTTGGGCTTGCGGTTAAGTCTGCACAGCAGTCCAACAAGAATGTTCGTGTGGTATCGATGCCATCTGTGGATGTGTTCGAAGCACAAGATGCAGCTTACAAAGAATCAGTGCTACCTAAAGCAGTCACGGCGCGTGTTGCGGTAGAAGCGGCTATTATGGATGGATGGTGGAAATACGTTGGTACTGATGGCGATGTTGTGGGTATGAGCAGTTTTGGAGAGTCAGCCCCTGCGAGTGAGCTATTTGAACATTTTGGTTTTACCGTAGAGAATGTATTAGCCGCGGTGGAAAAAGTAACAACTCAGAAGCGGGTATAAGCGGGCACAGTGCGCTCTAAAATACTCTGAACAAATTTATTTACTACTGGAGAAATAAGAATGACTATTAAAGTCGCAATTAATGGCTATGGCCGTATTGGCCGAAACATCTTACGTGCTCGTTATGAGTCCGGCAGAGAAGACATTGAAATTGTTGCTATCAATGATTTAGGTGATGCCAACACCAATGCACATTTAACCCAATACGATACGGCTCACGGCCGATTCCCTGGCTCAGTGGGCGTTGAAGGTGATGATTTAATAGTAAATGGCGACCGGATTAAAGTGTGTGCAGAGCGCGACCCAGCGAAATTGCCGTGGGCAGAGTTAGGGGTTGACGTGGTGATGGAATGCACGGGTTTCTTTGCCTCTAAAGATAAAGCCAGTGCACACCTAGAAGCAGGTGCTAAAAAAGTGATTATTTCAGCGCCCGGCGGCACTGATGTGGATGCAACTATTGTTTTCGGAGTGAATGATGATGTTTTAAAGTCTAGCGACACCATCATTTCAAATGCGTCCTGCACAACAAACTGTTTGGCGCCATTGGTAAAGCCATTAAACGACACAATTGGCGTTGTACATGGTTTGATGAATACAATTCACGCCTATACCAACGATCAAGTACTCACCGACGTTTTTCACACTGACTTACGTCGCGCACGTTCTGCTACGCAATCAATGATCCCAACTAAGACGGGGGCGGCGGCGGCAGTAGGTTTGGTTTTGCCCGATTTAAATGGCAAGTTAGACGGGTTTTCAATACGCGTACCAACTATCAATGTATCACTGGTCGACTTAACCTTCGTTGCGGCTCGCGAAACCAGTGTGGATGAGGTTAATAGCATCATGCAAGACGCTGCTGACGGTAAAGTCTTGGCCTATACGGATGCGCCTTTAGTTTCCGTTGATTTTAATCATGTCTCAACCAGCTCAAACTTTGACGCTGGCATGACCCGTGTTACCGGCGGCACTTTGGTTAAAGTGTGTTCTTGGTATGACAATGAGTGGGGATTCTCAAATCGCATGTTAGATACTACTATTGCTTTGATGAACGCCAAATAGTTCCGATCGTATAGATTATAAATGGGCTGCTCAATATCGAGTGGCCCATTTTCATTATATGTATTCATACATTAAGCTAACTATATCTCTTAACATATTGTAATTTAACATATATTATATTAATAATGGCTATTTCGACAATGACCGCTCTTGACCTAAAGGGCAAGCGCCTTCTAATTCGTCAAGACTTGAATGTGCCTATCAAGAACGGGAAAGTTACCTCAGGGAAGCGTATAGAGGCTTCTATACCGACGATTCGTTTTGCGCTTGATGCCGGCGCAAAGGTATTGTTAATGTCACATTTGGGACGCCCACTAGAAGGGTCTGCAGATTTCGCTTATTCCTTATTGCCTGTGGTGAATTATTTAAGTGAAGCGTTAGGCCAAACCGTCAATCTTGAAGATCAGTATTTGACCTCGCAACCTCATCTTGATGAGGGGCAAGTGGTGTTATTGGAAAATGTCCGCTTTAACCACGGTGAGAAAGACAACAATGAACAACTTTCTAAGCAATATGCGGCGTTATGCGATATTTATGTTATGGATGCATTTGGTACGGCGCACCGCGCTCAAGCATCGACCCATGGTGTTGCCCAGTACGCGAAACAAGCCTGTTCTGGGCCACTTTTAGCAGCAGAGTTAGAGGCTTTGGGTCAGGCTTTAGATAAGCCTAAACGGCCTATGGCGGCAATTGTCGGTGGTTCTAAGGTGTCTACAAAATTAACCGTATTAGAGGCGCTTTCTAAAATTGTAGATCAGCTTATTCCCGGTGGTGGCATTGCCAATACTTTTATTGCCGCGGCAGGTTACAACGTCGGCCAGTCTTTGGTTGAAAAAGATTTAATTCCCGAAGCCAAGCGGTTGATGGCAGTTGCGAAAGCCAAAGGCGGCGAAATCCCGATACCTACTGATGTGGTGGTCGGCAAAGAGTTTTCTAAATCGGCGCAGGCGGTGATAAAGCGCGTTGAGGATGTCAGTGACGATGACATGATCTTTGACATTGGCCCCGATACGGCTAAACGCTTTGCTGATATGATGCAAAGTGCTGGCACTATCGTCTGGAACGGCCCAGTAGGGGTATTTGAGTTTACACATTTTGGAGAGGGTACTCGCGTGCTGGGCGAGTCAATTGCCGCCTCAGATGCTTTCTCAATTGCTGGAGGAGGAGACACCTTGGCTGCCCTCGACAAATACAACATTGCAGACAAGATATCTTATATTTCGACTGGCGGCGGCGCATTCTTAGAATTTTTAGAAGGTAAGCCGCTACCGGCCGTAGAAATCTTAGCGAAACGTTCATAAGGCCAAGCAGGGCAAGGTAAACTAAAAGGGTCATGAGAAGAACCAAAATTGTAGCCTCTTTGGGGCCGGCCACTGATAGCCGTGAAGCCGTCAAGGCGATACTCACTGAAGGCGTTAATGTGGTTCGCATCAACTTTTCTCATGGCGATGCACAAGAACATACTAAACGCGTTGAACTGGTGCGTGAGGTCGCCCAAGAGTTGGGCGTAACTGTCGCGGTGCTAGGTGATTTGCAAGGCCCTAAAATTCGCATTGAACGCTTTGAGAATGATTCAATCATTTTGTCTCAAGGTGATCAATTTACCTTGAGTACCACCTTAGACAAAGATCAAGGTAATCAAGACGCAGTGGGAATTTCATACCAAGAGTTGGTAGAAGATGTCAAACCTGATAACGTGCTTGTTCTTGACGACGGCAATATTGCGCTGAAGGTAACCGAGGTAACGCCTAGTGAAATTCACACGGTGGTTTCTATAGGCGGCAAATTGTCGAATAATAAAGGCATCAACCTACAAGGCGGGGGGCTTTCTGCCGGTGCCTTAACCGCTAAAGATAAACAAGATATTAAATTAGCTGCCAAGCTAGATGTGGATTTCTTGGCAATCTCCTTCGTTAAGGACGCTAAGGACATTCACATTGCTAGAGGCTTACTGCGCGGCTTAGGTAACGGGGCGGCAATTGTCGCCAAAATCGAACGCAAAGAGGCGCTTGATAATATAGATGAAATTATCAGGGACACCGATGTCATTATGATCGCGCGGGGTGATTTGGGTGTAGAAATTGGTGATGAAAACTTACCCGGCGTGCAAAAGCACCTTATTCGTAAGGCCCGTGAATCGAACCGAGTGGCGATAACCGCTACGCAGATGATGCAATCAATGGTTGAAAGCCCGATTCCAACACGCGCTGAAGTGTCAGATGTGGCCAACGCGGTTCTCGATGGAACCGATGCGGTGATGCTATCCGCTGAAACAGCGATAGGGAAATATCCCGACAAAGTCATTGCCGCCATGAATCGAATATGCCTCGGTTCTGAGGGTGAAGATGGTCACGCAGCGGAATACGGTATGCACGTCGAGTTTGGCAATGCTGAGGAATCGATAGCCATGGCAACCATGTTTACCGCTAAGCATTTCCCAGTGGCGGCTATAGTCGCGTTAACGGAATCGGGGCGTACTGCGTTGCTGATGTCTCGGACCAATGCCTATACCCCCATATTTGCGATGACGCGTAGCCCCAACGCAGCCCGAAAAATATGCCTATATCGCGGAGTTCAACCGATTTCTTTTGATGTGACGCAATGGCAATCTTCGGGCATTAATCGCGCTGCGGTAGAATCACTAAAGAAATCGGGTTTTGTATCTGATGGGGAACAAATTATTATTACCCGAGGAGATACCTCGGTCAAAGGGCGCACTAACACCATGAAAATCGTTCGTGTTGGTGAAGTCGCGCTACAATAACAACTTATTAAGAATTTAACTAGAGGAATTTAACAATGGCCATCATCTCGTTACGCCAATTACTTGATCATGCTGCTGAGCACCAATACGGCGTGCCAGCATACAATGTAAACAACATGGAGCAAATGCATGCGATCATGCACGCAGCGCAGCAAACTAGCTCGCCAGTGATTGTTCAAGCTTCTGCAGGCGCCCGTGCCTATGCAGGTGCGCCGTTCTTACGCCACTTAATTCAAGCAGCGGTAGAGCAGTGGCCTGATATTCCGGTATGTGTGCACCAAGATCATGGCACTTCACCCGCAGTCTGCCAACGCTCTATCCAGCTCGGCTTTTCATCGGTAATGATGGACGGCTCGCTTGAAAGTGACGGTAAAACACCCTCAAGTTATGAATACAACGTGGCAGTCACCAAGCAATCAGTGGAGATGGCGCATGCTTGCGGTGTTTCTGTTGAAGGTGAATTAGGTTGCCTCGGGTCGTTGGAGACAGGCATGGCGGGTGAGGAAGACGGCGTGGGCGCTGAGGGAGTGCTTGATCACAGTCAATTGTTGACCGACCCTGAAGAAGCCGCTGATTTTGTAGCTAAAACTGGCGTAGATGCTTTGGCGATTGCCATCGGCACTTCGCATGGCGCTTATAAATTTACCCGTCCACCCACCGGTGATATTTTGGCGATTGATCAGGTCAAGGCGATCAACGCGCGCATTCCTGATACCCATTTAGTAATGCATGGTTCTTCTTCGGTACCGCAAGACTGGTTAAAAATAATTAACACCCACGGCGGCGACATGGGTGAGACTTATGGTGTTCCAGTTGAAGAAATTGTTGAAGGTATCAAGCACGGCGTCAGAAAGATAAATATCGATACCGATTTGCGCATGGCTTCAACGGGTGCAATTCGTAAACATTTTGTTGATCATCCCGCTGATTTTGACCCACGTAAATACCTGAAATCAGCGACTAACGCCATGCGTGACATTTGCATTGCTCGCTATGAGGCCTTTGGCACCGCAGGTAATGGCCCCCAAATTAAGGTCATTAACCTCGAAGAGATGACTGCTCGCTATACTTCAGGCGAGCTTGACCCTAAGATCGTTTAAAAGCTGATATGAACCGGAATTAAAGGCGGCTTAGCCGCCTTTTTTCTGCATTGCAAATGCCTATGTCTATGCGTTACGCAGCAAGAGTTGAGTATGATGGCAGCTTATTTTGTGGTTGGCAGACGCAGCTTGGCGTGCCCACCGTACAACAAGCAGTGGAGTCAGCCATTTCTAGCGTAGCAGACGAAACTATTTCGGTAACCGTGGCGGGTCGCACGGACACCAACGTACATGCTAGCGGTCAGGTTTTCCACTTCGATACTAACAAACAGCGCGAAACCAGGAATTGGTTACGCGGTATCAACACTAAACTCCCAGACGGCGTAAGCGTCATTTGGTTAGGCGAAGTGCCAGCAGACTTTCATGCGCGCTTTTCAGCGCAGCGGCGCGAGTACCGATATATCATTCTAAATCGCCCGATCAAACCTAGTTATTTGGATAAAAAGGTCAGCTGGGATTACCGGAGTTTGGATCATACTTTGATGCAAACCGCCGCGAATGCATTACTGGGAAAACATGACTTTAGCGCTTACCGTGCGAGCAGCTGCCAATCCTTAGACCCAGTGAAGCAGATGCATGCGATTAATATTGAACGCCATGGCGAATGGGTAGTTACAGATATTCACGCGAACGGTTTTTTGCATCATATGGTGCGCAATATGATGGGGCTGCTGTGCACAATTGGCGCGGGTGAAGCCGCATGGAGTTGGGCCAAAGAAGTGTTGGATTCTAAAGACCGCACCCAAGGCGGTATAACCGCCTCTCCATTTGGGCTGTACTTAACGCATATTGACTATCCACCCGAATATGCGATACCCAGCGCAATACCGCCACCGCGATTTTGGTAAACTAGAATGATGAAGCAAGTGCGTATAAAAATCTGTGGAATGACCCGTGCTGAAGATGCCAAGCTGGCGTCTGATTTGGGAGCGGATGCCATTGGGGTGATATTTTATGAAAAAAGCCCACGTACTGCCCAAATTACCCACGCCGCTGATATTGTTAATGCGGTCAGCCCATTGTGCAAATCAGTTGCGGTGGTGGTTAACCCCAAAGTTGCGTTAGTGGAGCAAATTTTAGCCGCTGCCAATTTTGATATATTGCAATTTCACGGTGAGGAAACCCCGCAGTTTTGCGAACAATTTGGTATGCCATATATCAAGGCTATCAGAATGGCGGATGATATCGATTTACAGCAGCGAGCAACAATTTACACGTCAGCCAGTGGTCTGTTACTAGATACTTACGTACCCGGCGTGGTCGGTGGAACGGGTAAGACTTTTGATTGGAGTAGAGCTAAAAGTTTAAATGATAATCGCTTGATATTAGCTGGCGGTCTTGATGAACACACTCTAAAGCAAGCTGCAGAGGAATCTAGCGCCTTTTGTTTAGATTTGGTCAGCTCGGTAGAACAGTTTCCTGGAATAAAAGATAAGGCCAAGCTTCATGCTGTGCTTGCTGCAGTTAAAGCTATAAATATTTAAGCTCATTTCCCTTAGCAATTGAACAACTAACTTTTGACCCCAAATAAATACATTATCATCGCCATCGGCTCACTCAGTTCAGATAGCCGCATGCTATAATTTAACCACTATTTAATCGAACACAGAGGAATAAACATGCCTTGGAATCAACCCGGATCGGGTGGAGACAAAGACCCTGACGACCCTTGGGGTAAACGCAAAGGCCAACAACAAGGCCCACCTGATTTAGATCAGGTTTTTAGAGACGCAAAAGAACGTTTAACTAAGTCTTTGGGCGGCGGTGGCGGCTCTAAAGGCGGTGCTGGAAATGGCCAAATGCCGGGTGCTGGAATGAGCATGGGCATGCTAGGGCTGGCAGCCATTGTGGCTCTAGGCTTTTGGTTGTTTAGCGGTTTTTACAAAGTCAATCAGGCCGAGCAGGGCGTTGAGCTACGGTTTGGTCAAGAAAACCGTACTACGGGTGCGGGATTGCACTGGCGTTTTCCTACGCCTATCGACACGGTCAATGTAATAAACGTGCAGAATGTGAATACGGTTGAAGTAGGCTACCGAGCCCGCGGAAATAACTCCTCAGTTCCCAAAGAAGCGCTGATGTTAACCGAGGACGAAAACATTATTGATATTGCGTTTGCTGTCCAGTTCGATATTAAATCAGCGACCGATCTGTTGTTTAATGTAGGTGATTCGGTTGAAGTGGTGGTGCGTCAAGCAACCGAAAGTGCCGTGCGTGAAATTGTCGGACATAACACCATGGACTTTGCTATTACTGAGGGACGGGCGCAAATTGCTTCGGAAACTAAAGTTTTATTACAACAGATTCTGGATCGCTATGAAACGGGCATTAATATTCGTTCTGTAGAAATGCAAAATGCACAACCACCCAGCCAAGTTAAAGATGCCTTCGATGATGCGGTTAGGGCGCGTGAAGATGAACAGAGGCTGATCAACTTGGCTGAAGCTTATGCTAATGACATTATTCCACGCTCGCGGGGCTTAGCTGCGCGTATTAAAGAAGAGGCCGATGGCTATAAAGCCAGTGTGATCGCCGATGCGAAAGGTGAAGCAGGGCGCTTTGACCAAGTTCGAATTGAATACCAAAAAGCACCTCAGGTCACCAGAGACCGTATGTACCTTGACGCCGTACAAAATGTGCTAGGAAGTAGCAGCAAGATGGTGATAGATCAATCATCTAGTAATAGCGTGATGTATCTTCCGTTAGATAAGATGATCCAGAATAGCGGGGCGGCTAATGCTGTTCGGCAAAATAGCGCCATTGGACAAACCACAACGACGAATCAGTTAGGCGAGTTTAATAGTAGTGGCTCTGCACGATCGACCCGTTCAACGACTCGGAGTACAACACGATGAAAGGCTTAAAAGTAATCTTAATCGCTCTGGCTTTAATTGGAGTTGCTATATTTAGCCTCGCTTTTTACACGGTTGACGAACGTGAAAAAGCGATTGTATTTCGTTTTGGTGAAATTATCCGCTCCGATGATCAATCCGGTTGGCACCTAAAGTGGCCATTTGTTAACACGGTACAATATTTTGACGCGCGGGTGCAAACCATGGACGCAGATCCAGAAAGCTTTTTAACTAAAGAGAAGAAAAACTTATTGATCGACTCCTTCGTTAAGTGGCGTGTTCGAGATGTGGGAGAATATTATATTCGCTTAAGCGGCTCTAAGATTGCAGCGCGCTCACGATTATCACAACGTGTAAACGATGCGATTCGCGTTGAAGTGGGTAAACGCTCTGTTCAAGATGTGGTGTCAGGTGATCGGATTGAGATTATGAACTTAGTGCGCAAATCTATGGATGCAGAGGCGCAAAGTTTGGGTATCGAGGTGTTGGATGTTCGCCTAAAGCGAGTAGACTTAGATCCTGCGATTAGTGAGACTGTTTATGACCGTATGCGGGCTGAGCGTGAGCGAGTAGCGAAAGAATTGCGCGCACAAGGCGCTGAAGCAGCTGAACGAATTCGAGCTGATGCAGATCGCCAGCGTCAAATTCTATTGGCCGAAGCACGTCGTGACTCAGAGCAGACAAAAGGTGCGGGTGATGCCGAAGCCACCAAAATATATGCACAGGCTTTTAATCAGGATAAAGAATTCTTTAAGTTTTACAAAAGCTTAGACGCTTATCAAAATACCTTTAATAGTAAGTCCGACTTATTTGTGGTGGATCCTAAATCAGAGTTTATGCAGTACTTGCTCAACTCTAGGCCTGAGAACTAGTAGAGAATTGTAGCGTGCTAAAATGGATTGGAAGCTATTCTTAGCCGCTTTTGGGCTTTACTTAGTGTTTGAAGGCTTAGTGCCCTTTGCCTCACCAGTGGCATTCAAGCGGTTTCTCGCGCAAGTTCAGTCGATGCCAGATCAACAACTGAGAATAGCTGGTATGATTTCTATCGGTGTGGGTTTGTTTGTTTTATATTTAGCCTGAGACGCAAATTTTAATTCCAATTTGGCCCTTACGGCTACGTAAAACATAGAAATACTTAAGATGTCAAAAAACATAGTGCTCGTCGGAACGCAATGGGGTGATGAAGGTAAGGGAAAGGTCGTTGATTTATTGATGGATCGGGCCGATGCAGTGGCTCGCTTTCAAGGTGGCCATAACGCTGGACACACGCTAGTTATCAACGGCGAAAAGACGGTGCTTCACCTGATTCCTTCTGGCGCAATGCGCGATGGGGTAGGGTGTCTAATTGGCAATGGCGTTGTACTTAACCCCGAGCAGCTGATAAAAGAAATTACGCAGCTAGAAGCGCGTGGCGTCTCCATCAGAGATCGCTTAATGGTTAGCCCAGCGTGCCCAGTCATCATGCCGTATCATGTTGCATTGGATATGGCGCGGGAAGCAGCTCGCGGGGCGAAAGCAATCGGCACCACAGGGCGCGGTATTGGCCCAGCCTACGAGGATAAAGTATCTCGGCGCGGGTTACGTATCCAAGACCTCTACGCACCTGATTTTGGTAGCAAGTTAAAGGAGGTAATGACTTATCATAATCATGTTTTAGAGCACTTCTTTAAGACGCAGACGGTAAGTTATGACGAAACTTTAAGCTCAATGCTCGGGCTAGCTGAGCAAATAAAAGACATGGTGGGCGATGTGGCTGCAGAGCTAGCAAACTTACGCGCAGCGGGTAAATCGGTAATGTTTGAAGGCGCACAAGGGATGCTGCTTGATATTGATCATGGCACCTACCCATACGTTACTTCTTCCAACACAACAGCGGCTGCGGCTGCTAGCGGGGCTGGAATAGGTCCGCTGCATATAGATGGTGTAATGGGTATTGTGAAAGCCTATACGACGCGGGTGGGCGCTGGGCCGTTTCCTACCGAGTTATTTGACGATGTCGGTGCATTTCTAGGTGCAAAAGGCCATGAGTTTGGTGCGACCACCGGGCGGCCCCGTCGCTGCGGTTGGCTTGATACGGTTGTGTTGCGCCGCTCTGCAGAAGTGAATAGCCTATCTAGCTTATGCGTTACTAAGCTTGATGTATTAGACGGGCTAGAAACCTTAAAAATTTGCACTAAGTATGAATTAGATGGCAAGATGATTGATCGCCCTCCTTATGGTGTAGACGATTTTGAACGCTGCAAGCCGATCTATGAAGAAATGCCGGGTTGGCTCGAAACTACTTCAGGTACGAGAACACTCGACGCTTTACCCACCAATGCGCGCCGGTATTTGGATCGAATTCAGGAAATATTAGGAGTAAATATTGATATCATATCGACCAGTGCAGAAAGAGATGACACCATTGTCGTTACTCACCCTTTTGTATAAGTATTGGTAAAACCCAAAGACTCATTAGGTAATTGCAAAGTTGGGCTGATGAGTATGGTACATAGTACTTTGGTGAAGGGTATACCAAACGTTATAAAAGCGATGTAATCAAATCTGTTCATTTGTCTCTATCTATTTCGTTAAATATTGATGCTCTAAGCTGCCATTGGCGCCTATTGAATCTACAACCCAAGTCTACTGATGCTACTCGCGCAGTGGGTATTTAACTAGAAGGCCCCACCTTTATGAACTTCGTTCAATATCAGCTCAACGAGTTCAAACTGTGATTCCGAATTCACGTCTTCGAAATAAATATGGCTGGGCCAGGGGTCCATTACGAAATTATCTTGCGGTAAGTCAATGGTTTCACAGACGCGTTTTATCGCCTCTACATTCACCCGCGCGTACTCGGTAATTGCCGCCTTGGTCGCTTCGAGGTCACCGATGCTGTTGCGGTCGATCTGAGGTGAGCCGATCCCAGACGTCAGCGGCATGTTACGCGCGATAGCTTGATCGACATAAAACGAAACATCGACTTTATCGGCTTCTAGGCGCATGATGAATCTAGGGCAGACACTGACCTTTGCTTCAGTTAACTCCAACAAGTTAACCCCATTTTCCGTTTCTGGCCGGGCCGCTCTGCGGCGTGATCTGCGCGCCTTTTTTTCCACCTGCGAGACATTGTCTCCGCGGTAATTGTTATCGAATACGCGGTCAGCATAAGGTTTATCCTTGATCATGTACCGGATTGCGCGAATCGACATGCTCATGCAGTTTTCCGCACCGATGAAAAAAGGCGAACCCGACGCATCCGACAGTTCAATCCAGCCATTCTGGAAGGTTTCGATATGATGATCCATCCAAGGTCCGAGCACCTTGTCCGCTATGTGGTCCAGCAACGCATTGACATTGTCGGGGTCATGAAGCACATCGGCTAACAATGGCTCCTGACCATAAATATCTGCAGCGAGACTATAAGGTGCAGAGATTTGAAGCAAGGGTGGCAACCCGGTAAGGACTTCAGTGATGCGCGTGATTTCGTCGATAGCCTTCGGCACGCCGGTAGAAAAATCAGGTGTTTCCAATGCCTGCCAGTTATTCTTATTAATCAGAGGTTCGGCCGGGTCACAGCCCGGAGGGAAGCGATCAGGGTACATCATTATCTGACCTAGCGGTTCACAGGTGAACGCATAAAGCGCCCAAGTCACATACATCTTCTTGACTCCTAACAATCGGCAGACTACCAAATTAGCTCGTACGTATCGCCAAGGATCAGTTTTGTAATATTCTTCCGACTCGACTCCATACAAGTCATACAAAATAGAAAGCGCCAGCATATGCACCGAGGCAGTTGCGTGAATTTCGCCCGAAGGTGCAGGAATCGCGAAATTGGCATCAAAGTCGCCCGCGATGGCAGAATCAAATATTTCCATCATCTCACGTTTTGCCTCAGCATCGCCAGACTGCCATCGTGTCAGCAGGTGGAGCCCTAAGGGATAAGAATAGTCTTGTATATTAGCCATTGTTTTGATGTTTTCTGCTTTACTCCAAATTTCGTCGAATTTGCTTCGCATTCAAGTATACTCAACAATGGATTATTTAATATGCCCATTATTTGAAAATATATAGACCCAATTCTAAAATACCATGCCGAAATCACCAGGCGGAGCGCTGTTATCCGGGTTAAACCTCGAGAGAAACACTTCGGTTCCTATTTACCGACAACTCGATGCTTCACTACGACGATTAATACTGAGCGGCACGTTAGGGCCTGGACAAAAACTACCGTCAACCCGAGAACTTGCGGAAGAACTCGGCGTATCGCGAATTACAGTAAAGTCTGTTTACGAACAACTGGTGGTGGAGGGTTATGCGCTGGCGAAGACGGGAGCCGGCACGTTTGTTGCTCAGGGGCTCGAAATTGAAGCCGCCCCGAAATTCAGCCGAGTAAGGCGTAAATCCAAAATTCCCGAAATCGAGATTACGGATCGTACTCGTAGCATCATGTCGTCCAGAGCTAGCACTCGACATGGCGCAACTGATCCCTTCCGCCCCGGTGTCCCTGCACTCGATCTTTTCCCGGTCAAAACCTGGAATAAGTATTTGTTGGAAGCAATGCAATCGGATCATCGGCATCATATGAGCTACGGAGATCTGAGTGGCAGCGCCAATCTTCGGGCCTCTATCGCAAACCACTTAACTGACGCTCGCGGCATGCAAGTTGATTCGGGCCAAATCGTTATCACCTCAGGCGCACAGCAAGCCTTTGTTCTCATCGCATTTGTATTGCTCAATAAGGGCGACACTGTTTGGTATGAAAACCCGGGGCATATTGCCGGTCGCGACGTCATGCAGATCATGGGTGCCAATATCGTGCCGGTGCCGATAGATAATGAGGGTCTCGATGTCCAGTACGCTATTGAAAATCATCCCAAACCGTCCATAATATTTACAACGCCCTCCCATCAACAACCGCTTGGGACCACAATGAGCCTAGTACGGCGGCTTACCCTGTTAAATTATGCCCAGGAAAATGACGCCTGGATTATTGAAGATGACTATGACAGTGAATTTAGATACCGGGGACGACCACTACCGGCACTTAGCGCACTGGACAGCGAGCGCAGGGTTTTCTACGTGGGCACATTTTCTAAATCCATGTTTGCGGCAATGCGAATCGGGTATGTCGTCATTCCTCCGGGGCTGGTCGATTCATTTGCTAAAGCTTCAAATCTTCTCGGACACAGATCCTCCGCAATCGTTGAGCAGGCCCTGTCTCGTTTCATGGACGACGGCCGTTTTGTTGAACATATCAGAAAAATGCGGCGCGTTTATCGCGAGCGCAAAGATACCCTGTTCGATTGTCTTAAAAACAGCTGTGGCAATTCCCTCGAACCGCAGAAAACCGATGCGGGAATGCATATCGTCGCTTGGCTAAAAAACGGCCTGCAGGACCAGGCTGCCTATAGTGCCTTGCTGGATGCAGGTATCGAGTCCTTGCCACTGTCGATTTACTGTGCCACGCCTCTGGCGCGCCAGGGCATCGTTCTGGGTTTTTGCTGTGCCCACGAAAATCGTATCCCTGGCTTAGTAAATCGCCTATCCGGGGCACTCGGCAAATTGCAATAAGCTAAATATATAGTCCTCTAAAAAACCTAAGTGCATCGCTAGACTGTAAAGCCATCAGCAGTGATATAATTGAATAATACCAATGAAAACAGAAAATATTTCATGTTAGTTTGGTATAACTGTGAGCGTAAGTTTTCGTTCCGTTGGACTTCAAACCCCTACAACGGTAGCAATTCCCGCCCAATTAACAAACCAAGCAAACAAGCGGGTTACAGGGGTTCTGAAAAAATAGTTTTCGTAAACTATTCCGAGGATACAGTATGATACAGCCAATTTCACAGATTAGAGTTGAAGAACCATGGCTAAACCTCTACTTCGTAAACACCTCAGCGCGCCGGGATTACTCAAGTCGATTAGGCAAGTGTTTAGTCAGATAGAAGCTACAGATTCATGCCACGCCCGTAATGATATTTCTCTAGCAGATTGTCTGATGTCAGGGATGGCTATTTTCGGGTTGAAGTATCCCTCATTACTTCAGTTCGACCAAGATAAGCAAACCATCCAAGCTAATTTACGCAGCTTATACGGGATTAAGAAAGCCCCTTGTGATACGACATTACGTGAGCGGCTAGACAATGTTGACCCTGCACTATTACGCCAAGCCTTTACCCGTATCTTTGCCAATCTTCAACGCGGCAAGGGTTTAGAAGGTATGGAGTTTATGGATGAGCACTATCTACTATCGGTGGATGGGACAGGTTACTTCTCATCCAAGCAGGTGCATTGCAAGCAGTGCTGTGAAAAGCATCATCGCAATGGTCAGATCACGTATTATCATCAATTGCTGGCGGCGGTATTGGTGCATCCTGATCAGTCTGAGGTATTTACATTGGCACCCGAGGCGATCTTGAAGCAAGATGGCGAGGCCAAGAATGACTGTGAACGTAATGCAGCCAAGCGTTTGTTCAAAGACATTCGCAGGGAACACCCTCATTTAAAGCTGGTGGTCGTAGAGGATGGTTTGTCGTCTAATGGCCCTCATATTGAATGACTTAAGTCACTGGACATGCGTTTTATTCTAGGCGCAAAACAAAGTGACCATGGGTTTCTATTTGACTGGGTGAGTCACACAAAAGCCACAAAAACAGTGGAACTCATAGATTCCAAAGGGGTGCATCATTGTTTTCGATACTGTAATCAAGTGCCGCTTAATGATGCGAATTTCCAGATGCAGATCAATTTCTTGGAATACTGGGAAACCAAAGCATCGGGTAAAACACAGCACTTCTCGTGGGTGACGGATATTGAAATCACCTCTGACAATATGATGACGCTAATGCGCGGCGGCCGCGCTCGTTGGCGCATTGAGAATGAAACCTTCAACACCCTGAAAAACCCTTGGCTATCACTTCGAGCATAACTTTGGTCATGGCAAACAGCACCTAGCGACGGTGTTTGCTTACTTGATGATGCTGGCGTTTCTAGTTGATCAGATTCAGCAATGCTGTTGCAAGCTATTGGGTCAGGTGCTGGAGGCAAAGAAATCGAAAAAGAATTATTGGGAGAAGCTGCGCAGCTTATTCCTTGTTCTTCATGTTCCGAGCTGGGAGGCGACATATAGTGATCTTGCATTTAGAGAAGGGCTGCTGCCCTTTCCAGATACCTCTTGACTAAGATCATGATCAAAGCTGCTTGAGGCGAGGTTTTCAGGGTATAAACATCAGCCGAGACAATGAGCTAGCGACAGCTGGACAGAGATTAGACCCTGCATCAAACTCAGCGAGACAAAGCTAACGACGATTTGGGCTAAATCTTGGTAGGCGGGAATTTCTGTACCGCAATAAGCCCATTTGCCTTTATTCATGGCTTGGTGTAGATTTGAGTTATGAATTGGAGATTAGGGATTAAGCGTGACATTGTGGGAATGAAGTTTTTAATATTGGGTGCTAGTTGCTTATTGGTCGCTGGGTGTGCCTCCAATTACACCGAGAGCGTGCAATTTTCGCCCGCTGACACAACAAAAACTTACAACCAAGAAATGGACGAAGCGGATTGTCGTATCAAGTTTGATATGTACCGTAGCGGCTTTAACTCCAACTGGTTGAGCGGCGACTTTTACAACGACTGCATGCTCTCTAAAGGATATAAAAGAGATTTATAAGGCCATGTTCTTAAGAACCTACTTCCTCTCAATGCTCGGCTGGCTATGGCTGGGTTATAACGTTTCAGATTGGTTTCACCTTGTGCTTGCCGTTCAGAAAAGGGGTCAGACCCCTTTAAAGTTATGGGTAAAGCAATGTTTACATTAATTGCAGCAATGGCAGAATTAGAGTCCTCACTTATTAGCGAGAGGGTTACCGCTGGTATGCGCGCAGCTAAATCGCGAGGGAAGCATTTAGGTAGGCCAGCTACCCCAACACACCAACGAGAACGAATTGAAAAGCTTGCGAGTTCTACCGATCTTAGTATCCGAAAAATTCACGCTGAAATAGAAGGGAAAGTCAGCCGGACTGTCATTGGCGAAATTGTTAAACGCGTTCGTACAAACAAAGCTGTTGCTTAAACTAAATGTCGGATTTCATAGCAGAGAGGACATTTATGATTGAAATAAGAATTGAGTCAGTTGTTTTATGACAAATAATTTCATTGAGGATATAGAAAGAAAAATAAGAGAACAAACCAAATCAAGAAAGGTTGGCTTTTTATTAGGAGCTGGATCATCATATCTTGATGATCAAGGCTATCCGCTTGCCGGCCAGTTATGGGACAGAATATTGAATGATGTTCCTGAACAAGAGCGACAAGAAATTCAAGCAAAAATTGATGAAGGAGCAACAGGTATAGAGGAAGCATTAGATCTTCTGGATACAGGGAATGTTGATGAAAACCCTCATCGCTATAGTGTAGTTCATGCTATCTCCAAGCACTTTCGTTCTATTATGGCACCGCTTGCTAAGCATCGCTTATTTGTTTCACTCCTTTATCGACGTGAAGAAGAACACCCAATTAAGGTGTTTTCTTTAAATTATGACCCGTTGGTTGAATTGGCGGCAGAACAAGAATGCAAAATAATTTTGGATGGATTTCATGGACACGATAACGCATTCTTCGACTCGGGATCTTTTCGGCACACAGTGGTTGTTAGAGGAAGAAATCACCGTGGACGACAAGTTAGAGGTGTTTGTGGAATTATCAGATTGATAAAATTGCATGGATCCATGGGCTGGTATGAAGATACTGAAAAAAAGGTCTGGAGGAGCAAATTTAATGATGACCTACCTACAGCAGCTAAGCCATTGATGATCCCTCCACAACACCGAAAAGCACGTGAGACAGGGCTTTTTCCATATTCCGCGTTGTGGTCAGAGTTTCGTAATTCGTTGTTTCATGGAGACGATACACTCAATCGATTAATAACGCTTGGGTACGGTATGGCCGATGAACATGTGAATGCTGAAATCGAAAATGCCCTAGTACGTCCAAACTTCACATTAATTATTATTTCAAAAGCTTTATCTGACCTAGTTTTTGAAAAATGGTCGCAAAAACAAAGGGTTCATATTATTACAGAAAACAGATGTTCTTTAAATACAGTATCAGGAGACGGGCACTCAGGTTTGTGCTCTTTTGAAGGTTTTATAGAGAGGATGAACACATGGTAGATGTTTCAGAAGAAACTTTGATTGGCTATGTTACAGATGTCCAAAGCGGCAATATTTCCGCATCACTTATTAATGATGAACCCAACTCATCACCAGTGATAACTATTGGCGATGAGGATGTGTTAATAGGTCAGATTGGTTCGTATGTCCTAATTAAGCAAGAGCGAACCAGAGCCTTAGCTATGGTTACGCGTATGAGGGAGCAGGAAAAATTTATTCCCTCTGAGCCTGGACAACGAGGAGCGGATATCTTAAGCGATCCTTTGGCAGTGCGTACACTGACACTTATTCCTCTCGGAAGGATCAATAATGGTGGTGAGTTTGTACGTGGAATAGGAGTGTTCCCAACTACGGGAGCAGAAGTACATGCTATAGGTACAGAAATAATAAGTACTATGTTCAATCGATTTCAATCGAAGGGGTACGATGTTGGATATTTACCAACAAATGAAAATCAAAAAGTATATTTTGACCCATCTTCGTTATTTAGTAGACACTTTACTATTCTGGGACAGACAGGCTCAGGTAAATCTTACACTGTTGCCAATATTTTGCAGCGAGCAGTTGCCACAATGCCAAAAGCACATATTGTACTTTTAGATTTGCATGGCGAATATAGCTGGATCGATAAAGACAGCGGAGATAGAAAATGTGCCTTTGATGATAATGTAGCTCGTTATGTTGATGCTAGAAAATTGGAAATACCTTATTGGTTAATGACCTATGCAGAGCTTTGCGACCTGCTTATAGACCATTCAGAGCGCGAGGCAGCTAATCAAACAGCATTTTTTCGTGATAATCTTTTAGAGTTGAGGTTGCTTGAAAAAGAGGACTTGAATCTTGATCGGGTATCCGTTGATACTCCTGTTTATTTTTCACTTGATGTTCTTAAGGATCGTATAAAGTCCAAAAATTCGGGAATGGTGCCTGGTGCCAGAGGCGAGAAGAAAGGGCCAATGCATGGTGACTTTGATAGGTTCTTAATTCGGCTGGAAAGTAAATTAAATGATATTCGCTATGATTTTTTACTTAAACCTCAAGTTAGAGACTCTTCAAATACCCTAGAAGGATTGTTAAGAGATTTTGTTGGCTTAGGTGAGCCAAAAGCCCCAGTTACAATTATAGATTTAAGTTCAGTTCCCTTTGATGTTCGTCCCACAGTTGCGGCACAAATAGGGCGTTTAGCTTTTGAATTTAATTACTGGAACCCTGAGTATAAAGAATTCCCTCTTCTTCTCTTGTGTGAAGAAGCGCATGCTTATATTCCAAGAGACTCTTCCACCGCATTTTCTGGAGCAAGAAAGTCAATGGAGAGAATTGCCAAAGAGGGTAGAAAATACGGAGTTGGATTGGGTGTCGTAAGTCAGAGACCTCATGAGCTTTCAGAAACAGTATTAGCACAATGTGGCACATTTTTATGTTTACGTATCACTAATCCAACTGACCAAAGCTATGTAAGAAATTTAGTGCCTGAAGCTGAGCGTGATTTGATGGATATACTCGCGGGGCTTGGTCGTGGAGAATGCATGGCAATGGGAGAGGCCGTACCTTTACCTACAAAAGTGCAATTCTACAAACCTAACCCGGCTCCAAATAGTGATGATGTTGATTTTTATGATAAATGGATAAATGGTGTGGATGATTTAGATGTAGGGAGCATTGTTGATAAATGGCGTCGTCAAGAACGATCTGAATGAATAACCCTTAACATCCACATGATAGAAGGTGCAATTTCTCAACATTAAAATTACGATGTGATAACAAATTACACGTATCCTCAACAGACCCCTATAATGTTGATGCGCCCCTTGCTCATAATAATGTTCTTCGCTTCAAGTTGACGATTGATCTCACCTAGCAAGCGACCCCACAGTTCGTGCTCCATTAACTGGTTACGAAAGTGCCCAAGGGTCGAAGCTTCAGGTACATCGCCGCCTAACTCAAAGCGGCAAAACTTACGAAACAATAAATCTCTAAATAAGCACTGTGCTAACTCCCTATCCGACAGTTCATACCAAATTCCCAGCATCAAGCTGCGGAACAAACTAAGTAATGGATAACTAGGGCGGCCAGTCGTGCCAGCATAAATAGATGAGAGCAGTGTCTCTATTTCGCTCCAATCTAATAGCACTTCTGTATCATCAAGACTATGCAGAATTGGATGATCCAAATCTGATCTTGATACTAATAAATCTCGTTGGGTGGCGAATGGTTTTTGCATGCCTAATTTTAACAAATTATGTAGATACTCGATGAGTTATGCTGCACTCTCAATGAGTCAACTTGCTAGACAAAAAGTCCATACCAAATGTTGCGTAATCACTAAATACTGTATAAACTTGGAATCAAATACCTTTTTAGTTGGAGAAGGAAACATGATTATATTGAGATTGACAAGTTTGAGAAACGCACTGATTATTACAGTTGCCCTATTTGGTCTTACTGCTTGTGGTGGGGGCGGAAGTGGCTCAGGGGCTCAGGCGGGGGACAGTCATTATACGGGCGCAGAAGAAATATTTCTGTCAGCTCCAAGTATTGCGCCAGAAAGTATTGGTGGTGTGTTTGGTCTACGTATTACTATCTCAGGAAGCAACGTGACCATCACCAATGCAAATGAGTTAACGTTCTCGGGTTCAGTTACCGATAATAAAATATCAGCGACCGGCACATTACCGCTATCAGCGCTCGGTAATGCAGGAGATGGCACTTTTTGCGAAGATCTCAAGCTTACGTATAGCGGTGTCAAAGATGGCGCAGTTATTACAGGCACGTCTGCTGGAAAGTACAATTGTACAAGAGCTGGGGTAACAATACCTATTACGTGGTCAGGTACGTTCCGGGTTTCTGCCGTCGCTAAAGCTATTCAAGGTGGTGGGAAAAGCCTGAAAAGTGCACTTTTCAGTAAAATTAAAGAAATCCAGTGGTAAAGCTTCTAGCATTCACGGCCTATCTATTACTTGGTCAACGCGGTAAACACATTGGTTAATCGCGTTGGTAAGGCCTCCACATTGTCGACAATCGTGTACTGGTTTGCACCGAAGATGTCGGCAACGTAACGGTCCGCTTTAGAGTCGAGGGTGACGCAGTAAGTATTTATATTTTTACTGCGTAGCTCCTCAACTGCTTTTTTAGTATCGTGACGTAAAGTTTCCGGGTCTTTCTCGTCTATATCAGAAGGTGTACCGTCGGTAATTAATAGCACCAATTTTTTGCTTTCAGGGGTTTCTTCCAAGTGCGCACCACCGTGGCGTAAAGCTGCGCCCATTCTGGTGGAGAAGCTTCCGCGCATAGCCGCTAATTTGGAACGCGCGGCATGATCATAGGCGTCATCAAAATCTTTAAATCTAAAATAGCGTACATCCGTGCGCCCATCAGAAGAAAAGCCGTGCACAGCAAAGTTATCGCCAATTGAATCGATGGCCCAAGAAAGTAAGCCAGTTGCTTCTCGGGTTAGGTCTAATATGCTTTTAGCTTCGCGATAACCAGGTTCGCCTCGTTGCGTACCGTCAATTCGGTCATTGGTTGATTGCGACAGATCAAGCAATAACAAAATACTAATATCTCGTTCGTGATGGGTAATCCGAATATTGATTTTTGGGTCGGGCATGATCCCGCGGCGAATATCAATCATCGCTTTGATCGCCGCTTCAATATCAATTTGCTCACCGTCCTCGTAACCGCGTTTGCGTAATAACCCTTGCGGTTGCATCGCGTCGATCAAATGCCGCAATCGGGTTGCAACGCCTTTGTGTTGGCTTAAAATGCTGTCGATTATTGCGGGGTCACCTACTGGTGATTCGCGCTCAATTATAGTAACCCATTTAGGGCGCATTAATTGTAAAGCGTAATCCCATTCGTTGTAATAATGTTCAATACCGGGCTGCTGGCTGCTTAGACTGGTTTCCTGGTTAATACCGAGCAACTCAAACGGAATGGGCAGCGGTTGGTCTTCGCTCTTTGCATTGGCAGCTTCTACGCCATCTCCCTCTTGCGGAGCAGCTTTTTCTGAGCCTGAAGCACCATCACGGGTGCGTGATTCGTTGCTATCATGAACATAATCAGCATCTACAAATTCGCGATCTTCAGGCGTGTAAGTCCATAGATGGCGATGATTCGTACGATATGGCAGCGGTAAGTCTTCCAGATCGCGAACTGAGAGAATAGGGGTTGTCTGCTTTAACCAAACATAAAATTCCTTGCCTAATTCCAACGCAGATTCTACGCGCAGTTTGGCATGGGTCGTTTGATGATGGCGTTGCGCAAGTTCATTAATTTGCGCATGGGTGTCTAGATACTCGGTATCTATCAAGGCGTGGCCCAAACGCATGCTCAAATCTAGCATGCTGTTTTTCTTGATGTGTTCGTCACCGTCAATTTGATAATGCGAAAAAAATGCGCCCCATAAGTGCTTTAATCCTGGGAAAAATGTAATCGCCGCAGACTCCACTTGCGCATCAGCAAATAGAGCAATGCAGTGCAACTCAGCTTGTGTCAGATCATCGGCTAGGATTTGCTCTTTCGCGTATCTGGTATACGCGGCCGCATGCACTGCTGATGCCATATACAGATGCTCGCCATCGATCTCATCGAAGTCGTCGAACGAGTCAGGGAGGTTGATTACCCCTCCTTCGATAGCTGGTTGTATTGCTCGTCGACCCTTGCTGTCGCCACTAATGGCCCTGATTTGAAACTGACGGTTCCAAAGGGCACGGGTGTAATAGTGTAGTTTTCGTTGGTGGTCGACAAACAAACTTCCGCTGCGCTCTTGCGCAAAGAGGGTTTTAGCTGGCTCTGATTCCAAGCGAAAATAAGCCAGCTGCCCGTAGTAGTTACTGCTAAAAGCTTGTGCGCCCCAGCGCGCCCAATGCTGTAAGCCGCCTATGCTTAAGTGCTCCAAAAGATAGTCGAGATTTTCCAAAAATGGATTTAAGCCACTAGGCGCTTTCTTTGAAATGTCGGCGCATAGTTGTAAAAAATTTGCAAAGGCTTGTTCGGTGTTAAGCCTATTCGCTGCCATTGGGAGTTTTTGAAGCAGTAGTACAACCACGCTGCGTGCGGCGTTGGATAAAGCTAAAACGCTATTAAGTACGTCTTCAATAACGTGCTCATCTAAAATATCCACTAGGCTGGGGACTACTTCAGCAAACAATGCTGCGATCTCAGCTCGTCTCGGATCGCCTGCAATGCTGTCAATGGCATCGGCATATTCCTTCCAAGCAGTAGGAGAAAGTTTTTCAATTGCAGCGTTTTGCGCTCTTTCACGGCGATTGATTAGCGTTAAAGCGTCGCTAAAGCTTTCGTCTGCTCTCAGTGGATTGGTCTTTGATGGAGGCATAAAATTTCTAGATTTTAATCAACGCTTAAGTGTACTGACCATAATTTCCTATCACTAGCGGTGATCCTGCTTCATCAATCGTTGCTTTTCCCTGTCCCATTCTCTACGTTTTAAAGCTTCGCGCTTGTCATGTTGTTTTTTGCCTTTACCGAGTGCAATTTTGGCTTTTACTTTACCGCGCTTCCAGAACAAACTTAAGGGCACAATGGTGTGGCCATCAATTTTTACTGAGCCTATTAATTTATCAATTTCTTTACGATTTAATAGTAGCTTACGTTCGCGAATAGGGTTGGCTACCATATGGGTTGAAGCTTGGGTAAGCGGCGAAAAGTGCGCACCATACAAAAATAGTTCCCTATTTTTATGAATGACATAACTTTCTTTTAATTGTGCGCGGCCTTCACGTAGGCATTTCACCTCCCAGCCCTGAAGGGCTACACCGGCATCAAACTCTTCGACTATAAAGTAGTCATGTGTCGCCTTTTTGTTGCGCGCAATGGTGCGACTGGTCGAGGATTTTTTGGTTTTTTTAGCCATGAAGGTTCGCGAATTGAGCTGGCGGAGTATACTCTGCTTTTCTACCTATTTTAATGACTGGCGTTCGTCTATTATCAATCAACGACATGTATACCGTTAAGCGCTCAGCACTCGTTTCATTCAGTGCGCAACAAATGTACGACTTGGTTAATGATGTTGACGACTATCAATCATTCTTACCTTGGTGTGGCGACTCTAAGATAGTAGAAAAAAGCGATGAACAAATTACTGCTTCGGTGACAATTGCCTTTAGCGGTATCAACAAAACCTTTACAACGCACAATACACTTAGACCCCATGAGGAGATTGCAATGCGCTTAGTGAACGGGCCGTTTAGCGAGCTTTTCGGTTCTTGGCATTTTAAGGCCCTACCGGAGGGCACTAGCAAAATAAGTTTAGACTTAAAATTTGGGTTCAATAATCGTTTGGTCGGTGCGGTGGTCGGGCCAGTTTTTTCCAAAATCGCCGACTCGATGGTGGAGTCTTTCTGCAATAGAGCGCAAGTCATTTACGAAGGGCATGACGGATAACACTAAAACGTTAATTTTAATGCGCCATGCGAAGTCGAGCTGGAGCGATTTGGCACTACAAGACTATGACCGGCCTTTAAATCACCGAGGTTGCCAAGATGCTGAGGTGATTGGAGAATGGTTGAGCCTGAATGCGGATAAACCTGATCTGGTTTTATGTTCAAGTGCTCAGCGCGCTGTGCAAACTGCAAGTTTAGTCTCATACAGCTTTGATCTGGCCAGCTCAGATATTGAGTTTCGTGAGGACTTATATTTGGCCTCGGTAAGCCACTTACATGCCTTAGTCACTCAAACCCTGAAAGAGGTATCGTCGCTGATGTTAATTGGGCATAACCCTGGGCTAGAAACACTGCTCATCAATTTGTGCTCGGAAGTAGAGTCACAGGCAAACGGCAAAGTTTTCACCACCGCTAATTGCGCAATTATTTCGATATCAGATACGATGAATAGTGAATTGGTAAGCCTAATCCGGCCGAAGGAGTTGTGCATCTAAGCATAGATTCCCGGGGCTTTAGCAGGGGAATTTATGCTTAACAAAGGTGATAGCCTACATCTCGTAGCCTAAGAGGTAATTTGTGAAGAATATAGAATCCAATAATCAATCTCCTTCTGGTATTGATTTTCTTGGGCTGTTTTATGCAATCGCAGCAGCGGTTTTGTTTTCTTTCAAGCCTATTTTGGTAAAACTGATTTATGAATATGACGTGCCGACCATGACCGTCTTGGCATGGCGGTCACTGTTGGCTGCACCCGTATACTTATTAGTGGGGGTCATTTTGTGGCTGCGCCACGACGATGGACTGACAAATTTATTTACCACTCCCAAACTTTGGGCTGCTACGATGCTATTAGGGGTCGTCAGCTATTATGGCGCAGCCTACCTTGATCTGTATGGCTTGCAGTACATCTCAGCCCAGTTGGAACGCCTAATATTGTTCACCTACCCGACCATCGTTGCGGTGCTAGCTTGGTTGATTTACAAGCGTAATCTCACATTCAATTCTGTTGCTGCACTGCTCATTTCGTATGTCGGCATTGCTGTGTTGTTTATAAGCGATTGGCAGTCGGCTGGAGATAACATTGCACTAGGATCATTTGCAGTTTTCTTGGCGGCGATTGCTTTCGCGCTAACGTTTTGCTGGGGAAGAATATTATCGATGCTGTTGGAGCCAAGCCATTTACCGTGTTAGCGATGCTCTCAAGCGGCGTGGTAATATTACTGCATTATATCGTGGTTAATCCGTTGCACGCTTTGGCGATCCCGATGCAGGCCTGGCGGCTGATTTTGTTGATGTCGGCGATCGCGACGGTCCTACCTTCTTTTATGCTCGCCGCGGCGATAGGCCGCATTGGCCCTGATCAAACTGCCATCACCGGCACGATTGGCCCGGTTGCTACTTCGGTATTTGCAGTGTTCTTGTTGGGAGAGGCGTTTGGATGGCCTCATTTGACCAGTCTAGTTTGCGTGATGTTGTCGGTGTTTATTATGCAAAGAAAGTGTGCCGTAGTGCCGTTGTAGTTATTGCGCCCCCTCATTTTCGTCTTCAGTTGATTCTGTTTCTAGTGGCATATGAATAATAAGTGGCTCGATATTAATGTCGTCTCCGTACTTTTCTTTAAGTACCTGAATAGCAGTGATGCGTTTATTGAAGAAATGATCTTCGCCAATCTTGTCATACAAACCGGAGTGCTTAAGCACGTCCGTGACCATAAATTTGGCTCTGGCGACATAAAAGTCGATGCCAGCACTGCGTATACGTTCAGATAGGTGCGAAAGCATTTCTTCACCGGTTGCATCGATATGCGCCACCGCTTCGAGGTCCAGAATGACTACCTTCAACTGCGGTTTGTCGGCAATGGTATTGAGTATGCGTTTTTCTAAATACCCAGCATTGGCGAAGTACAAATCGCCGTCGTAGCGAAATACTGCCAGTGTATCGCTGGTGTGAAGCCCAAATATTTCAGCGTCTCGGTATGAGCCATCGTGAAATAACGACACCTCCGCAAAGTGTGGGCGCATGGTGTAGTAGATGTAAAACAATAACGACATGGCCACACCGATAAAGATGCCTTTTTCTAAGTGCGGGGCAAACCATAGGGTTGTTAGAAAAACCGTCATTGCGACAATGCCATCGTGTTTGGTGACCCGCCACGCACGTAATATGGCTTGTGGGTGCAGTAAACTCATTACTGACATAATAATTACCGCAGCGAGGCTGGCAATAGGTAATGGAGCGAGTACTGGCGTAAAGAACAGCAGCGTCAGCCCAACCAGTATGCCGCTGACAATAGCAGTGAAACCGGTTTTAGCACCGGCTTCAAAGGCCACAGCGGTTCTTGAAAACGAGCCGGATACGGGATAACCGCTCATAAAACCCGCAGTTAAATTTGCCAAGCCTTTGCCCACCATTTCTTGGTCTGCTGAGATGCGTTGTCGCGTGCGTGAAGCCACAGCTTTAGCAATTGAAAAGGCTTCTACAAAGCTCAGCAGTGCGATGAGTATAGCGGGCACGACCAACTGCGGGATGTATTTAAATTCAAAATTTGGAACTGAAAACGAAGGCAAGCCCTTCGGAATAAAGCCGACTACTTTTCCGCCCATTGCTTCAAACCCCAGTAACCATGATGCCAAAGTCGCTAGCACCATCGCCACAATCATGCTGGGCAATTTGGGTAGGAACTTCTTTACACCAATTAAAATTGCAAGCGTAAACAAACCCATCATTAGCGTCGGCATATGGGTTTGACTTGGGAGGGTTTTAACAAGCGTAATTAGGCTGTCTATTAAGTGATCGCCACGCGGGCTGCTTACGCCAAATAGATGACCAACTTGTAAGCTGGCAATAACAATTGCGGCGGCGTTAGTAAAACCAATCACCACGGGGTGCGACAAAAAATCAACCAGCACGCCTAAGCGCAAAAAACCTAGCACCATTTGCATTAAGCCAGCCATCAAGGCCAGTACGGCGGCATAAATAATCATCTGCTGTGGCGCTAAGCCTAAAGGCACCAGTGCTGCAGCGGTCATTAAAGAAATGATCGCGACTGGCCCATTTTGCAATTGCCGAGATGAGCCAAAAATAGCCGCCACTATCGGCACTAAAAATGAAGCATACAGGCCGATATACGTAGGTAAACCAACGAGTTGCGCATAAGCCATGCCTTGTGGAATCAACACCAGTGCAACGGTAACCCCCGCTATGATATCAGCCCTTAATATCTTAGGATTTTTAAGGTCACCTATCCAAGCGAGGAAAGGCACAAAGCGCTTTCCTGCATCCATAAAGAAGATTTTAAAATATTCTTGCATGCTTGGTTAGGTTTACGTTAATACACTACACAAGGGTTTAGATTTCGGTATTGTAGGCGCTTTTTCTGGGGGTAGTAAATTTAGTTGGGCCTGCGTAAATCATGCTGACGCGTGCTCTTCACTGCGTTCGGCCTGCATATAATTAAGGTAGGCATGAATTAAATCTGTTTCGTGGATGACCCCTTGCAAACGCTGGGTTTCTTTGTCGACGATTGGCAAACTTTCTCCTATAAAGCTTCCAATCTCGTCCATGGCTTCCCAAACTGACATAGTTGAATGTAGTATCAAAGTATCTTCAGCAAGATGGTGCTCCACACTTTCCACGTTGAGATCTGGCGATTCTTCTAAACTTAATATTTGATTGATATCAATGCTACCAACATATGTAGAGTCTTGATCGACCACATAAGCAATGGTATTTTGATTTTGGATTAATAATTGACGCGCTTGATATAGACTGCTTTCGCTCGATATCAAACTTTTGGGTGGGTGTGACAATTGCGCGAGCGTAGTTAGGCTGAGCATCAATTGATCATGCCCTTCACTTAAGTCGTAACCGCGCGCTTTTAGCTGGTAGTCAAATAATGATCGGCCAAACAGGCGATAAGCCACTACGTTCGAAAATACCGCGCTAGCCATCACCGCGGTGGTAAGTTCATAGCTGCGCGTTAATTCAAAAACGATTAAGATGCTAGTAAGTGGCGCGCCGATAATAGGGCTGGTTACCGCCGCTAAGCCACATATGGCGTAAATTCCGATGGCTGAATGATTAGGCAGAAAAATATCTGCAACTTCACCAAACAGCGCGCCAAACAGTACGCCAATCAACAGGGCGGGGCTAAATACCCCTCCAGCAAACCCAAAACTAATACATAGCGTGGTGGCAAATATTTTTGCAAGCAGTAAGAAACTAAGATTACCGATCGAATGCGCACTATTGTTGACAACACTTTGTAATAATTCGCCGCCAGTACCCAGCACTTCAGGAATTTGTAGCGCGATTATGCCCAATCCAAAGCCAGCAATCATGGGGCGCACAGTAACGGGTAGCCTAAGCTCCTTAACTTGACTTTGCGCAGCGAGAATAGTGCGCATAAACCCTACCGCTACCAATGCCCCTAAGCCGCCAATCAGTACGAAAAGGAAAAATTCGCCAGCAAAGGCAACGTTAAGCTCCTTTAAGCTAAATAACGGAGGATAATGAAACACGTGGTTCGACAAATAATAGCCCACCGAAGAGGCTACGGTAATCGGCGCAAATGCACGCAGTGAATAATGTCGCAGTATCACCTCATGGGCAAAAATAACCCCAGCAATCGGTGCGTTAAAGGCCGTTGCAATACCCGCGGCGACCCCACAGCCAATGGCAATATTGGGCTGCGTTCTGGCTACTTTATTAAGCCAGTTTCCTACGGTCGCGCCCATATGTACAATCGGGCCATATTGCCCCATTGAGGCCCCGGCGCCTAAACTGATAATACTCGCAAAATAATTTAGCACGCCTTCTTTAAGAAGGAGAGGATGGCATTTGAGCTTAGATTGCACTGCAAGAATGACATCCCCGGGGTTGCGGGGTCGCTGCACGTGACTGTATTTCAAAATTAGGCCGACGATTAAGCCAGCGAAGGTGAGAATTAGTACGCTCGCTACTTGCAGTAATAAATTGCCTTCGAGGGCTTGGCGGGCGTCCATATTTACAAATAACAATTGATTTAAATAGCGAACGGATTCGATAAAACCCACTGCCAGAATCGATGCAAGCCCACCGACTATGCAACCGACCAGCAGTACGCGTAATATATTGGTAAACAAATTGATACCGGTGTTTATTTTGGCGCTTTGGGTGTTCATGGTGAAGCGCTTAACGCGATTTAAACCACGTGATAATCAAAACTAAAACAGACAGTATTTGACAGCCGCCGGTTAAAAAATGCGAGTAGGGGAGGTCCGTGCCTGAAATAATGGCACTTGCAAACAGCAGCAGCCCAGCCAGCAATAAGCCGTTTTGACGTGCATAGCCCTTGACGAGATTTTGGCTCAATTGTTCAATTTGCGCAGATTGGGTCTTCACGGTGAACTCTTCATCGCGCAGTCGCCGTAGTAGTTCGTGGGAAAGAGCAGGAATTTCTGGCGCAAGGGTAAACAACTTGGGCAATTCTTTTTTGATCGCGCGCACCGCTGCCCGTGGGCCGACTTGCTCAGCCATCCAGCGTTCAAGGAATGGCTTTGCGGTATCCCATAAATCTAAGTCGGGGTTTAGTGTCCTACCCAGCCCTTCAATATTGAGTAAAGTTTTTTGCAACAAAACCAATTGTGGCTGCACCGGCATATTAAATCGCCGCGCTGTACGGAACAAGGATATTAAAAATCGCCCGAAAGAAATATCTTTTATGGGGCGGGCGAAAATAGGTTCACAAACAGTGCGTATCGCTGCTTCAAAATCAGTAGACCGGGTATCTGAAGGTACCCAACCTGCGCGGATATGCGCATCTGCTACCGCGCGATAGTCGCGATTAAAAAAGGCCAGGAAGTTTTCAGCAAGATAGCGCTTATCTGAATCAGACAGGCTGCCCATAATGCCAAAATCTACAGCGCGGTATTGGCCATCCTTACCGACAAATATATTGCCGGGGTGCATATCAGCGTGAAAGAAGCCGTCTCGAAAAGCCTGTGTGAAGAATATCTCGACGCCTGATCGACTTAATTCGACTAAATCAATACCCGCTTTTTGCATTGCTTCAATATCGCGAATCGGAATGCCGTCAATGCGCTCCATTACCATCACGCTTTCGCGGCAATGATCCCAGTGAACTTGGGGAATATATATAAGTGGTGAGCCTTCGAAATTTACCCTTAGCTGGCTCGCATTAGCCGCTTCACGCATTAAATCTAACTCGTCGTGAATGGTGTTATCGTAGTCTTCAACCACTTCTACTAAGTTAAGACGTTTTGCCTCCGTCCAGTACCGATCAATGGTGCGCGCAATGCGGTAGAGCAGAGAAATATCCCGATCAATTAACGGCAAAATGTCGGGACGTATTACTTTTACAACCACCTGTTCACCACTGTACAGGGTTGCTTCATGCACTTGTGCAACTGAGGCTGCTGCTATGGGCTCGGTGTTAAAATCACACAGGTGGGTCTCTAGCGGTTCACTATAGGCTAGTTCAACTAGCGCACGCGCTTCGTCGCCGCTAAAAGGCGGGACTTGATCTTGTAACTTAGTTAGTTCCACCGCAACGTCCCGGGCAATTAAATCGGGTCGTGTGGAAAGTGCTTGGCCAAATTTAATAAACACGGGGCCAAGCTCTTGTAAAGCAAGGCGTAATCGAACCGCACGGGTTTCATCTGCGTATTGACGTGAAGTAGCGGGAATACACCTAAATAGCCATTTGAATTTGCTCTCAAGAGGTGTACCCACCACAAACTCACTCAGCCTGTATTTCTTGGTAACCCGCGCAATACGCAGCAAATGACCTAAGTTTTGCATTGTTTACGCCTGTTTGGTGCCGAGCAGGCTTTTGATGCGGGCTTCTATTCGTTCAAGGTCTGATCTAAGTTGTTCGATATTGTCAGTGAAACGCTCCACTTCTACTTGAGAGGGCACTTTGCGCCATTCTTCTTGAAGTACTTCCCCGAGGTTTTGGTTGAACTGCCGCTTGCTTTGAGCAAACCAAGAATTAATTTCAGATACTACAGTGTGTATTTGGCGCGATGCAAAATCGCCCACTACTTTGGAGGTGAGTTCTTCCCAATCGATGTCCAATTGCATCATCACGTGCTGAAATGCTTGGCCAAGCTCAGCATCACCCTGCATCCGAATGCGTCCAGTATGAAAAACATCACTATCGTTGCCTTCACGCGCTAGTTTGATAAATGACCAAAGAGAGCCACTTAGGGTGACGTCTGGAGTTTGGCCTGTGTGACTGTCTAAGGCAAACCCGTCTTCACATGGGCTTAAGTAAACGGTGTAGTTTGGTTCTTGGATTTCAATGCAAAATGTCTTGCCTTCAAAATTCTCGAGTAACTGCGCGGTTTCCGGATCTAATGATAGAACCAAATTGCCAGCTTGTTCGATAAGTTCGATTACGGACATAGCTTAAAATTTGTAACCGATATGAAGTGCCACGATGCCTCCGTGGAGGTTATGCACCTTAACCTCATCAAAGCCTGCGACGAGTATCATGCCTTTTAAAGTTTCTTGGTCTGGGTGCTTGCGGATTGATTCCACCAAATATTGATAACTGTCGCGGTCATTTGCAACCACTTCACCAATTTTTGGAATGACATTAAATGAATAGGCTTCGTAAGCATTGCGCAGTAAGGCATTGTTAGGCTTTGAAAACTCGAGCACCAATAAACGGCCCCCTGGTCTAGTAACACGGTACATTTGCTTGAGTGCCGAATCGATATGGGTGACATTTCTAAGACCGAAAGAAATGCACACGCAGTGAAACCGATTGTCCTCAAAGCTAAGGGTTTCGGCGTCTTCAATGCCATACTCAATGTTGCCGATATAGGCAGCGTCGATCATCCGAGCCTTGCCTTGTTCTAGCATGGCGGGGTTGATGTCGGTCATGATCACTTTACCGCTAGGGCCTACTTGATCGGCAAATTTGCGAGATAGATCACCTGTGCCCGCAGCAATATCCAAGGCTTCATTGCCGGGGCGCAAACCGCTTCTGCGTGCCGTAAAGCTTTTCCATAAGCGGTGCTGGCCCATCGACATCAGGTCGTTCATGATGTCGTACTTATCCGCCACTGATTTAAACACTTCGCCGACCAAGCCTGCTTTATCAGCGGCGTCTACTGTTTTATAACCAAAGTGGGTTTTTTGTTCTGCTGCCATAGGTTTGTTTCGGGAATTATATACATAAAGGCGCTTGACAAGGCATAATCTCTTGTATATTGTACAATACAAAAACCTAGCATGATAAACCTATGTGTAAAGTAACCGTCAGCACTTTTGAGTTTTTCAAGCGTTTCACCGGACGAGAAAGCAGCCCGCGAATACTATGAGAGTCGCCGTTGGCCAGATGGTGTAGTCTGCCCACTTTGCAGCGGCATGAACAATGCTCCCCGGAAAGGACGCGTCGGGTTCTATCACTGCAACGATTGTCGGCGATCTTTTTCAGCAAAAAGCGGGACGGTCATGGCGAGTTCCAAGATTGAAATACGCACATGGCTTTATGCTATGTATTTGTTATCTACTGCCCGCAAAGGCATATCCAGTTTACAGTTGAGCAAGGAGGTCGGCGTTACTCAAAAAACTGTGTGGTTTATGCTGCATCGTATCCGTGAAGCCTGCGACAGCAGGGGCGGTTTGCTGAAAGGGCGGGTCGAGGTTGACGAGACCTATATCGGTGGCAGGGAGAAAAACAAGCACGCTGGCAAACGCCTGAAACTTGGGCGTGGCCCTGTTGGCAAAGCCGGAGTGCTGGGCATGAAGGAGCGTGGCGGCCAAGTGCGGGCAATGCCGTTGAATGGCGAAGCGAATGCCAGTCGCCTAAGATGCGCCATCGTAGAGAATGTGAAGCGGGGGAGCAAGGTATTCACCGACCAGCATCGTGGCTATTCTAATATGAAGGGATACGACCATCAGGCCGTCAGTCACAGTGCAGGTGAGTATGTGCGCGGCGAAGCGCATACCAACACGATTGAAAGCGTATGGGCGGTAATGAAGCGAGGTTACGACGGCATTTATCATCATTGGAGCAAAAAGCATCTGCATCGCTATATCAACGAATTCACTTTTCGATTGAATGAAGGCAATGTCAAAATCCACACCTACGACCGCATAGACGCGCTTTGCGACCGATTGAGCGGGAAACGCTTAACTTATGCTGATTTGATAGCAGAATGAACCAGTCATTACCTCGAGCCTTTGAGAATACGGTCGGGGCAGTGGCGGATTACCGGCCCGGCCCGATACGAACCTTTGCTGATTTATTTTGCGGGATTGGCGGCTTTCATTTAGCCGCTAATGAGCTTGGCTTGAAATGCGTGTATGCGTGCGACATTGACGCCGAAGCAAGAGCCGCATACAAAGCTAATTTCGGCCTGTTGCCTGATGGTGATATTAACCGCGCAAAGCCCTCTAGTTTGCCGGCATTTGATTTGCTCACTGCGGGCTTCCCATGCCAGCCATTCTCTATTATTGGCAAAAGAGGTGGCATGTCCGACCCCAGAGGGGCGCTGTTTTTCGAGATCATCCGCATTGCAAAGGCCAAACGACCGGCGGCGATGATACTGGAAAATGTCCGGCAATTAGTGACGATCAGGGGCGGGGCAGTATTTGACCGCATAATGGGCGATATTCAAGACATTGGCTATCATGTTGATTATAAGATACTGAACGCATTAGATCACGGCCTGCCGCAAAAGCGCGAGCGTGTCTTGATTGTAGCAACGCGCAAACACTTTGACGAATTCCCGTGGCCGGCAGGTAAGATAGCAATGCGGCCATTATCAAAATTGTTGGAGAAAAAGCCTGACTTGAGGTATTTTGTGTCGGATAAAATCAGGCAATCCAGACACACGGCGCATCAATCACCGCATAAAATCGGAATATGGCACGAGAACAAAGGCGGGAATGTAAGCAGCCATCCATTTTCTTGTGCGTTGCGCGCGGGGGCTTCGCATAATTACTTGCTGGTTAACGGTGAGCGGCGGTTGACCCCGCGAGAAATGTTGAGATTGCAAGGGTTTCCTGATAATTATCAGATAATAGGCAACGATAGCCAAATTAGAAAACAGGCGGGTAATGCTGTTCCCATCCCGCTGGCTTGTGTTGCAATAAAAGGCATCCTGAAAGTTTATGACCCAAAAACCCAAACTCAAAGGCGGCGCAAAACAGCGTAGTGAGCCGTACCCACTCGGAGAGATACCCCGCGAGACGGTTCTCCTGATTGGCAAGCAGATTGTTCATCGACTTGCCATAGGCCATGCAGACATTACCGGGGACGACTTCGGCGGGATATTCGCCAGAGCAATAGAGGGAGAACATAGAAGCAGTCCGCTTGGCATTGCTGATGTGGTATGGAACGGTTGCGCATGGTCAGTTAAAACCGTACAGCACAGCAATCCATTCGATGCCACTGCATTACGACTTATATCCGGTCGCAACTTCCCCGATTATTCGCTTGGTATATCTGACCCGCGAAAGAACATAACCGATACTGGCAGAGCAGTATTGTCAATTTGGAACAGCCGCGTCAATGAAGCATTGGACCAACACGATGACCTGCGGGTTGCCGTCCTGGTGCGTAATATGGGTGCGCGTGAGTTTGTCCTGTTTGAAGACGAAGCCGAGCGGTATATCGCCGACAATTACCGATGGGAAGTGAACAAGTGGGGAAACTTCGAAGGCTACGACATAGTAACAGATACACGCCGGTTCACTTGGCAGCCACACGGCTCACAATTCACCATCCAGCGGACAGTACCCACAGCAGCCACCAAGTTCAGAATATCCCCAAACGTCCCGATTATTGCGTTTGAACACATCCTGAAATTAGCGCAGTATCGCGATGATTGGATCGAGTTTCAGCCGTAAAATGCACTTATGTATATAATTCCCTTATCAAGGGCCATTTTATGGCCATGGACGCAAACAACGACCATATGGTTAGTTTTGAAGAGTGGGCCGGTAAGCAAGGGGCTTGTCGGATAATTAATAGAATACGTGAGATAATATGGGCTGATTCTAGTCAGCCTGCAATTTTGAGCAAACGTCATCAAAGCCAACTGTTCCTAACCTTAGATTCTCTGGTTAGCTCTGAACATCCCTACCGTAAACTCGATGAGCTATTATGTTTTGGTGCATTGAGTAAACCCTTCTCTAAAATATATGCCACCCGTGGCCCTAAAGGCCGAGGTGTTGAGTTCGGCTTACGTGCCTTGGTGCTTCAGTTCATGGAAGATTTAAGTGATAGAGAAATGGAGCGATACTTATCAGAGAATCTGGCCGCTAAGTGGTTTTGTGATTCAGGACTGGAACAGAGCACTCCTGATCATAGTTACTTTGGTGATTTTCGCTCACGCATTGGAACCAGGGGTATGATGAATTTATTTGACCGTGTTCGGAGCGGGTTAGTTTCAATGGGCTTAGTACGAGAAGTATTCACATTTGTCGATGCCAGCCAGTTGGTCAGTAAGCTAACCACTTGGGATGATAGAGATAAGGCGATAAAGATGGGATTAGAGGAGTTCAACAATAAGACAGTTGATAAAGTTGCGGCGGACAAGCAAGCACGGTTTGGGTGCAAGGGAAATAGCAAATATTGGTATGGTTACAAAGAGCATGCATCAGTGGATATGCAAAGTGGCTTGATCAATAAAATAGCGGCCACCTCGGCTGAGGTAACGGATGCAAGCGGCTTGAAGCATGTTTGCCCTAAGTCGGGTGCTGTTTATGCGGACAAGGGTTATTGCGTGAGCCCGGCCAAAACCACGCTCAGGCGCAACGGTTGCCATGATGCAACAATCAAGAAGAACAATATGCATGGCAAGAATAGAGACAAAGACCGTTGGATTAGCAAAATTCGTTCACCATATGAGCGAGTGTTTGCTCATCGCAATAAGCGAGTTCGTTATAAAGGGTTGGCTAAAGTCCAGTTCCAAGTTGGAATCAGGGGCTTATGTTTTAACCTTAAGCGATTAATGGCATTGGGAGTTGAACGAGTTGAATTGGTGCCGGCCTAGGGATAGATCCGTCTATTGGTGGCAAAATGGCTGCTAATAGACGGTTTATTGCACAAAAAACGCGTTGCTGAGCAAACTAAAAGCGACTTCGGCGAAAACCCTGTTTGAAATTGTATTAACCGACGAGCCCGCAAGAGAACCGCTAGGCCAATTCTGCCTATAGGCAGTGTCTAGTGCACTGCCTAAACCTAGCCTTTTCTGCGCCCGCTACGTTATGCTGGTGCATCCTGTATATATGTCTCTAAGAAATTACCTAGTTTTGAAATAGCCTCTCGTAAATCGTCTACCCGCGGCAGAAATACGATTCTAAAGTGGTCTACATCAAACCAGTTGAACCCCGTCCCCTGCACCAACAGCACTTGTTCGTGACGTAGGTACTCCATGACCCACAGCTCG
Organism: Candidatus Poriferihabitaceae bacterium; assembly: GCA_965237485.1. Classification (GTDB taxonomy): domain Bacteria; phylum Pseudomonadota; class Gammaproteobacteria; order Arenicellales; family Poriferihabitantaceae; genus JAAELZ01. The sequence continues at coordinate 573,369 of CBDEFQ010000009.1, read as the reverse complement.
TCATTGGTAATATTGAACTTGTTTTTATCAATTTTTGGAAAACAATACAACGCCCCTTTGGGCTTAGTACAGGACAGCCCGGGAATCGCATTTATCATTTCGTAAGCTACGTCTCTTTGCTCCAACAATCGTCCACCCGGCAAAACCAATTCCTTAATGCTTTGCCGCCCACCCAAAGTGGTTTGCACCGCATACATCGCAGGCACGTTCGCGCACAAGCGCATAGTCGCCAACATATCTAAACCTTCAATATAGTTTTTCGCTGCTTTTTTGTTACCACTCACCACCATCCAACCGGATCTAAAGCCAGCCAGTCGATAAGATTTTGATAAGCCATTGAAGCTGACGCATAGAACGTCTTTTGCCAATTTACCCATGGGGTTAAATACGGCATCGTCGTACAAGATCTTGCTATATATTTCGTCCGCAAAAATAATTAAGCCATATTTAGTAGCCATCGCCACCATTTCTTTTAGCAACGCTTCGCTATACACCGCCCCTGTTGGATTATTGGGGTTAATGATAACCATCGGCCTAGTTTTTGACGTAATTTTAGATTCTAGGTCTTGCAAATCTGGAAACCACTCGGCAGCCTCGTCACAGACGTAATGCACTGGCTTACCGCTGCTTAAGGTAACTGCGGCTGTCCAAAGTGGATAGTCTGGAGCGGGGATTAAAACTTCATCACCGCTATTTAATAAAGCCTGCATACTGAGCACGATCAGCTCACTGACTCCATTACCTAAGTAAATATCGTCAATATTAACTCCCTCAATATCCAGGTACTGACATTCTTGCATGATCGCCTTGCGCGCTGAGTACAATCCTTTTGAGTCTGTATAGCCTTCGGCATTTCTAACATTGGCAATGACATCCTGCATTATTTCATCAGGTGCGTTAAACCCAAACGCAGCGGGATTACCGACATTCAGCTTTAATATTCTCTGACCTTCGTCTTCAAGCTGCTTTGCGAGGTCGAGAACAGGCCCGCGGATGTCATAAAACACCCCGCGCAATTTGTCTGCTTTAAATATTTCCTTCATGCTTAGAACCATTACGTCGACGGCTTATTATTTCAGAAATCATTAGCTATGGCTCTTCTAAATCATCATAATTTCGACAGACTTGCTAACTATTGCTAAACCAATACTGAACACCAACACAAACCCCATAGGCCGAAGAGAATATGTTATCCATACAAGAATTCGCCGCATTGGGCGCCGCACTTTGCTGGTCTATTAGCGGTATTATCGCAGCCGAACCTTCGCGCGCGTTAGGGCCACTGGCTTTTGTTCGCATCCGTATGACCATGGTTGTAGCCACATTAGTATTGTGGCTTTTGCTGCGCGGTGAGCTTGACACACAAATCTTACAAGTGCCCGCTTATCAATTGTGGTTACTCAGCGTATCCGGCGTGATCGGTATATGGTTTGGCGATGTAATGCTGTTTATGTGTATGAATCGGCTTGGCCCGAGGCGCACGGCTATTTTATTTGCAACCAACGCGCCTATGCAGGTTTTCCTTGGCATCTTATTCCTAGGAGAAAAAGTAAGCCCGGCTATGTTTTTCGGCTGCGCCTTAGTGGTGCTGGGAACCTATCTCGCCATTGTGTTTGGAAAACGCCGCTCGCAAATACATGAATGGGAAGACGTAACAGGCTTGTTAATAATTGGTGTTGCGTTTGGGTTATTGGCAGCACTTGGGCAAGCGGTTGGTGCACTTGTTGTTAAACCTATTCTAGAAACAGGTGTCACCGCAGTGGGTGCAACCACCATACGCGTTAGTGCGGCTATCGCTGTATTATGGCTAATGATGCTGCTCCCCATAGCAAATCAACGAGTGCAAAAACCAGTTAGTTTACGCCTGTGGGGACAGACATTTCTAAGCGGCACATTGGGCATGACCGTCGGTATGAGCTTATTACTTTTCGCCTTAAAGTATGGCGATCTTGGCGTTACCGCCATATTGTCATCGATTTCAACGACTCTTATGTTGCCGTTATTATGGCTGATCACCAAGGAACGGCCCGCATTGGGTGCTTGGGGCGGGGCGTTATTGGTGTTTATTGGTATTTCAGCGATAAAACTAGGATAGATTTTTGAAGAAGCGGCTATAGGAGATTGCATCTTCGCTGCGCTTTTCACAAAGCCGGTGAAACTAAGCTTGGTTATAGTGCCATGGCAGTGCTAACTTCTTAAACCATAACCCCGTTTAATCATAATCAAATTCGCAACTACCAAGATAATGATAAACCCGATAATAATTGTGTAAGAAACCCATAAGGAAATGTCTGAAATACCTAAGAAGCCATACCGAAAGGCATTGATCATGTACAAAATAGGGTTTAAGTGCGACACCACTTGCCAAAAGTCGGGGAGTAATTTTATTGAATAAAACACACCGCCCAGATAGGTAAGCGGAGTTAAGATAAATGTGGGTACGATAGAAATATCATCAAACTTTCGCGCCAACATACCGTTTGTGAACCCGCCTAAAGAAAACAACACAGACGTTAAGATAGTGACGCTAATTAGCACCGCATAACTGTATATGTGCAGCTCACTAAAAAACAATGACACCAGTGTTACCACAATGCCGACACAAATCCCGCGCGCTACGCCGCCACACACATAGCCGAGCAGAATAACCCAGTCTGATGTTGGCGAAACCAGTAGCTCTTCAATAGACAACTGAAATTTTGAGCTGAAAAACGACGAAGCCACGTTAGCATAAGAGTTAGTAATAACCGCCATCAAGATGAGCCCCGGCACAATGAAGTTCATGTAACTAAAGCCTTCCATTTCGCCAATTCTTGGCCCTATTAAATCTCCAAAAATAACAAAATACAGCGTGGTTGTGATTACAGGCGGTACAATAGCCTGTTGCCAAATGCGCAGAAAGCGCACGATTTCTTTGCGGCTTAGGGTTTGAAATGAGATCCAATTTACGCCTTTCATCCTTGAGCTTCCTCGCTAACTAAGTCAATAAATAACTGCTCAAGGCGGTTGGATTTACTGCGCATGCTATTCACCTTAATCTTTTCATGATCAAGCCAAGTAAAAACTTCATTGAGCGACTCACCTTTTGAAATATCAAGCTCAAGCTTACTTTCGTCAACTTCCCGCATGTTATGCTTTGATTGTTTTACGTTAGATAAGTCACCTACCACGTCCAATACATAAGTCTCTTTTTGCAAGCCTTTTAGTAGCTCCCGCATTGAGGAATTATGCACCACCAAGCCACGGTCAATAATGGCAATATTGCGACACAGATTTTCTGCTTCCTCAAGATAATGCGTGGTGAGCACAATGGTCGTACCCGCTTCGTTAATCTCCTTCAAGAACGCCCACATTGTTCGCCTAATTTCAATATCTACCCCTGCGGTTGGTTCGTCCAATATCAGTATTTTGGGGTGGTGAATTAACGCTCTTGCAATCATCAATCGGCGTTTTTGCCCGCCAGACAATGTGCGCGATATATCATAGCGCTTTTCCCACAGCCCCAATTTCCGCAAGTATTTTTCTGCCCGCTCGGCTGCTACATCAACGTTTAGGCCATAATAACCCGCCTGCTGCATCACGATTTGTAGTGGGTGTTCGAATACACTGAAGTTGACTTCTTGCGGCACAACACCAAGATAAGATTTCGCTAAGGGGAAATGGGTGTCAATATCCGCATCGTAAATAGCGACCTTGCCGCTCGACTTATTCACCAAAGAACACAAAATGCCTATAGTGGTTGACTTTCCAGCCCCATTCGGTCCGAGCAGGGCAAAAAAATCCCCTGACTCGATTTTTAAATCGATCCCTTTCAAAGCCTCAAAACCGTTTGAATAAGTTTTATGCAAATCTTGGATATCAATCGCTGTAGTCATTGGCATGAGATCAATTTTGCGCTGGATTAGCTTTTAATACTTAGTTAATTAGGCAAGGTTAAAACGAATCGATTTCAAGCAATCTCGCCCATACTTGCCGTTTTAGCACTAGATTCATTGCCGCATGCGCAGGGCTGGTCGAGGGGAGCTTTACCACTTTTAAATCGACAGTTGCAAGTAAGGCTTTATGCATTTTATTAAACAAGGCAAACGCTGCGCCGCCGTTTAAGCCTATCATCGAAATGCCAGGCGACTGTTCAAGCAGCTCACCAATTGGGTTAACCACCTCAGTTCCCCTAACGATGGCCGAATCTAAACTGCCTTTACGCTCGCACTGCGCTAACACATCCCAAACTGCGATCTTGTTAACTGTTAGGGCTAACACGTTTTCTGCGTAGGACTGCGATAGCTCAAACTGAAAAAGGTCGGATACGATTGGCCAAAATACGTTTTGCGGATGGGCATAGTATTGTTGCTGCGCAATAGATTTTGCGCTAGGCATAGAGCCTAAAATTAGTACTCTTGCATCGCTTACGCCGATCGGCGCTAGCCCTTGAATTAGATCAGATTCAGCCAGTGTGCTTGAATCTGCTGAGTACTGCGCTGCGAAAATTAAGCTTCAGCGCGCTGTTTTTTATCTTCATAAACAAATAAAGGGCGTGTGCCTTCGGTGATTACAGATTTGTCGATGATAATTTTCTTTACCCCATCTAAAGACGGTAACTCGTACATTGTTTCAAGTAAGGCTCGTTCAATGATGGAACGCAGTCCACGTGCACCTGTTTTGCGGTCTTTGGCTCTTTCAGCAATAGTTTTTAAGGCATCATCCCTAAATTCTAAATCGACACCGTCAAACTCTAGCAGCTTTTTGTATTGCTTCACTAAGGCATTTTTCGGTTCTATCAATATGCGTACTAATGATTCTTCGCTGAGTTCCTCTAGTACCGCATGCACTGGCAAACGACCGACAAATTCAGGTATTAAACCATAACGCACCAAGTCCTCAACCTCGAGGCTACTCAACAGTTCAGTTGAGCGGTCTTCCGCGGTTTTATCACTGATCTCGGCGCCAAAGCCGATACCAGATTTTTCGGTGCGTTGCTGCACAACTTTCTCTAAACCCGCAAAAGTGCCCCCCACAATGAACAAAATATTGCGCGTATCTACTTGCAAAAATTCTTGCTGAGGATGCTTGCGCCCACCTTGTGGTGGGATAGATGCCACCGTGCCTTCAATTAATTTAAGCAAAGCTTGTTGCACGCCTTCACCTGACACATCGCGGGTGATGGATGGGTTATCTGATTTGCGCGAAATCTTATCAATTTCGTCAATATAAATAATGCCCATCTGCGCACGATCTACGTCATAGTCGCATTTTTGTAGCAACTTTTGGATGATGTTTTCAACGTCCTCACCTACGTAACCCGCTTCGGTTAGCGTTGTGGCATCGGCCATGGTGAACGGGACATTGAGTTGTCGCGCTAAAGTTTCAGCCAATAAGGTTTTACCTGAACCGGTCGGGCCTATGAGTAAGATGTTGCTTTTTGAAAGCTCTACATCCTCGTCTGGATCTTCGTTGAAAATACGTTTGTAATGGTTGTATACGGCAACCGATAGCACTTTCTTTGCATCTTCTTGACCAATAACGAAATCGTCTAGGATGGCGTGAATATCTTGCGGTGAAGGAGTGTGCGCCTCATTAACTTCAGGATCATCTTCCGTGTCGGCTTCCTCGCGGATAATGTCGTTGCATAAATCAACGCACTCATCGCAGATGAACACCGAAGGTCCAGCAATCAGCTTACGTACTTCATTTTGGCTTTTACCGCAAAATGAGCAGTACAGTAACTTGTCGTCTTCGTTATCTTGCCCCTTATCTTTCGCCATTTGATCGTGCTATTTATTATAAATTTTCAGATAAACCGAGTATGTGGCAGTTCGACCTGTTATTTCAAGGTTTTATCGGTACTTTATTGGGAATACAAATGTGCGCAATTACCAGCTATTGCCGGTCTTACTATGCCTTGGCGTTACGCTTATCTAACACAGAGTCAATCAAACGATAGGCCACTGCTTCTGTAGCGCTCATAAAGTTATCTCGCTCAGTATCAGCCGCGATCGTTTCAATCGGTTGACCTGAATGGCTGGACATAATCTGATTAAGCTCGTCGCGAACACGCAAAATTTCTTTAGCGTGGATATCTATATCAGTCGCTTGACCCTGAAAACCGCCTAGTGGCTGGTGAATCATGATGCGTGAATGCGGCAAAGCGAAGCGCTTTTCCTTGGCCCCGGCAGTTAATAACAAAGCGCCCATGCTTGCCGCTTGTCCGATGCAGGCGGTGCTCACATCTGAATGAATAAATTGCATCGTGTCGTATATCGACATACCCGCGGTAACTGAACCACCAGGGCTATTGATGTAAATAGAGATATCCTTTTCCGGGTTTTCTGATTCTAAGAACAGCAATTGGGCAACCACTAAGTTGGCCATGTAATCCTCTATTTGACCAACGATAAAGATGACGCGCTCTTTGAGCAAACGCGAATAGATATCAAATGCCCGCTCACCACGACCCGTGGTTTCAATTACCATCGGCACTAAGCCGCCAGCTGCCTCGACATTGGCGTGCGCATTTTCTTGGGCCAATTCGCGCCCGGTCATTGACGTTAGGTCTCTCAAGTTTGGTCGATCAAATCTAGTCATTCATAAATTCCTCATAGGACTGCTTAACCTTTTTGATCTTAGCAGTCTCAAGTAGTTTAGCAACTACTTGTTCTTCCATAATCACTCCGCCAATTTGGTTGCGCTGCGCTTCGTCATTCATCACCTGCTGCACATAGGCTTCCGGCTCTGAATAACTGCCCGCCATTTCGGTAACGCGCTGTTTCATTAATTCATTGTCGATTTCAATTTTTTCTGACTCGACAACTTCGCGAACTAACAAGCCTAACTTAACGCGTTTTCTAGATTCCTCCTCGTAGTTTTCTCGCTTAACGAAATCCCTAGCGGGCATACCCTGGGACTCAAGCTGCTTGGTTATTTCGCTCATTGTACGTTCCACTTCCTCATTTACCATCGCACTAGGCAATGGAAAATCTTCACTAGCAGCTAGCACTTCCATCACCTGATTGCGAATCTTGGTGCGTTGCTTTTGGCTTAGTTCACGCTCTAAACCTTTGCGCACTTCTGCCTTCATTTCATCAAGGCCTTGTGCTACGCCCATGCCGAGTGCGAACTTGTCGTCAAGCTCTGGCAATTTTCCAACGCTTACTTGCTTAACAGTGATCAAGAAGTCAGCTGTTTTACCTGCGACTTCTTGGCTTTGATAGTCTTCTGGAAACGATACTTGGACATCGCGCTCATCGCCTTTTTTTGCGCCCATTACCCCTGCTTCAAAGTCCGGCAAAAATTGACCCGCACCTAACACGATCTGTGCATCTTCCATTTCGCCGCCTTCAAAAGGCACACCGTCGATAGAGCCAACAAAATCTACTGAGACTTGGTCGCCGTCTTGCGCCTTTTTGTCCGCATGTGTATAGAATACGTTGCGCTCGCGAATAGTTTGCAAAGTTCTATCAATATCACCGTCCACCACCTCAACTTCGGCTTGGATAATTTCAGTGCCTTCTAAGCTTGGAACAGTTACCTCTGGGAATATTTCAATTTCCACTTCAAACGTAAACGCCTTAGCACGCTCAACTTGGGTCGGGGTAATGTTAATAAGGCTCGCTGGAACAATCTCTTCTTGTTGCAAAGCTTGTGGGTAATACTGATTTATTAAGGTGTCCATCGCGTTACGTGCTGCTTGACCACCAAATTGTTGCTCCAACATCTTTACGGGTATTTTACCTTTCCTAAAACCCGGTATTTTTGCAGACCCTTTAAACTTGTTCAGTTCAGCATTAATCTGTTTATCGAATTCTTCTGCGGCAACGCTAATAGATAATTTGCGGCCGATGCCTTCTTGCTTTTCGACTGATACTTCCATCGTAATTAGAGTATTTGAATAATTAAATAAATTGAGGGGGTGAACACACCCTAGATAGGGGAAAATGGTGCGAAAGGAGAGACTCGAACTCTCACAGGTTACCCTACTGGTACCTAAAACCAGCGCGTCTACCAATTCCGCCACTCTCGCGTAAAAATTTTCAACTTTGCTAGGTACCTTGGTAGTGGCCCTAGCAACCAAATATGGGGTGAACGATGGGGCTTGAACCCACGACCGCCGGAATCACAATCCGGAGCTCTACCAACTGAGCTACGCTCACCATATTACATCATAAAGATGTATGTACGGATGTGCTGTGACACCCACAAAGCCATCAAAATAATGGCGCGCCCGACAGGAATCGAACCTGTAACCTACGGCTTAGCTTACCCACTACGACTTTCGCCGCCAAACGCTAAACAACAAGCGTCCGTTTGGGGTCTGGACTATATCTTCACCATCTCAGGTGGGACACGTATAGTCTCTACGGATCCCGACAATTCAGTGCATACCGCGTCGTTATGCGTTAGCAAAACGATACCCTTCTGCACCTCGCGGTTTCCTCGGTATTGCCACAGTTTTAATGAACTAAAACTCTAAGGTTTCACCGATACAGTGTCCTCCACTTAACGGGTTTTGTTTCCCCGAAAAGGCTCCTATCTGCTAAACACGCTCATCAATTATGAGGCATTAAAGGCTTAAAGGCCGTTGCTCTATCCGGTTGAGCTACGGGCGCCTAACAAGTTGAACATAATGGTGATAAAACCTTCACTTTCAACTTAGTAAAACTGGTCGGGGCAGAGAGATTCGAACTCCCGACATCCTGCTCCCAAAGCAGGCGCGCTACCAGACTGCGCTATGCCCCGAACACCTGATTTTAGCGAGCTAAAACCACGGTTTATAGCTCCACCTAAAATAGGGTCGGCGACTATACTGAGTTCGTTAAAAAAGGTCAACACTCCTGTTAGTGTGTCTGAGGAAATTCAATACTTACTCTTTGGGATAAACAGCAGGAATAAAAGTTTGCTCTTCAAATGGTGAGCGCACGTAGTGACCCTTGGCCTCTGCTCGTGCCGGTAAAGCAGTCTTACCAGGGGTTAAATCTTCATAATCAAATAATGATAGGAAATGTGTCATTGCATTTAACCTTGCGTGTTTTTTAATATCAGCATTCACCACATACCACGGGCACTGCTTGGTGTCAGTGTAACTAAACATGGCGTCCTTGGCTTTTGAATAGGCAACCCAACGGTCCCTGGATTCTAAATCCATCGGACTTAATTTCCAGCGCTTGGTTGGGGTAGACACGCGGTCTTGAAAACGTCTTTCCTGCTCGTCATCACTGATCGAAAACCAATATTTGATGACCCGAATACCACCCCGAATCAACATCCGTTCAAACTCTGGGCATGCGCGCATAAAATCTTGATATTCTTCTTCTGAGCAAAACCCCATCACACGTTCTACCCCGGCACGGTTATACCAACTGCGGTCAAGCAAAACCATTTCACCGGCGGCGGGCAAATGAGCGATATAGCGCTGAAAATACCATTGGGTTTTCTCGCGCTCGGTAGGCGCTGGTAGCGCAACGACTTTTGCTGCACGCGGATTGAGATGTTGCATGATGCGCTTGATTACACCTCCTTTGCCTGCCGCATCGCGGCCTTCAAATATAACCACAACGCGCTCACCTGATTGTTTGATCCATTCCTGCAACTTAACGAGTTCAACTTGTAATCGATAAAGCTCCTTCTCATATTCAGCCTTGCGAGTCTTGTTACCTTTGCTAGGTTTATTAGGTTTGCTAGTTGGTTTTGTTACCATTATTCGTTCTCCAGGTTAGTTTTTAAGTGTCTTGGCAGAAAACCGCAATGGTTTAATCTGCCGTTTATTTTAGTGTTTATCGACCCCAGAAATGATTACACAAACGTCGATTATGTGCAAATAACGATCTGAGCGCAAGGTGTTCGGAGGTAAAGGAAGTGTATTTTAGTGAGTAAATTTACCACTTTTTATACGTTCTGCTTCCATCAACTCCACCTCCCTTGATCCAGAAATTACAAACTGCGGGTCTGGCACATAATCTAGAGATTTATCACCACGTTCGTGATGCACGGAATTGAGTATTACCCGAATAGTATTGAGCCTCGCCTCAAACTTGTCATTGGAACGAATCACCGTCCATGGGGACTCTGCTCGGTGTGAGCGTTTTAGCATTTCATACTTTTGATTGGTGAAGTCATCCCAACGTTCCTGTGCCTGTAGGTCAACTTCACTTAATTTCCAGTTACGTAACGGGTCGGTCTTACGGCGTTTAAAACGTGCGGCCTGTTCTTCTTTGGTAACACTAAAATAAAGTTTAACTAGTATTGTTCTTGTACGTACCAAATCTTTTTCAAAACCTACTACACCTTTCATGAAGTGGGTGTACTCCTCGGGTGTACAAAAACCAAAAACCGGCTCAACCATCGCCCGGTTGTACCAACTGCGATCAAACATCACCACTTCACCACCACGTGGAAAATGTTCTACATAACGTTGAAAAAACCATTGCGTACGCTGCATTTGGCTGGGCTTGCCCAGTGCCACGACGCGGTAACGCTTTTCATTCATATAACGGCTGGCCCTACGAATTGTTCCACCCTTACCCGAAGCGTCACGTCCTTCAAACACGATGATCATTCTGCGTTTGGTTTGCTCAAGATAATTGTGCATTTTAATTAGCTCGGCCTGATAAGGTCGTAACGCATGTTCTTGATTGCGCTTTTTTATCGCTTTGTTGGCGTTCTCATTTGTGTATTCGCTGAGCAATTTGCGCAGCCGCGCATTGTCCGCTTGTAGCTCTTCAACACCAACAATGGGGGTAACTCCAGTAGCTTTCGTGGCCCTAGTAGCTTTAGTGGCTCCAGTGGCTTTCGTAGCTGTAGTGGTTTTCGTGGTAGTCATATCGGTATTCTAGCACCAAATTAACAAAATAAAAGCTTGTACAAGCAGCAGATGCTGCATTGCCTTGAATCTCAGATAAGCTAAAGTTTACAAGGACGGCTGAATAATGTCTTCTAGTTGTTGCGCGGGCAGTAAACCCAATTTCTTACCGATAAGTCGACCTTTACGATCGTATATTGGTAAATTGCCAAGAGATTGTTTTCATTAATTTCCGAAGAAAGCCTAATTCCTAACGTCAAGCACCATCAAAGTGATGTTGAAGATATACATTGATGCGGCCTTGAATGACGGACTTGAGTTCTGTAGTTAACACTTCGTTTAGATCAAAATCATGCCCGAGCTCTGGATACACTTCTAAGTCAAATGCCGCAGAGCCATCTAGTAATTCTCTTTGCATGGTCTCGCAAAGCACCGAATGATATACCTTGTCTTCTCTACCAATTAATACTAGCACTGGCGTGTGAAAATTAAAATCCACTTCACAGCTTGGATAAAACGCAATAACGGCATTTGCACGCTCTTTAAATAAAGGCGAAAAACCCCCTGCACTGGCCGATTTTAATACGCCGGTTGCTCCAAATCCCCACCCCATCAGCGCAATCCGTGACGCATCAATGTGGTCCAACCCGCGCACGTATTTAATTGCCCCAATGGCGTCAAATACCACATCAGTTGAACCCACAGCACCGTGTTTTGATCGACTGCATGTCGCTTTGCTCATCGGTCTTGAATCAATAGAAGCAACACTCAATGCCGCGTAACCCCAACTATTCAAGACCTGCGGCCAATCTGTATCTACCGCAGACCAGCCTCTGCAATTAGGAAATAATATTACCACCGGAAACGGGCCTTCTCCCTGATGCAGCATCAATTCCCCGTGCAACTCAACGCCAGGCTGCCCGACTGGTTCTGGCAAACCTCTAGCCTTAGCATTGTTGATCATAAAGGGGCTAGGAGGGACAGTAGCACTATCAAATCGATGTGAACTCGTGGCAGGCAACCCCGTAGAAATACCTAGAGCCAAGCCCAAAATGAGCCTTCGCCAAAGCAAACCGCGCTTGCAATCGATAGTCAACATTCGTTCAGACGCTGTTCTCAGTTTACTCATCTTTGGTGTACCATCTACCTAAACAGGCGAAACATTCTAACACCAAAGCTAGCTGCAATTTCCTATAGACAAAGTGATGCCTTAAACACACATACAACACATGCGATTTCAGAGTCACTTGCTATGGGTATCTTTATTTACAGGCTATTTTTTTGTATCCACCTCTACATTTGCGATCATCGCGGATTTTACGGACCGTGAGCTCGCATCGTTCAAGGATGGCTCAATCTTGGAGTCTGAGTATCTTACCGCTGCTCTAAACTGGAAGGATGCGGGTTTTACTTCAGCCACGACCTCAATGCGACAACGACGTGATTTTTTTGATGCACTGATAAAACTGAAACAGTTGGCTTTAGTTGCCAAAGAACAAAGACTTCATCAATCACAAAAATTTAAACAAGGGCTCGCAGAGCGAACCAAACAGGCTCTTTTAAACGGCCGTTTAAATAAGGATATTGAAACATGGAAGTTAATTGAGGCCTTTCTTAGGCAGCGCGGCATGGTTAAGGCAAGCCACCTCCTTGTGCCTTTTGAAAACGATAAGTCGAAGGCTCTAAGTACTATTAAGGAAATCAAACTTCGCATCGAAACTGGTAGGCTAAGCTTTGATAATTTTACAGGTGCACAATTTAAATCCGAGATAACATCATCCGGATCATTAGGTTATTTCACGGTATTTGAAAAAATATACCCCCTCGAATCTGCTGCCTACGAAACGCCAATCTCTGCTGTTTCACGCCCTATCAAAACACGGTTTGGCTACTATCTCGTACAGCCTCATAGCCACAATTACTTAGTAGGGAATAAACGTGTTTCACATATACTTATCAAAGTATCGGGCCAGAATGCATTTCGTGCAAAGCAAAGGATAAACGACATCCACACTAGATTGACATCAGTAAATTTCCCAAAAGTCGCGTCGACGGAATCAGAAGACTACCGCAGCTCAAAGTCGGGAGGGGACTTAGGGTTTGATCGATTAATCACCAAGATGGAGGCGGTAAAAATTAGCTTGCCTATAGGACAGATATCCAAACCTTTTCAGTCTGAATTAGGCTGGCACATCATGTATGCCACTGAAATCACATCTTTTAAACCCTTAGCGCAAGCACGTATCGAACTTCAACAGAAAATCCAGCTTGACCGCCGCGTTGAGCGTGAGTTAGAGGCAATACAACGTACAAAAAAACTGCTCAACTCTACCTCGCCAGTGATACGGTCGTACATAAATAATATGCTGTGCTTACAATTATTAACTAGGAGTAAAGCTACGCATCTTCCCAAAACGTCTAACCGCAATTTACTAATCCGTTACTTAATGAACCATCCTTTGCCAAAATCGCTTGCACACCTGCTCACATCACACAAAGCAGTAATAAATGAAGCCAGCTACAGCGTGCTAAGCAACGAACAGTAACAGTAGATTATTTAGCGCTCATCGTTGAATCTGCCATACCTAAGAGGAAACTAAATTTTGAGTTTTGGCCAGCTAATGTTTTGGCAGAGCTGTGACAGCTTAAACAAGAGCTCGTCGAGCTATATTGGTCGTAGGTTTCTAGGCTGGTGTTGGTTAGAAACCTTGGCACCTCACCTTCGGGAAACATCGCATCTCGATTAGCTCCTTTCCACTGCGCGGACAAGGTCTGGTAATACGCCCAAACCGTCCCTTTTAATTTTTTTTGCCAGATACGATTCACCACCCGGGTACCCTCAAATATCTCCCAACACCGAACCACTTGGGTCTTTATTTATGGGGTTTTGTTGCACCGAGCGTGCATGAGGTGCATGCAAGGCCCATTTCCACTCCCTTCCTCTATACTGGTTCGTTTTGCAATCTGGACATTGCGCTGAGAAAAAGCTGTATTCTCGTTCAAGTGTTTTGGGAGCTTGGCAGCCACCTTCAAATAACTCTTCATGAAGCATATCTTGTGGCTTTCTGGCATTCGTCGCGAGTGGCGCGTTGTCTATATGTTCAAATGTAGTCCATATCCACTTGTTTCCATTACCACTGCGTGTTCGAGTCATAATATGCATGCCCACCAACCCTAGACGAACTCGCAAGCAAAATGGTTCCCCGCTCGCACTTTGCGACTTTGACACGGAAATACGTCCGTTTACCGTATAGTATTTACTGGGGTCATCACCCGAGTCAACATCGATTACTTTCCATGCGCTTTTTATCGCGGCTGAACCAGGAAGTCCGCCTCTTTTAGTCAGCGGGTTGTCATAGTATCCCATAGGGAAATCAATTTCCTGCCCAGAATCTAAATACGCTTGCTGGCCTTGATGGGTAAGAAGATTATTGTCGATAATGTAATCCGCCAATACATCATTGATTCGAACATCGTAAACTACAAAATTATTATTTCTGTCAATAAGAGGCAAGCCACTAGACTGTAAAAACCGATCGGTCTCGATATGAAAGTTGATCAGTATCGTCATCATAACTGGCACAAATGGAGTTTTGTGCATTTGGGTTAAACAGTTGTTGGGGCGTTCGATACGCCATCCATCTTCTAGGTGACGCTGGCAAACTACCGATCACTTCTTTGTTCGGCAGCGCATCGCCACCCGTTGGCCAGTTCATGGCAATAAATGACTGCCATGAAAAAATATCAAAAGAGTTTTGAGCAGCGGCTAGCAAAAACATATATACAAACTGCTCGCTAAAGTCCGTATTATCGTTAGGCAGAACCGAGCATAAATTTCGTTTAGGAAACTGATCGCACATTTGTTTGCGGATTCCTTCTTGTACAATGACTAGCGCGTCGGCAAGTTTTTTTTCTGAAGCAGCCTTTCCCGTGTCTCCATAGGTGCCCATCCCTTTGCTAGGTAAGCCAGTATTCTTAATACCGACTATACTTGCATCGTATTGATAAGCATCGTTAGCAGTGCTAACCTTGATTTCTGCACCGAAACCTGAGAATGGAAAACACAGGGTCAAGCCAATAGCCAGTATATATTGCCTAAAATAAAACCCTTTTTTGCATTTAGTTCTCATTGTGACCTATCAAGCTTTGATACCAAGAACTGACTCCAATCAACTAATAATACCTTCAGATTAAAGCATCATACTCCCACCAAAACGCGATCATAAGTGAACCTCACTCGCATTACAATTAATTCCCGCTAGATCTAAAAACTGAGTAAATAAGCGGTTCTACGGAGGCTCTACAATTATTATTTCGTAACCTTTCGTCTGCTTTTAGTAAGATATCAGCACTATTTCATAAAATAAGTAAGACTGATGCCCCAACCGTCACTGCGTAAACAGTTGAGTGCCCCCGGGTTACTTAGCGCCGTTCGTCACTGTTTTGATTCGATAAAGGATACTAAAGCGAGCCGAGCTTTACCTCTTGTTGATTGTCTTATGTCTGGTGTTGCGGTGTTTTCATTAAAATACCCATCATTACTCCAATTTGATCAGCCTCAAGATAAAGAAGAATTAGTCCGTAAGAACCTGCGTGCACTATATGGAATTAAGCAGGCTCCTAGCGATAGCTGGTTGCGCCAAAGATTGGACGAGGTTGACCCAGTCTCGTTACGTAAAGCGTTTACTAAATTATTTGCCAACCTTCAACGCGGCAAAGGTTTAGAGGGATTCGATTATTTGGCGGGTCACTATCTATTATCAATTGATGGCACGGGCTATTTTTCCTCCTCAAAGGTTCATTGCGCCAACTGTTGTGAAAAGCATCACCGCGATGGGCGGGTGACGTATTATCATCAGATGCTTTGCGGGGTGTTGGTGCATCCTGATCATCGTGAAGTATTTCCGTTTGCGCCAGAGCCGATCATGCAGGCGGATGGGAGCAATAAGAATGATTGTGAGCGTAATGCCTCGAAACGTTTTTTGAGCGCATTAAAGCGGGAGCATCCGCATTTGAAATTGATCGTTATCGAGGATGGTTTAGCGTCTAACGGACCTCATATTAAACTGCTTAAGTCATTGAATCATCGTTTTATTATCGGAGCTAAAGAATCCGATCATGGTTTTCTATTTGACTGGGTTGAGCACACCAAAGAAACACAATGCGTTGAACAAACAGATGAAGCAGGGGTTCATCGGCGTTTTCGTTACGCCAACGGCGTACCATTGAATGATAGCCATTTTGAGTTGGAAGCTAATTTCCTAGAAGTCTGGGAAACCACAACAAATGGCAAAACACGACACTTTAGCTGGGTAACTGACATCCCATTGTCGGATGCCAATCTGACTCAGATTATGCGCGCAGCCCGAGCGCGCTGGAAGATTGAAAACGAAACCTTTAACACCCTGAAAACCCAAGGCTATCACTTTGAACACAACTTCGGTCACGGCCATAAGCATTTGTCGACGGTATTCGCGTCGTTGATGTTGCTTGCTTTTATGATTGATCAGATTCAACAACGCTGTTGTCCGCTGTTTCGACAAGCGCAACAGAGCAAACAAAGTAAACGTAATTTGTGGGAATCGTTGCGCGGACTATTTCTAAATCACTTGATTCCACATTGGGAGGCGATATTATGCGCGATGGCGTATGGGATAAAAGCGAATGGGCCGATTGCTTATAATACTTCTTAGTGAGGCCGTGACGGAAGCAGTTTAGAGTGAGTGTTTATTCAGGGTAAACCAAGCCAAATTAGCAAGCCTCACGCTAGCAGGAGAAACCCGATTCCCCGTAACAAAGCCAACACAAGCATTTTTATGAGAGATTCTGATTTCA
The DNA here is from genome assembly GCA_965237485.1 of Candidatus Poriferihabitaceae bacterium. GTDB lineage: Bacteria > Pseudomonadota > Gammaproteobacteria > Arenicellales > Poriferihabitantaceae > JAAELZ01. The sequence continues at coordinate 556,742 of CBDEFQ010000009.1, read as the reverse complement.
CTGGCCTTTTTAGGCGATAGCGGGAATTGCTGCAATTAATTACAAGCATTAGGCCTTAAAAATTGAATTTGCCGCGCTGAATACGCTCAGCTCCTTCGCTTGCAGCTCTTCTGCGCCTATAATTGGTGAGGCGTTGTTAGGTTTTTGCCTTTGCCATAAGTAGATCGTAACTAATGCTGAGATGCCCTGTGCATAACGTAGCGAGCGTAGCAAAGACTAGGCAAAAAGCACTGCTTATGTTTATTTACCACTATGTGGCCCCGCATTTTGAGTGAAGCTTTAACGACGTATTTTCAAGCGTAGTAGTTCCGCTGCGGTCTCGCTGAGTGAAGAGCCAAGTTATAACGATGGCTATACTTGCAATGGCGTTTGTAAAATAATCCAAACTAATTTGGTTCATCATCCTAGAAAACTCAGTTGAACGCAAAAAAGATGTGCAACTAATTGATATGAATAAGTAAGTCCACTGCTGTCCCGTTAACACTAAAGAAACAGGCCTGATTTTCTCTCAATTTGATAAAATACGTTTAGCGATAACCCGTTGAATCAAATAGGAAAATCAGACCATGTCACATTGTAATACCGTTCTAAATCAAATACTCAAAATTGTTCCGAGACATGAATTCGAGGCACTCGCAATTCAACATCATTCGGGGCGTTCATTCCGCAGAGCGTCTCGTTGGTCACAGTTCGTGAGCCTGACTATAGCTCAATTGACTGGCCGTCATAGCTTGCGTGATATTGTTGATAATGTCAGCACTCAATCACACCGCTTGTATCATCTTGGTAGTGCCGTGTTAACGCGGTCCAATCTTTCACGCATCAATGAGAACAAGCCTTCGAGCCTTTATGAAGCGCTATTCTCTCAATTACTCAAGCGCTGTCAGAGCAAAACGCCAGGGCATAACTTTCGTTTCAAGAATCCCCTGTATTCGCTGGACTCATCTACCATTGATCTGTGCTTATCGGTTTTCCCATGGGCAGACTTTCGATCAACTAAAGGGGCAATCAAACTGCATGTAGGCCTGAATCATGATGGTTACTTACCTGAGTTTGTTAATATCACCGAGGGTAAATGTGCTGATGTTACTGCAGGCAGGAAAGTAGCTTTCCCGAAAGGCAGCATTGTAGTTATTGACCGTGGATACAACGACTATGCTTGGTATAAGCAATTGAATGACAAGGGAATATACTTTGTCACACGATTAAAGAAGAATGCTGCATACCGCCTTATCAAGCGACATAGTGTACGCAAGGGAACGGGACTTAGCAGTGATCAAACGATTGAATTCACGGGGGTCAAAGCAGCAAAGGAGTGTTCGATTCGATTACGCCGTATTGGTTATCGCGATGCCACTACAGGCAAGCATTATGTGTTTTTAACCAACCACTTTAAGCTCAGTGCTCAAACTATCGCCGATATTTATAAAGCCAGATGGCAGGTGGAATTATTCTTCAAGTGGATCAAGCAGAACTTAAAGGTGAAGTCATTTATCGGCACCAGCAAGAACGCAGTATTGACCCAAATATGGATTGCGTTATGTATTTACCTAATACTGATGTTCATCAAATTGCAGTCGAAGGCGGGCAAAACGATGCAACAAATATTGAGGGTATTGCAGCTTAATTTGTTTGAAAAACGTGATTTAATGGCACTGTTGCGAGGGGACCCGATGCATCACCCAAACCTTAATCCTAATCAATTTTCGTTGCTGTGAAAGTTAACGGGACAGCAGTGAAGTAAGTCAGAAAACGCGAGGTCACCTTATTGGTGATGAGCGCTTTTTTGACTTTCTTAGGCATATTAAGAAGTTGTGCAGACTTTTGTGTTCAATTGAGCTTTCTAAGATCATAGAACAGCTACATTACGGGCGAGATTATCTCTTCCAATTGCTCTGCTGAAAGTAAGCCTAGTTTTTTACCGATCAACTTCCCATCACGGTCATAAATAGCCGTAAACGGCAAACTACCGGGGTTTCCCAAGGACGCCATCCACTCTGCGCCTTGCACGTCACCCGCTAATACTTGCGGGTAGTTAATCGGCATTGAATCAACAAAGCGCATCACATTGCCGGGAGAATCATGGGCGATACCTATAAATTGTATGCCCTCTTGTGCTCTTGCAGATTGGATATCCATAAATAAGGGTATCTCTTCACGGCACGGCTCACACCACGGTGCCCAGTGGTTTACTATCAATATTTTGCCAAGATACTGTCGCAAATTAAGTGATTTACCGTCTAAATCTTGCCAAAGTAAGTCGGGTAATGTTTGCGAATGATCGGCATCTATTTTTACCGCAGCGGTAGACTTAGTACCGAAGTGCTGCGCAAAAAACCACCCGGCGAGTAATCCACCAGCGCCAATAAGTACATAAATAAAGGTTAGCTTGAGCACTTTTGGCATTAGGTTTTAGCGAGCAACTGTTTTTCCATAAATACACTTAAGGGATCAGGGTCATAGGCTCCGTATTGACCACGTTTTTGATAACCGAGTTTTTCATATAAGCCAACCGCCTCAGGCTGGTAAATGCCAGTTTCTAAGCGAACGGTGTATATACCCGTTTTCACCAAATAATCTTCCAGTGCTTCCATCATGGCTTTTGCTAAACCATTCCCACGGTAATTTGGGGTGACATAAACTCTTTTTACTTCAGCATATATTCCATCATCATTCATCGCTTTAACTGCGCCAATTGCGCATAAAGTCTCTCCGTCGAATAAGCCTACAAAGTACACACTGGGGTGAACTAAAGTTTCCACCGGATCAAAATGGTTGCTTTCGGATGGATACATTTGTGCCATATAGTGATCTAGCTCGGCCACAAGAGCACGCACGTCATCGCGTAGCGGCGAGATGGCTTGTACTTCGATCACCGCGTATACCGTATTTTAAAGCACATTGATATACGACAAAAACGCTTCAGCATCCTTGTAGCCGTAAAAGCTCTTATCCTTAAGTTGCTCACCTTGCGGGTTAATAAACAACATCGCGGGAGGACCATACACGCCGTAACGTTGTTTTAGCACTTTTTTGTCTGCATCATTGGGGTCCGTCACATCGACCTGGAGTGCGATGAACCGGGCATCCAACTCTTTGCGCACTCTGACATCCGCAAAGGTGGTTTTTTCCATACGCAGGCAGTCGACACACCAATCAGCGTAATAGTCTATAAGCACAAACTTACCCTGTGATTGGGCAAGGGCTAATTGTGCATCTAGCTCTGATTCGTTATTTACGCGTTTGAAATAGTGACCTACCGAGGCATCTGAATTTAACGTTTCTATGCTTTGTGCTGAGAATAAATTTTTCGGTAATGGTTTAAGAATATCTCGCTGACCATAAAGCCCACCCACCAGTGCCAACGCGCCCCAAATCAATAATAATGTGCCCAAGCCCTTGACGAGCTTAAACCAACCACCAGCCCCTTCAGCTAAACTCTGCGTTGCGCCGCAATAGATAGCTACGACAATAAACAAAGCCGCCCACAACAGTAACACTGGCACCTGTGGCAAAGCACCAAGCAGGTAAATCGCAACGCCAAGTAACATCACCCCGAAAGCGTATTTTACGCTGTCCATCCACTTGCCCGCTTTAGGAAGCCAGTGGCCTGCGCCCAAAGCAAGCAACACTAAGGGTATACCCATGCCCAAGGCCATAGCAAACATAGTGATCGCACCCAAACTCGCCGAACCTTTGGCAATGGCTATCCCCAAGAATGAAATTAATATAGGTGAAACACAAGCACCTACTATCAACGCTGAGAGTAAACCGAGAACAAACGCCGTAGGCGTAGAACCACCCTTAATGCTTTGTGACTTTTCTTGCATGCGCGATTGAATAAAGGAGGGCATTTGTATTTCAAACAAGCCAAACATCGAGAGCGCCATCAAAACAACGATTGCTGCCATCACCCCAATTGCCCAAGCATTTTGAAAATAGGCCTGTAATTGATCCCCAGTGGCACCCGCAAAAGCGCCAATCAGGGCGTAAGTAACGGCTGTGCCTAATACATAAATAACCGCCAGCCAGGCCGCTTTAGCTTTTGAAAGTTGCTCGCCTTGACCGGCAATTACGCTGGATAAGATGGGTATCAATGGCAAAACACAAGGCGTGAACGTCAAACCAATGCCTGCAACAAACGCGCCTAACAATAGCAACCAAATTGACTTCGAGGCAACAGGAGGAGCGGTTGAATCGGTGTTTGCAGAAATATTGTCTGATGAGTGCGAAGCCTGTACACTTTGTATCAGCGATGGCATTGACAAAGTAAAGGATTTTTGAACCGGCGGATAACAAATACCCTGCTCAGCACAGCCTTGGTACTCCGCGTCAATCGTCAACTTCCCCCCTTTTGCATTGGCCAACAAAATGGGTAAGGCGAAGTCTTTTTGGTGCACAACTACTTCACCAAAATAATCATCTTGTTTGGTTTTACCAGCGGGAAATTGCAACTCGGCTGCAGGCATCCCTGCAACACTAAATTTTATTTTGTCTTGGTAAAGATAGTAACCGTCGGTGATATAAAAATTGCCAAGTAATTGGTTCTCACTTTCTGGCGTCACCAATAAATCAAAGGCCTGTTCTACTGGCAGGAATTCGCTCTCGGCCGCTTGCGCACCCAACAAATCACGCAACTCACTTAAACTGCCAAGTTCGGAGTCCAAGCTTGACCCCTCATTGCCAGCTCCTATATCGAGACCAGCAGGATTATCCAAAATGCCAGTTGCCGCAATACCCGCAACCAATTGCAATGAGTGGCCAATAGGGGGGTAACATACTCCCACTGGTTCATTACAACCTTGCCCACGCACATTAAGGGTGATCTGCTGTACGGCACTACTAAGCGGTAATTGGACTTGTACCTTGTCTTCGTATATTTCTACTTCACCAAACAAGGGGTCATTCTTACTTTTACCCTTGGGCCAACTAAAAGCCTCTAGCGCGGCCTGTGAGTCCTCAACGGAAAAACTAAACTTATCAGCGTACATATAATAACCGTCAGCAATTAGCCACTTTGCATCAATCACATTGCCATTTAGCTGTGCACTAAAAGCAAATGCTTCTTCTGGGGCTAATAACTCTTCATCTTGTGCTGTGACATTTGTCGTAACTAAAAGACTCAGTATCGCTGCTAGCCAAAAATGAACAGGAGTAAGATATTGTCTCAATTGCATACTCGGTAACTATGTGAAAGGGCCATGATGCCTACATGGCATACTAATTCTATCCTCTGTGTAGACCTTAACATCTTGATCAAGTTCTTGAATATTAATGTTTGGCTATCCCGGCGGAGTAATAACTTATGGTAATTAGTATAAAAAGCATTATATTGTACCGTTAACGCGATAAAACCCCCCTGCCCAGAATGGCTTTTTTACTACTACTATTTATAATTGTCCCGATCATTGAAATATATTTGCTGATTCAGATTGGCAACCAGATAGGTGCTTTTACTACCATTGCCATTATTGTTCTAACCGCCGTCATCGGTGTAGCACTGGTGCGGGTACAAGGCTTTTCGACCTTAATGCGCGCGCAGTCGCGGCTAGCACACGCCAAACTACCCGCGGTTGAGGTGATGGAAGGGGTCGCATTGGTGGTAGCAGGTGCACTACTACTAACACCTGGGTTTTTCACCGACGCTTTTGGTTTTGTATTACTTACGCCCCCTCTGCGTCGTTTGATCATAACTCGTATTGCCAAGCGCAACCCGATGATGTCGCAAGGCTTTAACCAAAATCGAGGACCAGACGATGGTAACCGACCAACAATCATCGACATCGATCACAAAGAGGTAGACGATTAGCTTTACGCTTTAAACAGCGCAATTAATTACAAAAACAGCACTTTTTTACAATTTAGCTGTTGTATTTCAAACTTCAATCCCTATGATTAGCACTCGTTGAGCAAGAGTGCTAATTTTTGCTCTAAACGATGTGATTTTAACCAGATGTAAGACCGACAACGTCGGATGGATTTAAACTCATTTAACCAACAATTTATTAACTAACCTTAGGAGACCAAGAGAATGAACATTCGTCCTCTTCATGACCGAGTCGTTGTTGAACGCGTAGAAGAAGAACGCACTTCAGCTGGCGGCATCGTATTACCTGATTCTGCAACTGAAAAGCCGGTTCAAGGCAAAGTCGTTGCTGCTGGCAACGGCAAAATCGCTGAAAATGGCGACGTTCGTCCACTTGACGTAAAAGTCGGTGACCTCGTGTTGTTTGGCAAATTTTCTGGCACAGAAGTAACCGTTGAAGGTTTAACTGTTCTAGTGATGCGCGAAGACGACATCATGGCTGTTATCGAAGGCTAATTTAGCCCTATTACACTAAACAATTTAAAGATTAAGAGGAAAACTCAATGGCATCAAAAGAAGTAAAGTTTGGCGAAAACGCACGCCAACGCATGCTAGCAGGTGTTAACATTTTAGCCGACGCGGTTAAAATAACACTAGGCCCAAAAGGCCGTAATGTAGTATTAGATAAGTCTTTCGGCGCACCGACCATCACCAAAGATGGAGTGTCTGTAGCGAAAGAAATCGAGCTTGAAAACAAGTTTGAGAATATGGGTGCACAGATGGTTAAAGAAGTGGCTTCAAAAACTTCTGATATCGCCGGTGATGGCACAACCACTGCAACCGTTCTAGCGCAAGCGATGGTTCGTGAAGGCATGAAGGCTGTGGCAGCAGGCATGAACCCAATGGACCTTAAGCGCGGTGTCGACCAAGCGGTTCGTGTTGTGACTGATAGCCTAGTTAAGCTTTCGCGCCCTTGTACTGACCACAACGAAGTAGCGCAAGTGGGCACAGTATCAGCAAACGGCGACAATGCTGTTGGCAACATTATTGCTCAAGCAATGGAAAAAGTAGGCAAAGAAGGGGTTATTACTGTTGAAGAAGGTACAGCCCTTGATAATGAGCTAGACATCGTTGAAGGTATGCAATTCGACCGTGGTTACTTATCTCCTTACTTCATCAACAACCAAGACAGCATGTCTGTTGAGATGGAAGAACCATTCTTATTGATTTTCGATAAGAAAATCTCAAACATCCGTGATTTACTGCCGATCTTAGAAGCAGTGGCCAAAGCAGGGCGTCCACTATTGGTCATGGCTGAAGATGTCGAAGGCGAAGCACTCGCAACTCTGGTTGTGAACAACATGCGCGGTATCGTTAAAGTAGCCGCGGTTAAAGCACCTGGTTTTGGTGACCGGCGTAAAGCTATGTTACAAGATATCGCTATTTTAACCGGCGGCCAAGTAATTTCTGAAGAAGTGGGTATGAGCCTAGAAACCGCGACTTTAGAAGACTTGGGTAGTGCCAAGCGTGTCCAGATGACTAAAGAAAACACCACTATTATTGATGGTGCAGGTGAAGCTAAAGAAATTCAAGGCCGTGTAAACCAGGTTCGCGCGCAGATAGAAGAAGCGACTTCCGATTACGACAAAGAGAAGATGCAAGAGCGTGTTGCTAAACTAGCTGGCGGCGTAGCCGTTATCAAAGTTGGCGCGGCGACTGAAGTAGAAATGAAAGAGAAGAAAGCCCGTGTTGAAGACGCGCTTCACGCTACTCGCGCAGCGGTAGAAGAAGGTGTGGTTCCTGGCGGCGGCAGTGCATTTGTGCGGGCTATCGCTTCGCTTGACAAAGTAAAAGGTGCCAACGCTGATCAAGATGTCGGCATCAATATTGTGCGCCGCTCGATCGAAGAGCCTTTACGTCAAATCGTTACTAATTCTGGTGACGAAGCCTCTGTAGTGCTTAACGAAGTTAAAAAAGGCAAGGGTAACTACGGCTACAATAGCGCGACTAGCGAATATGGTGACATGATTGAGATGGGCATCCTTGACCCGACTAAAGTGGCACGTACTGCATTGCAAAATGCAGCCTCTATCGCAGCACTGTTGATCACAACAGAAGCGATGGTTGCAGAAGCGCCACAAGACGCAGCTCCAGCGATGCCTGATATGGGTGGCATGGGCGGCGGCATGGGTGGAATGGGGGGTATGATGTAAGCTCCTTTCCCTCAAGAAGAAATGAACCCCGCATTACTTCGGTTTGCGGGGTTTTTCTTTTATAGCCTTTAGTTTACGTTACAGTTATTGTTTTGCTAAAAACGCTAAAATAAGGCACTATTTCTGGATTGCCTGCAATTTATTTCTAGTGCTTTGTCCAATGTATGCTTTACGTATTTTTGTTGTTTTCATGATCTTCCCCTTGTCTACGCAAACCAGAGCAGATGATGCGGACAGTCACAACGTAATCCGTGATGCTCTGAGTGATGGGAAAACCTTGACCAATTTAGGTGCTTTTGGCAACACCACTTACGATTTTTCTCAGCAATACCGGCCTAGCACACCGCTATCCAATTTAACTGTAAGTGCTAGCTTGGTCAGCACGACCACTAGCTACACTTCGCAATGCAAATATGCACATTCTGGCACCGCAGATGTAGGCGAAAATCTTTTTGCTGGCACTGGAACCAGCTGGACTGTAGTGGATGCAGTCAATGCTTTTGCTGTGGAAGCATTGGGCTACACTTACGGCACAGTTAGTGGCAGTGAAATATGTAATTTATCACCACCAGAAATACCTAGCTGTGGTCACTACACCCAGTTATGTGGGAGAACACAACACAAGTAGGCTGCGCAGTGCAAGTCTGTAGCCCACTAAGGGACGACAGTAACAAAGTTATCTTTAGCGGCGTAACTTCAACATTAATAGTGTGCCAATATTCTCCTCCCGGAAACTTCGTTGGGCAAAACCCCTACGCTAGTTCTGGGCTTGGATCTAGTAGTTCTGGGGGTATGTTTAATATTGCCCCGATCATGTTGTTACTAGACTAACATAATAGTTGAAATAATTTTCTAGAATGGACACCATTCATTTTTGCATAGTTAACGCTGCATGGCTTTCTAATCAAGCGTTAGACAAAACGATAGGTTGCTTTAGCCGTTCTGAGCGCAAGCACTATTCAAAGCTAGCAGAAGCACGACAACGCGAATTCGCTATCAGTCGCTTATTGCTGCGCCTCGCCCTATCACAACAACATCCCGTGCCTTTTACAGATTGGAATCTCGAAGAACGAAACAATGATACGCCAATCATTCTTAACGAAAGCTGGAACGGCTATATCAGCATAACACACAGCCCCCACTTTATAGCGTGCGCATTAAGCACGCAGCCCGTGGGCATTGACATTGAAGAGCATCGCGCCATTGACAATCTCGAAAAGATGTCTGCTCGCGTATTCACCAACGAGCAGCAAAAACGATTGCAAAAAAGCGATAAAGAACATCGCGCAAAATTATTCTTGCAATATTGGACGTATAAAGAAGCTTTGTTTAAGGCCTGCTCCAGTGCGGGTTCACCAATTCAATTTATGCGCAATACATCGGCCGTAGATACGGGGTTTCATACCGGATCAATAGCGACAAAAAGATTATTCGCGGCACTCGCTACCAAACAATCATTTGACAACTTCACAGTCCACTTCTGGAAAAGCCCGCAACAGCGCCGTGAAATTACCCTGCACCCAAACGCCTAATAACCGTTGACATTATCCTAAGGCTTGGCTATATGATTCTTAGCAAATACATGACACTGACAGAATGAGAGTGCAGCATAACTCATCGAGTATCTACATAATTTGTTAAAATTAGGCATGCAAAAACCATTCGCCACCCAACGAGATTTATTAGTATCAAGATCAGATTTGGATCATCCAATTCTGCATAGTCTTGATGATACAGAAGTGCTATTAGATTGGAGCGAAATAGAGACACTGCTTTCATCTATTTATGCTGGCACTACTGGCCGCCCTAGTTATCCATTACTTAGTTTGTTCCGCAGCTTGATGCTGGGAATTTGGTATGAACTGTCGGATAGGGAGTTAGCACAGTGCTTATTTAGAGATTTATTGTTTCGTAAGTTTTGCCGCTTTGAGTTAGGCGGCGATGTACCTGAAGCTTCGACCCTTGGGCGCTTTCGTAACCAGTTAATGGAGCACGAACTGTGGGATCGCTTGCTAGGTGAGATCAATCGTCAACTTGAAGCGAAGAACATTATTATGAGCAAGGGGCGCATCAACATTATAGATGCAACACCTATAGAAGCGGCTCGTTCTGGAAATGGTAACGGCAAAGATGGGACGCCTAAGCGAGACCCTGAAGCGAGCTGGCATGTCAAAAATGACAGCCGAGGTCGAAAGAAGTCTACCTATGGCTACTCAGTGCATACGGGAGTTGATGAGGATGGGTTTGTTCAGTGCCAGAATGTGACGCCAGGGCATGTTCATGACAGCCAACTGCGCGATGAATTGCTGTTGGGCGATGAGACTGCCCTATATGCTGATGCGGCGTATAGTTCTGAGGAGACGCGAGATAAACTGGAGCAACTTGGAATTGATGATCAGGTTCAACGCAAGGGCTATCGAGGTAATCCGTTGTCAGATGCAGACCGTACCCGTAATGCAGTTATTGCGGTAACGCGAGCAGGTGGCGAACGGCTCTTTGCGACTTACAAGCAGCATTATGGTTTAGCTCGCACTCGGTTCATGGGGCTAGCGAAGAACCAGACTGTTTACGGCCTAGCGGCGATGGCAGCGAATATCCGTAAAGGTGCTAAGTTCTTAAGCTTGTATGGCTTGCCTGATTGGCACTATGCTGGATAGTTGTGCCTTTAATATGGCTTAGGTGCTCGAATTGATAAAATAGTGACTAAATGATGATCGAATACGCGAAACTGGGCAAATATAGCTCAAAAAATGAGTGCTTCGAAAATATCAAACTAAAATCGTGAGTTACGCTGCGCTCTCAGAATGTCTAAAAACTCCCAACCTAAAGAACTAAGCCCACAAGAAGCTTACGACTTAACCAGTACGGACTCTAGCACCTTACTAGTAGATATTCGCTCCGATATGGAATTTTTGTTTGTAGGCCACCCTATAGAAGCCGTCAATATAGCTTGGATCGACCAGCCCGACTGGACCATCAACCCCCACTTTACCGCGGAGGTACGCAAACTCATCTTAGGCGGTGTCGCTAGCGACTCTGGTGACGCGGTTCCAGTAATATTAAGGGAATTATATACTTAAATCCGCAAACCCCCTACTAACAGTCTTGTCCAACATGAAATGATACTGAGCGAAGGGACTGATTCTAATCGGAAATGATACCGAACTAATCTAATTTCTGTTCATGATGGTGAATGAATACCATTATGAATGACCACCATATAGATACCCTTGATAAGGCACGCTTGTTGCTACAAGGCACTGATGAAATCGATCTGGCAATCGACGGTAAACGCAATCGCTATGATTTCATCAAACGCACCTTAATGCGTTTCAAATACAGCAAACTGGGTCGAGCCGATAAGGGTCTTGTGCTGCGTTATATCACACGCATCAGCGGTTACTCTTATGTGCAAGTGAAACGCCTGGCTGCCAGCTATCTCAAGCACGGTAGAATCCAGTGGCGACATCGTGCCACAAGGGGCTTTGCTAGACGCTATAGCAATCAAGACATTAAGCTTCTAGCAGATATGGATGAACTCCACGGTACGTTATCAGGCCATGCCACTAAGAAACTCTGTGAGCGCACCTTAGTTGTCTATGAGCAAACTGAGTATGCCAACCTGGCACGTATCTCGGTTTCTCATCTATACAATCTACGCCGATCTAAACCCTACCAGAACAATCTCCGTCACTTTGAAAAGACACATTCCAAGCCTTCTTCTATCGGCCAAAGACGTAAGCCACAGCCAGAAGGTCAACCTGGCTATAGCCGTGTAGATACAGTGCATCAGGGCGATAAGGACAAGGTTAAAGGGGTCTATCATATCAACGCCGTTGATGAGATCACCCCGTTTGAAGTCGTGTCTTCTACACAGAAAATATCAGAGCCATTCTTGATGCCTATTCTCACTCAAATGCTAGAGCAATTCCCCTTTGTGATTAAAGGCTTTCATGCCGATAATGGCAGTGAATACATTAACCAATCGGTGGTGCGATTGTTGAATAAGCTATTAATCGAGTTGACCCAATCCAGGGCTAGACACCGTAACGACCATGCCTTAGTTGAGTGCAACAATGGGGCCATCGTGCGCAAGCATCTTGGCTTCATGCATATCCTGCAAAAATATGCGCCTGAGATTAATCAATTTGCCACCGACTTTCTTAACCCTTATTTGAATTATCACCGACCTTGTTTCTTCCCACAGATCAGCACTAACAACAAAGGAAAACAAGTCAAAACCTATCCATATCGAAACATGATGACGCCTTATGAAAAACTCAAATCGTTGACCAATGCACAGTCATATCTTAAAACTCACATCTCGTTTACAATGCTTGACGATATCGTTTATCAGATGACTGATAATGAGGCAGCAAAACAACTCAATGAGGAAAAAACTAAACTCTTTAAAAACATCTTTGAACAGAAATGACAATCAACTTCTCGGTATCATTCCTGTATTGGAATAGACTGATAGACTGCGCGGGCCACACCAAGAGTCGAACGGGTTTGGCGATGAAGGTTTGATATGACAAAAAGTGTATCTTTATCTGTAATTACCATTCTTTGGTGCGAATTAGGTAGATCTGGAACGCAAGCAAAATCACTGCGATTATCGGTATAAAGTTCCACTCATAATACCAAGGAATACCAAAACCATTGCCGAAATTAAAAATACTGATTCCATCGCTAAACATATAGGGTAATTGTTCTTTATTTATGTTGGATAAAAGTGTGTAGTGGAATTAGAGATAATAACAACGGGGTAGGCCAAAAAATGATACTGTAACTTCAGGTATGGACTTTTATATTAGATAGAGCAGTATGGCCTTTCCCCCTAGGGGGAATTTTTTAGAATTTTTGATTTATTCAAATTTTCTATCTTGGTGTCTTGTAAGTTGAGCCATTTGTGCGTTCCCTGTTTTAAGCAATTAAAATACTGGAGACACCCAAATGACCCAATCAAACAATAACGTATTTGACGTAGTAGTGGAACACACATCTCAGAAGGCCCCGATGCCATGCGCCCCGTGCTCACCGCACTGCTCAATGAGGCGATGAAGATTGAAAGAGAGCCGTTTCCAGGCGCATCACACTATGAGCATAGTCAAGACCGGCCAGGGTTTGCCCATGGCTACCAGGATAAGCGTATCGATACGCAAGCCGGTACGCTCAATCTGCGTATCCCAAAGACCGCTCAACACGTTGATGAACCTTTTTACCCTCAATCGCTAGAACGCGGCTTACGCAGCCAACGTGCGATGATGCTGACCGTTGCTGAAATGTACGTGACGGGCGTTAGCACGCGCCGAGTCGAAAAAGTCATGCAGAGCATGGGTATTGAAAGCATCTCCTCTACACCGGTCTCACGGGCTAACCAAAGCATGGATGAGGCGTTAAAAGTCTGGCGTGATCGTCCGTTGGGTAAAGTCTCTTACCTAATCCTTGATGCGCGTTATGAAAAGGTGGGTGAGGGCCACCAAGTGATTGATATGGCGGTGTTGAGTGCGGTGGGTGTATTGCCTTGTGGACGGCGTTGCGTATTAGGAACGGCAATGGCGCTTAATGAAGCCGAGGTTAACTGGCGAGCGTTCCTCAAAGGCTTGGTTGACCGGGGCATACATGGTATTGAGTTTATTGTCAGTGATGATCACAGTGGCTTAAAAGCCGCTAGAAAGGCAGTGTTCCCAGGTATACCTTGGCAGCGTTGCCAGTTTCATCTGGCGCAGAATGCAATGCATCATGCCCCCAATCACAAGATCAAGCAGCGCATTGGTGGTGAGCTGCGTAGTGTTTGGAATGCACCCAATAGGGCAGCTGCTCAGGTTAATCTAAAAGTCCTTGTGAGCCAGTACCAGGAAAAGCATGCTCACTGGGCGCAGTGGCTAGAAAACAATGTGCCTGAAGGGTTAAATGTGTTTGCCTTGCCAGATAGACACCAAAAGAAAATGCGAACCTCCAGCCGCATTGAACCTAGATAAATCAGTTAAAACACGAAAGTCCATGCAAGCTCTTGATGCACCTAGCAAAATTAAAAAAAACCTTATCACCAATAAGGTGACCGCGACTTTTTTGATTTCACTATGCACTTCAATTGCTTACATGTCTTTTCCGCGTTTAACTGATTTATCTAGGTTGAACGGACGGTTCAACAAGAACTTAAGCGGCGAACCCGCTTGGTCAGAGTCTTTCCTAACCGAGAGGCTTGGTTACGATTAGTCAGTGCCATTCTGATTGAAATTGACGACGAATGGGCTAATGCTAATCATCGATATATCGTGTGGAACGACAATGAGTCAACTTGCTAGACAAAAAGTCCATACCCAATGTTGCGTAATCCAAAAAATGTGTAACTCTCTAATGTATATTATTACGAAAGCAGATACACAGGCAGGGATTAGATCTGTAGCAACTTCTAGGATTGTAAGTATATTCATAAATCTTTAATTGTGATTGACATCTTCATTAAACTAATAATATAAGCCAATGCTCCAAATCGCAAATTCAATGCCTGCCAAGTCTGTTTCCAATATGAGCGGTCAAATATTCTCTTTTTGTTTTTCATTGGGTATATGAAACTTCACTGCTGTCCCGTTAACTTTCACAGCAACGAAAATTGATTAGGGTTAAGGTTTGGGTGATGCATCGGGTCCCCTCGCAACAGTGCCATTAAATCACGTTTTTCAAACAAATTAAGCTGCAATACCCTCAATATTTGTTGCATCGTTTTGCCCGCCTTCGACTGCAATTTGATGAACATCAGTATTAGGTAAATACATAACGCAATCCATATTTGGGTCAATACTGCGTTCTTGCTGGTGCCGATAAATGACTTCACCTTTAAGTTCTGCTTGATCCACTTGAAGAATAATTCCACCTGCCATCTGGCTTTATAAATATCGGCGATAGTTTGAGCACTGAGCTTAAAGTGGTTGGTTAAAAACACATAATGCTTGCCTGTAGTGGCATCGCGATAACCAATACGGCGTAATCGAATCGAACACTCCTTTGCTGCTTTGACCCCCGTGAATTCAATCGTTTGATCACTGCTAAGTCCCGTTCCCTTGCGTACACTATGTCGCTTGATAAGGCGGTATGCAGCATTCTTCTTTAATCGTGTGACAAAGTATATTCCCTTGTCATTCAATTGCTTATACCAGGCATAGTCGTTGTATCCACGGTCAATAACTACAATGCTGCCTTTCGGGAAAGCTACTTTCCTGCCTGCAGTAACATCAGCACATTTACCCTCGGTGATATTAACAAACTCAGGTAAGTAACCATCATGATTCAGGCCTACATGCAGTTTGATTGCCCCTTTAGTTGATCGAAAGTCTGCCCATGGGAAAACCGATAAGCACAGATCAATGGTAGATGAGTCCAGCGAATACAGGGGATTCTTGAAACGAAAGTTATGCCCTGGCGTTTTGCTCTGACAGCACTTGAGTAATTGAGAGAATAGCACTTCATAAAGGCTCGAAGGCTTGTTCTCATTGATGCGTGAAAGATTGGACCGCGTTAACACGGCACTACCAAGATGATACAAGCGGTGTGATTGAGCGCTGACATTATCAACAATATCACGCAAG
This sequence comes from Candidatus Poriferihabitaceae bacterium, assembly GCA_965237485.1. Classification (GTDB taxonomy): domain Bacteria; phylum Pseudomonadota; class Gammaproteobacteria; order Arenicellales; family Poriferihabitantaceae; genus JAAELZ01. The sequence goes on along the minus strand of CBDEFQ010000009.1, from coordinate 541,131 downwards.
CTATGACGGCCAGTCAATTGAGCTATAGTCAGGCTCACGAACTGTGACCAACGAGACGCTCTGCGGAATGAACGCCCCGAATGATGTTGAATTGCGAGTGCCTCGAATTCATGTCTCGGAACAATTTTGAGTATTTGATTTAGAACGGTATTACAATGTGACATGGTCTGATTTTCCTATTTGATTCAACGGGTTATCGCTAAACGTATTTTATCAAATTGAGAGAAAATCAGGCCTGTTTCTTTAGTGTTAACGGGACAGCAGTGATGAAACTTATATTTTGATATGGGTTTTGATATAATGAAGTGATGGGTTTATCACTACTATTTCGTTTTCTTAAAAACACCTGTTTTTGATATGAAAATAGGCTACGCGCGAATATCCAAGTCTGACGGTTCACAATCACTCGACCTGCAATTCGATGCGCTAATCGAAGCAGGTGTGCCAAAGGATAAAATTTACTCTGACCGTGCAACAGGCAAAACAGCAGATCGGCCTTACTTAACAGAGTGCCTTAAATCTTTGCGCTCTGGCGATACCCTAATGGTTTGGAAGCTAGATCGTTTGGGGTGCTCGCTTCGTGACCTAGTTAATATTGTTAATGGTTTATCTGAAAAAGAGATCAACTTTAAAGTAATAACAGGGCAGGGCGCGGATATTGATACCACTACACCAGCGGGTAAAATGGTTTTTGGTATATTTGCTTCTTTGGCAGAGTATGAGCGTGATCTTATTTCAGAACGTGTGCAAGCTGGATTACAAGCAGCTCGCGCCCGTGGCAGGTTTGGTGGTCGTAAGCCTGTATTCACGCCAGCCAAAATACGCTTGGCTCAAGCTGCAATGGCAAATCGTGACACGTCCATACCAGTGCTATGTAAAGAACTAGGGGTTTCAGCCCCTACGCTGTACCGTTATTTCACACCTAAAGGCGAACTAAGAGACAGCGCGAAGAAAGTTTTAAGTGCACATCGTAAAGCTACCCGTAAATAATTGATTGATGGTATTGTGAGTATAATCATAAGTAAGAACCGCAAATTAAAGCCGTGGATTTATAGCCTGATTGCTTCCTTGGCCTATACGGTCATAAGTTTGGATATGTGTTTTTACAAACCTTCATTATTAATTACGAGATAGAAAACGGCAATTTTCAGGGTAGTTGCACATTTTCCTACGCAACCAATAATACTTCTTTTTGTAGGTTCAGCGCAACCGCACCACAAGGCCGCCAATTTCGGGTTTGGCCAGACCACCGATTAGGTTTTGCTGCTTTAGCTTCCTGATAAACAACTTCTCGTTTTGCTAATAGGGCACTATCTTCACCGCGATAACGCTGGCCAGGTGTAACGTAGCGTATAGCACTGTGACGATGTTCTTCGTTATACCATTGCATAAACTTACCCACCCATTGGCGGGCGGCCTCTAAGCTATCGAAGCCTTGAGAAGGCCACGCAGGGCAATACTTTACCGTTCTAAACATGGATTCAATATAAGCGTTGTCATTGCTTACTCTTGGCCTTGAGTAAGAGGGCTTTATTCCTAATGCTTCTAACTTCGCTCTCATTGTGAACGATTTCATTGGGCTGCCATTATCACTGTGTAAGACGGGCATGCCATCGCAGCTGGCCACTTTTAGAGCCGCCTGAGACATCAACTGCGCACCTAATTCACCGCTTTCAACAGGATGTACTTCCCAGTGAACGCCATAGCGACTGTAAAGGTCTTCTACCATGTACAGGTAATAATGCTTGCCAATAGTACGCGTCGCCAAATAGGTGATATCCCACATCCACACAGCATTAGGTTTTAGCGCTATATGAGTATCGGGTGTTCGGGACTGCTTTTGTTTGGCGCGGCCGCGGTGCTTCAATTGCCCATGCGCCTTGAGAACTCGATAAAAGCTAGACTCGCTGGCCACATAAATACCTTTGTCAGCCAACTGCGGTACTATTTGCGACGGCGGCAAATGATTGTATGCCGATTCATTACATATCGATAAAATGTGTTGCTGCTCTTGCTCGCTTAGTTTATTGCCAGGGACTGGCTTTTCTACCAAAGGACGTTGATCACTGCGGATACTATCTTCTCCTTTTGGCTTCCAACGTCTAAGCGTAGACTCGGCAAGGCCAACCAACTCACAAGCACCTGAACGCTTTGAACCTGCGTCTACTGCTTCATTAACATCATTGATTACTTTAATGCGCGTCTGAGTCGTAATCATACTTCCTCGTCCTCCCAAAGCGCCTGAAACTTTTTTTGTAATACTAATAATGCGGCCGTTTCAGCCAAGGCTTTATCTTTGCCGCGCAGCTGGGTTTCTAGCTTCTTCTTGTCTTTTTTTAACGCACGTATTTCATCGCGCGCAACTTTAGGGCTAATGAGAGCCTCATCAACACCATTAATACAAGCTTCTCGCCATTGCGTTATTTGAGTAGGGTATAGGCCTTTCTCTCGGCAATACGCAGATAATTCTTGTTCATTCATCGCAGCAGTTTCAAGAACTACGGTGAACTTAGTTTGGCAATCCCACTGATTAGATGAATCACTATTAGGCATTAAAACTCCTGATCGTCTGGCTTTATTTCGCCAATCATACAAGGTTTGAACACTGATTCCTTCTTCTCTAGATATTTCTGCGAAGGACTGACTATTTGATGATAATAATTTAGATAAAACAGCTTCTCTTCGTTCTACGCTATATTTCGGCATGAGTATTTCTCCGCCGCCCCTTGTGAATTAAAATGTGTGCAACTACCCTGACGTCTGGGGAAAATGCCGAAACTAGATAGATTAAAAGAGGAATTGGCCATTCAAAAGCAACTATTTTTCGCGGCGATTGCCGTGGTGTTGGGGCTGTCTGGTTGGCTAGTTAATAACACTGATAAGGTTTGGTATATACTTTTCGGTGGGATGTTGGTTGTTTGTTCGAGTGGCTTATTTGGGTTGTCACGTTTTAGACGCATGAATCAATTACTAGAGGAAATAGAAAATGTTTAACCATATTATCGTTTTTGTAACCGTTGCGTGTTGTGTTGCTGTTTTTGGATACTTGGCTTATTGGGGTTGGAAAGACGTTAAAGACCACGAACCGAAAGGCTAGTTAGTTTTTTACATTATTAGATTCTTAGGCAGCTTCGGTGCAGTGCTTTCATGCATTAGCTTGGTGATCGCGGGAGTGTGTATATTGAGAGGTTTTAAATTAGTTTTTCTAATCAATGGCAGATAAAGATCAAAAGGCATCCAGCGACCTATCTCTGGGTCAAGACCGTGCTGTCCCTGCGCGCTCTGGTCAGCAAAATAAATCAACAAAACACAAGCCTGTGTATAAGCATGGAGGCAGACGTGAGGGGGCGGGACGTAAACCTAATGAGATTGCAAGAATAACTAGAACGCTTAAGGTGCTACCTGAAACTTCTGAGGCTATAAATAGCCTGGCAATAGATAAAAAGTCATACGGTTCAGTTGTGGATAGGGCGGTTAAATTACTTTTAGATAAAGAGTAATATTTTGATTAAAACTTGTATTATTCAAGTGAATATAAGAAAATACACCTATTGAAATTATTAGGCTAAATGGTTACATAATGTTAATACTTACTAGAAGAATTGGAGAGTCAATCCATATAGGTGATGATATACGCTTAACTGTTTTAGGCGTTCGTGACAGTCAAGTTAGGATTGGTATCAACGCACCGAATGATGTGCCAGTACATCGGGAAGAAATTTACTACCGTATTAAGTACGAGAACGAAGCAAAGGAAGGTGGGATTGTTTCGGATGATAATGCAGGGAATGTATAAATGAAGCTTGCACACATTTTACTATTAACAGCACTTTTAGTCACTGACATAGTCCATGCGACGGAGTCAACGGCAGTTTCTAACGAACTAACCCGCGCAGAAATTGACAATATACTGGTTTGTCATTACAACTCACTAGATGATAGCGCAACGTATGAAGGCTGTTTACCTGCAGAGTATCGAGACATTAATTCGCAAAAGTATCAAGCTGACATTGATTATCTTAAATCGTCGTCATTGCTTAACTAAGAGATATGAGAAATTTGTCCCAAGACCTATTAATAATGCCACCGTTATACATTCCTTCAGAGCCAGGTCGAGCTGCCGGCATGACTTTTATGCCACCGTATTGGCCCCGGTCGAGCTGATCTGGTTGGCCAAAACGCCACCATTAGTGGTTTAGTATGCCCAAGCATCAATAGACATATTGCCTTACTGCAATGTAAGGTGTATGCTTATGTAATTAATGAACAGCGTTAAACTAATATTATGGCTACAGCAACAATAACCAGTAAAGGTCAAATCACTATACCTAAAGATATACGCTCTTTATATGATCTTCAATCAGGTGACAAGATCAGCTTTATCTCAACCGATGTTGGTGAAGTACGGTTTATACCCGTAAAGCAAAATATGAATACCATAAAAGGGATTGTGTCTCAACCTTCAATGCCAGTTTCTATCAAAGATATGAAAAACACAATAAAGGCAAAGGGCAGTGTATCTTGAAAGGCTTAGATACCAATGTCCTGATCAGATATTTAGTTCAGGATGATAAAAAGCAATCGGCAACAGCATCAAGGTTCATTGAGAATCAATGTACTGATGAGACTCCCTGTTTTATTGGACAAATTGTTTTGTGTGAAGTCGCTTGGGTGTTAGAAACAAACTACGGCCAAGGCAGACAACAGATAGCGAATATTATTGAGCAACTGCTCCAAATTGGACAGCTAGAGGTTTCTAATCCTGAAATTGTTTGGAGAGCATTAGCAGATTACAGGAAATCAAATGTTGATTTTCCTGATCACCTGTTAGCTAGGGCTCACGAATCTAAAGGGTGCGATAAAACGGTAACTTTTGATAAAAAAGCAGCTAAACAACCTGCGGTTGAATTATTAATTTAGGAGAAAAGTCACTGCTGTCCCGTTAACTTTCACAGCAACGAAAATTGATTAGGATTAAGGTTTGGGTGATGCATCGGGTCCCCTCGCAACAGTGCCATTAAATCACGTTTTTCAAACAAATTAAGCTGCAATACCCTCAATATTTGTTGCATCGTTTTGCCCGCCTTCGACTGCAATTTGATGAACATCAGTATTAGGTAAATACATAACGCAATCCATATTTGGGTCAATACTGCGTTCTTGCTGGTGCCGATAAATGACTTCACCTTTAAGTTCTGCTTGATCCACTTGAAGAATAATTCCACCTGCCATCTGGCTTTATAAATATCGGCGATAGTTTGAGCACTGAGCTTAAAGTGGTTGGTTAAAAACACATAATGCTTGCCTGTAGTGGCATCGCGATAACCAATACGGCGTAATCGAATCGAACACTCCTTTGCTGCTTTGACCCCCGTGAATTCAATCGTTTGATCACTGCTAAGTCCCGTTCCCTTGCGTACACTATGTCGCTTGATAAGGCGGTATGCAGCATTCTTCTTTAATCGTGTGACAAAGTATATTCCCTTGTCATTCAATTGCTTATACCAGGCATAGTCGTTGTATCCACGGTCAATAACTACAATGCTGCCTTTCGGGAAAGCTACTTTCCTGCCTGCAGTAACATCAGCACATTTACCCTCGGTGATATTAACAAACTCAGGTAAGTAACCATCATGATTCAGGCCTACATGCAGTTTGATTGCCCCTTTAGTTGATCGAAAGTCTGCCCATGGGAAAACCGATAAGCACAGATCAATGGTAGATGAGTCCAGCGAATACAGGGGATTCTTGAAACGAAAGTTATGCCCTGGCGTTTTGCTCTGACAGCGCTTGAGTAATTGAGAGAATAGCGCTTCATAAAGGCTCGAAGGCTTGTTCTCAATTGATGCGTGAAAGATTGGACCGCGTTAACACGGCACTACCAAGATGATACAAGCGGTGTGATTGAGTGCTGACATTATCAACAATATCACGCAAGCTATGACGGCCAGTCAATTGAGCTATAGTCAGGCTCACGAACTGTGACCAACGAGACGCTCTGCGGAATGAACGCCCCGAATGATGTTGAATTGCGAGTGCCTCGAATTCATGTCTCGGAACAATTTTGAGTATTTGATTTAGAACGGTATTACAATGTGACATGGTCTGATTTTCCTATTTGATTCAACGGTTTATCGCTAAACGTATTTTATCAAATTGAGAGAAAATCAGGCCTGTTTCTTTAGTGTTAACGGGACAGCAGTGATTTCTGATACGAATGAATAAATTTTGGCCATCGAGATATTTAAGGTATCGTCATAAATGGCCTTACATAACCGTGCTTCACGATAGGGTTCTACATCAGGGCTATAACGGGATTGATGTATTTTGTAGCTGGCGTAAGTTTTCTCCATCTCGGATTGAGACAATTCACTTGGTCGGCCGCCTGAGATTTTCACGCCAAGGCGTTTTCGCAATCCTGATACTTCGTTTATGTTGAGTCCAAAATATTCAAACATCATGGGATAAGGGGCTTGACGCCTGATCAGGTCGCCAATTAACTTATTCTTCGCTAGATCGTCTGAAATAATTGAACAAGCTGCACTGATGTTCTTGCGGTTTAAACGGATACTGATAATTGAATGCGCAGACTTGCGTAATCGTCTGCGACTTTCTTCGGTGCCCTCCTTGGTCAGTGCTTTTAAGGCTGCGATATCATCATCAGGAAGATGAGATAAGCCGAAGAAATTGCCCAGAGTGCTGTTGTGATTACCCGTGGCCACAATCGAGATCAGCATATCCATCAGTAAATTAGTGATCTCCTGCGGGGATTTATGATTGTTTGTACTCATAACCCAATCTCTGTTAGATGTCCCACAGTTCACCCATCGAAAATTTCTCACTTATTGTTCTACGAGTGGCTAATAGCGAGAGGTATTTATCGAATAGGGATGTAGATATGAATTCGGATTCAAAGATATAAGGCATTTGCAACATGTTCTCGTAACTGCAAATGAATTCACCTATCGAACTACGAATCTGAGTAAACACATCTTTGAGCACATCTTCATTGTCAATGGCAGGGTTTTGGCTGCGAGTGATCGTTACAATATTTCTAAACTGTGATGATTCAGGTAACTTCTCAAAGTTATCGAAAGTATGTATTGCGGCGATCAGGAACAGTTTCCACCACCAGTACGATGCCATTTCATCTGCTAGATATTCACCTGGAACGTCTATGTAAAACCCAAAGCCACTGTCCAGTGGTTTGATAAAAGCACTCAAGCTGGTCTCAGTGGCTATGTCTAATGAAAGTGCATAGCACTTGTTTCTAAAGGAAGCTAAATCATTAGAAGATTGTTGATGGGGACGAATGCCTGGCATTTTTGCATCGTCTTGCTCATCTGCTTTACTGGGTTCGACTTGTTCTTTATCGACAAGATCAGAAAGTGTGGGACCCGCTAAATTTGTATATGAAGGTGCCGCGTTAGAGTGATCACTATTGCTATCAATGCTATCTTCATCATCTGTTGGCCAACCGTAGTTAGGTTCTTCTGATAAGGTTGCAATCTGGGCATCTGGCCTGGAATGCAGTTTTTCTGCCTCACCTTGGATGGCTTCTCTGGTCAGTAATCCTGGAAAGTCTATGTGCTGAGTGATGACTCTTTCAGCAACGATATCTAAAATATCAGATTCTATTTGATTAACACAAAAACTATCCCATGAATCATTTTGAGATAACACAGTGCGCCAGTGCGCTTTAAACTCATCATTCGGTAGTGATTGTGCTTGCCAATAATTACCGAATATCGTTTCAATCTTCTTTAGGCTAACCACTCGTGGCCTTCCAGTTCCGCTGTCTAACGCTTGAGGTATGTATGCGTATAATTCATCGATGGCGTAGTTTTGTGCGCGCAGGGCTTCGCGTGTACAGCCAAGTCCAGCCTCTTTAAGGAAATTGATAAAATCTCGTTGGCTAATCTCATCTACATCAGGGTGATCTTTAAGATATTGCTCGTAGGTCTCACGGATTCCTAGGGCATTATCAATAAAGATATTTGAATCTCTGTTGTCATTTTCCCCGAGATGATTGATTAGTAATGTTGTCTCATCTACATAGGGTATAAAAGTAGTGTTGATCCAATAATACTTTTCATCCTGAGTTTGTTTATACAACTCATTCATTATATCGAGTCTTGTGTTTCCACCTGAATTAGGTATGTAGTGACTCTGTCCAGGTCGCCTTGTGACTGGAAAGGATAGGGCATCTATGCCCTGTTGTATGATGGTGTCTTTAATCGCCTCACGCGATTTGTTTGCGGCCCTACGAGGGTTTTTATCAAACGGCTCGATCTCATCCAGGTTGATCTTTATCGCAGTCGGCGCAATTGGATCGGCATCAGCTAAAGCAGTTGGTTCTTTAGTGTTAAAACTACCCGCATTAATGATGGAATCTAAATCAGCGTCTTTTAAGCTTTTCTTTGCCATATCAGACCTCCTTATCTCTTAAGCTGATAAGTTCAGCCGCCAGTGACACCATAATGTCTTCTCCAGTGAGTACTTTACTGGATTTTCGCCGTGGGTCGTGAATATGCACGGGGACCTGTAGGGTGGCGGAAGTTGTATATGCCGTTTTTGACGGAATGACAGTATTAAGAAACCGGGTTATACCGCGACCCACTAGCTTTTTTAGACCAATAGCAACAGTCTTTGCATCATTCGTATTAGTGTACTTGGCCATGACTGCATACAAAGGCGCGACAGTCATGCCCATGCGTGATGCAGAATCACGAGCTGCTGCTATGGCCCTGATGGTGCCTCTTGAAAGCTCACGAACAGTGGCTGTATCAGGAGAGACGGGTGTAAGTTGGAGATCTGCAGCAAATATTCCTGCGTCAAGCAGGGGGCCAGATGCACCTTGTGTATCGATTAATATGTAATCGTACTTTTCGCGTAGTTGGTTGAGGGTATATCGAAGTCGAAGTCGTCCATCAGCACAACCTTGGATAAAGATATGTAGGCTACCTTCAGGATCATCTGAATAGATGAGATCGAGGTTGTCTCGTTCTGTTTTTGAAATGACCTCATCAGTATTTGCCTTGGTGATGAGGTGAGTGAGGCCATGCTTGGCTTGATGCTTAAGGGGGTACCATGATGACAGTGCGGGTTGAATATCCGCATCTACCATCAATACTTTATTGCCTTTGTCGGCTAAAAAGCCACCCAGGTTAGCGGTTAAGGTTGTTTTACAAACTCCGCCTTTTGTCGATATCATTGTCAAAATCATATTTTTCTCCGGTTAAACCAAAGAATTTAGAATATTGAAAATGTAAGTAAATGGTGGGGCGTGCGCGGCTCGAACGCGCGACCACCTGATTAAAAGTCAGATGCTCTACCAACTGAGCTAACGCCCCATTTTACCTTTCATTTTACAATGCACCAGCAAGGGTGCTGGCCTGAAGGGGTGCGAATTATCCTGATTTGCAAAACTATTGTCAATGAAACTTTTAGCGGCTGAGAACGCCGCGGCTACGCCTTATTTACCAGTAAGCTTTTGTCCAAATTAGCTTAGGTTTTTACGTCGATGCGACAATACGGGCATGTTGTGTCGCAAGCTTGTGAGTGCGTGTAAGTCAATTTCTTGGCTTATCAATCCACTGCCTTTAACCAAAGAGCCGGTTATGCGGCCCCACGCATCAATACACATACTGTGTCCGAAGGTTTCTCGTCCGCCAGGGTGTTTACCGCTTTGTGCAGCTGCGATGACATAGACTTGGTTTTCAATCGCGCGTGCGCGTAACAATACTTCCCAGTGAGCTTGCCCAGTGCTTACAGCGAAGGCAGAGGGCACCACCACCACATCTGCGCCAAGATCACGAAGCTGTTGATAAAAAGAGGGGAACCTCAGGTCGTAGCAAATACTTAAAGCGACTTTACCTACGGGTGTATCGACAAGCCTTATTTTATTGCCGGGTATGGTTGTTTTTGATTCTATATAAGCTTCCTTTTCAGAAACTACGGAATCAAATAAATGCACCTTGTCATATTGACAAACACATTCGCCTTCGCTGTTATAAACCAGTGCCGTGTTAGTGAACATCTCTGATGGTTTGGTAGAATCTACAATCTTAAGCCCACCTGCAATCAACCACAATTTGTGCAGTTTTGCTTGCTGGCTTAAGAATGTTTGCACGGCACCTGAACCTAGGGGCTCAGCGAAGGTTATTGCGCGATTGTCTTCTCCCATCCATGAAAAATTCTCAGGAAGTAAAACTAACGAACAATTTTGTTGTTTGGCTAGTTGGATATATTTTGCGCAGACAGCTAAGTTCTCAGAGACTTGGTCTGAAGAATTAAGTTGAACCGCCGCTATTTTGGGGTGCATGCTATTGAATTAGCATGGTGGTGGTGCGTAAAACGGGCAACTCACTTACCTGCCCTAGTAGAGTTTAGAGCGTATAAAACAGGTGGTTACCGTAACGTGCTACAAGCTGCTCGCTGTCCATCCAATTAGGTGAGACAGTCACCGCATGATAATGGGTTGCTTCTCCGACTCCCGACCACACGCCGCCGTCCATAAATAACTTGGCGAGCCCTAGTGCCTGCACCCACGCTTTAACGTTGGTGGGGCCGTGATATTTAACTTTTAAGCTAGTCCAACTAAATTGCTTAGGTTGCCACACCACTTCACAAATAGTGCTAGGGTAGTGTTTGCTCCTAACCCTATTCATGGTTACAGCACCGACCGCCATTTTACCTTGAGTGGATTCACCCCTGGCTTCTTGATAGATGTTCATCGCCAAGCAACCAAGTTGTTCGCCATACAACAACCCCGGAAGCTTGTTTGGCATTGAGACGCTGGAAAAAAGGCTGATCGTGAAAACGATACATGCGGTTATGGCCGTTCGAACCGAACGCGGGTCTAATACAAGTTGCATAATCTCGACGAGTTGAAAATGATGAGTCGGCCGTCACCCAAAGGGGTGATCTAGTCGGTTAAAAATCTCTTTGTTTAGCGGTAAAAGCCAGTCTAAGTTAGAAAAATGTATTGTGTAACCACAATTTAACCATAAGCTTTGCATAAGTATACTTTCCACGAGGTCCTTAATCAAGCTTAAGTCTTGTCCAACATGAAATGATACTGAGCGAAGGGACTGATTCTAATCGGAAATGATACCGAACTAATCTAATTTCTGTTCATGATGGTGAATGAATACCATTATGAATGACCACCATATAGATACCCTTGATAAGGCACGCTTGTTGCTACAAGGCACTGATGAAATCGATCTGGCAATCGACGGTAAACGCAATCGCTATGATTTCATCAAACGCACCTTAATGCGTTTCAAATACAGCAAACCGGGTCGAGCCGATAAGGGTCTTGTGCTGCGTTATATCACACGCATCAGCGGTTACTCTTATGTGCAAGTGAAACGCCTGGCTGCCAGCTATCTCAAGCACGGTAGAATCCAGTGGCGACATCGTGCCACAAGGGGCTTTGCTAGACGCTATAGCAATCAAGACATTAAGCTTCTAGCAGATATGGATGAACTCCACGGTACGTTATCAGGCCATGCCACTAAGAAACTCTGTGAGCGCGCCTTATTGTCTATGAGCAAACTGAGTATGCCAACCTGGCACGTATCTCGGTTTCTCATCTATACAATCTACGCCGATCTAAACCCTACCAGAACAATCGCCGTCACTTTGAAAAGACACATTCCAAGCCTTCTTCTATCGGCCAAAGACGTAAGCCACAGCCAGAAGGTCAACCTGGCTATAGCCGTGTAGATACAGTGCATCAGGGCGATAAGGACAAGGTTAAAGGGGTCTATCATATCAACGCCGTTGATGAGATCACCCCGTTTGAAGTCGTGTCTTCTACACAGAAAATATCAGAGCCATTCTTGATGCCTATTCTCACTCAAATGCTAGAGCAGTTCCCCTTTGTGATTAAAGGCTTTCATGCCGATAATGGCAGTGAATACATTAACCAATCGGTGGTGCGATTGTTGAATAAGCTATTAATCGAGTTGACCCAATCCAGGGCTAGACACCGTAACGACCATGCCTTAGTTGAGTGCAACAATGGGGCCATCGTGCGCAAGCATCTTGGCTTCATGCATATCCCGCAAAAATATGCGCCTGAGATTAATCAATTTGCCACCGACTTTCTTAACCCTTATTTGAATTATCACCGACCTTGTTTCTTCCCACAGATCAGCACTAACAACAAAGGAAAACAAGTCAAAACCTATCCATATCGAAACATGATGACGCCTTATGAAAAACTCAAATCGTTGACCAATGCACAGTCATATCTTAAAACTCACATCTCGTTTACAATGCTTGACGATATCGTTTATCAGATGACTGATAATGAGGTAGCAAAACAACTCAATGAGGAAAAAACTAAACTCTTTAAAAACATCTTTGAACAGAAATGACAATCAACTTCTCGGTATCATTCCTGTATTGGAATAGACTGCTTAGTCGTCCGTGTGTCGGCTAGTGTTAAGGATAAATTCATAATAATTAGTGGGGTGAATTGCTGTGAATATACCCATCGGCCTTGCGCTCATGGCGTGGTTAACGATAATCGGCTTATCAATTAACAAGAACGTATTAAAGTGAAATATGTAAGTACCCGAGGTAACGCGCCTAGCCTAGATTTTGAAGGAGCCACGCTGGCTGGTTTGGCTACGGATGGGGGCTTATATGTACCTGAGCGATGGCCAAAATTTTCAGCGCAAGAAATTCGTGGTATGCGCAGCTTAAGTTATTCTCAGTTAACTGTTGAAGTGTTGCGCCCTTTTGTTGGGAATAGTTTAAGTGACAGCGAGCTAAGTAAGCTTAGTGTCCAAGCGTACAGCCAGTTTCATCATCCAGCGATCGCACCGCTTAAGCAACTGGATGAGCAGCTTTATTTTATGGAGTTGTTTCAGGGGCCCACCCTGGCTTTTAAAGATTTTGCACTGCAGTTTTTGGGCCAGCTGTTCGGTCACTTTCTTGATAAGCGCGGCGAAAAATGCACCATCGTTGGTGCGACTTCTGGCGACACAGGCTCGGCCGCTATTGAAGCGGTGCGCGGAATCAAGCGCGTCAATTTATTTATGTTGCACCCCCACGGCAGAGTGTCAGAAGTGCAGCGTCGTCAAATGACAGGGGTGAACGAGAAAAATATTCATAATCTTGCGGTAGAAGGACATTTTGACGATTGCCAAAATTTGGTAAAAGCCATGTTTAATGATCAGGCTTTTCGTACTGAAATGAATTTATCTGCCGTCAACTCGATTAACTGGGCAAGGATTGCCGCCCAAATTGTCTACTATTTTAGAGCGGCACTGGCACTCGGTGCACCAGACCGACCGGTGAGTTTTGCGGTGCCCACAGGAAATTTTGGAAATATCTTTGCAGCGTACGCCGCAAAGCAAATGGGCTTGCCAATTGATGAACTTATTATCGGCTCTAACCGCAACGATATTCTCACGCGCTTTTTTGGTTCAGGGAAAATGCACCAATCAACAACCCAGGCTTCGTTGTCGCCGAGCATGGATATCCAAATTTCGAGTAACTTCGAACGTTACCTGTTTGAAGCCAGCAACCGCGATTCGAAGTTAATAAACAGTTTAATGACGCAGTTTTCTACTACGGGAGCATTTGAAGTGGAGGAAAAACTATTTGATACGTGCTGTGCAAATTTTTCTGCTTTTAAACTCGATGATGAGCAAACGCGCAGTGAAATAAAACGTTTGTATGAGCAAACCGGAGAGGTGATCGACCCACATTCAGTCATCGGCATTGCGGCGGCTCAAGCAAAAAGGAATAACCCTAGCGTGCCCGTTGTTTGTATGGGCACGGCGCACCCAGCGAAATTTGCAGATGCAGTCGAGTCTGTAATAGGGCGTGCAGTGGAATTTCCTGCACGCCTTGAGAAAGTAATGAGCGCAACAGAACAATATACAAAAATGGATAACCGCTTAGACCAGATTCAAGCCTTTGTGCGGGCCAACAGCAATTAGACGGGTGCTGGTTAAAGTGCTAAGACCAAACTAACTTCCTTAACAGCGTATGCTTCGATTCGTCGACCTCGCGATTCGTCGTGGGCCTCAACTTCTCATTGACTCGGCTAATGCTGAAGTATTTCTAGGTCAAAAAGTAGGCTTAACCGGAGCGAATGGAAGCGGTAAATCAACTCTTTTGGCGCTTATTTTAGGCGAAGTTGAAGCTGACCACGGGGAGTGTAGCTTTCCCGCAGATTGGGTGATCGGTCATGTTGCGCAGTCGGTTCCGAATAGTGAATTATCAGCGCACCAGTTTGTACTTGCTGGCGATGCGCAGTGGCTCCAATTAACCCAGAAAATTGAACAAGCTGAGCAACAAGAAGATGGTGAGGTGCTTGCAGTGCTGCATCTTAAACTTGAAGAAATCGACGGTTATACCGCACCGAGTCGAGCTAGCGTATTGCTATCTGGGTTGGGGTTTTCAAGTGCGAAAATGCAGGCCCAAGTTAATCAGCTATCGGGCGGTTGGAAGATGCGCTTGAACTTGGCTAAGGCCTTAATGTGTCGCTCTGATTTGTTGCTATTGGATGAGCCTACTAACCACTTGGATTTTGGCACTATACTGTGGTTACAAACGTGGCTTGAGCGTTATCAAGGGACGCTGGTGATGATTTCTCACGACCGAGATTTTCTCGATGCAGTGGTTAAAAGCATATTGCATATCGAGCAACACTCTCTGACGGTATACAAAGGTAACTACAGTGCATTCGAACAGCAACGTGCGGCTAAATTAGCCTTGCAAAGTGCAGCGCACGGCAAACAACAAAAAGAGATTGAGCAGATGCAATCTTTCGTTACCCGATTTAAAGCCAAGGCGACTAAGGCTAAGCAGGCCCAAAGTCGAGTGAAGGCTCTCGAGCGCATGCAAATTATCGCACCAGCACACGTTGACTCAGCATTTAAATTTACTTTCCTAGACGCGGATAAAACCCCAGATTCCTTACTTAAGATTGTTGATGCCAGTGTGGGTTATGGCGACGAAGCAGTGTTGAAAGATATCGAACTTGGGCTGGTCGCCGGCGACCGTATTGGGCTCATTGGTGTAAATGGAGCCGGCAAATCTACCTTGATTAAACTCATTGAAGATAGCTTGTCCCCTATGTCAGGTAGCATCACACGTTCCAAACACTTGCGCGTAGGCTATTTCGCCCAGCATCAGTTGGACCAGTTTGACGCAGACCGTACTCCTTTTGACTATTTAAGTGAGCAACAACCGACCTATAGGGAACAACAAGTTTACGACCACTTAGGCGGCTTTGGGTTTAAGAAATCGCGGGTTGATGAAGTGGTTAAGCATTTCAGTGGCGGGGAAAAAGCGCGTTTAGCCTTGGCGTTGCTGGTAGCGCAGCGACCCAATTTGTTACTTTTGGACGAGCCGACGAACCACTTGGACCTTGAAATGCGCCACGCATTAACCGTAGCTTTGCAAGCGTTTACCGGTGCCTTGGTCGTTGTATCACATGATCGTTTTTTACTACGCATCGTTGCGGACAAACTGGTGTTGGTGGCTAACGGTGGTGTGGAAGAATATGTAGGTGATTTAGACGATTATCGGAAACTTGTGCTTAAGTCGCAGTCATCGCTCGGGGCACAGGGTGAATTAGGGTCTCAAGCTTCTTTCGTTACCAGTAAAAAGGAGCGACGTAGGGATCGCGTAGCGCAGCGTGCAAAATTGAAGCCGTTAATGCAAGAAGTGGTCAAATTGGAAAAGGCCTTGATTCAACTCAACTCGGCTTTGGAGGACATAGAAGTTGGGCTAGTGGACGAAACATTATATGAAACGCACAACGCAGCGTTATTAACGCAATTACTAAAACAAAAAGCGGCTACGGTTCGCCAACGCGAGCAAGTAGAGGCGCAATGGTTAAAGCGGGCTGTTTATTCTTGCAGCTTGTATATCCATAAACTTCACGTAAACTTTGGCTTATGGGCGTAATTTATTGAAAAGTGGGCTACAATAACCCCGATCAACGGTACTTTTTCGTACAAATAGACCCAAAAAGAGGTTTTTGAACCAGTAGCCAAGCCGTTTTTTTGATAACATTTACGCGAAGCAAAATTGGCATAAACACCAATGCGGTATTGCGCAAAACAAAGCAGTAATTAATATTGCATAATTAGAAACTAGATAAGTGGCAGTTGGGAAATGATCGTGAATAAAAACATAATAAATGCCTTAGTATTTTTGCCTTTAATGTTGGGCCTGTCTGTTGTTCAGGCGCAAACCGTGGTTAAAATCGCCAAATCAGGGGGTGATTTCTCCGACCCGGTAGCGGTGGTGAATGCGATTACTGATGCGAGCGCTAATAATCGCTACGTATTATCGATTGCGCCTGGAGAATATCAACTCACCCAAACGCTTGTGCTCAAGCCCTTTGTTGATATAAAGGGTAGCGGAGCAAACGTAACTAAACTGACGGGCTCGGTTAGCACGCCCATAGGTAAGGGCATCATTAGTGATTACACCTCGGCCCTGGTTGCAGGGGCAGATAACTCGACTATTTCAAGTATTAGTATCGAAAATAAGGGCGGCAGTTATATTTCGATTGGCCTTTATAACGACCGCGCCTCACCTACTTTACGCAGCATTGAAGTTATTGCGTCCGGCGGTATCTTGTATAGCTACGGTTTATACAACAGTACTTCTTCACCGCAAATGACCCAAGTATCAGCAACCGCCATGGGTACCTCACGCAATGTAGGGATTATCAATAAAACTGCTTCAGCACCGATCATGGAAAGTATCACTTCTACTGCAACGGGTGGGAAGGTCTACAATATTGGCATACGCAACCATTCATCAAAGCCCATCATGCGCGATGTCACTTCAACGGCATTGGGTGCTTGGGAGTCACGCTACAATCACGCGCTTAACAATTACAATTCACCCATTGAGATGCAGCGAATAACCGCTTCGGCTACAGGCTTAGGTGCGGCGGCTAACTACGGGATGAATATCATCGGCGGGCCGATAACGATTAACGAAGTAATCGCTACCGCTTCAGGCAGTGACAATAGCGTAGGAGTGAATGTGTTCGGAGCGCGTCCACTTAATATTGAAAACAGTCGTATCAATGGTATCCGTGTGAATAATGGGGTGGTATATATCAACGCCTCAACGGTTTCAAATTCGGTGGAAGGATTTGGCGCGATTACCTGCGTTGGGAGTAAAGATGGCACAGGCAGAGCGCTTAACGCGCAGTGCCGTTAAGCTATAGCTAACAAACGGCAGCAAAAAGCTGTTTACTCTGGTTAAATTTTGCTAAACCCTTAGCTGTCTTTGCCGATTGAGATTTTTTGTTTTGGGCGCATTTACTTAAACTAAGGCCCCACGCAATTTATTCTTATGACGCAGTTTTACTCGCCTCCAGAAACGTCCCCAAAACAGAAAAAACTCGGCTGCTTAACCGTAATAGGTCTAATCCTGTTAACCATGGTAATTACTGCAGGGGTCACCTATTGGATATTGTTTCCAAAGAGCTTTCGGCCTGTTGAATTAAGCCAGAAGGAGCAAGTGGTGCTAAATAATAAGTTAAAACTGTTTGAAGGCATTTCTACAGGGCAGGCGCAAAAATCAGCCTCCTCAAATGGCTTGAGTACGCAAGGCGTTCTGGAGCCTGAAGCTTATACCGAGGTCGGTGCGGACCGAGAGCTAGAAATCACCGAACGTGAGCTCAATGCGATTTTAGCTAACAATTCGGATTTAGCGGATAAGGTCGCAATTGACCTATCAGACCGATTAATCAGTGCCCGGCTACGCTTACCCTTAGACCCTGACTTTCCCTTTTTCGGAGGCAAGATTCTAAAGGCAAGGGCGGGTATTGAATTTGCCTACGATCAAGGTCGCCCAGTGGTTATTCTTAAGGGCGTAAGCGTGATGGGTGTGCCTATTCCTAATTCATTTTTGGGGGGTTTAAAGAACATCGACCTAGTGAGTGAGTTTGGCAACCAAGGTGGTTTTTGGCAGTCATTTGAGCGCGCTGTAGAGTTGACGCAAGTTGAAGACGGGGCCCTAAAAATTAAACTGAAAGAATAACGGCTACAATTACTCCAGTTAATGAGGCAAGTTCTGCATGACGTAGCGAACGCGGTCTATATTTATTTGCCGCTATGCGGCCCTGTATTTTGAGAGAGTTTTAACGACATATTTTCAAGCGCAGTCGCTATGTCAGGGTCTCAGAGCGTCTATCAACGATTCCACATGTCGAAACACTATGTCAAGGGTTGATTCTCGAAACCTAAAAGAGAAAACGCTGCCAACGTAAACGGGCAGTTTATAAATTAACGCCATTTTTGAAAATTGACCGCTGCGCGGTCAAAAGAAAAGGGTTAAATCGATAAAGGGTTAAAAAGCCCGAACGGCACGCACTCTAAGTGTGATGTTCTTAAAGTCGCCGTACTGAACGCCAATGCCGAAGTTCTGGACCCACGCGCCGTTAATAACAAACTCGGACGAACTCCAGTAGTTATCACTGGCAAAACCACCTACAACGGCTTGTTGCCTATACAGTAAATTTAGCTCTTCTTTGTTAGGCAAAAACCAACCCGTTGTTTTACCATTTGGCCCCATATAGCTGCTAGCCACATTTGCAGCCCTTCCTACCGCACATCCCGCATCTAGTATTGCTTGGGTATTGTGCGCGCCCGTATTAGGGTCTAGGGTCGCCGCATTAGGCAAATCTACAATGTTCGCTAGATTAGTACTTGTACAACCCCATGTATCCCCCGTACTTTGATCTTCGTGGGAGGCTTCCAAGCCGTGCCGACCGCCATCCGTTACATGATACACAATACCCCCCGCAGGGCCGGTATCACCAATTGCATATACGGTTCGAAGATCATCCCCTGCCATGGGAATAACAACTTTTATTGTGAGCATAAGATGTAGTGACAAAGAACACGGTTGCGCACAGCAAGCTTAGTTGTTGAAGCACGGTTTTGAGTTGCAAGATGGTTAGATATTTCATTGGGACCCTATAATGGGAAAATGTTAGATAATTGGTTGCGAATTGAAGATAACAAACGCTGTAAATATCGAAGGTCCATTCGCTTTGCTGTTGTATTGCATTGTACCTCAATTCAACTGGAGTTTACCAT
Organism: Candidatus Poriferihabitaceae bacterium; assembly: GCA_965237485.1. Classification (GTDB taxonomy): domain Bacteria; phylum Pseudomonadota; class Gammaproteobacteria; order Arenicellales; family Poriferihabitantaceae; genus JAAELZ01. The sequence goes on along the minus strand of CBDEFQ010000009.1, from coordinate 522,028 downwards.
TGCCTAATTTAAACACACAAAGCAAGGGGCTTATCTTGGTATCAGAAATTAAATGTGAGCTTTATGGGCAATAACCTAGTAAAATACTAGGGTATTATTTTCGAGGCATTTTCTCATGCGCTTAACTACCAGAGGACGCTACGCTGTAACCGCTATGTTGGACTTGGCCCTGCACCAAAGTGAGCGCGCGGTGACCTTACGTGATATTGCCGAAAATCAAAAAATTTCTTTATCGTATTTAGAGCAGCTATTCGCGAAACTACGCGACAATAAACTGGTCGAAGGGGTGCGTGGCCCAGGCGGTGGTTATCGTTTAGCCCAAGATGTTGAAACAATTTCTATTGCGCAAATTATTGCAGCGGTAGATGAACCCATGCATTTTACAGAATGCGGCGGAAACGAAAACTGCCGCGACGGCGAAAAGTGTCTATCACACCATTTATGGGAGACCTTAACAGACCAGTTAGATAGTTTTTTATCGAACATCTATTTAGGTGCCATGATGCGTGAATCGGCTGAGTACGCCCAACGCGCTAAAGCAAACCGTGCGGTGCAACATGTTGCACTACCAAATTAATCAACCCTGAGTGGTTTTTAAGTATTTATTATGGGTTCCAATCAAGAATTAAAAGGCCTGATCGGCCGTGAGTATAAAGAAGGCTTTGTCACAGATATTGAGTCAGATACCTTGCCGCCTGGGCTTGATGAAGGGGTTATTACTTTTATCTCGCAAAAGAAGAACGAGCCTCAATGGCTATTAGATTGGCGCCTAGAAGCGTTTGAACGTTGGAAGACAATGCAAGAGCCGGATTGGGCAAAACTTAATATAGACCCAATTGATTATCAGGCCATTTCTTATTACTCGGCCCCTAAAGACCCATCGGACGGCCCAAAGAGTTTAGACGAGGTAGACCCGCGTTTATTAGAAACCTACGAAAAGCTAGGTATCCCGATTGCAGAGCAAGAAATGCTAGCTGGAGTGAGGAATGTTGCAGTAGATATGGTGTTTGACAGCGTATCGGTTGCCACTACATTTAAAAAGACTTTAGCAAAAGCAGGGGTTATTTTTTGCCCATTATCCGAAGCCGTAGAGAACCACCCAAATCTAGTGCGCAAGTATTTAGGGTCGGTGGTGCCTGTTGCAGACAATTATTTTGCAGCACTTAACTGCGCGGTATTTAGTGAAGGCTCGTTTGTCTATATTCCGAAGGGCGTTCGTTGTCCAATGGAGTTATCTACGTATTTTCGTATTAACGAAATGAACACCGGTCAGTTTGAGCGAACGCTTATCATTGCGGAAGAAGGCTCTTACGTAAGCTACTTAGAAGGTTGCACTGCACCGCAACGCGACGAGAACCAATTGCACGCTGCGGTGGTTGAGTTAGTGTGCCTTAAAGACGCGGAGATAAAATACTCGACTGTGCAAAACTGGTATCCAGGTGATGAGAATGGCGTAGGCGGGATTTATAATTTCGTTACCAAACGCGGTATCTGTGCGGGAGATAACGCTAAGATATCTTGGACCCAGGTAGAAACTGGCTCTGCAATAACTTGGAAATACCCCAGCTGTATTTTACAAGGAGATAACTCTATCGGTGAGTTTTACTCAGTCGCGCTTACCCATAATATGCAACAAGCTGATACCGGCACTAAAATGGTGCATATTGGTAAAGGGACTAAGAGCACGATTATTTCTAAAGGTATTTCTGCAGGACGAGGACACAACACGTATCGTGGTTTGGTACACATGGCCAAAGGTGCTGAAAATGCGCGAAATTATTCGCAGTGTGATTCTTTGTTAATGGGTGATCGCTGTGGCGCGCATACTTTTCCTTATATGGAAATTAAAAACCCGACTGCTAAAGTTGAGCACGAAGCCACCACTTCTAAAATAGGCGAAGACCAATTGTTTTATTGTCGTCAACGCGGCTTATCTGAAGAAGATGCGGTGTCGATGATAGTGAATGGCTTTTGCAAAGAAGTATTTAAAGAGTTACCTATGGAATTTGCGGTCGAAGCGCAAAAACTGCTAGGTATAAGCCTAGAAGGCGCAGTAGGCTAAAAGACCACAGCAACCCTGCTGCGCTGGCGTAGTTAGTAATAAACATCACAAATTAATTTGTACTATTTTCATGTTAACAATTAAAAATTTAACAGCTGAAGTAGAAGGTAAAACCATTCTAAACGGTGTAAATATTTCAATAAACAGTGGTGAAATACATGCCATCATGGGCCCTAATGGCTCGGGTAAAAGTACCTTAGCTGCTGTACTTACTGGGCGCGAGGGTTATGACGTTACCGGTGGGTCGGTTGAGTTTATGGGTGAAGATTTGCTGCAAATGGAACCTGATCAGCGAGCCCAAGCGGGGCTGTTCTTAGGCTTTCAATACCCGGTTGAGATTCCAGGCGTATCTAACGTTTATTTCTTAAAAGCTGCAGTCAATGCAGTGCGCAAAGCGCAGGGCAGAGAAGAATTGGATGCGATAAATTTTCTAAAGCTGATTCGAGAAAAGGCAGAGTTGATGGAAATGCGCGACGAATTTATGAAGCGTTCTGTCAATGAAGGTTTTTCTGGGGGCGAAAAAAAGCGTAATGAAATTTTACAAATGACGATGCTAGAACCCAAATTGGCTATTCTAGACGAGATTGATTCTGGCTTAGATATAGACGCTGTGAAAGTAGTTGCCAAAGGGGTCAATGCACAAAAAGACGCGAACCGTGCGGTATTGTTGGTAACGCATTATCAGAGATTATTAGACTATATCATCCCTGATTTCATCCATGTTATGTCTGCTGGCCAGATCATCAAGTCAGGCGATAAATCCTTAGCCTTAGAGCTTGAGGCAAAAGGCTATAGCTGGATAGAAGACGCAGCAGCCTAAGCGAGCATAGATAATCGACATGACACATCTAGAACAATTTGCTGCGACACTTCCAAGCGCCTTGCCGGGCGAGCAACTAAATTGGTTGCAGCACGCTCGGTCAACCGGTGTAGAACGCTTCAATACCCTTGGCATTCCCACCCCTAAAGACGAAGATTGGAAATACACTAACTTACGCACATTAACGAACAAACCGCTTGGTCTAGTTGATAGCGCCGATAATGTTGATACTACTGATACTTACGGGTTGTCATCTGGCGGCCAGTTAGGTGAGCTAGACGCTTACCGCTTGGTATTCAAGAACGGCTTATACCAAGTAGCAGAATCAGATACCGCTAGCTTGCCGGCGGGTACGATTGTTTGCTCTTTGAGCGATGCGTTAAGCCAGCACGCAGACAAAGTTCAAAGCCACCTTAGTGCGATACAACCAGAAGAGGCCAATGTTTTTGCGAGCTTAAATACAGGCTTGTTTACCGACGGTACTTTTGTATATGTGCCGGGTGGCGCAAAATTGGATAAACCCATTGAAATGATATTCGTTGCAACGGGTGAGCAAACTTTCAATACGCCGCGTAACTTACTCGTTTTAGAAGAGGGGGCAGAGGCGATGGTGATAGAGCGCCACCTATCATCAGATGAAAGCACCTCCCTAAGCAACTCAGCCACCGAAATAAAGCTAGCGGCAAACGCGCAGTGTGATTTTTATTTAATTCAAACCGCTGGATCTAAAGCCCGTCAAATTGGCGGCACATGGGTTCACCAAGCAGCCGGTAGTCGTTTTTCTGCTCGCACCATTACACTGGGTGGCCAGTTAGTACGCAATGAACTTAAAGTAACCTTAGCGGGTGAAACAGCTCATACTGATTGCATTGGCCTGTTTATTGGAAAAGGACGTCAGCATATTGATAACCACACAACTATTCGTCATCAAGTGCCTAACTGCACTAGCCGCGAGGTTTATAAAGGTATATTAGATGATCGATCACGAGGCGTATTTCATGGCAGAGTGGTGGTAGATCAAGACGCGCAGCAAACCTTTGCTGAGCAAGAAAGTGCTAATTTACTGTTGTCCCGTGATGCTGAAGTAGACACTAAGCCGCAGCTCGAAATTTATGCAGACGATGTAAAGTGCTCGCACGGTGCCACGGTGGGAGAGTTAGACGCAAAGCAGATATTCTATTTGCAGTCGCGCGGTATTGATAAGGCATCGGCGCGCACCTTGCTTACCTATGCTTTTGCTGCAGACGTGTTAGACGAGATAGAGTTGCCAAGTTTAAAAAATGAGTTGCGGCAGATTGTCGCTAAAAATATGCATATCGAGGGCATATCATGAAACACGTTAACGTAGATGTTCCAAGCACTGAAACCATGAACAAGAATGACAATGTTTTCGAGCAACTTGAGCAAAACGCCGAGTATGCACAACAGAAAATAGAGCAAAATGAGCTGGATGCAGACAGTTCTTTAACCTTAGAAGAGAACGTTATTGCTGCCTTAAAAGAGATATACGATCCAGAAATTCCGATTAATATTTATGACCTAGGGTTAATTTACCGTGTAGATATTGACGGCAGTAAGGTAGACATTGATATGACTTTAACCACGCCTGGCTGTCCGGTGGCCCAGTCATTTCCAGGTATGGTTGAGAACACGGTATCTAAAGTACCGGGTATTGATGTCGCGCGTGTAGAGTTAGTTTGGGATCCACCGTGGACGCAAGAAAACTTAACAGACGAAGCACGATTACAGCTAGGGTTAATGTAAAGAGGTTCCGCCATGTCTGATTGGGTACATGTGGGACCAGAAGGCTCGATTGCTGAAGGGGAAAACACTATAGTCGACGTTGATAACGTAATGGTTGCTGTGTTTTTACAAGACGGCGAGTATATCGCGATTGAAGATGTCTGCCCCCATGACGGCAGTGAAATTGCCAGCGGGTGTTTAAAGGACGGGATTTTGGAATGCCCTCACCACGGAGCAACCTTTGAATTAAAAACGGGTGATGTCCTAGGCCCGCCCGCGTACGAGCCTTTGGAAATGCTAGAAGTAAGAGTGGAACAAGGCGTAATTGAAGTACGCGATGGCCGCTGGGACTAACTCCCAGTAATTTTTTTGGGTTTAAGTTTCCAGATTGTTATGCAAGACAGTAACCCGCAAAGTGTCCCTAGGCGGTTTTCTGGCATAGCCAAGCTATATGGTGTTGAGGCTTATCAGCGGTTTGCGCAAAGCAACGTTGTTGTTGTGGGCGTTGGTGGGGTCGGTTCTTGGGTGGCTGAAGCACTCGCCCGTAGCGGGGTTGGCGGCATAAGCTTAATTGATATGGACCATATTTCAGAATCTAATATCAACCGCCAATTACATGCATTACAAAGCACGATTGGGATGGCGAAGGTGCACGCGTTGCGTGAACGATTGTTGGGCATTAACCCCAACTGTAAAGTGAACTCAATTGATGATTTTGTGGAGGCGGATTATCCTGGGAAATATGTTGATCATACCGCCACTTTGTAATTGACTGTATTGACAATGCCAACACCAAAGCGGCATTAATTGCTTACTGTAAAAAGCTAAAAATACCGATCATCACGCTGGGCGGTGCGGGCGGTAAAACTGACCCGACCAGCATTGAAATTATAGATTTGTCGCGTACCACTAAAGACAGCTTGCTGGCAAGAACGCGGAACATGCTGCGAGGGGAACATAATTTTAGTCGAAATTTGAAACGACGCTTTAGCGTGCCTGCGGTGTATTCTACTCAACAGCAAGTAAGCTTGGATAATGATGAGAACGTAGATAGCAAAGCCGGGCTAAATTGTGCTGGTTTTGGGTCGGCAACTCACATGACTGCGAGTATGGGGCTGGTAGCGGTGGCTTATGTACTATCCAAAATTTCAGCTTAAACCCGCCGCGAAGCCTTTGATTAAGTAATTACTTACCCTAAGATATTACAGGTCGCCTAAATGGGTTTTACTTGGGCCCCTTTGCTCGCTAGAATATAGGTATATAGTGGCCTTATCAGCGTAGTCATTATTGCTGTATTCAGAATAATTATAACAACCAAAAATTACCGAATTTGTAACTATGTCAGCGGAATTACTTAATCAATTGCAATCATACCTCACCCTTTTCGGAGGGGAACCATGGAAGAAAGCAGCGATCATTGTAGTGAGCTTGCTACTGATAGCTTGGGCCTTAAGCTTCATTATCAATAAGATTGTTCAATTCTTGAGTGGTAGCACTAAAACCATTGTTGACGACCAAATGTTCCGTTTGTTGCGTCGACCGCTAATTTGGACTGTATTCCTTTCGGGCTTAATAATTGCGGCGAATATTTTAGAGCTACCCGATAAGCTCGTGTACTTTATAAGTGGTGGCTTACGCAGTGTTATTGTTTGGCTGTGGACAATGTTTTGTATTAGCACCTCCAGATTATTGCTAAAAAGCGTCAGTACCAAGCAGGATGAACAAGGCGAACCAGAAGGCACGGTACGACCTCAAACCTTGCCTTTATTTACTAATCTTTTTGCAATTATTATTTATGCCTTAGGGGTTTATTTCCTTTTCCAGACTTGGGGAATAGACATGACAGCGTGGTTGGCCTCTGCCGGAATAATTGGTATTGCTATTGGTTTTGCTGCAAAAGATACCCTGGCCAATCTATTTTCCGGTGTGTTTATCTTGGCGGATGGCCCCTATAAATTGGGTGATTATGTGGTGTTGGAAGATAACTCCCGCGGGAAAGTTACGCATATAGGCTTGCGTAGTACACGGATGTTAACGCGAGATGATGTTGAAGTCACCGTACCCAACTCGATAATGGGTAATACCAAGATAATTAATCAATCTGGTGGGCCAAACGAAAAGTACCGCATTCGAATAAGGGTATCGGCCGCTTACGGCTCAGATACGGAGAAGGTAGAAAATATTTTAATGGCGCAAGCTGTTAGCGAAAGCTTGGTTTGCAAATACCCAGCGCCAAGAGTGCGATTCAGGGAGTTTGGACCATCAGGTTTAGCGTATGAATTATTGTGTTGGATTGACGAACCGGAGCTTTCTGGGCGAGCGATTCACCAGCTTAATACCGCAGTGCACAAGGCGTTTACACAAAATAAGATTGAAATTCCATTTCCAAAACAAGATCTATACGTCAAACAACTGCCGAAAAAATTCAGTTAAACCCGTTGTTCGCTCAATGTAGTTACGGAGTTTATTCTTTAGGGTTTGCTACCCCGCTAGGTACGTGGCCCGTGGGCACATGCTTGCGCGTAGAGTCGCAATGGTCTTGTTGATCGTCAAAGAAAATATCGGCGCGGAAGGTTTTCAAAAACTCTCCTTTATCCATCCCGCCTAAAAATACAGCTTCGTCAATCCGGATATCCCATGCTCGAAGCGTGCGGATTACCCGTTCGTGGGCCGGGGCTGATCTTGCTGTAAATAAAGCGGTTCTGATGGGGGAGTGATTAGCTTTAAATGCCGATTGAATGTGATTAAGGCTGGCCAAAAACGATTTAAATGGCCCGCCAGGCAAAGGGCTATTTGCCGATTTTTGTTCGTTTAAAGCAAATTCTTCCAAGCCCTGCTGTTGATAAATCTTCTCGGCTTCGTCGGAAAATAATACAGCGTCACCGTCGAAAGCAATTCTCAGTTCATCGGTGTGTTCTTTAAGTGGTGCGACACGACTTGGCAAGATCGTAGCCGCTGCAATGTTCGCCTCTAAGGCTGCCCGCACATCTTGTGGATCAGCAGATAAAAATAAATCTGCACTGAATGATTTAGCGTAGCCCCAAGGCGCTTCACCGCCTGTGAAGGCAGCGCGGGTAATGTTCAGTTTATGATGCGCGATCGAATTAAATATACGCAAACCCGTGTCGGCACTATTGCGAGAAATTAACACCACTTCTACTTGGGTAGCGGTTTCTGGTAAATCGTTGAGCGACAGTAATTTCTCGGTCAGCGAGAAGGCAACGCCCTTTTTTAAGATTTCGTTTTCGCGTTCGAGCTGATATCGATAATAGGCATCGACGCCTTTATCTAAATAGATTTGGTGGCCTTCTTCTAAATCAAATAAGGCACGCGAAGAAATGGCAATAACCAGCGCACCGTCAAAGCTGATGGGCATGGGTGGAGGACCGGGGTGCGATCCTTAAAAAGGTTAAAGGGGAACGCGAAGCCGCATCCCAGGATAGATTTTATCGGGATCTACCAATATCGATGGATTAGCGTCGAATATCTTAGGGTAAAGCAAGGGGTCACCATAAGATCTTTGCGCTATCAACGACAAAGTGTCGCCTCTTACCACGGTAATCAAGCGCATTTCATTTTGGCGCACTTCGGCTTCTTCCTCCAGCACTCGGAGATATTCAACGCTTTCTTGATTATCGCCGACTAAGGCAGCCAAACTGTTGGCCGCGTTTGTTGCCGAATTATCTACTTCCATGATATCGCTGACCGCGGCTTGGAGTTGATAAACAGCGGAAGGGATTTTATCTACTTCATCGCTATCTTCGATCAATGCGGTATTTAGGTTGTCAACTTCCGCTTGGAGTTGATAAACAGCGGAAGGGATTTTGTCACCGTCTTCAATCTCAAATTGATTATTCTGGTTTTGTAGCTGTTGTTGAGCAACCAGCAATGCTTGTTGCTGCGCTTCGGGGCTGACAAAGGCACTCAAATCACCTTCAACAGCTTGCAGAAGGCTTAAGTTTTCTTGCGTTTGCGAGCTGGTGGCCGCATCGGTTGAAGCGATGTTCTCTTGCTCCATTAGTTTTTCCATCAGTTCTTCAATCTGCTGATTAAGCGTTTGGCTTTGTCCACGAGACTGCTCCAGTTCTTTTATTAAGGATTGGTTTTCTTGGGTGGTTCTTAGTTGCGAAGTGATCATCTGCGCAATTCGTTTTTTCTCAGCTTCTAGTTGAGTATTTAGCTCCAAAGCCAGATTGCCATCCTTTGAGCCCTGGGATTCGATGAGCTTTTGCGCACGTAATTTTTCAGCCGCCAATTCAAGGGTAAGCTGGTCGGCCTTTTTCTTTTCAGCCATTTGTTCGAGCTTGGCTTTTTCAAGCGCTAGTTGCGTTTGTAAGTCAGCGATGTCTTTTAGTTGTGCTTGTGATAAACCAGTCGAAGAAATAGAAGGTCCAGTCTGCTGTGTCTTTACCAACAAGAACCAAAGTATCACGGCGATGACAATCGTCAAAATGATGTTAGTGATCAGCAAGGTGCTACCGGTATTTTTGTTTGCTCTAGCCATGGTTATCCCTCCGCATTATTAGCCACCGGTCGCACGGTAGTGAGCCCAAAATTTTTCCATAACTGCATACCGCCTCTGTAATTTTTAATTTTTTCAGTTGGGTAACCTGCCTCGACTAACGCCGTAATAGCCCGCGGTGATTGTGCGCACCATGGTCCGTTGCAAAATAAAAGCAATGACAAGGCACGGTCAAAATACCAGTTGTTGCCCTGTTTTTCAGCGCCCAATAGCGGAAGTATTTGCTCAATTGATGAAGTGAAAATCACAAATGGAATATTCACCGCACCCGGTATGGTTTCACTGTTATAAAATTTTGGAGTTCGCGCATCAATGAGTATTCCTCGCCCACCGTTGACAGGGCCTTTAATGAACTCAAAAAGCTCAAGTTCACCGATGGTTTCTACGCCTGGCGCCGCAGTAAATGGTTGGATACAAAACGGCGGGCAGGCCCTGGAGGTTTTGGTGAAATCACCGGAAAGCTTATTTTCTTGGTCTTGAATACGCCTAACACGCACTAAAGAACCTTGATGATTAATGTCGACAAATTTTTGAGTTTCGGAGATTCCCACCAAAATTGGACTATTATCAGCGTTCTCCTGCGCATGGCTCACCTGAAAATAGGCAAGTAATACAAGCAATAAGCATTTGATAGTTCTCATTATTCCGATTTTTTTATTCTTTATTTTTAGGCAGATAAAGTATGTCAAATTAGTCAAGTAAATACAACCTGTTAGCAATTATAGCTTATGTGGAATATTGAAAGCGCAAGCGGCGGCTTCATTCACCTCTACTTTTCGCTAAATCCCAGTGCTAAGGCTGTTAGAATTTAAGCATCCTACATCACTAAAGGTGAAATGTCATACATCCTAGAGGCTTTGAATAAAGCTGAGACTACCCGAAAGCAAGAAAACCTAAGTGAGTTGCCTTCAGGCCTATACAGACCTAGTACCGTGTCGGCACCTCACCGCTGGCTAAAGCGCGCACTATTTTTGCTTACGCTCTTACTGTGTTTTATCTTGGGGTATGTTGCTCGACCGTATATTGACAACATGCAAATTAGTTTCAGTAAACCAGAGTCTCAAGTGTTAACAGTTATTGATCCGACGGCAGAACCACCCAAAGTAGCTTTGCCCAAAATCGTAAGTTCAGATGCCCGGGTAGAAACGGTTTTACAAGACCTACGTCTGAGCGCGCAAGAAAAACTTGAACCAGCCTCAACTGAACCTTTATTAAGTGTAATCTCTTATTCTGCTGACAGCACAGAAAGGTTTGCGATGATTAATAACATCATCCTATATGAAGGCGACGTACTCAGCAGCGGCGAGCAACTGGTACAGATTGATAAAAATTCGGTATTGTTAGAAAAGGAGGGTGAATCCTTCGTTTTGACAGTGAATTAAGGCTGGGCTTTACAAACCCGTCACGATATCTTTTATCAATTTTGGCCCTTGGTATATAAAACCCGTATAAAGCTGCAATGCTTCGGCGCCAGCTTCTAGTTTGGCTTTAGCACTTGCTAGATCATGAATCCCACCCACGCCAATAATCGCAACTTCGCCCTGTAATCTTCGATAAAACTGGTCAATACATTGGGTGGTCATTTCATTCAGGGGTGCGCCGCTTAAGCCGCCGCTTTGAGGGGCAAACGAATGGTCATTGACGTGCGTCCTTGAAATGGTGGTGTTGGTCGCCGCTAAACCATCTATGTTGTATTTTATTAACGTCTTTGCGATATGGTCGATTTGTGCTGTGTCTAAATCGGGTGCCACTTTCAAGACAATGGGTCGTCGCACACCGTGTTCGTCTTCTAATGCTTTGCGGCAATCGCTAATCGCATTGATCAGCGAGTCCAATGAATCGTCGTCTTGCAGTGCACGTAGGTCCTTGGTGTTGGGCGAAGAGATATTAACGCATATATAATCAGCGACCGGATAAACTGCTGTTAGAGCAGCAAGGTAGTCATCGTTAGCTCGGTTAAGAGGTGTAGCCGCATTTTTACCGATATTAAGGCCTTTTATATGGCTTGCCTGGGTGGACTTAATGTTCCCTAGAAAAGCCGTTAGGCCAATACTGTTAAACCCCATTCTATTAATCAGTGCTTGATGCTCGGGCAAACGAAAAATTCTCGGCTTGTCGTTGCCTCGCTGCGGCTCAGGTGTGACCGTGCCGTATTCAACCCACGCAAAGCCCAATGCACATAGCGCATTCCCAGCAGCACCCTGTTTATCTAGGCCGGCTGCTAAACCGACTGGGTGTTTTAACTCCAAGCCCATAAGCGTGGTAGGTTTTGCCGGAATTTTATCGGCATACAATTTGGAGATGGCTGATAAAGCAGATTTGTTTTTTGATGCAAGTCGCAGCGCACGCATCACAAAATCGTGTGAGCGCTCTGCTTGCATCTCAAACAATAAAGGGCGCAGTATTGAATACATCAAAAGCTTTCTTCGGGAGCTAAGTGTCGCCACTTACCCGGCGCTAAATTTCCCAAGCGCAATTTACCGATTCGAACCCGCATTAAACGGTCCACACGCAAATCAACCAAATCACACATGCGGCGTATTTGGCGTTTTCGGCCCTGCGTTAAAATCATACTCAAGTGGTGGTCATCAATTTTTCTAACGCGCGCAGGGTTTAGCTTTTGGCCATCCAAGCTTAGTCCAGATCTTAATTGGTCAATCGCAGCATTACCGATAAGGCCTTTAACCCAAATCAAATATTCTTTCTCTATTTCAGAATGTTCCCCAATAAGCTGTCTTGCCACACGACCATCCTGGGTTAACACCAATAAACCCTGTGAATCGATGTCCAAACGACCTGCGGGCGCTAAACCGACGTGGCTAATTTTGGCGCTTAAGTGTTTTGGCCCAACGTAGTTGTCAAGTGTAAGTAGTGTAGTTGCGGGCAAGTACCCCTCTTCCGGCAAATTAGATACATACCCAATGGGTTTGTTAAGGATGACAGTGATCAGCCTATGTTGCTGCTGCCGCGCCACCGCATTGAGCTCGATCTTTTGAGAAGAGAGGACTTTACTACCCAATATATTTACAACTTTGTCATCAACCAGCACCCTACCTTGCTCGATAAACCGGTCGGCCTCGCGCCGAGAACATAGCCCGCGCGATGCCATCACTTTGGAAAGGCGAACCGGTTCGGATTTAGCTGTCAAGAATAGACCGGGTTGCCCAAACGGCATTGCCGATATAGCTGGCGGGTGTCATCGCTAGCAATTGTTGTTTGGCCTCCTTGGGTATCGATAGGCCTTGAATAAACTGCTCTAACGATTGTTGATTAATACCACCCTTCCCCCGCGTAAGTGCCTTGAGCTTTTCGTATGGCTGCTCCTCACCATAGCGGCGCATTACGGTTTGGACCGGCTCTGCAAGCACTTCCCAAGCGTTATCTAGGTCTTGCTCTAGGCGCACTTGGTTAATCTCTAATTTACTTATTCCACGTAGCAATGACTTAAAAGCGATGGCACTATAAGCAATGCCCACCCCTAGATTTCGTAGCACCGTAGAATCAGTGAGGTCACGTTGCCAGCGACTAATCGGTAACTTTTCGGCTAAGTGTCCAAGTATGGCATTCGCCAAGCCTAAATTACCCTCTGAATTTTCAAAATCAATCGGGTTCACTTTATGTGGCATAGTGCTGGACCCCACCTCACCCGCGATGGTTTTTTGCTTGAAATAACCCACCGATATGTAGCCCCAAAAATCGCGGTTAAAGTCGATAAGCACAGTGTTAAATCGACTCAATGCATGGCAGAACTCAGCGATAAAATCATGCGGTTCAATCTGTGTGGTGGCGCTTTGATATTGCAAGCCTAGCTTCTCCACAAACTGCTGCGCCGTGGCGGGCCAATCAATATCAGGGTAGGCACTTAAATGCGCATTGAAGTTGCCGACCGCACCGTTAATTTTTCCGCGCATGTCAGCATCGGTAATTTGCTGACGAATGCCTTTTAGGCGGTGCACAACATTAGCGATTTCTTTGCCCACGGTGGTGGGGCTGGCGGTTTGTCCGTGTGTTCGCGACAGCATAGGCACCGCCGCGTTTTTAAGTGCCAAGCTGCGCATTGCGTCAATAAGCTCATCTACCTGCTTTAGCAGCAGTTCATCACGCCCAGCTTGAAGCATTAAAGCGTAACTTAAATTGTTAATGTCTTCCGAAGTGCACGCAAAATGAAAAAACTCACTCGCTTGTTTTAAAGCTGGAATTTCAACAGACTTTTGCTTGAGAAAATATTCTACCGCCTTTACGTCGTGATTGGTGGTGCGTTCTATTTCCTTTACTTGCTGCGCGTCTTTTAGGGTAAAATTTTTGGCGATATTTCTGAGAGCTGTTTTAGTAGTTTCCTCAAATAACGGTAATTCAGTAATTTCTGCATGCTCACTTAAGTGAATCAACCACTCTATCTCGACGTGACAGCGGTAGTAAATTAGACCATATTCACTAAACGTTTGACGCAACGCAGCAGTCGCATTGGCATATCGTCCGTCTAATGGAGATAATGCGGTAAGTTCGGTAAGAGGAAGCTTGTCCATTATTTTGGTGACTAAGTCAGAGAATAAGTTTTGGGGCTATGCGCTAAGAATGCCCATTTGATACGAGCTTGATTTTATCATAGGGCATGTTCGTGCTCGCAAACGACTACAAAATTATTTACCGTATTTCCTCAATAACTGTGAGATATACGAGTTAGGCCTTGAAAAATAATCGTGTTAGAATTAGGCTACTTACGCCATAAACATAATAATTATCTAGAGGATGTGCAATGTCTAAAACAATTCGTTTCATTATAGCGACAAGCTTATGGGCGCTCACTGGGGTGGCTATCGCGCAATCAACGCTTAAAGAAGTCACCGTGGCTTACTTTTTGGAGTGGCCGACACCAAACCAAGTGGCGCAGCTTGAAAAAACTTTCGATAATGAAATGGGCGTCAAAGTAAGCTGGCGCGCGTTTGGCAACGGTAACGAAATGACTGCAGCGATGATTTCCGGTGATGTACACATTGCGTATTCGCAGGGTCATGTACCTTTTATACTGGCAGCAAACAAGGGCGTGCCGATTAAGCTCGTGGGCGTGGCTGTGGCCTATGCAGAAAATGATAACTGCATTATCCGTACCGACGCGGGCATTACTAAAGACAACCCAAAAGCGCTAGAAGGAAAACGCGTCGCCACATTGATTGGTAACGTAACGCATTACAAATTCTTACGTTCACTGGATCACTTAGGCATTGACGTGAGCAAAGTGGATGTCCTTGCGATGGATGACGGCGCTGCCGCTGCCGCTGCACTTATTCGAGGTGATGTGGTGATGGCCTGTGCATTTGGTGGGCCGCTTGCGCGAATGAAAACGGTTGGGTTCCCGCTGTTGACCGGCGCTGAACAGGAGGCATACGGCATCCGCGTATTTGATGTAATTTCTACAACCAACGATTTTGCGCAAAACCACCGCGATTTATTGGTTAAGTTTCTACAAGTAACGGAAGACGCTAATAACCGCTACCACGCGAACCCTAAAGCTAAAATTCCGACTATTGCAAAAGCCGCAGGGATGTCCAAAAAGGATACCCGCGACACCATCGGTAAATTTATTTTCCCTTCAGCAACTGAACAAATCTCAGATGCGTGGATGGGCGGAACCGTCGAAGCGTACACCACTGAAATTGTAGATTTCATGGTAGGCGCAGGTGAGATGGAGCAAGCACTTAACGATTACAGTGGTTTTGTGGATACCACCTTTCTGCAGCAAGTTCGCTAAGTTCACCCCTAGAGGCCCCGATTTTGAATATGGGCGCTTGAAAGTGCGGCGATTAGCCGCATTTTATATAGCTATATAGCTCAACATTACGGGTAATTTCATGATGGTCACCCCAGAAGATATTAAAGCTTGGATCGAAGCGGGCCTGCAAGACTGCGAAGTTGATATAGAGGGTGATGGGCATCATTTCGAAGCCACGATTGTTAGCCCTGAATTCGCTGGCAAATCGCGAATCCAACAACATCAGCTAGTGTATGGTGTGTTGGGTGATAAAATGAAAGCGGCGATTCATGCTTTGTCCATGAAAACCCTAAGCCCAGAAGAACACGCAGTGCTTAGCGATAGTTAATGGCCTTGGTCAAAAATTTCAACAGGTTTAAAATTTTAAGATGAGTATTCAAGAACAGCTAAAAGAAGTCATTGATAACAATGACGTGGTTTTATTTATGAAGGGCAACCCAGATTTTCCGCAGTGCGGTTTTTCAGGCACAGCAACTCAAATTTTGCAGCACTATGAAACCCCGTTTGCTTCGATAGACGTGCTAGCGGATAACGCGGTTCGTGAAGGTATAAAGGCTTATTCCAACTGGCCTACCGTGCCTCAGCTGTATATCAAGGGTGAGTTTGTCGGTGGTTGTGACATCATGAAAGAAATGTATGAAAATGGCGAGCTTAAGCAGATGATCGATGCAATGAACGATTAGCCCCCTACTTTCTTCATCAGCGTTTTAAAAGGCGCCCGCAATAATTGGCTTATTGCGGGTGCCTTTATTTATAATTGGCAGATGTTAACCGTGGTCGAGCAAAATCCAAAGTTGAAATACCCTGTGCGTAGCTTCGTCAAGCGCGATGGCCGCGTTACTGCTAGCCAAAAGAAGGCGATTGAAACGCTCTGGCCAGTATACGGTGTGCCCTATTCACCGCAGCGCTTAGATTTAGACCGCCTATTTGATCGCGTCGCGCCCGTCGTCTTAGAAATAGGCTTTGGCAACGGTGATAGTCTGGTGCAAATGGCTCGGGATAACCCCGATAAAAATTATTTAGGTATTGAGGTCTATACCGCAGGGGTAGGCCATTGCCTGATTGCGGCTAGGCAGCATGAAGTGAGTAATTTGCGGGTTATTAGCCACGATGCAATCGAGGTGTTAACGATGCAAATAACTGATGATGCATTGAGCGCCGTACAGTTATTCTTCCCGGATCCGTGGCCAAAAAAACGCCACCACAAGCGCAGAATTGTAAGCCCAAAATTTCTTGGCTTGCTACGGCAAAAACTTAAACCCAATGGCAATTTTCACTTTGCTACCGATTGGCAGCCCTATGCCTTATGGGCCATAGAACATTTAGAAGCAGACGGCAGCTTCAATAATCTAGCAGGCACTGGTAAATTTCTACCGAGGCCCGCTTTCAGGCCGGTAACCAAATTCGAAAAACGCGGCATGGGTTTAGGGCACGCTGTGTGGGACTTAATGTTTATGAGCAAAAAGGCCTAAACAAATTGAATATAGGCCACAAATTAAGTGTGTTAATGCTGTGCGCTTTATTAAGTGCCTGCGCAATCGAGCAAACCCAAATCGTCGTAATTGAAGAAGGGCCGGACCCAGCGTTACTCGCTAGATGGCAAGAGCAAAAACAGTTAGCCTTACAAATCACAGATTGGCGTATTCGCGGCAAGTTGGCGGTGAAAGCAGGCAAAAAGGGCGGACATGCGTCCTTACGCTGGAACCGCAAGGGCGCAACGGAACATTTGGAAGTGTTTGGCCCCTTGGGTGGTGGGCGAGTAGAGATCGATGTTGATGACGCTGGCGCAACCTTAAAAGACACGCAAGGGAAAGAGTTACGTGGCCCAGAAATGGAGCTCTTGCTGCAAGCCAGGTTAGGCTGGCCACTGCCTTTTAATAATTTGGTGAGCTGGATTCGTGGTCTACCGGCTAGCGAAACGACCGCACTTAAATTCAATGAAAGCGGAGAGCTCGCTTCAATGAATGACAGCGGCTGGCAGGTAAATTTCCCGCAGTATCAGTTGGTGTCGCTGAATTCCGATTCGCAAAAAATTAAAGTGCCAAAAACCATAGAACTCAATGCGCTACCCGGCACTTTGAAGGTGTACGACAATAAAGGCGAATATTTGGGTGAAGAGCTGTTTGTTCGGTTGATTGTGAAGAGCTGGCAGTGAATGGCAATGAAACGGAGGTTTGGTTAGCCCCAGCAAAGCTCAACCTTTTTTTACATGTAATCGGCAAACGTGATGATGGTTATCACAATTTGCAGACGTCCTTCGTTTTTCTTGATTACTATGATAAGTTATCTTTTGACCTCAATGATTCTGGCAGCATTTCGCGCAGTGATGCCAATGCTAAGGTGGTGCTCGAAGAGGATGACTTATGCGTGCGGGCGGCCACCCTTTTGCAAACCCATTGCCAAGTATCGCAAGGCGTAACTATTACCCTTGAAAAAAACATCCCTATCGGGGCAGGGTTAGGCGGGGGAAGCTCAGATGCGGCAAGTTGTTTGCTGGCTTTAAATTCACTTTGGAAATGCGAGCTTAATAATGCTGAATTAACTGACTTGGGCTTGCAATTGGGCGCAGATGTGCCGGTGTTTGTTTTCGGCCAAGCTGCATGGGCAGAGGGCTTAGGGGAGCAATTAACAGCGATATCACCAGAGAAAAAGTGGGTTTGTGTCATTATCCCGCCAATACAGGTGTCCACGGCCCAAATTTTTTCCGATTCATCGTTGACACATACCCCTTCAATCACGAAAATACGCGGTTCTTTTTCGCCGGGACTAGGGAATGATCTAGAAGCGGTGACATGCGCACTTCATCCCCAAGTGGCAGAGGCTATTAAGTGGCTTAGCAAATATGGTGAAGCGCGAATGAGCGGCAGTGGAGCGAGCGTATTTTTAGCGTGTGATTCGCGCGAACTAGCGTTTGAAATTTTCAACCAGCGGCCACAGAACCTTAATGGTTTTGTCACGCAAAGTTTGAATCAGCACCCACACCAATGACGCGGCCGTTTGGTTGGTTTCGTCAACAAATATTGGGGTATCGCCAAGCGGTAAGGCACTGGATTTTGATTCCAGCATTCCCAGGTTCGAATCCTGGTACCCCAGCCATATTTATTTGAGTAATGGTTTATAATCCGCTACTCAAAATGAGTGCAGGTTAATGCGGATTTTCCGCCAGGTCGAATTGCAAAGCATGGCTAACAACGAACGACTAGAAAAACTCAAGGGTCTGGAAGAGGTCGCCATCTTTACAGGCAACGCCAATCCGGACTTAAGTCGAGAAGTAGTAGACCGCTTGGGTTTGCCGATTGGCAAGGCGCAGGTGTCGACGTTTAGTGACGGTGAGATCAGCGTAGAGATTATGGAAAATGTCCGTAAAAAAGACGTTTTCGTTATTCAGCCGACTTGCGCTCCGAGCAACGACAACTTGATGGAGTTATTAATTATGATTGATGCGCTAATGCGCGCATCAGCCGGCAGTATTACTGCGGTGGTGCCTTATTTAGGTTACGCCCGCCAAGATCGCAGGCCGCGTACAGCGCGGGTAGCGATCTCAGCTAAGTTAGTAGCAAAGATGATTTGCCAAGCGGGTGCAACGCAAGTGCTGACGATGGACTTGCACGCCGATCAGATACAAGGGTTCTTTTCGATCCCGACAGACAATATATATGGTGGCCCAGTATTGATCAGTGATCTATACCGCCAGCAAATACCCAGACTGATGGTGGTGTCACCCGACGTTGGGGGTGTGGTGCGAGCCCGAGCGATGGCTAAGCAGCTAGAAACAGACTTAGCCATTATCGATAAACGTAGACCCAAAGCCAACGTGGCCAAGGTAATGCACATAATCGGTAATGTTGAAGGCCGCGCCTGCGTGTTGATGGACGATATGGTGGATACGGCCAACACTTTGTGTCAGGCCGCCACTGCATTAAAACAACATGGTGCAGTGCGGGTGGTTGCTTGTTGTACGCACCCGGTGTTATCTGGGCCAGCGATTGAGCGCATTAGCAATTCAGAAATTGATGAGTTGCTGGTAACGAACACGATTTCGCTTAGCTGCGAAGCTCGGGCTTGCGCGAAAATACGTCAACTGAGTATTGCGCAAATATTGGCCGAGTCGATACGCCGCATTGCAGTGGGTGAATCGATTAGTAATTTATTTGTTGAGTAAGTTTTTACTCAGCCTGTATTAAAGACAATTTTAAGAGACGAAAAAATGAGTAACCGATTAGCATTTGAAGCTATTAGCCGTAAGAAGAGTGGCACCGCAGAATCACGTCGTAAGCGCCTTGCTGGCCTGGTGCCAGGTGTGGTTTATGGTGCGGGCGAAGACAACGCCAACATACAAATGGACCATAACAAAATCTTGCACGCGATCGAAAAAGAAGCGTTTCATAGCTCAATTTTAGACCTCACCATTGACGGTAACTTAGAGCAAGTGGTGTTACGTGACGTGCAATTGCACCCGGCTTCAGACGTGAAGGTAATTCATGTTGATTTCATGCGCGTCAGCCGTCGCGAGAAATTGACCATGAACATCCCTATTCACTTCTCTGGTGAAGAAGAGTGTTATGGCGTAAGGATGGAAGAGGGCATGATTACCCGTGCATTCAATGATTTTGATGTGCTATGTCTTCCTGCCGACCTGCCTGAGTACATCGACATTGATGTAACAGACCTAAAATTAGGTGAGTCTATTTCCTACATTGATTTGACATTACCTGAAGGCGTTGAAAGTTCATACCTAAATTCAGGCGGTGATGAAACAGCGGTAATCGTAAGCTGTAGTGCTCAGATTGTGGCTGTTGAAGAAGACAAACTCGAAGACGATCTTGAAGGTGAAGAAGGCGCAGAAACAGCTGAAGGTGAAGATGCTGCAGCAGAGGAAGGCGACGAGGCTTAGGGCTCACAAAGGGTGCCAACGCACCGTCCCACAGCCGCGTTGTATCCCTTTTGAAGGGAATGACCATTCATTGCGCAATACGCCTTGCTGTGAAACAGCGCGTTGAGGCTGAATTAGGCAATATTATCTTGAACCTAGATAAATCAGAACATCCAAAATATTTCAAGACAAGGCGTAGCCCGCAGGCAATGGTTGTTCCCTTGGCAAGGGCTGCAACGCAGGTTTGGGGTATTTTGGGTGTTCCCTTCGGGCGAGACAATATACAGCCATCCACTTTGTTGCGTATCTAGCAGCATCTTGTCTCGCTGAATTACGTGTCTAGGATAGTACACTACACTTATGCATCCAATTGAATTGGTTTGTGGTTTGGGTAACCCGGGAGATAACTATGCTCAAACCCGGCACAACGCTGGGTTTTGGTTTTTAGGCAAGCTAAGCCACGCTTTGCCAACTGCAATGTCGAATAATTCGAGATTTAAATCATTAGTGGGTGAAAACAAGTCTGAGGGCACTACTTTACGAGTTTTAGCACCACAAACGTATATGAATAAGAGCGGTGAAGCCTTAGCACCGTTTGCCAAGTTCTACCAAATTGAGCCCCAAAATATATTAGTCGTACACGACGAAATAGACTTGCCGCCAGGGTGTGTACGATTAAAAACCGGTGGGGGCCATGGTGGCCACAACGGCTTGCGCGACATTATTCGTCATTTGGGAAGCAGCGATTTCCATCGATTGCGTATTGGGGTTGGCCGCCCAGAAAATCAAAATGAAGTGATTGACGAAGTTTTGAAAAGACCACCTTTAGCAGAATTTAAGTTAATAGATGAAGCGCTCGATAAGGTGATGCTGCAGTGGAATTTAATCCAAGAAGGAAATTTGGACGCAGCAATGAACGTTTTACACCAACAATAGAATTTTAACATTATGGGTTTTCGTTGCGGAATTGTCGGTTTGCCGAATGTGGGTAAATCAACATTATTTAATGCACTCACTAAGTCGCAGGCGGCGCAAGCTGCCAACTACGCTTTTTGTACGATCGAACCAAATACTGGCATGGTCAATGTGCCGGACCCACGTATGAACGCGATTCTGGAGATTGTGCAATCTAAAGAAGTGATACCCACCACAATCGAATTTGTTGATATCGCCGGTTTGGTTGAAGGCGCTTCAAAGGGAGAAGGCTTGGGAAACCGCTTCTTGTCGCATATTCGTGAAGTAGAAGCCATCGCCCACGTGGTACGTGCTTTTGAGGACGAAAACATTAGCCATGTGGCAAATAAGATTGATCCGCTTTCTGACATTGAAACCATTAATACGGAACTGATTTTGTCCGATATGGAAAGCGTAGACAAGGCACTACAAAAAGCAGAAAAAGCCTCTAAAGCGGGTGATAAGGAACAAATTCGTCTGCGTGATTTTTTGTCTAAGCTTAAAACCCATTTAGACGCGGGTAACTCGGTACGTACACTGGAGTTGGATGACGATCAAAAAGCGCTGTTAAAGCAAACCTTTTTGCTTACTTCAAAGCCCACCTTGTATGTCGCCAATGTTGATGAGCAGGGCTTTAGTGGCAATCCGCATCTCGACGCGATTCGCGTATATGCGCAGCAAGAAGGAGCTGAAGTGGTGCCTATCTGTGCCGCGATAGAACAAGAATTGTCGGAGCTTGATGAAGACGAACAAGCAATGTTCCTAGAAGAAATGGGCCAAGAAGAAGCGAGCCTAGAGCGTATGATTTTCGCTGGATACAGCTTGCTAAACTTAATCACCTATTTTACCGCTGGCCCTAAAGAGCTGCGTGCTTGGACCGTGCCAAAAAACGTATTAGCGCCTCAAGCCGCAGGGGTGATCCACACCGATTTTGAAAAAGGCTTCATTCGCGCTGAAACCATTGCGTATAACGACTATATACAATATAACGGCGAGCAAGGCGCAAAAGAAGCGGGCAAGCTTCGCCTAGAGGGTAAGGAATACAGGGTGCAAGACGGGGACATCATGCATTTTCGTTTTAATGTTTAACGGCTAAATTGCAATCCTAATAGCCCATTTGCTTCAAATTTCGCCAGGCCTGGTTTTCTAGGTTTAAATAAGGCTTGCCACAGTCGATTTCTTAGGCTAAATCCAATGCGCGGTCGAGGTCATTACTTTTGAAGCAAGCTCCATTACTTTCTTGATGGGTTCGGGTAGCTCTGTCGCGCCTGCTGCAACTGCTTGGGTAGCGTGCTGGGCTTCGTCTTTTTGCATCTGCTCAACAATGCTTCGGCTTCGATGATCGTTTTTCGGCAGCTCTTTAAGGTGGGCTTGCAAGTGCTTAACCACTTGACGCTCGGTCTCGGCAACAAAGCCTAGATTCCATTTGTCTCCGGCTATTCCAGCAATGATGCCAATGCCAAAAGCACCCGCATACCACAGTGGATTTAAGTAGCTTTTGTGGCCGCCCAATTCTTCGATGCGTTGCTCGCACCAAGCTAAATGGTCATTCTCCTCGTTGGCAGCTTGATTCATGCTCTCCTTTACCGCTTGGGAAGTCGCCGTTAACGCTTGGCTTTGATATAGGGCCTGCGCGCACACTTCCCCCACATGATTAACCCGCATTAAAGCAGCCGCATGCTGTTTCTGCGCTTGGCTAAGTTCAGGTTCAGCGCGAGCTGGCTCTAGGCTATCGGCGGGGTATGAACGTGCCGTAATTTTTGTTGATCCAAATATCGTGCCTAGCACTTCGTCTATGCACATGATAAGTTTGTCAGTAGTGCTATATTCCACAATAAATTTATTTGCAAACAGCAGCCATTTTAATCGAAATCATCTGTGAATAATACGCAAGTTGAGCAGCAAAAACCCGAGTCAATTTGTACTTTACACAAGTTGCTGCGAAAGTGTATGCCAGAGACTTGCATCATAAGTGATGTGGTACACATGGCGCCCTATGAATGTGATGGCCTTAGCGCTTATAAACAGATGCCGCAATTGGTGGTGCTGCCAGAAACGATTGAGCAAGTGCAAGATGTGATGCGTGCTTGCCAAATTACCCAAACCCCGATTGTGCCACGCGGTGCTGGCACCAGCTTATCTGGGGGTGCGATGCCACACCCGGATGGCATTGTGCTGTCGGTGGCGAAGATGAATCAGATTCTGGATATAGATGAGCATAATCGAACCGCTACCGTACAGCCTGGTGTGCGTAATTTGGCTATTTCGCAAGCAGTAGCGCCGCTAGGCTTATATTATGCGCCTGACCCATCATCTCAGATCGCCTGCACGATTGGCGGCAATGTCGCCGAAAATGCCGGTGGTGTGCATTGCTTGAAGTACGGCTTGACAGTGCATAATGTAATGCAGGTCAAGCTTATGACCTTAGACGGGGAAATATTAACATTTGGTTCGCAGACGCTAGATAACGCTGGGTATGACTTATTGGCGCTAGTCATGGGCTCTGAAGGTATGCTGGGAATGGTCGTTGAGGTGGTGGTGCGCTTGTTGCCAGAGCCGCCTAAGGCCCAAGTTGTGATGGCTGTTTTTGATGACTTGGTAAAAGCTGGAAACTCAGTTGCTGCTGTGATTTCAAATGGCATTATTCCCGCAGGCTTTGAAATGATGGACAAGCCAGCGATTCGGGCAGTGGAAGCTTTTGTGCATGCTGGATACCCCACTGAAGCCGAGGCAATATTGCTGTGTGAATTAGATGGCATAGAAGCAGACATTACGGCTCAACTGGTGCGTCTCAAAAAAATATTCAATGAATGTGGCGCGGTTGAGCTTCGTTTGGCGAAAGATGAAGCAGAGCGCGCGCTATTTTGGTCGGGCCGTAAGAATGCTTTTCCAGCGGTTGGGCGGATATCTCCCGATTATTATTGCATGGACGGCACTATACCGCGTCGTGCTTTGGCGCAAGTGCTGCATGCAATAAGCGAGATGTCCAAAAAGCATGGGTTGGCAGTAGCCAATGTTTTTCATGCAGGGGATGGCAATTTGCACCCCCTCATTTTGTATGATGCTAATGAACCAGGCGCACTTGAAAAAACCGAGGAGTTTGGTGGTGAAATTCTTGACCTTTGTATTGCGGTGGGTGGAACCATCACGGGAGAGCACGGCGTGGGTATAGAGAAATTGGACCGTATGTGCGTGCAGTTTAATGATGCAGAATTAACACAATTTCAAGCTATTCGTAAGGTCTTTGACCCCGATGGATTACTTAACCCAGATAAAGCCATTCCCACGCTTAATCGTTGTGCAGAATTCAACGGCATGCACGTACATAAAGGCCAACTACCTCATCCAGAGCTGGAGCGTTTTTGATGGCTGATGTGCAATCAATGCTGCAATCACGTGTGCAGGAAGCCTACTTAGCTGGCTCACCCTTGTCCATAGTTGGGGGAGGTACAAAATTCCCTGCCGATTCTTCAGCAAGTAGACTTGAAGTAACTCAACATCACGGCATTGTTGAATACGACCCGAGTGAGCTAGTCGTGGTGGTAAGGGCGGGCACAGCGATTAAGACTTTGGTAGCAACGCTAGCGCGACACAATCAAATATTGGGCTTTGAACCTCCTTTTGTAGAGGGTGATGCCACGGTTGGCGGCATGGTGGGCACTGGGTTTGCGGGCTCCGCTCGACCTTATAGGGGGGGTGTCAGAGATTTTGTTTTGGGCGCAAAAATCATTAATGGCAAAGGTGAGGTTCTACAATTCGGCGGTAAAGTAATGAAGAATGTGGCCGGGTTTGATTTATTTCGCCCTATAGCGGGAGCGATGGGAACCTTAGGGGTGTTGTTAGAAGTTTCGCTGCGTTTACTGCCAAGACCCACAATGGAAAAGGCAGTACAGTTCGAGTGTAAGGATCAACATCAAGCTATTGATCTGATGAGTCGTCAAGCAAAAACGGCAACGAGCCTAAGCGCCTCACATTGGGATGGTGCTAGGCAAGTATTTCGGTTTTCTGGCACCTCGGAAGCGGTGGAATTTGATCTTTCTAACTTGGGTAAATACGCCGAAGTTAATCTTGAAGCGTTTGCGGCACTAGACGAGCGCAGGCACCCATTTTTTGACGGTGATTCGCCGATCTATCAGTGCTCACTTCCCCCGGCATCATCACCTTTAAGGACTGCATCAGAGCAGCTGATTGACTGGGGCGGGGCTCGACGTTTTGTAAAGTCAGTACGCGAGCGTGGGGCACTACAGGCTGAAGTTGAGTCGAAAGGAGGTGCAATAATGTTGCTGGGTTCGAATAGCTTTGCTTCACCACTGTCTATAATACCGACGCATCTGCATGCCATTCATAAAAAATTAAAGTTGGCTTTTGACCCCGCTGGCATTTTCAATCTGCAACACACGCTAAGTGTAAGTTAGTTATGGAGGTACATTTAGCAGAGCAAATCAAGGAAAACACGCAAGCACAAACGGCCGCTGACTGGGTGCGAAAATGTGTGCATTGCGGGTTTTGCAATGCCACCTGCCCAACTTACCAACTGCTCGGTGATGAAGCAGATGGCCCGCGTGGGAGAATCTATCTGATCAAGCAAATGCTGGAAAATGGTAAAGCCAATGAACGCAGCCGTCTACATTTAGACCGGTGTTTGTTGTGCCGTAATTGCGAAACCACTTGTCCATCTGGTGTTGAATACGGCCGTTTGCTCGAAGCCGGTAAGCAGGTGCATGAAACCCTTGCTCCACGCGGGAGGTGGCAACAACTACAACGTAAGGCACTGACTGCGGCATTACTAAAGCCTCGGCCCTTGAAGCGGTTAGTCGCTCTCGCGCAATTAGTAAGGCCGTTACTATCCAATGGTATTGAGCAACAACTACCAAATAAAAGTGCCAGTTTGGCGACACCGACGAGCACGCATCCACGCAAAGTGCTGCTGCTAAAAGGTTGCGTACAATCAACTTTATCTCCTGTTACAAATGCCGCTGCTATAAGGGTGTTGCATCAACTGGGTATAACGGCAGTAGAATCGCCAACGGGTTGTTGCGGCGCCTTGCGATACCATACCACCAGCCACGCTGATGGATTGATCGACATTAAGCGACTAATTGATCTATGGTGGCCGTGCATTGAAGAGGGCGTAGAAGCGATTATCTTCACTGCCAGTGGTTGTGGCGTAACCATTAAAGACTACGGTGAACTGCTTAAAGGTGATAAAGACTATGCTTCGAAAGCACAAAAAATATCGGCATTGGCTAAAGATGTTTCACAGATCGTTGCGGCGGAAATTGGTCAAAATCCACAAGCACTCAGTAAAATAAAGCCGTATCAGGTGGCCTTTCATGCACCCTGTACTTTACAACATGGTTTGAAATTAGACGGCGTGGTTGAAAAAATCTTAAGTACGGTCGGTCACGCGCTGTTACCTATTGAGGACAAGCATTTATGTTGCGGTTCGGCAGGCAGCTATTCGATCTTTCAGAGAAAGATTTCCGATAAGCTAAAGTACAACAAATTAGATAATTTGCAGGCACTGAGCCCAGAAGTGATTGCTACGGCTAATATTGGCTGCCAGCAACAACTCAATTCGGGTAGTGATACTAGGGTGGTGCATTGGATTGAGCTATTAGACACAGAATTTACTAAATGAATAAAATTAAGGTTAACCAACCCAAGCACCCTTTGCATTACACCAAGCATATTTTCGTGTGTGTAAATAAGCGTGAACACAAATCGGCTTGTGGTGATTTTGACAGCCAAGATGCACGCGATTACTTGAAGAAGAAAATGAAAGAAGCCAATATTTACGGCGAAGGTTTGATGCGAGTAAGCAATTCCGGTTGCTTAGGCCGTTGTGAACTAGGGCCGGTGCTGGTGGTTTATCCAGAGGCGGTTTGGTATACCTACGTTGATCATGCAGATATTGATGAAATCCTGGAATCGCACCTATTAGGCGATGAGGTAGTGGAAAGATTACTATTGAATTAATACCCTCTGTAGTACTTTTCAAAGTATTCTTCTGCTGTTTGTTGTGCTCTGTTTAATGTTTCAATGGTTAATGTTTCAACGCATAAATCTCGTAGCTTTTTACCATACTCATCCTCATTCTCGTTTGCAGCAACTACGCTCGCCCATACATAGCATTTTTCAAAATCCTGTGTAACACCCTTTCCAGTGGCGTACATCAGGCCTAAATTGTTTTGCGCACTTGCAACTCCTTGTTCTGCTGCTTTCAAAAACCATCTAGCGGCTTCCTTGTAATCCTGTGTAACACCTTCTCCATTTTTGTACCTCAATGCTAAATTGTGTTGCGCCCTTGCAAATCCTTGTTCTGCTGCTTTCAAATACCATCTAACGGCTTCCTTGTAATTCTGTGTAACACCTTCTCCATTGGCATACATCAATCCTAAATTGTGTTGCGCCCTTGCATCTCCTTGTTCTGCTGCTTTCAAATACCATCTAGCGGCTTCCTTGCGATCTCGTGTAACACCATATCCACCGTAGTACATCTTTCCTAAATCGTATTGCGCGTCCGCATTTCCTTGTTCTGCTGCTTTCAAATACCATCTAGCGGCTTCCTTGTAATCCTGTGTAACACCTACTCCATTGGCGTACATCAATCCTAAATTGTGTTGCGCGTCCGCATTTCCTTGTTCTGCTGCTTTCAAATACCATCTAGCGGCTTCCTTGTCATCCTGTGTAACACCTACTCCGGCGTAGTACATCTCGTCGTACACATACACATATCCTTGTTCTGCTGCTTTTAAAAACCATCTATCGGCTTCCTTGCGATCTCGTGTAACACCTTCTCCATTGTGGTACATCAATCCTAAATTGTTTTGCGCCCTTGCCTCTCCCTGCTCCGCAGCTTTCAAAAACCATCTAGCGGCTTCCTTGTAATCCTTTGTAACACCTTTTCCACTGTAGTACATCTTTCCTAAATTGTGTTGCGCACCCGCAACTCCTTGTTCTGCTGCTTTTAAAAACCATCTAGCGGCTTCCTTGTAATCTCGTGTAACACCCTTTCCATTGGCGTACATCATTCCTAAATTGTTTTGCGCACCTGCCTCTCCCTGCTCCGCAGCTTTTCTAAACGAGTTAAACGCTGTCTCATAATCATTGTGGTTATAAGCTTGCACGCCATCGTCAAAATCGCCGCTGTATGCCACCCCGACAAACAACATCAATGTAGTAAAAATTATTAGTATGCTTTGTTTAATGTTTGCCACAAGTCTTTACTCTTATTATGAATTAATGTCCAAAAGCTTATCTGTTGTTATGTAGAAAGGGGTCTGACCCCTTTCTTCGCATTTTTTTATCCTGTTAAAGCGCAAGGACAGCGTGACAATTACGCTGGTTCATGGTCAGGGAGAACTTGGTGGTCATACCCCAGTTCCACACAAAGCGATCATGCTCGCGCACGGGCTTTCGTGATCTCATCTCATGGCCTTCAGCCGGTCGATAACGAAGATGCTTGCAATTAATAAAGTACATACGCTTTTCAAACGGCGTAGTCGGTGAGGTTTTGTTATCTATGTCTGCAAAAACAGGATCCCACATAATCGGTACACCATGGAAATGTAATTCGGTTACGGATGGGTCAAAGTCAACGGGCTGGCCTGACACTTGCACAACGGTGTAACGCGCAATCTCGGCTTTTGCTTGCTTGCGGAACGTGTCGATCATCTTGGAGCCGGCTAAAATGAAGTCTGGCTTGCCGCCCGTGCGTGTACACTCGCGCCAAATTTCCTCCATCGTTTCGATCAGGTCAGTTGCGGCTATTGAAGTCGAGACCTGATTACGCCAAAAGGACTTATTAGCCGCGTTTACGGCGCCTACTGTGCCGACCGATGGGTCTAATGATATAAGCGCGTCCAAACCCGCAATGTTATTAATGTTTTGCGAACCATCAAGATGTAGGTTGTAGTCGTGCTTTTCTTCAAAGCCCAGGCGCAGAGCGGTAATATGCTCCTTGAATAAATCCACTAACCGATCTTTTTTAAGCCCGGTGAGTGAATTTTTTGCATTATCTTTAATAATTATCCCTGCGCCCATCATGTCGTCTTCGTGAAGTGAGAAGCCGTCAAAAGCCGAT
Organism: Candidatus Poriferihabitaceae bacterium; assembly: GCA_965237485.1. Taxonomy (GTDB): domain Bacteria; phylum Pseudomonadota; class Gammaproteobacteria; order Arenicellales; family Poriferihabitantaceae; genus JAAELZ01. The sequence goes on along the minus strand of CBDEFQ010000009.1, from coordinate 493,198 downwards.
GTCCATTTGTAAGATACGGTGTTGAGTGTATTTTTTTTTTCTGAAAACTAACCGAATCTGCGCCATAGTACGTGACGTAGTTTGAATCGTAAGATTCGCGTATGGTTTCGACAATATATTGCTTGCCTCCTGGAAAGGTACGCTTTTTACCTATTAGTTTTTTGTAGAAAGGTCGGTCGGTGCCAATTTGGTCAACCGGCATATTTCGCATATGCGCGTCCAGGGCATATTTACCCAGGAACGCAATTTCAGCACTGCTTGCTGGCATGATAATTTCCTCAAATATGATATTAAAAATTAATCACCTTATTTAAGCCGCGTGAATGCTTTATGCTCCGCTACTGGTCGTGAACCCAGATTAAACAACGTTTTTGGTAACTTAATCTATATTATACACATAAAATGCCACAAGCAAGACTAATCGGACATGTTACGAGTAAATTATGTAACTTCTCAATAACCCGTGGCAAAGGGGTAATTAGCTCTTGAACTTTAAAGGGGTCTGACCCCTTTTGGGAGAAAGATTTCCGATAAGCTAAAGTACAACAAATTAGATAATTTGCAGGCACTGAGCCCAGAAGTGATTGCTACGGCTAATATTGGCTGCCAGCAACAACTCAATTCGGGTAGTGATACTAGGGTGGTGCATTGGATTGAGCTATTAGACACAGAATTTACTAAATGAATAAAATTAAGGTTAACCAACCCAAGCACCCTTTGCATTACACCAAGCATATTTTCGTGTGTGTAAATAAGCGTGAACACAAATCGGCTTGTGGTGATTTTGACAGCCAAGATGCACGCGATTACTTGAAGAAGAAAATGAAAGAAGCCAATATTTACGGCGAAGGTTTGATGCGAGTAAGCAATTCCGGTTGCTTAGGCCGTTGTGAACTAGGGCCGGTGCTGGTGGTTTATCCAGAGGCGGTTTGGTATACCTACGTTGATCATGCAGATATTGATGAAATCCTGGAATCGCACCTATTAGGCGATGAGGTAGTGGAAAGATTACTATTGAATGAATGACCAGCTGTACTTTTCAAAGTATTCTTCTGCTGTTTGTTGTGCTCTGTTTAATGTTTCAATGGTTAATGTTTCAACACATAAATCTCGTACCTTTTTACCATTCTCATTCCCGCTTGCAGCAGCTACGCTCGCCCATACATAGCATTTTTCAAAATCCTGTGTAACACCCTTTCCAGTGGCGTACATCAGGCCTAAACGGTTTTGCGCACTTGCAACTCCTTGTTCTGCTGCTTTCAAAAACCATCTAGCGGCTTCCTTGTAATCCTGTGTAACACCTACTCCATTGGCGTACATCACTCCTAAATTGTGTTGCGCACCCGCAACTCCTTGTTCTGCTGCTTTCAAAACCCATCTAGCGGCTTCCTTGTCATCCTGTGTAACACCATCTCCCTTTTTGTACAACAAGCCTAAATTGTATTGCGCATTTGCCTCTCCCTGCTCCGCTGCTTTCAAAACCCATCTAGCGGCTTCCTTGTCATCCTGTGTAACACCTTCTCCATTTTTGTACATCATTCCTAAATTGTGTTGCGCACCCGCAACTCCTTGTTCTGCTGCTTTCAAAAACCATCTAGCGGCTTCCTTGTCATCCTGTGTAACACCATCTCCACTGGCGCACATCAATCCTAAATTGTATTGCGCCCTTGCCTCTCCCTGCTCCGCAGCTTTTCTAAACAGGTTAAACGCTGTCTCATAATCATTGTTGTTATAAGCTTGCACGCCATCGTCAAAATCGCCGCTGTATGTTTCGACAATAACCGGCTCAGCTTGACCGCTTTGACCACTGTTAATTTGACCAACGGTTTTGCCAATGAATGAGGCGATCCTGTTTAAAACAGCCGGGCCGTATACTTCCTGGACAAAGCTGGTGTTGGTAGATTTTCGCATGCCATAAAGACCCTCTAATCTCTGATACTCTGAATCGGGGTCAACTTCTCTTTCAATGTCGGGCTGTTCGTCTAAAACCTGAACATTTTCAGGACTGTGCATGGCCGTTAATATGGGCAATTCGTGCGTTAATACGCATATCGGTTGTTCTTGCATTACGTCTAACCGCACCATTACGTGGCAATATTTTGCTTGCATCATCATAGTTACTATCTCAATTGTTATAAAAAGGGGCGAGAAACCCCGCCCTTCCTGGTTCCAGGCCTCGGTTAATCTTCAAAAAGATCAACCGAAACGCTGCCCGCACATCGCGCCGTCACGTTTGCCCGTATCCAGGGCTTCAGTGTTATTGCCAGCAGTTCGGTTCTATCCGTAGTCGTGCCAGTGACGGTTGCCACATCAGTCCAGGTCGAATCATCATCCGATGTTTGAATTTTTACTGTGCCGGTAAACCCATTGCAAGTAACCACCGCAGTGGGGTGACGACCGTAAACAAACGGTGTAGACCTGCATTCATAGGAAGTGCCTGCCGCGACTGCGTTGCCATCAGTTAAAAGGTTTCGTCTTTGCATTTTTTTATCCTGTTAAGAGTTAGTTTACAGTGCAAGTACAGCGTGACAATTCCGCTGGTTCATGGTTAGCGAGAACTTGGTGGCTATGACCCAGCCATCATGCTCACGCATAGGCCCTCGTAACTTCATATCGTAGCCTTCGCCTGTATAATAAGTAAGGTGGTCACAGTTAATGAAGTACATACGATTTTCAAACAGCGTAGCCGGTGAGGTTGCGGAATCCAGGTCTGCAAAAACCGGGTCCCAAATAATAGGAACGCGGTGAAAATGTAAATCGGTTACTGAAGGGTCAAAGTCAACGGGTTGGCCTGACACTTGCACAATGGTGTAACGCGCAATCTCGTCTTTTGCCTGTTTACGGAACGTGTCGATCATATTAGAGCCGGCTAAAATGAAACTTGGCGCGCCGCCTGTGCGCATACATTTGCGCCAGACTTTCTCCATCGTCTCGATCAGCTTAGCCGCGGCTATTGAGGTCGCGACCTGATTACGCCAATAGGACTTATGAGCAGCGTTTACGCCGCCTATTGTGCCGGTCGACGGGGTTAATGATATAAGCGCGTCCAAACCCGGAATGGCATTAATGTTTTGCAAACCGTCAAGATGCAGGTTGTAGTCGTGCTGTTCGTAAAAGCCCATAAGCGGCGTGGTTATCTTCTCTTTAAACAAATCGTTCAAACGATCTTTCTCAAGCGCGGTGAGTTGATTTTTTGCATTATCTTTAATAATTATCCCTGCGCTTAACAGGTCGTCTTCGTGCAAAGAGAAGCCGTCAAAAGTCGACATCCATTTATAATATACCTTGTTGTTGCGTGTATCTTTTTTCTTAAATTTAACCGCGTCGGAGCCGGAGTAATTTTGATAATTTGAATCGTAATTTGAGCGGACATTTTCGACAATACATTGACTACCGACGACAGAAAAGGTGCGCTTTCGTTTTAAAAGCTTTTTATAAAACGGTCGGCCGTTGCCAATTTGCATGTTCCGTATGTGGGCGTCCAGGGCCTTTTTACCTAAACACGCAATTTCATCACTGCTTGCTGGCACTGGCATGATCATTTCCTCGTAAAATGGATTAAATTAATAAATAAATCACCTATCTTAAAGCCGCGTGACTGCTTCCTATCCTACGCTTCTGGGTCGTGAGGCCAGTTAAAGCACGTTTCGATGAATTGAACCTGAATTATACACATAAAATACCACAATCAAGACTAATCGGACATGTTACGAGTAAATTATGTAACTTCTCAATAACCCGTGGCAAAGGGGTAATTAGCTCTTGCGCCAAGGTCACCACGCGGTCTTTATTCCCCTTACGTTTAAAGGGGTCTGACCCTGAGCTATCGTTTGGATTTATTTTTCACTATTTTTTTAAAGGTAAGAAGGGATGTAATAATACTGGCAATAAACCCTATACCAACGACAGAATATGTTCCGTAGTCTGGGTAAACTGAGCGTGAAAATGGCGGCACAGACAGCAAAATATAAGTAACAATTACGTAGGTCGAAATAAAACAAAATAAAGTAAAAAAGACACAATGCAATACAGAAAAAATTTTAGACTCTTGCATATCTTATATCACCAACCATAAAAGTTTTTAAATTGAGTCGCTTTAACATCTATCCATACATCTAGATGCAGTTTAAAGGGGTCTGACCCTGAGCTATCTTTCAAAACCAGTATGTGCCCGATACTGTAACTTCAGGTATGGACTTTTATATTAGATAGGGCAGTATGGCCTTTTCCCCCCAAGGGGAATTTTTCCGAATTTTTGATTTATTCAAATTTTCTATCTTGGTGTCTTGTAAGTTGAGCCATTTGTGCGTTCCATGTTTTAACTGATTTATCTAGGTTGAACGGACGGTTCAACAAGAACTTAAGCGGCGAACCCGCTTGGTCAGAGTCTTTCCTAACCGAGAGGCTTGGTTACGATTAGTCAGTGCCATTCTGATTGAGATTGACGACGAATGGGCTAATGCTAATCATCGATATATCGTGTGGAACGACAATGAGTCAACTTGCCAGACAAAAAGGCCCTACCCAATGTTGCGTAATCCGTGCATCTCAATGTGCATACGCATTGGTAAAGATTTTCTCTAAGCCAGTGCGTTCTTCACTTCAGTGAAACTATTTGGAACCCTTTTTTGGGTTCTTTTTTTTACTTTTTCTAGCCCTATATCCGTTATGATTTGCGCTTATTTACTAACGTTATTCAGGTATGCTCTATTTTGTTCTGGCGCTGATGTTACTCACTGTGCCCGGTTTGTTGCTATTGAGAAGCTTCGCGATCAACAAGCACAAATTTATATTTTCGATTACGCTCTCCTACGCGTATTACGTAGGACTTGCTAGCCTATCGAAATTACAAAACTTATCTCTGGATTTAACCTGTTCTTTGTATTTGGGTGGTTTGGCACTGATGGTGGTTGCCAACTGGAAGCTGTTTAAAAAGCGAAATCGGCCTGGAGCTTTGGCCCATGTAGACCAATATTGGTTGATTGGAATGGTTTGTGTTGGCCTTACTTATTTACTGTATCGGTGGTGGGCAGGGCCTTATATTGAGATGCCAGCTGATTTGTTTCGTCACTTGGAATACACCCAACAACAAAGCGTACGTATCAAGGCAGGGTTCTTAGGGTACCCCACGGATTTATCCAGCTTATTCAAACAAAGTGCGGGAATTTGGTATAGCTTTTATGCATTGGTGAGTCAACTAGCTGGGTTAAGCTTAGAGCAAAGCCTTAACGCGGCGATGTTGTTAAATGGTTTGTTGTTTTTGTGTTTAAGCTACGCTTTTGCATGGTTTATTTTTGGCCATTTCGAGCTAAGCAAACGGCAAAGAGTCTGCGTCAGCGTGCTAAGTACGGTTTTCCTTTTCGCGCATATGGGCATTAGTGTTTTCGCGTATGCGCGTTACTACACATTAGCGCCTAGCATGCTTAACTTTACCTTCTATTACGCTGGGGTGGTGTTAATTTATCGATTAGTGAATGCCTCGTCTTCGCAATTTAAAGACGCGTTCCTACTCTTAGTGTTTACACTTTGTGCAGCGATAGTTCATACCCAAGAGGCGCTGTTCATCGTGGTGATGGGGGGGCTAATTTTGGGGTGGCACGTTTTCATTAAGCCGTTTATTAGCCAAGCTGAATATCGCGTGGGTTCTGCAATTACGCATTGGTGGCTGAAGGTGTCGAAACTGCATTTGGTATTGTTGTTAATTGTGCTGCTGGGTTTTCTTGTGTTAGTGGCTTACGCTTATTTAACTCAGGACCGACCAACTGACTTAGCAAATAAAGTTTTGCAATTATCCGAGCAGGGCCCTATTTTCAATCGCATTTTATTTCTTAACCCAGAATTTCAGTTTGTGCGGGTGGTGACGGTTTGGGGCGGTCTAACTTATATTTTATTTTTACTGTTCTACCACCGACTTGTACAAAATGCTTACATTTTTGTCGGCATGTTGTCACCTCTATTTACGGTTTTTAACCCTTTATTTGTCGACTTCTTTCTGCGCTTAGATGGCCCGCACACTCTATGGAGAATGCTCTGCATTTTGCCGCTAAACTTAGTGGCCGCGGCGAGTGTTATTTTCTGTTTTGAGCAATTGCGGTCAGCAAAGCTAGTTCATCAGCTATCCGCAGGTTTGGGCTTGATATTGTTGGTGGCCTTATTGTTTCCTCTAAAGGTCGGCTCTTGGCGAAATACTTATAGTCGATTGATTTTACAGCCCGTAGAGATTGGAAACTCTTATAATTTATGGGAAGACTTGCTAGTTTTTTTAAGTAACGAAATTCCCGAGAAAAGAATTATTCTTACCGACCCAGTGACGGGTTATGCCATATCCGCGTTTACCCACCATCATACCTACAACTACAAGTTTATAGCATCGCATAGTTATGCTAGCAGAAAGTTCAATTTTGAAAATTACGCAGATAGCCCCTTACAACGATTTAAAGGGTCCCTATTGGTGGTTAACGAGCGCGACGGGGCTTATAGTGAAACAGGGGCTGATTCTAGGCATTGGCCAGCTGAAATAATGAAGGTGAGTGCCTTTTATTCGCCGGCGCTTAAGCCACATCTGGAAGCTAACCCGCAGCGGTTTCCGAAATTATGGCAGTCAGCAGAGATTAGTGTATATCGCGTCGACTAGCGGCTGCAAGCTTCGTCAAGCTGAGAAGTGGACCCGCTTTTTAGGACAGATGGCTTAGGAGTTATTTTCAGCTGATTAAGCAGCCAATTTCAGGCCGCGACATGGATCATACATCATGTCAGGGACCATGCCCAATGTTTGATGTTTACGCTCTTGGTTGTAATAGTTTATCCAGGAGCCAATGCCGTCTTTTGCCTCTTTCATCGATTGGTAGGCTTGCAAATAGACTTCCTCATATTTCACGCTGCGCCATAAGCGCTCAACAAATACATTGTCACGCCAAGCACCTTTGCCATCCATGCTGATGCGAATACCATTGTCTTTGAGTACACCGGTAAACGCCTCACTGGTAAATTGCGCACCTTGATCGCTGTTAAAGATATCAGGCTTGCCGTAGTAATGCAGTGCCTCTTCCAAAGCATCTACGCAGAATGCGCTATCCATGCTGTTGCTAAGCCGCCATGACAGCACTTTACGAGAATACCAATCCATCACAACGGTAAGATAAGCAAAGCCCTTAGGCATCGGGATATAAGTTATATCGGTACACCAAGCTTGATTGGGTTGATTGATGGCCAACCCACCTAGCAGATAAGGATAAATCTTGTGCCCCGCCTTCTTCTTGCTGGTGTTAGGCCTAGGATAGATGGCTTTAATGCCCATCTTACGCATTAAGCGTCGCACATGTTTACGGTCAACTCGGTGGCCTACATCTTGCAACACATCACGAATGCGTCTACTGCCAAGAAAGGGCCGATTGAGGTGAATGCGATCAATCAGATGCATCAGTTCCAAGTCATCCTCATTAGCAGGTGAGGTTTTGTAATAAACATGGGAACGATGAATCTTCAACAATTTACACTGACGAACTAACGATAGTTTATTGCTTTTATTAATCATAGTTTTGCGCTCAGGTCTGTTTAACGACCGAGCGCTTTTGATAAAAAATCGTTTTCCATGGTGATTTCACCGATCTTTGCCTGTAATGATTTAATCTCTGATTCTCGGTTTGGAGATAAGCCTGTGCCTGATGCAAAGACTTCAGCTGAGCTATCGAGCAATTGTTTCTTCCACTTGACGATAAGATTTGCATTGATGTCATAACGACTAGCAAGATTGCTTAATGTTTCATCACCTTTGATTGCTGCAAGAGCAACTTTGGCTTTGAATGGTGGGGCATGGTTTCTACGCTTTTTACTCATTTTCTGTTCCTCGTTTTGAACAATTATAAAACAGAAAATAACTCCTTATTTTGGCCTTCAACCTGTCCTAATCATGGGGTCCACTTCACTGTTCAATTAAAGCCGAATAGCGATATTTTTTCTCCTCGGTCTTTTTATTGTCTGCTTTCTTAAGCAGGCTGTTTCTCACCTTAGTGGAACAGTGATATTCCAGCGGCATTTCGTTGCTAATCCAACGGGTGGATAACGGTGAGTCGGCACTAAATTCTCCGATCAGTAATTTGGCCACAGAGCGTTGTTTAACTAAATCATCTTGCGCTAAGCCGCTTCCGGTAACGAAAGTGCGTACGCCCTGTTGCATAAACTCAAAATCTTTATGGATATGCCCAGCGAATACCAATGGTTCATTGAGTTTCTTAAGCTGCGCGAAAATCCATTTTGCATCGTATCCATGTAGGGTATGCTTTACCTGTGGGATATCGATATTGAGATCCGCTAGAATCGGTTTATGGGTAAAGATCACCGGCTTGCAGTTTTTATCGGTGGAATTGAGTGCGTCGACTTGTGCACTTAAGAATGGTCCGCGAAACCCCTTATGTGCGGGAAACATAAACCCACCGGTTTCAAGGTTGATAAAACAGGTGTTGAGCAAACGAAAGGCGTTGTTAAGGGGGCCAATATTACGCAGATAAGTATCAATGCCCAGATCGTTCGGTCCATGGAAATCATGGTTGCCGTTGGTTGCGTATACGGGAACTGCAGAGGCGTTAAAGCGTTTTTGCACTTGGCCAACTTCTTCAGGACCGTAGTAGCCGTCACCTAGGTGTAAGATAAAATCAACTTGCACCTGCGCCAAACGCTTCAGCCCCCAAGTTAATTCTGTGTTGCCGCCAGTGTCGCCTAGCACCCCAAATGTATAGTGTTGCTTTTGTGGGAAGCTGAGCATTAGTGAAATAGTTGTGTTTACATCTGTCTCTATCGTAAGTGTTCTATTTAAGCCGTTTATGGTTTGTTTTACGGGTGCAGAATCTACCGCCAACAAAGTAGCTTTGGGGTGAACGTTCTCGATTTTGAAACTAGTTTCACCTTTGCTTAAACCAGTGACGTGAATATTTACATCTGGCTGAAAGGCACGAAAAAGTAGGGCCTCCTCACTTTTCACGTAAGCACCCTGCGCAGTAATTGTGGCTTGCGCAGTAACAAGCTTTTGGCTTAAAGGCTTAGGGTCTAATGCCAAACCAGGATAGCGGTAGGTAAATACGTAACCACCCGCCATGAACAAGCATAAACACAATACGATTAAACTGGCGGCCCAAGCAAGTTTACGCATACGAGTTTATTTAGATTTAGCGCGCGGGTGCGCGGCGTCGTATACTTTTGCTAGGTGTTGAAAGTCCAAGTGAGTATATATTTGTGTAGTTGAGATATTTGCATGGCCTAAGAGCTCTTGCACCGCGCGCAAGTCTTGGCTTGATTCTAACATATGGCTAGCAAATGAATGACGTAACATGTGTGGGTATAAGCGTCGACCAAGGCCAGTATAGGCCGCCCAATAATCCAACCTCGCCTGAACGCTACGAGGGCTAATCCGAGTTCCTCGCTTACTCACAAAAAGAGCAGGCTCATTTTCTTCGGCGAAGTTTGGCCGTACTTCGAGCCACTGCTTGATTGCGAGCAATGCCTTTCGGCCGATTGGCACGTCTCTTTCTTTAGAACCTTTGCCCATAACCCGCAGCATCGATTGACCTCTAGAAACCGCTGCTTGGTCAATAGAAGTAGTTTCAGTTAAGCGTAAACCACAAGAATAAATTAGCTCCATGATCGCGCCGTCGCGGTAAGCGAAATCCGTTTGCGGTAGGGTGTCTAATAGTTGAGAAACCTCGTCTACGCTTAAACTATTGGGTAGTTTCTTGGCTGGTTTTGGCGCACGTATATTAGTAAATGGGTTGCTGTGAAACAATTTCTCACGAATCAAAAATCGAAAAAAGCTGCGCGCTGCACTTAGTGCACGTTGGATGCTGCGGCCTGACAAGCCTTGCGCGTGCAAGATAGCAGGGAATTGCCTGGCCTGTGCACCAGAAAGGCCAGGCCAATTGTTGTGCCCTAGTTTGTCTACATATTTTACTAGCTTTAGTAAGTCTCTCTGGTAGGCGGCGGCAGTGTGTTCAGATAAGCGCTTTTCAAAGCGCAGATAGTTTAAGAAAAGCGTGATCTGCTTATTGATCATCTGATCTGAGCTTGCAGCAAATCAAACGGGTGTAGTGTATTAGATAGATCGTATGGTTCAGCGAGACAAGAAACCGCCAGATACTAGGCGCGTTTCGCAGTGAATGGCCCGTCCTTTGCAAGCAATGCAACAAGGCAGATGGCCGTTTATTGTCTCGCCCGCAGGGAGCCCTCCAAATGACCCAATACTGTGTTACAGCCCTTGTTAAGGGAACACCACTGACTGCGGACTGTGCCTTGTCTTGGATCATTTTGGGGGCTCTGATATATACGGTCTATCTAATACACTACACTAGTTCTTGTATTAAGTAACCCAACTGCTTAAGAAACTCATTGCCCATTTTGGGCTTGAAACGTTCTTTGTCGTCAGCGCCTAGCGCCAATAAGCTATGCAATTTGCCTTTTTGGCTTAGCGGTACAACCGCATAGGATTTGATCTCCTCTTGCTGTTTTTCGAATAAATATTTGAGTACGGCTTTGTCTACTTTGTTTTCGCAAATGGGCTCGCTGTCCTTTAGTGCGTCTAGCAAAGTAGTGACAATGGGGCTGGCTTTAACCTCAATTAAATTAGCGCTGTGCAGAGCGAAGTGGTCAGCAATTAATTGTGTTTGAGAAGGTTTAGTTTTACCAACCTTGGCATGTTTAATTAGTTTCGCTGCGAGCCCTAGCAAGTCTTGATTTATTTTGTGGTTGGTTCGGGCATTTTTTACCAATAAAGCTAACTTTGAATCCATCTCCCTTTTTTCTTCTCGCATTAAGCGAACTTGATATTGATGCAATGAGATGGCGGTACCCGCATCACTGGGTAAATCTAATTTCGATATGATAGTGCGGTGCTCGTCAAAAAAACTGGGGTGGTCGCCAAGCCATTCGATGATCTCTTTTGCACTTGTATTGTCGTTAGCTTTGCTGCTAGAGCGGCTTTTCTCGGTTTTGTTATTCATTGTGGTAGTTCGCCAGAAAATACGGTGGTGGCAGCGCCGGTTAGATAAACGGCTTGTCCTTCTCCTGCATATTCAATTGTTAAGGGGCCACCCAATAGGTTCACTATGACAGTGTTGCTTAAGCGCTGGTCCAGAGTGGCAGTGGCAACCGCAGCACAGGCTCCGCTACCACAAGCAAGCGTTTCGCCCACGCCGCGCTCAAATACACGCAAATCAATTTCTTCTTCTGACAAGATGTGCATAAATGCGGCGTTTACCCGTTGCGGAAATAAGGGGTGATCTTGCACAAAGGCACCAATCTGTTCGACGGGAGCCTTATCTACTGGCCCAAGTTCAAACACGGCGTGGGGGTTGCCAATAGCGGCCCCCATGAATGTAATCGTTTGATCTTGGTAAATTAATTCGTAGTGGTTTGCTCGCTTAACCCCTGCTAAGGGAATTTCGCTAGGCTTAAACGTGGGCACGCCCATATTCACCTTCACCTCGCCATTTTCTAGTATGTTCAAATTTAAGCGACCGGCATTGGTCTCCACCCAAAATTGTGTTGAGTCGATTAAGCCTTGCTCAGTAACAAACTTTGCAAAGCAACGTGCACCATTTCCGCATTGACTCACCTCCCCTCCATCGGCATTGAATATACGATATTTAAATTGTGAGTCACTGTATTCAGGCTCCTCTACCAACAACAATTGATCAAACCCCACCCCCGTTTTGCGATTAGCTAATGCACTGAGATAAGTGCCGTCCAACGGCATCACTTGCTGGCGATTATCTATCACCATGAAGTCATTGCCGAGGCCATGCATTTTTGTAAACGGGATCATCATAGTTAGTTTTTATAGCGCACACCGATTGTAATATACGAGGTGAGAAAACCAAGCGGTCTTTTTGAACACTTTCGCCGTAATAATGTCCGTATTCTATGTTCGATTACTCCCTATTCACAGCGTTGTCATCTACGCGGTGGTATATTAGTGTTGTAGATGTTAAATATAAATCGTAAGCTTTCAAACCTCGCCAAGAAAGTTAAAGCCATGCATTTCTCTCTTCGATGGGTGCTGGGTTTGTCGTTAATTATTGGCGGAATATTGTGGTTTCTACCAATACTAGGCGCATGGATGTTGCCGTTGGGTCTGTTAATGCTCGCGCCAGATTTCAAATGGGCACGCCGAGGCTATTTGTCTATCATGGTTTGGTTGCGCAAATTACGTCGGAAGGTACGCTCTTAACTAATTACCCCCTCGCAGTTAATATTTACACCAGTATCGCCAATCACCAAAAACCAAGGGTTTAAAATATCGTCCTTGCTGTAACGCAGAGGCTGTCCGCTACAATCAACAACCTTGCCTCCAGCCGCTTCTACTACACATTGCGCGGCGCTTGTGTCCCATTCTGATGTTAATCCTAAGCGTGGGTAATAATCGGCTTTACCCTCAGCCACCAAACACAACTTCAGCGAGCTACCCATGTTCAGGCAATCCACGGTACTAACGTGTTTTCCTAAATTAATTTGAAAAGCCTTGACTTCGTCACTCATATGAGAGCGACTGGCAACTATTGTCGCTGATAATTGATCAAGCTTTTTGGTATGAATGGGTCTAGGTTGATCCGTTGTATTTTGCACAAATGCTCCGCTACCTAAAATGCCGAAATGGGTCACATCTTGTACAGGGGTATGCACTACGCCTAGAACAGATTGCTTGTTATCGATTAGAGCAATGTTGACAGTAAACTCGCCGTTACGCTTGATAAATTCTTTGGTGCCATCTAGAGGGTCTACCAGCCAGTACAATGGCCAGCTTAACCGTGCATCTCCAACCTCATGGTAGGATTCTTCCGAAAGGATGGGTATATCCGGCGTGAGTGTTTGTAAGGCTGCTTCAATCAACACGTGGGATTTTTGGTCTGCAATAGTCAGTGGTGAGCCATCACCCTTGGTTTCAAAATCAAAATCGGATTCGTATATTGCTAAAATTTCTTTTCCTGCAGCGCGGGCGATTTTAATTATTTCTGGCAATAGCTGTTGCTTATTCATTGAAGCAAACATGGAAGTTTGCGACCCCGATGGCTTGAGTCATTGCTGAGAAACGAAGCAGGACGTACATCGGCTAATTTGTCTTGTTTTGCAATAAAATCGTGTTTCATGGTAAAATAGTCCCGTGATTCAAAAGAGTTATAAATTTAGGATTTACCCTGTTCTTAAATACCGCGAGGTGCGCGGAAATTAACGCGCGTGGAGAGTTGCTTAATCAGGCAGCCTGAATAATCAGGCTGTAGATGGCACTCGCTGAAACGCGAATTTGTAGATTGATGAGAAACCGAATGGACGGTTTTGAAATTAATCATTGCGAAACACCGATTCTATGCTTCGTATTAAATAGCTGAGCGCACACAAGGTACGTGCTTCGGTTACATCGGGGTGATTAAACAAGGCCTCTAAATTATTTAGGGGCCATTTAACCAGTTCTAAAGGTTCGGGTTCATCCCCTACCAAGCGTTTCGGGTATAAGTCTTTAGCAATAAACAGGCTACTTTTTGCTGTGCTGTAATGTGGGCGCGTGGTCACTTCGCGCATGAAGCTAATCTCGCGTGCGCCATAGCCAATCTCTTCTTGAAGTTCGCGGTTTGCGGCTTGATCAGCTGTTTCACCGTCGTCAATTGAGCCCTTTACCAAGCCCAGTTCGTAGCGATCAAAGCCAATGGCGTATTCATACACCATATACAAAAATTGCTCGTCAATGGGCATGATTACCACGATGCCATTGTTATCAGAGTTTAATCGCTCATGCTGTCGTTGTTCACCATTAGCATAGCTTAAGCTTACTTTTTCCACCCTAAAAATACGGCTTTGGGTAGTGGTAGAAATTTTGGTTATGGTCGGTTTTTTACGCATTAGTTAACCGCGGGGTAAGCGAATGCTTGGTAATGTCCGTCATCGGCGATAGGCACACTGCCTTGTACTTCTTGCCACGGCCAGCCGAGGCTTAAGTGGTTTTTTTGGCCTTCGTGTAAATCAATATTCCAGCCTAAGGCAGTTAGCCCCCTTTGTAATTTGGTGATCACTGGGCTTAAGGCCCAGCCAATATAAGTAGCGGGTTTAACGCTAGCAGGTTTTTCGGCAATCACATTCTGCTCTCCAGCCCACTGTTTCAGTGCCTCAGAACTAAAAAAGTCTGCTTGCCCGTTATAGGTCCAGTTCATTGTAAGGGTGGATTCGCGCTCAGGGGATACAAATCGGGCGAAACTAAAGTCACTTAACCAAGAATAATAATTTTTGGTTTGAGCATCGGTATTTAATCCAGATACAAATTGATAAAAGCGTTTTTGATCGTGCTCATACGGCATCACTGGTAATAGTATAAAGCGGTTAATGGCGATTAAGGCCACAAAACCGACCAGCACGGCATAGCCAGTATTGCCCCTTGAAAACCACTGATAGACTTTTTGCAGTCCAAAAGCGCAAAGGATAGAAAATGGCACTAACGCCAAATATAAAAAGCGCGGCTCAAGATAACTTGACCCAAAAACAAACGGTAGCGTAGTGATCAATAACCAAATAACGGCCATTACGATAATTCGGTTCCAGCGCCCGAATATGCCCAGCGCGAATAGTAGGTAAAAGCTTTGACCAAATAAACCTAGAGCATAAATTTTGAGTAAAGTGCTGTGCGAGCGCGCTGCTAAATTGGTGCCGAGCCCGCTAAGGCTGTCAAATGGTTTAAGGTCAGAAAATTTAAACATCAACAATAGCAGTACAAGCGATAACACGGCTGTTACGGTAGCATTTACAAGTATGATTTTTGGCGAAAGCTTAAGTGGATTAGCAAGTAGCAATGCGATAACGAAGGCCGCCATGCCCAATGCTGTAGTAAGCCGATACCAGCAGGCGATTGCAACGGCTATTGCGCTGAGGATGACCCACATAGCTTTTGTGGTCTGAGTAGAATGCGAGACGCCTTTTAGTAAGGTGATACAAGCAACAGTTAGCCACAGCAAGCTAGGTATTTCAGATAAAAGCTTGCCACCAAAATATAAATTTAACGGCGAAAAGGCCAAGCATAAAATTGCAAAAGGCAAGACAACGCGAGGCAGTAATTGCTTAAATAAATAGCTGCAAGCGATTACAAAAATAATTGTCTGTGCAAAGAAAATGAGGTTCAGCGCTTTAAGTTTTGCATAGCCAGGGCCAAGGGAATCGACTAAGAAATCCAAACTATAAATAAGCCCCGCTTTGGCGGTAAAAAACCCCGCGGGGAATAAGCCACCTAAGTCTGGTTCTAACTTAAACAGCGTGTTGGGTTCGTTAAGGTAGACTGAGTAGAGGTAGAAATACTCATCCCAATAATGGTATTGACTCATGCCTGTTATTAGAAAGCCTATCGTAAGCAAGCCCATAATCCACAGTGGCCACGGCGTTAGATCAGAGCTTGGTTTCGCCGGATAGGGCATAACGAGCTTGAGGGCTTAACCCTCCTCCTTGATAAGTCTGAACTCAGCCGAGCGGGCGTGGGCAGTGAGGCCTTCACAGCGGGCAAGCACAGAAGCAATTTTGGCCATTTGATCTGCTCCTTCAGGTGAGGCTTGAATCAGGCTGGAGCGTTTTTGAAAATCATATACGCCCAGGGGTGAGCTAAAGCGCGCCGTACCTGAGGTGGGTAAAACGTGGTTAGGGCCAGCGCAATAGTCGCCGAGTGATTCGGCGCTATGTGCACCTGCAAAAATCGCGCCAGCATGGCGAATCTGCTCGATCATGGGGTCATGATCGTCGACCATTAGCTCAAGATGCTCAGGCGCGATACGGTTGGCTATTTCAGCCGATTCTTCTAGTGAACTGGTTTTGATAATCGCGCCGTACGAATTGATAGAAGAAGCGATAATCTCTTTGCGCTCCATAGTAGTCAACGCCTTGCTAATAGCTTGCGCTACTTCGCTTGCGAGTTCGTCGCTATGGGTAATTAATATCGACTGAGCGAGTTCATCATGTTCTGCTTGTGCGAATAAATCCATAGCAATCCAATCCGCATTAGCGTTGGCATCAGCGATGATAGCGACTTCAGATGGACCAGCAATCATGTCGATACCCACGTGTCCGAACACCAATTTTTTTGCAGTCGCTACGTAGGCATTACCAGGGCCAACAATCTTATCCACACGTGGAACACTTTGGGTGCCGTAGGCCAATGCAGCAACCGCTTGAGCCCCACCGATACAAAATACCCGATCAACACCCGCTATCTTAGCGGCGGCCAGCACGGCTTGGTTTACCTCTCCCTGTGGAGTTGGCACTACCATAATGATCTCATGCACTCCCGCGACTTTGGCTGGGATAATCGTCATCAACACGGAAGAAGGATAAGCGGCTTTTCCACCCGGCACATAAACACCCACCCGGTCTAGTGGCCGAATAATTTGCCCTAAACGGGTGCCATTATCTTCTGTGAATGACCAGGACGTATTCACTTCTTTTTCATGATAACGGCGGATGCGCGCTGCGGCGTCGTGCAGGGCAGAGCAAATATCGCTCTGTAAAGTATCGTAGGCTTGGTCGATTTGTGCTGACGAGATTTCTAGGTCATCAGCACTACTAGCGTTAAGTTGGTCAAATCGATTACTCAGTGCAATTAAAGCCGCGTCGCCGTCTGCACGAATATCTTTGATAATTCCTTTTACGGTAGCTTCAATATCGCGGTCCAGCGGTGTATCGCGGTCTAATAGGGCTACTAGTTGCGAGTCGAATTGTTTATGGCTTGAGTCGAGGCGTTTGATTTGCATTTTTAAAGCCAGTGCTAGTGTAGTGTATTAAATAGATCGTATGTATCAGCGAGACAAGAAACCGCCAGATACTAGGCGCGTTTCGCAGTGAATGGCCCGTCCTTTGCAAGCAATGCAACGACGTAGATGGCCGTTTATTGTCTCGCCCGCAGGACGCCCCCAAATGACCCAATACTGCGTTACAGCCCTTGTTAAGGGAACACCATTCACTGTGGACTGTGCCTTGTCTTGGATCATTTTGGGGGCTCTGATATATACGGTCTATTTAATACACTACACTAGGTCTGCTGCATTTGCTCGTATTGCTTAGCTGACACGCGACGAATTGAGCCGCCTAATTGCGAAAGCTTTTCTTCTATATTGTCATAACCACGGTCGATGTGATAAATGCGGTCGATCACGGTTTGACCCGTAGCAATCAGCCCTGCTATGACTAAACTAGCTGAAGCGCGAAGATCTGTTGCCATGACAGGTGCACCAGTTAGATGGTCAACGCCATGCACTAAGGCAGTGTTGCCGCGCAGCTCTATGTTTGCCCCCATGCGTTGCATTTCATGTACGTGCATGAAGCGGTTTTCAAAAATGTTTTCTGTGACGCCTGCCGACCCTTCCGCCACGCTGTTAAGCAAGATAAATTGCGCTTGCATATCAGTAGGGAAACCGGGATAGGGGGTGGTGTCGATAGATACCGCAGTGGGCTTTTGGCCTCTCATATCGAGTTCAACCCAATCTGGCCCAGTGGTAATTTGCGCGCCAGCCTCACTGAGTTTTTTTAGCACGGCATCCAGGTGCGCGGGCACCATATTTTTAACTCTTAATTTGCTACGTGTTGCCGCAGCTGCCACTAAAAACGTACCTGCTTCAATGCGGTCTGCAATCACTTTGTGCTCAGTGCCGTGTAAAGTTTCCACACCCTCGATGGTGATTTCCGAAGTACCCGCACCAGTAATTTTTGCGCCCATGGCAAGGAGGCACGTGGCTAAATCGGTTACTTCAGGCTCGCGCGCCGCATTTTCAATCACGGTTGTGCCATTGGCTAGCGTCGCAGCCATCATTAAATTTTCTGTGCCGGTTACGGAGACTAAGTCCATAAACACACGAGCGCCCACCAATCGATTATCAGCGGTCTTCGCCCGTGCTTTGATATAGCCTTCCTCGATAACCACTTCAGCGCCCATTTGCTCAAGACCTTTGATATGCAAATTCACCGGGCGCGAGCCGATGGCACAGCCACCGGGTAAAGATACTTCAGCTCTACCCAAGCGCGCTAATAAAGGGCCTAAAACTAAAATCGACGCACGCATGGTTTTAACCAAATCGTAAGGTGCTCGAGGTTCGCTAATATTCGTTGCTTCAACCGTAATCGCAAGGTGCTCATCAATTTCTAAGCCTACACCCAATTGGCCTAGTAAAGCCATTGCGGTAGTGACGTCTTGTAGGTGCGGGATGTTGCTTAACTTGAGCGGGTCATTGGTGAGCAATGATGCAAAAATCAGCGGTAATGCTGCATTTTTTGCACCAGAAATTTTGACAGAGCCGCTTATTTTACAAGGGCCTTCGAGGATAAGTTTGTCCAAGTTGAAGTGGAGATTTAAAACCGTGGACACTACACAGTCGCACTGGCTATGTAAAGAGCGTGGGCCTACATTCGGTCACCTCATGCACCTACTTTTGTGTATCATCATGAAATGAATCAAGCCTCAGTCTCACTGTATTTATCGCCCGAATTGGGTAGCTATGGTTTTGGCAACGACCATCCATTTGGCACTGATCGCATGGCGGCGTTTTATCAAGAGTCGCTTAAACAAGGCATTGATAAACGCGTAAGTGTGATTGCACCGAATGTTTGCCAGCGTTCCGATTTAACCTTGTTCCATACAAAGGAGTATGTAGAAAAGGTAATTCGCCAATCGAAAACAGGAATGGGGCACTTGGATGGCGGTGATACGCCAGCATTTAAGGGTGTATTCGAAACCAGCAGCACGGTAGTAGGTGCAGGTTTGGATGGCCTCGCCCAAATCATGTCGGGCCAGTGCTCAAAAATATTTGTGCCTATCGCAGGCTTGCACCATGCGAGTCGACAAAGCGCGGCGGGCTTTTGTGTTTTTAACGATGCAGGGGTGCTAATAGAAACTTTACGCGCGCAATACGGCCTTAAGAAAATTACCTATGTAGACATCGATGCGCATCATGGTGATGGGGTGTTTTATGCCTTTGAATCGGACCCCGACCTGATATTTGCTGACATCCATGAAGATGGTCGATTCTTATATCCCGGCACAGGAGACGCGGCAGAAACAGGCAAGGACGCGGCGGTAGGAACCAAGCTCAATATTCCTATGCAACCCGGCGCTACTGATGAAGACTTTTATCGAGTATGGGGTGAGTTGGAGGAGTTCGTAGAGGCGGCTAAACCAGAGTTAATTATTTTGCAAGCGGGTGCAGATAGCGTTAAGGGCGACCCAATTACGCATATGGCATTCACACCCGCTGCGCATGGTTATGCTGCGTTACGTTTGTCGCAAATGGCGAACCGTGTGTGCGATGGCCGATTAATTGCTTTGGGAGGGGGTGGGTACAACCGCACCAATCTGGCTTTGGCGTGGAATGAAGTTGTGTTTGCGATGTTACAGTCTTAGTAGTCTCTGTGATTAACACTGCGCCCAAGGCAGTCCCGCGTGACGCCAATCGGAAATCGTACTGCGCTTATGTTCGTCATCGAGCGGGCCTTCAAACCCACCTTTGATAGAGTAAATATTACTTAAGCCTTGTTCCAACAGCTTGCTTCCAGCTTCCAAAGAGTGCTTGCCGCTGCGGCATATTAATATTGGGAATTATACTTAAATCCACAATTAACCAGAAATTATCACCTGACAGCAACTACACTCAGTATCTTAGAACTTTTCCAATTATTCAATACAGAAACTAAAGCCGTGAAATGGCTAGAAAAAATTCGATGGGGTAAGACAATTTCATGTGCCCATTGCAAAAGTGATAATGTATCCGTCGCTAAATCTAAGCCTTTTACTTATTGGTGCAGTTCTTGTCGTAGCCATTTTACTGTGCGAACAGATACTATTATGGGTAGTTCTAAAATACCCCTGCAAAAATGGGTAGTTGCTATCTATTACTTCTTGACTGCTCGTAAAGGAATCTCTAGTTTACAGTTATCAAAGGAATTAGGTATTTCTCAAAAATCTGCATGGTTTATGGCACAGAGAATTAGAAATGCCTGTAGTGGTAATGATTTTAAACCAGAAGGTGTCGTTGAAATAGATGAGACCTATATCGGCGGTAAAGAGAAAAACAAACATGCCGATAAAAAGACAGAAGGAACACAAGCGGCAATTTTCAGGGTAGTTGCACATTTTCCTACGCAGCCAATAATACTTCTTTTTGTGGGTTCAGCGCAACCGCACCACAAGGCCGCCAATTTCGGGTTTGGCCAGACCACCGATTAGGTTTTGCTGCTTTAGCTTCCTGATAAACAACTTCTCGTTTTGCTAATAGGGCACTATCTTCACCGCGATAACGCTGGCCAGGTGTAACGTAGCGTATAGCACTGTGACGATGTTCTTCGTTATACCATTGCATAAACTTACCCACCCATTGGCGGGCGGCCTCTAAGCTATCGAAGCCTTGAGAAGGCCACGCAGGGCAATACTTTACCGTTCTAAACATGGATTCAATATAAGCGTTGTCATTGCTTACTCTTGGCCTTGAGTAAGAGGGCTTTATTCCTAATGCTTCTAACTTCGCTCTCATTGTGAACGATTTCATTGGGCTGCCATTATCACTGTGTAAGACGGGCATGCCATCGCAGCTGGCCACTTTTAGAGCCGCCTGAGACATCAACTGCGCACCTAATTCACCGCTTTCAACAGGATGTACTTCCCAGTGAACGCCATAGCGACTGTAAAGGTCTTCTACCATGTACAGGTAATAATGCTTGCCAATAGTACGCGTCGCCAAATAGGTGATATCCCACATCCACACAGCATTAGGTTTTAGCGCTATATGAGTATCGGGTGTTCGGGACTGCTTTTGTTTGGCGCGGCCGCGGTGCTTCAATTGCCCATGCGCCTTGAGAACTCGATAAAAGCTAGACTCGCTGGCCACATAAATACCTTTGTCAGCCAACTGTGGTACTATTTGCGACGGCGGCAAATGATTGTATGCCGATTCATTACATATCGATAAAATGTGTTGCTGCTCTTGCTCGCTTAGTTTATTGCCAGGTACTGGCTTTTCTACCAAAGGACGTTGATCACTGCGGATACTATCTTCTCCTTTTGGCTTCCAACGTCTAAGCGTAGACTCGGCAAGGCCAACCAACTCACAAGCACTTGAACGCTTTGAACCTGCGTCTACTGCTTCATTAACATCATTGATTACTTTAATGCGCGTCTGAGTCGTAATCATACTTCCTCGTCCTCCCAAAGCGCCTGAAACTTTTTTTGTAATACTAATAATGCGGCCGTTTCAGCCAAGGCTTTATCTTTGCGGCGCAGCTGGGTTTCTAGCTTCTTCTTGTCTTTTTTTAACGCACGTATTTCATCGCGCGCAACTTTAGGGCTAATGAGAGCCTCATCAACACCATTAATACAAGCTTCTCGCCATTGCGTTATTTGAGTAGGGTATAGGCCTTTCTCTCGGCAATACGCAGATAATTCTTGTTCATTCATCGCAGCAGTTTCAAGAACTACGGTGAACTTAGTTTGGCAATCCCACTGATTAGATGAATCACTATTAGGCATTAAAACTCCTGATCGTCTGGCTTTATTTCGCCAATCATACAAGGTTTGAACACTGATTCCTTCTTCTCTAGATATTTCTGCGAAGGACTGACTATTTGATGATAATAATTTAGATAAAACAGCTTCTCTTCGTTCTACGCTATATTTCGGCATGAGTATTTCTCCGCCGCCCCTTGTGAATTAAAATGTGTGCAACTACCCTGACGTCTGGGGAGAAGCAACTACTTCCAGAGTTTTGTTGATCGCGTTGTGCTGGTAATAGCGTGCCTGCCATTGCCCACCTTTGTCCTCAAAGGGCACTTCACCAAATCGTTCGCGCCATTCGTTCTTTTCTGCAAAGGTCTGCGCCCATAACTCATCGGGTGTGGGGTAGCGATCAATATAGCGTTCCGCTCCGGTGTACATATCAATTTCATAAATCCCGACCCCGTTGGTCGAGTAGGTAAAGCGGGTCTGAAGCATCGCGGCATATCGCTTGGCCTGAGCCACACCCTCGGTGTCGGCAAGATCACGGCCAGCTTCTGGCCACGATAGAACAACACATAATCAGCAATGTCCTGACTGGATCGTTTGCCCAGCGCCCTGCAACCGCCCCAAAGTGATCACTTCACGCCGCACCCGACTGCCCTCGACAACACCCCAGTCCGCCTCTTTCAGGGCGGGGTCAATCAGTTCAGCACGAGTTTCGGCTTCGTTCATAATGCAACTTCAGAAGTTACTTAAGAGATATCCCCTGCTTCGTCCGTCGTTTCCTGATCCTCCGTTATTCCCATCATCATATTGTAGTGAGAAATATGGCCCGATTTTTTAAAAATATTTTTGAAAACGTCAAGATACGTATCGACCATAGAGGCATCACAGCTAACATAAAGATCATCACAAACAGAATGCGACCCATCATTTACCCATGAAAAAAGTGTCCCACAAACTTGCTTCTCTTTTCCCTCGAATTTTTCACTGATCTCGTCATTACTAATATTGCCCAGCATTTTGAAGTAATATTCCAAAATCCGTCTTAATGTATTTTGTATAGTTAGAATTGAGCGATTTTCATCTTTGACTTCATTCCACAATAATTCATAAGATGTTTTTATTGGATTGTCGCTATGCTTTTCTGCCACAGAACCATGGTCGGTTTTCTTGACGATCCAAAATGTCTCTTCGTTCATTGCGACGCTAGTTCGTTTCTGATTGAAAGTGATCTCTTTGTGAAAATAAACATTATGGGTGAGGACAAACACTTGCTTGATATGGCCAGCGTCAGCGCGCACCTCGCCGAACACACGCTTAATTAGGCTGCTCACAATAAACAGGATGTCACTATCAAGACTTGATACCGGGTCATCAATTACTACAATACGGTCTTCTGTCATCCCGCTTTCGGACGTACTTCCTTTTAGCAAGTGGTAGAAATACAGGAAAGTAACAAAAGATTGCTCCCCTTCACTGAGCGTTTTCTCTGCCTCACTACCATCTGGGCGAATAATGCTGTAGTACCCGTCATTTTGTGATTTAGCGATTTTGAAACCTGTAAACCCAAACGATAACAACAGCGCATTTATCTCATTAACGGTAGGCTGTATGCTTGTAATATTTTTTTCTAGTACCCTGATCTCATCGATCTTTTTTTCTTTTCGGCCCCCTTGTCTGTAATTCCTTTCTTCAAATCCGTAATTTCTGCTTCGAGTGGGGTCTTTCTACTCTCGTAGCTGTCATATAATGGTTTAACCTCTTCGCTCACATATTTCCATATTTGCAAAGTAAGAGCGCGCTTCTCTTGACCTATGTTCTCTACAGTTTTGTTGCGGAGTGCAACTTTTTCGTTTGCGCCATTAATCGCCAGGCTTATTTCATCCAATACTTCTTTCAGAGTTTCTAATTCGACAACAAGACTGGCTTCTTTTTTCTTACGTCCTATATGCTGCTTATTCGCACTGATTTTCGTTTCAACCAGACTCTTCTGAGATTCAAGTTTTTCACAATCCATGCATTGGGGCGCAGCATCAATTATGCTTTGCAGGCGTTGAATAATAGAGGTGCTATGCGCTTCGTAGTTTGTGGCCAGTTGATCAATTGCCCCGAGGGCATTCGAATACGTTTCGCCGAAATACTGATTTAGACTCTCCGCAAAAGATTTATCGGTGTCCTGTTGGCAGAATGGGCAGATATCATTATTTTCATCGTAATAAGTGCGCCCTTGTTTTACCCAGTCACTATTGCCCAGCTTTTTGATCATGGCGGCAATATCAACGTCTTCTTTGCCGATCACCTTCTTGGTCAGAATATCTGCCGATTCAAGATCAACCAGGTCAGAGTACAGCAACGGCAGTATGGGTCTTATCTTTTCAGGACTATCTGCAAAGACGGTGGCATATTTGGCTTTCAAATTTTCCAAAGTCTGTAAATCAGCGTTGTTGTTTCTCACTTCTGCTAGCAGCTTGGTTTTGAATTTGGCTTTGCTATCCCTGACGCCCTTGAATGCCTCTTTAAATTCTTCGTCATATTTTCTCTCTAGCGCCCAGCATTGCCTCTCGAATTCACTTTCCAAATTCGCCAGCTCAGCTTCTTTTCCTCCGTCCCCATCATCACCGGATAATGTCTTCTTTTTGCCTTGAATATCAGCTTCCAGCTTATCCTCGTCAACCTTGGCATACTCTATAGCCTTCAAGTCGGATTCATTCTTTTCACCGAGTGTAAATATGCCCTTTAGCCCGGCATCCGCGTTAAAGTTCTTATCTACAAAATCGCGGTTATATACCAGAGTTTGCAATTTATTACCGCCGCACCAAATAACGGTGCACCCAGGGTATTTGTCCTCGTCGGCGATCACCCTTGATATCGTCGTTTTGCCAGAACCATTTGATCCGTAAAAAAAGTTATTTTGAGACAATCCATCTATGGCTTGTTCATCGTCTCCAAAGCTGGCAACGGATTTTATCCTGATATCTTTAATCATGCCGCAGCCTCTTTCTTGGTGGGTATTGCGTCTTTCGTTAATTCCCCAGAAAAAGCTTTTTGCAAGAGCATAGCTCAGGGTCAGACCCCTTTAAAGCTGACATTATTACTTCCTCTAGCATTGCTTGTCTATTCTTAAGACAACAAAATTATTATAGCTCAAATACAACATGATCCATGAAATAAATATCAATGCAATCAATTCCAATTCAAATTCCAGCATCCCGTTAGATTCGTTTTGTTTCTCCCAAAAGGGATGTTGCTCAGAAAACGCCTTAGAAACCCCGTTTCCAAGCCAGTCTTTGCGTTTGTTGAAGTGTCCCTTTGATCGGTAAATTCTAGTGGTCATAAATATTTATCCTTATTGTTGTCGTCAACCCATGCAAGCGCAGCAAGCCATGTAATTCCAGCAATCACTGAAATAAAAATCAAAATCAATGAAATCAATTGAAGCCATGTAAGTCCTAGAAAAGTTACAGCAATCCATACAATCACTGAAATCACTGAAATCACTGAAATCAAAATCAATAAAAACGTGGTCATAATTTATAGATTACGCAACATTGGGTATGGACTTTTTGTCTAGCAAGTTGACTCATTGTCGTTCCACACGATATATCGATGATTAGCATTAGCCCATTCGTCGTCAATTTCAATCAGAATGGCACTGACTAATCGTAACCAAGCCTCTCGGTTAGGAAAGACTCTGACCAAGCGGGTTCGCCGCTTAAGTTCTTGTTGAACCGTCCGTTCAATGCGGTTGGAGGTTCGCATTTTCTTTTGGTGTCTATCTGGCAAGGCAAACACATTTAACCCTTCAGGCACATTGTTTTCTAGCCACTGCGCCCAGTGAGCATGCTTTTCCTGGTACTGGCTCACAAGGACTTTTAGATTAACCTGAGCAGCTGCCCTATTGGGTGCATTCCAAACACTACGCAGCTCACCACCAATGCGCTGCTTGATCTTGTGATTGGGGGCATGATGCATTGCATTCTGCGCCAGATGAAACTGGCAACGCTGCCAAGGTATACCTGGGAACACTGCCTTTCTAGCGGCTTTTAAGCCACTGTGATCATCACTGACAATAAACTCAATACCATGTATGCCCCGTGTCAACCAAGCCTTTGAGGAACTCTCGCCAGTTAACCTCGGCTTCATTAAGCGCCATTGCCGTTCCTAATACGCAACGCCGTCCACAAGGCAATACACCCACCGCACTCAACACCGCCATATCAATCACTTGGTGGCCCTCACGCACCTTTTCATAACGCGCATCAAGGATTAGGTAAGAGACTTTACCCAACGGACGATCACGCCAGACTTTTAACGCCTCATCCATGCTCTGGTTAGCCCGTGAGACCGGTGTAGAGGAGATGCTTTCAATACCCATGCTCTGCATGACTTTTTCGACTCGGCGCGTGCTAACGCCCGTCACGTACATTTCAGCAACGGTCAGCATCATCGCACGTTGGCTGCGTAAGCCGCGTTCTAGCGATTGAGGGTAAAAAGGTTCATCAACGTGTTGAGCGGTCTTTGGGATACGCAGATTGAGCGTACCGGCTTGCGTATCGATACGCTTATCCTGGTAGCCATGGGCAAACCCTGGCCGGTCTTGACTATGCTCATAGTGTGATGCGCCTGGAAACGGCTCTCTTTCAATCTTCATCGCCTCATTGAGCAGTGCGGTGAGCACGGGGCGCATGGCATCGGGGCCTTCTGAGATGTGTGTTCCACTACTACGTCAAATACGTTATTGTTTGATTGGATCATTTGGGTGTCTCCAGTATGTTAATTGCTTAAAACAGGGAACGCACAAATGGTTCAACTTACAAGACACCAAGATAGAAAATTTGAATAAATCAAAAATTCGGAAAAATTCCCCCTGGGGGGAAAAGGCCATACTGCTCTATCTAATATAAAAGTCCATACCTGAAGTTACAGTATCGGCTAAATTCCCTCATCACCGTGATTTACAGCAATTTGACTTTACCCAGAGCGAAGTTGAACCAGTGCTCATCGAGGATTTGTCTCAGGCTGACTATATGGACAGAGCCCATAACCTCATCTTTGTCGGTGGCACTGGAACAGGCAAAACCCATTTAGCTACGGCCTTAGGCATTAAAGCCATTCATTCAGGTCATCGGGTTCGGTTTTACAATGTGGTGGACCTGGTTAATCTGCTGATCAAAGAACAGCAGGATGAGAAGCAGGGGCGGCTAGCACGAATTATGCAACCGTTAGATGCGGTGATATTCGATGAGCTGGGATATTTACCCTTCCCCGCATCGGGTGGCGCACTATTATTCCACCTGATCAGCAAGCTATACGAGAAAACCTCCATCGTGTTTACCACCAAGCTTAATGTCAGTGAATGGGTGCAGGTATTTGGCGACGAGAAAATGACCACGGCTTTGCTCGACAGAGTGACTCATCATTGCTCAATTATTGAAACGGGTAACGACTCATTGCGTATTTTTACAACCGTGGCCACCGAATTTTACGAAGCGTGGCCACTTGCACCAAGCCTTCAAACGGTCAAGTGATTTTAACGTAAAGTGGCTACACTTTGCTCTGTTGTGACTGGATTTTTCTCATCGATTCCCCCTCTAATTGTATTTTGTGCGCGTTGTGTAATAAGCGATCCAGAATCGCATCAGCCAAAGTGGCTTCACCAATCGCATCATGCCAATGTTGTGTGGGCAATTGACTGGTGATTAAGGTGGCACCATTACCGTGGCGATCTTCTATTATTTCTAATCGGTCATTACGGTTTTGCTGAGTCAGTGTATCCAAGCCCCAGTCATCGATAATCAATAGTTTGATTTTTGCTATTTGTGCCAGTAGCTTGGTGTAACTGCCATCACCATGGCTCAAGGTCATTGCTTCAAATAAGCGGCTAGCACGAATATATTTTGTGCTAATGCCGTGCTCACAAGTCGCTTGTCCTAACACACAGGCCAAGAAGGTTTTGCCGGTGCCTGTAGGGCCCTGGATGATGACATTGCGGCTTTTGTTTACCCCGTCTAGGGCCAGTAACTGCGCTACCGTGTCTTTGTGTAAACCTCGTCTAGTTCGGTAATCGATGTCGTCTGCTTGGGCGCGATATCGTAACTTCGCTTGCTTGAGTAAACGCGTGACTTTGCGGTTATCCCGCACGGTGGCCTCGTGGTTTACGAGCAAACTGAGTCGTTCGATAAAGCCCAGCTCATCATAAGTGTTAGGTGGGTCGAACTGATAGCACAGTTGCTCGGCCATGCCCGTTAGGCGTAATTCATTCAGTTGGGTAAGGGTTTGTTGTGGAGTCATAGTATTTTCCTGTTGGTTATAGATGAAATGGTTTGGGTTAATGGTAGTAATCGGCTCCGCGCACATTGGCATGGGTGCTTGGCAAAGTCTGTTGCTTATCGGGTTCGGTAGGTAGCTTGTCGAGACGGGTTTGTAGTATTGATGCAAGGTGTTTGTAATGCAGGCCGCCAATCTTCTCTGCGCGTAAACAGGCATTCTCTAAACGCGTCTTGCCGTATTTCTTGGCAAGGTTAAGAATGCCCAAACAAGCACGATAACCATGTTCTGGATGGGGGCGATTTTCTAATTGATAACGCACCACGCGCTCTGTCGCCGCACCGACCTGACTTGCCCAATTAACCTAGATAAATCAGTTAAAACACGAAAGTCCATGCAAGCTCTTGATGCACCTAGCAAAATCAAAAAAAACCTTATTACCAATAAGGTGACCGCGACTTTTTTGATTTCACTATGCACTTCAATTGCTTACATGTCTTTTCCGCGTTTAACTGATTTATCTAGGATTAAGAAACCGATCAGGCGTCCACTCTTGGTGTTTAGCATGAGCTTTAGGCATGTGAGCGACATGGGTTGTGTGTCCGCCTTGGCCCATTGCTCGCGGATGTTGCGCGACACCCTTGCCTTGGTAGAACACATCAATACAGTGCTCGCCGACGTGTAACATTACTGCCTCGCCGCGCAATTGATAGGGAACCGAGTAATGATGTCCATCATAGCTAACGTGATAATCGATGTGCGCCCGTGCTTTTACTACATGGCGATAGCTATAAGGCGTGCCAGGCAATGATTTAAGAGCAGGCTTATCAATTGATTCAAACTGTGAGCGGCGAGAACCCGGGCGTTGTTTAAACCTAGATAAATCAGTTAAAACACGAAAGTCCATGCAAGCTCTTGATGCACCTAGCAAAATCAAAAAAAACCTTATCACCAATAAGGTGACCGCGACTTTTTTGATTTCACTATGCACTTCAATTGCTTACATGTCTTTTCCGCGTTTAACTGATTTATCTAGGTTAAAGGGGCGATTGTTTAGATCATCTAGCAATCCTCGAATAGCTTGATTAGCCTCATCCAAACTAAACAATTGCAGCTTGCGCAGCCGCATCATGATCCAGCGTTCGACAATCTGTACGCCCACCTCGGCTTTAGATTTATCCTTAGGCTTATAAGGTCTGGCAGGCATCACCGCCACACCGTAATAGGCGGCTAATTGTGCATAGCTGGGGTTGAGTTCGGGGTCATAACGACCGGCTTTAGAAACAGCACTCTTGAGGTTATCGGGCACCACTGTTTGAGTAACACCGCCATAAAATTCAAAGGCGCGAACGTGTGAGCCTATCCAGTCAGGCAAGCTCTGTGTCCATGTGGCCTCGGCGTAGGTATAGGAACTGACTCCGAGCACTGAAACGAATACTTGGGCAGGGCGTGCTTCACCCGTACGAGCATCAATAATACCTAAGGTTAAACCAGCATAATCAACAAACAGTTTATCTCCAGCAATATGAGTCTGGCGCATCGAGATTCTTTGCTTCTTGCGCCACTGACCGAACAACACCGTGAAGCGAGAATAGCTGTAATGGTTGACTGGATGATGCTCGGCGTATTCTTCCCACAGTAATTGGCGAGTCATCCCTTTACCCTAGATAAATCAGTTAAAACACGAAAGTCCATGCAAGCTCTTGATGCACCTAGCAAAATCAAAAAAAACCTTATCACCAATAAGGTGACCGCGACTTTTTTGATTTCACTATGCACTTCAATTGCTTACATGTCTTTTCCGCGTTTAACTGATTTATCTAGGTTTACGAGACCGTTCAACTGATATTTGTGCAAAGTCTGGCTCACATAATAAAGCAGTGGCAGGGCCTCTGCATTTGGGCGGCTTTAATATCGCCTGCAGCTGTTGTTCATCCATGCCTGCTGGCAGGGGCCAGCTTAATTGGGCATTTGTTGCTCTGACGAGATATTTGGATACGGCGCTGCGTGACAGGTTTAAGCTGAGCGCGATTTTACGGGAGGATAGTTGCGCCTCATAGTGCAAGCGCAGAATGTCTTTGAGTTTTAACATAGTGACCTTCTTGGGTTTCATAGCTGTTCCAATACAAATAAAAGAACGGCAGGTTAACGGTTATAGTGTTAACCGCAAGAAGGCTGTGGAGGAATTTTACGGAAGCGAAAAAGTGTCCGCGCTTCGATAAAAATCAGTGGCCACGGTTGGTAAAATTAGGTGGCCTCGCTACGTAAAATTAACTGGCCACGGTTGGTAAAAATATGCAACTCATATCGATTCAAGCAGTCTAGCGCTAAAGCAAAGCTCAAGACTGTCACTAAAAAATAACATCGCAAGAAAGCAGGATTGATTCATCAACTCAAGTTTCGCTACGCTTCACTTGAGTTGATGATAAAGAAATATTATTGTATTTAATTGTTCAGTTTTACTCGCTGACAGGTGTCCAGTTTTAAACGCTGATTGACAACCTTCCTTTTAGCGTAAAACCCTGTCAAGAAATATTTTGTTTTATTTTACCTGCCACGGGTTATTGAGAAGTTACCACAATGCTACCTAAGATATTGAAATATATAAATAACTATTTCAATACAAAACAACTTGAAACTATGTGAAACCTACTATAGAGTTCCGTCCGCTCCGCCATTTATAGTTAAAAAGCGAGGTATTGACCTCGCTTTTTTGTTTTGTAAATCAGTGCTATTCATTTTGTTGTCAAACATAGTTAAAATTCAGCACTAATATTGAGGGGAGTTCCTCTTAACACTAAACCGCTATTGGTTTATTAAACCTAGAAAACTCAGTTGAAACACAAAAGTCTGCACAACTTCTTAATATGCCTAAGTAAAGCCAGAAAAGCGCTCATCACTAATAAGGTAACCTCGCGCTTTCTGACTTACTTATTCATATCAATTAGTTGCACATCTTTTTTGCGTTCACCTGAGTTTTCTAGGTTAAAGGTTTCCATTTAGGATCATAAAACATGCTCATTTCTATTCGAAAAAAGATATCAGGCTGGGTTGCTTGGCTGGTGGTTATTATCATTGCCGTCCCCTTTGCGTTGTTTGGAATCAATGCTTATTTTGAAGGTGTGAACCAGGTTAATGTGGCTAATGTTGCAGGCGAGAAAATTTCACTCCAATCTTTTTTGCAAGCATCAGAGCGGCGCAAGCAGTTTTTTCGTAGTCAATTTGGTGCTGGTTTTGATACTTCCACGTTTGACACACCAGAGGCCAGACTTAGCATTGTAGAAGAGCTGGTGATCAACCAAGCCGAGCAAGATTTCGTTGTGGACAATGGATTAACCTTGAATAATGCGGCGTTACAGCAACGTATAGTACAAACGGCTTCTTTTCAGGAAGACGGGCAGTTTAATCAAGATACCTATCGCCGTATCTTAAGCGCATCGGGTTATAGTACAGAGGGTTACGAGCAGCAGCAGCGAATTGCGGGCGCAACCCAGCAATTGAGAAGCGGCTTAGTTGATTCTAGTTTTATCAACGAGTCTGAGGTGGATCATATCTTAAAGCTGAATTTGCAACAGCGTGATGCTGATTACTTGATCATTGAGTCGAAGCCTCTTGAGGCCGACATACAAATAAGTGATGATGAGATTTCTGAAGAATACCAGTCAAATCCCGATGCATATCAGCAAGAAGCGCGTATTAAGGTTGATTATCTTGAGTTGAATGTTGAAGATATGCAAAAAGATGTCGAGCCAGCTGAAGAAGAATTAGTACAGGCTTACGAAAACGCTAAAGGGCGATATACCCAACCCGAAACTCGACAGGCAAGTCACATATTGTTGTCGGTAGCAAAAAGTGCCTCTGAGGAAAAGCGTGCAGGAATATTAGCTAAAGCACAATCAGTATTTGAGCAGGCTAAGGGCGGGGCAGACTTTGCGGTGCTTGCAGAAGAGCATTCAGAAGACCCAGGCTCAAGCAAAAAAGGCGGCGATTTGGGCATTGTGGCAAAAGGTCAAATGGTTGCGTCGTTTGAAGAAGCGGTGTTTTCGATGGCTGCGGATGAAATTCGTGGCCCAATCGAGACGCAGTTTGGCTATCACATCATCAAGCTTACCGAGTTGAGAGAAGAGCGGCAGAAAGCTTTTGATGAAGTAATTGATCAAGTTCGAACCGCTGAGCAAAAACGCTTGGCGGATGAACAATTTGTAGAAATAGCTGAGACTTTCCGTATTTTGGTTATTGAACAACCAGACGATTTAATAGAAGCCTCTGAATCTTTAGGGCTTGAAATCAAAACTTCAGACTGGATTACCCAGCGTTCAGGGACCGCGCTGTTCACCAATGCCAACTTACGTACTGCGGCATTTGACGTTGCTGTTCTAGAGGATAATTTCAATAGCGAAGTAGTTGAAATGACGGACGGTAAGTTGGTGGCAATGCATAAAAATGAATATGAAGATGCTCATCTAAAAGCACTAGACGAGGTTAAAACCCAAATTACCGATCAGTTACGCAAAAAACGTGCTAGTGATGAGGCGGCCGAACAAGGCAAAGCGCTAATTGCGGATATACAAGCAGGCAGTGAACTCAGTGAAGACCAGGCCGCTTTGGTGAAATTATTACCAGCGCGAAAAGACGATGCTAGTGATTCAGTAGAGAGAGAATTAGGCGCCCCAGTCTTTAGTGCTATGGCGCCTACTGAAGGAGAAACTCAAATTGATGGGCTTACGTTAAACAATGGTGATTATGCGGTATTTCGATTGAGGAGTGTCACTTTGGGCGATCCGACCACAGCCACCGAAGAGCAACGCAATCAAGTAGTTCAGCAGCTAAATCAGCGAGATGGCAACAGTTCTTACACGCTGTTTCGTAGCGTGCTACGTGCAAATACTGACGTAGAAATTTTTGATTTCGCGTTCCAAGACGATGCTAGTAACTACAATTAGAAGTGGCTTGGATTACTTGCCAATCCATCTGCTCACCCGCTAACAGTGGAACAATTTTTTGTTTGTCAGCAGTTTCATAAACTTCTGGTACAGCCCAATCTTGCTTTCTAAGGCTTACACGCTGCTCATTCAAAGCTAAGCCATAAAACTTGGCACCGGCAACGCTGGCAAACTGCTCTAAATTGTCTAAGGCTTCCATGTGTTCAAAAGCGCGTGCATACAGGGGCAACGCCGCGTGGGCGGTGTAGCTTCCCGCGCAGCCACAAGCCGCCTCTTTGGCATGCTTAACATGCGGTGCGCTATCCGTGCCAAGAAAAAAGTTATCGCTGCCAGAAACCGCCGCTTTGATCAGTGCTTGACGATGTTCCTCTCGCTTCAAGACGGGTAGGCAATAACTATGTGGGCGCAATCCGCCTCGGAACATTTCATTTCGGTTATACAGTAAGTGGTGTGCGGTTAGAGTGCCTCCAACTGTGTTGTTCGCACTTTGAACAAACTCGACACCCTGTTTAGTGGTGATGTGCTCAAGTACAATTTTTAGCTCTGGTAATTCGCGGTGGATAGGGTCAAGTATTTGATCGATAAACACGGCTTCTCGGTCAAAAACATCAACATGCGGGTCGGTAACCTCTCCATGCACTTGCAGCACCAATCGAGTATCAGCCATGTGCTCCAACAGCGGCATAATAGCGCTGATTCGGGTAACCCCTGAATCTGAGTTAGTCGTAACGCCAGGAGGGTATAATTTGGCACCGACAATAATGGGATGTTCTGCAGCTTGGCTAATTTCGCTTAGTGACGTGTCATCGGTCAAGTAAATGCTCATCAGCGGCTGAAACTGTGAAGCAGGTTCAAGTGCGGCCAAAATACGTTCACGATAAGCCAAAGCTTGTTCAACTGTGGTGACCGGCGGATTCAAATTTGGCATGATCACCGCTCGACAAAATGCCCTTGCGGTATGCTCGATAACAGTGTTAAGCATCTCGCCATCGCGCACATGGAGATGCCAGTCATCGGGTGCAATTATTTCAAGCGTTCTCATAGGCTAAAACTTTGTAAGTGCTCAAGGTCAAGTGATCGTCCTTCACGGTAATCATGGATGCAAGGCAAGACGATTTCGCTGCGCAGGTTTTTAGTTTTAAGTTCTTCTTCGCTAAACCAGTGAATAGCGCTAATTACTGGGTCAATTGGTCCACCGTGAATGGCCCTGCCTAGTTCGCCCTTAAAACTGAAGCGTAAATAAGTCACGCTATTGGTGGCTTTAAAATGATAAAAGCCGACTAAGGCTGATGGTTCAAATTCGTACCCCGTTTCTTCCAAGACTTCACGGCGAATGGCTTCAACCAACGTTTCGCCCAACTCAACGTGGCCTGCCGGCTGGTTAAAGACTTGTCTGCCTGAACTCATTTCTTCAACAATTAAAAACTGACCCTTTTTTTCAATAACTGCAGCAACAGTTACGTGCGGATACCACTTGGTTTCGGGCATTATTGTCCTTACATAGATATAATAGGTTCGTATTATATCAAATCCTTCGCTTAGGGTTTTTGACACTTTGACCTGATCATGACTGATTCCATAAAGCTTACTATCGCCCAAATAAACCCCACCGTTGGGGCGATCGAAGCCAACCGACATTTGATAGTTGACTCGCTTAAACAAGCCCCCGCAGATACGGACATAGTGGTTTTTCCGGAGCTGTGCTTATGTGGGTATCCGCCTGAGGATTTATTGCTTCGTGAGGACTTTACTGAGAAGTGTAACGCCGAGCTTCATAGGCTGGCCCAAGACAGTGCAGCTTTTTCGTGTGCGATTGTTGTTGGCCATCCCGAGAGAAATGCTGGCAAGCTATATAATGCGATGACTGTTATTGAACAAGGAAAACTGCGGGCCACTTACTATAAACGGTTTTTACCTAACTACACCGTCTTCGACGAAAAGCGTTATTTCACGCCGGGTGACGCTCCTTTGGTGCTCGATATTAAGGGGGTTAAATGTGGCTTGGTAAACTGTGAAGATATTTGGGAGATTCCGCCGGTTAAAGAATCGGTTGAGTTGGGCGCCGAGTTGATCATAAATATTAATGCTTCCCCTTTCCACTACAATAAAGCCATTGAACGTGAAGAAGGGGTTGTTAGTAAGCGAGCGGTGCAGAATCAGGTGCCGATAGTGTACGTGAACCTAGTAGGCGGTCAGGATGAATTGGTGTTTGATGGGGCATCGCATATTGTCAATTCCAAAGGAAAAATTACCACACGCTTGCCCATTTTCGAGAGCTGTATGGCGACGGCTGAAATCAAACTAAAGCCCAAGTGTGAACCACAGCGTAGTGAAGTCGCACGGCGTGGCAGCCTAAATCTGCGCATCTATTCCGCTTTGGTTACAGGCGTAAAAGATTACGTTTATAAAAATGGCTTTAAGAGTGTAGTGCTCGGCTTATCGGGTGGCATTGATTCGGGCCTTACTTTAGCGATCGCAGTTGATGCACTGGGTGCTGAGAACGTTGAAGCGGTGATGATGCCTTATCACTACACCAGCGAAATGAGCTTGACAGATGCTGAGGAAGAAGCACATGCGCTGGGGGTAAAATACCATGTCGTGCCTATAGCGCCGCTTGTTGAAGCTGGGTTGCAACAACTCGCACCGTTGTTTGAAGGTTTGGAAGAAGACACCACCGAAGAAAATATTCAAGCGCGCGCGCGCATGCTTATCTTAATGGCGATTTCAAACAAAATGGACTCGATGGTATTGACCACAGGTAACAAAAGCGAAATGGCGGTGGGTTATGCAACTTTATATGGCGACATGGCAGGAGGTTTTGCGGTCATTAAAGACGTACCTAAAACCCGCGTGTTTGAATTAGCAAAATACCGCAATATCATTTCTCAAGTGATTCCTGAGCGTGTGATTACTCGGCCTCCATCGGCGGAATTGCGCCCCGATCAAAAAGACGAAGATTCCCTGCCGGATTACTCGACGCTTGACTCTGTTCTAAAACGCTTCGTTGAACTTGATGAGTCAATTGATACGATCATCGCACAAGGCTTCGACGCTGAGCTGGTTAACCGCGTGGTCAAAATGGTGGTGCGCAACGAGTACAAACGCCGTCAATCTGCACTAGGCGTGCGCATCACACCCAGGGCTTTTGGCCGTGACCGAAGATATCCCATCACGTCTAAATTTTTCTAGAAGTTAAGACCAATGACAACGACTCGCGCCTTTGAGCAAGCAGACTTTCATCGCGTAAGAGAAATATATCAAGCTGGAATCGACACGGGGTATGCAACCTTCGAAACCAAAACCAAAACCAAAAACTGGGATGAATGGGATGCTAGTGCAATGCAAGTTGCCCGATTGGTTGCAGTAAATGACGAACAGCTGGTGGTTGGTTGGGCTTGTTTATCTGCGGTTACAAACCGCTGCGTTTACGCAGGGGTGGCTGAAATTTCGGTGTATGTCGACCCGACCTATCAGGGGCAGGGAGTAGGTGGTCAATTATTAGGCGGCTTGGTATTGTCTTCAGAAGAAGCGGGTATTTGGACGCTACAAGCGCGTATTTTTCCCGAGAATATGGCGAGTTTCGCATTGCATTTAAAGTTAGGGTTTCGTGAAGTAGGCAAGCAAGAACGCCTAGGTCAGTTAAACGGCATATGGCGAGACATCGTTTTGCTAGAACGTCGCAGTTCTGTCATCGGGCAAGACCAATAATTAGCTAAGTGCTGGCCGTGCCAAACCAAGCTATTCCCCTGGGTTTATACATTCACTTCCCTTGGTGTGTGCATAAATGCCCGTATTGTGATTTCAACTCTCATGCCGTTAAAGGGGTGATGCCACAAGCGAATTACACAGAGGCGTTATTGGCACAGCTTCGCCAGGTCGCTAAAGAGGCAGAAGGCTGGGAATTTAGCAGTATATTTATCGGTGGGGGCACACCAAGTTTGATTGACCCTGAGCATATTGACGCAGTGCTAAGTGCAGTAAAAGCTGAAACCACACTTTCAAAAGACTTAGAAGTAACCCTGGAAGCGAATCCCGGTACTGTAGACGAAGGTCACTTTGCGGCTTACCTAGATGCGGGCGTGAATCGTATTTCTATTGGGGTGCAGAGTTTTAATGACGACAGCCTTAATAAGCTTGGGCGTGTGCACAATGCAAATGCGGCAAAAAAGGCCATACAGCTCGCTAGAAACGTGGGTTTTAACCGTACTAATATTGATTTGATGTATGGCCTGCCGGGCCAGACTGCAGAAATGGCAGTAGAAGATTTAGCCCAGGCATTAGTCTGTGATATTGATCATATCTCACTTTACCAACTAACTATTGAGCCAAATACGCAGTTTGCGGTCAACTCGCCCGCATTGCCCGACGACGAGGCGTGCTGGGATATGCATTTGCAATTAATGCCCTTACTTGCAAATAGCGGTTTTGATCGTTATGAAGTCTCAGCTTTTGCTAAATCAAATCAAGCCTGTCGGCATAATTTAAACTACTGGAATTTTGGAGATTATTTGGCAATAGGCGCAGGTGGGCACGCTAAGCTCTCACAAGATTCGCCCAAAGGCATGCGGATTAAACGCTACTGGAATAAGAAACACCCAGTTGTTTATATTGATGCACTTAAAAGTGGCGAATTTGTAGGGGGTTCGCATCTGGTAAAGCAACAAGATATATTGCTGGAGTTTATGATGAATGCATTGCGCCTTAAAAATGGCTTTAACAAGAGTACTTTCCACACAAGCACGGGATTATCTGATGATGTATTAGAAAAAGCCCTTAAGCCTTTCGCCAAATGTAATTGGCTAGAAATTCAAGATGAAACGATAAAGCCCACTGCTTTGGGCTATCGATATATCGATGAAATATTAGAAACCTTACTTCCACAATAAGGTGTGAAAACCAGCAGAGTTAAGTAAACTCCCCCGTCCGACTAAACGCGTTAAATAATATGCAAATTTGCAAAGATGTTGTGGCCAGCATGAACTACGTGTTCAAAGACGATGCGGGCACTGTTTTGGATCAATCCAAAGACGAACCAATGGTATACCTCCACGGGGCAGGTAATTTAATTTCAGGGTTGGAAAGCCGGCTTGAGGGTAAGAGTGCAGGTGATAAGTTAGAAGCGACAGTGCCACCAGAAGAGGCCTATGGTGTAATGGACCCAGCACGAAAACAAACTGTGCAAGGTGAGATGTTTCCTAAAGACACTGTAATTGAGGTGGGTATGCAATTTCATGGGGCTGACCACTCTGGCAACCCTCTTGTGGTGACGGTAGACAGTATTGATGGGGATGAAATTATCATTGATGGCAATCATGAGCTTGCGGGTAAAACACTCCATTTTTCCGTAGAAATAACCGATGTGCGTAAGGCCACTAAAGATGAGTTAGCCCATGGTCATGTGCATGGCCCAGGCTGCAATCGTTGAGATCTCTAAATTAATAGTGGGCTTACAGTAAACTAAAACATGCTCTGGATAAAAGTATTTCATATTTTCACCGTCATTTCTTGGATGGCAGGCATGATGTATCTACCGCGTTTATTTGTCTATCACTCGCTGTCCGAAGACACCATTAGCGTTGAGCGCTTTAAGGTGATGGAGTGCAAATTGCTGTTCGGCATTATGACGCCTAGCGCTATTATCGCGATTATTCTCGGCCTATGGTTATGGCTGGGGTATGGTTTTAGCGGCACTTGGATCACGTTCAAGCTGATCTTTGTGGCTGGCTTAGTGGTTTATCACGCGTGGTGCATAAATACTTATTGGCTATTTAAGCGAGATGCCAACTCCAAAAGCCACAAGTTTTATAGAGTAATGAACGAGCTACCGGTGGTTTTGCTAATAGGTATTTTAATTATGGTAGTGGTTAAGCCGTTTTAGTTGGTAGCCCATAAACCATGTTTCATATCATACTGGTCGAACCTGAAATTCCGCCTAACACCGGCAACCTAATCCGTTTAGCCGCCAATACGGGCTGCCACTTACATCTGGTCGAGCCATTAGGGTTTGCTTTGAATGAGAAGTCACTGCGCAGAGCAGGTTTAGATTACGGCGACTTAGCTTGTGTAGATGTCTGGCCCGATTGGAATTCGCTACTTGAAGCGGCGCCGTTCAAGCGATGGGTAACGCTTTCCACTCACCATCAACAAATGTATAGTGATTTTAAGTTTGCAGTGGGTGATGCATTGGTTTTTGGCGCAGAAGGTAAGGGTTTGGCGGACACCATACGCGAAAGCGACCAACAAGCGGGAAAGTTGACTCTACCAATGAAGGAAAACAATCGAAGCTTGAACTTGTCTAACACTGTCTCCATTGTGGTGTATGAAGCATGACGCCAATGCGGTTTCGCTCATGTATAAGAGAAATTAAAGAACTACCAATGACAAAACCATTTGATATAGAACCAGTACGCCAAGATTTCCCTATTTTAAGTCGTGAAGTGAATGGCAGCCCCTTGGTGTACTTAGACAATAGTGCAACCACACAAAAGCCGCTGGTTGTGATCGACGCGATTAATAATTACTATCGTGATCAAAACTCGAATGTACATCGCGGCGTACACACGCTTAGCCAAGAGGCGACGACTGCCTACGAGAATGCCCGCGAAAACATTCGTCAGTTTATTAATGCAGAGCACACCTACGAGTGTTTGTTTACCAAGGGTACG
This sequence comes from Candidatus Poriferihabitaceae bacterium, assembly GCA_965237485.1. Lineage (GTDB taxonomy): Bacteria > Pseudomonadota > Gammaproteobacteria > Arenicellales > Poriferihabitantaceae > JAAELZ01. Next base: position 453,839 of record CBDEFQ010000009.1, on the reverse strand, counting down.
ACAGACAGCATTAACTTGGTGGCGACGGCCTACGGTGGTGAAAATATAAAAGCGGGTGACGAAATTCTCATCTCCACGCTAGAGCACCACTCTAACATTGTGCCTTGGCAAATGCTGTGTGAGCGCACCGGAGCAAGCTTAAAGGTGATAGAGATTCATCAAGATGGTTCACTTGACTTAGCTTCGTTTGAGAATTTGCTCAGCGAAAAAACCAAGCTGTTAGCTATAAATCATGTGTCTAATTCGTTGGGCACCGTTAACCCTATTGCCGAGCTCATAGCTAGGGCTCACAGTGTGGGTGCTAAGGTCTTGATTGATGGAGCACAAGGTGCGCCACACTACCCTGTAGATGTACAAGCACTTGATGTAGATTTTTACTCCTTATCGGCGCACAAACTATTTGGCCCGACTGGAGTAGGCGTGTTGTATGGTAAAGAGGCACTGTTAAACGCTATGCCACCTTACCAAGGCGGCGGTAACATGATTAAAAAGGTCACCTTTGAAAAAACCACCTACAATGAATTGCCACATAAATATGAACCCGGCACACCTAACATCGTGGGCGGTATAGGCCTAAGCGCTGCAATAGATTATCTAAATCAATTTGATCCCCGCGAGATCATCTCGCATGAGCAAGCGTTGCTAGCGGCTGCGACTGAAGGCCTACAAGAAATAGCGGGCATTCGGTTTATAGGCACAGCGAAGAACAAAGCGAGCATCATTTCCTTCTTACTTAACGGCGCACACCCCTTTGATGTCGGCACCCTGTTGGACCAACAAGGTGTTGCAGTTCGTACAGGACACCACTGCTGCCAGCCGCTGATGGATTTTTATAATATCCCAGGCACTATTAGAGCGTCTTTCTCGTTTTATAACAACCAAACTGATGTGGAGTCCTTTTTGAGTGCCATGCATCGCGCAGCAAAAATGTTGAGTTAGTACTGAGTTAGGGCCATGGCAAGCATCAACGAAATTCAAGACGAAATTATTGAAGAGTTCAGCTTCTTCGACCAATGGATGGATAAGTACGAATACATGATTGATCTAGGTAAAAAACTGCCGTTGATTGACGAAAAATACAAAACTGAGGGCCACCTTATCCCCGGCTGTCAAAGCCAAGTGTGGTTACATACCGAAGCAAAAGAGGGTTTGATTCATTTCTCGGCCGATAGCGATGCCATCATCACCAAAGGCATTGTTGCGCTATTGGTGCGGGTATTATCGGATCAAACAGCCAGTGATATTGCGAATTCAGATTTGTACTTTATCGAAAAAATAGGTTTAAACCAACACTTATCGCCTATACGATCGAATGGTTTGGTGAGTATGGTTAAGCAGATGAAAGGGATTGGGAAATCGTTGTTAAGTTAAATTGGTTACCATTTGAATTATCTACACAAAAGTGTGGATAAGTATTGTTTCCCAAATTATTCCTAGCTAATCTATTTTTTATTAGAGCTACAGTCTATTCCAATACAGGAATGATACCGAGAAGTTGATTGTCATTTCTGTTCAAAGATGTTTTTAAAGAGTTTAGTTTTTTCCTCATTGAGTTGTTTTGCTGCCTCATTATCAGTCATCTGATAAACGATATCGGATTACGCAACATTGGGTATGGACTTTTTGTCTAGCAAGTTGACTCATTGTCGTTCCACACGATATATCGATGATTAGCATTAGCCCATTCGTCGTCAATTTCAATCAGAATGGCACTGACTAATCGTAACCAAGCCTCTCGGTTAGGAAAGACTCTGACCAAGCGGGTTCGCCGCTTAAGTTCTTGTTGAACCGTCCGTTCAATGCGGTTGGAGGTTCGCATTTTCTTTTGGTGTCTATCTGGCAAGGCAAACACATTTAACCCTTCAGGCACATTGTTTTCTAGCCACTGCGCCCAGTGAGCATGCTTTTCCTGGTACTGGCTCACAAGGACTTTTAGATTAACCTGAGCAGCTGCCCTATTGGGTGCATTCCAAACACTACGCAGCTCACCACCAATGCGCTGCTTGATCTTGTGATTGGGGGCATGATGCATTGCATTCTGCGCCAGATGAAACTGGCAACGCTGCCAAGGTATACCTGGGAACACTGCCTTTCTAGCGGCTTTTAAGCCACTGTTATCATCACTGACAATAAACTCAATACCATGTATGCCCCGGTCAACCAAGCCTTTGAGGAACTCTCGCCAGTTAACCTCGGCTTCATTAAGCGCCATTGCCGTTCCTAATACGCAACGCCGTCCACAAGGCAATACACCCACCGCACTCAACACCGCCATATCAATCACTTGGTGGCCCTCACGCACCTTTTCATAACGCGCATCAAGGATTAGGTAAGAGACTTTACCCAACGGACGATCACGCCAGACTTTTAACGCCTCATCCATGCTCTGGTTAGCCCGTGAGACCGGTGTAGAGGAGATGCTTTCAATACCCATGCTCTGCATGACTTTTTCGACTCGGCGCGTGCTAACGCCCGTCACGTACATTTCAGCAACGGTCAGCATCATCGCACGTTGGCTGCGTAAGCCGCGTTCTAGCGATTGAGGGTAAAAAGGTTCATCAACGTGTTGAGCGGTCTTTGGGATACGCAGATTGAGCGTACCGGCTTGCGTATCGATACGCTTATCCTGGTAGCCATGGGCAAACCCTGGCCGGTCTTGACTATGCTCATAGTGTGATGCGCCTGGAAACGGCTCTCTTTCAATCTTCATCGCCTCATTGAGCAGTGCGGTGAGCACGGGGCGCATGGCATCGGGGCCTTCTGAGATGTGTGTTCCACTACTACGTCAAATACGTTATTGTTTGATTGGGTCATTTGGGTGTCTCCAGTATGTTAATTGCTTAAAACAGGGAACGCACAAATGGCTCAACTTACAAGACACCAAGATAGAAAATTTGAATAAATCAAAAATTCGGAAAAATTCCCCCTGGGGGAAAAGGCCATACTGCTCTATCTAATATAAAAGTCCATACCTGAAGTTACAGTATCTAGCAAATCAAGATGTGCGCTATTACGGATATAAAATGGCGTAAAACCTATGCCGAAGGGGCTTAACTTAGTGCCATTCGGGACGTAACGCTTATCTATCCTAAGATCAAGACCCATTACTGCGGTTAGCATAAGAGTATCATTTCACCATGAATAAAATTATACAGCACGGTCTAAACTCCGTAACTGAATTGCTCGCATGATTTGAATCTGTCCAATTGATTCAGCTGCATCAAGGTCAGCGATGGTGCGAGGCAGTTTGGAGTTCGGGGGCACGTGATTTAATTATCATCAGTCTCATCCACATCAAATTGCCCGGTAATTCTGCGCCTTATATGTGACCAAGACAAGCCCGTTGCCAGTACGGCACTAATGGCAATCAGCATCACCCAAGTTAGCGATTGATTGCCATTTAAGGAAACCCATCCTTTATCCTCGAAAAACCAGATCAGCATAGTGAAAAAGGCGGTGGCAAGTAGAATGCCGAAAAAGCCTAGTGACCTAGATGTGGCGCGCAGAAACACCACCCAGACGATTAATAAAACAATGCCAACTAAGCCGTGGGTTACCGTTAGGTGATTAAAATCGATTAGGGCAGGCGCAATGGCCCACTCGTAGAACGAGTACGGCTTGATCGGATTAAACGTAGCCAGCACCAGCGTTAGTGCACTAAGGAGACGAATAATATAGGAGGTGGTAGTAAATCGTTTCGCCATAGTAATAAATTTAAATCAAGAAACCCATTTGTACGCATTATAAAACATTCTCATCCACGGGCTGATTTCATCCCAGTCTTGTGGGGCCCATGAGTGGTTTATGGTGCGGGTTGTACGTTCTGGGTGAGGCATAGTAAGGGTAACTAAACCGCTGCTGTTGGTAATGCCTGTTAAACCCTCAGGCGAACCATTTGGGTTAGCGGGGAAGTCGCTGGCCGTTTTGCCTTGGTAGTCTACAAACTGTAAGCACTGCTGATTCTGTTCTGCCAATTTTTGATGATCGCTTGGGTGAGTAAACTGAGCTTTACCTTCGCCGTGCGCAACCGCAATAGGGATGACTGAACCGGCCATATCGTTAAAGAACAATGATGGGCTGGGCATTACTTTGGCCATTACATAGCGGCCCTCAAATTGTTCTGATTGATTGCGCACAAACCTTGGCCAATACTCGCTGCCGGGGATAATGTCGCCTAATGTGGACAGCATTTGGCAGCCATTACATACCCCGAGTGCAAAACGATCTTCGTGTTGAAAATAATCGGCGAACTGGTCGTGCAATAAAGGGTTGAACAATATGGATTTTGCCCAACCTTCGCCCGCGCCCAGAACATCGCCAAAGGAAAAGCCGCCGCAGGCGACGAACCCTTGGAACTGGTTTAGTCGTTTTCTTCCTTCAGCTAAATCACTCATGGTGACGTCGATAGATTCAAACCCTGCCCTATCAAACGCCGCAGCCATTTCAATTTGGCCGTTTACGCCTTGTTCACGCAGTATGGCGACTTGGGGTTTATCGCGTGTATTTAGCATGGCTGCGGTGGGGCGTTCGTTAGCGTCAAAGCTCAGGCTTGAGAATAAACCGCTGTCAGCCTTATCGAGTAAGCGGTCGTATTCTTGCTGCGCGCACTCTGGGTTATCGCGAAGTGATTGCATCTTCCAGGTGGTCTCTGACCACGCCCGGTGCAAGTCGATTCGAGAAGCACAAAATATTTCGTCACCCTGACAGGCAATGGTGATTTGTTTGTTAGACACTACTTGGCCGATTGGGTAGATTAATTCGGCTATGCCGTAACCTTTAGCTAAGGCGTTAAGCGTATCAGCATGGGCGCCATCAATTTGCACAACGGCGCCGAGTTCTTCGTTGAACAAAGCAGCAACGGCTGCGTCGCTGGCGTCGGCTAAGTCTATCTGTAATCCACAACGTGAGGTAAAGGCCATTTCTACCAAAGTAGCGAGTAGGCCGCCATCGCTGCGGTCGTGGTAGGCTAATAATCCACCTTCTTGGTTAGCTGCTTGAATAAAGTTGTAGAACCCCGTTAGGTGCTCAGCATTATCTACATCAGGGCAGTCATCGCCCATCTGCTGGTGAATTTGCGCGTAAACGCTACCACCTAATCGATGTTTACCAGCACCTAAATCAATTAGCCAAAGAGGCTTATTTCTTTCCGAGGTATCTAATTGCGGTGTTAATGTACGCCTTGCATCTTGAACGGGCGCGAAGGCCGAAACCACCAATGACAGCGGCGAAACCACTTTGTGTTGGCCCTTATCTCCCCATACAGTTTGCATAGACATTGAGTCTTTACCAACGGGTATGGAAATACCTAATGCCGGGCAAAGCTCCAAAGCTATGGCTTGCACGGTATCGTACAAATTCGCGTCTTCACCAGGCTCGCCCGCCGGTACCATCCAATTGGCGGATAGTTTGATATCGCTGATGTTGGGGATGTTAGCCGCCGCAATATTGGTTAATGCTTCACCAATAGCCATGCGGCCACTGGCAGCAGCATTAATTAGGGCCAATGGGGTGCGTTCCCCAATGGACATGGATTCGCCCGTGTAGGTATCAAAACCACTTAAGCTTACCGCGACATCCGCTACGGGTACTTGCCACGGGCCAACCATTTGGTCGCGGGCGATTAGGCCAGTAATGCTTCTATCACCAATAGAAATAAGAAATGTTTTATCGGCAACAGAGGGGAAGCGCAGAATATCTAAGGCCACGGCTTTAATGCTGCGTGCTTTAATATTTAGCGGTTTGTTGATGGGTGTTTCGCGTGTGGCCGAGCGTTCCATCTTGGGCGGCAGGCCAAACAATACTTCCATCGGTAAATCGATAGGTTTTTCTCGGTCCTTATCTTGATCGCCAAAGTAATTGTCTTCTAGTACTAGCTTTCCATCATCAGTGGCATGGCCGACTACTGAATATAAGGCGCGTTCGCGCTGACAAGTCGCTTCAAATAAAGCCAATGATTCTGGCGCAATTGCCAGCACGTAACGCTCCTGTGATTCATTGCACCAAATCTGCATAGGTGACATCGCTAGATCATCATTAAGAATTTTACGTAAATCAAAACGACCTGAGCGACCCGAATCTTCCACCAACTCGGGTAGGGCATTGGATAATCCGCCCGCACCGACATCGTGTATCCACAAAATAGGGTTATCCTCACCCGCGGCCCAGCAGGCATCGATCACCTCTTGGCAACGGCGCTGCATCTCCGGGTTGCCACGTTGAACTGAGGCAAAGTCTAATTGTTCACTACTGCTGCCACTGGCAACGGATGAAGCCGCCCCGCCTCCTAAACCAATTAGCATGGCTGGGCCACCCAACACGATCAGCACCGCGCCGACATCAAATGGTATTTTGTCGATATGCTGTTCGCGGATATTGCCTAAACCCCCCGCGAGCATAATCGGTTTGTGATACCCGCGACGTTGCACCCTATCGGCTTGGTCGCCTTCACAGCTATGCTCGAAAGTTCGAAAATAACCGCATAAGTTTGGACGGCCAAATTCATTGTTAAACGAGGCACCGCCGATGGGCCCTTCAAGCATAATTTGCAATGGGCTGGCTATACGGCTGGGCGAGGCAAACGGCGCCTCCCATGCGCGGGGTAAATCGGGCAAACGTAAATGAGAGACACTAAACCCGGTTAAGCCGACTTTGGGTTTTCCGCCGCGCCCAGTGGCGCCTTCGTCACGAATTTCACCACCCGAACCAGTTGCCGCTCCAGGAAAAGGTGAGATAGCAGTAGGGTGGTTATGAGTTTCAACCTTAATACAGATGTGTACGCCTTCGTGGTGGTACCGGTATTGGCCTGTAGCTGGGTCCGGAAAGAAACGATCGGCAGCCTCCCCCTTTATCACCGCAGCATTATCGTGGTAGGCCACCAAAGTGTTTTCACCATTTTGCTGGTGGGTATGTTTGATCATCTTAAACGGCGATAAGTTTTTCGCTTGTCCATCGATTGACCAGTCAGCATTAAAAATTTTGTGTCGGCAGTGTTCTGAATTGACCAGCGCGAACATCATTAATTCGGCATCAGTTGGGTTACGCTCTAATTTGCTAAACTGCTCGAATAGATAAACCTGCTCTTCATCTGAAAGCGCAAAACCCGATTCTTTATTTGCTTGCTGTAATGCTTTTAGCCCGCCACCCAGAATATCAATTTCGGCGAAAGGAGTTGGTGTGGCTTCACTAAAAATAGTTTCCGCTTCGCTTTGATCACTCAGCAAAGACTCAGTCATTGGGTCTGTCAGAATCTCAGTGAGTTGCTTTTGTAAATTCTCGCTGGTATTCCTCGATTGAATTTGCCACTGAATGCCGCGTTCGATACGTTTAACTTTTTGTAAGCCGCAATGGTTAGCGATGTCCGTGGCTTTGGTTGACCACGGGGTGATGGTGCCGATACGTGGAACGCTTAAGAAAGTATGGCTAACACTAAATTCATTATTTGAATCTTTGTTATCTGCAAGTTGGGTATTGTCTTTGAGTAGCGCAACTAACCTAGCCTCTTCACCTGCATCCAGAGCTCCTGAGACATCGATAAAATGCACATAATGGGCGTGCAAATTAGCGAGTTTTATGCCACTTACTTCAAGGGCATCCAAAAGCTTTTGTTTGCGAAAGCCGGATAGGGCACTGGCCCCGATCAGTGAAATCATGATCTGGTGTTCCTTCAAAGTGATATTGCCACCAGATATTGTTTATATCGCTGAATAATTGAATCAGCGCCTAATTAAGCCAGTTCCAGTCCTGCGCCGACAATGGCTTGATCTATCCGCTGGTGATATTGCTCGCTCAGCGGTGTTAATGGCAAGCGAATTGCGCCGCCCATTAAACCAAGCCGCGAAACCGCATACTTAGCCGGGATTGGGTTTGCCTCGACAAACAAATCATCGTGCAAAGCTTGTAGACGATTGTTGATTACCGTAGCCTCTTCGAAGTCACCCGCTAAAGCCGCGGTGCATAGGTCGTGCATCGCTTGTGGTGCGACGTTGGCAGTCACCGAGATGCAACCGGTAGCACCACGTTTCATTAACTCTAGTGTGGTGCCATCATCACCCGAAACCACAAAAAAGTCATTTGGTGTATTGGCAACCAGCTCTTCGCCCGCCTGCATATCTGCAGTGGCATCTTTAATGCCGACGATATTGCGAATCTCAGATAATCGAATAACGGTGTCGTTGTCCATGTTACGTGAGGTGCGTCCAGGTACATTGTAAAGAATTTGCGGTATATCAACCGCATCGGCTATTGTTTTGAAATGCGCATACAAGCCATGTTGTTCAGGCTTATTGTAATAGGGCACTACAACCAAGGCCGCCGCAGCACCGGAGTTTTTTGCACGTTCGGTTAGCTCTATCGCCTCTATGGTGTTGTTTGAGCCAGTGCCCGCAATAATTGGCACCCGGCCGTTTGCGAATAGTAAAGTGTGTTTAACCACGTCCATATGTTCATCGTGGCTGAGGGTCGCCGACTCGCCGCTAGTACCTACTGAGACAATGGCATCAGTTTGGTTTTGTACGTGAAAATCAACCAGCCTTTCTAGCGCTGGATAGTCTACGCTGCCATCATCTTGCATCGGGGTAACCAAGGCGACCATGCTTCCGCTAAACATAGGGTAATTCGTGATTTAAATTAGTGCCCAATAGTACGCATTCCAAAGGTTTTTCTCAAGCAAATGCGCGGTCAAAGATAAGCGATTTTGAGGGAGAGTGTTATTGGTTCAGCTAATTAAATCATAGTCGCTTAGTGCGTCCACAATCTCTGAGCGTGCATCATTAGCGATGGCAGGGCGTTTGCCGGTGATTTTTTGCGCGATATTGAGATAGGTTTCAGATACCGCTAATAGCGATTCTGCGGGTAAGGTGGTATTTGTTGCTAACTCGAAACGTTCAGGCATGCGCTGTTTATTAAGTAATGCGTCCGCATCCGGTACGTGCCCTAGTAAAAATTGCCTAAAACCTTCTTTGGAGTTTTCTACAATTTTACCTTGCTGATAAGCGACGGCGTCCCATAGACGTGAAGAATCCGGCGTGCCAATTTCATCCATATAAATCAATTTAGACTGCCCAGCGGCGTCGCTGACATAACCAAACTCAAATTTGGTATCTACAAATAATTGTCCTACTTCTGCTAAAGTTTTTTCGATAACCGCAAAGCCTGCCTTTAACAAGGATTCGTAATGACCGATGTCATCGCGCTTTTCAAAATTAAAAGCGGCAAAATGGGTTTCAAGATTCTGCCGTGAAATGTTGACGTCATCTGCTTCGGGCACATTCGCAATGCCTTTCAGTACACCCTTAGTAGTCGGTGTTATTAGCAACTCTGGTAACTTCTGGTCACGTTGCAAACCATTCGGTATTTCAATACCGCAGATCTCACGTTCGCCCAATTCATAAGCCCGCCACATTGAGCCGGTTAAATACTGGCGGGCTATCGCTTCAATTTTTAGTGGCTTAGCGCGTTGTATGATCCAAACAAGCGGATGTGGTATATCCAATATATGACTGTTAGCTAAGCCTTGTTGCTTGAACAATGCGAACCAATGGTTTGAGATAGCATTGAGGGCAGCACCTTTTCCGGGTACCCCGTTAAGGCCATCTTCGCCATGCCATATGCAATCAAAGGCGGATAAGCGGTCACTAATAACCATCACCGCAAGCTGGCAGTGTTCAGCGACATCATAATTACGCTCATGGATAAGACGCTGGCTGTTTTGTTCGCTCAACCAATATACCGAGCGCACTTTACCGCTATGCACAGGCTGATTGGTGCGAATAGGTAAATCGTCGTTAACAGCCAGAACGCGGTTTTGATATTGCATTGTTTAGTGCTTATTAGTGGAAAATATGGCCCAAATTATTGGGCGAATAGCTGTGTTGGGTCGGCGAAGGTCTTAAATTCCAGCATATTGCCAGAAGGGTCTGCAAAAAAGAACGTGCCCTGCTCGCCCACATCACCTTTAAAACGTATGGTGGGTTTGATAATAAACTCGGTGTCTGCGGCCTCTAGGCGTTCCGATAAGGCTTGCCACTCTTTTTGTTCTAACACCACACCAAAATGTGGCACTGGCACACCCTGACCATCAACAGGGTTTTTGCGGTTCGCCACGCTGCCTTCTTTGCCTAAGGCAGTGTTGTGATGCACTACAAATTGATGGCCATAAAAATTGTAATCTATCCATTGCGCGCTAGATCGCCCTTCTTGGAAGCCCATAGTCTTTCCGTAGAAGGCGCGTGCTTCGCTTAGGTCACGAACTTGAACTGCAAGATGGAACGGTCTGAGCATGGCTACATCATGGGGCTTGTCTAGCGTTATTTTCGGCTATTTGTTGTTGCTTGCGAACTTTATTTTTTGCTAGCTCTTGTGTGGCATCCTGACCCATATGAGCCTGGCCGCGTTGTTTGGCTAATGCGATTTGCTTTTGGCGCTCCGCGAAAGCCACTTTTTGCGCCGCACTACTATTGTCAATACAATGATGGCAACTAATGCCGAGCTTAAATTGCTTGAGTAGTTTGTCTTCTTCGGTGATAGGTATACGGCAAGCATGACACTGGTCGTAACGGCCTTTTTCCAACTGGTGGTTCACAGTGACGCGCTCATCAAATACAAAGCACTCTCCGTCCCATAAGGTGTCTTCCTCAGGCACATTTTCGATATATTTCAAAATGCCACCTTTAAGATGATAGACCTCTTCAAAACCCTTCTGCTTTAAATACGCAGTGGACTTTTCGCAGCGAATGCCGCCGGTGCAATACATCGCCACCTTTTTGTGTTTATCAGGGCTTAGGGTCTCGTCGAGGAACTTAGGCAGTTCACGAAAATTGGTGGTGTCTGGGTTGATTGCGCCCTTAAATTTACCGACCTCAATTTCGTAGTCATTACGACAGTCAATTACAGTGACATCGGGGTCACTGATTAGATCATTCCACTGTTTTGGGTTAATATAAGTGCCAGCACTGTAGCGTGGGTCAATGTCTTCAACGCCCATAGTAACAACCTCCTTTTTTAGCTTAACCTTGCCCCGCTTGAAAGGCATCTCAGGTGCGACTGATGTTTTAACTTCTAAGTCGTAAAGCCGAGTGTCCTTTTTTAGCCAATCTAGTAGCGCTAGAACGTCGCCATTATTACCCGCAACAGTGCCGTTAACGCCCTCTTGGGCGAGCAAAATCGTACCTCGGACACTCAAGCGGTCCATTTCTGATTTCAAGGGAAGTCGCAATTGCTGGTAGTCTGGCAAAGCGACAAATTTATACAACGCGCAAACAGTAACGTCTTTCATTTTCAGCTGGCCGAGGCGTAATCTCGGTGCATTTATCGAAACTGAATTATATCTCATATGCATATATAATTAAGGTGCAAAGTTAGTGCTGTTCCGCAGCTTGCGGTAAGCTTGATAGACTTTGATACTGTAACTTCAGGTATGGACTTTTATATTAGATAGAGCAGTATTGCCTTTTCCCCTAGGGGGAATTTTTTCGAATTTTTGATTTATTCAAATTTTCTATCTTGGTGTCTTGTAAGTTGAGCCATTTGTGCGTTCCCTGTTTTAAGCAATTAAAATACTGGAGACTGTTGAACAGCGTGCAAAAATGAACAGTTTCGTGGGTGATCAGCGTACAAAACTGAACACCTTTATTGTTAACTGTCTCGGAGCCATTAATCCGAGGAAACTGTCAGGTGATTTGTATGCCTATATGTACCAAGAGAGTTATGCCCGAATCTGGTGTATGAGGCATTTTCTTCAAGCGGCCTCGGTTTGATCTGAGTAGTCATTAGTTTGCTCTATTCCATCTTTAAATGGAACCCCTTGAATCACTTTTGCTAGATAGGCGAACCCGCGTATTCGGTTCCACTTTTTCTCTGCGCACTGACCCAGCTTGAACATCATACTTAACATGCCATCACGGCTAAGACATCCCTTGCATCGTTTGGTACGGTGTCGGATAGTCGCGAATGTTGATTCAATTGGATTCGTAGTACGTATGCTCATCCAGTGCTTGGCAGGGAACGAGTAGAACGTCATTAACTCTTCGCGATCTTTTTCCAAGCACTGCGTGGCTTTTGGATACTTGTCTTGATAGGTTTTAATGAATAATTGATAGGCACTTTGCGCCGCTTCTTTGGTTTCTTCCTGCCAAATGTTATGCAGAGCTGCTTTTGCTTTGGGCTGCACCGATTTAGGCAGCTTGTTCAGCACGTTGGCCATTTTATGCACCCAACACCGTTGATGTTTAGTGCCAGGATAGACTTCTTCCAGGGCATTCCAAAAGCCTAAAGCACCATCACCGATGCCCAGCTCTGGTTGATTCAGGCCTCGCTCCTTGAGTGCCAACAACACCTCTCGCCAACTCTGCGTAGACTCTCGCTCACCGTCTTCAATCGCCAGTAATTTCTTGTGACCGCGCTCATTCACTCCGATGACAACTAAGGCACAGAGCCGGCCCTCATCGCCGCGCAGGCCGCTGTGTATCCCGTCCGCCCATAGATAAACCCATCGATCTCGATCTAAACCTTCTCTATTCCAATCCTTGTACTCCTGAGACCACGTTGCTTTGAGCTTACTCACTGTGCTTGATGATAACCCAGTCGCTGATTGACCCACTAGCACGCTCAGTGCATCCCCCATTTCTCCAGTGCTGACACCCTTGAGATACGGCCAAGGCAAGGCCGCTTCTAGTGTTCTCGTTTTACGCACATACGGCGGCACTAAAGCAGACCGAAAGGTGATCGGTACTCCAGTGCGGGAGCGCACCTTGGGGATACGTACTTTGACTGGGCCGATCCCGGTTTGCAGTTCACGTTCTGGCAAATAGCCGTTACGAACGACACCAGCGTGTCCTGAATCTGAGACTTTGTCACAATTGCGATACAGCAGTTCAGATAACTCACTCTCGACCGCGGTTTGAATGAGTTGCCTAGCACCATTGCGAATCAATTCTTGCAGCGGATCGATGCTTTGCTCTGGCTTTTCAAAGGAAATAATTTTATTCTGTTTCATAGTGGCGTATGTCTGTGGAAGTTTAAGTTGTTGTAAACGGCAATTTTCAGGGTAGTTGCACATTTTCCTACGCAGCCAATAATACTTCTTTTTGTGGGTTCAGCGCAACCGCACCACAAGGCCGCCAATTTCGGGTTTGGCCAGACCACCGATTAGGTTTTGCTGCTTTAGCTTCCTGATAAACAACTTCTCGTTTTGCTAATAGGGCACTATCTTCACCGCGATAACGCTGGCCAGGTGTAACGTAGCGTATAGCACTGTGACGATGTTCTTCGTTATACCATTGCATAAACTTACCCACCCATTGGCGGGCGGCCTCTAAGCTATCGAAGCCTTGAGAAGGCCACGCAGGGCAATACTTTACCGTTCTAAACATGGATTCAATATAAGCGTTGTCATTGCTTACTCTTGGCCTTGAGTAAGAGGGCTTTATTCCTAATGCTTCTAACTTCGCTCTCATTGTGAACGATTTCATTGGGCTGCCATTATCACTGTGTAAGACGGGCATGCCATCGCAGCTGGCCACTTTTAGAGCCGCCTGAGACATCAACTGCGCACCTAATTCACCGCTTTCAACAGGATGTACTTCCCAGTGAACGCCATAGCGACTGTAAAGGTCTTCTACCATGTACAGGTAATAATGCTTGCCAATAGTACGCGTCGCCAAATAGGTGATATCCCACATCCACACAGCATTAGGTTTTAGCGCTATATGAGTATCGGGTGTTCGGGACTGCTTTTGTTTGGCGCGGCCGCGGTGCTTCAATTGCCCATGCGCCTTGAGAACTCGATAAAAGCTAGACTCGCTGGCCACATAAATACCTTTGTCAGCCAACTGCGGTACTATTTGCGACGGCGGCAAATGATTGTATGCCGATTCATTACATATCGATAAAATGTGTTGCTGCTCTTGCTCGCTTAGTTTATTGCCAGGGACTGGCTTTTCTACCAAAGGACGTTGATCACTGCGGATACTATCTTCTCCTTTTGGCTTCCAACGTCTAAGCGTAGACTCGGCAAGGCCAACCAACTCACAAGCACTTGAACGCTTTGAACCTGCGTCTACTGCTTCATTAACATCATTGATTACTTTAATGCGCGTCTGAGTCGTAATCATACTTCCTCGTCCTCCCAAAGCGCCTGAAACTTTTTTTGTAATACTAATAATGCGGCCGTTTCAGCCAAGGCTTTATCTTTGCGGCGCAGCTGGGTTTCTAGCTTCTTCTTGTCTTTTTTTAACGCACGTATTTCATCACGCGCAACTTTAGGGCTAATGAGAGCCTCATCAACACCATTAATACAAGCTTCTCGCCATTGCGTTATTTGAGTAGGGTATAGGCCTTTCTCTCGGCAATACGCAGATAATTCTTGTTCATTCATCGCAGCAGTTTCAAGAACTACGGTGAACTTAGTTTGGCAATCCCACTGATTAGATGAATCACTATTAGGCATTAAAACTCCTGATCGTCTGGCTTTATTTCGCCAATCATACAAGGTTTGAACACTGATTCCTTCTTCTCTAGATATTTCTGCGAAGGACTGACTATTTGATGATAATAATTTAGATAAAACAGCTTCTCTTCGTTCTACGCTATATTTCGGCATGAGTATTTCTCCGCCGCCCCTTGTGAATTAAAATGTGTGCAACTACCCTGACGTCTGGGGTAAACTCAACTCATCCCGATACGCCGCTTTTAGTCAACTACTCCATACACCACTTTCAGGCATAACTCGTACCAAGATACGACGTTTGTGTTTAGTAGAAGGTCGCAAAGTAAGCGAGGTGTCGCGTGAATTCAATTTATCACGCACCACTATTTATAAATATTTAAACAACGCGCCAAGCGAACCTGAATATCAGCGGTTGGTGCCAATAGTCTGTCCGAAGCTGGATAAGTTCAAACCTCAGTTGATCAAAATTTGCTTGAAGTGGACGCAGCTCGCTCAGTGCGAGAAAGACGTAATGCAGTTCAACTGTATGAAGAGATTGAGTTGCAAGGGTATCGAGGGGCTTATGACAGCGTTCAACGGTTTGTCAAAGCGTGGAAGGATCACTCGCGGTCATGTATTAAACAAGCATTTGTGCCATTGGTTTTTGCACCAGGTGAAGCCTGTCAGTTTGATTGGTCACATGAACAAGTCATTCTGGGTGGGTTTGGTGTCAAGATCAAACTAGCCCACTTTCGTTTATGTCATTCGCGTAAATCATATCTTAGGGCCTATCCCAGAGAAACACAGGAGAGGGTGTTTGATGCACATATTCGGGCGTTTGATTTCTTTGAGGGCTTATCTCAGAAGATGATATACGATCACCCTAAGACCATAGTCAGTGCATTGTTTAAGGGTAAGCGGCGTGAGTTTAATCGCCGCTTTCTAAGCCGGATGAATCATTATCCTAGATAAATCAGTTAAAACACGAAAGTCCATGCAAGCTCTTGATGCACCTAGCAAAATCAAAAAAAACCTTATCACCAATAAGGTGACCGCGACTTTTTTGATTTCACTATGCACTTCAATTGCTTACATGTCTTTTCCGCGTTTAACTGATTTATCTAGGATTATCTGATTGAACCGATTGCCTGTACACCGGCAGCGGGTTGGGAGAAAGGCCAGGTTGAACGTCAGGTCGGTGTTATGCGCCAAAGGCTGTTTGTTCCACGGGTGCGCTTTGCTGATTTAGATGAATTAAACCAATGGCTGGAGCAACGTTGTGCTCGACTTGGTGAACGCCCACACCCGACTGACAAATCAAGACTAATTGATGAAGTGTTTGCCGAGGAGCAGCCGAGCTTACGTCCCGCGATGGTAGCCTTTGATGGATATTATGAGCGTTTGGCGCGTGTGCATAAAACCTGTGTGGTGCACTACGACCGCCATTAATACTCCGTACCCTGTCGGTATGTTGGCCAAGCTGTTTCTGTTAGAGCCTATGCAGATAGGATTAAAGTCGTGGTTGACGATGTGGAAGTGACTTCACATGCTCGCTGTTTCGGTCGTCATCAAATGATCTTTGATCCTTGGCATTATCTGCCCGTACTGGAGATTAAACCTGGCGCATTACGCAATGGCGCACCGTTTGTTGATTGGGATTTACCCAAGGTGCTGCTAACACTCAAAAAACAGTACCTCAAACGTGATGGCGGTGGTCGAGAGTTTGTACCATTGTTACTATTGATTCACCAGCATGGCTTGGAAACAGTCACGGTGGCCTGTGAGCGGGCATTAGATGCCAATACGACTCAGCTATCAGTCATTACCAATTTGGTGCATCGGTTAACGGAACCTGATTCGGCCCAAGTGATGACAATTACCAATGCGCCTGTATTAGCTGTCCCCTCGGCAGCGAACGTGACCCGCTATGACCCGCTGTGCGCGGAGGTGAGCCATGCTTGAACTTGTTGATGATCTTAAAGCCCTTAAACTACACGGTATGGCACCATGCTTACCTGAGTTGATAGATTCGCCTCGTTCTAAAGTAACGTTGCAATCTGGGTTAATTAAATTGATGGATGCCGAGCGAACGGACCGAGAAGTGAGGCGGCTTAACTACCCAATGAAGGTGGCTAAATTCCCTCATCACCGTGATTTACAGCAATTTGACTTTACCCAGAGCGAAGTTGAACCAGTGCTCATCGAGGATTTGTCTCAGGCTGACTATATGGACAGAGCCCATAACCTCATCTTTGTCGGTGGCACTGGAACAGGCAAAACCCATTTAGCTACGGCCTTAGGCATTAAAGCCATTCATTCAGGTCATCGGGTTCGGTTTTACAATGTGGTGGACCTGGTTAATCTGCTGATCAAAGAACAGCAGGATGAGAAGCAGGGGCCTCAACAAACTTGCCGTCTATGAGTTGATACCAAGTGTCGGCTTTAATGTTGTTGCCTCCGACTTTGGCGGCTTTAATGTCTAGTATTTCTCCTTCATCGTTGCGCTCGGTAAGCACGATCCATGACCCTTTACTGGCTTTAGCCTTAGATTCACGCCCAGTAACAATTGCAACACTCTCTTTACCTTCAACCGATGCCGCCGAGCGGTCGCCAGTATTCGATGCCGCTGACCGATCACCAGTATTCGATGCCGCTGACACATAACCAGTATTCGATGCCGTTGACCGATCACCAGTGTTAGATGCCGCTGAGTGATGACCAGTATTAGATGCCGCTGACCCCTCGCCCGTATTCGATGCCGCTGACTGATAGCCCGTATTCGATGCCGCTGAGTGATTTTTAGTTAGGTGTTTTGATTTCAGCCTCTTGCATTTCGACAAAACCAGATCAATGTGCGCTTTTGCCATCTCCCCGAAATCGAGTTCCGCGCCAATCTTTATCCACGATGACGCGATATTGTCGCCGCTCTCGATGATCTCGCCGCCTTGTTCGACGACCGCGAATCTATGACCCTTGGATGGTGCATAGTAATTAAACACATCGAGGGGGAGGGGCAAGCGTGAAACCCGGACTCGCATTGCTTAACCTCGCCATCGTGCTTGTACTCTTTACCGATTTCGTATTGGAATCCTTGGCACTGCAAACTTTTGTCGAAGCCTTTGTATGCTGTGGTGGTTTTGTTTTTCACTGCTGTGTTCAATTTTTTGTTTCTCTGGTTAAAGTTAGGGTTAATATCTAGCTCGTTGGCCATTGTGTTAGGCTGCTTCAAGTGCCGCGGCCTCAACAAACTGGCCGTCTATGAGTTGATACCAAGCGTCGGCTTTAATGTTGTTGCCTCCGACTTTGGCGGTTTTAATGTCTAGTATTTCTCCTTCATCGTTGCGCTCGGTAAGCACGATCCAAGACCCTTTGCTGGCTTTAGCCTTAGATTTGTGTCCAGTAACAATTGCAACGCTCTCTTTACCTTCAACCGATGCCGCCGAGCGGTCGCCAGTATTCGATGCCGCTGACCGATCACCAGTAGGTGCCATGAAAGCTTTAGAAAGAGCAATAACAGAGTCTGGCTCTGTCACCAACTTGGCCGAGCTTGTGGGGGTTTGCCCGATGGCTATTAGCCAGTGGAGGAAAAGGGGCGTGCCAAAAGAGCAATTACCATAGAGGAGGTTACCAACGGCGTAGTCACCAGACATGACTTACGTCCCGACATCTTCGGCAAACCAGAAGGCAAGGCGGCGTGAGCAAGGATGGGGTGATAAGCCTTGATGATATTGAAAGCTATGGTGCTGAGTCGGCTGAAGAGCTTGGCTTTAAGTTTGTATCTGAAGAGCCAAAGCGCGTACTCGACCCTGAGACCACAAGAAAGCTATTAAATGGCGCGAGCAATGGCGACGCCAGCATCGGAACAATTAGCTTCGATGGCTCCTCTGCTTTAGAAGATTTGAGGGTGATTAATGAATTTATCGAATCAGCTGAAAAACTTGGACTTAGAAAACGCCTTCTTAGCGATATTTTCGAGTTCCTTAATGGCGGCATCCCTAGCTGCGCCGTAAGTGCCTTTTCTGCCACAACCAGCGCAGGTAATCGTGTCTTCAAGCTTAGGCTTGTCGGGAATCTCAACAGCTTGCTGCCGCAATTGTCGCAGACAGGGTCGATAGTTTCGTTTGGCATAAATAATCCATGTTTAATTTAGTTAGTCGAATAACAAAGTTTAGCATGAGAGCGCACAGCGAGACAAATTAAAAGATGATTTGAATAAGCACTATGCGACCAAGGCCGAGGTGCAAGCACTAGAGCGGCGTAGCAATGCGGATATGTCTGAAATTAAGGAAATGCTGCGCGACATTCAAAAGTACATAATGGAGGGAAAAAGCTAATGTTTATTGTTAACGTCAAGTATTCGGGGTCTATTCCAATACAGGAATGATACCGAGAAGTTGATTGTCATTTCTGTTCAAAGATGTTTTTAAAGAGTTTAGTTTTTTCCTCATTGAGTTGTTTTGCTGCCTCATTATCAGTCATCTGATAAACGATATCGTCAAGCATTGTAAACGAGATGTGAGTTTTAAGATATGACTGTGCATTGGTCAACGATTTGAGTTTTTCATAAGGCGTCATCATGTTTCGATATGGATAGGTTTTGACTTGTTTTCCTTTGTTGTTAGTGCTGATCTGTGGGAAGAAACAAGGTCGGTGATAATTCAAATAAGGGTTAAGAAAGTCGGTGGCAAATTGATTAGTCTCAGGCGCATATTTTTGCGGGATATGCATGAAGCCAAGATGCTTGCGCACGATGGCCCCATTGTTGCACTCAACTAAGGCATTGTCGTTACGGTATCTAGCCCTGGATTTGGTCAACTCGATTAATAGCTTATTCAACAATCGCACCACCGATTGGTTAATGTATTCACTGCCATTATCGGCATGAAAGCCTTTAATCACAAAGGGGAATTGCTCTAGCATTTGAGTGAGAATAGGCATCAAGAATGGCTCTGATATTTTCTGTGTAGAAGACACGACTTCAAACGGGGTGATCTCATCAACGGCGTTGATATGATAGACCCCTTTAACCTTGTCCTTATCGCCCTGATGCACTGTATCTACACGGCTATAGCCAGGTTGACCTTCTGGCTGTGGCTTACGTCTTTGGCCGATAGAAGAAGGCTTGGAATGTGTCTTTTCAAAGTGACGGCGATTGTTCTGGTAGGGTTTAGATCGGCGTAGATTGTATAGATGAGAAACCGAGATACGTGCCAGGTTGGCATACTCAGTTTGCTCATAGACAATAAGGCGCGCTCACAGAGTTTCTTAGTGGCATGGCCTGATAACGTACCGTGGAGTTCATCCATATCTGCTAGAAGCTTAATGTCTTGATTGCTATAGCGTCTAGCAAAGCCCCTTGTGGCACGATGTCGCCACTGGATTCTACCGTGCTTGAGATAGCTGGCAGCCAGGCGTTTCACTTGCACATAAGAGTAACCGCTGATGCGTGTGATATAACGCAGCACAAGACCCTTATCGGCTCGACCCGGTTTGCTGTATTTGAAACGCATTAAGGTGCGTTTGATGAAATCATAGCGATTGCGTTTACCGTCGATTGCCAGATCGATTTCATCAGTGCCTTGTAGCAACAAGCGTGCCTTATCAAGGGTATCTATATGGTGGTCATTCATAATGGTATTCATTCACCATCATGAACAGAAATTAGATTAGTTCGGTATCATTTCCGATTAGAATCAGTCCCTTCGCTCAGTATCATTTCATGTTGGACAAGACTAGGAGGTGCATTAGGGTATCTATAGGGTATCTATAGGGTATATAATTCCACGTCTCAAAAACGCTGACGGTAGCTAGGTGGCTTACAGAGTACGGTTTGTTTTTGATTTAATAACTTGGAGTAGAGCTGTGTTAATTTTAACTCGTAGAATCGGCGAGTCAGTGCATATCGGGGATGATATTCGCTTGACCGTTTTGGGCGTACGGGACTCTCAAGTGCGCATAGGTATAAACGCACCTAAAGAAGTACCAGTACATCGTGAAGAAATCTATTATCGTATCAAACATGAACAAGAAGCGAAGCTGCAAATGCAAGGTGGTGTTGCAGATTCCTTCAGTGACGGCGATGATGTTGGCGATAACAATATAGACGAAGATAACATCGGTAACGTCTAAGTAAGCAAGGCTGGTAGCTTTATCAGGAGAGGTGGCCGAGCTGGCTGAAGGCACTCCCCTGCTAAGGGAGTATACGGTTTATAGCTGTATCGAGGGTTCGAATCCCTCCCTCTCCGCCAATTTGCAAGAATAAGCGCCCGTAGCTCAGCTGGATAGAGTACCTGGCTACGAACCAGGCGGTCAGACGTTCGAATCGTCTCGGGCGCGCCATATACTAAGCCTGCTCCAGGAGGAGCAGGAGTTAGTGGTCTTACAGTATTAGCTTCCTTACCTGATCTTTATCCAAAGCTAGACTGAGGCGCAGAGTCGTACTTGTTTAGCCACGCCCTCGGTAGGACGGAACGTCTTGGGGAGGAATCCATACCCCTGTAGGTGCTTCTCCAGTTTGATAAAAAACGTCAATTGGCATGCCGCCGCGTGGGTACCAGTAACCACCGATACGTAGCCATATGGGGTTTAAGGCTTCGACTAAACGCTTAGCAATTTTGATGGTGCAATCCTCATGAAAACTGCCGTGGTTGCGAAAGCTGGTTAAGAGCAATTTAAATGACTTACTCTCAACGAGCAATTTATCCGGAATATAGTCAATAACTAAATGGGCGAAGTCCGGCTGACCGGTGACAGGGCACAAAGAGGTGAACTCAGGTGCGGTAAAACGGGCTACATACAGCGTGCCTTCCTGCGGATTGTCTATGCACTCCAGTACCGCTTCGTCGGGATGACTTGGTATTTCAGTGGACTGGCCGAGATGGGTGAGTTGTTCAGTGGTGTTGATCGTCATGTCTTTGTACAAAAAACGGAGCCTGAGCCCTGCTTAATTTACCACGATTTAGTGGTTATTTAGCTATCTAGTGTAGTGTATTAAAATAGATCGTATATATCAGAGGCCCCAAATGATCCAAGACAAGGCACAGTCCGCAACGAATGGTGTTCCCTTAACAAGGGCTGTAACGCAGTATTGGGTCTTTTGGGGGCTCCCTGCGGGCGAGACAATAAACGGCCATCTACGTCGTTGCATTTCTTGCAAAGGACGGGCCATTCACTGCGAAACGCGCCTAGTATCTGGCCGTTTCTTGTCTCGCTGATACATACGATCTATTTAATACGCTACACTAGGTTTTGATAATAATCAATAAGTATTTGCGCGACCTCGGGACGTGAAAACTCTGCAGGAGGCGCTTCGCCATTGCCAAGCATTTCTCGCACCTTTGTGCCCGAAAGCAAGACGAAGTCTTCTTTGTTGTGATCAGGTGCTTCTCGCATCATCACCACTTTATTTAGCTTTTTAGAGTACGCAGTGTGATCCGCTTCGAAAATAGTTATTTCGAGAGCACCTTTAGGTACGCCATTATGGAAAATAGCTTGGGCTTCAAAATCACCGTAATAATCGCCAACTCCGGCGTGATCACGGCCTATAATAAAATGAGTGGCCCCCATATTTTGCCTGAATACCGCGTGCAGTACAGCTTCTCGAGGCCCAGCGTAGAGCATATCAAATCCATAGCCTGTGACCATTACCGAATTGGGCGGGAAGTAGATATCCGCCATCTTTCTGATCGCTGCATCTCTTACATCAGCTGGAATATCATCCGACTTTAACTGACCGAGTAGCATATGCACAACCAAACCATCAGCGCCTAATCTGGCCATGGCCATATGGCATAATTCTTCATGAGCACGGTGCATGGGGTTGCGGGTTTGAAACGCCACAACTTTGCTCCAACCGGCTTTTTCGATGTCATCCCGAATCTCGACAGCGGTTTTAAAGGTGTTCGGAAAATCAGTTTCAAAATAGCTGTAATTCAATACTTGAATTGGCCCAGATAATAAAAATCGGCCTTGATCGTTAAACGCAGCAACGCCTGGGTGTTCCGCGTCCGTTGTGCCGTAAACTTGTTGCGACATTGTGGCCATCTCAGTGTCGCTAACTTCCTCTATGGTTTCTACTTGCATTACTGCTAGCACGGGTTTATCTTTAACGTTAGGGTCGCGTAACGCAATAGTCGCTTGCCCCTGAATGCCTGATAGGTCAGATACTAAACACAATACGGGTGTTGGCCAAAATAAGCCCTCTGTGGTGTGCATAGAGTCTGCTACGCTTAGCGCATCAGCTTTATTCATAAAACCCGTTAGCGGGTTAAAGTAACCGGCGCCTAACATCACGGCGTTGGCGGCATCTGCGGAGCTGACTACCACCGAAGGTAAGGCCTTAGCTTGTTCTGTTAAAAGGTGGTGTTGGTTTTTATCAGCAACGAATAGTGGGTTAAGTGTGGTGGAGCCGTGAGGTTTTATCATTATTAAAGCCGAATAGAGTTAGTCGAAAATGTCACAACTGACAAATAGTGGCATCCTTTGTAGCTGGATGGCCTTAAATTATTTGGTAGCGGTATTAAGAGCCCGTAAGCTTTAGTTTGCAGACATGCGTTGCCTAACTGCTACAGCCAGCGAATCCAGAACGTCGGTTGTTTGTTCCCAGTCTATGCAGGCATCGGTAATACTTTGTCCATAAACCAGAGGTGAGCCAGCGTTGATAGATTGATTGCCTTTTACTAAATGACTCTCAATCATTACACCGAATATATTTTGGTTGCCCTTTGCAATTTGCGTGGCTAAATCGCCTGCCACCAATACTTGGTTGTCGGGGTTTTTGCGGCTGTTTGCATGGCTCATATCTACCATTACACGGGCTTTTAGGTTTGAGGTTACGAGTAATTCACAAGCATCAGCTACGCTTTTGGCATCGTAATTTGTTTCGCTGCCACCACGTAAAATAACGTGGCAATCTTCATTGCCGGTGGTCCGAAAAATAGCTGAGTGCCCTTGCTTGGTGACGCTTAAAAAGTTATGTGATTGGCAGGCTGCACCAATCGCATCAACCGCGATTTGGACATTGCCATTGGTGCCGTTTTTAAAGCCTACTGGGCACGATAACCCCGAAGCCAATTCTCTGTGCCCCTGGCTTTCGGTAGTGCGTGCCCCAATCGCACCCCATGCGATGAGATCTGCGAAATATTGTGGTGATATCGGGTCTAAGTACTCGGTGCCGCAGGGCATTCCCATGTCATTAAGATCAAGCAGCAATTGACGAGCGATTCTCAGGCCGTCATTAATTTTAAAACTGCCGTCCAAATGCGGATCATTTATCAAGCCTTTCCAGCCGATAGTGGTGCGTGGTTTTTCAAAATAGACCCGCATCACCAGTACCAGTTCTTTGTCGTACTTGGCTTTTTCAGACACTAAACGTGAGGCGTATTCCTTGGCCGCATCGATATCGTGAATTGAGCAGGGGCCACAAACCACAACCAACCGGTCATCTTGTCGATGCAGCACCTTATGGATTTGGTCGCGCGCGATAAGGGTGGTATTGATTGCTTCTTCATTTGCGTATATCTCCTCCATTAAAGTAGCAGGGGCAGCTACTGCGGTCACGTTCAGAATGCGCGTATCATCGGCTTTATTTATGGGGTTCACGTTTTAGGGTAAGTAAGTTTAGATCGAGGCAACGAATTCTAAGTTCTGTTGCGCATGATTGGAATGCTTACTTAACTTTTTTGTGCGAATTGCGTTGTTCTCATGGCTTGGGGCTGTTCGCTGAACAGAGTTTGAATTTGATGCTGCAAATTAATTTTATCCAGTTTCCTACCATTACTTGCTCTGGCAATGGTGGTATCATCAAGCTAGATAATAATGGTGGTTATCACATCTGCTGAGGCTACCAACTCTGGTATCAATCAAACATAAAATACGCAATGAATTTCAATGACGCATCTAGAACAACAAATGCGGTAATCGGCTCTTCGATCCATATAGAAGGCACGATTTCTGGAGACGAAAACCTGGTTATCGACGGCAGAGTGGAAGGTTCAATTTTTGTTCAAAAAGCAATGGTAACCATTGCAAAAACTGGAACTGTACGCGCAGATGTACAGGCCAAGGTGATTAAGGTCGACGGCGAAGTGCGTGGTGAATTGCGTGGTACAGAATCAGTCGAAATTGGGCCCTCTGGCACCGTGATAGGAGATATCCGTTCGCCCCGAGTCATGCTTCAAGATGGCTGCCAGTTTAAGGGCCTGGTAGATATGGACTATAAAGAATCAACCGCAGGGGCAGACCGAGGAGGCCTTGGTAACAAAAAACCACCAGCGCCCAAACCATTGGTGCCGAACAGTCCATCGGGAGCAACAGCAAGTAAATCGGTTGCTGCGCCTACAGGGGGTAATATGGCTGCTGCGTCGGCAGCAAACAAGCCGAGCTTGAACCGAACACCTAAGCTACCTGTGCCAAACTTATCGCAGAAAAATTAGCATCGAGTGCTAAGGTGATTAAAGAACAAAGCAACGCCCCGGTATTTACTTTGCCAAATCAGAATGGCGAGGCAGTGTCCTTAGCCGATTACGTAGGTCAAAAAGTAATTGTTTATTTTTACCCGAAAGACAACACACCGGGTTGCACTAAGCAGGCCATTGGCTTTACCGATATCTACTCAAAATTACGCGCAAAGAATGTTGCGGTGTTGGGGGTTTCTCCAGATGGAGCGGCCTCACACCAGAAGTTCATTAGTGATTTTTCTATACCTTATAGCTTGCTCAGCGACCCTGACAAAACCATGATGACCGAGTATGAGGCATGGGGTGAAAAAAATATGTACGGCAAAATGGTAACAGGCGTAATTCGCTCTACGGTTTTAGTCGATGAACAAGGCAAAGTAATTAAACACTGGAAACGGGTTGTCAACTCTGCAGATCACCACTTAAAGGTACTTGCCGAGCTGGATAAATAGGCTCGATAAATTGGCTTTTGATTATTGCGTTAGGAAAGCGAATCAATTTTGGTTCTATCGCGCATTAACGGCAACACAATAGACGGGTCAACAATGCCGCGTCTAACTAGTTCATATAAGCTTTCATCTAGCGTTTGCATACCAAGAGACTGACCAGTCTGCATCGTCGAATAGATTTGTGGGATTTTATTTTCTCGAATCAAATTACGTACGGCATTGGTACCCAATAATATTTCCCAAGCAGCTGTTCTACCGCCACCTTTTTTGGGTAGCAGAGTTTGGGCGATAATCGCCTGCATAGATTCCGCTAACATCGCGCGCACCATTGATTTATATCCGGAATCAAAGGTATCGATAATCCGGTCAACGGCTTTACTTGCTGAGTTGGTGTGCAAGGTTGATAGCACTAAGTGGCCAGTTTCCGCGGCGGTGAGGGCTAAACGAATGGTCTCAGGGTCACGCATCTCGCCCACCATTATGATGTCTGGATCTTCACGAAGGGAAGCGCGTAGCGCTGATGCAAAAGTGTTGGTGTGCTGGTTGAGTTCGCGTTGATTAATAATTGAATTATCAGAAGTATGGATAAATTCAATGGGGTCTTCAATAGTCAGTATATGCGCTTTTTTACGTTGGTTGATTAAGTCTACCATTGCCGCTAAGGTAGTAGTCTTACCTGAACCGGTTGGCCCCGTAACCAATATTAAACCCCTTGGTTTGTTGATCAAGGATTGGAATATTGAAGGTGCACCAATTTCATCTAAAGTGGATACTTGGCTTGGAATAGTACGAAATGCTGCACTGGGGCCACGCAATTGCTGAAAGGCATTCACCCTGAAACGTGCCAATTCTTTAATCTCATGCGAAAAATCCATGTCATTGTCTTTTTCGAAGACATGACGTTGATTTTCGTTCATGATGCCGTAGAGCATCTTTAGAATATGGTTTTTAGATAGCGGAGCAGAGGTCAGGCGGCGGATTTCACCATCGATGCGGATCATCGGCGGTAGCCCGGATGAAATGTGCAAATCGGATGCACCATTTTCTACAGCAAAGGTGAGTAATTCTGCTAATTCCATAAGTAATCAAATAACGAATATGGTTTAATGACGCAAGCTGCTATTGTTACAACATCGCTTAGCAATCTAAATAGAACAAGCTTCTAATGGTCTTGTATGGTCGTAGTAGATAATGCCCGTAAACGTTAAACTTATCAACTTATCAATGTCATGCCTAAAAAAACTCCGTTAGAAGCAGTACGCGCTAAGATTAGCGATTATTGCAATGAGTTCGGTCGTGTTGAAGGAGATGTAAAGTTAATTGCCGTTAGTAAAACACGTAGTGCCAAAGCCATTACGAATATGGTTGATGCAGGACAGAGTGCGTTTGGAGAAAACTACTTGCAAGAGGCTTTGGGGAAAATCAACCACCTAAAATACCCTCGTTTAGAGTGGCATTTCATTGGTAACATTCAAAGCCGTAAAGCGAATTTGGTCGCTAAAAACTTTGATTGGGTGCATACGCTTGATCGCCTAAAGGTGGCACAAAAGCTCAACGATGCGGTTGACCAAACCAAAAACCTTAAGGTGCTGGTTCAGCTTAATATTCAAAATGAAGAAAGTAAATCTGGCGTGAGTACCGAAGTGCTGTTCCCATTGGTAGAAGCAGTTGAAGCGATGCCAAACTTAAGCCTCAAGGGATTGATGCTAATTCCAGAATCTGAATCAGAATTTGATGCACAAAGGCGAGTTTTCGCATCAGCAAGAGAAACCCTGGAACAAGCGCGAACAATCGCACCGCACATGACTGAACTTTCAATGGGCATGAGCGGCGATATGCGCGCTGCAATAGCAGAAGGCGCGACCATGGTTAGAATTGGCAGCGCACTTTTTGGGCCTAGGGAATACAATAAATAGCGAGGTTAGAGTTAAAGATGAACAACACAAAATTTGGTTTTATTGGCGGCGGTAATATGGCTGAAGCCATTATTGGTGGATTGTTAAAATCAGGCGCTCCTGCTAAAAACCTGTGCGTGTCGGATATTGATGCCAGTAAACTAGAAGCCACTTATGGCACCTTAGGTATTCATACTAGTACGGACAATAGCGACATCGTTGAGCGTAGTGATGTGGTCTTGCTTGCGGTAAAACCCCAGGTCATGAAGTCGGTTCTACAGCCTGTGGCGGCGCATATTGCAGATCGAAGGCCTTTATTGCTAAGCATTGCGGCGGGTATTCGTATAGCATTACTGCATAAATGGAGCGTTGAGGATGCGGCGATTGTGCGAGCCATGCCTAATACACCTGCTTTGGTCAGCGCGGGTGCGGCTGGATTGTTCGCCAATAAATATGTGAGTGAGGCTCAATGTCAGTTGGCGCAGGCCGTTATGCAAGCTGTGGGCGTGGCTGTTTGGGTGCAGACCGAAGACTTGATAGACAGCGTAACTGCGGTGTCTGGCAGCGGTCCAGCTTATTTTTTTTACTTGATAGAGGCGCTTGAGGCGGCGGCAGTAGAAAATGGCTTAAGTAAGGAAGCTGCTCAGCTGTTAAGCCGAGAGACCGCTTTGGGTGCTGCAAAACTAGCCTTGCAAAGTGAGTTTTCAGCAGCAGAATTAAGAAGGCGCGTGACTTCGCCGGGTGGTACCACAGCAGCAGCCATTGAAACCTTAACGCAAGGGCAGTTTGCCGACACATTAAAACGCGCAGTGAGCAATGCCGCTAGTAGGGCGCGAGAATTAGCGAAAATGGCAGAGTCCAATTAGCTTAAATCGGAGTAAAGCATGAACCCAATACAAAACAGTTTTAGTTTTTTAATCGAGAGCGTATTTGAACTTTATATGGTCTTGGTGTTGCTGCGTTTTTTGTTTCAACTATTGAACGTTAACTTTCGCAATCCGTTAATCGACCCTATTGTTAAGCTTACTCAGCCACCACTTGCTTGGTTGCGCCGATTTGTGCCAGGTTTATTTGGCGTAGATCTATCGGCTGTGGTGCTGTTAATTTTATTAGGGATGATCAAGATTCTATTGATTGCCGCTATTAAAGGTACCCAAGCAGGCTTGTTTGGGGTGTTTTTGGCATCGATTGTGCAAGCTGTCAATATGACGCTGATGGTGTTTACGGTTGCGCTAATAGCGCAAGCAGTGCTGAGTTGGTTTGCCTCATCTGCACGCCATCCAGTAATGGATTTATTGCAAGGCCTTACCGCGCCTATTCTCCGACCTATTCAGCGAATGTTGCCAGCAGCTGGTGGTTTAGATTTTTCGCTTATCGTTGCCCTAATTGGTATTTCCTTTTTGCGTCGTTTAATTTTAGATCCTTTGCTGCATACTTTGAGCGGGCTAATTTAGTCTAGTTGGGCAACTTAATATCCAACCGCTTGCGACCCAGCACAATTAAAATGATCGTCGGTAAGCCCATTAGAGCGGAAATCAGAAAAAAACTGGGGTAGCCCATAGCGTCTACCATGCTGCCTGAATAACCGCCAATCACTTTTGGAATGAGCGTCATTAAAGAACTAAAAATGGCATATTGAATGGCGGTAAACTTAATGTTGGTCAGCGCGGATAAAAAAGCAATGAATGCGGCACTGGCAAGGCCAGCGGAGAGATTGTCCGCCGCAATTACCCCCGTCAGGCCAAGGCGTGAGGCTTCGCCGTAGTTCGCTAGTAGCATAAATAACAAATTGCTTGCAGATCCTAAAACCGCACCTAAAAGTAGAATACGCATGACGCCATAACGTATTGAGAGCAGGCCACCCAAAAACCCGCCGACCAAAGTCATGGCTAAGCCAAAGCTTTTTACGATGGTGGCAATTTGAGTTTTTTCGTAGCCCATGTCGGTATAAAACACATTGGCAATTACGCCTAGCACGATGTCGGAGATACGATAAAGGCAAATAAGAGCTAGCAACAACCAAGCCGCTTTCAAGCCATAGCGGGAGAAAAAGTCTTTGACGGGCGCGACATAAGTTTTATCTAGTGTATCTTTATCAACCACATTGAGGTGCTTGAGCAATAAGCCGACCCCAAAGGCTGCCAATAATGCACTGGCGAGGCGTGCTACAGAAATTAAAAAGCCAGCAAAAGGCTTATTAGCGAGCAAGTTTGCCAGTGTAGTTTTCGCTTCGCCGGCAAGCTGTGAAGTGGCGATGTAGGCCAAAATAAAAGCTAGCACAACACCAACGAACAACAATAAGAACCGCAGTAACTCATTGGTATTCAGTGCCTGACTGGCCTGAAGGTTGGCTTTAGGTTCATTAATTACCAGAGTGCAAATGATGCCGACCAACATAAAACCGGCCATCGCTAAATAGGCCCATTGCCACGCCTTGTATTGATAGTTGCCTACATCCGTCCCAAAATAATCAGCTATAAAGAGCGCGCCTGCTCCTGCTACTACCATACCAATTCGATAACCCGCAATATAAGTTGAAGACATCAAGGCCTGCAAGCTAGCGTCAGCAGATTCAATACGGTAAGCGTCGATCACTATATCTTGCGTTGCAGAGGAAAAACCCAGAGCAACCGCCGCGAAAGCCATTGCGGTTAAGGCGTTGGAACCGCTCACCGGGTTAACACTACTCATCCACGCAATGGCGGCTATGATCGCAACTTGTGATAGCAACATCCAACTACGCCGTCGCCCAAGCCAGTCGCCGAGTAATGGAATTTGCAGCCTATCTACCAACGGCGCCCATACAAATTTAAACGAATAACCCAGCGCCGCCCAGCTGAAGTAAGTAACAGCGGAGCGACTCACTTCTGCCTCTGTAAGCCAAATTGATAACGACGAGAAAATAAGTAAAATGGGCAAACCAGCGGAAAACCCTAGAAATAACATGGTAATAACCCGCGGATGAATAAAGCCGCGAAGGCTATCTACCCAACTGGCAGTCTGAATCGATTCTTGCTCAGAATAGTTTTGCATAAAGCTTTATAAATTAGAGCTTAGCGCTTATGATTACGCGCACTAATTTTTAGAGAAAGTTGATGAATAAGGTGGATAAAAATGCATTTTTGCAACTCATAATAAGCAACCAGATACTCAGGTTTGGTGAGTTTACACTTAAATCTGGCCGCGTGAGCCCCTACTTCTTTAATGCAGGATTGTTTAATACTGGCACTTTATTAGCCGATTTAGCAGGCTATTACGCGAAGTGTATTATGGCTAATATCGAGGGTGATTTTGTGCTCTACGGACCTGCATACAAAGGTATTCCGCTTGTCGCAGCAACAGCGGTGCAACTTAAGCAAAACGAAGGAAGAAATGTGGCTTATGCTTTTAATCGCAAAGAAGCCAAAGACCACGGGGAAGGGGGGCTGATTGTCGGGGCAGCACTTGAAGGTAATGTTGTGATAATTGATGATGTAATCACCGCGGGCACGTCAATTCGCGAATCAGTAGAGATTATTGAAGCTGCTGGCGCTAAGGTTAAAGCCGTCGTTATCGCGGTTGACCGACAAGAAAAAGCGGGGGATCAAAGCCTTTCAGCAGTTCAATCGGTTACCCAGCAATACGGCGTGCCAGTTTATTCGGTTGTTGCATTGGATGACATTGTGCAGTTTGCCAGTGACGACCCATCTTTACAGGCCAACGCGCAGACTATGAAGGACTATCAGAAGAGGTACGCAGTGGGCTAAGGCTCGCAACGCTCCTTGGACTAATAGCTGCTTGCATTGCTCAATTTACGGAAAACTAAATAAGCGAATAAATAGCATAGTATGGCTACACAAAGTGTTAGCTTAAAACCAAAGAAGATCGACAAAATAACACTAAGGAATTCTCCGATAACTGTGAACACACCATTGATACCCCAAGCCCATGCGATGGCTTGTTTGGCGTAAGGCGTTTGTGATGCTCGTAGCACGCCAAGGGGAAATGCCATACCCAGAAAGAACGCCAGCGGGAAGATCATCGCCAGTGTGATTGCAATGCGCATGCCTTGTGGCTGCTGTAAGGAGGCATCGATAACCGATGGATGTAGTAGCAACATCGCAATAGAGCTGATTAAGATACCCAGGAACGGTAGTGACCACCTACGTTGTGGATTGATACCTAATTTTTCCGATGCCAAGCTACCAAAGCCAGCGCCGACCAAATACCCAAAAATCACAGTCGTTAAGGTATATAAAGGGTAGCCGATTAAGCGCATGAACAGCTGAATCGAGACTAATTCGAATATAATGAACCCTAAACCCAGCAAAGCGAAATAGGCTAGCGTAGGGGGCTTATTTGGCCAATACGCGCGACCAACTTGTGAAAACAATAACGGGATGAAAAAAACCAGTATGGCAAAAATTGAAGCACCAAAACCAACCACATATAAGTGCACTACGTCCATTGGAATGTTAGCGTTTCTTTGAGAGTTGAGATGCAGGGCAGTGGAGGTGTCTAGCAAAAGTTCCTTGTTGGCTTCAAGATCACGATTGAATTTCATTAATAGATTAAAGTAAGGGTGGTCGTCGGTGGTTGGGCGGATTTGATAGGGAACACTGTCCATATCTTGTTTGGTTAACTCGCCGCGCATTAAGTGCTGCTCAATCGGGCGAGTGCTTAATATCATTGGATTTACAAATAATCTCGCGGGGTAAAGCAAGGTGCCCACCTTCGATAGTTCTGCCTGGCTCCAGGGTGTCATCTTAAGCAAGAAAGTAGGTAGATTATCTCTAGATTCGGGTACCATAAACACCACTACATAGCGATAAAAATCGGTGAGTCCTAGTTCTTTCCATGCAACTGCGGCGGTGCCTAGCATTCTGTTATAAATGTGGTGGTTTATATGCAGCACGCCATCATGTTTTAAATGGGTTATATATTCTTTCACTGCTGTCCCGTTAACACTAAAGAAACAGGCCTGATTTTCTCTCAATTTGATAAAATACGTTTAGCGATAAACCGTTGAATCAAATAGGAAAATCAGACCATGTCACATTGTAATACCGTTCTAAATCAAATACTCAAAATTGTTCCGAGACATGAATTCGAGGCACTCGCAATTCAACATCATTCGGGGCGTTCATTCCGCAGAGCGTCTCGTTGGTCACAGTTCGTGAGCCTGACTATAGCTCAATTGACTGGCCGTCATAGCTTGCGTGATATTGTTGATAATGTCAGCACTCAATCACACCGCTTGTATCATCTTGGTAGTGCCGTGTTAACGCGGTCCAATCTTTCACGCATCAATGAGAACAAGCCTTCGAGCCTTTATGAAGCACTATTCTCTCAATTACTCAAGTGCTGTCAGAGCAAAACGCCAGGGCATAACTTTCGTTTCAAGAATCCCCTGTATTCGCTGGACTCATCTACCATTGATCTGTGCTTATCGGTTTTCCCATGGGCAGACTTTCGATCAACTAAAGGGGCAATCAAACTGCATGTAGGCCTGAATCATGATGGTTACTTACCTGAGTTTGTTAATATCACCGAGGGTAAATGTGCTGATGTTACTGCAGGCAGGAAAGTAGCTTTCCCGAAAGGCAGCATTGTAGTTATTGACCGTGGATACAACGACTATGCCTGGTATAAGCAATTGAATGACAAGGGAATATACTTTGTCACACGATTAAAGAAGAATGCTGCATACCGCGTTATCAAGCGACATAGTGTACGCAAGGGAACGGGACTTAGCAGTGATCAAACGATTGAATTCACGGGGGTCAAAGCAGCAAAGGAGTGTTCGATTCGATTACGCCGTATTGGTTATCGCGATGCCACTACAGGCAAGCATTATGTGTTTTTAACCAACCACTTTAAGCTCAGTGCTCAAACTATCGCCGATATTTATAAAGCCAGATGGCAGGTGGAATTATTCTTCAAGTGGATCAAGCAGAACTTAAAGGTGAAGTCATTTATCGGCACCAGCAAGAACGCAGTATTGACCCAAATATGGATTGCGTTATGTATTTACCTAATACTGATGTTCATCAAATTGCAGTCGAAGGCGGGCAAAACGATGCAACAAATATTGAGGGTATTGCAGCTTAATTTGTTTGAAAAACGTGATTTAATGGCACTGTTGCGAGGGGACCCGATGCATCACCCAAACCTTAATCCTAATCAATTTTCGTTGCTGTGAAAGTTAACGGGACAGCAGTGATATTCTTTGTAGGCTTCTTTGGTTTGCAAATAGGTCGGATTTGCTGCGGTGCTACCCGATGCGATGCTAGAGCTGGTGTGATTGCTCATGATTTGAATGATGTCGTATTTCTTATTGGTAGACCTAAGAAAACTTCGCCCTTCGCCTTTTTGTACGTTTACATTGGGGTGCGAAAATATATTACCAATGTAGTCGGCGTACTCGTTTTTGCCTAAATCAACCACCTTGCTAACCAGCTCAATCCCATCTACTGATTTTGCACCATAAGTTATTGCAGCGGTAACTTCTTGCCCACCCGCACTGCCGATAACTAATACATCTTGATCGGTGTCCTGCTTTAAGTAGTGAGAAGCTAGCACCATATTGCCCCAAAAGTGGCGGTTACTGTCACCATTTTCTACATCGTCTCGGATCTTTTGGAAATCCCCATCAAACTTATAGAAATAACTGGTTTGAGTGCCTGCATCAAAGGCAATCCATTTTATTTCTGCTGACGTGTCTAATGTTCTAGGGATGTCAACGATATCTATGCGTGCAATTGGGTCCCAATAGGTCAGTTCGGTGCGGGACGCGTAAGCCATGATGGAGCGCTTATCAGCTTGTAATTCAAGGGAAAGATATTCGTCCTGAAGAAAGGGGTAAATTACAGTGATGATGCCTAATAAGGATAAAATTAAACTCAGTTTTGATTTGTATAACAATGCAGCAGCTACCAATGACAAACCAGCGGCTATAACCATTAAACCTTCAGGCGCTATGAGCGGTAGGAAAGGGATAATGAGCAGGCAACCGAGTGATGCGCCGATCAAATCATAAAAGTACAACTTCTGAATTTGCTTAGGGTAACTTGAAAATAGGGTGGTGAGGATGAGCCCTGAAAGAAAGGGATGGTGGTGTACCCTATTGAGATAAACATATTGCGCACGTTAAGCCAAAAATGATTGCTTAACTCGAAGCTATTGAATGGAAAAGCATTAATCACAAAAAACGTGCCTATTACAGATAAGCTGAATAATATGGCTAATAACGATAATACCTTCCCTCCCAGCGCATTGACGTTAATTGGGAGCAAGGTGTTGACGATGCCAGCTAATCCTAGCGCAAACATGGCAAATGAAATAAGCATATAGCTTAAATTCGATGACCATAAGGTGTCGAATACTTTAACTAAGTTAAGCTCGTACAATAAGGTGACGAGGGCAACTAGAAATATGGCAAAGCTGACCGAACGATTAGGCATAGTTAAAACAATAGGGCGAAAGCGCCATTACATGCGACGAAATAGGGGAGCGTTTACAACTGTAAGTTTAAGCGACTGATAATTCCGTAAGAGCCTGAACTTTGCGCATAATCACCGTTTTGGTACACCACTTTGCTTGACCAAGACAATCGGTTATTAATAGGGTGCTGATAATGTAAGCTTAATCTTTCAACGGGCGCGCTTAGGCCGCTTAAGCTGATGGTTTCATCGGCAAATAATACAGAGCCATCAGACAATTGATTGGTCGGCGTGTGTAAATCAATTTGACCAGAATTAAAATGTAGTGGTTTGCTATAAACAAGGCCTAACGAATCGTTGCTTGTAAATAATGAGTTTGAAAGCAGTCCGACTGCGCTAGATTGGCTGCTTAGGGTGGAAAAACCAGTAAGTAACGAGTTAGCCGCCGCTTTTACTTTGGTTTTACCGAGCGAATAACTCCCTACTAGCTCTAGTTTTGGTGAAAGTTGATAAGAGCCTGAAACAGTTAGCGATAGAGTTTCAGCACCATCAACGCTAAACGGCCCATTTGCAGCGCTGCCGTAGAGTGATTTGTCTTCATTGGTGTAGCCTATTTGTAAGCCGAGTTTAGCGTTGTTTTTATCTAACACTCCATCGTATAAGACACTACGACTCGCCGCGCCGTGTCTTCCTTGATCATCATGCAGCGCGAAGCCAATTTGGTGGGTTAAATTGTTAGTTCGGTGATTTAATTTATAGGTGCTGCTGTCATTTGCAAAGCCAAGAAAAGGAGAGCTAAATGACTGCTTCAAATTAAACGCTTGTAAAGTAGTGTTGTCGGCGTTGACGCCTAAAGTTGAATTGATCGACACGTTAAAGAGTTGGTGCCTGCCCCAGCCAGAAGCACTGGTTGCTTCACTAGAATAAGAGAACCGCAAGTCAGCTTCTTCATCATCAATTGCAAGTCCCTCGGGAACATCCCGATAAACGAGAGAAGCCGTTGTTCTGTACCCGTTGTTTGTATCCGGTGAACCTAATTGAGTTGATCTTGCCTTGTGGTTTGTAGGCAAGGAGGAAAAGCCGAGTAAATCTTGCATAGATTGATCGCCTAATTTAGGGGCAGCAGAAATTAAATCAGTAGAGTAACCACGACCGTATTGATCGAGAATTAAGGTTTTTTGCAAGGTTTCAGAGCGGCCTAATAAGGCATAGCCCAAAGCACCTGCTAGCACTAAACCGATGATCGCACCGCTGCCGCTGCCGCCACTATCGTTGTTGCCGCCACCGGTGCTAACGCTGGTAATACCTACTGGGTCTAAAGCGGCTTGTACATCTAATGCCCCGTTGCCGTACACGGAATCTACGCCTGTATCTCCAAGGTCTGTTGCACTGGTGAGCAAAATCTCCACTACTTGCTGCGGAGTTAAAAAAGGTGCAGCCTCAAACACTAATGCCGCTGCAGCAGAAACATGGGCCTGCGCGAATGCGGTGCTTTGCGTAGAAGTAAAAGGAGAAGAAATAGGCGCGACCATGTAGTTGTCTTTCAGGTCGCCCGCAAGATTGCTCTGCGCACTAATATTTTGGTCAGAGTCAATGCCGCCGCCATCACCAGATTGCACAACTATTACTTTACCATTGGCGACGACTTGCCGTTGTAGATTTAATGAGGCAGGTTGCAAATAATTGTAATTGACAACCTGAATATCCGGGCGCCCCAGAATATAGTTCAATGCTTGGTCCCCTCTTTCTACAGTAAAACTAGTTCCTGGCGAAGTTATTTTAAGTGGAACGATAATCGATTGGCTAGTATCAGAAAGTAATATTCTTGAGATGTTCGCACCCTGTAAGCTGTCTGATTCATCCTCTGCAAAATCATCATCATTAACAAAGTCAAATCCTGGTTCAAGTCTAGCAGAGCTAATTGTCGGGTCAGTTCCAAAATCTAGGTAGGCAATTCCAGCAGCATTAACGCGAGACATTGTGCCTACTATTATAAGTAGTAGCGCTGCGATTATTGAACTGAGTAAATTAACAATTTGAGGGTTTGAACAAACGAGGCTTTTTCGCATTATTTATCGTATTCTAAGATGGTTAGATTGGGCGAAACTTTAGCGCGCAATTTTACACGTAAAAGCTGATGTCATGCTGACTTAATCAATAGCATAGGCGCCTAAGCAGGAGCTTAAGGATCGGCTATCCTTAATTATGCTAACCCAATAAAACCCTTATGGTAATCAAGCAAAATGGAGCTTGAGATAGCTTATAATTGCGCTTCAAACCTAAAGGGTCCATCTTAAATGGATTTTGAAATAAGGCATTTTAATACATAACAAATTTGATCTAACAATGGCAAATATAGCGGATATTAGCGCGCGCGAAATTTTAGACTCACGGGGCAACCCAACTATCATGGCGAATGTCACGCTGCAATCTGGAAAGACGGGCACTGCAGCGGTTCCTTCTGGCGCGTCAACCGGCAGCTTAGAAGTGCTAGAGCTGCGTGACAATGACCCTGAACGCTATCTCGGCAAGGGTGTTTTAAAAGCGGTTGCCAATGTAAACACGCAGATAAAAGCCTGCTTATTAGGCTATGACTGTAATGATCAACGCGGCCTTGATGAGAAGATGATTGCTTTAGATGGCAGCTCGTCAAAGGAAAATTTAGGCGCGAATGCTATTTTAGCCGTGTCGTTAGCTTGCGCGAGGGCCGCCGCAAATGACAACGGACAAGAGTTATATCAATACTTGGCTAAGCTTTACGGCAATGAAGAACTGTCAATGCCGGTGCCGCAGATGAACATCATCAATGGTGGTGAGCATGCCGACAATGCAATCGATTTCCAAGAGTTTATGGTGTTGCCAGTGGGTGCACCCAATTTCAGTGAAGCCTTGCGTTATGGTACTGAGATTTTCCATACGCTTAAAAAGGTACTGTTGGAAAATGGGCTTAGTACCGGTGTAGGTGACGAAGGTGGGTTCGCACCAGAAGCAGAATCTAATGTGGCAGGTGTAAAACTACTTATGGAGGCAATTGACCGAGCTGGATATGAAGCGGGTAAAGATATCTTGTTGGGTCTCGATGTGGCTAGCACCGAATTTTATGGCGATGACCAATATCACCTCGGTGCAGAAGGCATTTCTTTAGGGTCTAGTGATTTCGTAGATTACATAGTGAACTGGGCAGATCAATACCCAATCATTACCATTGAAGACGGCATGGCCGAAGATGATTGGGATGGCTGGGCAAAGCTAACTGAAAAGCTAGGCAAAAAGATCCAATTAACTGGTGATGATTTATTTGTCACAAATACTGAGATTCTTAAAAAGGGAATTGAATTAGGTGTTGGAAACTCGATCCTTATCAAATTCAACCAAATTGGCTCGTTAACTGAAACCTTAGATGCAATTAAGATGGCTCAAGATGCCGGGTTTTGCGCAACCATTTCGCATCGCTCTGGCGAAACTGAGGACACCACTATTGCTGATTTGGCCGTGGCAACGGGTGCAGGACAAATAAAAACTGGTTCATTGTGCCGTTCAGAGCGTGTGGCGAAATACAACCGCTTGTTGCATATCGAGCAATTAAGCGGTGCGGATTATGCGTCGATGGCGGCGTTTAGCAATATCAGTTAAAATCTAGGCGTGAACTCAAGTTGCAAGACCGATGAATCGGCTTAAAGCGGTTAACGCATTATTGCTCAGTGGCGTTTTGTCACTACAATTCGCTTTATGGGCGGGGGATAAAAATGTTTTTGATTTGTATCATGAAAACAGACTGATTGATTCCCTTAATCAAGAAATTGAGGAGTTAACTCAACGTAACGATAAATTCTTGGCCGAAGTGTTAGATTTAAAAAGTGGTGGTCAAGCCGTGGAAACTATTGCGCGGCAAGACTTAGGTTACATTGGAGAAGGTGAGATTTTTTATCAAATTATCGAACCGTAACTGTAGACCGATTTCGCGAATATAAATCTGTGATTGGTCCAACAGAGCAGGTTAGATTAAAAGAAAGCTACTAGACATTTTAGTAGCAAAACTAAGGCTAAGGTTAAGTTCGCAAACGGATTGAGGTTTCAATCTCAATGCCAAATAAACCTGTATAGTCACTTGACAGCTAAGGTCCACTCGTTTGTAATCCCGCACCCCCAGATGTATCTTTGGCCAGGTAGCTCAGTCGGTAGAGCAGGGGACTGAAAATCCCCGTGTCGGCAGTTCGATTCTGTCCCTGGCCACCATTTAATCAATGACTTAGGATGTATTTCTAACCACCGTAAAATTCCCTTGCGGGAGTTTTGCGGGACTACATAGTGCTACGTCTTAGTAAAACTAGCTCAGGCTTACTCTCATCACGTACTGAGACACGATTTGCTGCC
This sequence comes from Candidatus Poriferihabitaceae bacterium, assembly GCA_965237485.1. GTDB lineage: Bacteria > Pseudomonadota > Gammaproteobacteria > Arenicellales > Poriferihabitantaceae > JAAELZ01. The sequence continues at coordinate 414,821 of CBDEFQ010000009.1, read as the reverse complement.
TCAATGAGCTTTGACAACTCAGTGGTGCAGTAATGCGTCGTAATACGCGCTGAGCGGTGCCCGAGCAAGTCTTGGCGGTCTTCAAAAGACACATCTGCCTCACGTAGCCGTCCACCGAAGGTGTGCTTAAGATCATGAACACGGAATCCAGTAACATCTGCTCTTTTCCTGGCTCTAAGCCATGCAGTATTCATAATTCTTGTGACAGGCTTTCCATTGTATGTAAACACATACACAGGATGCTTGCCGCGCACCTTTTCGATAACCGCCTTGGCAGTATCATTTAATACTACCAATCGATCATCTGCATTTTTAACATATTGCCCAGGGATGACAAATACTGATGAGTTTAACGATGGTAGCGGAACTTCCCACTGCCATCTCAGTTTACAGATTTCACCATCTCTGCATCCAGTATGAACACCAAAAGTTGCCATATCAGCAAGATGCTCTGGCAACAGAGAGAACAACCTGCGTTGCTCTTCCCAACTCAGCGGATACGGCTTGCGCTTATTCCCATCAGGCAGCAATCTGATTTTAGGAGGATGAACCAGCCATGTAAGGCCATGTTCATCTACCCATTCAGTTGCTGCCAAGTTCAAAATGTGGCGCACAAGCTTTAATCCGTGATTAATTGTGCCAGCACTGATATTTTGTACCTTTCTATGTTCAATCCACGGCTGCAACGTGCCTAAATGCATGCGGTCAATCGGCTCATCCCTGATCCACGGCATTATTCCTTTTAAGCGACTAATATCATTTCTAAGACTACGTTTATGCGTATTCTCTGTAATGAACTTAATCGCTGCTTGCTCAAAAGTCCGCTTTGGCCGTACCCCATATACTGAGGCAAGGCGCACTTCTTCACTTAATCGAACTAAATACCGCTCTGCTTCTTCAAGACTAGCAGAGCCAGTACTTTGGCAAACTCGCCGCCCGTTTAAGTGTTTATCAATGTGCCAGATACCTGCTCGAAAGTAGAGACCTGGCGTTTTTTTACGTCCCATAGTTTTACTCCTGCAATTTGCGCGGGACGCCCGTTGCGAGCCTTATACTGCTCGGCAAAGTCATCCAAGTCAAGTCTGTCGAATGCTATTCCTTGGGTTCCAATGCGGATTTCTGCGACCAACTGGTCGGACTTCAGTATTAAAGCGATTGCGATCAAAGCCGAGATAAGCTGGAGCGTCTCGTAGACGAATAAATCGTGGAAGGATGTTGTGTAAACTCATAAACAGTAGTCTATGAGAAGGAGTGGAGAAAGTGAATTGCAGGTTATTGCAGCATAGTACTCTTTAGGTAACTTTTGGAAAAATTTTCATCAAAATTCCACCACAGAGAAAAATAATTTCGAGTATATTGCGATTAATCAAATCTACAGAGACCGCAGCATAACGTCGCGAGCGAAGATAAGACAAGGCAAAAAGGGGCGAAAAAGCGCAGTTTATAACTATAAATGAGCATTTTGAGCCCCTTTTTAACGCCGTATTATCGAGCACAGTAGTTATGCTGCAGTCTCCTACAATCAGTTTTCGATCTAACTTAAACTCGAATTAATCGCATTCTTAATTTGAAAGTTACTCAGCCAAAACAAAAGCATGATAAATTCAAATGTACTATATAAGAACATGTTTATTGAGGATAAGTAATGGCAGCGGTTTACGACATAATTAATCAACTCGAAGATAAAGCTTTGCGGCAGCGTTTGCTGGAAGAAGTAGCGCGGATAGCCAAAAAGAGAAAATTTGGTTTGGTGTTCGAGGATCACTTGCCCGAGTTGACACCGCTATACGGTGTAAAGGTTTGTAAGGGTAGTAATGTTGCCTTGAAAAAGGGTCCCTTAACTAATACTTGGCGCGTGCTACACATTCGAAAGAATGATGTCACTTGCATAAATATTAATAATGGTGAAAAGAATAAGATTTGCAAAGATGATCTGGTAGTTGTTCGCCGGTTTGGAGAAGCAATATTTCCTGCATTGGTTCCTGTGGATCGAGTACAAAACGGATCAGATGATGAACCATGGCATACGCTGATTGAAGCCGATAACTATCACGCTTTGCAGCTACTAGAGTATTTGTATCCAGGGCAAGTGGACTGCATCTATATTGACCCACCATATAACACAGGGGCAAGAGATTGGAAGTATAACAATGACTATGTTGACACTAACGACAGTTGGCGGCATTCAAAATGGCTTTCGATGATGAAGAGGCGGTTGTTGTTGGCAAAACGCTTGCTACATCCAACGAAAGGTGTGTTAATTATTACTATTGACGAACATGAAGTGCATCACCTCCGTGTACTACTCTCACAGCTTTTTAGTGATTATTATATACAGATGGTGACATCTGTAATTAATCCAAAAGGTGTAACACAGGGTAGATTTTCACGAGTTGAGGAATACGTTATCTTTTGCTTTGGCTCGGAAGCATATGTTGCAGACAGTACAGACAATTTACTCAATCCACCTGATCCATCAAGAAAACCAAGGTGGAAAGGATTGTTGCGCTCCGGAACAAATGCAAGAAGGATAGATAGAAAGAATATGTTCTATCCGGTTCTGATAGATGAAAAAAAGAAAATGGTAGTTGGTGCTGGCAATTCACTACCTTTTGAGCAAGAGCCTGACGTTGATAAAAAAATAAAAGGTTACAAAGTTGCATGGCCAATACGAACAGATGGTTCCTATGGTAACTGGGGAGTTGGATTTTTAACTTTGAGAAAACTTATTGATAAAGGCTACGTAGCATGTGGAAAGTACGATTTAAAAAGAAAAACATACGGAATTTCTTATGTAAGTGAGCCTAATCAAAAAAAAATTGTAAGTGGTGATGTTGTAATCACTGGTCGGGACCCAGAAACTAACGTCGTCAACATTGAGTACGTGAGTGACCAAAATAGGACTGTTAAAACAGTGTGGCATAGAACGCGACATGATGCAGGTGCATATGGATCAGATCTCATAGGGAGGATATTAGGACCATCAACCAGCTTTTCTTTTCCAAAATCTATTTACTCTGTAAAAGATTCTATTACTTCGGTTCTCAAAAATAGAAAAGATGCTCTTGTTCTTGATTTTTTTGCAGGTTCAGGAACGACACTACATGCAATCAATTTAGCTAATGTTGAAGATGCTGGCAACCGGCGTTGTATTATGGTGACTAATAACCGGCAATTTTCAGGGTAGTTGCACATTTTCCTACGCAGCCAATAATACTTCTTTTTGTGGGTTCAGCGCAACCGCACCACAAGGCCGCCAATTTCGGGTTTGGCCAGACCACCGATTAGGTTTTGCTGCTTTAGCTTCCTGATAAACAACTTCTCGTTTTGCTAATAGGGCACTATCTTCACCGCGATAACGCTGGCCAGGTGTAACGTAGCGTATAGCACTGTGACGATGTTCTTCGTTATACCATTGCATAAACTTACCCACCCATTGGCGGGCGGCCTCTAAGCTATCGAAGCCTTGAGAAGGCCACGCAGGGCAATACTTTACCGTTCTAAACATGGATTCAATATAAGCGTTGTCATTGCTTACTCTTGGCCTTGAGTAAGAGGGCTTTATTCCTAATGCTTCTAACTTCGCTCTCATTGTGAACGATTTCATTGGGCTGCCATTATCACTGTGTAAGACGGGCATGCCATCGCAGCTGGCCACTTTTAGAGCCGCCTGAGACATCAACTGCGCACCTAATTCACCGCTTTCAACAGGATGTACTTCCCAGTGAACGCCATAGCGACTGTAAAGGTCTTCTACCATGTACAGGTAATAATGCTTGCCAATAGTACGCGTCGCCAAATAGGTGATATCCCACATCCACACAGCATTAGGTTTTAGCGCTATATGAGTATCGGGTGTTCGGGACTGCTTTTGTTTGGCGCGGCCGCGGTGCTTCAATTGCCCATGCGCCTTGAGAACTCGATAAAAGCTAGACTCGCTGGCCACATAAATACCTTTGTCAGCCAACTGCGGTACTATTTGCGACGGCGGCAAATGATTGTATGCCGATTCATTACATATCGATAAAATGTGTTGCTGCTCTTGCTCGCTTAGTTTATTGCCAGGGACTGGCTTTTCTACCAAAGGACGTTGATCACTGCGGATACTATCTTCTCCTTTTGGCTTCCAACGTCTAAGCGTAGACTCGGCAAGGCCAACCAACTCACAAGCACTTGAACGCTTTGAACCTGCGTCTACTGCTTCATTAACATCATTGATTACTTTAATGCGCGTCTGAGTCGTAATCATACTTCCTCGTCCTCCCAAAGCGCCTGAAACTTTTTTTGTAATACTAATAATGCGGCCGTTTCAGCCAAGGCTTTATCTTTGCGGCGCAGCTGGGTTTCTAGCTTCTTCTTGTCTTTTTTTAACGCACGTATTTCATCACGCGCAACTTTAGGGCTAATGAGAGCCTCATCAACACCATTAATACAAGCTTCTCGCCATTGCGTTATTTGAGTAGGGTATAGGCCTTTCTCTCGGCAATACGCAGATAATTCTTGTTCATTCATCGCAGCAGTTTCAAGAACTACGGTGAACTTAGTTTGGCAATCCCACTGATTAGATGAATCACTATTAGGCATTAAAACTCCTGATCGTCTGGCTTTATTTCGCCAATCATACAAGGTTTGAACACTGATTCCTTCTTCTCTAGATATTTCTGCGAAGGACTGACTATTTGATGATAATAATTTAGATAAAACAGCTTCTCTTCGTTCTACGCTATATTTCGGCATGAGTATTTCTCCGCCGCCCCTTGTGAATTAAAATGTGTGCAACTACCCTGACGTCTGGGGTAACGAACTTTCTTCAGAAGAAGCATTGGCTTTTGAAAAGGTAGGATTAAAGCCAGGAGATGAAGAGTGGGAGCGACGCGGTATCTGTCAGTCTGTTACGTGGCCCCGCTCAAAGCATTCTATTTTGGGTAAGCGCAATGATGGAATGGTTTTAGATGGAGAATACTTCACCGGAAATTTCATTGAGAAGCCAAAATCGAGACGATTTCATCAGATTGGTTTTGCTTCTGACGACAAACCGCTTTCGATTGCGAATAAGAAACAGTTGGTTGCGCTAATTGGGAAGAAGAATCTCCCACAATCATCAGTAAAAAAAGACTCGGATTTTATTGTGTCAGAGAAATATGCAGCTTCCGTATCGGTATTGTTCGACGAAGTAAAAATAGATGAGTGGCTGCAATCACTTGAAGGTCAAGATCATATAACTGATTTTTATATAGTCACTGAGAAAAAAGCGATATTCAATAGCATCAAATCACGTATTAACGAGTTACTTGGTTCGATTATTGTCATGGAAAAAGAATCGCGTCCGATGAGTGAAGGATTTAAAGCTAATCTTGAATACTTTCGCCTCGAGTTTTTAGATAAAAATCATGTGGCGCTTGGTCGTCAGTTTCGAGAAATATTACCTATCCTTTGGTTACGATCCGGTGCAATTGGACCGCGACCAAAGTTACCAGCAAACAAACCTATTCCAGACATACTTTTCTCATTCCGCAATCATTTTGCTGTACTGGTAGATGAAACGTTGTTTGCCGATTTTTTAGAGCAAATTAAAAAAAAGACAGGCTTATCTCATGTCTACCTTGTGACTAATTCAGAAGAGTCCTTTCAGGAGATGGCGGAGCATTTAAACGTTCCGAATGTGATTCAACTCTATCGAGATTATCTGGAGAACTTCGTTATAAATAAAGGAGAGAATGCATAGTGAAAGTTAGACTATTTGATTTTCAAGAAGATGCTCTGACAGGGCTACACACCAAGCTTACGACAGCAAGACAGTATGCATCTGTTCAAAACCCTCAGGTGATTTCCTTTTCTGCGCCAACAGGCGCTGGAAAAACTATTGTTATGACGGCACTGTTTGAGGATATATTTTTTGGCGAACCAGGGTTCGATACGCAACCAGATGCAGTGATTTTATGGATTTCAGATATGCCAGAACTGAATGAACAGACGCGGTTGAAGATTGAAGGTAAGTCAGAGCGTATCTTCGTACGCCAGTTAGTAAATATAAATACCAGTTTTGATTTAGAACGACTAAAAGGTGGTCATATTTATTTTATGAACACCCAGAAACTAGGCAGTGATAAGTTGTTGACGCGTCGGGGAGATGGGCGGCAATTCACTATCTGGGAAACTTTAGCTAATACGGCAAAGGCCGTGCCAGATCGGTTCTACGTTGTAATCGATGAAGCTCACAGAGGGATGCGTGGTGGAAGAGCGGAGGAGAAAGCAAAAACCATTTTACAAAAGTTTTTATTAGGTAGTGAAATTGATGGGATGTGTCAAATGCCCTTAGTAGTCGGTGTATCTGCTACTCCGCAACGATTTGAGGAACTCCTGACAGGTACAACTCACACGGTACACAAGGTTTACATTGAGTCAGAAGATGTAAGAGAATCTGGATTACTGAAAGATCGCATTCTGATCCATTATCCGGATACTTCAAGTCAGGCAGAAATGACATTATTGAGTGAGGCCGCCAGACGCTGGCAGTCAGTCGAGAAGAGTTGGACGGAATACTGCCGAGCTGAGAGCGAATCTGTGGTATCGCCAATTTTGGTCATTCAAGTAGAGGATGGCAACGACAGGGTGAAAACTAAAACGAATTTAAGTGCCAGCTTGAACACGATAGAAAGTTCAATCGGCAGAAAATTAAGAGACGGGGAGACGGCACATACTTTCAACGAGCTTGGTAATTTTGATGTGAATGGTTACCGTGTGAGGCACATCGAGGCTTCTCGTATCGAAGAAGACAACAGTATTAGGGTTGTTTTGTTTAAAATGAATCTCTCTACGGGTTGGGATTGCCCTCGAGCGGAAGTCATGATGTCTTTTCGTCGAGCGCAGGATCATACCTATATTGCACAGCTTCTTGGCCGTATGGTAAGAACTCCTTTGGCGCGGCGCGTTGAAGCAAAGGCGGATCTCAATGATGTGCATTTGTATCTACCACATTATGATCAAGCAACCGTCGAGTCTGTTATTGACGATCTGAAGAATGTCGAAGATGTACCACCATCTGAAATTGGAACAAGTCGTGAATTAGTGACACTCAATCGACGTGACAGTGCAGATGAAATTTTTAAAGCCATGGATGAACTAATTACCTACAGAGTCAATGCAGTGCGTAAACAAAGTGACCTTCGCCGTCTAATGGGGCTCGCCCGTGGGCTAACGCATGACCGAATTGATGAAAGTGCGCAAAAAAGTGTCACCACAAAAATCATTGAAAAGATGCAGCGTGAAGTTAAAAATCTCAAAGATTCTGGTGCGCTCGAAGACAAAGCGAAACAAATTATTGCTGTTGATCTAGAAACAATCGCCGTAGAGCACGGCACAAATAATTCTGAAACCGATGGCAAATATACTCTTGATGCGACATCAGAAGATATTAACAATCATTTTGAAAAGGCGGGTCGACTATTAGGTAATGGACTCCACACAGACTATTGGCGCAGTGAGGGAGATCAAGAGGCGAATCTTGTGAAAGTAAAGCTAGTAGTATTAGCTCAAAATCTTGATGCGATGAAGAGTTTAAACACTTTTGCAGAAACGATTTTTGACGATCTATACTTAAAATATAGGCAAGACATTGCTGGGCTTAGGGAGAAGCGAAGGAAACACTATGAGCGACTGCGTCTTGCCACAAACATTCCGCATGATATTCCATGGAGCTTACCCGAGAGCATAGATTTTCACCTCTCTTCAAGTGCTTTGGAATACCCACGGCATCTATACTTGGACGAAAATAAAAAGTTTCGTGCAGACCTTGGAACGTGGGAGCAAGGTGTATTGCAGGAAGAACTTGCCGACTCATCAGTAGTTGGCTGGTTGAGAAATGTCGACCGTAAACCATGGTCTCTGGAGATTCCATATGAGCAGGCAGGAACAGTAAAGCCCATGTTCCCTGATTTAGTTGTAATTCGAAAATCTGACAAAGGCTTTATATTTGATATTCTGGAGCCTCATGATTCTAGTCTAAAGGATAACGTCGTGAAAATATTAGGTCTTGCTAAATTTGCTGAGAAGCACTGGAGATTGTTTGATCGAATTCAACTTATCCGAAAAAGTAAAGAAGCTGACGGTCAAGAGCATTATTTGCGATTGGATGTTGGAAATGATGCAGTTCGAAGAAAAATCCTAAAAATTGAAAGTGATAACCAATTGGACCAGATGTTTTCAGATCACGGGGTATCAACAAAAAGTATTTAATAGTCCAGAGAGCCGATTCGTCCTACTTGGGCGAGCTGTTATTCGTATGAGGGGACATGGGATTCTTTTGCAAAAAAATCCCATGTCTGTTCCTTTATCACGAAACGCTTCGTCCCCGATCAAGATAATCCGCGACATCACGGATATCTGCGACACGGAGCTTTCCGCATTTAAACGTATGAATGGGACAGCGCTGAGAGCTGACCGCGTTTAACAAAACTCTGGGAGTTCTGTAGTGCAAAACTTCTGCAAGCTGCTTTTGCTTTGGGCTGCACCGATTTAGGCAGCTTGTTCAGCACGTTGGCCATTTTATGCACCCAGCACCGTTGATGTTTAGTGCCAGGATAGACTTCTTCCAGGGCATTCCAAAAGCCTAAAGCACCATCACCGATGCCCCGCTCTGGTTGATTCAGGCCTCGCTCCTTGAGTGCCAACAACACCTCTCGCCAACTCTGCGTAGACTCTCGCTCACCGTCTTCAATCGCCAGTAATTTCTTGTGACCGCGCTCATTCACTCCGATGACAACTAAGGCACAGAGCCCGGCCCTCATCGCCGCGCAGGCCGCTGTGTATCCCGTCCGCCCATAGATAAACCCATCAATCTCGATCTAAACCTTCTCTATTCCAATCCTTGTACTCCTGAGACCACGTTGCTTTGAGCTTACTCACTGTGCTTGATGATAACCCAGTCGCTGATTGACCCACTAGCACGCTCAGTGCATCCCCCATTTCTCCAGTGCTGACACCCTTGAGATACAGCCAAGGCAAGGTCGCTTCTAGTGTTCTCGTTTTACGCACATACGGCGGCACTAAAGCAGATCGAAAGGTGATCGGTACTCCAGTGCGGGAGCGCACCTTGGGGATACGTACTTTGACTGGGCCGATCCCGGTTTGCAGTTCACGTTCTGGCAAATAGCCGTTACGAACGACACCAGCGTGTCCTGAATCTGAGACTTTGTCACAATTGCGATACAGCAGTTCAGATAACTCACTCTCGACCGCGGTTTGAATGAGTTGCCTGGCGCCATTGCGAATCAATTCTTGCAGCGGATCGATGCTTTGCTCTGGCTTTTCAAAGGAAATAATTTTATTCTGTTTCATAGTGGCGTATGTCTGTGGAAGTTTAAGTTGTTGTAAACTCAACTCATCCCGATACGCCGCTTTTAGTCAACTACTCCATACACTACTTTCAGGCATAACTCTGGTTTTAATAGAGTATTCATATTCTGCTTACATAAATACAAGATTTAGATAGAGGGATAATAGTTAGGCATGAAGAAACTAAAATTGGTGTCGGTGTTTTCGGGAGCTGGAGGATTAGATCTCGGCCTGGAAGCTGCTGGATTTAGGAGGATCTATTCAATCGAACATGATCCTATATGTTGTGAGACTCTGCTTGCAAACTCTGTAGCCGAAAAGGAAATATTTCAAGGTGATGTACACTTAATAGATCCAAACCTGATTCTAAAAAAAAATGGACTAAAGCCAGGTGAGTTAGATTTGATAGCTGGTGGCCCTCCATGCCAGCCGTTTTCGAAATCAGGGCTGTGGGTTAACGGAGACACTCCTAGAATGGACGATAAAAGAGCCACAACTCTAATTAAGTTTATGGATATGGTTTATCAAATGCTTCCCAAAGCCGTTTTAATTGAAAACGTACCAGGAATTAAATACAAAAATAAAACTGAAGGTCTTCAGTTTATTAAAAAACAATTTGATAGAATTAACACTAAATTCGGGACAAAATATAAACTATGTACTCACGAATTAAATGCTAAAAATTTTGGCGTTCCTCAATCTAGAGAACGAGTCTTTATGGTTGCCTTCTCTAATGGAAAAGAATTCACCAGTCCCGCGCCAACTCATGGGCCAGATGACAATGATTCACAGCTAAACAACTTCATTACTGCTTACGATGCAATTGGTGACATCAAAGATAAGAACAGAGAACTAGAAATGACAGGAAAGTGGGCCGAACTTTTACCCACAATTCCTCCAGGGAAAAATTATCTATGGCACACGCCTAAAATGAATGGAAAGCCAATCTTTGGCTGGCGAACAAGATATTGGAATTTCTTATTAAAACTTGAGCCGAATTCGCCAAGCTGGACGATCACAGCAAGTCCAGGATCAAGTACAGGGCCATTTCATTGGAGCAATAGGAAACTTTCCGAAAGGGAGCTGGCGAGACTGCAATCTTTTCCCGAATCATACAAATTTAGTGGTACGTATAACGAAGTACGAAGGCAAATAGGTAATGCTGTCCCCCCTTTACTCGGCGAAGTTATTGGGCTAAAAATTATTGAGGCATTAGCTGGCAACGCATCTTCAAAAAAATTGGTGTTTGGCATTCCTTCACGCGAAGGAGTACCTACTACTCCAAAGATATCCCGAGTCCCAAAAAAATATAGTCATTTATATGCAGAGCATGCGAATCACCCTGGCGTTGGAAAGGGTCCTGGAGCAAGGAAGGTAACAGTTGAATAATAAGAGCAATAAATCTTTAGGTGATTTTTTACATCAACTCTCAAAACCGGAGATGAACCCAAATTTAGAAAAGGAAAAACATCGAATAATAGGTTTACTTAAAGATAAAAATGAAAGAACAGCGAGAAAAATATTCTTAGATTATTGTTTTAACTCTAAAGAGGGGAGAGTTCATTTCGATAAAGTTACGCGGAAACTGGTTTCTGGCTTCAGACAACGCACCAGCAAATTTCGTGAGCAGGCTTTACCTCAAGTGATAAAAAACATGGAGAACCACCTCGACCCTCTATGGGATTACCTCTACGCAAACGCAGTTATTCATTGGACTAAAAATAACGGGAAGTTTGGCATTTTGCTGGCTAAAACCTCCGCTCCTGAAAATTTGGATCAAGCGTCAGCGATTGAGTTATTAGTGGAGCATCGAGATAAATATGATGTATCTGTTGACGAAATTAACTTTTTATATAAAGTCTGGTTTTTCGAAAGAGATAGAAAAATCGAAGATAACCTAGCAAATCTTAGAGGAGTAGAAATTCGTGATAGATCCCTCACGGAAGTATCTAGACTAAGTAAGCAATCATCTAAGTTAAAGGCCGACTTATTATTAGGTGATTCCTTTGATAATAAATTGGAAGAGTTAGAAAGAGATATTCGCAATAAATTTTCGAGCCTAAATCGCATCAGCAAAGATGTTATTCAAATCAATACTGCACGTGAATCAGAGCTATCTCAGATTAATGGTGTTCAACTCAAGCTTAAAGATATTGAACAAAAAATAGAGTCCACCACGTCCCACTATGACGAACTAATAAAAAGCAGAATAGATAAGACTGAACTTACTGCAATAACATCAAAGCTAGAAAACCTAAACGATAGAACGTTAAACCAACAGAAATATGTGAGTGAAAAATTATCTGATACTGAAGTATTAATCGAAAGTGTAATGGATGACATTGAAAACTTAAAGTCAACTACCTTAGACAGGTCAATTGAGTTAAAGAACAACTCTGAATTACATCAACATCAAAATACAATAGCTGTAATTGACCGAACAAATAAAAGCGACAAAATCAAATTCGATGAAAGTGAAGGTGCTTTTATTGAACGCCTAAGAAACGTATCCACGCTAAAAAATGAAGATCTTAACATCGTTCTTGCTAACCACTACACCGCTAAGCATGCTGAGATATTTCAAGACACTACAAGTCATTTTATAGACAGCTGGCTAACGACATTAGGATGGGAAAGCAAAACTATAGAAGGCTTTGTAGATCCCAATTGGACAAGTTTTGCGAGCTGGTCTTCTTTAGCAGAACGCTTCCTCGTTGATGATAAATTAGCCGTACTCATTCTTCACGATTTTCACTTGGGGTATCAAGACGGATACTTAGCTCCTTTTCTAGCTCTATTTAGGCGTTTAATGATTAAACATAAAAAGGTGATATTGATCGGAAACTCGGAGCCATCTATAGATGGCTGGATTCTTCAATTAAACTCTCTATCTGTTCCCCCAGACGTCAGGGTAGTTGCACACATTTTAATTCACAAGGGGCGGCGGAGAAATACTCATGCCGAAATATAGCGTAGAACGAAGAGAAGCTGTTTTATCTAAATTATTATCATCAAATAGTCAGTCCTTCGCAGAAATATCTAGAGAAGAAGGAATCAGTGTTCAAACCTTGTATGATTGGCGAAATAAAGCCAGACGATCAGGAGTTTTAATGCCTAATAGTGATTCATCTAATCAGTGGGATTGCCAAACTAAGTTCACCGTAGTTCTTGAAACTGCTGCGATGAATGAACAAGAATTATCTGCGTATTGCCGAGAGAAAGGCCTATACCCTACTCAAATAACGCAATGGCGAGAAGCTTGTATTAATGGTGTTGATGAGGCTCTCATTAGCCCTAAAGTTGCGCGCGATGAAATACGTGCGTTAAAAAAAGACAAGAAGAAGCTAGAAACCCAGCTGCGCCGCAAAGATAAAGCCTTGGCTGAAACGGCCGCATTATTAGTATTACAAAAAAAGTTTCAGGCGCTTTGGGAGGACGAGGAAGTATGATTACGACTCAGACGCGCATTAAAGTAATCAATGATGTTAATGAAGCAGTAGACGCAGGTTCAAAGCGTTCAAGTGCTTGTGAGTTGGTTGGCCTTGCCGAGTCTACGCTTAGACGTTGGAAGCCAAAAGGAGAAGATAGTATCCGCAGTGATCAACGTCCTTTGGTAGAAAAGCCAGTACCTGGCAATAAACTAAGCGAGCAAGAGCAGCAACACATTTTATCGATATGTAATGAATCGGCATACAATCATTTGCCGCCGTCGCAAATAGTACCGCAGTTGGCTGACAAAGGTATTTATGTGGCCAGCGAGTCTAGCTTTTATCGAGTTCTCAAGGCGCATGGGCAATTGAAGCACCGCGGCCGCGCCAAACAAAAGCAGTCCCGAACACCCGATACTCATATAGCGCTAAAACCTAATGCTGTGTGGATGTGGGATATCACCTATTTGGCGACGCGTACTATTGGCAAGCATTATTACCTGTACATGGTAGAAGACCTTTACAGTCGCTATGGCGTTCACTGGGAAGTACATCCTGTTGAAAGCGGTGAATTAGGTGCGCAGTTGATGTCTCAGGCGGCTCTAAAAGTGGCCAGCTGCGATGGCATGCCCGTCTTACACAGTGATAATGGCAGCCCAATGAAATCGTTCACAATGAGAGCGAAGTTAGAAGCATTAGGAATAAAGCCCTCTTACTCAAGGCCAAGAGTAAGCAATGACAACGCTTATATTGAATCCATGTTTAGAACGGTAAAGTATTGCCCTGCGTGGCCTTCTCAAGGCTTCGATAGCTTAGAGGCCGCCCGCCAATGGGTGGGTAAGTTTATGCAATGGTATAACGAAGAACATCGTCACAGTGCTATACGCTACGTTACACCTGGCCAGCGTTATCGCGGTGAAGATAGTGCCCTATTAGCAAAACGAGAAGTTGTTTATCAGGAAGCTAAAGCAGCAAAACCTAATCGGTGGTCTGGCCAAACCCGAAATTGGCGGCCTTGTGGTGCGGTTGCGCTGAACCCACAAAAAGAAGTATTATTGGCTGCGTAGGAAAATGTGCAACTACCCTGAAAATTGCCGGTTCCTAACCAAAACTCTTTTGGCTTAAGTGAAGGAGGCAATGCGGTTAGCGAGGATAGCTTAGAAGTGGACCCCATGATTAGGACAGGTTGAAGGCCAAAATAAGGAGTTATTTTCTGTTTTATAATTGTTCAAAACGAGGAACAGAAAATGAGTAGAAAACGTAGAAATCATTCGCCCCAATTCAAAGCCAAAGTAGCACTTGCAGCTATCAAAGGAGATGAAACCTTAAGCAATCTTGCTAGTCGTTATGACGTCGCTGCTAACCTTATCGTCAAGTGGAAGAAACAATTGCTCGATAGCTCATCTGATGTCTTTGCTTCAGGCACAGGCTTGGCTCCGGATCGTGAATCAGAGATTAAATCGTTACAGGCAAAGATTGGTGAGATCACCATGGAAAATGATTTTTTGTCAAAAGTGCTCGGTCGATAAACAAACCCGAGCGCAAAGCAATGATTAATAAAAGCAATAAACTATCGTTAGTTCGACAGTGCAAGCTGTTGGATATTCATCGGTCTAGTGTTTATTACAAACCCACGCCTACTAATGAAGATGACTTGGAACTAATGCATCTGATAGATCGCATTCATCTCAATCGCCCCTTTCTTGGCAGTAGACGCATTCGTGATGCCTTGCAAGATGTAGGCCACCGAGTTGACCGTAAGCATGTGCGGCGTTTAATGCGTAAGATGGGCATTAAAGCCATCTATCCTAGGCCTAACACCAGCAAGAAGAAGGCTGGGCACAAGGTTTATCCCTACCTGCTAGGTGGTTTAGCAGTTAATCGACCCAATCAAGCTTGGGCTACCGATATTACGTATATCCCGATGCCTAAGGGCTTTGCTTACCTTACTGTTGTGATGGACTGGTATTCTCGCAAAGTGCTGTCATGGCATCTTAGCAACAGTATGGATAGCGCAGTGTAGATGTTCTGGAAGAGGCCCTGCATTACTATGGCAAGCCTGAAATCTTTAACAGCGATCAAGGCGCGCAATTTACCAGTGAGGCGGTTACGGGCGTACTCAAAGCTAATAACATTCCCCAGACGTCAGGGTAGTTGCACACATTTTAATTCACAAGGGGCGGCGGAGAAAGACTCATGCCGAAATATAGCGTAGAACGAAGAGAAGCTGTTTTATCTAAATTATTATCATCAAATAGTCAGTCCTTCGCAGAAATATCTAGAGAAGAAGGAATCAGTGTTCAAACCTTGTATGATTGGCGAAATAAAGCCAGACGATCAGGAGTTTTAATGCCTAATAGTGATTCATCTAATCAGTGGGATTGCCAAACTAAGTTCACCGTAGTTCTTGAAACTGCTGCGATGAATGAACAAGAATTATCTGCGTATTGCCGAGAGAAAGGCCTATACCCTACTCAAATAACGCAATGGCGAGAAGCTTGTATTAATGGTGTTGATGAGGCTCTCATTAGCCCTAAAGTTGCGCGCGATGAAATACGTGCGTTAAAAAAAGACAAGAAGAAGCTAGAAACCCAGCTGCGCGGCAAAGATAAAGCCTTGGCTGAAACGGCCGCATTATTAGTATTACAAAAAAAGTTTCAGGCGCTTTGGGAGGACGAGGAAGTATGATTACGACTCAGACGCGCATTAAAGTAATCAATGATGTTAATGAAGCAGTAGACGCAGGTTCAAAGCGTTCAAGTGCTTGTGAGTTGGTTGGCCTTGCCGAGTCTACGCTTAGACGTTGGAAGCCAAAAGGAGAAGATAGTATCCGCAGTGATCAACGTCCTTTGGTAGAAAAGCCAGTACCTGGCAATAAACTAAGCGAGCAAGAGCAGCAACACATTTTATCGATATGTAATGAATCGGCATACAATCATTTGCCGCCGTCGCAAATAGTACCGCAGTTGGCTGACAAAGGTATTTATGTGGCCAGCGAGTCTAGCTTTTATCGAGTTCTCAAGGCGCATGGGCAATTGAAGCACCGCGGCCGCGCCAAACAAAAGCAGTCCCGAACACCCGATACTCATATAGCACTAAAACCTAATGCTGTGTGGATGTGGGATATCACCTATTTGGCGACGCGTACTATTGGCAAGCATTATTACCTGTACATGGTAGAAGACCTTTACAGTCGCTATGGCGTTCACTGGGAAGTACATCCTGTTGAAAGCGGTGAATTAGGTGCGCAGTTGATGTCTCAGGCGGCTCTAAAAGTGGCTAGCTGCGATGGCATGCCCGTCTTACACAGTGATAATGGCAGCCCAATGAAATCGTTCACAATGAGAGCGAAGTTAGAAGCATTAGGAATAAAGCCCTCTTACTCAAGGCCAAGAGTAAGCAATGACAACGCTTATATTGAATCCATGTTTAGAACGGTAAAGTATTGCCCTGCGTGGCCTTCTCAAGGCTTCGATAGCTTAGAGGCCGCCCGCCAATGGGTGGGTAAGTTTATGCAATGGTATAACGAAGAACATCGTCACAGTGCTATACGCTACGTTACACCTGGCCAGCGTTATCGCGGTGAAGATAGTGCCCTATTAGCAAAACGAGAAGTTGTTTATCAGGAAGCTAAAGCAGCAAAACCTAATCGGTGGTCTGGCCAAACCCGAAATTGGCGGCCTTGTGGTGCGGTTGCGCTGAACCCACAAAAAGAAGTATTATTGGCTGCGTAGGAAAATGTGCAACTACCCTGAAAATTGCCGTATTGAACACTGGGTTTTTATTGGTAAATGTCTAATTTATTCGTCTTACAGAAATAGTTACATGTTGATCGCGCCTAAATTAACTATTCAACGACAAAAAGAAAAGAGACTTTTTTTAAAACACAAAGTGATTAACCTCTGGTTCAAAGGATTGCCTGAGCTGCATTTATATGCCACTTATTGCGACTCGCCCCAGTTAGACTCGATTCAGGTAATCAAACCCAACATAGAACTAATAGCCGACTTCTTACCCAAAATGTCGTCAGTTATCGCAGATAGTCGAATAATTGAAAACATACCGGACGAAGGAGTCCAACATTATAATTTTTCTACCTGCATGTGGAACTTTAACGTTGATAACGTATCGAGTGGCGGCCTATATAGATACCGCCAGTATCCTTGGGGTTTACCAAGGTATTTTATAAAGACTGAGAATCAAGACCTACCAAGCCTAGAAATAAACAACGCTCAAGATTGGATATTTTTAGTCAGTAGATACTACCTAGGATATGAGTTGCCGATTGAAGTCGTCGCACAGCAGCAATCGCACAAAATAATTCTTAACAGCAAGCTATACAAAGAACTACCACTATTATTGAAGAGAGCGTTACTAAGCAAAATGTTAACAAGCCCTATATATATAGACGGAAGTTTGCATATATTCGATGTTAGCTTAACTCTCTTAGAGAAAATGGATACTGGCGACCTGCCTATAAAAGTGAGACTTATCGATGGAAAATAACCTAATCAACTTCGAGCTTGGATTAAAAGCAAGCTTGAAAGCATATTTCGCAACCGCATATCGAACACGTTATCCAGTCCTCGACGATGCAATCCAAAATTATTTCTCCGATTCTGAAACATCACCAGTTTTCGCAGAACCGATTTTTGAATTACTACCTAGATACATCGCAGGTGACCGAACGATAGAAAGCCTGGTAGAAAAGCATTTCGATTCAATAGAGTTGGGAACTAAAAGGAAGCTCAAAAAACTTCTAGCTCCACTAGGCTCATATACTCTATTTAGGCATCAATTAGAATCGGTTGAGTCAGTGCTTGATAAAAGGCGAAACCTTATTGTCACAACAGGAACAGGCTCAGGTAAAACATATTGTTTTTTGTTACCCCTAATATTCAACTTATTAAAAGAGTCTTTGGGCGTGACAGGAACAGGGAGATGGAATAATGGCAGCCGTCAACAAAGGCCGTGGTGGTTAGATCAAAAAAGCTCCTTTAAAAACCCTAGGATAAGCAAACGAACGCCGGCTGTTAGAGCAATGCTGATATATCCATTAAATGCATTGGTTCGAGATCAAATAGAGCAACTTAGAAAGATATTTGAAAGCCCTCAAGCTCGTGAATTTTATTCGGAAAGCTTAGGCGGCGATTCAATTTATTTTGGACAATATAACGGGGACACCTTAGGAAAAGGAGATATACCTGAAAACCCAAAAATACTAAATGAGGTCCGAAATGAATTAAACGCTCTGAATGACGAACTGGAGTTAATTGACGGTGACACTTTCATGCTTCAAGACCCTAAAGGTGTAGAACAATTGACTAGATGGGAAATGCAAGACACTCCCCCTGACATCTTGATCACTAACTTTTCAATGTTGGCAATAATGTTGGTCAGGGAGCGAGAGCAAAATATTTTTGACTCTACTAAAAGATGGCTCGCTGAGTCAAACGAAAATATTTTTCACCTGATCCTCGACGAACTCCATAGTTATACCGGCACTGGCGGAACCGAAATCTCTTATACAGTCAGACAACTAATAGACAGGCTAGGTCTTCATATTGGCCATGATCAGCTTAGGGTTATCTGCACCTCTGCTTCCTTAGAGGGCGCAGAAGATGAACTCAATGCGGACCACCCCTTTATAAAAGACTTCTTCGGTTGCAACGATAACGATAAAAACTTTGATGTCATTCCTGAAAATATTGTTAAGCCGTCTAAGTTGCGACCCAACTTAAGGAGCCTTTCTAACGATTTATCGGCTCTTTCTACTGAAAAAAATATAACGAAGATTGAAAATTCGAAAGAAAAGATTGATCTTTTCTTTCACAAAAAAGTTGAGAATTTCAATTTAGAAAAAGGGGCCGAAGATTATTTTGAGGATCTTCTATTTGATATAACTGATAAAAAATTAGACCGAGATCTAGCAGGAAATGCATTTACAATAAGCGAACTAGCTGAAACCTATTTTGATAATGAAAAAGAGCCAGCTCGCGGGCTGCTGCATTACATATCAAATTTAAAGGGCGGGGATTCAATTCAATCTCTGTGTCGCTTAAGACAACATGTCTTCATTAAGAACATGAACGGTATACGAACCCCCTTGGGCTTTGGGCCGAAATTCGAGGATGTAGAAGTCCTTGATGAAAATGCCAATTTCTCGTCTCTACAAAACTCTATAGCTTATGATCTACAATACTTGTGAGCGTTGTGGTGAGGTCTGCCTAAAGGGATACCTATATAATAGGGGCTCGTCAACCTTACTAACTAACTCAAACCTTAATATTTCTGAAGCCCACCTTGTATACGTCTATTTTCAAAATCCGTTTACAGAAAATTCTGATAAATCGATCCATTCAGACAGATGGTTAAACATTCATCTTGGCGAAATAACTGCTGTTAAACCAGCCGAATCAAAGCTCGCGAATTATAAGGAAGTAACATTAAAAATATTTGAAGACTCTGGAGATCTAGATACGTTTGACTGCCCTGCATGTGAAGAGTCATATCGTCAGCGCCCTAATGGCCCGAAAAGTCCAATTCGCAACATGGGCACCGGTTATCACAAAATAAGACAGCTAATTACGGAACAAATTATTCGCTTCTCACCAAATGTAGATGACGGTAAAAATAAGAAGCTTATAGTATTCAGTGACAGCAGAAGAGACGCATCTCTAGTCTCAGCTGAGTTGGAACGCAATCATATTTCCGACACAATTCGAGCTTTTGTAGAGGAATTCTTAGCAGCAAAAAGTAGCAATACAAGAGAATGCTTTGAAAATTATATTAAACTCGCTGAAGCTGCACAGCTAAATGATTCAGAGGAGATTGAGGAAGAACTCGAGGACCACCCCTTTACCAAAATTGACAATAAAGCAGCCAATCAACTTGGAAGGTGGATTAGAAAAGGAAAACCAAATATAGAAACAGGCAAGAATTATAAAAGTCTAGAACCATACCTATCAGGAGACAGATTTAGCCAAGTATTCATAAAAGACATACTACTTTACTTAGAGTCAAGTTTTAAGAAATTAGGTTTCTATCCTGTACTTAAAGATCATTTCAAGAAGCCTTGGAGTTTAATATTGAGTACAAGTACCGCGAGAGAAAATGAAAGCAAAAGGCAAGATTTCTCGAAAACGATCATAACTCAGGTTAGGAAAATATTAACTGAAGGCTTGTTTCGAGATATAGAGTCACTTGGTCTTGGTTGGTTCACTTTGAGTTATGCCTGAAAGTGGTGTATGGAGTAGTTGACTAAAAGCGGCGTATCGGGATGAGTTGAGTTTACAACAACTTAAACTTCCACAGACATACGCCACTATGAAACAGAATAAAATTATTTCCTTTGAAAAGCCAGAGCAAAGCATCGATCCGCTGCAAGAATTGATTCGCAATGGCGCTAGGCAACTCATTCAAACCGCGGTCGAGAGTGAGTTATCTGAACTGCTGTATCGCAATTGTGACAAAGTCTCAGATTCAGGACACGCTGGTGTCGTTCGTAACGGCTATTTGCCAGAACGTGAACTGCAAACCGGGATCGGCCCAGTCAAAGTACGTATCCCCAAGGTGCGCTCCCGCACTGGAGTACCGATCACCTTTCGGTCTGCTTTAGTGCCGCCGTATGTGCGTAAAACGAGAACACTAGAAGCGGCCTTGCCTTGGCTGTATCTCAAGGGTGTCAGCACTGGAGAAATGGGGGATGCACTGAGCGTGCTAGTGGGTCAATCAGCGACTGGGTTATCATCAAGCACAGTGAGTAAGCTCAAAGCAACGTGGTCTCAGGAGTACAAGGATTGGAATAGAGAAGGTTTAGATCGAGATCGATGGGTTTATCTATGGGCGGACGGGATACACAGCGGCCTGCGCGGCGATGAGGGCCGACTCTGTGCCTTAGTTGTCATCGGAGTGAATGAGCGCGGTCACAAGAAATTACTGGCGATTGAAGACGGTGAGCGAGAGTCTACGCAGAGTTGGCGAGAGGTGTTGTTGGCACTCAAGGAGCGAGGCCTGAATCAACCAGAGCTGGGCATCGGTGATGGTGCTTTAGGCTTTTGGAATGCCCTGGAAGAAGTCTATCCTGGCACTAAACATCAACAGTGTTGGGTGCATAAAACGGTCAACGTGCTGAACAAGCTGCCTAAATCGGTGCAGCCCAAAGCAAAAGCAGCTCTGCATAACATTTGGCAGGAAGAAACCAAAGAAGCGGCGCAAAGCGCCTATCAATTATTCATTAAAACCTGTCAAGACAAGTATCCAAAAGCCACGCAGTGCTTGGAAAAAGATCGCGAAGAGTTAATGACGTTCTACTCGTTCCCTGCCAAGCACTGGATGAGCATACGTACTACGAATCCAATTGAATCAACATTCGCGACTATCCGACACCGTACCAAACGATGCAAGGGATGTCTTAGCCGTGATGGCATGTTAAGTATGATGTTCAAGCTGGGTCAGTGCGCAGAGAAAAAGTGGAACCGAATACGCGGGTTCGCCTATCTAGCAAAAGTGATTCAAGGGGTTCCATTTAAAGATGGAATAGAGCAAACTAATGACTACTCAGATCAAACCGAGGCCGCTTGAAGAAAATGCCTCATACACCAGATTCGGGCATAACTCGTTCACTTTCGATAGGGTTCTTGTCGGCGAGAAAGGACTAAGCGAAACAGAGACAAAATTAGCTGATACAACTTTGCGCTTTCTCTCATCTCATTACCGTTTCCGCAACGAGGATGCTCAGGGTAGCGAGGTTTTGCCTAAGTATGTTTGCGAAAAATTGAGCCGAGCGTTCAAAGAGTATTTTAGCGATGGTAGCCCTCAATCAATATCATTAAAATTGAGGGGATTACTGCATGAAAAACTAGATACGGTAGATAAACGCTTTAGAGTGAAATTCAATAAGTTAGTTATTAATTTACCTGAAAAAAATACTTATTGGCAGTGTGAAAATTGCAGGGGCATACAACTATTTCATCACTCTGGCCATTGTGAACGTATACGTTTTTCTCTTAGGAATTGTAGCTCTAAAATCGAGGAATACCGTGCATCTGACATAGAGGGAAATAATTTTTATCGGAAATTTATTAAAGACGGCCTGCATAAACTACCTTTAAGAACGGAAGAGCTTATCGGGCACACAGATAAATCTTCGCAACGAATGCGGCAAAGAGTATTTCAAGATGTTTTCATTGAAAGCGAAACAAACGATCTACCAGATTCGAGCTTAAGTAACAAAATAAAATATTTTGGTTTCGAAGTTTTAAATGTAACCACGACAATGGAAGCCGGTGTCGACATAGGCGGATTGAACTCTGTCTTAATGGCTAATATGCCTCCAAAGAGATTTAATTATCAGCAACGAGTGGGTAGAGCTGGCAGGCGAGGCGACAAAATGTCACTAGCAGTTACATTTTGCAAAGGGCAAAATCATGACGAATACTATTTCATGAACCGTAACCGCATGGTTCTTGAGAAAACAACACCGCCAAAACTTAATTCATACAATCGTCATATCGCCCAACGAATGATAAATAAGTTGGTATTAACTCAAGTAGCAGCCGAATATACATTTGATAATTCGAGGAAGCGAGTTCTAATAGATACCAGCTTTACAAGCGGAGACCTTGGAAGACTGCTAGAAGCAAGTACTTTTCTAAGGTTCTCACTTACTTATATCTCAAAGAATTCAGAACGATTATCTAAGAAGTTTTCAAAAATATTCCACCCTCATTTCAAATTGGAAGCAGTCTACGAAATGGTCGAAAATATAGTCAATGAACTGCTCCCAAGAAGAATAGAGAAAATTGGAGAATCAATCAGTCGTTATTCACCAGATTTTTCGTTATCTAATCTGTTGACGTTGAGTGGCGATTACCCTTTGTACGGTATGCCAGAACGTCAAACTGTTCTGCTTCATGCGAACCCCAATAGATCCCCCAACAATAGTAGCTTTCCTATAAGAGACGGCTTCATTAGTAGAGGGGAGGATATTGCTTTATCTGAATTTGCTCCAGGACAACAAGTAATTAAGGACAAAGAAGTATTGAGCTGTGTAGGCATAACTTGGCTGAGTAGTTTCCAACAAGGTCCAGATAAAATTATAACCGGAGCCAAAATACCACCAACTCATTCTACTGAAAAACTATATTTATGCAGTTCTTGTAACGCTGTAGATCAAGCTAACACAGCGACTAGAAAGTGCGAGTCTTGTAATAGCGAGGAAATCACTATCTTCTTAGGTGTAAAACCTCAGGCTTATATAGCTAATTGGTTCAAAACCAGTCCATATGATGGTTTTCTAGAGTCCTCGCCTCAGTTATTAATTGAGAAGCCCGAAACTCATGTTTTTTCAAATCCAATATTCTATAAAAACTTAGAAGTATCCTCAGAGCGAAACTTATTGCTCAGGCGAATTAATGCAAACGCCAAAGATGATGGTTTCGATTTTTATAAGTTTAATTCAACTAAGTTTGGTCAAATCGAACTTCTTGTACCAAGCAACGTAGAAATGGCTCACAGACCTGAGCTTTCTGATAGCGAACTAGATGAGAAAGTAGCGCTGATTTCAGAAAAAGTTACAGACTTCCTATTTGTCAGTGGAGACCTAGGTGGATGGGACTTTGGCCAAGGCAATAAATTGGTAAAGTCTTCTTGGTATTCACTTGCAGAAATATTACGGAAAGGAATTTGCTTAAGAGAAGATATCGACCCATCAGAATTAAGTGTTGGCATTCAGCAACATAATAAAGAATGGTCGATTTTTATCGCAGACACTTTAGACAATGGTGCTGGCTACGCTTCTAAATATGGCAACCAATTTGAGATAGCACAATTGGTTAACTATATTAGAGTTAAGATTATTCCTGATTTTCTTCAAGAAGGCCATGCCAAAAAATGTTTAACGAATAAGGATAAGTCGCCGCGCAGCCGCGACTTTATCCAATTGTTGAACAAGCCCGGGGGGTTACCTCTATTAAGTAAATATATCCGCTACTGGTCCTTGTGACTTTAAGCGTTCAGGGTTTCGCTTAAGATTGCAGGCGAGTGGGCGTCTCACTCGCCGAGTGATGGTACTTTCTTATTGCATAAAGCTGGGGTCCTCCGTATTAAGTGACTTTAGTGAGCTTGTTGGATCTAAGCAATTAACCTGATTCGAAGCGACGGCGACAAAAGCCAATGATAACCAGAGGCGTGGCGCAGTGCTTGCAACGCCAAATTGGTCTTTGTCGTTTTGGCCTGATTGGTCCGGACGGTACAACCACCTGCAAGGCCCATTGCACTCGCTTTAAGGTTTGTTTGGCGTTGCCGTGCACAAAACCGTAATCGCGCACCCGGCGAAACCCCTTTGGTAGAACGTGTTGCAAAACCAATGCAATGAACGCCTTTGAGTCGAGGCAGCGGGTGCGGGATTTGCCTTTGTTGTCCTGATAACGAAAGGTGATTTGACCATCGCGATCACTGAGAATATTGTTCTCACTAATAACCCCGCGATACAGATACCGCGAGAGATATTTAAACGCCGGTAAGCCTTTGCCAATCTGCTTGCAGTGCACGATCCAGTGTTTTGGGGTGCAGGGAAGATCAAGATCGGCTGCTCGCAAAGCCCGTAGTAGCCGAGCACGGAACACGCAGGCAAGCGCCTTGCCATTGAACAAGTAGTTGCCGGGCTTGGATTGCCACAACGCTTTGTCCTTTGATAAGCCCCCATTGGGAAACACCACATGCACATGCGGGTGGTAATCGAGCTTGCGAGTATGGGTGTGTAAAACGGTGCTAAAGCCAATGTGCTCTGCACACTTAATATCGTTCTTGGCGAAGGTTTTAAGCGTACTGGCGGCGCAATCCATGAGTGCGTCATACACGGTTTTGGAATGGTGCTTGGCTATACGACGCAGTTCATAAGGCAAGGTAAAGGTCACCATAAAGTAATCACAAGGCAATAATTTTGTGCTCTGGCGATCCAGCCATTCACTGCTGGCATGATTCAGACAGCGAGGGCAACTGCGGTGGCCACAGGAGCGCGGGTGGTTTTGTGATTCATTGCACTGGCCACAATGCGTAAGCATAAGACCATATTGGGCCGTGCGGCACCCGCTAATGGCGTTGGCGGCGCTGCGCTCTGCGCCGCCCAACAGGCACAAAGCATCGGGATGGCGGTTTAGTATCGAGGCGAGTTCCATTAGGCGATCACCTCAAAGTCCAAGCCATCAATCAAGGTGTTTATCCGCGAGCCGGTGTTGCGTTGCACCACGTCGGTGAGTTGCGTGTAAAGCACCGTTGTCTTGGGACATTCATGGCCCATCTCGCGCTGGATGGCGCGCAAGTGAACGCCTGACTCGACCAAGTGTGCGCCATAGCAGTGGCGAAAGGTGTGAATGGTAACGCGCTTATGAATGCCGCAACTTTTGACGATGACCTTAACCGATTTTTGCAAGCCGCCGCGGTCCATCGGTGCGCTGGCTGAGCGGCGAAGTTGGTTGGTTTTTCCCTGAGGAAATAGCCATTTAGGGTTACGATGACTGGCCCAATAAGTGCGCAATAAATCGAGCGTTCGATCAGGCAAAAATACAAACCGATCTTTACGACCTTTGCCGCAACGTACATGCACTTTATGGCGAGCACTGTCGATGTCAGCAATGGTCAGGTTGAGCGCCTCGCTCAAGCGCAGCCCCATGCTGTACACGCACAAAAGATAAGTTTGGTAACGCGCTTCGCGTGTCTGGTTGATGACGCGGCCCACTTCCTCCGTCGACAGAATATCAGGCAGAGTTTGAACCCTAGGCGGTTTTACAATCTCTATCCACTGCCAAGATTTGTTGAGAATGTAGCGATAAAAGAATTGCAGGCCGTTACGGTCGAGTTTTACCGTAGACCAGGAATGGCTGTGCACCAGAGACAAGAAGTAGTCCCGTAATTGTTGTTGGCTGAGCTGGTCGGGACAACAATCAAAGAACGCCGACACTCGGCGCACAGCTCGCGAATAGCTATCTATAGTTGCGTCGGCTTTGCCTTGCAGGCGAAGTACGTTAATATGTTGTTGGTAAAGAGAGTCAAAACGAGTTTGATCTGATGAGTTCATTATTTATTCCTATAAAACACACACTCAACATTGAGGGTGATAGGAATAGTGTGCTCGTTGTTGGCTCTCTTTGCCGCTTAGCGGCTTCGTTCAACAAGTTGTTATAAATGTCTAAATAATTTTAATAATAGGCTTACACATGAAAATCTAAATTGGAGACTAGGGCTAGATTTATTCGATTTTTTAACTAATGAAAAGACTGGTTTCAACCCACTATCAAGTTGCTGGCAGAGTTTAGTTGGTAAAGATGGGTATATGCACCTTCAGCTAACAACGATACTCGAAAAAAATGTCGAACCTAAGAACTATCAAGGCTATCCATATTTTGAATTCGAATACAAAAACGCGAAGTATTTTATTTTTGTACGTCACCCAATGCTACCAGCTGATTTAGGGCTTGACGATGCAATGGATAAAATGGGTGCGAAGCAATCGATATGCCCAATAGAGTTTATTACAAACCCAGTCTCAGTAAGACAAAAGGTCAACACCCTAATTAAAAAATGCTAATTGAAAGAGCAGAATCCATTACTACTAATAGTTCTCAAGAAAAAACACCAGTCAGTTTTTCTGAATATCAGCAACTTAGCGTCTGTCGTCTAAAAGCGTTTCTATTAAGTCGTCGCAAAAATTTGGGCAGCCGAACTGCGGCAAAAGTCGACCGCTACTGGTTGCAGGGAATGGTTATGCACTCGATACTCAAACGGCTTGATGAGTTTTCATGTGACGAAAGGCGAGAAACTCGTTCACAAATACGCAAGGCTATCCACAACGAGATTCAGAAATTTGCGGGTTGGTCATCACCTAATGATAGAGCCAAATATGAGTCTTGGGGTTTTTGGGCCAACCTCGTAAGACTTACAGAATCAAAAATTTATGACTATTCGATTGAAGCCTTATTCCGAGAAAAAAAACTAGTCACATCGGACGGAAACATGCTTGGAGTAGTAGACCTAATTGAAAGACTCGAAAATGGATACGCCATTGTTGACTATAAGTCCTCGATAAAAGAAGACCTTACGGATGCTCATATTCAACAGCTGAATTTTTACGCATGTCTTTGCGAAGACCGTTTTCAAAAACTACCAATAAAAATGGAAGTCGAACTTATATCAGGGACTAGACTAGGTGTCGAAGTTAACCCCCTTATTATGAACTCGATCAAATCAACATGTGCCGAATATATCTCGGATACTAGTTACGCACTCTCTATAAATAATCTAGGTCTTTTAGGAACAACCAATACCGAAGTATGCGAAACCTGTAGTTGTGCGTTTTACTGTCCTTTCGTTTCAAGTAAAAAAATTTTGTTAAAAAACCAAATATCTTCAGCGTTGACTATTCGAGTTCTAAAACGAAAAATCGATACTTTTGATATCGAGATACTATCAGGCATTTTGGGGTCCAACGAAGTTTTCTCGAAGATCACTTTCCACTCCAACTGCCCAGAACTCGCCAATAATAATGTATATACACTAACGGAGATCGAGTGGAATCAAGGATCATATTTTTCTACATTAAAAACTAGAGTAATTGAGTCAACATGACAATAACTCTACGGCACTGGAATAAACTTCTGTGGGATCACCTCGAAGCTGAGCTACACCAGACATCAAAGAGGATCTACTTAACTTTTCACAATGAGATTTTATTAGATATTTACTCAAATGCCTACGATGAGACAAGCGAACCTAGCGTGATTGAAACATTCCATAAACTATGTAAAAGCTGCTTTATCCCGCGACACAGTTCAAATCATATTCTGCTAGACAACAATTGCTTAAAGGCTAAAGAAGGTGAACACTCCCTTGCTTTGTCCTTGGCGGTCCAACAAATATTGATTGCAGAGGAAATGCTTGATGGGCAATTTTTTCCACTCTATATAAAAAAAATAGGATCTCCAGTACGAACAATGGGCCGTAACCCATTTTACTCAAATGGCTTTGAAAGAATATGGCATAAACTTAAAAATGAAATGTTAGAACATCTAGATTGTTCTGAAACCCAAATAACCTTTCACGCGGGTATAGGTATAAATAAGAATAGACAATACCCTTTTTCCCAATCCCTATTATCCCTGAAGGAATTAGACTGTCTAGCTAAAGTTGCTTTTAGGATAAAAGGTAATATCCACGATATATATTCTACAAAAAGGCTCATACGGAATAACCCTAATTGTCTAACAGCAAGAAGCAAGCGTAAGCGTAATGGGCAAGGTTTTTTAGATGCTTGCGCTTCGCAGCTCATTAGCTATTGGAAAGAAATAGATATAAATGAATTTCTATCTGAAGAGCCTAAAAAGACTAACCTAAGCAAAAACCCCCAGATTCATGAAGGTCGTGGCAATTTCTTTGAACCTACAGAATATTTCATGTCGATAAATAATATCAGACTATTCACCGGTTCTCTCTTTGTTCAAGATAAATTTGTTAACAGTGTTTTTAACAAAATCACGCTAAAGAATCTATTGGGCGGAGACTACGATAACGCATCTATCATAAGCCTACTAAGCGAAGATATTTTCGGAGAGCTTGTGACAGAACCCCCAGACGTCAGGGTAGTTGCACACATTTTAATTCACAAGGGGCGGCGGAGAAATACTCATGCCGAAATATAGCGTAGAACGAAGAGAAGCTGTTTTATCTAAATTATTATCATCAAATAGTCAGTCCTTCGCAGAAATATCTAGAGAAGAAGGAATCAGTGTTCAAACCTTGTATGATTGGCGAAATAAAGCCAGACGATCAGGAGTTTTAATGCCTAATAGTGATTCATCTAATCAGTGGGATTGCCAAACTAAGTTCACCGTAGTTCTTGAAACTGCTGCGATGAATGAACAAGAATTATCTGCGTATTGCCGAGAGAAAGGCCTATACCCTACTCAAATAACGCAATGGCGAGAAGCTTGTATTAATGGTGTTGATGAGGCTCTCATTAGCCCTAAAGTTGCGCGTGATGAAATACGTGCGTTAAAAAAAGACAAGAAGAAGCTAGAAACCCAGCTGCGCCGCAAAGATAAAGCCTTGGCTGAAACGGCCGCATTATTAGTATTACAAAAAAAGTTTCAGGCGCTTTGGGAGGACGAGAAAGTATGATTACGACTCAGACGCGCATTAAAGTAATCAATGATGTTAATGAAGCAGTAGACGCAGGTTCAAAGCGTTCAAGTGCTTGTGAGTTGGTTGGCCTTGCCGAGTCTACGCTTAGACGTTGGAAGCCAAAAGGAGAAGATAGTATCCGCAGTGATCAACGTCCTTTGGTAGAAAAGCCAGTCCCTGGCAATAAACTAAGCGAGCAAGAGCAGCAACACATTTTATCGATATGTAATGAATCGGCATACCATCATTTGCCGCCGTCGCAAATAGTACCGCAGTTGGCTGACAAAGGTATTTATGTGGCCAGCGAGTCTAGCTTTTATCGAGTTCTCAAGGCGCATGGGCAATTGAAGCACCGCGGCCGCGCCAAACAAAAGCAGTCCCGAACACCCGATACTCATATAGCGCTAAAACCTAATGCTGTGTGGATGTGGGATATCACCTATTTGGCGACGCGTACTATTGGCAAGCATTATTACCTGTACATGGTAGAAGACCTTTACAGTCGCTATGGCGTTCACTGGGAAGTACATCCTGTTGAAAGCGGTGAATTAGGTGCGTAGTTGATGTCTCAGGCGGCTCTAAAAGTGGCCAGCTGCGATGGCATGCCCGTCTTACACAGTGATAATGGCAGCCCAATGAAATCGTTCACAATGAGAGCGAAGTTAGAAGCATTAGGAATAAAGCCCTCTTACTCAAGGCCAAGAGTAAGCAATGACAACGCTTATATTGAATCCATGTTTAGAACGGTAAAGTATTGCCCTGCGTGGCCTTCTCAAGGCTTCGATAGCTTAGAGGCCGCCCGCCAATGGGTGGGTAAGTTTATGCAATGGTATAACGAAGAACATCGTCACAGTGCTATACGCTACGTTACACCTGGCCAGCGTTATCGCGGTGAAGATAGTGCCCTATTAGCAAAACGAGAAGTTGTTTATCAGGAAGCTAAAGCAGCAAAACCTAATCGGTGGTCTGGCCAAACCCGAAATTGGCGGCCTTGTGGTGCGGTTGCGCTGAACCCACAAAAAGAAGTATTATTGGCTGCGTAGGAAAATGTGCAACTACCCTGAAAATTGCCGGAACATATATCTTTAAAGGTGGTGGATATTGGAAGTGATGAATTCTTAAAAGCTGACCTTATTTCAGACTTTAGCTACAAACTGTTTGAGCTTGAGAAAAGTAAACCAGATGTCGGTGGAAGTTTAAGGTTTTTAGGCGGTTTAAAACCTAGAAATAATAAGAAAGAATACCTACCTGGATTTACACCCGATTCAATTGCAAAGGGCGGAATCCAGCTTTCCGCTAAAGAGCGCTTACAGGTCAGAAATGAAGATCATTCGATTGAAGGATTTTTAGATCTGTTATCGACACGCGAAGATAGCGTATTTCATGTCCAATACGATCATATAGACTCGTCATTAGGTTTAGCCGCGTTAAATGATTATTCGAAATCTAGTGAAAACCCTCCATGCTATGTAGTAGATAACAATCAGGTCCGGCTTGAATCAGATAGAGAAATATTGGCTAAGAAGCAAAACGCTTTTGTTCCTTTCTAAATTTTTATGGAGGTAGATGTTTTTCTATTAAAAATTTAACAGAAAGGAGCATCACTCAATTCCTAAATATTCCTGATTATCACTGGATTAGAGTAAGTAAAGAAGATATCAATGAACTTCTCATTAGCGCCGATCAAACTTCGATAACTTCATCTGGAAAATTATTGATTCATAAAATTGCTAAGCTTGGAAAAGCTCCATATAAGATAGCTAAGCTACTCGACACGACAAATCATAGATAATTTGAGTTATGCCCGAATCTGGTGTATGAGGCATTTTCTTCAAGCGGCCTCGGTTTGATCTGAGTAGTCATTAGTTTGCTCTATTCCATCTTTAAATGGAACCCCTTGAATCACTTTTGAGTTATGCCCGAATCTGGTGTATGAGGCATTTTCTTCAAGCGGCCTAGGTTTGATCTGAGTAGTCATTAGTTTGCTCTATTCCATCTTTAAATGGAACCCCTTGAATCACTTTTGCTAGATAGGCGAACCCGCGTATTCGGTTCCACTTTTTCTCTGCGCACTGACCCAGCTTGAACATCATACTTAACATGCCATCACGGCTAAGACATCCCTTGCATCGTTTGGTACGGTGTCGGATAGTCGCGAATGTTGATTCAATTGGATTCGTAGTACGTATGCTCATCCAGTGCTTGGCAGGGAACGAGTAGAACGTCATTAACTCTTCGCGATCTTTTTCCAAGCACTGCGTGGCTTTTGGATACTTGTCTTGATAGGTTTTAATGAATAATTGATAGGCACTTTGCGCCGCTTCTTTGGTTTCTTCCTGCCAAATGTTATGCAGAGCTGCTTTTGCTTTGGGCTGCACCGATTTAGGCAGCTTGTTCAGCACGTTGGCCGTTTTATGCACCCAACACCGTTGATGTTTAGTGCCAGGATAGACTTCTTCCAGGGCATTCCAAAAGCCTAAAGCACCATCACCGATGCCCAGCTCTGGTTGATTCAGGCCTCGCTCCTTGAGTGCCAACAACACCTCTCGCCAACTCTGCGTAGACTCTCGCTCACCGTCTTCAATCGCCAGTAATTTCTTGTGACCGCGCTCATTCACTCCGATGACAACTAAGGCACAGAGTCGGCCCTCATCGCCGCGCAGGCCGCTGTGTATCCCGTCCGCCCATAGATAAACCCATCGATCTCGATCTAAACCTTCTCTATTCCAATCCTTGTACTCCTGAGACCACGTTGCTTTGAGCTTACTCACTGTGCTTGATGATAACCCAGTCGCTGATTGACCCACTAGCACGCTCAGTGCATCCCCCATTTCTCCAGTGCTGACACCCTTGAGATACAGCCAAGGCAAGGCCGCTTCCAGTGTTCTCGTTTTACGCACATACGGCGGCACTAAAGCAGACCGAAAGGTGATCGGTACTCCAGTGCGGGAGCGCACCTTGGGGATACGTACTTTGACTGGGCCGATCCCGGTTTGCAGTTCACGTTCTGGCAAATAGCCGTTACGAACGACACCAGCGTGTCCTGAATCTGAGACTTTGTCACAATTGCGATACAGCAGTTCAGATAACTCACTCTCGATCGCGGTTTGAATGAGTTGCCTGGCGCCATTGCGAATCAATTCTTGCAGCGGATCGATGCTTTGCTCTGGCTTTTCAAAGGAAATAATTTTATTCTGTTTCATAGTGGCGTATGTCTGTGGAAGTTTAAGTTGTTGTAAACTCAACTCATCCCGATACGCCGCTTTTAGTCAACTACTCCATACACCACTTTCAGGCATAACTCATCACTTTTGCTAGATAGGCGAACCCGCGTATTCGGTTCCACTTTTTCTCTGCGCACTGACCCAGCTTGAACATCATACTTAACATGCCATCACGGCTAAGACATCCCTTGCATCGTTTGGTACGGTGTCGGATAGTCGCGAATGTTGATTCAATTGGATTCGTAGTACGTATGCTCATCCAGTGCTTGGCAGGGAACGAGTAGAACGTCATTAACTCTTCGCGATCTTTTTCCAAGCACTGCGTGGCTTTTGGATACTTGTCTTGACAGGTTTTAATGAATAATTGATAGGCGCTTTGCGCCGCTTCTTTGGTTTCTTCCTGCCAAATGTTATGCAGAGCTGCTTTTGCTTTGGGCTGCACCGATTTAGGCAGCTTGTTCAGCACGTTGACCGTTTTATGCACCCAACACTGTTGATGTTTAGTGCCAGGATAGACTTCTTCCAGGGCATTCCAAAAGCCTAAAGCACCATCACCGATGCCCAGCTCTGGTTGATTCAGGCCTCGCTCCTTGAGTGCCAACAACACCTCTCGCCAACTCTGCGTAGACTCTCGCTCACCGTCTTCAATCGCCAGTAATTTCTTGTGACCGCGCTCATTCACTCCGATGACAACTAAGGCACAGAGTCGGCCCTCATCGCCGCGCAGGCCGCTGTGTATCCCGTCCGCCCATAGATAAACCCATCGATCTCGATCTAAACCTTCTCTATTCCAATCCTTGTACTCCTGAGACCACGTTGCTTTGAGCTTACTCACTGTGCTTGATGATAACCCAGTCGCTGATTGACCCACTAGCACGCTCAGTGCATCCCCCATTTCTCCAGTGCTGACACCCTTGAGATACAGCCAAGGCAAGGCCGCTTCTAGTGTTCTCGTTTTACGCACATACGGCGGCACTAAAGCAGACCGAAAGGTGATCGGTACTCCAGTGCGGGAGCGCACCTTGGGGATACGTACTTTGACTGGGCCGATCCCGGTTTGCAGTTCACGTTCTGGCAAATAGCCGTTACGAACGACACCAGCGTGTCCTGAATCTGAGACTTTGTCACAATTGCGATACAGCAGTTCAGATAACTCACTCTCGACCGCGGTTTGAATGAGTTGCCTGGCGCCATTGCGAATCAATTCTTGCAGCGGATCGATGCTTTGCTCTGGCTTTTCAAAGGAAATAATTTTATTCTGTTTCATAGTGGCGTATGTCTGTGGAAGTTTAAGTTGTTGTAAACTCAACTCATCCCGATACGCCGCTTTTAGTCAACTACTCCATACACCACTTTCAGGCATAACTCAGATAATTTTCATAAAACATAAGATCGAGTTTCAAGCCTAAGATAACAATTATCAAATGATGCGGCACGCATAGAGCGTGCCTGCAAATTTGATGGGCAACCAATAAGCACGCAAGGAGGTAACGGAATAGCCCTAATGGCAAAAAAGATTTAGTGGTGCCAACCACTTTAAAAATCTATTTTGCTATTACCGCAGGCTTGAGGCTTGTAGTGAACGGGCTGCAAGGCCAACACAAGAATCTCAAGCATGAAATCGACTATGACTATGTGCATTTATCATAATATCTTACTGAAAACTTATAATAACGATGCCGGCGTCACTGTAAGCCTACTTACAGTGACGCCGGCATCGAGCTCCGTGGCTACATAGGTTTTGCTACAACTTTGTTTATGACACCTCAGTGATGGACTCAAATATTGCTCTCATGACCTTCAATTTTTAACGCACATATGCTATTTTTATTTCATTAGTAACGCGCAAAAGCAATTTAAACCGCGTTCAGACTAATTAACGATAATTAGGGTTAACCCTCTTATCATATGGTTTTTAACCATCCGCTTTTATAGCGATTTATCCAAGCTATTTATTTAGCAGGAGTCACCTTTTTAAGGCGATTCCATTTATCCAGCAAGCAATCGAATTTAAGCAACACTACTTAGCTTAGTAGATACGCTCATGCGTAGTGCTTATTTACGCTTCCCTTCTTTATATCGATAAAGAAGATTTATTGGCTGTACAGCCAAATCCAATTGAAGTAGCAGTACGCCGACAAAACGGCGCGGCTTCACCTCGACCTTGTTTTAACCAATAGCGTTTTAATAACAACTTAGGAGGACTTATGACTAATCCACATTCGGGTTTTACGTAGTAGCGTTTTGGTTTGCGAACCATAACGAGCCATCTGGCATGTCGTGTAACGAGCGACACTAATTTCTCGCTTTTAATATCAACGTTGTTAGCAACCTTGGTGCGGAATTAACACTTACCAACTAACTTCGTTATGAATTTTGCAAACTAACCAACACACTTTGAGGTAAATCACCATGAACAAGCTAAATTATGAATTGAAACTTATGTGCAAACGAAACCGCGATGGCAGCTTTGCAACGCAGCACGACCGCGCTAGGCACTTACGACAAACGGCCAAGCAACTCACTCAACTTGGCTACAAACATATGAGTGCGTCATCACTCAAGCCTAAGCATATCGCTGCACTATTAGAGCTATGGCAAAGTGAGACATCACCGTTAACCCATAAACCCATTTCTATCGGCACAATTAAAAACCGCATGTCGGTATTGCGTTGGTGGGCTGAGAAGATAAACAAGCAAAATGTTATCCCGCGCTCTAACAAAGAACTGGGCATACCCGACCGATGTTTAGTGCCAAAACAGAACATCGCTTACAGTCTGGCGTCAAAAAGGATAGACACCTTGCCACTGCATTTACAGTTAAGTTTACGCTTGCAGGAGCACTTTGGTTTACGCCGCGAAGAGTCAGCCAAGATCATTCCGTGGCTAGCAATAAGGCACGATTACTTAGCACTGGAGTCATCATGGACTAAAGGCGGTCGTGAACGGTCTATCCCGATAGTGACTGATGAACAACGGCAACTAATAAAAGATCTAGAAAGTTATGTAGGCGCTAATGGCAAGGCCAGCCTGATACCAGCTCACATGAGTTACCGGCAATACCTGTCTCATCGCCAGCATCATATGGCTTCGATAGGAATACGTCGTAGCCATGGGCTGAGGCATCAGTACGCACAGCAACGCTACATAGCGCTGACGAAGGGTTTATTACTGCCACGAAGACTCGGCGGGCCACTTGTACGCGAGATGAGCGAACGGGAAAAGCAGCTCGATAGGTCTGCACGTTTGATTATCTCAAATGAACTAGGCCACTCAAGAATTGAAATCACTCGCACCTACTTAGGTTAGGACACCAATTTCATTTCTCGTTCGCACTTATCCACAAAATGTCGCTCCACAACAGTAACGGATCTTTTAAGTGATCCTCTTTTAATGGCTACGCCATAGTCGCGACATTATGTGGGTAAGTGCTACTGCTCACATGTGGATAAAGCCGATGGGTAACTCTTGCAGAGTTAACACACAGCTTTAACGCACAATCGAGCTTTTGGTGTATTGGTTGACCGATAACTTGACTGATTATTGACTAATTTACTTGACCAATAACTTGACTTATAGTTTACTAATCTAATGTCTTACGAACCACGCTTTTCGATTACAAGCAACCTTCTATCCTTAGTGGAAGAGATCTCTGCATTGCGCGAGCGCATTGAAAACGCTAGCGTATCCTTGCCTTGGATTCCGGCACTGCAAAAAGACACGCGTACACGTAATGGCCATGCTTCTACAGCGATTGAAGGTAACCCCCTAACGCTAGAGCAAGTAAGAGCGCTTGAAGAGGGGCGTGAATTAGTAGCCTCAGACCAGTGCTCTCAACGTGAAGTATTGAACTACTTTGCGGGACTACGATTTATCGAAAAAAATGCCAAACTCAAACAAATTAGGCATGACCACCTTTTTCAACTTCACCTGCTATTAGCAGATGAAGTAATGGACCAAGGACATGCTGGTGCTTATCGCATTATTGCGGTACAAGTCGGCGGTCACTTCCCACCACCCGCGAGCGATGTCTCACCACTAATGTTCGAATTACTGGAGTGGTGGAACGGAGCCTCAAGTTCTTTATCACCTGTGCTTAGTTCTGCAATTCTTCACTATCGCTTTGAGGACATTCACCCCTTTGCCGACGGCAATGGCCGCACAGGCCGAGCTCTAGCCTTATGGGATCTATATCGCAGAGGGTTTGATTCTCACTATCTGTTCTCAGTCGATGAATATTATTGGGAAGACCGTCAGGCTTACTATCAAGCACTAACACAAGTACGAAAGGCTGGCGAAGATTTAACACAATGGCTTGAGTATTCAGCAATAGGCTTGCACAAAACGCTGGAACGCGTTTGGCTAAGATTAAAGAAATTTCAAAGCTCGGACTCAGTCAAAATAAATCTAACTCCTAGACAAGAGCATTTACTTGGCTTGCTTCGTGATCATGGGAGCTTGGCCCCAGCTGATATCTGGGAACACCTAAAGGTGTCACGCCAGGGAGCGATGAATATTATTACTCCTTTACTAGAGGCCGGACTCATTGAAAAACGCGGCACGCAAAAATCGGGGCGCTACTATTTAATTCAGCCGTAACCAGCCCAACCAATAAGAGTAAGACCTCGAACGCCTGCTATTTTAAGTTACGAGCTAAATTGAATTAGTGACAGACACTAATTCAATTTAATAAGGAAGACTTAAGCGCGGTCTTTTGTTACGAAACCTAGTACAAAAATCAATATTGACATAGGTTTTGTAACATCACACAAATATAGCCTCTGCACATCGGCCAGAAGATCGGCCAAAATTCATTGATAATTCAGATATATTGAATACAATCAAAAGAATAGGTGATTTATAGATCGGCCGATTTTTATCTATTCTTTCATTTGGCCGAATGTTCAATAATGTTTTCTTTTCAACATTTATGAACAGCCGAATTTATTGAACATGGAGAATATGGATATTTTTCAGCAAACACTATTTGGCAAAACGGCACACTCGCGGCACAGTGCTCAGTTTCGCTTAATTTGCACAAATTACTCTAAATCACTGATTTTAAATTGTTTATCGCCAATTATTGTTAATACTAATTAGCCTTATAAGTGATTGATTATATTAACTTATTAGTCTAATTTCACAACTGAAAATCCCCGTGTCGGCAGTTCGATTCTGTCCCTGGCCACCACTTTACTTATTGATATTAAAAGGAATTATCAACTAATAGTGGATGTAAGTTCAACTAGATATATTCTTGTAGGTCACATATAGGGTTGTTGTTCAAGTTTTTTTAGTTTTCTGTGATTTAGACATTTTTAATATCTATCTGTTTATCCCCCCCTATGCATCGGACAAGAATTTTGACGGGGCGGGGTGCTATATATGCTACTTAGTGTTCGCAGCCGAGTTGTTTCTAAACTAAACGTTTGTGTAGTAGCTATAGTTTTAAATTCTTCAGTCCAGCTGTATGCCCTGCTAATGCTAGGTTTGGAGAGATTTATATAACTTAATTGAGACTGACTCTTAGGTGGTTAATTACCTTTATTCTGCTCGAATTAGCATACAAACTGTTGTGCATACGCGTGCAGGAACTAACGCTGTATTGGACTTCAAAGTTTGATGGCATTTGCTTTCTTTTCATCATATTCCCGGAATTCAACATCATTCGGCACTAGATGTCTGTGCGTACGTAAATAATATTCAGCCAACGTCTCCTTTCGTTTTTCGCTGTAATCCCGTAGCACAAACATAATTTTCCTATAGCCTGCTGGCGAAGCTAGAAAGTAGTACATTGCTTCGTTCCATACGGTCAACTTAGTGCTCGGAACATTCTCACCTGTTGTCCATCGGTGGGATGTTGAACAGCGTGCAAAAATGAACAGTTTCGTGGGTGATCAGCGTACAAAACTGAACACCTTTATTGTTAACTGTCTCGGAGCCATTAATCCGAGGAAACTGTCAGGTGATTTGTATGCCTATATGTACCAAGATACGACGTTTGTGTTTAGTAGAAGGTCGCAAAGTAAGCGAGGTGTCGCGTGAATTCAATTTATCACGCACCACTATTTATAAATATTTAAACAACGCGCCAAGCGAACCTGAATATCAGCGGTCGGTGCCAATAGTCTGTCCGAAGCTGGATAAGTTCAAACCTCAGTTGATCAATTTGCTTGAAGTGGACGCAGCTCGCTCAGTGCGAGAAAGACATAATGCAGTTCAACTGTATGAAGAGATTGAGTTGCAAGGGTATCGAGGGGCCTATGACAGCGTTCAACGGTTTGTCAAAGCGTGGAAGGATCACTCGCGGTCATGTATTAAACAAGCATTTGTGCCATTGGTTTTTGCACCAGGTGAAGCCTGTCAGTTTGATTGGTCACATAAACAAGTCATTCTGGGTGGGTTTGGTGTCAAGATCAAACTAGCCCACTTTCGTTTATATCATTCGCGTAAATCATATCTTAGGGCCTATCCCAGAGAAACACAGGAGAGGGTGTTTGATGCACATATTCGGGCGTTTGATTTCTTTGAGGGCTTACTGCGTATTTTTACAACCGTGGCCACCGAATTTTACGAAGCGTGGCCACTTGCACCAAGCCTTCAAACGGTCAAGTGATTTTAACGTAAAGTGGCTACACTTTGCTCTGTTGTGACTGGATTTTTCTCATCGATTCCCCCTCTAATTGTATTTTGTGCGCGTTGTGTAATAAGCGATCCAGAATCGCATCAGCCAAAGTGGCTTCACCAATCGCATCATGCCAATGTTGTGTGGGCAATTGACTGGTGATTAAGGTGGCACCATTACCGTGGCGATCTTCTATTATTTCTAATCGGTCATTACGGTTTTGCTGAGTCAGTGTATCCAAGCCCCAGTCATCGATAATCAATAGTTTGATTTTTGCTATTTGTGCCAGTAGCTTGGTGTAACTGCCATCACCATGGCTCAAGGTCATTGCTTCAAATAAGCGGCTAGCACGAATATATTTTGTGCTAATGCCGTGCTCACAAGTCGCTTGTCCTAACACACAGGCCAAGAAGGTTTTGCCGGTGCCTGTAGGGCCCTGGATGATGACATTGCGGCTTTTGTTTACCCCGTCTAGGGCCAGTAACTGCGCTACCGTGTCTTTGTGTAAACCTCGTCTAGTTCGGTAATCGATGTCGTCTGCTTGGGCGCGATATCGTAACTTCGCTTGCTTGAGTAAACGCGTGACTTTGCGGTTATCCCGCACGGTGGCCTCGTGGTTTACGAGCAAACTGAGTCGTTCGATAAAGCCCAGCTCATCATAAGTGTTAGGTGGGTCGAACTGATAGCACAGTTGCTCGGCCATGCCCGTTAGGCGTAATTCATTCAGTTGGGTAAGGGTTTGTTGTGGAGTCATAGTATTTTCCTGTTGGTTATAGATGAAATGGTTTGGGTTAATGGTAGTAATCGGCTCCGCGCACATTGGCATGGGTGCTTGGCAAAGTCTGTTGCTTATCGGGTTCGGTAGGTAGCTTGTCGAGACGGGTTTGTAGTATTGATGCAAGGTGTTTGTAATGCAGGCCGCCAATCTTCTCTGCGCGTAAACAGGCATTCTCTAAACGCGTCTTGCCGTATTTCTTGGCAAGGTTAAGAATGCCCAAACAAGCACGATAACCATGTTCTGGATGGGGGCGATTTTCTAATTGATAACGCACCACGCGCTCTGTCGCCGCACCGACCTGACTTGCCCAATTAAGAAACCGATCAGGCGTCCACTCTTGGTGTTTAGCATGAGCTTTAGGCATGTGAGCGACATGGGTTGTGTGTCCGCCTTGGCCTATTGCTCGCGGATGTTGCGCGACACCCTTGCCTTGGTAGAACACATCAATACAGTGCTCGCCCACGTGTAACATTACTGCCTCGCCGCGCAATTGATAGGGAACCGAGTAATGATGTCCATCATAGCTAACGTGATAATCGATGTGCGCCCGTGCTTTTACTACATGGCGATAGCTATAAGGCGTGCCAGGCAATGATTTAAGAGCAGGCTTATCAATTGATTCAAACTGTGAGCGGCGAGAACCCGGGCGTTGTTTAAAGGGGCGATTGTTTAGATCATCTAGCAATCCTCGAATAGCTTGATTAGCCTCATCCAAACTAAACAATTGCAGCTTGCGCAGCCGCATCATGATCCAGCGTTCGACAATCTGTACGCCCACCTCGGCTTTAGATTTATCCTTAGGCTTATAAGGTCTGGCAGGCATCACCGCCACACCGTAATAGGCGGCTAATTGTGCATAGCTGGGGTTGAGTTCGGGGTCATAACGACCGGCTTTAGAAACAGCACTCTTGAGGTTATCGGGCACCACTGTTTGAGTAACACCGCCATAAAATTCAAAGGCGCGAACGTGTGGGCCTATCCAGTCAGGCAAGCTCTGTGTCCATGTGGCCTCGGCGTAGGTATAGGAACTGACTCCGAGCACTGAAACGAATACTTGGGCAGGGCGTGCTTCACCCGTACGAGCATCAATAATACCTAAGGTTAAACCAGCATAATCAACAAACAGTTTATCTCCAGCAATATGAGTCTGGCGCATCGAGATTCTTTGCTTCTTGCGCCACTGACCGAACAACACCGTGAAGCGAGAATAGCTGTAATGGTTGACTGGATGATGCTCGGCGTATTCTTCCCACAGTAATTGGCGAGTCATCCCTTTACGAGACCGTTCAACTGATATTTGTGCAAAGTCTGGCTCACACAATAAAGCAGTGGCAGGGCCTCTGCATTTGGGCGGCTTTAATATCGCCTGCAGCTGTTGTTCATCCATGCCTGCTGGCAGGGGCCAGCTTAATTGGGCATTTGTTGCTCTGACGAGATATTTGGATACGGCGCTGCGTGACAGGTTTAAGCTGAGCGCGATTTTACGGGAGGATAGTTGCGCCTCATAGTGCAAGCGCAGAATGTCTTTGAGTTTTAACATAGTGACCTTCTTGGGTTTCATAGCTGTTCCAATACAAATAAAAGAACGGCAGGTTAACGGTTATAGTGTTAACCGCAAGAAGGCTGTGGAGGAATTTTACGGAAGCGAAAAAGTGTCCGCGCTTCGATAAAAATCAGTGGCCACGGTTGGTAAAATTAGGTGGCCTCGCTACGTAAAATTAACTGGCCACGGTTGGTAAAAATATGCACTTGGGGGCATGATGCATTGCATTCTGCGCCAGATGAAACTGGCAACGCTGCCAAGGTATACCTGGGAACACTGCCTTTCTAGCGGCTTTTAAGCCACTGTGATCATCACTGACAATAAACTCAATACCATGTATGCCCCGGTCAACCAAGCCTTTGAGGAACTCTCGCCAGTTAACCTCGGCTTCATTAAGCGCCATTGCCGTTCCTAATACGCAACGCCGTCCACAAGGCAATACACCCACCGCACTCAACACCGCCATATCAATCACTTGGTGGCCCTCACGCACCTTTTCATAACGCGCATCAAGGATTAGGTAAGAGACTTTACCCAACGGACGATCACGCCAGACTTTTAACGCCTCATCCATGCTCTGGTTAGCCCGTGAGACCGGTGTAGAGGAGATGCTTTCAATACCCATGCTCTGCATGACTTTTTCGACTCGGCGCGTGCTAACGCCCGTCACGTACATTTCAGCAACGGTCAGCATCATCGCACGTTGGCTGCGTAAGCCGCGTTCTAGCGATTGAGGGTAAAAAGGTTCATCAACGTGTTGAGCGGTCTTTGGGATACGCAGATTGAGCGTACCGGCTTGCGTATCGATACGCTTATCCTGGTAGCCATGGGCAAACCCTGGCCGGTCTTGACTATGCTCATAGTGTGATGCGCCTGGAAACGGCTCTCTTTCAATCTTCATCGCCTCATTGAGCAGTGCGGTGAGCACGGGGCGCATGGCATCGGGGCCTTCTGAGATGTGTGTTCCACTACTACGTCAAATACGTTATTGTTTGATTGGGTCATTTG
This sequence comes from Candidatus Poriferihabitaceae bacterium, assembly GCA_965237485.1. GTDB lineage: Bacteria > Pseudomonadota > Gammaproteobacteria > Arenicellales > Poriferihabitantaceae > JAAELZ01. The sequence continues at coordinate 372,706 of CBDEFQ010000009.1, read as the reverse complement.
GGTGTCTCCAGTATGTTAATTGCTTAAAACAGGGAACGCACAAATGGCTCAACTTACAAGACACCAAGATAGAAAATTTGAATAAATCAAAAATTCGAAAAAATCCCCCCCTAGGGGGAAAAGGCCATACTGCTCTATCTAATATAAAAGTCCATACCTGAAGTTACAGTATCGTGGCGCACTATTATTCCACCTGGTCAGCAAGCTATACGAGAAAACCTCCATCGTGTTTACCACCAAGCTTAATTTCAGTGAATGGGTGCAGGTATTTGGCGACGAGAAAATGACCACGGCTTTGCTCGACAGAGTGACTCATCATTGCTCAATTATTGAAACGGGTAACGACTCATATCGATTCAAGCAGTCTAGCGCTAAAGCAAAGCTCAAGACTGTCACTAAAAAATAACATCGCAAGAAAGCAGGATTGATTCATCAACTCAAGTTTCGCTACGCTTCACTTGAGTTGATGATAAAGAAATATTATTGTATTTAATTGTTCAGTTTTACTCGCTGACAGGTGTCCAGTTTTAAACGCTGATTGACAAACAGGGATTTCAGGGAGAAAATATCGGGGCTTCCGTGGCATAAAGCGAGTATAACAGCACAGGTCATTTCTTTCTCTTTAAAGGGGTCTGACCCCTTTTGACCATTTCATCAGTGCCTTGTAGAAACAAGCGTGCCTTATCAAGGGTATCTATATGGTGGTCATTCATAATGGTATTCATTCACCATCATGAACAGAAATTAGATTAGTTCGGTATCATTTCCGATTAGAATCAGTCCCTTCGCTCAGTATCATTTCATGTTGGACAAGACTAATAATTGACAAATATTGCCAATTTGGTAAGATGACTATATGAGTACAACAACGATGAATATTTCCTTACCTGAACAGTTAAAGGAAAAAATACAAAGCCGAATTACGAAAGGTGATTTTAGTACGCCTAGTGATTACGTTCGCCATCTTGTGCGAGAGGATTTATCAAAGCAAGATGAACAACTAGAGTTAGCTAGGTTAATTCAAGAGGGAATAGATTCTGGTATGTCTAATAAGACAACCGAGCAAATATTTTCAGAAATTAGAAATCGTATAAAGCGTAAGTCCTCATAATATGCAGGTTGCTTATTCGGAGCTATCGACAAGAGACCTTGCCGAGATAGCTGACTATTTGGTTGATAACGCAGGGGCAACAATAGCCAATAAAGTTGTCGATGAAATAGAAAGGGTGATAGTGGAAGTGCTGGCGGAAAATCCAAACATTGGTACGAAAGCATTACAGGCAATAGAAGGTGTTTTATTTTTCCCTGCGGGGCAATATCCTGTGTATCAAATCTTTTATCAGTTGCAAGGCGATACGCTAGAGGTTTACCGTGTGCTACATGGAAAACGAGATACAAAAAATATATTGGACTAAGTTATAAATGGGCGATTCACTTAACAGTAATTTACATAAAGCAAAATCATTTAAAAAAGACGAGTTTTATACACAGCTTACAGACATTGAAAAAGAGTTAAAAAGCTATAAAAAAAACTTTCATGGTAAGGTTGTTTACTGTAATTGCGATGATCCAAGAATAAGCAACTTTTTCCATTATTTTTCATACAATTTTGAAAAGCTGGGTTTGAAAAAGCTAATTGCTACTTGCTATAAAAATGATGACATGGAAGCTTTTAGTAAAAACGAAGCATCACAAGCTATCTATTTGGAATACGATGGTGATAAGAATGGTGATGGCGTACCTAACCCTGAAGAAATTGGGATAAAGCATCTAAAAGGTGATGGGGATTTTAGAAGCGAAGAATGTATAGCTCTGTTAAGGCAAGCTGATATTGTGGTAACCAATCCACCATTTTCTTTGTTTAGAGAATATGTAGCTCAGCTAATTGAGCATGAGAAAATATTTTTAATTATAGGAGACCAAAACGCCATAACGTATAAAGAAATATTTAAACTGATTAAAGACGATAAAATGTGGTTGGGCAACGATAACGGGGGTACTAAATGGTTTCAAGTGCCCGATGATTACGATATAAAGACAGAATCAAGGAAAAAAATTGTAGATGGAATTAAATATTTTAGTAAGGGGAGCATTACGTGGTACACGAACATGGATACAACCAAGCGACATGAAGATTTAATACTTTGAGAGCGCAGCGTAACTCACGATTTTAGTTTGATATTTTCGAAGCACTCATTTTTTGAGCTATATTTGCCCAGTTTCGCGTATTCGATCATCATTTAGTCACTATTTTATCAATTCGAGCACCTAAGCCATATTAAAGGCACAACTATCCAGCATAGTGCCAATCAGGCAAGCCATACAAGCTTAAGAACTTAGCACCTTTACGGATATTCGCTGCCATCGCCGCTAGGCCGTAAACAGTCTGGTTCTTCGCTAGCCCCATGAACCGAGTGCGAGCTAAACCATAATGCTGCTTGTAAGTCGCAAAGAGCCGTTCGCCACCTGCTCGCGTTACCGCAATAACTGCATTACGGGTACGGTCTGCATCTGACAACGGATTACCTCGATAGCCCTTGCGTTGAACCTGATCATCAATTCCAAGTTGCTCCAGTTTATCTCGCGTCTCCTCAGAACTATACGCCGCATCAGCATATAGGGCAGTCTCATCGCCCAACAGCAATTCATCGCGCAGTTGGCTGTCATGAACATGCCCTGGCGTCACATTCTGGTGCTGAACAAACCCATCCTCATCAACTCCCGTATGCACTGAGTAGCCATAGGTAGACTTCTTTCGACCTCGGCTGTCATTTTTGACATGCCAGCTCGCTTCAGGGTCTCGCTTAGGCGTCCCGTCTTTGCCGTTACCATTTCCAGAACGAGCCGCTTCTATAGGTGTTGCATCTATAATGTTGATGCGCCCCTTGCTCATAATAATGTTCTTCGCTTCAAGTTGACGATTGATCTCACCTAGCAAGCGACCCCACAGTTCGTGCTCCATTAACTGGTTACGAAAGCACCCAAGGGTCGAAGCTTCAGGTACATCGCCGCCTAACTCAAAGCGGCAAAACTTACGAAACAATAAATCTCTAAATAAGCACTGTGCTAACTCCCTATCCGACAGTTCATACCAAATTCCCAGCATCAAGCTGCGGAACAAACTAAGTAATGGATAACTAGGGCGGCCAGTAGTGCCAGCATAAATAGATGAAAGCAGTGTCTCTATTTCGCTCCAATCTAATAGTGCTTCTGTATCATCAAGACTATGCAGAATTGGATGATCCAAATCTGATCTTGATACTAATAAATCTCGTTGGGTGGCGAATGGTTTTTGCATGCCTAATTTTAACAAATTATGTAGATACTCGATGAGTTATGCTGCACTCTCATTGTATTTAATTGTTCAGTTTTACTCGCTGACAGGTGTCCAGTTTTAAACGCTGATTGACAAGGCTGATGACCCTTTGAACAAAACTAAAAAGCCAGACGTTAGGCTTCATAATTTACGCAACCTAGTAGGAGTCTATTCCAATACAGGAATGATACCGAGAAGTTGATTGTCATTTCTGTTCAAAGATGTTTTTAAAGAGTTTAGTTTTTTCCTCATTGAGTTGTTTTGCTACCTCATTATCAGTCATCTGATAAACGATATCGTCAAGCATTGTAAACAAGATGTGAGTTTTAAGATATGACTGTGCATTGGTCAACGATTTGAGTTTTTCATAAGGCGTCATCATGTTTCGATATGGATAGGTTTTGACTTGTTTTCCTTTGTTGTTAGTGCTGGTCTGTGGGAAGAAACAAGGTCGGTGATAATTCAAATAAGGGTTAAGAAAGTCGGTGGCAAATTGATTAATCTCAGGCGCATATTTTTGCGGGATATGCATGAAGCCAAGATGCTTGCGCACGATGGCCCCATTGTTGCACTCAACTAAGGCATGGTCGTTACGGTGTCTAGCCCTGGATTGGGTCAACTCGATTAATAGCTTATTCAACAATCGCACCACCGATTGGTTAATGTATTCACTGCCATTATCGGCATGAAAGCCTTTAATCACAAAGGGGAATTGCTCTAGCATTTGAGTGAGAATAGGCATCAAGAATGGCTCTGATATTTTCTGTGTAGAAGACACGACTTCAAACGGGGTGATCTCATCAACGGCGTTGATATGATAGACCCCTTTAACCTTGTCCTTATCGCCCTGATGCACTGTATCTACACGGCTATAGCCAGGTTGACCTTCTGGCTGTGGCTTACGTCTTTGGCCGATAGAAGAAGGCTTGGAATGTGTCTTTTCAAAGTGACGGCGATTGTTCTGGTAGGGTTTAGATCGGCGTAGATTGTATAGATGAGAAACCGAGATAGGTGCCAGGTTGGCATACTCAGTTTGCTCATAGACAACTAAGGCGCGCTCACAGAGTTTCCTAGTGGCATGGCCTGATAACGTACCGTGGAGTTCATCCATATCTGCTAGAAGCTTAATGTCTTGATTGCTATAGCGTCTAGCAAAGCCCCTTGTGGCACGATGTCGCCACTGGATTCTACCGTGCTTGAGATAGCTGGCAGCCAGGCGTTTCACTTGCACATAAGAGTAACCGCTGATGCGTGTGATATAACGCAGCACAAGACCCTTATCGGCTCGACCCAGTTTGCTGTATTTGAAACGCATTAAGGTGCGTTTGATGAAATCATAGCGATTGCGTTTACCGTCGATTGCCAGATCGATTTCATCAGTGCCTTGTAGCAACAAGCGTGCCTTACCCCAGACGTCAGGGTAGTTGCACACATTTTAATTCACAAGGGGCGGCGGAGAAATACTCATGCCGAAATATAGCGTAGAACGAAGAGAAGCTGTTTTATCTAAATTATTATCATCAAATAGTCAGTCCTTCGCAGAAATATCTAGAGAAGAAGGAATCAGTGTTCAAACCTTGTATGATTGGCGAAATAAAGCCAGACGATCAGGAGTTTTAATGCCTAATAGTGATTCATCTAATCAGTGGGATTGCCAAACTAAGTTCACCGTAGTTCTTGAAACTGCTGCGATGAATGAACAAGAATTATCTGCGTATTGCCGAGAGAAAGGCCTATACCCTACTCAAATAACGCAATGGCGAGAAGCTTGTATTAATGGTGTTGATGAGGCTCTCATTAGCCCTAAAGTTGCGCGCGATGAAATACGTGCGTTAAAAAAAGACAAGAAGAAGCTAGAAACCCAGCTGCGCCGCAAAGATAAAGCCTTGGCTGAAACGGCCGCATTATTAGTATTACAAAAAAAGTTTCAGGCGCTTTGGGAGGACGAGAAAGTATGATTACGACTCAGACGCGCATTAAAGTAATCAATGATGTTAATGAAGCAGTAGACGCAGGTTCAAAGCGTTCAAGTGCTTGTGAGTTGGTTGGCCTTGCCGAGTCTACGCTTAGACGTTGGAAGCCAAAAGGAGAAGATAGTATCCGCAGTGATCAACGTCCTTTGGTAGAAAAGCCAGTCCCTGGCAATAAACTAAGCGAGCAAGAGCAGCAACACATTTTATCGATATGTAATGAATCGGCATACAATCATTTGCCGCCGTCGCAAATAGTACCGCAGTTGGCTGACAAAGGTATTTATGTGGCCAGCGAGTCTAGCTTTTATCGAGTTCTCAAGGCGCATGGGCAATTGAAGCACCGCGGCCGCGCCAAACAAAAGCAGTCCCGAACACCCGATACTCATATAGTGCTAAAACCTAATGCTGTGTGGATGTGGGATATCACCTATTTGGCGACGCGTACTATTGGCAAGCATTATTACCTGTACATGGTAGAAGACCTTTACAGTCGCTATGGCGTTCACTGGGAAGTACATCCTGTTGAAAGCGGTGAATTAGGTGCGCAGTTGATGTCTCAGGCGGCTCTAAAAGTGGCTGGCTGCGATGGCATGCCAGTCTTACACAGTGATAATGGCAGCCCAATGAAATCGTTCACAATGAGAGCGAAGTTAGAAGCATTAGGAATAAAGCCCTCTTGCTCAAGGCCAAGAGTAAGCAATGACAACGCTTATATTGAATCCATGTTTAGAACGGTAAAGTATTGCCCTGCGTGGCCTTCTCAAGGCTTCGATAGCTTAGAGGCCGCCCGCCAATGGGTGGGTAAGTTTATGCAATGGTATAACGAAGAACATCGTCACAGTGCTATACGCTACGTTACACCTGGCCAGCGTTATCGCGGTGAAGATAGTGCCCTATTAGCAAAACGAGAAGTTGTTTATCAGGAAGCTAAAGCAGCAAAACCTAATCGGTGGTCTGGCCAAACCCGAAATTGGCGGCCTTGTGGTGCGGTTGCGCTGAACCCACAAAAAGAAGTATTATTGGCTGCGTAGGAAAATGTGCAACTACCCTGAAAATTGCCGCTTATCAAGGGTATCTATATGGTGGTCATTCATAATGGTATTCATTCACCATCATGAACAGAAATTAGATTAGTTCGGTATCATTTCCGATTAGAATCAGTCCCTTCGCTCAGTATCATTTCATGTTGGACAAGACTGTAGGTTGCATTGGCGCAACCTTTTAGGTTACACTAACCCATGATAAAGAGCTTCAAGCATAAGGGTTTAAATAAGTTTTACCTAACTGGTTCAACCGCTGGTATTCAGGCAAAGCATGAAGCGAAGCTACGTCGCCTTTTGGCTCAACTTAATCGTGCGAGAAAGATTGAAGATTTGAGCGCTCCTGAGTTTCGTTTGCACCCTTTGAAGTACAATCGCAAAGGCGTTTGGGCTATGACGGTTCAAGCTAACTGGCGCGTCACCTTCACTTTTGAAAATGGCGACACTGAAATTGTTAATTACGAGGATTACCACTAATGAAGATGCATAACCCACCCCACCCCGGAGAAGTGTTAAACGAGTCTTGGCTTAAGCCCATAAGAATTAGCATTACTGAAGCTGCAAGCAAGATGGGTATTACGCGCAAACACCTATCTAATATTGCTAATGCTAAAGCATCAATAACCCCTGATGTAGCTAAGCGCATTGAAGCCATTACAGGGTCAGGCGCAGAAATGTGGCTTAATATGCAGTCTGATTTTGACCTTTGGCAATTGGATGACGCTGATTATTCTGACATTCAGAAAGTCGCCTAACTGAATAGATGATTTTGTTAGATCAGCCCAGAGCTTTACAACTTAAGCTGGATAAAGTGGTTTTAACTGTGCCGTTTGTGGTTGTGCCCGGGTGTGCTGTTGGATGATTTTTGCTAACGCGCCCTCAAGGCTAGCCCAACTTTGCGTGCCATCCCAGCCAATTGTACGCTCGGAGTACAGGTGTTGACTAAGCTGTTTGATGCTTTTACTCGCTTCGTGTTCTCCCATCTTCTGTAATTGGTGGTGCATTTCGACTAACTGGCACTTGGGCCAAAATTGTTTACTGAGCTTTTGCAAGGTTTCATAGGTGCCTTTGGGGTTATTGGCTAAGGCAAATTGTTTGACTTGGTTAACTACGTTTTGGTGAGTGGTGTTGTTGCCTGTAACAACCGAGCTGGGCTTAGCCCGCTGCGTATTCTTGCGAGTGAAGAAAGCAAGGTAGGCGGTGGCTATCCAGCCAAGTAATGCTCCAATCGCAAGCCACTTCCAATATGATGGCGTGCTAGAAGAAGCGGTGGAGCTGATATCAGGGCTTTGCTCATCGGGCGAAACTTGATTGTTTGCTTCGGCTTTCAGGTGAAGGTTGGGTTCGATTACGGGCTCGAGGTTGCCCCCGTTAATCTGGGTGCTTGTGCCTGATACGCTAGCCACGGTAAGTTTTGGAAGCGCTAAGGTAGCGACCTCTTGTTTTTGGGTATCGATGTTCCACCACACAACCGACAGTTCGGGTAACTGTATTTCACCTGCTTCGGCTGGGATAAGCACTAAATCTAGGCTGAGCTTGCCGCGAATATTGTTGTTGTCGGATTGATTACTCAGCACGGGGTTATCTGGGTAAATCCCTACAGTGCTGGGTAGTTTTTCCATTTGTATCCCCGGTAGTTGCTCGGCCAATAATCCAACGGCATCTATATCGATTTTAAGATTAACGGGGTCGCCAACCGAAAACTGATTGCTGTCCAGTGGTTTTAGGGACAGTTGCAATGACTTGGCGGGGAGCCACGTAGTGCCGGTGAATTGTGCAGCGGGCGGCAGAATAGTACGCTTGAGGCTAGAGGTTTGCAGATCTACGCTTTGACCAAAAAAAGGTTCGAAGTAGCTGTTCAGCGAGCGATTATTGTTATTGAGCCTCCTGCTGATTTGCCCTTGAAAACGAAGAGGTGGCACCGCTAAATCGCCGCTCTTTAACGGTGTCACCGCAAAGTGGCGTTCAATTACCTGCCACGTTTTACCGTCAATGCTTTCTTGATAAGTAGTATCTGCCCCTAATGTGTTGACCATCGCGTCCTTAATAGTGGGTGAGTCCAATTGCCCTTTTTGTAATCTCCCATCGTGGCGGATTTTAATCTTGAGCGTCATTTGTGACTGCACATAAGCCGGCCCTTGTTTTAGCCACTGTGATTCAATAGTTACAGCTTGCTCGCTGTTAGTTTGCGCTGCCCCTTTGTTCACTTGAATTTGAATGGCGGGGGTGGCTTCATTATCTGCTTTTAGACTGGGTATCATCAATCTCCCATACTCTTTAGGACGCATCAATAAATTGAGCTTTACAGTTTCTTGCGATTGACCGTTTACGATAGATACGCGTCGTTCATTACTGCGATGCAAGATTTCGAAGCTGCTATTTAAGGGTGAAAAATCCATGTTTTTAAACGCTGTGTCCTTGTCACCATGCAGCGTTAGCGCAATGGTCTCACCTAGCGAGAAGGTATTTTTATTGACTGTAGCAGTCAACCCAGCCAAGGCCATTTGATTGATCAATAGCAGGCTAAGTACAATTAACCTTGTAGCCGCTTTTGAGTAGTAAGAAATCATTGTGAGTTCGATTGCCAGCGTCGCTGATGTTGTACCTTAAATTTTCTTTTTAGCAATGCACCTGGATTGTCCGGTAGTTTTCGCAGCCACTGCTCTAGTGCTTGCTGATCTTCAGATTTAATCTGTTCAGCCTGCGCTTGTACAGTCTGTTGCTCATCCGGCTCTTGTTCTTCTTCATTATCACTGGCTTCGCTAAGCTGTTGCTCTTTAGATTGAGTGTCTTGATCAGATTCATCACTTTGTTCTGATTCGCCCTGCTGCTGACCCTTGCTTTGTTGGTTTTGGTCGCTCACCTCTTGTTGCTCAGAACTGTCAGTGTTTTCGCCTTGGTTTTCTTGCTCTTGCTCGCCTTTTTGTTGGTCTGAATCCTCAGATTGTTGCTGCTCTGAGTTTTGCTGTTGCTCCAATATCTTTTCAACGATTTGTCGATTATGTTCGGCATCGCTGAACTTTGAGTCTTCTTCTAATACTTTATTATAAGCCGCCAAGGCTTCTTCAAAATTGCCTTGTTTGGCGTAAGCATTGCCTCGATTGTAGTACGAATTTGGCTCTTTTAGACCCTCTAAGTAAGCCGATGCCGCTTCGAAATCATCACTTCGATAGGCTGCAACAGCTTGCCAATGCGGGGCTGATTTAGTTAGTACTTCTTTAAACGCCCCTGTGTGGTACTGCTGTGCTGCTTGTTGTTCTTGGCGTTGCCATAAGTCTTGCCACTTAAGTGCGTAAGCCGGGTGGGGAATTAAGCCAAGCGGCAATAAAGCTAAACACATTAACCAGCCACGCCGAAACAGTAAGCTGCTGGTTGCTAAGACAACAAGTAGCAACCATACACCGTTGTCTTTATATTCTTGCGCACCAAACTGGTTTTGGCTGCGCCGCTGTATATTTAAGCTTAATGCAGCCGCACGCTGTAATTTCGCGTTAAGCGCGTCAATGTCGTCATTATTAAGTTGTAAGTTGGTGTAGGTACCATTGCCGGTTTTAGCGATAGCCTTAAGCACTTGTGTGTTACTCGCGTCTGCTTTGTTCACTGAAAGCACGGATACGTTTATATTATTAGCGCTTAACTGTTGCGCCGTTGATAGCGCAAGCGGGGAGGCAGAATCGGTAACTAACACCACTTCTTTATAGGCAATCGACGGTTGATCAAGCAGCAACGCGGCTCTCTCCAAGCCCTTGTCCGCGCGATTACCTGTCGTAGGCAGGGTATCCATCGCCACGGCCTTGAGCAAATTCAAAATGGTGTTGTGGTCATCGCTTAAGGGAGAGACCACAAACGCATCACCGGAGTAAATTACCAAGGCTTGCAATAAAGACGGCGACGAGCGTATTAGATCCATGGCTTTAAACTGCGCACGAGCAAAACGTGAAGGGGCCAAATCGGTTTTCGCCATGCTGGGTGCTAAACCCCAAACCACCACCCGGGCATTTTGCGGCTCTAACAGAGGTACCGGTTTTTTGTCCCATGTGGGGCCGGCTAAGCCGGCACTTAGTAAGGTGAGTAATGCGAAGAGGGTGATGGCTATACGCTTGGTGTTTAGTAGGTTTCCACTGCCACCTTGTGAATCAATCACTGCAGGTAGCAAATGGGGGTCACATAAATCAAGTAGGTCAGCGCCTTGTTCGCGTCTGGCGTATTGCCTCCATAAAATGAACGCAGCTATCGGAATGGCTAGCAAGAATAGTGGCCTTAAGAAGTGGAAGTGTGAGAAAAACTCCATCATTGCTTATGGCACTATTCGAGAAGGGTTTCGTGATGTAGAACTACCGTAGAACAACAACAAACTTAATGCAATCAGTAGCGCTACTGCGCCAGGCCAATAATATAGCTCTTTGATGGGCCGAAGGCTTTCTACCTGTTGTGCGATAGGTTCGAGTTCATCAATATATTTGTATATTTGCGCCAGAGATTTAGCATCCGTCGCCCTAAAATATCGGCCTCCGGTTTGTTGTGATATTTCTTGTAAGGTTACCTCATCAATGCCTGATCGACGAATGCCAAAGGTGCCGACATAGTCTGTTCCAATGCCGATGGTGTAAATTTTAAGTTCAATCTGTTGCGCTAAAGCGGCCGCCTGTTGGGGCGAAAATTCACCTGCGGTGTTATCGCCGTCGGTTAACAATATCAAAATTTTTCCGCCATCACTGCGCTCTAGAAGTCGTTTCACCGCTAAGCCGATGGCATCGCCGATGGCCGTTTTATCACCTGCTAAGCCAATCACCGATTCTAAAAGCTGGGTTTTTACCGTACGGTGATCTAAAGTGAGCGGGGTTTGCAGGTAGGCGTTGCTGCCAAATAATATCAGGCCAAGACGGTCACCGATGCGCCTATCAATAAATTCACCTGCAACCCATTTAACCATTTCTAATCGGTCGCGCCGCTGCCCATTAATAACCATGTCTTTTTGTTGCATGCTGCTAGACAGATCGACAGCCAGCATCAAGTCACGACCTTCTAAGGGTTGTGCGATGGGTTCACCTGCCAGTTGCGGTCGCGCCGCCGCCAATACTAAAGTGCACCAAGCCAGAGCACACAGTGCGGTATAACCGCGCCTGTGCCAAGTGCGATCATTTTCTTGCGCGTGGGTAAACTGTTCAAAAAAGGGTACTTTTAGTGCACTAAAAAACCGTTTTGCAGGCGGTACAAAATAATAGATAAATAACGGCAATGGCAAGCTTAGCAAAGCCCATTTCCATTCAAACTCAATCATGCTTGGTGGCTCTCTTTATTATCGGTAGGTAATTAGCTTGAATCCACGCTTTACAATCTTCAAAGATCTCAGCACTCACTTTTTGTGGTTGGTTTTGATAACCTGCTTGTTGAGACTGTCCAAGTGAAGCGGCATCAAAAGTAGAGTTTGTGGGCGCAGTTTGCGCAAGAAATGCCGTCCAATTGTCACTTGTCAAAGCGGCAACCCCACGCTCTGGAAAAGCCTCAATTGCAACGCGCTTCATTAGTGACGAGATTTGGTGATGTCCCCAGCTTGCGGGGTGTTGGTGAAGTTGGCCTTCAATACGTTCGATTTTTTTTAGCGCAAATTGTTGATGCTTGATGGAGTATCTTTTTGCAAAGAAGAACATTACAATTTGGTAAACCAAGAAAATCAGTAAAATAGCCAATAGCCACCAACCAGGAGCAGGTGGCCACCAACTTGGATTTGCAGGAGCATGAATGTCCTTTAGCTGCGCTAGTAAGGCCAGCGTTTGTTCATCCATTACGCTTCGGGGATGGTTTTTTTACAACGCTGAGTTGTTGCTTGCCTGCCAATACAGTGCTTAAATCTTGTTCGGTGCTGACATGCACTAGGACTTGACCTAGTTTTTCGAATAGCGTTTTGAGTTGTTTACACCAGTGCTCAAAGCGTTGTTTCTGAGCCAGTTGATCTTTCTTTTGGGTGTAGACTTGGATGCGTTTGTTGCCATCGCTAAGCGGCACATTACGCGCCAAAGGCAACTGTTGCTCCAATGGATCGAATAGATGAAAGCCGATGATGTCTGCACGTTGCGCCAAGCTAAATAACGATTTGTGAAACAGCGCGGTATCTTGATAAAAATCGCTCAATAAAATAACGGTACTGCCAGTAGGCACACCTCGATTAGCTTGGGCCAGTAAGTGATCGAGGCTGCGCGCAGAGGAAAGTGAGTTCTCTAAATTTGGAAGCTTTGTCGCATCGGATAAGGCTTTTAGCACCCGCATGGTATGACTGCGACCGCCTTTAGGGCGTAAATCGAATGATTCATTCACGCCTTGAATGATACATCCCACACGGTCGCCACGTTTGATGCCGGAGAATGCTAAGGCAGCGCCAATACGGGCGGCGACTACAGATTTGAATGCCTTACGCGTTCCAAAATACATCGATGAAGAAAAATCGCCTAACAGCAGGATGGGCCGATCGCGTTCTTCTATGAATACTTTACTGTGCATTTTTCCGCTACGCGCAGTCACGCGCCAATCGATGCTTCTGATGTCGTCACCTTCCGTATAAGGGCGTGTTTCAAGATAGTCCATTCCGCGGCCACGAAAGTGTGAAGCGTATTGCCCAGAAAGAAAGGTGCGTGACAGTTGTCTCGCTCCCAAATTTTGTTTGGAAATGCGTTGCCCGAAGGCCGCCAGTTCAGCTACACCAGCGAAAATGCCCGATTGCGATGTTACATTGCTGTTTGTTGTATGCTTCAAGCGTAAAGAATATCGCTATTTGACAGGGCTATGCCACTGCAACGCTGGCTAAAAGCTGATCAATAAATTCATCGCTGCTAACACCTTGCGACTGCGCTTCATATGACAAAATTAAGCGGTGGCGCAAAGCGTCATGGGCGATGGCTTGAACGTCGTCAGGTGTAACATAGTCTTGCCCGGCCAGCCATGCATGCGCGCGCGCGGCTCGATTAAGTGCTAGGGTTCCGCGAGGGCTTGCGCCAAATTCAATCCAATCCGCCAGCTCTTGGTTAAACAATTCTGGTTTGCGTGTGGCATGCACTATCTGCACTATATATTGCTCTACAGACTCGCTCATATGCGTGTCTAAAGTAAGCTGCTTCGCGCTCGCAACCAATTCAGCGGTGAGAAGTTGTTTGATGTTCTGCATATCCGGCGCAGCGGCTTCTTGCTGAGTCAGCCTAAGGATGGCTAACTCATCTTCTGCACTGGGGTAACCAACATTTACGTGCAGTAAGAATCGGTCTAGCTGCGCTTCGGGAAGTGGAAAAGTGCCTTCTTGCTCAATGGGGTTCTGCGTGGCCATAACCATAAACAGTTCGGGTAGTTTATGGGTGGTCTGTCCAATGGTGATTTGTCGCTCGGCCATCGCCTCAAGTAGCGCTGATTGCACCTTTGCAGATGCGCGATTAACTTCATCAGCAAGAATAATATTATGAAAAAGAGGGCCAGGCTTAAAGGTGAAATCAGCCTGATTGGCTTGATATATTTCCGTGCCTGTTAAATCCGCTGGCAATAAATCTGGAGTGAATTGAACGCGCTGGAAATCACCTTCTATGAAGCCCGCTAGGGTTTTGATTGCCCGAGTCTTAGCTAGCCCCGGTGCGCCTTCAACTAGCAAATGACCATCGCTAATTAAGGTAATCAAAAGACGGTTCACCAGCGCAGGCTGTCCAATGATCAGCTGGCTCAATGCGTCTTGAACAGCCAAGAATGTATCTAAAGTGTGTTTGTTCTGGGTTTGTAGTTTGTCAGTCACAATGATTCAAATCGTTGTAAGGGGGTTTTCTCGATATGGTTTAGTGATTCCATTAAGCAAAATAATGCATTCTATTACGCATCCTGTGCGGATTATTGCGGTATTTTACTTCAACCTTAAGCGAGTTTTCATCCCCATTTAATTTCTCAGGCTAATTATCATATGCTGTCGTGGGCTTGTCGTTTTTTATCCAGTGATTTATACCTCTTCGCACATTATAAACGATGGAATACCCGGCTTGATCGCTAAGCCAGTTAGCGACTATTTTACTGCGCGTGCCATGTAAACAAATCAGAACCAATGCTTGCTCTTTTGAGGTGATTTGCGCGGCGTCGTCTAGCCATTGTTCCGCGTCGTAGCTACCGGACTGGTCAAAAAAAGTAAGGGGGTGGCTGTTGTCGATCACGCCTAATTGGCGCCATTCATCCACGCGTCTAATGTCAATGATGGGAGTGCCCTGTTCAATTAACGCTTCAAGTCGGTCATTATCAATATCGATGACTTCAGCACTGACAAGTTTAGAGATGCCTATGGCTAGCGCGATGATAGCCAAAGCTTTGCGGAATATTGAAATAAGTAACATAAAAGATAGGGACAAGATGCTGGGTCGATTGTTCAATTGGCTGAAAATAAATATTATACAACCGTGACATTTTAAACGGCTAGAGGTATAAGTGCGCCATGAAAATTTTGCTAAGCAATGACGATGGCTATTTGGCGCCTGGCCTTGCGGCATTGCAGCGTGCGCTTGAAAATAGCGGGTCTTTAACTGTTGTTGCGCCTGAGCAAAATCATAGCGGTGCGAGTAATTCTTTGACTTTGTCACGCCCTTTGTGCGCAACCAAAGTAGGCAAGCGCAGCTTTGCTGTAAATGGCACGCCTGCCGATTGCGTACATATGGCGTTAACCGGGTTGCTTGAAGAAGTGCCTGATATGGTAATTTCTGGCATCAACGCGGGTTCAAATCTAGGGGACGACACGCTTTATTCTGGCACGGTCGCCGCGGCGATTGAGGGCCGTAATTTGGGGCTGCCCGCAATTGCCGTATCGCTTGCTGGAAGGAAAGAACAAAATTATGTCGCGGCCGCTAAAGTTACTGCAAACATATTAATGAAGCTGCAAGCGCAGCCTTTGGCAGGCGGTACTATTCTCAATATAAACGTTCCAGACTTGCCGTTTGATAGCATTAAGGGCATAAAGGTTACGCGCTTAGGGCGTCGACACCCTTCACAGACGATGATTCCTGCTATCGACCCACGTGGTAAAGAAGTGTTTTGGATCGGCCCAGCAGGAAAATCTGATGACGGCGGTATTGGCACAGATTTTGGTGCAATTCGCGACGGTTATGTTTCGATTACGCCGTTGCAAATTGATATGACCCGCCATGGGCAAATTGATGCAATTAAACAATGGTTAGACGATAAATGAGTTCGGCCTCGCGCGCTGGTGTGGGCATGACTTCCATGCGCACGCGTCAACGATTAATGGAGCGCTTACGTGCCAGCGGTATTATCGATGAAGCGGTGCTGGCAGTGCTGGAACAAACGCCGCGCCATTTGTTTTTGGATGAAGCTTTGGCGCACCGCGCTTACCAAGACACGCCTTTACCTATCGGCCATAACCAGACCATCTCGCAGCCCTATATGGTTGCCTTAATGACAGAGCTTCTTGGTGTTAGCGACGGCTCGGTTAAGCGTATATTGGATATCGGCACAGGCTGCGGTTACCAAACGGCAATTTTATCTCAACTAGCCACTTGGGTGTTTACTGTAGAGTGTATTGATGCCTTGTCGGCCGGGGCGCAGAAGCGCTTACAGGGGCTGGGTTATACCAATATTTCCTATAAGGTGGGTGATGGTTACAGGGGTTGGGAAAATAAAGCGCCGTTTGACGGTATTATTGTTGCCGCTGCGCCGCCCGCTGTGCCAGAGGCGCTAAAAAAGCAGCTGGCAGTTGGCGGTAAATTAGTCATCCCTGTTGGATCCAGTGCCCAACAGCAATTAAAACTCATCGAACGTAGCTCAACTGGCTTTAGCGAATACATTATTACCGACGTCAAATTTGTGCCTTTGGTGAGTCACACTGAATGAAAATTTTCACTTCACTTTACGATAACGTGTTGCAATGGTCGCGCCATCGTTTAGCAGAGCGTTATTTAGCCATCGTTAGTTTCGCAGAGTCCTCATTCTTCCCGGTGCCCGTGGTGTTGATGATGGCTCCGATGATGGTGGCAAGGCCAGAGCGGCGTTGGTATTTGGCTGCGCTAACGACTGTCACTTCGGTGCTTGGCGGTATCGCTGGGTACTTAATCGGTGCTTATCTATTTGATTCAGTTGGGCAGGGCATAGTCGATTTTTATCATGCGGGTGATAAGTTGGTGCAATTAAAAGACTGGTTTACCCAATACGGCGTTTGGCTGGTTCTGTTGGCGGGGGTTTCGCCCATCCCTTATAAATTAGTCACGATCAGCGCCGGTGCATTGGGCTTGGCGTGGCTGCCGTTTGTGATCGGCTCGCTCATTGGACGCAGCTTGCAGTTCTTTTTTGTGGCCGGCATTGTGCATTTTGGCGGCGACAACCTAGAAGACACTATCCGTCGCTGGTCAGAATGGCTAGGCTGGGGCGTGCTGGCAATAGCGGCACTTGCATTTGCGGTAATTAAGTTGGTGTAAAGACTTGACGACGCAGAAGCAACAGTCAGTCATCTATAAATATTGCTCAATAGAACTGTAAATTAAGCGCGCGAAATGTTGTTGTACTGGATCCCAGTATGGTGATAGCACCCCTCCGTCAAAGCCCTCTGAATAACGCCCTGCTTGCATGCGCTCGATTACGCCGATGTCTTCATGATTTAGATCGCGCCAATTTTGTATTACGTGGTTTCGTGCCTCTTCGTATTGATTCCCAAGCGCACCGGCACCGTTGAAGTATAGCGCGATCGTTTCTCGGCAGCGGTTAGCCGCAAGCGGAGTGGCGATGAATACGTCGACTTGGTCTGGAAATATCTCGAATGCAAAGTTGGGGAATAACACATACCAGTCGCCGCGGTTTTGCTTGTCGACGGGTAGATTTGGAAACCACGGTAGTTCGCCTCCTCTTGCAGGGTCGGTTTTTTTGAATTCGTATCCACAGCTTAAAACGTGGTCTTTAAACTGCGGCGGGTCACGCTCTTGCATGCTGACAAAATCGTTTAACCATGGGTGGCAAGAAAACACATGATAGGGCTCGATAAAGTTTTCGATTGCAAGCTTCCAATTTGCTTTGAGTTCAATATCGAATGAAGTGGAAAAATGCAGCTGAGAAAAATCGTAAGTTGCCAATTTATCTATTACTGGCTCTAAGTAAGCACATAAGTCACCCGCACTGCCCTGCACGTTAACGAAGATCCAGTCAAACCAAATATCACAATTAACTTCTACTAGATCAGCACGGTGGCAATCTTGCGCGTTGATATCGTGCTTACCGCCGCCGTAAAAATGTGGGCGTGATTTTAATTTGCCGTTTAATTCATAGGTCCACGAATGATTCGGGCAAATAAAATTGCGTTTCGCAGATTGTGGCTCTTGCACCAATTGCGCGCCGCGATGGCGGCAAACATTGTGAAAGGCGCGTATTTTGAGATCTTCTCCTCTAACTATAACGATGGGCTGGCCACCAACGTCACAGGGCAGCATATCACCAACTTCTGGTAGTTGATGCGTAAATGCGGCGAAAACCCAATTATTTCGAAACACGGTTTGTTGTTCGAGTTGATAAAATTCCTCACTGGTATACGCCACGTTTGGCAAAGCTGAGCCTTCTTCAGTAGGCAAGTTGATGCGCGTTTCTAGCTGTGCATTAAAATATTTGCCTAACGAACTCAAGTTTGAATTTATAGGAGTGTTAGCCATATGTGATGCAAAGAGAAATCATTCAATGAGTTGAAAATATATTACTAGCACTCTGATTTAACAAGTAATATATCTAGGGCTCGTCGGTTAATACAATTTCAAACAGGGTTTTCGCCGAAGTCGCTTTTAGTTTGCTCAGCAACGCGTTTTTTGTGCAATAAACCGTCTATTAGCAGCCATTTTGCCACCAATAGACGGATCTATCCCTAGGCCGGCACCAATTCAACTCGTTCAACTCCCAATGCCATTAATCGCTTAAGGTTAAAACATAAGCCCCTGATTCCAACTTGGAACTGGACTTTAGCCAACCCTTTATAACGAACTCGCTTATTGCGATGAGCAAACACTCGCTCATATGGTGAACGAATTTTGCTAATCCAACGGTCTTTGTCTCTATTCTTGCCATGCATATTGTTCTTCTTGATTGTTGCATCATGGCAACCGTTGCGCCTGAGCGTGGTTTTGGCCGGGCTCACGCAATAACCCTTGTCCGCATAAACAGCGCCCGACTTAGGGCAAACATGCTTCAAGCCGCTTGCATCCGTTACCTCAGCCGAGGTGGCCGCTATTTTATTGATCAAGCCACTTTGCATATCCACTGATGCATGCTCTTTGTAACCATACCAATATTTGCTATTTCCCTTGCACCCAAACCGTGCTTGCTTGTCCGCCGCAACTTTATCAACTGTCTTATTGTTGAACTCCTCTAATCCCATCTTTATCGCCTTATCTCTATCATCCCAAGTGGTTAGCTTACTGACCAACTGGCTGGCATCGACAAATGTGAATACTTCTCGTACTAAGCCCATTGAAACTAACCCGCTCCGAACACGGTCAAATAAATTCATCATACCCCTGGTTCCAATGCGTGAGCGAAAATCACCAAAGTAACTATGATCAGGAGTGCTCTGTTCCAGTCCTGAATCACAAAACCACTTAACGGCCAGATTCTCTGATAAGTATCGCTCCATTTCTCTATCACTTAAATCTTCCATGAACTGAAGCACCAAGGCACGTAAGCCGAACTCAACACCTCGGCCTTTAGGGCCACGGGTGGCATATATTTTAGAGAAGGGTTTACTCAATGCACCAAAACATAATAGCTCATCGAGTTTACGGTAGGGATGTTCAGAGCTAACCAGAGAATCTAAGGTTAGGAACAGTTGGCTTTGATGACGTTTGCTCAAAATTGCAGGCTGACTAGAATCAGCCCATATTATCTCACGTATTCTATTAATTATCCGACAAGCCCATCTAGTGCCAGAATTGAACGCCCATAATGTACGACAATTTACTTAAACCGATTGATTTAGGGCCAACACGCATAAGGAACCGCATGTTTAACCCACCGCATGGGACGACATTAGGGCACGGCGGAATAGTTACCGATGACTTGATTGCCTATCACCAAGCTAGAGCACAGGGCGGCGTAGGGCTGATTATTCTCGAGAGCATGACCTTGCACCCCAGTTACGGTTTTAAGGAGGCGTTTCTTTATGCTGGTAGCGATAAGATCATCTCTGGACTACATAAGCTTGGCCAGGCTTGTCGAGAGCAGGGTACGCCCGTGTTTGGGCAGTTGTTTCATGCAGGGCGCGCGGTGCGTCTAAGCCATGATGGCTCCAGACCGCTAACTTATTCTGCATCAGATGTTCCCGATGAGTGCTATCGAGTTATTCCAGTTCCCATGTCTAACGATATGGTGTGGGAAATGATCGACAGTTACGTCGCCGCGGCAGGGCGCTTAGCACAAGCTGATTTGGACGGCGTGGAAATTTTAGCCAGCATGGGCTATCTCATTGCTCAGTTTTTAAATCCAGCGACCAATCGCAGAGAGGACGAATTCGGAGGTAGCTTTAACAATCGACTGCGGTTTTTACGCGAGATAGTGACTCGCACCCGACATCGCATCGGAATGGGCAAAACGCTTGGAATCCGCATTACTTTGGATGAAAAAACCGAAACTGGGCTAGATGCGACTGAAGTCATCAAGATTTGTCAGGCGCTAGAGCAAGACGGCCACCTAGACTACTACAGCGTGATTGCGGGGTCGTCTGCATCACCCGGCGGATGGGTTCACGTGTTCCCGCCCATGGCGATGCCGCAGGCCTTTGTGGCTAATGATGCACAAAAATTGAAACAGGCAGTGAACAAGCCGGTGCTAGTGGCGGGTCGAATTAATCAGCCACAAGTAGCAGAGGCGGTGCTTGCCGAGGGTAAAGCCGATATGGTGGGCATAGCCAGGGCACTTATCGCTGATCTAGATTTCGTTAATAAATTTAAAACTGGCCGCGCCGAAGATATTCGTGCTTGTGTTGCTTGCAATCAAGCCTGCGTTGGTCATCGCTTGGCACACCACGCTATTTCCTGCATTCAAAATCCACGTTCTGGTCGTGAACGACAATTTAACGCTGTAAATGCAGTAGAAGAAACTAAAACCGTAGTAGTTATTGGTGGTGGCCCAGGAGGAATGAAAGCTGCAGTTATAGCCGCTGAGCGAGGCCATCGTGTGCATCTTTTTGAAAAAACCAGCCGACTAGGCGGCCAAGTTAATTTAGCCGAGTTATTACCAGGGAGAGCAGAGTTTGGTGGCGTAACAACTAATTTACAACGCGAGTTGAAAAATAGTTCGGTAACAGTGAATCTAAATACCGCAATAAGTCGTAGCGATATCAACTCGATAAACCCTGACAGTATTGTAGTTGCAACGGGTGCAACAACGCGCCTACCCGATGTTGAAATAGATAACGCGCAGTTGCTTAACGCTTGGTCAGTGATTCGAGAAGAGTGTGATATCGGCAAAAATGTGGTGATTGCAGATTGGTCTTGCGATTGGACAGCACTCGGTATAGCAGAAAAACTTGCACGTGATGGGCACTATGTGCGTCTGATGTCGGGCGCGAGTGTTGCCGGAGAATCATTGCAAGGCATTGTACGTGATCAATGGATAGGTGAACTGCATTCTCTCGGTGTAAACATGACACCTTTTGCCCGCTTTTACGGGGCAGTAGGCGATACCGCTTACTTTCAGCATATGACTGGGGGAGAGGCCATCCTATGTGAAAACGTCGATACGGTGGTAAGCTGTTATGCACCTCAGGCAAACTTGGATTGTGATTGGTTAGCTGATTATGCGCACAACAATAATATTGACTTAGTCCGCATTGGCGATGCGATTTCGCCGCGAACTGTGGAAGAAGCCGTATTGGAAGGAATGAACTACGCTTGGAGTTTGTAAACTAGTGCAATGATTCACCTAAAGACATAAACGACTGCATAGTTATTTCTACTTGTTGATTATATTGATTAATACTAATTGGTTCTCCATATGATGCTTCAGTTTGTGGGCCCAATAAATCTAGCCGGTGCTTGCCTGAGCCGAGACCTGTAAAACGAATAATTGTTCTTTCGGGGTTGCTAGCTTGTTGTTGCGCACGCGAGGTCTCATTTCGGCCATTGAGGCTGTTATCTGTGACGCGGATTGTTTCGCTTAAAATGCCGTTTATGCTTTTAGTCCAGGTAAGTTTGGCATTGATATCGGTGAGCGTCAGGCCCCCTTCATTTTTAACTGTAACTAGCAAGTTGTGCTCGCCATGGTGCACTTGGGTGCGTAAAGCTGTGTTTATCTGGCCACGGGTTAGCGAGAGGTTAGAAAATATATATATCGGTGTGCCGGTGCTGCGTATCTTTAGGTTGGGCCTGCCCCCGGTGGCAGGTACATTGGTAAATTCGACATAACCGGAAGCATTGCTGCCTTGTTGGTCAATGACTCGGTTTAGACTTATGAGTTGAAATTGTTGTTCCTTAATTGGATAACCCGAAGTGGTATGTATGGTGAGGCCAACCGTGCCAGCACCTGTATTTAACATCGAGATATCTAAATCTGGCATGCCATTGTAAACATTGAGTATGGCCTGCCTTTTTACTTTTAACTCATACGGGCCAGAGATTTTAACTGCAACGCGATAGTCATCTGCGGTTTGAACACTTTCAAACGTAAAAACACCCTGCGTATCTGACTTGGCTTGGGCTAGTTTATTTTTGTGCGTTGGGCTGCGCAGTTGAATAGTTTGGCCAGCTACGCCGGCACCGCGTTCATCGTGCACCCAGCCAGTTATTGTGACTTTGTTGCTTGGTTTTGGGTTTACGTCTACGTCATTGAGCTTGGCACTCTTCGTTTCCCTGGCTCTTTTTTTTAGTTTGCCTCGCACTACTTTGGTAGTTTTTGGCGTAGATGATTGAACGATATAAGCCTCTCTCTGGATAGATAGATCTTCATCGAGTAGAGTAGCTGCGCGTTTATTTGGGTCTATCAGGGCGGGTTCAAACAGCGCCATGTTTTGGATAGGTCCAGAGTCGCGATCACCAAAATCTAGCCCAGAAATCGCCAATAGGCTGATGCCTATTAGACAAACAATTAATGCGACTCGCTTTTTAATCTAATTCGTGGCGTTTCTGGTTTCTTATATTGTATCCTAAGCGCTAGAAGTATTTAACACGCTAGTACACTTTCAAGATAATATTGCCTAATTCAGTGAGTCTGTCCGCGTACCTGGCAAGGCGTCGCTTGCAGGAAATGGTCGCTCCCTTTGCAAAAGCGGCAACGCAGTCCAGGTGCGCGGACAGGCTCACCCAAAGGGTGCCAACGCACCGTCCCACAACTGCGTTGTATCGCTTTTGAAGGGAATGACCATTCATTGCGCAATACGCCTTGTTGTGAAACAGTGTGTTGACGCTGAATTAGGCAATATCATCTTGAAAGAGTGCTAGTTATGATTACCTTGACCCATTTTGACTACATTATCGTCGGTGCGGGTTCCGCCGGTTGCGTGGTGGCCAATCGGCTTAGCGCAGATGAAAACGTCTCAGTCTGCCTTATTGAAGCCGGGGGCAGTGACAAAAGCCCCTTGGTGAAAATTCCTGCTGGAGGCTTCGTTCTATATGGCAGTAAAAAGTACGACTATACCTACAAAGGTGCGCCGCAAAAACATTTGAATAATCGAGTTATTACGGTTAATCGGGGAAAGGGCTTGGGCGGTTCTAGCTCAATCAATAGCATGGTTTACATTCGCGGCAATAAAAATGATTACGACGCTTGGGCAGGGATGGGTTGTGAAGGGTGGTCATATAACGATGTTTTGCCTATTTTCAAACATCTGGAAAATAATCAACTAGGCCAAGACCCGCAGTTTCATGGCTTTGAGGGAGAACTACTGGTTAGTAAACAGCAAGATGCCAACGAGGTTGCCCGGGTTTTTGTGTCTGCTGGTGAGGCCTGTGGTTTGCCCGAAAACGCTGATTTCAATGCCGAATCTCAGTTAGGTTTTGGCATTTATAACGTAAATCAAGATCGAGGACGAAGGGTAAGCAGCTATACGGCTTTTGTCGAACCCTATCGAGATCGCCCAAACTTAACGGTATTCACCCATACTGAAGTGTTTTCACTCAACATTGAAGCGGGTCGAGTAAGCGGAGTGAATGTTGAGCAAGAAGGTAGAACGGCGATTTTGACATGCGAAAAAGAAACGGCTATAAGTGCCGGCACCATCGCTTCACCGCGGATATTGTTAGCCTCAGGTATCGGCAATCGGGCTGAACTAGAAAGTTTAGGACTAGAGTGCAAAGTTAATTTACCTGGGGTAGGTGAGAATTTGCAAGATCACATTGATAGCATGGTGACAGTGCGTTCCAATAAAAGTGATTCTATCGGCATCTCGTGGGCGACTTTGCTGCGCAATGTGTTGCCAGCGCCGTTTAAATATTGGGCCAATCGTAAAGGCTGGTGGACGACCAATTACACTGAAGCTGGAGGTTTTGCGAAAACTAAATATGCGCTAGCAGCTACTGACAGCTCGGCTGATAGCGACCCAGATGTACAGTTTCATTTTACGCCGCTATTTCGTAGCCATCGTGGCAAGCGTTTTGAATTTGGCCACGGGTATTCACTGTTTGGTTGCGTGTTGAGGCCCAAAAGCACCGGTAGCGTTAAGTTGGCGGACGATGGCACCCATCGAAATGTAGTTATTGATCACAATTTTTTTGCCGAGGAACAAGACCAAAAAGTGTTGATCGAAGCCGTTCGCAAAGCCAGAGAAGTGTTGGCTTCGCCGAAGTTTGATCATTTGCGCGGGGAGGAAATGGCGCCCGGTAATGACGTACAAACCGACGATCAAATTTTGGCTTATTTACGCGAAACTGCGTCAACCGTCTATCATCCAGTGGGCACTTGTAAAATGGGCATAGATGAAATGGCAGTAGTCGACCCAGCGAGCTTGAAGGTTAAGGGGATGAAAAACTTGCGTGTAATTGACGCTTCTATTATGCCTAAGTTGACTAGTGGCAACACTTCAGGCCCAACTATGATGATTGGAGAAAAAGGTGCACAAATGATCTTAGCAGAGCATGGTTAGGTCGATATCAGACTTTTTAACGCGTTTGCAGAATCGATAAAGTTTTATGTTGGTGCTTATATTTAGTTACACTCAATTTGATTTAGGTTTGTTATAATTGCGCTCCTAAATAAAAGCTGGCTCCCACAACGCTTGGTAGTGCACCATAATGGAGCGTCCAGCGAACAAATTAATGTTTTTTGAGGAATTACGATGAGTAATGAAATCAACCAAAATCGCCGCAGGATGTTAACAGTTGCAACTGCTGGAGCCGGTGCTTTGGGCACGGCTGCAATGGTGGTGCCATTTGGCATGAGTTGGATGCCTAGTGCGCGGGCCCGTGCAGCGGGGGCACCAGTTGAGGTGGATATCAGTTTGCTTGAGGAAGGTCAGCAATTAACGGTCGAGTGGCGCGGTAAGCCAGTTTGGATTGTGCGACGTCCCGCTCAAGTTACTGATGCTTTAGCGTCACTAGATACCAAGTTGGCGGACCCTGACTCAAACTATGATCAGCAACCTAGCTATGCAAAAAATGCCCATCGCTCAATACGTGATGATATTTCCGTGCTAGTGGGTATTTGCACGCACTTAGGTTGCTCGCCCAAATATCGCCCTGAACTGGCGCCCGAAGATTTAGGTGCGGATTGGCAAGGCGGTTATTTTTGTGCTTGTCACGGATCACGGTTTGATCTGGCTGGTCGCGTATACAAAGGTGTGCCTGCACCGACTAACTTAGTGGTGCCGCCGCATCAGTATCTATCGGATAACATTTTGTTAATCGGCGACGATGAAGAGGCAGCATAATGGGTTTTATGAACTGGATTGATGATCGCTTTCCCGCGACTAAAGTGTGGAAAGAACATCTTAGCGAATATTACGCCCCGAAGAACTTCAACTTTTGGTACTTCTTCGGCTCCTTGGCCTTGGTCGTGCTGGTTTTACAAATTGTCACCGGTGTGTTGCTAGCAATGCACTATAAGCCCGATACAGACCTTGCGTTTGCTTCGGTTGAATACATCATGCGTGATGTCCCTGGCGGTTGGTTTATCCGCTATATGCACTCGACAGGCGCATCAGCGTTTTTCTTGGTTATTTATCTACATATGTTCCGTGGTTTGATTTATGGCTCATATAAAAATCCGCGCGAATTGGTGTGGATTTTTGGCATGGTGATTTATGTTGCGATGATGGCCACCGCCTTTATGGGCTATTTGTTGCCATGGGGCCAAATGTCGTTCTGGGGCGCTCAAGTTATTGTTAACTTGTTTAACGCTATTCCCTTTATTGGCGAAGGCCTCTCACTGTGGATTCGCGGCGATTACGTTATCTCAGACGCGACGCTTAACCGTTTTTATGCCTTGCATTATTTGCTGCCATTTATCTTAGTCGGATTGGTTTTCGTGCATATTGTTGCGCTACATAAAGTCGGTTCGAATAATCCAGACGGGATTGAAATTAAAAAAGGCCCAAAAGGTAATAAGTGGGATGAAACGGCACCTGCTGATGGCATCCCTTTCCATCCTTACTATTCTGTTAAAGACATTATGGGTGTAATCGGGTTTATGTTCTTTTTCTTTCTTGTGGTGTTTTTTGCGCCTGAAATGGGAGGCTACTTTTTAGAAGCCCCTAACTTTGAGCCAGCAAACCCATTGAAGACACCAGAACATATTGCGCCAGTGTGGTACTTCACTCCGTTCTACGCCATATTACGTGCAGTACCGAGTTTCGCGGGTACGCAAGTTTGGGGGGTGTTGGCCATGTTCGCGGCGATCATCGTGATGTTTACCTTACCTTGGCTGGATCGTAGTCCCGTTAAATCTGTGCGCTACAAAGGTGTTCTAACCAAGCTTGCAATTGCGATGTTCGTGATTTCGTTTATTATTTTAGGTTATTTAGGCGTGAAACCTGCTACGGGGCCATTAACTTTGGCCGCGCAATTTTTCACCTTGATCTATTTCTTGTTCTTTTTCCTTATGCCGGCGTTTACCCGCGTAGAAGGAGAACGCTCTATGTCCACCATGGTGCTATTTACTATCTCGATGATAATGTTGCTGGGCACGCTGTTTTACTGGTGGAGCGCGACTATCTCAAATGACAGTTCTTTGACCACTTTCGTGATCATATATTCAGTGCTCTCACTGATTGCAACTTACATTTTAGGCATCAAACCTTTGTTCATAAAAGCTGACCCCACAAAGGTGGTTCCAGAGAGGGTGACAGGATGAAAAAATTACTTTTAGGTTTAGTGCTGCTCATGGCACCATTGTTGAGCAACGCATCAGCCGGTGGTTCCGTGCCATTGCATTGGGCCAACGTAGATTTAAGCGATAAAGCTTCTATGCAGCGCGGCGCAAAGTTATTTGTTAATTACTGCCAAGGTTGTCATTCATTGAAATATTTACGGGTGAATCGTTTAGCTAAAGATCTGGGTATTCCCGAAAAATTAGCCAAAAAGCATTTACTCATTGGCACTGATAAAATCGGTAAGCCTATGACCAATACTATGCCTAGCGATAAAGCAGAGCAGTGGTTTGGTGTGGCACCGCCTGATTTAAGCCTAACTTCGCGTTTGCGTGGAGATGACTGGATATACAGTTATCTAATTGGCTTTTATCGCGATAGCGGCACGCCTAGCGGTTGGAATAATAAGTATTTTCCTAACGTAGCGATGCCGAATATTTTGGCAGGTTTGCAAGGCGTTCAAGAAATGCAAGATATCGATGGAAAGCACAAGCTCGTACTAGTAGCAGAAGGCTCGATGGATAAGAAAGAGTTTTCACGGGCTGCACACGACATCACTAATTTCTTAAGCTATACGGGCGAACCGGCTAAACTAGTGCGCAAGATATATGGTACTTACACGCTGATTTTTCTAGTGCTATTTTTTGTCTTGGCTTATTTCTTAAAGAAGGAGTTCTGGCGTGACGTTCATTAAACCTAAAAACTCAGCTGAAACACAAAAGTCTACACAACTCCTCAATATGCCTAAGAAACCCAGAAAAGCACTCATCACCAATAAGGTGACTTCGCATTTTCTGACTTCCTTATTCATATCAATTAGTGGCACATCTTTTTCGCGTTCAACTGAGTTTTCTAGGTTAAACGCCGCTTAGGATTACCACCGTGGGTTGGCGTTCTTTGGGGTGCCAGCTCGCTTACGTTTTATAAAGGTCTATAATTATGAGTACTGATGTTGCAAAAAAGTCGGCGATGACTTTGCATTCCGATGTAAATAGCATTTCGTCCCACTGTTTGAGAATTTTATTGCGCGATAAAGACGTCGAGTGCGATATGCGCTACGTTAATTCGGCAGAACGCCAACAAGTGGTTGCCGAGCTCAATCCCTATGGTGAAACCCCAGTGTTAATTGACCGCGAAATGGTGCTGTATGAATTTTATCCGGTGGTCGAGTATTTGGATGAGCGATTCCCGCACCCACCTTTGTTGCCCGCAGATCCGATCGGTCGCGGCAAGGCTCGATTAACCATCGCGCGCATGAAACGCGATTGGATTGATCAAGTTGACGAAGCGATTGCTAGTGGAAGTGAACTGTCTAAAGAAGGTAAGCGTAATATTCGTGACGGCTTAACTTCATTGTCACCCTTGTTTAATCACCAGCCGTACTTTACTGGTGAAGATTACACACTGGTTGACGTCATCATTGCCCCGCTGTTGTGGAGGCTAAAATCTCTTGGCATTGAGCTGCCAGACAAAGCCCAGCCCATTAAAGATTATGCCAGTCGTTTGTTCGCGCGTGAGCAGTTTAAAACTAGCCTAAGCCAACAAGAAATGGAATTGAACGAAGAGTTTTAGATTGACAGCAACAACGCCTTATCTGATTCGCGCCATTCATGAATGGTGCACAGACCAAGGTTTTACCCCCTATTTGTTGGTAGATGCTACGGTCAAGGACACGGTGGTGCCGATGAATTTGGTTACTGACGGCACCATCGTGATGAACTTAGACTATGACGCAGTTCATCATCTGGAGATGGGCAATGATTGGATATTGTTTAACGCACGTTTCGGCGGCAAACCTAAGGACATTAATATCCCTATAGCTTCGGTGCGCGCTATTTATGCCAAGGAAAATGGCCAAGGTTGTGTATTTCCCGAAATTCTAGGCAGCTCAAAAGAGCCTCGCTTAGCTTCTGAGCAAAAAGCGAAAATATCCAACGCACCAAAATTGACAGCAACGCTAAATCAAACTACGGCAAAAGATAAGGCCAAGACTAAAGGTAAGTCAGGGCCTCGTAAATCGGCGCAAGCAAAAACACCCTTAAAAGGCGTAACAACCAAACCAAGTAAAAAATCTACCGATAAAAGCAAACCCTCACTAAAGCTGGTTGATTAACGCTGCTTGATAAATTGGGCTTAGTCCTTATTTAAATTTAATTCACGCTACGTTGCAGTATTTATGGCTCAATTCAAAGGCACCACTATTTTATCTGTTCGTCGCGGTAACAAGGTTGTTATCGGTGGTGATGGGCAAGTTTCTATGGGCGATACTGTGATGAAGGGCAACGCCCGCAAAGTACGTCGCTTATACCATGACAAAGTAATTGCTGGGTTTGCGGGCAGTACTGCAGATGCCTTTACCTTGTTTGAACGTTTTGAAGGTAAGCTTGAACGCCATCAAGGTCATTTGGTGCGTGCTGCGGTTGAGCTTGCAAAAGACTGGCGAACAGAGCGCAGTATGCGTCAGTTAGAAGCTTTGTTAATGGTAGCAGATGAATCAGCCTCGTTGATACTTTCAGGGAATGGTGATGTGATTGAGCCAGAAAATGACGTCATGGCGATTGGCTCAGGTGGTTCTTTTGCAAAATCAGCCGCACTGGCTTTAACCGAGAACACCGATATGAGTGCGCGAGACATTGTAGAAAAAAGCCTTAAGATTGCTGCTGATATTTGTGTGTACACCAATCACAATTTAACCATCGAAGAACTCGAGCTGTAATGGGAAATTTAAGATGAGCGAGATGACGCCAAGGGAAATTGTTAATGAGCTTGATAAACACATCGTTGCGCAGAGTGATGCAAAACGCGCGGTGGCCATTGCATTACGTAACCGCTGGCGCCGCAGCCAAGTAGACGAAGACTTGCGCGGCGAAATTACCCCAAAGAATATTTTAATGATTGGCCCAACCGGCGTGGGTAAAACTGAAATAGCTCGCCGTTTGGCGAAATTGGCTAATGCACCTTTTATCAAGGTGGAAGCTACCAAATTTACCGAGGTAGGTTATGTTGGCCGTGAAGTCGATTCGATTATTCGCGACTTGCTTGAGATGGCGATTAAGCAAACTCGCGAACAAGCTATGGCGAAATTTAATGCGCGTGCTGAAGATGCGGCTGAAGAACGTATTTTAGATGTGTTTGTCCCACCAGGACGTGATACCGATGGCGAAGATAAAAACAGTGCTGCGCGTCAACTTTTTCGAAAGAAGTTGCGCGAAGGTGACTTGGATGAAAAAGAAATTGAGATTGAGGTTCAATTGGCCGCTCCGCAGGTAGAAATTATGGGGGCACCCGGCATGGAAGAGATGTCGAATCAATTGCAAGAAATGTTCCAGAGCTTCGGTAAAGATAAAAAGAAGCCGCGTAAGATGTTAGTAAAGGATGCGCTTAGAGCACTGACAGAAGAAGAAGCAGGTAAATTAGTAAACCAAGACGACATAAAAACTGAAGCGATAGAGCGAGTCGAGCAACAGGGCATCGTGTTTTTAGATGAGATCGATAAAATTGTCGGCCGAGAAGGGCAAGGCCAAAGCGGTGGACAAGTGTCGCGTGAAGGCGTGCAGCGCGACTTACTGCCGATAGTAGAAGGTTCAATAATTTCAACTAAACACGGCAGCGTTAAAACCGACCATATTTTGTTTATTGCATCAGGCGCTTTTCAGCTCGCGAAGCCTTCAGATTTAATTCCAGAGTTACAAGGTCGCCTACCAATTCGGGTAGAGTTACGTGCGCTAGAAGTAGAAGACTTTGTGCGCATCCTAACGGAGCCTGATGCGAGTCTTACCGAACAGTACAGCGCACTATTACACACCGAAGGAGTAGAACTTGATTTCAGCGAAGATGGCGTAAAACGTATTGCTGAAGTAGCGTGGCAAGTGAACGACAGTACCGAGAATATCGGTGCGAGGCGCTTACATACTGTTATGGAGCGCTTGCTTGAGACTATTTCCTATGAGGCCTCAGACCGCTCAGGTGAGAGCGTGACGGTGGACTCCGCCTACGTGGACGCCCATTTATTAGAGTTGGCGCAAGACCAAGACCTATCGCGGTATATTTTGTAGAGGGCTTTTATAGTAAAAACAGGGAGTGCTTGTCATTTTTTTGAAGGGAGGTTGACGAGTTACGGCTTGTTGTTTTATTGTGCAAACGTTCCTTTTGGCGTTGGCTCTTGTATACTTATCTGAGGCAGTCAGGTGTTTTTCAGATAATAAACTAGGTAGGGAAAGCGGACATTCCCAGCCTCGCTAACTTTTGTTCAAAAGTTAGCGAAAGGGCTTACTAAGTAGTCTGAAGATGAATATTAACTTTCATCTAAAAGTTAATGAGTTCATATCCAATCCTAAAGTAATTTATTTGGGGATCGCTGTCTTTGATTCGTCCCATGGTTCCTTTAGGAAGCTTTCTACAAGTCTTACCCGGAGTCTATTGTCTAAGTAACAATCTGATAATATGCATCGAATAAATACTTGTGAGGTGTAGAGGTATTGATCTAATCTCGTGACAAAGATACTGTAACTTCAGGTATGGACTTTTATATTAGATAGAGCAGTATGGCCTTTTCCCCCTAGGGGGAATTTTTTCGAATTTTTGATTTATTCAAATTTTCTATCTTGGTGTCTTGTAAGTTGAGCCATTTGTGCGTTCCCTGTTTTAAGCAATTAACATACTGGAGACACCCAAATGACCCAATCAAATAATAACGTATTTGACGTAGTAGTGGAACACACATCTCAGAAGGCCCCGATGCCATGCGCCCCGTGCTCACCGCACTGCTCAATGAGGCGATGAAGATTGAAAGAGAGCCGTTTCCAGGCGCATCACACTATGAGCATAGCCAAGACCGGCCAGGGTTTGCCCATGGCTACCAGGATAAGCGTATCGATACGCAAGCCGGTACGCTCAATCTGCGTATCCCAAAGACCGCTAAACACGTTGATGAACCTTTTTACCCTCAATCGCTAGAACGCGGCTTACGCAGCCAACGTGCGATGATGCTGACCGTTGCTGAAATGTACGTGACGGGCGTTAGCACGCGCCGAGTCGAAAAAGTCATGCAGAGCATGGGTATTGAAAGCATCTCCTCTACACCGGTCTCACGGGCTAACCAGAGCATGGATGAGGCGTTAAAAGTCTGGCGTGATCGTCCTTTGGGTAAAGTCTCTTACCTAATCCTTGATGCGCGTTATGAAAAGGTGCGTGAGGGCCACCAAGTGATTGATATGGCGGTGTTGAGTGCGCTGGGTGTATTGCCTTGTGGACGGCGTTGCGTATTAGGAACGGCAATGGTGCTTAATGAAGCCGAGGTTAACTGGCGAGCGTTCCTCAAAGGCTTGGTTGACCGGGGCATACATGGTATTGAGTTTATTGTCAGTGATGATCACAGTGGCTTAAAAGCCGCTAGAAAGGCAGTGTTCCCAGGTATACCTTGGCAGCGTTGCCAGTTTCATCTGGCGCAGAATGCAATGCATCATGCCCCAATCACAAGATCAAGCAGCGCATTGGTGGTGAGCTGCGTAGTGTTTGGAATGCACCCAATATGGCAGCTGCTCAGGTTAATCTAAAAGTCCTTGTGAGCCAGTACCAGGAAAAGCATGCTCACTTGGCGCAGTGGCTAGAAAACAATGTGCCTGAAGGGTTAAATGTGTTTGCCTTGCCAGATAGACACCAAAAGAAAATGCGAACCTCCAACCGCATTGAACGGACGGTTCAACAAGAACTTAAGCGGCGAACCCGCTTGGTCAGGGTCTTTCCTAACCGAGAGGCTTGGTTACGATTAGTCAGTGCCATTCTGATTGAAATTGACGACGAATGGGCTAATGCTAATCATCGATATATCGTGTGGAACGACAATGAGTCAACTTGCTAGACAAAAAGTCCATACCCAATGTTGCGTAATCCGGTAAGAACTATTACCAAAATAGGAGTAGCAATGCTTCCTATTGCTATAACTATATCTAGCCAATGTTTTTCTTCCATTTATCTCTTACCTAAAACTGTGAGTGAGTTATAACGCCGCGCTCTGCGGCAAATTTGGAGCACTGCGGAAAATTTGTCCGACAGCAGCGCCTTGTTATGTCTAGTACATGTCCACACTATCAATTTCACACTCAGCGCCACTTATTTTGGCGCTTATGATTTTTTCATAAGAACTAAAAGAAAAATTGAAGTTCAAAGTTTCACTATCACTGCCGTGTGCATATAAGCTATGAGATTCATCATCGCTACTCGAATCTGACTGTGTTGAATAAGTATTCCGGCCTTTGTATTCAACTTCCACAGTACACTCAACTTCAACATCTAAATAGGCGCCGCCTCTATAGTCTGTATTAACATCATAGCTTAGTGAAACGTCACAATCGTTATAGTAGTTACCACTATAACTCTCATTACAATCAATGTCGCCACCAGTGATTTCTACGCAGACTTCAGCATTTGTTTTGTACTCGGTTTCGCAATCATCACCGCTAACGCCTTGAGCACGTCGCTTTTGTGTTTCTAAGGCAATTGCTGCCGCCCTTTCTTTCTGCCTTTTAATTTCTGTTGCCGTCATAGCAATACAAGAGGCGGAGGACTTTTTATATCCTTGCAGGCACTCCCAGCCATTGCCCAAGTAATTTAGTTTTGCGTTCTGGGGAATTTTAACTGCATGGCATTGCCCGCCAGACTTGTAAAAGCCTTTTTTGCACTCCCAGCCATTGCCCAAGTAATTTAGTTTTGCGTTCTGAGGAATTTTAACTGTATGGCATTGCCCGCCAGACTTGTAAAAGCCTTTTTTGCACTCCCAGCCATTGCCCAAGTAATTTAGTTTTGCGTTCTGAGGAATTTTAACTACATGGCATTGCCCGCCAGATTTGTAAAAGCCTTTTTTGCACCCCCAGCCACTGCCCAAGTAATTTAGTTTTGCGTTCTGGGGAATTTTAACTGCATGGCATTGCCCGCCAGACTTGTAAAAGCCTTTTTTGCACTCCCAGCCATTGCCTAAGTAATTTAGTTTTGCGTTCTGGGGAATTTTAACTGCATGGCATTGCCCGCCAGACTTGTAAAAGCCTTTTTTGCACTCCCAGCCATTGCCCAAGTAATTTAGTTTTGCGTTCTGAGGAATTTTAACTACATGGCATTGCCCGCCAGATTTGTAAAAGCCTTTTTTGCACTCCCAGCCGTTGCCTAAGTAGTTTAACTTTCCATTTTTTGGTATTTCTACCGCATAACCAGCAGAAGAAACCAAAAGCATAGTCAATATAATAAATCTCACAATATCCTCATGACATAACAGTACGTTATGAAGGACGTTGTCCTACATAACATTATTATCGGGATGCGCGATAGTTTTATGAATTTATATTTAATATTTAAATAGCATGCAACATATTGTTAACAAACTATATATATTCAGATTTGACGAATATCATATTTATATAGTAGGATATTATCCACTTAATAGACTAATTGCAAGCTTTGAAAACCTCGTCGCCATTTTTGAATGATCTTGTGAACTATATGGCGGTTAGGCGATATAGTAAGCGAACCATCAACTCCTATTTAAACTGGATTACAGACTATATCAAGTTTTCGCAGCGAAAGCATCCGAAGGACATGGGGTACGCAGAGGTGGAGCGTTATCTCACTTATTTGGCCGTCACTAGAAAGGTTTCAATCAGTACCCAATCTTTGGCGTTAAGTGCGTTAGCCTTCTTATACAACAAGTACCTTGATCAGCCTTTGGGTGATTTGAAGCAATTTAGCCGCGCTAGAAGGCAGGCTAAGTTACCTACGGTTTTAACGCAAAACGAAGTGCAAAACTTACTAAAGCAGGTTGAGCCGAAGCACAAGTTGATGGTGGGTTTGCTTTATGGCTCAGGTTTGAGAAGAATGGAGTTGGTACGGTTGCGGGTTAATGATATTGATACCAGCTATAAACAGGTACGGGTCTGGAATGGTAAGGGTTACAAGCATCGCTTAACCACACTGGCACCGGAGTTAATACCCGCTATAAATACGCAGATTAAAAAGGTAGGTGTTTTATTAGAAGAAGATTGCGAAGTGCCTAACTTTGCGGGCGTTTGGTTACCCGACGCATTAGACAAGAAATATAGGAATGCCAACAAAAGCCTCGGCTGGCAGTATTTATTTCCGTCCGTTCGGCTTAGTGCGCAGCCGGTATCCGGTGAAATTAGACGCCACCACGCGGACGAATCTGCGATAAACAAGGCCATTAAATTAGCTGCTAAGCGAGCGGGTATTATTAAACAAGTGAGCTCGCATACATTAAGACATTCGTTTGCGACCCATTTACTGCAAGCGGGTGTTGATATTCGGACGGTGCAATCGCAGTTAGGCCACAGCGACGTTAAGACAACGGAAATTTATACACATATTTTAAAACAAGGGGCGGAAGGGGTGCGCAGCCCGTTAAGTGCTTTGTTACAGACTTAATCTAAGGTAGCTTTGCACTTTTTCAAACTCAACTAAACACCCCAATGCAATTTTAGGATGGGTGAATATAACCGGGTTTCCGTAAATTCGGGAAACATCATACGTAACTGACGCGTATCGATTGGGAAAAGCTAGCCTTTTAATTTAAATAACTCAGGCAATTCTGAAATATCTCCAAGCACAACCTCCGCTGTTTCTTCAAGCTCAGCGCGATCATGCCCGCCAGACGTAACGCCAATCGAGATCGCCCCAGCGTTATGTCCCATATGCATGTCATGCATACTATCCCCAACTACCGCGACTTGTGAAGGGGGAATACCCATCGCATTACAAAATGCGGTGGTCATGCCGCCGCTAGGTTTAACGCCAAAACCGCTATCGGCTCCGCAGGTGTAACTAAAATACTGGTCAACTTCAAGACTGCTTAACGTTGCGTCAATATTTTGTTCTGAATCCATGGAGGCAACACCTAAAACAAAATGTTCGCTGAGGGTTTTGATTATGGTTTGAAAATTATCGACCATAGGCGCGGAGTTAGTAACGGCTTTATCGGTGATTGCAGCAAATTGGTGTTTGACTGAATCAACGGCTTCCTTTCCCGCTCGCTTCGACCATAGTTCTAATAAGTTTTTTTCATCGCCATAAGCGAGAATGGCATCGTTGGTCCAATCATTGGTAGCAGGTCGATAGCCACCATCAATCAGTAATTGTTCGGCAATATCGGGCTGCCCCACCGCATTTGCTACCAATTGAGCGCATTCACGCATCGGTTGTAGCCAAGTTAGCACTAAGTTGATTAAGGTGCCATCTTTATCAAACACCAAAGCTTTTATATTGCTTAGATCTACATCTTTGTTCATTAGCTCAGTATTAGCCCAGTGCTTTGTTGATAATTTCACTGACATCCGGTGATAAGCCTTCATGCTTGGAAATCTTAACCATCTCTTGTTTCATCATCGCTTGGCGGTCGTTATCATAGCGTTTCCACTGGTTAAAACACTGCACCATGCGTGATGCCACTTGGGGGTTTAAGGCATCTAAGATAAGCACCCACTCGGATGCGAAGGCGTAACCCTCACCAGATAATTGATGAAAACCTGTTGGATTACTGTGTAAGAATCCACCGATTAACGAAAACACTTTGTTAGGGTTGGTTCGATCAAAGTCCACGTGGTCGGTTAAGATTTTTACTGTTTCTAGCGAATGCTGGTTTTGCTGTGTGGCTTGTAAGGACAGCCATTTGTAGATGAGCAAATCTTCTTTCTGCCATTTGCTATGAAAATCGATCACCACGCTTTGGCGTTCTGCGTGGCTTGAGCTAATAATATTACTCATAGCCGCAATGGTGTCTGTCATGCACTGGGCGTTCTCGTATTGTGTGAACGCTAGCGTTTGGCTTTGTGGTGTATTTAAACGAGACAGGATGCTTAAGCAGGTGTCTCTGAGTGAACGGTGCGCTACTTGCCGCGTATTCCAGTTGCCATTATTCACGTCGAAGCTTTGTCGGTATCGTGCCATCAACTTATTGTTGAATTGTTCTGCGATTAGGCTGATAACCTGCTCGCGCGCAACGTGAACCAGATCAGGATCGATAACTGATTGGCCTTGGCTAATGATTGATTCGCTGGGTAGGCTCAATAATTGCGCTAGTAATGCGGGGTCTGTAGTTTGGTCATCGAGAATGTTCTCGATGGCTTTGGCGTAGTGTGCGTTTAGTTTGTAATTGCCAATTAAATCACTGGGAGAATCACTGGCCATGCACTGCTCGATTTCATCTAATGCCGCAGATTGTGATGCTTCCCATCGGTTAAAAGGGTCGTCGTCATGTGCCATCAAAAAGCTGAGTGTGTCGTTGCTTTGCTCAATCTCAAGTTTGACTGGAGCACTGAAACCGCGCAGCAAGCTCGGAGTAGGGCATTCAGTTACCTTGTTCAGTACAAAGGTTTGTTCGCCTTGGCCGATTTCTAGCACGGCTTCATC
Source organism: Candidatus Poriferihabitaceae bacterium (assembly GCA_965237485.1). Classification (GTDB taxonomy): domain Bacteria; phylum Pseudomonadota; class Gammaproteobacteria; order Arenicellales; family Poriferihabitantaceae; genus JAAELZ01. The sequence continues at coordinate 335,683 of CBDEFQ010000009.1, read as the reverse complement.
TCTGACTTTGCCATCGAGATCAAAGTTAGTACGTTGACCAATCTCGCCTAGCAAAGCACAGCGTACTGGAATCAAAGTGGGCTGCTTATTAGTTTGCCCCGGTGTGTCGGGGACTGTTTGTTTAAAGTTAAGTGTGAACGTTTCTGTTTTAGGGTCGTAACTTGTCGTTACTTCTAAAACAGGTGTGCCAGCTTGGCTGTACCAGCGTTTAAATTGGCTAAAATCACGGTTGCTGGTTTCCTCCATACAGGCAATAAAATCGTCTGTTGTTACGGCTTGACCGTCGAAGCGCTTAAAATATAAATCGGTGCCTTTTCTAAAGTCTTCAGTGCCTAATAAGGTGCGTAACATGCCGACCACTTCAGCACCTTTTTCATATACCGTGGCAGTATAAAAATTGTTAATTTCTTCATAGCTTTCAGGCCTAACAGAATGCGCAGTGGGGCCAGCATCCTCCGTAAATTGCGCTGTACGTAAACGAATAACATCATTGATGCGCTGCACGCCTTCGCTACCCATATCGGCGCTAAAGGTTTGGTCGCGTAAAACAGTAAAACCTTCTTTTAGGCTTAATTGAAACCAGTCACGACAGGTGACGCGGTTGCCCGACCAATTATGAAAGTATTCGTGGCCAATCACACCTTCGATGTTGTGGTAATCGCCGTCGGTGGCAATTTGCGGGTTAGCTAAAACATAGCGAGTGTTAAAAATATTAAGGCTCTTGTTTTCCATTGCACCCATATTGAAATCACTCACCGCAACAATATGAAAAACGTCTAAGTCATATTCTAGGCCGTATACTTGTTCGTCCCAGCTCATTGATCGCTTGAGTGATTGCATTGCGTGGTGGGTTTTATCTTGGTCTTCTGGTCTGGTTAAAATGTGCAAATCCACCGTGCGTCCACTTTTAGTGACAAACTGATCGCTAACGCGGCTTAAGTCGCCAGCAACCAGAGCAAATAAATATGTTGGCTTAGGGTGAGGGTCGTGCCAGCACGCCCAATGCTGGTCCTCATTTTTGCCTGAATCTATTAAATTACCGTTGGATAACAGCAAGGGGTAATCCTTGTGAGAGGCGCGTAAGGTTACTTTATAAGTGCTGAGGACATCTGGCCTGTCCAGTGAATAAGTAATACGCCTAAAACCTTGCGCTTCGCATTGAGTGCATAACATATCACCTGATTGATATAAGCCGCTTAAGGCAGTGTTCGCTGCGGGGTTGTTGGTGTTTTCAACGGTTAACTCAAATTTTTCGGGCACATCAAACACGTGCAGTTCATCGCCATCCACCTTATATTGGCTTTCGGTCAGGGCTTTGTCGTTGATTGCGATATTCAGCAACCTTAGGTTTTCGCCGTCCATTATCAAGGTGTTGGCACGGTTTTCTAGGTTTGCTTTTATTCTATAGCTTGCTTTTACTTTGGTGTTATTCGCCGTTAAATCAAATGTTAGATCGCAGTGGCTAATCAAAAAAGCGGGTGGGGTATAGTCTTTAAGGTAAATGGCTTGGGTAGCCGCGTTTTTTGCTAGCATGGTGTTTAGTCTGTGTTTTTGATTGCGCGGTTTAAATCAAGATGCTGATCAAACCACAATGCGACAGGTTTTAAAATGGGGTCGCTCAAGCAGCGTTGCAATAAGCCTATAACCCTAGGTAGGTGCGCTAAGTAATGTTTTTTTTGATCGCGCTGGCATAATCGTACAAAGATGCCGAGCACCTTGCAATGGCGTTGTGTACCTAAGGCTGTATACCAAGCCATAAAGCTGGGGTTCGAGTGCTGTGGTAAATCAGCAAAATATCTATCTAGCATTTTCGACGTGAGGTCTGCAGAAATATCGCGACGCGCGTCTTGCAGCAAAGAAACCAAATCATAAGCTGGGTGGCCGATCAAGGCGTCTTGAAAATCTAGCACCGCACAACTTAGGCTGTTTTTAGTTTTTATCACCATTAAATTATCAATATGGTAATCACGTAACACTAAAGTATTTGCGGTTGGTGCTAACATGCTAAAAACGTGCTCCCACGCAGTAAAGAAAGAAAGTGAGATTTCTGTAGAGGCTTTCTCTCCCTTAACGAATGGATAAAACCAATCGATTAATAAACCCGCTTCTGCATTGAGTGCATCTTGATTATAACGACCAATATGTACCGTAGTGGAGCGATCTGAGCTATGCAATTTGATCAAGCAGTCAATCGCAAGTGCATATAAATCCACTTCGTTATACCCCTGCGTTAAGGCTTGAGTGAAGGTGGTGTCGCCCAAGTCTTCCAACAACAGCAAGCCGTTTTCATTGTCTGATTTGAAAATATTGGGTGCTTTTACACCTATTGCATTTATATGTTTGGCAAGCGCAGCGAACTCGCTAACCGACTTTTCTGGAGGCGACGCGTCCATTAACATCGCCGACTGGTCGTCCAGAATTAATCTTATATATTGGCGAAACGAAGCATCTTGGTCGAGCGGCCGCCTAACAGCTTTAGCCCATGGCGTGTCTGCGAGAAATTGATCAATTAGCTCCGAACGCTTTTGCATCACGGTGAAGCCGCGCGATTACTTAGTAGAGTGGTCAAAGCAGCATTTAACTGCGCGGCGTGATCGTCTGTCAGTGGCTTGGCCTTAGAAGGGTGACCTACTGTAAAGATATCCTCGGCTTTTTCGCCCACTGTAGTAATACTGGCACTGATTAATCTAACCTGGCATTGGGCAAATACTTTAGAAATTTTGTTGATTAAACCTGGTTCGTCCAGCGCAACTATAGTGAGGCTGATATTGCCTTGTTCAGACACTTGGGAGACGTTTATTTCAGGTTTGAAATCGAATTCCTTTAATACTCTTGGCAGCAAGCGCTTTTTGGCGCTGGGTTGTGAACGAGTCTCGATTAATGCGTCACGAACCGCATCCGCATTTTGTTTTAACTCAGCATCTTCAGGTGCTTGTTCGGCCGCCATATTGGTTACGGTAAAAAGTAAGATGGTAAAACCTGGGTTTGCGGTATGAATCCGCGCTTGCAAAATGCTCTGCCCCAGTTCGTCGAATGCGCGCGTGACTGCGGGTAAAACATACGGAGAGTCTGCTGTATAAATCAGATACTGCTGGGCCTCATATTCTGTCAAGTAACGCGTATCGACCACTGGCATGTCCAGTGCTGAAGCTGAGCATATTTTTTGCGCATGCCAAGCCATAGTGGCCGGCCGATGTGAAAGGACATACTCTTCGTCTAACATCGCCCAATATTGGTTAAGTGTTCGGACGTTTACTGAATTCTTTAGTAATTGTGCAGTGTCGTTCTTGCGCCGTTTACTTTTGGCCCGATCGTCGACTTCGCGTTCTTGTTCGGCATTACCGAATGCGCGTGTGGTCTTATTGTACAACTGACTAAGTAAGTGACCTTTCCAAGCAGTCCATGTGGCAGGGCTGGTAGCTCGAATATCTGCCACGGTGAGTAAATATAAATTGTCCAAGTAATTTTGATTCCCAACCAGTGCTGCGAATTTATCAATCACTTCAGTGTCAGATAGGTCTTCGCGTTGCGATACCTTCGACATCTGTAGATGGTTTTGCACTAGCCAAGCCACAAGCTCTACATCATCAGGTGGCATGCGCAATAGAGTGCAATATTTACGCGCCTCTATCGCACCTTCTGTATCATGATTGCCGCCACGGCCTTTTGCGATGTCGTGAAATAAACCTGCCAAATAAACCCGATGACGTTGACGAGTTTTGCACATGATGTCGCTGAGTTCGGGGAATTCATGATCAAACTGCGTTTGTGCAAAGCGGCGTAAGTTTCTCACTACAAATAGACTGTGCGCGTCTACCGTATAAGCATGGAATAAATCATGTTGCATTTGCCCCGCAATACGTCCATAAACGGGTAAAAAGCGCCCCAAAACTCCGTAAGTATCTAGCTTTCTAATGGTTCGAGTAAGTGCAAGGTCATAGGTAAAAATCGACAAAAACGTGTGTAGATTTTTCGCATCGTTACGAAAGGCTTCATCGATCAGATGTAAATGCGCTCGAATAGCACGTACAGTTGAGGTGCTAAAATTTTTGATATTAGCATCGCGTTGATACACCACAAAAATACCCAAAATAGCGCTCGGATCTTGCTTAAAAATATCCGCTTTTTTGTGGGTTAGATGATTGTTAACGATGTAAAACCGCTCGTCTGAGCAGGGCAGAATTTGTTCAGGTTCAGTAATGAAGCTGTGTTCGATTTGCTGCAGAATAAATTCATTCAAACGTCTGATTTCTTTAGCCGCTCGATAATATTGTTGCATCAACTGCTCAATAGCCAATTGATCATCGCTATCTGTTAAACCAAAATAGCTGGCAATTTCGGGTTGATAATTAAATAAAATTCGGTTTTCGCTACGCTTGCTCGCAACATGTAAGCAGTTGCGAATACGCCACAGCAAATTACGGTTACGAATCAAAGATTCCTTCTCCCCTTGCTCTACAAAGCTTGTCGCTGAAGCATCTTCCAAGCTGAGCACACCGAATATTCGGTTTGCCATCCAGCTGATAGTTTGTAAGTCACGTAAACCGCCGGGGCTGGACTTGATATTAGGCTCTAGCTTATAAGCGGTGTCATCCAGAGCTTCATGGCGTGCTGCTTGTTCCTCCACTTTGGCCTTGAAGAAGGTTTGGTTAGGCCAGATTGATTGTTTGCGTATAGCTTTTTGCAAGTGCTGGTTTAAGTGCATATCTGTTAACAACGACCTAGCCTCCAATAGATTAGTCATGATAGTGACGTCAGCGGTGGCTACCGTAATGCATTGATCCAAACTACGTACGCTGTGCCCAACTTCCATATTTAAATCCCAGAGGATCTGAATAAAAGTGCGAATCTCTGCTTCGGTGGTTTGGTCTAACTCATTTTTACTTAGAATCAGTAAATCGATATCAGAGTTAAGGTTTAATTCGCCTCGCCCGTATCCGCCGACTGCAAGCAATGTAAGGGTTTTGGGGGAGTGTGAGGCAAAGTGGTGTTCCCAGAGCTGTAGCAATACGCTGTCGATTAGATCAGAGGTGGCTTTAACGACTTCTTCAATATCATGCTTTTGCTCATGCATCGAAATCAGTTTGTTTCTGCCTGATTGCAGTGCTGTTTTACATTTCTCGAAGGTGCCTAGACCTGCTGTCGGATCTAACGGCGGGATAAGAGGGTCGACAAAAGTCACAACAGATTTTAACTAGTCTTGGTGAGAATCTCGCTGCCAGTTGCAGTGATCAAAATGGTGTGTTCCCATTGCGCTGATAATGAGCGGTCTTGCGTAACCACTGTCCAGCCATCTTTCAATAATTTAGTATCTTTTTTACCCACGTTGATCATCGGCTCGATGGTGAAGGTCATGCCTTCTTCTACGCGTATTCCTGTTCCAGGTTTGCCATAGTGTAAAACTTGTGGTGGTTCATGAAATTTCGCACCAATGCCATGGCCACAATATTCTCTCACCACCGAATAATTACGTCCCTCAGCATGCTGTTGAATGGCATGGCCGATGTCCCCTAAAGTCACACCGGGTTGCGCTAAATCAATTCCTATCATCATGCACTCATAGGCTGTTTCGGTAAGGTGCTTGGCCATTATCGAAGGCTTACCAACAAAAAACATGCGGCTAGTGTCACCGTGATAGCCGTCCTTAATCACGGTTATATCAACATTAATGATATCGCCTTTCTTGAGCTTTTTGTCCGCCGGGATGCCGTGGCAAATAACGTGGTTTACAGAGGTACAAATTGATTTGGGAAAGCCGTGGTAATTTAGCGGCGCGGGTATGGCCTGCTGTTCGTTGACAATGTAATTGCGGCAAAGCTGATCTAGCTCATCTGTGCTTATGCCAGCGATGATATGTGGCTCAATAAAATCTAAAACTTCGGCAGCGAGGCGCCCTGCAACACGCATTTTCTCTATTTCTTCGGCGGTTTTGATCATAATCGGCGTACAGTTTAAGAAATCTTCAAAAAACAGGGCTTATGCTCGCAGAATCCCTTTCGTTAAGCAATGGCTTGGGGTAGAATCGCGCGCTCGAAATTACTGGGGTTTTCGAACCCTAAATACACACACGAGAGACAGTGCCTTACTTGGGTGCTCATTGTAAATAATTCAATGAGTTAGTACGGCTGCCTCGTGGAGGAAATAACCCAGAAAAATGTAGAGTTATCATGTCAGATATTACTATTCGTAAGTTGTTAGAGGCGGGTTGCCACTTTGGCCATCAAACACGCTATTGGTGCCCGCGTATGGAGCCATATATTTTTGGTGAGCGCAACAAATTACACATTATTGATTTAGAGCAAACTAAGCCGATGCTTGACGATGCTCTAAATTATTTAGGCAGTATTGCTGCAGGCGGCGGCAAGATTTTGTTCGTAGGCACCAAACGCCAAGCCAGTAAGCTTATTGAAACTGAGGCACAGCGTTGTAGTATGCCTTATGTTAATTTCCGTTGGTTAGGCGGTATGTTGACTAATTTCAAGACGATTAAGAATTCTGTTAAGCGCCTCAAAGAAATGGACAGCATGATTGAAAGTGGAGAAATCAACAAGCTACGCAAGAAAGAAGCGTTACAGTTCACCCGTGAGCAGGCCAAATTAGAGCGCAGCTTATCTGGGATTAAAGAAATGAACACCTTGCCTGACGCGCTTTTCGTGATTGATCGTGAGTATGACTATATTGCGGTTAACGAAGCCAATAAGTTAGGTATTCCTGTTGTTTCTATCGTGGATAGCAACTGCTCCCCGCGTGGTATCGATTATGTTGTGCCGGGTAATGACGATGCGATTCGTGCTATTCGTCTGTATTTGACTGCGGCAGCGGATACCATAAATGACTCACGCCTAGCCTCGTTAACTTCACAGGCATCTGCATTGACTAAGGATGATGCAGAAGAAGAATCAGGTGCAGAAGTTGAAGCTACGGCCAAAGTTAAGACCGTCAAAAAAGTGGCAAAGATTAAAGCTGTTGCTGAGGTTATAGCAGTAGAGGAAGCTCCAGTCGCAAAAGAAGAAGTTGCAGATCAGGAAGCGCAAGCTGCGCCAGCAAAAGAAGAAGCTTCCGAAGAGGCGAATAAGAAAGTTGCTAAAAAGAAAGTAGCCAAAAAGAAGGTTGCTAAGAAAAAGGTAGCAATAGCTAAAAAAGAGAATGCGCCTGCATCAACAGATAATCTAACGGAAATCAATGACATTGGCCCAGTGATCGAGGGTAAATTACAAGCGATGGGCATTACCACTTTCGCGCAAATTGCCGCTTTGAAAGCCAAAGAAATTGAAGAAATCGACACACAGTTGAGTTTTAAAGGCCGTATCGAACGCGAAGAGTGGGTTTCTCAAGCGAAGAAACTGGCTTAAGTATTAAGTAAGTTAAACCCTAAGATCCCTAATATAAAGAGAAGTCAAAATGCCGGCATTAACAACAGCATTGATTAAAGAGTTACGCGAACGCACTGGTGTTGGCATGATGGATTGCAAAAAAGCTCTATCTGAGGTTGACGGCGACATTGAAGCGGCGATTGAAGAGTTACGTAAGAAAGGTGCGGATGCGGCCGCGAAAAAGGCAGGTCGTATAGCGGCTGAAGGCGTGATTGTACGAGCAGAAGCGGCAGATGGTTCTGCTATCGCGATGGTTGAAATCAATTCTGAGACTGACTTTGTTGCTAAGGATGAGGGTTTCAAAACATTCGCAGCTGATGTGGCCGATAAGGTGCTGATTGGCCAACCCGCTGATTTAGACACCCTAGCAGCTAGCGGTGTGGAAGCAGCGCGCCAAGCACTGATTACTAAAATTGGCGAGAACATTTCTGTGCGCCGTTTTGAGTCGGTGCAAGCTGGCGGCGGCGTATTAGGGTCTTATTTGCATGGCGCTAAAATTGGCGTTATCGTTAAACTTGAGGGCGGCACTGCCGAGTTGGCGCGCGATATTGCGATGCATACCGCGGCAAGCAACCCAGCCTGTATTTCAGAGGCAGATATGCCAGCAGAGCTGCTAGAAAAAGAAAAAGAAATCTTTATTGCTCAAGCCCAAGAAAGCGGCAAGCCTGACAACATTATTGAGAAGATGATTGAAGGGCGTATGAAGAAGTTTTTGAAAGAAAACACCTTGTTGGGCCAGCCTTTCGTTAAAAACCCTGATCAATCGGTAGAACGGTTGCTTAAAGAAGCTAACGCTAGCGTGCTACAAATTCAGCGTTTCGAAGTGGGCGAAGGCATCGAAAAGAAAGAAGACGACTTTGTTGCCGAGGTGATGGCCCAAGTAGGGCAGGCATAGGCACACCGCTTAGCGATAACACTATGACAAACCCCGCTTATAAAACAGTATTGCTGAAGTTAAGTGGGGAGTCTTTAGCAGGGGATGCTAAATTTGGTATCGAGGCGGATATGCTTGCCTCGGTCGCTGCAGAAATAAAAACCATTGCTGATACCGGCGTACAACTCGCTATCGTGGTGGGTGGTGGTAACTTCTTTCGCGGCATGCAGGCTGCGTCTAAGGGCATGGACCGCATCGGTTCTGATTACATTGGCATGTTAGCTACGGCAATGAATGCTTTGTCGTTACAGCAAGCACTAGAAGCTTGTGGCCAACCATGTAGGGTGATGTCGGCTTTAAATATTGCCGGAGTAGTCGAACCTTACGTGCGCCCGCGGGCACTTAAACATCTTCAAAAACGCCGTGTGGTGATCTTTGCCACTGGCACCGGAAACCCTTTGTTTACTACGGATACTGCGGCCAGCTTACGGGCTTTAGAAATGGGCGCTGATTTGTTGATTAAGGCAACTCGCGTGGATGGTGTATACACCGCTGACCCAGAGAAAGACAATACTGCAACGCGGTACGAGCACCTTAGTTTTGACGAGGCTATTGAGAAAAAGCTAGGCGTAATGGATGCAACCGCAATTACCCTATGTAGAGAAAATAAACTGCCTATTCGCGTGTTAAACTTTTACCAAGAAGGCAACTTAATGCGTGCAGTGATGGGTGAAGATGTCGGTACGCTGGTTGAGGCATAAATTGTAGGTAATAAGTCTAGGGCAATATTATGATCGATGAAATTTTAAAAGAAGCGCAAACCCGGATGAGTAAAAGCGTTGAGGCCATTAAAAATGAATTTGTACGCATTCGTACAGGCCGAGCTAACACCAGTCTGCTCGATCATTTAATGGTGGATTATTACGGTAGCCCTACGCAAATTTCTCAGTGTGCCACGGTAGGTGTGGCCGATGCGAGAACGCTGTCTATACAGCCGTGGGAGAAAAATATGGTGCCAGTGATCGAGAAAGCAATTATGGAATCAGATTTAGGCTTAAACCCAGTGACTGCTGGTGAGCACATTCGTATCCCATTGCCACCAATGACAGAAGAACGTCGCATCGAAATGACCAAAATCGTTAAAAATGAAGGCGAAAATGGAAAAATTGCTATTCGTAATATACGCCGTGATGCCATGAACCAAGTTAAAGACTTAGAAAAAGAAAAGGAGATTTCGGAAGACCAAGACAAGCATGCGCAAGGGCAAATTCAAGATTTAACAGACAAGTATGTCGCGCAAATGGATGAAGCGGTTGAAGAAAAACAACAGGAAGTGATGGAAGTTTAGCGCGAATTTGTTAGCGTCGTCCTGTAATCATTTCTGAATTCGACTCAACCTAAAGGGATGGGTGCTCAATCGTCAGAACACGCTAAGGTGATTCCCAGGCATATTGCTATCATCATGGATGGCAATGGTCGATGGGCGAAACGCCAGAATAAGCCCCGAGTAGTAGGCCATCGTGCGGGTGTTGAGTCCGTACGCAGCATTGTAGAACACGCGGCTCGGCGTGGCGTTGCGCACTTAACTTTATTTGCGTTTAGCAGCGAAAACTGGAATCGGCCACCTACAGAAGTAAAACTATTACTCGAATTACTCGCTAAGGTATTGGGCGACGATTTAGCGCGGTTACATAAAAATGATATCCGTTTGTCGATCTTGGGTGATTTGGCCGCCTTTCCCAAACGGTTACAAAATAAAATAGACAAGGCTCTGAGTTTAACTTCCAATAACCAAGGGCTTAATTTAAACATCGCAATTAACTACGGTGGGCGTTGGGATATTGCACAGGCGGCAAAACAGCTTGCGCTGCTAGCTACGCAGGGGGAAATTGAAGTTGATAATATTGACGAAGCAGCTATTAGTAAGCACTTGAATACGGCACAGCTTCCTGACCCAGATCTATTAATAAGAACGGGAGGGGAGATTCGCATTAGTAACTTTTTGCTCTGGCAGTGTGCCTATAGTGAACTCTATTTTACCGATGTTTATTGGCCAGATTTTAACGAGAAAGCATTAGATACAGCAATTGATTGGTACGCGAGCCGGCAACGCCGATACGGAAAGACAGGTGAGCAAATAACCACGGGGCTTAGCTAATGCTTACAAGAGTAGTGTCGGCACTAGTAATGGCGGTTGTAGCCTTACTAGCTATTTTTCAATTGCCGAACATGTGGTTTTCAGTGGCTGCGTTGCTTTTGATGCTTATGGGTTTGTATGAGTGGAGAGTATTATGTAAACAAAGCTTGGAGAGCTATATTCGAGCTGCGGTTCTATTAAGTCTACTAGCCGCCATTACTTACTACGTTAATGTGCCCAAGACATGGATTTTGGCAGTGGCTTGCTGTTACTGGTTGTGGCAAACGACCAGATTAAGTCAGCCAATAAAATTGGGAAGCTGGAGCTTAGTTCGCGGAGTTTTTGCCTTATGGTTCGCATGGGTCGCACTGAGTGTGTTGCATCTGCAAGGTCCCGCAACGTTGTTGATGGCATTAATGATGGTTTGGGCTGCAGACTCTTTGGCTTATTTTGGTGGTAAGCGGTTTGGTAAAAATAAACTAGCACCGTCAATTAGCCCTGGAAAGACATGGGAGGGCGTGGCCTCTGGTGTGATCGGCTCGGTAGTTTTAAGTCTGGTTTATGCGGCTTATTTCCTGATCGATCAAATTTCAGGTTTTGAATTTGTTTTATTAGTGCTACTAGCTATGGCAGTTAGCTTTATCTCCGTAGTGGGTGATTTGTCGGAAAGCAAGTTAAAGCGCGCGGCAGATATGAAAGATAGCGGCAATCTTATTCCTGGTCACGGCGGTGTGCTTGATCGTATTGACGGACTAATTGCGGGTCTGCCCATATTTGCTTTTAGCTGGCCCATTATCATGGCAATAACATGAAGCGTCAGGTAGTAATCTTAGGCTCTACGGGGTCGATAGGCTTAAATACCTTGGATGTGCTAAAGCAACATCCGGATCGATTTAATTGCTTTGGCTTGAGTGCGAATACTGACGTGGATTCCATGTTTGCGCAGTGTGTTGAGCATAAACCTAAATGTGCGGTCATGGCGGATCAACACGCGGCTGCACTATTGCGTACAAAATGTGCTCAGCAGGGCTTATCAACCCAAATTGTTGATTCGGTAGAGGCTTTAACCGAACTGGCTAGTGAGCCAGAGGTAGATGTTGTGGTGAGCGGCATTGTCGGAGCTGCTGGTTTGCTTTCAACCTTATCTGCTGTTAAATCGAGTAAAACAGTACTCATCGCAAACAAAGAACCCTTGGTGATGCTGGGCGAGGAAATAGTCAATTTAGCTGATAAATATGGCGCGACTTTATTGCCTTTAGATAGCGAACATAATGCTATTTTTCAGTGTTTGCCTCCCTTTAATAGTCGCATTAGGAGTACGCAATCGAAACGTAACTTAGTGAGTGAAGGTGTAAGGAAACTGATCTTAACCGGTTCGGGTGGCCCGTTTAGAACTTTAGCACTCAAAGATTTTGCAAATATTACGCCTGATCAAGCTTGTTCGCACCCTAATTGGAAGATGGGCAAAAAGATCTCGGTGGACTCGGCCACAATGATGAATAAAGGCCTAGAGCTGATCGAAGCTTGTGCATTGTTTTCATTGCAGACGGAAAAAATTGATATCGTTGTGCATCCGCAAAGTGTGATCCATTCTATGGTTGAGTATATAGATGGCTCAATCTTATCGCAGATGGGAGATTCGGATATGCGTGTCCCTATCGCACATGCTTTGGGTTGGCCACAAAGAATAGAGTCAGGGGTTAAGTCACTGGATTTAATTTCGCTTTCTAGATTAGATTTCTTGCCGCCTGATTATGAGCGCTTTCCCGCATTGAGTTTGGCAACACAAGCTGCACAAGCCGGGGGAACGCTGCCGACTGTGCTGAGCGCGGCGAACGAAGTGGCGGTTGAAGCTTTTTTAAATAAGCGAATTGGCTTTACTGAAATAGTCAAAGTTGTAGAAGATACTATGCGTGGATTGGGGTCAGAAGCCGATAGAAGTTTGGAATCTGTATTGCACGCTGACTCCCAAGCCAGAGACTACGCCGCTCAAATTGCTTTAAAATTAGCAGCTTAGGTTGTTATGCGGATAAAAACCGGCCATTGGTTGTTCGACAAACCATTCGCGCACCGCGGCCTACATAGTGAACCCAATATACCTGAAAACACCATAGCAGCATTCAGTGCAGCCATCGACAAGGGGTATGGTATAGAACTAGACGTCCAACTGAGCCAAGATGGAGAAGTAGTGGTTTTTCATGACGCCACTTTAGAGCACCTAAGCAACGGCAGTGGCAGGGTTAAGGACGCGACTTTTGCTGCGCTACAAGAACTACGTGTTTTAAACACTGATCACGCGATTCCGAGCTTAAATCAAGTTTTACAACTGGTTAGGGGCCAAATACCCCTATTGGTCGAGGTAAAGGGCCTAAGGGGTGGTTCAAGTTCCTTGGATGAAGCCGTAGCATTGGAATTAGACCTGTATAAAGGAGATTACGCCGTGGTGGCGTTTAATCCATATCGTTTAGCCTGGTTTGTAAAAAACCGACCCGAGGTGCTGCGTGGCCAGATAACCGAGCGCTATTTTAAGTACCAGCTACCGTGGTGGAAAAAAGTGGCGTATAGCCAATGCTTGCTAAACTTTATGAGTAAGCCGGATTTTATTTCTTGTGAAATCAATATGCTCTCAAGCTGGAGAATGCAGGGTTTAAAGCGCAGAGGGTTGCCGATAATCAGCTGGACTATAAATACACCAGCACGCTTAAAAGCCGCAAGGCGATATGTAGATAACATTATTTTCGAGAGACTGGATCCAACTCCTCTTGACTATAGAGATAAATTGATTCCATAGTGATAAAGTCGTCAGTCATGCAGTCCTTGGTACTCTACGACTTGATATTAAAGAAAGTAAAATGAAAAACATTGGCCCATCGACACATATATTTCTTTGTTACTTACCGCTAACCCTTTTTGGTATGTTGTCTGTGGGGCTTTTCATTGGAGAACTATTTATTTTATTACCTTTGGTTCTTTCAATATCGTTGATCCCGTTGATGGATTTGCTATTTGATGCCAAGCAAAGCAGCGTATTTAAAGTGGAACAATTTTCAGAGGTTCAGCAAGAAGCACTAGCCTGGTCGCCCAGAATTTACGCAATTTCGTACGTATTTTTCTTCTTGGTCGCTATTTACGCAGCTTCCGGCCTAAGTAATATAGGCCTAGCATCAATGGTTGCTTCGTTCAGTTTAATTGGGGCCATTGGTTTTGCAGCAAACCATGAATTGCTCCACCGGCGCACGAAGATAGACCATGGCCTACACCAAGTTTCTGAGCCTAGTTCTGTGTTATCCACACTATAAGATTATACATTTAGCCAGTCATCATGTACGAGCTGCAACAGATACTGACAAGAATACCGCTTGGATGAACGAATCATTTTGGGCATATTGGTGGCGAACTATCCCGCAAAGTGCCAAGTGTGCATGGAGAATTGAAGCTGCAAGGACGAAGAAGCTCAGTGATTCAAGTTTAGCTAAACTGTACAAAAATCGGTTTCTACGTGCATTGGTATGCCAGTTCGTTTTCTTTTTACTTATCCCGGTGTGGCTAGGATTTACCGCAGCAATATTTGTTATTGGGCAAGTGATAGGAGCGCATTTTATTTTGGAGGCGATAAATTATATTCAGCACTATAGCTTGAAACGAGCAGTTAAAAATGGCGAATATGAAGAGTTAGATGGGAGCCATTCTTGGGATTCTTACCATCTAATTTCAAATTATTTTACTTATCGTGTAGGACACCACTCTTTCCATCACGTACATCCACATTTGCCGTATTATGCTCTGGGCTTAGAAGCCAATGCACCCCGTTTACCAATCAGTTATTTTTGGGCAATAGGGATGGTGGCTGTTCCGCCATTGTGGAAAAAATTGACTGATCCTATTTTGGCTTCTGCAGGTCGAATTCAAAGAACTTGATTAGCCGTAACGATAATCGTATTAATTATGGCTTCGACATCACTGCCGCGCGATAGGTCATTTACGGGCTTATTTAATCCCTGCAAAATTGGTCCTACGGGTAATGCACCGCCCAAGCGTTCGGCTATTTTATAAGCAATATTGCCTGATTCTAAACTGGGGAATATGAAAATATTTGCCGGAGCTGTAAATGTTGTATCGGGCCATTTCGCTTTTAATGTTTGGGCATTGAACGCAGCATCAAATTGAATATCTCCAATTACATTCAAGTCTGGCTTGGCGGCTTTAATCAGCGCAACTGCATCACGTACTTTGTCTACCTGCGGGTGCGTCGCACTTGCATTAGTAGAAAAGGAAAGCATAGCGATACGGGGAACAAAACCGAGTAAATTGAAGGCACTTTCTGCGCTTGAAATGGCGATATCGGCAAGCTGCGCCGGGTCGGGTGCAATGTTAAGGGCGCAATCCGCGAAAAGGATGGGTTCATCGCTGTGCTTAGTGACCATTATAAAAAAGCTTGAGACAAGTTTAACGCCACTTGCTACACCAATAATCTGCAAAGCTGCTCGGACCACATCGGATGTCGAGTGCTGAGCGCCAGCCACGCAAGCATCGGCATCTCCGGCGCGCACCATACAATTTGCGAACACGAGCGGCTGCTGAATCATTTCGTTAGCTTGATCTTCGGTTAACCCCTTGGCTTTACGTAAATCAAGCAGAGTATTGGCGTAAGCTTCTGAACGGCTATCATTGCTTGGGTCTACAATAGAAATGCCATCTAGGCTCAAGCTATTATTAAAAGCTAATTCTTTGACTAAATTAATATTTCCAATAAGAACGGGTTTAGCTAATCCATGCGCTACGCAATGTATGGAGGCTTTAAGTATGCGGTCGTCTAAGCCTTCAGGTAATACAATAGTACGCGGGTTATGGCGGGCACTTTCTGCAAATTGGATTAAAAAAGGCGTTTGCATAATTTAGAACCAGATAATTAAAAAAGCAGTGGTTTTAGTGCTAAAAAGTCCTTTTAAGTGTATGCCATTTAGTACACTTTAGCTCTTCTAAATTTCTGCCTTGTAGTCTGTTGAAGCAGTATAAAAATGCGATAACGCGATGAACATTCAATGGTATCCCGGCCACATGCACAAGGCCATCAAAGAGATTAAGCAAAGCTTATCTCGAGTGGATATGTTTATTGAGGTGTTAGATGCGCGCATCCCTTATAGCAGTCAAAACCCCGTGTTAAACGAGGTGCGTGGTGAAAAGCCAGGCATCAGGGTGTTGACCAAGTCTGATCTTGCTGACCCAGTGATGACAAAGCTGTGGATAGCAAATATCCAACACCAACAAACCACCGAATGTCGCTCCGTCTCCATTCAGCGAAAAGCAGAGATAAAAAAGCTATCCGGGGTGTGTCGTGGCTTGTTTTCTCACAAAATAGATCGCCTCGAACCGATTAGGGTGATGATAGTTGGCATACCCAACGTCGGTAAATCTTCGCTAATAAATGCATTGAGCGGCAAAGTAATAGCTAAAACCGGCAATGAGCCTGCTGTTACAAAGCGCCAGCAACGCATTGAATTAGATAACAATATTGTGCTGTTAGATACGCCGGGGGTGCTTTGGCCTAACATTGAAAACCGATTTAGCGGGCTACGTTTTGGCATAACCGGAGCAATTAAAGATACGGCGGTGCCCTACGAAAATTTGGCCTTCTATGCGGCTGAGCTGATGCTCAATTTGTATCCGCAACGGCTTGTCGAGCGTTATAAATTAGATGCGCTTCCGGTGGACAATGAAGCTTTGCTAAATGCGATAGCACGGTACCGAGGCGCGATTAAAGCAGGCGGTAGAACGGATTTAGAGCGCACTTGTACGATTTTGATAAAAGACATTCGTTCGGGCGCCTTAGGCGGCTTAACCTTGGAGTCTCCGGAAATGGTTGCTAAAGAGTTGAAACAAGCTGGTGCGCTGAGGGTTGATAAAGAAGCCAAGAAACTCGCGCGAAAAGCTGAGCGTAGAAAGCGATATAAGAAGATCCGGTAATCCCCCCATTACCCAAATGTGCATTGTTTATACTCTCCTAATAGGTAGGCTAAAAACGCGAGTCAGACGTATTCAGGTGTTTTCAATTTTAAGAAAACTTAATTTTTCGATACTGTAACTTCAGGTATGGACTTTTATATTAGATAGAGCAGTATGGCCTTTTCCCCCCAGGGGGAATTTTTTCGAATTTTTGATTTATTCAAATTTTCTATCTTGGTGTCTTGTAAGTTGAACCATTTGTGCGTTCCCTGTTTTAAGCAATTAAAATACTGGAGACACCCAAATGACCCAGAGTTATGCCCGAATCTGGTGTATGAGGCATTTTCTTCAAGCGGCCTCGGTTTGATCTGAGTAGTCATTAGTTTGCTCTATTCCATCTTTAAATGGAACCCCTTGAATCACTTTTGCTAGATAGGCGAACCCGCGTATTCGGTTCCACTTTTTCTCTGCGCACTGACCCAGCTTGAACATCATACTTAACATGCCATCACGGCTAAGACATCCCTTGCATCGTTTGGTACGGTGTCGGATAGTCGCGAATGTTGATTCAATTGGATTCGTAGTACGTATGCTCATCCAGTGCTTGGCAGGGAACGAGTAGAACGTCATTAACTCTTCGCGATCTTTTTCCAAGCACTGCGTGGCTTTTGGATACTTGTCTTGACAGGTTTTAATGAATAATTGATAGGCGCTTTGCGCCGCTTCTTTGGTTTCTTCCTGCCAAATGTTATGCAGAGCTGCTTTTGCTTTGGGCTGCACCGATTTAGGCAGCTTGTTCAGCACGTTGGCCGTTTTATGCACCCGGCACCGTTGATGTTTAGTGCCAGGATAGACTTCTTCCAGGGCATTCCAAAAGCCTAAAGCACCATCACCGATGCCCAGCTCTGGTTGATTCAGGCCTCGCTCCTTGAGTGCCAACAACACCTCTCGCCAACTCTGCGTAGACTCTCGCTCACCGTCTTCAATCGCCAGTAATTTCTTGTGACCGCGCTCATTCACTCCGATGACAACTAAGGCACAGAGCCGGCCCTCATCGCCGCGCAGGCCGCTGTGTATCCCGTCCGCCCATAGATAAACCCATCGATCTCGATCTAAACCTTCTCTATTCCAATCCTTGTACTCCTGAGACCACGTTGCTTTGAGCTTACTCACTGTGCCTGATGATAACCCAGTCGCTGATTGACCCACTAGCACGCTCAGTGCATCCCCCATTTCTCCAGTGCTGACACCCTTGAGATACAGCCAAGGCAAGGCCGCTTCTAGTGTTCTCGTTTTACGCACATACGGCGGCACTAAAGCAGACCGAAAGGTGATCGGTACTCCAGTGCGGGAGCGCACCTTGGGGATACGTACTTTGACTGGGCCGATCCCGGTTTGCAGTTCACGTTCTGGCAAATAGCCGTTACGAACGACACCAGCGTGTCCTGAATCTGAGACTTTGTCACAATTGCGATACAGCAGTTCAGATAACTCACTCTCGACCGCGGTTTGAATGAGTTGCCTAGCGCCATTGCGAATCAATTCTTGCAGCGGATCGATGCTTTGCTCTGGCTTTTCAAAGGAAATAATTTTATTCTGTTTCATAGTGGCGTATGTCTGTGGAAGTTTAAGTTGTTGTAAACTCAATTCATCCCGATACGCCGCTTTTAGTCAACTACTCCATACACCACTTTCAGGCATAACTCAATGACCCAATCAAACAATAACGTATTTGACGTAGTAGTGGAACACACATCTCAGAAGGCCCCGATGCCATGCGCCCCGTGCTCACCGCACTGCTCAATGAGGCGATGAAGATTGAAAGAGAGCCGTTTCCAGGCGCATCACACTATGAGCATAGTCAAGACCGGCCAGGGTTTGCCAATGGCTACCAGGATAAGCGTATCGATACGCAAGCCGGTACGCTCAATCTGCGTATCCCAAAGACCGCTAAACACGTTGATGAACCTTTTTACCCTCAATCGCTAGAACGCGGCTTACGCAGCCAACGTGCGATGATGCTGACCGTTGCTGAAATGTACGTGACGGGCGTTAGCACGCGCCGAGTCGAAAAAGTCATGCAGAGCATGGGTATTGAAAGCATCTCCTCTACACCGGTCTCACGGGCTAACCAGAGCATGGATGAGGCGTTAAAAGTCTGGCGTGATCGTCCGTTGGGTAAAGTCTCTTACCTAATCCTTGATGCGCGTTATGAAAAGGTGCGTGAGGGCCACCAAGTGATTGATATGGCGGTGTTGAGTGCGGTGGGTGTATTGCCTTGTGGACGGCGTTGCGTATTAGGAACGGCAATGGCGCTTAATGAAGCCGAGGTTAACTGGCGAGCGTTCCTCAAAGGCTTGGTTGACCGGGGCATACATGGTATTGAGTTTATTGTCAGTGATGATCACCGTGGCTTAAAAGCCGCTAGAAAGGCAGTGTTCCCAGGTATACCTTGGCAGCGTTGCCAGTTTCATCTGGCGCAGAATGCAATGCATCATGCCCCCAATCACAAGATCAAGCAGCGCATTGGTGGTGAGCTGCGTAGTGTTTGGAATGCACCCAATATGGCAGCTGCTCAGGTTAATCTAAAAGTCCTTGTGAGCCAGTACCAGGAAAAGCATGCTCACTGGGCGCAGTGGCTAGAAAACAATGTGCCTGAAGGGTTAAATGTGTTTGCCTTGCCAGATAGACACCAAAAGAAAATGCGAAGCTCCAACCGCATTGAACGGACGGTTCAACAAGAACTTAAGCGGCGAACCCGCTTGGTCAGAGTCTTTCCTAACCGAGAGGCTTGGTTACGATTAGTCAGTGCCATTCTGATTGAAATTGACGACGAATGGGCTAATGCTAATCATCGATATATCGTGTGGAACGACAATGAGTCAACTTGCTAGACAAAAAGTCCATACCCAATGTTGCGTAATCTTATTTTCTCATTCTTCATGTGCTAATCCTTCACCTGAACAAATACCCGTTCTTTATTAAGTGGTTCGGTTTCTATGGCGAGCAAGTCGAGTACGGTGTCGAACACATCATTTTGTAGGTATACATCACGCTGAGCAAGGTCGATCGGCAGTGAGGATTTAACTAACAAAGGAATGTCGGCTTGTTCGGAAGGCAAGGGAATGCCAGGTGGCATGCCATGAAAAATGAGACCATCTTCCATTAGCGACTCACCATGGTCGGAAAGATAAATAAATACATACGGCACGCCAGATTGTTCCAATTTATCAATGGCTTTACCCAGCACGTAGTCGGTATAGACGATGGTGTTATCGTATGAATTATATAATTGCTCGATGCTGCATTGATTCACCACATCGGCATCCAAACACTGCGGGTTGAATACTTGAAACTCGGGCGGGTGACGGTCTTTATAGATTGGTCCGTGACTGCCACCGCCCAAATGCAGCACCACCAACCGTTGTCCGTTCTTGTATGAGTTAAGATTTTCTTCCAGCAAGGGAATAACATCTTCATCGTAGCACCTGCCGTTATGTCCGCAATCGCGAACCGCCACTTCGCCAACGGCATTGCAGTTGTCGTAGAGCTTAAAATTGACATAGCAGGCGGTTTCAATACCGAGAGCATGAGTGATGGCAGGCAGCTTAATGCCGCCTTTTTCTAGTATCTCGGGCAACGCGAGCAGGGTGGAGCCGATTTTTGCTCGGCCGTTGAGTGCATGCAAAGACTTGTCTTTGGACAAGATAGGATTGGTGTTGTTTTTCGTGTAGCCGTACAAGCTAAAGTTCTTTTGCCGAGCCGATTCACCAATCGCAAGCACCACCACCAAGTCTTGTTGCTGCGTAATTTGGCCTGTGATTTCAGTAGGCAGAGCCGTCCGCTGCCAATAAGGTGCCAGTGACCGATACGATGCGCTGGCAATGCTGCGAATGAGATTAACGGGCACCAAGGAATTAATGATCGCTTTATTAGACACATTGCCTGCGCGATGGATGCTGGGGTATTCTAAATAAATCAGCCCTGCGCCTACAGCCAGTGCGAGTATGAACACACATAAGGATGAAGCCAGATATTTGCTGGTCCGTTGAAATCGAATTTTAACACTTAGTACCATCGAAGAAGGAAGGACAATCAAAAACAGGGCATACGGCACCATCTGCACCGACAACAAGGAACCTACCTCGGTGGCATCGGTGTGCAATGAATTGATTACCATGGTGCGATCAACGGCTACGTTGTACTTTGCAATAAAATAGGTCGCAGTGGCACTTAACACGATGAACAGCAGTGCTAAGGGTTTAATTGTCCAGCGATAGGCGAGCAGCACAAAAAAGGCAAGGAGAAAGCACCAGCCAAAAACAAGATAAGCGAACAGTGCGGCGTAATCAATTGTATCACCTAACAAGAACCATTTAGCGATGCGGTCAAAGTTGATCCAGTTGCAAACGGTATAAAGCAAGGCAGTGAACAGCAAGCTAAACTGGATATGCGATAGCTCAATCTTGGTTTTATTCATTATTAAAAACGCTTTTTAATTCAAAGGGCGGTATTCACGTCGCGTGCAGACGCGATGCAATATAATATAATTCAGTCAGGATGACCCTAATATGATGGATGAATCTTAAGATCTACTTAACTATTGATTATTAAGTTCACCTTGTGTGGCCAGCAAGGTCCCTAGAAGTGGGCCCCAATTTTAAGAGCTACTTTGGCTTTGAATTTGGGTGAATGATTTCTACGTTTTCTACTCATTTTCTGTTCCTCGTTTTGAACAATTATAAAACAGAAATAGCTCCTTGTTTTAACCTTCTACCTGCCCTAATCATGGGGTCCACTTCACCTCTCCTTCTCATCAACCCTGATGCAGCAACAATATTAATTTCTTAAGCCAATCTTAAGATGGGCAAGCCATGCTATGCTCGTGAGCTTCACTAGAACGTCGATAGGTCAGTAAGATCTTAAACTTGAGGTGTTCCCTCTTGCAGAGGGAACACCTGAACCGTCCATCAAATTATGTGCGACAACGCAGGAAAAGACTATGAATAACGATAGACCAATGTTACCTAACGCAACTCCTATGATCATGGGTGTGATACTATTTTTTGTATGCGTTTTCTTATTTATTCTTTTTCCGCGCCTAGACTTATCCATCAGCAGCTATTTTTATGATACAGCACATAATGAATTCATTGGCGAAGGCCATGCAGGTGTGCTTTTTATATACGAATTCACACATGCTATTGGTGTATTTTTTATTATTGGGCTGCCCTTTTTGTTGACCACCACATTCATTGTGAAAAACGAGCGTCTTAAGAAATGGCGCAGAAAGCTGATATTCTTATTCAGTGTATGCCTTTTAGGGCCTGGATTAATCATTAACGTGGGTCTTAAAGATAATTGGGAGCGGCCTCGCCCCGTCGATACCACTTATTTTGGCGGTAAAAAAACGTATGAGCCACCATTTTCACCTAAATTTGAGTGTAACAATTGTCGCTCATTCGTCAGTGGCCATGCTTTGGTTGGCTTCTTCTTTTTTACCTTCGCGTTACTGGCAAGAAACCTAAAATGGTTGGCTGCATCTATTTTATTAGGTTCGCTTATTGGCCTCGGCAGAATAGCGCAGGGTGGCCACTTTTTCAGTGATGTATTATTCTCTGGCTGGGTGATGTGGTTTGTCTCTTTAGGTTTGTATCATTTATTCATCGTGCGGCCGGCCCGCAAATGCCACTAATGAGCTGGGTCAGGCTTTAAAAAAACGCGTTTCATGGAGGAATAACCGCCTCTGATGGTGCATTGGCTTGTTCCAGCAAATCCTAGACCCACTTTTAGGATCAATCTAAACAGCGATTACACCCTCATGTACGTCGCAAGTGATTATTTGATGCTTTAAGGGCTTTGCTTAACTTACTATGACCAAAACTTTAAAGGGGTCTGACCCCTTTTGCAATAAAACAGCTCATTAACAAATGAAGAATCTATTAAAGCATATTCAATAAACCCGCTTGAAACATCAACAGGCGAATCGCGATATTTAACTGTTATTTCACGTGCCCAGGAGCTTTGGTTTATGAACAACAATAAACAGAAAACTACAGTTAATTTTTGGGAATTATATACTTCAGTATGCAAAATTACTTCCTTTCCAGCTTCCATCGTCTGTTTAATTCCTCTTTTGTTGGTTTGCGATTCTCATAGATTGTCTGTGAAGGGCGTTTCGCTCCCAAAACTTCTTTTGCTGCTATCTTAAAATCATTTTCTGTTAGGTTGTCGTATTTCACCACTTTATTCATTTTTTACTCCGTTTTTTATCAACATAGTTAACCCAATTAACCCAGTCAATCTCTCCTTGTTGGGATATTCCCGATTCAATAAGGAATTGAGTAACCGCGCCTTTTGCTAATGTTTTTGATTCCATTAATCCGTTTTGAGCGTGCGCAACGAATATACTCAGCAAAGCAATGTGAGTATCTTCCCAACCGCTTACTTCCTCCCAGAAGTCCGATCCTATGTAAGTGTAGTAGCTGCCTCTACTCCGGTTACTCGCAGGGCCATAACATACGCCCTCAATGCATCTTACATGCACGTTATTTCCCTGCTGCAAGATTACGAGTGGCTTTATTGAAGTAGTCAGACAGTTTTTCCTTTGTGAAGAGTTTCCCCAATTCTTTCCCGATTTTACTTGTATTATTGTTCTGGTTTCATTTTCAACATATTCTATATCTATACCTTCTGCTGTGGATTTCATCCCATTTTTCGCAGACTGGCATATAACAACTGCGCATTGTTCCGCCAACGTGCCAAACATAGTTTCTTCACTGGAAGACAGAAAGGCATCTAAGACCGAGGCCGCAAAACCATCAGTTTTGTTGGTGGCCCTTAAACAGAAAAGGTAAGGATTCTTTCTCCTTATAAGTTCCTCTGGCTTTAGCGTTTCCAGCTTACTTTTAATCCTGACTGCGAAGTCTGCGACATTCGCATTCAGTCTGTTTTCTGCTTTTTCCCACCATTCAGGGTAAATCAAAACGATCTTACCCTTTGTCGCATCAAAGCACAATACTCAGTCTTGTCCAACATGAAATGATACTGAGAGAAGGGACTGATTCTAATCGGAAATGATACCGAACTAATCTAATTTCTGTTCATGATGGTGAATGAATACCATTATGAATGACCACCATATAGATACCCTTGATAAGGCACGCTTGTTGCTACAAGGCACTGATGAAATCGATCTGGCAATCGACGGTAAACGCAATCGCTATGATTTCATCAAACGCACCTTAATGCGTTTCAAATACAGCAAACCGGGTCGAGCCGATAAGGGTCTTGTGCTGCGTTATATCACACGCATCAGCGGTTACTCTTATGTGCAAGTGAAACGCCTGGCTGCCAGCTATCTCAAGCACGGTAGAATCCAGTGGCGACATCGTGCCACAAGGGGCTTTGCTAGACGCGATAGCAATCAAGACATTAAGCTTCTAGCAGAGATGGATGAACTCCACGGTACGTTATCAGGCCATGCCACTAGGAAACTCTGTGAGCGCGCCTTGGTTGTCTATGAGCAAACTGAGTATGCCAACCTGGCACCTATCCCGGTTTCTCATCTATACAATCTACGCCGATCTAAACCCTACCAGAACAATCGCCGTCACTTTGAAAAGACGCATTCCAAGCCTTCTTCTATCGGCCAAAGACGTAAGCCACAGCCAGAAGGTCAACCTGGCTATAGCCGTGTAGATACAGTGCATCAGGGCGATAAGGACAAGGTTAAAGGGGTCTATCATATCAACGCCGTTGATGAGATCACCCCGTTTGAAGTCGTGTCTTCTACACAGAAAATATCAGAGCCATTCTTGATGCCTATTCTCACTCAAATGCTAGAGCAATTCCCCTTTGTGATTAAAGGCTTTCATGCCGATAATGGCAGTGAATACATTAACCAATCGGTGGTGCGATTGTTGAATAAGCTATTAATCGAGTTGACCCAATCCAGGGCTAGACACCGTAACGACCATGCCTTAGTTGAGTGCAACAATGGGGCCATCGTGCGCAAGCATCTTGGCTTCATGCATATCCCGCAAAAATATGCGCCTGAGATTAATCAATTTGCCACCGACTTTCTTAACCCTTATTTGAATTATCACCGACCTTGTTTCTTCCCACAGACCAGCACTAACAACAAAGGAAAACAAGTCAAAACCTATCCATATCGAAACATGATGACGCCTTATGAAAAACTCAAATCGTTGACCAATGCACAGTCATATCTTAAAACTCACATCTCGTTTACAATGCTTGACGATATCGTTTATCAGATGACTGATAATGAGGCAGCAAAACAACTCAATGAGGAAAAAACCAAACTCTTTAAAAACATCTTTGAACAGAAATGACAATCAACTTCTCGGTATCATTCCTGTATTGGAATAGACTTACTCACTAGATACGTCAATGCCTATATGATGCTCGGTGTAATTTATGTGCTGCGGCTAGCGTAGTTCCAGACCCAGCGAATGGGTCAAGAACCACGTCGCCGTGATCTGTAAATAGCCGGATAAACCAGTTGGGTAGTTGCTCAGGGAAAGTCGCTGGGTGCCCTGAATTGTTACATTGAGTAGCCATGTGCAAAACGTTCGTTGGGTATGCCATATCGCGCCCTTCCCAGTTCGCAACACGCTTACCAAATCCGTTACCATGGGCACTCTCATCACGAGTTTTGTCTGTATCAGACAAGTTTTTCAGCCGTGCTTTTTTCCAATCACCCATAGGTACACGCACAGAATCCTGGTTCATTTTAAAGTTTTTGTTTTTGGTGAAATGCAATAAACGCTCCCATGAGTCCCTGAACCGATTAGGCCACTTGCCCGGGTATGAATTCTTCTTATGCCAGCAATATTCTTCTACCCAGAGCCAGCCCTGACTGCGCATTCCTTGTATTAGCTCAAGAACATAAGTGTGCCTTTCCCCGTTAATCGCTCTTTCCTTATATATTTAGAATAAAAGAACCTGTCGGCCTTAAGCAATTATGCAACTGTTCAGCACGGGGTAAAAACCATTCTACATATTTGTCAGCACTTACCCCTCCGTAGTTGTCTTTTCTTTGGTCAGCATAAGGAGGTGAAGTAACTATTAAATCGACTGACTCATCGGGTATCTTTTTCGAGATTACCTTCAAACAGTCTCCACGAAAGACTGTTGATGTGTGGACTCTTTCAAGAACCGCGCTCATGCCACCAACTCCTTGAATGTCAGTCGCTTCCCGCTCATTCCTTTACATAGTGCTGACATTCTATCCAGCGTATCTACACTACAATTACCCTCGTTCAGTCGAAACGTGAACTCATCGACATATCGCTGGCAGTGCTTAGCACTCCAGTTGTGGTAAATGCCGTTGTAGCCACGTTTCAGGACCGCCCAGACGCTCTCAATGCCGTTTGTATGCGCCATGCCGTTCACGTACTCCTTGGCACTGTGCTTGACCGTGCCGTGCTGGTAGGCGGCTCCTAGCTCGTTGTAACCCTTGTGTTCATCCGTGTAGACCGTAGAGCCGGCCTTAACCGTGCTTTTAATAAAGCCTTTCAGTGTTGCGCCATCTGTTTTGGTTATTACCTTGGCTTGAACGTTGCCGCCGCGCTCTTTGGCACCAATAACCGCTTGCTTGCCTACCACTCCACGTCCAGCTTTTAACTTCTTGTGTTCGTGCTTGTTCTTCTCCTTGCCGCCCAAATAGGTTTCGTCAATTTCCACGATACCCAGCAGTTTGCCGCTATCGCCAGAACAAGCCTCTCGAATTCTCTGTAGCATGAACCACGCTGATTTCTGGGTAATGCCCAGCTCTTTGGAAAGCTGCGAGGATGAGACACCTTTGCGGGCCGTTAACATGCAATACATAGCAACCGCCCAACACTGCAAAGACAAAGGCGATCCGTGCATTACGGTATCTGTCTTGACATTAAATACCTTACGGCAAGGATTACAATAATAGTTGTGTAACCTTGGCTTGTATTCTTTGATCTTATCCGTGCCTTGGCATTTCGGGCAAACAGGCTTTTCACCCCACAATGTGTATTCCATCCATTTTGCTGATTTTGCATCTGATGAAAATCTTGTGATCAATTCGACTAGACTAATTGTCTTTGCTGATTTTTTCATTTTTGCCTTATCCTCTATATTTGCATACTGCAATACCATGTTATTAACTACATGTACAGACAAATAAACGGTGTGTCTTGGTTTGAAATTATGCAATATTGACAATATTCACTAAAAGGCCCTTTGCATACTGAAGTATATAATTCCCTAATTTTTGAATAAAGCGCATTATTGAACGCCCTGCTCGTTCAATTTTCGATAAGCATCACACCCACTCTGCTCACCTCCGTCACATGCTAGGCCATATAGATGCTTTGCTTTGCTTTTGTCTTGCTTCACGCCCCAACCCTCTTTGTATAAAACCCCCAAAGACCCTAACCAACCGCACCCGCCCATGTCCCCGCCGTCACAAGCGGTTTGGTATAAGTCGTTGGCTTTTTTGTAGTCCTGTTTGACACCTGCGCCTTCATCACTGTATGTGTATGCAATCCCTGACAAAACGCAACCGAACATTTTACCGTCGTCACAATATTTTTGGTATTCCTCGACCTCGCTGACTGAAGCAGCGAGCGTGTTTACTGTAAAAGCATTTAATACGGATATTAGTATTAGTTTTACGAAAGATGTTTTTTTAACTTTAAGCATTTTTGTTCCAGGGTAGTAAATAGCGCCATGAAGGTTTTTTGGGCGTAATGATTTTATCTATTAAAGCCAGTGCATTTGCTTCGCGCTCTTCGGCCTTATGTAGTTGATTTTTGAGAAGTATGTTTTCGCGTCTTAAGTATAACCGACCAAGGCCTATCCGCAAATCACAACTTTGGGTTAACAAAGGTGACACTTTTGCAGTGTAACCGACCAAGGCCTATCAGTCTTGTCCAACATGAAATGATACTGAGCGAAGGGACTGATTCTAATCGGAAATGATACCGAACTGATCTAATTTCTGTTCATGATGGTGAATGAATACCATTATCCTAGATAAATCAGTTAAAACACGAAAGTCCATGCAAGCTCTTGATGCACCTAGCAAAATCAAAAAAAACCTTATCACCAATAAGGTGACCGCGACTTTTTTGATTTCACTATGCACTTCAATTGCTTACATGTCTTTTCCGCGTTTAACTGATTTATCTAGGATTATGAATGACCACCATATAGATACCCTTGATAAGGCACGCTTGTTTCTACAAGGCACTGATGAAATCGATCTAGCAATCGACGGTAAACGCAATCGCTATGATTTCATGTTGGACAAGACTAACATGTGCAAATTGTCACCGAGACCAGTACACTAAACGTATTGCTCAATGACACTTATACCTATTTATTGCTGTTTTGGAATACGAGCACCAGCTGCAACGCAAATTATGGTGATCACTTACACATCAGCTATTGCGGTGACGAATTAATTGCCGAAAGTATTTTGGTGTCTTTTAAGACACTATACCCAAAACCTAACATCGCCCCGATACTGTATTTACTGCTGAGTTGACCCCACCTTAAAGATAAGCGGTTAACGCTTGAGCATATCAATATGTGTTATCCCATCTTCATCGTAGGGTTGTGAAATAGATTCAAATCCAAAGCCCAAATAAAAGGACTTTAAATATAGTTGCGCAGAAATTTTGATCGGCTCAGCTGGATATTCTAAATCGATATATGCTAATGCTTTTTCAATTAAGCTTTTTCCGAGCCCCGATCCTCTTGCAGTTTCAGAGTTATGCCTGAAAGTGGTGTATGGAGTAGTTGACTAAAAGCGGCGTATCGGGATGAGTTGAGTTTACAACAACTTAAACTTCCACAGACATACGCCACTATGAAACAGAATAAAATTATTTCCTTTGAAAAGCCAGAGCAAAGCATCGATCCGCTGCAAGAATTAATTCGCAATGGCGCCAGGCAACTCATTCAAACCGCGATCGAGAGTGAGTTATCTGAACTGCTGTATCGCAATTGTGACAAAGTCTCAGATTCAGGACACGCTGGTGTCGTTCGTAACGGCTATTTGCCAGAACGTGAACTGCAAACCGGGATCGGCCCAGTCAAAGTACGTATCCCCAAGGTGCGCTCCCGCACTGGAGTACCGATCACCTTTCGATCTGCTTTAGTGCCGCCGTATGTGCGTAAAACGAGAACACTAGAAGCGGCCTTGCCTTGGCTGTATCTCAAGGGTGTCAGCACTGGAGAAATGGGGGATGCACTGAGCGTGCTAGTGGGTCAATCAGCGACTGGGTTATCATCAAGCACAGTGAGTAAGCTCAAAGCAACGTGGTCTCAGGAGTACAAGGATTGGAATAGAGAAGGTTTAGATCGAGATCGATGGGTTTATCTA
The DNA here is from genome assembly GCA_965237485.1 of Candidatus Poriferihabitaceae bacterium. Taxonomy (GTDB): domain Bacteria; phylum Pseudomonadota; class Gammaproteobacteria; order Arenicellales; family Poriferihabitantaceae; genus JAAELZ01. Next base: position 306,968 of record CBDEFQ010000009.1, on the reverse strand, counting down.
TGGGCGGACGGGATACACAGCGGCCTGCGCGGCGATGAGGGCCGACTCTGTGCCTTAGTTGTCATCGGAGTGAATGAGCGGCGGTCACAAGAAATTACTGGCGATTGAAGACGGTGAGCGAGAGTCTACGCAGAGTTGGCGAGAGGTGTTGTTGGCACTCAAGGAGCGAGGCCTGAATCAACCAGAGCTGGGCATCGGTGATGGTGCTTTAGGCTTTTGGAATGCCCTGGAAGAAGTCTATCCTGGCACTAAACATCAACGGTGTTGGGTGCATAAAACGGCCAACGTGCTGAACAAGCTGCCTAAATCGGTGCAGCCCAAAGCAAAAGCAGCTCTGCATAACATTTGGCAGGAAGAAACCAAAGAAGCGGCGCAAAGCACCTATCAATTATTCATTAAAACCTGTCAAGACAAGTATCCAAAAGCCACGCAGTGCTTGGAAAAAGATCGCGAAGAGTTAATGACGTTCTACTCGTTCCCTGCCAAGCACTGGATGAGCATAGGTACTACGAATCCAATTGAATCAACATTCGCGACTATCCGACACCGTACCAAACGATGCAAGGGATGTCTTAGCCGTGATGGCATGTTAAGTATGATGTTCAAGCTGGGTCAGTGCGCAGAGAAAAAGTGGAACCGAATACGCGGGTTCGCCTATCTAGCAAAAGTGATTCAAGGGGTTCCATTTAAAGATGGAATAGAGCAAACTAATGACTACTCAGATCAAACCGAGGCCGCTTGAAGAAAATGCCTCATACACCAGATTCGGGCATAACTCCAGTTTCAATAGTAAGCACCCTTCCTAGTGATATTTCTTTAAACTTTATTCCCGGCCCAAATACGCGTAAGTAAGCGCACAGTGCGGGGTGATCTGGGTCAGAATAATCATAGCCCATTAAGTACCAAACCAAATTATCGCGGTTATCTATATCCTTATACAGACAGGATTGCTCAAGTATAAAGACCTCTTGACGAACGCGCAGAATGTCGTAGATTTGCTCGACTGACAGCTGTTCAAACCGTTTCCATTGCCAGGTAAGCATAGCTTATTAGCTTACTTTAAGCGCTAACGACCAACTTTGCCCGTCTGCAGCGCCTTCGCACCTATAGCAATCTTCCCCAAAGTCAACAAGTTGAAGCCAGCTAACGGCTAAGGTTTCGGTCATAATGTAGTCTTTATATTCGCCGATAGCCTCTTCCACCATCGGTGAACCTTCAATGCTTAACTCGATTCGGTCAGAAATCTCTAAATCAGCATTTTTTCGCGCATCCTGTACACTGCGTACTAGCTCCCGAGCTATCCCCTCAATGGCTAGCTCTGGAGTGATATGAGTTTCTAGCGCAACTAAGTAATCCCCCTCTTCAGCAGAGGCATAGCCCTCTGCCGATGCCGTTTGAATCACAACATCTTGCGGCGCAAACTCAATATCAATACCTTCAACTGCAAGCGTAAAGCTTTCACCTTTGGCCACCCAGCCAGCTATTTTTGCGCCATCTGACACTGCAAGCGCGGCTTTAATTGCGGGCACTAACTTACCGTGCACTTTACCCATTTCGGGTAATTTTGGCTTGACGTCATAACGCACGATATCCGCGTCTTGGGCTATAAAATCAACCTCTTTGACATTTAGTTCTTCTAAAACCTGGTTGATGTGCTTATTTACTGCATCTTGTGCTCGCTGATTCGGTACCCTAACCAGAATACGCGATAACGGTTGTCGCACCCGTACTTGGCTCTTTTCTCTGGTAGAGCGGCCAAGGCCCACCACGCGCTGAGTCACGTTCATTTCGGCTACGAGCTGATCATTTAACAAGGCTTGGTTGACTTTAGGCCAGCTGGTTAAGTGCACACTGATGGGGCGATCAGCGAACACATTACCAACCAGGTTTTGGTATAGTTTGTCGCTCAAAAATGGCATAAACGGGGCGATTAATCGCTGCACCAAATCCAATACATCGTATAGGGTGAGGTAAGCTGCTTGCTTGTCGTCTCCAGATTCACCTTTCCAATAGCGTCTGCGGTTACGCCGCACATACCAATTGCTCAGCTGATCCACCAATGACTCGATGGCCTCCCCGGCCTTCTTAGGTTGGTAAGAATCTAAAGCCTCGGTCACGGTTTGAACTGTTTGGTGCGCCAAAGCCAAAATCCAACGGTCAATTTCTGGTCGCTTTTCAGGTGCTACTGCTTGGGTCAAATCGACATTATCAAGCTCAGCGTACATCACAAAAAATGCATAGGTGTTCCATAGGGTGTTAACGAAGGACGCCGCCACCTCACGCACAATATCAACACTCATGCGCTTTTGTGACTCAGGTGAAATACGCGCTAAAAAATACCAACGCAGTGCATCAGCACCGACCGTATCGAACACATCATATGGGCTGATGATATTACCCAATGATTTCGACATCTTCTTGCCCTTGTCATCGACTATGTGACTTAAACAAATACAGTTTTTGTATGACAAATCATCGGACACGAGCGCTGCAACGGCGTGTAGTGTGTAGAACCAACCACGTGTTTGATCAATTGCTTCACAGATATAATCTGCCGGAAAGTGGGCGTCGAAAATTTCTCTATTCTGAAATGGGTAATGCCATTGGGCATAGGGCATAGCGCCGGAATCAAACCAACAGTCGATTACTTCTGGTACGCGGGTATAGGTTTTACCGTCTTTTGCAAAGGTGATGTCATCCACCGCAGGGCGATGTAAATCGGTTTCTTTATGGCTTAACCCCGTTAAAGCCTCAAGCTCTGCGATCGAACCTATACAGATCGAGTCGCCATCATCGTTGGTCCATACAGGCAAGGGTGTGCCCCAAAAACGTTCGCGAGACAATGCCCAGTCAATATTATTTTCAAGCCAGTTGCCGAATCGTCCGTGTTTTATGGTTTCGGGAGTCCAAGAAACTTGCTCGTTGAGTTCCACCATGCGGTCTTTAATTTGCGTGGTGCGAATATACCAAGCGTGCTTGGCATAATAGATAAGGGGGTCACCCGTACGCCATCCGAACGGATAATTATGGGTAATCTTTTCGGATTTGAATAACAAGCCACGTTGTTTTAATACATCAATCAAAATGGGGTCTGCATCTTTAAAAAACTTACCTGCAGCGGGTATGATTTCAGCCTTCATATAGCCATCTAGCCCAACACAGTGCAGGATGGGAGCGCCGTGCTTTTTACCTAACTCTAGATCATCCACACCATACGCCGGCGCAATATGCACAATGCCCGTTCCATCTTCTGTACTTACAAAATCACCTGCAGCAACCTTAAAGCAGCCCTCTTGTTCTAGCGGTAAATAATCTAGTAGTCGTTCATATTCTGTATTTAGCAGCTCGCTGCCCTTAACCGTTTTGGTAACCTTGGATGGCTCTTCGCCAAATACCGAACCCAGCAGAGCTTGTGCCACAATGAGCGTTTCACCATCTTGCTCAACATACGCATAATCAATTTCTTCACCTACTGCGAGTAGCATATTTGAAGGTAAAGTCCAAGGCGTTGTGGTCCAAACCAAAAAAGAAGTGTTAGATTCGTTTCTCAATTTGAAACGGACTGTTACCGATGGGTCTTCTACTTCTTTGTAGCCCTGCGCCACTTCGTGCGAAGACAAGGTGGCACCAATACGCGGGTCGTAAGGCACTACTTTATAGCCCGAATAAATCAAGCCTTTATCCCAGATTTGCTTCAATAGCCACCAAACACTTTCGATGTAATTATTATCTAAGGTGTAATAAGCATCTTGCATATTCACCCAAAACCCCATGCGCGAAGTCATCTTCTCCCAATCGCTGATATAAGTCATCACCGACTCGCGGCAGCGGCGATTAAATTCAGCAACGCCCACTTGCTTTTCGATCTCTTTCTTATCGAATATGCCTAACTGTTTTTCAATTTCATGCTCAACCGGCAAACCGTGAGTATCCCAGCCTGCTTTACGCGGTGCGTAAAAGCCTTGCATAGTTTTATAACGTGGGAATATATCTTTAAAGGTGCGCGCCAAAACATGGTGAATACCGGGCTTACCATTTGCTGTAGGCGGGCCATCGTTAAACGAAAAACGTGGCTTGCCCTCGCTTTGATCAATAGATTTTTGGAAGATATCGTTGTCCTCCCAAAATTGTTGAATCTCGGTTTCTAATGCTGGGCCGTTATAGCGGCCAGTTACTTTTTCGAATGCCATTTTATTGCTCTTACTTCTTCAAATTACGATGTACGCCCGCATTAGCAGGCATTAAAAAACCCCGGGAGGTCAAAACCTCCCGGGGCGATGTTATATCGCGGTACCACCCAGTTTTAATGCACTTTCACAAGGGCATTCTTTGTAAGTTAAGCACTGTCATGTCGCACGAAACTCTAATCCATATCGAGGATAAATCGTCCTAGCTTAATCTACCCTTTAAGTATTTCAGCTGGCAGCTCCTGGGTGATTTTCATCAATGTCGATCACAGGGCTCACACCGCCCCTTGTTCGCTTTTATCAACGAGCTTGATTACTCGTCCCAATCTTTGCTTTATGTGAGGTGAGGTAATGTAATGATCGTGAGGGGTAAATGCAATAGGGGAAAGTGAGTGGTTACTCTCTTTGTGGTAGATTTCCTACAATGTTAACTCTTCATTAAAAAAATATTGCAATCTCAACTTTCCATTTGTTTAGCTAACTTACCTTTAGGCTTCGTTGCCAGTACTAATTCTGACGCACCGCGAGATATGCCACTATTGGAAAAACTCCATTCATAAAATGTTACCCCACTATTATCTGATAATTTATCTTTTACTAGATCCGTTTGCCCTCCTATAAAAACTATAATTTGAGTTCCTGGAATTAGAAAAGAGTGAGCTCGACACTGTGCATTGCCTAACCTCTGAAGACCCATCTGAGCTGGGGCACTTAGCATCGCTTTAACCTCTGAATCAAAGTCTATATATACATTTACCATAACTCCCGGTAATGGACTCATAGGGTTTAGCAGATATTTTCGTATCCGCTCTTGATATTTCGACCCCAACGCGTTTCTAAAGTCGTTTTCAGTATTTGGCCATTCTGTTACTGATCCTCTCCATAACATACTGAGGGAAAAGGAAAAGGAAAAGTAAGGGTCTGGATTTATGGCAGACCGAAGCTCGTTACCTGTGGATATTCGTAATCCGTTGAACTTACATAAGCTGATCTGTAAAAAAGCTTTCTTCAATCCAAAAATGTGTTCACTTTGATAGCTGTTTCGGATAACGTGATTTTCTCCGTACTTAGAAAATCTATTCTCACAATCACCACAAAGTAGGTGCTTCTTAGCTTGTAAATTTGTGAATATTGAAGTGCCATCTTTTTTATTTACTACTACTGGAGCTGACTCATGTGTAGAATTACTTTTCCGTACTATATTAGCAAACCCTTTCGGCATGTAGTGACTATCTCTTAACTCACCGTGGGTGAGGCAGAGCGGGCATTCACCAACAGCCGATGTCAATTTATCTCGTACGATACAAGCAAACTCAAGCCGCCTGCTTTTTTAAATGCACCAATAACAAAGAAATTGCAGCGGGTGTCATACCCGGAATTCGTGATGCCTGCCCAATTGTTGCGGGGCGATGGTCTTGCAATTTAAGGCGTACCTCATTGGATAAGCCCCGTACCCCTTCATAATCGATAGTCTCTGGAAGAAGGGTAGTTTCTTGTTTGGACTGTCTAGCCACCTCATCTTGCTGGCGTTTTATATACCCGCCGTAGCGTGCTTGAATTTCTATTTGTTGCACCGCTTGTGAATTGTGTAACCCCTCAAAGCTTTCATCTAGCGTAATTAAACTCTTGTAGTCTACTTCTGGGCGCACTAATAAATCGTACAAATTATGTTCACGCTTTAAGGGCTCACCTAATACCGTTGTAGCCCTTTGAGCATCTAACGTTTCAGGGCGTAACCATGTGGTTTTTAAGCGTTGAGTTTCTTGCTCAATGAGTTCGCGCTTTTGGTTGAAGGATTGCCAACGCGCTTCACCCACTAAACCTAACTTATGGCCAATGTTTGTTAGGCGTAAATCAGCATTATCTTCTCGCAGCTGCAAGCGGTACTCCGCACGCGAGGTAAACATACGGTAAGGTTCTTTAGTGCCTCGGTTGATTAAGTCATCAATCATCACCCCTATATACGCTTGGTCTCTTGCAGGTGACCACGCTTCTTTTCCTTGCACATTCAGTGCTGCATTTAAGCCTGCAATCAAGCCTTGGCCCGCGGCTTCTTCGTAACCGGTTGTGCCGTTTATTTGTCCAGCAAAATACAAGCCTTCAATCTCTTTGGTTTCTAGTGTTGGCTTTAAATCTCGTGGATCGAAGAAATCATACTCAATGGCATAGCCTGGGCGTGTAATCCGCGCCTTTTCAAAGCCCACAATCGAATGCACTAGATTTTGTTGCACATCATAAGGTAAGCTTGTTGAAATACCGTTGGGGTAAACCTCTGTTGTTCTCAGGCCTTCTGGCTCAATAAAAATCTGGTGACTACTTCGATCGGCAAAGCGAATGATTTTGTCTTCGATAGAAGGGCAGTAACGCGGGCCAGTGCTATCAATTTGACCGTCTTCGCTATAGATAGGAGAACGATCTAAACCGCCTCGAATTATCTCATGGGTTCTTTCATTGGTATGGGTAATGTGACAATGCACCTGTTCTGGGTGCTGGTCTACACTCCCCATAAAAGAGAAAACTGGACGCGGATCATCGCCAGCTTGCGAATCTAATGAGGAGTAATCGATGGTTTTACCATCAATTCTTGGCGGAGTACCCGTTTTAAGACGACCTACTCTAAACGGTAAATCACGCAAACCTGTTGCTAAATGTTCTGAAGACGCATCGCCCGCGCGACCACCTTTATGCTGATCTAACCCAATATGAATGAGGCCACCTAAAAAGGTACCCGCCGTAACGATGATTTTCGGCGCATAGAAATTCACACCTAATTTGGTTTTTAGCCCAACCACCTTTGCATTATCAACCAATACCCCAGCAACTTCTTGCTGAAAGGTGCTTAAGTTTTCTTGGGTTTCAACTCGCTGACGAATAGCTTGTTTATAAAGCGCCCTATCCGCCTGTGCGCGAGTTGCCCGCACGGCAGGTCCTTTGCGTGAGTTGAGAATGCGAAAATGAATTCCAGCTTGATCAGCGGCCCATGCCATCACTCCGCCCAGTGCATCGATCTCTTTAACGATGTGCCCTTTGCCGATGCCGCCAATGGCTGGGTTACAAGACATCTGGCCGACCGTTTCTATATTTTGAGTAATCAGTAAAGTTGCTGCGCCGACTCGAGCCGAAGCCAGTGCAGCTTCTACGCCAGCATGTCCGCCCCCAACAACGATGACTTCAAATTGCTCCGCTACGCTCATTGTTCGTCTCCTGAACTACCTTCAGCATAGTCTTTAGCGTAATAATCATATTTCGACAAGATGTCTTGAGTGAACTTCCAAGCATTGTTAAAGCTGACGCCACTGTCATCAGCAATACGTACTTTGGTGTAAAGCTTTTGCCCATGAGCTTGTTTCAACTCAACTAAACCTGCGTGCATATCCGCAAAGGCGTAGGGCGATGCCACGGCCTCGCCCGGTAACTTTAGTTCAAACGCCTCTTCACCATTTTTAAGTGAATAGATAACCTCAACAACAACCTTGCCTGCCGTACTGCGCGCAGGACGAATAAGTTTGCGATACTGGCTGTCTAATGAATCGTATTCTTGTTGCAGACTCTTATATCTAGTCGAGGCTGACGCCACGCCTTGCTCTAGGGCCAATACCGTGTCACCTCGGTTGTCATACAACTGTTGCAACTCACTAAGGTCTGCCAGCATCTGATCCAATTTTAATTGCAGCTGCGCTTTTGAAGTTTCTAGACCCTGCAATAGTAAGTTCTTGTCTGTCGCCTCGGTTACTAAGGCCGCGTTTTTCTCACCTTCCTCAACCAAACGATTTTTCAATGACCTTAATTGCTCACTCAAGCTAATAATTCGGCTGGTAAGTCGTAATCTATCGGCCTCTTTTTCTTCTATAGTTTGTACTCCCTTCTCAACATCAACCAATAAGCCCGCTTTTTCAGCTAGTAGTATGCTGATTTTTTCATTCAACACATTTTTGTTTGCAACACTTTGCTCGGTAAAATCGAGTAATTTCTTATCAGCCAAACTTAATGAGCCAAGTAACTGCGTATTCTCGCTGGTAAGCTCATCACGTAACTTAGTTAATAAAGAAACCTCTAAGCCTAAGTCTTGCGCTAATTGCGCCTGAGTTTTGAGTTCGATTTGCAATGCGCTTTTCTTCTCATTGGTTTCTCCGAGAGTCGCTTCCATGGTCAAAATACGCTGGCGCACCATAGCCAATTGATTCTCTAAACTACTGTTTTGTGACTCACTAAGTAGCGCTTGCTGGGTCGCTTCATCCTTCGCTATCAGCGTATTTTGTAGCTCATCTACCAACTGCGCGTTTTTAATCAAAAACGCCAGCAACACCATCAAGAAAATCATCACCACCACAGTCATAATATCTGTGAATGCCGGCCACACGCTGTCCTCATTGCTGGAACCCGTTCCAGCATGGGTGATTCTTAAATCAACAAAATTGCCGCCGCTCATTTTTGCTTGATAAAATTACTTTTCTGTCTTTTCCAAAGCAGCGCTAACACGCTCCATCACCGCCATGCTTTTATCCATTAGTTGCGCCTGCTGCTGCGTCAATGTGACTAATACCTCTCGCACCTTTTGGCCTTGTTCTTGATCTGCGCGCAAATTTTTCTCCAATTGTCTTATCGCTACACTCATTTCATTCGCCGAATCACTGTATCCAGCTTGTGAACTATCAAGCTTCGTTAACAATTTACTAGTGGCATCAATAATTTGACCATATTCCTTGAGTAAAGCATCTTGGCTAATCTGCAAGTGTGGCAGCAAGGTAGTTGCCGTTACTTCTTCTACTCTGCTAATCAAGTAGGTCTGCGAATCAGTCAATTTGAGGTAAAAATAGCCAAAAAACAAATACGCAATGATGGCCGTCATCGTGGTTGATAGCGCGGTAGACATACCGTGTACCACGGTACCTAAGCTATCTATCTGATTAACGTTCTCGATCAAATTAGATGCACCTAACAGGGCGATCGATAGCGACACAATCGTGCCAAAAACCCCGGTTAATATTAGGGTACTGTGTACAAACTTCGGAAATGAGTTATAGCTCGATTCGCTCGCTAAGAGGGTTGCTGCTAACGCGCTATGATTAATACTTGCACGTTTGCGGTGTAAGGTTTTTAGCGTTTCGTAGCGGTTGGCTATCATTGACGTTAAGCCCACTTGTTTAAGTGGATCTTCACCTAACCTAATATTCAACGCAAAACGGTTTATCGATGCTTCTTCTGCTTTGTAGCGAAACAGAAGATATACTACACGCATCAGGCCACCAACAAACAAAAGGGCAATTCCACCATTGATTGTCCAGCCAATGGAGCTGACTTGATTGGCGACGTAGACTTGCTTAAAAAAATCTAATTGCCAGATTAACAATGTCAGAAATATGCCAAAGGCAACTAGAAATTGCCAAAGTACATTGCGCGTATAGTATTGATTAGTTTTGACTTCTGCCATTTGTCTATTTTTGTTAACTCAAAAGAAAAGTGCTATTAGGTACGTTTTGTATATTGTATCGGTTTGTTAATCGGCACAGTAACAGGTTTAAGGTTTTACTTAGTGACTCAAAATAAATTATTTGCCAATACAAAATGAACCGAAAATCTCCCCCAACAAATCATCCGACGTCATTTTACCAGTTATTTCACCTAGCGCATTCGCGCCCAGCAGCAACTCTTCCGCCAACAACTCGCCCGCTGCCTGTTGCTCATATACTTTCATTGCTTGCAATAGATGTCGCTCGGCGCGATTAAGTGCATCTAGGTGTCTTTGGCGTGCCAAGATTTGACCTTGAGATAAATCTTCAGCACCGAGTAGTTTCGCAATCCAATCACATAATTCGTCAATACCCTCGCCCGTAACGGCAGATAAACTTAGTTCTGGTCCCTGCGCACCCGCGCTAAGCCCAATTTGGCGTTGTGATAAATCTGCTTTTGTACGCACAATCAGTACACCCAAGCCATCGGGCACGTCTTGCCCAACCATTTGTTTTAACTTTTGTTCTGAAGTTTGTTGCTCGTCAACGCATAGCAAAGCGATATCAGCTAACTCCGTCGCTTTTCGAGCGCGCCGTATACCTTCTTTTTCGATACTATCCGCATTTTCGCGAAGCCCCGCCGTGTCTGTTAACACCACTGGAAAGCCTTGTATCTGAATTGCGTGATCAAGCAAATCTCTTGTGGTTCCTGGAAGGTCGCTCACAATTGCCCTGTCATCGCGGCAAAGCGCATTCAGTAAGCTCGATTTCCCAGCATTGGGCTCACCAATTAGTACAATGCGCACCGCATCGCGTAGCAAGGTGCCCCGTTGCACTTGCCTTTTGATCTCCTGAAACTCACTATAAACTTGTTTAGTACGGCCCAGCACATCGTGCTCCTCTAAGAAGTCTATTTCTTCCTCTGGAAAGTCAATGGAAGCTTCTACAAACACCCTTAGCGCAACTAATTGGGCTCGAATGTTTTCTACTGATTTCGAAAACTCTCCCTGTAAAGAACGCATTGCCGCACGGGCAGCCAACTCGGTGCTACTTTCGATCAGATCTGCTATTGCCTCTGCTTGCGCCAAATCTAACTTACCATTTAAAAAAGCGCGCTCTGAAAACTCTCCGGGTTTAGCGTGTTCAGCGCCCAACGCAACACAGCGATCAACGATGAGCTGCAATACAACCGGGCTTCCATGGCCTTGAAACTCCACTACCTCTTCTCCGGTAAAGCTTTTGGGCCTTGGGAAATAAAGTGCGATACCTTGATCTAGGGTGTCTCCTCCCTTATCAAGTGCGCTGCAATAATGCGCCGTGCGCGGCGTGAGTATTCGTCCGAGAAGTTGCTTGGCAATAGGGTAGCTTTGGTCTCCTGAGAGACGAACAATGCCTATGCCGCCTTGACCTTGCGGGCTAGCTACCGCTACGATTGTGGAGTTGCTGGTTTGTATCACCACAAAAACTTGCTCAATAATACCTGTGCGTTACCTCCTGGTAACGCCATACTAAAGCGGTATAACTAGCTAAGCGTACCGACGGCTTATCAGCCATTGCTGTAAGATGGAAAGCACGTTGTTCACTACCCAATAAAGCACTAAGCCCGCTGGAAAGCTAAGGAAGAACACCGTAAACACAACTGGCAGCGCCATCATGATTTTTTGCTGAAGTGGATCCATAGGGGCGGGGTTAAGCAATTGCTGAACTAGCATTGAGCCTCCCATCATTAACGGCAAAATGTAATAGGGGTCTTTCGAAGACAAATCACTTATCCATAATGCCCATGGCGCTTGGCGCATTTCAACACTTTCCAGCAGCACCCAGTATAAGGCAATGAACACTGGAATTTGAATCAGGATGGGTAAACAACCACTGGCGGGATTGACCTTTTCCTTTTTATACAGTTCCATCATCGCTTGCTGATATTTTTGCTTGTCGTCGCCATGGCGTTCTTTAAGCGTTTTCAGCCGCGGCGCCAGCTTTTTCATTTTCGCCATGGATTTATAGCTTTTTGCAGACAGCGGCAAAAACACCAGCTTAATTAACACGGTGACCCCAATAATTGACCAACCCCAGTTGCCCAGCAAGTCATACAATTTGCTCATCACCCAAAATAGTGGCTGTGCAATAACGGTTAGCCAACCGTAATCAACCGTTAACTTTAGGCCTTCTACTCCTTGCTTATCCAAACGCGCTTGCTCTTTAGGGCCCGCAAATAGGGCCGCGCCCAATTCACCGGATTGGCCCGGCGCTAACTTGAGTTCATTCAAGTCCAAAAAGCCCATTTTGTAATTTTCACGTAGCGAGCCCGGACTACTGTCTGCGAATATCTGAATTTTATGGTTTTTTTGTGGTAGCCATACGCCAACGAAATAATGTTGCAGCATGCCAGCCCAACCCGACTCACTTTCAAAACGCAAAGGCTCGTCTTCCATATCGGAAAAGCTGACTTTGTTATAGTGTTCCTCAGGCGTGTAATAGGCTCCGCCCGTAAAACTAGGCATAGGCCGCGTTAGGATGTTGCCGCCTACGCTCTTTTCGGGGTCAGTGCGTTGCAATTGGCCATAAAAATAACCTGACCAAGGTGCACTACTATTATTAGTAACACTATACTTTACATCCGCGCGATAGCTATCACGATGAAAGGTATATGTTTTGCTGTAATCCACCCCTTCTGGACTAGACCAATTAAGTTTAACTTCTAGCGAAGATTCACTATCTCCTAAAACGTAATCCGCTTGTGTCGCCGTATACAAGGTATTATGGTTTGGCAAGTTAGCACCGCTTCCGGTTAAGCCACTTTGGCCTACATAACGTTCCCGCGAGTTATTTTGCATTAGCACAATCGGATCATCCGGCTGGTTCATCTTCATCGGGTGTTTTGATAAACCAAGATATTCTACGCCGCCGCCAAGTGTGTTGATTTGGGCTTGAATTAAGTCTGTGGTGACACTAATGATTTCACCGCCCTGTGCTGTTGAACTTGCCGTGGGTGTTACTACGGCCTGTTCAGCAGTTGGTGTTGGTGTGGCTGGCACATCGACTATAGATTGCGCAGCACTACTTGGTAAATCGACTTCTTGGGCCTGCGTTGATTGGACAGGTAGCGGATTTTTTACCAATTGATATTGCTCCCACTTTTGGAACAAGATTATGGTTACCAAAGCAAATGCAGCAAACAAAATTATGCGTCGGGTGTCCATGTTGCTATTATGCTTTCTTAATTGTGATTGAGTGATTTACAAGTGTTCTCTGGCACAGGGTCAAAACCGCCCTCATGCCAAGGATTACATTTGCCAATTCTTTTAACGCCCAAAAAGCCGCCTTTAAATAAGCCATGAGTTTGAATTGCTTGCTCCATATAGCGCGAACAAGTCGGTTCAAACCGGCAGCTTTGCCCTAAAAATGGACTCAGTAGCCAGCGATAAAGCTTAATACAAAACAACGCTATTTTTTGCATCTAGATCGGGCTTTAACCAAAACAGATTCAAGCTCAGAGATAAACTGTTTTGGAGCTAGTTGTTGCAGTGGTGTTTTCGCTACTACCACGTAATCTATCGCACCGAAATCGGCTGCTTGCTCACGGAATAGCTCGCGCACACGACGTTTTATTGTGTTGCGAACAACCGCCTTTTTGCTTACTTTTTTCGAAACAACCAAACCGAGTCTCGCAAAAGTCTGATCATTTTTTGCAACGTAAATTCCAAAGCTTGAATTATGTTGGCTTTGGCGTTTTTCAAACACGGCTTGATACTGCGCTGGTGTGAGAATACGTTGCTGCTTTGTAAAACCCGCTTTAGCTGCGTTCAAAATACAGCTGAAACTCAAACGAGGAACTAAGCGCTAAGACGCACGCGACCTTTTGCGCGGCGAGCACGAATGACCGCACGACCACCTTTGGTTTTCATGCGCGCGCGAAAGCCGTGGGTACGTTTACGTTTTAATACACTAGGTTGAAATGTACGTTTCATGATTCTATAACCGAAACAGCTTAAAAAATGGGCGTGGAATTTATCTCATATGCTGATGTTGTGTCAATAAAATCATTGAGATACTTTAGTTATTATACGCTCAATGTTAGTTAATTTTGTCCAAAGCACTGCCCGACATTGAAATCCCATCTAACTCCCATTTATGCAGTTTATTCGGTTCGTAAATTTCGATGACCATGCGATCAGTTTGAACCGCCTTTTCGAATCGAATTCTTTGCCTTGATGCGCCATAAACCGGTTTGCTATTCTCGTAGCTGATCACCATCCATTTTCTGAACCAGTCTCCAGTCTCGTATACTAAGTTTCCATCTAAGTAGGCATACACAGCGATCGCTGGAGGCTTAGACTCATTTTCATCCTTACGTTAAATCAACCACTTCAACTGGATAAGCTTCATCTAATGAAACCGTTAAGCCCATCCCTTTTTTTTGATTCGAATCACTAATCCAACGAGTGCTCGGATCGTGGTCACTTAGCTCCAGTAAAACCTTCTTTTCATTTGATACTGATACTCTAAAGCTATCACTCAGCACGGTTAGCTTTTTACTGTTTTTGTACTTTTTATGTTTGAAGTTTTCAAATAGTAAATACGGACCTATTTGGCACTCATCGGAGTAAATATAGGAACTAAAGAGGTGCTCCTTATATCGGTAGGCTGATAATTCAGACCTGTCCGATTCCATCATGATAACTGGGGTATCTTTAACCTTATCTACTACATCTTTAAAAAGTAGCGGCCAACCATGGAACCGTTCATTATAAGGCTGGGCACAAATGATATCTTCGTTAGTCGCAAAGGTTATTCGGTAGGCTATCCAGAATGAAGCATAGCAATGGGTCACTTCCTGGTCCTGCATATAGTCAATGACGGGTTGCAAATCATAGGTGTACGCAAAGTCAAATACGCCATGTTCTTTGTCAGACCATAGCATCATCATTGATGCGCTATAAGCGACATTCAGCCTACATAAAGTAAAGTTGCTGCTTTGAGAACAACGCCAAACGACCTTGGTTTCAGGCGGTTAAGCACGTAAGCCACCAAAAAAGGAAAACAACAAACAATAGCCAGTAAAAATCTATACTGATTATGGCCCCCTTTACTAGAAACACAAAAAGCAGCCAACACACCAAAACTGGATAGCAAAAATATGTCTATGAAATCCGATGCTATCTTGCGCTCCGAATGCCACTGTTTAAATAACGCAACAACACGATATACCAAAGCCAACAATAAAGTAGAAAAATAAAATACGCTAAGCAATGGCCTAAGCTTAGAACCCCACCCCACTTCTAACTCCAAGTCTGTAAATAAGGTGGGGTTAATACCCATTACACCAAGTGCTGTCTGACTAAAAACATAGGTATAAAGCCGGGTAAACGCCTTGTGCAGAGGTACTGTTTCACTCACCGCTTGATAAGCCTCTGGCTGAAATAAGTTGACCCACAAAAATGGCGCAATCCCCACTAGTAAAGCCAAACCCAAACCTAGATACCGTTTCAATGGCGCGCTGCTTGATTTTACAAACAGCAACACAATCACTGTTGCAATCATGATAGGCATAGCAACCAAATGATTACTTGTCGCTAAACCAGCGATAAAAGCCGCCCCCATAATGTATCGTAGGTTATCTTGCTTGCTAATTGTTTGGCTAACTAAGAAAAACATCAATGCGATAAAAAATAGGGTGCTGGCATACTGCGGTGGGGTATAAGCCGAACTGTGTTGCAGCCAATACGCCGAAGGTAATAGCAGCAGCAGGGCAGGCACCCAGCGTTTTCCTGTAGGAAAGTTCTGCCTTACGATTAACAAAAGTAACCCCAAAGTAAGCCAACCTAGCGCGAAAGCTTGATATCTAGCTCCAAAGGCATTTCTAGGCATCCATTCAACTAGCGGCACCATCAAATACGACTCGACAGGGAATTGATATGGTTGGCCGATAAATAGCAGCGGCCAATTTCCGTCGGCAATGTGCATCGCCCATAATACCGAAGAGGCTTCGTCGCTAGTGGCGGGAAGGTAAGTCAAGCTGACCTAGTGAAACGAGATGCGTAATACGATGGCTAAAGCAATAACTAGCCAAAACCAATGCTGTTTTAGAACTTTCAAATGTTACAAGTTGCTCTTCCTAAAGACCGGCCTATTTTACCGTTTCTGCATTAAAAGAAACAACAGACTTCTTAACTTTGATGGATGCATTGTTTTCTAGTTCACTGTAACGTCACTAACTCTTCCGCTGCTGTTGGGTGAATTGCCAAGGTATCATCAAAATTTTGCTTGGTGGCACCCATCGTGATGGCCACCGCGAAGCCTTGTAGCATTTCATCTGCAGCATCACCTATTAAGTGACAGCCTACTACCTTTTGGTCTTCACCTTGGCAAACAAGCTTAACCAGTGTCGGTGGTTTATGGTCTGAAACGGCATACAACATGTTTGTAAACCGGCTTTTATATACAGCCACGTTTGACTCTCCAAATTTCTCGATCGCTTGCGCTTCACTTAAGCCCACTGTACCAATTGGAGGGTGTGTAAACATCACTGTAGGGATCATCTCATAGTTAAATTTGGCTTGCTTCTCGCCATTGAATAAGCGGTCAGCTAATATACGCCCAGCAGCAATAGCCACTGGGGTAAGGGCTGCTCGGCCTGTTACGTCACCAACAGCATATAAGCCATCTACCGTAGTATTTTGCTGTTCGTCCGTCGCAACAAAACCTGCGGAATTTGTTTTAAGTCCTGCTGCGTCAAGATCCAATTGCGCTGTATTAGGCAGTCGGCCGATCGCCCAAACAACCGAATCAAACTCACCGATAGCCTTATCATTTTGGTCTATAGCCGTGATCGCTCCCGAACTCGTTTCTTGCAAAGCACCTAATGACAACTGGGTTTTAATGGTGATTCCAGAAGCCAACATTTGCTCGGTCAACACCGCTTGTAAATCATGATCAAAGCCGCGCAAAACCTTGTCTTTACGTAAAGCCAATGTCACTTTTGAGCCCAAGCCATTTAGCACGCCGGCTAGTTCTGTGGCGATATAGCCAGCCCCTACCACCAAACAACGTTTCGGCATATCTTCTAGTTCAAAAAATCCATCGCTGCTTATGCCTAAACCAGCACCAGGCAAATCTGGCAAATCTGGCACCCAAGGGTGTCCTCCCGTAGCGATCAGAATGTGTTTGCTGTTGTAAGATTCACCGTTTACTTCAATAGCGTGGGAATTTTTAAATTTCGCTTTGCCGAAAATTGTCTCTACCCCGGAATGGTCTAAATTTCTGGCATAAATATCATTCAGTCGCTGAATATAGGCGTCGCGCTTTGTCTTGAGGGCTGGCCAGTCAAACTTTACAGGTAGGTCCCCGAAGCCGTAATCCTTCGCTAATTGCACTTGTTCTGCAAGATGTGCAGCATTCCACATTACTTTCTTTGGTACGCAGCCCACATTCACACAGGTGCCGCCTAATCGGCCTGATTCCACTACCAATACTTTGGCCCCATAACTGGCTGCCTTTCTTGCACTTGCAATTCCCCCACTTCCACCGCCAATCACGATAAAATCAAAACTCAATGTCGTCATATCTAAAACCCAATGAATGAAAATCCGCTATTGGATTGTAAACCCTGTCCAAAGTTCGACCACATAAAACCCGAACATATTTTGCCTGCACTACAAGAGGTATTATCTCGCAGCCGAGATGTCATCACGCAGCTAGATAAACAGCAAGAAGCACCGACTTGGGATAATTTTGTAGAGCCTCTAGAAACTATTGACGATGATTTAGAACAACTTTGGTCACCAGTTAGTCACTTAAACTCGATTAACGACACACAAGACTTGCGCAATGTGGTGCAAGAAGCGCTACCTATCTTAAGCGATTATTCTGCAGAGGTAGGCCAAAATCAGGCACTATACGGCCGCTTTGAAGCGCTAGCCAAATCAAAACAATTTGATCAGTTAACCATCGCCCAGCAAACGGTGATAGAACACCAATTGCGCGATTTTAGACTGTCCGGCGTTGCACTTTCAAAAAAGGACCAAGCCAAATACAAAAAGCTAAGCAGTTCTTTGTCTAAACTGACGAATCAATACCAACAGAATTTACTCGATGCGACCCAAGGGTGGTCTTTAACGATAAACAAAAAACCAGACTTATCTGGCCTGCCTGAATCGGTTGTTTCAGCCGCGAAGAGTTTAGCTAAGACGGCTGGCGTAAAGGGTTGGCAGTTCAACTTGCAAGCACCTTCTTTTATACCATTTATGACCTACGCGGATAACCGAAAGCTACGTAAGAAAATGTATACCGCTTATAGCACCAGGGCGAGCGACCAAGGCCCAAAGGCTGGGCAGTGGGACAATTCAAAAATAATGCAAAAAATTGTCATCAAGCGACAAAAACTAGCCCAGCTTTTGGGGTTTGAACATTATGCCCAGTATTCTCTAGAAACCAAAATGGCGCGTGATGTGCCAGAAGTCGAGGCATTTTTGTTGGACCTTGCTAAGTGCTGCAAACCTGCTGCAAAAAAGGAAGACGCGGAGCTAAAAGCTTTCGCGCTAAAGATCGATGGGCTAATTGACCTCGAAGCATGGGACCGCAGTTACTACGCTGAAAAGCTAAAACTGGCTGTCTATGAATTTTCGGAAGAAGAGTTACGTAGCTATTTCCCGCTGCCACGTGTGCTTACTGGACTGTTTACCACGGTTGAAAAGTTGTTCTCAATACAGGTGCGCCCAGCTAAGTGCCCACCCGTTTGGAACGAAGACGTCCAGTTTTTTGAAATAGTTGATCAAACCGATGAACTACGGGGTTCTTTTTACCTTGATTTATACGCCCGTGAAAACAAGCGCGGCGGCGCTTGGATGGCAGATTGTACGAATCGGCGCGTAACCAAAGATATTGATCAAAAACCAATCGCTTTTCTAAACTGTAATTTTAGTGCGCCAACAAAAGACCGTCCCTCCTTACTCCGACACGACGACGTTATTACCCTGTTTCACGAATTCGGCCATGGCCTGCACCATATGCTAACTAAAGTGGATGTTGCAAGTGTTGCCGGCATTAGCGGCGTGCCGTGGGATGCTGTCGAACTGCCTAGTCAATTTCTAGAAAATTGGTGCTGGCAACGCGAAGCACTTGATTTTATCTCTGGGCACGTGGATACCGATAAACCGTTGCCGGACGAGTTATTAGAGAAAATGCTTAAAGCCAAGAACTTTCATGCGGCTTTGCAGATGCTAAGGCAAATTGAATTTTCGCTTTTTGATATTCGCTTACACGTAGCTAAAGGCGATATTGATATTCAAAGCACCTTGGAAGCCGTTCGCGAAGAAATAGCGGTCACTGAAACACCCAAATTTAATCGTTTCGCGCACGGCTTTAGTCATGTGTTTGCGGGCGGTTATGCAGCGGGCTACTATAGTTATAAATGGGCGGAGGTGTTGTCTGCTGATGCCTTTAGCCGCTTCGAAGAAGAAGGCCTGTTCAACCAAAAAACCGGAAAAGACTTCTTAGAGCATATATTAGAAAAAGGTGGTAGCGAGCCGCCTGCCACTTTATTCGCGCGTTTTCGTGGCAGGGCACCTTCCATCGAGCCGTTGCTTAGACATAGCGGTCTGCATTAGTATTCGAACATGCAATTTAAATTCGCTATAAGCATTGCAGGTTTAATGCTTTGCCTTAACTGGCAGAGCCCAACGCAAGCCACAACTTTATATAAATGGGTTGATAGTGAAGGGAGAATAACCTATCAAGACCAGCCACCAGCAGAAGGCCAAGCGTTTGAAAAGAAGGTTATCGATAACGTGGCCCCCAGCGCCGAATCTGATGCGCAAAGAAGCATATCTCGGGCGGCCAGCAATAGCCCGATTACATTATTTTCTGTACCCAAATGCGACAGCTGCGAGCTGGCGCAAAATTTCCTTGAGCGAAATCAAGTACCTTTCAAAATACTCAATGTAGAAGGCGATGCAAGCATTCAAAGTGTGCTTAAGGGGCTGACCGGATCATTGAGAGTGCCGGTAGTTACGGTGGGTAAAACCATTGTAAACGGTTTTAATCGCGATGAGCTTGAAGAAGCCCTTAAACAGCACGAATACCCTATTCTTCCGCCAACTGGCATTTAAGTAACCGACATCCCCTTATGATTTAAAAACTACTGTTTGCTTTGTTTTCAATTTCACTGGCTTTTAGCATCGCCGGCTGTTCGGAAGAAGACAGCATTACTGATTCTGGCAGCGGCAGCGAAACCGGGGATGGTGGTGCAAGCTCGGCCCAGTACGCTGGTACTTATAAGGGCACCCTTAAAGTAACTTATTCGGGTGGCGGCCTTCCCGAAAACACCGACTCTTTAGATGTGACGTTGGTTATAAAGAAAGACGGCACAGTTACATTAGCAGGAAAGGACATTGCCGTTAGCGGGGTCATCAACAGCGATAAAGTCAGTATCGATATCAAGATTGTTCATAAAGAAACCGGATTGTCTTGTAATGGTACGGCCCAAATAAGTGCTACCGTGAGTGGCGCGAAAGTCTCGGGGCCGATTACAGGGGGGGCAGAATGTACGATATTGGCAGTTGATACTAAAAAGGCTACGTTGACTGGTTCTATTAATGTGGTTAAGCAATAGCGGGGTGCTTTACACTCATCTGAGACAGTCGGCAAATTTTTAAGCATTCGTGATTTTTTAGAAAAGCAGTCAGTCAGGATTATAGAAGTGTTAGCTTTTTATCTTCCAATCAGGGTATGTGGTCAGCCAGCCAAAAAATAAAAGCACAAAAAGTCCAAGTGGATGACTAGAGCCGATATACGCTATAGACTAATTCATTCTGGACACAACTATGATTAGCCAACACCAAGACCAATGGGAATTCTATACAACTGCTTGGAAAGTTAAAACCGAAGCTGAGAAACACGCGCTGTTTGAAAAATGTCTTGCGACTGACTGCGTGTATCATGACCCGCATGCGGTTACCGAAAGTTGGGATGCGCTGGCGTCGTATATGTTGGAGTTTCACAAAATGGTGCCTGGAGGCCATTTCGTGACGCGTGAATTCAATTCGCACAATAACCGAAGCATTGCCGAATGGGATATGTGTGCAGGCGACGGTACCGTAGTCGGCGTGGGAATCAGTTACGGTGAATACAATGAAGCAGGTCAACTGACGTCCATGAGCAGTTTTTTTGATCCTCCCGAGGCGGACTGAGGCTTCATGAACTATCTACGGCAAGTACAATCGGGTATAGATTATATTGAATTTCAGTTAGAGAGCGACACCACACCAGTTGATGTTGCACTCTATGCTGGTATTAGTCGGCGGCACTTTCAACGAATTTTTAAAGCACTTACCAATGAAACGTTGAAATCTTATATACGTGCTAGGCGTTTAGCCAATTCATTGCACTTGCTATTGAACACTGATCTTCGCATCATAGACATTGCAGTGAGTGCAGGCTATGAGAACCAGGAAAGCTATACACGGGCGTTCCGAAAATCGTTTGATATGACACCTAGTGCCTATCGGCGAATAGGGCGACGGGCGATGTTCTTGAAAAAGGTTGAAATTGATGAAGATTACATTCGACATCTTCAGACAAATGTGACGTTAGAGCCAACCATTAACATTCAACCCGAACGACGATTGGTCGGTATTCGCACTAAATTTTTTTCTGTCGATTCTGAGAAAAACAACATTGCGCAAAAGCTTCCTATTTTATGGAAATGTTTTCTGGAGCGATTGGCTGAGATTCCCAATACCGTAGACGGCTTGTGCTATGGCGCGTTGTATCGCGTTGACGAGGACAATGAGCAACTGAACTATATGGCGGGAATTGAAGTGCGCGATGCCATACCGATTCCAGATGGTATGGAAACCATTGTACTACCTGAGTGCTGCTACGCGCAATTTACGCATCGAGGCAAAGTGGCGCAGCTAGACAACACTGTGAACTACATCTACTCCAATTGGTTGTTAAAATCGGGCCACAAGCACACTTATGGTCCTGATCTCGAATTGTACGGCACCAACTATCATCCGACCTCCAAGGATTCTATTATCCTAGATAAATCAGTTAAAACACGAAAGTCCATGCAAGCTCTTGATGCACCTAGCAAAATCAAAAAAAACCTTATCACCAATAAGGTGACCGCGACTTTTTTGATCTCACTATGCACTTCAATTGCTTACATGTCTTTTCCGCGTTTAACTGATTTATCTAGGATTATTCAGTATGCGATTCCGATTGTTCGGTCCAACTAGCAATTCTAAGACCAACCGGGGCTACTAATGGCAGCTTTGACTAAATCTCTTAGCGACCGTGCTTAATTTGAAAAGATCCCCGCGCTTCGCTCCAGAGAATGAACGCCCGCAGTGGCAATGCTAGTCAGTGTTCTGGACTAACAAGTTATTCACCGCTTCGATCACCCGTGAAACAGGTATAGTATCAAGACATTGCCGCGGGCAATGGGGCTTATCACATTTACTACATTCATCCGGGCGAATAACCTTAGCGCAATCTCCCAAAGGCCCTGTTTTGGTTTCATCAGTAGGTCCAAATAGAGCCACCACAGGCGTATCTACCGCACTGGCAAGGTGCATTGGAAAACTATCCCCCGAAACCACTAGCACCGCCTTTTGCATTAATGCAGCTAATTCACCGATACTAAATATTCCCGCCAAATTTATACAGCTCGATGCCGGTCGGTTAGCTAACTCAGCGCCTATCTCCGCTTGATCTTCCGCTGTACCCGTTATTACAACTTGATTGCTTTGCGACAGTTGATTGGCCAGCTCGATAAACGAGGCCAATGGCCAGTTTTTTGAACGCCATCTTGTAAAAGGGCTAATCACAGTTAGAGGCTGCGAGTTTTCAGCATTGGATAAGCCCACAGAATCTAGTACTTGTGTGACTTTAGCAATCTCTAGGTCGCTACTTTCTATTCGCATTAGCTTGGTCGGCATGGCAATGCTAGCCAAATTCAACATCTGCGCCATTTCTTCTATAGCATGCAGCTGTTTATTACGAAAGCCTTGTAAGCCCAACCAACGGCCCTTAATGTATTTTTTATCGGCGCCGGCAGCGTATAGAAAAATCGCCGAGCGTAGTAAACCTTGTAAGTCAAAAGCCAAGTCATAACGTCGGCGGTTCATTTGGTTTTTTACCCGCTTAAACTCTTTTACCATTGGCACCACCCCAAAAGGCCAATCCTTTTTAACTAGCGCATAATCAAACAATACAAGCTCATCTACATCCGGGTTGTTTTCTAATATCCCGCTACTAGCTTGATTGGTCAATACCGTTAGATGGCTTTTTGGATACAGCACTTTAATGGCTCGTAATGCGGCAGTTGAATGCAACACATCACCTAGCGAGCTTTGTTTAATGACAAGGATATTCACTGGCTAAGATACGGCGAGGGTGCGTCGTTAGGCTGCGAGCGAAACCATTGCAGCGTCCACATATACTGCGCGGGCGCGGCTTTGATGGCCTGTTCGATCACTTGGTTAACCGCGGTAGCATCTTGTAGCTCATCGCCTGATGGGAAGTTCTCTAGCGGTGCTTTAAATTCAACTTCGTAATACCCGTTATCAAGCATTCTGGGCAACACCGGTATCACTTTGGCATTCGCTACTTTCGCCATTCTGGACAATGTAGTTAGTGTAGAAGTGGAGTGGCCGAAAAATGGCGCAAATACTGTCAGCGAACTATCACCAAAATCTTCATCCGGCATATAAAAAAGGGCTGCTCCGTTTTTTGCAGCCTTGATTAGAGGTCTTAAACCTTGATCTCGCATAATAATGCGCGTGAGCTTGTACCGCGTGCGGCCCCTCCACAAGCACCAATTTAGCAACGCATTTTTTTGCGTTTTCATCATAGCAATCGAAGGGTGTAAAGTGGCTGCAAAACCAGCTGCACAATCGAGTGCAGTGAAATGTGGCAAGATCAAAATAACATTGTGGTCCTTAAGCGTTTGCAGGTATTGTTCCTCACCTTGAAACTGGATTAGCTTGCGCAAACGCTTAAGCGGCGCCCACCAAGTTAAGCCAAAATCAACCACACTACGGCCATAAAATCGATAGTGATCATCGGCTAGATCGTTGCGTTGTTGCTCAGTTAACTCTGGAAAACACAGTTGCAAATTAGTGGCAACTATATTACGACGCTTTTTGTTGAGCTTTTTAAAACCCCAGCCTACTGCGTCACCAATTTTAATGGCTAAGGGCCTTGGCAAGCTTGAGCTAAACCAGATAAACCCCATTAATAGCCATGTCGGCCAGTAACGCGGTGTAAAAAAGGCTTTCTCGAATTTAATCGATTGGTCACTTCGGGGGACTTGCACCATCGTTTAAAGCTTATTTGTCGCGTTGGGGATTTAGACTAGCAATGATACAATTGTCACCACTTTATTGGGCAGAATTTTTGTCCAAGACTAATTTAAGAAAATACCAAGGCATGGCCATATTAGAAATTTTAAGGTACCCAGATAATCGGCTTCGACAAATTGCGAAGCCGGTTACAGACTTTAATGCTGAAGTTAAAACATTGGTAAAAGACATGGCGCAAACCATGTACGCTGCATCAGGCATTGGTTTAGCGGCGATTCAGGTGAATGTTGTAAAGCGCGTAGTGATACTCGATGTATCTGAGGAAAGAAACCAGCTGCGCGTTTTCATCAACCCCGTGATTAAAAATAAACAAGGCTCTGTCACCAGTGAGGAAGGCTGTTTGTCTGTGCCCGAAATTTACGCTGCTGTTGAACGTGCCGAAGAGGTGCTGATTGAAGCTCAGGATGAGAATGGTAAGAACTTTAGTATCCAAGCTGATGCACTATTGGCAATCTGCATTCAACATGAGATAGACCACTTAGACGGCAAAGTCTTTGTTGACTACCTATCGCGCATGAAGCGAGAACGTATTCGTAAAAAACTACTAAAAGAAGCCAACCAGGCGGCTTAATCCCCACACGATGACCGCCACAACCCGACCGCGCATCGTTTTCGCGGGCACCCCCGCATTTGCCGTTGCTAGTCTAGAAGCTTTACTCAGCGCTAATGTTGAAATCGTGGGGGTATTTACACAGCCGGACCGCAAAGCGGGGCGCGGTAAAGAGCTCAAGACATCGCCCGTAAAGCTCAAGGCATTAGATCACTATATTCCACTATTTCAGCCCGAGTCTTTCAAGTCTAGGGCCAGCCGAGATCTAATTGACAATTTGAAGGCCGACCTAATGGTGGTAACTGCCTACGGACTTATTCTTCCCAGCAAAGTGTTGGTGATGCCTCGATTAGGTTGCATCAATATTCATGCCTCGTTGTTGCCGCGTTGGCGCGGCGCTGCACCCATTCAACGTACGATAGAAGCTGGGGATACAACAACCGGCATTTGCATTATACAAATGGAAAAAGGCCTAGATACTGGGCCGGTGTTAGCGAAAGCCTGCCTTAACATAGGTGCAGACGAAACTGGCGGCCAACTGCATGACCGTCTACTGCAGTTAAGCAAACAATGCCTCACTCAACATCTTCCGGCAATTATTCAACATACATTAAAAGTCAGGCCCCAAGAAGACGTTGGCATCACTTACGCCCGAAAACTTGAGAAACTAGAATCACGGCTAGATTGGACGCACACGGCAACAAACCTGTTTAATAAAGTGCGGGCGTTTAATCCGTGGCCTGTCGCCATTAGCCGTTGCTGCGAGACAGAATTACGCATTCTAACTACCACGGCAACAGAGCAACAAACCAACCACGCTACCGGTACTGTAGTAGCGATAGACCAAACTGGAATACACATCCAAACCGGTGAAGGCTGTTTAGTGTTGCAAACATTGCAAAGGCCCGGCAAAAAGCCTATGGGCGCAAAAATCCTGCTTAATGGGTTCAAGCTATCAGTGGGCGATCGCTTTGAGTAAACCCAACGCCAATTTGCGTTTGGTGGCGGCTCAAACGCTGTTTGCGGTGTGCGACGAGTTACACTCTCTTGACCAAGCGATAGAAAAACACGCTGAACACTTAAACCAACGCGACTTACCGTTATATAAGGCACTTTGCTATGGCAGCACACGCTGGGCACTGTGGTACAAAAAATTAATTGATCAACAACTTAAAAAGCCATTCAAAGCCAAAGACAATATTCTTAGCTATTTGCTAGTCACGGCATTGTTTGAGTTAGATCACATGAATAGCGCCGATCATGCCGTAGTCAATGAAACCGTCAAGGCCACCAAAATACTCAAGCGTGAATGGGCGAAAGGGGTGGTCAATGCCATACTACGAAATCACCTGCGCAAGCGCGACTCGGACACCGCATCTAGTAAACAACTAGAGCCTGAACAAATTAGGCAATGCTATCCAGATTGGCTAGTTGATCAAATAAACAATGATTGGCCAGATAATCTTGATAGCGTTCTAGATGCATCAATGCAGCACCCACCGCTAACGCTTCGCATCAATCCAGCAAAGCAATCTCGCGACCGTTATTTAGATGCCCTTGTAGCGGCAGACATCAAGGCCACACCCTGCGCAGTTAGCCCAATAGGCATCACTTTAGAAACCCCCATCGCGGTTAAACGTATTCCGGGTTTTACTGAAGGGGTAGTTTCTGTGCAGGATGAATCAGCACAGTTATCGGTTCCGCTGCTCAAACTAGCACCCCAGATGCACATACTAGACGCCTGCGCAGCACCCGGAGGTAAAACGGGGCACATCTTTGAAGCCGAGCCAAACTTAAGCAGTGTAACTGCAGTTGACTTTAGCCACCGCCTTAACCGTTTGCAGGACAATATGCAGCGACTAAAATTTAAGCCCAATGTTGTCGCCTTAGATAAACAGAATCCCTATGATCTAAGCTGGTGGGACGGCACCTTATTTGACCGAATCTTATTAGATGTGCCTTGCACCGGAACCGGCGTGATGCGCCGCCATCCAGACATTAAATTTCGCCGTAACCACGAAAATAGTCTACAATTTGCCGCGCAGCAAAATGCCTTACTAAACCATTGCTGGGCAATACTAAAAACTGGAGGCCAGCTTTTGTACACAACATGTTCGATACTGCATTTAGAAAATGATCTGGCTATCGCCACCTTTATTGCCGAAAATAACAACGTGGCGGTGCGCGACCTATCATTGTCTTTAGGCCTGCAAACGCCACACGGGCGTCAACGCTTGCCTGATGTTCACAGTGGCGATGGTTTTTTCTACTCTTTGCTCGAAAAAGTCTAGATGTTTACTACTCAATCAACTTGGCTAAAGTTCAGCATAGCACTAGTTGGCTTACTGTTGTGGAGTTCGTTAATCTCACCATTATATGCAGCGGATACTTTTGGTATCAATAACGCCAGTGCCGAACTGAGCGAAACCCAGCTAAATGCACAAGCCAATTTTAGCTTAAGACTCAATAATGCCGTCACCGAAGCGCTACACAATGGCATTCCCGTGACTTTAACCACACTGCTCAGCTTGTCGAGTAAACGCCGCTTGTTGTGGAATAAGAACATAGCGAACTGGCAGCAGAAACACCAGATCAGCTATCACTCCTTAACCGATCGTTATCAATTGAAGAGCACCTTGAACGATGAGACTCTTTCATTTGCGAGCGTTCGCGAAGTGTTGGATAAAGTCGAAGCATATCGCTTGCAAACAGATGTATTAAGGCAAACTATGCCGAAAAGCTCGCGCGGCTACCAACTCAAGCTGATGGTCAAGCTTGATATTGAGTCCTTGCCCCCTGCTTTGCGCATCGTCGCTTACGCCTCACCTTCTTGGCGGCTTAAAAGTAAAACCTGTACTTGGAGTATTCCGTAAGCCCCCAGCTGCTTTGATCAATAAAGACTTAATTCGCAAATTCTTAGGCCCCGTCCCCATCATCGGGGTGTCGGTTTTCTTTCTTATCGCCAGCTTTCTGCTGTCTGTCGCTGCACAAAAGGCGCAAATTGGTGGCCAGTGGTTCACCGCATTATTAATGGTCAATTTGATAGGCATATTGATCTTATCCTTGTTTGTGGTAGCTAATTTCATTCGCCTACTCAATCAATATCGCAAACGGATAATGGGGTCACGCCTTATGATGCGATTGGTGGCCTTGTTCTTGTTACTGACTTGCCTACCTATAGGCGTGGTTTACTACTTTTCTGCGCAGTTTTTATCAAAGGGCATCGACAGTTGGTTTGACGTGCGCATTGAGCAAGCCTTGGGTGATGCCTTGTTGTTAGGCCAAGGCTTTTTGGAAGCCATTAAGGATGAATTAATTGACAAAGCAGCGCAAGATGCCCAGCGAGTCACTAGAGCAAATAGTAGTTTGGAAACCATACGCCTGCTGGACGAAATACGCCGTGACCGTGGTTATGTCGAAATTGATCTTTATGATCCACGTGGTCAGGTGATCGCAACTAGTAATCAGAACCCCACAACCTTATTCCCTGACACCCCCGATAAGCAGTTGATGAATAAGGCGCGTTCTGGCGATGCAGTATCAAAATTGGAACCTACAGGTAGCGCTTTACAATACCGCGTGTTGGTCCCAGTCGCAGCACGATCATTAACCGGGCAAGCTAATATTTTACAGGTGATCGAATTACTGCCGCTGCGCTACGCAAGGTTAGGTGATAGTTTAGAACTTGCTTCTTCTGAATATCGCCGCCTCGCGTATTTGCGTAAGCCACTGAAAATTAGTTTCCTGATCTCTTTATCACTGATCACCATTATGACTGTGTTGATTTCTCTATGGGTGGCTCTATTTTCTGCGCGCAGACTGGTTGCTCCACTACGTGATTTAGCTGAAGGCACGCGCCTAGTGGCAGCTGGGGACTATCACACGCGTTTACCCATAAAAAGTGATGACGAATTGGGATTATTGGTTGGCTCTTTTAATACCATGATCAGCCAAATACGCCGCTCGCAAGGCGAAGCTGAAGACAACCATCTTAAAGAGTTAGAGCAACGCGCTTATCTACAAACCGTGTTGTCCCACCTATCTTCTGGAGTAGTTTCTTTTAACGAGCATGGTCGATTGCAAACTGCGAATGCGCAAGCGTCGAAGATACTAAAAATTAACCTAGACGATAATCAACACAGAAACTGTGAAGAATTAGCCGACGGCGCACCTCAGCTGGGGGCTTTGTTTGCAATGATTGAAGCAGCAATAAATGGGGCTCAAATCGGTGAAAAAGAAATCAGCTTAGAGTCTAATCGAGGCAAACAGATATTGTTGGTGACGGTCAGCCAACTCGACGTAGAAACCGATAACGCTGGCTGGGTGGTCGTGTTTGACGATATAACCAAGCTAATCAATGCGCAAAAGGATGCTGCATGGGGTGAAGTGGCGCGGCGTTTAGCACATGAGATCAAAAACCCGCTAACACCAATTCAACTGTCTACCGAGAGAATTCGGCGTAAATATTTAAACCAGCTAGATCTCGTTGACCGCGATGCGCTTGACCGATCTACCCGCACCATTTCTGAACAAGTCGAAACCATGAAGAGAATGGTTGACGCCTTTGCAAACTACGCACGCTCAGAACGCCTGCAGTTTAGTCGTTTTGACATACATGAACTAATCAAAGACTGCATAGAATTGAATCGTCCTCTCGAAAAAACCACCTCGCTGAATCTAGAGCTTTTTGAACAAACGCAAACTATGCACGCTGATCAAGATGCGATTCGGCAAGTCCTTAATAACTTAATAGCCAACGCCATAGATGCGACTTCCCAAACGCCTAAGGGTAAAATTAATTTGCAAACCCAATTGAAAACGGAAGACAAGGTAGCAGGTGTATTGCTAACCATTTGCGACAATGGACCGGGTTTTGACCCCGACATGCTAGACAGTCTGTTTGAGCCCTATGTCACCAATAAGCAAAATGGTACCGGCTTGGGTATGGCCATCGTAAAGCGTATCGTAGAAGCCCATTATGGCTATGCAAAAGCGAGCAATACAGGTTCACTTGATGGCGGCACCGTGAATGTTTGGTTACCCTTAGAGCGCAATGGATAAAAATACCGCCAACATTTTAGTTATCGATGATGAGCCGAGCATTTGCGAAGTGCTGCAAGACATCTTAGAAGATGAGGGCTTTACAGTTACCACCGCGGGAAATGGTGAACTCGCCCACGCCGCATTCAAAGCAAATGTGTTTGACGTCATTTTGATGGATATCTGGATGCCCGACATTGACGGCATCAGCTTATTGCAAGGATTTCAATCAGCAGGAAATCAGTCTCCGGTTATTATGATCTCTGGTCATGGCACGGTTGAAACCGCTGTAGAGGCCATCCAGTTGGGAGCTTATGACTTTCTTGAAAAACCCTTGAGTACCGCAAAGCTACTGATCACGCTCAATCGCGCTCTTGAAAACCGAGCGCAGTACCAAGAGTTAACCCAACTACGTAACCAGCTAGACCCGGTGTCACAGTTGATCGGTGACAGCGCGAAGCTGCAAGCACTAAGGGAATTAATTAGCCGGATAGGGAAAACCGCAAGCTGGGTGATGGTCTCCGGCGCACCTGGAAGCGGTAAAGGTGTAGTGGCGCGGGCCCTTCACCAAGCTAGCGCTCGCAGTAAATCACCCTTCGTGGAAATTAGCCTGGCGGCCATTCCCGCACAGAATATTGGAAGGCGTTTATTCGGCAGTGAAGAAGATGGCGTTGTGCAGGCAGGCTGTTTTGAACAAGCCGAAAGCGGCACACTGTATCTTGATGAAATCGGTGACCTCAACAACACCATGCAAACCAAGCTACTCAGTGCGCTACAGGCGGGGCGCTTTTTACGCGTAGGCGGGCACCAGCCCATCGAGGTAGACGTTAGAATTATTTGCAGCACCAATCAAGCCATCGAGAAAATGGTGAGTGATGGCGACTTTCGACAAGACTTATATTACCGACTTAACGTGATGCAAGTGCATGTGCCCGCATTAATAGAGCACCTAGATGATATTGGCCCATTAGCCCATTACTACATACAACATGCTGTTGACACTGAACAACTGCCGTTAAGACATTTAAGTAGCGGTGCAATTAATCAACTCCGTCAACACAATTGGCCCGGCAATGTGCGTGAACTAATTAACGTTATTCAGCGCCTATTGGTAGCAGGAGGTACGACCCAAATTATAGCCCAAGAGATAGAGCAAATTCTGCTCCTGGACCGTGACAACGCACAAAAGGGATCAACAGATCGAGCTGGTGGTTACGAAGCTGACTACCGATCCGCCCGTGATGATTTTGAAAAAAACTATTTTGAATTTCATCTAAATCGCTTAAACGGTAATGTAAGCACCCTAGCTAAAATGACGGGTGTA
Organism: Candidatus Poriferihabitaceae bacterium; assembly: GCA_965237485.1. Lineage (GTDB taxonomy): Bacteria > Pseudomonadota > Gammaproteobacteria > Arenicellales > Poriferihabitantaceae > JAAELZ01. Next base: position 276,048 of record CBDEFQ010000009.1, on the reverse strand, counting down.
GAGCGCACCCATCTTTATCGCAAACTCAAAGCACTAGATATTGATCCAAAGCTGTGGAAGAAATAGCCAATACCCACACCATCGGCTCCGGTGATATAGGTAGAAGGCCCGCACAGTTGTAGGCAGTATCACCAACAAAACTGTAGAAGTGTGCTTAGCAATGCAAGCAAATTTGAGGCACAAGCTATAGGAGTTGCAACACTGTCTTAACCTCGTACAAGGTTTAGCTTCTTAGAAAGCTCAACACCCTATTGGGCAACCACGGTTTTGGCCAAAACTTTCCGCCCACAAATCCCACATGACCACCGTGTTTTGATACTTCCAAGTCCACACATGCAGGTACAGTGCTAGGTATACTTTCTTTAGCCACAAACGGGTCGTCCAGCGCATGCACAATCATTGTGTCGGTTTTGATGCCATCAATAAACTGCGCACAGCTAGCTCGGTGGTAGTAATCCTCGACTCCATCAAAACCGTGCAAAGGTGCGGTAATGGCATCATCATAATCAAAGAAAGTTTTTATCGTACTAAGCTATGGCCTAACGGGCGATGCGATAGTGGCGAACTTTTGCTGATAGCTTTTCTTTAGTAGGCTGATCAAATATCGCTGATAAATCCTTGAGCCACCATGGCTTAGCTTTTCAGCACTGGCGTGTAAGTCAAATGGCATCGAAACCGCCGTGGCTTTTTGCAATTTGCTCTCTGCGCCAATTTCACCCAAATATTTGAGCAACACATTGCCACTGAGCGAAAACCCGACCGCTGCAAATATCTCCTTTCCCGTTGCTTCACGCACATGCTCACATACCGCAGTAAAATCGCCAGTATCTCCAGAATGATAAGCACGAGGTAGGCGGTTAAACTCCCCCGAACAACCGCGAAAATGCATAAACACCCCCGTATAACCGGCTAGCTTGAGCGCATTCATCAGCGTGATAATATAATGAGAATGCAAGCTGCCGCCCAAGCCGTGCATCACCACCACTGTTGGCCCACCACCATCAAACCAGTTGATGGCTAAAAAATCTCCGTCACTTAGTTCGACTCGTTCTACTTTGTTTTTCGTTAAAGATGCCTTAGTAAGTAGCGGCCACATGGTTTGCAAATGCGGATGGCTGAAGCCAAAACACGGACGGAAAAGTGGGCGAGAGTCAAGCATAGGGAGCAGTATACTTATCTACGTCGGCTCTTTGTCGGTTAGAAAAGCCCGTATTTATTTAACCTCCCTTAAGCTTGGGTTATTCTTTTAAAATCTAGGCTTCGTTTAATTAGCACTATTTTAGGTCGGCCCGGTTTACCCTCGATAAGATTCCTGTCGTCTTGCTTCAGATTGCGCTAGTTCTTTGTAAATAAAATGGGGGGTAAACAATTTACACTCCTCTCCCTGTGCATTAGTCCGGTAACTAGGCCATCAATAGGCAACGGAATGGTAACTTCTCAATAACCCGTGGCAGGTAAAATAAAACAAAATATTTCTTGACCGGGTTTTACGCTAAAAGGAAGGTAATTCAACGTGGTCGAGTGACTCGATTTAGGTTGAGTTCCAGGGTGGTTGTAGGCCCCTTTACGCTAATAACAAAGATCGCTTAAGGACGTTCAGGGGTGTCTTCTTAACGTTCGTTGTGGCGCAGTTGAGAAGGCAAAATTGGACTTTCAAAACCGATGGTACACTAAGGTCTATCCAGTTAACGGACGTTTAAGACCTTGAGTAAGCTACCCTCTATTCCCGACATTCCTGAACAAGAACAAACCCCCGCAGTAAAAATGTTGCGGGTGCTAGTGGAGCAGCTGTTGGTGCGAGTTCAACAACAGGACGAAGAAATAGCATTGCTTAAAGATGAAATCAATATCCTTAAGGGGCAGAAGAGGCGGCCTACTGTTAAGGGCGGTAATATGGATAAGAAAACAGAGCCAAAACGTTCATCTTCTAGCGACAAACCTAAGCAGCGAGCTGGGTCGAACAAGGCAAAGAAAACACCAAGGCTGTCAATTGACCTAAATCTGGTTATTGAACCAGCGAAGTCCGTGCCCGAAGGTTCTCGCTTTAAAGGCTATCGGGATTTTGTAGTGCAAGATTTGCTTATCAAGGTTCATACCACCCGCTATCGTTTAGCGCATTGGGTAACGCCAGACAATAAAAAGCTCGAAGGCCAGTTACCGACATCCGTGGCAGGGCGACATTATGGGCCTCGTCTGGTCAGTTATATTCTCTATCAATATCATCATTGTCAAACCACGCAACCACTCTTGTTGGAACAGTTGCGAGAGTGGGGAATTGATATTTCTTCGGGACAAATTAACCCAATACTGATCAGCACTAAAGAGCCCTTTCATGCTGAGAAAGAGGCGTTGCTCTGAGCGCATCGTCTTACGTGACCGTGGACGATAGTGGTGCTCGCCATCAGGGCAAAAATGGCTATGTAACGCACATTGGTAATGACTTGTTTGCGTGGTTTAAAAGTACTCAATCAAAAAGTCGAATTAACTTCCTACCGCTATTAAGGGCTGGCAATACGGATTATCGTTTGAGTCAAAGTGCGTTGAATTATAGGCAACAACATGGATTGCCAAAGCAAGCCTTAGCCGCTGTAACTGAGCACCGGGAACGCCGTATTGCCAACGAGGATGACTGGCTTGAAATGCTCGATAGCCTGTTGATCATTAAGGCACGTCACCGACGTATCACCACCGAAGGGGCATTACTTGGTAGTATTTTGCATCATGGTCTGTGTGATGACATCGTTGTCGTCAGTGATGATGCAGGGCAATTTAACATTTTGGCTCATGCCTTGTGTTGGATACACACCGAGTGCTTAATCCATAAGTTGATACCGCTGAACGAGGGACACCGGCAGGGCATGGCTAAAATACGCGACCAAGTCTGGTGCTTTTATCGGGCGTTAAAAGAGTATAAAACCCAGCCTTGCGAGAACCAACGTAAAATACTTGAGCAGCGTTTCGATGAAATCTTCACTCAACAGACATGCTACCAAACATTAAATCAGACGCTCAAACGAATCCATGCGAATAAAGCAGAATTACTGTTGGTGCTAGATCGACCAGATATTCCGTTACACACCAATGGCAGTGAAACAGACATTCGCGATTACGTGAAAAAACGAAAAGTGAGTGGCTCCACCCGCAGCGATGCTGGCCAGCAGTGTCGGGACACGTTTGCCAGTTTGAAAAAGACCTGCCGAAAACTGGATATATCGTTCTGGCACTACCTGACCCATCGACTTGGTATCGGTGAGCAACATATTGATCCTCTGCCAGATATCATTATGGAACGCGCCAGCTTTGCCACGGGTTATTGAGAAGTTACAATAAAATTAAGGACCTTAAGTCAATTAGGACGCGTGGACGAGTTAAAGGATTTGCGCTCAAGCTACGATGAGATGGCACACCAGCTTGAATTTGCGATAGCCGAAGCGCACGATATACGTGGCTTCCATGGCGATTCTGATCGTGAAGCTGCGAAGTTGATTTATAATGATTTGCTTGCCACTGGAAAGCTTGATACGCAAACTTCTAGGCTTGCAAAACACCGTATTTGGCACCCAGCGAAGCCAAGGCGAAAAGTGACGTTGGGGAGAGAATTAAAATTCGCTTTATCAAAGTGTAACCCTTCGAATTAAAGGAAATAATCTAGTCTAATTCATAGCCTATTAATAGATTCAATTTTATAATTCAGCCTTTGCTCAAGACTATTCTTCTTAATGAACCACAAGATAATTGGCCCACTAATTTTGGCAGTTTTATCTTCACCCGTTTTCGCCCAGATGCATATTGAAAATGCAGTAATTAGGACGATGCCACCCGGACAAAGTGTTACAGCCGCTTATATGATAATAAGTAACCATAGTGACATTCCGCGTAAGTTGGTGAGCGCTCGCTCTATCATTAGCTCTCGTGTTGAAATCCATCATAACTCAGTTGAAGAAGGGGTGATGAAAATGCGCCAACTTGAAGCTTTGGAAATCCCCGCGAACGGGCAGGCGATGCTTGGCGCCAATGCTAACCATCTAATGCTTTTTGATCTCAATCAAAATTTAGTTGAGGGGGAATCAATTCAATTAACCTTGGGGTTTGACGATGGTAGCAGCCAAGATATTATGGCCGTGGTGACTAGGTTGACGGGATCTTCTTCAAACGATTTAGATGACGTGATGCACAAAATTACGCCTACAATCGAGCCCAGTCAGCCAGAGTAGTTATCTCTGGTGGTCTTAATTTTCCTCAGTGGCAAACGGGCCAGGGGCCACCTAACTGCTAAGTAATTAAGAAGGGGAGTTTATAAACTAGCGTCACGGATGGTGTAAAAAAGTTTAAACAGACTCCTCTGTTTCTCCTCAATCGGTTCAGTTTGGCGCCATACAATACAGAATGAGCGTGTTTATATGCGATGGTTTCCCGCTAAACTTGGATCGATGAAGCTAGGTATCAGCACCAAATTATTTCTAGGTATTTTTGTCACCACTTTGTTGGTGGTGACGGTACTTATAGTGCTTATCGATCTTGGCTTTGAATCAGGTTTACTACGGCTGATAAATGAACAAGAAAAAGGGCGCATCGAAAATTTGGCCGCTGGATTGCAGAAAGAGGTAGAGCAGCGCGGCGATTTAAACTATTTGCGCGAGAATCACCGTGATTGGGTTGATTTGCTTGATCAATATATATCTGAGCGAGGCGCACGTAGAAAACACCAGCGAGGTCCCAGAAGCCATGCGAATGGTTCGGCTCCTGATGATAAAGAATATCGAAAGCCACCAGATGGGGAAAAGCGCGACCAGCGAGGCTCTAGTGACAGACCTCCCCCTCGGCATCCGCCAAATCGAGCAGAAGGCGGGATAGAACGAACCATCAGCTTGTTCGATGCCGAAAAGAATCGGTTGATTGGCAGACCAGAAAGAAATGATCGTGAGGTTTATCTGCCTATTAGGATTACTTCAGGAGCTGAAGAAACAACAGTGGCTTATTTGTCGTATCTTCCTAAGCGACAAATACCGCAAGGCCTTGAGCTTGATTTTGCGCAAGCGTAGAGTAAACACTTGTATTGGTTGGGCTTGCTAATGTTGTTATTGTCGGGCTTAAGTTCTTGGCTTTTTGCAAGGCATTTTCTAAAGCCTATCAAAGCGATCACTCAGGGAGCACAACAATTAGCGGCAGGTAGCTTTGATATCGAGGTTACGAAGCATTCAAACGACGAGTTGGGAGCGTTGAGTGACGATTTTAATCGCTTAGCCACGACATTGCGTTCAAATCAATCCACTAGACAGCAATGGATAGCGGATATTTCGCATGAATTACGCACGCCATTGGCAATCCTCAATGGGGAATTAGAGGCGTTACTAGATGGCACGCGGCCCACGACGCCCAAGGCGTTGGTTTCCTTGCATGATGAGGTGAATAGATTATCGAGACTGGTTAATGATTTATATTCTCTTTCACTTTCAGATATCGGCACTTTAACATACCGAAAAGAAGCTGTTGACCTAGGCGATGCGGTAGATCAGTGCATGGGTGCTTTTGCTGAGCGTTTCTCAAATCGTAAGGTCACATTGACTCGGCCTGTACACTTGGCGCAGCCACTGATTATTCACGCTGATTATGGGCGCATTACTCAAATGCTAAGCAATCTAATGGAAAATAGTGCGCGATATACTGATGAAGGTGGGCAGGTACAGATTAAACTGCTACCTATTGGTGCAGACGCTTGTTTGATAATTCAGGACTCAGCACCAGCAGTGTCTGAATCAGACATAGCCAATCTATTTGAAAGATTGTACAGGGCAGAGCAATCACGCAATCGCCAAACTGGCGGAGCTGGCTTAGGCCTTTCCATTGTGAGTAATATTGTTGAGGCTCATGAGGGCGAGATTACCGCTTCTCATTCCTCACTTGGCGGTTTGCAAATAGAAATTCGAATACCCTTATTAGAAGGCAGAACAGTATGATACTGATTGTAGAAGACGAGCAAAAACTAGCCGCCTTGTTGATCGATTATCTTGCGCAAGAAAGTTTACAATGCGAATGTCTCTATACCGGAGTAGGCGTTACGGAGCATGTTCAAAACAACCCGCCAGATTTAGTTTTGTTAGATTTAATGCTTCCCGGTAAAGACGGTATGCAAATCTGCCGCGAAATACGTGCCTTTAGCTCCGTGCCTATTATGATGATGACGGCAAAGGTGGAAGAAATTGACCGTATTTTAGGTCTCGAGCTGGGTGCAGACGATTATATTTGTAAGCCATATAGCCCGCGTGAAGTCATTGCGCGGGTTAAAGCGGTGCTACGTCGCGCCCAAGCCACTGGTCAAGGGGAGCCAACTATTACAAGTCGCTTTAGTGTAGATGAAGATCGATTTGAGGTTAAATTCGAGGGTAATAAGCTGGATTTAACACGGGTTGAGTTTTACTTACTAAAGACTTTGACATCGCAGCCTGGCAGAGTATTCAGCCGTGATCATTTGATGGGCTCGGTTTACTCAGATTACCGGGTGGTGTCTGACCGAACCATGGACAGCCACATCAAGAATTTGCGCAAAAAAATCAAGGTCTTTAATGACGAGGAAGAACTCATTCGGTCAGTCTACGGTGTGGGTTACAGTTACGAATCTGCTTGATTTTACCGTTGAACCTAAATTAGCAACTGTGTAAACTTCGCGGCCTGATTTTTTAGGCGCGTAGCTCAGTTGGTTAGAGCACCACCTTGACATGGTGGGGGTCGTTGGTTCGAATCCAATCGCGCCTACCAAAAATTTGTTTTTGGTGCGATTTGATGAGAACGTATTCGACAAAATCGTCTGGAACGGTTTTGATCATCGGAACAAAGCGACGATGCTAGAAAATCCAATCCCACCTACCAACAAATATTTTTTGACCCGAAAAAGTTAGGTTCATCTTGGCCGCACTTTATTCGAGGCGATTGTGACTGGGGTACCCAGGATGTGATGAGCACTGCAGAACAAAGAGGCGTCAATTACTTGTTTAAGCTAAGGAAGTCTAAGTACGTTAAGCAACTGATACAGCAGCAGCATAGCGTGTCGGGCTGGGATTATGTTATCGATGGCTGGGAAGCCAAAGAAAGTTGTTTGAAGTTGGCTGCGTGGAACGATCATCGGCGCGTGGTAATCGTTCGTCGTCGTTTAGCAAAGGACGCGCTGCTGGTATTGGAAGAGAAAAGTCAAGGCCAGCAGAGCTTTGGTTTTTTGCAAGAAGCGGATGATATTCGCGCGTTTGAATACGCTGTTCTGGTCACCTCATTAGACGATGAGGTGATTAGCATCGTCCAACATTATCGAGATCGAGCCGACTGCGAAAACAATTTTGATGAAATCAAGAACCATTGGGGTTGGGGCGGGTTTACTACCGCCGATATCAAGCCCTGTCGCTTTATAGCGCGGATCATTGCCTTGATTTATAACGGGTGGAATATATTCACTAGGCTGGCTAACCCAGACAAACATATGGAAGCGATTACTAGTCGACCGCTATTACTGAGTTCGGTGGGCGCGTTACTGAATCGGGGCGGAAAAAGACTATGACGATTACTAGCACGCACGCCAAGGCCGACTTAATTCGCGACACGTTTGACCAAATACAACACGTCTTTAATTCATTGAAGGCGATTGCGCCGCAGTTGAGCGTGGTGCCGCATTCTAAGCGAGGCGATGAAGAAATATCTTGGTGGAACGATTCTTCAACCGCCAGATGACCGCTGTTTACTTGGCTAAAGTGTCTCGGAGGCAGTAGCGACGATGGAAGGGTTGTTTATGTTGGCCTCATTGGAGAGGCTTTAACTGCGTTTTTTAGGTTCAACCAAGATAAAGACCAAAAGACGAAGAATTAACGTGCATTATGATTTAGGAGATCTTGCAGAAGAATCCTATAAGTCTAGGCTGCTATAGTCTCAATCCCATGCGTGATATCTGGGTCAATGCTATCAAGTTCATACTTGGTTTGCAGGTTCATCCAAAAATTTGCGCTGGTGCCAAAGTATTTGCCAAGGCGTGTCGCCGTATCAGCCGACATTGAGCGTTTGCATTTGACAATTTGATCAATGCGTGTGTTCGGTACGCCGATATCCTTAGCAAGTCTATATACAGTGATTTCGAACTCATTGAGAAACTCTGCAAGATGTTCTCCTACGTGAATCGGGTTAAATTTAGTCATGGTGCCTCTTAGTGATAATCAGTAAATTCAACATCGTAAGCGTTACTTTGGTGCCAGATAAAGCAAATTCGCTATTGTTTGTTAATTCTAATGCTGTGTTGCCCAGCTCTATCGCCTCTAAGCAATTCAAGTCGGTGTGATGGTGGGACCACCAAATCTTCTAACTGAGTAGCAGCGTGAATACGGTCAAGACGCATTTGAACTCTACGTCGAATATCTGCTGGTAGGCGTTTACCAAATACGCCATAACTGGCTTTTTGAGTTTCTTTGTTTCGATATGTCTTGATCAAGCACACATAATAACGCAATACGTTACTAATGTAAATCGTTGATATGGATTGCTGAGAGAAATCAATTACGAATTGGGACAATTATCAAACTAGCCAATCTATTGAAATCAAAACGAATATTTCGCAAGAGAGTTGCCCTCTAGCACCACCCGAATCGCTTTGTCATTGCTGCGAGTATTCCAATCTCTGAATATTCGTTGGTATTAGTTAGGCAAAATAATCCATTTGCCTAGAGGTATATAGAGAACTTTCAACAAATTAATCGCCATACAGTTGGTAGAATTCTTACTATACTAAATTTCGTCCACTCCCTTTGTATCTTAACTTGACAGCATTTTGGCTGCCTTGGATGATAAGCAGTTTATGCTACTCGAAATAAATGGGGCCCGAATACCTTGTTTCATCCACGGATTGTTGGCTTCCAATAAGCCTGTAGCTCATTGATGGTGTTAGATCCCATTCGACCTTGTAAAGTGGGTTGGAAAATGGTTAGAATCCGCGTCCTGATTGGTTTGGAGGCGGTTTCCTGATACCAGATTGACTTGATGGGGTCATTCGTTTAAATCTAATCGCCCCTGCTAAAAACAGGTACTATAACTTAACTAGATAAACTAGCTCAAAATGACAACACGCACCCTGTAGTAGGGGGTGCCACTGAATATAGGTCAACACTATGCCACAAGTTACTCTTCCCGATGGTTCTGTAAGGAATTACGAAAATGCAATCTCAGTGCATGATGTCGCCGCGGACATAGGTCCTGGTCTGGCGAAAGCCGCATTGGCTGGGAAAATCAATAATCAGTTGGTTGATACCAAAACCCTGATTGACGAAGACGCGCATTTAGCAATCGTAACTAACCGAGATGAGGAAGGGCTTGAGGTTATCCGCCATTCAACTGCGCATTTGTTGGCGCAGGCGGTTAAACAGCTATATCCCGAAGCTGAAGTAACCATAGGCCCAATTATCGAAAACGGATTTTACTACGATTTCGCGTATGCTCTAGGCTTTTCAGAAGATGACTTGGGTAAAATTGAAAGGCGGATGGAAGAGCTGTCAGCACAAAATTTAGAGATTACGCGCAGTCTGAAATCGCGTGATGATGCAGTCGCTTATTTTCTTTCTATTGGCGAAAAATATAAAGCGGAAATTATTCAGTCTATTCCTTCTGAGGAAGACTTATCTTTATATAATCAAGGCGATTTTACCGATTTGTGTCGAGGGCCGCATGTGCCCAGCACTACCCATTTAAAGGCTTTTAAGTTGACCAAAGTGGCTGGTGCATATTGGCGCGGTGATTCTAACAACGAAATGCTGCAACGTATTTACGGAACCGCTTTTGCGGATAAAAAGCAGTTAAAACAATACCTACATAATTTGGCCGAGGCCGAAAAGCGCGACCACCGAAAAATAGGCAAGCAACTGGGCTTTTTTCACTTGCAAGAAGAAGTGCCGGGTATGGTTTTCTGGCACCCTAAAGGTTGGCAGATTTATAAAACCCTGCGCGAATTTATGGCGCGCGAACAAACCAAGCGTAATTACAAAGAACTTAACACACCGCAAGTGGTGGACATGTCTTTGTGGGAGGCATCTGGCCACGCTGATAAATTCGGCGACGGAATGTTTGTGGTTGAGTCGGAAGACCGTAGTTTTGCAATTAAGCCGATGAATTGCCCTTGCCATATTCTAGTGTTTAACCAAGGCATTAAAAGTTATCGTGATTTACCACTCAGGTTTGCAGAATTTGGTTCTTGTCATCGCAACGAGCTTTCAGGGTCCTTGCACGGCCTAATGCGGGTGCGCGGTTTTGTGCAAGACGACGGGCATATCTTTTGCTCAGAAGATCAAATTCAATCCGAAGTGGGCGAATTTATCGACTTCTTGCATGACATATACAAAACGCTGGGCTTTGAGGACGTTATCTATCGTTTATCCACACGCCCAACTCAGCGAGTTGGTAGCGATGAAGTTTGGGATAAAGCTGAAGCTGCGTTAGCCAGCGCACTCGACGCCAAAGATTTACCGTTCGCAGTATTGCCGGGCGAAGGCGCATTTTATGGACCTAAGATTGAGTTCTCGCTTAAAGACTGCATTGGTCGAGTTTGGCAGTGTGGCACTATGCAGGTTGATTTTTCAATGCCTGGGCGTTTAGGCGCAAGCTACATTGACAAAAACGGTGATAAGCAAGTGCCGGTGATGTTGCACCGCGCTTTATTAGGTTCGTTTGAACGTTTTATTGGTATTCTGATTGAACATCACGAAGGTAAATTTCCCTTATGGTTGGCGCCAGAGCAAGTTGCAGTTCTAACAATTACCGATAACCAAGCCCAATATGCGCAAAAAGTTAGCGAAAAGCTTCAAAATAGCGGCATACGGGCAATTTGTGACTTGAGAAACGAGAAGATCGGCTTTAAAATCCGCGAGCACACGCTTGGTCGAGTGCCATACCTCGTTGTCGTAGGTAATAATGAGATGGAAAGTGACCAGGTTGCACTGCGTAGTCGAGATGGAAGTAATCTCGGCATCATGGGGGTTGATGCATTGATTTCCCATTTACAAAGCGAAGGTGTGTAAACGATCACTACTCAAAATACTGTTATTTGCGTATTTTTTAGTGAAAAACTTTAATTATTAGAGGGTTCAGTCCATAGCCAAAAAAAAGAAAGTCGCCATTAACGAGAATATCGAATCAGATCCAGTTCGATTAATTGACGACGAAGGTAATCAGGTTGGAGTTGTGCCGATTGAAGAAGCGCTTGCGCTGGCTAAATCTAAAAGTCTGGACTTGGTGGAAATATCGCCTAACGCAGAGCCTCCGGTATGTCGTGTGCTTGACTACGGTAAGCAAGTTTATAATGACCGTAAAAAACGACAAGAAGGGAAGAAAAAGACGAAGCAAACAACAATTAAAGAAATTAAATTTCGACCAGGAACCGATGTCGGTGATTATGCGGTTAAGCTTAAAAACCTGACTAAGTTTCTGGGAGAGGGAAATAAGACAAAAGTAACGATGCGTTTTAGAGGCCGAGAAATGGCACATCGCGAACTGGGTCTTGAAATGTTAGAACGGATTCGTGATGATCTCGAAGAGATATCAACGGTAGAGGTCACACCGTTGCTTGAAGGTCGTCAAATGGTAATGGTACTCGCGCCAAAAAGGTAAAGTACTCTTGCAGTTTAGCTTGGCTAAACTCTTGAGTCGCGTAGTGTATCGATAGAAATGTAATACTCGAGGTTTTATGCCTAAATTAAAAACACATCGAGGCGCTGCCAAACGGTTTAAAAAAGCCGGTTCCGGCAAATTTAAGCGCTCTCAATCGCATCTGCGTCATATTCTGACAAAGAAATCTAGTAAACGTAAACGTCATCTACGTGAAGGTTTAACCGTTCATAGTAATGACCATGCATCGATTCAAAAGATGCTTCCATATAGCTAGAGGACTAACAGATGCCAAGAGTAAAACGTGGAGTAAATGCCAAACGGTGCCACAAGAAAGTATTAGCTTTAGCCAAAGGTTACCGCGGTGCGCGCAGTCGTACCTATAAGGTTGCTAAGCAAGCGGTCACTAAAGCGGGGCAGTATGCTTACCGGGATCGCAAGCAGCGAAAGCGTCAGTTTCGCCAGTTGTGGATTGCGCGTATTAATGCTGCAGCGCGTGCTAACGAGATGAGTTATAGCCGGTTTATGAACGGCTTGAGCCATGCTTCAATCGATCTTGATCGAAAGGTGCTGGCGGATATTGCAGTTCATGATAAAGAAGCGTTCACAGCTTTAGTTGGCCGGGCGAAAGAGGCACTGGCAGTTCAAGAAGCTGCGGCCTAAACCTTATCGAAATTACGACTAAGGTTTCCCTGGCATAAAAAGGAGCGGCTAAGGCCCTCCTTTTTTTGTTATGGTCGGAGCATTGCAACTTCATTTATTAAACCAACTTTTTAACCACTTGTAATCGTGAGTGAATCTGACCTTCTAGAGTCTATCCGCACTTCCGCGCTAAGCGCTATTGCAAAGGCTGCCAATGGTGCTGAGCTTGAGCAAATTCGCGTAGATGAATTGGGTAAAAAGGGTTCTATCACGTTGCAGCTTAAACGTATTGGCGGTTTGCCGCATGAAGAGCGCAAGGAGTTTGGCAATTCTGTTAATGCTGTACGTCAGGCCGTACAAGAGGTGCTTGAAACTAAACGAATTGCTATCGAGCTAGAAGTGCTTAACAAAAAACTTGCGCATGAGCAAATTGATGTCACTTTGCCGGGCCGAAATAGCGACTTTGAGGGCTCAATACACCCGATTACTAAGACAATGGTGCGGATGGAAGCGATCTTTAGCAAGGTCGGGTTTTCAACTGCTGAAGGACCAGAAGTGGAGACTGATTACTACAACTTCGAGGTGCTCAACATCCCTGAGAGCCATCCGGCGCGGGCGATGCATGATACCTTTTATATCGATGAAGCGACTGTGCTTAGAACACATACATCGCCAGTGCAAATTCGCTATATGCATGAAAACAAACCGCCGATTCAGGTGATTGCACCGGGCAGGGTGTATCGCTGCGATTCTGATATCACCCACACACCGATGTTCCATCAGCTTGAAGGTTTGGCGATTGATAAAGATTTATCTTTTGCTGACCTTAAAGGTGTTTTGATCTATTTCTTGCAAGCCTTCTTCGAAAAAGATTTAGGCGTGCGCTTTCGTCCCTCATACTTTCCGTTTACAGAGCCGTCGGCAGAAGTTGATATCTCGTGCGTGTTTTGTGAAGGTGAGGGCTGTCGAATCTGTAAGAAATCAGGCTGGATTGAAATACTGGGTTGTGGGATGGTGCACCCAGAAGTCTTAAAGCATGGTCGTATTGACCCAGAAGAATACACCGGTTATGCGTTTGGCTTAGGGGTAGAGCGCCTTACGATGCTGCGTTATGGGGTAAACGATCTACGTTTGTTTTTTGATAACGAGATCGATTTTTTGCGACAGTTTAAGGCTTAACGATGTTAATCAGTGAATCATGGTTGCGTGAGTGGGTTGCGCTTGATATTACAACTCAGCAGCTGGCGGAAAACCTAACGCAGGCAGGTCTTGAAGTAGAAACAATCGAACCAGTCCGCCCACTTGGTGATCTGGTGCGGGTGGGTGAAGTGGTAGAAATCAAACCTCATCCAGACGCTGATAAGCTTAAGGTTTGTGAAGTGAATATAGGTCTATCGGACAATCTGACTATTGTTTGCGGCGCGCCTAATGCCGCATTGGGTATCAAAGCACCGGTAGCACTGGAAGGTGCCACTTTGCCTAATGGTGTGAAGATTGAGCAACGCGCAGTGCGTGGCGTGCGTTCTTGCGGCATGCTTTGTTCAAGTGCAGAGTTAGGTCTGGACGACGAAGCAAGCGGCTTATTGCTACTTACGGCCGATGCCGTCGTAGGTGCATTAATTGATGATCACCTGTTGCTTGATGACAATTGCATTGATGTGGATTTAACGCCAGATCGTGGAGACTGTTTAAGTATCGCAGGTGTGGCGCGTGAAATGGGAGTCATCGCTAAGGCTGAATATACTCCGCTTGCTTTTGGTGATGTTGAACCCAGCCATAATGCAATACGCACCCTACATTTGGCCGCAGCAAAAGCTTGTCCGCGTTATGTGGGTAGAGTGATCAAAAACATTAACGCGGGTGCGCAATCCCCTGACTGGTTGAAGGAGAGATTACGTCGTGTGGGTTTGCGTAGCATTGATCCAGTTGTCGACGTAACCAATTACGTGATGATTGAATTGGGCCAACCTATGCACGCTTTTGATCACGCAAAGATCAGCGGTGATATTACTATACGTTTTGCGAAAAGCGATGAAAAGCTAATCTTACTCGACGGGCAATTGGTGGATCTAAGCGATGACATGCTGCTTATTACCGACCAGAGTGGGCCGATCGCTTTGGCCGGTATTATGGGGGGTTTGGGCACAGCGATTGACTCACAAACTACTGATATTTTCCTTGAGTCAGCCTTTTTTGCAGCCGACGCCATTGTTGGGCGAGCGCGAAGCTTAGGACTACATACCGATGCATCACATCGATTTGAACGGGGCGTTGATCATCAAATAGCGCGCCCTGCTTGCAGGCGTGCTAGCGAGTTATTGCAGCAAATTGTCGGCGGAGAATACGGCGAAATTATTGATACCATCGATGAGGCAGTGATGCCAAGCATCGAGGAGATCTATTTACGCCCTGAACGAATTACTAGATTACTCGGGCTTGAAGTTGCGGGTGATGAAGTCGAAGATAATCTAACTCGCTTAGGTATGAAGCTGATAACTAACGGCAATGGCTGGACAGTATCTTCACCTAGTTGGCGATTCGATATTTCTGGCGAGCATGATTTGATCGAAGAGGTAGGTCGCACCGTTGGTTTAGATAAAATACAGCCAAAGATGCCTAAGTTGCATACGGTGCCTCAAAACAGCAAAGAGGCAAGCGTTTCCTCCTTGGCCCTAAAAATGCATTTGGCCGCTGAGAATTATCGAGAAGTAGTCTCTTATAGCTTTGTCGACCCGAGCGACCAACAAGCTTTGTTTCCTCAAATGCCAGCAGTAATGCTTGCCAACCCGATTGCTGATAATATGTCGCAAATGCGCGTTAGTATTTGGGCGGGCCTTTTGCGTACGGCGAAGATTAACCAACAGCGGCAGCATAACCGACATCGGTATTTTGAATTGGGTAAGGTTTTCTCGCCGGATGCTGAGCGCGAGACTGGGGTTAATGAAGTCCAAAAGTTGGCAGTTTTATTATCTGGCGCGAAATCTCCAATCCATTGGTCAAGTGAGGACCAGCTAAGCGATTATTTTGACTTAAAGGGCATACTAGACAAACTATTTGCTCGGCTAAAGGGCAATGCCACTATTCGTTATGAGCAAACATCAAATACTGCCCTACACCCCGGGCAATGCGCTCAGATATTGTTTAATGAATCACCTATCGGGCTAATTGGTGCGCTACACCCAAGTTTGCAAAATCGTTTTGAGCTCAAGCAGACTACTTATTTAACTGAAATAGATCTCGATGCAATAACTGAGCAAACTATACCAAGCTATGTTGATGTTTCGCGTTTCCCAGAATCGAAAAGAGATATTGCGATTGTCGTGAACTTAGAGGTACCAGCGCAATCAATACTGGAAGAAATTACAGAAAAAGGCGGGAAGTTATTGAAAAGTTGTACTATATTTGACACTTATACAGGAAATACGGTTCAATTAGGGCAAAAAAGCTTGGCTGTCGCCTTAACTTTTCAATCAATTAATGATAGTGTTTCATCTGAACAGGTCGAATCAACTATCCAGGAAATATTGAGTGGCCTTAGTGACAAATTTGACGCTCAATTACGTACATAAAATAGATTACAATGACGATAACTAAAGCCCGACTTGCTGAAGCGTTGTTTGATGAAATTGGGTTTAACAAGAGAGAAGCCAAAGATATCATCGACCAGTTCTTTGAAGAGATAAGGGCTTCTTTGGAAAATGGAGAGGCGGTAAAAATATCAGGTTTTGGTAGCTTTGTTTTGCGCGATAAAAGCTCACGGCCTGGACGCAACCCAAAAACTGGGGAAGAGGTGCCAATTTCAGCGCGCAGAGTGGTAACTTTTCGTGCAAGCCAAAAATTGAAAAAACGAATAAGTAGTAATTCTGCGTCACTTGCTAATATAATAGCCCAAAAGAAGAGTACATAAATCCTGATGACCATGCTCGATACTGGCACTATGGACCTGCCAGTCATCCCCGGAAAACGCTACTTCACCATCGGTGAAGTAAGTAAGTTATGCGATATCAAACCACATGTTTTGCGTTACTGGGAGCAAGAGTTCGATCAATTGAAACCGGTTAAGCGTCGAGGTAATCGCCGCTACTATCAGCGCCACGAAGTTAAACTGGTTAGAACTATTCGCGAACTTCTATACGCGGATGGCTTCACAATTTCTGGCGCAAGAGTCAAATTAGAATCTCTAGAAAACGGCGAAGATCCGACTACGAGCAATAAACTTGCAACCGCAGCGGATGCTAAGAAAACGATAGCGCAAATCATCAAGGAACTAGATGAAGTCGTGTCAATGTTAAAGTAAAATACTTCACAATTTTTAAAGCTACAAGATGAGCCAGCGCGGCTCATTTTTTTATCACACCAGTTTACCTAAATCGGGGCGTAGCGCAGCCTGGTAGCGCACCGCTCTGGGGGAGCGGGAGTCGGAGGTTCGAATCCTCTCGCCCCGACCAATTTATCTAAATTAATCATATACTTACTGGCGTATTAAGGGTTGCTGTTTTTAGCCTTCCCCCCATAGATATGCCTTCCCCTTGTTGAACAGCGTGCAAAAATGAACAGTTTCGTGGGTGATCAGCGTACAAAACTGAACACCTTTATTGTTAACTGTCTCGGAGCCATTAATCCGAGGAAACTGTCAGGTGATTTGTATGCCTATATGTACCAAGATACGACGTTTGTGTTTAGTAGAAGGTCGCAAAGTAAGCGAGGTGTCGCGTGAATTCAATTTATCACGCACCACTATTTATAAATATTTAAACAACGCGCCAAGCGAACCTGAATATCAGCGGTCGGTGCCAATAGTCTGTCCGAAGCTGGATAAGTTCAAACCTCAGTTGATCAATTTGCTTGAAGTGGACGCAGCTCGCTCAGTGCGAGAAAGACGTAATGCAGTTCAACTGTATGAAGAGATTGAGTTGCAAGGGTATCGAGGGGCTTATGACAGCGTTCAACGGTCTGTCAAAGCGTGGAAGGATCACTCGCGGTCATGTATTAAACAAGCATTTGTGCCATTGGTTTTTGCACCAGGTGAAGCCTGTCGTTTGATTGGTCACATGAACAAGTCATTCTGGGTGGGTTTGGTGTCAAGATCAAACTAGCCCACTTTCGTTTATGTCATTCGCGTAAATCATATCTTAGGGCCTATCCCAGAGAAACACAGGAGAGGGTGTTTGATGCACATATTCGGGCGTTTGATTTCTTTGAGGGCTTACCTCAGAAGATGATATACGATCACCCTAAGACCATAGTCAGTGCATTGTTTAAGGGTAAGCGGCGTGAGTTTAATCGCCGCTTTCTAAGCCGGATGAATCATTATCTGATTGAACCGATTGCCTGTACACCGGCAGCGGGTTGGGAGAAAGGCCAGGTTGAACGTCAGGTCGGTGTTATGCGCCAAAGGCTGTTTGTTCCACGGGTGCGCTTTGCTGCTTTAGATGAATTAAACCAATGGCTGGAGCAACGTTGTGCTCGACTTGGTGAACGCCCACACCCGACTGACAAATCAAGATTAATTGATGAAGTGTTTGCCGAGGAGCAGCCGAGCTTACGTCCCGCGATGGTAGCCTTTGATGGATATTATGAGCGTTTGGCGCGTGTGCATAAAACCTGTGTGGTGCACTACGACCGCCATTAATACTCCGTACCCTGTCGGTATGTTGGCCAAGCTGTTTCTGTTAGAGCCTATGCAGATAGGATTAAAGTCGTGGTTGACGATGTGGAAGTGACTTCACATGCTCGCTGTTTCGGTCGTCATCAAATGATCTTTGATCCTTGGCATTATCTGCCCGTACTGGAGATTAAACCTGGCGCATTACGCAATGGCGCACCGTTTGTTGATTGGGATTTACCCAAGGCACTGCTAACACTCAAAAAACAGTACCTCAAACGTGATGGCGGTGACCGAGAGTTTGTACCATTGTTACTATTGATTCACCAGCATGGCTTGGAAACAGTCACGGTGGCCTGTGAGCGGGCATTAGATGCCAATACGACTCAGCTATCAGTCATTACCAATTTGGTGCATCGGTTAACGGAACCTGATTCGGCCCAAGTGATGACAATTACCAATGCGCCTGTATTAGCTGTCCCCTCGGCAGCGAACGTGACCCGCTATGACCCGCTGTGCGCGGAGGTGAGCCATGCTTGAACTTGTTGATGATCTTAAAGCCCTTAAACTACACGGTATGGCACCATGCTTACCTGAGTTGATAGATTCGCCTCGTTCTAAAGTAACGTTGCAATCTGGGTTAATTAAATTGATGGATGCCGAGCGAACGGACCGAGAAGTGAGGCGGCTTAACTACCAAATGAAGGTGGCTAAATGATTACGCAACATTGGGTATGGACTTTTTGTCTAGCAAGTTGACTCATTGTCGTTCCACACGATATATCGATGATTAGCATTAGCCCATTCGTCGTCAATTTCAATCAGAATGGCACTGACTAATCGTAACCAAGCCTCTCGGTTAGGAAAGACTCTGACCAAGCGGGTTCGCCGCTTAAGTTCTTGTTGAACCGTCCGTTCAATGCGGTTGGAGGTTCGCATTTTCTTTTGGTGTCTATCTGGCAAGGCAAACACATTTAACCCTTCAGGCACATTGTTTTCTAGCCACTGCGCCCAGTGAGCATGCTTTTCCTGGTACTGGCTCACAAGGGCTTTTAGATTGACCTGAGCAGCTGCCATATTGGGTGCATTCCAAACACTACGCAGCTCACCACCAATGCGCTGCTTGATCTTGTGATTGGGGGCATGATGCATTGCATTCTGCGCCAGATGAAACTGGCAACGCTGCCAAGGTATACCTGGGAACACTGCCTTTCTAGCGGCTTTTAAGCCACTGTGATCATCACTGACAATAAACTCAATACCATGTATGCCCCGGTCAACCAAGCCTTTGAGGAACGCTCGCCAGTTAACCTCGGCTTCATTAAGCGCCATTGCCGTTCCTAATACGCAACGCCGTCCACAAGGCAATACACCCACCGCACTCAACACCGCCATATCAATCACTTGGTGGCCCTCACCCACCTTTTCATAACGCGCATCAAGGATTAGGTAAGAGACTTTACCCAAAGGACGATCACGCCAGACTTTTAACGCCTCATCCATGCTCTGGTTAGCCCGTGAGACCGGTGTAGAGGAGATGCTTTCAATACCCATGCTCTGCATGACTTTTTCGACTCGGCGCGTGCTAACGCCCGTCACGTACATTTCAGCAACGGTCAGCATCATCGCACGTTGGCTGCGTAAGCCGCGTTCTAGCGATTGAGGGTAAAAAGGTTCATCAACGTGTTGAGCGGTCTTTGGGATACGCAGATTGAGCGTACCGGCTTGCGTATCGATACGCTTATCCTGGTAGCCATGGGCAAAACCTGGCCGGTCTTGACTATGCTCATAGTGTGATACGCCTGGAAACGGCTCTCTTTCAATCTTCATCGCCTCATTGAGCAGTGCGGTGAGCACGGGGCGCATGGCATCGGGGCCTTCTGAGATGTGTGTTCCACTACTACGTCAAATACGTTATTGTTTGATTGGGTCATTTGGGTGTCTCCAGTATTTTAATTGCTTAAAACAGGGAACGCACAAATGGCTCAACTTACAAGACACCAAGATAGAAAATTTGAATAAATCAAAAATTCGAAAAATTCCCCCTAGGGGGAAAAGGCCATACTGCTCTATCTAATATAAAAGTCCATACCTGAAGTTACAGTATCCCCCTCTGGGGCAGTGATCCCACTTTTATTGGAGATGACTACTAATGAAAACCAACCATAAACTTGCCCCTGTTGACGGTCTATTCGGAATTTATACCGAATGCCTCTGTCAGTGATCAAAACCGTTTGTTATTCGGTTCATTTTGGGGACGTGATACCGCCATTAAGGAGTTCCTAGCGAAATTACAGCTAGGTTCTGCTGAAGATGGTATGACTTCTTTTAATGTCGATGGTGTTCAAATACATTTGAGCAGCATCAAGGACTACGCAAAGAGAACGGGGCGATTGAATTCACCTGTATTCGGAGCAATATCGCAACTGTGGATCTACGACCGTTGTGTTGTTAAAAATGGTACTGACGCTCGGCTGGCGTACCTGCTTGTGGAACCTAATACGGCAAAACAGAGCAAAGAAAATGATGAGCTTATTTGGGAAAAAATTACCCAACTATCTGATGTTCCTTTGCTATCTGATTGGTCAGATGTACTTTTAGATTATGCTTATAGTCAGCAATGGCTGTTACATATCGAAGGCAATCAACTCGATGCAATTAAAATTGAGTTGCCTGAAGACTTGAAGATGTTGTGTCAAACATGGTTAAGAGCAATACCTTAGTTGTTAATGACCGCTACCGTCACCAAGAGGTAGTTAAACCCACTCTTGAAGAAGACAGCTTGGATGACAATAGTATTCCGATAGCTGAATTTGTTTCAGAGTACAGCAATAGCTTATTTAAAGCTGCCTCAAATGAATTTCCTTCTATCCACGATGGTACTAATAACAATCATAAATGGGACAAAATCCTTGATTCGTTAAAGCGTCACCCTTTTGCTAAACAACGTGACCGCATTCATGCTTCTGCTAAATTACTAGCTGAAGAAAATGAGTGCTCTGTTGTGATCAACGGGGAGATGGGCACTGGAAAGACCATGATGGGTATTTGTACAGCTGAGATATTACGTCAATCCAAAGGCATTAAGCGGTGCTTAGTAATCTGCCCACCACACTTAGTTTATAAGTGGCGGCGTGAGATACTAAATACTGTACCTGATGCCCGGGTGTGGATCCTTAATGGCCCCGATACACTATTGAAGCTGATAAAGCTAAAAAAGATGTTTCAAGGCCATGAAGTTCCTGAGTATTTCATCATGGGCCGAGTTCGTATGCGAATGGGGTTCAATTGGAAACCCGCTTTTAATCTGCGTAAAGTTGTTGTAGAAAATGATAGCGGCTTACAAAGACTAGCAATCTGCGCTTGCCCTACTTGTGGCTGTTTAGTGAAAAATGAGGAAAACGAGTTGGTTGAACCATCCAGTTTTTCAACTACTTCACGTAGCAAATGCAAACAGTGCAACGAACAGCTTTGGAGTCTAATCCGCCCTGGTCAAAAAACATTTGATCGTGATAGCGAAGTAACTAAAACGCTGTGCAAACTTCCAACTATTGGAAAGATAACCGCGAAGAAGTTGATTGATAGTTTCGGCAGTGAATCAATTGCGTCAATGATGGATGATAATGTTTATGAGTTTATCGAATAAGGATAAGTCGCCGCGCAGCCGCGACTTTATCCAATTGTTGAACAAGCCCGGGGGGTTACCTCTATTAAGTAAATATATCCGCTACTGGTCCTTGTGACTTTAAGCGTTCAGGGTTTCACTTAAGATTGCAGGCGAGTGGGCGTCTCACTCGCCGAGTGATGGTACTTTCTTATTGCATAAAGCTGGGGTCCTCCGTATTAAGTGACTTTAGTGAGCTTGTTGGATCTAAGCAATTAACCTGATTCGAAGCGACGGCGACAAAAGCCAATGATAACCAGAGGCGTGGCGCAGTGCTTGCAACGCCAAATTGGTCTTTGTCGTTTTGGCCTGATTGGTCCGGACGGTACAACCACCTGCAAGGCCCATTGCACTCGCTTTAAGGTTTGTTTGGCGTTGCCGTGCACAAAACCGTAATCGCGCACCCGGCGAAACCCCTTTGGTAGAACGTGTTGCAAAACCAATGCAATGAACGCCTTTGAGTCGAGGCAGCGGGTGCGGGATTTGCCTTTGTTGTCCTGATAACGAAAGGTGATTTGACCATCGCGATCACTGAGAATATTGTTCTCACTAATAACCCCGCGATACAGATACCGCGAGAGATATTTAAACGCCGGTAAGCCTTTGCCAATCTGCTTGCAGTGCACGATCCAGTGTTTTGGGGTGCAGGGAAGATCAAGATCGGCTGCTCGCAAAGCCCGTAGTAGCCGAGCACGGAACACGCAGGCAAGCGCCTTGCCATTGAACAAGTAGTTGCCGGGAAGCAAACATGGAAGTTTGCGACCCCGATGGCTTGAGTCATTGCTGAGAAACGAAGCAGGACGTACATCGGCTAATTTGTCTTGTTTTGCAATAAAATCGTGTTTCATGGTAAAATAGCCCCGTGATTCAAAAGAGTTATAAATTTAGGATTTACCCTATTCTTAATACCGCGAGGTGCGCGGAAATTAACGCGCGTGGAGAGTTGCTTAATCAGGCAGCCTGAATAATCAGGCTGTAGATGGTGCTCGCTGAAACGCGAATTTGTAGATTGATGAGAAACCGAATGGACGGTTTTGAAATTAATCATTGCGAAACACCGAGCTTGGATTGCCACAACGCTTTGTCCTTTGATAAGCCCCCATTGGGAAACACCACATGCACATGCGGGTGGTAATCGAGCTTGCGAGTATGGGTGTGTAAAACGGCGCTAAAGCCAATGTGCTCTGCACACTTAATATCGTTCTTGGCGAAGGTTTTAAGCGTACTGGCGGCGCAATCCATGAGTGCGTCATACACGGTTTTGGAATGGCGCTTGGCTATACGACGCAGTTCATAAGGCAAGGTAAAGGTCACCATAAAGTAATCACAAGGCAATAATTTTGTGCTCTGGCGATCCAGCCATTCACTGCTGGCATGATTCAGACAGCGAGGGCAACTGCGGTGGCCACAGGAGCGGATTCATTGCACTGCCCACAATGCGTAAGCATAAGACCATATTGGGCCGTGCGGCACCCGCTAATGGCGTTGGCGGTGCTGCGCTCTGCGCCGCCCAACAGGCACAAAGCATCGGGATGGCGGTTTAGTATCGAGGCGAGTTCCATTAGGCGATCACCTCAAAGTCCAAGCCATCAATCAAGGTGTTTATCCGCGAGCCGGTGTTGCGTTGCACCACGTCGGTGAGTTGCGTGTAAAGCGCCGTTGTCTTGGGACATTCATGGCCCATCTCGCGCTGGATGGCGCGCAAGTGAACGCCTGACTCGACCAAGTGTGCGCCATAGCAGTGGCGAAAGGTGTGAATGGTAACGCGCTTATGAATGCCGCAACTTTTGACGATGACCTTAACCGATTTTTGCAAGCCGCCGCGGTCCATCGGTGCGCTGGCTGAGCGGCGAAGTTGGTTGGTTTTTCCCTGAGGAAATAGCCATTTAGGGTTACGATGACTGGCCCAATAAGTGCGCAATAAATCGAGCGTTCGATCAGGCAAAAATACAAACCGATCTTTACGACCTTTGCCGCAACGTACATGCACTTTATGGCGAGCACTGTCGATGTCAGCAATGGTCAGGTTGAGCGCCTCGCTCAAGCGCAGCCCCATGCTGTACACGCACAAAAGATAAGTTTGGTAACGCGCTTCGCGTGTCTGGTTGATGACGCGGCCCACTTCCTCCGTCGACAGAATATCAGGCAGAGTTTGAACCCTAGGCGGTTTTACAATCTCTATCCACTGCCAAGATTTGTTGAGAATGTAGCGATAAAAGAATTGCAGGCCGTTACGGTCGAGTTTTACCGTAGACCAGGAATGGCTGTGCACCAGAGACAAGAAGTAGTCCCGTAATTGTTGTTGGCTGAGCTGGTCGGGACAACAATCAAAGAACGCCGACACTCGGCGCACAGCTCGCGAATAGCTATCTATAGTTGCGTCGGCTTTGCCTTGCAGGCGAAGTACGTTAATATGTTGTTGGTAAAGAGAGTCAAAACGAGTTTGATCTGATGAGTTCATTATTTATTCCTATAAAACACACACTCAACATTGAGGGTGATAGGAATAGTGTGCTCGTTGTTGGCTCTCTTTGCCGCTTAGCGGCTTCGTTCAACAAGGCGCTCAAAATGGACACAAAAAGGCTAGCACCTTTTCGGTCCATTTAGCTTAGCGTTATAAATACATAGAACTTAAAAATGAATAAAATTATCACATCCATCGTTCTGGGGTTTACTCTTGGAATCACAGCTACTATATTTGCTTCAAATCAGGAAAGTGTGCAGCAATTTTTCTCAAAAAATAGAATTGGCAGCTCCCCTGACTATGCTTTTATTAAAAATGGTGGCCATTTGATCACTATTCATGGTTATGTGAGTGATAAATCAGTATGTGAGGCATTGGCTAATGAATATAATGGAGATCCATCTTTGACAATTTTCCCGGGTTTCTATGTATGTGAGCGATTGAACTAATGATTTATAACAAGCAAAGTCAAACGGACACATAAATGAACCGCTGCTTTGAGCGTTAGCTGCAAAAAGGAGAATGAATATGAA
The DNA here is from genome assembly GCA_965237485.1 of Candidatus Poriferihabitaceae bacterium. Classification (GTDB taxonomy): domain Bacteria; phylum Pseudomonadota; class Gammaproteobacteria; order Arenicellales; family Poriferihabitantaceae; genus JAAELZ01. The sequence goes on along the minus strand of CBDEFQ010000009.1, from coordinate 251,518 downwards.
TCAAACGGCTGAGGGGTTTAAGAAATCCGACACACTTACAAAGTGGGTGAAGTATTTTTTGTACATACAAATAGCTGTAGCGGCGATTTCTATGGCATCTAATTTCATGGAGTATCAACTGCTTTTTGATTATCAGAACGGTGTGTACACATCTCAAGAAAAAGCTGTTGCAGATGATGAAGCGAATGACCAACAACAACAACTAATAGCTATTGCTTATATTGTAGTGTTTCTTGTTTCAGGTTTCTTAATACTAAAGTGGATATATCGTGCAAATTACAATGCACGCCAACTTGGTGCAAGTGGCATGAAGTTCACTCCAGGTTGGTCTGTAGGTTGGTATTTTATTCCAATTTTCGCTCTTTGGAAGCCATATCAGGCAATGAAAGAAATCTGGAAAGCCAGCCATGCACCAAATGACTGGACGAATGCGGCAACAAGCTCGGTTTTAGGATGGTGGTGGTTTTTTTGGATTGTATCGAATGGAATTGCTGGTGCGTCCTTTTCAATGAGAGCGAGAGCGGAGGAGCTTAACGAACTCATGACGCTAAATGTGGTAAACCAAGCATCAGAGCTGTTTTCTATACCATCTGCCATTATTACGTTGACCCTAATAAACAGAATATATCTTGCTCAACTTAAAAATGTTCATGAAAGCAGCTAACAAGGCAAATACACTCGGACGGCAAAAAGCACCGCTCCTTCGTCGCTCTGCTTTTTGCCGCCGGTGCTTTGAGCGTTAGGGCCTCAAGGAGTCCACTATGGAAGCAAAGTTAAAGTGCCTTGAAATGATACAAGGGGTAATAAATAGAATGGCTGACAACTCCTTCCTTCTAAAAGGATGGAGCGTAACGCTAATATCAGCACTTTTTGCATTGGCAGCTAAAGATTCCAATCAGTTCTTTTTATATTTAGCATATTTTCCTTGCGTGACTTTTTGGAGTTTAGATGGCTACTTTCTCTGGCAAGAGAAGATGTACCGCAAGCTATATCAAGAGGTTTCAACAAAAAGCGTTGAATCTATTGATTTTGATATGAACGCCACAAAATTTAAAGAAGAAGTCGATACTTGGTTTTCAGTCTGCTTTTCAACAACACTGCGTCTATTTCACGGTGTTATTTTCGGTGTAATAGTTTTAATAATGTTTATCATAATTTCTACAGGGAGTATTTAAAATGGCAAGGCGCGTATTTTATAGTTTTCATTATAAACCCGATGTAATGCGAGTATCCCAAGTCAGAAATATTGGCGCACTTGAGGCTAATCAGCCAGTCACTGATAATGACTGGGAAACAGTAACGAGTAGTAAAGATAAAGATGCCGCCATAGAACGCTGGATAACACAGCAAATGAATGGACGCTCTTGCACGGTTGTTCTAGTTGGTGAGAAGACAGCTGGCCGAAAATGGATAAACCACGAAATAATTAAATCATGGAACGAAGGTATGGGGGTTGTGGGTATACGCATCCACGGCCTAAAAAATACCGACGGTTATATTGCGAACCAAGGAAAAAACCCTTTTGACTATATAGGTTATGATAATACTGGCAAGAAATTATCTAGTATCGTTAAATGCTATAACCCTGTGGGGTCTAACAGCAAAGAAAGGTATGCTTGGATAGCGAAGCATTTAGAGAACGCAGTAGAAGAAGCCATAAAAATCTACAGGTTACATGGGCGTTATACAAAAACACACGAACTCAGCAGATTGAACATTGGATTTTGAACTAGAGAGCTTCCACAGAAATATAGATACAAAGTCTTTACTTGAAGACCTACGAAAAACTTATGATCTCTTAAAAGTGAATGGGCAAAATTTAACTTCTCGGACTTATGATGATAATGGGAAATTTTCTTCCGCCACTATGCAGATACGATTTGGCTCGTGGAATAAAGCACTTTTGAAGGCTGGGCTAAATCCAAATGAAGAAAAAAACATCACGGTCAAAGCGTTGTTCTTAAACTTAGAGTCAGTCTGGGTTTCTTTAGGGAGACAGCCTGTAACTAGGGATATGGTTAAACCATATTCAAAATATTCCTGTGAAGTCTATACAAAACATTTTGGAGGGTGGAGAAAATCTCTAGAAGCCTTTCAATCTTATATAGAGAGCGCAGCGTAACTCACGATTTTAGTTTGATATTTTCGAAGCACTCATTGTTTGAGCTATATTTGCCCAGTTTCGCGTATTCGATCATCATTTAGTCACTATTTTATCAATTCGAGCACCTAAGCCATATTAAAGGCACAACTATCCAGCATAGTGCCAATCAGGCAAGCCATACAAGCTTAAGAACTTAGCACCTTTACGGATATTCGCTGCCATCGCCGCTAGGCCGTAAACAGTCTGGTTCTTCGCTAGCCCCATGAACCGAGTGCGAGCTAAACCATAATGCTGCTTGTAAGTCGCAAAGAGCCGTTCGCCACCTGCTCGCGTTACCGCAATAACTGCATTACGGGTACGGTCTGCATCTGACAACGGATTACCTCGATAGCCCTTGCGTTGAACCTGATCATCAATTCCAAGTTGCTCCAGTTTATCTCGCGTCTCCTCAGAACTATACGCCGCATCAGCATATAGGGCAGTCTCATCGCCCAACAGCAATTCATCGCGCAGTTGGCTGTCATGAACATGCCCTGGCGTCACATTCTGGTGCTGAACAAACCCATCCTCATCAACTCCCGTATGCACTGAGTAACCATAGGTAGACTTCTTTCGACCTCGGCTGTCATTTTTGACATGCCAGCTCGCTTCAGGGTCTCGCTTAGGCGTCCCATTTTTGCCGTTACCATTTCCAGAACGAGCCGCTTCTATAGGTGTTGCATCTATAATGTTGATGCGCCCCTTGCTCATAATAATGTTCTTCGCTTCAAGTTGACGATTGATCTCACCTAGCAAGCGACCCCACAGTTCGTGCTCCATTAACTGGTTACGAAAGCGCCCAAGGGTCGAAGCTTCAGGTACATCGCCGCCTAACTCAAAGCGGCAAAACTTACGAAACAATAAATCTCTAAATAAGCACTGTGCTAACTCCCTATCCGACAGTTCATACCAAATTCCCAGCATCAAGCTGCGGAACAAACTAAGTAATGGATAACTAGGGCGGCCAGTAGTGCCAGCATAAATAGATGAAAGCAGTGTCTCTATTTCGCTCCAATCTAATAGCGCTTCTGTATCATCAAGACTATGCAGAATTGGATGATCCAAATCTGATCTTGATACTAATAAATCTCGTTGGGTGGCGAATGGTTTTTGCATGCCTAATTTTAACAAATTATGTAGATACTCGATGAGTTATGCTACACTCTCGATTCATTATCAAATTAGTGATTCTTAGATTTTTGGATTAAAGCTGTGACTAATACAAAAACCATGCTCGAGGCTAAAATCGGTAGAAAGCTACCTAACTGAGAAACAGGGTTAGCACTCCTATTTTCAGAACATATAAAACAACTAGACAACGGAATATTTCCACTCAGACCAAACTGTTTAAGGCTATAGCTAAGGAAAAACAATAAAGCCAGCACACCCACTAAAAATAAAACGTGAATAAGCAGATACTTGAAGAAAACCAAAAGTGTTGTCTTTAAAGTGTAAAACCGACCGCCAAAATACTTGTCGAAACTCTTTGACGCCCAGTAGAATGCTATTATGGGATTTAGAAAGAAATTAACTAAGGTCAATAAACCCACATCCATGGAAACAATTCCAGTTACGGTAAAAATAATCAATGTTGACAATATATAAATTCCAAACAAAATTGATAGTTTGAATGACTTAGAATCTAGCATACCAATTAACATCTCTTCTACCAGCCACCTTGTGATTCGTGGTCTTGAGATTGATAATAGTCGTATCCGTTATGGATCATTTGATAATCTCTTGAGTTATCAAAATGTGTTGAGGCACTTAAAGACGAAGTACCAAGTTTAAACGCAAGCTGCCCAGCACCACCAATAACGGTGACAATATCTCTACATTCAATCCTGCTGCAACAACTGCATATCCATAATCCCAATTTCCTTGATCCGTAAGCTCGTTTCTTAAATAGCTATGATCATTAGCTGGATAATCAGCAAAGTACCTGTCTCTAATATTCCAAGGTCCTTTGTACGGACCCCAATTTCCAAACTTTAATAAGTCAAATGGACTAGCATGTCGTAAATCAGTAAGCGATGCAGAGCCAGGTGGTCTATCTTCAATGGGCGGCCCGTTTCCTCTCAAGCCATCATCAGGGTGCAAGTTATCATTAAACGCCCTAGAGAAAACCCCTGTATAAAACCCAGATTCAAAATCTCCACCAGCTAACTCTGACCCTATTCCACCCGCAACACCTGCAGCAACAACTTGCCCAGCGGAAGAATCAATATTGTCTATTACAGGTGCAGCAATCTGTGCAAACCCTGCAGCTACAAACCCATCTTTAAATTTCCCCCCGCTAAGCACAGCTCTAGCCCCACCTACAGCACCGTGCATGATAATTTTGCCGATTTGCTGAGAGTGCCCGTCAAACCATTGATGCCTCTGCCCCACGCATTGGCAGATTTAACGGCAGAAAAATGATTGCCTATACCTGCAAACGCCAAGCCAGAAACAGCGCCGATAAGCATACCTTTTAAGCTACCTGTAGACACGAGGCCAGCTAAGCCACCACCAATAGCCCCCGCAACAAGCGTCATCCCCGCCGACATCGTGGATAAAGCAACTGACCCCGTGGCTAAAATACCTGCCCCAGAGGGAGGCTAAAGCTGCCACCGCATAGGGTGCTATTACAGCGACTGCAACTGCAACTGCCAATAGGGGTTTTATGTATTTTTTAATTACCTTGATGGCTTTTTTAACTACTCTAACCACCGCCTTTACAGCTTTGACAATCGCTTTAACCACGCTTTTAACCAGCTTCAAAATCTTCTTAAATACCTTTTTAAGGGATTTAGATTTAAATAAGCTCTTAAAGAAATAACCACTCCACTCGGGTCAGTATAGCTAAGTACTATAGTGTATAGTGGGTTGTTTTTAACATAACTATAACGATTTAAGCTCTGCGTGTCAATCAGCACCGCCGGTGGGGCTTGTATAGCTGACGAAGTGCAAACAGGACTAGGCCGTTTAGGCCAACATTATTTTGGTTTTGAACAGCAACAAGTTACCCCAGATATAGTTGTTCTTGGCAAGCCGATCGGTAATGGCCACCCTATTGGTGTGGTTATCACCACCCAAACTATTGCCGATAGCTTTGCCAATGGCATCGAGTATTTTTCAACCTTTGGCGGTTCGACTCTGTCTTGTCGTATAGGCAAAGAAGTGTTGGACATAGTGGATGATGGAGCACTTGGTGACAATGCACGAATCATGGGGAACCTGCTGCTTGAAGGATTGCAAACGCTACAACAGCACCACCCTATTATTGGCGATGTTCGTGGTATCGGGCTGTTTATTGGGGTAGAGCTTGTCACTGATCTAAATGCCTTACAACCCGCTACTAAGGTGGCAACTTATGTGTTAAATCGATTGCGGGAGCAACGAATATTAGTCGGTACTGAAGGCCCGTTCGATAACGTGTTAAAAATTCGTCCACCCTTAACCCTAGATAAATCAGTTAAACGCGGAAAAGACATGTAAGCAATTGAAGTGCATAGTGAAATCAAAAAAGTCGCGGTCACCTTATTGGTGATAAGGTTTTTTTTGATTTTGCTAGGCGCATCAAGAGCTTGCATGGACTTTCGTGTTTTAACTGATTTATCTAGGTTAACCATTGAACAAGAAGATATTGAATTCTTAATCGAAACTTTGGATATGATACTCGGCGAAAATTTTGTGAAACAATTATGGCTAATTTTATCAAAAATTGGCGATTTTCATCCTGATTCCGTCGCTCCTAGTATTATTGCGCAGTTCGCTTTTCAATATTATCGGTTGCATCGATACGCTTCGCAACGTTCAGCATTTAACATAACTAAGTGGTTTTATCATGTCACATAAAATAGCCGCCTCTATTGAAATTTCTCCGAAGCAAGCAGCACAAAGCCAAGAGCTTCCAGGTTTATTCCCAGCTAATACTCGGGTCTATATTACTGATGTAGGCACCGATAGTGCAGAAACCATTGTAAGCGGCGCGAAAAGAGTAGCGGAGCTTGGCTATCGTGCAGTGCCTCATTTTGCTTCACGCCGATTAGGCTCCAAAGCTGCGCTACGCAAACGAGTGCAAATGCTGACTCAAGAAGCAGGCGTGACTGACGTTTTGATCATCGGTGGTGGTTTGGAGAAACAAGCTGGAGATTTCGGCTCAAGCATGGAAGTACTAGAAACCGGTTTTTTAGACGAATTTGGTGTCACCCACATTGGCGTTGCCGGCCATCCGGAAGGCTCACCAGATTTCACTGACGATGTAGCCATGCAAGCATTACAACTAAAGAAAGCCTTTGCCGAGCGCACCGCTGCAAATATGCGCATCGTCACCCAGTTTGGTTTCGACGCCGATGGTTTTATCAACTGGGCCGAGTCATTACAAGAAAACGGCGTTGGTCTTCCTGTGCATCTCGGCGTTGCAGGGCCTGCAAAATTAACAACGTTAATTAAGTTCGCTGCCATGTGCGGTGTAGGTAATTCATTGCAGTTTTTGAAAAAACGCGCATCCGCAATCACAACTCTAGCCAAAGGGTTTGACCCTGATTCGATTGTCGGCCCCATAGAGGCGCACGCGATAAGCAGCGACGATTCGACCATCAAGGCAATACATGTCTTCCCTTTTGGTGGGATTAAGAAATCAGCCGAATGGCTTCAACAAAGGGGCAGTTGGATTTAACCAGCTTTCTAGTTCAAATATTTTCAACATTGGGTTGAAAAAAATCAACAAACTTCGCCTTGACTCAAATCTGGATTGCTGAATAATCCTGCTGTCCTATTGCATTGTATATTTCGATGCCCAATTAGGGGCTCGTCGGTTAATACAATTTCAAACAGGGTTTTCGCCGAAGTCGCTTTTAGTTTGCTCAGCAACGCGTTTTTTGTGCAATAAACCGTCTATTAGCAGCCATTTTGCCACCAATAGACGGATCTATCCCTAGGCCGGCACCAATTCAACTCGTTCAACTCCCAATGCCATTAATCGCTTAAGGTTAAAACATAAGCCCCTGATTCCAACTTGGAACTGGACTTTAGCCAACCCTTTATAACGAACTCGCTTATTGCGATGAGCAAACACTCGCTCATATGGTGAACGAATTTTGCTAATCCAACGGTCTTTGTCTCTATTCTTGCCATGCATATTGTTCTTCTTGATTGTTGCATCATGGCAACCGTTGCGCCTGAGCGTGGTTTTGGCCGGGCTCACGCAATAACCCTTGTCCGCATAAACAGCGCCCGACTTAGGGCAAACATGCTTCAAGCCGCTTGCATCCGTTACCTCAGCCGAGGTGGCCGCTATTTTATTGATCAAGCCACTTTGCATATCCACTGATGCATGCTCTTTGTAACCATACCAATATTTGCTATTTCCCTTGCACCCAAACCGTGCTTGCTTGTCCGCCGCAACTTTATCAACTGTCTTATTGTTGAACTCCTCTAATCCCATCTTTATCGCCTTATCTCTATCATCCCAAGTGGTTAGCTTACTGACCAACTGGCTGGCATCGACAAATGTGAATACTTCTCGTACTAAGCCCATTGAAACTAACCCGCTCCGAACACGGTCAAATAAATTCATCATACCCCTGGTTCCAATGCGTGAGCGAAAATCACCAAAGTAACTATGATCAGGAGTGCTCTGTTCCAGTCCTGAATCACAAAACCACTTAACGGCCAGATTCTCTGATAAGTATCGCTCCATTTCTCTATCACTTAAATCTTCCATGAACTGAAGCACCAAGGCACGTAAGCCGAACTCAACACCTCGGCCTTTAGGGCCACGGGTGGCATATATTTTAGAGAAGGGTTTACTCAATGCACCAAAACATAATAGCTCATCGAGTTTACGGTAGGGATGTTCAGAGCTAACCAGAGAATCTAAGGTTAGGAACAGTTGGCTTTGATGACGTTTGCTCAAAATTGCAGGCTGACTAGAATTAGCCCATATTATCTCACGTATTCTATTAATTATCCGACAAGCCCATTAGAGATTTCTATTATGTATATGTATGTCTTAATGCTTGAAAATAAACCTTATTTTAGTTTTACGAGCGCAGTGTCGCGTGTCGGCAATGCGCGGTCGCTAGTATTAATGCTTAACCATTGTGCACCCCATATGCTCAATAGAATAATACCTACACCTCAATATTTTTAGAGAGAAGTCACCATGCCCGAATTAGAAGATGACGAAATTGATTTAAGTGCCCTGCCAGACGATGAGCTGGTTGAGCAAATGCAAGACGACTTATATGACGGCTTGCGCGATGAAGTCATAGAGGGAACCGAGATATTGCTCGCACGTGGTTGGGAGGCTGACCAAGTATTAACCGTAGCCCTAGTTGGTGGAATGACCATAGTGGGTGTGGATTTTCGCGACGGCATCTTATTCGTACCAGAAGTGCTATCAGCAGCAAACGCCATGAAAGGCGGCATGGCAATTCTGCGCCCATTGCTGAGCGCATCGGACGCTGTAACTGCGGGCAAGATGGTCATCGGCACCGTAAAAGGTGATATTCACGACATTGGCAAAAACCTTGTGGTAATGATGATGGAAGGCGCAGGCTTTGAAGTTATCGACCTCGGCATCAACACGCCCGTTGAAGAATTCTTTGAAGCATTAGAAGAGCACAAGCCCCAAATATTGGGCATGTCAGCGCTGCTAACCACCACCATGCCATATATGAAAGTGGTCATCGATGAGATGGTTGCTAGGGGTATACGCGATGATTACATCGTGATGGTAGGCGGTGCACCACTTAACCAAGAATTTGGTGACGCGGTAGGCGCGGATGCTTATTGCCGTGATGCTGCTACTGCGGTTGAAACAGCGCAAGAGCTGGTTGCGCAATCAAGAGCCGCTTAAACTCTATTGAACGTGTCTAAGGGCATTCGCGTTATTGCTTGCGGTGCGTTAGCAAATGAACTAGTTGCACTAAAACAAGCCAACAACTGGACCCACCTTGATGTAGCTTGCCTGCCAGCAAAGTTACATCATGAGCCCCAGCAGATCACCCCTAGAGTCGAACGAGCCATCCTCAAAGCCCGTGAAGAGGGCTTTGAGAAAATCTTAGTAGGCTACGGTGACTGTGGTACAGGGGGGCTGTTAGACGCCTTACTGGAAAAAGAGCAAGTTGAACGTTTACCTGGCGCACACTGTTATGAATTTTTCGCGACCACACCAGTGTTCGAGCAAATGGCGGAACAAGAGCTAGGTACTTTTTACTTAACTGACTTTTTAGCACGCCATTTCGATTTTTTCGTATGGCAAATGCTAGGCCTTGATCGAAAACCCGAACTTCGCGACCTCTATTTTGAGCACTACAAAAAGGTAATGTATTTGGCTCAAACCCAAGATGAAGACTTGGTTTTAAGGGCCAAACAAGCTGCTGAAAAACTTGGCCTTGAATATGAATATCACTACACCGGTTATGGCGACATGCAAAGCAGTTTATCGCAGCAAGTTAGCCTTAACTCTCTTATCGCAAATAATACCGCTGTAAACTAAATTGAAACTCACGACTAAATACTGGCGGGATATCCCGTCAATGCTTTCAATGAAAGAAGGCCGAAAACGTGCAAAAGCACTGCTATCTGAACGCTTTCAGGAAGCGATTGATCACGCCGCCATGCGCGGCAATGCCGTCGGTACAGACGCCTACCTTGAAGATTGGCGCAGTGTCGACACGCAAGTGGAAGGTGATAGTATGGACGAGATTGTAAACGCAGCTGCTCAAGCCATCGAGAGCAGTTTTGACGATGAACGCTTATCCGCGATTATTAAAAACCAAGGTTACGAAGCTTAAACTGATTAACCGCATTAGAATAATATTTTTTTGCGCTCTTACCTACGGAGCAGACTTAACCCTAGAAAGATTAATTAAATGACAACACGCACCGTTTTAAGCTCACCCAACAAGAAAGTTATCATCGGCTTTGACCAACCCTTTATAATGATTGGTGAACGTATTAACCCTACCGGCCGTAAACTTCTAGCCAAAGAAATGAAAGAGGGGAACTATAAACGAGTTGCAAAAGACGCCTTGGCGCAAATTGCCGCGGGTGCACAAATGCTAGATATTAATGCTGGAATACCCTTAGCAGACGAACCAGCCATCTTGGCAGAAAGCATCAAATTAGTGCAATCTATCACTGATGTACCACTATGTATTGATTCTTCTATCGTCGCTGCACTTGAAGCGGGTTTGTCTGTTTATCAGGGTCGCCCTCTAGTCAACTCGGTAACGGGTGAAGAAGATCGTTTAGAAACTGTCTTACCTCTAGTGAAGAAATATGGTGCGGCGGTAGTGGCTATTTCAAATGATGAAACAGGAATTTCGTCTGACCCTAACGTGCGTTATGAAGTGGCTAAGAAAATAGTAGAGCGCGCACAGGATTACGGTATTTCGCCGAACGACGTGGTAGTCGATCCATTGGTCATGCCGGTCGGGGCAATCAATGACGCAGGTGTACAAACCCTCGCATTGGTTAAGCGCCTGCGCGAAGAACTTAAAGTAAACACCACTTGCGGCGCGTCGAACTTTAGTTTTGGTGTACCCAATCGTAATGGCATTAATGCCGCTTTCATTAGCATGGCGATGGGCGCGGGCATGACTTCTGCCATCGTTAATCCATTGCACCCTGAAGTGGTACAAAGCATCCGCGCAGCGGATGTTATGCTAGGCAAAGATCCTAACTGCGCTAATTGGTTAAGAAATTATCGCGAACCACAGCCCACAGGCGAAAACGGTGAAGCAAGTGGCCGTCGTGGCAATCAACGTCGCCGTAGAGCTTAAGCGTTACAACCCCCATGAAGTCGACTGGTGCTACAGAATACACAGTAACTGACGGCGTTACGGGGGGGTGCTTATGTGGAGGTGTCAGTTACCTTATTAAGGGTAAGATTCGCAACGTGGTAAATTGCTTTTGCACACAATGTCAAAAGTCTGGCGGTAACTTTGTGGCTGCAACCCGTGTAGCGAAATCCGATTTAAACATCACTAAGGATGCGACCTTAAAGTGGTTCACCTCGTCCCCAGGGGTGCAACGCGGCTTCTGCCAACAATGTGGCGGCAATTTATTTTGGGACAATACGCAGCGTAGCGAAATCAGCGTGATGGCGGGTACTATCGATCAACCAACTGGATTGAAGACTACGCTTAATATCTATACCAGCGACGCTAGCGACTTTCACCTTATACCAGATTTAAAAAACATTGAATAAAGACAGCCCCCGCACCGCACAAGTAATCTTTACCCCATCAGGCCTGCGTGGTGAATTCAGTATGGAGACTTCATTACTCGCTAGCGCGCAACAAACCGGTGCTGATCTAGATTCCGTTTGCGGCGGCAATGGTATTTGTGGGCGCTGCAAAATTTTGGTTAGCGAAGGCGAATTCGCCAAGTTTGGTTTTAGCTCATCACGCAGCCATTTAAGCGAACCCACCTCGATCGAACGCGCATATTTCAGCGCTAAAGAATTAGAAAAAGGTTATCGACTAGCGTGTAACGCACATATCAAAGACAATGTCGTTATCGATATTCCTCCTGAAAGCCAAGTGCAACAACAGTTAGTGCGCAAAGCTGCCGGCAAGCTGAATGTAGAGGCTGCTCCCGCTATTCAGTTAGTCACCATCGATGTCACCGAGGCTTCCATGCATGATCAAACTGGCGATCTCGAACGTATTCAAGAACAAGTTGAGTTCGAAACGGGCATAGAAAATATTGATATTGATCTGCTAACCCTAGCAAAAATCCAAGTTGCCCTACGTAAAGGCAATTGGCAAATCACAGTTGCGATTGCGCATAAGGAATCGATCGTAGCGGTATGGCCTGGCAAACAAGCCAAGTTATATGGCATAGCCATTGATGTGGGCTCTACCAGCATCGCCGCCCACCTTAGCGATCTAGATACAGGCGAAAACTTAGCCACAACCGGCCAGATGAACCCGCAGATCCGCTACGGTGAAGACGTGATCAGCCGGGTATCGTATATAATGATGAACCCCGGCGGCGAAATTGATTTAACAACCGCGGTACGCGAGACCATCAATGTACTAGTACAGCGGTTAATTGAGCAATCTGGGGCAGATTCCAGCACCATATTAGACATGGTGTTGGTGGGCAACCCTATCATGCATCACCTGTTGCTGGGCATCAACCCAGTCGAATTGGGAGGTGCTCCGTTTGCCTTGAGCACCCAATCCTCTGTGCATTGCAAAGCCAGTGATCTCGACATCGATATTAACCCCGGTACGCAGGTTTATATTCTTCCCTGCATCGCAGGCCATGTAGGTGCTGATGCGGCAGCGGCGACATTATCGCAAGCCCCCTACAAAAAAACCGATATTACCTTAGTGGTCGATATCGGCACCAATGCTGAAATTGTTTTGGGCAACACAGAAAAGCTGGTCGCTGCATCCAGCCCAACCGGACCGGCTTTTGAAGGCGCACAAATCGAACATGGGCAAAGGGCAGCACCGGGCGCTATTGAACGCATGCGCGTAGACCCTGTGACTTACGCGCCCAAGTACAAAGTGATAGGCAGCGACTTATGGTCAGATGAAGCAGGTTTTGCGGAGCAAACTAAAGATATTGGTGTTACCGGAATTTGCGGCTCCGGTATTATTGAAGCAGTTGCAGAACTTTACTTATCTGGGTTGGTACTTAACGACGGCGTATTTAATGCTGACTTAGCGGAGCAAACTGAGTATCTTTTTCAAAATGGTAAGACACTTGCTTATCGTGTTACCGACGGAAAGAATGGCATCATTATCATCCAAAACGACATACGAGCAATTCAGTTTGCTAAGGCCACTTTACATGCCAGCATTGAACTGCTGATGGATAAACTTGGCATCAAGCAGATAGAACGTATAGAACTCGCAGGTGCCTTCGGAGCGCATATCGACCCTAAGTATGCCATGGCGCTGGGCTTGATCCCTGATTGCGATGTAGACAATGTACGCGCCGTAGGTAACGCTGCTGGCACCGGTGCGCGTATTGCGCTATTAAATGTTGCTGCGAGAAACGAGATTGAGAATGAAGTACTTAAGATGATTAAAATTGAAACTGCGATAGAGCCAAAGTTTCAAGATTATTTTATCGCTGCGATGGGTATACCCCACAAATACCATGATTTCGTTAACTTGCGCAAGGTACTGCCTAACTTACCTCAGCTTTGTGTCGATGATGCAGCCCCTGTCAGAAGGCGGCGACGCTCATCGCGTGGTGGCAAGCCAAACATTTCTCGATAACATTTACTAAAGTGCGGTGTGGAAATAAAGCCGCACATCAACGAGATATCAACTATTGAGTTTTCAGTTTGTAACAGCAGCATTCGTGCATTTCGTAGCCTCAATTCAAGGTAGTATCGCGAGGGTGTACAGTCTAAATAAGTTCGAAACAAACGCTCCAACTGCCGACGCGAAATACCGACGTAGCCGGCCAATTCGTCAGGGCTAATCGGCTCTTCTAAGTTTGCCTCCATTAGCTTTACCGCTTCTGTCAACTTAGGCTGACTGGTGCCAATTTGCTGACGCAAAGGGATGCGCTGTTGATCATCCTTAGTACGAATTCGATCAATCACCGCTTCCTCTGATATCGCTGCAGCGAGTTCTTTTCCGTGCGACCGGCTAATGAGCTCTAACATCAAATCTATCGCCGTGGTACCGCCAGCACAGGTATAGCGATTCTTATCAATTTCGTAAATATCACTGGTAATCATCGCCTTTGGAAACTCCTCGCGGGTAGACACCAAGTTTTCCCAGTGAAGCGTGCACCGTACACCATCTAACAAACCGCTTTTGGCTAACTGATACGCTCCCGTGCATAAAGCGCCTAACGCACCGCCGCGCTTATCAATAGATTGCAGTGCTCTCCCCAATTCTGGACTCCAGCACTTAGCGGGGTTTACGCCGCCACATACGAACAATACCTCAACATGCGGCACTTCTTTCAAGGCGCAGTCGGCAGAAATGAGCAACCCATTACTGGCCCGCACGGCTTCCCGATCTAAGCTCACCGTTATCCAGTCAAATAGGCTATCGCGCGTGATATGATTTGCAAGGCGTAAGGTTTCTATTGCGCCAGAAAAGCCAATCATAGAAAAGTTTTCCAACATCAAAAAGCCATATGTGATGGGGGTCTCTTGCGTGATAGGCCTTTGCATCGGTTTAGTGTTCTAAAATACTAACTGGATAAACGCGGGAAATTAAGACCCTCTTTACTGCTGTACTCCAAAGACATTGATCTACGGCAAAATTTTTCATGTACTTAAGTTATGTAAACAATAATAATGTGGGGCTTTGAAAAAACGTATCCCCGAACTGGGGCGCATGAATATAACACTAAACCAATCAAGCACCTAAAATCTTTTAGAAACACAGTTTGCTGCAAATAACTGATATAAATAGATAAATGAAAGCGACCACAGCAATTGATGTCGATCTCATAATCAACTCGCCAAATTTTGACGAGCGGCCAGATGGAATGCGAATTGATACGATCGTCATTCATGCAATTAGCTTGCCGCCAGATCAATTTGGGGGAGACTTTGTAGAGCAGCTATTTACCAATCAATTAGATGGTAGTGCGCACCCCTATTTCTGTGAGATATGCCACCTAGAGGTGTCGGCGCACTTTTATATCAAGCGCGGTGGCAGCCTTATTCAGTTTGTATCGCCCGACAAACGGGCTTGGCATGCTGGGCAGTCAGAATTCTTAGGCAAACAACAAGTCAATGATTTTTCTGTCGGGATCGAACTCGAAGGCTGCGACGCCAAGCCCTTCACCGAAGCGCAGTATAGGTCTTTAACCAACCTAACTAAGCAGTTACTACAAAGCTACCCACATACCAGTGTCGATCGCATCGTCGGTCATAGTGACATTTCTCCAGGGCGCAAAACTGACCCTGGACCATGCTTTGATTGGAAGCGATATAGACGAGGACTTCCGGCATAAAAAAACACTCGTGTGAGTGTTTTTTGGAGCTTCACAATTGGGAGAAGAGGCTACTCATCATCCTCTGTATCCCCATCATCGTCGTCTTCCTCAACTTGATCAAGACCCTTAGCCGCAACAATGTCACGATCAACTAATTGCATATAAGCCATTGGTGCGTTGTCGCTTACACGATTTCCGGCTTTGAGTATGCGAGTATAACCACCACCTCTGCTAGCGAAGTGAGGGCCTATCTCATCAAACAACTTAACCACCATCTCTCGATCACGCAGACGAGAAAAAGCCAACCTTCTATTAGCAACAGAAGCGGTTTTAGCTAAAGTAATAATCGGCTCGACAACGCGGCGCAATTCTTTGGCTTTAGGTACTGTCGTTTTTATTTGCTCATGCTTAAGCAGAGAGGCAGCCATGTTACGAAACATCGCGCTGCGGTGCGATGAAGTTCGATTTAGTTGTCTACCAGATTTACGGTGTCGCATTACTACAGCCTATTTAATTATTCAGTTACTATCGAAGCAGGTGGCCAATTCTCGAGTTTAGACCCGAGGTTGAAACCACGTTCTGCCAACACATCTTTGATTTCAGTTAACGATTTTTTGCCTAGGTTAGGCGTCTTTAACAGGTCGGTTTCTGTACGTTGCACTAAATCACCAACGTAATAAATATTTTCTGCTTTCAAGCAATTAGCTGAACGCACAGTGAGCTCAAGATCGTCGACTGGGCTTAACAAGCCAGGATCAATTTCAGGCTCAATTTCGTCAGGCGCTTGAATCGTCGATTCTTCAAGGTTCACGAACGTAGCAATTTGTTCATGCATTATCGTTGCAGCGCGGGTGATTGCCTCTTCCGGATCAACCGTACCATTGGTTTCCATCTCGATGATAAGCCGGTCTAGGTCGGTGCGCTGCTCAACACGCGCATCTTCAACTTGATAAGACACTGTGTCGATTGGGCTATACGAGGCATCTAGGTGGATTAAACCAACTTCCTCAGACTCCTCATTTTGCTTACGCGAAGCAGCCGTTTCATAGCCACGACCCTGACGCACGGTCAATGTCATGTCCAATTTGCCTTCTTTGGTAACCGTCGCAATGAAACGATCTGGATCAATGATTTCAGCATCATGCTCAGTCGTAATGTCCGCAGCAGTCACCACGCATGGTCCTTTCTTACTTAGTGTAAGTTTAGCTTCATTACGATCATTCAGTTTAACTGGAAGGCTTTTGAGGTTAAGTAAGATGTCCATAACATCTTCTTGCACACCCTTGATGGTTGAGTACTCATGTAGCACCCCATCAATCTTCACAGAAACAACTGATGCGCCTGGAATAGATGAAATTAGGATACGGCGCATCGCATTGCCCAGAGTATGGCCAAAACCACGCTCTAGAGGCTCAATAACAACACGACAAGCATTGTCTTTGTCATTTTTGACTTCAACAATACGGGGCCTTAAGAATTCTAGCGAAGATAAATCTTGCATTTTATAACCTAGTGTAGAGAATTAAATAATGATTACTTAGAGTACAAAGCAACGACTAGTGCTTCTTGAATATCCGACGGAAGTTGATCTCTCTCTGGTAGTGCCGTGAAAACGCCAGATACTTTGGCGACGTCGACCTCTACCCATTCAACAAAACCGATTTGCTCAGCGATTTCCATAGCAGAAGTTACGCGCAATTGCTTTTTGCCTTTCTCTCGAACTTCAACCACATCCCCTGGGCTTACTTGATATGAAGGGATGTTTACGCTTTGACCGTTAATCAAAATGGCTTTATGACTGACTAATTGACGTGATTCAGCGCGAGTTACACCATAGCCCATACGATAAACAACGTTATCTAACCGCGCCTCAAGCAATTGCCATAAGTTATGGCCTGTAGAACCTTTAGTTGCGGCTGCTTTTTTATAGTAACTAGCAAACTGCTTTTCCATAATGCCATACATACGGCGCATCTTCTGCTTTTCGCGAAGCTGGGTACCGTATACCGTAGTTCTTGGACGTCGTGCACCGGCTTTAAAACCTGGGGGACGGTCGAATTTACATTTTGACTCAATGGAACGGGCTGGGCTTTTGAGGAACAAATCCGTCCCTTCGCGCCGCGCTAACTTACATTTTGGACCTAAATATCTAGCCATTATCTGTTCCTAATTAAACGCGACGACGCTTAGGTGGGCGACATCCGTTGTGTGGAAGTGGAGTAACATCAGTCAAGTTTTGAATTTCAAAACCTGCCGCTTGCAATGCGCGTGCTGCAGATTCACGTCCCGGCCCTGGGCCGTTAAACAATACATCTAAAACTTGAATACCATATTCTTTAGCCGATTCGGCGCACATCTCAGCAGCACGTTGACCTGCAAAGGGTGTACTCTTACGAGACCCTTTAAACCCGGCTTGACCTGCAGATGACCAACATAAGGCATTGCCATGACGGTCAGTTATCGTAACAATGGTATTATTAAAGGTCGCGTGGATATGTGCGATGCCTTCAGTAACTACCTTTTTAACTTTACTTGCTTTTGCCATTATCCTAAGCCTTATTTCTTTATGGGACGGCGAGGACCTTTACGTGTCCTAGCATTAGTTTTAGTACGTTGCCCACGTAGAGGCAACCCGCGGCGGTGACGAATTCCGCGAAACGAAGCCATGTCCATCAAACGCTTGATGTTCATAGAAACTTCGCGTCTAAGATCGCCCTCTACTACAAACTTAGCCACCTCTTGACGTAACTTCTCAGCTTCGTCTTCGGTCAAATCTTTAATCTTGGTAGAAGGAACAACTCCAGCTGCATCGCATATAGTTAATGCGCGAGGTCTGCCTATGCCGAATATATGTGTTAACCCAATCTCAGTGTGCTTATGAGCGGGTAGATTTATGCCTGAAATTCGTGCCACTTGAACTCGTCTCTTTATATGTTATCTAAATAATTTGCGTCCGCGAAATTGCGGCGCGCGATGGTATCAAAATTGTAAGAATCCTACAATTAGAAATTGCTATTATCTGTCTCAAGGCTTGATTAGCCTTGACGCTGCTTATGACGTGCGTCTGTTTTACAAATAACACGCACCACGCCATTACGGCGTATCACTTTGCAATTTCTACAGATCTTTTTAACTGATGCTCTAACTTTCATAACAAACCTCTCTGGTTTAAATCTCTTTAAAGTTACCGCTGACGTGCGCCACCCATGACGCTTGATTTCTTTAATATGCTATCGTACTGACGCGACATCAAATGCGACTGTACTTGATTGATTAAATCCATTAGCACCACGACGATAATCAATAATGAAGTGCCACCAAAATAAAATGGCACACTAAATTTCACGATCAAGAATTCAGGAATCAAACAAACAAAAGTAATATACAAAGCACCAATTAGGGTAAGCCTTGAAACCACGCCATCGATGTAGTTAGTAGTTTGCTGACCAGGGCGAATGCCTGGCACAAATGCGCCTGACTGTTTTAAATTATCTGCTATTTCTTTAGGGTCAAATATCAACGCCGTATAGAAGAAACAAAAGAAAATGATCATTCCTGCATATATTAAAGTATAGACTGGTTGCCCTGGCTGCAATGTAGTCGCTATATCTCGCAACCAGCCCATGCCTTCTCCTTGACCTAGCATAGAGCCTATACTTGCAGGGAACAAAATAATACTCGAAGCAAAGATGGGTGGAATAACTCCGGCCATGTTTAGCTTCAATGGTAAAAAGCTTTGCTGCGCCTGCACCATCTTGCGACCTTGCATGCGCTTTGCGTAATGAATTGGAATACGGCGCTGCGCGCGCTCTACGTAAACCACAAAATAGGTAATCGCTAGTACGCCAACAAATAGGGCTAAAACAAAAGCAAAGCCAAACTGTCCGTTACGCGCTAACTCTAAAGTGCCGCCAATCGCCGCGGGTAAGCCAGACACGATAGAAGCGAAAATAATCAACGAAATACCGTTTCCGATACCGCGTTCGGTAACTTGTTCGCCCAACCAGACCAAGAACATCGTGCCGCACACTAGCGAGGCCACCATAATAATCTGAAAACCAAAGCCCGGAATCACTACTACTGAAGCGCCGCCCACTTGTTGAGCCTGAACCGCGATAGAGATACCGAACGCCTGAAAAATAGCCAATACTGCTGTGAAATAGCGCGTGTACTGTGTGATTTTACGTCGCCCTGCTTCACCCTCTTTCTTTAACTGTTTAAGCTGCGGAATAACCGCTGTCATCATTTGGATGATGATCGACGCTGAAATATAGGGCATTACTCCGAGAGCAAAAATCGACAAACGACTTAGCGCGCCACCCGAAAACATATTAAATATGTCAAGAATGGAACCACGTGTTTGCTCAAACATAGCAGCCACCGCATTTGGGTCTACACCGGGAACCGGCAAGTGCGTTCCTAAACGGAATACCACTACCGCGCCGAGCATGAACAGTATGCGAGACTTAAGCTCGCCTAAACCGCCCATTAAACCTGCAGTGTTTGTTGACTTCTTAGCCATTAGTCTTGGAAACTACCACCCGCTTTTTCAATCGCTTCACGCGCACCCTTAGTGGCAGAAATACCTTTAAGGTTTACTGCCTTAGTGACTTCACCAGATAAAATTGCTTTCACCTTATTTGCGTTGCCCGGAACGATACGTGCTTCGATTAACGCAGCAATATCGATTGGGTTAGCATCAAGGCCATTTAACTCATTTAAACGTAATTCAACGGCGTTGCGGTTGACACGAGCCGTAAATCCGCGCTTAGGCAAGCGTTGCTGCAGTGGCATTTGACCACCTTCAAACCCTCGTTTGTGTAGCCCGCCAGAACGAGCTTTCTGACCTTTCACGCCGCGCCCAGCTGTTTTACCAACGCCAGAACCTGCTCCGCGCCCAACTCGCTTTGCAGCGGGACGTGAATTTGCGGCAGATTTAATAGTATTTAATCGCATTGTCTTAAACCTCTTTCCACTCAACCATGTACGCAACTTTGTTAATCATGCCGCGGTTTTCGGGTGTATCAATAATTTCAACTGTGTGATGGATACGACGTAAGCCCAAGCCTCTAATGCAGGCTTGATGCTTTTTCAGCCGACCATGAACACTCTTGGTTTGCTTAACTTGTAATTTCTTTTCTGCAACCATTTTTCTATTCGGGATTATAGATCTTCAACATTAAGGCCACGCTTCGCGGCAACTTGATCAGGGCTACGCATGCTTTGTAAAGCTTCCATGGTAGCGCGAGTAACGTTTACAGGGTTGGTAGTGCCGATCACTTTAGCCAATACATTTTCAACCCCAACACACTCGAATACTGCTCGCATTGTACCGCCAGCGATAATTCCAGTACCTTCAGATGCTGGGCGTATTACCACGCGAGCAGATCCGTGGCGGCCGACCACTGGGTATTGTAACGTGTCGCCGTTTAACTTCACCTTAAACATATTTTGACGTGCGTTTTCCATCGCTTTTTGCACTGCATTAGGCACTTCACGGGCATTCCCGCGCCCCATGCCAACTCGTCCCTTGCCGTCACCGACAACCGTAAGCGCTGAAAAGCCAAATACACGGCCCCCTTTTACTACTTTGGCAACTCGTCTGATATTGATCAACTGTTCGTTGAATTCAGATTCTTGGTTGTCGTTTTGACGTTGTTGATTTCTAGCCATTTTTAACCTCTAATATTAATTGCAGCATGTAAAGTGAATCAGAACTTAAGCCCTGCTTCACGTGCGGCGTCTGCAAATGCTGCAACGCGGCCATGATATTTAAACCCAGAGCGATCAAAGGCTACCGCCTCAATACCAGATTTAGTCGCTCGCTCAGCGATAGCTTTACCGACAATTTTCGCTGCATCAACGTTCCCGCCATTTTTTATATCTTTTCGCAATGCTGGCTCAACGGTTGAAGCCGTAGCCAATATTTTATTATCGTTACTGCTAATCACCTGTGCATAAAAATGGCGCGGCGTACGGTGCACGCTTAAACGTGTAGTGCCAACGGCTGAAATTCTAGCGCGGGCTTTGCGAGTGCGGCGTTGTCTAGATTGCTGTTTATTGCTTTTCATAATTCAAGTCAGTGATTAAGCCTTCTTGGCTTGCTTACGTACGACATACTCATCGGCATATCGAATGCCCTTGCCTTTATACGGCTCAGGGGGCCTGTAGCTGCGAATATTGGCCGCTGTTTGACCTAATAACTGTTTATCAATACCCTTAAGTACGATTTCAGTCTGGCTGGGTGTCTCAGCAGAAATACCTTCTGGTAATTGGTGCGCCACATCATGGGAGAAACCCAATTGAAGTTTTATTTCCCTACCCTGAGCTTGCGCACGATACCCCACACCAACAATAGTAAGCTTACGCTCAAAGCCTTCGCTTACACCGGTAACCATATTATTTACCAAAGCGCGAGTGGTGCCTGACAGTGCGCTTAAATCGGTGCGATCGTCAGCTACTTCAATCGTGAGCCGGCCATCTTCTAGTTTAATTGAAAGGCCATCGACGATTGTCTGTTGCAATTCGCCTTTTGAACCTTTTACTGTAACAACACCGCCTTCGCTCTTAACCTCCACACCAGAGGGAATCGCTATCGGAGCTTTACCTATACGTGACATTTTAATTACCTAATCGTTAAATCTGCTTAGAAAACAGAACAAATCACTTCGCCGCCAACCCCTGCTTCTCTTGCCGCTTTATCAGTCAGCACGCCTTTAGACGTTGAGATCAGAGCCACACCCAATCCGCCATAAATAGAAGGCAGATTGTCACTTGCAACGTACACACGGCGACCTGGTGTGCTAATTCGTATTAATTCTTCAATCACTGGCGCGCCTTGAAAGTACTTCAAGTCAACAGTGAGCTCTGACTTCGCACCTTCACTTGTTGACGAATAGTCTTTGATATAACCCTGACCTTTAAGGGCCTCAGCGATCGCACCCTTCTTGCCAGAATTTGGCATTGAAACGGAGGCTTTCATTGCTTTACCGCCATTGCGAATGCGGGTTAACATATCTGCTATTGGATCTTGCATGCTCATAATAAAACCCTCGTTACCAACTCGCCTTAGCTAAACCGGGCACTTCGCCGCGCATCGCTACTTCACGTAGGCGATTACGGCTAAGACCAAATCGACGAAAGAAACCATGCGGACGGCCTGTTAAGGCACAGCGGTTGCGATAACGCGCTTTGCTTGAGTCTCGAGGCAACTTTTGCAGAGCAATCATTGCATCCCACTTTGCGTCGTAATCAGACTCTTCACTCTTAACTGTAGCGACTAAAGCGGCACGTTTGTCTGCCATCTTTGCTGCTAATTTACCGCGCTTATTATTACGCGAAACCATTGATTTCTTCGCCATCTTATCTACCTTTTAAAGGAAAATTGAATGCCTCTAATAACGCCTTAGCATGCGCGTCATTTTCAGCATCCATCGTAATACATATATCCATACCGCGCAGTGCATCTACTTTGTCGTATTCAATTTCTGGGAATACGATCTGCTCAGTTAAGCCAAAAGCATAATTGCCTCGTCCATCGAATGAATTTGGATTCAAACCACGAAAGTCACGAATTCGTGGGATCGCCACCGAAACCAGGCGATCAAAGAATTCATACATTCTTTCACGTCGCAGCGTTACTTTTGCACCAACGGGCCAACCTTCGCGGATCTTAAACGCCGCCTCAGATTTACGCGCATTGCGGATAACCGGTTTTTGACCAGTGATTTTTTCAAGATCGCTAGCCGCAGACTCCAACACTTTCTTGTTACCAATCGCTTCGCCAAGACCCATATTGATGGTGATCTTTTTAAGCGCCGGAACGCGCATCGGATTGTCTAGCCCTAGCTCTTTTTGCAGCTTGCCAACAATCTCGTTTTGATATTTCTCTAATAATCGTGCCATTTTTAGTCTACGTGTTACTTGGTATCAACGGTTTCGCCATTCGATTTAAAAAAGCGCACCTTACGGCCGTCTTCTAAAACTTTAATGCCTACTCGATCAGCTTTACCCGTTGTCGGGTTTACCAATGCGAGGTTTGACAATTGAATCGCGGCTTCTTTTTTCATAATACCGCCTGTAACACCCTTTTGTGGGTTACCGCGCACATGCTTTTTAACTACATTAACGTCATTCACCAAGGCCTTACCATTGGTTAACACTTGGATCACTGAACCTATTTTGCCCTTGTCTTTGCCGGCCAAAACAATTACTTCGTCATTCTTAAGAATTTTTTTCATTTCTATGTGCCTATTTTCTGACCAACTAAAGCACTTCTGGTGCTAAAGAAATGATACGCATGAATTTGTCATTACGTAACTCACGGGTTACAGGGCCAAAAATCCGTGTACCGATTGGCTGTAAGGCCTGATTCAACAATACCGCAGCATTGGAATCAAAGCGGATAGACGAGCCATCGCGGCGGCGTATGCCTTTACGGGTACGTACGATGACCGCGTTATACACATCACCTTTCTTTACCTTAGAATTAGGCAAAGCCTCTTTGATGCTGATCTTAACGATGTCGCCAATGCCAGCATAGCGTCTTTTAGACCCACCCAAAACCTTGATGCACATAACTTCTTTAGCACCACTGTTGTCAGCGACCTTCATTCTGGATTGCATCTGAATCATTGCAAACTCCTCTAAATATTTCGTTTACTAAATTAGGGCTACTATGGTTTAGGCTAAATTAGCCTTAGAAACCACTTGGACCAAGCGCCAGCTTTTTGTCTTTGACAAAGGCCGACATTCTTCGATGATGACCGTGTCACCCTCGTTACATTCATTTTGCTCATCATGCGCGTGAAGCTTGGTTGAGCGGCGAATAAACTTCTTGTACAAAGGGTGCTTAACCTGTCGTTCAATTAGCACAGTAATGCTTTTGTCCATTTTTGAACTCACCACATTACCCTGCACAGCACGCTGCGCACTTTGGTTAGAATCCACTTGTTCTTCTACTTGAGTTGTCATTACGTTGCACCTGCTGCTTGTTCATTCAACACGGTTTTGATTCGTGCAATATCTTTTTGAACCACCTTAAAACGGGCCGGATTGGCTAATTGTCCGCTTGCTCTTTGCATGCGTAAATTAAACTGCTCTTTACGTAACCCCATTAATTCTTTGATGAGGTCGCCGCGTGATTTTGATCTGAGTTCTGTTGCTAACATTTTCTTACTCTATGCGCCCAAACGCTTAACAAAAGTTGTTTTAAAAGGCAATTTAGCGGCCGCTAAAGCAAAAGCTTCGCGCGCTAACTCTTCTGGTACGCCCTCAACCTCATATAACATACGACCAGGTTGGATCAACGCAACCCAATGATCAACACTGCCCTTACCTTTACCTTGACGAACTTCAAGTGGCTTCTTAGTGACTGGCTTATCTGGGAACACGCGAATCCAAATGCGGCCGCCACGTTTAATGTGGCGAGTCATCGCACGACGTGCAGCTTCAACTTGGCGCGCAGTCATGCGGCCACGGCCTGTAGATTTTAATCCAAATTCACCGAAGCTTAGTTTATTCGCTCGTAACGACAAGCCGCGGTTACGGCCTTTCATCATTTTTCTGAATTTTGTACGTTTAGGTTGTAACATCTTGCCAGTATCTTTTTATATGCCCTAGGTTTTATTTGCCCTGAGCGGTTACGATAGGTTCTTCGACAACAACTGGCGCTTGCTCTTCGGCGAATATTTCACCTTTGAAGATCCAAACTTTTACACCAATTATTCCGTAAGTAGTTAATCCTTCTGCTTGACCATAGTCAATATCGGCGCGCATGGTGTGCAATGGAACACGGCCATCACGACTCCATTCTGAACGCGCGATCTCAGCACCATTTAGACGACCCGCCACATTAATTTTAATGCCTTGAGCGCCTAAACGCATGGCATTTTGTAGCGCACGTTTTGTAGCACGCCGGTATGCAACACGACCCGCTAACTGCTGCGCGATACTTTCGGCAACCAACTGCGCATCAATCTCTGGTTTGCGAAGCTCTTCTACAGAAACTTGCACCACACTACCGTCGGTTAACTTGCTAAGCTCCATGCGGAGCTTATCTATGTCTTGGCCTTTCTTACCGATGACGATACCAGGGCGAGCGGTATGCAAGGTAACGTTGATGTTTTCAGCGTTACGCTCGATACGCACTTTGCTAACCGCTGCATTGGCTAAGCGTGCCTTTAAGAAGTTACGAATTTTTTGATCTTCAATTAACTGGCGCGGGTAGTCTTTCCCCATCGCAAACCATTTTGAATCCCAGTCACGAATAATGCCGAGGCGAAAACCATTAGGATGTATTTTTTGTCCCATAACGTGACCTATTTAGCTTTGTTAGGCTCATCACTCACCATAATGGTGATGTGTGATGTGCGTTTTAAAATACGGGTGCCACGGCCTTTAGCGCGCGCACGAAATCTTTTCAGCGTAGGGCCTTCGTCGACCATTGCTGCACTGACGTACAGCTCGTCAATGTCTGCACCTTCATTATGTTCAGCATTAGCGATAGCAGAATTTAAGGTCTTTGAAATCAAGGCCGCTGCTTTCTTTGGACTAAATTCTAGTATCTCAAGCGCACGCGCAACTGGCTTAGAGCGGATTTGATCCACTACCAAGCGCACTTTCTGCGCTGAAATGCGGTTGTATTTTGTCAGTGCTCGAACTTGCATTTTATTTTGCCTTTCTATCTGCTATATGACCACGGAATGTACGCGTTGGAGCAAACTCACCCAACTTGTGCCCCACCATATTCTCACTGATCAGCACCGGCACGTGTAAACGACCGTTATGAACTGCAACAGTCAAACCAACAAACTCGGGCATAATCATCGAACGTCGCGACCATGTTTTGATCGGACGTCGGTTATTTTCTTCTTTAGCCGTTAAAATCTTTGACCATAAATGATGGTCAACGAATGGGCCTTTGCGTATAGAACGTGCCATAATAAATTACTAGTTATTTCTTCCGTCTTCGGATGATCATGTTGTTAGAACGTTTGTTCACACGAGTACGGTAGCCTTTAGTGGGCACGCCCCAAGGAGAACAAGGATGACGACCACCCGAAGTACGGCCTTCACCACCACCATGCGGATGATCTACTGGGTTCATTGCAACTCCGCGAACCGTAGGACGTATACCCCGCCAGCACTTAGCGCCGGCTTTACCTAACTTACGTAAGCTATGTTCTGAATTACCAACGCTACCAATGGTGGCGCGACAATCAACCAACACCTTACGCATTTCACCGCTGCGTAGACGTAATTGGGCGTAGTTTCCTTCGCGGCCAATGTATTGAATAGACGCGCCAGCAGAGCGACCTAATTGTGCGCCCTTACCCGGTTTTAGCTCAACACAGTGCACAACGGTACCAATTGGGATGTTCTTAAGTGGCATTGAGTTGCCAGGTTTCACGCCCGCATCTACTCCAGAGCGCACCTCGTCATCTTGAGATAGGCCTTTAGGCGCAACGATGTATCTTCGCTCGCCATCGGCATACAATAACAGCGCAATGTTGGCACTGCGGTTTGGATCATATTCCAAGCGTTCAACGCGTGCTGGAATGCCGTCTTTAGTCCGCTTGAAATCAACAATACGGTAATGCTTCTTATGTCCACCACCACGGTGACGTACAGTAATTTGTCCTGAGTTATTGCGGCCATTAATTGCTTTCTTAGGGGTGGTTAAACCCGGATAAGATTGGCCTTTGTGCAACTCTTTGTTGACAACACGGACCATGCCGCGTTGACCGGGAGTCGTTGGTTTTAATTTTAATAGTGCCATTTGACTATTCTTCTTTTAAGTTTACGTTGATTGATTTGGTGATTTGGCTTGGCCTTAACTCGCCATGCCAATAAAATCAATATCGTGACCTTCTTTCAAGGTAACGTAGGCTTTCTTCCAATCGTTACGGCGGCCCATAAAACGCCCAGCACGTTTAGATTTACCTTTTACTACCATTGTCTTTACATTTTCGACTTCAACTTTAAACAACGTTTCGATCGCCTCTTTAACCTCAGGCTTAGTTGCTGTCTTTAATACTTCGAAAGTAATTTGGCGCTGCGACTCTGCGATTCCGGCTGTTTTTTCCGAAATATGCGGGCGACGCACTATCTGATACATTTTTTCTTCGCTCATGCTAGGGTCTCGTCAATTTTCTTTAGTGCATCGCTGGTCATCACTACCTTTTCATAGGCAAGCAAACTAACCGGGTCGATGTTACTTACCACCATCGTATCAACATGCTTAATATTGCGAGCAGATAGCGCCAAGTTATTGTCTTCTTCAGCGGTCACAATAAGTGCACGGTCAATCTTCAATTTAGCTAATTGTGCAACTAAATCTTTAGTTTTTATGCTCTTAACATCAAGCTGTTTCACCACTAATAAGCGATCTTGGCGCGCAAGCTCTGAAAGAATCGAGCGCATCGCGCCGCGATACATCTTGCGGTTAACTTTTTGTGCGTAGCTGCGTGTTGAGCGGGCAAAGGTTTGACCACCACCCACCCAAATCGGGCTGCGGATAGTACCTGCTCGCGCACGGCCTGTGCCTTTTTGCGCGTGAGGCTTCTTTCCACCACCGCGCACATCGCCGCGGTTTTTCTGTGAGCTGGTCCCCGCGCGACCGCCTGCCATATAGGCGGTGACCACTTGGTGAATCAATGCTTCGTTAAAGTCGGCACCAAAATTTTGGTCAGAGACTTCTACTGAACCAGAACCGCCGGTTAAATCAAGTTGTACACTCATTTCTAAGTTCTCTATGAAATGCTATTATCGTTACGATTACAGTAGCTTATGCCTGCGCTTTCTTTTTGTTCTTGATCGAAGGCGTGATAACAACATCAGTACCTTTTGAGCCAGGTATCGAACCGCGCACCAACACCACGTTGCGCTCGTTATCTAATTTAAGCAGCTCAAGACCTTGCTGAGTGACTTGAGTTGCGCCCATGTGACCCGCCATTTTCTTGCCTTTAAATACGCGACCAGGGGTTTGGTTTTGACCAATAGACCCCGGCAAACGGTGTGCTTTAGATACACCATGAGTTGCGCGACCACCACTAAAACCATGGCGCTTCATACCGCCTTGAAAGCCTTTACCTTTAGAAATCGCGGTCACATCAACGTATTGACCTTCTTCAAAAAGGTCCATAGCAATCTCGCTGCCTGCGGCATACTCATGCCCTGCTTCTACACGAAATTCCCAAACGCCGCGACCCGCTTCAACGCCCGCCTTAGCAAAATGGCCTTTCATAGGCTTAGTAACACGATTAGGGCGACGTGTTCCCGCTGTCACCTGTACGCCGTCATAGCCATCCACCTCTTGGGTGCGAATTTGGGTAACACGATTTGGCGTCATTTCAACCACCGTAACCGGATGCGAATCACCGTCTTCACTAAAGACCCGCGTCATACCAATTTTCTTTCCAACCAATCCCAGAGACATACCTTTACCTTATGTATAAGTTAGTTATTAATAGCTTATTAGTCTATCGACTAATTAAGCTTGATTTCGACGCCAACACCTGCAGACAGGTCTAGCTTCATAAGCGCATCAACTGTTTTATCAGTTGGCTCAACAATATCTAAAATACGCTTGTGCGTACGAATTTCCATCTGGTCACGCGCTTTTTTGTTAACGTGTGGTGACTTAAGAAGGTCGTAACGCTCACGCTTAGTTGGCAACGGAATTGGACCTTTGACCAACGCCCCTGTACGGCGAGCCGTATCAACAATTTCCATCGCAGAGCGATCGATCATTTTGTGATCGTACGCTTTAAGACTAATTCGGATTTTTTGACTTTCAACCTTCACGGTAGATGACCTCTATAATAAAATATGTTCGAGAGCTTGCTATAAAACTTGGCCAATAAATAGGCTACTCTACGATTTTAGCAACGACGCCCGCACCAACAGTACGGCCACCTTCGCGGATCGCAAATCGCAACCCCTCTTCCATCGCAATCGGGGCAATCAGATTTACTGTCATCTGTACATTGTCACCCGGCATTACCATCTCAACATCAGCTGGTAACATGCATTCACCCGTTACGTCAGTGGTTCTGAAATAAAACTGCGGGCGATAGCCCTTAAAGAATGGCGTATGACGACCACCTTCTTCCTTGCTTAAGACATATATCTCAGCTTCGAATTTAGTGTGAGGCGTAATCGAACCCGCCTTCGCCAACACTTGTCCACGCTCTACATCTTCACGTTTCGTACCACGTAGTAAAACACCCACGTTATCACCAGCCTGACCTTCGTCAAGTAGCTTGCGGAACATCTCTACACCTGTACAAGTCGTATTGACTGTGTCTTTAATACCTACAATAGCAATATCATCACCCACGTGAACAATACCTCGCTCGATACGGCCAGTCACTACTGTGCCGCGACCAGAAATTGAGAACACGTCCTCAACTGGCATCAAAAAGTCGCCATCAACCGCACGCTCAGGCTGTGGGATGTAGGTATCTAATGCTTCAGCTAATTTCAGGATTGAACCCCTACCCATGTCTGACTCATCGCCTTCAAGCGCCTTAAGAGCAGAACCAATGATGATAGGTGTGCCATCACCAGGGAAATCATAGCTGTCTAACAGCTCACGCACTTCCATCTCAACCAACTCTAGTAGCTCGTCGTCGTCTACCATGTCAGCTTTGTTTAGAAATACAACGATGTAAGGTACACCTACCTGACGTGAAAGCAAGATGTGCTCACGTGTTTGAGGCATGGGCCCATCTGCTGCTGAGCAAACCAAGATAGCGCCGTCCATCTGCGCCGCGCCGGTGATCATGTTCTTTACATAGTCAGCGTGGCCTGGGCAGTCAACGTGAGCGTAGTGACGATTGGCTGTTTCGTACTCTACGTGCGCGGTTGAGATTGTGATACCGCGCTCACGTTCTTCAGGAGCATTATCGATATCAGCAAAAGCCTTAACTTCACCGCCGAATTCTTTAGCCAATACATTAGTAAGTGCCGCTGTTAGCGTCGTCTTACCATGATCTACGTGACCTATCGTTCCGACATTCACGTGTGGTTTGTTTCTTTGAAATTTTTCCTTAGACATAATATCTACCTCGCAAAAACCCTTGTTTTATTTAAATGTGTCTTACCCCTAAGCGCGCATCGCGTGCTCAGTGGCATTATTCGGTACAGTTGCATATTTTTGAAACTGCATTGAGTAGCTCGCGCGACCTTGAGTCGCGGAGCGTAAAGATGTTGCATAACCAAACATCTTAGATAAAGGCACTTCGGCTTGAACTTGTTTGCCCGAAGGCGTTTCGTCCATTCCTAAGATAACACCGCGACGCGAGTTAATATCGCCATTCACGCTGCCCATATATTCTTCTGGCGTAACGACCTCTACTGACATAATTGGCTCTAGCAACGTAGGCGAAGCTTTTTTTGCGCCTTCGCGTAGTGCTTGCACACCCGCTGCTTTGAAAGCATGCTCAGATGAATCTACTTCATGAAATGAACCATCAAGCAAAGTAGCCTTAATATTTAACATCGGGTAGCCCGCTATAACGCCAGAACGTAAAGCTTCTTCGATGCCCTTTTCAACCGAAGGAATAAATTCCTTAGGTATCGCACCGCCTTTAATTTCGTTAACGAATTTAAAATTAGTGGCGCTTGCCTGCGCATCGGCAGCTAGCGGCTCTAAACGAATGTAAACGTGCCCATACTGACCACGGCCGCCCGTTTGTTTAATGTATTTGGTTTCTTGCTCAACCATCTTGGTGATGGTTTCGCGGTAAGCCACTTGTGGCTGACCAATGTTCGCGTCAACACCAAATTCACGCCTTAGGCGATCAATAATGATGTCTAAGTGAAGCTCACCCATACCTGAAATAATGGTCTGCGCTGACTCCAGGTCAGTATGCACCTTAAAAGAGGGGTCTTCTTGCGCTAGCTTGTCTAAAGCAGCGCTCAACTTGTCTTGGTCAGTGGTTATTTTTGGCTCGACTGACTGCGAAATAACCGGCTCAGGAAATTCCATGCATTCCAGCACCACGACATTAGCGGGGTCGGACAAGGTATCGCCGGTAGTGACAGATTTAAGCCCTACTGCTGCGGCTATGTCTCCGGCACGTACTTCAGCGATATCTTCGCGATCATTAGAATGCATCTGTAAGATGCGACCGATGCGCTCTTTACGATCTTTCGCTGAGTTGTAAACGGTATCACCCGATTTCAACACACCTGAATACACTCTAAAGAAAACCAGCTGCCCTACAAAAGGGTCGCTCATAATCTTAAAACCCAAAGCTGAAAAAGGCTCTTCATCATCCGCAGCGCGCGATACTAGCGCACCGTCTGCGTCTTCACCTTCAATCGCTTTCACATCTAGCGGGCTGGGCATGTAATCTACAATACCGTCTAGCAAGGCTTGAACGCCCTTATTTTTAAAAGCCGAGCCGCAAAACACTGGCACGATGTCGCTGGCCAAGGATCTAACGCGGATGCCTTGTTTAATTTGTTCTGCGCTTAACTCGCCTTGCTCAAAGTAACACTCCATCAAAGACTCATCTGACTCTGCTGCGGCTTCCATCAAATTTCCCCGCGCCACTTCGCAGTCAGCCAGCATATCAGCTGGAATGTCTCTTTCTTCAAACGTTGCGCCCATATTATCTTCATCCCAATATATGGCCTTCATCTTGATTAGGTCGATTACGCCCTTGAATTCATCTTCCGCGCCAATCGGTAACTGCATGGCGATAGGGTTAGCACCCAACCGCTCTTGCATTTGCTCGACCACTCGAGAGAAATCGGCACCGATGCGGTCCATTTTGTTAACGAATGCCATTCTAGGCACTTGATACTTGTCCGCTTGACGCCACACCGTTTCAGATTGCGGCTCAACACCGCCCACAGCGCAAAAGACTGCGCAAGCACCGTCTAGCACTCGCAGGCTTCGCTCTACTTCTATGGTGAAGTCAACGTGACCTGGGGTATCAATAATATTGATGCGATGCTCGGCCATGGACTTATCCATGCCTTTCCAGAAGCAGGTGGTAGCCGCCGAGGTAATCGTAATGCCGCGCTCTTGCTCTTGTTCCATCCAGTCCATCACGGTATTGCCGTCATGTACTTCGCCTATCTTGTGTGATAACCCGGTGTAGAACAAAATGCGTTCGGTGGTCGTGGTCTTCCCCGCATCAATGTGCGCCATAATACCGATATTGCGGTAGTGGTTAAGGGGAGTTTTGCGAGCCACGGTTCTAGTCTGTTTAAATGTAATAAAGCGTTACTAGAAACGAAAGTGAGAGAACGCTTTGTTGGCTTCAGCCATCTTGTGCGTGTCTTCGCGTTTTTTAACTGCAGAGCCGCGTGATTCAGCTGCCTCTGATAACTCCGCCGCCAAGCGCAACGTCATGGTTTTTTCACCGCGCTTACGCGCTGCATCAACCAACCAACGCATCGCCAATGCAGTTTGACGAGAAGGACGCACTTCTATTGGCACCTGATAAGTTGAACCGCCTACGCGGCGACTTTTAACTTCTACAGCGGGGCTTACGTTTTCAAGCGCTTGATTAAACACTTCGACCGGGTCGCCTTTACCGCACTCTTCGATAGTAGTGAGGGCGCCATACATAATACTTTCAGCGATGGATTTCTTTCCATCAAGCATAATGGCATTAATAAACTTAGCGATTGTCTGATCCTTATATTTTGGATCGGGCAATATCTGGCGTTTCGGTACTTCTCTTCTTCTAGGCATCTACTTGCTCTATAGAATAATATCCATGGCACGCGCAATTTCTCGCTTTGCGCACCGCATAATTAGGTTGAAATGAATTACCACTGTAACCAGTTTATTGCTAAATCTGGCAACTCCTACTATGGCAACCCGCTTGCTAGGAGTTTACGAATAGCAAGTGCCAAAGCCCTTGCAGCCTAACCCGAAGGTTAGATAATTTTATGACTTAGGACGTTTTGCCCCGTATTTTGACCGACCTTGACGGCGATCAGAAACACCTGATGTATCTAATGCACCACGTACAACGTGATACCGCACACCCGGTAAATCTTTAACTCGTCCGCCTCGGATCAGCACCACTGAGTGCTCTTGAAGGTTGTGACCTTCACCACCGATATACGAACTTACTTCAAATTTATTAGTTAAACGTACACGAGCAACCTTACGTAAAGCCGAGTTAGGCTTCTTAGGCGTTGTCGTATACACCCGCGTGCATACCCCACGTTTTTGCGGGCAAGCTTCGAGAGCAGGTACTTTTGATTTTTGTACCTGTTTCTTGCGAGGCTTTCGAACCAATTGGTTAATTGTTGGCATTTATAAAAATTCAGCGTTAAACCGTTAAAATTAAACCACTCTCAGTTGTGCAACACAACTAAGGGCGGCGGATTCTAGGCACTAATGGCAGGCCTGTCAAGGCTAAATTCAGCCTCTTTTTTACAGTCTGCCATCAAGCTAGATTACTCGTTACTTGCAGCGCTATCTGGGGCCTCTTCAACCGCAGTTTGCTCAGTTGCATCGACTTGTCCGAGCTCTTGCGCAATCAGTTGATCAAGGTCCAGATCATCGATCGGTTTTAAACGCTCAGCACGTAATCGAGCGCGCTCTTGGTGATAGGCTAATCCCGTGCCCGCAGGAATCAAACGACCCACAATTACGTTCTCTTTTAAGCCACGCAAGCTATCAATTTTGCCATTGATAGACGCTTCAGTAAGCACGCGCGTGGTTTCTTGGAAAGACGCAGCCGAGATAAATGAATCGGTCAACAATGAAGCTTTGGTTATACCTAGTAGCACAGGCGACCAAGTTCCAACGTTGCCTCCATCTAAGGCAATTTGATCGTTAGAATCAAGCATCGCTGCTTTTTCTACCTGCTCGCCAGGCAAGAAGCCCGTATCCCCTGGATCATTGACCTTGGCTTTACGCAACATCTGACGCACGATGACTTCGATGTGCTTGTCATCAATTTTTACGCCTTGTAAGCGGTATACGTCTTGCACTTCGTCAACAATATAACCTACTAGGGAATCGATGCCGCGATACTCAAGGATATCCGAGGCAACTGAACCGCCCTCAACAACCACTTCACCACGCTCAACCAATTCACCTTCAAACACACTCACTGTGCGCGTTTTAGGAATCAATACCTCATAGCTTTCACCTGATTCGTCGGTGATAACCAAACGCTGCTTAGTTTTAGTCTCGCGACCAAAAGAAACTACACCCGATGCCCCTGCCAATAAGGCTGGATCTTTAGGCTTGCGCGCTTCAAATAATTCGGCTACCCGCGGTAGACCACCCGTGATGTCACGCGTTTGCGCAGACTCTTGTGGAATACGTGCGATTGTGTCACCCACTTTGATCTTGGTGCCATCGTCAAACTCAACTACCGCGCCGGGCGACAACTGATAGCGAGCAGGCAATTCTGTGCCCGGTATCTTCGCAGGTTCACCATCGCTGCCCAATAAGGTAATTGTCGGCTTAATATCTTGTGCACTACCGCGACGCTCTGATGGCGGTTTAACTACGTAAGTAGAAACACCAGTGAGCTCATCGGTCTGCATATTTACCGTTACTTCGTCGATAAAGTCTGTCAGCGCAGCCTTACCTGCCACCTCAGTTACGATTGGATGTGTATGTGGGTCCCAGTTAGCGACGATATCGCCTACTTTGATTTTACTTTCTTCCTTAACCGACAATACTGTGCCATAGGGTAACTTATGTCGCTCACGCTCAACACCGTTGAGGTCTTTAACGATTAACAGACCAGAACGTGTAACTACTACGTCTTTTTTCTTGCTATTCTTTACCGACTTAACATCAACTAAATGCACACTCCCTGTGGTTTGCACTTCGATGCTACTGATCACCGTGGCTGCCGACGCCGCGCCACCAATGTGGAAAGTACGCATGGTTAGCTGCGTGCCGGGCTCGCCAATAGATTGCGCGGCGATCACGCCTACCGCTTCACCTATATTGATCTTATGGCCACGACCTAAATCACGGCCGTAGCAAGTGGCGCACACCCCGTAACGGGTTTCGCACTTAGACGCAGACCGTACATCGACTGAGAATACGTTTGCTTCTTCAACACGTTCTATAGCCAGCTCATCGATCATTTGATCACGCTTAACCAAGACACTGTCATCGACTGGGCTGATCACATCCGTCGATGGGAAACGACCCAAAATACGATCGCGAAGCGGAATAACAATCTCACCGCCTTGAACCAAAGCTTCTTTTGTCACGCTTTGTTCGGTACCGCAGTCTTCTTCTGTAACCACCAAGTCCTGACATACGTCAACTAAGCGTCGTGTTAAGTACCCGGAGTTCGCAGTTTTCAATGCCGTATCGGCCAAACCTTTACGCGCACCATGAGTTGAAATAAAGTACTGTAATACGTTCAAGCCTTCACGGAAGTTCGCTGTAATAGGTGTTTCGATGATCGAACCATCTGGCTTGGCCATCAAACCGCGCATTCCAGCAAGCTGTCTTATCTGTGCATGTGAACCCCGTGCGCCCGAGTCAGCCATCATATAGATTGAGTTAAAAGACTCTTGCTCAACCTTCTTGCCTTCAGCATCGATTGCATTTTCTACACCCAAGTGATCCATCATTGAAGTGGCAACGCGCTCGGAGGTTCGTGTCCAAATATCAACCACTTTGTTATAACGTTCACCATCGGTGAGTAAACCGTTACTGTACTGTGATTGAATCTCAGTGACTTCAACTTGAGCCTCTCCCAAAATACTCACTTTTTCTTTTGGAATTTCCATGTCATCTAGACAAATAGAAACACCAGATTTCGCCGCCATCTTAAAACCGGTATACATTAACTGGTCAGCAAAGATAACCGCTTCCTTAAGGCCGATTTCGCGGTAGGCATAATTTATCAAGCCTGAAATTTCTTTCTTCTTAAGTGACTTATCTAATAATGATAAGGGCATGCCATCAGGCAATATATCGCTAAGCAAAGCACGTCCGGCTGTGGTTTCACGCAGCGCAAGCTCTTCGCCACCTTTTATCTCTGGCAACCGTACTTTGATTTGCGCGTGGTAGGATAATTCTTCCATATCCACCGCGCGTTGCACTTCGCGGGTATTGCCATAATAAGTACCTTCACCTTTAGCGCCAACACTAGAGCGCGTGACATAATATAAGCCCAGTACAATATCTTGCGATGGCACGATGATCGGATCACCGTTTGCTGGAGACAGTACGTTGTTGCTAGACATCATCAAGGTGCGGGCCT
Organism: Candidatus Poriferihabitaceae bacterium; assembly: GCA_965237485.1. GTDB lineage: Bacteria > Pseudomonadota > Gammaproteobacteria > Arenicellales > Poriferihabitantaceae > JAAELZ01. Next base: position 215,227 of record CBDEFQ010000009.1, on the reverse strand, counting down.
CAAGCTGCGCCTCAATCGACAAGGGTACGTGCACCGCCATTTGATCGCCGTCAAAGTCAGCGTTATAGGGTGTACAAACCAATGGATGCAATTGAATCGCCTTGCCTTCGATCAACACAGGCTCGAACGCTTGAATACCCAAACGGTGCAAAGTAGGTGCTCGGTTAAGCAGCACTGGGTGCTCACGAATCACTTCTTCTAGGATATCCCAAACTAAAGGTAATTCTTGTTCAACCAGTTTCTTGGCTTGCTTAATATTGGACGCATGCTCACGGCCAATAATTTTCGAAAAGATAAATGGCTTAAATAATTCAAGTGCCATTTTCTTTGGTAAGCCGCATTGGTGCAGCTTAAGCGTCGGCCCCACAACGATAACCGAACGGCCGGAGTAATCTACTCGCTTACCTAATAGGTTTTGACGGAATCGACCCTGCTTGCCCTTGATCATATCGGCAAGCGACTTCAATTGACGCTTATTAGAACCCAGAATAGCTTTGCCGCGACGACCATTGTCAATCAGAGCATCAACTGCTTCTTGCAGCATACGCTTTTCATTGGCAATAATGATGTCAGGTGCACTTAGCTCAAGTAAGCGGGCCAAACGATTATTGCGGTTGATTACCCGGCGATAAAGGTCATTCAAATCAGAGGTAGCAAAACGGCCACCTTCTAATGGCACCAGTGGACGCAAATCAGGCGGCAGTACTGGCAATACGTCCAACACCATCCACTCAGGTTTGTTGCCTGAATAAATAAAAGCTTCTACTACCTTAAGGCGTTTTTGAAACTTCTTGATCTTGGTCTCAGACTTGGTTGCATCCAGCTCTTCACGCAGGTTTTTAGCCTCCTCTTCAAGATCAATTGACTGCAGTAATTCTCTAATTGCTTCAGCGCCCATGCTGGCTTCAAACTGATCTCCCCATTCTTCAACCGCGTCGATGTATTTCTCTTCAGTTAACATCGCACCGCGATCAAAGTCAGAGTACCCAGTTTCAGTAACCACATAAGCCTCAAAGTACAATACACGTTCGATCTCTCGAACTGTCATATCCAATAGCAAGCCCAAACGAGATGGCAGTGATTTTAGAAACCAAATATGTGCGCAAGGCGCGGCCAACTCGATGTGACCCATGCGCTCGCGTCGCACTTCGGCTTTAGTGACTTCTACGCCACACTTTTCGCAAACCACACCGCGGTGCTTTAACCGCTTGTACTTGCCGCACAAACATTCATAGTCATTAATTGGACCAAATAATTTGGCACAAAACAAACCATCACGCTCTGGGCAGAAGGTTCGATAGTTGATGGTTTCTGGCTTCTTTACTTCACCATAAGACCAACTGCGAATTTTTTCCGGCGAGGCAATTTCGACGCGAATCGCGTCGAAATCTTCAGATTTATCTTCGTGCTTGAATAAGTTAAAAATGTCTTTCATTTTACTTTACCTTTTAAAGTGTGCGTTGAGTGGCTTGATCAAATTGCTGCGATGAATCGCTAGCCGTTATCCTGTTCAAGTTCAACGTTGAGTCCTAACCCACGAATTTCTTTAACCAATACATTGAAGGATTCAGGCATACCCGGCTCCATGAATTGATCGCCTCTAACTATATTTTCATACATTTTAGCCCGGCCGATAACATCATCCGACTTAACGGTTAACATCTCTTGTAAAGTGTAAGCAGCGCCATACGCTTCTAACGCCCACACCTCCATTTCGCCAAAGCGCTGGCCCCCAAATTGCGCTTTACCGCCCAATGGCTGTTGCGTAATCAAGCTGTATGGGCCGGTTGAACGCGCATGCATTTTGTCATCAACTAAATGGTTGAGCTTCAAAACGTACATATAGCCAACGGTAACTTGGCGCTCAAATTTCTCGCCAGTGCGCCCGTCGTATAAAGTAGTCTGGCCACTTTCTGGCAAGTCAGCCAATTTCAGCATGCTCTTAACTTCCTGTTCGTTGGCACCGTCAAATACGGGGGTCGCCATCGGCACACCTTCACGTAAGTTACCTGCCAGCTCCATGATTTCATCATCAGAAAATTCATTCAGCTGCTCTTGCTTGCCACTGGTGTTGTAGACCTTATCTAGAAATTTGCGCATGTCAGCAACCTTGCGTTGCTTCTTTATCATGATATCAATCTTTTTACCTAGCCCTTTAGCGGCCCAGCCTAAATGGGTCTCCAGAATTTGTCCGACATTCATACGCGAAGGTACGCCAAGAGGATTAAGCACGACATCTACAGGTGTGCCGTCTTCCATATAAGGCATATCCTCTTCAGGAATGATTTTGGAAATAACACCTTTATTACCGTGGCGCCCGGCCATTTTATCACCAGGTTGTAGGCAGCGTTTGATCGCCACATAGACCTTAACCGTCTTTAACACGCCAGGCGCTAAATCATCACCAGCTTCAATTTTGCCTTTCTTTTCTTCATAAAGCTCATCGAACGCACTCTGTTGTATATCCAACTGCTTGCGCATGGCTTCAATGGCATCGTTGATGTCATCTTTTTTCATGCGCAACTCGAACAATTGTGCGTCGGACACCTCGGCCAAGTAACTTTCAGTTACTTTAGAACCACTTTTCAAGCCATTCGGCCCACCTTGAACTTGCTTGTTCAATACCATCTCACGAATACGGCTATGTGTGTCGTCTTCAATGATGCGCATCTGGTCATCCAAGTCTTTACGGACATTACCAACTTCTTCAGAGTCATTCGACAAGGCACGTGCGTCTTTATCCATGCCATCGCGAGTAAATACTTGAACATCGATGACGGTGCCGCTGATACTAGAACTCATTTTAAGCGAGCTGTCTTTCACGTCAGTGGCTTTCTCGCCGAAGATAACGCGAAGAAGCTTCTCTTCTGGTGTAAGTTGTGACTCACCCTTTGGCGTTACCTTTCCAACCAACACATCTCCCGGGCCAACTTTAGCACCGATATAAACGATACCTGACTCATCGAGCTTGGAAAGTGCTGCCTCTCCCACGTTAGGGATATCGCGGGTAATCTCTTCAGAACCCAACTTGGTATCGCGCGCCACACAGCTCAGTTCAACAATGTGAATAGAGGTATAAACGTCGTCTTTCACCAAGCGCTCAGAAATGAGGATAGAATCTTCAAAGTTATATCCATTCCAAGGCATAAATGCGATTAAAGCATTACGGCCCAGCGCTAACTCACCCATATCTGTTGAAGGGCCATCCGCTAACACGTCACCCTTAGCAATCGTATCGCTCGCCGACACCAAGGGTTTTTGGTTAACCGTGGTATTCTGGTTAGAACGGGTGTATTTAACTAAGCTATAGATATCTACATCAGGCTCACCAGAAATGCGCTCGTCTTCGTTAACACGCACTACGATTCGAGTAGCGTCCACAATTTCAATTGTACCGCCACGTTTTGCAACTACGGTAACACCAGAGTCAACAGCCACTATTCGCTCCATACCGGTTCCGACGAGCGGTTTTTCCGCTTGCAAGGTCGGCACAGCTTGGCGCTGCATGTTCGAGCCCATTAAGGCCCGATTCGCGTCATCATGCTCTAAAAATGGCACAATCGAAGCGGCTACAGAAACAATTTGCGATGGCGACACATCGATGTAATCCACATCAGCATTCGGCATCAAAGTAGTTTCGTTTTTAAAACGGCACGTCACTAAATCATTTACAAATTTGCCCTTTTTATCTAATTGAGCATTCGCCTGCGCAACCGCAAACTTGTGCTCTTCAATCGCCGACAGATAATGGATTTGATCCGTTATCTTGCTTTTTTCGACTTTTCGATAAGGCGTCTCTAAGAAACCGTGCTCGTTAGTTCGTGCATATACCGCCAGAGAATTGATCAATCCAATATTTGGCCCTTCGGGCGTTTCAATCGGGCAAACACGTCCGTAGTGCGATGGATGTACGTCGCGCACTTCAAAACCAGCACGTTCACGCGTTAAGCCGCCAGGGCCCAGAGCAGAAACGCGACGCTTATGCGTTACCTCAGACAATGGATTGGTTTGATCCATAAACTGCGACAACTGGCTAGAACCAAAAAATTCTCTTACCACTGCCGATACTGGCTTAGCGTTAATCAAATCTTGTGGCGTTAGGCCATCACTTTCAACTTGGTTTAGGCGCTCTTTTACCGCACGCTCAACCCGCACCAATCCGATACGAAATTGGTTCTCCACCAATTCCCCAACCGCACGAATACGGCGATTGCCCAAGCTATCGATGTCATCTATGTTGCCCTTGCCATTTTTAAGGCTAACGATCACTTTCATTACTTCCAGGATATCTTCCTGATTGAGCACGCCTGCGCCTTCATCGGTATCGCGGCCTAAGCGACGATTCAGCTTCATACGCCCAACCGCAGATAGGTCATAGCGATCTGGCGAGAAGAATAAGTTGTTGAACAGTGCGTTAGAAGCCTCCTTGGTAGGCGGCTCACCCGGACGCATCATGCGGTAAATTTCCTGTTGGGCTTCTTCTTGAGTCCGTGAAGAATCGATATTTAAGGTATCAGATATAAACGGGCCACAATCGATGTCATTGGTATAAATAACTTCAAGGGCTTTAATGCCTGTAGTTTGCGCAAGCTCAACAAACTCTCCCGTAATCTCTTGGTTAGCAATGGCAACCAATTCACCTGTTTTCTGATCAACGATGTCTTTGGCTAATCGACGGCCAAGTAACATTTCAGAAGGCACTTGGATGTTCTTAACTCTGGCCTTTTCTAAGCCCATGATATCGCGCGCGGTGATGCGCTTATTCGCAGGAATAATCACCGTCTTACCTTTACCAAGAATATCAAACTCCAATTGTTGTCCACGCAAGCGCGCAGGCACCAGCGCCATTTCAATAGAATTTTTCTTCAATTTGAAGACATCATTCTCGTAAAAACTTTCAAGAATTTGCTCAGTATTTAGGCCCATTGCACGCAGAACAATCGTCGCGGCCAACTTACGGCGGCGGTCAATCCGTACAAAAAATAAATCCTTGTGGTCAAATTCCATATCCAGCCAAGAGCCACGATAAGGAATAATGCGACCTGAGAACAACAACTTGCCGGAGGCATGGGTTTTTCCGCCATCATGGTCAAACAACACGCCTGGAGAGCGGTGCAACTGAGAAACAATAACACGTTCGGTGCCGTTGATGACGAATGTACCGTTATCTGTCATTAAAGGCATATCGCCTAGGAACACCTCTTGCTCGATGGCGTCCTTAATTTTCTTCTTCTTGCGATTTTTTTCAAAAATAACTAAACGTAGTGTCGCATACAGTGGCGCACAGTACACCAAACCCCGCTGCATGCACTCCTTTACGTCAAAGCGAGGTTTGGCTCTGCGGTACTCAACAAAATCGAGCATTACGCTGCCATTGTAGCTTTCAATCGGAAAAACCGAAGTAAACGCTGCCTGTAAACCGGTGTTAGGACGGTCTTCAATGGCAATACCTTCTTGCAAAAACTTACGATATGATTGCTTTTGCGTTTCAAGTAAATATGGAATCTGAAAATCCCCAGAACGTTTGCTAAAGTTCTTACGGATACGCTTTTTTTCAGTATAGGAGTAACCCATCACTTGCCCTCTATTAGTTAATGGTTCGCTTAAAATCGGTTAGATTTAGAGCCGTATAGACAACTGTAAATCTAATTAATTTCGCACTTGTTTATAAACGCGAATACCCCTATTGGCATACGACTTAAATCGCAGCCAATAAGGGCAAACATTTAGCTAAGGGCACCTCAAAGCGTGCTGGATGAATATCTTGAGTCCGAATCACCTAATATCTTCGTTGAAATACTACGCAATAGCGGGCTATTACTTAAGCATTTCGCCTTGATCTTAGGCACTACGGTTCTCAATATATCTCACCCACACACTTAGAGACGCCCTTGAGGCTAACGATAATGCAGAGCACTATTTAAGCTCTGCAGACCCGCCGGCTTCTTCTATTTGCTTCTTGATATCTTCAGCTTCATCTTTCGATGCGCCTTCTTTAACCGTCGCAGGTGCACTTTCTACCATGTCCTTCGCTTCTTTCAAGCCTAAGCCTGTAATAGTGCGAACGGCCTTGATAACACCTACTTTCTTGTCGCCGAAAGCAGTTAATACAACGTCAAACTCAGTTTGAGCTTCAGCACCGCCTGCGTCGCCGCCAGCGGCTGGCGCTGTAGCCACTGCAACAGAAGCCGTAGCAGAAACATCAAACTTCTCTTCAATATCTTTAATCAGCTCTGAGAGATCTAGAACTGACATCTCAGCGATAGCGCCAAGAATATCTTCTTTTGATATAGCCATTTTTTAAAATCCTAATGAAAGGGTTAAACCATAAACACAATAACTCAACATCTCCAAACTACGCTGCCTTACTATCACGAACAGCAGCCAAGGCCCGAACAGCTTTGGTTGGCACTTCGTTCAAAGTACGCGCAAATGTTGCAATCGGTGCTTGTAAAGTTGTAGCCAAGGTTGCTAGTAGCTCTTCGCGGCTTGGTAGTTTCGCTAAAGCACTGATTCCCGCCAAATCCAACAAGCTGCCATTCATGGCGCCTGAAGTGATCTTTAGGTTTTCATTATCTTTAGCAAACTTTGACATAATCTTTGCAACAGCAACAGGATCGCTCGAAGCAGAGAAAATGATTGGGCCTACGAAATGCTCATCTAAGCAAGCAAAGTCTGTATCCTTTACAGCACGCTTAGCCAAGGTATTCTTAATTACTTTCAAGAACACACCAGCTTCATGCGCATCTTTGCGCAGCGCGGTTAATTGAGAGACAGTGAGCCCACGATACTCAGCAACAACAGCAGCTTGGGCAGACGACAATTTGTCGGCCACTTCACTGATTTGCGCCTTTTTCTTATCTAGAGCGGTACTCATATTAAGCAATCTCCTAATGTTGATGGTGCACCTTAGATCAGGACAATCCTGACTTCGGGTCACCGTCTGCGTAGGCTTTGTCGCTGCCGATTAAGGCTTGGACAAAATTAAATAAAATACCTACGGTCTTTGACAAACCAGAGCACCATTACCCCGATTCCCAAATTCTTTATTAATGTAGTACTAAAGGGGAAGCGTATTACGCTCGACTTTAATGCCTGGGCCCATCGTGCTTGAAACACTCAAACGCTTAATGTATTGACCCTTTGCACCTGATGGCTTGGCCTTGTTAAGGTCAGCAATCAGGGCGTTTAAATTTTCGTTCAAATCTTCTACTGAGAAAGAGGTTTTACCAATTGCGCAGTGGATGATGCCGCCCTTGTCGTTGCGGTACTGCACTTGTCCGCCTTTGGCGTTTTGCACAGCGGTAGCCACATCGGTGGTTACCGTGCCCACTTTTGGGTTTGGCATTAAGCCTTTAGGGCCTAAGATTTGACCCAGCTGACCCACAATACGCATAGCATCTGGACTGGCGATACATAAATCAAAATCGATCTCGCCTTTTTTAACTTGATCTGCTAAATCTTCAAGGCCCACGATATCAGCACCTGCTTCTTTGGCCGCTTCGGCTTTGTCACCGTCAGCGAAAACCGCAACACGAACTGTTTTACCTGTGCCTTTAGGCATTACGGTAGAACCACGCACGTTTTGATCTGACTTTCTGGCGATAATGCCTAGGTTAATCGCCACTTCAACGCTTTCGTCAAACTTGGCAGTCGCGGTTTCTTTAACCAATTTCAGCGCATCTTCCAAAGCGTACAATTTATCTCTGTCAACCAAGGCTTCAATGGCTTGAGTACGTTTGCTTATCTTAGCCATGTCTTAACCCTCTACATCAAGACCCATACTGCGAGCAGTACCGGCGATAATTTTAACTGCAGCGTCCATATCGTAAGCATTCAGATCAGCGTCTTTTGCTTTAACAATATCTTCTAGCTGCGCGCGAGTGACTTTACCAACCTTGTCTCGATTAGGCACACCGCTTCCCTTTTGGACGCCCGCTGCTTTCTTCAACAAGAACGAAGCAGGAGTAGTCTTCTTAACATAGGTAAAGCTCTTATCAGAGTAAACCGTAATAACGACGGGAACAGGCAAGCCTTTTTCCATGTCTTGGGTTTCTGCATTAAATGCTTTACAGAAATCCATGATGTTAAGACCGTGCTGACCCAATGCGGGACCGACAGGTGGGGCTGGTTTTGCATCACCAGCTGGAACCTGCAACTTAATGTAGGCATCTATTTTCTTCGCCATAATTGACCTCTAATGGGTGCAAACGCACAGACCTATATCGGTGCTCCCCGTAATAATTTAAAGACCTAACTCGCTATTAAGCTAATTAGCCCTTTTCGACTTGATCAAACCCCAACTCAACAGGGGTTGATCGTCCAAATATAGAAACCGAAACATGTAGCTTCGATTTCTCAAAATTAACGTCTTCGACCATGCCAGTAAAATCAGCAAATGGTCCATCAATAACTCGCACGACTTCGCCAGGCGAGAAAGTAAATCTTGGCCTCGGCGCATCAACGCTGTCGGACATACGCTGCAATATTGCGTCCGCCTCTTTTTGACTAAGCGCAACTGGCTGACCTTGTTTGCCGCCCACAAAGCCAGACACCTTAGGCAAAGAATTGATCATATGCCACGTTTCATCGTTCACTACCATATGAACTAGTACATAACCAGGGTAAAACTTGCGTTCACTCACGCGTTTTTGCCCGGCCTTCATCTCTACTACTTCCTCAACAGGAATAAGAATGTCACCAAAATACTCATCTAACCCTAATCGCTGAGCCGTTTCTTTAATATTGGCCTGCACTTTCTTTTCATAGAGTGAATACGCCTGCACCACATACCATTTTTTATCAGTATGCTCGTCACTTGAAGCCGCTAATGCTGCTGGACGGGGCTCAGTTGCTTCTTCTACCGTTGGCTCTTTTTCTGGCGCGAAAACATCATCCACTTCAAGTGCCTTTGATTCGACCGCTGGTTCTGCCATGGCTTCACTTGCCGCCTTATTAGCAGCATTACTTTTATCGATTGCTGCTTGCGCCTCTTCAGCTAATTCCTGGGCTAAGATGTCTTCTTCGTTGTCGCTCATATTGTAATTTCCCGGACTATACCGTTCCTAACACCCAGTCATAGACTGCCTTGAAAATAATACTGTCTGCCGCCCATATAAATAAACTGGCCAGTATTGCACCTAAAATAACTACGCCCGTGATTTGCGTTGCCTCCTTACGTGCAGGCCACACTACCTTTTTACCTTCACTGACTGCTTTTGAAGAAAATGCGCCGATATTACGACCCAGCTCTGTAGTGATCAACAACAAGAAGGCCACGATCAAACTGGCAACAAAACCCAGTATTCGCCAGATGGTTAAAGCCTGATCGAAATAATAATAGCCAGCCACTCCAGCCGCGATGGCCAGAACAGCAAGTAAAATTAAGGCTTTATCTCGCAATGTCTGTACTCTCGTTATCAAATTTCGTCGTGGCAGGCCAGGAGGGAATCGAACCCCCAACCTGCGGTTTTGGAGACCGCTGCTCTGCCAATTGAGCTACTGGCCTTTATAAAGGCCGTGTTGAGCACTTTTTAGCACCCAGCACACGCTACCGAACGAAGTTTTTGGTTATAGTTTAATTAAATAGGCTACTCTACGATTTTAGCAACGACGCCCGCACCAACAGTACGGCCACCTTCGCGGATCGCAAATCGCAACCCCTCTTCCATCGCAATCGGGGCAATCAGATTTACTGTCATCTGTACATTGTCACCCGGCATTACCATCTCAACATCAGCTGGTAACATGCATTCACCCGTTACGTCAGTGGTTCTGAAATAAAACTGCGGGCGATAGCCCTTAAAGAATGGCGTATGACGACCACCTTCTTCCTTGCTTAAGACATATATCTCAGCTTCGAATTTAGTGTGAGGCGTAATCGAACCCGCCTTCGCCAACACTTGTCCACGCTCTACATCTTCACGTTTCGTACCACGTAGTAAAACACCCACGTTATCACCAGCCTGACCTTCGTCAAGTAGCTTGCGGAACATCTCTACACCTGTACAAGTCGTATTGACTGTGTCTTTAATACCTACAATAGCAATATCATCACCCACGTGAACAATACCTCGCTCGATACGGCCAGTCACTACTGTGCCGCGACCAGAAATTGAGAACACGTCCTCAACTGGCATCAAAAAGTCGCCATCAACCGCACGCTCAGGCTGTGGGATGTAGGTATCTAATGCTTCAGCTAATTTCAGGATTGAACCCCTACCCATGTCTGACTCATCGCCTTCAAGCGCCTTAAGAGCAGAACCAATGATGATAGGTGTGCCATCACCAGGGAAATCATAGCTGTCTAACAGCTCACGCACTTCCATCTCAACCAACTCTAGTAGCTCGTCGTCGTCTACCATGTCAGCTTTGTTTAGAAATACAACGATGTAAGGTACACCTACCTGACGTGAAAGCAAGATGTGCTCACGTGTTTGAGGCATGGGCCCATCTGCTGCTGAGCAAACCAAGATAGCGCCGTCCATCTGCGCCGCGCCGGTGATCATGTTCTTTACATAGTCAGCGTGGCCTGGGCAGTCAACGTGAGCGTAGTGACGATTGGCTGTTTCGTACTCTACGTGCGCGGTTGAGATTGTGATACCGCGCTCACGTTCTTCAGGAGCATTATCGATATCAGCAAAAGCCTTAACTTCACCGCCGAATTCTTTAGCCAATACATTAGTAAGTGCCGCTGTTAGCGTCGTCTTACCATGATCTACGTGACCTATCGTTCCGACATTCACGTGTGGTTTGTTTCTTTGAAATTTTTCCTTAGACACGATATAAACCTCACCTAGTTAATTAAACGGCAACAAAACCTTAAAAATACGCACACCAAAATGGTGCCCACAACCGGATTTGAACCGGTGACCTCTCCCTTACCAAGGGAGTGCTCTACCAACTGAGCCATGTGGGCTTCAGCAATTTAAATTGCGCCGCAAACCGCCAGCCCAATCTATACACATTTGGAGCGAGTGATGGGAATCGAACCCACACCATCAGCTTGGAAGGCTGAGGTTCTACCGTTGAACTACACTCGCATGGTGGAGGGGGGAGGATTCGAACCTCCGAAGGCTGAGCCAGCAGATTTACAGTCTGCCCCCTTTGGCCGCTCGGGAACCCCTCCAAAAATCGAACGCGCGATTTTCCTCAAATCACGACCTAATGTCAATTTAGGACTACGAAGTGCGGCCACCGAAATTCAATCGCTTCACTTACCCACCGCTCTGGCCACAATTAGCAGCGAGAGCATTAAACTTTCCCAATTCACTAGCTAGACAATGGAGCCCGAAGAGGGATTCGAACCCACGACCTGCTGATTACAAATCAGCTGCTCTGCCAACTGAGCTATTCGGGCCTTGTTGTAATCTGATTTTCTAGGATCAAAATTGGGTGCGCGATTGTATGCAAACGAGCGGTCATTGGCAATGTCTATTGCACTTAATTTTAGTTTTTTTTGGTGGGGTTAATCTTGACTCTTATTTCAAATAAATCAGCCATATAGCATTCATGTACCACACCGCCTAAATTGCCTGATTATGTAGGCAGTTGATAAGGGTGATTACTTATTTACAAGCTTGCTTTTCAATGCTTACCTTACGGTAATATTCCAGCGACTGCAAGTCCGCCAATTGCTCTTCTGACGATAATTGAAAGTAAATCCATGCATCGGTGGTTGTTTGCTTGTATAGCTTTTCCATTTGTACATCAAAGCCTACTTTTTTCAGGCGTTTGGTGTAGCTTTCCGCACGACCCAGCCCTGAAAAATAACCCAACTGTAAAACCGGTCTACCATCTATTTGCACGATATAATGCTCAACTTTCGTTTCCTTCAGTTTCCCGCGCTCCGCTTGCAAATCTTCATCGCTATCATACGGCCCCAAATAGACCCTTGCCGCCTTGACTACGCTCTTAACTTCGGGTTCAGTAATATTATGATCAATATTTTGCGCTTGCATCAACGCTTTAGCACTGTCAAACGACCCTTGTTCAATATAAGGTCCCACACGATAGCAAAAGCGGTTGATCACAGTCTCGCTACTGTCTTGTGATGGAACCTTGGCGGCTTCCTGTGACTCTTCCCCGCTATTGCTAGCCATTTGTGCTAAGCCGCTATTCATAGCGCGCTCGTCTACTACATCAACTTCAGATTCAATATCAGGCAAGCGCATAGTTTCCGCTATATCTTCCACCTTCGGCAACACCTCTCTTTTCGGTTCTAATACCGTTTCTTGTGCTTGCTTATTTGGAGTTTCCGCCACAAAGCTTAGTTCTCTTGTGATTTCTTGGGTTAAATCTATGCGAGTTATGGTGTCTGCACTCACCGCTTCAGATTGCTGTGGGTCTCTTGAAAAAATTTTCAATGTCATTTGTTGCAAATTAATACCTTCAAATCGATTCGGATCTAACTCCACATTTATCGACTCTTGCCTTTGAAGCCACAAATACGCTCCGACATTTGTTAACACTAAGAGCACCGCCAACCACTTCATATTATTTTGCCCTTTTCGCAATTAACTTTAAGCCGTCGAACACCAAATTGGGCTCATTTATGATTCCGGCATAAGGCAATTTCAAACTATGCGCATCACCGCCAGTGACAACTATTTTCATCTTTCTTTGATACTTTGTAAGGTGTTCCTGAATTATACGGCTAACGCCACCTTGAAGTAGCAATTCAACACCTGTATTAACCGCTTGTTCTGTAGTACGAGCCTGCACATCCAGTTGAGCGTTTTGATTTTCCTCTACTGCAGGCACTTGGGCTGTATTATGCCCTAAGGCTTGGCGTAGTAAGGCGTTCCCTGGAATTATAGTGCCGCCTAGAAACTTCCCTGTATGCGACAAGGCATCGACTGTGATTGCTGTTCCCGCGTCAATGATACAAACGGCCTGGTCAGGATACTTGCTCCTCGCTGCTATCAGTGCGACCCATCTGTCACATCCCAAAGTCTCAGGCTCAGCATACAAGTTTTGCACCCCAAGAAGTTGTGCAGATGACTCAACCCAATTGACTGTAAACCCCCAGCTGTGGTTACACCATTTGTCTAATTTATCTCGAGCCCGACTATTCACAACTGAACAACCCCAACACGCAGTAACGTTATCCAGCTTAGACCAGTATTCTGACAAATAAGCTCCCAACTCCTGCTCAGCATGAAACATGGCACCTTGCAGCCCGCCCTGCTTAGCTTGCCATTTAAAACGGCTGTTGCCTATATCAATTAACAGTAACATCAGACTTTCACCTTAATTTCGCCTGCAACAAAGCTTCTACTCAAACCGTCCATTTCCATCAACAAAGCACCATCGTCATCAACCCCCTGTACAATACCGTGATAATGCTGGCCTGCTAAATCAAACTCAACCATTTGCTTGTTAAATACATGTAGTTCGTCCCAGCGCGCACGAAAAATCTCAATTCCCTGCGCCGCGTAAGCCTCGATATTTGTAGCAATCTGAATAATAAGCTCAGCCGTCAGTTCAGTGCGGTCTAATTTATAGCCAAGGCGGAATAAATCTGTCCATGCTTGGTTGATCTTTGCGGCTTCTCCCGCTTCCAAACTTAAATTTAAGCCAACACCAATGACATAATAAATTTCACTACCTTGGTTTACCGCTTCAATTAATATTCCGCCCAACTTCTGACGACCAGCCAAAATATCATTGGGCCACTTTAAACCGGCCTCTACCACGCCGAACGAACGTAGTGTCTCAGCAACCGCGACGCCAACCACTAAACTCAGCGCCGAACCAACCGCAAGCTTTGGCTCCCAACCCAAGGACATGGCAATATTGGTAGATTGCGCGCCAACCCAGTTTCGGCTCAAACGGCCACGGCCTTTCGTTTGCATATCCGCCAAACAAATACTTCCGTGGATAGAGGAAGTACGCTCTAATAGGGTTTGGTTAGTCGACTTCAAAGACTCGAAATGTTCTATTTCATTTAACCAATCAACCCCGGAACGCGAAAGTAAATGATTTGCGCGCTGCAAATCTAAGCCGTCTGCCTGGTCGGCAACCCGATCTGACAGCGCGTTAAATTTCTGCATAGAGCGTAAGATTGATTGCTTAAAATTGCTGCCGAATATACCATTAGCCCAGCTTAAAATCCTTGAAAACAAACCAAATAGCTAACACAGCGATACGGTACGTTCTCGCAAATAATAGCTCTATTTGAACTAAAACTTAATCGATGTCCATACGCGAAATCGTTAGAAAACCTACCCGCGAAGTGCAGATTGGCTCTATCAAAATTGGCGCTGGTAACCCCATCGCAGTGCAAAGTATGTGTGCCACCCCAACGCGACAAATTGACGACACACTATTACAAATTCGCAACCTAGAATCCACCAACGCCGACATCATCCGTATTGCAGCAGACAACAAGCGAGATGCGGCTGCGCTAATTGAAATTCGCCAACACACTGGGGCCAACTTAAGCGTAGATCTACAAGAAAATTATCGGCTTGCCGCGATTTTAGCTCCACATGTAGAAAAAATACGTTACAACCCAGGGCATTTATATCATCATGAGAAGAGCAAGTCTTGGCAAGACAAAGTTAAATATCTTGCCGATATCGCTGAAAAAAATGACTGCGCGATGCGTGTCGGTGTCAACGCAGGCTCAATGGATCCGGCAAAAATAGACTTATTCCCCAGCGACGACTCAATCGCCCCGATGATTGCCAGCGCTTTAGATCATTGCGAGTTGCTTGATTCGATCGGCTTCACGCGTTACTGCGTCTCTCTGAAAGACTCTGACCCCCGTAAAGCGGTGGATGCCTATCAGCGATTTGCTGCTGAACGACCAGAAATCCCGTTGCACCTAGGTGTGACTGAAGCCGGCATGCCACCCGAAGGCGTAGATAAAACACGCGTGGCATTCTTGCCCTTGCTAGCACAAGGCATTGGCGACACCTTGCGGGTTTCACTCACCTTACCCCATGCCGACAAACAACAGGAAATTGTGGTGGGCCAGCAAATTATTGCTGATGCTAATGCCGGCATTCATGCGGCAGATGGCGATTTCGACCCTAGCAAACTCAACATTATCAGTTGCCCCAGTTGCTCACGAGTCGAAAACGAGGCATTTATTGACCTTGCACAACAGGTAAAGCAGCGCACGCGGTTTGCTTTAGAAAACAGCCTAAGCATCGCAGTCATGGGCTGCCGAGTAAATGGCCCGGGCGAAACCGACGATGCCGATCTAGGTTTGTGGTGTGGCCCTAATTTTGTCAATTTGAGCCGCAGAGGAGAGAAGCTTGGTGCATTTCCCTATGACACAGTGTTGGACAAACTAGATGTGGAGTTACGTGATCTAATTGCACAAAGCTAGATTAGTTCATTGATAATTCATCGGCCGATGCTAGAATGTTTACATTTCTTACATTAATTGGACTTTAAAAATGCGTGCTTTCAGACTAATAGGTCTAGCCAGCGTGCTATGCCTGCAATTCTTTGCTAGTAACATTGCTGTTGCAGCAAGCGATTGCGTAAACACTCCTTGGGTAAAAAGTAGCGGTAGGACTTGTGCTACAGTTGGATTGAATTCAAAAAAACCTGTATGCAATGGGCAAATTTATGCAGTGATGTGTGACGACACCAAAACCCACATCCGCACTTGCCGCAGCAACGTACAATGCGCGGACAAACAAGAGGTGGACCCTTATTCTATTGGCTCTGGCACTTTTGGCTCGACAACCCAAAGTTATGGCACAACTAACTCAAACAGTAATAGCGGAGCCGCTAACGACTACGAAGTATTTCGCGGCAAGAAGTTTCATTGCACCGAATGGGATTACAAAAATAAGCGTCCTTGCAAAAGCGGAACCTTTAACGAAGATTGCTGGGGTAACTGCTCGTAACGATTAAATCTCAGCAGCTAAGATTAAGCCGCAGTCACTGCGGCTTTTTTTATGCCAAAGAAAACAGGGTGACCTTTTTTACCGAAATTTCTTCGATAATTCTATGCTCTATTTTCTAGAGAATATTAGTTTTCGAATCTGCGCTCTTGAACCCAACAGCAAAAGCCTTAAAATATCACCAACCCCATTCAAACCAGAATAGACAGGAAACTTTAATGACGAAAAAGTCGAAAGCCGTCGTGTTTGACAGTAACCCCGGCCGCAACGCCCAAACTTATGGTATAGCGCGTGAGCTCGGCACCGATATGGATTTGATCCACGAACCCTCTGTGGGTGTCATGGGTACCAAGGGCGATAGCCAATGTTATTTGGGTGTGCAGCGAAAGGTTGAAGCCATTCACGAAAACCTGCGAAGTCGGCTTGGGCGCGGCGAAGATCAGATGCCAATGCGTCTGGTACAACCCGAGTATACGGTTGCGACCTCCGATGGTATGCGTAACGGCACACGGGAAATGCGTTACTCTCTTATTGGCCGTGAAGTCACCCATGATACGGTTTGCGAACATCTGAGTGCGAGCGGCCTGGAAGGAACAATCGCAGTGGTTGCGTGTGACAAACCGCCGGTTGGCACTTTGGCTGGCATTCTTGAACATGACCGACCTGCGATCATTATGTCTGATGGCGCGATCCGTCCTGGCAGAGATTCAGTCACCGCAGAGCCCATTGATATCATTAGTGGTTTCCAAGTAGCGGGTAGTACCGACACCGAACTTAAAGTTCGCATCGCGCGCGAAGCCTGCCCAGGATACGGCAGTTGCGGCGGTATCTTTACCTATAACACGATGCAAACTTTTATTGCGGTTGTCGGAATGCAACCACTGCACATGGTTGCGCCACCATCTGACGACTCGCGCCGAGTAAACGAATTTCCACAACAGCTTGTTACTTATTTGAAGGGGTTGATCGAACGGGGCCAAACACCGCGCGACATCGTCACCCGTGATGCCATTCGCAACGCTGTTATTGTTTCGATGGCAATCGGCGGATCAACAAATGTTCTACTACATGCTCCCGAAATTGCGCGAGCGGCAGGATTTCGCAGTTTTTCTGAAGACATCATGTCGCCAGAAGAATTTAATCACTTGTCACAATATGTGGTCCCTGTTTTAACCGACGCACGTCCATACGGACAATACTCCATGGTCGACATCGATGAAAACGGTGGTGTACAAGTCATCGTCAAAGAGTTAATGGATGCCGGGCTGTTAAATGGCGATGCTCTAACCTGCACGGGCGAAACGCTGGCCGAGCAAATTGCCCGGCTAAATACCGCAAAACCCGATGGCACCGTGGTGTATACCGTGGAAAAACCATTCAAACCAACGGGCGGCCTGCGAGTACTAGGCGGCAATCTTTCACCTGAATTTAGTGCAGTACTTAAGCTGGCCGGCGTTGAGGGCGGGCTAGAGAATAATCAATTTGTTGGCAACGCCCGCATCTTCAACGGAGAGCAGCGGCTTCTCGATGCACTGGAAACGACGCCGGAAAGCTTCAGTAATCACGATATGGTTATCGTGCGCTATGAAGGGCCTTGCGGTGCACCAGGCATGCCCGAAATGCTTGACTCAACTTCCCGTATCACAACGCTTTGCCGCGAGAGAAATATCGTGATCGGCATGATGACTGATGCGCGTTTTTCGGGGGGCTCTGTCGGTCTAGTAATCGGCCACGTTGGGCCGGAAGCCGCACTAGGTGGCCCGATTGCCTTTGTCGAAGATGGTGATGAGATTATCGTGGATCTCGACACCAATGAGATCAACTGCGTGTCATTGAATGACGCAGTAACGCTCAATACACGTAGAGCCACATGGGAAAAAGAAGTGGCTGATAATGGCGGAGTGCATCCCGCCTGCGGCGAAGTCGATACCCGTTTATTAAACCGAATGCGAAAGTCAGCCGTTTCCGCAGTCTACGGAGCCGGAATGCATCCGGATCGGGTGCTGTGGGTGCCACAACCGCGTGAAGCGGGGAAAAGTGGCTTTGTGCCACAGAATAAATATCGGGAGGGGTCGCAGAAAGCGTTCTGACTTTATTGTTAGTATTTCACGTCTTTGCGACGAACGTAGTGGCGTGGCAATCTTTTAGTTCAGAGTGCTAACTAGCATTGCCGCTGCCGTGGCGGGCGTTCATTATTTTGTTTGCGCAAAATAACGGAACCAACAAAACGCACCGCAAATGATGGCCCTGCGGGTACCCGAGCTTAAATTTTATTTAACGGCACTGCGGAACTCGCTGCGCTCAAACAGTCCTCGCTTCTTCCGCTAATAAAACTCAACCTCGGCCATTCATTTTTAATGCGGAGTTTCTTAACCGGCTCGCCATAAATGGCATGCGCCTTTAAATGTTAGCTAATTGCTGTCGTATAATTCTCATCCTGCCTTGAGCAATCACCCTCTGCCTCCTGCAATTCTTTAATTGTATAGCTCAGTTAAAACTAAGTGTGCTTCGGGAATTTGTTTTTCTAGATTTTCCATACTCACGATTTTACTTGCTATGAACCTTGCAAGATCAGCCTTGGTTTTACCAACTCCTTCAAAGTCAGAAATATTATGCTTTTTAAGCATAGTTTTGAATTTACAGTTGGGTGGAGACCAAGGTTCTGTTATTTCAATAGTAGCAAGGAACTCGTTGACGAACTCTAATGGGTAACTATCTTCCAACTCACGAGTGCCAATCGACATACATTTCAAGTCCAATGCATCGCCAGCACCAATCGCACTTGCGTCAGCCTCTGCTTTTTTTATCATCCATAACTAGCGTTATTTTCATTTCGAAAATATCTCTGTGAGGCCATTGCTTGGAGGTTGATTTAAGAAGTTTAATAATTGCACCCATATCTTCGACTTTAGTTATTCCTTGATGATCTCCACCAGTGGTTACCGCTAAATGATCTGCTTTCAAAGCAAACTTAGAAGCTAGCGACGTTATGAGTTCCACGACGGGGTTTTCAGCTACCAACAATTTTGTTGGCAAGATATCAGCCATTCCGATACCGAGCATCTTATTCGCCTCCACTCTCAAATCTGCGCTATTATCACCATCAAGAGATTGACGAATAACTTTACAATTGTCTAAATAAATAATGTTATGCGAGTGCTCTATCGCTCCCGATATTGCAAATGGAGAATGAGTATTAACTAAAATAAACGTAAGCCTTTGCTCTTGTCCAGCTGGACGCCGATGAAGAGTTAACCACCTTTCGTAACGATCTGACAGCTTTCTCTGTTCATGGGGTGTAAATGGACTTCTGGCTCGTCCCATAGGTATAGTGTTGGCGGATTTACTATTCTCCTACTTCCTGCTCTACTTGGAAAGCTCGGCCCAGAGCCATTCCATGCAAATTTAGAATATGCCAATTCAGTTCCTTTTGACATTGCGTCTGAACTAAATTGGTAACTTCTCAATAACCCGTGGCAAAGCTGGCGCGTTCCATAATGATATCTGGCAGAGGATCAATATGTTGCTCACCGATACCAAGTCGATGGGTCAGGTAGTGCCAGAACGATATATCCAGTTTTCGGCAGGTCTTTTTCAAACTGGCAAACGTGTCCCGACACTGCTGGCCAGCATCGCTGCGGGTGGAGCCACTCACTTTTCGTTTTTTCACGTAATCGCGAATGTCTGTTTCACTGCCATTGGTGTGTAACGGAATATCTGGTCGATCTAGCACCAACAGTAATTCTGCTTGATTCGCATGGATTCGTTTGAGCGTCTGATTTAATGTTTGGTAGCATGTCTGTTGAGTGAAGATTTCATCGAAACGCTGCTCAAGTATTTTACGTTGGTTCTCGCAAGGCTGGGTTTTATACTCTTTTAACGCCCGATAAAAGCACCAGACTTGGTCGCGTATTTTAGCAATGCCCTGCCGGTGTCCCTCGTTCAGCGGTATCAACTTATGGATTAAGCACTCGGTGTGTATCCAACACAAGGCATAGTCTTGTCCAACATGAAATGATACTGAGCGAAGGGACTGATTCTAATCGGAAATGATACCGAACTAATCTAATTTCTGTTCATGATGGTGAATGAATACCATTATGAATGACCACCATATAGATACCCTTGATAAGGCACGCTTGTTGCTACAAGGCACTGATGAAATCGATCTGGCAATCGACGGTAAACGCAATCGCTATGATTTCATCAAACGCACCTTAATGCGTTTCAAATACAGCAAACCGGGTCGAGCCGATAAGGGTCTTGTGCTGCGTTATATCACACGCATCAGCGGTTACTCTTATGTGCAAGTGAAACGCCTGGCTGCCAGCTATCTCAAGCACGGTAGAATCCAGTGGCGACATCGTGCCACAAGGGGCTTTGCTAGACGCTATAGCAATCAAGACATTAAGCTTCTAGCAGATATGGATGAACTCCACGGTACGTTATCAGGCCATGCCACTAAGAAACTCTGTGAGCGCGCCTTAGTTGTCTATGAGCAAACTGAGTATGCCAACCTGGCACGTATCTCGGTTTCTCATCTATACAATCTACGCCGATCTAAACCCTACCTGTTGAACAGCGTGCTAACGCCCGTCACGTACATTTCAGCAACGGTCAGCAGCATCGCACGTTGGCTGCGTAAGCCGCGTTCTAGCGATTGAGGGTAAAAAGCTTCATCAACGTGTTGAGCGGTCTTTGGGATACGCAGATTGAGCGTACCGGCTTGCGTATCGATACGCTTATCTTGGTAGCCATTGGCAAACCCTGGCCGGTCTTGACTATGCTCATAGTGTGATGCGCCTGGAAACGGCTCTCTTTCAATCTTCATCGCCTCATTGAGCAGTGCGGTGAGCACGGGGCGCATGGCATCGAGGCCTTCTGAGATGTGTGTTCCACTACTACGTCAAATACGTTATTGTTTGATTGGGTCATTTGGGTGTCTCCAGTATGTTAATTGCTTAAAACAGGGAACGCACAAATGGCTCAACTTACAAGACACCAAGATAGAAAATTTGAATAAATCAAAAATTCGGAAAAATTCCCCCTAGGGGGAAAAGGCCATACTGCTCTATCTAATATAAAAGTCCATACCTGAAGTTACAGTATCATTTGATATAAATACAAATGACAAAAGAAGATAAAGAAAAGTTAAAAGAAGCTGTCAAAAAATTGATGAAATATAAACCAAAAATAATTAAATTTTGGTGTTGTTATTGTATATAAATTCCATTAATATCCATTTGATTGGCTCAATAGTTGGTTCTACAATTTGAGCATCCTTCTACTTTTGCATAGCCAATGAATAACGCACCCTCTCTTGAGCAAATGGTTGATCTGGATCGTTATCCGATACACGAGCTGGATAACCCAATTACGCAGCAACTCATTAAGGACTGCCGTAAAGAGCTAGACAAAGTAGGCTGCGCGTTGATACCCAATTTTATGCGTCAAGAATCGCTACACAGGATGCAAACAGAGGCGAATCGTTTGATGCCGCAAACATATTGGTCGCAAGACAGGCATAACCCGTATATGACCAAAGACGTAGAAAGCCTGCCAGAAGATCACCCGCGACGGTTTTTCCAAGACCGCAGCAGTGGGTTTATCAACTCCGATTTATTGGAAGATCACTCAGACCTTAACACGATCTATCACAACGAAGTGATGACGCGCTTTGTCGGTGAGTGTGTGGGCGTTTGGCCTATTTACCAATGGGCTGATCCACTAGGCTGTAACCCTTATTCCATAATGGGCGATAACCAATATTTCCCTTGGCATTTCGATGGCAATGAATTTACTGTGAGCATTTTGGTACAAGAAGCGCAACAGGGCGGCACTTTTCAATATGCACCCGATATTCGTTCACCAAAAGAGGAGAACTTTGAAGAAGTGGGTAAAGTACTAAGAGGTGAATCGGATAGACCGCAGTCGTTAGATTTGTGTGAGGGTGACTTGCAGCTATTTAAAGGCCGTTATTCTATGCACCGCGTTACTCCGGTGAAAGGGTCAAAGCAACGCATTATTGCCTTACCAACTTATGTGCTGGACCCCACTACCGTAAACCGCCCCGAGCGCGCTAAACAATTTTATGGCCGTGCCTTGCCGATTCACTACCAGCGTGAAAGTATTAGGCCGGACGCCTTAACCGACTAGCGTCATGAATCCAGACCAAGCAGTCCTGAATGAAACATGGAGCGACTTAAGCCAGTTTAGAGAGCTACCAGAAATTAATGTCGAGCGTTTAAGACGATATCGTTTTGACCGCATCCGCGAGCAGTTGCGTTTAAACGGTGCCGCAATGTGCGTGTTAGTCAATCCAATCTGTTTGCGCTACGCAGTGGACTACCGTAACTATGGTCTATTTCAATCGCATATCCCATCGACGTATTTATTTATATCGCAGGACGGCCCAACCCTTTTGCACTGTGCCTATGGAGACGACATGTCTGATCATGTTGATAGCGTTGTGCAGGGCAGGCCAATTTCATTTTTTGATGGGGGTCAAAGTCTAGCGGCTGGCTCTAAGTTACTGGCCGACGACATCAGAAATTACTTAGCTGATTTAGGCGCAGATAATTGCCGAGTGGCAGTCGAGTACGTCAACCCCAGTTTAACTCAAGCATTAGAGGAAAACGGATTAGAAGTCATTGATGGCGTGCTTGTTTCTGAAGCGGCTAGGTTGATTAAGTCAGCCGATGAAATTGACTGTATGCGCTGGGCAATAGCGGTCGCCGAACACGGCATCGCCAAGATGAAAGAGGTGTTAAAGCCTGGCGTTACCGAATTGCAGTTATGGGGCATTATCAATTATGCCAACTTGGCCAATAACGGCGATTGGCACGATGGTCGCATGCTGGCATCAGGCTCGCGTATAAACCCTTGGCTGCAAGAAGCGTCACCCCGCAAAGTAAAAGCGGGGGATTTAGTTGGGTTGGATACCGATATGATTGGTCCGTTCGGTTATTGTGCCGATATTTCGCGCACCTTTTATTGTGGCCCGGGCAAGCCAAACAAACGTCAAAAGGAGTTATATCAAGCTGCAAAAGCCGAGGTTGAGTTCAATATGAAGTTGATCCGTTCGGGTGTCGCCTTTTCAGACTTTCGAGCCCAAGCTTATGACCAAGATGAGCAGTACCACACCAATGCTTATAGCTGCATTATTCATGGTGTGGGCATGTGTGATGAGTATCCGCGAATTGATCAAAAGTTTGCGGGGCCGCTACGCTATGAAGACACCTTTCAAGAAGACATGGTGATTTGCGTTGAGAGCTACGCTGGCGCCGTGGGTGAACGCGATGGGGTGAAGCTTGAGCAGCAAGTGCGGGTAACCGAAGACGGTTGTGAATTACTTACAAGCTCACCGTATGAGGTAGAATTTGATTAGTTATCGTGTAATACACTACACTAGACAAGTAGGGTTAGTTAGAATATAAGGTTAAGCTATCGCGCAACCAACATAGAGGAATGATGAATAATAGTACACGCAAAAAGCCTAGAAACTTTCTTGACCCATTGGTCGTAACGCCCCTACCTAACGCAAAATATTGGCGGTTGGAAGAAAGTTTTCAATGGGTGGGCAGTAGCACAAAAGGCAAAGAAAGAATTGTAGTGCACCACGGGTTTGAAACTGATTTCGCTTCAGTGTCTGCTTTGCTACCAGTGGCCATCGTCGCTGGGCTCGCCTCTTGGTATTTCTGGGGGGCACTCGCTGGTGTGGCGGTATTTTGTGTCGGCGTTTTCTTATACTGGTACGCCAATGGCATAGGGCGATTTGGTGCGCCGCCTGTGTTGCACGATTTTTTGTATTGGTCTAAGCCTGTAAAAAAAGGTGCGGGCCGACCTTATACCCGAAAGGAATGCGACCAAATATTTTTAGCTGCCATGGAGCTAGTGATAACCGATCCACGTAAGCGTTTATCACCGGGTAGCAAATTAGTAAACCGCATTATTAGAACCAGCAAAATTAAAAAGCTAAATGCACTGTCCAAAACCGCGATTGATGAAAAGCTAAAGGCATACTTACTTTTAAAATCAAAACTATTTTACTGGGCGGTTCGATTGGCGGGCGGCTTAGCGTGGAAAAGCGCGACGGTTAAGCGCCGTAAGCTCAAATACAAGCGTTTTAGTCGAAAGTAATATTTGGGTTAGACGCTATGCACTGGGGCTAAACTCTCTGCTCCTTTAAGGTTATAAGGTTATGGGGACGCGATACATATCTATGTTCACCCTTCAAATAGCTTGTTGAAAAAGATACCTTGCCGTCGATTGCCTCGACGCACTATATAGCGCGGAAAGCAAGGAACGATTAGTCTAAGTAATCTTGGCTTTGCTAAAGCATCGTGCAATTAAGTATCGCGTCCCAAATTAAGTATTGCAGAATTTAGCCTCGCTTAGCTACACCGAAATGACGCTATCCAAGCACAGAGCTTGCCCGCTATTCTTACAGGTAAGGATGTGATTGGCCAAGGCAAAATGGGCTCAGGTAGCGCCGCCGTTTTTGGCTTGGGTTTGTTGCAAAAACTAGATGTTAAGACATTCAGAATTCAGTCATTGGTGCTTTGCCTCACGCGAGAATTGGTGAATCAAGTGGCCAAAGAAACGCGGTTCGATATTTGCGGCTACCCACACCCTTTGAATAGTTAACTATTGATTGCGCATGCAGATGGCAACTATCTTCGGTTGATGCGTCAGCTACACCAAATCGATATATTAATTCTGGATGACTGGAGCTTACAAAAAGTAATCACTACTCAACGCCAAGGCTTAATGGAAGTGATATCTAGTACACTACACTAGAAGGTGGCACAACTCGTAAGCTCGCCCTGTCGGGGAGTTTTCCGGTGTGTGAGCCCAATGGTTGTTCCATTGGGCGCACACAGCAGGGAAATAGGCCAAAGTGGTACTTTCGTAGTAGCAAAACTTATTATCCGATAGGCCCATAATTACTCGGTGCTTACCGCTAAGAGATACGCGGCGAATCAATGCGTAAATATAGTCAAATCAAAATTGATCATGACCGGTTATAAATAAAAACTGGCCCAGTATCTGAGTGAAGAATTAATCGGTCTCAATCTCTGGAATATACACCTTAGAGGGTAAAGCTAGGCCCAGCAGAGCAGAAAACAAGTTAGATAATTCAATAAAATTGAATAATTTATTATATTTAGATCGCTCAATTGTGTACACTTTGCCGATAGCTATGCAATATTTCCATCTCAAATGTTTCGCAACCTTAAGATTGTGCCTACTAGTAAGGGATTAATTTAATTAATAACGACGAAGAGACAACCAGAAACGACATAGAGGTATTATATAAGGCAGAATCTGGTTTAGCATCCTATTCGGTTTGAAATCGGTACAAAATAAATATTATAGTCTAAAAATATCTAAAGGCAGTATTCATACTGCGCACATGTCAGGCAAAATTAAATAATAAATTGCTGGCACCTGTTCCATAAATACTAGAAGAAGGAGGACTCATCGTGAATGATGTTTTACAAATTGTTATTAAGCGCTTAGGTTTAGGCTTATTGACCTTGTTGGTGGTGTCACTTATCATATTTGGAGCAGTAGAATTACTGCCCGGCGATTTGGCGCAAGCAGTTTTGGGTCAAGCAGCTACGGAAGAAACCGTGGCGAAGATACGAGCCGAACTGGGGTTAGATCGATCGGCGCCTGTGCGTTATTTTTCTTGGCTTAAGGGGGCCGTAGTCGGAGACTTTGGGAACTCACTGGCGAATGGACATCCCGTAACTAGTCTGATTGGGCCACGTTTTGCGAACACATTGTTCTTGGCCTTATACGCCGCTGCAATTGCCGTACCGCTCTCAATAGCATTGGGGATAATGGCAGCTCTTTATAGAAATACAGTTTTTGATAGAGTTGCAAACGTACTGACTTTAACTTCTATATCCTCACCTGAATTTTTCTTGGGCTATATATTGGTATTATTTTTGTCGGTTAAAAATTCGTTTTTCCCAGCAATTTCAAGTCTTTCCGACGATATGGAATTCGCCGATAAATTGTATCGGTGCTTTTTGCCTGCACTGACACTGGTGCTGGTGGTGACTGCACATATGATGAGAATGACTCGGGCGGCTATTATCAGTCTGTTAGCCTCTCCCTATATTGAAATGGCCCGTTTAAAAGGGACACCCCAAAGTAAAGTAATTACCCGTCATGCCCTACCTAACGCACTGGCGCCGGTCATCAATGTGATAGCGCTGAATCTGGCCTATCTCATAACCGGGGTGGTTTTAGTAGAAGTGGTGTTTGTGTATCCAGGAATAGGCCAACTATTAGTTGATAGTGTTACTAAGAGGGACTTTCCAGTAGTGCAAGCGTGCTGTTTAATATTTGCAGCGACCTTTATCATTTTAAATTTACTCGCAGATGTGGGGTCAATATTGACCAACCCTCGCTTGCGACATCCTAAGTAAGGGGCAACAATAATGAGTTATTTTACTATCGGTTATTTCGGGTTCCTAATTGGCCTTTCTTGTTTGGCGGCCTATTTAAAAAGTCGGACAGCATTTTTATTACTTTTTTCCTTAATTTTAGTGTCGATAATTCTGGGGCTATTAGGCGGGCAATCGGCGCTCTGGGGCGTATGTGTTGCGGCTTCTATACTGGCTGCCTCAGCTGGACTTGCTTATGCATTTAGAGAATTTATGTCCATTATTCTTAATGGAGAAAGTGCCCAAATTGTCAAAACCGCCCCTTTGACGGCTACATTCGGCTTGTTTGTGATAATGATTTATGCGGTTGCCGCAATATTTGCTCCGGTTATTGCGCCTTTTGGCGAATCGGAAATAGTGGGCTCGGCCTATGCTCCAGCCGATGAAGTCATGCTACTTGGTAGCGATCAGCTGGGCCGGGATATGTTTAGCCGCATAATATATGGAGCGCGTAACACGGTCGGTTTGGCTCTAATTACCACCTTGTTGGCTTTTTTGATGGGCGCGTCTTTAGGCCTACTAGCAGCGGTGCGTGGCGGCTTGTTCGACCAATTTTTGGCCCGCGCTATTGATGTACTTATGTCGATTCCATCGCTGGTGTTCGCCCTATTACTACTAAGTATGTTTGGCACTAACGCAACAACCTTGGCTATTGTAATTGCGGTGATATACACACCTCCCGTGTTTAGGTTGGCCAGAGCAGTAGCAGGAAATATTGTAGTTATGGATTACATAGAAGCCGCAAGACTAAGAGGTGAAAAATCTTGGCATCTAATTTTCAAAGAAATATTGCCAAACGCTGCAGCACCGCTGATAGCAGAATTTGGATTGCGCTTTTGTTTTGTTTTCTTACTAATTTCCGGCCTTTCGTTCTTGGGCTTGGGCCTGCAACCACCAACCGCTGATTGGGGCTCGATGGTAAAAGAAAATGCAACCTTAATTTCATTTGGCGAACTTACTCCGTTAATACCAGCGGCAGCGATTGCACTTTTAACGGTATCAATCAATTTTGTAGTCGATTGGATGCTTTATCGTTCATCTGGACTTAAATAAAATAATCGGGAATTTATTATGAGTGGTATTAAGAAAGACAAAGATGTTTTACTCAAAATTAAGGACCTACGTATCGAGGCTTTTGGTGACGATAAATGGTTCGAGATTGTCCATGGTGTCGACATCACCTTACATCGCGGCGAAGTGCTGGGACTGATTGGTGAGTCGGGTGCTGGCAAGTCTACTATTGGTTTAGCAGCGATGGGCTTTGCCCGGGACGGGTGTCGAATTTCTGGCGGAAGTGTCGAATTTGATAGCATTGAGTTAACCACTTCCGCTCGCAGTGATCTAAGGGCATTACGCGGGGCGAGAATCGCCTATGTAGCGCAGTCAGCTGCGGCGTCATTCAATCCAGCACATAGGCTGATCGATCAGCACACGGAGGCGCCTGTACACTATCGAATCCAAAAGCGCTTGCAGAGCCAAGAAGATGCAATCGAGCTTTACGAAAAGCTGCGCTTGCCAAATCCGGCGGAGATTGGCTTTCGTTATCCACACCAAGTTTCCGGTGGACAATTGCAGCGGGCAATGACGGCAATGGCAATGAGTTGTCGGCCAGACCTCATTATATTTGATGAGCCTACCACCGCGCTTGATGTAACTACTCAAATTGAGGTGTTGGCTTCTATTCGAGATATAGTCGATCAATTCAACACTGCCGCTATATACATTACCCATGATTTAGCGGTAGTGGCGCAAATGGCCGATACCATCAAAGTGTTACTTAGGGGCGACGAAGTTGAAGAGGCAGATACTCGAACTATGCTTGAAAGTCCTAAGGACGATTATACAAAATCTCTTTGGGCGGTCCGCAGCTTTCAACGCGAGCAAAAATCTTTGCCAAGCAAAGACGACGTGCCTGTGGTTTCGGTAAAAGGCATTGATGCTGCTTATGACGGGGTCAACCTAATTCTTAAAGACGTTAGCTTTGATATTTACGCAGGGCGCACGGTCGCGGTGGTTGGGGAATCTGGCTCTGGAAAATCAACTGCAGCCCGCACGATCACTGGTCTCTTGCCACAGTTAGCCGGAACCGTTTCCTTTAACGGTGAAGAGTTACCGCCGCGTTATCAAGATCGTACCAAAGATCAGTTACGGCAGGCGCAAATGATATACCAAATGGCTGATACCGCATTAAACCCTAAGTCACGAATTAAAGATTTGATTGGTCGTCCTGCAGCGTTTTACGGAGATCTTAAAGGAGGGGCGTTAAAAAAGCGGGTTGACGAATTATTAGACTTGATTGAGCTGGAACCTAAACAATACTACTCTCGCTATCCAGGTGAATTGTCGGGCGGGCAAAAACAACGTATTGGAATTGCGCGGGCATTGGCGGCCGACCCCACTTTTATCGTTTGTGACGAAGTCACCAGTGCGCTAGACCAATTGGTTGCAGAAGGCATATTACGATTGCTTGATGATCTGCAATCAGAACTTGACTTGGCATATATGTTTATTACGCACGATTTGGCGACCGTACGTTCAATCGCCGATCATGTTGTAGTAATGAAAGAAGGCAAGGTAATTGAACAAGGGCCTAAACAGGAGATGTTTACCCCGCCGCATGACCCTTATACTGATTTATTACTCTCGTCAGTTCCAGAAATGGATCCGGATTGGTTAACCACATTATTAGAAGAACGCGGAACCGACAATATCGGTGAAGCAGCGCATAAACATATGTAATCTAAATTTTTTTGAAGTACTTTTTCAGTATAAGCCTATTACGGGTTATACTAAATTTGTAGACTCAATATCTTTAACAATACTTAAACATTATCGAGGAGTAATCTTATATGAATGAAGAGCAAAAACATAACATAGTTACGGGTTTAATAAATCAAGGTAAATCCAAGCGCATCTCGCGGCGACAATTTATGCAGGATGCAATTGCATTAGGAGTGACCGTAGCGTCTGCTTCTACCTTGTGGTCGACTCAAGTGTTGGCAGAAACCCCTAACCAAGGCGGCAAGTTCAGATTTGGCAAGGGGCACGGTGGAACGACAGATAAGCTAGATCCAGGGCACCACGAAAACGGCTTTACTATTGCGATGGTGCAGGGTATGGCGAATTACCTTACCGAGGTAGGCTCAGATGGCGCGGTTAAGGCAGAAGTGGCCGAAAGTTGGGAAGCTTCACCCGATGCAGCTACTTGGCGTTTTAAGCTTCGCAAGGGCATGACCTTCCATAACGGCAAGGACGTAGCTGTGAGTGACATAATCGCTTCAATCAATCACCATCGCGGTGAAGATTCGCAATCTGCAGCTAAGCCCATTTTAGAAGACATTGCTGAAATTAAAGCCGATGGCGATGTAGTAGAGTTTAAACTCAATGGCGGCAATGCCGACTTTCCATATGTGGTTTCAGATTATCACCTTCCAATTTTGCCTGGTAGAGACAATGGCAGCTTAGATTATGAAGCAGGTGTGGGTTCGGGCGCGTATCGATTGAAAAAGTTCGATCCTGGCGTGCGTGCAGACTTTGAGCGTAACCCTGACTATTGGAAATCAGATCGCGGTCATTTTGACGAAATTGAAATGATAACAATCACCGACCCTGCATCGCGTACAAATGCGATCGTTTCTGGAGAAGTTGATGCCATAGATAAGGTAGACTTAAAAACCGTTGCGTTACTGGCTCGTAAGCCTGGTTTAAATGTTCACCAAGTAACGGGCACTCAGCATTACACTTTTCCGATGCGCACTAACATCGCTCCATTCGATAACAATGACGTGAGGTTAGCGCTTAAATATGCGAATAACCGTGAGGAATTAGTAGAGAAGGTATTGCAGGGCTATGGTGAAGTGGGTAACGATCATCCAATTGGTTCAGGACAACAGTATCATGCCAGCTCCCTTGAGCAGACCAGCTACAATCCAGAATTAGCGAAAGAGCATCTGAAAAAAGCCGGCTTGGATTCACTAGCTGTTGACTTAAATGTGTCAGATGCTGCTTTTAGCGGGGCAATAGATGCGGCTCAGCTATTTGCAGAATCAGCAAAGGCAGCGAATATCAATATCAATGTTGTGCGTGAGCCCAATGATGGCTATTGGTCTAATGTATGGAACGTCAAACCATTCTGCGCATCTTATTGGGGTGGCCGCCCAACCGTAGACTGGATGTTAGCGACTACATACGCTTCCGGTGTACCTTGGAATGACACTGTCTTTGAGCATGCTCGCTTTAATGAAGTATTACTAGCGGCACGTTCTGAATTAGACGATGCTAAACGAACGGTGATGTATTTAGAGTTGCAAACAATTCTAAATAGAGAAGGCGGTGCGCTTGTTCCGATGTTTGCTTCTTATGTATTTGCAACCACCGATAAAATTGGCCATCCAGAACAGTTTGGTTCTAATTGGGATAATGATGGTGAACGTTCATTTGAACGTTGGTGGTTTAATTCTTAGACCTTTGAAAGATACCTAATCACCGAAATCGGTTAGCGCTATAGTAGGGAGCCTCGTGAAGGCTCCCTTTTTTTGTGTGTGGAACGAATTACGTGGAATATACCGAAAATCACGTAAATTTTTGTACCTTGCTCCGCAAAACAATGCGGTGTTAAATGTACGCGCATTTTTGTCTTGTCTTGCCTATGTTTGTACCGGTATGTTGAGCTGCCATACTGATAGATTGACAAACTCGGTACTAGTTAAAAACTTGTTATGATGTCTGCTTACGCAAGACATAAGCCATTTACAAGTCGAATATGAGATTCAATATTGAATTCAACCGCCTTTAACTCTCTTAGACTAAGCACCGATTTGTTACAAAGTTTAGCTTCGCTAAGGTATGACGAGATGACACCTATTCAAGCACAGAGCTTGCCTGCCATTATTGAGGGTGCGGATGTGATTGGGCAAGGTAAAACCGGCTCGGGAAAGACAGCCGCTTTTGGTTTAGGATTGTTACAAAAACTGGAGGTGAAAAATTTTCGAATCCAGTCTTTGGTGCTTTGTCCTACGCGAGAATTAGCGGATCAGGTGGCTAAAGAAATTCGTCGTTTGGCAAGAGCTAGGCATAACGTAAAAGTACTCACGCTTTGTGGTGGAACGCCTTTTGGTCCACAGATAGGTTCTTTAGAGCACGGCGCACATATTATAGTTGGCACGCCGGGTCGGGTGGAAGAGCATGTGCGTAAGCGGACTTTAGACTTAGCGCAAGTTAATATGCTGGTGCTAGATGAAGCCGATCGTATGCTGGAGATGGGCTTTCAAGATGCCTTAGATGCGATTGTTGAAGTAGTGCCAACTAATCGCCAGACTTTGTTGTTTAGCGCCACGTTTCCTAAGGAAATAAACCAAATCGCGCAACGCATTACCCAAAACCCAGTTTCTGTCAAAGTTGAATCTACGCACGATAACGCCGTCATTGCGCAGCATTTCTACCAAGTTTCAAGCGATGCAGACCGTCTAAAGGCGGTGCGCCTGTTGTTGCTAGAACATCGACCTGAGTCGACGGTTATTTTTTGCAATACCAAAAGAGAAACACAAGAAGTCGCAGATGAGCTGGATGCATTTGGCTTTAGCGTGTTGGCTTTGCACGGAGATTTAGAACAACGCGATCGAGACCAAACCCTAGTGCGCTTTGCTAACAAGAGTGCTTGTGTATTGGTCGCCACCGATGTGGCTGCGCGCGGTTTAGATATTGATTCTTTAGACGCGGTTATTAACTATGAAATTGCACGGGACAGCGAAATACATGTGCATCGAGTGGGCCGTACAGGTCGAGCAGGTAGCACAGGTTTGGCATTTACTTTATTTAGCCCCAAAGAAGATTACAAATTGGCGCAGCTCAAAGAAGTGCTGGGCTACGAGGTTGCGGGCGAACCCCTGCCAGCGAAGGAGGTATTTAATACCGAACCTTTATTGGCAGCGATGTCGACTTTATTGATAGATGGAGGGAAAAAACAGAAAATTCGGGCAGGTGATATCTTGGGCGCTCTAACCGGAGAAAATGGCATTCATGGTAAAGAAGTTGGCAAAATCAATTTATTTGATAACCGTGCTTATGTTGCCGTGAGTACAGCAGTTGCAAAGAAAGCCCTAAATAAATTAACCAATGGAAAAATGAAAGGCCGTAACGTTCGTGCGAGATTGATGCGAGCTTAGCAGTCGTAATTTTATTGTCTCCACGCATGTGGCATACTCGTTTTTACAATGAAGCCACTATTGGACTTAAGCGTGCGATTATTGAGGCGAAATGAAATAGCAAGCAGGCTAAGCCTGATTGGTTTGCTGTGCCTGTCGACGAGCGCTTGCAATACGGTGGAGTTTCAGGAAAAGGAGTTGTTCAACGATCGCTTATTACAGTTTGATTCCGGTCCGCTTTCTTTGGCTTAGGCGGTATCGTAAAAGGCTAAGCGGTGGACCGCACGGTAAATATTATCAAAGCCTTGGGGTTTACTAATTTTGCAGTTAACGCTGGTGGCGATCTAACGGTAATGGGAGAACGAGACGGTGAGTTATGGCAAGTCGCGATTCGTCACCCGCGAGACTTGAATAAAAATTATAGCCCTATTACCGATCTCAAATGGCACGGTGGTGACCTCAGCAGATAGCGAGCGATTTGTAGAATTTGACGGGGTGCGCTACAGCCATATAATCGACCCTCGCTCCGGATATCCAGCGAGGGGGTGTCAAAGTGTCAGCATTATCGCAAGGAGCACTTATTTGGCCGACGCGCTGGCCACAGGCGTGTTTGTGCTTGGTGCCGAAGCTGGAATGGATTTGATTGAATCGCAGCCAACGATTGAAGGGTTAATAGTAGATGTAGTTGGAGGAGTACATATTTCGACGGGGCTTAACGGCGACTTCGGCGAGCGTAAGGGTTTATGAGACGCCGCTAATCTGGTCTTTTTGCACTGGCTAGATGCCTATCCATAGGGTACGAGTGTAAGTTATCCGAAAATTCAGGCTCGCCGTTTTCGGTAAACTCCAGTGATTCATAAAATGGCTCAGCGGTTAACGTGCTCAACTTCCAATCTCTTCTGGGTTTCACAGCTGCGAATAAGCTGGCTGCCTAAGCCCGTTCTGACTTTTTTCGGGTGCACGTAGCATCGGTAGATATAGCCATCCCGCCCGATTTGTGTAACGCCTGTGGGTCGTTTGTCGACGAGCACAACGAAGGTTGTGGAATGTGGATCATCAATCCACACTCGGCAATTTATTTCAGTTTTATTGCTCAGCCATTGATCCAAAATCGAATTGTTATTCCGATGATCAGCCGTACATAGCGCTAAAATTGATGCCCTGATAAGAGCACATATTTCTCCTGCATGTTGACTGTTTGCTTCGGTAATTTCCATCACAGATTGGCCTAGAATCTCAGCCTAGTGCATCTTTCCAACGGTAATAAAACAGGGAGGCCGCTAAAAACCAAGGATTGCGCCTATAGTAAAATCTATTTTCAAATGTTAAGTCATCAAAGGCCGTGGCACCATTAGCTTGTTTGGCTATTTGTAAGCCAATTCGCATACCAAAATAACTGGCGAGCGATATGCCAGAACCGCAATAGCCAATCGAGTAATAAATTCCATCGTGCTTACCCAGGTGGTGGCATTTCATCGAAGGTATACCCGACAAAACCCATCCATGAGTGGCTGATTTTTATATCACGCAGGGTGGGGAAGCGTTGCACCATTAAGGCGTGTAGTTTGGGTGCGCTGCTGCGAGGGTTAGTTTCTTTTAACCTAAAAAACGCAGTTAAAGCCTCTCCAATGAGGCCAACATAAACAACCCTTCCATCGTCGCTACTGCCTCCGAGACACTTTAGCCAAGTAAACAGCGGTCATCTGGCGGTTGAAGAATCGCTCCACCAAGATATTTCTTCATCGCCTCGCTTAGAATGCGGCACCAAACTTGCGCCACGCTCAACTGCGGCGCAATCGCCTTCAATGAATTAAAGACGTGTTGTATTTGGTCAAACGTGTCGCGAATTAAGTCGGCCTTGGCGTGCGTGCTAGTAATCGTCATAGTCTTTTTCCGCCCCGATTCAGTAACGCGCCCCACCGAACTCAGTAATAGCGGTCGACGGGTAATCGCTTCCATATGTTTGTCTGGGTTAGCCAGCCTAGTGAATATATTCCACCGGTTATAAATCAAGGCAATGATCCGCGCTATAAAGCGACAGGGCTTGATATCGGCGGTAGTAAACCCGCCCCAACCCCAATGGTTCTTGATTTCATCAAAATTGTTTTCGCAGTCGGCTCGATCTCGATAATGTTGGACGATGCTAATCACCTCATCGTCTAATGAGGTGACCAGAACAGCGTATTCAAACGCGCGAATATCATCCGCTTCTTGCAAAAAACCAAAGCTCTGCTGGCCTTGACTTTTCTCTTCCAATACCAGCAGTGCGTCCTTTGCTAAACGACGACGAACGATTACCACGCGCCGATGATCGTTCCACGCAGCCAACTTCAAACAACTTTCTTTGGCTTCCCAGCCATCGATAACATAATCCCAGCCCGACACGCTATGCGGCTGCTGTATCAGTTGCTTAACGTACTTAGACTTCCTTAGCTTAAACAAGTAATTGACGCCTCTTTGTTCTGCAGCACTCATCACATCCTGGGTACCCCAGTCACAATCGCCTCGAATAAAGTGCGGCCAAGATGAACGTGGCAATCGATCCAACAGCTCCCATAGACCCGGCGAAGAATGACTAGCAGCTACCTCAGTGCCAGACTTGACCTCAACATCCAATACAAGACGAAGATTGACAATCATATAGGTGTGATACGTGTGCGAGGGCCGGCCAGGTTTGTGTGGATTATAGCCAACCTTGGCACCTTCTTGATGACCGTATAGCGGTTTAACCGTTACGTCACAATCCAATATCCATGGCTGTGTGAGCAAGGGCTCGTAGCAACGCTGCAAATGAGTTTGTAGCCAGGCTATACCTTGTTCCTCATCCATCTTCTTCAGCGCACGGCGCGCCGAATCGTCGCTAACCGCTTTGGTCATTCCAAGCATTTTGGTGTTGATACGATCGCCCATTAAGCTGGCCATGTGTGCGTAGCGATTGTGACCCGAGAGAACAGACAACAAAAATGAGCCCAACACATTGATCTTCTCAGGTGCGTTATTGTTTCGATATTCCAATGGGCAACTGCTCACCCATGGCTTAAACAGACCACCAAGTTTTAAATATTGAATGAAAAAAGGCAACGGTCCTATGGGCGTTACTGCCGCTGACGGATCCCATTCAACGTGAATTTTTCCATCGAACGTTTCAGTCGATAATAAGGTGGAAACAGCGTTTGAAACCTCCGGTTTTAGCGCACCCTCTGGGTGAAAGGATTTATCTTTGGCGACCATGGTGTTTCTCCTTTTAATTCAATTGATTGCAACGATAATACATCCGTTAGTGGAGGTTCAACTGATTTTTCTAGGTTGAATGATGCCGGCGTTATTGGCGTTGGTGAAATTGAGACCCCAATAGAGTAAAGAAGGAAACAGTGTGACACTTAGTAAACCCAGCATGAAGAGTTTTAACCACTGCTCACGAATCAATGTACGGTATTGCCACAGACTTTTATAAGTGATTAGCAAAATAATTAGTGCGGCGATACTCCAACGAAAGAAGCTAAGGCTAAACGGGCCGATTAACGGTGTCGCAATGCTGCCAACAATGAAGTTCCCCGACCACAACAAAGGGGGAATAACCAGAAGGATGAAAATCTTAAAGTTCTTGTTTCTAAAGAACATCAGAGCGTGTCGAGAAGCGAGCTAATCGTTATCCGTTAAACCCGCGCCCGCGCCCGCTAAGCGAGAGGCTTCTGTTGCTGGCGCATAGGTTTTCCCCGCATAATAATTTAAACGATCTATAGAGGCTTGGTCTTCGCTAGGGACGCGAGTTTGGCGATCAATATGTATTTTCTGCGAATCAATTTTCGCAGTGCATATGCTTTGTTCGCAAACCAAATCAACCTTATTTGAAACGCTCTGCATACCGCCCGAATGCGCTGATATTGCAGCGTTTTCCCACTTGATTGTGATTGGACTATTGTGTGCGCGAGAAATAAAAGGAACTAGAAGTAAAGGCTGACAAACCTTGCCGATAATGTTGCCCAATTGATCAATACCAGCGAACCCTAGATCTTGAATGGCACACCCAAGCTCAATGGGGCAATACGCTTTAGATTCGTTATGGTTCTCTGAAAAACGTGAGGCACCGTGACACAGAAGTTTAATGTTGTCGGCGCGCCAATCCAAATACTGTGCAAGGGCCTCCACGCCTGGAGCATTGCTAGCATGTAGCCATTGAACGGCCGCTCCAGTTTCTTCTGCCAAACCCCAGCTAAATCCAGTGCCTTTAGCCGCCTTTATGCAAAGTGCTCTGGCTTCACCTAAGGACCAACTCATTGGTCTGGTAGTGGCGGGTAGGCGCACTCATCTGGGTCCATCGTCGCTAACTCGTGCGGGAAAGGGGCATCTTGATACATCGTAATTCTTACCCACCGATCGGACCGAGGGTCGAACTTCGTCGCGCCAAAGAAAGATAATTTGCAGCGTAATAAATCGATCGGCAACATGCTGGCATCAATCGTATTATCCCGTATTTCAGCGAATTCAAGTTTGGTGGTCAGTTGCACGCGTCGTATGATATGGCGGTGTTCTGGATGGCGCATTAAAAACGCTGCAATGGTCTTATTTATGTCCCATTGTTGAAGATCAATGTACGCGCGTTTTACATCACGGCCGGGGCATAAAGCCTGTTCGTAAGGCTCAATAGGCTCTTCGTGGCGCTGTCCCAAGCGAGGCTCTAACTTTTCTTCTGACACGTACCAAACTCGAGCGCACGCTTGTTCGTCGGCGTAGTCAACATTAAGCGTCCAATCGTATTGTTTTTCTATGCGTTGGATGAACTTGCCTATCTTTACCGAACCATCGATCTTGAAGTGGCTGTGCTCGTCCGCACTCATCGAGGTGCTTAGTTGATCGATGAGTTCCCCATGCGGCTCCAGTAGTAACGAGATCACTTGCTCTTGCCCTTCAAGGCTTAAGTTAGTCTCGGCCCAAGTAACGAGCGCATCCCAAGCATAAGCCTGCGTAAGTGTTTTTTGGTTTAGTTGAAAATTTAAAAGCTGGAAATCTTTACGCAGCAAATCAATCTTCTTCGATTGTATTGGGTGTTGAACAGACCATTGCTGGCAATTTACATCTGCGCGAGCAACACGATTAAGAAACATTTCAATCGAATCTTTACTTGCATATTGGACAGCGCGAACAGTTGCCAACGCTGTTTCGCGAGCGTTGATCCAAGCGTGAATGAGAGCGGGATGGTTTAATAAAAAAGGCGCCATTCCAAGCCCGGTTGAGTTACCGACGCCAAATCGTCTTCTGATTTCAGGCGCGACCGTGACCGCTGTGTCAGGTGTCTTTGACTGAGCTAATTGTTCAACTAAATCTAGTGTGAGTGCGCGGATTAGCCAAACGCACAGTAATTCGGGCTGAAAAGAACCGCTGAACTCGGCGCGGTCTTGCCATATTTGCCGATCTGCGGCACCGAATTTACCCGATCCGTACACAGCGGATGTACGCATTAGATAACCAGTTTTGTCAATAATGTCGCACTCCGGTTGCACTCCCTTGGCTAAGCATTCAACGACGTATTCAAATAAGCGAACCGAACGATTTGCGCGTGCTAGAACGAACTCGCTATCGCTAATCCTGCCTGCTTCTTGCAAGGGCACGTTTTTTGAAAGTCGGGCTATATCCTCTTCGGTGGGGATGCCATCGAAAAGTGTAAATGTGGCGTCCCAAGCTTCGGCGATAACCCGATCCGAACGTTTCTCTGGCGGTAGGTCGTGGGCAAACGCAACTAAAGTATATGTACGCTGTGGGCCCGTTGCTTGATATGTGGCTACGCCTACACCGATGGTATTGATGCGCCAAATTGGCCTAGAAAACTGCCACTGTTCGGATTTTAATCGGCGTAATAAAACGCGCATAAAACTCAAGCGGCTTTGATGGAAACACCCCATGCGCTTTAACCGCATAACTTGTGTCGCGGTGCGTAAGGTTAATTTTTCTGTGTGCGGGGTTGCGTGCATTTCACGAAAGGCGCTTAGGCCAAGGAATTGCAGCTATTCTATTCTATCCTTTTTATCGAACACTATAAAAAGATTACTTTTGCTTGCATATTTATTGAATGAAGAGCCACTTTAATTGAACAGATACTTATAATTCTTCAGTATCTGCGTGTCCAGCCTGCCCCGCTTTATGTTGTGATATCTGCTGTGCAGTGGCCGGGGTCTGATACTTTTCTTTCCAGTCGCTATAAGACATACCATAAACCATCTTTAGCGCTTCCTCATATCCCATGCCACCTTCTTGTTGGTCGCTTGCCGTTTTTACCCATTTACTAAGGCAATTGCGGCAAAATCCAGCCAAATTCATTAGCTCAATGTTTTGCACGTCTGTACGTTTTTGTAGGTGCTTAACTAAACCACGAAAGGCGGCCGCTTGAATTTCTACTTCTGTTTGTTTGTTCATGTCGTTATCACTAAGCTGCTTTAGTAGCCGTTAGTTTAGACTTATTTTTTGTAATGGGTTCTTGATCTTGTTGCGTATTTTTCAATGCCAACAGTTGTGCTGCAACGGAGATGGCGATTTCTGCGGGCTTTTTACCTTTAACCATCGGTAAGCCGATTGGGCAGGTAATGCTAGCAATCTCACTTTTCGTAAAACCTTTTCGCTTTAGTCTTTTATCGAATTTAATTTTTTTCGAATTGGAGCCAATTAGTCCGCAAAATTGGGCATCTTCACGGCTAAGAATGGCTTCGCACAAGGCTTGGTCGACTGCATGATCGTGCGTCATAATTAAGTAAAAGGCATTGGCCGGGCAAGAATCTACTTCCACCTCAAGTTGCTTTAATGTATGGGCTCGAACATTAAGTGGTAATTCGTCTGGGAAGATATTTTCTCTTGAATCAAACCAGTCGATACGAAAATCTAATTTAGACATAATAGGGATCAGCTCACGGCCTATGTGGCCCGCGCCAAACACCACCAAATCCAGCTTGTTGTGGTCAAAGCTCTCAAATAATAAAGTGACTACACCGCCGCAACACTGTTTGAGATCCTTGCCCAAATTAAATGTTTGTACGTATTGTTTGCTATCTGGAGTTGAGAGAAGTGTCCGTCCAATATGGGTGGCAATGAATTCTAGTGAGCCGCCGCCGATGGTATCAAAGGTATCGTCTTCACTTACCACCATTTTGGTGCCGGTGTCTCGGGGGCTTGATCCTTTGGTGCTAAGTACAGTAACTAAACAATAGCACTCTCCTAGCGAATGCAGATCAATAATAGCTTGCGGCCAATTCATGTTAGCTGGGAATTTTATCTTAGCGCAGTATATTCCATAACTAACATGAGTTATAGGTATTGGGCTTGTCGGATAATTAATAGAATACGTGAGATAATATGGGCTGATTCTAGTCAGCCTGCAATTTTGAGCAAACGTCATCAAAGCCAACTGTTCCTAACCTTAGATTCTCTGGTTAGCTCTGAACATCCCTACCGTAAACTCGATGAGCTATTATGTTTTGGTGCATTGAGTAAACCCTTCTCTAAAATATATGCCACCCGTGGCCCTAAAGGCCGAGGTGTTGAGTTCGGCTTACGTGCCTTGGTGCTTCAGTTCATGGAAGATTTAAGTGATAGAGAAATGGAGCGATACTTATCAGAGAATCTGGCCGCTAAGTGGTTTTGTGATTCAGGACTGGAACAGAGCACTCCTGATCATAGTTACTTTGGTGATTTTCGCTCACGCATTGGAACCAGGGGTATGATGAATTTATTTGATCGTGTTCGGAGCGGGTTAGTTTCAATGGGCTTAGTACGAGAAGTATTCACATTTGTCGATGCCAGCCAGTTGGTCAGTAAGCTAACCACTTGGGATGATAGAGATAAGGCGATAAAGATGGGATTAGAGGAGTTCAACAATAAGACAGTTGATAAAGTTGCGGCGGACAAGCAAGCACGGTTTGGGTGCAAGGGAAATAGCAAATATTGGTATGGTTACAAAGAGCATGCATCAGTGGATATGCAAAGTGGCTTGATCAATAAAATAGCGGCCACCTCGGCTGAGGTAACGGATGCAAGCGGCTTGAAGCATGTTTGCCCTAAGTCGGGCGCTGTTTATGCGGACAAGGGTTATTGCGTGAGCCCGGCCAAAACCACGCTCAGGCGCAACGGTTGCCATGATGCAACAATCAAGAAGAACAATATGCATGGCAAGAATAGAGACAAAGACCGTTGGATTAGCAAAATTCGTTCACCATATGAGCGAGTGTTTGCTCATCGCAATAAGCGAGTTCGTTATAAAGGGTTGGCTAAAGTCCAGTTCCAAGTTGGAATCAGGGGCTTATGTTTTAACCTTAAGCGATTAATGGCATTGGGAGTTGAACGAGTTGAATTGGTGCCGGCCTAGGGATAGATCCGTCTATTGGTGGCAAAATGGCTGCTAATAGACGGTTTATTGCACAAAAAACGCGTTGCTGAGCAAACTAAAAGCGACTTCGGCGAAACCCCTGTTTGAAATTGTATTAACCGACGAGCCCGTATTACGCGGATAAGGTCTAGCTATGTGGCCTGTAGCAGCTGCTTTGAAACCGCGGCGTGCTGCGCAGTTAGTTGAGCAATGTCTACTTGCGTAAGCCTTGCCTTCTCAACTGCCCATGTACCGTTTACCATAACGTAATCTGCTTGGTGCGCTCCGCACAAAATAAGTGCAGCCAATGCATCTCCAGCCCCGCTAAATCTTGGCTCATCTAGTTTAAAAAGTGCCAAGTCAGCGCATTTTCCAACGGCAATTTCGCCAATGTCTTCGCGTCCTAAGCATTGTGCTGAGCCTTTGGTGCCCCAATACAAAGCCTTGTGATGCGTAATTTTGTCTGCATCGTAGTTTAGGCGTTGCAATAAAAAGGCTTGGCGCACTTCTTGAACGAGATTGGAACCATCATTTGACGCTGAACCATCAACTCCGATTCCAATAGGGCAACCTGATTTTTCTAAATCAAGTGTTTGACATAAGCCCGAACTGAGTAGCATATTAGAGCTTGGGCAATGGACTATCCCTACTTTTGCTTCGCCCAGGCGTTTAATCTCGTCATCGTTAAAATGAATGCCATGGGCTAGCCAAACGTCGTTACTAAGCCAACCAACCCTGTCAAGATAATCAACTGGCCTGTCGTTAAATTGTTTTAAACAAAATACTGTTTCGTCATGTGTTTCAGCCAAATGGGTGTGCACCCTTACGCCCTTAGCGCGCGCAAGCACTGCAGTTTCCTTCATCAATGCTTCGCTTACGCTAAAGGGGGAGCAGGGTGCGAGAGCAATCTGTAGCATGCTGCCATCTTTTGAATCGTGGTATTCGTTTATTACCCGATTGCAGTCTTCTAAAATGGTTTCTTCGGACTGCACGGTGTTGCGCGGCGGTAAACCGCCTTGATCTTCACCGAGACTCATCGATCCTCTGGTTAAGGTGGCGCGAATACCCGTTGCGTGTATAGCGTCTACCTGACAATCTAAGGCCTGTCGAGCGGCAGGTGTATATAGGTAATGATGATCTGATGTAGTGGTGCAGCCCGACAATAATAATTCAGCGGCGGCAAGGCGCGTAGAAACCTGAATCATCTCGTCGGTAAGCCCTGCCCAGATCGGATATAAACTTTGCAGCCATGGGAATAGTTTTTTATTTAAGGCTGCTGGCTGCGCGCGGGTCAGCGTTTGATAAAAATGGTGGTGGCTGTTGACCAGTCCGGGTGTAATAACGTGCGCTGAAGCGTCGAAGGTTTGGTGGTAGTTTAAGGAAGGTGTTTTACCGTCAGCGACTAACTCGACAATGTGGTTTTGTTCAACCACAATGCCGTTGTCTGCGTCTTCCGTATTGGCAGTGTAAATCGCTTGAGGGTGCTGTATCCAGATCCGCATAAAGTGTTTAGTTTTTTAGATTATTTGGTAAATATCTCCTTCTCAATATAGCTCAATTCGGCGTACACTTTAAAGCGATGCGTTTTCAGCAACGGGTGAGCGAATATTAGTTATTCATGCAGCAAAGCGACCGGTGGTATGGTTCAATTTCGATTGAAATGCGTGATGTACATTTAACCTAGATAAATCAGTTAAACGCGGAAAAGACATGTAAGCAATTGAAGTGCATAGTGAAATCAAAAAAGTCGCGGTCACCTTATTGGTGATAAGGTTTTTTTTGATTTTGCTAGGTGCATCAAGAGCTTGCATGGACTTTCGTGTTTTAACTGATTTATCTAGGTTTAAACATTACGGTTTTTAAGTACCACTAAAGATTTTAGAATAGAATTGAAGAATTCGAATGCTTGGCAGACTGCCAAAATAGATGACTAAAACCGCCCAAACCAATTTACTTGAATTACGTGCAATGCGAAAGGAATATCCTGGATGCCTCGCCAATGATGACATAGATTTGGTTATCCAACCGGGTGAAATTCATGCCTTACTGGGAGAAAACGGCGCAGGTAAATCCACATTGGTCAAAATGATCTATGGCATACTCAAGCCCGATGCGGGGGAGATTTTGTTTGAAGGTCAAAGTGTTGATATCGTTAGCCCAGCGATGGCCCGAGGCTTAGGTGTCGCGATGGTGTTCCAACATTTCTCTCTGTTTGACTCGTTGACTGTTGTCGAAAATATCTCTTTGGGTATTGGATACAAGGGTGACATGGAAGCACTGAGCGAAGAGATTATCACCTTGTCAGAGCGTTATGGCTTGCCACTGGACCCGCACCGATATGTGTATAGTTTGTCAGTAGGTGAGCGCCAGCGTATAGAAATTATACGTTGCTTGTTGCAAAAGCCTAAATTGTTGGTGATGGATGAACCCACCTCGGTGCTCACCCCACAGGAAGTAGAGAAGCTGTTTGAAACCTTGCAACGCTTGTCCGGTGAAGGGTTATCTATTTTGTATATTTCCCACAAGCTAGACGAAATTAAAGCGATTTGTCATCGCGCGACAGTGTTGCGCAACGGCCAAAGAGTTGCCTGCGTTGATGTCGCACAAGAGAGCCCCAAAACCATGGCGGCTTTAATGATGGGAGAAGAGTTAAAAGCGCCCACTGCGCGTGAAGGGGGCGCAGTTGGTGATGTGCGTTTAGCACTAAATCAACTCAGCATGCCTGCACCCGATGAGTTGGGTATGCCGCTAAGATCAATCTCACTTGATGTGCGCGCGGGTGAAATCGTAGGCATTGCGGGTGTCGCCGGCAATGGGCAAGACGAACTGCTGCAAGCAATCAATGGCGAAAGTAGATGTGCCGAAGCGGCAATGATACAAATTGACGGTCATGACGTAGGTGTGTTGGGGCCAAATGAACGTCGAATGTTAGGCATGGCAAGTGTTCCAGAAAAGCGTTTAGGGCACGGCTCAGTACCTAGCATGAGCTTGCTTGACAACACCTTGCTTACTGCTTTTCAGTGCTTAGGCTTAGTAAATAAAGGCTGGTTAGATTACGCTAAGAGCCGTCGTTATACTGAACAAATAATCAACGATTTCGATGTAAAAACAACCGGCATTGGGTCACCTGCAAATAGTTTATCTGGAGGCAATTTACAAAAATATATAGTCGGTCGTGAGCTAATACAAAACCCAGAGGTATTAGTGGCTTCGCAGCCCACTTGGGGTGTCGATGCAGGCGCTGCGCAGCATATTCGTGAATCATTAAAAGGCCGTGCTAAAAAGGGTGCGGCGGTGTTGGTGATTTCTCAGGACTTAGATGAATTGATAGAAATATCAGACCGTATCGGCGCAATATGTGCGGGTGAACTGTCTGAATTTTACCCCGCACAAGAAGTCAGCTACGAGCAAATGGGCTTGCTGATGGCCGGAGTTCAACAAACAACTTAGCTAAAGGCCTATTTATGTTAAGTCTAATCAAGCGCCCAGCCCCTTCTAAAACGATGGTGTATTGCTCCCCGATATTGGCGCTTGCGTTAACATTGGTCGCGGGCATTATTCTGTTCGCCGTTTTGGGTGTGTCGCCAGCGGCTGCACTTAAAGCTTTCTTTGTTGACCCTATATCAACGCGCTACGGCTTGGGCGAGTTGTGGGTTAAAGCCACTCCGTTAATTTTAATCGGTGTGGCCTTATCGCTGGGCTTTAGGGCGGGCGTTTGGAACATTGGTGCGGAAGGTCAATTGTTAATGGGCGGAGTATTTGGCGGTGCTGCCGCCTTGTTCTTTTACGAGAAAACAGGATTTTATATTTTGCCGCTTATTCTGATTTGTGGCGTAATCGGAGGCATGTTGTGGGCAGCAATTGTGGCATTTTTACGTACAAAATTTAATGCCAACGAGATTCTAA
This sequence comes from Candidatus Poriferihabitaceae bacterium, assembly GCA_965237485.1. GTDB lineage: Bacteria > Pseudomonadota > Gammaproteobacteria > Arenicellales > Poriferihabitantaceae > JAAELZ01. The sequence continues at coordinate 170,502 of CBDEFQ010000009.1, read as the reverse complement.
CCAGTCTGATGTTGACTTATGTTGCGAGTCTCGTGCTAAGTCTATTGGTGCATGGCCCGTTTAAAGACCCAGATGGTTTTAACTTTCCTGAATCACGAATTTTTTCCGATTCTGCCATGCTGCCTATATTGTTCGATGGAACTCGATTACATTTAGGTGCATTAATTGCAATTTTGGCGGTGGTGGCAGGTTGGATGTTGCTATCTAAAAGCTTACTGGGTTATCAGATTAAAGTGGTTGGCGACGCGCCAGACGCGGGCACCCATGCGGGTTTTAGCCACAACAAATTAATCTGGATCACTTTGCTAATAGGTGGTGGTGCGGCGGGCTTGGCTGGTGTTATTGAGCTGACTGGGCCAATCGGGCAAATATTACCGAATATTTCTCCAGGCTATGGTTTCGCTGCCATTATCGTGGCGTATGTGGGCCGTTTGCATCCGGTCGGTGCATTATTTGCGGGCTTATTATTAGCACTGTCTTATCTAGGCGGTGAAACCGCGCAGATCAGGCTTAATCTACCCCTAGCGGTAACCGGGGTTTTTCAGGGTATGCTGCTATTTTTTATTTTGGCTTGTGATGTGTTTATTCACTACCGTCTAAAATTAAATATTAAGGCTGGGTGAAGTAATGACAGATTTAATCCTACCAATCTTGCTAACGCTGGTCACCGCAGCGACACCTTTGTTGTTTGCCGCTATCGGTGAATTAATCACCGAAAAATCAGGTGTGCTCAATTTGGGCCTCGAAGGTATGATGTTAATGGGTGCGGTTGGAGGTTTTGCTGTTTGGCATTTTTCAGGCAGCCCGACGCTAGGCGTGCTTGGCGGTATGTTTGCGGGCATGTTGATGGCGTCTTTGTTTGCCTTTCTGGTGTTAGTTCTTCAGGCCAGCCAAGTACCAACAGGTCTGGCGTTAACAATTTTTGGTATTGGCCTGAGTGCGTTAATTGGCCAAAGCCTAGTAGGGATTGCCTATGAGGGTTTGCCAAAGCTCGCCGTGCCGTTCTTGTCTAACATTCCATTTATTGGGCCGTTATTGTTTAACCAAGACATGTTGATTTACTTATCATTTGCTGTGGCCTTCGGTGTTATTTGGTTTATGAACCGTTCCCATTATGGCTTGATCTTGCGCGCGGTCGGTGACTCGCACGATGCAGCCCATGCTATGGGCTACAAGGTAATCCGCATTCGTTTTTTAGCTATTTTGTTTGGCGGCGCAATGGCGGGTTTGGGTGGGGCTTATCTTTCCTTGGCCTACTCACCCTTATGGGCTGAGAACATGACAGCAGGGCGCGGGTGGATTGCTTTAGCCCTAGTGGTGTTTGCTTCTTGGCGCACCAGTCGAGTGCTGTTGGGCGCGTACTTATTTGGCGGGATAAACATTGTCCAATTGCACGCACAAGCGATGGGCGTCGACATTCCTTCGCAAATTATGTCTATGTTGCCTTATCTAGCCACCATCGTGGTTTTGGTTATTATTTCCCGTGATCGAGCTAAAATAAAGTTGAATGCGCCGGCTAGTTTGACCAAACCCTTTCATCCAAGTACATAAAGTCTGCTAGAATTTGTGCATCAGAGCAGTAAAAAATGACCTAAGCGAACGCTAAATATAAGGATCGCTTGTGACTTATACAGTTTGTAAAACCCTGTCTAGATGGTTAATCATCGAGACCAATCTCAACCTCAAGATTTAGAGGAACATTATGAAAACTAAAAGAACTACGCTCAAGTTAATTTCCACATTTTTCGCCAGTGTATTGGCCATGAACGCGATGGCTGCAAGTGGAACCGGCGAGTCTGGCATTGCCGAAGACTCAAAAGTGGGCTTTGTGTATGTCGGGCCTATTTCTGATCACGGCTGGTCATATCAACATGACTTAGGCCGTCTGGCCATTGAACGCGAGCTTGGGGTTAAAACATCTTATGTGGAAAGCGTGCCGGAAGGAGCGGATGCAGAGCGCGTTATCCGCGAGTTAGCTAATTCAGGCAATGAAATTATTTTCACCACTTCTTTTGGTTATATGAACCCAACTTTGAAAGTGGCAAAGCAATTTCCTAATGTGAAGTTTGAGCACGCTACTGGCTACAAAAGTGCCGACAATATGTCTACTTATTCAGCACGCTTTTATGAAGGACGTACCGTTTTAGGCACCATCGCTGGTATGATGACTAAATCAGCTGTGGTTGGCTATGTAGCGCCGTTCCCTATTCCTGAAGTTGTGCGTGGAATCGGAGCTTTTACTTTGGCCTTACGCAAGCACAGCCCTGATGCAACCGTAAAGGTGATCTGGACAAACTCTTGGTATGACCCAGGCAAAGAAGGCGATGCCGCTAAAGCGTTGATCGACCAAGGCGCTGATATGATCGTGACGCACACTGATTCTCCTGCCTCATTGCAAGTAGCCGAATCGCGCGGCGTACACGGCTTTGGTCAAGGTTCAGATATGAGTGCATTTGCACCTAAAGCACACCTAACAGCGATTATTGATAACTGGGAAGGTTACTACGTAGAGCGTGCTAAAGCCGCAATGGATGGTAGCTGGGCAACCGGTGATCGTTGGGGCGGCTTAGCCACGGGTATGGTTGAAATGGCGCCTTATGGTGATGATGTTCCTGCTGATGTACGTGCTGAAGCAGATAAAATACGCGAAGCGTTAATTGCCGGATCGATGCATTCTTTTGATGGACCAGTACGTAACCAAGCAGGTGAAGAAATTGTTGCTGCGGGTGCTACCCTAGACGACGGTTCATTGCTGGGTATGGATTGGTATGTTGAAGGCGTAGAAGGCAAACTTCCCAACTAATTTGCACCGCTAATGACGGTCTTTTTTCGCGATTACGGCGTTAACTAAGTGCTCGAATCCTCACGTACTGGAGTACGCTGCGGTTCTGTGCGCTTAGTTGCCTTGTACTCACGCAAAAATCCTCGCCGTTAGCAGCACAAACCCTTTTTTACCATGCAAGCATTTATCTCGGGCTTGCCTAAGGCGGAGCTTCATTTACATATTGAAGGTACTTTCGAGCCCGAGTTAATGTTTGAATTGGCTGAGCGTAACGACGTTAGTTTGCCTTACGCGTCGGTAGATGCACTTCGAGCGGCGTATGATTTCTCGAATCTGCAAGAATTCTTAGACATTTACTACCAAGGGATGAATGTTTTGCGCACGGAGCAAGATTATTTTGATTTAACAACGGCATATATTGAGCGTGTTCACGTTCAAAACGTTAAACACGTTGAGGTTTTTTTCGACCCGCAAGGGCATTTAGAGCGCGGCATTGAATTTGAAACTGTTATAAACGGCATCCATTCTGCTTTACTAAAAGGTCAACAAGAATACGGTATTAGTTTTGGTATTATCATGTGCTTTTTGCGTCACTTGGATGAGCAATCAGCACTAGACACACTACAAGCAGCAGAGCCGTTTCTGGCTAAAATTATCGGCGTAGGTTTAGATTCATCCGAAATGGGTAATCCGCCTTCCAAGTTCGTTAATGTATTCGCCAAGGCAAAAGACCTAGGCTTAAAGCTTGTAGCACATGCTGGAGAAGAAGGCCCAGCTGAATACGTTTGGCAGACACTTAACTTGTTAAAGGTTGATCGTATAGATCACGGCAATGCCGCAATGGATGATGACAATTTAGTCAAACACTTAATTAAGCAACAGATTGCCCTTACGGTGTGCCCCTTGTCTAACACCAAACTATGCGTGGTAGACGATATGGCAAACCACCCATTACCGCAAATGCTAGAAGCGGGCTTGTGCGTTACGCTTAATTCAGATGACCCGGCCTACTTCGGTGGCTACATGAATGAAAATTTCAATGCGGTAGCAGCAAATTTACCTATCAGCCGAGATCAATTGGCACTGCTATCTCGCAACAGCTTTAAGGCCGCATTTATATCTGATCAGCGCCGCGATCAATTGATGTTTGAATTGGCGGATTACATGCGCGCCGCCTAATCTAACCCCGCCATTACCAGCTAAGCGCGGCAATCTCCGTCCCAATGAACAAACAGTTCCTAGTTCCCCAACCGCTAAGCAGTGAAGCCTTCGCCGCATTTGGTGAAGTTATAGACTTAGACGCCAACTCGCTCGCGCAAAATAATGCGCTAAAAGTGATGGACATCAACCAAGGTTTAACCAAGCGTTACAACGCATTGGCTTCGATAGACGCTGGCGATGAAGGGGGTAAGCCGATTATCAGCATTTTTCATACGCAACCGATAGCACTGCCTCATCAAGTAACTGAAATGGAGCGTCACCCATTAGGCTCGCAGGCCTTCATTCCACTCGGCGATAAGCCCTATTATGTGCTTTGTGCGCCAGAGGCTAAAAAAGTAACAGCCCGTGATCTAAAGCTGTTCATTACCAACGGTCGTCAAGGAGTGAACTTGTTCAAGAACACTTGGCACCACTATCAGCTGGTCCTAGGAGAGGCTTCTAGTTACTTAGTGATTGATCGCCAAGGCAAAGGATCGAATTTGGAGCTTGCTAAAGTCACAGGTGAAGTGTGGCTGGGTAGGTGGCAAATATAGCCGAACAAAGGGTAGCAGCCCATATGGCACTTACATGAAGGTCACCGACTTGAACGCTGCACTAACCTATAAACTCTCGGAGTTTTCAGTAATCTTTGAGGTAGCATTAAGTCGGGCTTGTCTTCACTGGTTGCTTTTTCACATTCGCGGCTCGCAACCTTCTGGCTTCAACTGGGGTTAACAATAAAGGGCGGTAGATTTCTACGCGGTCAAATTCTCTTAGTTCGGTCTTAAGCGGACACTTTTTGCCGTAAATACCGATAACTAAATTCTCAGCACCGACATCAGGGTGTTTTTCCAATATACCTGAGTTAAGGATAGCTTGTTTCGCTGTTACAGGCGCTTTTTGTTTTACTTCAATTACTGTTTGAGCATCAGGGGTTGCATAGCTGATGTAAACTAACATCAGACTTTCGAATAGTACTTACGTGCCAGCTCAAGACCCTCGGGGGTATCAATACCGGGTCCTGGTGCTGCGCAGGCATCCGGGCAATAAATTTTCTCTCCATGCCATAAGGTGCGTAGCTGTTCTAGGCCTTCTCTGGTTTCTAATTCACAGGTCTTGCGTGCGCTGAATTGTTTAATATATCCAGCCCGGTAGCCATAGATGCCGATATGGCACCTTACATTACTCATGAGTTGGCTATTATCTTCTCTAGGATAAGCAATCGGCGCACGGCTGAAATACAACGCCATTTCATTGTGATCACGCACGACTTTGACGCAGTTAGGGTCGTGGAATTGTTCAGGGTGATCAAGCCTTGTGCAGGCAGTAATAATTTTTGCATCCGGTGCTGTGTTAAATCCTTGCGAAATTTGCTCGACCAATTCAATCGGCATATCTGGCTCATCGCCTTGTACGTTAACAATGATTTGTTGGTCATCTAGCAACAGTTTGTCAACTACTTCGGCAATGCGGTCAGTACCCGATTTATGCGCTGGGTTGGTTAGAATACAAACGCCATCGAAGCCTCGTACGCATTGTTCGACACGCTGATCATCGCTTGCCACCACCACACTGGTTGCTAGGGATCGCTGGGCATTTTCGACTACGTGTTGGATCATCGGTTTGCCGCCGATGTCTTCCAGCGGCTTACCGGGTAAACGTGTAGAAGCGAATCGCGCTGGGATGACAATAATATAGTGGATCATGCAGAAGTATTATGGGCTAGTGTATTTAACTTGCTAAGCAATTGGGCATCAAAGTCGGCACTTAATTCAGCGCTAACGGGTACCACCCATACTTCGCTGGTAGTGGGCAATTGGGCGCATTTTACCGCATCTTTTTCAGTCATGATAATGGGTTTATTACTTTCAAGGTCGGCAGCGGTAAAGACGTGATGATCATCATAAGGAGATTCAGTGATCATAAGATTCTGTTCACGCAGTGCATTGAAAAAGCGCATTGGATTGCCAATCGCCGCAATCGCCCGTAACGACTGATGACGTAATGTATCAAACTGGGTCTTTTGTTTACTCTGCAATGCGTAAGGCTGCCCAAGAATAAGCTGCATATTAAAGCTCGGTTCTCCAACAACTTTTCCGCCATTAATTACGATAAAATCCGCATCTTGCTTTGCAAGCGGACCTTCTCGCAATGGACCAGAAGGCAAGCACCACCCATTGCCATAACCGCGCTGTGCGTCTTTAACCAATATGTCGATATCACGTTTGAGTTTCAAATGCTGAAAACCGTCATCGCTGACGATTACGTTACAGCCATGTGACTGAACCAATGTATTGGCGGATTGAACCCGATTAGTGCTGACCATAACCGGACATTGCGTACGCTCACAAATGAGTCGGGGCTCGTCGCCTACCTCACTGGCATCGTTGTACTGGCTAACTAAAATGGGCTTGTTCGCAGCATTAGATTTGTATCCTCGGCTAATTACTCCTGGATGAAATCCCTGCGCTTTTAGCAAGTCGCACAAGTAAATAACCATAGGAGTTTTACCGGTGCCACCCACGGTTAGATTTCCCACAACAATGACCGGAGCATCGCAGCCGTGGGATTTCCTCAGGCCAACTACATAGGCTTTACGTTTAATTGCTGCAACCGCGCAAACCAACAAACTCAACGGGCTAAGTGCCCAAGCCCACAGCCCTCTTTTTTGCCATTGTCGGTGGATAAATTGCTGCACTAAAAATATGCTAATTAGTTGGAGTCAGCACTTACTTTTTGTTGCACTTTATACAAGTTAAAATACGCAGCCTGGTTATCGAGCAATTGTAGGTGTGTCCCTTGTTCAACCAGTCGGCCTTGGTCGAACACTAAGATTAAGTCAGCATTGGAGATTGTTGAAAGCCGGTGCGCGATAATGAGTGCAGTACGGTCCTTAAATAAAGCATCCAGCGCGGTCTGAATCTTTTCTTCTGACTGTGAATCCAGCGCTGAAGTGGCCTCGTCGAGTAGTAAAATAGGCGCGTCTTTATAGAGTGCTCGACCGATGGCTACCCGTTGTTGCTGGCCACCCGAAAGCTTAGATCCATTTTCGCCGATCAATTGCTCAAAGTTATCGGGGTGTCTTGTTGCAAATTCGTCAATGAGCGCGGCTTTAACCACTTGATCAAAATGAACATCGCCGTTGTCGTCGCTGCCGTAAATGATGTTGTTTCTAAGTGTGTCGTCAAACAGGACAGCGTTTTGCGGCACTAAGGCGATGTTAGAACGCAGCGACTGCAAACTCAGCTTAGAGATATCTTGACCATCAATGCTGATGCTGCCTTGGCTCGGTTGATAAAGCCGCAATAGCAATTTGGCAATAGTTGACTTGCCACTTCCGGATAAGCCGACTAGGGCAATCTTTGCCCCGGCAGGGAGCCTAAAAGATACTTCATTGATAGCCGTTTGTTTGCTGTCATCATAGGTAAACGAAACATTAGAAAAAGCAATTTCACCGCTTACTGGAAGTTTTAGTTCAACCTTGCCTTCATCTTTCTCGGCGGGTAAGTCTAGGGTAGTAAATATTGATTGTGCTGCTGCAATACCTGTTTGAATAAGCTCGTTTACCTTAGTTAGCCGGCGAAGGGGCTGCATTAACATTACCGTGGCGCTGATGTAGGAGACGAAAGTGCCAGCTGAAACTTGACCTTCTCCACCGCCAGAAAGCACCACCCAAATTATGGTGGCTAGCGCGACGCCAGCCAGCAAAATGGTTAACGGCACACTGATTGCGGTGACCAAAGTGCGCTTCATAAACTGCTGGCGGTTACGGTTATTACTGTGTCTAAAAAGTTCGTTTTGGTGATCGTAGCCGATAAAGCTTTTAACCAGTTCGTGTCCGCTCAACGCTTCGGTAGCCACTTGGGTAATGCCGCCCATAGTTTTTTGAATCTCGGTGCTACTGCTGCGCAGCCGCTTACTTGCAAACCTAAGAATGAGTAGGGCTGCGGGTACGATTAATAAAAACCCCAGTGTGGCTTTCCAACTTAGATAGGTCATCCAAGCCAAGAGTAAAATGATATTGACCGTATCGCGCACAAACACACGCAGGGCAACAGTGCTGGCCCGCGACACTTGTTCGGCATCATAAACCAATTGCGAGACCATGCCTGCGCTTGGGTTGTGGTCAAAGTGTTTTTCGGGAAGACGCAGTTGGCTGTTAAACAGCTGCGCGCGCAAGTCAAAAATCACTTTACGCCCCACCCAATCCATGCAGTAGGTGTCAATAAAATGACCGATGCCGCGAACCAACAAAACTAAAATCAGCAATAGGGGTAACCATTTAATGAGCTGGGCATCACGATTAATAAAACCCTCATCCATAATCGGTTTGAGCAATGCTACAAAAGCTGTTTCGCCCAAAGCAACGACAAGCATGCCTACGATAGCGATGCCAAATACGCTCTTATAGGGTAGAACATAGCGTAATAAGCGCAGATAAATTTCCTTCGGGGTGAAGGCTGTGCTCGAACTCACTTGTGCTTTGCTGACCATGCGCGGAGTTTACCGTAATTGGGTAGGCTTGTTGATTAATGCAGCAGCACGTTAACGGCCTTAAATGCAGCACTGAAATTGCTATTGCGTAGTACACTGTCCAGACCAAATTGATGGATTCAGTGAGCTTGTCCGCGTTCATGGCAAGGCGCGTCTTGCAGCGAATGGTGTTCCCTTTGCAAAAGGCGCAACGTAGCTCATGGGCGCGGACAAGCTCACCCAAAGGGTGCTACCATGGCGTCCCGCAGCTGCGTTGCAGTGCTTATTAAGGGAATAACCATTAATTGCGTACGGCGTCTTACTGCAAAATACCATGCCAGCGCTGAATTCATCAATTTGGTCTGGACAGTGTACTAGTAATTTGTAGTGAGCCGTTATATTGTGTATTGATGGATAAGAAAACCATAAAAAACCTCATATTAAAACGCCAGAAGGAGATTGTAGACATTAACCGACTATCGACGACTGGACAAAAGACGGTGGTGCTAGATCAAACGCGAGTGGGCCGTTTATCACGGATGGACGCAATGCAAGCGCAAGAAATGAACAAAGAAGGCCAGCGCCGTCGTGACCTTGAGATGCGAAGGCTAATTGAAGCTTTAAAACGTGTTGATGATGAAGACTACGGCGAATGTGAACAATGCGGTGAGCAAATTAGTGAAGGGCGTATGCAGCTAGACCCAGCAGCTGAATATTGTATTATTTGCGCTAGCAAACTAGAAGAGGGATAGAGCAATAGCGCTGAGCCGGGTTTTATCATTCAACTGAGACCCATCGGATGGTAGGGTACTTTCAGTGATAAAGTAGCCTTCAAATACTCAGTGAAATAGATCAAAGTGGTGCTTTTGCAGTAAAACTTATTATCCGACAGGCCCATCATGGCTTACCCGCCCTGATACGTCGCCATAATCCAACAATGAATCGATTCCCGCACGGAGGTTCGTTTTTGTATCAACCGCCAGATAACGGCTGGTATTGGTACTTTGATGGAAAAAAGCTTCTACTTGTGGGCCGTTCAATATTTGGAACTATTGCTTTTTTGTATTCTGCGTGCGACAGCCATTCCCAGCAACATAGTTGCTAGAAACCCAGCCACTTTTAGAGGTGCAAACACGCTGGCCCCGGGCACAAGCCTGACAAGCCCCACCCAGTCCCAAATAAAGCCGCGCCCACTACTAACTTAGCGTCAACCTCAAGTTTGGTAGGCAAACTAAATTTAGCGGCGTAAGTAGGTGCTCGGCGCCCAAATACCCACCGATACCCAGCTGCAGTTGTAACAATAGCCCCGACCATAACCCAAGCTAAACTTAAGTCCCAATTGCCCGTTACATCAAGAAAGGCCTGCACCTTTGCTGGGTTAACCATGCCAGAAATAATAAGCCCGATGCTAAACAGACATCCTGCTATATACAAACTTAACTGCCTCATACTATTAAACCGAATTGACGCATTAGAAACACGGTAATGGTCCCAACTACCATAAAAATAACGGTGGCCGCTATAGAGCGTTGTGAAAACCTAGAAATTCCGCACACCCCGTGTCCGGAGGTGCACCCTCCCCCGATAACGGTGCCCAGCCCGACCAAGAAACCGGCAATCAGCAATAAAGCCACATTACCTGATAGAATAATACTCGGAGTCTTGTCCAACATGAAATGATACTGAGCGAAGGGACTGATTCTAATCGGAAATGATACCGAACTAATCTAATTTCTGTTCATGATGGTGAATGAATACCATACAGAAATGACAATCAACTTCTCGGTATCATTCCTGTATTGGAATAGACTCTCGGCGTATTGTTAAGCGGTGCTAATATTAAGGGGGGTGTGAGCATTCCGGCAACAATGACTAATCGCCAGACTTTATCGCCTTTATCGGCAAACAAACTGCCACTGACTACGCCACTGATGCCCATTATCCTGCCATGAGTAGCCATCAGCAATACAGCGGCTATCCCAATAAAAACGCCTCCTATAGCAGCGAATAAAATGTCACTCATAAGCCTTTATACAGAAAAGAGGGGCCACCACTATAACATTCCTCGCGCAGCAAATTGCGTACTACTTGCAAAGTGTGATCATCGGCACAATCAATTGAAGCCTTCACATGTAAGTTCAGGAAAAATGTTCGCTAAACCAATATAAACCAAGCTGTTAAAAGGGTCGAGAGGCCCAAACACAGTTTCGATATAGTTAAGCAATCGGCTTTCCAAGAAGATACAAAAACGGGAATAAGTACGCCCGAAACAACTCCAATTCTTGCTATTAGAAAAAGATTCATACTGAATCCAACGCCATCGTAAAGTACACGTTCATACGGTAACCAAAGCACGGCAGCGACAATCGCAGAAATTGAAAACAAGTATTTCATATTTCTTTCAATATGCCGGTTTTTAACTAAGACAATAGCTAGACCTACAGTCGCAACGGTAGCAGTTGGAGCGATAAACAAGTAACTTGCTCCTGTGAAATACAGAGAAGATGCGATTGCAAGTGTTGCCCAAATTACCCAAACCCCGAGCCAAATAGAATAGCTGTCTAAAAATCGGGTTAGTTGAGACGAAACTAGGCTCATAATTCCGAGACCAGTAAGCCAAAAGCATAACGAAGCAATGGCAGGATGGCTGATCCAAGGGTGATCAAAATGACCGAGCGCAGTTAAACCAACATTCAGAACCCATAATATGCTCGACGACAATACAATCGAACCTAAAACAGCGGGTATTGATAAAGCTGCTCTCAGGAAATTAGTTGTTTTAGTTCGTAAGTGACATTTTCTCAAACAGAAATTCACCATCAGCATTAACAAGGAACCTAGGGCAATGAAAATAGACCATTGAGCTGGCCACCATATTATTTTCCAACCGAATATATCAAAGTAAACCGCTTCTCCATTAGGCGGAGACGTTATATCCATATTTTTCAAAACTTGCACAAGTGAATACATATTTTCGCCATGGTGCTGCAAACTCCCACGACTGACGACTTCAAAACTATCATTTGGCGTATGATAATTTTTGGCTCCCCCTATAAATGCAAAGTTGTAACCTTCCATTAAGGCACGTCTAAAATGTGTAAAGTCTGTATCGTTTGGAAGGCGTTTGTAGATTTCAATAGCAAGAGAACTAGTAAATGGTTTTTCGATGGCTTGAGATAAAATTTCAATTAGCCACCGGTTGTTTTTACTGGTTTCGAACATAATGCTCGGGCCTGATGTGCCTCTTGCGTCAAGATTGATAACAACACCAACCTCTTTTGCCCACGGATGCTTGTACGCGAATAGGTAGCTACCTAATAGCCCAGATTCCTCACCATCAGTTAGTAAAAATATGACATCATTCTTTGGCTGATGTTGCGTCTTTAGCATTCTTGCTATCTCGATCACAGCCGCAACGCCTACGCCATCATCTGCGGCCCCTGGCCCATCTGGAACGGAGTCATAATGTGCGGCAAGCATCACAGCAGGGCCAACATCTGTTCCCTTTAATCTCACCATGATGTTTTTAACAGGGACTGGGCCTTGGGTTTCAAAGGAAAAACTAACCCCCTGCTGAATCTCTACTTGGTATCCATATTCGGTAAGCGTACTAATAACGCGTTGTTTGACTATCTCATTTTGTTCAGAGTTCGCGGGGTGTGGAATATTCTCACCAACAAGCGAGTAGAGAATTTTTTCAGCCCGCCCACTTGAAAACTCTGCCTGTGGAGCATCAATCGGTTTTGGCTGTGGCGGGGAATATTGGTACGAATAAAGCAGCACGATCACAACAAAAATTATAAGTGTTATGAGTGCTTCTGAGCACTGAGCTATTGAATGTCTCTTAGTCATAAATATCACGCACTAATTATCGATTACCAAAGTCCCATTTTTGGACCATAATTGGCGAGGGATAATTATAGCTTTATTAACAATAAAAACGTTTCGGGCAGAAAGCCCAGAATACAACGATGCGAAAAGCCAAACTCTAGCTTGGTATCGATTGATCTTCAAACAGATTGTTTTAGTCCAGCGCATGTGAAGAATGATTTTAGAGATGCTAGCGTTCTTAAAGGTGGTGGAGTTGTATTTAATATTTCTGGCAAAAGTATCGTTTAGTGGTTTGAATTTATTATACCTATCGGGTGATCTATGTTCGCTCTATTAGTGCGCGCACTCAATACGACAATGTCAATATTTAAACTAATTGATAGAGGTTATTTATGAATAATTGGCCTATTCAAGCAGGTAATGATTGCCGCTTAGTTTTTCAAGGTAAAGAGGGTTGGTGATGTCTGAACAAGTTACTCCCAAGGGGTGCAAAGCTAGACGTTTTGGTAACGCTAGTTGAAGCTTACGAAGCTATACGGCAATTGGAAACGGGATGGAGTAAGCGCACGAGCAAGGTTTTGTTGTTCAACGCGCTTGATTTCTTTACCTGCCGAGCGCATATATTCATGCATAAGTCAGAATGTTTACATACAATTCGATCACCATCCATTCACGGATATTTTAAATAGCCAAAATGAACACCAGAGTAGATGACGATTCCCCGATCGTCGTTGCCAATAATATAGATTTCGGTTTTGATGATCGACTGATCTTTAATGACTTATCGCTGACTATTCCGCGAGGGAAAGTGACGGTGATCATGGGGCCCAGTGGTTGCGGTAAATCTACTTTACTTAGCTTGATAGGTGGCAGAATCCGCGCCCAACATGGTGAGATGCTGTTTGACGGAGAATCGGTAGGGAATGCCCGCGGTAGAGAGTTATATCGTTTGCGCCGAAAGATGGGCATGCTATTTCAAAATAGTGCCTTATTAACCGACTTAAATACTTTCGATAACATTGCCTACCCCTTACGCGAACAAACCAACTTGAACGAAGAGATTATTCGTTTAGTGGTGCTAATGAAGTTGGAGTTAGTTGGCTTACGCGGCGCTGAAAAATTAATGCCTTCTGAATTGTCGGGGGGCATGGCGCGTCGTGTAGCCTTGGCTCGCGCAATTGCATTAGACCCTAGTTTGATTATGTACGATGAGCCATTTGTGGGGCTTGACCCAATTTCGATGGGCGTGATCGTTAAACTGATTCGCGAACTTAACGACGCTTTAGATTTAACATCAGTAGTTGTCACCCACGATGTAGAGGAAGGGTTGAGCATCGCCGATTATGCGTATATTTTGGGCAATGGCTCAGTTCTAGGCCATGGTACCGCGGATCAAATTCGCCAGAGTGACGAGCCGATGGTGCAACAGTTTATTGGCGGTATGCCAGACGGGCCAGTACCCTACCGTTATCCTGCTGGGGAGTACGCTCAGGATTTGCGCGCCGATCTATGATAGTCGGCACGATACAAGGTTTGGGTGCGTCAGCCTTACGCTTGATCAATAAACTAGGCCGTGCAGGGCTGTTTTTATGGTGGTCATTTGGTGGCATGGCCAAAGTATTACGCCGCCCGCGTTTAATCGTTCAGCAGATATATAATGTGGGTGTGTTGTCGGTGCTTATCGTTGTGATCGCGGGCTTTTTTGTTGGCATGGTGCTGGGTTTACAAGGCTATTATCAACTATCTCGTTATGCCGCAGAATCAAGTTTAGGTTTGGGCGTAGCGCTGACCTTAGTACGTGAGTTAGGCCCAGTTGTGGCAGGCTTACTGTTCGCTGGTCGGGCCGGCTCTGCACTGACCGCTGAAATTGGCTTAATGAAAGCAACAGAGCAATTGTCAGCCATGGAGATGATGGCGGTAGATCCCTATGAGCGGGTCATCGCGCCTCGATTTTGGGCTGGGCTTATTTCTTTGCCCTTGCTTGCAGCCATGTTCAGCGCAGTGGGGGTTTTAGGTAGTTACATTGTCGCGGTAGGGCAGTTTGGTGTTGATTCTGGTGTGTTCATGTCGATCATGCAAAATGGAGTCGATTTTTATTACGATGTGCTTAACGGCATTATCAAAAGTTTAATTTTTGGTTTGGTGGTAACGTGGATTGCGTTATTCGAAGGCTATAGCGCAGAGCCCACGTCTACAGGTGTGAGTTTGGCAACCACCCGTACGGTGGTGACAGCTTCGCTTAGTATTTTGGCACTGGACTATGTTTTAACCGCAATAATGTTCGGAGGCATCTAATGCAATCAAAAGGTTTAGAGTTTTTTGTGGGTTTATTTATATTGGCGGGCATTGCCGCGTTAGTGGTGTTGGCAACGAAAGTTGGTTCGGTTCCGGATAATGGGAGTGCCCAATATAAAATAACCGCAAGTTTTGAGAATATAGGTGGCCTTAACGTTAAGGCACCAGTCGCTATTGGTGGTGTAAAAATAGGGCGCGTAACTTCAATTGATTTAGATACAGATGACTTTTCAGCAAAAGTGACGATGGCCATACAAGGTGATTACAACACATTGCCAACAGATACTTCGGCGGCGGTACTCACTTCTGGCCTATTAGGCGCGCAATTTGTGGGCCTAGAGCCGGGCGGAGAAGATGATGTTCTGGGTGATGGCGATGAGATCGAGCTTACGCAATCAACGATTCAACTTGAAAATTTAATTGGGAAATTCATGTTTAACACAGCGGAAAAAGGGGGTGAGTAATGAAAAACATTAAAACCTTTGTGGCCAGTTTTGTATTGGCCTTTAGTCTTTTAATCAGCAGTAGTATCCATGCACAAGCAATGCCCGAAGAAGTGCTGCGAGCGTCAATTGATGAGTTGATCGCAGAGTTTGGCGCGCAGCGCAATGAGTTAGCCTCAGACAAGCAAAAGTTATACGCCTTAGCTGAGCGTGTGGTCGATAAAAATTGGGATTTTGCCAAAATGTCTCGCTTAGTGCTGGGAAAAAACTGGAAAAAAGCCACCTACGAACAAAAAATGGGTTTTACTGCGGCCTTTAAAAAGCTGTTAATCCGGACTTATTCCTCGGCGATGTTCAAATATACCGGTAAGGAAAACATCCTTTTTGCGGGTACCGAATATAAAGGTAAAGAGAAAAAACGCGCTATTGTGAGTGCAAAGGGGGATTTGGGTGACGGTTCAGAGCCTCTACCATTGACATTCTCTGTATATCAGGATGATGCGCAAGTTTGGCGCATATATAACATTGGCGTAGCCGGCGTTTCATTGGTGACCACTTATCGTACTTCTTACAATCAAATCATTCGCTCAAAGGGACTAGATTCGTTAATCGCGTCGATAGAAGCGAAGGTCACCAGTAGTTAAGCCTGAGTATTCATGGCTGAATTAACCCCCAATGCAGAGGGCTACACACTTAGCGGCCGCCTTGATAATCAAAGTAGCAACCATGTTTATAATCGGTTGCCTAGTTCAAACAATTCGGCTGTCGCTCTGGATTTGAGCAATTTAGAGCGTATTGATAGCGCTGGCCTTGCACTTCTGGTTTTATGGTCAAATCGTCAACACCAAGCAGGGGGCGCTCTCGCCTTGCGTAATATTCCAATGCAAGCCAAGCAGATGATTGATATTCTCGGCTTGAATGAAATTCTTCCGACTTAAGGTTCTAATACATCCTCAAGATGAAATTTCCCGGCGGTCTATATGATCGACCTACACACCCATTCTACCTATTCAGATGGAACGCTAAGCCCTACTGACTTAGTGCGCCAAGCCGCGTCCGCCGGAATTCATACGCTAGCTTTAACTGACCACGATTGCTTGTCTGGCTTAAGTGAGGCACGACAACAAGCGGCTCAAGAAGGCATCGAGTTGATTAACGGCATTGAACTTTCCGTTACTTGGTTTAGTCATACCTTACATATTGTCGGCTTAGGTGTAGACCCTGATAATAAAAATTTACAGGCTTTGGTTAACCAAGTGCTGGCATTTCGCGAAGTCCAACTTACTTAGCCGCAGTCATTTTGCACAATTTTTAGTTGAACAAGGGCATGCAAAAAATTTCAAACAAGTTTTCAAACGCTTTCTGGTGCCGGGTAAGCCGGGTTACGTGGCTGGAGGGTGGGTTGAATTGAAAGTTGGAGTTGAATCAATCTTGAGCGCCGGCGGTGTCGCGGTGATTGCACACCCCGCGCGCTATAAGCTAACGCGTACTAAGCTGCGGCGATTGTTTCAAGATTTCAAAGATGCAGGGGGCCAGGCTATCGAGGTGGTTTCAGGTAGTCACAGTGCGCAGGAGGCCATAACGATGGCTGCACACGCTAAAGACTTTAACTTCGCAGCGTCCATTGGCTCTGATTACCATGGCCCCGAAAAGCAATGGATTCAGCTAGGGAGGTTGGCGAAACTTCCTCGCGGTGTATCGCCTGTATGGGAGTTAGATAATTTTCAACTATTACCGCCCTCACTAGCGTAGTTAATGAGTAGCCCAGGGTATGCAACCCAACCGCACAAAGTAGTTAGGGCTGTCGCACTACTTTGTTTTATGTTTTCACTTACAGCATGCAGCTCTTTCAAGCCTATTGCATTGTCAGATGAAAGCACGATTGAAAATGTAACAATGAACACTGAAGTGACGATACCGCAAAAGGTAACTTACTATGATCTGCGTCTGTCGATTAAAAACAATCCTGTGGCGAGGCAATATTTAGACGATTTTTTCGTACAACCCAGCGTGTTGCGCTCTACATGGGAGCAAGCCGCAAGAGCGGTAAGTGAAGGCTTAATTTCTCAGCTTTAATTCAATAACTTAGCATGTTGCTCGCGTAAGAAAGCCAAGTCTGCTTCATTTTCGGTTAGTTCAATCGCGCGCTGGTAACTTCGCTTTGCCTGTTGCAGTTTTCCTGCCCGTGTGAGCATATCCGCTTTAGCGGCGTGCCAAGGCTGATAGGTTTCTAGTAACTGCGCCTGCTGAATATTGTTCATTGCCTCAAGCCCTGCCTGCGCATTGTTTGCAAATGATAGCGCTACCGCGGCGTTGAGCAAAACAACGGGAGAGTAGTCGTATTGGCTTAGCTTTTGATAGAGTAAATAGATTTGCTCCCAATCAGTCTCTTTATGGCTACTTGAGTGTGCGTGTACGGCGCTGATAGCTGCTTGAATGTCAATCAGCGTTTAAAACTGGACACCTGTCAGCGAGTAAAACTGAACAATTAAATACAATCACTGCTGTCCCGTTAACTTTCACAGCAACGAAAATTGATTAGGGTTAAGGTTTGGGTGATGCATCGGGTCCCCTCGCAACAGTGCCATTAAATCACGTTTTTCAAACAAATTAAGCTGCAATACCCTCAATATTTGTTGCATCGTTTTGCCCGCCTTCGACTGCAATTTGATGAACATCAGTATTAGGTAAATACATAACGCAATCCATATTTGGGTCAATACTGCGTTCTTGCTGGTGCCGATAAATGACTTCACCTTTAAGTTCTGCTTGATCCACTTGAAGAATAATTCCACCTGCCATCTGGCTTTATAAATATCGGCGATAGTTTGAGCACTGAGCTTAAAGTGGTTGGTTAAAAACACATAATGCTTGCCTGTAGTGGCATCGCGATAACCAATACGGCGTAATCGAATCGAACACTCCTTTGCTGCTTTGACCCCCGTGAATTCAATCGTTTGATCACTGCTAAGTCCCGTTCCCTTGCGTACACTATGTCGCTTGATAACGCGGTATGCAGCATTCTTCTTTAATCGTGTGACAAAGTATATTCCCTTGTCATTCAATTTCTTATACCAAGCATAGTCGTTGTATCCACGGTCAATAACTACAATGCTGCCTTTCGGGAAAGCTACTTTCCTGCCTGCAGTAACATCAGCACATTTACCCTCGGTGATATTAACAAACTCAGGTAAGTAACCATCATGATTCAGGCCTACATGCAGTTTGATTGCCCCTTTAGTTGATCGAAAGTCTGCCCATGGGAAAACCGATAAGCACAGATCAATGGTAGATGAGTCCAGCGAATACAGGGGATTCTTGAAACGAAAGTTATGCCCTGGCGTTTTGCTCTGACAGCGCTTGAGTAATTGAGAGAATAGCGCTTCATAAAGGCTCGAAGGCTTGTTCTCAATTGATGCGTGAAAGATTGGACCGCGTTAACACGGCACTACCAAGATGATACAAGCGGTGTGATTGAGTGCTGACATTATCAACAATATCACGCAAGCTATGACGGCCAGTCAATTGAGCTATAGTCAGGCTCACGAACTGTGACCAACGAGACGCTCTGCGGAATGAACGCCCCGAATGATGTTGAATTGCGAGTGCCTCGAATTCATGTCTCGGAACAATTTTGAGTATTTGATTTAGAACGGTATTACAATGTGACATGGTCTGATTTTCCTATTTGATTCAACGGTTTATCGCTAAACGTATTTTATCAAATTGAGAGAAAATCAGGCCTGTTTCTTTAGTGTTAACGGGACAGCAGTGAAATACAATAATATTTCTTTATCATCAACTCAAGTGAAGCGTAGCGAAACTTGAGTTGATGAATCAATCCTGCTTTCTTGCGATGTTATTTTTTAGTGACAGTCTTGAGCTTTGCTTTAGCACTAGACTGCTTGAATCGATATGAGTCGTTACCCGTTTCAATAATTGAGCAATGATGAGTCACTCTGTCGAGCAAAGCCGTGGTCATTTTCTCGTCGCCAAATACCTGCACCCATTCACTGACATTAAGCTTGGTGGTAAACACGATGGAGGTTTTCTCGTATAGCTTGCTGATCAGGTGGAATAATAGTGCGCCACCCGATGCGGGGAAGGGTAAATATCCCAGCTCATCGAATATCACCGCATCTAACGGTTGCATAATTCGTGCTAGCCGCCCCTGCTTCTCATCCTGCTGTTCTTTGATCAGCAGATTAACCAGGTCCACCACATTGTAAAACCGAACCCGATGACCTGAATGAATGGCTTTAATGCCTAAGGCCGTAGCTAAATGGGTTTTGCCTGTTCCAGTGCCACCGACAAAGATGAGGTTATGGGCTCTGTCCATATAGTCAGCCTGAGACAAATCCTCGATGAGCGCTGGTTCAACTTCGCTCTGGGTAAAGTCAAATTGCTGTAAATCACGGTGATGAGGGAATTTAGCCACCTCACTTCTCGGTCCGTTCGCTCGGCATCCATCAATTTAATTAACCCAGATTGCAACGTTACTTTAGAACGAGGCGAATCTATCAACTCAGGTAAGCATGGTGCCATACCGTGTAGTTTAAGGGCTTTTTAAGATCATCAACAAGTTCAAGCATGGCTCACCTCCGCGCACAGCGGGTCATAGCGGGTCACGTTCGCTGCCGAGGGGACAGCTAATACAGGCGCATTGGTAATTGTCATCACTTGGGCCGAATCAGGTTCCGTTAACCGATGCACCAAATTGGTAATGACTGATAGCTGAGTCGTATTGGCATCTAATGCCCGCTCACAGGCCACCGTGACTGTTTCCAAGCCATGCTGGTGAATCAATAGTAACAATGGTACAAACTCTCGGTCACCGCCATCACGTTTGAGGTACTGTTTTTTGAGTGTTAGCAGCGCCTTGGGTAAATCCCAATCAACAAACGGTGCGCCATTGCGTAATGCGCCAGGTTTAATCTCCAGTACGGGCAGATAATGCCAAGGATCAAAGATCATTTGATGACGACCGAAACAGCGAGCATGTGAAGTCACTTCCACATCGTCAACCACGACTTTAATCCTATCTGCATAGGCTCTAACAGAAACAGCTTGGCCAACATACCGACAGGGTACGGAGTATTGATTGCGGTCGTAGTGCACCACACCGGTTTTATGCACACGCGCCAAACGCTCATAATATCCATCAAAGGCTACCATCGCGGGACGTAAGCTCGGCTGCTCCTCGGCAAACACTTCATCAATTAGTCTTGATTTGTCAGTCGGGTGTGGGCGTTCACCAAGTCGAGCACAACGTTGCTCCAGCCATTGGTTTAATTCATCTAAATCAGCAAAGCGCACCCGTGGAACAAACAGCCTTTGGCGCATAACACCGACCTGACGTTCAACCTGGCCTTTCTCCCAACCCGCTGCCGGTGTACAGGCAATCGGTTCAATCAGATAATGATTCATCCGGCTTAGAAAGCGGCGATTAAACTCACGCCGCTTACCCTTAAACAATGCACTGACTATGGTCTTAGGGTGATCGTATATCATCTTCTGAGGTAAGCCCTCAAAGAAATCAAACGCCCGAATATGTGCATCAAACACCCTCTCCTGTGTTTCTCTGGGATAGGCCCTAAGATATGATTTACGCGAATGACATAAACGAAAGTGGGCTAGTTTGATCTTGACACCAAACCCACCCAGAATGACTTGTTCATGTGACCAATCAAACTGACAGACTTCACCTGGTGCAAAAACCAATGGCACAAATGCTTGTTTAATACATGACCGCGAGTGATCCTTCCACGCTTTGACAAACCGTTGAACGCTGTCATAAGCCCCTCGATACCCTTGCAACTCAATCTCTTCATACAGTTGAACTGCATTACGTCTTTCTCGCACTGAGCGAGCTGCGTCCACTTCAAGCAAATTGATCAACTGAGGTTTGAACTTATCCAGCTTCGGACAGACTATTGGCACCGACCGCTGATATTCAGGTTCGCTTGGCGCGTTGTTTAAATATTTATAAATAGTGGTGCGTGATAAATTGAATTCACGCGACACCTCGCTTACTTTGCGACCTTCTACTAAACACAAACGTCGTATCTTGGTACATATAGGCATACAAATCACCTGACAGTTTCCTCGGATTAATGGCTCCGAGACAGTTAACAATAAAGGTGTTCAGTTTTGTACGCTGATCACCCACGAAACTGTTCATTTTTGCACGCTGTTCAACAAACTGGGGGCAACTGCAGTTGTAACAAATCGGCCCGACGTCGATTTTACGTTCTCTACATTGATGGAAATGGCTGAATCAATTTAATGAAAAAAAACAAACTAACAACAGTATTTGAGGTCGCCGGCTCGTCTTTAGCAATAGTGTATGCCTTGCTGATTGCTTCAAATACGGGAAACGAATTGCTGGGGTTTCTCCTTCTTCTAATTTCTACTGGCTTGTTCGCGGCTTGGGCGGTAATTGACCGACGTTGGGCTTTCCTTAGCTTACAGTTCTTCTATGCCGTATCCGCTGTTATTGGTTTGTTTAGATGGGCTTAGTACTTAGACCGACCAATTCTGATATGACCGAAAAGGGCAACTTTGAGACAAATTAGTATCTTTTAACATGGTGTTTGGCCCCGTCGGCGTCACTTTTTTCTTGTAATAAAGATGCCAAAACTGTTTGCTCATAAGTCCGCGCCCTGCTAGTTCCCTCATTCCCGTATTGATTTTAAGGCGGCGGCTCAACAGTTCGTCCTCCAAACAAATTTATTTGGGATCGCCTCATTTGCCGTCCTGGCAAATACTACCTTAAACGCAACACTTCCTTCAGTGCTACCAATCGCGGTTTGGTGGCTTCCGTAAAGCCTGAGTCTTTGCGAGGAGTGAAACGACGCGGCAATCTCTTTTAGCTTGTGCAGAACTCAAAAAGATCGCCGTACTTCGCTCAAGACGGCTGAATTCTAGATAGAGCGACGCACGTCATTTTTGACGAGTCGTTTTGAAAGCCCGCGTTAAAATATGTGGCCGAGGTCGAGAAGAACACAGCGAAATAGTGCGAGGATGTTTGAGCGCAGCGAGTTCCGCAGCACCGCTTATTTTCTTCTTAATATGGGGGAACCCCGGAGGGCTACCATTTGCGGTGCGTTTTGTTGGTTCCGTTATTTTGCGCAACCAAAATAATGAACGCCCGCCACAGCAGTGGCAATGCCAGATAGTAATCCAGCCTAGCAGATTGCCAGAGTGCTTCGTTTCTACGCGATGGCTAAATTGAGTAACTGGGATGCAAACACTGAAAAAAAAGCCGAAATATGATAAGATCAAAAACATATAAAGAAATATTTATATGAACAATTAAATTACGCTCAACGACCTAGTAAACCCATTGAATTTAATGGAGGTGTCGTTAAGTTTGTCCCATTATTTTAGGAATTACTATTATGGCAAATAGCTATTTGTTTACGTCAGAATCTGTGTCTGAAGGACACCCAGATAAGATTGCTGATCAGGTTTCTGATGCAGTGCTTGATGCATTGTTTGAGCAAGATCCGCAATCGCGGGTTGCGTGTGAGACCATGATTAACACCGGTATGGTGGTGATTTCAGGCGAGGTTACTACCAATGCGGTAGTTGATTATCCTTCGATAGCGCGCAAGACCATCAGTGAAATAGGTTACAACAGTTCAGAGGTTGGTTTTGATGCCGAAAGCTGCGCAGTGCTTGTCTCACTTGATAAGCAGTCGGTTGATATTGCTCAAGGCGTGAATGAAGGGGAAGGTTTAGATCTTGATCAAGGCGCGGGCGATCAAGGCTTGATGTTTGGTTATGCGTGTAATGAAACCGATACCTTGATGCCATTTCCAATTGATTACGCTCACCGCTTGGTTAAAAAGCAATCAGAGGTGCGTAAGACTGGGGGCTTAACTTGGTTGCGCCCAGATGCAAAATCACAAGTTTCGGTACGTTATGAAAACAAAAAGCCCGTAGCGATTGAAACGGTGGTGTTGTCAACGCAACACGATGACAATGTGAGCCACGCAGAGCTTAAGGAAGCGATTATCGAAGAAGTGATTAAACCGATATTGCCCGCGGATATGATCACCAAAGACACTAACTATTTAGTTAATCCAACAGGTCGCTTCGTAATCGGCGGCCCAGTAGGTGATTGCGGTCTAACCGGCCGTAAAATTATTGTTGATACCTATGGTGGTGCAGCCCCGCATGGCGGCGGTGCCTTTTCGGGTAAAGACCCGTCTAAGGTTGATCGCTCAGCCGCATACGCCACGCGTTACGTGGCCAAAAATGTGGTTGCCGCAGGTTTAGCTGATCGCTGCCAGTTGCAGGTGGCGTACGCTATTGGTGTGGCGCGCCCTGTTTCGGTGATGGTTGAAACCTTTGGTACTGGCACGATTTCTGATGAGAAAATCGAAGCCTTGATTGCCGAGCATTTTGATTTACGCCCCAAAGGCATCGTGCAAATGCTTGATTTATTGCGTCCGATTTATCGACATTCAGCAGCGTATGGCCACTTTGGCCGTACTGAATCAGAGTTTACGTGGGAGCGTACCGACAAAGCAGATATTCTGCGCGAAGCCGCCAAGTGCTGCTAGTCCATAGCGTACTCAATACCCAAATATTTAACGAATTCATACGAATATATTACATAAAATGACAAACGCAAATTTAAAAGCATTAGACACTGGCGGCGATTATTTGGTTGCAGACATTGGCTTGGCGCCATGGGGCCATAAAGAGATTGCTATTGCTTACACCGAAATGCCGGGCTTGGTTTCTTTGCAAACTAAATATGGCGATGACAAGCCCCTCGCTGGTGCCAAGATTATTGGTTCTTTGCACATGACAATCCAAACCGCAGTGCTGATTGAAACCTTAGTTAAATTAGGGGCTGAAGTTCGGTGGGTGTCGTGCAATATTTATTCTACACAAGATCACGCAGCGGCGGCGATTGCTGACCAAGGCGTGCCTGTATTTGCTTATAAGGGCGAAACGTTGGATGAGTATTGGGATTACACTCATCGTGCAATGCAGTGGGCTGATGGCAGTATGCCTAACATGATCTTGGACGACGGTGGAGATGCCACTATGTTACTGATGTTGGGCACCAAAGCGCAGTCAGATATTTCTGTTTTGGATGCACCTGGAAGCGAAGAAGAAGTCGCCCTGTTTAAATCAATCAAGGCAAAGCTAGCGACCGACCCAGAGTGGTACAGCGTCCGTTTGGCTAATATTATAGGTGTGACCGAAGAGACAACGACAGGTGTTCACCGTTTATATCAAATCGTAGCGAAGGAGGGTGGCTTGCCATTCCCCGCTATTAACGTAAATGACTCGGTCACTAAGTCGAAGTTTGATAACTTGTATGGCTGCCGCGAATCTTTAGTGGATGGCATCAAGCGCGCAACCGACGTAATGGTCGCAGGCAAGATTGCGGTGGTATTAGGCTACGGTGACGTGGGTAAAGGCTCTGCGCAGTCTTTAAAGGGCTTAGGTGCGACCGTATGGGTGACAGAAATCGACCCTATTTGCGCATTACAAGCCGCAATGGAGGGCTTTCGTGTAGTGAAAATGGATGATGTTTGCGATCAAGGCCATATCTTTGTGACCACCACCGGTAACTTCAACGTAATTACCCATGCGCATATGCTCAAAATGCGCGATCAGGCGATTGTCTGTAATATCGGTCATTTTGATAATGAGATTGATGTGGCTAGTTTGAAGGCCTACAAGTGGGACAACATCAAACCGCAGGTCGACCACATTGAATTGCCTAGCGGCAACAAAATCATTTTGCTTGCCGAGGGCCGCTTAGTGAATTTAGGTTGTGCTACGGGCCACCCAAGTTTTGTGATGTCAAATAGCTTTACTAACCAAGTGCTGGCACAGATTGAATTGTGGGGTAAGCAAGGTGAATATGATAAGACAGTGCATATCCTGCCTAAGCAACTAGACGAAGAGGTCGCGCGCTTACACCTTGAGAAAATAGGGGTGAATTTGACTCAATTAAGTCAGCAACAAGCCGACTACATTAGCGTTTCGGTTGATGGGCCGTATAAGGCGGATCATTATCGTTATTAGGGGTCGTTTGCTCTAACTATAAGCCGGCTGATTAGCCGGCTTTTTTAGGTCCATGTACAGCCCAATATTGATGTAGTTTTGGGCCGGCATAAGTACCGATATCGGCCTTATTTTTGGACAACTATGTTAAAATAAACCCCACTCAAAATACCGCAAGTTTGTATGGCTGAAGAATACGGTTCGGACAGTATAAAAGTCCTTAAAGGGCTCGACGCAGTACGTAAACGACCAGGGATGTATATCGGTGATACCGACGATGGATCTGGCCTACATCACATGGTGTTTGAGGTCGTTGACAACTCGATCGACGAAGCTCTAGCGGGTCACTGCGATAAAATTCTAATCCGTATCCATGCCGACGAATCGGTCACGGTTGAGGACAATGGCCGCGGCATTCCAACCGGTATTTTAGAAGACGAAGGCAAGTCTGCTGCAGAAGTAATCATGACGGTGTTACATGCAGGCGGTAAGTTTGACCAAAACGCGTACAAGGTTTCGGGAGGCTTACACGGCGTAGGTGTGTCGGTAGTTAATGCGCTTTCTGATCACCTTAAGCTGAGGATCTTTCGCGATGGAAAAATTCATGAACAGCATTATCAACTGGGCGTACCACAGGCTGATCTAGCGGTTGTCGGCGATACTAAAAAAACCGGTACAGCGATTACCTTTAAGCCCAGTGCTGGTACATTTACTAACATTGAATATCACTTTGATATTTTAGTTAAGCGATTACGCGAGCTGTCTTTTCTTAACGCTGGGATTCGTATTGAGCTTTATGACGAGCGCAACCAAGCCGAACAAATATTTAGTGCCGAAGGCGGTATCGCGGCTTTTGTTGCTTATTTGAATAAGCACAAGACGCCGATTCACCCAACCATATTTTATATGGAATCGGAAAAAGACAGCGTTACCGTAGAAGCGGCATTTCAATGGAATAACTCTTATCAAGAAAATGTGCTGTGCTTTACCAACAACATTCCACAGCGAGATGGTGGAACGCATTTGGCGGGCTTTAGAGGGGCGCTAACGCGTACTTTAACGCGTTATATTTCTGCAACGGGCATGGATAAAAAAGCCAAGGTGTCTTTTACTGGAGAGGATTGTCGCGAAGGCTTAACCGCCGTTGTATCGATTAAAGTTCCAGACCCTAAGTTTTCCTCGCAAACTAAAGATAAACTGGTTTCCTCTGAAGTAAGGGCACCGGTTGAATCATTGGTGGCCGATCAGTTGAATGACTTTTTGCAAGAAAACCCTAGTGAAGCCAAAATAATTGTGCAGCGGATTATCGAATCGGCCACCGCACGTGAAGCCGCGCGTAAAGCGCGCGACATGACGCGGCGCAAAAGCGCACTAGATTTAGGCGGCTTGCCCGGAAAACTAGCCGATTGCCAAGAAAAAGACCCCAGTTTGTGTGAAATCTATCTGGTGGAGGGTGATTCTGCTGGCGGTTCTGCTAAACAAGCCCGTGACCGCAAGTACCAAGCCATCCTGCCGCTAAAAGGTAAAATTCTTAATGTTGAAAAAGCCCGCTTCGACAAGATGTTGTCTTCTGACGAGGTCACTACCCTAATTACTGCATTGGGCACGGGTATTGGCAACGAAGAGTTTGATGTTGAAAAGCTGCGTTACCACCGCGTTATTTTAATGACGGACGCGGACGTGGATGGCTCGCATATACGTACTTTGTTGCTCACCTTCTTTTTCCGACAGATGCCAGCGTTAGTGGAGCGAGGTTACATTTATATTGCGCAACCACCGCTATATAAGGTCAAGGCAAAGAAAAATGAATTGTACCTTAAAGATGACCCTGCCTTGCGCGAGCATTTACTCAACATCGCTCTGGACGAAACCACGGTTCACGGCAATGGCAGCCAACTATCGGGTAGTGACTTGCGCTCTTTGGCACTTGAATACTACGCAACGCAAGCCATGCTGCAGCGTTTGTCGCAGTACTATGATGCGCCGGTGTTGGACGCGCTAACCAGAATCAGTCCGGTAACTAGCCAAGATTTTAAAAGCGAAGAGAGATTGCAAGCTATCGCGCAAGAACTTGAAGAGCGCTTAAGTTCGGTACCTTTAGAAATCGGGTGCTTTAAAGTTTCGCCAGTTAAGAATGAAGACGATGAAATTTGGTTGTTAGAAATAGAACGTTACCGCCACGGTTTAACCAACCACTATCGGCTGTCAGCGGCATTTTTCAATGGCTCCGAATACCGTACACTCATTGCCTATGGTGCACGTATTGCCGTGTTTGACGGCAAGGAACTTACCGTTGAGCGCGGCGATAAAGAACACCGAGCAGCGCGCTTTAAAGATGCATTAGAGTGGCTGATGTCGCAAGCCCGCAAGGGCTTGTATATTCAACGCTACAAGGGCTTGGGAGAGATGAACCCCGACCAGCTATGGGAGACCACCATGGACCCAGCCGCTAGGCGATTAATGCAAGTCACTATTGAGGATGGAGCCAGTGCTGACGAAACCTTTACTATATTGATGGGAGATCAGGTAGAACCACGTAGAGAGTTTATCGAAAAGAATGCGTTTAACGTTAGCAATTTGGACGTTTGATGAGATAACGCCGCTGTTCGCAGCGTTAGATAATCTAAGTCAGGTGGGTTTTAGGCCGCGGTATTGCTAAATGGAGGCGTGGTCTCACGGTTTCCAAATCGATCATATCCCATCACTTGGAGCTCGTACTCCATTAATGTATCCCAATTCGAATCAGTCAGCAATTCTCTAGCGAAGGAATCGACGGTTTGAAAACGCTTGCCATAATCGTGGACCAAGGCTTGATTAATAGCATTGAGCATTTGTGGCGTGTATTGGTCCGAATATTTGTCAATATTCAGTTGGCTTTCTTTAGTTGAATTCTTTGACTTGGCTGGAGGACGATTAGTAATTGCGTGGTACAAAGTCGCTGCCACCGCGTAAATATCTGTCCACGGACCTAAATCACTCTTCCGGTCATATTGCTCGGGTGGCGCAAAACCGTGCGTTAAAGTTTGTAGATTATTGATGCGTTTGTCACTGTCCATATCCTGTGATGCCCCAAAATCTAGTAGCAACGGTTCACTGTTGGCGCGCAATAATATGTTTGCTGGCTTTATATCTAAATGCAAACAGCCACTTTCATGCAGCAAGTTTAAGCAGCTAAGAATTGGCATAAATATTTTATAAATAAGCTTGTTGTTAACGGGCTCGTCTGTGGTGGTTAAGAACCACTTTAAATCTCGCCCAGTCTCCTTGTTAGAAATCATGTATGCTGTCATATTGGCACGGAATATATTTTGTGCCTTTAAAACATTGGGGTGGTTAATTTTATGTAGCGCAAGCGCTTCGCTAAAAAATTGTTTAAACCCTTCATTGAAAGTGATGAGTTTGCGGCCTTCAAACGGCAGGATAGTGATGCCGTTCTCAGCGCGTTTGGAATAGTATTTCGGGTAGTATTCTTTAACGACTACAGACCCTCCCGATTTTGTGTCTTTACCTTGGTAGACCAAACTAAAGCTTCCCATGCCTATCATTTTGCCAATTTTATAGCGTTCAACTAACGTACCTTCAGGCAGCGGCTCGCGTTGACCGGCAAGTTTTTCAGCGGTTTTCTTTGTTGTTTGATATTTTTCAGCCACGGCCTTTGACTTCTCTTCTCCAGAAAAGGGAGTTGGTTTAAACAGGTTAGTAATAGCCATGAGAATTTAAATAAAAACTAGCAACAAGTTACAATAAATTGTTAGAGAAAACACCTCCCATCATATATTATATACCGTTTATCAAGAATAGACAATATAAATCTAGTCCTTCAGGCATCAGCTAACTTATCCTTATTCACTTTTGCTTGCTTGATAAGCATCGACCAGTGGCGTGGACAAGTTATAATCCCATAATAATCTATGCACGGCATATTATGTAGTTTTTATACCTAAAAACACAGTTTAAATTAATCGGATATATTAATCTATGAGGGGGGTTCAAAATGCTTAATAGCATGACGGCATTTTCGCGCTTTGAGTACGCAGCAGACAAGTTCTCGTTGATTTGGGAAATTCGGTCGGTGAATCATCGTTATTTGGATGCGCATTTTCGTTTACCTGAAAACACACGTTTTTTGGAAGTGGTGCTTAAAGAGAAGTTGGGTGCAGTGATTAAGCGTGGGCACATTGAAGCTTCGTTGGTGATAAATCTCGCCAACACACCTGACAACGAAGCGACGGTAAACGAGGAGAAACTACAGGTGCTGTATAAGTTGTCACAAAAAGTGTCGACAACATTTTCGACCACAGCCCTATCTGTTGCTGAAATCTTACAATGGCCTGGGGTGATAGATGCTCAATCCCTAGACGAGGATGACTTAGAAGCAGCGGTATTGGATAGCTTGGATCATGCGCTCGATGATTTGATCAGTAACAGACGCTCAGAAGGGAAGCGATTGGCGGCAATGCTGGAGGAACGAATTGAGGATATGCAGAACATTGTGGCGGCTTTGCGTGCGAGCGTGCCGGACTATGAGCTTGCTCATCAAGAGCGATTTATCCAACGCCTTGAGAGGCTGGAAGACCAAGAACTCGATAGTCTTAGGTTAAACCAAGAAATTGCCATTTTAATTAGCAAATCTGATGTTTCAGAAGAATTAGATCGACTAGAAAGCCATGTTGTGGAGTTCGCCAACATCCTTCAATCGGGTGGCCCTGTTGGCAGGCGGCTGGATTTTCTACTGCAAGAGTTTAATCGCGAGGCAAATACGTTGGGGTCGAAATCAATTCATAAAGACATTACTGCCGCGTCAGTTGATTTGAAAGTGTTGATCGATCAACTCAGAGAGCAGTCACTTAACGTAGAGTGAGGTGGGGACAGATTGAGCGATAAAAATGACGCTAAGCGCGTATTTATATTTTCAGCGCCGTCAGGATGCGGAAAAACCAGCCTTGCTAGAGCGCTGATCGCTAAGCGAGATGACCTATCGTTATCGGTTTCGCATACTACCCGCGTTATCAGGCCAGCTGAGGTCCATAGGCGTGACTATTACTTCGTGAGCACATCTAAGTTTGAGCTGATGATTGACGAGGGTCAATTTCTTGAATATGCGCAGGTATTTGACTATCTCTACGGCACAGCAAAAAGCGAAACTGACCGTCTTAATGCAGCTGGCAAACACGCCATTTTAGATATTGATTGGCAGGGCGCTCGGCAGGTACGGCAGCGTAAATCGGATGTGATTAGTATATTTATCATGCCGCCCTCGTTAGAGAGCTTGGAGAGGCGCTTGCAAGCTCGCGGACAGGACTCCCAGGCGGTGATCGATAGGCGTATGCAGGACGCAATAAATGAAATGAGCCACCGTGATGAATATGATCATATTATCGTCAACGATGATTTTGATCAAAGCTTGTTAGAGCTGGAAACTATTTTCGAAACCAATTCGTAATAGATGTTGAAAATAGACATAAAGGTCTCAAGTTGGACCTATTCTGATCCAATCTTTATATAAAGCGTGTGTTTGGCAGCAACAATGCATAAACTCCCAGCAACTGAATATTTAATGAGGAAATCCTTATGGCACGTATAACCGTGACCGACTGTCTTGAACATGTTGAAAATCGTTTTCAACTGGTTTTAATCGCTTCTAAGCGCGCACGTCAATTATCGATGGGTGCTAAAGCAATGGTAGAAGAAGATAATGACAAGCCAACGGTAATCGCTTTACGCGAAATTGCTGAGCAATTTGTTGATGTCACTATTTTAGATGCAGATAACACTGGTTTCTTTAACGAAGATGAAGAAATTCAGGAAGTGAGCGACGAAATGACGGATGAACAGATCATTGCGATGATTGAAGGCGACTTATCGGGTGCTGCAGCGGATGAAGAACCGGCCATTGCGGAAGACGCACCGGTTGAGGCAGTGATGCTAGAAGGCGACGATGAGTCAGAATTGATGGGATAGCGTCTTGCACGCAATCTCTACTTTATATTCGGGGTAAGTCAACGATCAAAGGTTCAACTCAAAGCAAGCTGATGAGTGTAGAAGTGCCTGACGATAGTGTCAGAATCACCGGTTTGCTTGAGGTTATTGAAACTTATTTAGGTAAGGAAACAGTTAAGGCGGTTTACGCCGCCTACCTTTTTGGTGCGCAGGCTCATGAGCATCAAACCCGTAAAAGCGGCGAGCCTTATATTTTTCACCCAGTGGCAGTGGCGCTTATTTTGGCGAACATGCAGATGGACAGTCACACATTGATCGCTGCTCTGCTGCATGATGTGATTGAGGACACCGGGATTACACGCGATGATATCGCTAAACGTTTTGGCGAAGACGTAGCTCACATGGTAGACGGAGTAAGCAAAATATCGCAAATTACTAGCGATGATCGCCTAAAAGCTGAAGCCGATTCATTTCGTAAAATGTTAATGGCCATGGCCAAAGACGTCAGGGTGATGCTGATCAAGCTGGCCGATAGGCTGCATAATATGCATACGCTCAAGCATTTGCCGAAGGAAAAGCGTGAACGCATCGCAAAGCAAACATTGGAGATCTATGCACCTATTGCCAACCGCTTAGGGATGTGTGAGTTTACGGCGGATTTAGAAGATTTGTGTTTGCGAGCGCTGCATCCCGCGCGATATAAGGCCATCTCAGAAAAGCTGGAACAAGATACCCGCGGCCGTAAACCAATTGAAAAACTTATATGCGACACTCTACAAAAGAAGTTTGTCGAACAAGGTATCAGTGGCGCGATAGTTAAAGGACGTGAAAAACGTGTTTACAGTATTTATCAAAAAATACGTGATCGTAAAGTTTCAATGAAATCCCAATCGGACATTCATGGGATTCGCGTCATCGTGAAGGAAAAATATGAGTGCTATTTGGCTTTAGGACTGGTGCATGAAACATATATACCCATGCTGCATACAGTCAAGGATTATATTGCCATGGTTAAGTCCAACGGTTATCAGTCTCTGCACACCGTTGTAATTGGGCCGCATGGCGTACCCGTTGAGGTGCAGATTAGAACTGAGGAGATGGACCGCGTTGCCGAAGCAGGGGTAGCATCGCATTGGACTTATAAATCAGCCAATAAAAACGCTAAACCGCCGCAGCAAATAGTTAAGAAATGGCTAGACAGCTTTCTAGATATGCAAGAACCGGTTGGGGATTCAGGACACTTTATGGAGCACCTGCGTGCTGAGATGTACCCGGATAAATTATTTGTATTTACCCCTAAAGGTGAAATAAAGCATTTGCCGCTTGGGGCTACTATCGTTGATTTTGCTTACGCAGTGCATTCTGGTGTGGGTAATCAGTGTGTTGGTGCGCAAGTGAATGACGAGAATGTACCGTTAAATACTGTTCTTGAGTCGGGTGACCGGGTGCAAATAGTGACTGGACGAAACGGTCATCCATTACCTACATGGTTGAATTTTGTAGTGACTTCCAAAGCACGAACTGCCATTCGTCACTATCTGCATAAACAAAAAGACAAAGAAGCGATTAGCATGGGGCGCCGCCTTTTAACCAAGGCATTGCGTGACTGTGGGTTTAAAGGCAAGCATATTGCCAGTGAGCATAAAATTCACATCTTGAAGTTATTTGAGCTTGAAGATTGGAACAGTTTACTAGGGGATATTGGTGTAGGTAACCGCTTGCCGTTGATAGTTGCCCAACAGCTAATCGCCTTAACCCGCATCGACGTTGAACCCTTGCCGCAAAGCGAGAAATCTAGCTTGTCTATTCGCGGTGCAGAAAAAATGTTGATTAATTATGCAACTTGTTGCCATCCGCTCCCAGGCGACAACATCATCGGTGTATTCGCGGCGGGTAAAGGCATGGTGGTGCATCGAGATGAGTGCAATAACACTAAACGTTACCGAAAGCGCGTAGACAGGTGGTTGCACCTGGACTGGGCGGAAAAACATAGCACCGATTTTAAAAGCAAACTACATATTCAAGCGCGGCATATTCCAGGTGTGTTGGCCTCGATTACTAAGACTGTGGCCTACTATAAATCGAACATATTGCATGTGAATTTAGATGAAAACGATGTCAATTATGTGGCCATTGATATTGACCTAGAAGTAAGGGACGTGGCTCATTTAGATTCCATTATTGCGGTGCTTGAGCAAGATGAAAACCTGCCTTCCGTTAAGCGCGTAGTGGTTTAACTTGTCCAGATGGATTCAAGCAAAACCAGTGTGTTGTTTGTATGCTTAGGGAATATTTGCCGTTCCCCAACGGCTGAAGGTGTATTTCGTAACCTCGTTGAAGAATGCGGGCTTGCCAAACAAATAGAAATCGATTCTGCAGGCACCAGCAACTGGCATATTGGCAGCCCTCCTGATTCACGGGCAATACAAGCCGCAGCTGAAAGGGGCATCAATATTTCGCATTTGCAAGGCCGTCAAGTAAATGGGTTTGATATGGCGTATTACGACTATATCATGGCAATGGATAAGCAAAACCTGTACGACTTACAGGTTCTCGCGGGAGCAGCAGATGTGCATAAAGTGCATCTATTTTTGGATTACGCTCCATCCCAAAGTGAGAGCGAAGTGGCGGATCCGTATTTTGGAGTAACCGGTGGGTTTCCTCGAGTTTATGAGCTAATTAGCTCAGCCGCTGAGGGCTTACTCGATGAGATTGAGCAAGCTCATCCGGCTAAATGAACAAGGCTTATATCCAAATTGATGTACCTAAACAAACACTAAAGTACGTAGGGCCTGATGGTCAGTTGTTAGAGGAATATAGTGTTTCAACGGCTGCTAACGGAGTTGGTGAACAAAATGGCAGCGGGTGTACACCTAGAGGTAAGCACATTATTCGCGCGAAGATTGGCGGTGGGGTTGAGGCTAACACGGTGTTTGTGGGGCGTAGACAAACGAGTGAACAGTTCGCACCTGATATGCGTAAAACCTACCCTGATCGAGACTGGATATTAACTCGTATTTTATGGTTAAGCGGCAGCGAAGTGGGCGTGAATCGCCTTGGTGATGTTGATACAATGCGCCGCTATGTATATATCCACGGCACTCCTGATGACGTCAAAATGGGCGAAATAGGCTCGCATGGCTGCATTCGTATGCGCAATCAAGATATTGTAGAACTATTTGACCAAGTTGAAGTGGGTCTGCCCGTAATTATCAATGGCTAATTTACGCGGCATGGTCGCCATGCCACTAGGCTGCGTAATGTTAGATGTGGCGGGGCTTAGTTTGGACATCGACGATGTAGAGCGTCTACAGCATCCAGCAGTAGGCGGCGTCATTTTATTCTCACGAAATTTTGCTTCACGAACACAAGTTGCGGAGTTGATTGCACAGATTCATTCAATTCGTACCCCCCAATTGTTGATCGCTGTAGATCAAGAAGGCGGGCGTGTGCAGCGTTTTAAAGAGGGCTTTACCGCTTTGCCAGCAATGGCTAAATTTGGTGAGTTGTTGGATAAATTTGAAAGCACGCAGTCTGAGACGGTGTTGAAGATTGTGCGCTCGACAGGCCAACTCATGGCCGAAGAGCTGATTGACTGTGGCGTAGATTTTAGTTTTGCACCTGTTCTAGACGTTGGTGTGCATAGTGATACTGTGATCGGGGACCGCGCCTTGCACGCAGACCCTAAACAAATTGTTTTACTCGCGAATGCTTATATCAGCGGTATGGAAGTAGCAGGCATGCGTGCTACGGGAAAGCATTTTCCGGGTCACGGCCATGTTACGGAAGATTCGCATTCATCTCTACCGGCTGATCTTCGCCGTTTTGCGGAAATCGAAAAATGTGACTTGCATGTATTCAGCGAACTTGTAACCAAATTAGGTGCGGTGATGACGGCCCACGTAAATTACCCAAATATCGATGCAGAAATACCGACTTATTCAAATTTTTGGTTGCAGGAAGTTCTGCGCAAAAGGCTAGGCTTTGAAGGGTTAATTGTAAGCGACGACCTTACGATGGCTGGAGCGGGGAAGAAGCTAAAAGTCAAGGAGAGGTGCGACAACGCGCTTAAAACAGGCTGCGACTTGTTGCTCGTATGTAATGATACTAAGGCTATGGACCAGGCGTTAGGTGGCTTTGATAAAAAGGTGAGAGAAATCAGTTTAATACGATTAGAGCGCATGCGCGCAAATAAGCACTGCCCCAAAATGAAAACGAAGTTGTCCTCAGCGATTAAAACACAAATCGAAGCATTGGTTTAATAGTGACCCTTAACTATAAGCGGAATTAGCTAGAATAAAAGCGGTGCATTAGCAAAGTGTAATAAGCTTTGGCATCTGTACTTAGCTTATATATAATCGCCGTCCCATTTGGGGTAAGAGCAATATCCAAGCCAATAAAGGCAAAATAATTTCAAATCCGGAGAGCGGGCAG
Organism: Candidatus Poriferihabitaceae bacterium; assembly: GCA_965237485.1. Classification (GTDB taxonomy): domain Bacteria; phylum Pseudomonadota; class Gammaproteobacteria; order Arenicellales; family Poriferihabitantaceae; genus JAAELZ01. The sequence continues at coordinate 135,069 of CBDEFQ010000009.1, read as the reverse complement.
AGTGGTCGAAAAAATGACAGGATCATTTTTTACGCACCGCATCCGTGCGGTTTACCCCTAAAGGGGTTAGCATGAAAATTCTTTCCTGAAGAATTTTTAACGAGCGGGCCCGAAGGGTGAGACTCAGGACGTGTCGAATAATGCGGGGAAAAAGCCGCATTCGGAGTAAAATTAAGCTCCAAATGCCAATAATGGCACGTTAAGTAATAAATCCGGAGAGCTGGCAGAGTGGTCGAATGCGGCGGTCTTGAAAACCGTTGACTGTCAAAGGTCCGGGGGTTCGAATCCCTCGCTCTCCGCCATATCAAAATTTCCCCCTTTCAAGGCCGCTAAGGTCTTGAAAGGTAAGGAAAAACTAGCGGTTCGAAAACCCTTGTTGCGGTCATACTCAAGCGCACCAGAAAACACCATCTTTAACGTATTTTGCCTATCCTCTAAACGGCCTGAATGCCAGAGTTTCTGCGGGTCTTCAATAAACTTCAGTGCGGTTCGAAAAGTTTCATCATAGTCGGGTAGCGCAGACCCACAACGCGCAATTTTTTCATTCAAAATCAGTTTATTTTCTTCCAATGATTTCACCTTCCGCTCAAAAGCTAACATCACCGTTTCGCTCTGAGCATCCACCATTCGATCCAACAAACCCTCAATCTGCTTCTCAGTTTGCTGCAACTCACGTTTAAACAACATTCTATCCTGTTGCTGACTATTCGCTTTCTTTTCCCACAAAGTCTTAAACATCGTATCAGCCATATCCATCACTGCTTTAGTCGGTCTAATACCACTCAACAGATCTTCAAACTCACCCTCAACCTTTTCTCTATTAATCGACTTACGATAATCGGAACAGCCTTTCTTAAAACACATATTAGTAAGGGTAGGCCGTCTTTCTACCTTTCGACCAACATGCCGTCATCGGATGTTGACAACATGCACAGCGTATAAATCCGCGCTGACATCCTTGCGAGTCGGTGCTTTGGGTTTGCCATGTAATTTTTCCTGAATCGCCTTCCAAGTTTCAAAACCAATCAACGCCTCATGTTTCCCTTGCCTAAGAGAAATACCCCAATTCGGTACTTCAATATAACCCGTATAAATCACCTTGTTCAAAAGGTTAGTCACCCGCTGAAACCGTACCTCCCCACTACTATCTTTCGGATAGTGCGGTGACTGATCCAGAAATCGCTTCACCTCACCCTGAGTCTCAAAACGTCCAAATGCAAAACCCTCCAATGCGGCTTTAATCACAGACGCTACAGGTTCATCAGGTATCAATACCTGACCACTATGACCAGCTACCTGTGAAAAACGATAGCCCAACGGTGGATTAAACACCCAATAGCCATTCATCACTCGCGCCTTCATCCTGTTAGACGTTTGCTCCGCATTCTTCTGTCGTTGATGCTGTGACACCGAAGCTAGTAAATGCTCTACCAAAACAGAATCAGAATCTTCACCAAACTCAATCGAAGGACTCTCCAACTTACCCCCAGTCGCACTAATAGACGTGCGTAACTGAATATGTGCCTCCAGCCCACGAGCCAAGCGCGAAATATCATCAATCAACACAATATACTGTTGCTTACTGCCTTGACTTAAAAACATCAACATGGCTTGCATAGCAGGACGATCAATTATTCCACCACTTGCGCCTTCATCCTTAAAGACTTCACATACCGAATAACCCTTATGTCGTGCATAATCCCGACAGCGGGTTTCCTGCGAAGCTAGCCCATCACCTTTTTGTAACGGCGCCACACTGGATACCCGACAATAAATAACTGCTTTTTGATTAACTGCCATACTGCTACCTCTCGTTATTAATGCTTTTTAAATTCATTACTCTCTACATGATCATCGAATGCCTGATCCACCTGACTTTCCAGCAAAAACCAGACAATACGAACTAACTCCGCTTTCTTCTCATCAGAAAGATCAAACTCCTGCAAATAAGGTAAATACTGATTAACATCGGGCAACATAAGCCGCCTATACTAATTAGCATAAATATTCATACCAGCAAGAACGTTTCAAACAAGAGTTATGCCTGAAAGTGGTGTATGGAGTAGTTGACTAAAAGCGGCGTATCGGGATGAGTTGAGTTTACAACAACTTAAACTTCCACAGACATACGCCACTATGAAACAGAATAAAATTATTTCCTTTGAAAAGCCAGAGCAAAGCATCGATCCGCTGCAAGAATTGATTCGCAATGGTGCCAGGCAACTCATTCAAACCGCGATCGAGAGTGAGTTATCTGAACTGCTGTATCGCAATTGTGACAAAGTCTCAGATTCAGGACACGCTGGTGTCGTTCGTAACGGCTATTTGCCAGAACGTGAACTGCAAACCGGGATCGGCCCAGTCAAAGTACGTATCCCCAAGGTGCGCTCCCGCACTGGAGTACCGATCACCTTTCGATCTGCTTTAGTGCCGCCGTATGTGCGTAAAACGAGAACACTAGAAGCGGCCTTGCCTTGGCTGTATCTCAAGGGTGTCAGCACTGGAGAAATGGGGGATGCACTGAGCGTGCTAGTGGGTCAATCAGCGACTGGGTTATCATCAAGCACAGTGAGTAAGCTCAAAGCAACGTGGTCTCAGGAGTACAAGGATTGGAATAGAGAAGGTTTAGATCGAGATCGATGGGTTTATCTATGGGCGGACGGGATACACAGCGGCCTGCGCGGCGATGAGGGCCGGCTCTGTGCCTTAGTTGTCATCGGAGTGAATGAGCGCGGTCACAAGAAATTACTGGCGATTGAAGACGGTGAGCGAGAGTCTACGCAGAGTTGGCGAGAGGTGTTGTTGGCACTCAAGGAGCGAGGCCTGAATCAACCAGAGCTGGGCATCGGTGATGGTACTTTAGGCTTTTGGAATGCCCTGGAAGAAGTCTATCCTGGCACTAAACATCAACGGTGCCGGGTGCATAAAACGGCCAACGTGCTGAACAAGCTGCCTAAATCGGTGCAGCCCAAAGCAAAAGCAGCTCTGCATAACATTTGGCAGGAAGAAACCAAAGAAGCGGCGCAAAGCGCCTATCAATTATTCATTAAAACCTGTCAAGACAAGTATCCAAAAGCCACGCAGTGCTTGGAAAAAGATCGCGAAGAGTTAATGACGTTCTACTCGTTCCCTGCCAAGCACTGGATGAGCATAGGTACTACGAATCCAATTGAATCAACATTCGCGACTATCCGACACCGTACCAAACGATGCAAGGGATGTCTTAGCCGTGATGGCATGTTAAGTATGATGTTCAAGCTGGGTCAGTGCGCAGAGAAAAAGTGGAACCGAATACGCGGGTTCGCCTATCTAGCAAAAGTGATTCAAGGGGTTCCATTTAAAGATGGAATAGAGCAAACTAATGACTACTCAGATCAAACCGAGGCCGCTTGAAGAAAATGCCTCATACACCAGATTCGGGCATAACTCTCATCAAAGATGGATGGCACAAAAGCTAAAACCTCTCTTGATCTAGGATGTTTGACCGTTTCAGGTTTAAAACAGCAATCAGGCCATGCTAACAACGCATTGATCACCACGCCCATCAATGTCCGATCACCTTTACGCAGTGCTTGTCGAAGCTCTGTAGTCAAAGATGATGCAAGACTGTCATACTTCTCTCGTTGTAATTCAGTCATCTTAACATTGATATATTCCTCTGTAATAGCAGGTAGGCCACTGTCATCTAAGTCTGTTAAACGCAGAAAAGCAGTGTAAGGCAATACAAAACGCATAATGCCTTCAGGACTAAAGCCCGGTGCCTTGGATGTTTGCACCGAAGTTTTTTGACCACGGGCGGTTTTATGGTTGCCATCGTTGGTTTCCTTATAAACATCTTTAAGAACACCATGTTCACGCATAAATGACATCGTTGCAGCAGATAGACCGCCCCGCTGGTTATACTGAAAACCATCTTCAATCATTTTCTCTGGCATGATTCGCCAAAGTAAATGAAAAAGATCATCAGCATAGCCACCCATTAAAGTACCTGTCAGCAATATCACTTTTTTACAACGCATCGCTAACACACCCATCGCTTGGCCTTGAGCCGAGTTTTGGTTTTTGTACTCATGACCTTCATCAACAATGAGCGTACCGAAATAGCCTGCTGGAAAGTGACGTTTAATAAACTCGGTAGGTTGATACCCACCTTGGCCAAATGAAAACTCCATCTTAGCCATTCGTTTTTCAAACCGATCTGCTTGCTTATCGCTAAAGACTAGATCGCCGTTTTTATCAATTAGGTTGTTGAACGAAGCCGCTAAGCGGCAAAGAGAGCCAACAACGAGCACACTATTCCTATCACCCTCAATGTTGAGTGTGTGTTTTATAGGAATAAATAATGAACTCATCAGATCAAACTCGTTTTGACTCTCTTTACCAACAACATATTAATGTACTTCGCCTGCAAGGCAAAGCCGACGCAACTATAGATAGCTATTCGCGAGCTGTGCGCCGAGTGTCGGCGTTCTTTGATTGTTGTCCCGACCAGCTCAGCCAACAACAATTACGGGACTACTTCTTGTCTCTGGTGCACAGCCATTCCTGGTCTACGGTAAAACTCGACCGTAACGGCCTGCAATTCTTTTATCGCTACATTCTCAACAAATCTTGGCAGTGGATAGAGATTGTAAAACCGCCTAGGGTTCAAACTCTGCCTGATATTCTGTCGACGGAGGAAGTGGGCCGCGTCATCAACCAGACACGCGAAGCGCGTTACCAAACTTATCTTTTGTGCGTGTACAGCATGGGGCTGCGCTTGAGCGAGGCGCTCAACCTGACCATTGCTGACATCGACAGTGCTCGCCATAAAGTGCATGTACGTTGCGGCAAAGGTCGTAAAGATCGGTTTGTATTTTTGCCTGATCGAACGCTCGATTTATTGCGCACTTATTGGGCCAGTCATCGTAACCCTAAATGGCTATTTCCTCAGGGAAAAACCAACCAACTTCGCCGCTCAGCCAGCGCACCGATGGACCGCGGCGGCTTGCAAAAATCGGTTAAGGTCATCGTCAAAAGTTGCGGCATTCATAAGCGCGTTACCATTCACACCTTTCGCCACTGCTATGGCGCACACTTGGTCGAGTCAGGCGTTCACTTGCGCGCCATCCAGCGCGAGATGGGCCATGAATGTCCCAAGACAACGGTGCTTTACACGCAACTCACCGACGTGGTGCAACGCAACACCGGCTCGCGGATAAACACCTTGATTGATGGCTTGGACTTTGAGGTGATCGCCTAATGGAACTCGCCTCGATACTAAACCGCCATCCCGATGCTTTGTGCCTGTTGGGCGGCGCAGAGCGCAGCGCCGCCAACGCCATTAGCGGGTGCCGCACGGCCCAATATGGTCTTATGCTTACGCATTGTGGCCAGTGCAATGAATCACAAAACCACCCGCGCTCCTGTGGCCACCGCAGTTGCCCTCGCTGTCTGAATCATGCCAGCAGTGAATGGCTGGATCGCCAGAGCACAAAATTATTGCCTTGTGATTACTTTATGGTGACCTTTACCTTGCCTTATGAACTGCGTCGTATAGCCAAGCACCATTCCAAAACCGTGTATGACGCACTCATGGATTGCGCCGCCAGTACGCTTAAAACCTTCGCCAAGAACGATATTAAGTGTGCAGAGCACATTGGCTTTAGCACCGTTTTACACACCCATACTCGCAAGCTCGATTACCACCCGCATGTGCATGTGGTGTTTCCCAATGGGGGCTTATCAAAGGACAAAGCGTTGTGGCAATCCAAGCCCGGCAACTACTTGTTCAATGGCAAGGCGCTTGCCTGCGTGTTCCGTGCTCGGCTACTACGGGCTTTGCGAGCAGCCGATCTTGATCTTCCCTGCACCCCAAAACACTGGATCGTGCACTGCAAGCAGATTGGCAAAGGCTTACCGGCGTTTAAATATCTCTCGCGGTATCTGTATCGCGGGGTTATTAGTGAGAACAATATTCTCAGTGATCGCGATGGTCAAATCACCTTTCGTTATCAGGACAACAAAGGCAAATCCCGCACCCGCTGCCTCGACTCAAAGGCGTTCATTGCATTGGTTTTGCAACACGTTCTACCAAAGGGGTTTCGCCGGGTGCGCGATTACGGTTTTGTGCACGGCAACGCCAAACAAACCTTAAAGCGAGTGCAATGGGCCTTGCAGGTGGTTGTACCGTCCGGACCAATCAGGCCAAAACGACAAAGACCAATTTGGCGTTGCAAGCACTGCGCCACGCCTCTGGTTATCATTGGCTTTTGTCGCCGTCGCTTCGAATCAGGTTAATTGCTTAGATCCAACAAGCTCACTAAAGTCACTTAATACGGAGGACCCCAGCTTTATGCAATAAGAAAGTACCATCACTCGGCGAGTGAGACGCCCACTCGCCTGCAATCTTAAGCGAAACCCTGAACGCTTAAAGTCACAAGGACCAGTAGCGGATATATTTACTTAATAGAGGTAACCCCCCGGGCTTGTTCAACAATTGGATAAAGTCGCGGCTGCGCGGCGACTTATCCTTATTCGTTAGGAGTGGTCACAGCTTTAAAGGGGTCTGACCCCTTTCTTCGTATCCAGACTAGCCTCTCAGTGACATGGCCATGCCTCTTGAACCGACCTATTTATAAACTCAAATGCAGTTTTTGAAAAAGGTGGGTCAGTTTTTAAGAGCTCGTTCTTAATATGCGCTTTAATCTCCCCATGAGTAATACTGCCAGGAACACACCATTCCTGGATTGAGCTGTATAGAGCATCTATTGCTCCACCGCAAAAGCCTCTAGCGTATTCATTGGTTTCGGATTCTTTACACGCTGCTAATAAAAACCATGCCGGTAATGGTGTGGAAATCGGAGCTGCCATTACTTGGTTTGATATCGATAGAGCTATTAACAGAATCATGCGTAGTAATAATTTCATCACTTTCTCCTTTCTCCATGGCTCAGCTCAGGTTTGAAAAGAACATTTTGATTATACTTACATGTAATGCATAATGCAACATTAACCTAGATAAATCAGTTAAAACACGAAAATCCATGCAAGCGCTTGATGCACCTGGCAAAATCAAAAAAACCTTATCACCAATAAAGGTGACCGCGACTTTTTTGATTTCACTATGCACTTCAATTGCTTACATGTCTTTTCCGCGTTTAACTGATTTATCTAGGGTTAATGATATTGATACCCGCTATAAATACGCAGATTAAAAAGGCAGGTGTTTTATTAGAAGAAGATTGCGAAGTGCCTAACTTTGCGGGCGTTTGGTTACCCGACACATTAGACAAGAAATGAGTTATGCCTGAAAGTGGTGTATGGAGTAGTTGACTAAAAGCGGCGTATCGGGATGAATTGAGTTTACAACAACTTAAACTTCCACAGACATACGCCACTATGAAACAGAATAAAATTATTTCCTTTGAAAAGCCAGAGCAAAGCATCGATCCGCTGCAAGAATTGATTCGCAATGGCGCTAGGCAACTCATTCAAACCGCGGTCGAGAGTGAGTTATCTGAACGGCTGTATCGCAATTGTGACAAAGTCTCAGATTCAGGACACGCTGGTGTCGTTCGTAACGGCTATTTGCCAGAACGTGAACTGCAAACCGGGATCGGCCCAGTCAAAGTACGTATCCCCAAGGTGCGCTCCCGCACTGGAGTACCGATCACCTTTCGGTCTGCTTTAGTGCCGCCGTATGTGCGTAAAACGAGAACACTGGAAGCGGCCTTGCCTTGGCTGTATCTCAAGGGTGTCAGCACTGGAGAAATGGGGGATGCACTGAGCGTGCTAGTGGGTCAATCAGCGACTGGGTTATCATCAAGCACAGTGAGTAAGCTCAAAGCAACGTGGTCTCAGGAGTACAAGGATTGGAATAGAGAAGGTTTAGATCGAGATCGATGGGTTTATCTATGGGCGGACGGGATACACAGCGGCCTGCGCGGCGATGAGGGCCGGCTCTGTGCCTTAGTTGTCATCGGAGTGAATGAGCGCGGTCACAAGAAATTACTGGCGATTGAAGACGGTGAGCGAGAGTCTACGCAGAGTTGGCGAGAGGTGTTGTTGGCACTCAAGGAGCGAGGCCTGAATCAACCAGAGCGGGGCATCGGTGATGGTGCTTTAGGCTTTTGGAATGCCCTGGAAGAAGTCTATCCTGGCACTAAACATCAACGGTGCTGGGTGCATAAAACGGCCAACGTGCTGAACAAGCTGCCTAAATCGGTGCAGCCCAAAGCAAAAGCAGCTCTGCATAACATTTGGCAGGAAGAAACCAAAGAAGCGGCGCAAAGTGCCTATCAATTATTCATTAAAACCTGTCAAGACAAGTATCCAAAAGCCACGCAGTGCTTGGAAAAAGATCGCGAAGAGTTAATGACGTTCTACTCGTTCCCTGCCAAGCACTGGATGAGCATACGTACTACGAATCCAATTAAACCAACATTCGCGACTATCCGACACCGTACCAAACGATGCAAGGGATGTCTTAGCCGTGATGGCATGTTAAGTATGATGTTCAAGCTGGGTCAGTGCGCAGAGAAAAAGTGGAACCGAATACGCGGGTTCGCCTATCTAGCAAAAGTGATTCAAGGGGTTCCATTTAAAGATGGAATAGAGCAAACTAATGACTACTCAGATCAAACCGAGGCCGCTTGAAGAAAATGCCTCATACACCAGATTCGGGCATAACTCTCAGGCTTGCCGTAGTAATGCAGTGCCTCTTCCAAAGCATCTACGCAGAATGCGCTATCCATGCTGTTGCTAAGCCGCCATGACAGCACTTTACGAGAATACCAATCCATCACAACGGTAAGATAAGCAAAGCCCTTAGGCATCGGGATATAAGTTATATCGGTACACCAAGCTTGATTGGGTTGATTGATGGCCAACCCACCTAGCAGATAAGGATAAATCTTGTGCCCCGCCTTCTTCTTGCTGGTGTTAGGCCTAGGATAGATGGCTTTAATGCCCATCTTACGCATTAAGCGTCGCACATGTTTACGGTCAACTCGATGGCCTACATCTTGCAACACATCACGAATGCGTCTACTGCCAAGAAAGGGCCGATTGAGGTGAATGCGATCAATCAGATGCATCAGTTCCAAGTCATCCTCATTAGCAGGTGAGGTTTTGTAATAAACATGGGAACGATGAATCTTCAACAATTTACACTGACGAACTAACGATAGTTTATTGCTTTTATTAATCATAGTTTTGCGCTCAGGTCTGTTTAACGACCGAGCGCTTTTGATAAAAAATCGTTTTCCATGGTGATTTCACCGATCTTTGCCTGTAATGATTTAATCTCTGATTCTCGGTTTGGAGATAAGCCTGTGCCTGATGCAAAGACTTCAGCTGAGCTATCGAGCAATTGTTTCTTCCACTTGACGATAAGATTTGCATTGATGTCATAACGACTAGCAAGATTGCTTAATGTTTCATCACCTTTGATTGCTGCAAGAGCAACTTTGGCTTTGAATGGTGGGGCATGGTTTCTACGCTTTTTACTCATTTTCTGTTCCTCGTTTTGAACAATTATAAAACAGAAAATAACTCCTTATTTTGGCCTTCAACCTGTCCTAATCATGGGGTCCACTTCAATACTCAGTTTGCTCATAGACAACTAAGGCGCGCTCACAGAGTTTCTTAGTGGCATGGCCTGATAACGTACCGTGGAGTTCATCCATATCTGCTAGAAGCTTAATGTCTTGATTGCTATAGCGTCTAGCAAAGCCCCTTGTGGCACGATGTCGCCACTGGATTCTACCGTGCTTGAGATAGCTGGCAGCCAGGCGTTTCACTTGCACATAAGAGTAACCGCTGATGCGTGTGATATAACGCAGCACAAGACCCTTATCGGCTCGACCCAGTTTGCTGTATTTGAAACGCATTAAGGTGCGTTTGATGAAATCATAGCGATTGCGTTTACCGTCGATTGCCAGATCGATTTCATCAGTGCCTTGTAGCAACAAGCGTGCCTTATCAAGGGTATCTATATGGTGGTCATTCATAATGGTATTCATTCACCATCATGAACAGAAATTAGATTAGTTCGGTATCATTTCCGATTAGAATCAGTCCCTTAGCTCAGTATCATTTCATGTTGGACAAGACTTGCCCTGGCGTAATCCTGCGATTTAAGGTATTCTCTAAAATTTATGTTCTTAACAAAACTTGGATTTGAATAGCACCGCCCAACTAATATTTCCCGCGAAATCTGTTGTAGTCACCTCAACAAATAGACTTGCGCACGAACAGCAATTACTTACAGACCTGACTCGCCTAGAAAGAGGTGAAAAAGCGTGGAAGAACGACGCTATTTTACCGTTTCTCGGTTGGGTGGCTAAGCTATGGAATGACGAAAAACTTGGGCATGCAATACTTGATAATGCGCAACTATTGAAAGTCTCTGAAAGGGTGTTAGACAGACTAAGTAGTTTCCCTGACCCAGAGAATACAAACAATTCACTTTGGGATGCTAAATCTGCTACTCGTTTACTTTTAGAAGCTTGGAATTTATGCCTCGAATGGAATATTAAGTTATCTGCGTTACAAAAGTTTGTAGATAATGACTATGCGTTATTTACAACTTGGTATTCCGGATTAGGTGAGACGTTAAAAAAAAATAACTGGATCAGTGTAGGACAGTTACCTTATTTATCTAACAGTGGCAAATTTGAGGAGTTGTCTAGATCCAGTATCTCCTTTCTCGGGTTTGATTACTTCCTTCCGAGTCAAAACCACTTTATTGAGCAACTGCAGTCAAACGGAAGTGAAATCAACATAGTTCCACCTAGTTATCTTTATGTAAACGAACCTAAATATAGGCATCGCTTCTCTAACGTACAAGAAGAATGGAGCAGCATTGCTATATGGGCATTTGAGAAAACTAAGCACTCTTCAAACATTCGCATAGCTTTGATATGCCCTGACACTCAATCTATTAAAGATACCGCGATCCAAGCACTGGAAGACCAATTGCAAATTCTGAATACTGTTACGCCTAAGTTAGGACTAGACCACGAGAAACCTTATCATCTATCTCTTGGAACCTCGTTATCTGAAACCGAGCTTGGCAAATCGGCGTTGATGCACTTGGGATTATTGGCGCAATTCCAATTCCAAGATTTGAGTGATTGGCTAATATCTCCGCTATCGGATATTAAACTTGGCGTTGAAATCCGTGCAAATATTGCGATTAAGCTTAGAAAGCGAGTGCCGTATGAAATGGATCTTTTTACTTTAGTTCACGCACTCAACCCTGAGAAGGAAGATGAGGCTAAAATTAGAGCGGTTTTCGAAGCGTTATTGGCGCTTAAAAAACAAACTACAGGTCAGAGAACTTATCGAAAATGGGCGACTTTCTTCCGAGAAGTTCTTCTGCTGTTAGCTTGGCCCAAGAGTGGGTTAAATAGTCACGAACACCAAGTTTTTGAAAGCTGGAATGGATGCCTAGGTCAATTTGCTTCACTAGATGTGGCAAGTGAGCCTGTTTATCTCTCTGAAGCGCTGTCATCCATCCGCCGGCTTTGTGACCAAACCATTTATCAAGACCAAGCCAACCCCAATGTACAAATTCATATTATGGGGGTGCTTGAAGCTGCTGAGCTTACTTTTGATGCGGTTTGGCTTGCCGGCTTTCATGAAAATGCTTGGCCGCCTAAACCGCAGGTTAACCCCTTTATTCCGTTAAGTATTCAGAAGGAGAAAGGCATCCCTGATGCGGTGCCTGAGATATTCTTGCAATATGCCAAAGAGAAGATAAAGCAGTTGTTAGCGATGGCACCTGAAGTGGCGGTTAGCCATGCTAGTAATATTGACGATATTTCAGTTGGGCCTAGTCCGTTGATATCGCATATTGAATTGAGCGAGCCTACTATTAAGCCTTTTGATATTTATAGCGCGATTCGTGATGCGCATGGAGAGCTAGAATCCATTCAAGATGATATGGGCGTTCCATTTGAGTCAGATAAAGCTCAGGGCGGTGCTGGCTTAATTGCATCGCAGGCATCGTGTCCGTTTCAGGCTTACGCCAAGTACCGTTTACTTGCCGAGCAAGAACCAAATCCTGAGCCTGGAACTGATCATCGAACTCACGGCACTCTAGTACATGAAATATTACACAAGTTTTGGGCTCAGGTTAATACCCAACATAATTTGCTTGCCTTAACTGACTCCCACCAACTTGAACAAAAGCTGGATTCTTTAATATCTCCTGCTATTTCTAAACGAAATAGAACCAGTGGTTTAAAGCAGCAATTTGATAGTGCGCAGGCTAGCCGCATAAAAACCTTATTGCTTAATTGGCTAGATTTGGAGGCCACTCGCGCTCCGTTCGGCGTTAGCCATCACGAGCAACTAATCGAATATTCGCTTGCTGGTTTGGGCTTACGTTTTATTATCGATAGAGTTGACGAACTCGAGGGCCGCATTGGCAATGCAGTCATTGACTATAAAACCGGCGGCAATAATACAGAAAAGGATTGGTGTAGTGATCGACCGAACAGCCCTCAACTACCGCTATATGCTCTTGCTGTCGCAGAACAAATGGGCGAAGTGGAAGCTATTGCGTACGGACAGATTAACGCTAAAAATACTGGCTTAATTGGCTTAACCGCCGAAACCGACTTACTGCCAGGTCTTAAGCCGCCGGATCGGCACAGCAAGGCCAGCAACATCTATAAAGACCTTGAAGAGTGGGACAACTTATTTCCTTTATGGAAAGATCGGCTTGAAAAGCTAGCGTTAGCATTTCGTAATGGTGATGCGATTGTTGACCCCAAAGACAAGAACAAGACCTGTGTGCATTGCGAGTTCACTTCATTTTGCCGCATTAAGGAACTGAGTGCTGACAGTATTGAAAGCGATGATAAATAAACCCAGCGATCAAGCGCAGCGACACCTAGCACTCGACCCGAACGTTTCTTTTATCGTTCAAGCGCCAGCAGGCTCTGGCAAGACTGGGTTGTTAGTGCGCCGCTTGCTTACGTTGCTAGCCGGCGTTCAGAAGCCTGAAGAAATACTGGCAATTACTTTTACCCGCAAAGCCACGCAAGAAATGCGAGAGCGCGTAATAATTAGCTTGGCAAAAGCAGTGAACGGCGAAGCATTTGACGAACATGAGCAAGATTTGCACGTCCTTGCCTTAGCAGCCGTCGAGCAGGACAAAAAACACAATTGGAATCTGATCGAGAACGCGGGGCGATTGCGCATTATGACAATCGACTCGCTCTGTGCAGATTTGGTGAGAAGAATGCCCTGGTCAGCACGCTTTGGTGCTATGCCCCAAATCGAGAAAAACCCAGAGTTGTTATACCAGCAAGCTGCGCTCAATTGCATTACCAAGCTCGAAAACAAATCCAATGCAAGTGGCACAGCAATAGCCACCTTGCTGATTAAGCTAGAAGGCAACCTGGCCACCCTGCAAATACGTTTGGCAAACATGCTTTACACCCGAGACCGATGGTTACCTTTGATTTTAGGAAGAGGGGACGCAAACGTATTGCAGGCCGAAATTTCGCTAGCTTGGCAACAGTTAGTGGAAAAGGAATTAAGCGTAATTCATAGCCTGTTTAGCGAAGCTACCATTAATGAACTTTTACAAATTGCGGACTACTGTGCAGCACATATTGAAGGCCAACATCAGGGCACGGCTTTTGGAATTGCAATGCGAGCGCATTCGAATGGCCACGGTTCTGACGATCATAATAACTTGGATCAGTGGCAAACCATTCACGCCTTACTAATAACGGGCCAATCTCTTCGCAAAGCAAACGGTATTAACGCGAGGATGGGCTTAGGCCCAGCTTCAAAAGATAAAGAGAAGAAACAACTTGTTAAAATAATTGAAAGCCTTGCTGATAACCAAGAGGTTATCGATGCAATAGTGCGGGTTAATCAACTACCCAGTCCGCATTTTGACGATGTCCAAACTGCCCTCTTAAACGCGGTAACTTCTGTGCTACCTAGTTTAGCCTCGGAGCTATATCTATTGATGAGTGAGCGCGGCGTAGCAGACCACCCGCAAATTACCACCCAAGCCATCGATGCATTGGGTAACTTACAGCAACCCTCCGATCTAGCCTTAATGCTGGATGCCAAGCTCAACCATATTTTAATGGATGAGTTTCAAGATACCTCGCCCCACCAACTTAGACTATTAGAACGCTTAACTACTGGCTGGCAGCCGAATGACGGTCGCAGCCTATTTTTAGTGGGCGACCCAATGCAGTCTATCTATCGTTTCCGTGACGCCGATGTACGGGTGTTTTTAGATGTACGCGATCACGGCATTAATGATATTCGCCCTAAAGACTTAAGGTTAAACACCAACTTTCGCTCAACCGCGCCCTTGGTGCAATGGGTAAATCAAATATTGCCGGACGTGCTAAGCAAAGAAGACCAACCTGAATTAGGTGCGGTTAAATTCAGCTCTTCTTTGGCTTTTAATCAAGAGAGCATTGGCATTGCCCATTGCCAATTGGTGGTTTCTGGCCATGCTGCCGATGAAGGAAAAGTCGTCGCACAACAAGTTCAAGAACTGGCAAAGCAAGTGTCTCAAGACCATGAAATCGCAGTACTTGCGCGAACTCGCAACCACCTTAAAGGCGTAGCTAGCGCTTTGAGGCAATCTGGTATTGAATTTGAATCCATCGAGGTCGAAATGTTGGGCGATCAATCTTGTATTCAAGACTTAATGGCCATCACTCGCTTATTTCTACACCCTTTAGATATCGTTGCTTGGCTGAGTATTTTACGCGCACCTTGGTGCGGTCTAACCTTAAGTGATATCACTATTTTAAGAGCCAATAACCGCAACAAAATTTCATTGTGGGGTAACGATGAAGTGTTAGCAGAATTAAGCCCGGACGGGGCGGCTCGATATCAGCACCTTGAAGGTATTGTTAAGCCACGCATCGACCATTACCACGGCGACTTAACCAACCGAGTGCGCAACGCCTGGCTGGCACTAAGCGGCCCGGCCTGCGCTTTAGAACACGAGCTAGCTTATTGTGATGCTTACTTTAATTTGCTTCGAGAGCTAGACAAACAAAACCAAAGTATTACCGCCAAAAGTTTGGACAAATCGGTTAACCAAACACGTGTTTCGTCACCTAGCGCGCATATTAAATTACTCACGCTGCACAAAGCCAAAGGGCTTGAATTTGACACGGTGTTTTTAGTGGGCTTATGCGGCAAGCAAAAAACTAATGATCAAACCGCTAAGTTATTAAAATGGGATGCCAGCTCACACTCAAAACCTGCGCTAATTGCGCCAGCCAATTACCCTAGCAAAGAAGAAACAAAGCACACGGATTGGATAACGCACCGCGACAAACAACGCGAACAACTGGAAGCTGGTAGATTACTTTATGTTGGTGTTACCCGCGCTAAATCAGCGCTGCACCTGTATGGGCATTTAAAGAAAGAGAACGCCAACCCTGAATCTAGCAGCCTTATGCACTTACTGTGGGGTCAGCTCGGTAAAGATTTTCGGGACAGCATGATTCAAATCGCATCTATCGATGCAAAAAAGGACGCACGACCACAAAACTTTATTAGGCGTCTAAAGCTTAATCTTCCTCCGCTAAACTTACCTGAACCACTAAGGGTTAAGCCACATCAGTCGAACGCTTCGACGCCACTAGAATACGAATGGGCGCAAGACCAGGCGCGGATGGTCGGTATTGTTGTACACAAGGTGATGCAAATTCGTGGCTGGGAAAACTTGGCTGATTGGGATTTGCCCAGTTTAAAGCCTTACGTAGAGCGACAACTCACCCAATTGGGTTTGGTGAACGAAGATAATATCGATGCGACCGATTTGGTTATGCAATATCTAGAAAACACTCAGCAAGATGAAAAAGCGCATTGGATATTCAAACCCTCTCACCAATCGATAGAGATTGAATGGGCTTTGAGCGGTGTAATCCGTGGGCAAGTTCAGCATCACATTATCGACCGGTGCTTTATTGATAGCGCGGGAACGCGATGGGTGGTTGATTTTAAAACCAGCCCGCACAAAGGCTCCAACGTAGAGCCATTTTTAGATGAACAGCAAAAGCGTTACAGCGAACAATTAAACGATTACGGCACCCTGGTTCGTGGGCTTGAGCCTGATATGCCGATTAAACTAGGTTTGTATTTCCCGGCTCTGAAATCATGGCGAGAGTGGTCATATGATGAATTCTAATACTTACCCATAATGCATTTAGGTAATCGCTTCACATCCGTTCGCGACGGCCGAGTGAAGGTGCGGCTTATGTCGTCACCGTAAGTAAATTGTTAGGAGGGATAATAATTGCAAGGCATCTGTGGTGTGCCCTCAAATAGCGGCCCATAGTGCCTTTAACACCAATAACATGGCTAAACCAGCCAGCACTGCCAGAACTACTTTACGAAAGGTGGTTTCATTTGCGCCTTCAAATTGCTTTGTGCCTAAGAATACGCCGAGAAACAAAAATGGCAACGACGATACCGAACGCCAAATTATGGGCGCAGTGAGCAAGTCATTCATTATGCCAATTGCGCCGGTATAAAAATCAACCAAGAAAAAATAGGCCACCAAAGAAGCCCTAAGCATCTGAATTTGTATGGGCGTACCTAAAAGCAAGATCATGACCCACATGCCTCCCATCGCTAGCAAACCATTCATAGTACCGGCTATCGCACCCACCAAAGCCCATCCCTTTGGCGAATTACTAATAGGAAACTGATAACCTTTAGAAATCAATCCAACTGCGAGCAATAAAGCCGTCGCACATACAATGCGCATGGGCTCAATTGGCACTGATTTTAGAACCACCTGGCCTAACGGGATAAACACCAAGCCACAAATCAGCAGCCACCATACCAAGCGCCAATTAATCTGCTGCCAAACTTTTGGAAACATTTGCACACTGGCGACTATTTCTAGCAACACTACCAGCGGAACGATTTCGCGAGTTGGGGAAACAAGGGATAACGAGGCCACCACGATTGCGGAGAACCCGAAACCCGCGTAGCCGCGAATAATTGCCGCGAAAAGCACTACAAGCCACATTGCCAATAACTCGACTGAGCTTAATTGTAGAAACTGACTAATTTGTTGCAACATCACCGAGCAAAGTCGTTATCGCACTTGGGAGATACACTCGGTTCGCCTACAAAAACTAACGCAGGTCACTGCTGTCCCGTTAACTTTCACAGCAACGAAAATTGATTAGGATTAAGGTTTGGGTGATGCATCGGGTCCCCTCGCAACAGTGCCATTAAATCACGTTTTTCAAACAAATTAAGCTGCAATACCCTCAATATTTGTTGCATCGTTTTGCCCGCCTTCGACTGCAATTTGATGAACATCAGTATTAGGTAAATACATAACGCAATCCATATTTGGGTCAATACTGCGTTCTTGCTGGTGCCGATAAATGACTTCACCTTTAAGTTCTGCTTGATCCACTTGAAGAATAATTCCACCTGCCATCTGGCTTTATAAATATCGGCGATAGTTTGAGCACTGAGCTTAAAGTGGTTGGTTAAAAACACATAATGCTTGCCTGTAGTGGCATCGCGATAACCAATACGGCGTAATCGAATCGAACACTCCTTTGCTGCTTTGACCCCCGTGAATTCAATCGTTTGATCACTGCTAAGTCCCGTTCCCTTGCGTACACTATGTCGCTTGATAAGGCGGTATGCAGCATTCTTCTTTAATCGTGTGACAAAGTATATTCCCTTGTCATTCAATTGCTTATACCAGGCATAGTCGTTGTATCCACGGTCAATAACTACAATGCTGCCTTTCGGGAAAGCTACTTTCCTGCCTGCAGTAACATCAGCACATTTACCCTCGGTGATATTAACAAACTCAGGTAAGTAACCATCATGATTCAGGCCTACATGCAGTTTGATTGCCCCTTTAGCTGATCGAAAGTCTGCCCATGGGAAAACCGATAAGCACAGATCAATGGTAGATGAGTCCAGTGAATACAGGGGATTCTTGAAACGAAAGTTATGCCCTGGCGTTTTGCTCTGACAGCGCTTGAGTAATTGAGAGAATAGCGCTTCAT
This sequence comes from Candidatus Poriferihabitaceae bacterium, assembly GCA_965237485.1. GTDB lineage: Bacteria > Pseudomonadota > Gammaproteobacteria > Arenicellales > Poriferihabitantaceae > JAAELZ01. Next base: position 117,037 of record CBDEFQ010000009.1, on the reverse strand, counting down.
AAAGGCTCGAAGGCTTGTTCTCATTGATGCGTGAAAGATTGGACCGCGTTAACACGGCACTACCAGGATGATACAAGCGGTGTGATTGAGCGCTGACATTATCAACAATATCACGCAAGCTATGACGGCCAGTCAATTGAGCTATAGTCAGGCTCACGAACTGTGACCAACGAGACGCTCTGCGGAATGAACGCCCCGAATGATGTTGAATTGCGAGTGCCTCGAATTCATGTCTCGGAACAATTTTGAGTATTTGATTTAGAACGGTATTACAATGTGACATGGTCTGATTTTCCTATTTGGTTCAACGGTTTATCGCTAAACGTATTTTATCAAATTGAGAGAAAATCAGGCCTGTTTCTTTAGTGTTAACGGGACAGCAGTGAACGCAGGTATACCTGAAATGTCCGTTGTGGGTATATAGGTTTATTTAGATGGTTTTAAAAAGGTTGGTTGCCGCGTAGTTCACGAACCTCCAACCTATAGTTCAAACGCTTGAAAGCCAACTTACTTATCCGAATTCGCACGAATTTTGCGCACCAAGATTTTAACACTGGCCTGCATGCGCTTAAACGAATTCGTCAAGTGCCCAAGTTCGTCGTTTGATTCGTAGTCGATCAATTTATTCAATTGGCCTTTTGATATTTGGTTTGCCACTGTGGTTAGCTTCGACAAGGGGTCTACCAACATACGACCCAATACATTCATCATAATCACAAAAATAAACAGGTTTAGCACCACCAATGTTAAAACCAAAACCCTCAAAAACTTACTTAATTCCTCGTGCATATATTTTGAGGTAATAAATACGCTAACCGTACCAATATCGTCACCGTCATCACTAATGATGTTGCGGTCGACTTTGTCGAAATCACCGATTATCGTACCCACTGAATCTTTAGTTGCACCGTCCTCACCCCTTTCTTTTGCCGCAAATAGCGTTTGATGGTCTTCATCTCGCACCACGATGGCCTCGATCTTGCGCTCCTGCATTTCAACCTCAAGCAACTTATTAACTTGCTCAACATCTACGTCCCACATCGGCCGAATTAAATGCTGCGCCATACGCGAAGCAGACACGCTAGCCAATTCAGAGAGGTCGGCCTGCTGGGTGTTGGCTATATTTTTATACACAAAATAACCTGCCAAAGAAGTTATCAAAGTCGCGGTGATAATAAAAACTGCAATTAGCTTCACCCGAATGGTGTTGTACCACTTGATTTCAAGTTTGTTTTCCATAAGGCTGTGTTGTTATTAGAATTTGGTCAATCACCTATGATACAGCACTTGACGTAAACATCGCCAGCTTAACCCTGACAGGTCTGGACAGTGTACTGTTAGAAGTAAATAGAACTGTCCGGATTATTAACACATAGTCTGTCCGCTTTAGTTATTGCCGATGAATGAGTGAAGGGCGTAGCCCGTAATGAATTCATCGGCGGCAAATTGCGAAGCCCGGTTACGCAACTTTGCTCTTAATCTGTTTTTGTTGCACCAGTATTCCATCGGCTGTGTATCGGCCTAATCGCCTTGGGCCATGATCAATCGACAATGAGCCATCAAGGTGGCGCGATACTTTATACTTTAGCTTTGACGTAATGATAGCGGTGTTGATCTTTAGGTAGCTGCAGAGACAGCGTCTCAAACTGTACGCTGTTGTCTTTACCCACCACACGCTCGTACTGTTCGCATAGATAATCGTCAAGATCGATGCCCGCAAGCGGCACAAAGGCGCTGCCTTGCTCTCTAGCTGGATGACTGAATTCTTTATTGTGTCTGGGCATATAATGATCTCTAAGGTATTTATTAGCCGCTTGCATGCCAGTGATACCCATCAACGCAAGCTCGTTCGGTAATCGCCCTTGGTGTGTGCCAAACGCACGTTCGGAACGGCCTCTGGCTTCAGGAGAATAAGCCGCTATCATGCCAATGCCTAATCTCTTCATCGCCAACCCAAATTGAGTTGGGCCATTCTTATCCACCTTGCCGCCAGCCTCAGGCGTATGCCAATAGTGGCTGCCTCGGTCAGGGTAAAACGAACAGAATAGCCCCTTCACCTTAAGTACATCTTTAACCCCAAGCAAGCTGCTGTGCGTGCCTTCCTCTTCGACAAAGCGCATGGAATAATGCTTATTGGTGGCATCATCCAGGGTGGCGATTAAGTCCCAAGACACATCAGGTACCCATTGGTGAGTACTGCCATCCTGGTGAATCATCCTACCTGGCAAGGCGCCAGGTAGACGTTTAATGCGGTGAGGGCCGCGTGTTTTAGATTTACGCACCAGGTCTGCGCTTTGTAGCTTATTCTTAACCCAACTGTAGCTACGCTTACCTTGGTGCTCGCGTTGATACCATGTATGGAAGTGGCGCACATTCCAGCCTTGATAGCGTGTTGAGTATAGGTCTTGTAGCTTGATCATTTCGTCTACGGGTGCCCGCCTGTGTGAGGGCTGATTGAGTCGCTGATCTAACAGCCCATCCAATCCTGATTCTTCGTACTTATTAATGTACCTACGAAAACTTCGATCACAAACACCCAGTATTGTGGCAGCATCCGCTGGTGATAGTCGTTTAGCTTGATAAGCTTCATATGCTTCTTCAAATCTCATCTGTTTTACCTTATTTAGAAATGCTATCTGGCTCATCTCACTTCCCAAAAGGGAGGAGGATAAATCCGGACAGTTTATTTGCTAATTATCAGGACAGATAATTTACTCGTAACACAGGACAAGACTAGCGCTTGAAAAGTATGATTGTAAGCATTATAATTAGCACTATTAATAATACTCAATAGGTGGTAGTTTCTTGAACGCGCTAACGAGCTAAAAACTAAAGGTGTTTCGGTAGTAGAGTCGCGCTTAAAAACTGACGATGAAGTTATTATTTCAGTTCGTGGGCAAGACCGATACGTAGTCATTGACCTTGATAAATATGTGAAGTTTCGTGAATATGAACTCATGGTTGCCTTGCAGGAGGCCAAAGCAGACGTTGCCGAAAACCGTTTCATAGTCGAAAGTGTTGATGAGCACATGAAACGCATAATAGGCAATGCCTAGGCTAATCTATCCTGAAAGTTATCTAAGACGAGCAAAAGAAATTCTAAGTAAACACCCTGAAATCCAAAAGCAATATCGCAATACCTTAGAACTATTAGAAGTGAACCCTGGACACCCCTCCCTTCGTTTGCACCGCTCGCACGGAAAGTTAAACGGCTTGTCATCTATATCGATAAATATGAGTTATCGCATTGTTTTAGAATTTGTCATTCAAGATGACGATATTATTCTTGTCGATATTGGCAATCATGATCAGGTCTACTAACAAACGTGATTTTGCTGTTGCCTTGGTAAGTCTCAAACAAATCGGTTGCCCTTCAATCTCTATTCAAAGGGCACGCTATCCTTTAATTAGAGCATAGGTGTTGTTTATAACGCGGCGGCGAAGATGATTCGCAATACGATAAATATAAGGCATAACGTCGATATAACATAAAGCGAAAATCGCAAAAGCACCGAGTTAAAACTGCAGTGAACGGTACTATGCAATATTCTAAAAATTGCAAAACACCAGCTCGACACCAAGTACAATTGATCTACTTGTTGTGTGACGAATAAATAAACGGTGGTGAAATAAAAAATAACGGGGATTTCAAACAGATTTTTGAGATTGTCCGATGGATTAGATACGTCAGGAGGAGACCATTTCTGTAGTTCGGCAGGGATCAACGTTTTTAAGCGGATTCGCTTTTTTATTATAAAGGGGATTCGCTTAGAGTACATGTAAACCCACACCACGATTGTCAGTATGATCACTGCAAATGCGGGATTAAAGATGCTCGCCTGATCGGGCATATCGACAATTAACTCTATGGTTTAAGTGTGTTTATTTTATAGACTTATTTAGAGCACGTCGCTGCTTTGTAATAAATTGGTTGCCTTTCAAATTCAGTCTCGTTAGACTTCGCTTAGATGAACGCCCAGACAAACACATTTGTTACCAGCTTTGCGCACACCAGTGATGCAAACGGGCTGCTATTGTCTTCACTGACTCTGCTGCGCTTGGCGCAGATATAAATCCCCCCACATTCTGTTGTTATACCCGTTGGCTTTATTAAGTCAACAAATCTACTGAATTAAACTATAGGGCATAAGCCATGAGTGACCAATTAATTATATTTGATACAACGATGCGCGATGGCGAGCAGAGCCCCGGTGCGTCGATGACCTTAGAAGAAAAAATGCAAATCGCGCGTTTGCTAGAGAAGATGCGTGTGGATGTGATTGAAGCGGGCTTTCCGGTTGCAAGCCCGGGTGATTTTGAAGCGGTGAATGCGATTGCCAAAGAGATAAAGAACAGCACGGTATGTGGGTTAGCACGTGCCCACCCCGGTGATATTGAACGGGCCGGTGATGCGCTTAAACCCGCGGTATCAGGGCGCATTCATACCTTTATTGCGACCTCGCCCATACATATGAAGACCAAGCTGCGTATGGAGCCAGACCAAGTGATTGAGCGAGCGGTTGCGTCGGTTAAGCAGGCACGTAATTACACCGACAACGTTGAATTTTCACCTGAAGACGCAGGGCGTTCTGAACCAGATTTTTTATGTCGTATTTTAGAAGCAGTCATCGATGCAGGCGCAACCACGGTTAATATACCTGATACGGTTGGCTATGCTATGCCAGAAGTTTTTGGCGCCTTGATTGGAGATTTAATTAACCGGGTTCCAAATTCTGATAAGGCGGTATTTTCTGTGCATTGCCATAATGACTTGGGCCTAGCAGTATCAAACTCTTTAGCCGCCGTGATAAACGGTGCGCGTCAAGTAGAGTGCACAATAAATGGCTTGGGAGAACGAGCAGGTAATGCATCACTAGAAGAAATTGTAATGGCCGTGCGCACCAGGCCCGACTATTTTCCTTGCGAAACCAATATCGATACCACTCAATTAGTACCGGCTAGCCGGTTAATTTCCAGCGTAACTGGCTTCCCAGTGCAACCTAATAAGGCTATTGTGGGCATTAACGCCTTCGCCCATGAAGCGGGCATTCATCAAGATGGTGTTCTAAAAAATCGTGAGACCTATGAAATAATGCGCGCTGAAGACGTGGGTTGGTCCGCTAACCGCATGGTGCTTGGCAAACATTCTGGGCGTAACGCATTTAAAGACCGCTTAAAAGAATTAGGCGTGAAGTTCGAGAGTGACGAAGAACTTAATGCCGTTTTTGTCGCCTTTAAGGACTTGGCAGACAATAAGCATGATATCTATGATGACGACCTAATGTCATTGGTGACTACCGTGGCTGCTGAAAAAGCCAGCCAAAAATTTAAGCTATTGAGTTTATCTGCCAACACACAATCTGATTCTTCTTCAGAAGCAACGATCGAAATGGAGATAGACGGCGAAGCGAGTTCAATTAACGCGAACGGCAATGGCGTGGTCGATGCTACGTTTCAAGCAATTAAAAGCTTGGTTGGTACCGACAGTCGCTTGTTGCTATACACCGTCAATGCCATTACAACGGGCACCGATGCGCAAGGAGAAGTTGGTGTGCGCCTTGAAAAAGGTGGACGTGTGGTGAATGGCCATGGCACCGATTTAGACATCGTACAAGCTTCTGCTAAAGCGTATATCAATGCGCTGAACAAGCTTTACACGATGCAAGAGAAAGCGCATCCGCAGCTGAGTAACGCGATCTAAGTTATCAAATGAACTCTGATCAAATGTTGGCACAAATGGGCGTCACTCAGTGGCGCCTGCGCGAGCCAGTGGGTGGGGTAAGTAGTGCCGACCTAGATGTAACCAAAATGACCGAGCTGGCTGCCATCGATCAGATGGCATCACTAGAGGTAGCAGAAAGCTCGAAAACCGGAGAAGCGCTGATTGAAAATCCTACGCAGACATTTAACGGTGTGCAAACGCGGCTGCTTCTAGGTAAGGAAAATACTCCACTAGCAGGTAAACAGTGGTTAATTATTAGTGAGGTGCTCGCTGAACTTTCAGCCGAGGAGAACCTTATAAACAACATTGCCCGTGCATTGGATACTACGCCGAAGACGATTGAGGTTTGCAATGAGGCAGTGCTGTTTCAACAAGCCCTAGAGTCGACACCAGCAAGTATGATTTTACTCTGTGGAGAACATCTTGCAAAGTTAGCATTGCCGAGCAAGCAGTCGGTTCCGCTTTATCAGGTCATTCCTCAACAACTTGGCACTAGAATTGCCCCGGTGCTGGCTATACCAACAATGGCGCAGTTGACAAAAAGCCCATTGTTGAAACGCGATGTCTGGGCCGCTTTACAAGAGGCGATGAGTTTATCTCAGGGTTAAGTCTTACCCCAGTAGCGAAGTGCGACTTACTGTTTTTATCGCAGCAAGAGGCTCTGTCTTCAACCCATCCGTGGTCATTATCTGATCTTAGATCTAGTTTTGAGGACGGACATCACTGCATTGCCTTGGTTGCAGAGGAAGAAATGGTGGGCTATATCGTGTTTTTAGAATTAACCACGCGCTTGTTTAGCGAAGCAGAATTACTAAATATTGTCACTGCTGTCCCGTTAACACTAAAGAAACAGGCCTGATTTTCTCTCAATTTGATAAAATACGTTTAGCGATAAACCGTTGAATCAAATAGGAAAATCAGACCATGTCACATTGTAATACCGTTCTAAATCAAATACTCAAAATTGTTCCGAGACATGAATTCGAGGCACTCGCAATTCAACATCATTCGGGGCGTTCATTCCGCAGAGCGTCTCGTTGGTCACAGTTCGTGAGCCTGACTATAGCTCAATTGACTGGCCGTCATAGCTTGCGTGATATTGTTGATAATGTCAGCACTCAATCACACCGCTTGTATCATCTTGGTAGTGCCGTGTTAACGCGGTCCAATCTTTCACGCATCAATGAGAACAAGCCTTCGAGCCTTTATGAAGCGCTATTCTCTCAATTACTCAAGTGTTGTCAGAGCAAAACGCCAGGGCATAACTTTCGTTTCAAGAATCCCCTGTATTCGCTGGACTCATCTACCATTGATCTGTGCTTATCGGTTTTCCCATGGGCAGACTTTCGATCAACTAAAGGGGCAATCAAACTGCATGTAGGCCTGAATCATGATGGTTACTTACCTGAGTTTGTTAATATCACCGAGGGTAAATGTGCTGATGTTACTGCAGGCAGGAAAGTAGCTTTCCCGAAAGGCAGCATTGTAGTTATTGACCGTGGATACAACGACTATGCTTGGTATAAGAAATTGAATGACAAGGGAATATACTTTGTCACACGATTAAAGAAGAATGCTGCATACCGCGTTATCAAGCGACATAGTGTACGCAAGGGAACGGGACTTAGCAGTGATCAAACGATTGAATTCACGGGGGTCAAAGCAGCAAAGGAGTGTTCGATTCGATTACGCCGTATTGGTTATCGCGATGCCACTACAGGCAAGCATTATGTGTTTTTAACCAACCACTTTAAGCTCAGTGCTCAAACTATCGCCGATATTTATAAAGCCAGATGGCAGGTGGAATTATTCTTCAAGTGGATCAAGCAGAACTTAAAGGTGAAGTCATTTATCGGCACCAGCAAGAACGCAGTATTGACCCAAATATGGATTGCGTTATGTATTTACCTAATACTGATGTTCATCAAATTGCAGTCGAAGGCGGGCAAAACGATGCAACAAATATTGAGGGTATTGCAGCTTAATTTGTTTGAAAAACGTGATTTAATGGCACTGTTGCGAGGGGACCCGATGCATCACCCAAACCTTAATCCTAATCAATTTTCGTTGCTGTGAAAGTTAACGGGACAGCAGTGAAATATTGTGGTGTTTTCTAAGTATCGGCGGCTCAACTACGCAAGTAAAGCACTGCAAAGTTTACGCTTAGATTTAGCTTTGCGCAATTTCGATAACCTATTTTTAGAAGTACGCCAATCAAATTTAGCAGCGCTTCGGCTGTATCAAAAGGTCGGTTTCGACAAGATTAGGGATACGTAAGGACTATTACTCTGAAAAAGATGGGCAACGCGAAAACGCGATTACCATGCGCTTTAAGCTGTAGCTAGTTGTATTATGACGATCTAGGATAGATCAATAATTTCTGACCCAGCCGCAGCGTTTGTGATTGGCTGATCTTATTCCACAAAGAAATCTGTGCGACTTTAACACCATATCTGCGCGCAATTTCCCAAAGGGTGTCGCCCTTGCGAACGCGGTGAGTGACCTTAGTGCCCAATTGTTTAGAAGCACTATTGTTACTAACACTGGTAATTACACGCTTCGCTCCTTTGATTATCGGGATTAACAAAATTTTACCGGGGTAAATGACATCTGACTTCAACTTGTTGGTGCGTTTAATTGCCGCCACCGAGACATTGTATTTATAACTGATCCCCTCTAGTACATCGCCTGGCTGGACACGGTAATGAGCCCATTGCATCTTATCTTGCTCCCCCAATTGTTTTAATTCTTGTTTTGCTATTGCCGCTTTGGCTATGGGTATCTGGATTCGGTGCGGGCCTTCTGGGGGAGTAACACCGTGCTTATATGCCCGGTTGAGGAAATTAAGCGTGCGACTATCGACCCCAATCTTAGAGGCAAAAATACTTAAATCAGTTTGCGATCCTGCATCAATGCTTGTCAGAACAGGCTTGCGCGGCATTGTCGGCAGTTTGATATTAAAGTGCTCGGGGTTAATTATAATATTTTTAAACGCAATTAACTTTGGTACGTAATGCGCGGTTTCTTTGCGCAGCTTTAATGAGGAATAATTGGAAGATTTATTACTGCGCTTGTTCTTACGAATCGCATTTTCTATATTGCCTCCACCTGCGTTGTAGCCAGCTAGAGATAAAAACCAATCGCCATCAAACCTTGCGTTCAGCTCGCCTAAAAACTTAAGCGCCGCTGCGGTTGATAGGTCAGGGTCGCGCCGCGCGTCATACCACCAATTCTCATGCATACCATACAGCCTTCCAGTGCTGGCAATAAATTGCCACAGCCCTGATGCGCCAGAGTGGGATTTGGCATCGAGTTTAAATGCACTTTCAACAGCGGGCAATAGGGCAATTTCGGTGGGGTATCCCAGTTTTTCTACCGAATCTAAAATGCTCGGTAAGAACCAGCTTGCTCGGGTAAATATTCGCTGAATGTATTCAGGTTTTGCAGTGAACTGACGCTCATAAAATTGGACTCGTTTAGTGTTTAGCTTTGGCAAGCTAAAGCCTTCACGCATTCTTTGCCATAGCTCTTTTGGAGCTATCGGTATTGGCGCCGCTACCGTGTGCTTTGGTTTCGGCTTTGCTTTAGCTACGCTGAGGGTGAGTTTGCTTTGTTGTGCCTCAGGTGTTGGCTTGGCAGAATTAGATTTCTCAGTTCGTGGTTCTGCCTGTTGCGTAATTGTAGTAGGCTTCTCCTCAGGTACACTGGAACAAGCAGTCATCACAGTGATTGCCATTGCAACGATCAAGTGATTACTGTGGTTCTTCAAAGTATTATTTTAAAATGTAGAGAAAATTGGGCAGGGTTGTTGGCGCGCATTATAGCTAAAACAAGGAGACGGGTTGCTCGTAAACCCGCTAAAATCCACTTTTTATTTTGAGAGTTTCAAGTGAACCAGCCAGTTGATATCCAGAAACTACGCCGGTCTTATTCATCCAGTGGATTGAGTTTGTCGAAAATGCCAGCGCGGCCGCTAGAACTGTTTAAAATTTGGTTTGAGCAGATCATCGCTACCGGGTTATTTGAACCCAATGCGATGATAGTTGCAACATCGAGCAAACAAGCTGCACCTTCGCAACGTACGGTGCTATTGAAGAGTTATGATGAGAAAGGGTTTAGGTTCTACACTAACTACGAAAGCCGCAAAGGCTGTGAATTGGCACTAAATGATCAAGTCAGTTTGATATTCCCTTGGATAAGCCTGCACCGACAAGTGATTGTGCAAGGCGTTGCCAGTAAAGTGAGCCGTGATAATTCATTGCGCTACTTTCAATCACGCGCTCGGGCTAGCCAAATAGGCGCATGGGCATCTGCGCAAAGTACAGTGATAACCAGCCGTAAGCAATTAAAGCAACGCGAACGCGATGCGATGTTGCGATTTAAGGGCAAGGATGTTGAGTTGCCTCCGTATTGGGGTGGGTATAATGTAGTGCCGTTACAGATCGAGTTTTGGCAAGGGCGTGATAATCGCTTGCACGACCGTTTTAGTTATCGACTTGAAGCGGGTGACTGGAAGACCGAGCGGTTGTCACCCTAGTACATTGTCCAGACCAAATTGATGAATCCATCAATTTGGTCTGGACAGTGTTCTGGGGTGCTTAACTAGGAATGACCTTGTCGGGGTTAAATATTCCGTCCGGATCAAGCGCAGCTTTAATCGCTTTCATTGCCTCAATGGCTACAGGATGCTTGTATTTGGCCATGGTTTGCCTTTTTAATAAGCCTATTCCATGTTCGGCACTAAACGAACCTTCAAATTGATTTACTAAATTATAAATGGCTTCGGTCAATTGAGGTGCCGCTTCACTAAATACCGCCGTATCTATGCCGCTGGGCTGTAATACATTGTAGTGAATATTGCCGTCGCCGTAGTGGCCAAATGCGTAGGGCTGTGCAGCAGGCATTATTTTCTCTATTAATATTTCAGCTTGGCTAATAAACGCGGGAATAGATGAAATCGGTACTGCAATATCGTGGGATACGCATGCGCCCTGCCTTCTCTGGGTTTCTACTAATTGTTCTCTTAAGAGCATTAGCTTTTCTGTTTGGGTTTCATTTTGTGCAACCACCGCGTCACTTATCCAGCTTTGTCTTAGGCTGAAAGTGAGCACTTTGTCTAAACAATTTTCAACGTGGTTCTCAATGGAAGTTCCGTGTAAGACGGTCAACACATACCATGGATAAGGGCGGCTAAAATGATCTTTATGCTCAGGAAAGTATTGCTCGGTTAGCTCAATTGCTAAGCGCGGTATGAGCTCAAAAGTGCTAATTTGGTCGCTACTGGCTTCGCGTAGCGTGGAGAAAAAGTGAGCCACATTCTGCAGTTTCGGAACCGCAATCAAGGCCGTGGCTGCCCATTTAGGTTGAGGAAATAGCTTCAGCGTGGCCGCGGTGATAATGCCTAATGTGCCTTCTGCACCGATAAAAAGATTCTTAAGGTCGTATCCTGTATTGTTTTTACGCAGACCAGTTAAATCGGATAGCACGTCACCATTGGCTAATACGACTTCGATACCGAGGCACAGGTCGCGAGTGTTTCCATAGCGTAAAACATTCATCCCTCCAGCATTAGTGGAAAGATTGCCCCCAATTTGGCAGCTGCCTTGTGCCCCTAAGCTCAGCGGAAAAAACCGATCTTGTTGCTGTGCAGCCGTTTGGATGTCCGCTAAGATAGCGCCCGACTCAACTGTCATGGAGTAGTTATCTTCATCGAGACCACGAATGGAATTTAAGCGGTTAGTAGATAATATGATCTGCTCCCTATTACTCACAGTGCCGCCGCACAAGCCAGTATTCCCACCCTGAGGCACGATAGAAGTTTTATGCTTTGCACAGGCCTTAACACAGTCACTTACTTGTTGCGTGGTGTTTGGTAAAACCACCGCAATGCAGTCGCCAGCGTAATGGTTGCGGCGCTCAGCTAGATATGAGCGAATCTGGTTAGGCTGTTGTTTTACATGGCGTGGCCCAACAATAGTTTTAAGTGCGCCAATGAGCGTTGAATGATCGGTGGGCACTTAGTCAGGGTGAGCGTTTGGCGTGCTTACTCGGCGAGTAAGCTGGCTTCGAATTCGGAGAATTGATCTATATTGCGCGCTTCAGGGTAACCCAGCTGTATGCCTTGTAACGTATTAACAATGATCGAAGCGATTTGTACACGCATCCATAACTTGTTGTCGGCGGGTACTGCATACCACGGCGCAAAAGAAGTCGAAGTTGCGTTAAGCATGGCTTCGTAAGCCTGCATGTATTGTGGCCACAACGCGCGCTCTTTTAAATCACTATCAGAGAACTTCCAGTATTTTTTGGGGTTACGCAGCCGATCTAGGAATCGCTTCTTTTGTTCGTCTTTAGAAACGTTGAGCCAGAACTTAATTACTTTAGTGCCGTTGCGATCTAGGTGGCGTTCGTGCTCGACTATAGACTCGAAGCGTTGTTGCCAAAGCGTATCCAGTGGCGGTTGATTCGGCAATCGCTGTCCGCCTAAATATTCAGGGTGTACGCGAACCACTAGGGTTTCTTCATAATAGCTGCGATTGAAAATGCCGATTCGACCACGTTCTGGAAGGCGCGTCGCGCTACGCCATAAGAAGTCGTGATCCAGTTCATTTTTAGAGGGTTGCTTAAACGATGAAACTTGAAAGCCAGCCGGGTTAACGCCTGATGTCACCGCTCGAATCGTACTGTCTTTTCCTGCCGCGTCCATCGCTTGGAAAATAAGCAAGAGCGAGCGCGAATCATCTGCGTACAGCACGCGTTGTAGTTTGGAAAATTGCTTGGTTAAGGTGCGTAGCTGTTTTTCGAGTTTGTTCTTGCCCTCGTTGCTTAAAGCATCTGTTGCAGATTGGCCAATATTAAACCCACTGTTGGGCGCAATACATAATTGGTTAGTGTCGAATTCTCTCATGACGCAATTGTACTGCTAGATTTAGGGCTTGTCGGCTAATAATTTGCGTAGCCAGAAAGCGGGAATTTGAGGACAGTTTTCTGGTGGGTGAGCTTAACGGTTGTCCCATTGGGCGAAAGCAAGCAGGGGAAAGCCCAAAGTGGCACTTTCGTAGTAACAAAACATATTGTCCGATAGGCCCATTTAGTCAATCTGAAGGCAGTAACTTGTTGCGTTGTGCCGATCAGGCGGGCACAAAAAAGCCCGGTTGCGAACCCAGGCTTTGCGTTTACGAATGTAAGAGATTATTACTTCGCCAACATTTTTTTGACTAAGCCTACGACCACCATGAGTGCGCCGCCGCCTAATACTTGACCTAAGACTCCGTCGATGCCGCCTGCGCCGGCCATACCTGAAGTTACAGTATCATCACTTGGTGGCCCTCACGCACCTTTTCATAACGCGCATCAAGGATTAGGTAAGAGACTTTACCCAAATGCGTATTTTTACAACCGTGGCCACCGAATTTTACGAAGTGTGGCCACTTGCACCAAGCCTTCAAACGGTCAAGTGATTTTAACGTAAAGTGGCTACACTTTGCTCTGTTGTGACTGGATTTTTCTCATCGATTCCCCCTCTAATTGTATTTTGTGCGCGTTGTGTAATAAGCGATCCAGAATCGCATCAGCCAAAGTGGCTTCACCAATCGCATCATGTCAATGTTGTGTGGGCAATTGACTGGTGATTAAGGTGGCGCCATTACCGTGGCGATCTTCTATTATTTCTAATCGGTCATTACGGTTTTGCTGAGTCAGTGTATCCAAGCCCCAGTCATCGATAATCAATAGTTTGATTTTTGCTATTTGTGCCAGTAGCTTGGTGTAACTGCCATCACCATGGCTCAAGGTCATTGCTTCAAATAAGCGGCTAGCACGAATATATTTTGTGCTAATGCCGTGCTCACAAGCCGCTTGTCCTAACACACAGGCCAAGAAGGTTTTGCCGGTGCCTGTAGGGCCCTGGATGATGACATTGCGGCTTTTGTTTACCCCGTCTAGGGCAGTAACTGCGCTACCGTGTCTTTGTGTAAACCTCGTCTAGTTCGGTAATCGATGTCGTCTGCTTGGGCGCGATATCGTAACTTCGCTTGCTTGAGTAAACGCGTGACTTTGCGGTTATCCCGCACGGTGGCCTCGTGGTTTACGAGCAAACTGAGTCGTTCGATAAAGCCCAGCTCATCATAAGTGTTAGGTGGGTCGAACTGATGGCACAGTTGCTCGGCCATGCCCGTTAGGCGTAATTCATTCAGTTGGGTAAGGGTTTGTTGTGGAGTCATAGTATTTTCCTGTTGGTTATAAGATGAAATGGTTTGGGTTAATCCTAGAAAAATCAGTTGAACCTCCACTAACGGATGTATTATCGTTGCAATCAATTGAATTAAAAGGAGAAACACCATGGTCGCCAAAGATAAATCCTTTCACCCAGAGGGTGCGCTAAAACCGGAGGTTTCAAACGCTGTTTCCACCTTATTATCGACTGAAACGTTCGATGGAAAAATTCACGTTGAATGGGATCCGTCAGCGGCAGTAACGCCCATAGGACCGTTGCCTTTTTTCATTCAATATTTAAAACTTGGTGGTCTGTTTAAGCCATGGGTGAGCAGTTGCCCATTGGAATATCGAAGCAATAACGCACCTGAGAAGATCAATGTGTTGGGCTCATTTTTGTTGTCTGTTCTCTCGGGTCACAATCGCTACGCACACATGGCCAGCTTAATGGGCGATCGTATCAACACCAAAATGCTTGGAATGACCAAAGCGGTTAGCGACGATTCGGCGCGCCGTGCGCTGAAGAAGATGGATGAGGAACAAGGTATAGCCTGGCTACAAACTCATTTGCAGCGTTGCTACGAGCCCTTGCTCACACAGCCATGGATATTGGATTGTGACGTAACGGTTAAACCGCTATACGGTCATCAAGAAGGTGCCAAGGTTGGCTATAATCCACACAAACCTGGCCGGCCCTCGCACACGTATCACACCTATATGATTGTCAATCTTCGTCTTGTATTGGATGTTGAGGTCAAGTCTGGCACTGAGGTAGCTGCTAGTCATTCTTCGCCGGGTCTATGGGAGCTGTTGGATCGATTGCCACGTTCATCTTGGCCGCACTTTATTCGAGGCGATTGTGACTGGGGTACCCAGGATGTGATGAGCACTGCAGAACAAAGAGGCGTCAATTACTTGTTTAAGCTAAGGAAGTCTAAGTACGTTAAGCAACTGATACAGCAGCAGCATAGCGTGTCGGGCTGGGATTATGTTATCGATGGCTGGGAAGCCAAAGAAAGTTGTTTGAAGTTGGCTGCGTGGAACGATCATCGGCGCGTGGTAATCGTTCGTCGTCGTTTAGCAAAGGACGCGCTGCTGGTATTGGAAGAGAAAAGTCAAGGCCAGCAGAGCTTTGGTTTTTTGCAAGAAGCGGATGATATTCGCGCGTTTGAATACGCTGTTCTGGTCACCTCATTAGACGATGAGGTGATTAGCATCGTCCAACATTATCGAGATCGAGCCGACTGCGAAAACAATTTTGATGAAATCAAGAACCATTGGGGTTGGGGCGGGTTTACTACCGCCGATATCAAGCCCTGTCGCTTTATAGCGCGGATCATTGCCTTGATTTATAACGGGTGGAATATATTCACTAGGCTGGCTAACCCAGACAAACATATGGAAGCGATTACTAGTCGACCGCTATTACTGAGTTCGGTGGGGCGCGTTACTGAATCGGGGCGGAAAAAGACTATGACGATTACTAGCACGCACGCCAAGGCCGACTTAATTCGCGACACGTTTGACCAAATACAACACGTCTTTAATTCATTGAAGGCGATTGCGCCGCAGTTGAGCGTGGCGCAAGTTTGGTGCCGCATTCTAAGCGAGGCGATGAAGAAATATCTTGGTGGAACGATTCTTCAA
Organism: Candidatus Poriferihabitaceae bacterium; assembly: GCA_965237485.1. Taxonomy (GTDB): domain Bacteria; phylum Pseudomonadota; class Gammaproteobacteria; order Arenicellales; family Poriferihabitantaceae; genus JAAELZ01. The sequence goes on along the minus strand of CBDEFQ010000009.1, from coordinate 101,454 downwards.
CCGCCAGATGACCGCTGTTTACTTGGCTAAAGTGTCTCGGAGGCAGTAGCGACGATGGAAGGGTTGTTTATGTTGGCCTCATTGGAGAGGCTTTAACTGCGTTTTTTAGGATGATGAGTTTCTCGATTGATATTCAGGATGAGAACAGATTAAGATATGCAAGTTATGAGGAATTCGGGGGACATATATGAATACCTCCCTTGAAGTCAACGCTGGTTTTGCTAGAAATGAGTAATTGCAGACATATATCCGGCTATTATTAGGTCGGGTGAATCGCCAGACCAAGCCTTAATGTGATTCGCTACCTGCACACCTTAACACGATATCGGCTATGGTTAAGCCAGCGTCCCCGTCAGGTATGTGTAGGTTCGATTATTTCATTTCAGATTTTCACCAACATTGAGCAACACTGGGTAAGAAGTTAACGGTTAATTGTAAGAAGTACTTGGTTATTCGATCTAAGCTGACAAATAATGTGCCGGCAATGCATCTGTGCCTTTGTTTAATGCCACCCACACCATACGGGCTGTTTTGTTAGCCACAGCAACAATGGCCTTATGCTTTCCTCGGCGTAGAGCCACTGACTTAGCCCAACAACTCAGCGTATCTTCTCGTTTTTTAGCCCAATTTAGCACTGCTCTAGCGCCGTGCACCAGCAAGAATCTTAATTGCGAGTTACCACGTTTACTGATGCCACTTAACTGTACTCGACCGCCTGTGCCATATTGCTTAGGCACTAGCCCAAGCCAGGCAGATAACTGACGTGCATTTTTAAACTGACTCCCATTGCCAATGGCTGCGTATAAAGACAAGGCAGTAATAGGGCCGATACCCCGTAAGCACAACAGTCTTTTTGCTAGAGGGTAGACATCTATTAAAGTCTCTAGTTGCTTATCAAGAACCTTGATGACTTCGCATAAGCACGGGTGCTCTAGGTAAAGGCCGTGAATAGCAGAACGTGAAATTGGCGTTAAGCTATTTTCTGCATCTTCCAGTATCAGTGGCAGTTGCCTTTTTAGCGATGCAAAGCCAACAGGAATAACAACACCATACTCCGCTAGCAAGCCTCGAATCTGATTCGAATTAGAAACTCGATTATCTTTATTACTTGCGCGTATACGCAGCAGCGTTTGTATGTCTTGCTGTTCAATCGACTTAACTGCTACATCGTGGATATTTGGGAGTTATGCCCGAATCTGGTGTATGAGGCATTTTCTTCAAGCGGCCTCGGTTTGATCTGAGTAGTCATTAGTTTGCTCTATTCCATCTTTAAATGGAACCCCTTGAATCACTTTTGCTAGATAGGCGAACCCGCGTATTCGGTTCCACTTTTTCTCTGCGCACTGACCCAGCTTGAACATCATACTTAACATGCCATCACGGCTAAGACATCCCTTGCATCGTTTGGTACGGTGTCGGATAGTCGCGAATGTTGATTCAATTGGATTCGTAGTACGTATGCTCATCCAGTGCTTGGCAGGGAACGAGTAGAACGTCATTAACTCTTCGCGATCTTTTTCCAAGCACTGCGTGGCTTTTGGATACTTGTCTTGACAGGTTTTAATGAATAATTGATAGGTGCTTTGCGCCGCTTCTTTGGTTTCTTCCTGCCAAATGTTATGCAGAGCTGCTTTTGCTTTGGGCTGCACCGATTTAGGCAGCTTGTTCAGCACGTTGGCCGTTTTATGCACCCAGCACCGTTGATGTTTAGTGCCAGGATAGACTTCTTCCAGGGCATTCCAAAAGCCTAAAGCACCATCACCGATGCCCAGCTCTGGTTGATTCAGGCCTCGCTCCTTGAGTGCCAACAACACCTCTCGCCAACTCTGCGTAGACTCTCGCTCACCGTCTTCAATCGCCAGTAATTTCTTGTGACCGCGCTCATTCACTCCGATGACAACTAAGGCACAGAGTCGGCCCTCATCGCCGCGCAGGCCGCTGTGTATCCCGTCCGCCCATAGATAAACCCATCGATCTCGATCTAAACCTTCTCTATTCCAATCCTTGTACTCCTGAGACCACGTTGCTTTGAGCTTACTCACTGTGCTTGATGATAACCCAGTCGCTGATTGACCCACTAGCACGCTCAGTGCATCCCCCATTTCTCCAGTGCTGACACCCTTGAGATACAGCCAAGGCAAGGCCGCTTCTAGTGTTCTCGTTTTACGCACATACGGCGGCACTAAAGCAGACCGAAAGGTGATCGGTACTCCAGTGCGGGAGCGCACCTTGGGGATACGTACTTTGACTGGGCCGATCCCGGTTTGCAGTTCACGTTCTGGCAAATAGCCGTTACGAACGACACCAGCGTGTCCTGAATCTGAGACTTTGTCACAATTGCGATACAGCCGTTCAGATAACTCACTCTCGACCGCGGTTTGAATGAGTTGCCTAGCGCCATTGCGAATCAATTCTTGCAGCGGATCGATGCTTTGCTCTGGCTTTTCAAAGGAAATAATTTTATTCTGTTTCATAGTGGCGTATGTCTGTGGAAGTTTAAGTTGTTGTAAACTCAACTCATCCCGATACGCCGCTTTTAGTCAACTACTCCATACACCACTTTCAGGCATAACTCGATATTTGGACGAAACACACTTTCCGCCACCGCTAGGGCATCATTGGCATCGTTTTTGTTACCCTGCAAAAGTGCCTTTACATGCTGCGTGGGAATAACACGCACTTTAAACCCCAACTTAGTTAATTCGCGGTGCCAATGGTTAGAACTACCACACGCTTCCATAGCCACTATGGCTTTTGGATGCAATTGAAGAGTGCTGATCAGTTGGTTGCGCTTTACTTGTTTATTAAAGATGACTTTACGCGCCTGATTAAGGCCGCATACTTGAAAAACTGATTTAGCCAAGTCGATACCAATTGTTGTAACATTGCTCATGGTGAATACCTTGTTTTGTAGTAGAAACCTCCATCCTGCTTGACTCGCCTGTGCTTGTCAAAAAGGGTGGGAGGTATTCATCACAGCACCATACTTAATTATTTTGAATGGGCAACTTCTAACGCAGTTTTTTCTGAACACACCAAGAGTCAAACCAACTTAATTTGAATCAACATCTAAATTCACCGCAAAACAATACCACCCAAAAATGTGCTAGCCTACGCTAACAAAATGGCTAAGACTAAAAAATTAAAGAACGAAGCTGAGGTAATCCGAGAGGTGATTCGGTTTGGTTCTTCATACGTGAAGAATCGGGGCGCGGGAGTAATTGAAGAATCAGACTCCCAAAAACAGAAACTCGAGTTTATCTATCGGCTTTTGGTACACGACAAGCAAGTCCAGCCGTTACCTCATGACCAATTAACTGATTTAAATATTAGGCATAGATTGGCTATGTGGTTGATAGGTAAATTACCAGATGATCATCCATTACTGAGATAAGTAAAAGGGGTAAGACAACGTTTACTATAGTAAACATGTGTGTCGATTTAAGATTCTATCGGCTAAAAGCCTAAAACATTTAGAGTTGACCGCTTGGATGTAACTAACCAGTGGTTATTAATTTTCAAAAACAGCTTATCTCCATGTCCTCCAATCTAAAGGCAATCTGGCGCTTAGGCTTACCACTGAGAGTCTTGTCCAACATGAAATGATACTGAGCGAAGGGACTGATTCTAATCGGAAATGATACCGAACTAATCTAATTTCTGTTCATGATGGTGAATGAATACCATTATGAATGACCACCATATAGATACCCTTGATAAGGCACGCTTGTTGCTACAAGGCACTGATGAAATCGATCTGGCAATCGACGGTAAACGCAATCGCTATGATTTCATCAAACGCACCTTAATGCGTTTCAAATACAGCAAACCGGGTCGAGCCGATAAGGGTCTTGTGCTGCGTTATATCACACGCATCAGCGGTTACTCTTATGTGCAAGTGAAACGCCTGGCTGCCAGCTATCTCAAGCACGGTAGAATCCAGTGGCGACATCGTGCCACAAGGGGCTTTGCTAGACGCTATAGCAATCAAGACATTAAGCTTCTAGCAGAGATGGATGAACTCCACGGTACGTTATCAGGCCATGCCACTAAGAAACTCTGTGAGCGCGCCTTAGTTGTCTATGAGCAAACTGAGTATGCCAACCTGGCACCTATCTCGGTTTCTCATCTATACAATCTACGCCGATCTAAACCCTACCAGAACAATCGCCGTCACTTTGAAAAGACACATTCCAAGCCTTCTTCTATCGGCCAAAGACGTAAGCCACAGCCAGAAGGTCAACCTGGCTATAGCCGTGTAGATACAGTGCATCAGGGCGATAAGGACAAGGTTAAAGGGGTCTATCATATCAACGCCGTTGATGAGATCACCCCGTTTGAAGTCGTGTCTTCTACACAGAAAATATCAGAGCCATTCTTGATGCCTATTCTCACTCAAATGCTAGAGCAATTGTAACTTCTCAATAACCCGTGGCAAAGCTGGCGCGTTCCATAATGATATCTGGCAGAGGATCAATATGTTGCTCACCGATACCAAGTCGATGGGTCAGGTAGTGCCAGAACGATATATCCAGTTTTCGGCAGGTCTTTTTCAAACTGGCAAACGTGTCCCGACACTGCTGGCCAGCATCGCTGCGGGTGGAGCCACTCACTTTTCGTTTTTTCACGTAATCGCGAATGTCTGTTTCACTGCCATTGGTGTGTAACGGAATATCTGGTCGATCTAGCACCAACAGTCATTCTGCTTGATTCGCATGGATTCGTTTGAGCGTCTGATTTAATGTTTGGTAGCATGTCTGTTGAGTGAAGATTTCATCGAAACGCTGCTCAAGTATTTTACGTTGGTTCTCGCAAGGCGGGGTTTTATACTCTTTAACGCCCGATAAAAGCACCAGACTTGGTCGCGTATTTTAGCAATGCCCTGCCGGTGTCCCTCGTTCAGCGGTATCAACTTATGGATTAAGCGCTCGGTGTGTATCCAACACAAGGCATGAGCCAAAATGTTAAATTGCCCTGCATCATCACTGACGACAGCGATGTCATCACACAGACCATGATGCAAAATACTACCAAGTAATGCCCCTTCGGTGGTGATACGTCGGTGACGTGCCTTAATGATCAACAGGCTATCGAGCATTTCAAGCCAGTCATCCTCGTTGGCAATACGGCGTTCCCGGTGCTCAGTTACAGCGGCTAAGGCTTGCTTTGGCAATCCATGTTGTTGCCTATAATTCAACGCACTTTGACTCAAACGATAATCCGTATTGCCAGCCCTTAATAGCAGTAGGAAGTTAATTCGACTTTTTGATTGAGTACTTTTAAACCACGCAAACAAGTCATTACCAATGTGCGTTACATAGCCATTTTTGCCCTGATGGCGAGCACCACTATCGTCCACGGTCACGTAAGACGATGCGCTCAGAGCAACGCTTAGTAACGCCTCTTTCTCAGCATGAAAGGGCTCTTTAGTGCTGATCAGTATTGGGTTAATTTGTCCCGAAGAAATATCAATTCCCCACTCTCGCAACTGTTCCAACAAGAGTGGTTGCGTGGTTTGACAATGATGATATTGATAGAGAATATAACTGACCAGACGAGGCCCATAATGTCGCCCTGCCACGGATGTCGGTAACTGGCCTTTGAGCTTTTTATTGTCTGGCGTTACCCAATGCGCTAAACGATAGCGGGTGGTATGAACCTTGATAAGCAAATCTTGCACTACAAAATCCCGATAGCCTTTAAAGCGAGAACCTTCGGGCACGGACTTCGCTGGTTCAATAACCCGATTTAGGTCAATTGACAGCCTTGGTGTTTTCTTTGCCTTGTTCGACCCAGCTCGCTGCTTAGGTTTGTCGCTAGAAGATGAACGTTTTGGCTCTGTTTTCTTATCCATATTACCGCCCTTAACAGTAGGCCGCCTCTTCTGCCCCTTAAGGATATTGATTTCATCTTTAAGCAATGCTATTTCTTCGTCCTGTTGTTGAACTCGCACCAACAGCTGCTCCACTAGCACCCGCAACATTTTTACTGCGGGGGTTTGTTCTTGTTCAGGAATGTCGGGAATAGAGGGTAGCTTACTCAAGGTCTTAAACGTCCGTTAACTGGATAGACCTTAGTGTACCATCGGTTTTGAAAGTCCAATTTTGCCTTCTCAACTGCGCCACAACGAACGTTAAGAAGACACCCCTGAACCTAAAAAACGCAGTTAAAGCCTCTCCAATGAGGCCAACATAAACAACCCTTCCATCGTCGCTACTGCCTCCGAGACACTTTAGCCAAGTAAACAGCGGTCATCTGGCGGTTGAAGAATCGTTCCACCAAGATATTTCTTCATCGCCTCGCTTAGAATGCGGCACCAAACTTGCGCCACGCTCAACTGCGGCGCAATCGCCTTCAATGAATTAAAGACGTGTTGTATTTGGTCAAACGTGTCGCGAATTAAGTCGGCCTTGGCGTGCGTGCTAGTAATCGTCATAGTCTTTTTCCGCCCCGATTCAGTAACGCGCCCCACCGAACTCAGTAATAGCGGTCGACTAGTAATCGCTTCCATATGTTTGTCTGGGTTAGCCAGCCTAGTGAATATATTCCACCCGTTATAAATCAAGGCAATGATCCGCGCTATAAAGCGACAGGGCTTGATATCGGCGGTAGTAAACCCGCCCCAACCCCAATGGTTCTTGATTTCATCAAAATTGTTTTCGCAGTCGGCTCGATCTCGATAATGTTGGACGATGCTAATCACCTCATCGTCTAATGAGGTGACCAGAACAGCGTATTCAAACGCGCGAATATCATCCGCTTCTTGCAAAAAACCAAAGCTCTGCTGGCCTTGACTTTTCTCTTCCAATACCAGCAGCGCGTCCTTTGCTAAACGACGACGAACGATTACCACGCGCCGATGATCGTTCCACGCAGCCAACTTCAAACAACTTTCTTTGGCTTCCCAGCCATCGATAACATAATCCCAGCCCGACACGCTATGCTGCTGCTGTATCAGTTGCTTAACGTACTTAGACTTCCTTAGCTTAAACAAGTAATTGACGCCTCTTTGTTCTGCAGCACTCATCACATCCTGGGTACCCCAGTCACAATCGCCTCGAATAAAGTGCGGCCAAGATGAACGTGGCAATCGATCCAACAGCTCCCATAGACCCGGCGAAGAATGACTAGCAGCTACCTCAGTGCCAGACTTGACCTCAACATCCAATACAAGACGAAGATTGACAATCATATAGGTGTGATACGTGTGCGAGGGCCGGCCAGGTTTGTGTGGATTATAGCCAACCTTGGCACCTTCTTGATGACCGTATAGCGGTTTAACCGTTACGTCACAATCCAATATCCATGGCTGTGTGAGCAAGGGCTCGTAGCAACGCTGCAAATGAGTTTGTAGCCAGGCTATACCTTGTTCCTCATCCATCTTCTTCAGCGCACGGCGCGCCGAATCGTCGCTAACCGCTTTGGTCATTCCAAGCATTTTGGTGTTGATACGATCGCCCATTAAGCTGGCCATGTGTGCGTAGCGATTGTGACCCGAGAGAACAGACAACAAAAATGAGCCCAACACATTGATCTTCTCAGGTGCGTTATTGCTTCGATATTCCAATGGGCAACTGCTCACCCATGGCTTAAACAGACCACCAAGTTTTAAATATTGAATGAAAAAAGGCAACGGTCCTATGGGCGTTACTGCCGCTGACGGGTCCCATTCAACGTGAATTTTTCCATCGAACGTTTCAGTCGATAATAAGGTGGAAACAGCGTTTGAAACCTCCGGTTTTAGCGCACCCTCTGGGTGAAAGGATTTATCTTTGGCGACCATGGTGTTTCTCCTTTTAATTCAATTGATTGCAACGATAATACATCCGTTAGTGGAGGTTCAACTGATTTTTCTAGGCTGAACGTCCTTAAGCGATCTTTGTTATTAGCGTAAAGGTGCCTACAACCACCCTGGAACTCAACCTAAATCGAGTCACTCGACCACGTTGAATTACCTTCCTTTTAGCGTAAAACCCTGTCAAGAAATATTTTGTTTTATTTTACCTGCCACGGGTTATTGAGAAGTTACGGTTTGTAGGACTAAAGTTGGATACCCTGCCTGCAACATTTGTATCTTACCTCAATTTCTATGCCCTCAAGGTGAGTTTTTAGATCTGACCACTGGCGGCTGCTATAGTTGTCCGAGCAACGCTGTTCACAACCCTCTTTATCCGGCTGAAACCGAAGGTGCGTGTGTCGCTATTTCTAATGTCACAACCGTAATTTTGCAAGGGGGCGCTCAAATTGCGTGCCCTGCGGGGCAATTTCCTGATGCCCTGCTTCAAGGTTGTTATTCCTGCCCAGCGGGAACTTTACACGATCCATTGATACCAGTTGATCAACCCGGTGCATGTAAACCACTCAATTCGCTCATAACGGCTAAAAAAGAAACTGGTAATGCTCTGTTTTGCAGTTCTGGGGATTTCCCTAATGCATCATTGAGTGCTTGTTATGATTGCCCGAGATACTACAGCCACAACCCATTATTGTCTGTCAATACTAAAGGCGTTTGTTCAGAAATTCCCGCCTACCAAGATTTAGCCCAAATCGTCGTTAGCTTTGTCTCGCTGAGTTTGATGCAGGGTCTAATCTCTGTCCAGCTGTCGCTAGCTCATTGTCTCGGCTGATGTTTATACCCTGAAAACCTCGCCTCAAGCAGCTTTGATCATGATCTTAGTCAAGAGGTATCTGGAAAGGGCAGCAGCCCTTCTCTAAATGCAAGATCACTATATGTCGCCTCCCAGCTCGGAACATGAAGAACGAAGGGATAAGCTGCGTAGCTTCTCCCAATAATTCTTTTTCGATTTCTTTGCCTCCAGCGCCTGACCCAATAGCTTGCAACAGCGTTGCTGAATCTGATCAACTAGAAACGCCAGCATCATCAAGTAAGCAAACACCGTCGCTAGGTGCTGTTTGCCATGACCAAAGTTATGCTCGAAGTGATAGCCAAGGGTTTTTCAGGGTGGTGAAGGTTTCATTCTCAATGCGCCAACGAGCGCGGCCGCCGCGCATTAGCGTCATCATATTGTCAGAGGTGATTTCAATATCCGTCACCCACGAGAAGTGCTGTGTTTTACGATACTGTAACTTCAGGTATGGACTTTTATATTAGATAGAGCAGTATGGCCTTTCCCCCTAGGGGGGATTTTTTCGAATTTTTGATTTATTCAAATTTTCTATCTTGGTGTCTTGTAAGTTGAGCCATTTGTGCGTTCCCTGTTTTAAGCAATTAAAATACTGGAGACACCTAAATGACCCAATCAAACAATAACGTATTTGACGTAGTAGTGGAACACACATCTCAGAAGGCCCCGATGCCATGCGCCCCGTGCTCACCGCACTGCTCAATGAGGCGATGAAGATTGAAAGAGAGCCGTTTCCAGGCGCATCACACTATGAGCATAGTCAAGACCGGCCAGGGTTTGCCCATGGCTACCAAGATAAGCGTATCGGTACGCTCAATCTGCGTATCCCAAAGACCGCTAAACACGTTGATGAACCTTTTTACCCTCAATCGCTAGAACGCGGCTGACGCAGCCAACGTGCGATGCTGCTGACCGTTGCTGAAATGTACGTGACGGGCGTTAGCACGCGCCGAGTCGAAAAAGTCATGCAGAGCATGGGTATTGAAAGCATCTCCTCTACACCGGTCTCACGGGCTAACCAGAGCATGGATGAGGCGTTAAAAGTCTGGCGTGATCGTCCTTTGGGTAAAGTCTCTTACCTAATCCTTGATGCGCGTTATGAAAAGGTGGGTGAGGGCCACCAAGTGATTGATATGGCGGTGTTGAGTGCGGTGGGTGTATTGCCTTGTGGGCGGCGTTGCGTATTAGGAACGACAATGGTGCTTAATGAAGCCGAGGTTAACTGGCGAGCGTTCCTCAAAGGCTTGGTTGACCGGGGCATACATGGTATTGAGTTTATTGTCAGTGATGATCACAGTGGCTTAAAAGCCGCTAGAAAGGCAGTGTTCCCAGGTATACCTTGGCAGCGTTGCCAGTTTCATCTGGCGCAGAATGCAATGCATCATGCCCCCAATCACAAGATCAAGCAGCGCATTGGTGGTGAGCTGCGTAGTGTTTGGAATGCACCCAATATGGCAGCTGCTCAGGTTAATCTAAAAGTCCTTGTGAGCCAGTACCAGGAAAAGCATGCTCACTTGGCGCAGTGGCTAGAAAACAATGTGCCTGAAGGGTTAAATGTGTTTGCCTTGCCAGATAGACACCAAAAGAAAATGCGAACCTCCAACCGCATTGAACGGACGGTTCAACAAGAACTTAAGCGGCGAACCCGCTTGGTCAGAGTCTTTCCTAACCGAGAGGCTTGGTTACGATTAGTCAGTGCCATTCTGATTGAAATTGACGACGAATGGGCTAATGCTAATCATCGATATATCGTGTGGAACGACAATGAGTCAACTTGCTAGACAAAAAGTCCATACCCAATGTTGCGTAATCTGTTTTACCCGATGCTTTGGTTTCCCAGTATTCCAAGAAATTGATCTGCATCTGGAAATTCGCATCATTAAGCGGCACTTGATTACAGTATCGAAAACAATGATGCACCCCCTTGGAATCTATGAGTTCCACTGTTTTTGTGGCTTTTGTGTGACTCACCCAGTCAAATAGAAACCCATGGTCACTTTGTTTTGCGCCTAGAATAAAACGCATGTCCAGTGACTTAAGTCATTCAATATGAGGGCCATTAGACGACAAACCATCCTCTACGACCACCAGCTTTAAATGAGGGTGTTCCCTGCGAATGTCTTTGAACAAACGCTTGGCTGCATTACGTTCACAGTCATTCTTGGCCTCGCCATCTTGCTTCAAGATCGCCTCGGGTGCCAATGTAAATACCTCAGACTGATCAGGATGCACCAATACCGCCGCCAGCAATTGATGATAATACGTGATCTGACCATTGCGATGATGCTTTTCACAGCACTGCTTGCAATGCACCTGCTTGGATGAGAAGTAACCTGTCCCATCCACCGATAGTAGATAGTGCTCATCCATAAACTCCATACCTTCTAAACCCTTGCCGCGTTGAAGATTGGCAAAGATTACGGGTAAAGGCTTGGCGTAATAGTGCAGGGTCAACATTGTCTAGCCGCTCACGTAATGTCGTATCACAAGGGGCTTTCTTAATCCCGTATAAGCTGCGTAAATTAGCTTGGATGGTTTGCTTATCTTGGTCGAACTGAAGTAATGAGGGATACTTCAACCCGAAAATAGCCATCCCTGACATCAGACAATCTGCTAGAGAAATATCATTACGGGCGTGGCATGAATCTGTAGCTTCTATCTGACTAAACACTTGCCTAATCGACTTGAGTAATCCCGGCGCGCTGAGGTGTTTACGAAGTAGAGGTTTAGCCATGGTTCTTCAACTCTAATCTGTGAAATTGGCTGTATCATACTGTATCCTCGGAATAGTTTACGAAAACTATTTTTTCAGAACCCCTGTAACCCGCTTGCTTGCTTGGTTTGTTAATTGGGCGGGAATTGCTGGCGTTTGTTACGATAATTTTTTGGATGAAGAATGTGTAGATATATTGGTGCTCTTCCCTTGGCCCCCCCATTATGAAGAAACCTGTATTACCTTTCCTAATACGCGCTATAAAGCGGCTGACTATCAATATGACTTGGGTTGCGATGGCGGCGATTTTGACGGTGGGATAGCAGACCCAAATGGTTGTTATAGCTACCCTACTGGATATACCCACAATAGTCTATTACCTGTCAATATTCCAGGGGTTTGCTTTCAATACGCCGATGCACAGTTCGAAGGTGACTTTAGCTTTATTTGTAACGATGACGAGTTTTTAGACTTAGGGTCAGGAGATTGTTATGCTTGCGGGCTTGGTCAAAGTTACAACCCCCTTTTTGGTGCTGACGAGCAAGGTGTCTGTTTTGCGCAAGATGAAACCGTAGCAGTATCCGGTGGAGAAGAGGGCTTTATTTGTCCAATTGGCTCCTTTTTAGATTCGGTCACCGGAAATTGCTACAGTTGCCCAGAGGATTACGATTGGAATCCCTCTGAACCAATAACAGATGTTGCTGCTTGCGTGAATTGGGATTCGCTAGCGGTTGAACAAGAAAACCCTGATTTCGAAGTAGGCTACGAAATTGACTATGACATCAAGCACATTGAAGGGATAGAAGGTGGAATCAACACCGACCCGGGCAGTGTTAATATCGATTATACCCCCAGCGTTAAAATTGAAATAGAGCCGGTAGACAGTGACGATGGCAACGAGCACTTTATCATTAGCACCAGAGAAATTAGCGATAATTCTGATCTAAAGATGTCCACTACGTGGCCGCACGTATATATGTTTTTAGATACTTATTCGAGCATTGATTACACAGTCACAGGAAATGTTAAACATCTGGAACATTCTGCGACTGAAGGTTGGACCGCAAAAAATACCATGCATGATATTTTTGATAAAAGCTCAGGGGAAGAAACGCACCCTAGTGAAGACGGCCCATTGCTTGAATTTGGGATAGGCGCGGCGGGAATAGGCTTGGGCACTAACTCCGATGGGGGCTTTAATATTTTAGGCGAGAATTACCTTGGCTTAGCTTGGCCTGATTACGGCGAAGGCTATCAATTTGGTTTTGACCCCCCCATTGAATTGACCAACCAATTTTTCATTAGCGGAGGCCTGGATTACATTGGTACACCAGTTGTAGAGTTTGGTTTGACGGGGCCGATTATGGACACGCCACCCCAGAATACTGTAGATGTCTTAGATCGCGGGCAATTCAAATCAATTTTCACTAAAGAAGTCAATATAGGCTCAGACTCTGGAGACACCACTATTAAGCATAAGATTGTCTCAAACTCTCGAGACGACATTAGCCGGCTGGTAGTGGGTAGCTCGGCGCAAGACACAGACATCGCCCGAGTAAACATTGACCTTGATGGTATCGCTTCGGCAATAAAATTTGGAGGGGTGGCTGCACTGGGTTATAAATTTTCATGGCCGTCACCCGTTCTGCTTATCAATTGGGCCTCTTTGTCATTGAGCATGTTTGACCTTGATGTGGCCAATATTTTTAGCATTCATCAAGAGCTCGAATTTAAATCAAAACTGACCGTTGATTTATCATTTTCTGTTCCAGTATTGATGCGATCTTCTTCGGAAACGAGCTTTATTCGTAGAAACACTTTCACGGTGCTTGGTGTGGGTGCAGAGAATGGCCAATTGGAGTTTATTCACCCAGGTGGCGAGCTAACGATTACGCCGTCCTATTCAGTAAAATCAAATGAATTTATTAACAATACCGACTTAGTGTGGATACCCATACTTGAGGGCGAAATGTTGAGTGCCGAGCTCAAAGTATTAGGGGTTTCGAAGGACGTAATACCAAAATCAACCGTGCTTAAATTCAGCGGTGAAATTGTGCGCGACCCCGATACTTTTGAGCCATTGCCCGTGAAGCTAGTGGATATGAATTTTTATGATGATCCTTTTACATTTGCAGAATGGCTTATTTTTACACCAGGCCTTGAAGGTTTGAGTGGCACTGAATTAAATGAAAAATACAATGAATACAGATTAGAGGAAATCGACAAGGCCAGCTTTTCATTGCAAGGTTTTGAGAAACAAACAGGCGATGCCATTGTAATACAAGGCAGTAACAACGCACCCATAGCACGTTGCCAGAGCGTTGATTTGGCACTGGACAATGCAGGCCAAGGCCAAGTAAATGCACAAGCAATTGACAATGGCTCTACCGATAGCGATGGCGGCCCCGTGTCGAGTATGAATCTCGACCCGTCAGTATTTAGTTGTAATGATATTGGCTCGCCAACCGTCACCTTAACTGTGCTTGATGAAGCGGGTGCAGAAGCGAGCTGTGAAGCAAGCGTTAATGTGCGGGATAATCTAGCCCCTGTTGGCGCAATGCCAGCGCCTTTTACCTTGTCGGAAGGAGAGGCATATCAGTTTGAAGACCTGGGAGTGACTGATAACTGTGGCAATGTCGCGTACGAATGGACCTTCCCGAACGGGCGAGAATCGAGTAACCCCACGCCATTGCATCAATTTTGTTTGTTAGGTGCTCAGGAAATAAACTTAGAAATCCTTGATGGCAATGCTCGGTTTGAGAGCATTTTTGTGCACGTTGATAATCTACCGCCCATCGTTGAAGCCGGAGAAGAAATTAACGGCTTGGAAGGTCAGGCAATTTCGCTGATATCCGCCAGATTCAGTGATGGCGGCTTATTCGCGCACAGCGCGAGTGTTGATTGGGGTGATGGCTCACCCTCACAAACCATTTCATTGCTCCCGCCCGCCGAATCTACTTGCGGCATGAACGTGAACCTCAATGCAAGCCATACCTATATAGATGACGGGCACTACACAGTTACAGTTGAAGTCAACGATGGCAAGGGTGGAATACACACTCACACCACAGCAGCGGTTATCGCTAATCAGGCACCCACCATTACACAATTAGAGCCAACTGCACGAACAGATTCGCTATATGGCGATGAAGATAGCTTTTTCCTTTACTCAGGGGAAACCTTCGAGTTTGCTATGAACTACATGGATGCAGGTGGAAATGATAGCCATACTTTAACCGTTGATTGGAAAGAGGCAGGCACCTCTAGTTCAGTTTTTAACTTAGGCGTTGTGTCTGATGGTGGCGGGGAAATCAGCGGTCAACACACATTTTATCAGCCTGGGCGATATTCAATATTGTTTGACCTTCAAGACAATGCGGGTGCTCACAAGACGCAGGAAGTTTCGCTAGAAGTAAAACCTTTAACTGTCCAAATGGATTTCATGACCTCGGATGACGAAAATTTGGTTGAAGAGGGGCTACATGGCCCCATTCCCGTTGTCTTATTTGCGGGAGAGCATGAAACAGGCCCGTACAGCACCGAGCAGATTGATATTGATACCCTGCTATTAGGGCCGGGGCAAGCGCAAGTACATCGAAAAATTTACGATTTAATTTTATTTGAAATAGAAGGAAATGCTATTACTCAATTTGAAGATTTCAATGCAGACGGTGACGGGGATGTGAAAATTTGGTTTGATGCAGTCGATTCAGGGATCAGTCCCGAAGACCGTTCTATTAGTTTGAGTGGTACATTTATCGATGGTCGGTACTTTGTTGCACGAGACGGTGTGAACATAGCGGCGAGTAGAGCATTGTTTCAAGCTATATTACCTAGTATTTTGTTGTTGCTAGAAGACTAAACATGCCGCCTAAAATTATAACAACTGCACGGATCAGTGTAGAGTATGTCAACTACTTTCGTTTGATAATTGTGTCTGTTGAGTCTAGTTTTCGTGCCGAGCAGAATATCTGACTTCTATTTACTGATAGAACTAGAACGGTATATTTTCTACAAATACAATTAGATCACATCATCGAATGTCAGCAAGATCAATAAATGGCAATAAAATGCGCTCTTCTCTAGATACCAATGCACGGCATACGCCAACGGCCAGGCGCGTGGCACTAAAGAAAATAACTATCAGTTCGGCCGTAGCGGGTTCCGCATTGGCCTTACCTTCAAGCTGGGTAAAGCCAGTGATTAATGTTGCTATCTTGCCAGCACACGCTACGTGTTCACCTGAGAGCTACGGTATTTCCGTTGCTGTGATTGGTTTTGAAGATACGCCCCCTCCTAGGGGAACGGTAAGTGCTACGATAGAAATTACATCGGGTGCTCCAGATGAGTCAAACGCAGTCGCTATAGAGTCGATCACCGTTAGCAGCGGTACTTTAATAGGGGCCACAATCGGTTTGGTGTATGCAGGTAATAGTAATATTTTCGGTTGGCTAGGTTTTGAGGAAACGGGAGAGGCAAGCGCAGTCTTAGAAGCAATGGGCTTAAGCATTACCTACACCTGTGCGAATGACCGAAGTGTTAAAGAGACACACCACTAGGCGTAAAGGCCTTAGGTAGTCGGCCCTGAAAAAGATTTAGTCAAAATAACAAAACCTAGCGAATTAATTGGAGAAGTTCCGCGCCAGCTAAGCCTGTACCGCAGCCAGCATTGAGAATTTTTGCGTTCAGGTTTTTAACTTCGTGTGAAAATATTCGGGCAGCTTCGAGGTGCGCGACATAGCCCATTTCCTTTAGCACATCACTTTCATAGTGCATTGCCCATTCGTTGTATGCAGCTATCGACTTTATCCATGTCAAATGTTTGATTGCTCATAACCGCGGTATGGGTTTGCGGCTTAAGCCTGTAACTGCATTCGCAATGATAGCGAGCAATAGTATACAGCCACCTATTAGCGTGTTTTTACTGACGACTTCGTTAAGAAATAGCCATACCCAAAATGGCCCCAATAACACTTCGGTAAGGGATAGCATCGCCAGTTCAACGGCTGGCACAACTTTTGATCCTAAGGTATAAAGCGTTAAGCCAAGGCCGAGCTGAAACACGCCAAGCAATAATGCAATACCTCCGTCGTGATTAATCAATATGATGGGATAATTATTGTATAAGCAGACGACCAGCGCCGTAGCAATAGCAAACACACCAGCCAAAAATGCCGCCGGCAGCATATCTTCTAACCTCCCCCAGCGTAATGATACGGTAAATATCGCAAAGCCCAAAGCAGACAATAAAGCAGTTATGTTGCCAGCGATGTGACCGACTGAAATACCATCTAAAACCATTACAAGCACACCCGCGGTAGCAACTAGCGTAGCAACCCACGTTCCTAAACGCACCGATTCACGTAGTAACAGCCAGCCTAATAAGGCGGCGAAGAAAGGCGCTGAAGCAAACAAAAACATCGCGTTTGCCACTGTCGTAGTTTGAATTGAATGAATGGAACAGCTAAACGCCAACACCAGTCCCCAAGCACCGATCACTCCGGCTCGACCTGCTTTATGTATTGTTTTAAATGGCTTGCCCTTGGTGCGAACGGATATAACTACAAATAGAAACAACGCTAATGAAATGGACCGATATAGCAATATTTGCCACACGTTAGCTTGTTCGATGTGGCGTATTCCTAAACCCATAGTCGACCAAAATACGCCCGCGATAATAACCAGCACCACACCAATTGGGTAACTCATGGCTACGGAGTTATTCGCTTTTAAGGAGGAAGGGCTCACCTGTGACCGTATTATAAATTGTCGATTGCTTAGCTACCAATATAGGTGCCGATCTGTGTAGGCAACAGCGGTTTGGTCGCCACGCCTAGCTCGTTTGCTGCATTAAAGGGCCAATAGGGGTCACGCATACTTTGCCGTGCCAGTAACGCGATGTCAGCTTGGCCATCTGCGATGATAGCTTCCGCTTGCTTAGCGTCGGTGATAGCACCGACCGCCATGGTCATGATTCCCGATTGCTTGCGTATTTGTGCAGCCAAACCCACTTGATCACCGGTACGTTCGCCAATTGAAGCGCGCGCTGCGGGCGTGGCGCCCCCACCGGAACAATCGACCAAATCAACTCCACGTTGTTTAAGCCACACTGCCATCTGAATGTTGTCATCGACGGTTAACCCGCCTTGAATCCAATCCGCAGCCGAGAGCCGAACGGCCAGCGGTAAATGTTCAGGCCAAACTGCACGAACCGCTTCAGTAGTTTCTAACAGCATCCGTGCTCGGTTAGGCTGTGACCCTCCATAATCGTCGATACGTGTATTCACCAGCGGAGAAAAAAAGCTGTGTAGCAGATAGCCGTGCGCCGCGTGCAGTTCGAGCAATTGATAACCTGCTTCAATGGCACGCTTTGCACAATCAACAAAGGCAGTTTGAATGCGTTCGATATCATCCAACGTCATTTGACTCGGGGCTTTCATCAAGCGTGTGCTGTCTTGGTCGAAGGCTTTATCAGTTGGGGCGATCATCGGCCAGCCGCCCGCATCATCCTGTAAGTGCGCACCTCCGTTCCATGGGGTTGCGGCTGATCCCTTACGACCGGCATGACCGATTTGAATACCAGCAACGGCTCCGTGTTGCCGTACAAATTGAGTGATGTGACGCAAAGGTGCAATTTGCTCGTCGTTCCACAAGCCCGCGCATTGGGGTGTTATACGCCCATCTGGTGTAACGGCTGTTGCTTCGGCAACTATCAAGCCAGCCCCGCCCACGGCTCTAGCACCCAAGTGCACAAGATGCCAATCATTGGCTACGCCATCAACAGAGGAATACTGACACATCGGTGATACACCTATGCGGTTGCGAAAGTGAACATCCTTGATTATTAGTTCAGAAAATAAAGCGGACATAGCAGGAATTGTCAGTAGGCGTGGTGGCGTGATTCTACATTGAGTTTTCTAGGTTAATTCAAGCTCATTTACAATCCTACGAAAATGGGTTGTGCGCTTTTAAGTGAAACCACTTTATACTTATTTGCATGACCAACCCCGCTATCCATTACGGTTTCTTGCTTGCCAGATCAAGTTACGATCAAAACGGTAAAACCCAAATAGAATATTGGGTGAGCACTGATAATGGCCCAACACGATTATTGATAGATGGCGAGCAGCCCGTTTTTTTTACGCCTTCTCAAGACACGGCTGTCGCATCTGAACTTAATCTCAAACCCTTAAGTTTGCAGACCTTCGGTAATGAGAAGGTATCGGCTGTTTACAGCCCTACTATTGATCAACACTTTAGGGCCCAGGAGCGTGCTCGAAACCTAGGGGCAGAAGTTCTAGAAGGTGATATTCGTTTACATGATCGATTTGTAATTGAGCACTTCATTTGTGGTGGACTCGCATTTTCAGGTACACCAATAAATCGTGATGGGTTTACTCAATACCGCGATTGCCGAATAAAGGCGGCACATTACACCCCTACTTTGCGCGTGGTTTCACTCGACATCGAGTGCGCAATGAGCGGCGAGTTGTATTCGGTTGGCTTGGCTGGCGGCGGCTTTAGTGAAGTTCTGATGATCGGCCCGCAAGCACCTTGTGATCACACGCGGATATTGTGGTTTGATGATGAGGCCGCTTTACTAAAAGGCTTAGTGGAGCGTATCTCCTTGATGGATCCAGACTTGATTGTTGGTTGGAACCTAATTAATTTTGATCTAAAACTTCTAGTTGAACGCGCAGCTAAGCACCGCATCCGTTTTGCTATTGGGCGTAATCTACAGGTCGCAACATGGCGTGCGCGTAAAGGTGATAGCCAAAAGGGTTACGCTTATATTCCGGGTAGACAAGCTATTGATGGCATTGATGCCTTGCGTTCGGCGACGTGGAGCTTCCCTAGCTTTTCGCTGGAGTCGGTTGCGCAGACTCTACTTAATCGTGGTAAAAAAGTTGAGCATGATATTGATGATCGACTAGCTGAAATTAATCACAATTTCCAACATAATAAGCCGCAACTTGCTGCCTACAATTTAGAGGATTGCCAGCTTGTACTCGATATTTTTGCGCATACCAAGATCATCGACTATTTAGTATTGAGAAGCCAAATCACCGGCTTAGAGTTAGATAGAGGAGCGGGTTCGGTTGCCGCGTTCACCAATCTCTATTTGCCTCACCTGCACAGAGGGGGCTATGTGGTGCCTAATTTGGGTGACGGTGGCGGACTCGCTAGCCCCGGAGGTTATGTCATGGATTCTACGCCCGGTTTATATCGCAATGTACTGGTGTTGGATTACAAAAGCCTTTATCCGTCTATTATTCGCACTTTTAAAATTGACCCGATGGGATTAATCGAAGGGCTAAAGGGTGACAACAGCATCGAAGGTTTTAGGGGCGCAAAATATCACCGCGAAAAACATTATCTGCCGGCCATTATCGAACGCTTGTGGCAACAGCGTGATCAGGCCAAAAAAGAGGCCGATGCGGTACGTTCTCAAGCTATCAAAATCATCATGAATTCGTTTTATGGGGTGCTGGGTTCAGGTGGATGTCGTTTTTATGATCCACGCTTGGCAAGCTCCATTACTTTGCGTGGCCATGAAATAATGCAAACCACCAGCCGGTGGATACAAGACAAAGGTTATCAGGTTATTTATGGAGACACCGACTCCATATTCGTCTCCCTTGATGACAATCTATCCTTTGAACAGTGCCGCGAAATTGGTAAGGAGTTGGTAGGTTCGATCAATGCGCAATGGCAGAAAATTCTGCGCATAGATCATGATCTAGATTGCTTTTTGGAGATCGAGTTTGAAACACTTTTCAATCGGTTTTTGATGCCAACAATTCGAGGCTCACACGCAGGAAGTAAAAAGCGCTACGCGGGCTTGATAATAAAATCTGATAAGGAAACGGGGATATCTGAAGAACAAATCGTGTTTAAAGGCTTGGAAACTGTGCGCACGGACTGGACGGCCTTAGCAAAAGAGTTCCAAGCCAAGCTATTTGATCTCGTATTTCACGACCAAGACCCAGTGGAACTGGTAAAGCAAACCTATCAGCAAACTATTGCCGGGCAGTGCGATGAGCAATTGGTTTACCGCAAGCAACTGCGGCGCAAACTAAATGCTTATGTGAAAAACGTGCCCCCGCATGTGCGCGCCGCACGTTTAGCCGATGAAAACAATAAGGCACTGGGCAAAAGCATCAAATACCAAAACAAAGGCTGGATTAGTTATGTGGTTACCCAAAATGGCCCAGAACCGCTTGAATATCTTTCCAGCCCAATCGATTACAGAAGTGGACCCGCTTTTTAGGACAGATGGCTTAGGAGTTATTTTCAGCTGATTAAGCAGCCAATTTCAGGCCGCGACATGGATCATACATCATGTCAGGGACCATGCCCAATGTTTGATGTTTACGCTCTTGGTTGTAATAGTTTATCCAGGAGCCAATGCCGTCTTTTGCCTCTTTCATCGATTGGTAGGCTTGCAAATAGACTTCCTCATATTTCACGCTGCGCCATAAGCGCTCAACAAATATATTGTCACGCCAAGCACCTTTGCCATCCATGCTGATGCGAATACCATTGTCTTTGAGTACACCGGTAAACGCCTCACTGGTAAATTGCGCACCTTGATCGCTGTTAAAGATATCAGGCTTGCCGTAGTAATGCAGTGCCTCTTCCAAAGCATCTACGCAGAATGCGCTATCCATGCTGTTGCTAAGCCGCCATGACAGCACTTTACGAGAATACCAATCCATCACAACGGTAAGATAAGCAAAGCCCTTAGGCATCGGGATATAAGTTATATCGGTACACCAAGCTTGATTGGGTTGATTGATGGCCAACCCACCTAGCAGATAAGGATAAATCTTGTGCCCCGCCTTCTTCTTGCTGGTGTTAGGCCTAGGATAGATGGCTTTAATGCCCATCTTACGCATTAAGCGTCGCACATGTTTACGGTCAACTCGGTGGCCTACATCTTGCAACACATCACGAATGCGTCTACTGCCAAGAAAGGGCCGATTGAGGTGAATGCGATCAATCAGATGCATCAGTTCCAAGTCATCCTCATTAGCAGGTGAGGTTTTGTAATAAACATGGGAACGATGAATCTTCAACAATTTACACTGACGAACTAACGATAGTTTATTGCTTTTATTAATCATAGTTTTGCGCTCAGGTCTGTTTAACGACCGAGCGCTTTTGATAAAAAATCGTTTTCCATGGTGATTTCACCGATCTTTGCCTGTAATGATTTAATCTCTGATTCTCGGTTTGGAGATAAGCCTGTGCCTGATGCAAAGACTTCAGCTGAGCTATCGAGCAATTGTTTCTTCCACTTGACGATAAGATTTGCATTGATGTCATAACGACTAGCAAGATTGCTTAATGTTTCATCACCTTTGATTGCTGCAAGAGCAACTTTGGCTTTGAATGGTGGGGCATGGTTTCTACGCTTTTTACTCATTTTCTGTTCCTCGTTTTGAACAATTATAAAACAGAAAATAACTCCTTATTTTGGCCTTCAACCTGTCCTAATCATGGGGTCCACTTCATACAACCATTATGTTGATCGCCAACTTAAGCCAGTTGCCGACGCTGTCTTACCTTTTGTCGGGCTTGATTTTGACGCGATTATAAGTGCCCAAAAATCGCTATTTTGAGCAGGTAAATCAAAGCTTGAACGTGATGCGCTTGGGGCGATAAATTTCTGCAAACTTTGCACTTGTACTCCCTCGAGATGAAATAGCCCATGAGATCGTTTCCAGCCTTAGCTGCGCCGCTTAAAGTCGGCAATAAAACCTTAAAGAATCGAATCGTTTTTGGCGCACATACTGCCAATATGGCCGAAAACGGCTTTCCAGGCGAACGACATATTGCCTACTATAAAGAGCGCGCGATGGGCGGTGCGGCGATGATTGTAGTTGAACCCATGCCCGTGCACCCCACGGCGGTGCTCACGCGTGGCAATTTTCGTCATTGTGACGATGCGGTGATTCCGTATTTTCGTAAGGTGGTTGAGGCTTGTAAACCGTATGGGACTGTGATGATTCAACAACTTTACCACGTTGGGCAGCATGGTGATGCTGACTTGTCCTTTCAACCCAATTGGTCGCCATCGGGCAAGCCCTCTTATCACGATTCTGACGGCAGTCACGCAGTTTCTGAAGCACAAATAGAAGAGCTCATTACAAGCTTTGCTAATGCGGCTAAGCGTTGCCAACTGGCCGGATTCGACGGTGTTGAAGTTTGGGCGCAATATCACTCACTGATCGATCAGTTTTGGTCGCCTTGGTCTAACCACCGAGAAGATCAATGGGGGGGTCGCTTGAGAACCGCCGGCGTTTGTCTGGCCGCATCATCCAAGCGGTGCGTGAGCAGTGTGGTAAAGATTTTATTGTCGGGCTTTCCGTTAGCTATACCGAAAGCACGCACTTTGCTATGGACATGCAAGAGCTACTGGATATTGTGGCTCATTACGATGAAAGCGGGCAAATAGACTATATCTCCTGCGGGCGCGGTAATTACATTGAATATGATTCAGTGATGCCAACCTTTGTGCAGGGCGAAAGCCTTACAGTTTCATTTTCAGGGAAAGTAAAAAACTTGGTTAAAAACGCCGCGGTTATAACAGAGAGCCATGTACGCACGCCAGCTAATGCAGATTATGCTGTGAGTTCAGGAGCATGTGATTTAGTCTCGATTGTTAGGGGGCAAATTGCTGATCCACACTTAGCCAATAAAGCCTTAGATGGTAATCCCGAAGATATTCGCGGCTGTGTATCTTGTAACCAAATGTGTTGGGGAAGGCGTTCGCGTGATTATTGGATTTCGTGTTTGGTTAACCCTTCGGCTGGCCGCGAATTTGAGTTAGGCGGCGACCGCTTTCTAAAGACCGACAAATCAAAATCTGTATTGGTAGTGGGCGGTGGCCCTGCAGGTTTAGAGTGCGCGCGGGTTGCCGCAGAGCGCGGCCATAAAGTTACCCTTTGTGAAGCAAGCAGTGAACTGGGAGGCCAATATCGCTTTGCGGGTATGGCGCCGCGTCGCGGACAGATACTCGAACTCTTGCAGTGGTATGAAATTCAGTTGAGAAAGCTAGGAGTGACAGTTGAATATCACACCCCGATTGATGACAGCGATATCGATAACTATTTGCCCGAGGTATTGGTAATAGCGACGGGCTCAATGCCTACTGGCACAGGGGTACAGCACTGGAAACCAGAGTTTGATGCTTTGCCCGGCGTGGAGAATGGTCACGTCTACGCTTGCGAGGACGTATTCACAAACCAAGCGCAGCTAGGGAGTAAGGTGATTGTGGTAGATGAGGGCGGTAATTGGCGCGGTTTGGGAACTACGTGGCACTTGGCTAGTATAGGACACGAAGTTACCCTAGTGACGCCGGACGCATTTGTTGGCAAAGAACTCGCACGCACGACGGCGGATTTTCCTATCCGTAAGCAGCTAGCGCAATTAGGCACCACTTTTACAGTGGAATCAGTTGTCGATCATTGGGACGGTAAACAAGCTAAAGTGCGTTCCTTGTTAAGTGGTAAAGTGCAAAGTGTAGATGCGAGCGCAATTGTTTTTGCCACCACTAATGCTGCATCGAATGAACTGGAATTGAGTTTAAACAAACAGCATACCGTGTATGCAGTGCATACAATCGGTGATTGTGTTGCGCCCAGACAGGCGCCTTATGCGTTTTATGAGGGTCGCAAGTTGGGTTTGGTGCTATAGTGCGCTTTACATATAAGCTTAAAATAGATAGATTATGGCAGACTTGATCGGCATTAACCTTGCGATGCAAACGCCGTTTACCGCATCGGGAGAAGTTAATTATAAGCGTTGGGAAGAATTGATCGAGGTGTATATCGATGCCGGTGTACATGGTTTGGTGCTAGGTTCGGGCACCGGGCAGCACCCCTATCTCAGTGCAGAGGAATGTAAGAAACTCTACGAAATTGGAGCGAAGCGCGTCGATAGTCGTTGCCACGTAATTATGCAAACCTCTGCGTTGAATATGGATGAAGTGATTCGGCGTTCAAAACATGCACAAGAGCTAGGAGCCGATGCGCTAATGATTTTGCCGCCCTATTTGGAAGGCCCGACGGATGACGATGGAATATTTTATTTTTATGCAGACATTGATCACCAACTCAATGTTGACATCATTGGTTATAACATCCCCCAAGCCACGGGCTTGGCGATCTCACCTGATTTGTATAAGCGATTATTAACGCTTAATAACTTTAATTATATAAAAGATAGTGCTGGTGATCTCACCATGCATCAGGCTTTTCTGGCTTGTGGTGGTAAGGTGCTTAATGGCTGTGACACAACCACCGTTTTTGCGTTAATGGCGGGGGCTATTGGTGTAATTTGGGGCGGCGCGAACTACATGCCAAAAGAAGCGGTGCAGTTATATAACTTAGTGAAGCAACAGCAACACGAGCAAGCCTTGGAACTTTGGGGGAAAATGATTCCTTCACTCACGTATCTCTGGCATGGTGATTATATACCCGCGGTTAAATCGGCCGTTAGAATGCGTGGTTTTGAAGGAGGGGAGGTGCGAAAACCGCTTAGGCCGCTAAGTGCTCAAGAAGAAGCCAAACTGGCGGCCACCTTGGCTTATCTGGATTAAAAAAGCCTTTAGTTCAAAACCCCGATTTAGAAACCAAAGCCTACGCTAATTGAAAATGGAAAACTGATACGGCTTTTTTTATGCAATTGAATAGCTTCAATATCGAGTAGTGGAAAGTTATATTCTGCGTTGGATACGCTACCCTCGCGAAACCCTGCCAAGGTGCCTACAACCGTAATACGATGCCCTTTTACATAATCCAATGGCTCTAAATAACCGTGGTGCACAGCAATAAAACGCCCAGTTGATTCCATCTCAAACTTGTGGTTATTTTTGCCGCTTAGTGGGTAACTCAGGACGGTGATTTCTGTCGTATCTTGTCTGTTTTCAACAGCGAGAATTTTGCCGCCCCATAAAAACTGATCACCTACCGTAGCTACTTTATGCAAAGTGTTTGGTGCGTTAGTTTGTGCATCTGTCGAATCGTTAGACAAGTCGGTGGTTTGACAGGCTCCGAGTATCGTCAGTGCGGTCAGCAGCAATCCAGCCTTAAACATTTCTAAACTTCGCATTAGTTCACTCGATGGTATCTGTGACCAAAATAACCGAAGTGCCCCCACTGCGCGCCGAACACATACGGCGGGCCCCAATCATCCCAATAAGGATCATAGTAGTGACGGCGGCTCAGGCGGGGTTTTGGCCAAATCTTTTGCTCAGCAACTGCAACGACAGGGTAAAGATAAGCATATTCGCCAATCTTGTTGCGCTGCCAACTCTCGATTGAGCCCTTAACGGTAAATAGCCGTCCAGGCTTTAGGTTTTCGGGGTCTATAAACTGATCGACGCGTGCGAAAAATCGGCCCTCGCTTTGGTCAGAAATACGCGGCTCGCCCGATTTTCTTAAACTACGTGAAATCACTTCCACTAGCGTGTGGTCGCTAAAGTTACGCACTTTCACGACCTCGCCACCCCAGCGCACATCTACCCCGGTCAGGCGTGTTTTTTGAACTTGCGCTAAAGACGGGCTGCTTGCGGGTGCTTCAGCTGTTTTTTGAATGGTACTGCAAGCACTCAGCGCGCTAAATAGCAATATCATCAGTGGGAAAGTCAGTCTCATTAATTAGTGCGAAAATCTAAAAATACTACTATAAGTCAAAGGCATTAAGCATAACTGAACTTGGCAGGGGTTAATAGCACTGGACTTCATTATCGGGGGGGCCTTACTATCGCGCAAGAATGTTATGTGAAGCCAATCAATGACCAAAACACAGGCACTTCCCTATGCGCTAATTGTGACCGCTGGCTTACTATGGGGTGGGACTTTTACATTGGTGTTAATTGCCACCGCAGAAGGGGCACCTGCGCTGACTCTAACCGCTTGGCAAGTGTTGGTAAGCACTGTTCTTTTTGCGCTGGGTTGCTGGTTCTTCAAGCGCAAGCTATTCGTTTTAAAACACATAGATAAATATGCGATTATTGCTTTTCTAGGCGTTATCGCGCCTGATTTACTTTATTACAACGCAGCACCACATTTGTCCGCAGGGATCTTGTCGGTAACGGTTTCTACCGTGCCGCTGTTTACCTATGCATTTATGTGGGCTTTTCGTTTCGAGAGCTTAGTTTTTAAAAGAGCTGTGGGTGTGGCATTGGGCATGGCTGCTATATTAATGTTGGTAATTCCTGACCAAGGGCTGAGTAGCGGTGACGCTAATTTCTGGATTATTTTGGTAATCCTTTGTGCGGTGATGTACGCGGCGGAAAATGTTTTTATTTCTGAAGGTGTGGGCGACGAAATCCACGTGCTTGAATTGCTGTGCGGCTCCACGACACTTGCTTCGTTAATTTTAATCCCAGCAACCCTATGGGTGGGTGCAGGCGTTTCTCCTTCGTGGGTTTTTACAGCAGCTGGTTGGGCGGTTACCGCTACGGCACTAGTAAGCGTTGGGGCTTATGCGATGTTCTTTCACACCATAAAAATTGCCGGGCCTGTTTTTGCCAGTCAGTGCGCTTATATCGTTACGCTATCAGGTGTTTTGTGGGGTATCGCCATTTTTAGCGAAGAGCACACAATTTGGGTATGGTTATCCATAGTGGTGATGATGGCTGGGATAGCTCTGGTGACTCCTTCAAAAGCTGAATCTTCAGTTGGTTGAACGATGTTTAGGTCAGATTAAACCTTTGGTTGATTTGACTAATTAGGGGTTACTTGAGGAAGGGGATCGAATAAGGCAAGCACGAGAGGATTTTCCGAAAAAGGGCTTTTTCGTTTTAAGGTCACCAGAGCGTTATAGATAAGCTCGTGATCTAGGCAATGCGACACACAGTGGAAAAAGAGATTCGATCAAATAAAATTCACCAGTTGCTATTTCAGAGGGATTTTTATAAATAGAAAACGACTAAATACTGGCGTCAGATTTAATTATGGTGATCTAAAGCCAACTTTGTTATCCTTTGTATCCTCCTAGAGAGGATTTTCAAATCAAATGGACAAACGGAATAGTGAATAAATAAAAACGTTAACTCAATAACTTGCACTCAGAAAATCAAGATTTTGTAAGGGTGCTATTTTCTAGTTAATAGGTGGCCTAGCTGTACAGAGAGTTATGCCTGAAAGTGGTGTATGGAGTAGTTGACTAAAAGCGGCGTATCGGGATGAGTTGAGTTTACAACAACTTAAACTTCCACAGACATACGCCACTATGAAACAGAATAAAATTATTTCCTTTGAAAAGCCAGAGCAAAGCATCGATCCGCTGCAAGAATTGATTCGCAATGGCGCTAGGCAACTCATTCAAACCGCGATCGAGAGTGAGTTATCTGAACTGCTGTATCGCAATTGTGACAAAGTCTCAGATTCAGGACACGCTGGTGTCGTTCGTAACGGCTATTTGCCAGAACGTGAACTGCAAACCGGGATCGGCCCAGTCAAAGTACGTATCCCCAAGGTGCGCTCCCGCACTGGAGTACCGATCACCTTTCGGTCTGCTTTAGTGCCGCCGTATGTGCGTAAAACGAGAACACTAGAAGCGGCCTTGTCTTGGCTGTATCTCAAGGGTGTCAGCACTGGAGAAATGGGGGATGCACTGAGCGTGCTAGTGGGTCAATCAGCGACTGGGTTATCATCAAGCACAGTGAGTAAGCTCAAAGCAACGTGGTCTCAGGAGTACAAGGATTGGAATAGAGAAGGTTTAGATCGAGATCGATGGGTTTATCTATGGGCGGACGGGATACACAGCGGCCTGCGCGGCGATGAGGGCCGGCTCTGTGCCTTAGTTGTCATCGGAGTGAATGAGCGCGGTCACAAGAAATTACTGGCGATTGAAGACGGTGAGCGAGAGTCTACGCAGAGTTGGCGAGAGGTGTTGTTGGCACTCAAGGAGCGAGGCCTGAATCAACCAGAGCTGGGCATCGGTGATGGTGCTTTAGGCTTTTGGAATGCCCTGGAAGAAGTCTATCCTGGCACTAAACATCAACGGTGTTGGGTGCATAAAACGGCCAACGTGCTGAACAAGCTGCCTAAATCGGTGCAGCCCAAAGCAAAAGCAGCTCTGCATAACATTTGGCAGGAAGAAACCAAAGAAGCGGCGCAAAGCACCTATCAATTATTCATTAAAACCTGTCAAGACAAGTATCCAAAAGCCACGCAGTGCTTGGAAAAAGATCGCGAAGAGTTAATGACGTTCTACTCGTTCCCTGCCAAGCACTGGATGAGCATAGGTACTACGAATCCAATTGAATCAACATTCGCGACTATCCGACACCGTACCAAACGATGCAAGGGATGTCTTAGCCGTGATGGCATGTTAAGTATGATGTTCAAGCTGGGTCAGTGCGCAGAGAAAAAGTGGAACCGAATACGCGGGTTCGCCTATCTAGCAAAAGTGATTCAAGGGGTTCCATTTAAAGATGGAATAGAGCAAACTAATGACTACTCAGATCAAACCGAGGCCGCTTGAAGAAAATGCCTCATACACCAGATTCGGGCATAACTCCTGTACAGAACGGATAATTCTTGATTATGAATAAGATAATACTAACTAATTTTTTTGGAACAAAAAGTATGAATGCAGGAAATAAGGAACATTAAGCATGGATTATGCCATTTACTTATTTTATTTTTCCTGTGTCACTCAGCATTAATCTACGCTGCTGGAACAGACTTATGGATTCCTAATATCTCACCCAGAGATTACAAGCTTTACAGAAGTGGACCCGCTTTTTAGGACAGATGGCTTAGGAGTTATTTTCAGCTGATTAAGCAGCCAATTTCAGGCCGCGACATGGATCATACATCATGTCAGGGACCATGCCCAATGTTTGATGTTTACGCTCTTGGTTGTAATAGTTTATCCAGGAGCCAATGCCGTCTTTTGCCTCTTTCATCGATTGGTAGGCTTGCAAATAGACTTCCTCATATTTCACGCTGCGCCATAAGCGCTCAACAAATACATTGTCACGCCAAGCACCTTTGCCATCCATGCTGATGCGAATACCATTGTCTTTGAGTACACCGGTAAACGCCTCACTGGTAAATTGCGCACCTTGATCGCTGTTAAAGATATCAGGCTTGCCGTAGTAATGCAGTGCCTCTTCCAAAGCATCTACGCAGAATGCGCTATCCATGCTGTTGCTAAGCCGCCATGACAGCACTTTACGAGAATACCAATCCATCACAACGGTAAGATAAGCAAAGCCCTTAGGCATCGGGATATAAGTTATATCGGTACACCAAGCTTGATTGGGTTGATTGATGGCCAACCCACCTAGCAGATAAGGATAAATCTTGTGCCCCGCCTTCTTCTTGCTGGTGTTAGGCCTAGGATAGATGGCTTTAATGCCCATCTTACGCATTAAGCGTCGCACATGTTTACGGTCAACTCGGTGGCCTACATCTTGCAACACATCACGAATGCGTCTACTGCCAAGAAAGGGCCGATTGAGGTGAATGCGATCAATCAGATGCATCAGTTCCAAGTCATCCTCATTAGCAGGTGAGGTTTTGTAATAAACATGGGAACGATGAATCTTCAACAATTTACACTGACGAACTAACGATAGTTTATTGCTTTTATTAATCATAGTTTTGCGCTCAGGTCTGTTTAATGACCGAGCACTTTTGATAAAAAATCGTTTTCCATGGTGATTTCACCGATCTTTGCCTGTAATGATTTAATCTCTGATTCTCGGTTTGGAGATAAGCCTGTGCCTGATGCAAAGACTTCAGCTGAGCTATCGAGCAATTGTTTCTTCCACTTGACGATAAGATTTGCATTGATGTCATAACGACTAGCAAGATTGCTTAATGTTTCATCACCTTTGATTGCTGCAAGAGCAACTTTGGCTTTGAATTGTGGGGCATGGTTTCTACGCTTTTTACTCATTTTCTGTTCCTCGTTTTGAACAATTATAAAACAGAAAATAACTCCTTATTTTGGCCTTCAACCTGTCCTAATCATGGGGTCCACTTCAAATCGCTTTAGATCTCCAAGCTCCGCAACTACGCCCAAGGCCGTCAATATACGCACTCCCCGCATTGTGCGTATTTTTACAACCGTGGCCACCGAATTTTACGAAGTGTGGCCACTTGCACCAAGCCTTCAAACGGTCAAGTGATTTTAACGTAAAGTGGCTACACTTTGCTCTGTTGTGACTGGATTTTTCTCATCGATTCCCCCTCTAATTGTATTTTGTGCGCGTTGTGTAATAAGCGATCCAGAATCGCATCAGCCAAAGTGGCTTCACCAATCGCATCATGCCAATGTTGTGTGGGCAATTGACTGGTGATTAAGGTGGCGCCATTACCGTGGCGATCTTCTATTATTTCTAATCGGTCATTACGGTTTTGCTGAGTCAGTGTATCCAAGCCCCAGTCATCGATAATCAATAGTTTGATTTTTGCTATTTGTGCCAGTAGCTTGGTGTAACTGCCATCACCATGGCTCAAGGTCATTGCTTCAAATAAGCGGCTAGCACGAATATATTTTGTGCTAATGCCGTGCTCACAAGCCGCTTGTCCTAACACACAGGCCAAGAAGGTTTTGCCGGTGCCTGTAGGGCCCTGGATGATGACATTGCGGCTTTTGTTTACCCCGTCTAGGGCAGTAACTGCGCTACCGTGTCTTTGTGTAAACCTCGTCTAGTTCGGTAATCGATGTCGTCTGCTTGGGCGCGATATCGTAACTTCGCTTGCTTGAGTAAACGCGTGACTTTGCGGTTATCCCGCACGGTGGCCTCGTGGTTTACGAGCAAACTGAGTCGTTCGATAAAGCCCAGCTCATCATAAGTGTTAGGTGGGTCGAACTGATAGCACAGTTGCTCGGCCATGCCCGTTAGGCGTAATTCATTCAGTTGGGTAAGGGTTTGTTGTGGAGTCATAGTATTTTCCTGTTGGTTATAGATGAAATGGTTTGGGTTAATGGTAGTAATCGGCTCCGCGCACATTGGCATGGGTGCTTGGCAAAGTCTGTTGCTTATCGGGTTCGGTAGGTAGCTTGTCGAGACGGGTTTGTAGTATTGATGCAAGGTGTTTGTAATGCAGGCCGCCACTCTTCTCTGCGCGTAAACAGGCATTCTCTAAACGCGTCTTGCCGTATTTCTTGGCAAGGTTAAGAATGCCCAAACAAGCACGATAACCATGTTCTGGATGGGGGCGATTTTCTAATTGATAACGCACCACGCGCTCTGTCGCCGCACCGACCTGACTTGCCCAATTAAGAAACCGATCAGGCGTCCACTCTTGGTGTTTAGCATGAGCTTTAGGCATGTGAGCGACATGGGTTGTGTGTCCGCCTTGGCCCATTGCTCGCGGATGTTGCGCGACACCCTTGCCTTGGTAGAACACATCAATACAGTGCTCGCCGACGTGTAACATTACTGCCTCGCCGCGCAATTGATAGGGAACCGAGTAATGATGTCCATCATAGCTAACGTGATAATCGATGTGCGCCCGTGCTTTTACTACATGGCGATAGCTATAAGGCGTGCCAGGCAATGATTTAAGAGCAGGCTTATCAATTGATTCAAACTGTGAGCGGCGAGAACCCGGGCGTTGTTTAAAGGGGCGATTGTTTAGATCATCTAGCAATCCTCGAATAGCTTGATTAGCCTCATCCAAACTAAACAATTGCAGCTTGCGCAGCCGCATCATGATCCAGCGTTCGACAATCTGTACGCCCACCTCGGCTTTAGATTTATCCTTAGGCTTATAAGGTCTGGCAGGCATCACCGCCACACCGTAATAGGCGGCTAATTGTGCATAGCTGGGGTTGAGTTCGGGGTCATAACGACCGGCTTTAGAAACAGCACTCTTGAGGTTATCGGGCACCACTGTTTGAGTAACACCGCCATAAAATTCAAAGGCGCGAACGTGTGAGCCTATCCAGTCAGGCAAGCTCTGTGTCCATGTGGCCTCGGCGTAGGTATAGGAACTGACTCCGAGCACTGAAACGAATACTTGGGCAGGGCGTGCTTCACCCGTACGAGCATCAATAATACCTAAGGTTAAACCAGCATAATCAACAAACAGTTTATCTCCAGCAATATGAGTCTGGCGCATCGAGATTCTTTGCTTCTTGCGCCACTGACCGAACAACACCGTGAAGCGAGAATAGCTGTAATGGTTGACTGGATGATGCTCGGCGTATTCTTCCCACAGTAATTGGCGAGTCATCCCTTTACGAGACCGTTCAACTGATATTTGTGCAAAGTCTGGCTCACACAATAAAGCAGTGGCAGGGCCTCTGCATTTGGGCGGCTTTAATATCGCCTGCAGCTGTTGTTCATCCATGCCTGCTGGCAGGGGCCAGCTTAATTGGGCATTTGTTGCTCTGACGAGATATTTGGATACGGCGCTGCGTGACAGGTTTAAGCTGAGCGCGATTTTACGGGAGGATAGTTGCGCCTCATAGTGCAAGCGCAGAATGTCTTTGAGTTTTAACATAGTGACCTTCTTGGGTTTCATAGCTGTTCCAATACAAATAAAAGAACGGCAGGTTAACGGTTATAGTGTTAACCGCAAGAAGGCTGTGGAGGAATTTTACGGAAGCGAAAAAGTGTCCGCGCTTCGATAAAAATCAGTGGCCACGGTTGGTAA
This sequence comes from Candidatus Poriferihabitaceae bacterium, assembly GCA_965237485.1. GTDB lineage: Bacteria > Pseudomonadota > Gammaproteobacteria > Arenicellales > Poriferihabitantaceae > JAAELZ01. The sequence continues at coordinate 68,458 of CBDEFQ010000009.1, read as the reverse complement.
AATTAGGTGGCCTCGCTACGTAAAATTAACTGGCCACGGTTGGTAAAAATATGCAGTGAGCTGGCATTAGATGCCAATACAACTCAGCTATCAGTCATTACCAATTTGGTGCATCGGTTAACGGAATCTGATTCGGCCCAAGTGATGACAATTACCAATGCGCCTGTATTAGCTGTCCCCTCGGCAGCGAACGTGACCCGCTATGACCCGCTGTGCGCGGAGGTGAGCCATGCTTGAACTTGTTGATGATCTTAAAGCCCTTAAACTACACGGTATGGCACCATGCTTACCTGAGTTGATAGATTCGCCTCGTTCTAAAGTAACGTTGCAATCTGGGTTAATTAAATTGATGGATGCCGAGCGAACGGACCGAGAAGTGAGGCGGCTTAACTACCCAATGAAGGTGGCTAAATTCCCTCATCACCGTGATTTACAGCAATTTGACTTTACCCAGAGCGAAGTTGCACCAGCGCTCATCGAGGATTTGTCTCAGGCTGACTATATGGACAGAGCCCATAACCTCATCTTTGTCGGTGGCACTGGAACAGGCAAAACCCATTTAGCTACGGCCTTAGGCATTAAAGCCATTCATTCAAGTCATCGGGTTCGGTTTTACAATGTGGTGGACCTGGTTAATCTGCTGATCAAAGAACAGCAGGATGAGAAGCAGGGGCGGCTAGCACGAATTATGCAACCGTTAGATGCGGTGATATTCGATGAGCTGGGATATTTACCCTTCCCCGCATCGGGTGGCGCACTATTATTCCACCTGATCAGCAAGCTATACGAGAAAACCTCCATCGTGTTTACCACCAAGCTTAATGTCAGTGAATGGGTGCAGGTATTTGGCGACGAGAAAATGACCACGGCTTTGCTCGACAGAGTGACTCATCATTGCTCAATTATTGAAACGGGTAACGACTCATATCGATTCAAGCAGTCTAGCGCTAAAGCAAAGCTCAAGACTGTCACTAAAAAATAACATCGCAAGAAAGCAGGATTGATTCATCAACTCAAGTTTCGCTACGCTTCACTTGAGTTGATGATAAAGAAATATTATTGTATTTAATTGTTCAGTTTTACTCGCTGACAGGTGTCCAGTTTTAAACGCTGATTGACACCTGTGAAAATGACGCATAAACCTAAACATAAAGTCTTCAACATCTTGCTCTGTATGGTTATCAAAATGGAGGTCGACTTTCAATACGGGTAAAGATAAGCCTGCGATAACCCGAGGTGAAGAAGCAATCACATCCATTCGTACCAATTTACCTTCACTTTCCATCTCATACCCAGCGGGTACTTTTTTTAATAAATAATCTCCGCGAGCCTGCGGCATCGTTCTATCGATGTCTCGTAAATTCAGACCCATTTCAAAACTCTTTAACTGAGCCTGAGGTTGAGTATCGGTCAAAGTCTATCCTCCTGCAACGGGTGGCCAGACAGCGAGCGTGTCACCATCTTTAAGCGGTTGCTCGCGCTCATTTTCATGTAGATACACACCGTTAACTAACACTAAATACGCCTCACACCGTGAAATGCCGAATTGATCAATAATGTCAAACGCAGTAGTCGTTTCGTCGACTTCCATATCTAATTCATGGCCTTCTGCCTCTTTTGGCAAATAGTGCATCAAAGTAGCGAACAGCTTAAATTTTACTTTCACAAAAGTACCTGTGGATTAGTTTATACAAGCCCAACATCTAGGCTAATCTAATATGTCAGAAACAAGTCTTTAACTATGGTTCCCGCTGACTGCCACATAAGCGTCCATGAAATATAATGGGTTATCCATTAAACGCTGTTTCCATATTCCTAAATTTCTGCGGGTTTGTATTAAACCTCGCAATGAACCGATATTCTGAGTAATGCCCAGTGTATTCGCTCCCACCAAAACATCGCCATCAAACTGCAGCCGGACGTAACGATACTTTTCTGGGTCAGATAAAGTAGCGGTATCGCCGCCCTCAACGCCTTCCCATAAACCATACGAAACTGAAATCAAGTCTAGAGTAGCAAGTACGTTCATTAATACCGCGCCGCCATATACTGCTTGATTACCTGTCACCATGTTTTTAGCAGAAACCATGCCGTGCTCGGTAGCAGTGGGCTGAATGGCCTGCACCGAATACTCACCGGTTGAAAAATCTAACCCCTGCGCTACGTCTCCAGCGGCATAAATGCCTTCAACGTTCGTTTGCAGATAATGGTCAACCAATATGCCATCTTCAACCTTAATCCCAGCTTGTTTCGCTATCTCAGCATTGGTGCGTACCCCTGTTGCCGAAATTACAAAATCAGCTTCGATGTTATCACCCGTGGACAGGGAGATATTTAGTGCCTCGCCTGTGTCTTGTATCGACTTCACCACAGTGCTGGTCAGCACAGTCACTCCTTTTTCTTGACACCAAGATTTAAGCATCGTGCCACATTCTTGGTCGAGCATTCGGGGCACCATTCGGTCACCCATCTCCACCACCGTTAAGCTAGCACCGCGTTTTACTAATGATTCTAAAATAATACAACCGATAAAGCCTGCACCGATCTGAAGCACGCGCGCCCCCGGCTTTACATGTTCAGCAATCTGCCGAGCATCCTCCAAGGTCCAGCAATTTGCTACTTTGTCACCATCAATACCCGGAATAGGTGGGATAATGGGGCTTGATCCTGTTGCAACCAGCAAACGGTCAAAATCAAGCTGATCGCCATTCTCTAAGGTAACGTTCTTTGCATCAGCATCTAAACGGGTGACACGCTGGCGGATAACATCAATGCCACTGGCTTGGTAATGTCCATCAGTTTTACGTAAATAGGATCCGCCTTCCTCGATATTACCTTCTAATAAGTAAGGAATCGCCATACGCGAATAGGGTGGTTCAGGCTCATCACCTACTAAGGTAACGCTGGCACTTGGGTCAAGTTTAACTAAGGTTTCTGCGGCAACGACCCCTGCTGGGCCAGCTCCAATCACTACATGTTTCATATTAATCTTTAAAGGTTGTGTGGTCTTGTTAACTAGGGAGTATGCGAATCAATCATCATAGGAGTAAATAGAAAAAAGGGCGCTGATTATCACCAGTCGCCCTTTACTCAGTATCGAATAGAGTCGCTTAGGACGGCAAACTAAACCGCTCTTTAGTCTCTTGCGTCACTTCACCTGCTGCATTCCAACCACGAATTTTGTAGTACTCTGGCAACATCTTATCTAACCCAGCTACTTTACCTTTTGCAGGCCCCATCTTAGCTGCATCTTTTAATAAACGTTTCGGTAAGGTATCTTGGTCACCCTTGATGCCTGCTTTTAAGTTGAAGTCGCGTTCAAGATTCCAAATTCGTTCACCCACTTCCAGCATTCTATCAGTAGACCAATCGCCGTTACAGGCTGCGTCTACTTGTGGCGCAATGTTATCCATGCCCCAAGCAAAAGTGGTGAAGATACATAACCCAGCTGAATCAACCGCTGCCGTTGCATCTTGGAAGGCTTTAACTAAGTCTGCCTTACCTTCGGTTTCGAGTGGATCCGTTTTGACAGGAATGCCTAAAACTTCCGATGCCACTGTGTAGCCACGTAAGTGACAAGCGCCGCGATTCGACGTTGCATATGCTAAGCCCATACCTTGAATGCCACGTGGGTCATAGGCTGGGAACTCTTGTCCTTTAACTGTCATTGATATATCTGGATCACCGTATTTTTCACACAAACGTTTAGAACCTAAACCTAAGTCACGTCCGAAATCAGTTCCCGCAGCCACTTGTTCAGTACACCAAACTAACGCTTCTGCCGATCCGAAATTAAGCTCCATACCGCCTGTATGTTCAGTGGTAATTGCGCCTTTTTCAAATAACTCCATCGCAGCCGCTACTGTTGAACCCAAGCTGATTGGATCCATGCCGTCTTCATTGCATAAAAAGTTCACGTATGTCGCGGCATCTAAGTCATCAACGCAAGTATCCGCACCAAGAGCCCAAGCTGCTTCGTACTCTAAACCACCCGAATTACCGTGGTATTGCGGCTTATCCTTCACTGAAAAGTGAGTCGGGTCAACGGTTGAAATTCGCCCACAAGCAATCGTGCAACCAAAGCAACCACCATTACGCGTTAGATTCGGCTTTCCATCACTTTCGCGTGGCTCAAGCATTGCTTCGCCAGAAATTTTGCTCGCGCCTTCAAACTGCACATCTTGCATGTTTTTGCTAGGCAACGCGCCAATTTCATTAATCACGTTCATTAGCACTTGTGTGCCTAATGTTGGCAACCCCGTACCAGTTACCGCGTTTTCCGCTAATACTTTCTTTTCATCGGCAGTGGATTGCATAAACCGTTTAGGGTCATGAAGATTACTAATGCCTTTGGTACCGCGCACCGCGATTGCTTTAAGATGCTTTGCCGCCATAACGGTTCCAACGCCAGAACGGCCTGCGGCGCGGTGTAAATCGTTCACTACTGCAGCGTATAAACACCCTGTTTCAGCACTACGGCCTACTGCCGCGACGCGTAAAGCAGGGTCATTGTGCTGCGCATGCAACAATTCATCGGTTTCCCAAACAGACTTGCCCCATAAATTCTCCGCGCTGCGAAGCTCAACCAAATCGTCTTCGATAAAAAGATAAACCGGGTCTTTAGATTTACCTTCGAAAATAATCATGTCGTAACCTGCATACTTCAGTTCTGGTCCAAAAAAGCCACCCGAATTTGAGCAAGCGATAGCGCCTGTTAACGGGCTTTTGGTGATAACTGAAAAACGCGCGCTTGTCGAAGCTGACGTTCCCGTTAGTGGTCCTGTTGCAAAAATAAGATGATTTGCTTCTGACAGCGGTTCAACCGTTGGTTCAACCTCATCAACAAAATAACGTGTTCCTAAGCCACGTTGGCCCAAATAATCATTTGCCCACTCCATATTGAGGGGCTCTTTAGTGATGGAACCGTTAGTAAGATTTACTCGTAATAGTGTTTGTGTCCAAGCCATTTTATTGCCTCCTAAATTCTAGCTGCTGTGTCAGTTTTAGTCGCCCATTCGCGCATTCTTGAATGGCCTGTGGCGTCTGCGTCTACGTAGGTGATTGCACCTGTCGGACAGGCGGGTACGCACTGCGGGTCACCGCCGCATAAATCGCATTTCGTAACCTTACCGGTATCGGTGTTGTAGTTAATGGTGCCGAATGGACAAGCGATGGTACAGACCTTGCAGCCCACGCAATCGTTCATGCTAACAACCTTCGCGCCGGTGGAGAGGTCGATACTGATAGCGTCAACCGGGCAAGCGGTCATGCACCAAGCTTCGTCGCATTGAGTGCATGTATACGGAACGAAACGCCCTTCATCATGTAAGGTAAAAATCTTAATGCTTGATTTTACTGGATTAAACGCGCCTTCGTGTTCATAGGAACAGGCCAATTCGCACTGCAAACAACCAGTACATTTTTCAGCGTCTAAATAAAGGGATCTTTGCATCTCGCTCTCCTCGTGTTGGGTTTTTAAACTATCGCCGATGTTTTGGTACCACTTCGGCGCAAATCTTGTACCTCTGTTATACGCTGATCATTTTCATTTTTCAACTTTTGCTGCTTATTCCATGTTGACCACGATGATTTATTGTCACTAAACTGTCGAGAACTATACGTCTTGAGTTCAGCTTCTAAGTGCACCACAAACAAAAGTAAATAATGGCTATCGTTTATTGCCATAACATCTAGCTACTAATAAATGCAGACCCACTTATTTATCAGCGGGGTGATTGACTCCATCATAAGTTGGAATATCATCAATTTTCAAAGGGTTGATTCCTACTAGAGTAACTTCTCAATAACCCGTGGCAGGTAAAATAAAACAAAATATTTCTTGACCGGGTTTTACGCTAAAAGGAAGGTAATTCAACGTGGTCGAGTGACTCGATTTAGGTTGAGTTCCAGGGTGGTTGTAGGCACCTTTACGCTAATAACAAAGATCGCTTAAGGACGTTCAGGGGTGTCTTCTTAACGTTCGTTGTGGCGCAGTTGAGAAGGCAAAATTGGACTTTCAAAACCGATGGTACACTAAGGTCTATCCAGTTGACGGACGTTTAAGACCTTGAGTAAGCTACCCTCTATTCCCGACATTCCTGAACAAGAACAAACCCCCGCAGTAAAAATGTTGCGGGTGCTAGTGGAGCAGCTGTTAGTGCGAGTTCAACAACAGGACGAAGAAATAGCATTGCTTAAAGATGAAATCAATATCCTTAAGGGGCAGAAGAGGCGGCCTACTGTTAAGGGCGGTAATATGGATAAGAAAACAGAGCCAAAACGTTCATCTTCTAGCGACAAACCTAAGCAGCGAGCTGGGTCGAACAAGGCAAAGAAAACACCAAGGCTGTCAATTGACCTAAATCTGGTTATTGAACCAGCGAAGTCCGTGCCCGAAGGTTCTCGCTTTAAAGGCTATCGGGATTTTGTAGTGCAAGATTTGCTTATCAAGGTTCATACCACCCGCTATCGTTTAGCGCATTGGGTAACGCCAGACAATAAAAAGCTCAAAGGCCAGTTACCGACATCCGTGGCAGGGCGACATTATGGGCCTCGTCTGGTCAGTTATATTCTCTATCAATATCATCATTGTCAAACCACGCAACCACTCTTGTTGGAACAGTTGCGAGAGTGGGGAATTGATATTTCTTCGGGACAAATTAACCCAATACTGATCAGCGCTAAAGAGCCCTTTCATGCTGAGAAAGAGGCGTTACTAAGCGTTGCTCTGAGCGCATCGTCTTACGTGACCGTGGACGATAGTGGTGCTCGCCATCAGGGCAAAAATGGCTATGTAACGCACATTGGTAATGACTTGTTTGCGTGGTTTAAAAGCACTCAATCAAAAAGTCGAATTAACTTCCTACCGCTATTAAGGGCTGGCAATACGGATTATCGTTTGAGTCAAAGTGCGTTGAATTATAGGCAACAACATGGATTGCCAAAGCAAGCCTTAGCCGCTGTAACTGAGCACCGGGAACGCCGTATTGCCAACGAGGATGACTGGCTTGAAATGCTCGATAGCCTGTTGATCATTAAGGCACGTCACCGACGTATCACCACCGAAGGGGCATTACTTGGTAGTATTTTGCATCATGGTCTGTGTGATGACATCGTTGTCGTCAGTGATGATGCAGGGCAATTTAACATTTTGGCTCATGCCTTGTGTTGGATACACACCGAGTGCTTAATCCATAAGTTGATACCGCTGAACGAGGGACACCGGCAGGGCATTGCTAAAATACGCGACCAAGTCTGGTGCTTTTATCGGGCGTTAAAAGAGTATAAAACCCAGCCTTGCGAGAACCAACGTAAAATACTTGAGCAGCGTTTCGATGAAATCTTCACTCAACAGACATGCTACCAAACATTAAATCAGACGCTCAAACGAATCCATGCGAATAAAGCAGAATTACTGTTGGTGCTAGATCGACCAGATATTCCGTTACACACCAATGGCAGTGAAACAGACATTCGCGATTACGTGAAAAAACGAAAAGTGAGTGGCTCCACCCGCAGCGATGCTGGCCAGCAGTGTCGGGACACGTTTGCCAGTTTGAAAAAGACCTGCCGAAAACTGGATATATCGTTCTGGCACTACCTGACCCATCGACTTGGTATCGGTGAGCAACATATTGATCCTCTGCCAGATATCATTATGGAACGCGCCAGCTTTGCCACGGGTTATTGAGAAGTTACACTCTTATTACGTAACCACTTTCGAACGTTGGTCGTTTGGCGACGACTGACTTCGATAGAATCCTCAATGGATCTAAAAAAAACATACCATTTACCTTGATTACTATCCTTCTCTAAACGATTGATGTGCGACTTTGCCACCAAAGAATTGCGGTGTGCGCGAATAAATTGATCAGACAGTTCTTCTTCTAAAGCATTGAGCACTTCACTGATCACATACTCTCGTTTTGTTGTACGCAACTTGACGTATTTGTTATCGGCACGAAAATAAACAATTTTATCGATAGGGACCAGCTTGATCTTGCCACGTTCAGTCAAAGCAATGTGCTGTCGTGCTTCTTCGATGGGAAGGCTTTGCTTTTGTTCCAACGTGAAAGGTTTGATCTTCTTAAGTGCCTGTTGAAGCCGACCGCGGCGGATGGGTTTTAACAAATAATCGATCGCATTAGCATCAAATGCATCCAAGGCGAATTCGTTATAAGCGGTCGTAAAAATCACCGCGGGCGGCCTTTCATAAGCAGTGAGATGTTGCGCCACCTCCATACCTGAGATGCCTGGCATGCGAATGTCCAAAAACACCAGCTCAGGTTCGTAATCATTACATTTTGCTAAGGCTTCCTTTCCATTGTCTGCTTCAATTACGTTAAGAGATTCATCCACATCCCCTAAAATGTGCTTAAGTCTAGAACGTGCCAGACCTTCGTCATCAACAATTAAACACTTCATCGAACAACCTTGTTTATATATACAGGCCTAGCTTAGCTTACTTTAACCTAGAAAACTCAGTTGAAACGCAAAAAAGATGTGCATCTAACCCCAGACGTCAGGGTAGTTGCACACATTTTAATTCACAAGGGGCGGCGGAGAAATACTCATGCCGAAATATAGCGTAGAACGAAGAGAAGCTGTTTTATCTAAATTATTATCATCAAATAGTCAGTCCTTCGCAGAAATATCTAGAGAAGAAGGAATCAGTGTTCAAACCTTGTATGATTGGCGAAATAAAGCCAGACGATCAGGAGTTTTAATGCCTAATAGTGATTCATCTAATCAGTGGGATTGCCAAACTAAGTTCACCGTAGTTCTTGAAACTGCTGCGATGAATGAACAAGAATTATCTGCGTATTGCCGAGAGAAAGGCCTATACCCTACTCAAATAACGCAATGGCGAGAAGCTTGTATTAATGGTGTTGATGAGGCTCTCATTAGCCCTAAAGTTGCGCGCGATGAAATACGTGCGTTAAAAAAAGACAAGAAGAAGCTAGAAACCCAGCTGCGCCGCAAAGATAAAGCCTTGGCTGAAACGGCCGCATTATTAGTATTACAAAAAAAGTTTCAGGCGCTTTGGGAGGACGAGGAAGTATGATTACGACTCAGACGCGCATTAAAGTAATCAATGATGTTAATGAAGCAGTAGACGCAGGTTCAAAGCGTTCAAGTGCTTGTGAGTTGGTTGGCCTTGCCGAGTCTACGCTTAGACGTTGGAAGCCAAAAGGAGAAGATAGTATCCGCAGTGATCAACGTCCTTTGGTAGAAAAGCCAGTCCCTGGCAATAAACTAAGCGAGCAAGAGCAGCAACACATTTTATCGATATGTAATGAATCGGCATACAATCATTTGCCGCCGTCGCAAATAGTACCGCAGTTGGCTGACAAAGGTATTTATGTGGCCAGCGAGTCTAGCTTTTATCGAGTTCTCAAGGCGCATGGGCAATTGAAGCACCGCGGCCGCGCCAAACAAAAGCAGTCCCGAACACCCGATACTCATATAGCGCTAAAACCTAATGCTGTGTGGATGTGGGATATCACCTATTTGGCGACGCGTACTATTGGCAAGCATTATTACCTGTACATGGTAGAAGACCTTTACAGTCGCTATGGCGTTCACTGGGAAGTACATCCTGTTGAAAGCGGTGAATTAGGTGCGCAGTTGATGTCTCAGGCGGCTCTAAAAGTGGCCAGCTGCGATGGCATGCCCGTCTTACACAGTGATAATGGCAGCCCAATGAAATCGTTCACAATGAGAGCGAAGTTAGAAGCATTAGGAATAAAGCCCTCTTACTCAAGGCCAAGAGTAAGCAATGACAACGCTTATATTGAATCCATGTTTAGAACGGTAAAGTATTGCCCTGCGTGGCCTTCTCAAGGCTTCGATAGCTTAGAGGCCGCCCGCCAATGGGTGGGTAAGTTTATGCAATGGTATAACGAAGAACATCGTCACAGTGCTATACGCTACGTTACACCTGGCCAGCGTTATCGCGGTGAAGATAGTGCCCTATTAGCAAAACGAGAAGTTGTTTATCAGGAAGCTAAAGCAGCAAAACCTAATCGGTGGTCTGGCCAAACCCGAAATTGGCGGCCTTGTGGTGCGGTTGCGCTGAACCCACAAAAAGAAGTATTATTGGCTGCGTAGGAAAATGTGCAACTACCCTGAAAATTGCCGCTAATTAATATGCCTAAGAAAGTCAGAAAACGCGAGGTCATCTTATTGGTGATGAGCGCTTTTCTGACTTTCTTAGGCATATTTAAGAAGTTGTGCAGACTTTTGTGTTTCAACTGAGTTTTCTAGGTTTATGGGTATTTGCACCACACCACACCGAATTCACGAATTGATTCCAAGTGGGTTGTTCGGATCAATACCTGACATAAAAGGGGCTTTACGGTCTTTATCAGTTAGTTGATAGACCAAGCCAAGCCAATTATTGACCATAGCTTTGCCCGTATCACTCCAAGTATTGTCCAAGTGCTGCATGACTTCTTGCTCCGGAAAATCAGAAATTGATACCTCGCCTTTATTTGCCAATGCTTGGTCACGAAATTCGCTCAATATTTTAGCGGCAGGCCTAGAAAAACTATGCTCAGGAAAAGTTGGGTAAGCCTCATAGGTGCCTTCTAAGTAACGGCCTACTTCGCGTTTATATTCTTTAAACAGGCTAATCGCATCATATTCTGGATGGCCTTGAAAGAAGATAAACCTAAAGCCGTCCTCACTGGTCGCCAAATGAAAATCAGCCTCTTCACTGGCCGCCAACACCTTCAAGTTTTTGTCCTTCAATTGTTTTGCATTCACTTCATACACATGTGAATGCGGTGCATCAAAACGGGTATTGATATTGGCTGTCAACGGATGCGGCTCTTGGGTAATGCGGTGCGAGTAAACCCCCCATCTTTTTTGCGGCAGTTTGTAGCGTTCGATTCCATAAAATTGCTTTACCAAAGCATGGCTTGCCAAGCATGAACACAACACTGAACTCACATGGTCTTTGGCCCAAGTAACCACTTCCAGCATCTCATCCCAGAACGGTTCTTGGGTCATATCAGCTTGGACGGGGTTTGCGCCCGTTAAAATTAACGCATCCAAACCCACTTCCTTGATGCGTTCAAAGGTTTCATAATATTGCGCAATGTGCGCGGATGCAGCCGCATCCCTTGGAATATTAGGGGCACTAAACAAATGAATTTTAAATTGCGCAATTCGATTGCAACTGCCGACCATGCGCATAAATTGGCACTCTGTTGCCTGTAATGCTGCATCTGGCATTAAATTCATGATACCGACATGTAGTTCACGAATATCTTGCTCGGATGCCCGCCGCGCGTCCAGAACCTCTATACCTTCCTTACGCAGGCGCTCGAACGTAGGTAAGCTACTGTTAGCAATTAAGGACATGAGTCTAAGCGTCCAGCACTCTTGCTATAAACTCGAGCACATCCTCTTGATTACGCAAGGCTAGCACCCCACTGGCTTCAACCGTATAACCAAGCTTATCCGCAATGCGTTCGTAGAGTGGTTTTCGGTGCGCCACTAGTTTTGGGAAAACCCATTGCACATACTCATCCGGCACAATATCACTCACATCGGTTAACTGCTTAAGTTCAAGGAATTGCTGAATATGCTCATCCAAAAAAGCAGAATCGTAATACAAAGGCTTAGGGTCAGATTTGGCTCGCTCAAACATTTCTGCTTCCATGTCCGCGTCGGCCTTTAAATAGATTATTACAGAGCACTGCGCCAAATCACCCCACGCTTCTTCATCAGTCAGCTCACAAACACTGCCGCCCGTGTCGTTCACAAAATGTGGGTAGCCGTATATCTCCCGCCCTTTAGCAATAAATTCACCAACATCTTGCATCGCATTTTCTTCTGCGGTTCGATGCAGGGCTTGACGGCGCTTAAACTCATCAAGTGAGATTCCGCCCAAATCTGGGCTGCCAATTTTGCCGAGAAAGCTAGAGATAGGTTTTAAGTTATCAACGGTAATGTTATTACAAAAATAGATTGAGTCGCTACGTATTAAATCATTCAAGAACGGCACTTGCATGGCTTGGCGCTTAATATTATCTAGAATAGGTTCTTCCAAATATTTGGTCCCTATCCGATAGTCGCCGGAATAGTGAAACCATTGCTCTGACGACAGCAAGGAGGTCATCGTCGTCTTGCCCACACCTGACATACCCATCAAAGTGACCACCTTGTTAGGGCTTTGCAAAAATTGTTGTCGCGTCAATCTCATAGCAACGAATGTTACCAAAACATGCTAATAATAATCACACCTAATATCATTAAATACAGCGCAAATGGCACCATACTATAACGCTTTATAAAACCTAGAAACCAGTGTATGCAGGCATAAGCAATTAAACCCGAAAGTACAGTAGCGAAAGCCAATATAGCCCAATCAATTTGGGCATCAGAACCAAACAGTTGCCATGACTTTAAACCACTAGCCAATAGAATGACTGGGATTGACATCAAAAATGAAAACCGCGCAGCATTTGATCGACTCAGCCCTGCGTACCGACCTGCCAGTATTGTCATGCCAGAACGCGAGACACCCGGAATCAACGCCAGTACTTGCGCGCAACCAATAATCAATACCTTTTTGAAATTAATTTGATTTAGATTCCCCTCATCCGCTGACCGGCGGTCCACTCCCCACAAAATGGCCCCGAACACCAACGAAGCAAAACCAACCAATACCGCGCTGCGCAAATTGATTTCAATCCAATCATTGAGTATAAAACCCGCTAAACCCACGGGTAGCGTTGCAAAGATAACAGACCAAGCCAAGCAGCTTTCAGGTGATGCCGGGCCACCAGTTAAATGTACCACCAGCCCCCGCAACATATTAATCAAGTCAGTTCTGAAATATACTAACACAGCGACTAAAGAACCCAAGTGCACCGCGACATCAAAGGCCAAACCTTGGTCAGGCCAGCCGAATAATTTTGGCACCAAGACCAAATGTCCAGAACTTGAAACCGGCAAAAACTCTGTTACCCCTTGTATAAAGGCTAAAACGGCGGCCTGAATTATGTCCATAATCTATTTGCGTGGTTAAGGTTTTCAAAACCTATTAAGGGAGCATCAAAGTTTTTGGTCAGCACCAGCACCTTAAATAACTCACCCATTTCGTGCGGCATGGTGAGTTTTTTAATTTCTTGCGCCCTAGTTAGTTGTTGCTTCAAGTCCTCTTCTTCGTCAGGCAAATCCAGCAAACCCAAGGCGATTAAAAAATGCGCTTGCGGTGCGTAGCCGGCCAAGTTTAATCCCTGCTTCACGCCGCTATCTGCAATCGCTGTGAAATTAACGTGGCAAGTTACATCCTGCAAGCCAGGCATAAATAGTGGGTCATCGTTAGCGCGATGTTGATAGTGGCACATTAATGTACCGGTTGATCTATCTGGGTGGTAATACGTTGACTGATTAAAACCGTAATCAACAAGTAATATTACCCCTTGTTCTAGGACGGGTGCCAGTGACGCAATCCATGCCTCTGCTTGCAAACCCAATTCAGATCGATAAATTTCAGCCTCTTTCTGCGGCCCAACTCGTGCCCGAACGACATCACCGATACGCTTTTTAAGCGGTCGATTCGCTAGCTTTAAATTACTGCGGGCCTCACACTTCATTACGCCTACCTCACTCACTTCTAGGTCATGGTCAATCTCAAATAACTTGACTGGCATCGCATCTAATACTTCATTCGCTAGAATCACACCACGAATTGATTGCGTCGGCAATTCATTTAGCCACACCACCCTGTTAGCCAGTTCACCCAGTTGAGAACGTGCCGCCGCTTGTTGCATTTCCCGTAGAGACGCACTTAGTTCAATAATGTAGTAGTGATCAGGCAAGCAGCTCAGTGAATTAAGTTCCTTGATAATGCTCACCATCAAGGCCCCGCTACCCGCGCCAAACTCAATAATATCGCTGCCCACAATGCCTAAAGCTTGCGCGCATTGACGCGCTAAGCACCGCGCAAATCCTTCTCCCAACTCAGGAGCGGTAATGAAATCGCCGCTTGCACCAAATTTTTGTAAGCCATTACTGTAATAACCCAAGTTTGGCGCATAGAGTATTTCCTGCATATAGCGATCGAATGCTAACCAACCTCCCGCCGCCACAATTTGCAACTCAAGGTGTGTTGACATCGCGGTCGCATGAGACTGCAATTGAGACGAAGCTTGTGCCGATGGCATAGGTAGGGGTATTCTTGAGCTAAATTAGATAAGGCGATAATGCAGAAATGTATGGGTAAGAACAAGAGGGAATGTGATTCGATTATGAATCTTGAAGGAAAGGTGGCCTTAGTGACTGGTGGAGCTAAACGTATTGGCGCTAGCATTATAAATACACTACATAAGGCTGGAATGACCGTGGTCATCCATTATCATTCCTCCGATAATGCTGCGCGCGAGTTGCAAGAATCTCTATTAGACAAGCGCGAAAATTCCGCGATGGTGCTGCAAGGAGATTTAGCCGATTTGGCCATACTTAACACGCTGGTTCCACAAACCATAAAACTAACCGGCAGATTAGACCTATTGGTGAACAATGCCTCAATCTTCTACCCAACACCCTTAGAAAGTGCCAACGAACAACAGTGGCAAGAGCTAATGGCCACCAACCTAAAGGCGCCATTTTTTTTAACTCAGGCGGCCGCTAAGTATTTGAAACAAAGTGAAGGAAACGTTATAAACATTGTCGATATATATGCAGATAGGCCTTTACAAGATCATCCGATTTATGCGGCCAGCAAAGCGGGCCTTGTTTCTTTAACCAAATCGTTCGCCCAAAGCTTAGGGCCTGAAGTGCGGGTTAATGGCATATCACCGGGTGCAATTTTATGGCCCGAGGACAGTTCGAATGAAACACTTCAACAACAATTACTCTCTAAAATTCCCCTAAAATCCTTGGGCGATCCGCAAGATATAGCCAATACTGTGGTGTTTTTAATTGCTGATAATAACTATATAAATGGTCATATTATTAATATAGACGGCGGAAGAACTGTTATTCCGTGATAAAAACGCGCTATAGTCACACTATAACGCTGATCAATGTTGCGAATGGGGCCGAACATTTCAGTTTGTTGCATAAACACAACTACGCGTAAATAATGGCACGGATTAAATTGAATAACAAACGTCAAAGGGATTTACCAACCAAGTTCAAATTTATGGCTACTTTATGTCCTCGCAAGCACTAAGCTCCAATACGGACGAAAAAGCTCGGGTCGCTGCCTTAGAACGGTATGAAATATTAGACACGCAGCCACAGCCTATTTACGACCGAATAGCAAAGGTTGCTTCGTTGTTGTGTAAAGTGCCTATCTCTCTAATCAGCCTTATCGGCGCTGAACGCCTATGGTTCAAATCTTCACTCGGCATTCAAGTGGACGAAATGGCACGTGATATTAGCTTTTGCACCTATACAATTGAGGGGGATGAACCCCTGATGGAAATCCCCGATACACTGCAAGACGATCGATTTAAAAATAATCCAGTGGTTGTTAACTCTCCGAATATTCGATTTTACGCTGGCGTTCCTATCACCACTAAAGATGGTTTCAAAATCGGTAGCCTATGTATACTGGATTATGTACCGCGAAAATTAACTATTGAGCAACGCGATGGTTTAATGGGCTTAGGGCAAACCATCGTTGAATTGCTAGAAGATCACCTACGCAACATTGAGAACAACAAGCAACTTAATCTAAGCGTAAGAGCTTGCAACCACAAAATTAACAACACGCTGGCTGTTGCGATGGCGAGCTTAGACATAAACGATGGAATACAAAACGATGCCAAGCAAATTATAAGGGCCAGTCTAAGTAGTGTCAGTGATCAAATTGCCGAGTTGAGTCAATTTATGAGGCAATCAACATTCGCATTTAGTACTAACGACAACCTAGGCTTATCTGGCGATGACAGCTTAACCACGTCAAAACCGTCCACTAAAAGCAGATTGAAAACCTCTTCGACTACTAGTTATCACGCTACCGCCCACGAAATAGACTCAAAGCTTAGTTCGCTCACTTTGAAGCCTAGATCTGCGCCTTTAGACAACAAGCCCAGCTCCATCAACAATCGTCCAAAACTAATCATGTTAGAAGTAAATAGAACTGTCCGGATTATTAACACATAGTCTGTCCGCTTTAGTTATTGCCGATGAATGAGTGAAGGGCGTAGCCCGTAATGAATTCATCGGCGGCAAATTGCGAAGCCCAGTTACGCAACTTTGCTCTTAATCTGTTTTTGTTGCACCAGTATTCCATCGGCTGTGTATCGGCCTAATCGCCTTGGGCCATGATCAATCGACAATGAGCCATCAAGGTGGCGCGATACTTTTACTTTAGCTTTGACGTAATGATAGCGGTGTTGATCTTTAGGTAGCTGCAGAGACAGCGTCTCAAACTGTACGCTGTTGTCTTTACCCACCACACGCTCGTACTGTTCGCATAGATAATCGTCAAGATCGATGCCCGCAAGCGGCACAAAGGCACTGCCTTGCTCTCTAGCTGGATGACTGAATTCTTTATTGTGTCTGGGCATATAATGATCTCTAAGGTATTTATTAGCCGCTTGCATGCCAGTGATACCCATCAACGCAAGCTCGTTCGGTAATCGCCCTTGGTGTGTGCCAAACGCACGTTCGGAACGGCCTCTGGCTTCAGGAGAATAAGCCGCTATCATGCCAATGCCTAATCTCTTCATCGCCAACCCAAATTGAGTTGGGCCATTCTTATCCACCTTGCCGCCAGCCTCAGGCGTATGCCAATAGTGGCTGCCTCGGTCAGAGTAAAACGAACAGAATAGCCCCTTCACCTTAAGTACATCTTTAACCCCAAGCAAGCTGCTGTGCGTGCCTTCCTCTTCGACAAAGCGCATGGAATAATGCTTATTGGTGGCATCATCCAGGGTGACGATTAAGTCCCAAGACACATCAGGTACCCATTGGTGAGTACTGCCATCCTGGTGAATCATCCTACCTGGCAAGGCGCCAGGTAGACGTTTAATGCGGTGAGGGCCGCGTGTTTTAGATTTACGCACCAGGTCTGCGCTTTGTAGCTTATTCTTAACCCAACTGTAGCTACGCTTACCTTGGTGCTCGCGTTGATACCATGTATGGAAGTGGCGCACATTCCAGCCTTGATAGCGTGTTGAGTATAGGTCTTGTAGCTTGATCATTTCGTCTACGGGTGCCCGCCTGTGTGAGGGCTGATTGAGTCGCTGATCTAACAGCCCATCCAATCCTGATTCTTCGTACTTATTAATGTACCTACGAAAACTTCGATCACAAACACCCAGTATTGTGGCAGCATCCGCTGGTGATAGTCGTTTAGCTTGATAACCTTCATATGCTTCTTCAAATCTCATCTGTTTTACCTTATTTAGAAATACTATCTGGCTCATCTCACTTCCCAAAAGGGAGGAGGATAAATCCGGACAGTTTATTTGCTAATTATCAGGACAGATAATTTACTCGTAACATGAAGGACCGTTTATTTATCATATCAGACCGCATGTCTTATAATAGTGCCCAGACCCAAACTATCTTAAACCCCTTTGTCGATAATGAAGATGATTAGTAACCTTTTCCAATCACCCAAATTCCTGTATTTTCAGGCGGCGTCAGCAGTTATTCTTCTATTAATTGCTTATATCCTATTTGCTTAAACCAACCCAAGGCTATTTTTGCCGCTATCGCGCGGTATAAAATGGGCTAACTTGCTTGCAAATTCGCGAATGCGGCTACCAGCCATTTCGCTCCAGCATCATCAAAGTTCACTTGCACTCGGGCTTGCTCGCCTAGCCCTTCGACGCTTAATATCGTCCCCTCTCCGAATGTTTTATGGCTGACTCTCCCGCCTGGGCTGAATTCTGATCGCGCGGGTGCACTGTTAGTAATGGGCTTAAAATGCAGGTTACTGCTATGAATACGGTAACTCCTTTCTTCGTTAATATATTGCGTGGGCACTTCCATGATAAATCGGGAAGGTTGGGTATAGTGCTCTCTGCCGTGCAATCTGCGAATCTCAGCATAAGACAGCACCAGCCGTCGCATTGCTCTGGTCATACCCACATACGCTAAACGGCGCTCTTCCTCTAGCTTTCCCGGTTCATCAATAGAGCGTTGGTGTGGAAACAACCCTTCTTCCATACCGCTCATAAAAACCAAGGGAAACTCCAAACCTTTGGCGGAGTGCAAACTCATCAATTGCACACATTCTTCCCACTCGTCCGCCTGGCCTTCACCTGCTTCTAAAGCAGCATGGGCAATAAAAGAAGATAAGGCGTCGAGTTCTTCATCTTCGTCTAACTCAAAGTTTCGTGTCGCATTAACCAATTCTTCCAAGTTCTCAACACGTGATTCGGCTTTTTCGCCCTTTGCGCTTTTGTAGTGGTCAAGCAGGCCAGAGCGATACAAAACCGCGTCGGTTTGTTCATGTAATTCGATACCCGCAGCTTCTTTAGTCAAGCTGGTAATTAGATCGATAAAATTTTGTACCGCGCTTGTAGCGCGTGCGGGCAAAACATTTTGTTCTAAGATGTCCAAAGTAGATGCCCACATCGATTGCGCATTATCACGTGCTTGCGCACGGATTACCTCGAGTGTTTTATTGCCAATACCTCGGGTTGGTTGGTTAATGATGCGCTCAAATGCGGCATCTGAATGCGCGTTGGAAATAAGCCGCATATAACCCAGTGCGTCCTTAATTTCAGCGCGCTCAAAAAAGCGTAGGCCGCCATACACTCGGTACGGTATGCCCATATTCAACAAGCGTTCTTCGAGCACCCGTGATTGCGCGTTTGAGCGATATAAAATAGCAACTGAATCACGTGGGTTGCCTGCTTCTAGCCAACTTTCTATTTGCTCAACGATGTATCGGGCTTCTTCAAGGTCATTGCTGGCGCCGCACAGTGTGATTGGGTCGCCTTCCTCCCCAGCTGTCCACAGTTCCTTGCCCATCCTGCCCGCATTATGATCGATAACTGCATTGGCGGCGCTGAGTATCGTATTTGTTGATCGGTAATTTTGTTCTAAACGAATAAGTTTTGCGCTTGGGTAGTCACTCTCAAAATTAAGAATATTTTCCACTCTAGCGCCGCGCCAACCGTAGATCGATTGGTCGTCATCGCCAACCGCGAATAGGTTGTTACTGGGTTCGCTCAAAATTTGTACCCATTGATACTGAATGGCGTTGGTGTCTTGAAATTCATCTACCAGCACATATTGGTAACGATTTTGAAACGTTTGACGTAGTGCTTCGTTATTCTTGAAGAGCTCTAAAGTTCTGAGCAATAGCTCAGCAAAATCAACTAAGCCACTGCGTTGGCAGGTTTTTTCATAGCGGTCAAAGATACTAATGAGGGTCTGTTGCTGAATGTCTGCACTTTGCGGGATGTCTTTAGGGCGTCGCCCTTCTTCTTTATGTGCGTTGATTGCCCACTGGATTTGCTTAGGCGGCCAGTAAGCTTCGTCCAAATCTAATTCTCGCAACATACGTTTAATAAGGCGAAATTGGTCGTCACTGTCAATGATTTCGAAAGCTTTGGGCAAACCTGCTTCTTCAGCGTGGGCGCGCAAGATGCGGTGGCATAAGCCGTGAAAAGTGCCGATCATCATCGCGCCAAGGGGCACGCCCAAAAGCTTTTCTGCACGCAATCGCATTTCGCGTGCGGCTTTATTAGTAAAAGTGACCGCTAAAATTGATAGAGGCGAGACTTGATAGCCCTGAACCAACCAAGCTAAGCGGTTGGTTAACACTCGCGTTTTACCACTGCCCGCCCCTGCTAAAATCATCATTGGGCCAGGGCCCGCGCCTACGGCCTCGCGTTGAGCGTCGTTTAAATCATCGAAAATATGTGAGACATCCATTGGCCGATATTAACTTAGCAAGCTTGCTTATTGTGAGGTGATTTAGCAAACTTCAAGCAGTTTTTTATTACACTTCAAAATGACAAACAACGCAGCTCTATTCGACCAAGCTAAGCAACACATTCCTGGCGGGGTGAACTCCCCAGTACGGGCATTTAAATCGGTAGGCGGAGACCCCGTGTTTATTAAGCGTGCGCAAGGTGCTTACATTTATGATGAGGCAGATAAGCAGTATATCGATTATGTTGGCTCTTGGGGGCCAATGATTTTGGGCCATAATGACCAAGATGTATTAAACGCGGTAGTTAATGCTGCTAAGCAGGGCTTAAGCTTTGGTGCGCCGACAGTGCTGGAAACACAAATGGCAGAACTGATTTGTACCCGTTTGCCGTGGGTAGAAAAAGTGCGTATGGTCAACTCGGGCACTGAAGCAACCATGAGTGCAATCCGCCTTGCGCGAGGAGCAACAGGCCGCGATAAAATTATTAAGTTTGAAGGCTGCTATCATGGTCATGCCGATAGTTTGTTAGTTAAGGCGGGCTCGGGTGCACTCACCTTTGGTGTGCCCACTTCTCTAGGGGTTCCCGCAGAGGTTGCCGCTCATACTTTGACGGCAACTTATAATGATTTGCCAAGTGTTGAGCAATTGCTATGCGCTTGTGAAGGCGAAGTTGCGGCGGTTATTGCAGAACCTGTTGCAGGTAATATGAATTGCATTCCCCCTGCGTCGAGCTTTTTACAAGGCATACGTAAATTGTGCAATGACAATGGAGCACTATTGATTATTGACGAAGTGATGACGGGGTTTCGAGTACACCGTCAAGGCGCACAAGGTCTTTATGGCGTAGAGGCGGATATCACTTGTTTAGGCAAAGTCATCGGCGGTGGCATGCCAGTGGGCGCGTTTGGCGGTAAAGCGGAAGTGATGGCGCATTTGGCACCCGAAGGTGGGGTGTATCAGGCCGGCACTTTGTCGGGTAATCCAGTGGCAATGGCAGCGGGTTTGGCCACATTAGCTAAGCTGGATGATCAGCGCATTTACGACCAACTAAATGAAAAAGTAAACTATTTGCTGGCGGGCTTAAAACGGGTGGCTAAACAGCAGCATATCGCCTTTACCACTAACCATGTGGGCGGCATGTTTGGCTTGTTTTTTACCGATGCCAATGAAGTAAGCAACTTTGCGGAGGTTATGGCATGTAACACCAAACGGTTTAGCCCCTTTTTCCATGGAATGTTAGAACAAGGCATTAACTTAGCCCCGTCGTCTTTTGAAGCGGGGTTTATGTCTGTTGCGCATAGCTATGAAGATCTTGATAGCACGATCGCGGCAGCTAAAACGGCAATGTCGGCACTGTAAGTAAGTAACGTACCCTGACCGCGGTCAGGGTACGCATAGTGCAATAGTTAGCAAATTAGCCACCCAGAAAAACTAGGCAAACCACCAACGGTGAGAGCCACGAGCGCCATCACATTCCCAAGCAGAGGACAAACTTGCGCCGCGTTGGACTTTTTTGTTACGTGCATAAACAAAGTTTGCAAAGAATGGAATAACGGTGCCGCCATCATCGCTAGCGATTTGGCACATTTCTCTATATTGCTCTGCTCGAAGAGTGTCATCTAGCTCGGCTTTTGCCAACAAGAGTAACTCATTGAATCGCGCGTTTTGCCAGTGTGATTCGTTCCACGGCGCATCATCTTTGTAGGTGATCGTGAGTATCTGGTCGGGAGTTGGTCGGGCACCCCACTTAACGAATACCCAAGGCTTTTTGAGCCAAACGTCTGACCAGTAACCATCATTAGGTTCGCGCACGACAGAAATATTGATGCCCGCCTTCTCAGCTTGTGCGGCATAAAGTACGCACATATCCACCGCACCAGGCAAAACACTGTCTGCCGCTGACAGTGACACATCCAAAGAATCCATCCCGGCCTTTTTTAGATGGAACTTCGCCTTGTCAGGGTCATAAGGTCGTTGTGGAATATCTGTTGGTGCGTAAGGCATGCCCGCTGAAACATGATAGTCATTAGCCACCGTAGCGGTGCCGTACATGATTTTATCTACCAGTTCTTGGCGGTCAATTGCGTATTTAAGCGCAAGCCTAACATCTAAGTTATCAAATGGTGCGACGTCACAAAACATCGGTAAAGTAATGGCTGAAGAACTCGATACATTTTCCACAACGAGGTCTTTATTGCGTGACATCAAGGCTATAGTCTTTAAGTCAACCGATGTAATCGCATCGACCTCACCGGTAATGAGTGCAGCCTGACGGGCATTCGGTTCATTGAGGATAATCATCTCTATTTCATCGAAATAGGCGCCTTCACGATGCCAACCATCATGCCTTACAAAATTAGTGCTGATGCCTGCCTTATGTGCAACAATTTTATAAGGTCCAGCACCCATCATATCTTCCCATGACATCGATCCATCTGCATTGGCTGGGCAAATAGCCATATGGTAATCGGTCATCACATAGGGTAAGTCTGCAAAGCCTTGGTTCAATTCGATAATCACTGTGTAGTCACCATCCGCTTTGATATCCACCACAGTATCCAACAAAGATTTCGCAGCCGAAGTTGAATCGTCACCTCGGTGGTGGTTCAACGAAGCAATAACGTCTTTCGAGGTGACTTTTTGACCATTATGAAAGGTGGCGTCCTTGTTGAGCTCAAACGTCCAAACCTTGGCATCGGGCGTAGCACTCCACGAGTCAGCCATGTCTGGCCCCAAGGTGTTGTCAGAAGTCATCTCAGTTAAGTAACTGCGATGCGTATGAGCAATCTGAATCTGCCCAATACTCTGAAAAGTACCTGGGTCGAGCGAATCCGAGGTATTACCATCATGAACGCCTAGTCTAAATTTCCCGCCCTTTTTGGGCGTTGCTGCAGCCACTTCACTTGTCCATAGTCCGGATGCGGTTGAAGCGGTTATGCCCGCAACGATGGCGAAATGCATAAAATCTCGACGCTTCATGTTACCGCTCTTGGTGCTTTGGGTAAGTAATTCTTTGAATTCTTTATTATCAGTCATTAAGTTTCTCTCCTCTAAGAGTTGGAGTTGGATTAAAAAGTGTGAATCGTAATTAAATGATAACATAAACTTTTTAGGCGTACTTGTTGATATTCCCCTTAAAAATAAAGCTTACAGTTCAGGTATTTAAACGGGTTCTTGAGAGCTTAAATTGGTTAAAATTGGGGTAGGATAAAAGTACGACGTACACACAGTTGTATCAGATGATTTCAAAGACCAAGCGAGTGCGGAGCTTATGGAATACTTAGATAACCAAGCTAGGGGAAAAGACGCGGCGGTAGAGTTCTTACTCACAGACCTATTCTTGATCGGCCTATTGTATTTGGGCATATGCAATAGCGTTATTTTTCTGCCTGTAACGCACCACTGCCAAGTAAAGTCGCTATCAGTTCAAGATGGTGTTCATGGGTGCCAATTACTGCCGTTGCAATGATATTGGAAGCGCATAATTTGGCCGTCAAGGCTTGTTGCTGCTTGCTTATGAGTAGCGTGTGTTCGTTTACAAAAAGTAGGGTTTGGTCTTCATTTTTGTAATAAGCCATGCGAGTGCCAGCTGTGTGTTTTAGGTGGGTGGCTTGCGCTATAAGCTGTTTAGTATCGTGGACATTTGAGGGGGTTTCGATGGGAGCTAAACCAGCGTATTTGGGTGCCGTAACCGTCTGTCCTAACCAGCGTGATAATAAAGTTCTGTCATCTGCTAAAGCACTAATAAGTTGGCTGAGTTGATCTATATCTGAGGCGTTTATCTCTCCAGGGTTCAAGCCTTCATGAAGAGGGGCGTCTTTAAAGCGCAGATCAGAAGCTAGTTGTTCACTCGCTAGATCAGTGATACCACAAAGAATTTCCGTATGCGAGGGAGCGCGAAATCCAATCGAATAAGTCATGCAGTCATCATCAAACGCAATGCCGTTATGGCCCAGGCCGGGCGGAATATATAGCATATCTCCGGGGTTCAATGTCCATGCTTGTTCTGCTTGCCAATCTGCTAAATGCAGTAAGGGAGAATCTTTCTTCCGAGGGCTTTGATCGTTGTAATCTCCCCCAACTTCCCAGCGCCGTTGCCCAGATGCCTGCAATAAAAAAACATCGTAGTGATCGTAGTGCGCTCCGACGCCACCGCCTTTAGTGGCATAACTGATCATTAAGTCGTCGCGCCGCCAACGAGGCAGGAAATTAAAATCTTCAAGCATTGCTTGGGCTTCAGGTAACCATAAATCCACGGCCTGTACTAATAATGTCCAATGGCTGTCTGGCAAAGTGGAAAAGGTCACTTCATCAAACGGGCCATTAAGCAGTTGCCAGTCTCGTTGTGCATCATACTTTACAATGCGCGCCTCCACGTCGGGCTCACAGGCAAGCCCTGCTAGCTGGTCTGCACTGATTATTGTTTTGAAATCAGGATATGCCTGCTCGATCAAACAAGGTTTTTGTTGCCAGTATTCATTTAAAAATTCGGCTACGCTGTATTTCCCCAATGGTAAGGAAGGCACTATTTTTGCCACGATGCTCTATTCGTTACCTTGATTACGCATTAAACGCGGTGCATCAGTGGTACACAGTTTTATGGCATCTTGTGATGAAATAGCAGTACAAAACTCACCGTGCATACTTGCTACAGCCATATTGTGTACATGTTCGGGATCATAGTCCGTGCCATCTAGTGCGATGCGATTTGTTGTTGCGCAGGCATCTTCTACTAAATAAGTATCAAAACCTAAATTGCCAGCCATGCGTACAGTGGGTTCCACGCAGAAGTTGGTAAAAAAGCCCATGACAACCAGACGTCTAATACCAGCGCGGCGCAATTGAATTTCTAGACTAGTGCCTATGAATCCGCTATTCACATCTTTTGTCACCACCAGTTCGTTGTCTTGGTAGTTAAGTCCGGGCAACTGGGCACCTGTTTCGAGGGACAGCTTTAGCGGTGAAGCAGCCTCACGTGAATCGTGCACAGTGAATGCAATTTGTCGCTTGGCATTTCTAAAGGCCGTTAACACCGCTCGCATTTTATCTTCAGCGCCGATGTTATTACGTCGTCCAGTCGGTCCGCCCCAATGCTGCAGAACTATCAAATTTGGTGATCATAGTCAGAAATATATTGTAAAAATACAATTGCTTAGTGTAGTAACTATTGCCTATAGTCGCTAGGGCACATGGGGATAAAAGCGGATTATTGAACTGAAATCATGCTCGCTTCTTTAATTCCAATAACGCGTTGTTTCTTGTCGATAAGTCGATGGCGTGATCCCCGAAGCGGTTATTTTGAACAATACACGACCGTGGTCAGCTGTATTGTAGAGCTGAGTGCCAGCCGTTTCATAACGCAGTTTAACTTTTGCTTTAGGGTGACCAAATCGGTTTAGATAGCCGGCGCTTACAACTGCGTATTCAGCAGATACCGCTTCTACGAACGCCTCATTAGAAGAAGTAGCACTGCCATGATGGGGGACGACCAACACATCTGACTTTAGCACCGCTGGATTTTGTAGCAATATTTTTTCTGCTGCCTTTTCGATATCTCCAGTTAGTAGTATATCGCCATATTCACTGCTAATTTTCAATACACAAGAGGCGTTGTTGCCGCTTGCAGTAGAGCCAGCATTTGGATGCAAAAATTCAAACTGCACGCTATCCCATTGCCATTGCTCCCCTGAGATACAAGCTAGGCTATCGGCTATACCCTCATTTTTACTCGCTACTAGTTGCTCAATGGTTAAACTTTTTAGTACCGCGGCTAAACCACCACTGTGGTCGATGTTGTCATGGCTAATTATTGTTTTGGAAAGAACAGTAGTGCCGCTGTGTCTTAGGTAAGGGACGACGATGGATTTTCCCGCATCGAAACCACCTTCGAAACGCGGGCCTGCGTCATAGAGTAGAGTGTGGTTCTGGGTTTGCACCACAACAGCAAGCCCTTGGCCAACGTCTAGTACGCTTAACCAAATTTCTCCTTTATCCGGTTTATCTGGAGTAGCCACTATTACAGGCAGCCATGCAAATGCGCAAAACCAGCGTAGCTTGCCAAAGCGATGTAGCAGCAAACCTATAGAACCGACGATCGCGCACAGAGCAACCGGCCAAGTAATGGTGTGTTGCCAAGTCGCGATATCGGTATTTGCTAGCCGCTGTAAATAGGGCCAACCAGCGTTTAATACAAAATCCGCGCAGTGGGTAAACCATAAGCCTACGTTAGGAAGGCTAATACTAAAGAAGAAAACGCCGATAAGGGTAAGCGGTACCACAACAATGCCAATAACGGGCACAGCAACGAAATTGGCGATGATAGAAACCAACGACACTTTTTGAAATGTCAGTAACAATACGGGTGCTAGGCCAACCAACAAAGCCCATTGTACTTTGGAAAAAGCGATGGTGCGTTTTATTAATTTATTTTGAAATTGTTTGAATGGATTCTCTTCAAAATGTTCGCTGTCTTTAATAGTAGGTACTCTCAGGGCGAGTAGAATAAAACCCACGGCTAAAAATGAAAGCCAAAACCCAGCACTGAGCGGCGCAAGTGGATCAAACAACAAAACCAAAGCCAGCACCAAGCCTAGGGAAAACCATGGGCCGGGCCGTTTGCCAACAAAATACAGTGCTGCCACCGCGATCAACATGATCATCGCACGCTTGGTTGGAATGGCAAAACCCGCTAAGGCGGCATAAAGGGCACCGCCGACTAACGCAAGAAACCACGCAGCTTTTTGGGTGGGATACAAGGTTTTTGCTAACAAGGTATGCCGCCATAAGAAGCTACCAATGAAATACAAAAAGCCTGCGACTAGGCCAATATGCAACCCAGAGATTGCCACTAGGTGGTTGGTGCCCGTGTTTTGTAATGTCTCCCATTGAGCGTCGGACATTTCCTGCCTAAGCCCTACTGCCAGAGCGGTAATAATCGCAGATTGCTTAAGTTCTGCACCTTCCAACCACCGTGCATAGCGGGCTCTAAAATGATCTATGCCATTTTTACCCGTAGGTTCAATCAGCTGCGCGGTGGCAGGCTTACGCACATACCCCGTTGCGCGAATACGCTTAGAGAACAACCAAGCCTCATAGTCAAACGTGGCTGGATTTGCTGAGCCGTGCGGCTTTTTTAGTTTTACTAATAGTCGCCATCTCGCACCAGTTGATAATTCGGGCCTATCTTTGCCATACCAACGCAGGCGGACTTTCCTTGGACTGGGATATTGTTGTGAATCGAAGTGCAGAGACTCCACATTAAAATTAAACTGAGTATAGCGGCTGGCAAGTTTGGGCACGCCGATGATGGTGCCCAGCACCTGAACTTCTTGTCCTTCGATTGATTTTTCTAGCGCTGCAGACAAAACCCAGCTGGCATACAAGGTGGCCCACAGCGCACCTAGTACGAATACTGCCAATGCTTTAAATATTTTTAGCTTGTAAGCCAAAACAACGAAAGCGGCTAAAGCAGCCATCAGCAAGGTGGGATAAAGTTTGGCCTGGAAGCTTATCGAAAGCAGCCCAGCAGATAACATCCAAGGCCAAATTATGGCAAGTATAGAAATATTATTCTCTCTCCATCTACTGTAACTTCTCAATAACCCGTGGCAAAGCTGGCGCGTTCCATAATGATATCTGGCAGAGGATCAATATGTTGCTCACCGATACCAAGTCGATGGGTCAGGTAGTGCCAGAACGATATATCCAGTTTTCGGCAGGTCTTTTTCAAACTGGCAAACGTGTCCCGACACTGCTGGCCAGCATCGCTGCGGGTGGAGCCACTCACTTTTCGTTTTTTCACGTAATCGCGAATGTCTGTTTCACTGCCATTGGTGTGTAACGGAATATCTGGTCGATCTAGCACCAACAGTAATTCTGCTTTATTCGCATGGATTCGTTTGAGCGTCTGATTTAATGTTTGGTAGCATGTCTGTTGAGTGAAGATTTCATCGAAACGCTGCTCAAGTATTTTACGTTGGTTCTCGCAACTGTTCCAACAAGAGTGGTTGCGTGGTTTGACAATGATGATATTGATAGAGAATATAACTGACCAGACGAGGCCCATAATGTCGCCCTGCCACGGATGTCGGTAACTGGCCTTTGAGCTTTTTATTGTCTGGCGTTACCCAATGCGCTAAACGATAGCGGGTGGTATGAACCTTGATAAGCAAATCTTGCACTACAAAATCCCGATAGCCTTTAAAGCGAGAACCTTCGGGCACGGACTTCGCTGGTTCAATAACCCGATTTAGGTCAATTGACAGCCTTGGTGTTTTCTTTGCCTTGTTCGACCCAGCTCGCTGCTTAGGTTTGTCGCTAGAAGATGAACGTTTTGGCTCTGTTTTCTTATCCATATTACCGCCCTTAACAGTAGGCCGCCTCTTCTGCCCCTTAAGGATATTGATTTCATCTTTAAGCAATGCTATTTCTTCGTCCTGTTGTTGAACTCGCACCAACAGCTGCTCCACTAGCACCCGCAACATTTTTACTGCGGGGGTTTGTTCTTGTTCAGGAATGTCGGGAATAGAGGGTAGCTTACTCAAGGTCTTAAACGTCCGTTAACTGGATAGACCTTAGTGTACCATCGGTTTTGAAAGTCCAATTTTGCCTTCTCAACTGCGCCACAACGAACGTTAAGAAGACACCCCTGAACGTCCTTAAGCGATCTTTGTTATTAGCGTAAAGGGGCCTACAACCACCCTGGAACTCAACCTAAATCGAGTCACTCGACCACGTTGAATTACCTTCCTTTTAGCGTAAAACCCGGTCAAGAAATATTTTGTTTTATTTTACCTGCCACGGGTTATTGAGAAGTTACCATCTACTTAGCCAACTGATTGTTTGCTTAGTGTTTACTCGCTTACTTTCCATGTACGCTCTTTGTAGAAAATTAATCCAATTAATGGCCTGCGCAGCGGATAGTAACATGCTATTAGCGATATAATTGTGACTTATAGTAGTCGCCTTTTTCAACCCAAGCAATAAAGCACTCGTACACTGACTATATGAAGACTAGAGAAAGAAGAAAAGGTATCACACTAGTTCAGACCGGTGAAGGCAAAGGCAAATCTTCTAGCGGCTTTGGTGTTGTGTTTCGTGCTGCGGGTTGGGGGTTGAACGTATGTGTCATTCAATTTATTAAGGGCGCATGGAAAACTGGAGAACAACGGGCGTCAGAAAAATTTGAGAATATTGAGTGGCATGTGATGGGAGACGGATTTACTTGGGATACCCAAAACCCAGAGCAAGACATCGCAACCAGCCAAGCCATATGGGAGTTCGCCAAAGACAAAATTCGCTCAGAGAAATTTGATTTGGTCATGCTAGATGAAATTAACTATTGTTGCGGCTATAACTGGCTGTCGGGTGAAGAGGTCGCGACCTTTATCAAACAAGTAAAACCCGCATGGATGCACTTGATTATGACCGGTCGTGACGCGGCGCCAGAGGTGATTGAAGTGGCTAATACGGTTACTGAAATGCGGCCTATCAAACACGCTTATGATGAAGGCATTGAAGCTGAGCAAGGTGTGGAGTTTTGATGCGAGATCAAAAAGCGCTGCTATTACCCCTATCGGTTAATTTACTGGGCAAACCTTGTTTAGTGATTGGCGGCGGCCCAGTTGCGTATAGGCGCACCCAATCTTTAGCTAAGGCGGGAGCAGAAATTGAAGTAATTAGCCCTGCAATCACCCCCGAATTTAAAGCATTCATTGAGCAATCTAAGGTATTGTTCAATCAGCGAGTTGCGATGGTTGCAGACATTAGTCCGCGATTTACCATCGTGGTGACCGCAACTGATGATCGATCGGTCAATAGCGCAATGGCAGAAAGGGCCAAAGAGCAAAAGATTTTAGTCAATGTCGCGGATGATGCGTGCTCGAGCGATATTACTTTTCCTTCTGTATTACGGCGCGACCGGGTGCAGATCGCAGTTTCAAGTGGATCAGCGTCACCGATGTTGTCTAAAATGCTGATTCGCCAATTACGTGGGGTTATCCCCAGTGGCTACGGTAAGCTCGCTAGTTTAGTGGGCACTTATCGAAAGCAGGTGTTGCAGAAATTTCCTGATATCTCGAAACGTAAAAGGTTTTGGGAGCAAATTTTAAATGGTGTGGTGGCCGAGAATGTGTTTTCTGGAAATTCTCAAAGAGCAGAGAAATTGTTGCAAAGTGCGCTCGATGGCCAAGCGATGCAACAGCAAGTGGGGGAAGTTTATTTGATCGGAGCTGGCCCAGGCGACCCTGATTTATTGACTGTTAGGGCAGTAAGGCTGCTATATAAAGCAGATGTGATCGTTTATGACCGCTTAGTCTCGCCTGAAATACTGGCGATGTTTGGCGAAGACCAAGAAATGATCTATGTTGGAAAGCAACGTGCCAGTCACAGTGTGACGCAAAATAATATCAATCAGATTTTGATTGACCTCGCTAAGCAGGGTAAAACCGTCGCGCGCTTAAAGGGGGGTGACCCGTTTATTTTTGGTCGTGGAGGTGAAGAGATAGAAACGCTTGCTCAACAGAAAATCAGTTTTCAAGTTATTCCTGGCATCACCGCAGCGGCAGGCTGTGCGAGTTATAGTGGCATTCCGTTAACGCATCGAGACTACGCACAATCAGTGCGTTTTGTTACGGGGCAACTTAAAGACGGTGCAGTTGATTTAAATTGGCCGCAGCTCATTGATGTGGATCAAACCCTGGTTTTTTATATGGGCCTTAATGGTTTTCCTCTGATTTGTGAAAAACTAATCGAGCACGGTATGTCGGCCGATATGCCAGTGGCCTTGATTGAAAAAGGCACCACGCTGCAGCAGCGCGTGCACATTAGCCGCTTGAGTGAGATTGCGCAATATTTGGCTGAGAATAAAGTCACTTCTCCATCGTTGTTTATTGTCGGTAAAGTCGTTAACCTTCACCATCAACTGGCTTGGTTTGACAGCTAAGCGTTCTCCTTATTTCCCCATATTCCTGATTTTATGAAACTAGACAACACATTCGTACGTTCTTGCTTTCCAGCTTTTGAGCAAGAGAACCTTAAAGGCTGGGCTTTCTTTGAAAACGCAGGCGGTTCATTCGCTTGTGCGCCAGTAATCGAAGCGTTAAATAACTACTACCTAACCCATAAGGTACAGCCAGATCATGCATTCCCAGCCTCACAAGAAGCGAGTGGGTTGATGGCGGACGCAAAACGTCGAATGGCGCAAATGCTAAACGTGGCCACCAGTGAAGTAAATTTTGGACCTTCTACCTCGCAGAACACTTACAATTTGGCGCAAGCATTGGTTGAAGAATATACAGCGGGTGACGAAATTATCGTTACCAACCAAGATCACGAGGCCAACATTGGTGCATGGAGAAGACTAGAACCACGCGGCTTAGTGATTAAAGAATGGTCTATCGACGGTGCCACGGGAGAGCTGGCTATTGAAGACTTGACTGCGTTGTTAAGCGATAAAACCAAGGCCGTGGCGTTTACTCATTGCTCAAATGTTGTGGCTAGCATCAACCCCGTACGAGAGATTATTGACTTGGTGCACTCGGTTGGGGCAATCGCCATTGTCGATGGGGTGTCATATTGTGGGCACGGCCTGCCCGATATTAACGCCTTGGGTGCGGACGTCTATTTGTTTTCGCTGTATAAAGTTTATGGCCCGCATCTAGGGGTGATGGTGTTGAGTGATCAACTCAATCAAAGCCTACCGTATCAAGGGCATTTCTTTAATCAAGGAAGCCCTGCTTATCGGTTTACCCCAGCGGGGCCAGATCATGCGCAAATCGCTGCGGTCAACGGTGTAATCGATTATATCGATAGCGTCTATGCGCACCATTACGGAAAAACTAATGAAACACCGAATGGTCGAGCCAATAAAACTATGCAACTATTTCAACGACATGAGCAAAAAATATTGCAACCACTGTTAGATTTTTTGGCCGCACATGATCAACTGCGTTTGATCGGCAGAGCAGATGCGACGCAGCGCGCACCAACGGTTTCTTTTATCTCTAGCAAATATAACCCAGTAGCACTGACAGAAGCGCTATCTAACGAAAAAATTATGATCGGCTCAGGCAATTTTTACGCCTATCGGCTAATGCAAGGCTTAGGTTTGGATCCCGAGGAGGGCGTCTGTCGTGCGTCAATGGTGCATTATAATAGTGAGGAAGAGGCCGAGCGTTTAGTCGCTGCCTTGGGAAATCTGCATTGAACCTGTGAAGCCAGCAGAAGGACATTGCTAGCAATTCCGCTATAATTAAACCATTATCGAACTAGCCAAATATCCACTGCGCTAAGCGCAGATTTCCCCTATGAAGGACAGCTACCTTAAACGAATCTTGAGTGCACGCGTATACGATGTCGCACGGCAAACTTCGCTGGATAAAGCGGAGCGTTTAAGTGAGCGCTTTGGCAATCATATTTGGCTAAAACGCGAAGATCAGCAACCCATTTTTTGCTATAAGATTCGAGGTGCGTACAACAAAATGCGCAAATTAACCCCCGAGCAACTAAGTAAAGGTGTGGTGACCGCGTCGGCTGGAAACCACGCACAGGGAGTGGCCTTGGCGGCGAAAAAATTGGGCTGCGAAGCGATTATTGTTATGCCCACCACCACGCCCGAAATTAAGCAAAATGCAGTCAGGTCGTTTGGTGGTGAAGTGGTTTTAGTTGGTGAAAGTTACAGTGATGCAAGCGTCTATGCTGATGACTTGTGTAAGCGACAAGGTAGGACTTATATCCCACCTTTTGATGATCCTGATGTTATTGCGGGCCAAGGTACAGTTGCAGCAGAAATCTGGCGCCAGCACAGCGGAGACATTGACGCAATTTTTGTTCCTATTGGTGGCGGAGGCTTAATTGCTGGTATGTCGGCATACCTAAAGGTACTTAATCCAAATTTGCATATTGTGGGTGTTGAGCCAGTGGATTCTAATGCGATGGGAAAGTCGTTAGCGGCGGGAAAGCGTATCGAGCTTGACGAAGTCGGTATTTTTGCCGATGGTGTGGCGGTTAAAAAAGTAGGCAAAGAAACGTTCAAATTATGCAAACAATATGTTGATGAAGTGATCACCATCACCACCGATGAAATGTGTGCGGCGATCAAAGACATTTTTGAGGACACGCGTTCGATTATGGAGCCTTCCGGTGCACTTGGCGTGGCCGGTATTAAAAAATGGATTAAGAAAAATCCTGGAACGAATCGCAACCTTATTACCGTGTTGACGGGCGCGAATCTTAATTTTGACCGCCTACGTCACATATCTGAAAGAACCGCTATCGGTGAAGGCTTAGAAACTATTTTGGCCGTAACGATCCCCGAAAAGGCAGGCAGCTTTCAAACCATGTTTAATTTGCTGGGTGATTTGAGTGTGACGGAGTTTAATTACCGTTATGGGGACAATACCAATGCCAGTATTTTTGTTGGGTTTAATTGCGCAGATAAAACGGTGGTGCAACAACGCATCAAAGAATTAACTGAGCACGAATTTAACCCAGTTAACTTAACCGACAATTCTCTTGCTAAGTTGCATGGCCGTTATTTGGTGGGAGGTCGTGCACAAGAATTGGAAGATGAAAGGTTATTTAGTTTTCAATTCCCAGAGCGTAAAGGTGCCTTGCTCAACTTTCTCAATAAGGTCAGTGGGCGTTGGAATATCACTTTGTTTCATTATCGTAATCATGGTTCTGATTTTGGTCGGGTGTTATGCGCAATGCAGGTGCCCGCTTCGACAGAGCAAGATTTCAGTACTTTCTTAGACGAGCTAGGATATGGTTACACCGAGCAAACCGATAACCCTTTTAATCAATTGTTTTTGTCGTGACTACGGTAGAGCCACTTGTCGAATTACTGGGGATTTATAGTATTGCAGGAGAAGACCTCATTGTTGAAATTAGCGAAGACGACGTTATTGCACTTTATGATAAGCAGGGCCTTCAGCACCGTATCGTTACCCGTAACAAAGCCGGCTTCAGTACTGATGTAGAAGAAAATGCGCTGGTGCAGATTAGCAGTTTTAGGCCGATCTCTGGCTAAGAATGAAAAACAATCTAACTATGGGGCCGTATATAAAAATCGCCCGTTTTGACCACTGGTTTAAGAATGTATTTATGATTCCAGGGGTGTTGGTCGCGCTTTACCTACACCCAGTTCTTTTAGAGCAAAACCTATTTTGGCCGTTGGTGATTGCTTTATTAGCAGCCGGATTTGTCGCATCCAGTAACTACGTCATCAACGAAGTGTTGGATGCAGACATGGATCGTTTGCACCCTGTTAAGCAACATCGTCCAGTACCATCTGGGCAGGTGAATATTAAATTCGCTTATGTTGAGTGGATCGGTCTGGCGATTATTGGTTTGGCCCTGGCTTGGACTTTAGGGAAGCCATTTTTCTACAGTGCATTGGCGCTATGGATTATGGGCTGTTGTTATAATATCCCCCCTGTTCGCACTAAAGAAAAACCGTATTTGGACGTGCTGTCAGAATCGGTCAACAACCCACTTAGGCTGCTGTTGGGCTGGTTCGCCACTGGGACAGATTACTGGCCACCCCTTTCGTTAGTTATCGCTTACTGGATGATTGGCGCTTTTTTTATGGCGATAAAACGCTATGCAGAATACCGCCGTATTGGTGATAAACAAAAAGCAGCGGCCTATCGTAGCTCGTTTGCTCATTACAATGAAGAACGCTTGATGATCAGTCTCATGTATTATGTGGCTACCTTTGGGTTATTCTTTGGCGTATTTTTAATTCGTTATCGCATGGAATTCATTCTCGCCACGCCGTTTATAGCGGGCGTTATCGCTTGGTATATGCACCTAGGTTTTTTGCCGGATAGCCCTGTGCAATACCCTGAAAAGTTATATAAGCAAAAAGGCTTTATGGCTTATTTGTTACTGACGGTGGTGATTATGCTGTTGCTGTTGGTGGTTGATTTCCCAGCATTAGCGCAATGGTTCCCAAGTACGCCTGTACTTCGATAGAGTGTGGCTGCACCAAGTAAAACTTACGCCATTTTTGATTTAGATGGCACGATAACCAAACGCGATACTTATTTCGATTATTTGCTAAGTTATTTTCGAGCGCATCCACGTAGCTGGATTAAAGCATTTCATTTGGGAATCTATGTCCTGGCTTATAGTTTCAAAATAAAGGATAACACCTGGCTCAAGCAGCAGTTTCTCTCTGCACTGTTTGCGGGGAAGTCTGCTGAGGAGTTGTATAAATGGAATCAAGCTTTCGTGATCAAAACTGTTGAAAACAATATTCGCAATCAAGCCAAAGGCGCGATCTACTTGCACAAGCAAGGTGGGCATGAATGTGTGCTGCTCAGTGCTAGCTTGGATTTATATGTTCCAGCCATTGGCAAAGAATTGGGGTTTGAGCACGTCATTTGTACCCAAGCAGAATGGAAAAACGACCGCTTGACGGGACGCTTAAATGGGGAAAATATTAAAGGCTCGCAAAAACGCATCGCTTGGGACAAATTTATACACGAAACGAAGGAGCAATCGCCTAGCACCATCGCTTACGGCGACCACGCTACAGATCTTGAATGGTTGACATCAGTTGACCATGGAGTGTTGGTCAGTAGCAATACCAAACTTATCGACAAAGCTAAACAGCTCAAACTGGAAGTACAGCAGTGGTAGACAAGACCAAAATTAAATCTAAAATTAAACCCATGCCAGTACATGGTTTGTTCGGTGGTTCGTTTGACCCAGTCCACCGGGGGCATATCGAAACTGCGCGCGCAATTATGCAGC
Source organism: Candidatus Poriferihabitaceae bacterium (assembly GCA_965237485.1). GTDB lineage: Bacteria > Pseudomonadota > Gammaproteobacteria > Arenicellales > Poriferihabitantaceae > JAAELZ01. The sequence goes on along the minus strand of CBDEFQ010000009.1, from coordinate 32,835 downwards.
AGCTACAATTGGATAACGTGGTTTTTGTCCCTACGGCGCGTTCACCGTTTAAGCCATCCAGCACAACAAGTGAACAACAACGCGCTACTATGCTAAAACTAGCGATTGCTGATGAACAAGGTTTTACCCTCGATACCCGCGAGTTTGAGCGCCCACCGCCTTCTTATACGGTGGACACCATTGAGTCATTGATAGCGGATTATGCAAACCAACGCTGGGTGCTTATATTGGGGATGGATGCTTGGCAAAATTTCCCCGATTGGCACCGACCGCAGCGCATACTTCAATTGGTTAATATAGTGGTGATGACGCGGCCGGGATATGAATTGAACGTTGAGAACGCGCTGGGTGTAAAGGTTGCTAGCTTAGAAGACTTGCTTAGTCACTCAACAGGCAGAGTGCTACGCCTAAGCGTTCCTCCCTTAGATATTTCTTCTACACGGATACGTGCTTTGATAAGTCAGGGTAAAACTTTTAAGGAGAACTTAAAACCAGAGGTAGCGCAGTACATCAAAGAATATAGTCTTTATCATGATTACGTTGATCCCAGTGCAAATTAAAGTGTTCGCGAAGACAAGTATCCTTGCGGTATTCTTGATTGTTCACAGTGTGTTTGCAGATGAAATAGTGGGGGTTAAAGCACTGGTGGATAGTATTATTGAAATTGAGCTTTATCCAGCGTTAAAGCAAGCAAATAGAAATCCGTTCTTACCCGCTTTCGTGGTGTTGGGCGTTGATGGTGCCACGTTATATAAAACGGGAGATGAGGATATACCGCTAAGATGGGGGTCCGCTATGAAGCTAATCTTCTCAGTGCTGATAATGTCTGCTGCCGACGATAATATGATCTCAAGCCTTGATGAGTCAATTATGCTCACTACTAAATTACCCCTAAAAGGTGAAGATAAAGACATAACCTGGAGACAATTAATGTCGATGACTTCGTGCTTCGATGATGATTGCACCCCAGGGACTAGGTTTGCTTATACTGATCGGTCTACGGCACTGTTCGCCGTATCATTGAAATTGTTATATAAGGCCGAAACTTTGGAGATGGCGATAAACAAAAGCCGTTTAGCGGAGATGAATTTACCCTCAAGGGTATTTCTAGGAGAAGTAGTTTCACTCGCTACAACGGACTTTGCTCAAATTGGCTATATGCTTGCTAATGACGGGATGTATAAGGGGAAGGTCATCATACGTAAAAGCGTTGTACGCAACGCATTGCAACAAGTGGTGCCGTCTGGTCTACCTATTTCGGAGTCAGAAAACAAGATTGAATTTTCTTCAAACTATTTGAATCTTGCGCGAATTGGTGGAGGTAATAATAAAACCAAACAAACGGCTGATGGCCCAGGTAAATACGTAGCAAATAGTTGGTTGATAAACACTAATAGCGAACAAATGTGTTATGCAGCGAATGGCAACACTGGGGGCGTGCGCTGATGGTTTTTTGTAGAAACCCTACAATAGCGATTGCCACACAGGCAATTGATTATTGGCCGATTTCTTCACAGCAAAGCCATCATTCTGAAAATGGTGTATTGATACAGTTTGTTAAGCGGGTCATTTCTGAAAGTCGCCGACTTTTAAATTAATTAGCTACTCGAAGTTGAGTTTACGTGCCGTATCTTGAAGGATTACTAGTAATGAGGGGGTAATTCATATTTCTCCCCCTGCCCGTTAGGTTGCTCAAGCGCATCTTGCAAACGCTGGGTAAGCTGTACATTGCGTTGCTCTAACTTATCTAGCTGTATGGATTGCTGGTAAACCACTTTATTCACTTCCTCTAAGGTGTGTTCTAAATAGGCGAGTTTGGTTTCTAAAGTGTGCAGTCTGTGTTCGCTCATTAGGACTTTTTCATACTTGGTTAAGTGTAATTTTAACACGCACAGGGGTCATTCGGCAGATGCACCAACGCGCAAGTCTTGGTAGACTGCCCTCTTTTACTCCAATAAAATTAGTTATGCCAAGAGATCAAATTATTAGCACCGACAAAGCACCCAGTGCGATTGGGGCTTATTCCCAAGCCGTAAAAACCGGAAACACTGTTTATATATCAGGCCAGATTCCGCTAGACCCAGATAGCATGGAAGTGGTGAGCGGTGGTTTTGAAGCCGAAGCGCATCAAGTGTTTAAGAACTTAAGGGCGGTGGCAGAAGGTGCTGGCGGTAGTTTAGACGATGTTGTGCGCGCCACGATTTACATGATGGATTTGGCTGATTTTGCGAAAGTGAATGAAATTATGGGCCAGTATTTTGATGCACCATTTCCGGCACGAGCAGCAGTGGGCGTGGCTCAATTACCAAAAGGTGTTCTAATCGAAATTGATGCGATTTTGTCACTCGCTTAGTCTTTGACAAAAAAGCCGCAACAAGCCACGGATGGTGATCAAGCACTTACGGTGTTGCGGGGTGTGGGTGCAAAATTTGCGGGGCAGTTAAACCGTATCGGGATATATAGCTGCCAAGATCTCATATTCCATCTGCCTTTTCGCTATGAAGACCGCACTCAAGTAACCCCGGTATATAAGCTTTATCATGGCCAGCAGGCACTTGTTCTTGCGGCTATAGAAGGCACACAAATTCAATTTGGTCGGCGCCGTAGTTTAATCGTACAGCTTAATGATGGCGGAGCAAGGCTAACTATGCGCTTGTTTTATTTCAATGCCCAACAGCATAAAGCCTTAGAGCATGGCCAATGGATACAGTGTTACGGGGAAGCTCGAAGTGGCCCCCGTGGTTTGGAGATGATTCATCCAGAATACAAGGTTTATCAGGTAGAGCCTGAGACTATTACCAGTGATAAATTGACGCCGGTTTATCCGACGACAGAGGGTGTGGGTCAAGCCAGGATGCGCGGTTTGGTTAGCCAGGCTTTCGCGAAGTGCGGTGCGGCTGCAAGTGACTACCTACCCGAAAACATCCGCTCAGAACTCAACTTACTTAGCTTAAATGAGGCGCTCAACATAGTGCATGCACCAAAGGCTGAGGATGACGTAAGTAGCTTATTAAAAGGTGTGCATCCTGCGCAAAATCGATTGGCCATTGAAGAGTTATTGGCCCATCATCTCGCGCTACGTGCATTGCGTCATAAAAGGCAGCAGAACTACGCGCCGCAGATTAATACTACGGGGGCTTTATGGCCTAGGCTAAGAGCACTATTAGGATTTGAACTGACCACCGCGCAACTACGTGTAATTAGCGAGATTGAATCCGATTTAAACCTTGCTAGCCCTAGCTTAAGGTTAGTACAAGGAGATGTGGGGTCTGGCAAAACCGTGGTGGCCGCTGCGGCTGCATTGCATATGGTAGAAGCAGGGTTTCAAGTAGCCATTATGACACCGACCGAATTACTCGCAGAGCAACACCGCCGTAGCTTTGCAAACTGGTGTGAGCCGTTAGATGTGCAAACAGCATGGCTTACTAGCAGATTAGGGGCTAAGCAACGTAGAGAAGTGCTGAGTCAAATTGAGTCGGGTAGCGCGCAAATTGTGGTGGGCACGCACGCTCTTTTCCAAGAAGCAGTGGCGTTTAATAAACTAGGTTTGATCATCGTAGATGAGCAGCACCGCTTTGGCGTTGATCAACGTTTGGCACTAAAGAAAAAAGGGGAAGGTAAAGGCTTGGCGCCGCACCAAATCATAATGAGCGCTACGCCGATCCCACGTTCTTTGTCGATGGTTTATTATGCCGATATGGATGTGTCCGATATTGATGAGTTGCCCCCAGGTAGGCTACCTGTACAAACGGTGGTATTGGCTAATTCACGCCGCCCAGAGGTGCAAGAACGCGTTCGCTTGGCTTGTCAACAAGGTAGGCAAGCCTATTGGGTGTGCGCATTGATTGAAGAATCAGATGCTTTACAGGCGCAAGCCGCACAAGATACGGCAGCTCAATTGAGCTTGGCATTGCCCGAGTTGAATGTCAGTTTGGTGCATGGAAAAATGAAGTCTAAAGATAAAGACCAATTGATGCAGGCTTTTCGCTCTGGAGAAATTGATTTGTTAGTGGCAACCACGGTGATCGAAGTAGGGGTTGATGTGGCTAATGCCAGTTTGATGATCATAGAAAATTCAGAGCGCCTGGGGCTTGCGCAATTGCATCAATTACGCGGTCGTGTAGGCCGAGGCAACGAGCAAGCGGTATGCGTAATGATGTACCAATCACCGCTCGGTCGAAATGGCAAAACCCGTCTTGATATATTACGCCAAACCAGTGATGGTTTTGAAATCGCTCGTCATGATTTAGAACAGCGCGGCCCAGGAGAATTACTCGGTACGCGCCAAACTGGCGAACAAACATTGAAAGTGGCGAACATCGTTCGAGATGCTGCTTTATTACCGATTGTTGAAAAGACCGCGAAGGTGCTTGATGAAATAGCACCAGCTCAAATCGAAAAAATAGTTCGGCGCTGGGTTAAGCAAAAAGACCAATACGCTCAAGTATGAACTGCAATACTTCAATTTCTATACACAGTGTGCATTTGATAGCCTTAATTTTGTATAATCCGCGGCTATCTTGAGCTGAGCTAATGTGAACTACTCACAGTATCTCATCTAGGGTGAGCCTTACCTCAATATCAGTTTTTATAAATGAATTCATCAATCGCGAAATCTAGAGTCGGCATATTCCATTGGAAAAGCTATTTCGCCTTGTGTAAGCCCAAGGTGGTTTCACTTATCATCTTCACAGCGGTTGTGGGGATGCTGTTAGCGTCTCCCGGTGCAGTCAATTGGGTGCTAGTTTGTTATGCGACTTTGGGGATTGGCCTAGCCGCTTCAGCAGGGGCTGCAATGAATCATTGGGTAGATCGCAGAATAGATGCGATTATGTATCGAACCCAAAACCGCCCTTTGCCGCAATCAGATATTTCGCCTGCTTCGGTGGTGGTATTTGCCTTGGCACTAGCAGCGATCTCAATAGTGTTGCTTGTTACCAAAGTTAATTTTCTAACCGCATGGCTAACTTTCATCTCGATGGTGGGCTACGCGATTATTTACACCATGTTTTTAAAGCCTGCTACGCCCTACAACATTGTCTGGGGTGGGGCAGCAGGCGCCGCGCCGCCGCTATTGGGCTGGGTGGCGATCACCGGTGAAGTGCATACTGAAGCATTATTATTGTTCTTGATAATTTTTATTTGGACGCCCCCGCACTTTTGGGCACTGGCGATAAAACGTCGTGAAGAATACGCTAAAGCAAATGTGCCCATGTTGCCAGTTACTCACGGCGTGGCGCATACCAAGCTACAAATATTGTTGTACACCATTTTATTGGTGGCTGTTACCGTGGTGCCATTTTTCATCAAGATGAGTGGCTTAATTTATTTGTCGGGTGCCTTGGCATTAGGTATTGGCTTTTTGTGGCATGCGACGAAATTATATAGGCAAGAAGGAGATGAGCATGCTGGGCCTACTTTTGGCTTTTCGATCTTTTATCTGAGTCTGCTATTTGGCTTTCTGCTCTTAGATCACTATGCGCGTATTGTGATACGCCTTTGGCTGTAAAACTAGGTGAGGCCTATTTTATTTGATATCTTTTCCTTTTCTTGATAAGCGAAAAATATCTGGGGCATGGCGCAAAAATTCGGCAAAGCCACGGCGCTTTTCGACAGGAACGGGCTCGGTTTTCATCATTCTGAATAAAACGACCACAATTAAAGTAGCGTGTACACAACTGGTGTAACTAAAGAAAGCACTAGCACCAAAATGCGAAATAACCACCGATGCAATATACGGTCCCACTATTGCACCGAGCGCAAAGAAAAATGTAAGCCCCGCAGAAATCACCACGAACTGCCCCTTTACAGCGCGATCATTAGCGTGCGCAGCAGATAGAGAATAGAGTGGAATTGCGAACGCGCCAAATAAGAAGGAACCTGCGTATATAAGCTCATTTGAATTACCGGCTATTAGTGACATAAACAAACCAGCGCTGAGCGCCCCAATGGTAGCGATTAATACGGTTTTACGGCGTCCTAGTTTGTCTGACAGATAGCCAAGCGGATATTGCATAATCGCTCCGCCCATTATGCCTGCGGTCATAAATAGCACCACGCCTTGCGTATCAAAGCCAATCTCTGTGGCGTAAATCGGGCCAATCATCCGAAAAGCTGAGTTGGTCAATCCGATTGATAGCGTTCCTAAACATGCTAAGGGGGAGATAAGCCAAACTGACTTTAAGTCAAACCTAAAGCTTTCTGGTGGTTGCGGCTTTGAGCTGTTTGATAGCGAAACGGGAACCAACGATAGGCAAAACATTATTGCGACAATTGCGAACAATTCGTAGCTTACAAACCCTACTAAAGGTAGTAAAAACTGCGCTCCAGTCACTGATAGCAAATCTACAATACGGTAGATACTCATTACACGACCGCGACTGGTGTTGGTGACGGATTCATTGATCCAACTTTCAATCACCATGAGCAAGCCTGAAAAGCAAAAGCCAGTTACGCAGCGCACGATGATCCAGCTGTATGGATTAGGCAACATCGCTAGTACTAATGAGCTTACCGCACCAATAGCCGCGAGCGCAGCAAAAACACGAATGTGCCCATAAGAACGAATAAGGCGAATTGCGAATATGCTGGCCAGCATAAATCCAAGAAAATAGGCCGCGCCCATCGCACCGATGAGTTGTGTGTCAAAGCCTTCGGCGTTGGCGCGTAAAGCAACCAAGGTACTTTGTAGGCCGTTACCAGCTAGTAAGATAGCTGCGGCAAACAGTAACGGGGTGAGAGAAGAGATCAATTTAGATACAAAGGTAGGAGGTAAGCTATTAAATCGTAATAACTTTTAGCGGGTTGTTAGTAACGAGTTTTGTCCTTAAATAACGGTGCCCAAAAGCAAGCTAAACTGATGACCACCATTAGCGCGCTCAGCATTACCAACGCTTGTGCCATGCTAAACTTCATTATTAGGTAGGGTGTATAGCCGCAAGGTTCGTGAATTTGAAATAACCACGGAAACCATTTTTCTAGTGCCAGCCAGCTAGGCAAACCTGACTCCATGCTACATTCGCCAAGTGTCCAACCATTTTCCGTGGCGAGCAAATCGTAGGATTTCTTTAGCATCCAAACCCAAATGGCTGCAGAAACTAAAAACGCAGTAAAACGAATTTTATGCCACAGTAGCGCGAAACAAGATAGCAGTAACAGAGCGGCAAGCAGCATTCTCACATGAATGCACAATACGCAGGGGTAATAATCCAACTGGTATTGATAGAAAAGCGCGACGGCCTCTAGCATTAAACAAAGTAATGCAGTGGCGCCCCAAAATAACGTGGAATGTGGCAACTTCGCCAGCGTATTCATTGAGCTTAAAATGGTTAGCAAGAGAGTACGATTATATCTTGATCCTATGTCTAGACAGGCGTAAAAACACTTCGTTCGCTTTTAATTCGTTTGCGCAGCCACTAACATACAGGTATGCCGAAAACGATTTTGATAATTGAAGATGAAGCGCAAATAGCAGATACACTGCGCTACGCAGTTGAGTCTGAGGGAATGCAAACGATATGGTTGGATCAACCTAGACATAATCAATTAAAACACGAAAGTCCATGCAAACTCTTGATGCACGTAGCAAAATCAAAAAGGTCTTATCACCAATAAGGTGACCACGACTTTTATGATTCACTATTCACATCAATTGGCCACACGTCTTTTTCGCGTTTAACTGATTTTTCTAGGATCAAGGGGGCATCGGTTTATAGACTTCAGATGAAACCGCCCTGACCTTAGTAACGTGCTGGCCATTTGATGCCTTAGTGCCGGGTGGCCCATTGCGTTACATCGTAAGCGCGGTTGCAATTGTAAAAGGCGTAAAAAAGCCCGATCGATTGATCGGGCTAGTTTTATAGCATAGCGAATGCCGGGTTAGCTTATTTTGCTTGCCCAGTTATCCGCTACAGTTTTAGCCGCATCACGGCCACCTAAGCCAAATGCTAGCGCAGCAGCAATAGCTACAGCGCCGATAGTAAAGCCAAATGCCATATTAACGATGTTGTCTGCTAAACCCATGGCTTTTAGGCCCATTGCGAGTACTAAGCCAAGAATGGCTAGGCGGGCGATATTGGCCATGCCTTTGTTGCCAGAGGCAATCAGTTTATTGTGCGCAATGCTGCCCAAAAAATTGCCGATCAGCAATATTAAGCCGCCAATAAGTATGCCACCGCCAAATTCCAATACCTTAGCAAAAATTTGTGAAATAACACCAATGCCCAAAGTGTTAACCGCCGCAGTAGCAGCCGTTAGCATTGAGAAAAACATAATTGCACCGCTAATTAACTTAGTAGGGGTAAAAGAGCTTGAGAACAAGCCTTGAGCCCCTAATTTTGTTGGTAAAGCATTAACGTTCATACCTTCAAGCAATCCGGTTAACATATATACAACGAATTTAGCCACGAAGTAAGTAACTAGCAAAATAATGCCCGCGCCTAAGATGTTGGGCACAGCAGCCATCAATTCGTTGATCATGTTTGAAGCTGGAACGGTGATAGAAGGTATATTCAACACACCTAATGCTGCGACGACTATGGGTAACAAGATGCCGCCGAAAACGAAGGCACTACCAAACTTCACTGCTGTCCCGTTAACTTTCACAGCAACGAAAATTGATTAGGGTTAAGGTTTGGGTGATGCATCGGGTCCCCTCGCAACAGTGCCATTAAATCACGTTTTTCAAACAAATTAAGCTGCAATACCCTCAATATTTGTTGCATCGTTTTGCCCGCCTTCGACTGCAATTTGATGAACATCAGTATTAGGTAAATACATAACGCAATCCATATTTGGGTCAATACTGCGTTCTTGCTGGTGCCGATAAATGACTTCACCTTTAAGTTCTGCTTGATCCACTTGAAGAATAATTCCACCTGCCATCTGGCTTTATAAATATCGGCGATAGTTTGAGCACTGAGCTTAAAGTGGTTGGTTAAAAACACATAATGCTTGCCTGTAGTGGCATCGCGATAACCAATACGGCGTAATCGAATCGAACACTCCTTTGCTGCTTTGACCCCCGTGAATTCAATCGTTTGATCACTGCTAAGTCCCGTTCCCTTGCGTACACTATGTCGCTTGATAAGGCGGTATGCAGCATTCTTCTTTAATCGTGTGACAAAGTATATTCCCTTGTCATTCAATTGCTTATACCAGGCATAGTCGTTGTATCCACGGTCAATAACTACAATGCTGCCTTTCGGGAAAGCTACTTTCCTGCCTGCAGTAACATCAGCACATTTACCCTCGGTGATATTAACAAACTCAGGTAAGTAACCATCATGATTCAGGCCTACATGCAGTTTGATTGCCCCTTTAGTTGATCGAAAGTCTGCCCATGGGAAAACCGATAAGCACAGATCAATGGTAGATGAGTCCAGCGAATACAGGGGATTCTTGAAACGAAAGTTATGCCCTGGCGTTTTGCTCTGACAGCGCTTGAGTAATTGAGAGAATAGCGCTTCATAAAGGCTCGAAGGCTTGTTCTCATTGATGCGTGAAAGATTGGACCGCGTTAACACGGCACTACCAAGATGATACAAGCGGTGTGATTGAGCGCTGACATTATCAACAATATCACGCAAGCTATGACGGCCAGTCAATTGAGCTATAGTCAGGCTCACGAACTGTGACCAACGAGACGCTCTGCGGAATGAACGCCCCGAATGATGTTGAATTGCGAGTGCCTCGAATTCATGTCTCGGAACAATTTTGAGTATTTGATTTAGAACGGTATTACAATGTGACATGGTCTGATTTTCCTATTTGATTCAACGGTTTATCGCTAAACGTATTTTATCAAATTGAGAGAAAATCAAGCCTGTTTCTTTAGTGTTAACGGGACAGCAGTGACCAAACTTAGAAACTTTCAAGTTATCGTTACCAGACTTAAGTGCCAGTTGTTTATCAACTTTACCTAGGCCTACGCCGACTAACTCAGAAACAATTTTAGCGATAACCCAACCAGCATAAGCGATAACGCCCGCACCAATGATATTAGGTATAGCCGATAAGAATTGGTCTACCATGTTCTTTAACGGAGCCAACACATCGGTTAATCCGAAATGCTGTAGTACTGCCATCAAAACGAATATAGTAAGCACGGCCTTGATCAACGACGTGATTGGGCCACTAAGGTTGGATGATTTTAAAAAATCGACATTGTTTAAAAGCTTTCGAAAAATGCCTACAAAGAACTTTACGATGATTAGGCCAATGATCAATATGATTAAGCCCACTAAGGCATGCCCTAGTTTGCCAGAAGCAACTGGCCCTAAAAGATTAGTAATGGTTGAGATAATGCTCTCCATCTTATTTTCCTCGGTTTAGGTTTTGGATTGAATAACTTATTGAGAACAATAGATTTTAGCATTTTATGGTGATAAAAGCCTTTATGCAAGATGAAGTCTTGTCCAACATGAAATGATACTAAGCGAAGGGACTGATTCTAATCGGAAACGATACCGAACTAATCTAATTTCTGTTCATGATGGTGAATGAATACCATTATGAATGACCACCATATAGATACCCTTGATAAGGCACGCTTGTTGCTACAAGGCACTGATGAAATCGACCTAGCAATCGACGGTAAACGCAATCGCTATGATTTCATCAAACGCACCTTAATGCGTTTCAAATACAGCAAACCGGGTCGAGCCGATAAGGGTCTTGTGCTGCGTTATATCACACGCATCAGCGGTTACTCTTATGTGCAAGTGAAACGCCTGGCTGCCAGCTATCTCAAGCACGGTAGAATCCAGTGGCGACATCGTGCCACAAGGGGCTTTGCTAGACGCTATAGCAATCAAGACATTAAGCTTCTAGCATATGGATGAACTCCACGGTACGTTATCAGGCCATGCCACTAAGAAACTCTGTGAGCGCGCCTTATTGTCTATGAGCAAACTGAGTATGCCAACCTGGCACGTATCCCGGTTTCTCATCTATACAATCTACGCCGATCTAAACCCTACCAGAACAATCGCCGTCACTTTGAAAGACACATTCCAAGCCTTCTTCTATCGGCCAAAGACGTAAGCCACAGCCAGAAGGTCAACCTGGCTATAGCCGTGTAGATACAGTGCATCAGGGCGATAAGGACAAGGTTAAAGGGGTCTATCATATCAACGCCGTTGATGAGATCACCCCGTTTGAAGTCGTGTCTTCTACACAGAAAATATCAGAGCCATTCTTGATGCCTATTCTCACTCAAATGCTAGAGCAATTCCCCTTTGTGATTAAAGGCTTTCATGCCGATAATGGCAGTGAATACATTAACCAAGCGGTGGTGCGATTGTTGAATAAGCTATTAATCGAGTTGACCAAATCCAGGGCTAGACACCGTAACGACCATGCCTTAGTTGAGTGCAACAATGGGGCCATCGTGCGCAAGCATCTTGGCTTCATGCATATCCCGCAAAAATATGCGCCTGAGATTAATCAATTTGCCACCGACTTTCTTAACCCTTATTTGAATTATCACCGACCTTGTTTCTTCCCACAGATCAGCACTAACAACAAAGGAAAACAAGTCAAAACCTATCCATATCGAAACATGATGACGCCTTATGAAAAACTCAAATCGTTGACCAATGCACAGTCATATCTTAAAACTCACATCTCGTTTACAATGCTTGACGATATCGTTTATCAGATGACTGATAATGAGGCAGCAAAACAACTCAATGAGGAAAAAACTAAACTCTTTAAAAACATCTTTGAACAGAAATGACAATCAACTTCTCGGTATCATTCCTGTATTGGAATAGACTATGATTTACCTATACAACACAAAAAATTCAGATGTAGGGCATATTAAACTGGTTTAAAGGCGTTCTATCGATGATAAACGTCAATTTTAATTGTCGTAAAGTGCTACCATTATTGATTTACTACGTTTGCAAACCGTAAATTATTTGCTTAGTTAAGTCGTTAGATTTGACTTCTTTGACTCAAATTTCAGGGGTATAAATTTAAGGTGCCAGCCTCTGGCCGAACCAGATAAGACCAATAACACCAATTAATACCGATATCGGAACGACAATATAGCGCCGATATAGTCTGTCTGACAACCACCAACTGAGGCATAACCAAGCGGCAACTAAAACGGTTAATTGCGCTAATTCTACACCGATATTGAAACTCACTAGTGCAGTCAAGTACAGGTTTGTTGGCTGATCAAAACTAGCAAGTGCATTGGCAAATCCTAAGCCATGCAATAATCCAAAGCAAAATATAGTCATTAATCTAACTTTACTTAAAGGGCGTTGCCATAAGTTTTCAATGCTGATAACGACAATAGAAATGGCGATTAATGGCTCCACTAAGCGAGGTGGTAAATCAATATGGCCTAATCCAGCTAGTCCTAAAGTGATTGTATGGGCAACAGTAAATGTAGTCACTTGCCACACTAGCGGTCGCCATTTTTTGCTAAATAAGAACAAGCCCAGGATAAACAGCAGATGATCACTGCCTTTTGGAATGACGTGCGAGAATCCGATCTTGATGTATTCAACAGCAATGCTAAACCTACTTGCTTGGTTTGGTAGAATGTTGAGTAAAGTTGGCTTGCTTGACGAATTATCTCTGATCCATTGCCATTGGCCCCAATACCAAGCTTGGTTTCTTGCGTTTGTTTGGCGTACACGCACCGCGTTATCGCTATAGCGGCTGGGATAATACCACTGGATTTGTTTGGCTTTCACCGGTAGCTCTCCGCTGAGGGTAATCGTACTAATCCGGGGTATTTTGGTGTAACCTGGTTCTGGTACTTTCACTGAATTTAAGGCTAGCGAAACCATTTTTGTATCCGCCTTTAACCATATACTTTGTTTAAAAGCATTGCTGTAAGTAAAGAATTGTTGTTTTAATTGCGGCGCACTGAGAATTCTTAATTTATCGTAAGCTGCGGCCTGTGGTGAATCTTGAGTGTTTTTATATTGCGAGTTAATCCCGGTAAGAATGGCTTCAATGCTTGCTCGAATTTCTATTTCCACCTCGGTATTGTCGAATACGGTTATTTCTATCAACGCAGGCTTTACTACATCCGCAAGGCTTAAGCACGGAAGAAAAAGAAAAACGAGTAATGAAAATATTCGCATCGCTTAGAGGGTATCGCGCTTTTATAAAAAGTAAAATAGACTAATCTAGAAGCTAATGTATAAAATCCGCATAGTAGTGGAGAAAAGAGATGCCTGAAATCGATAGACGAAAATTCGTAAAAGTACTGGCAACGGGTTCGGCCGCGGGTGTGGCTGGAATCATCGCATCGAGTTTACTCTCAGATTCAAATGTGAACGCTGCTGAAGAGAGATATGATGTGCCAATGCGCGGCAGCGTACGCATTTTGCATACTACAGATGTTCACGGGCAGTTGTTTCCGATGTATTTTCGTGAGCCAAACGTGAACCTTGGTTTAGGGCAAGCTTACAACCAAATGCCTCATGTTGTGGGAAAGGAATTCTTGGCGCGTATGGGTGTTGAACCTGACTCTGCCGAAGCTTATGCCTATACGTACCTTGATTTTGAAACCAGCGCAAAAAAGTACGGTCGGATGGGCGGCTTTGCTAATATAAAAACCCTAGTATCAAATCTGCGAGATCAAGCTGGCGGTATCCAAAATACCTTAACCCTTGACGGCGGTGATTTGTGGCAAGGCTCAGCGACTTCCCTATGGTCGCGCGGTGTAGACATGGTTGAAGCTTCCAACCTACTGGGTACAGATGTAATGGTTGGGCACTGGGAATTTACTTATTCTCAAGACGAAGTGTTGAGTAATGTCGCTTTGTTTAAAGGTGATTTTATTGGCCAGAATATCAAAGTCAAAGACGAATCATTATTTGAAGATGCCTACCCTGAGCTGGTTGAAAAGTACGATGGAGGTGGTTTGTACGATGAAGATAGCGGTCATGCCTTTGCGCCCTATGTGATCAAGTTGGTCGGTGATAAGCGAATTTGTGTTATCGGGCAGGCCTTTCCACGAACCAGCAATGCCAACCCGCAAGAGTTTTTCCCTGACTGGAGTTTTGGTTTGCGAGAAGATGAGATGATCGAATTAGTTGAGCAGATTAAAGCTGAGCATCAACCTGATGCCATTGTTTTGCTCTCGCATAATGGTATGGATGTTGATATAAAAATGGCGCAGCGGGTGCCCGGCCTAAATGCTGTATTTGGCGGGCATACCCACGACGGTATTCCAAAACCAATCGAAGTAGAAAATATCAACGGCCAGACTTGTTTGGTTACCAATGCAGGATCTCACGGCAAGTTTGTAGGGGTAATGGATTTCGATTTCGCGTCGGATGGTCTAAAACTTAACTACACCATGCTTCCAGTATTTGATGATCTAATTGAACCCGATAAGGAAATGACGGCCTATTTGTCGCAAATGTTAGGCACAATTTACGATGAAAATATTGTCGAGAGCCGACGTAAGGAATTTCATTTCAGTCCTACTCGAGTGGGCAAAACTTACCGAGAGATATTGGATGAAAAACTAGCTATAGCCAGCACAACGCTCTATCGTCGCGGGAACTTTATGGGCACATGGGACCAAGTTATCTGTAACGCTTTGATAGATGAATACCAGTCGGATATATCTCTGTCAGCTGGCGTACGCTGGGGCACCACCGTACTAAAAGGTGAGTGGATTACGATGGCTGATTTAATGACGCAAGTCGCCATTACTTATGGCGAAACGTACAAAATTGAAATGACCGGGCAAGCCATTATTGCCATGTTAGAAGGTATCGCTGAGAATTTATTTGTAAAAGACCCTTACTTGCAATCAGGTGGAGACATGGTTCGGGTTGGGGGCTTGGATTACACAATTAACCCAGATGCAGATGAGAACCGAATTTCGGAGGTTAAGTTGAGCGCAACTGGCGCAAACTTAGTGAACGGCAAAATCTATAGCGTTTCAGGCTGGGCCTCTGTCGGACCAGCACCAGAAGGAAGGTTGGTGTGGGATATTGTACGAGAATACATTTTGCGTGCCAGAGACGCCGAGCGAGTACTACATTTACCGACAATAAACACCCCCAAGTTAGTAGGCGTAAAGGGCAACCCGGGCTTAGCAGATTACAGTGGAGAAATTGCCTAGCCCAATGAAGCCGCGCAAAACGTTAGATTTTTATTTTGACTTTACCTCGCCGTACGCTTATTTAGCAGCCACACAAATTGATGCTCTCGCCAGTAACTACAACTACTCAGTACGCTGGCACCCGTTTTTGATTGGTGTAGCCTTAAGCATTACCGGTCGCAAACCATCACTGGACATTCCGATGGTAGATACTTATGTTCTCAATGATATTCAACGCACTGCGCGGGAGCTTTCTATCGAATTAATTCACCCCAAGAAGTTCCCTATATTAAGCGTTAAAGCTGGGTGCTTGTTTTGTTACTTAAGTCAGCTAGAAGCAGAGCAAAAAACGGCTAAAGCCTTTGCTTTAGTCGCATTTCAGCAGTATTTTGTTGAAGGGAAAGACATATCGAGCTTATCGGTTCTAGAACAATTAGCGCCGTCCTTTGGCATTTACCCTGATGAAGTGGGTAATATTATTAACCTACCGCAAATAAAAGATCACTATCGCGCTGGTGTTGATGCGGCGATTGAGAAAAAAGTATTTGCCGCTCCCATGTTTGATGTAGGCGGTGAACTGTTTTGGGGTGTGGATCATTTGCCACAACTTGAAAGGTGGCTGAAATTAGAGGGCTGGTAGGCTATCTATGCGCATTGATTGGTGCGTGGGTTAATAATTTACGCTAGACTTAAAGCTTAAAGCTTAAAGCTTACAGATTAATGTCAATACAGCCATGCAGTTGAAATCACAGTTAAAATTGATGTTCGTTATTTTAGCTACAGCACTGATGGGTGGTTGTGCAGGGATGTCTTCGCTTGGCAGCAGCGCTTATTCGGTTCAAGAAGCTAAAAATACGGCGGGTGAATGCTGCGAAACTTTATCTAGTCTACAGTTCAAGCAACTTCCAGCCAATCAAAAAGTTAGGCTTGCAGTTAATCGTGATGATGCTATTTATCATTATGCAAAAGGCCAAAGTAGCTTTGTTGAGGCCTTAACTTTGCCGCTGAATTCTCAATCAAGTTTGATACAGATCGAAAGCGAGGTGGTGCATAACCGGGATTCAAGCAAAAAGCACATTTTCTACCCAGTGCTTACCTTCCTTGATGCTGATAAAAAGGTAATTAAAACCATAGATCCAAGTGAGGCAAGCTTACAGTCCCCGTTATTTGCTAGGGCACATATGCGAATTGCAGTACGCCTGACTGGGGATATTAGAGATGCGCGGTATGTGTTATTGCATACCACGCAAGAGAAGTTGAATTATGCAATCTCTAAAACGCAAGAAAGCATGTTTTTACAGACCGGCGGATTTGACACGATGATTTTCGCCCCGATTAAAGACCCACGCTACCGCATCAACTTTGGTGCTGAGGGCTGGGTTAAGATATTAGTCAGCACCTAAACTATTCTTTGCGAGTTATCGCAATACGGGCTGGTTCGATTCTGTAAACTGGTTTTCTAAGAAATCAATAATTTGTGCTGACTCGTACACCCATTCGATAGAGTTATCACCGTGAGAGATGCGCAAACAAGGCACCTTTAATTTTCCACCGTTCTCCAAAAGCTCGTTTCTCCATTTCTCAGCATTGCGTATGTTACGGGTTTCGATGTTTAAACCTATCTAGTTTGGAACGCCTTTCAGTCGAATAGATAGGTGCTTTACCACGCGTTAAGCAATGGGTAGCAACAAGTCAGACAGCCTAAGGGCAAACGAATTGCCCGCATTAATGTGGTCATGGTTTTTATACTCATCCTTCAAGCACTGACCAACGATCAAAATAAACTTCTAGCTCGTCGCTTAATATCGACAAGCGCTCATTAATCTCAACGGCTTCTTGGGGGTTACTTTTAAAAAGATTGCCGTCTGCAATTTTTGCACTTAACCGTTCGATGCTTTGCTCACAGTGACCAATCAGTTCGGGTAATTTGTCTAATTCCTGTTGTTCCTTGTAGCCTAATTTCTTCTTTGTTCTGGCTTGCGCAGATGTGGGTGCTGCTTTACTTTCGACTTTGTGTACCCCATTTGATTTAGCCGCTTTTGTTTTCGCATTAATTTGCATAATGGTGTCAGAATAACCACCGACATAGTCATTAATTTCACCCTCACCTTCGAAAGCAAAAGTGCTAGTGATTACGTTATCCATGAACGTGCGGTCGTGGCTGACTAGTAATACCGTACCGTCAAAGTCCATAAGTAGCTCTTCAAGTAACTCCAGGCTTCCAATGTCTAGATCATTGGTCGGTTCATCCATCACCAGTAAATTAACCGGTTTGGAAAACAGATAGGCGAGTAAAACCCGTGCTCGTTCACCGCCAGACAAACTTGATATCGGCGATCTGGCCCGCGCTGGCGTGAACAAGAAGTCGTTCAAATAGGAAATAACGTGGCGGCTGCGGTTGCCAATAGTAATCTCATCGCGGCCTTCACCAATAAACTCCGTGATCGTTTTGCTCGGGTCCACTGCAGCGCGAAGTTGGTCAAAGTAGGCAACGCTTAGTGTGGTGCCCAATTTAACTTCACCGCTGTCCGGTGCAAGGTCGGCTAAGAGTAATTTGATTAAGCTGGTTTTGCCGATGCCATTGGGCCCAATCAAACCGATTCGATCGCCGCGCATGATGGTAGTAGAGAAATCTTTAACGATTTGTTTGGTCTTGCCATCAAGCGTAAAACTCAGGTTGAGGTTCTTGGCTTCTATAACGCGTTTGCCCGAACGTTCGCCAGTCTCTACTTTTAGGTTGATTTGGCCCTGTTGATTGCGGCGACTTAGGCGTTCCTTACGCAAAGCTTTCAGTGCGCGTACTCGGCCTTCATTGCGCGTTCTGCGGGCTTTAATACCTTGTCGAATCCACTTTTCTTCTTGCGCTAATTTTTTATCAAATTCAGCATTTTGACGTTCTTCTTCTTCAAGCCATGCGACTTTGCGGCGTAAAAAGTCTTGATAACCTCCCGCCCAAGAAACCAATTGTCCACGGTCTAAGTCGACTATTCGCGTCGCAACTCGGTCCAGGAAGGACCTATCATGGGTTACAAATAAGATCGCTCCATTAAACTGTAATAAGTGGTTTTCAAGCCAAGCGATGGATTCTATGTCGAGATGATTGGTCGGTTCATCTAGTAACAAGATATCAGGCTCTATAGCCAGTGCGCGAGCAAGGGAGACACGACGCTGCCACCCTCCAGACAAGGTTGAAACCACCATATCGGCATTGAGGCCCAAGCGCGAGATAACCTTCTCGATATTGTTGAAATGATGCCAACCATTTCCAGATTCAATTTGGGTTTGTAGTTCTCCAAGGCGCCCCATCGCTGGTTTGTCATCATCTAGCGTTAATTTTCGGTATTCCGCAATACTACGGCCCATGTCACCAATTCCATCGGCCACCACCTCAAATACGCTTTGCGGTGATTGCAAATTAGGCGCCTGATCGAGCTTTGCGACGGTTACTTCAGATAGGCCTTGCAACTCTCCACTGTCATAAGGTAATTCGCCATTGATAATCTTAAGCAGTGTTGACTTACCTTCTCCATTGCGACCAAGTAAGCCAATGCGCTCGCCGTTGCTGATGCTTAATGAAGCCTCATCCAATAATCGGTGTATACCGAAAGCAATCGATAAGTCTTTAATAGACAGTAAGGCCATGGTTGCTAGTACTCTTTCAAGATAATATTGCCTAATTCAGTGTCAACGCGCTGTTTCACAGCTAGGCGTATTGCGCAATGAATGGTCATTCCCTTCAAAAGCGATACAACGCGGTGGGGCAGCGCGTTGGTGCCCTTTGTGTGAGCCTGTCCGCGCACTTGGACTGCGTTGCCGCTTTTGCAAAAGGAGTGCCATTTCCTGCAAACGGCGGCTTGCCAGGCACGCGGACAGGCTGCTGAATTAGGCAATATCACTTTGAAAGAGTACTGAATAAAAAAAGCTGGCGAGCACCAACTCGCCAGCTTATCGTATTAGAATAAATAACTTAGTTAGGCCGTGCAGCAGCCTTAGCAACCAAAAAGTTAATTACCTCAAACAGGCTGTCATGGTCACCAGCCTGAGATACACTGGTGCGGTATTTTCCATCAACGATGATGGCGGGTACGCCAGAAATACCGTATTTGCCCGTCATTGTAGTGGCATAGTTAACTTTGGTGTTGACCGCGAAGGAATCATAGGTATCAATTACTTCTTGCGCATTAGACTCGCCTTGTTCTTCCACCCAAGCGCCCAATTGCTTTGCAGAGGTGACTTGCCGGTGCTCACTATGAATCGCATAGAATAGCTTTCCGTGCAGTTTTTCAATCAGGCCTAACGCTTCCAGTGTGTAATAAGAACGCGCCGCAGGCTCCCAGCGTTCGCTGATAATTGCTGGAAAAGCGACATATTCAGCATTTTCGGGTTTACCGTTTTTTAGCCATTTTTGCAGGGGCACTTCAAGCGCATTACAGTGTGGGCAGCGATACCAAAACAGTTCAAGCACTTCAATTTGATCGCCGGTTGATATCGGTTGAATGACCTCCATGACATCGTATTGCTTGCCTTCTTCAAAATCTTGTTGGGCAATTGCGTTGGAAAACACAAATAAGATGCTAACTACAAAACTAGTTAAGATAGAATTTTTAAGACGCATAATTGACTCTTTTATTTGATTATTCAATATTTTAGCTTTGGGCTATGAATTCCCAATGAATTTTCCGCAATGGGTACTTCTTAGTAGTAACTCACTTAGTTTAGTTCAATTCAAATTTTTAAGTTGAGGAACCATTCCTTCGAAATCACCATTACTCATTACCACTACGATGTCCTGTGGATCGAGGGCTGATTGTAGTTCAGCGACGCCTTGTTTGACAGTTTTAAACGCGTGTGCGTTCCTCGTGCTTAACGACCAGCCTAGTTCATCAGGCTTCAGGTAATAGATTAGATCCGCAAGCGCCAAGGAATTAGGCAAGCTTGCGGCGTGCACCGCGGTGCGCATGGTGTTTGAGCGCGGCTCTAAAATAGCCACCAATCGCCTCGTGGGGTGCTTTTGTTTTAAGGTTTCGAGTGTTTTCGCAATAGCGGTTGGGTGGTGGGCAAAATCTTCGTACAAGATAAATCCCGCTTTTGTGGTATGTACTTGAAGCCGTTTGGAGGGCAATATAAAACTACCAAGCACTTCGCTTGCTTTACTCGGCGTTATGCCAGCATGGTGAGCGGCTGCAATCGCTGCTAAGGCATTGCTCATATTATGTTCTCCAAAACATGGCCATTTCACTTTGCAGGCGACTTGCTGATTTTGAAATACAGTAAACTCACTGGCAACGTTGTTGTCTGCTCTCGCATACCAGTTGGCTGTAGGCTTTGCAGTTGAAAACGTTTCAATGGGTGACCAGCTTCCCAAGCTCAATACATCAGCAAGATTTAAATCGTCTTGGTTGACGATGAGTTTACCATTGCCGGGAACGGTGCGAATAAGGTGGTGAAACTGGGTTTTTATGGCATTAAGGTCAGCAAATATATCGGCGTGGTCAAACTCAAGGTTATTCAATACAGCTACGCTCGGGCGATAGTGAACAAACTTGGAGCGCTTATCAAAATAGGCAGTGTCGTATTCGTCGGCTTCAACGACGAATTGTTTGCCAGAGCCGAGCCGCGCTGAATAGTTGAAATTGCCTGGTTTACCGCCAATCAAAAACCCAGGGTCTAAATCACCTTGTTCTAACAGCCACGTTAGCATACTGGAGGTTGAGGTTTTACCGTGGGTGCCCGCTACCGCGTATGTTTGTCGGCTACTCAATATATTTTCAGCCAGCCATTGAGGGCCAGAAGTATATTTGAGCCCCATTTCGAGAATGTGTTCTACCAGCGAGTTCCCGCGCGATAGCGCATTGCCAATTACAAACTCACTAACTTCTGACGGTAGTTGCTTGGGCTCATAGCCTTGCTGGATTTCGATACTTAAAGATTCCAATAAGGTACTCATGGGAGGGTAAACATTGGCATCGCAACCACTTACGGAGATGCCTGATTCTTTTGCAATGCTGGCAATGCCCGCCATAAACGTACCGGCGATGCCTAAAATATGGATCACCGTTTATTGTGTGAGCGCAGTTATTGATGGACTGAATGCACCTATCAAGACACCCATCGCCAGAGTGAGTAGGTAGATCATTAAAAAAGTATTCATGACGGCGCGCAACGTAGAAATTTCCATTGCCTCGCGCAAAATGCGCATCGTTACTACCAAAAACCATATCTGCAAAGCACCGACGATAAGCAAAGGAATCGAAAACGTCACTTCGGGTGCCCCTTGACTGATAGATTCCCGATATTGTTCCATGAAACTAACCAGCTGTGACATAAAAGGCAAGCTAAGCAAATTAACCACAAACTGCACCCCAAACAGCGCGGTCAACGTTTGACTCCAGCGTTCTGGCTTTAGATGTATTTTGAGAATAAAGTACAAAAACAGGCCGATTAGTCCCAATTTAACCGCGGCCAACAAAACCGCAAAAGGCACAGATTCTTGGCGGATGATGCTAAGTGCTTCGGTAGCAAACGCAAGCCCAGCGGCAATTTTCAGTGCGTTGTTGTGGGCAGGAATATCTTGTGGCTTCATCTTGGAAATAAACACCAAAAAGAAACTGCTAATCAAATTGATCAAACTTTAATCTCCTTTACAATTAAAATGGGTGCCATGACGGCGACAGCATTTGATTATATCGATTCTGATCAAAAATTAACGCAATTCTGTGCGCAAATCGCAGGCGCACAATGGATATCGGTTGATACAGAATTCATGCGTGAGCGTACCTATTACGCGCAATTAGTGCTTATTCAAGTGGCCAGCGATTCTGTAACTGCCTGCATCGACCCAGTCGCAAACCCCAATTTGGAGCCGCTCAACTCTATTATGCAAAACGCTGAGTGTATTAAAATCATGCACTCAGCTTCGCAAGACCTTGAGGTGTTGAATCAAGTGCTTGGATTTGTACCCAGCCCTTTGTTTGATACACAAATTGCGGCTGGTTTTTTAGGCGCAGCGGATCAAATATCGTATGCAGGTATTGTTAAAGAAGTGCTTGATATTGAATTGAGTAAAGGAGAAACCCGAACAAATTGGTTACAGCGGCCTTTAACACCAGCGCAGATTGAATATGCGCAGCTCGACGTAGTTTATCTTAAACAAATTGCTGACCAATTAACTTCACAATTAATTGATATGGGCCGGTTAGCTTGGCATCAACAAGAGTGCGAAACCTTGGTGCGCCGCTACCAACAAGAAGATGCGATGGGTCTAGCGTGGACGCGTATTAAGGCGGTGCAATCGATGAGTGCCAGTGAGCAAGCTATTGTAAGGGTGATAGCTGCATGGCGCGAAACTTTGGCGCAACAACGCGATTTGCCGCGGGAGTGGGTGCTAGGAAAGCAGGCGATTGCCGAGATTGCCCGTACGCGGCCTACCAATGTGGTGCAATTAAAGCAAATAGGTAGTCTTACCGAAAAGCAAAAAAAGCACTACGCTACGGTTTTATTGGCACTTGTGCGCAAGGCTGAGAATGTTGATTCTATTGCATCGGCGTTACAGCCACTCGATGTGCACCAACGTCAACAGGCTAAAAAATTGATGAAGGCTTTACGAGACAAAGCCGAGAGCTTGTCGATTACACCGGCCCTAATTGCCAATCGTAGCATGGTGGAAGCCTTGGTGCGCGGTGAGCGCGATTTGGCTTTGTTAAAAACGTGGCGTGGGCAAAGAGGTAGGCACTAGTCTTCTAAAGCTGTTAGAGGCTTAAACGGGTCTTCTGTAGAACTGGAAATTAAAAATTATTAACCCAGCGGCTTAATCAAAAACGGTATGCTATTTCTTGTTGAAATTCGAGGTGCTCGCGGACCCTTTATGAATTGTATATTTAGGCTTTTAACTTGGCGACGCATTGCCAAGTTCTGTTCGGTGTTTTTATGCTCAGTATCCATGCAAGTGGTTGCAAATTTTGATGGTACTGAGGTAGCTAAGAGCCCGTCCGACAATCGTCAATATCACTCACTCACCTTAGATAATGATTTGCGGGTGATGTTGGTGTCCGACCCAGAGGCGGATGAAGCGGCTGCGGCGATGGATGTATATGTGGGCAGTGGAGATGACCCAGACGACCGCGAAGGGATAGCACATTATCTAGAGCACATGCTGTTTTTGGGAACTGAAAAATACCCTGAAGCAGGGGAGTATCAGAAATTCATCCAACAACATGGCGGAAATAATAACGCCTATACTGTACTTAGTAATACCAATTATTACTTCAGCATTGACCCTAATTTTTTAAAGCCTGCTTTAGACCGTTTCGCACAGTTTTTCATTTCACCTTTGTTCGATGAAAAATACGTGCAGCGCGAACGTTCCGTGGTTGATTCTGAATACAAAGCGCGCGTCAAAGACGAGGGCCGGCGATTGTGGACCGCCCGTAGCGCAGCTTATAACCCAGCGCACCCAAGCACGGGTTTTTCTGTCGGTAGTGTCGATTCTCTGGCAGACCGACAAGATGATTTAGTGCGTGATGATTTGCTCGTTTTTTATAAGCAGCATTACCACACAGGGAAGATGGTATTGGTGGTGGTGGGCAAGCAGCCGATTAAAGTATTGCAAAAGTGGGTGAGCCAACAGTTTTCACAAATTCGCTCAGTAGGAAAGAAACGCCATTCTTTTAGCACGCCGCTATTTTTGCCAGACTCATTACCTAGAAAAATCACCCTTAAGCCGCTTAAGGAAACACGACGGGTAACGTTTAGCTTTCCAGTAAAGTCTTCCCGCCCGCACATTAGGAAAAAGCCACTCCAGTACCTGTCCAATCTTTTAGGCCATGAAGGCGAAGGCTCGTTACTAGCGGAACTCAAACAACGCGCTTGGGCGAGTGGCTTAAGTGCTGGGAGGGGTTATATGGATGAAGTACAAGGCACTTTTGATATCAGCATTGAATTGAGCCCCTTGGGTTTAACCAAGATAGATGAAATTGGTCAAATGCTGTTCGCAACGATTAATCATCTCAAAAGCAATGGTATTAAGCCCTTGTATTTCGAAGAACAAAAGTGCTTAGCTGCACTAGAGTTAAAGTTCCAAGAGGAAGCATCGCCTCAGGATTTAGCACAAAGCTTGGCTTCTCAATTGCAGCGTTTCGCTCCACAAGAAGTACTTGTTTTGCCCTATTTGTACGAGCAGTTTGATCCACAATTACTGAAGCGCTATTTAGCGGCCTTCACCCCACAAAATTTGTTACTCACACTTGTCGATCCAGATTTTTCTTCGCCTTTATTAACACCGTGGTACGACGTGGAATACGCGCTTGCGGATATTTCGAGCGCACAACTAACCGTTTGGCAGAACCCAGAAAAACCGGTCTGGCTGGCATTGCCTAGGGCTAACCCTTTTATTCCGCAGGATACCGAATTACTAGCAGAAGAGCTTGGTCAGCAAGAGCCACAGCTAATGAATACCGTAGAAGGCTTAGCACTGTGGCATCAAACTTTACTTGAGTTTAAGCAACCTAAGGCAGAGTTTTATTTTAGCTTACAATCATCAAAAGCGAATGCGTCTGCGCGCGAAGCGGTGCTCACCCAGCTGTATGTAAAGGCAGTAAATGAAGCGCTTGGCACCTACTCTTACCCCGCTTATTTGGCAGGGCTAAGGTACGATATGTATCGTCATAGCCGTGGATTTAGTGTGCGTATTAGCGGCTATGCTGATAAGCAAGATCAGTTGCTATCGCGAATCATCGACGCATTTTCTTTAGACGCATTGACCACAAAGAAGTTTGAACAATACAAACAGCAAGTACAACAAAGCTTAGAGAATGCCAATAAGGGCCGCCCGTCGGACGTGCTGGTGAGTAGCATGTACGATATTATTCTAAGCTCAAGTTGGTCAACCGAGGAGAAATTAGCCGCGCTGGGTGATATTAATATTGATGATTTGTCATTACATGCAACCGTATTGCTAAAAGACTATCAAATAACCGCTTTATCTATGGGTAATGTAAGCCGCGAGCAAAGCCTCGCACTAGCCCAAGTGATACAAGCTAAACTGGGCAAGGGGCTAACTTCCAAACCTGTCGCGCGCGCGCAGGTACGAAAACTCAAACCGGGGGAAGCCTTGTTTCAAGAAATGCTGTTGCCGCACCCGGATAGTGCGGCTGTGGTGTATTACCAAGGTCGAAATAAGAGCATAAAAGAGCGCGCTGTCACCCAATTACTCAGCACGTTGATAAGGCCAGATTACTATCAAAGCCTACGCACCGAAAATCAAGTAGGGTACTTAGTGCAAGCCTTTGCATTCAATTTATTAGAGGTGCCAGCCATCGCATTTTCAATTCAGAGTAACAACCACAGTGTAAAAGACTTTGTTTCGTTATCGGATGCCTTTTTAAATCAGTATTCCCATACCTTGCAGCAACTACCAGAAACAGAGTTTAAGACAGCACAAGCAGGACTTGTTTCTCAGTTAGCGCAGCGTGATAAAACGTTAGATCAAGTGGCAGGGCGCTATTGGTCAGAGATCGATCGGAAGGCTTTTAACTTTGATAGCGTAGAAAATATGATTGAGGCGGTTCAGTTGCTAACCAAAGCCGAATTAATCGATTTTTACCAAAATCAACTTTTGTCAGAAAAACACGCTGAAGTGGTGATAGTCCATTATGGAGAAAATGTTGAAGCGGCGCCTGAGCGGCTTACCGAAAAAGTGTTAAGCGGTCAAAGCTTACAAGCGCTGCGCAGACATTTAAACACTGCTTTTGCTGCGTACTAATGGATAATCAAAACCTAACTATTTTAGCAACACAACTTGCGGCGCAGCTTCAAGCCAAAGGCATGTCCGTGGTAACGATAGAATCGTGCACAGGCGGCTTGCTGGCAAGCTTATTGACTTCGCTAAGTGGCAGTTCCGTGTGGTTCGACCGAGGCTTCGTTACCTATAGCAATCAAGCTAAGCATGACCAAGTGGGGGTGAGCTTAAAAGCAATAGAACAATATGGTGCTGTGAGTATGGAAGTGGCAAAATTAATGGCAGAAGGCGGGGTTAAGCGCAGCCAAGCACAGTTAGCCGTGTCTATAACCGGTATTGCAGGCCCAACTGGGGGCACAAATTTAAAACCTGTGGGTACAGTATATATCGCTGTAGCTGGGATGGATAAGCCATCTTTGGTTAAGCAGTATCTGCTTGAAGGTAACCGTAGCGCAGTGCGTATGCAAAGTGTAGAAAAGGCATTGCACCAAGTTATTGGCTATACTGCGGCTAACTAGATTTTGGCTGGATTCTCATAAAACTGGGGGAAAACTAATTCAGTACAATCCTTTTCATCGCATTTTGCATTGAAGATGTCCTCCATCTGTAATGCTCTTCCAATGTGTACCAGAGCAATGGCGCACAGTGTTAAAACGCATTCCTGTAAAGTACTGAATTAGCTGTTTATCCGATAAACAGTTCTTTTTTTGTAGAACCCACACAGGGCTCTACAAAAAGAGCGATCCTTGTGACCGTGTTTCGGTGCTTTTCCGCACTGAATCGATTTATTTCTAAATCGTGCTTATCCTTAAGCAGGGCATATTATTACTGGCTTTGTTTTACAAAGATGTGGCATAGCTCACATAATATTAAATCAATTGATAAATAGAGAGTGCAGCATAACTCATCGAGTATCTACATAATTTGTTAAAATTAGGCATGCAAAAACCATTCGCCACCCAACGAGATTTATTAGTATCAAGATCAGATTTGGATCATCCAATTCTGCATAGTCTTGATGATACAGAAGTGCTATTAGATTGGAGCGAAATAGAGACACTGCTTTCATCTATTTATGCTGGCACTACTGGCCGCCCTAGTTATCCATTACTTAGTTTGTTCCGCAGCTTGATGCTGGGAATTTGGTATGAACTGTCGGATAGGGAGTTAGCACAGTGCTTATTTAGAGATTTATTGTTTCGTAAGTTTTGCCGCTTTGAGTTAGGCGGCGATGTACCTGAAGCTTCGACCCTTGGGCGCTTTCGTAACCAGTTAATGGAGCACGAACTGTGGGATCGCTTGCTAGGTGAGATCAATCGTCAACTTGAAGCGAAGAACATTATTATGAGCAAGGGGCGCATCAACATTATAGATGCAACACCTATAGAAGCGGCTCGTTCTGGAAATGGTAACGGCAAAGACGGGACGCCTAAGCGAGACCCTGAAGCGAGCTGGCATGTCAAAAATGACAGCCGAGGTCGAAAGAAGTCTACCTATGGCTACTCAGTGCATACGGGAGTTGATGAGGATGGGTTTGTTCAGCGCCAGAATGTGACGCCAGGGCATGTTCATGACAGCCAACTGCGCGATGAATTGCTGTTGGGCGATGAGACTGCCCTATATGCTGATGCGGCGTATAGTTCTGAGGAGACGCGAGATAAACTGGAGCAACTTGGAATTGATGATCAGGTTCAACGCAAGGGCTATCGAGGTAATCCGTTGTCAGATGCAGACCGTACCCGTAATGCAGTTATTGCGGTAACGCGAGCAGGTGGCGAACGGCTCTTTGCGACTTACAAGCAGCATTATGGTTTAGCTCGCACTCGGTTCATGGGGCTAGCGAAGAACCAGACTGTTTACGGCCTAGCGGCGATGGCAGCGAATATCCGTAAAGGTGCTAAGTTCTTAAGCTTGTATGGCTTGCCTGATTGGCACTATGCTGGATAGTTGTGCCTTTAATATGGCTTAGGTGCTCGAATTGATAAAATAGTGACTAAATGATGATCGAATACGCGAAACTGGGCAAATATAGCTCAAAAAATGAGTGCTTCGAAAATATCAAACTAAAATCGTGAGTTACGCTGCGCTCTCAAATAATTAAATAAATTCAAGTTTGTGCTTGGCGTGAGTGGAGGGGCGGCGATGCGGGGGTTCGTTTATTTGGGTATTGGGGGAAAATTAATTCAGCACATTCCATTTTGTCGAATTTTACGAGCGAGAAGTCCTCTATCCCGAATGTCCGTTCAATGTGTTCCAGAGCAGTGGCGCACAATGGCAAAACGCATTCCTTTAAAATACTCAATTAGCTGCTTATCCGATAAACAGTTCCGCTTTTTCGTGGAGGCCCATTCAGGCCTCCATAAAAAAGCACTCCTTGTTGCCTTGTCTCTGTGCTTTTCAGCACTGATCGATTTATGTTCTAAATCGTGCTTATCCTTAAGCTGGGCGTATTATTATGGTTTTTGTTTTACAAAGATGTGGCATAGATCACATAATATTGAATCAACCGATAAACAATTATTAAACTCAAGTTTGCGCTTCGGGTGAGCGGAAGGATGGCGATGCGGGCGTTGGTTTTTGGGGTATTGCGGAACATTGATTCAGTGCTTTCCATTGTACCGAATTTTGCGTTCGAGAAGCCTTCCATCCCGAATGTCCGTTCAATCTGTTCCAGGGTAGGGTAGCGGAGCACAATGGCAAAACGAGTTATGCCCGAATCTGGTGTATGAGGCATTTTCTTCAAGCGGCCTCGGTTTGATCTGAGTAGTCATTAGCTTGCTCTATTCCATCTTTAAATGGAACCCCTTGAATCACTTTTGCTAGATAGGCGAACCCGCGTATTCGGTTCCACTTTTTCTCTGCGCACTGACCCAGCTTGAACATCATACTTAACATGCCATCACGGCTAAGACATCCCTTGCATCGTTTGGTACGGTGTCGGATAGTCGCGAATGTTGATTCAATTGGATTCGTAGTACGTATGCTCATCCAGTGCTTGGCAGGGAACGAGTAGAACGTCATTAACTCTTCGCGATCTTTTTCCAAGCACTGCGTGGCTTTTGGATACTTGTCTTGACAGGTTTTAATGAATAATTGATAGGCGCTTTGCGCCGCTTCTTTGGTTTCTTCCTGCCAAATGTTATGCAGAGCTGCTTTTGCTTTGGGCTGCACCGATTTAGGCAGCTTGTTCAGCACGTTGGCCGTTTTATGCACCCAACACCGTTGATGTTTAGTGCCAGGATAGACTTCTTCCAGGGCATTCCAAAAGCCTAAAGCACCATCACCGATGCCCAGCTCTGGTTGATTCAGGCCTCGCTCCTTGAGTGCCAACAACACCTCTCGCCAACTCTGCGTAGACTCTCGCTCACCGTCTTCAATCGCCAGTAATTTCTTGTGACCGCGCTCATTCACTCCGATGACAACTAAGGCACAGAGCCGGCCCTCATCGCCGCGCAGGCCGCTGTGTATCCCGTCCGCCCATAGATAAACCCATCGATCTCGATCTAAACCTTCTCTATTCCAATCCTTGTACTCCTGAGACCACGTTGCTTTGAGCTTACTCACTGTGCCTGATGATAACCCAGTCGCTGATTGACCCACTAGCACGCTCAGTGCATCCCCCATTTCTCCAGTGCTGACACCCTTGAGATACAGCCAAGGCAAGGCCGCTTCTAGTGTTCTCGTTTTACGCACATACGGCGGCACTAAAGCAGACCGAAAGGTGATCGGTACTCCAGTGCGGGAGCGCACCTTGGGGATACGTACTTTGACTGGGCCGATCCCGGTTTGCAGTTCACGTTCTGGCAAATAGCCGTTACGAACGACACCAGCGTGTCCTGAATCTGAGACTTTGTCACAATTGCGATACAGCAGTTCAGATAACTCACTCTCGACCGCGGTTTGAATGAGTTGCCTAGCGCCATTGCGAATCAATTCTTGCAGCGGATCGATGCTTTGCTCTGGCTTTTCAAAGGAAATAATTTTATTCTGTTTCATAGTGGCGTATGTCTGTGGAAGTTTAAGTTGTTGTAAACTCAATTCATCCCGATACGCCGCTTTTAGTCAACTACTCCATACACCACTTTCAGGCATAACTCAATGACCCAATCAAACAATAACGTATTTGACGTAGTAGTGGAACACACATCTCAGAAGGCCCCGATGCCATGCGCCCCGTGCTCACCGCACTGCTCAATGAGGCGATGAAGATTGAAAGAGAGCCGTTTCCAGGCGCATCACACTATGAGCATAGTCAAGACCGGCCAGGGTTTGCCAATGGCTACCAGGATAAGCGTATCGATACGCAAGCCGGTACGCTCAATCTGCGTATCCCAAAGACCGCTCAACACGTTGATGAACCTTTTTACCCTCAATCGCTAGAACGCGGCTGACGCAGCCAACGTGCGATGATGCTGACCGTTGCTGAAATGTACGTGACGGGCGTTAGCACGCGCCGAGTCGAAAAAGTCATGCAGAGCATGGGTATTGAAAGCATCTCCTCTACACCGGTCTCACGGGCTAACCAGAGCATGGATGAGGCGTTAAAAGTCTGGCGTGATCGTCCGTTGGGTAAAGTCTCTTACCTAATCCTTGATGCGCGTTATGAAAAGGTGCGTGAGGGCCACCAAGTGATTGATATGGCGGTGTTGAGTGCGGTGGGTGTATTGCCTTGTGGACGGCGTTGCGTATTAGGAACGGCAATGGCACTTAATGAAGCCGAGGTTAACTGGCGAGAGTTCCTCAAAGGCTTGGTTGACCGGGGCATACATGGTATTGAGTTTATTGTCAGTGATGATCACCGTGGCTTAAAAGCCGCTAGAAAGGCAGTGTTCCCAGGTATACCTTGGCAGTGTTCCCAGTTTCATCTGGCGCAGAATGCAATGCATCATGCCCCCAATCACAAGATCAAGCAGCGCATTGGTGGTGAGCTGCGTAGTGTTTGGAATGCACCCAATATGGCAGCTGCTCAGGTTAATCTAAAAGTCCTTGTGAGCCAGTACCAGGAAAAGCATGCTCACTTGGCGCAGTGGCTAGAAAACAATGTGCCTGAAGGGTTAAATGTGTTTGCCTTGCCAGATAGACACCAAAAGAAAATGCGAACCTCCAACCGCATTGAACGGACGGTTCAACAAGAACTTAAGCGGCGAACCCGCTTGGTCAGAGTCTTTCCTAACCGAGAGGCTTGGTTACGATTAGTCAGTGCCATTCTGATTGAAATTGACGACGAATGGGCTAATGCTAATCATCGATATATCGTGTGGAACGACAATGAGTCAACTTGCTAGACAAAAAGTCCATACCCAATGTTGCGTAATCTGTTATCTGAAGTGGACCCCATGATTAGGACAGGTTGAAGGCCAAAATAAGGAGTTATTTTCTGTTTTATAATTGTTCAAAACGAGGAACAGAAAATGAGTAAAAAGCGTAGAAACCATGCCCCACAATTCAAAGCCAAAGTTGCTCTTGCAGCAATCAAAGGTGATGAAACATTAAGCAATCTTGCTAGTCGTTATGACATCAATGCAAATCTTATCGTCAAGTGGAAGAAACAATTGCTTGATAGTTCCGTTGATGTGTTTGCTTCAGGTGCAGGTTTAGCTCCAGATCAAGAATCACAGATTAAGTCATTACAGGCAAAGGTCGGTGAGACCACCATGGGAAATGATTTTTTATCAAAAGCGCTCGGTCGTTAAACAGACCTGAGCGCAAAACTATGATTAATAAAAGCAATAAACTATCGTTAGTTCGTCAGTGTAAATTGTTGAAGATTCATCGTTCCCATGTTTATTACAAAACCTCACCTGCTAATGAGGATGACTTGGAACTGATGCATCTGATTGATCGCATTCACCTCAATCGGCCCTTTCTTGGCAGTAGACGCATTCGTGATGTGTTGCAAGATGTAGGCCACCGAGTTGACCGTAAACATGTGCGACGCTTAATGCGTAAGATGGGCATTAAAGCCATCTATCCTAGGCCTAACACCAGCAAGGAGAAGTGGACCCGCTTTTTAGGACAGATGGCTTAGGAGTTATTTTCAGCTGATTAAGCAGCCAATTTCAGGCCGCGACATGGATCATACATCATGTCAGGGACCATGCCCAATGTTTGATGTTTACGCTCTTGGTTGTAATAGTTTATCCAGGAGCCAATGCCGTCTTTTGCCTCTTTCATCGATTGGTAGGCTTGCAAATAGACTTCCTCATATTTCACGCTGCGCCATAAGCGCTCAACAAATACATTGTCACGCCAAGCACCTTTGCCATCCATGCTGATGCGAATACCATTGTCTTTGAGTACACCGGTAAACGCCTCACTGGTAAATTGCGCACCTTGATCGCTGTTAAAGATATCAGGCTTGCCGTAGTAATGCAGTGCCTCTTCCAAAGCATCTACGCAGAATGCGCTATCCATGCTGTTGCTAAGCCGCCATGACAGCATACACCAAGCTTGATTGGGTTGATTGATGGCCAACCCACCTAGCAGATAAGGATAAATCTTGTGCCCCGCCTTCTTCTTTTGCCTCTTTCATCGATTGGTAGGCTTGCAAATAGACTTCCTCATATTTCACGCTGCGCCATAAGCGCTCAACAAATACATTGTCACGCCAAGCACCTTTGCCATCCATGCTGATGCGAATACCATTGTCTTTGAGTACACCGGTAAACGCCTCACTGGTAAATTGCGCACCTTGATCGCTGTTAAAGATATCAGGCTTGCCGTAGTAATGCAGTGCCTCTTCCAAAGCATCTACGCAGAATGCGCTATCCATGCTGTTGCTAAGCCGCCATGACAGCACTTTACGAGAATACCAATCCATCACAACGGTAAGATAAGCAAAGCCCTTAGGCATCGGGATATAAGTTATATCGGTACACCAAGCTTGATTGGGTTGATTGATGGCCAACCCACCTAGCAGATAAGGATAAATCTTGTGCCCCGCCTTCTTCTTGCTGGTGTTAGGCCTAGGATAGATGGCTTTAATGCCCATCTTACGCATTAAGCGTCGCACATG
>CBDEFQ010000008.1:0-51834 GCA_965237485.1 Candidatus Poriferihabitaceae bacterium | reverse complement strand
CGACGATATAAATAATGCGGTAACGTTTATTAGCACGGCATTAAAGCGGCTCTCCGAAACATCAATGGCACGGTCTGCATAATCCTAGATAAATCAGTTAAAACACGAAAGTCCATGCAAGCTCTTGATGCACCTAGCAAAATCAAAAAAACCTTATCACCAATAAGGTGACCGCGACTTTTTTGATTTCACTATGCACTTCAATTGCTTACATGTCTTTTCCGCGTTTAACTGATTTATCTAGGATAATTGGGTGCGCTCTTCCTGCAATACCCATATGAGTTGCCCTAACTCACTACCCAATTTCCTCCATAAGCGAAACGCTCACGGTATCCAAACGGCGAACGGTTGGTGCATGGCTAGTTCTGATGGAGAGGCACTTCTCCAAGCTCAGGTCGATGGGGTTTGTGGGAGCAGCGATACGCTCCCCAATGGTGACAGAAAAAGCACCCAACCAACTTGAGCTTTTATAAGGCGCAAGTTGGTTTGTTTCTATTTGATAATCAAGGCTTTACGTGCGAGATAGTGTAACCGACCCCGGGCTATCCGCAAATCACAATCAACCAGCCAACCAAGCTGGACACTTTGGCCCGCAAATCAATCACAACTGGGGGGTCTACGGTTGGGTCAAAGGGGTCTGTTGCTGAGATATCCCAACAAATAAACGTTTAATATTAGACAGATAAGAGATATATTTCATGCAAAACACTATGTACATCGGAAAGTTGTCATCTGAGTCTCAAGTTCAGGGGATCCCGATGCACACAGTTTCGTTATTGTACAAACGCTTATCTCAATCTGTAAGCACTTTACACGCGGGTCGTTTAGCAGCATTACAAACAGCAGTTCTCTAAAGGGGTCTGACCCCTTTTGTTCTCTCTTTGATTTTCTTTTCTCTTCTATTCTCCTCTAGGGGAACTTTCTCGGACTTTCTATGAGTTGTTTGTTTTCAATGACTTGAGAAGGATTTTGTCGAACTTACTTTAAGTGAGCATTATTACCCCTCAAATAACTAAAATTTGGTGGTATTTCGCGGCGATTAAGGGTCAAAGGGGTCTGTTGCTGAGCTATCCCCACAAATAAACATTTAATATTAGACAGATAAGAGATATATTTCATGCAAAACACTGTGTACATCGGAAAGTTGTCATCTGAGTCTCAAGTTCAGGTGATCCCGATGCACACAGTTTCGTTATTGTACAAACGCTTATCTCAATCTGTAAGCACTTTACACGCGAGTCGTTTAGCAACATTACAAACAGCAGTTCTTTCTTTAAAGGGGTCTGACCCCTTGACCCCAAGATCCAGGTTTATTATGGAAAAAAACGTCTGCCAACAGAAAAAGCACCCAACCAACTTGCGCTTTTATAAGGCGCAAGTTGGTTTGTTTCTATTTGATAATCAAGGCTTTACGTGCGAGGTAGTATAACCGACCAAGGCCTACCCGCAAATCACAACTTGTAATAGTTGGTTAAGATTTTCCCGCCAGTATAACCGACCAAGGCCTACCCGCAAATCACAACTGTGTCAGGGGTTTTAACTTTTGGCTCTTTAGTATAACCGACCAAGGCCTACCCGCAAATCACAACAGCGCCTTGTATGATTCCTTTGGTTTTATGGAGTATAACCGACCAAGGCCTACCCGCAAATCACAACTAAAAATGACATGGTACAACATGAACATGGAGTATAACCGACCAAGGCCTACCCGCAAATCACAACTATCCCAAGCTACACCAAAACGCCAGTATAGTATAACCGACCAAGGCCTACCCGCAAATCACAACCGCAAATCACAACCGCAAATCACAACCAATAGTATACACTACTCCTGCTGTTTTTAGTATAACCGACCAAGGCCTATCCGCAAATCACAACACATCAATGTCCAGAAGTTTATATCACGAGTATAACCACAAAAGGGGTCAGACCCCTTTAAAAGACTGGCGACGGCACTACGGGAACATACTGCTACGCCAGGGGCGATATTGCGCCGTTTTATACGTAGTAATGCTAAGCATCCTACATATCGCGCATTGATTGAGCTTGGCAAAGCAGTAAAAACAATTTTCTTGTGTCACTATCTAGGTTCAGAAGAACTCCGTCGAGAGATCAATACTGGACTTAATGTAGTTGAACGTTGGAATGGTGTTAACGGGTTTATTTACTTTGGTAAAAAAGGCGAGGTGGCTTCCAATAAATTAGAGGACCAGGAGATATCTGTTCTTGCTTTACACCTTCTGCAAATTAGCCTTGTGTATATTAATACCCTGATGATTCAGCAGATCCTGAAGGAGCCTGCCTGGAAAGAACGAATGACCGAGCGCGATATGGCGTACTAGAGCTTGATATGTCACACCGCTTATCGCTTGCAGCCTAATGGAAGACATTCATCACAAAAGTAGTTCCGAAACTTATAAATTACGGAACGGTTATTTAGTTCTGCAAAAACAGCAGCTTAGAAAATCCGTATTTCTGTTCCGTAACAGCTACCCAAAAATACCCGTAATATCATGATAATCGGTTACGGGAGAGTTTCTACGACAGGACAAAGCTTATTGGTACAGCGCGAACAATTATTAGTTGCCGGTTGTGAGAAGATATTTGAAGAAAAGAAAACGGGTACTGATCGAAAACGGCCTCAGCTTTCTAAAATGCTAAAGGAGATTGCCGAAGGCGATACTTTGATCATCACAGCCTTGATCGACTCGCTAGATCTACACACGATTTATTGGAGATAACCAAGAAACTAAAAGCGGTTAAACGGGGTCAGACCCCTTTAAAGTTATTACGAGTTAGCGTGGCAGGGGAGAAAAACACCATGAAGTAGAGCTAATTGTGTGTTGTGATTTGCGGATAGCCCGGGGTCGGTTATACTATCTCGCACGTAAAGCCTTGATTATCAAATAGAAACAAACCAACTTGCGCCTTATAAAAGCTCAAGTTGGTTGGGTGCTTTTTCTGTTGGCAGACGTTTTTTTCCATAATAAACCTGGATCTTGGCAAATTGTTTGTCGGTGATTTTGATAATTCTTACTTGGTCAAAAGGGGTCAGACCCCTTTAAAATGGATAGAAATCCGCCAGAGAGAGGCCAGTTGTTGTGATTTGCGGATAGCCCGGGGTCGGTTACACTTTGCGAAACTGTCTTACCCGCTACATGTAGAATCTTGATTGCTCAATTATACTTCCTAAATACCGCAATAAGCCCATTTGCCTTTATTCATGGCTTGGTGTAGAGTTGAGTTATGAATTGGAGATTAGGGATTAGGCGGCATATTTTGAGAACGAATCTTTTTATATTAAGTGCCGGTTGCTTATTGGGTGCTGGATGTGCCTCCAATTACACCGAAAGCGTGAAATTTTCGCCCGCCGACACAACGAAAACCTACAACCAAGAAATGGACGAAGCAGATTGCCGTATCAAGTTTGATATGTACCGAAGCGGCATTAACTCAAACTGGCTGAGCGGCGATTTTTACAACGACTGCATGCTCTCTAAAGGATATAAAAGAGATTTATAAAACTTTAATAAAACTTTAAAGGGGTCTGACCCCTTTGACCGCATAGAAATCGCGCCCTTCCTGAACTTTGGAATTAAAATCCGATACCGTGACGTCGTCTACAAGCCCTAGTTTGTTACCAATATCATAAGCTAGACCTTTCGCACCTTCGCCAACGTTTGTAATGCCTCGGCCAAATCCAGTTGAAAATCGCTCTAATACGCTATCTGCTTCCGGGCCTGTTTTAGGTTCTTTAGGCATCAAGTGGTCAAATTGGCCCATATTTACAGAGCCCTCAGCGGTATGCCATGTATAGTTGTAAGTTCCTTTTTAATCTTATCAATATTATCAGTATTACCAGCATTCATATTAGCATCTATTGCTTTCTGGGCATCCTCTAGTATCTCCAATTTTAGCTCATACTCTGCTTCGCCGGCAGAATAATAAATATGTTTAAGCTTCATTCTATTAATAGCTCTCCGATAACTATCTTTAACCTTGTTTAGGTTTTCTAATAGATTTTTAGCCCTTAGGCCTTGTTCAACCGCCGTAATGGACTTTCCAAGGAGAGTCATATCTGCATCAGAGGCATTACCAACGCCGCCGCCAGTTTTCGAGGCGTCCCTTATCTGGCGTAATTTTGTAGACGTAAAATGTGCGACAATGCTTTTAATATGGGTAGCTAACTTGTACGCATCAGTCCCTGCAACAAACGCAGCTGCAAGCCCAGTCCACCCCGTATTTAGATTGGTGGATAAAGCCATCGCCTTATTTATTTCATCTATAGTCCCTATCGATTCATAGATAAGATTCTTATCTTTCATTATCGCTTGATCTTTTTCTTCTTTTATTTTTTTCTCATAAGCTTCAATCTCATGCCACAGTTTTTTATCTGCAAGAGAAAGCTTATCGTAAGCCTCCTGTTTGACTTTCGCTTCTACCTCGGCAATCTTCTTCTCTAATGCAAACTTCTCACGTAAAAGTTCTGCCCTGGTTGATGATTGTGTTTCTTCAACGGATGGTGCGGGGGGAATATAGGGCACTGGATCAGTTGTTGTGTCAGCGGTCAGGGGTACAGACATGTAAGCAATTGAAGTGCATAGTGAAATCAAAAAAGTCGCGGTCACCTTATTGGTGATAAGGTTTTTTTTGATTTTGCTAGGTGCATCAAGAGCTTGCATGGACTTTCGTGTTTTAACTGATTTATCTAGGTTTAACGTAGTTTTCAAGATTTTTGGTAAGTGATACATTCATCGTATCGAACGCCATCTTCATTAAGAAAAACTATCCCGTTCTTTTGGAACACAGCTTTTAATAGATTTAGGGTCGATTCCCGTGCTACCGCGCCGTCCTTTTCGACGCGAGCCATGGTATTGAGATGCAAGCCAGTCCATTTTGATAGATCGGACATTGTCCAATTTAAGACCGCTCTAGCCATGCGTATTTGTCGCGGAGTAATCATTCGTGCATTATACACCTATCAGGCCATTATTTATGTGGATTAATGGCAACTATTAGAACTGGGGCGCATAGCGTTTATGCGCTCCACGCCCACTTAGTGTTTATTACGAAGTATCGTTACAAGATATTTCGTGCCTATACGCTAAAAACGATGGGGCAAATATTTTTAGATCAGTGTAATCAGCTTGAGGTTGATTTAGTGGAGTTTAACGGCGAAGAAGATCATGTTCATGCAAACGACTTAAGTTAGTGAATCATAATCATATTTAGGCCGGCCTTATCGCATGCTAACAGTTCACTCATTAGCAGCAATGAGTATATAGCGACGATTAGCAATCTTTAAACCTAGATAAATCAGTTAAACGCGGAAAAGACATGTAAGCAATTGAAGTGCATAGTGAAATCAAAAAAGTCGCGGTCACCTTATTGGTGATAAGGTTTTTTTGATTTTGCTAGGTGCATCAAGAGCTTGCATGGACTTTCGTGTTTTAACTGATTTATCTAGGATAAAGGGTTTTATGAAAGTGTTAGTAAACTAACACCCACTATTTTTTAATACTGGTTAAGGTGGAAATAACTTTAGAAACTAGACTTTCCAGTTCAGCCAGTTCAGCTAATTGAGCATCGCTAAGTACCTTAGAATCTATTTTTTCAAGGTTCTTTATCAATTTGTAACCATCATCGATGGTGCTTTTAGCAATAGCTTTAGGTGTCTTTTTAGAAGCGGGCTTTTCAATCTCTTTTTTGTTTGCAGTTTTTTGCTCTCTGATTTGAGCAACAGATAAACCCTTATTTTTTGCTTTGTTCCATAGATCCCGGACAGCGATAGGGTCTTTCACTAAAGCTAACTCAACTAGAATAGTTTTTGGAATATCTAATGTGAGGCTTTCCTCTTGGATAGGCTCCGGTAGGGTAGTCAATTTTAGTAATTGATTTACTACAATCCTTTTTTTACCCACCAATTTTCCAGCTACTGTTTGAGAGATCTTCTTATCATTAACTAGTTTAGCTAATGCCCTAGCTTCCTCTACTGGCTTTAACCCTTCTCGTTGCATGTTTTCGATAATAGAAACCACTTCGTGGTTATCGTCGTTTCTAATTACACAATCAATAGTGCCAGCTTTGTTTAATTGACAAGCTCGCCACCTGCGTTCACCTGCAACAATAATGTAGCCATCACCATCGGTTCGTACAACAATAGGCTGTACTTGCCCTTGTTCTTTGATTGAGTCTGCAAGCTCCTGTAGCGCTTGAGGATCAAATATCTTTCTTGATTGGTCAGGGTTAGCTTTTATTTTGCTAATCTCGATTTGAGATAAAGTGGCTGTGTCTAGGTCGCCAAATAAGTTACTTTTCTTCATGGTTATGGATTAAATATTAATAATATACTCGGCTAAAGTTTTGTAGTTTCCTACACCACTTGTCTTCGGGTAAGCTAATAAAGTTGGTTGGCTTTCTTTTGCCGACTTATCGTAATTTGTGCTTCTGTTTATAGGATCAAACACGTTGATACCGACTGACTCTGCTTGTTCTTTAAGCTCACACAAGGCTTCTTTATCGTGCTTGTTAGCTTTATTAAACATCGTAGGCAAAACCCCCAAAACCTCTAAGGATGGGTTCACCTTCCTTTTAATCTTTGAAATTGTCCCAGCTAAATTGGATATGCCGCTTAACGATAGAGAATCAGTTTTAACAGGTATTAGAATGTGACTTGCTGCAGCTAAAGCATTAACAAACAACATCCCAAGAGTAGGGGGGCAATCTATCAACACAAATTCATAGTTGTTTTTGACTTCAGTTAGAAGATCTCTCAACACTGTAGCACCGCTAATATCCATCATTAAAGCTGACTCGGACTCTGCTAAGACTATGCCTGTTGGAATAAGATCAATATCACCTTTTAAAGTTATCTCTGATAGTGGCCTATCTTCAACTAGACTGTAGTATATTGTGTTTTTATCCTGATCTAGTTGGCGCGGATCATGATCAAAGTACAAAGTTAAATTCCCTTGTGGATCAATATCAATAACTAAGACTTTCTTTCCAAGACTATTTAGAGCATAAGATAAATTGACTGTACTGGTCGTTTTACCAACACCGCCTTTTTGATTTGAAATTGCTATTATTTTTGTCATATATTATTTCTTAGAACGCTCATACTTCTTATAAACTTCTCCGTCGTTTCTCTTCCCAATGATTACGCAACATTGGGTATGGACTTTTTGTCTGGCAAGTTGACTCATTGTCGTTCCACACGATATATCGATGATTAGCATTAGCCCATTCGTCGTCAATTTCAATCAGAATGGCACTGACTAATCGTAACCAAGCCTCTCGGTTAGGAAAGACTCTGACCAAGCGGGTGCGCCGCTTAAGTTCTTGTTGAACCGTCCGTTCAATGCGGTTGGAGCTTCGCATTTTCTTTTGGTGTCTATCTGGCAAGGCAAACACATTTAACCCTTCAGGCACATTGTTTTCTAGCCACTGCGCCCAGTGAGCATGCTTTTCCTGGTACTGGCTCACAAGGACTTTTAGATTAACCTGAGCAGCTGCCCTATTGGGTGCATTCCAAACACTACGCAGCTCACCACCAATGCGCTGCTTGATCTTGTGATTGGGGGCATGATGCATTGCATTCTGCGCCAGATGAAACTGGCAACGCTGCCAAGGTATACCTGGGAACACTGCCTTTCTAGCGGCTTTTAAGCCACGGTGATCATCACTGACAATAAACTCAATACCATGTATGCCCCGGTCAGCCAAGCCTTTGAGGAACGCTCGCCAGTTAACCTCGGCTTCATTAAGCGCCATTGCCGTTCCTAATACGCAACGCCGTCCACAAGGCAATACACCCACCGCACTCAACACCGCCATATCAATCACTTGGTGGCCCTCACCCACCTTTTCATAACGCGCATCAAGGATTAGGTAAGAGACTTTACCCAACGGACGATCACGCCAGACTTTTAACGCCTCATCCATGCTCTGGTTAGCCCGTGAGACCGGTGTAGAGGAGATGCTTTCAATACCCATGCTCTGCATGACTTTTTCGACTCGGCGCGTGCTAACGCCCGTCACGTACATTTCAGCAACGGTCAGCATCATCGCACGTTGGCTGCGTAAGCCGCGTTCTGGCGATTGAGGGTAAAAAGGTTCATCAACGTGTTGAGCGGTCTTTGGGATACGCAGATTGAGCGTACCGGCTTGTGTATCGATACGCTTATCCTGGTAGCCATGGGCAAACCCTGGCCGGTCTTGACTATGCTCATAGTGTGATGCGCCTGGAAACGGCTCTCTTTCAATCTTCATCGCCTCATTGAGCAGTGCGGTGAGCACGGGGCGCATGGCATCGGGGCCTTCTGAGATGTGTGTTCCACTATTACGTCAAATACGTTATTGTTTGATTGGGTCATTTGGGTGTCTCCAGTATTTTAATTGCTTAAAACAGGGAACGCACAAATGGCTCAACTTACAAGACACCAAGATAGAAAATTTGAATAAATCAAAAATTCGAAAAAATTCCCCTTGGGGGGAAAAGGCCATACTGCTCTATCTAATATAAAAGTCCATACCTGAAGTTACAGTATCATGAAAAGTATCTCTTCAAAAAACTTGCCTCTCATTAGTTGCTTATGTGTGACGTTTGCGCGCCCCACATTGTTGGAAGAAGCCATACAGTCTTTTCTAAATCAAGACTATCAAGGAGAAAAAGAGCTGATCATACTAAATGATTTTAACATGTAAACATTAGCTATTGATCATCCAGAGGTGTCTGTAATCAACCTGCCAAATAAAGTTAATACTCTAGGGGAAAAAAGGAATATGGTCGCAGCGTTATCTAAAGGTGATATCTTGTTTCCCTGGGATGATGACGATATCCATTTATCATTTAGAGTCTCTCAATCAGTCAATTCCTTAATAGAAAATAAGGCTGAATATTACAAACCCGCTAGTGCTTTTTTTTGGAATAATGGTGTGATTGATAGAATAGAAAGAAATAACTTCCATGCTCAGTGTTGTTATACCAGAGACCTTTTCAATAAAACGCTTTATAGCGTGATGGGTTCAGGACAAGATCAAGACTTTGATTCCAAAGTAAGAACAATATTAAATGAAGAAATCAGTACAGTAGTTTCACCAGACAAGAATTTTTACTTGTACAGATGGGCAGGCACAAACAGCTACCATCTAAGCTCTATAGGCAGTGAAAATGCCGAATCTATTATTTTAGCTCAACATAGAGCTCTCGCTAAGCTTAAACAAATGCCTTCAGGTATTATAAATTTAATCCCAAAATGGAAACTCGATTATGAAAAACAAGCGAAATATTTTATTGAGTAGTTTATTAATCACAAAAGGGGTCAGACCCCTTTAAGACCAAAAGTGTTCACTTTGTTAACCCCCTTGTGTTGTGATTTGCGGATAACTTTAAAGGGGTCTGACCCGAATGGCACTGACTTAAGCATTAAGCCATTGAAATAGCTGCAAAAAGAGTTGGTTAAAGAGGTATGATTTAGTTGACTAAAACAGATCGCACCGGTCAATAACCAACTCTTAATGCATCCTGCTCAAGCCTACAAAACATATCAACAAAAACGTGTCGCACAGCTCACTAAAACAAGTAATTCTACTCAGTTCTTCAATCTTCTAACGCAAGATACGCTGTTTAATCAGGTCGAAGCATTGCTGCCTGATCATCGGGAGCGGTTATTCCCTCCTACTGAAACACTGTCTATGTTTTTGGCTCAAGCAAT
This sequence comes from Candidatus Poriferihabitaceae bacterium, assembly GCA_965237485.1. Lineage (GTDB taxonomy): Bacteria > Pseudomonadota > Gammaproteobacteria > Arenicellales > Poriferihabitantaceae > JAAELZ01. The sequence continues at coordinate 42,118 of CBDEFQ010000008.1, read as the reverse complement.
GAGTGCTGATCGGTCTTGCCAGAATATAGTTAACCAAACAGCAACCGACAGGCTATTAAGTTCGTTGCCCCTGTGTAGCACAGATACAGGTGGATACTGCCGATCCCGGAAACGCCTGCCCCTCTCGATGGTTTCTACTCTTTGTCGTTACACTGGTAAGCTAATCAGCAGTAGTACTAGCTCGCAGTGGAGGTGGCGAAATCGCCCCGTACGTTTAGTTGATGGCACAACCATAGTGATGCCAGACACAGCTGAGAATCAAGAGGCTTACCCACAACTGAGCAGCCAAAAGACGGGGTTGGGCTTTCCTATCTGTCGATTAGTAGGCCTAATTTGCTTAGGCAGTGGAGCACTACTGGATATGGCAATGTCGGCAGTTAAGGGGAAAGGTAATGATGAGCAAACCCTTCTGCGTTCGACATTAGATAAGTTAGATAGTGGTGATATTTTATTAGGCGATGCCTTTTATGCTACTTACTTCCTGTTCTGTACGTTACGCGAAAAGGGGATAGATGCGGTGTTTGAACAGCATGGTTCCCGGCAGCTCACTGCCGACTTTAGGAAAGGTACACGCCTTGGAACGAAAGGCCATATCATCGAAATAACAAAGCCAAAAAAGCAGCCCTTCTGGATGAGTGATGCACAATATGCCCAAGCTCCAAACTCAATACAAGTTCGAGAGTGTCGAACGGGTGGGAAAATACTTGTCACTACATTACTTTGTCATAAGCAAACCAGCAAAGATGAACTTAAAAAGTTGTATCGTGAGCGTTGGCATGTGGAGCTTGACTTAAGAAATATCAAGACTACGCTAGGTATGGAAATGGTCAGTTGTAAAACCCCAGAGATGGTACAAAAGGAAATATGGGTTTACCTACTGGCATATAACTTGATTAGGATGCTGATGGTGCAATCAGCGGTACTTTCAAAAATAAACCCGCGCCAGATTAGCTTTAAACATACCGTACAGCTATGGATTGCTTGGCAACAATCCAATAGAGATAGGAATGATCAATCCTACTTCAATGGCTTGTTGATCTTAATTGCACAAAATCGAGTGGGGAATCGTTCAGGCAGAGTAGAGCCACGTGCAGTTAAGCGAAGACCGAAACCAATAGCGCTTCTGGTTATAACTAGAGATGAAGCAAGGCAAAATATCTTAAAGAATGGCCACCCTAAGAAAGCAAAGTAGCCTTATCTAAAAACACAATGGCATATATATCATTGATTCATAACCATATATTCCTTAAGTCAGTGCCATTCGGGTCTGACCCCTTTTGATTACATTCTGTTTTTCCACCCAGATCGGCCGTCGGAAACAATGCGCGTAATACCAGACGAAATATATCTCCGAAAGCTAGCGGAAGGCATTGAGAGCGTGTTGCAGCTCAGGGACGAATCCCTAAGCTTTCTCAAAGGCTATGGAGCAATTGAAACCGACCAAGAACATACAGCATGATGGAATTCATAAAATTAATTTTCTTTGAGATCTTGCCCGGGCTTGCGGCTATTGTGATACTAATAGCACTACGCCCAATATTATGGAATATATTGATGGTAATTGCATCGATTATTGGAGTGATTGTTGTTCTAATACGTGTTTTTTTGGCGTCTGGATTTGATACTGTAACTTCAGGTATGGACTTTTATATTAGATAGAGCCCCAGACGTCAGGGTAGTTGCACACATTTTAATTCACAAGGGGCGGCGGAGAAATACTCATGCCGAAATATAGCGTAGAACGAAGAGAAGCTGTTTTATCTAAATTATTATCATCAAATAGTCAGTCCTTCGCAGAAATATCTAGAGAAGAAGGAATCAGTGTTCAAACCTTGTATGATTGGCGAAATAAAGCCAGACGATCAGGAGTTTTAATGCCTAATAGTGATTCATCTAATCAGTGGGATTGCCAAACTAAGTTCACCGTAGTTCTTGAAACTGCTGCGATGAATGAACAAGAATTATCTGCGTATTGCCGAGAGAAAGGCCTATACCCTACTCAAATAACGCAATGGCGAGAAGCTTGTATTAATGGTGTTGATGAGGCTCTCATTAGCCCTAAAGTTGCGCGCGATGAAATACGTGCGTTAAAAAAAGACAAGAAGAAGCTAGAAACCCAGCTGCGCGGCAAAGATAAAGCCTTGGCTGAAACGGCCGCATTATTAGTATTACAAAAAAAGTTTCAGGCGCTTTGGGAGGACGAGGAAGTATGATTACGACTCAGACGCGCATTAAAGTAATCAATGATGTTAATGAAGCAGTAGACGCAGGTTCAAAGCGTTCAAGTGCTTGTGAGTTGGTTGGCCTTGCCGAGTCTACGCTTAGACGTTGGAAGCCAAAAGGAGAAGATAGTATCCGCAGTGATCAACGTCCTTTGGTAGAAAAGCCAGTCCCTGGCAATAAACTAAGCGAGCAAGAGCAGCAACACATTTTATCGATATGTAATGAATCGGCATACAATCATTTGCCGCCGTCGCAAATAGTACCGCAGTTGGCTGACAAAGGTATTTATGTGGCCAGCGAGTCTAGCTTTTATCGAGTTCTCAAGGCGCATGGGCAATTGAAGCACCGCGGCCGCGCCAAACAAAAGCAGTCCCGAACACCCGATACTCATATAGCACTAAAACCTAATGCTGTGTGGATGTGGGATATCACCTATTTGGCGACGCGTACTATTGGCAAGCATTATTACCTGTACATGGTAGAAGACCTTTACAGTCGCTATGGCGTTCACTGGGAAGTACATCCTGTTGAAAGCGGTGAATTAGGTGCGCAGTTGATGTCTCAGGCGGCTCTAAAAGTGGCCAGCTGCGATGGCATGCCCGTCTTACACAGTGATAATGGCAGCCCAATGAAATCGTTCACAATGAGAGCGAAGTTAGAAGCATTAGGAATAAAGCCCTCTTACTCAAGGCCAAGAGTAAGCAATGACAACGCTTATATTGAATCCATGTTTAGAACGGTAAAGTATTGCCCTGCGTGGCCTTCTCAAGGCTTCGATAGCTTAGAGGCCGCCCGCCAATGGGTGGGTAAGTTTATGCAATGGTATAACGAAGAACATCGTCACAGTGCTATACGCTACGTTACACCTGGCCAGCGTTATCGCGGTGAAGATAGTGCCCTATTAGCAAAACGAGAAGTTGTTTATCAGGAAGCTAAAGCAGCAAAACCTAATCGGTGGTCTGGCCAAACCCGAAATTGGCGGCCTTGTGGTGCGGTTGCGCTAAACCCACAAAAAGAAGTATTATTGGCTGCGTAGGAAAATGTGCAACTACCCTGAAAATTGCCGCTAGCTAACCGCTCCGCTTACCTCCCCGCACTAGAAGTACGGGGTTTCTCGCGGAGATTAAGATGAGCAGATTGCAGACTTAAAAACACCCGCACTTATTACTTGGATAAACCATCTAAGAAAATAGCTATCACCGTCCCAGGTAACCAGTCGTAATATCCGATGTATACTTCCATAAAATTTTATGAGAGAGCTGAGTATTGGATTTAATAAACAAACTTAAAAGAGCAAGAACTGGCAAATTTAAACACATCGTGGCCATTGGCTATGAGGTGTTGGTAAATACGGAACTCCTGATAGAACGAGCATTAGATTTCATTATTAGCCGCCCATGTCGAGATGAAAGGTTGAAGGCCATCACGGCCATTATTAAAACTTTCGAGCGCCCAAATAAATTAAAGAAGCTCGTTAAGAGCATCAAACGGTTATATCCAGATTTAAAAATTATTGTCGTAGATGATAGCAAACATCCATCGAAACTAGAGGGTGTTGAAACCATAGTTCTCTCTTATGACAGCGGTGTTTCAGCTGGCAGAAACGCTGGACTAAAAGCCGTAGACACAAAGTATCTACTTTGTTTGGATGACGATTTTGTGTTTAACAGGAGCACCAGTTTACTCAATGTGCTTGATAGCATGGAGAGAAATTTAGAGGTAGATATATTAGCTGGCGAAGTTATATACCTACCACTACGAATTGTTCATGATTACACTCAAACTCCCGTATTTCCCACAGATAAAGCCCCACTTATTGAGCCAAGTACTTATATTGATCGCTTTAGGGTGCATTTAAAAGTGCCTAACTTTTATATTGGAAGAACAGAGAAAATTCGTTTAGTGGGATGGGATGAAAATTTAAAAAGGCTAGACCACGCTGATTTTTTCACAAGAGCAGTAGGCGTTTTAGTCACTGTCCAGGATCGCGAATTTAGGGTTTTACATTACCCTACGTACTTCAACAAAGCATACATGGAGAGGAAGAATGATACCCGACATGATGCGCTAGTTTTATCTACTAAATACCACAACTTTAACTTTAAAGGGGTCTGACCCCTTTTGGTTAAGAGCTGTATCACATCCCACACCTGCACCTGTGCCATCAGAAGCTTACAACCTTAATACTTTTCCAACAAAAAAGAGGTATAAATTATGACCACAAGAATTTACAAATCAAAAGAAGACTTCAACAAACGCAAAGACAAACTTGTTAACGGGGTGTCTACAACGTTTGCCGAGCTTCATCCCTCTTGGGAAAACTTTAAAGGGGTCTGACCCCTTTTGGACCCCTTTTGGACCCCTTTTGGTTAAGATTGAAAGAGAGCCGTTTCCAGGCGCATCACACTATGAGCATAGTCAAGACCGGCTAGGGTTTGCCCATGGCTACCAAGATAAGCGTATCGGTACGCTCAATCTGCGTATCCCAAAGACCGCTCAACACGTTGATGAACCTTTTTACCCTCAATCGCTAGAACGCGGCTTACGCAGCCAACGTGCGATGATGCTGACCGTTGCTGAAATGTACGTGACGGGCGTTAGCACGCGCCGAGTCGAAAAAGTCATGCAGAGCATGGGTATTGAAAGCATCTCCTCTACACCGGTCTCACGGGCTAACCAGAGCATGGATGAGGCGTTAAAAGTCTGGCGTGATCGTCCTTTGGGTAAAGTCTCTTACCTAATCCTTGATGCGCGTTATGAAAAGGTGGGTGAGGGCCACCAAGTGATTGATATGGCGGTGTTGAGTGCGGTGGGTGTATTGCCTTGTGGACGGCGTTGCGTATTAGGAACGGCAATGGCGCTTAATGAAGCCGAGGTTAACTGGCGAGAGCTCCTCAAAGGCTTGGTTGACCGGGGCATACATGGTATTGAGTTTATTGTCAGTGATGATCACCGTGGCTTAAAAGCCGCTAGAAAGGCAGTGTTCCCAGGTATACCTTGGCAGCGTTGCCAGTTTCATCTGGCGCAGAATGCAATGCATCATGCCCCCAATCACAAGATCAAGCAGCGCATTGGTGGTGAGCTGCGTAGTGTTTGGAATGCACCCAATAGGGCAGCTGCTCAGGCTAATCTAAAAGTCCTTGTGAGCCAGTACCAGGAAAAGCATGCTCACTTGGCGCAGTGGCTAGAAAACAATGTGCCTGAAGGGTTAAATGTGTTTGCCTTGCCAGATAGACACCAAAAGAAAATGCGAACCTCCAACCGCATTGAACGGACGGTTCAACAAGAACTTAAGCGGCGAACCCGCTTGGTCAGAGTCTTTCCTAACCGAGAGGCTTGGTTACGATTAGTCAGTGCCATTCTGATTGAAATTGACGACGAATGGGCTAATGCTAATCATCGATATATCGTGTGGAACGACAATGAGTCAACTTTGCTAGACAAAAAGTCCATACCCAATGTTGCGTAATCCATTAAATCCGTAGTCGTTACTGATTCTGGCTGGGAATCAGGCAACCCGAAAAACACAAAGTAGCGAAAACACACGCCAAGATCGCGGGTTGCCGACAAGATTTTACCCATAAGCTCACAACCAAGCTGATAAACGAAAACCAAGTGATCAGCACTGAGCCCTTAAAGGTAAAAAACATGGTGAAGAACCGAAAGCTATCCAAAGCCATTAGCGACTGTAACTGGGGCGAATTAAGCCGCTAGCTAGAGTACAAAGTGCTTTGGTATGGTCGCACGTTAGTCAGCATAGATCAGTGGTTCCCCTCTAGTAAAACGTGTTCGTGTTGCGGACATAAGCTAGAGAAACTAGAACTATCCGTAAGGCAGTGGACGTGTCCCGAATGTAACTCTGAGTTAGATCGGGACGTGAATGCAACCATAAATATTAGGCGGCAGGGCTTGTCGTCTTTAGCCTTTGGAGCAACTGTAAATCCTGTGTAGCTAGTCTACATAGGTTCGTTGTGTTGAATTAGGAATCCCCTTGCTTTAGCTAGGGGAGTCGTCAAAGTGTTGCATTAAGATCGTTTTAACGCTGCATTGTAAACAGCGTTCTTTTCTCGCTTACCTACAGCTAGAACCAAAACAACCACATCCTTTTCTATGATCTGATAAACCAATCTGTACCCGACAGCGCGTAGTTTTATTTTAAAGCAATCACTAGCACCAGACACTTTGGAAGCTTCTACTCTTGGGCTATCTAAATGCTCACGGAGTTTATTTTTAAATTGATTACGAACATCATTATCAAGTTTTTTCCACTCTTTTAGGGCTTGTTTATTAAACTTAAGCCTATAAGTCATTCAGAGAAACCTCTACGCTCTCACCACCCATACGTTCATTAGCTAGGCTCGCCAACTCAATATCTTCTAAGCGATCAAATATTTTCTCCCAAGCTTCGGCTGGGACACAATAAAATGCTGGTTGGTTATGGTTTAGAATCGCCACCGGGAAACCTTCACCGGCAGAAACTATCGCCATTGGGTTTTTTTTTAACTCTGAAATACTAGCGGAATTATCGGCTAAAATTTTATTTACGGTGTTCATAGTGTTTATTTAAGAGATCATAATATAGTACTAATTATAGGTCATAATATGAATTTAGTCAAACAAAAAGACCTTAATATAGGTCATATTGCTTTCAGTTAGTTTCGTGCATCTGCTTGTATCTATCGAGTAACTCCAAAAGAGCATCCTTACGTTCACGCATCTTTCTTATCTTAATCTCCGCGAGAAACCCCGTACTTCTAGTGCGGGGAGGTAAGCGGAGCGGTTAGCTAGGAGTATTCTGGTCAGTCTATTCCAATACAGGAATGATACCGAGAAGTTGATTGTCATTTCTGTTCAAAGATGTTTTTAAAGAGTTTAGTTTTTTCCTCATTGAGTTGTTTTGCTGCCTCATTATCAGTCATCTGATAAACGATATCGTCAAGCATTGTAAACGAGATGTGAGTTTTAAGATATGACTGTGCATTGGTCAACGATTTGAGTTTTTCATAAGGCGTCATCATGTTTCGATATGGATAGGTTTTGACTTGTTTTCCTTTGTTGTTAGTGCTGATCTGCGGGAAGAAACAAGGTCGGTGATAATTCAAATAAGGGTTAAGAAAGTCGGTGGCAAATTGATTAATCTCAGGCGCATATTTTTGCGGGATATGTCAATCAGCGTTTAAAACTGGACACCTGTCAGCGAGTAAAACTGAACAATTAAATACAATAATATTTCTTTATCATCAACTCAAGTGAAGCGTAGCGAAACTTGAGTTGATGAATCAATCCTGCTTTCTTGCGATGTTATTTTTTAGTGACAGTCTTGAGCTTTGCTTTAGCACTAGACTGCTTGAATCGATATGAGTCGTTACCCGTTTCAATAATTGAGCAATGATGAGTCACTCTGTCGAGCAAAGCCGTGGTCATTTTCTCGTCGCCAAATACCTGCACCCATTCACTGACATTAAGCTTGGTGGTAAACACGATGGAGGTTTTCTCGTATAGCTTGCTGATCAGGTGGAATAATAGTGCGCCACCCGATGCGGGGAAGGGTAAATATCCCAGCTCATCGAATATCACCGCATCTAACGGTTGCATAATTCGTGCTAGCCGCCCCTGCTTCTCATTCTGCTGTTCTTTGATCAGCAGATTAACCAGGTCCACCACATTGTAAAACCGAACCCGATGACCTGAATGAATGGCTTTAATGCCTAAGGCCGTAGCTAAATGGGTTTTGCCTGTTCCAGTGCCACCGACAAAGATGAGGTTATGGGCTCTGTCCATATAGTCAGCCTGAGACAAATCCTCGATGAGCGCGGGTTCAACTTCGCTCTGGGTAAAGTCAAATTGCTGTAAATCACGGTGATGAGGGAATTTAGCCACCTTCATTGGGTAGTTAAGCCGCCTCACTTCTCGGTCCGTTCGCTCGGCATCCATCAATTTAATTAACCCAGATTGCAACGTTACTTTAGAACGAGGCGAATCTATCAACTCAGGTAAGCATGGTGCCATACCGTGTAGTTTAAGGGCTTTAAGATCATCAACAAGTTCAAGCATGGCTCACCTCCGCGCACAGCGGGTCATAGCGGGTCACGTTCGCTGCCGAGGGGACAGCTAATACAGGCGCATTGGTAATTGTCATCACTTGGGCCGAATCAGGTTCCGTTAACCGATGCACCAAATTGGTAATGACTGATAGCTGAGTCGTATTGGCATCTAATGCCCGCTCACAGGCCACCGTGACTGTTTCCAAGCCATGCTGGTGAATCAATAGTAACAATGGTACAAACTCTCGGTCACCGCCATCACGTTTGAGGTACTGTTTTTTGAGTGTTAGCAGTGCCTTGGGTAAATCCCAATCAACAAACGGTGCGCCATTGCGTAATGCGCCAGGTTTAATCTCCAGTACGGGCAGATAATGCCAAGGATCAAAGATCATTTGATGACGACCGAAACAGCGAGCATGTGAAGTCACTTCCACATCGTCAACCACGACTTTAATCCTATCTGCATAGGCTCTAACAGAAACAGCTTGGCCAACATACCGACAGGGTACGGAGTATTAATGGCGGTCGTAGTGCACCACACCGGTTTTATGCACACGCGCCAAACGCTCATAATATCCATCAAAGGCTACCATCGCGGGACGTAAGCTCGGCTGCTCCTCGGCAAACACTTCATCAATTAGTCTTGATTTGTCAGTCGGGTGTGGGCGTTCACCAAGTCGAGCACAACGTTGCTCCAGCCATTGGTTTAATTCATCTAAATCAGCAAAGCGCACCCGTGGAACAAACAGCCTTTGGCGCATAACACCGACCTGACGTTCAACCTGGCCTTTCTCCCAACCCGCTGCCGGTGTACAGGCAATCGGTTCAATCAGATAATGATTCATCCGGCTTAGAAAGCGGCGATTAAACTCACGCCGCTTACCCTTAAACAATGCACTGACTATGGTCTTAGGGTGATCGTATATCATCTTCTGAGGTAAGCCCTCAAAGAAATCAAACGCCCGAATATGTGCATCAAACACCCTCTCCTGTGTTTCTCTGGGATAGGCCCTAAGATATGATTTACGCGAATGACATAAACGAAAGTGGGCTAGTTTGATCTTGACACCAAACCCACCCAGAATGACTTGTTCATGTGACCAATCAAACTGACAGGCTTCACCTGGTGCAAAAACCAATGGCACAAATGCTTGTTTAATACATGACCGCGAGTGATCCTTCCACGCTTTGACAAACCGTTGAACGCTGTCATAAGCCCCTCGATACCCTTGCAACTCAATCTCTTCATACAGTTGAACTGCATTACGTCTTTCTCGCACTGAGCGAGCTGCGTCCACTTCAAGCAAATTGATCAACTGAGGTTTGAACTTATCCAGCTTCGCTTGGCGCGTTGTTTAAATATTTATAAATCGAGGTAAAGCGTTTTGTAATAACAAAATGGCCTTTGTTGTCCCACAACCATTTTCGCGTGTTGTCGTTTATCTCAATTGCGTTGGGCTTCTTCATGGCTTTAGGCCATTCGAGCGTTCCGCCTTTGAAGTGCGCGGCATACAATAGCGGAGCTGTGTATTTATCCGGTTGGGCGCGTAAATCTTCCTTAAGCCGAAAATCCACTACTGGGCCTGTCGATAGCTTCAATCCAAGACCAGCAAGCGTCGTTGTGAAGCTCGCCATACGATCAACAATGCCCTGCTCAAGATCGTTAGCAGCAATGTGGACAAACATATCGGGATCGTTGGGGTTGAGCACTGCCGCGTAATTAACGACACGTTGGGTCATATCTGCTGCTGTGCATTCCTGCGAACTTGCGTCAAAGTGAAAATCGCCGCCTTTGCTCGTGGTAATTCGCACATTGGTAGGTTTCGCACCTTATTAATTTTCTTGTACGGCGGATTTATAATGACGTGGGTAAATTCGTTTTTCGTGGCTTTCTGCCCGCGAAAAGCAGCAGCCTGATAATCGTCTGAATAGCTTAATATGAAATCCTCGTTGCGTATCTCGCTACTTGCCGCAATCCGTGTGCCTTCACATTGCGCCTCAGCCTCTGCCAAAGTACTCGTTAGATAATCGAGCAACATAGGCTCAATTTCGTAACTGACTAGCGAGGCCGATTGTGGCTTTTTTGACCGTTTGCAGAGCATTTCAACAAAGGCAACCGTTAAAGAACCAACGCCCTTTTTTTCGGATCGAGCTTTAGTGATGCGTCAACTCGGTAAAATTCTGTTGTTTCAGTGACAGCAGTCTGCATATGTATTGAGCCTTCCTATCCGTTTGCGCTGTGTTGGGTTTCGGTGAATCTCAGCGCAAGCTGTGATTCGCCTTTTCCATACCGATCAAGAAACTTAGTAACCGCTTGACGTGTAATGCGAGAAATCGAAACGTCGTGTTGTTCAGCAAGACGAACCCGCTCTGTGTTCATTTTCCCGTAGATTTACCGTCACTCTTGTTGATTTCGTTGTTTTCAAAGCACCGCCCTAGATCAAACACTTGCAGCATTGTACATCAGACTGCAGCACTTTCAATCGTTCCTTTGAGAGACACCCCGTAGGGGTCGTAACGTAGAGCGTTGACCAAGCGAGCATGTTGTTAGGCCAATGCTACGCATTGGGCAAATGAGCGTAGCGAATGCAGGGTAGGTTCTTTTGTTTTTTCTTTGAGGTTGCTTTTACAGTTTTCCACATGCCGGAAGGCAAGAGTAACTAATAAGATTAATATATATATGGTTAAGAGAAGGAAAGGTTAAGCGTTTTCGGCAGGTCTAAAAAAATCGAAAAATCAAAAGCTTAGAAACAAAACCGTCCTCTCAACTGTGAGCTATAGCTTCTACTTGATGCCCTATTGCGGGTCATAACTCCTACTTTCCCCCCGAACTGTGAGCTATAGCTTCTACATCTGTGAGCTATAGCTTCTACATCTGTGAGCCATAGCTTCTACCTATTGAACATAATAACGGCAATTTCCACTGGAAAATTTCACCAAAAACGGAACTGTGAGCCGAAACTTCTACATACTGTGAGCTATAACTTCTACCTGTGCGGGTTATAGCTCCTACCTGTTGCGGGTCGTAGCTTCTACGTTGTAGCGAGTTATCCACAGGCTCACCGCCTCCGGCTTCCGGTCTGTGATTGCAGATCAACACCCGCATTTAACGCCCTCATGTGATCGTCACGGCCTCGCTTATTGGCGGCTTTCTGCTCTCTGACAAATTCCCCGCCGGGGCGCACGGTGTATTTCACATCAGCGATTTTGCGCCCCTGCTTTCGTAAGTCCACCTCGTAGGACATCAGCACATCACGGCTCACCAGCTCGTCCAGAGCATCCGCAACCTTGCGGCGGTTATCGTTGCTGCGCCCCTGCTGTAAAAGCCCGCTATCGCGCTCTAGGCCGGAATACATAAAGTGATAATCGTTCATGATGCTAGCCTGTCTAAAGCGGTGTATGAGTTGCTTATAAATCCAGCGGGTGAGTTGATCGTCACAGCTCATCAAGCGGTCATAGTTGAACTGTCTATATTCAAGTTGGTTAATTGCATGGCTGATAAATAACGGCAATCGTGCGACATGCTGCGCGGATGTATCGGCAAGATATTCGTCACGCCCTACGGTTACTAAGTCTTGCAAAATCGAACCTTTCCAGACTTCCTTGCCCTCTTTGTAGAGCGTGATGATGCAACTCGCCATAACCTCGATGGCGTGTTTTATTTGATTGCGGCTGCGGCTTCTGCCTCGCGCCGCTAGCTCTTTTTGAATCATGCTAAGAGAAAATCTAACCCACGTTTCAACATTGCGCGGGTCGTGCATACCGTAGCGTTGGTCAGCAAGAATTTTCTTTAAGGCTTCCTCTACAAGTTCCTCGGTCACGCTTGGGAAGAACGCCTTATATCCCCCGCCCTTCTGCTCAATTAGAGCGGGTTGTATTTTTACGCTACAATCTATGCTGTTGTAACGGTATGACCACTTGAACGGATCAGCGTGGCCTTGCTCAGTACGGAGCTTTTTGACTTGTCCAGCCGTGAAAAAATACTTCGGGATGCTCTCCCATACTTCAACGGTGTTTGATACTTCGGGTTTATCATTGCTGACAAACTGCGAAAATAAATCGTACTGAGGGCTTTTGATCGGTAGCGCAGGCGGCTGCTTATCCTCCCTTTTCTGTAGGGTCATTTGGTCAACCCTTCGTATTTGGCTAACAGATCGGTTAAGCCCTCCTGTTTAATCAGCGCAAGAATTGCGGCTTCAAGCGTCTGCGTATCATACAGCCCTAATTCTGCGGCAATCTCTTGAAAAAGCGGTTTCATTCCTTCGCGACATTTGCCCCCAAACTGCGCCGTATACGGGGAAACTCTGCGCCGTTTCGTAGGTTCACGACTAACAAACCCCGTTTTCTCCCCTGCTTTCAGTATGGCTTTCGTTTGTTCTGCTGTCGGTGCTGGTCGCTGTACTGCTCCGGTTAATTCTTCAAGGTCTATTTGATTTTCATCATCCAGATTTAACGATACTCGTTCATGATTAGGCATTGGCGGCAACCCCCTGCGCGGCTTGTTGCTGCTTCATTGTTTGTTGCAAATGTTGCTTAACTTCTTCGGCGTATAGCCGCGCATTGTCCGCGCCTTTGTTAATACTTGCTTGCGCCCTCTTGTCGCTGGCTTCAAGGTCATTGACTGCCCCGTCAAATTCGGCGGCTAGGTGTCTGCCTGTCTTCGTTATGATTGCCGCGCTAAGGCGAGTGAACAAAACAGAAAACGGAATTTCCCGCCCGGCTACTCTTGCGCCGTATTTAATAGTTTTAATTGTCTTCGATGCTTCCCGCGCATCGTTTTGCGAAGGCTGACAAGGAATGATTACAAGATCAGCGCGGCTAACTGCCCCCACTACCGCACTACTCGCCACGCCTTCCAGATCAACCAGCACAAACGGGGTTTTACTTTGGGCTTCTTCGATAGCGTCTAAAATATTCGCCTCGGTGACTTTCTCAAAGAGCGGGATATTTTCGGGCTTGCCCTCAAGATGCGCCCACGCTGCGCTATGTTGGTTCGGGTCTGCGTCGATTAACGAAACCCCTATATTTTTTTCTTTGCCTTGTCGGGCAAGCTCACAAGCAAGAACGATACAGGCCGTTGTCTTTCCTGCGCCTCCTTTGCTTGATGCAAAAACGATTACGGGCATTTTAAAAGCTCCTCTGCTGTTGGGGCAGTTATCAGAAAGATAACTATAACAAAAAGATAACCATTTGATAACCACCTGTAAAGGGTAACTTTTTGTTATCTATTAGATAACTGCTCCGGCAAATTAACAGGCAAAACCCTGCGCCTGGCCAAACTGGTTTTGACCAAGCCGCAAGGGGGTAGTCCGGTATTTTCGGCTTCTCAGGAAGCCCGTAGCGCGATCTTTCGGGGTAGGGTAGAGTAATACCAAAAATGACTAGCCGCCCTGTATGGCCTCCTGTGAAGCCTATTTTTCATCATCCGGCTGATTGACAGTTTACCGATACTTTCATCCCGAAAGAACGTTTAGGATCTCCCACGTTCATGAAATAACTTTGATTACATGCCAAGCTCTAGGACTCCGAAGATGCCAATATAGACTGCTCTATAACGCCTATATTGATATTGTTTTCTGGGATAACTAAACCATCAACCATCTCTACGTTCAACATTTTCGAAGCGGCATCACTTAGGTTTACACTTTTGGCCTATAACCTCTCTGTCTACACTTAATCGCTACTGTCGCCGATAACAACTCAAGACTCGATAATCAATGTGCCGAGTCCACACTTTTGATGCCGTACTTTCAACGGCAAGCTATTTCACGCCTCGTGGCGTAAAGTTATTGTGTTGCATCGAGTTCTTGTATTGCGCCTAAGTTAATTGTTCCAAATACCCATCGCCAGCAATTAAAGGAATAAGTCTAATTAACACTTCATCAAATACGCCTTTTTCGGCTTTTACGATAAACTTTATCTTTCTAGACCTGTAATCCAATGTTTGAATTAAATTGCTTGCGACTACTGACAGTTGCTCTAAATTAGTAACTTTCACCTCCGTAGGTGTGCTACGAATGCTGGTACTTATGGGGCAACAAATAATTAAACCCGAAGATCGACTGTACGCTTTACTTGACATAACCAAAGCAGGACGATATTTGCCGATTTCTTTACCTTTTGTTGGGTCAAAGTCTAACCAGACAATATCGGCTCTACCAGGGATGTATGTCATTCTCCAATCTCTGCTTCTCCTGGATTAGTTAATAAGTCCGCATGGGCGTTTTCTTTGCTCATGCCCTTAATTAAATCAGCTTCCTTAAAAGGCCATTTAGTTCGCTTTACTACTGGTCTAACAGTTAAAACATGGGATTCCTTATCTAGCTGTAAGGTAACGTCACCGCCATTACATGCTTGCAACCCTCTTGCTACTTCTTGGTTAATTCTTAGACCAAGGCCGTTACCCCACTTAGTAATTTTTCCTACAATTTGCATAGCACTGAAAGCTTAATTAGTAATGATTAAGTATATACATGTATACACTTAATGCCAAGGTTCCTTTCCTTTCTCAGTTAGTTTCGTGCTTCATTAAGACCAGCTTTCGTCGATAAGCCCAGCCGTTCTCATTTCCTTAACTTCTTCATCTAATTGGCGATCATAAGCCTGTAAGCAAATTAAGCTGTTACATATAGAATATGGCTCGCCTGATAGCCGCTTAGAAAACTTGGTGGCTGGTTCAGCACAAAATTCACAATTAAACCCGTGGTATTCAGTTTTTGCCATCAGCAATTTCTCTTGGTTTAGTGCGTTGGCACTTGTTTAAAAAGGGTGTCTACGGAAGCCGTTAGGACGGGTGATCGGTGACCCAAACACACTGCCCGCAGACATAAACTTGTTATCAATTTCAATGAGTTTATTACAGTGGGGCAGCCCCACTATTGCAAGCATTATTTATCTTTAAATACCTTCTC
Source organism: Candidatus Poriferihabitaceae bacterium (assembly GCA_965237485.1). Taxonomy (GTDB): domain Bacteria; phylum Pseudomonadota; class Gammaproteobacteria; order Arenicellales; family Poriferihabitantaceae; genus JAAELZ01. Next base: position 26,940 of record CBDEFQ010000008.1, on the reverse strand, counting down.
GAAACGATCATCAATAGCTTTTAATATCGCTGCCTTTTTACTCCCATCATGGACTGATAACGCCCCTAGTTTCTCTATGGTTTCTTCAGGCACATCACGTACAGCATTAATCATTGGTCTACCTAATCTTTTACTGTCGTATCTTCTATACTTTTCTTTTTCACGCTGACCAGATCGCGCAGGGATAGCGCGATCAAGACCCACGGATGGGTCGGTGGCCGTCTTTTGGTCTTTGTCGTTCACTTGGTTATAGTCGGGCATCAAGCCACTTGCCCAAAAAAGAATACAGCTTTTTAATTTCAGCCTGATCAAGTTCCATTTGATGAGCAATACGCACATAACTTGGAATTTCTACAGGCTTATTCATCTGATCTGCCGTGTCTTCAAATGCTAACAACTCATCTTTTAATAACCCAATCATCTTAATCTCCGCGAGAAACCCCGTACTTCTAGTGCGGGGAGGTAAGCGGAGCGGTTAGCTAGGAGTATTCTGGTTTGTCAAGCTCAAGTCTTGTCCAACATGAAATGATACTGAGCTAAGGGACTGATTCTAATCGGAAATGATACCGAACTAATCTAATTTCTGTTCATGACGGTGAATGACCACCATATAGATACCCTTGATAAGGCACGCTTGTTGCTACAAGGCACTGATGAAATCGATCTGGCAATCGACGGTAAACGCAATCGCTATGATTTCATCAAACGCACCTTAATGCGTTTCAAATACAGCAAACTGGGTCGAGCCGATAAGGGTCTTGTGCTGCGTTATATCACACGCATCAGCGGTTACTCTTATGTGCAAGTGAAACGCCTGGCTGCCAGCTATCTCAAGCACGGTAGAATCAAGTGGCGACATCGTGCCACAAGGGGCTTTAGACGCTATAGCAATCAAGACATTAAGCTTCTAGCAGAGATGGATGAACTCCACGGTACGTTATCAGGCCATGCCACTAAGTGCATATTTTTACCAACCGTGGCCAGTTAATTTTACGTAGCGAGGCCACCTGATTTTACCAACCGTGGCCACTGATTTTTATCGAAGCGCGGACACTTTTTCGCTTCCGTAAAATTCCTCCACAGCCTTCTTGCGGTTAACACTCAAAGACATTCTGCGCTTGCACTATGAGGCGCAACTATCCTCCCGTAAAATCGCGCTCAGCTTAAACCTGTCACGCAGCGCCGTATCCAAATATCTCGTCAGAGCAACAAATGCCCAATTAAGCTGGCCCCTGCCAGCAGGCATGGATGAACAACAGCTGCAGGCGATATTAAAGCCGCCCAAATGCAGAGGCCCTGCCACTGCTTTATTGTGTGAGCCAGACTTTGCACAAATATCAGTTGAACGGGAGTTATGCCTGAAAGTGGTGTATGGAGTAGTTGACTAAAAGCGGCGTATCGGGATGAGTTGAGTTTACAACAACTTAAACTTCCACAGACATACGCCACTATGAAACAGAATAAAATTATTTCCTTTGAAAAGCCAGAGCAAAGCATCGATCCGCTGCAAGAATTGATTCGCAATGGCGCCAGGCAACTCATTCAAACCGCGATCGAGAGTGAGTTATCTGAACTGCTGTATCGCAATTGTGACAAAGTCTCAGATTCAGGACACGCTGGTGTCGTTCGTAACGGCTATTTGCCAGAACGTGAACTGCAAACCGGGATCGGCCCAGTCAAAGTACGTATCCCCAAGGTGCGCTCCCGCACTGGAGTACCGATCACCTTTCGGTCTGCTTTAGTGCCGCCGTATGTGCGTAAAACGAGAACACTGGAAGCGGCCTTGTCTTGGCTGTATCTCAAGGGTGTCAGCACTGGAGAAATGGGGGATGCACTGAGCGTGCTAGTGGGTCAATCAGCGACTGGGTTATCATCAAGCACAGTGAGTAAGCTCAAAGCAACGTGGTCTCAGGAGTACAAGGATTGGAATAGAGAAGGTTTAGATCGAGATCGATGGGTTTATCTATGGGCGGACGGGATACACAGCGGCCTGCGCGGCGATGAGGGCCGGCTCTGTGCCTTAGTTGTCATCGGAGTGAATGAGCGCGGTCACAAGAAATTACTGGCGATTGAAGACGGTGAGCGAGAGTCTACGCAGAGTTGGCGAGAGGTGTTGTTGGCACTCAAGGAGCGAGGCCTGAATCAACCAGAGCGGGGCATCGGTGATGGTGCTTTAGGCTTTTGGAATGCCCTGGAAGAAGTCTATCCTGGCACTAAACATCAACGGTGTTGGGTGCATAAAACGGCCAACGTGCTGAACAAGCTGCCTAAATCGGTGCAGCCCAAAGCAAAAGCAGCTCTGCATAACATTTGGCAGGAAGAAACCAAAGAAGCGGCGCAAAGTGCCTATCAATTATTCATTAAAACCTGTCAAGACAAGTATCCAAAAGCCACGCAGTGCTTGGAAAAAGATCGCGAAGAGTTAATGACGTTCTACTCGTTCCCTGCCAAGCACTGGATGAGCATAGGTACTACGAATCCAATTGAATCAACATTCGCGACTATCCGACACCGTACCAAACGATGCAAGGGATGTCTTAGCCGTGATGGCATGTTAAGTATGATGTTCAAGCTGGGTCAGTGCGCAGAGAAAAAGTGGAACCGAATACGCGGGTTCGCCTATCTAGCAAAAGTGATTCAAGGGGTTCCATTTAAAGATGGAATAGAGCAAACTAATGACTACTCAGATCAAACCGAGGCCGCTTGAAGAAAATGCCTCATACACCAGATTCGGGCATAACTCGTTGAACGGTCTCGTAAACCTAGATAAATCAGTTAAACGCGGAAAAGACATGTAAGCAATTGAAGTGCATAGTGAAATCAAAAAAGTCGCGGTCACCTTAATTGGTGATAAGGTTTTTTTTGATTTTGCTAGGTGCATCAAGAGCTTGCATGGACTTTCGTGTTTAACTGATTTATCTAGGTTTAAACAACGCCCGGGTTATCGTGCTTGTTTGGGCATTCTTAACCTTGCCAAGAAATACGGCAAGACGCGTTTAGAGAATGCCTGTTTACGCGCAGAGAAGATTGGCGGCCTGCATTACAAACACCTTGCATCAATACTACAAACCCGTCTCGACAAGCTACCTGCCGAACCCGATAAGCAACAGACTTTGCCAAGCACCCATGCCAATGTGCGCGGAGCCGATTACTACCATTAACCCAAACCATTTCATCTATAACCAACAGGAAAATACTATGACTCCACAACAAACCCTTACCCAACTGAATGAATTACGCCTAACGGGCATGGCCGAGCAACTGTGCTATCAGTTCGACCCACCTAACACTTATGATGAGCTGGGCTTTATCGAACGACTCAGTTTGCTCGTAAACCACGAGGCCACCGTGCGGGATAACCGCAAAGTCACGCGTTTACTCAAGCAAGCGAAGTTACGATATCGCGCCCAAGCAGACGACATCGATTACCGAACTAGACGAGGTTTACACAAAGACACGGTAGCGCAGTTACTGGCCTAGACGGGGTAAACAAAAGCCGCAATGTCATCATCCAAGGCCCTACAGGCACCGGCAAAACCTTCTTGGCCTGTGTGTTAGGACAAGCGGCTTGTGAGCACGGCATTAGCACAAAATATATTCGTGCTAGCCGCTTATTTGAAGCAATGACCTTGAGCCATGGTGATGGCAGTTACACCAAGCTACTGGCACAAATAGCAAAAATCAAACTATTGATTATCGATGACTGGGGCTTGGATACACTGACTCAGCAAAACCGTAATGACCGATTAGAAATAATAGAAGATCGCCACGGTAATGGCGCCACCTTAATCACCAGTCAATTGCCCACACAACATTGGCATGATGCGATTGGTGAAGCCACTTTGGCTGATGCGATTCTGGATCGCTTATTACACAACGCGCACAAAATACAATTAGAGGGGGAATCGATGAGAAAAATCCAGTCACAACAGAGCAAAGTGTAGCCACTTTACGTTAAAATCACTTGACCGTTTGAAGGCTTGGTGCAAGTGGCCACGCTTCGTAAAATTCGGTGGCCACGGTTGTAAAAATACGCAGCAATTTCATGGACTGAGCCAATGGACTCATATTCACCAAGTCCGTAGCCGTTAAACCCTTCGTAGTCATGGAGCGCGTATTCTTCTGCTCCCTGCTCTGGGCTTTCATCAAGCATTTGATTAACTTGCTCTTGAATGTCGTCCAGATCATCAGTGGCATTAATCCAGACACCATGTAACTTGCCATTGTTGTAAGCCGCCAAGTCTGCAACATAAACTCTGATTTCATCACTCATTTTTCTAAGTCCTCTTAATCGCTGTTGAAGTTCTAAAGCGAAGCTCTCCGCCTCGCATGAACTTCTGGCGACTAGGCCGACTAGGCAGGGGTGAAAAAATCCAGAAAAATTGCGGAGGGTCTATCCAGCATATGCGCCAGATGGAAACCGTCATTATTCTTGATTTTGAGGGGATGCAAGAGCCCCTCCTTTTGTTCGATCAAGCAAGCACTGGCAAGGTGTAGAAAAACCTCTATGACAAGAAAACGGGCTCTCTTTTTGAGCCACCATCCAGTCAATCAGCCACATCTACCACCTGAAAATAAGAGGCGCAGATCACGCCCTTTCATAAAACCTGTTTGTAAGCGCAGGAGACATTAGACCTGCAGGCGTGAAATCTCACGCTTCTTCAATATATTTCGACTAAGTGGGTGCAGCTCATTACCTCCCGCGTATTCCAACGGCCTTACAAAGGTCGTGAACAAACGCGACCTCTAAAAACAGGAGGTAGCAATGAGACTGATAACAAGATTTGAAATGGCAGCAAAAAACGAAAGTGAGCTGTATTCTTTATTAAGAGAAGCTTTTAACGAACTTGCCAGAAGTGAGCCTGATACTCATCAGCGCAGAAACGCTCTGGCATCACTGGAAAATATTCAACGAGAAATTGGTACAAGGGTTTTTTGCCCTTGATTTTCTGTTCTGTCGAATCAGAGAGATCAGCGAGAGGGAATTTCTTTACCCTTTACGAGAATTTCCTGTCCGGTTTCTAACCGGTATGAATCCCCAAAAAAATGAATAAGCCATAGCTTTAGCACGCGCCAAGTATGCTGGGCGGAAGTCACGTCAATGTCCAGCCGCTCTGAAAGGAACGGATGGGCTTGTAAATCAGTAACGCCCGTTGACGCCAAGCTATCGATTTCAGTGATAAACGGCATCTGCTTGAGAATTCCAGAAACATAAGCATCAAATAGTGGTTGATCGAGTCCATGAGGCGGAGAAAGTGCAGCGAGATCATTTTGCGCGGCATCATGGGCACTCGTCACTATCGAGTCAGCTCCGGCCCCCTGATAAACTTTCCAAAGCCGGTCTGGTACGGTACAGGTTGGAACCCAAAGGGCATTTGACTCTTCCGATCCCTCCACTTCGGGTGAATGATAAATAGGCTTCTGTATTCGATCAGCTTCTGCAAGAATCTGATTTCTCAATTCCTTTGTCGCAGTAACCGATGACTCCAATAATGCTGCCTCCCAATCAGATAGTCCTGGAAAATCACCAGGCAACGCAACAAGCAATTCCACGTTTGCCGGTGTATGCCATCCTAATCCACGACCCGTAAGATTCGCTGATCCTACGAGGCATTGATTGGTATTCGAATAATATTTCGCATGAAGATGTGGATGCACACGAAGCTCACCGCCTTTAAGTTTTGTGACGTCTTCAAATATCTCAATATCACAAACCCCCGAAGCAATGTCCTCTGGAAGCCAGCGTGTGATACAAACGAACGCTGTAATATTATCTGGAATGTGTGTAATCAAAGAACGAAGTGAGTGCGACTTTATATAGGGAGCCGCAATGACAATTCTATTGTTAGATGATCGCACAAGATCGATAACGCCTTTTCCAGGATCAACAACTGGCATGCTCTTAGTCTTCTTTTTCTGTTAGGAAAAACCGCGCCATTTTCCCCCATTCTTGACGTGTTTCGAAAAGACGGGATTGATGAGTGACTTCTTCCATTTCATACCGTGCCCAAGCGGCAAACAGTAATTCTAATGTATCGGCAGCCTTATGAATTCGGTCGAGTAAGTCGCTATCTGTTTCGGCTTCACCAATATCTGGTTCCCGAGATTCTAGAAGTTGATCATAAAACGGATGATTGGTGTTGAACACGATTGCAGTAAGTCCTCCTTGTTTGTGCTCAACATTAAAGAAAGCATACCCTTCCATTGCTTTGGTTAAGAAAACAACTTCTCGGTTACGACTGAATGTCGCATTTGCAATTTCTTCGGCTACATCTTCGCGATAGTCTTTGTCGGCTTTTAAATCTTCCTCAAAACTTTTACGAGCTTCTTCATTAAATTCCTCAGAATCTGCCTCTGTCTCATGACCTTGCTCGGCACGTTCCTTGAATTTAGACGTTGCCAAATCTTCTACCGCTGGTTTGTCATGCCGATCACTTTTAGTTCGCCTTCGAGCAGTTTGCTTCTTTAGGCGAGTTCTTGCTTCTTGAATCTGCTTCCTGATATGTTCAACAATTGGCAAAAGCAACGACCTTGGATCACCCTCCTGCTGAAGCCGTTCCCGAAATTCAGAGTGTGACTCATCGGTATCGGCTTCGGATTTCCAATCAAACTGTGCCATGTGTGAAAATACAGTTGCACTTTGTTTGGTATTTGTCACACCGAACACCTCGTCAAGCGTCGAAGGAAAATCAACTTCAACCCCCCACCATCTTTCAGTAGGGTCATAACTGTTTGTCCATGCTGGGTCGAGATCAAGCTCTCTGGCTTCACGAACAATTGAAAGCCCAACATTCTTTGCTGCATGTTTACCGTAGGGCTGAGCACCTCGATCACCCGTGTCGTCAGGAACCGTTTCCGGTTTTGCCCAACTCATACGAACGGTCACTTTATGGACTTGCCCGTCATAATCGATACTGAAAACTTCATCCTCAGCCCCCCATGATTGGAACATTGCTTCTTTATCAAACGGGGATGGTGTTGATGAATTTGGCATTAAATAAAGGGGATCATTCACCCTGACATTCTCATCATACGTTGGTTGATCATCGAGGAGCGCAAGCAATCGAATGGAAATACGCCCATCATTGATAAACTTCCGATACATACGACCTACTATAGTCTCAGTGTTTCGAAGCGTTGCCGGAGCACCGCTCCACGTCAGCCGATGCTCGTCAAAATTTGTCCACAGAATTAGTGTTCCTGATGTTTCAATTGACTGCGAGCGTTTTCTCCATTCTTCAGGGAGCGGTTTGTGCGATGGAGAAGGAACGGAGAAAAGATGTCTCCCTTCGATTTCGTCAACGTCAAGATAGGAGTACATCGCGTTGTCGGGGCCATTCTGCCATGTCCAAACTTCGAGGCGGCGACATTGTGAAATCGACGAATTTGGCAACCCCATACCAAATCGGCCAATCCCTTTTCTATCATTAAGGTGCGTTCCATTACCAAACTGCAATGCGAGACGCAGTGTTTCTGGTGACATGCCATCACCATTGTCTAGAACTCCAATTGCGGCGATTCGCTTCCTGGTTCGTTGATTCACCTGCTCTTGGGATTCAACACAAATCAGTTCAATGGACGTTGCATTTGCCTGAACAGAATTATCTATAATCTCGGCTAGTGCATAGGCAGTGTTCTTGTACCCGCTATCACGCATGGCGCGAACCGCCAACTCAGGAGGAATAATCTCACCGTCTGGTCTTGCATTCTCTATCTCTTTAGTCTGGCTCACTCCAAACGTCCTCCCAGTTCTCAAAGGCTTCGGCTATGCTGCCAAAACCTGGTAAATGTGGATCAACGACGGTAACAATTTCTGCCTCAGTATTACCGCCAGCTTTTACTCCGCGTGTCGCCCGCCCAACCATTTGGCTAAACAAAACCAGTGAACGTGTGGGGCGCGCAATAATCGCCGCGCTCGTCGCCGGGGCATCAAATCCGGTTGTTAAAACACCGTAGTTTATTAGGATTATAGCCTGATTCGCGTTGCTCCTAAAGCGTCTAATAACACGCTCACGCTCGGACTTGTCCGTTGTACCGGTAACTACAAACGCTTCGTGCCCTCGCAGTGCAATGATTGCCGTAAGCATTCTAGCGTTTTGAACGGACGGCGCAAAAACGAGAATCCGCTTATGACGTGTTACAAGGTCTTCCATTGCAGATATGATTTTGAGGTTTCTCTGAGTGTCCTCGCCTAGTCTTTTGAGTAAAGTTTCCGGCACATCTATTGCGGATGCCAGAATACTAATGTCGTCATCTGTAAGCTCCAGACCCGCATCAGAATTTAAGGTTCTAAATATGGGTTTGGCCAAGTATTGTTTTTCAATTAGAAAACTTACAGGATCGTCATATCCTTCAACCTCCAATGTAACTTTCGATGCATCAAAATAGTCGGACAACTTCTGGTCTTCCTCAATATTCGACCAGCTTCTTCCTGGTGTTGCCGTTAAGCCAAGTAATGCGTTTCGCGGACGCTTGGTGTGTAGAGATGTCAAAATAGCGGCATAGGTTGGTGCAATTGCTTGATGCGCCTCATCGATGATCGTCAGCGTCACGCGATCAGCAAGCCTGAGCAAAGTGGCAGGATCACGTTTATCAAGAGCAGCCATTTTACCAAGTCCCGCAACAATGAGGCCATCGGTTGTGTTAAGTAGATCAGGACTTCGATTACCCCAAAATCTTATAAGGCTTAAATTTCGGTTTCCAAGAGAATGCCAAGCATTATCAAACTCGGCGGCGGCCTGATCGAGAAGCTCAGCGTTCTGTGCTAGCCAACAAACAACGGTTGGCTCATTTCTCTTAAGATAGGAGGCTATAATGTGCATCGCAGTGCGCGTTTTCCCCGCCCCTGTTGGCATGTGCAAAACAACCTTTCGCGGATCGGACGAAAGAATGCGCATAACCTTATCACCGGCTTTTCTCTGATGATCAAATAGCGCGTAACCTGCTTTTACTTGCCCTATGTCTGGTTGTCGATCTTCGGGTGCTCGTTCGTCTTCAACAATACCGAAGAAAGAGAACAGCTCTGGCAATACATCTTTGTCAGCAACAATCCGGTTCAAATCGTTATAGAGGTCGCGATCCATCGAGGCCCCTAATCTTTCGCCAAGCTCCCGCGCCTTTGGAAGAGGCAACATCCGTACGATCTTTTCTCTCAGTTGCGGATCGCGAAGTGTTTCAGATGCATCTACGAGTCTGGTTGCGAGCTCCCCAAGCCGTTGATCTGAAGCCAGCTCAGGGTCTAATCCCTGCAAGGTATCGAAAATCGATGGACCAATAAGCTCTCGCAACAATGCAGGCCTTGCGTTCTGTAGTAAGGCCGGAAATGCCAGCCCCGGAGCTGACGATATGTTAGAAGAAGAATTCATAGATCATTTATGACAACCAAGTCACCTCTTCGTCAACAATATATGTCGCAAAGCACTTCAAGCGATCAAAAATGCAACAATCGAACTGTTTGCCTATATCGTTGGCAGAAAAAGAAAATACTGGCATGCGCCTTGTCTCAAACAACAAGATCAGGTAGCGCTGCATTTTTATCGCCTGTATCTTTGCGGTATCGTGCAAGCAGTGTCTCATTTGAATATTTTGAATCTCCAAGCATATAAAGAAGAACCTCGCGCAAGGTCACGCTATGAGCATTTACGATTGTCGATGTACTTGTATTCCACATCAAGCCTGCGTAAGGAGCTTCAGACAGGTTCCGAGGCAATGTTGAGGCAAGTTTCACAGCCTGAGTGAGCGATTGATCTCTGTTCAATGTTGCAATGATCTGGGCGAAAATATCTAACCCAATAGGACGAAACAAGGCATTTCCACCATGGCTTCCACGGTACTTTGAAACAACGTCGCTTGTATCATCAGCATCAAAAAATTCATCTAATTCGCCAAAGTGCTTTCTTAGTCGGTGTTTCGCAATGATTAATTTCAAAACCGTCCATTCGGTTTCTCATCAATCTACAAATTCGCGTTTCAGCGAGTGCCATCTACAGCCTGATTATTCAGGTTGCCCGATTAAGCAACTCTCCACGCGCGTTAATTTCCGCGCACCTCGCGGTATTTAAGAACAGGGTAAATCCTAAATTTATAACTCATTTGAATCACGGGGCTATTTTACCATGAAACACGATTTTATTGCAGAACAAGACAAATTAGCCGATGTACGTCCTGCTTCGTTTCTCAGCAATGACTCAAGCCATCGGGGTCGCAAACTTCCATGTTTGCTTCCAACGGCTAGCCGCGAACGATCGACCTCAAAATTAAACGTTCTGGTACTAGGTCGCTTCGCTCCAGTTAGCGGGAGGTAAGTGGTTAGGAGTTGCCTCAGAAGCCCGGAGGAGCGATTTAAGCCACTATTCCCGCCAAACCGTGACGAACAGCGAACAAGCCTACCAGAGCGCTTAAATTAGGTTAGGCGCGTTCTGGGCTAGCCGTTCTGCTCTCTTTCAGGCAACAAATAATTGAACGTGCGTAGTTAGCGAAGGGTTAGGCGCGCCTTCAGGAGCTTTAAGCTCCTTTTTCTTTATATATATATTTTTATCCTTTTTTAAGAGCCTGAAACCCGCATGAGAACTGACATCTTGAAATAAATGTTCATGAATTTTAGCCATGTGTTCAATGTCATAATTACCTTTAATTGGGTTCATAGCTAATTCATCGCTCCTTGCACCTGAAAGCTCTCTATTGATTACTTCACGATTCGCTTCGGATTCACCAATTAATTTATCATCAAAAACATGTGGAAAAGAATCCGAATATTTCATCGAATTATGTCAACTCTCTATGTTTTTTCAGTAACTCAATTCTCTGCTTTATAGTGATTTCACCATTGACCCATTTTTGCTGTAACTCATACGCATAACCGCCAACCTCAGACAAGGGAGCATAACCTTCTAATGCCTCGGATGCTTCCGTTTGCCTGATGATTTCGGCTCTTTCTTTTTGTTCTGGTGTAAGTGTCTCAAGCAATTCAAGTTTTGCTTTTTCACGAGCCATCAAAAAGCGCAAAAATTTTTGCGGTGTGCGATGTGTAATATTGGCTAATTCTTTTAAATCGGCCAATACATCACGATCAATTTTCATCGTCGTTTGACTCATAATATAATTACTCCAAGTTAGATAAATGGTATACCTTTAGTATACCATTTTAACAAGACAAAGTCTGTTTCACACAAAACCCCTATTTGATCATCTTATCCACAGCTTAAAGCCTTGGGTGTTAATTTAGTGTTAAACAATGTGTTAAGCATTAAAAATCACTGGCTAACTATTTGATATGGCATGAATATATTAAGTAGTCGGTACTTAATACCACGAATCTTGGTACTTAATACCACGAATCTTGGTACTTAATACCACGAATCTTGGTACTTAATACCACGAAAGAGGGGATGTCTTATCCACAAGTACTTAATTCCATGAAACTTGACAACGGTACCTAAAACCACGAAAGTCGATGCATGGTACTTGAAACCACGAATGTAGACGATCAGCTCTTACACGACAGACATCCACAAGGTGATTTATTCATATGTAACGTTGGCGACGCCGTGCTTAAAGACATAATGCACAGCATGGAACACCCGTTTTATTCCTTATCTAAAAAGCCAGAAACCAATGTCCGTAAATATGAACACAATGGAAACTGGATACAAATAACACCTAGTGTTCATGGCTTAGCTACAATCTACGATAAGGATATTTTGATTTATTGCATATCTCAAATTATGCACAAGCTAAAAAAGCGGCATTTAGTAATTGATTGCCTTCATTAGTATTCATAAATCATTCTCAGTTAGTTAAATTGATTATTCTATTGCGTTAGAGGAATAGCTTGTAAAACTCTAAGCCTACTTACTGCCTCAAGAACCGCATCGAAGACAGAACTGTTTTAACGATTGCATTTTTCATCATCACTAATAAAAATAAAAACATCAAAATGCCTAACTAATTTAGTTCTTCTGTGGTTATGTCATTTTCATGCGCCTTAACATCCGCTAACGCCGTATATGCTAAGTAACCAACAGTTAACACCAAGGCCAGTAAAGTCATAAAAGCTATAAAACTATTCAACATTTTCAATACCCTCTAATAATTGATTCATACGTTTATGCTTGGCATAGCCAAACACCATAGCGCCTAATACAACAATAAAACATAGAGACAAAACCCACGATGATGTTGTCTTGTAGTTCGTAACCACCCAAGCAACGATACCGAATACCACACCCAACGAACCAAAAAACAATTGCTTTTGAATTGTTAATTCTTGAATAAGGCGATCTAATTTAGACATCTAAACATTTCCCCTATCGTCATTTGATATAGTGCTATTAGTCTTATATTCACGGTCATATTTCTTTCGAAAATAGATTTCTTCTCGGTCTATAGAAACCTCCTTCGGTGCCGCAATACCAATATTAGCCTGATTTCCATTTTTGCTTTTTCACGAGCCATCAAAAAGCGCAAAAATTTTTGCGGTGTGCGATGTGTAATATTGGCTAATTCTTTTAAATCGGCCAATACATCACGATCAATTTTCATCGTCGTTTGACTCATAATATAATTACTCCAAGTTAGATAAATGGTATACCTTTAGTATACCATTTTAACAAGACAAAGTCTGTATATGGGGTTTTGTGTCGATAGCCTCCAAAAGTACCAGTAAGGGTTTAGGTGGCTTAAACTAGGTGAAAATTGGATTAAAGCATTCCCTGATTTGCTAAATTTTGGCAGTGTTATACAACCTGGCATCATTCTTGGTAAGTTAGATTAGCTTATATTTATGTCGATCATACACTAATTTTACACCATACACTAATCATCTGTAATTAATTACAAATTACCATACAAATTTAATACAAATTACCATATAAATTTCATATCTTATTATAGATTATGGGAGAAACCATACATTAATCATAAAAAACTATAAAAAATCATATAATTACCACACAAAAAAGGATAAAAAAGGACAATAAAGGCAGATAATTGTGTACTAAATAAGACGGGGGAACTAGAATAAAGATTTTAGTACAGGATAGGTCTTTTGTCCGTACGCGGAAAAAGGCCGGTTCGGTCGTTTTAAGCCGCCCTAGCGGGCTTTCGTTCAACCGTTATAAAAAAACCGTTGGGAGGTTTTTTAATATTGCCAAGCCTAGCTTGGCAATACTTTCCATACGACTTGGGCTGCGCTATTGATTTTCCTCCAAATCCAATTAAATTGTTAAAAGTTTATAAAGTGTACACTTATTCTTAAAGTGTTTGGGGTTGCGTATAAATGCACTAAATCACCCGTGCATTTTAATCCTCAGGGTCGAGAAAATAGATAAGATCGGGATAATAGTAGGAAATAACCCAAGCCAGAATACCCGCACCAGTCATCATGGTATGGAAGAGACCCACATCACCCCAAGTCAACTCGACCGAATCCACGACGTAAAAGATAAAAATAGCAATGGCTAGATTTGCGATCGCGACCAAGGTTATCAGCCGCAAAATAATAATTACTAATGGCGCGGTGATCCTTAAAATATGGAAGAGGAAAAATCGGATTATTTTTAATATAATTTTCATTCGATCATTGGCTAAATAACTTGCCATAGTCCCGTTATGGGACTATAATATATGAGTGAGAATTATAGCGCTATCAACACTAAAATTGTTCGGTGTTTCGCAATGATTAATTTCAAAACCGTCCATTCGGTTTCTCATCAATCTACAAATTCGCGTTTCAGCGAGTGCCATCTACAGCCTGATTATTCAGGTTGCCCGATTAAGCAACTCTCCACGCGCGTTAATTTCCGCGCACCTCGCGGTATTAAGAACAATTAAGAACAGGGTAAATCCTAAATTTATAACTCATTTGAATCACGGGGCTATTTTACCATGAAAACACGATTTTATTGCAGAACAAGACAAATTAGCCGATGTACGTCCTGCTTCGTTTCTCAGCAATGACTCAAGCCATCGGGGTCGCAAACTTCCATGTTTTCTTCTTTGGAAAGAAAGGCCAGAATATATTGATGCTAAAAGCCAAACACTAGCTTGGTATCGGTTTACGCTACAAGCTGATTGGTCTACTCCATCGGATGTAAAGCATGATTTTGGAAATGCTAGTGTTCTTAAAGATGGCCGAGTTGTATTCAATATTGCAGGTAATAAATATCGATTAGTTGTTTGGATAAATTACACCTACAGAGTGGTTTATATCCGTTTTATCGGTACACATTCGCAATACGACAAAATAGATGTGCAAAACATTTAGAGGAAACATTAATGAATATTAAACCAATAAAAACCGACAGTGATTATCGTCATACTCTACAAGAGATAGAGGGCTTGATGATGTCTGAGTTAGATACGTCTGCTGGGGAAAAGCTTGATGTTTTGGTGACGCTAGTTGAGGCTTATGAAACTAAACAATTCCCGCTTGATCTTCCAGACCCAATAGATGCTATTAGATTTGAAATGGAAAGAAAAAATTTAACCATAAAAGATTTAGAACCAATGATTGGCCGTAGTAACCGAGTGTATGAGGTGCTTAATGGCAAACGATCTCTAACGCTCAAAATGATATGGAAGCTACATGATAATTTAGGTATTCCCGCTGAATCACTAATCAAACAACCGCAGACTGTAGCAGCGCGGAACTAACTGATATGCCGAAGTTAAAAGTATACGGTGGCCATTCAATGACGAAAGTGGCGATAGAACTATGGATCAAGCTTTTGGGAATTATTTATAATAAAATGCTCAAAACTCAAAACTCGCCCTGGAGCATAAATTAGTTCTAAACGTCAAATAAGCGGCACGACACGTCGCATGGTTCGTGTTACTACCCACCAAACGCTTCAAGTATACACGAGAGAGCGATATTTTCTATATGCCGTTCACATAGCTAGACCTTGTTTACTTACTTTTGCGGATAAAATGGAATGAGCTGGAAAATGATTCCCTGATCTCTTTCTGTAAAACCAAGAGGCGTTTCTGGATCAGGATCAGGATCAGGATTACCGGTACAACCTGAATCATCTGTAAAGAAGTCTGTTTCTGTTGGAGGTATTGCCTCATAGCTGCGTAAAGTCCCAAATTTAACATAAGGGCGATTATGTGTAATCGCCTTGCCCTACTGCTTGATTTACGGTGTCGATTATTGCGGTATAGAATGACATAATCAAATTTTGTCACCCCATTATTAGATTATGAACGCTAAACCGATTACTTTACTTGTCTTAAAAGACTTGGCCGACTCTGGCTTAATCAACGAAATTCAAGCTCACAGCCTGCCCAATGGTTCAGGCTATCATTTTATTGCTCGCACACGGACGGGTGAGCGTATTTTGCATAAAACTCGTAATAGCACCCTACCCCGTTTATTTAAATCGCTGGATAGCATTGCTGATAACTGTTGTGAGTTGGGCGTTAAACGATTTGAAGTTGTTAGCTTAAAATAGATCATTTAATAATTGATTGATTTATAATATCAATGTGATACCATAAGGATATTCTTTTAACTGTATTTAGATATTCTTTTGAAATGATAATAACTATTGGAAATATCAAAGGTGGAGTAGGTAAAACTACTATTGCTGTAAACCTTGCTGTAGATCGTTCATCACACGGTGATAGCGTTGTTTTAATTGATGCTGATGACCAAGGGACGGCAACATTATTTACGGAGATTAGAGAACAAGAAACAGGAAAATCTGATTATACCTGCGTTGCTGTGCATGGTGCGCAAGTACGTTCACAGGGTAATAGCTTATCTAAAAAATTTGATCACACAATAATTGATTGCGGTGGCCGAGATACTGAGGCATTTAGGGCGGCACTTACCATTTGCGATATGTTAGTAGTTCCATTAGCTCCAAGATCATTTGATTTTTGGGCAATAACGCAACTAACTCGATTGTTCGATGAAGTAGAGAGTATTAGAGATCTACCTAAAATATATGCTCTGGTAAATATGGCGGATGCTACAGGTTCAGATAATGAGGAAGTTATTGAAGCTTTATCTGAATATCCTCAAATTGAAGTATTGCAAGATGTTTTGATACGCAGAAAAGCTTGGCCTAATGCAGCAAGTAAAGGGTTGGCTGTATTTGAATATACGCCGAAAGATAATAAAGCTAATCAAGAGCTGGAAAATTTAACAAAAAAGATATTTATATAATATCTTTTTAATATCAAAACAATATTCAAAGTAAATTATGGCAATATCTAAACCACCTCAGCCTAAAGAGGTTAAAACAAAGAGCGTAGAACAGTTCATTAAGGGCAAAAATAGCATTAATGAATCAACTCAAATATCGTTAAAGCTACCAGTGAAATTACTGGAAGAAATTGACGAAAAAGCTGATGATTTAAGTATCTCAAGAGCAGCTTTAATCAAACAAAGTTGTGCTATATTTTTGAAAAACAATTGAATTTACTAAACTTGCACATGTGCAAGTTTAGTAAAACGCCCTAAAACCGTGCTGGTAACACAGTTCTAGGACTTCCCAAAACTTAACTTACTAGGAGTTAAAAATGAGCAATGAGAATGATAACGTGCTAACCCCTGCACAAAAAAGACTAATCGAAGAATCTTTGTTAATAGAGCAACAAGAGGCGATAGATGCTGGTTCTGTTGGTTATATGGCAAGGGTTTTAACTCAAGCAAAACTCAAGCAACTTTGCCCCATAGAGACCCTAAAGCAGAAATTTTTAGGCGTTCAAACGGTGCATTAACAGTCTCTTTGGTTGATACTCATGGCATTGGCTTGCCTTATGGAGTTTTGCCACGCCTGTTGTTAGCTTGGGTTACGACTGAGGCAGTTTTATCAAAGGAAAAAAGAATAATACTTGGTGACTCGCTAAGTTCGTTTATGGAGCAATTAGGTATAGTGCCAACAGGTGGCCGTTGGGGGTCAATAACACGATTAAAGGAGCAATTAACTCGTTTGTTTGGTTGTAGCATCGGCTATAAAGTTGAGAATGAAAAAGGCTTGTCTCTGCACAATACAATTTTAGCAAATGATGTGCATCTATGGTGGGATGCAAAAAGTCCAAATCAAGCAGGAATATGGGAGTCGTATGTTGACCTAAGCCAAGAATTTTTTAATGAAATCACTGAAAGACCAGTACCAATTGATATGCGTGCTTTAGAAGCTCTTAGGCGTTCACCAATGGCGTTAGATATCTATTCATGGCTAACTTATCGTATGAGTTATTTAACAAAGACTACGGCTATTTCATGGGAGCAATTACAGATGCAGTTTGGTGCAGGATACGAGTTTAGTGAAAAGGGTCGTAAAAACTTTCAGCAGGCATTTACTAAGCACTTAAAAAGTGTAGTCACTGTTTACCCAGAGGCTAATGTTGACTCTGTAAGAGGTCGATTAATTCTTAAACCAAGTAAACCTCATGTCGCCAAAATAAAATAAAAAAAGTACCGCTTATGTGTGGATAACCCTGTGAGTTTTGATAGTTATTCACGCATAAAAGGTAGACCTTCTACAAAAGAAAAACACACAACGCATAAAAGGTAGACCTTTTGTATTTTAATCTATATTTATCAACAACATAACTTTACGCATAAACGGTACTTTTTCTACTATATTAAATTTTGTTTACGCATAAAAGGTAGACCTTCTTACGCATAAACGGTAGACCATCCTATATATAATCCTATAATACAAAACCTATAGTTAGATTACACACATCTGTGGATAAAATTTTAAACGTGAAAACCATCGCTCCCTACGGTCACTCGTTCGCTAAAGCTCACCCTACGTCATCCTGACTAACCGATCCACTTCACGCGCCTCTGGCGCTACAGCGCGCATCCATGCGCTTGTGTCTTTAAGATGCCTCGACAAGTCGAGAAAACGCTACGCTTAACTTTCTTACCACCCCACCAAAAGTACTGGATGGTATGAAATATCACCCCCAGAAAAAACAAAGTGGCCAGTGCGCGTTTTTTACTATCAGAGATGAATGTTGCCGCGTAAATTTATAATTATGGCTGGCTGATTAGTTAGTATTTTAAATACTAACTAATCAGCAGCAAGCAAACGGAGTGCGCTAGTTTATTTGTCAGTCCGAATTTCGGACTGACAAATTGTTTTAATAAGGTGATCGAACTTTTTTGATTGAATAAGGTATACCAATAAGTGCTAAAAACACGCCACCTTTTGTATACCATTGTGTCCACCGTTGAGCATATTATCTCAATACATATCAACTATAGGAGGCTGTAGGCGCCTTAGCGCCGTGAATTGGCTAGGTTAGCCAAGAAGCTCGGATAACGTAGTGAGCGATGGCTTTCACTCCCGCGAATTTCTCGAAAATATAAATTATGCTCGTTATTGTTTACGGATAAAAGAAGTATTAATAAAAGGAAAAGAATAGGGAATTTCCCCAGGGCGCGAAAGCTCGCAGTGGTGCGGGTTTGCGGGTTATTGAGTTATGTTAGCTGCGAGCTGTAGTCACCACTTTATCTACTATCTGCGAGCTGTAGTCACCACTTTATTAAAAAGTTGTCCACAATTAGGGGGTCTAATCGATCTAAAACGATCAATAAATGGCGCTAATTTGGTAGTGCGAGCTGTAGTCACCACCTAAGCAAAGGTTATCCACAATAATAGATTAGTGTGGTTTAGGTGAAATCGATTAACTAAGTTGAGCATATTATCTCGGCGTTAAATTGTTGTTAGGAGTTAATACGAGCAGCTTTAGCATCGCGCAAACGGGCATTGGTCGCTTTCTGGTCTGCGATAAAACCAGGGTGTGGTAAAAGATCATAAACAACGTCTGTTATTTTGCGTCCGTCCATGTGCGTGTTTTCGACCGACCAATCACGAATAACATCCAAATCTTTTAATTCCTTTAATGCTTTTTCGCATTGTATTCTTTTATCGCGAGTATTGACCATTTGGAGCAGGGCGCTTTTAGCTTCAATTTTGGTTAATGCGATGTGATAGCTATTAATAATACTAGCGTTTGTAAAACGATTAATTAATTGCTTGTATACCCAACGTGAAAGCTGCATGGATAATTCCATGTATTTTTCATAGTTAAACTGCAAGACAAAATATTTCTTTGCATAATCAAAATATGCATCCAGGTCTTCGTCGCTTGGACGCGCCCTTTGAAGATCCGCCTTCGACCGTCGATGGTCAAAAGCCATTTTTGTAAAAAGAATGGTGAGGATATCGTAAAGGCTCACGATTGTAGTAAGGCGGGTCATATTTGTAACGGGTATGTTGTTTGATGCAACAAATGCAATCTTTTTCCCGCTAAACAACTTTGTTTTTTCAATCAACCAGCGAACACATATGGCCATAGCGTCATCTTCATCCAACGCAACGATGTCGCCTTTTGATACAGGTTTTGCGGTTTTATTGAGAGTGGTGAAAAGCCTCCTTGTTCTCTCAAGTCCTTTTTGGGTCGTCTGGTGAGCAACAAATATTATTGATAAATCATCGTAAGGGTCTTGATCAATCCCATCTTTAATTGCCTTCTTAATTCCGGCAAGTCGATGTTGGCCATCCAAAGCAAAAAGACTTTCATCTCCCCGAAACGTCAGAAAACCAATCGACTCTATTGTTTCATCAGACAAATCTTTGAGATCGTCATCGTTGGTCTTATTTCGGACATCCGACAAAGCATGCCAGCTCGGCTCACCTCCGTATGTAGCAATTACCAGAGAGTTAAAAAGCGTTCTTTCTGCGTACTTAAGTATTGGGCAATTTGTGCGCTTCGACCGCGTTTGAGTTGCCTCTGAATCATATCGGATAGCTGTTCATTGCTATGAACTTCTTCGGCGTAGCGCACGCGATCATTGATCTCGCGCATATTCATAAGACAGGAGTAGAATGCCCAATCACCCATAATTCCCCGAAGGGCCGGTAATACAATTTGATCCGGGTTTGCCATTAATACATGCTCCTCTTTTTCTTAACATCAGCTTCCAAATCCCCTTCGGAAAAAGTCGGCATCAGAGCGGTGTTAAGTTGTTTTTCGATTTCTTGTAGGTCTTCGGTCGATACATCATCCTCAATAGGAGCAAAATAAAACCGCAACACCTCATTCCATGTGCCAATCATCCTCGCTATCCTTGCGCGTTTTTTAACTTTTAAGTAATCTTTGTAGCGTGCCTGAAGAGGTCTATCGGAGTTTCTCCCCGCTATTCCGATGTAAAGAATATAACCGTGAGGTGGAAGCACCTCGCTAGGGTGACAGATTGCAAATGCGTACAAACCTCTTTTGTCATTGGGTACTTTTTCTAACTCATCAGAATCGTCGTAGAGGATGGAGTCCCAATGCAACACATCAAGGAGATAGTCGTTTCTTTGAAGTTGGTCCGGCGACAGAATAACGTCAAACTTGAACCTGCCGACTTCATCATTCGCTTGGTTTACAAAATCTAATATTGCATTAAGGTCCAACTTGTTTGCCTCCCAATATCATGTTGTGCGTTCTCATTTATTTGTGGCACGCAAGGCAACCCTTTGCCTTTCCATATAAATCATCAATATCAAGAGGTTCTGAATCTGGCCTTAACGGATTGGCAACCGTCTTGGATTTCATACGGGCAATCCGCAATTCATGATCTTGTTTTATCTTCTCAACCCTTTCTGGTTGCTCTAGCTCTTCAAGCGACTCACCTTGGCACCAGGTAAAAGGGGAGCCATGTTCGACAGCATTCTTTTCGTATGCCTTGGCTTCCTCGAATGCCTCTGGATGCTCATCTTTAAGTCGTACCCACTCGATCTTTTGCTGAAAGAAGCAAAATGTGCAGCCACTGCGTGTTCGCCAAGAGTAATATTTCGGTAGCCCTAACCCTGCACCTTCCAGAATATCTAACACTCCGGCTTTATCCACGCCAACATCCTTGAACGGCAGCTTGACGATAAGCCTGTCATTCTTTGAGGAATACCCTTCCCGATATTCCTCATCGCTGCGAATAGCAACATAGCTGTAAATCGTAAGCCCATCGTCTAACATTGGCCGAAGCCATTGCTCAAAAGGCCTAAGCTTTAACTGCCGCGTACACCAGCGTGTCTGCGCTGATGGAAGAAAATCGTTGTATTGCTTCAACCAGAAATCAAAGTCTCGATCAGGGTTAAGGCGCAGTATCGGCTGCCCAAGGAAACCCTCAAGCCTTCCAAGATACTCATAGACTTCCGGCAACTCCTTGCCAGTGTCCGTAAAAAAATAATCTGTATTAAGTTCGGGGTGATGCTGGCGCATATAAACTGCGAGTGCTGCACTGTCTCGCCCGCCAGAAAGCCCCAATACATGTTTCACAGATTCTGTGGTCAAGAAGCAGCCCTTTCTTTTTCATTCTTCTTCTTCGGCGTGGATGTTTGCATATATCGCGCTGTAATTTCTGCAAGTGCTGCCAAGATGACATTGCGTTTACTCATATCGGCTTCTTCAAGCGTGCTCGTTACTCGTTCAATGAGATGGTTAACACTTGCACGGTCTGCATCGGCAAGGTCAAATTCCTCAAGAAACGGTGCCGGTCGTCCATCAATGCCAATAACAATGGCCATCGCTTGCCTCTTGTCAGGGCGGCCCTTTACTCGTGCATAGGTCTCGGCGCGAATAAAGCGCTGCGCCAGATCAGCCATCTCTATTGCTGATTGATCAAGATCGGGATCAACCCAGTCACGAGGTGGTTTGTTCGCAGCCAAACTGGCGATCCCTTCAATGCTCTCGTCACTGTCATCAAACTTCGATAGCCTTCCTATGAAAGCATCAAGGCGGAAGTCTCCGGCGAGTTGTTTAATATTTTCCGCACGATCCCTCAATTCAGCTACCGATTGTCGAGATACATTTGGAACCTGCAATTCCGAAAGCATAAGTTCACGTAAACGTTTCAACATAGAAGGATAAGCCTGGACCAATTCTTCAAGTCCATCGCGAACGCTTCCAATAACGCGGCGTAAATCATCATCATTCGCAAGCCCAATATCTTCCCCAAGCGATGCCGGGATATCATCAAAAAGAAACTTATTCGGATCTTTAGCACGACTAAAGAGATCACGTACTTCCACAGCATTTGACGATAGGCGCATCGTGCGCTTGGTCCATACCGGTAACTGATCGAAGATCGCCACAAGTCCGCGCGCAACATCAATCGGCTCTAAATGTACCAGCGTGTTTGCGCTGTCGAGATCGCGCACAACATCTGCCATGCCGGATAGTAATCGACGAGAAATATCGCTCAAATCCATCCATCTTAGTTGGATGCAATCCGCGTCTTTCGCCAGATACTCAACGTCAACATCATCAAATTTAGCTCTGAATATTCCTTCTCTGTAAACGGCTAGTTTTTCACGCTGCGAAAGAACAAACGCTACCGCCAAAACTGGCATAAGGCCGTCTTTGATACCAAATGGGGGCTGGCGCCAGATATCGAAGAGTTCCGAGATAGTTATCGTTCTGTCTTCATTGTCCTGGATATGCTCAAGAGCTTTTTGCCACATCGGTGCCAAACAACAGGAATCAGGGCTTCCTTCTTCAAGCGACATAAAACGCCAACCATTATCCGTTTCCTGATACAGGCCTGTAGATTCCAATATTGATGCAAAGAGGCCACCTGCGGCTGGATAACCTTTGATACCAAGGCGCGGTTGTCCCTCGCTGAGCACCATATTTCGCAATAAGATATTCTGTGCCGCGATGGAGCTACTAGACGGTTTGTGTCGGTTCAACAACTCATTATGAAGACGCGGACATTGGCTGAATCGGTGATCAGCGAGTTCCGATGCGATGCTATTCAGATCGGACTGACGCATACGCTTCGGCTTGAAGTTCTTGCGAAACCACAACGCATTATCAAATGCTTTGTGTAGTTCTATCTCAAGTAGGGCCTGCAATTCGGCAAGACGAGCGGAGACTTCCCTCCTTGCAACAGAATCTCCGGCCAATTCAGGATGGTTATTGCTCACGTTATCGAGTGCGAACAATTCGCGCGCCAACGGAATGATGGCCCAGGGCTGTTTTGAAATCCCTATGACGATATCCCATTGATTATCCTCTGAATCACTGTGTCTCGCCGCTTCTTTACGGCATAGATCATAAGCATGTTCTTCACGTTCACCGTCCGCGGGAATGGCAAGTAAGAATTGACCTATTGCGCCGTTCTTGGATTTATAGTGCTGCGCATAATCAACAATCTCGCTGATAGGAACGATATTTACGTCGAACCACCGCATTGTACCGGTCTCATGATAATAACGTTTGGCCAGAACAGGCTGCAAGCCAGCCAAAGTCTTGAGGAGATCAAAATCAACATCATCGAATTCATCTAAGGCTGTACGCAGAGCCTTGTCAATATCAAAATCACTACCGGCATAAATCGCATGTGCATCAAGAAATTTCTTAAAGATCGTAAACGACCATTTATTGAGTTGCGACAAAGCATTTTTGATTTTTGGGACTGATACGTCAGGAAAACAGCTACGTAGAAGCTCAAAATTTGCAACAAGTCCTGATCGTTCTTTAAAGAGATCGATAACAGCGATAGTTTTAAGAAGCCGGATTTGCAGCGCGTCACCGCCAATTGATTCGCACCGTTCAAGTGCCTCCGCAGCGAGTGCCCAACGGTGTCCATCAGGTGACGCCAAAATAGATGGCTCAAGGTTGGCACGCAAATAGTCCCATAACTGATCAGGACCATACATAGCCCCACCATCAGAATTGTTGAGATAGTCCTGAAAACCATGAGGTTCGGAGGAATTTAGAAATCCAAATATACTGCGTTGATTTTGGCCGGACCGACGCCGCGATATAGGTCCGAGCAAACTCGCCACAACCGGATGTAAAGGCCAACAGTTTTCCAGCATAGATGCCAAATGCTCGGCATTTCCAGACCGTTCTCGGCGCGCTAAAGTCGCAACAGCAGTTGACAACTTTCCTGGCTTTTTTGGATGATGATTACTCTCAATCGCACGCGAAATCAGATCAATCTGCTCCTCGCCTGCTGTATCTACAACAAGGTCTATGAAGCGCCCCTGTATT
Source organism: Candidatus Poriferihabitaceae bacterium (assembly GCA_965237485.1). Classification (GTDB taxonomy): domain Bacteria; phylum Pseudomonadota; class Gammaproteobacteria; order Arenicellales; family Poriferihabitantaceae; genus JAAELZ01. The sequence goes on along the minus strand of CBDEFQ010000008.1, from coordinate 2,928 downwards.
TTTGCCCATTCATCGCGCATCTCGTGCGACAGGCGATGTGCATATTCCTCAAACGACTGGTGCAACACACCAATGATGATCAACCTTCCGTTGCTTCGCGAGGCCGCTTCGGCAAGCTCTTGTAAAACATAAATATCCGAGCCATCTTGTGCGGCGGCCTCTAGGAATTTACCCATTTCATCAATAAAGAGTATAAGACCGCCATGTGTTTTCGGTTTGGATGCAACAGCTTCTGTTAGGGCTGATATGAGATTACGTTCATTCCATCCACCGCGCGGCATGTGAGAAACTAGCCCCGCTTCTTTTACAGCATCTCCTATGACATTTACCGGTGTATCTCGTCGCCCCACGACTGGCAATACCTGCCATCCCTTGGAGCCGGTCGGCAAGGATTTCCATATGCTTTTTGTAAGTTTCTGCCCAAAGACTTTGGCCGCTTGCTTTTGTAATCCGGCATTTCCATTTAGCAATGCGCTCAGAGCAACCACAAGGCTCGATTTACCACTGCCATATGGCCCTGTCCATGTAAACGCGCCCTGTCTATTTTCTGAGACATGTCGCGCCATGGCCAAAAGCACATCGGCAGAGGATTGCGGGCAAACAAACCCATCAAGAGCGTTCGCCTCGCCAAGATCGGCATCAATGCGGATTGTCCTTAGGAAACGGCGAGCAATGCGTACTTTTTCATTTAAAGGCATTATGCCGCCTCCCTTCCGGCACGCTCTCCATAATCGATTGGTAGATAAGATAATTTGGTATCGTCATCTATCTCAATGGTTCGAATTACCTGCTTTAGACCGGCAGTTTCCGACCACCGGAGCGCACCGCCCGTAACTTCATCTAGCGCAGCTAGTCTATCCACGACATCATTTTCATCAAAGGCAAAAACACGTCCCGGCCCACCGGGCGCATGTGCAATAGCCTCAAACGATAGAGTTGAGGAGGTAGAGTATCGTGGCCAAAAATCCATAAGTGCATGAACAAATACACCGTCACCTAACGTTGATTTGGGTCCTCGGACAAAACGAAACCCATCTTTTTTACCGACAGGCTTGATAAGTCCCAATTCTGTTAGTGGCGATTCAAGTGCATCGTCATGCCCCGCTTTGCCGGAGGGCTGTCGGGCAGCATAGGTGCGTATAAAACAGGCAACATCACTTCTTATAGTGGTACCGGCAGCTCGAGACCAATTTCGATCTTTTGCAAGGCGTTCGAGTTTTCTCGCCAAAACCTCTCGCTCAAAGGTGGCTGCCGGAAAATGGCTGAACGCCCAAAACCACGTTGTTTTCTCAGGAAGGGCGGCGAATTGCCAATGGATCAACCATAGAGTTGCCGGATGTTCCATATATCGATCAAGTGCGTCCTGCCCAAAGAGAACATCGCCGAGCTTGGTCGTACGGACAGAATTCGTCTTTATTTGTTCATCTATGATTCCCGCTGTTTTTGCCCAATGGCGCATCGAACCAACCATATTTTTTCCAACACCGAATCGGGCAATGGCGTCATGATCCCAACACGAGGACTTATTGCCCTCTTCATGTGCGGTCTCGGCAACACGGTCATATACCTTTTTAAGCCACCCGTAGCGTAGCGGGAAAGTCTCGTGCCCTGAGAACCGTGGGGTATAGGTATCTTGATAAAGTGGTCCGCGTAACATAATTTCCTCGGTATTGTCGGCTACTGGATGCGGCCGCCAGTTCGACTCTAACGCATGCCTATGATATCGTCAATTCAGGGCTGGAGATTCCCCCCAGAAAGCTTTGGAACCCAGCAAAATTATATTTTCTTAGATCTATAACATAGGTTATTGTATTGCAATGACATTTTCTCAAAATCTCTATTTCGACCATCAAGCTACAACCCCTGTCGATGACAGAGTTTTACAGAAAATGATCCCTTTTTTCACCGAAAGAGCCGGAAATCCGCATTCATCCGATCATAGTATTGGATGGCAAAGTTCGCGTGCGGTCGCTGATGCAAGAAACAGTATCGCGGCCCTAATTGGAGCCGACTCAGACGAAATTGTTTTTACATCCGGCGCAACGGAAGCCAACAACCTCGGCCTCCTCGGCCTCGTCAATCGACAAAGCAATAAGAAACGGAAACGCCTACTTATTAGTGTTATCGAACATAAATGTGTCCTGGCGGTAGCCAGAGTTCTTGTAGAACGATTCGGATTTCAGGTGGATTACATTCCTGTAGACGAGCGAGGACATGTTTCGGTTGCTACGCTCAAGGACTTGCTCGATGATGATGTGCTTGCTGTTTCTGTGATGGCTGTCAATAACGAAATCGGGACAATCCAAGATATTAAAGTCCTTTCGGAAGCATCGCGTGATGCAGGCGCGATTTTTCATTGTGATGCGGCGCAGGCTCCGCTCGCAATTGACTTATCTCTCATTGCACGAGACGTGGATATGTTGAGCCTTTCTGCTCACAAAATGTACGGCCCACAAGGCATCGGAGTTCTTTACGTACGGCGCGACCTTCATGCCCAAATTGAGCCAATGATTTATGGCGGTGGTCAGCAAGAAGGCCTTCGCTCCGGCACGCTCCCTGTTCCCTTGTGCGTGGGGATGGGAGAGGCTGCTGAATTGATGTCTGGGGTGCATATCCAAGAGCAACGCGCAATCCTTCATTCGCGCCGCGACCGGTTTGTAGGGGCGCTGGAAAAACTGCCATGGGATATCAGATTGAACGGCTCTAAAGGTCCACGCCGCCATCCTGGCAATGCAAACATCCTTTTTCACGGCTTTTCGGCACATGACATTCTTGGGGCATTACAACCCCATCTCGCGGCTTCGACAGGTTCAGCTTGCACATCGGGCATTACCGAACCATCACATGTTCTGAAAGCCATTGGATTGAATGGAGATGACGCAGAATCATCGGTGCGATTCAGCCTGGGACTGGCAACTACTGACGACG